>NZ_JADEVT010000001.1 GCF_030466625.1 Nocardioides sp. ChNu-153
CGACCGGTGCCCGCCTGGCCTGGGTGCCGCGCCGCGCCGGCGACCGCGGCGCCCTCGAGGCCGGCTGCCTGCCCACCCTGCTGCCCGGCGGCCGTCCGGTGGCCGACCCGGCCGCCCGCGTCGACGCGGCCACCGCCTGGGGCGTCGGCTCCCTGCCCGAGACCCCCGGACGTGACACGGACGGGATCGTGGCCGCCGCCGCGGCCGGCGAGCTCGCCGGCCTCGTCGTCGGCGGGGTCGCGGGGGAGGACCTCGCCGACCCGGCCGCGTTCACCGCCGCGCTGCGCGCCGCACGGTTCGTCGTCAGCCTCGAGCTGCGGGCCACCCAGGCCACCGCCCACGCCGACGTCGTGCTGCCCGTGGCCGCCGCCGCGGAGAAGGCCGGCACGTTCGTCACCTGGGAGGGCCGGGCCCGGCCGTTCCCCGTCGTGCTGCGCGGCAACGACCGCCTCCCGGACTCGCGCGTGCTCGCCGGCATCGCGGAGGAGATGGGCCACCCGCTCGGCTTCCGCACCGTCGACCAGGTGCGCGACCACCTCGAGGCCCTCGGCGGCTGGGACGGCGCCCGCCCGGCGCTGCCCGCGGCCCGTGGCGCTGACGCGGGCGCCGATGCGGGCGCCGGTGCGGGGAGGGGCGCCCCGGCTGCCCGCCCCCTGCCGGGCGCGCAGGTCGCCGACGGCGTGCTCGAGCTCGAGCTCGCCACGTGGAAGCAGCTCGTCGACCGCGGTTCGCTGCAGGACGGCGACGAGGCCTACCTCGCCACGATGCGCCCGGCGGTCGCGCTGCTCGGCACGGCGGCGTACGACGCCCTCGGCCGCCCCGCGGCCGTCACCCTCGCGGGGCCGCGGGGGAGCACGACGCTGCCCGCCGCGCACGAGCCGACCCTCGTCGACGGGGTCGTCTGGGCGCCCACCCGCGCCAGCGGCCGCGGCTTCCTCGCCGAGCTCGCCGGTCCGGGCGCCGTGGTGCGGGTCGCCCCGGCGGCCGCCGACCCGGTGCTCCCGAGCGGGCCCACGGGCGGCGCGACGGCGGTGACCGCGTGAGCTCCCTCGTCCCGGCGCCGGGGGGCCTGACGCCGATGGCACTCGAGGCCTTCGGCGACGACTCGATCTGGGTCGTGCTGCTCAAGGCCGTGCTCATCTTCGTGGTGCTCGTGCTGCTGACGCTGTTCAACATCTGGTTCGAGCGCCGCGTGGTGGCACGGATGCAGCACCGCATCGGCCCCAACATGCACGGCCCGTTCGGCCTGCTGCAGAGCCTGGCCGACGGCGTGAAGCTCGCGCTGAAGGAGGACATCATCCCGAAGGCGGCCGACAAGGTCGTCTTCGTGCTGGCCCCCGTCATCTGCGTGGTGCCGGCCTTCGTGACGTTCGCCGTCATCCCCTTCGGGCCCGAGGTGCGGATCCCGTTCACCGACACCGTCACGCCGCTGCAGCTGACCGACATGCCGGTGGCGGTGCTCTTCGTCATGGCGATCGCGTCGATCGGCATCTACGGGATCGTGCTCGGCGGCTGGTCGAGCGGCTCGACGTACTCGCTGCTCGGCGGCCTGCGCTCGAGCGCCCAGATGATCTCCTACGAGGTCGCGATGGGCCTCGCGCTCGTCAGCGTGTTCCTGTACGCCGGGTCCGCGTCGACCTCGGAGATCGTCGAGGCGCAGAGCGACGTCTGGTACGCCTTCTCGATGGCGCCGGCGTTCGTCGTCTACTGCATCGCGATGGTCGGCGAGGTCAACCGCGCGCCGTTCGACCTCCCGGAGGCCGAGGGCGAGCTGGTCGGCGGCTTCCACACCGAGTACAGCTCGCTGAAGTTCGCGCTGTTCTTCCTCGCCGAGTACATCAACATGGTCACCGTCTCGGCGCTGGCCACGACGCTGTTCCTCGGCGGGTGGCGTGCCCCCTTCGGCATCGGCACGCTGTGGGAGGGCGCGAACGAGGGCTACTGGCCGCTGCTGTGGTTCTTCGGCAAGGTCTTCTTCTTCATGTTCCTGTTCGTCTGGCTGCGCGGCACGCTGCCGCGGCTGCGCTACGACCAGTTCATGGACTTCGGGTGGAAGCGCCTCATCCCCGTGGCGCTGGCCTGGGTCGTCGTCGCGGCCGTCATGCGCCTCGTGCTGAACGACGACTCGGTCGACCGCCGCACGCTCATGCTGGTCTTCGGCACGGTCGCGGTCGTGCTGCTGGCGCTGACGTTCCTGCTGCCCTCGGGCTCGGCCGATGGCCCTGGCGACCCCGACCACCCCGACGACCTCGGGGACCCCGCCGACCCCCACGGCACCGGCGTACCCGCCCCGGCCCACGGCACGGGCGCCTACCCCGTCCCCCCGATGCCGTCCGGCGGTGCCGTCCGCGGCGCGGCCGCCCCGCTCACGTTCACCCACGCGCCCGGACCCGTGCGGTCCGGCGCCGAGGAGGAGAGCTGATGTCCGAGAAGGACCCGCACCGCGCGACGCCGTCGCCGTCGATCAAGGAGCAGGTCTGGGACCCGGTCGCCGGGTTCGGGGTCACGCTCACGACGATGTTCCGCAAGCCGGTCACGGAGCAGTACCCGCGGGAGAAGAAGCCGACCGCGCCCCGCTTCCACGGCCGCCACCAGCTCAACCGCTACCCCGACGGGCTGGAGAAGTGCATCGGCTGCGAGCTGTGCGCCTGGGCCTGCCCGGCGGACGCGATCTACGTCGAGGGCGCGGAGAACACCGAGGCCGAGCGCTACAGCCCCGGCGAGCGCTACGGCCGCGTCTACCAGATCAACTACCTGCGCTGCATCCTCTGCGGGCTGTGCATCGAGGCCTGCCCGACGCGGGCGCTCACGATGACGAACGAGTACGAGCTGGCCGACGACGACCGCGCGTCGCTCATCTACGAGAAGTCCGAGCTGCTCGCGCCGCTGGCCGAGGGCATGGAGCAGCCGCCGCACCCCATGCGCCTCGGCGCCGACGCGGGCGACTACTACCGCGGCGCGTTCTCGGTGCCCGAGCCCGGCGAGAAGATGACCGTCCCGGAGGGTGGTCGATGATCGCCTTCTGGCTGCTCGCCCCCGTCATGGTGGTGGCGGCGCTCGGCGTGCTGTTCGTGCGCAAGGCCGTGCACGCCGCGCTGTTGCTCGCCGTCGTCATGATCGGCCTCGCGGTGCTGTACGCCGCGCTCGAGGCCCCGTTCCTCTTCGCCGTGCAGATCGTCGTCTACACGGGCGCCATCATGATGCTGTTCCTCTTCGTGCTGATGCTCGTCGGCGTCGACGCGTCGGACTCGGTGGTCGAGACGATCCGCGGGCAGCGCGTGCTGGCCGTCGTCGTCGGCGGCGCGTTCGCAGCGCTCGTCGGCGTGCTGCTGGGCCAGGTCACGCTGGGCACCGCGGTCGGCCTGGAGGGCGCCAACGAGGGCGGCAACATCGAGGGCCTCGCCGACGTCCTGTTCTCCCGCTACGTGCTGGCCTTCGAGGCCACGGCGGCGCTGCTCGTCACGGCCGCGCTGGGCGCCATGGTGCTCGCCCACCGCGAGCGCCTCACGCCCCGGGAGACCCAGGCCGACCGGGCCCGCGCCCGGGTGCGCCTCTACGGCGAGGGCGGCGAGCACCTGGGCCCGAAGGCGGCGCCGGGGGTCTACGCCCGGCACAACGCGGTGGACACCCCCGCCCTGCTGCCCGACGGCACGCCGGCGGAGAGCTCGGTGCCGTCGATCATCTCGGCGCGCGGCACGGCCCGCAGCGCTCCGGCGTACCGCGACGTCGACGCCGTGGTGGGCCAGCTCGAGGCCGCGGACCACGACCGCGCCGACGGCGACCCGCGCCGCCGCCGCTCCGGGGACACCCAGGCCACCGGCGACGCCGACCGGGCCCGCGCCGACGGGGCCGCCGACGGCGCCCGTGACGGCGCACCCGGGGGAGGGGACGCGTGATGGACGACCTGACGCCCTACCTCGTGCTCTCCGCGATCCTCTTCAGCATCGGCGCCGTCGGGGTGCTGGTGCGCCGCAACGCCATCGTCGTGTTCATGTGCGTCGAGCTGATGCTCAACGCCTCGAACCTGGCGCTCGTGGTCTTCGCGAAGCAGCACGGCAACCTCGAGGGCCAGGTCGCGGCCTTCTTCGTCATGGTCGTCGCCGCCGCCGAGGTGGTCGTCGGGCTCGCCATCATCATGACGATCTTCCGCTCCCGCCGCTCGGCCTCGGTCGACGACGCCAGCCTGCTGAAGTACTGAGAGGGCAGCCGTGATCGCGACGCTCCCCCTGGCCGCCGAGGGCGGCCACCACTCCGTCCCGCTCGTCGACCCCGGTGCTGCCGACGGCGTGCTCGGCCTCGTGTGGCTGGTCATCGCGCTGCCGCTGGCCGGCGCCGTGGTGCTGCTCGTCGGCGGCCGGCGCACCGACCGCTGGGGCCACTGGCTGGGTACGGCGACCGTCGCCGCCTCGTTCGCGCTCTCCGTCGCGATGCTCGTCGCGCTGCTCGGCCGCGAGGAGGGCGACCGACAGGTCGGGCGGCACCTGTGGGACTGGGTGTCCGTCGGGGACTACCGGGTGGGGATGGACCTGCTCTACGACCCGCTGTCGGCGCTGTTCCTGCTGCTCATCACGGGCGTCAGCACGCTGATCCACGTCTACTCGATCGGCTACATGGCGCACGACGCGCGCCGCCGCCGGTTCTTCGGCTACCTCAACCTCTTCGTCGCGGCGATGCTGCTGCTCGTCCTGGCCGCCGACTACCTCGGCGTCTTCCTCGGGTGGGAGGGGGTCGGGCTCGCGTCGTACCTGCTCATCGGGTTCTGGCAGCACAAGCCCAGCGCGGCGGCCGCCGCGAAGAAGGCCTTCGTCATCAACCGCGTCGGCGACATCGGCATGAGCCTCGCGATCATGCTGATGTTCGTCACCTTCGGCACCACGGCGTTCGCCGGCGTGAGCGCCGCCGCGGGGGAGGCGCCCGAGTCGACGATGACCGCGATCGGCCTGCTGCTGCTGCTCGGCGCCTGCGGCAAGTCGGCGCAGGTGCCGCTCCAGGCCTGGCTGCTCGACGCGATGGAGGGCCCGACCCCGGTCTCCGCCCTCATCCACGCGGCCACGATGGTGACCGCGGGCGTCTACCTGGTGACGCGGTCCAACTTCGTGTTCGAGAACGCGCCGGTGGCGCAGACGGCCGTCGTGGTCGTGGCGTGCGTGACCCTGCTGTGGGGTGCGGTCATCGGCTGCGCGAAGGACGACATCAAGAAGGTGCTGGCCGGCTCCACGATGAGCCAGATCGGCTACATGATGCTCGCCGCCGGCCTCGGGCCCGCGGGCTACGCCTTCGCGATCTTCCACCTGCTCACGCACGGGTTCTTCAAGGCCAACATGTTCCTGGGCGCCGGCTCGGTGATGCACGGGACGGGCGACGACGTCGACATGCGGCACTACGGGGCGCTGCGGCGCGCCATGCCGGTCACGTTCCTGACCTTCGCGATGGGCTACCTCGCCATCATCGGCTTCCCCGGCTTCTCCGGGTTCTGGAGCAAGGACAAGATCGTCGAGGCCGCCATCGGGGAGAACTACCTCGTGGGCGCGGCCGCGCTCGTCGGCGCCGGGGTCACCGCGTTCTACATGACCCGCCTCATGCTCATGACGTTCTTCGGCGAGGCCCGCTGGGAGCCCGGCGTGCACCCGCACGAGTCCCCGAAGGTGATGACGGTGCCGCTGCTGGTGCTCGCGGCCCTGTCGGTGCTCGGCGGCCTCCTGCTGCTCGGCGACTGGATCGTCGACTGGCTGACGCCGGTGGTCGGGCCGGTGGAGCACCACGAGCTGCCGGTGCCGGTCTGGGCGATCACGCTGCTGGTGACCGCCGTCGTCGCCGTCGGTGTCGCCGTCGCCGTCCTGCTCGTCGGGCGGCGGCCGGTGCCGCGCGAGGCCCCCCGCGACGTCTCGTTCGCGACCCGGGCGGCCCGCGCCGACCTCTACGGCGACGCGATCAACCACGGGCTGGTGGTGGCGCCGGGCGGCGCCCTGGTCCGCGGCCTCGTCGCCACCGACCGGCACGGCGTCGACGGCGTCGTCGAGGGCGGTTCCGGCCTCGTCGGCGCGCTGTCGGACGTCCTCCGGCGCGCGCAGAACGGTTACGTCCGCACGTACGCCCTGTCGGTGCTCGGAGGTGCCGTGATCGTCGTCCTCGCCATGGTGGCGGTGAGCTGGTGATGCTGCTCGCCCTCGTCCTCGTCCCCCTCGTCGGCGCCGTCGCCGCCGCCGTCCTCGGCCGCCGGGGCGGCACGACGGCCCGCCTCGTCGGGCTCGTCGGCGCCCTCGCCACGCTCGGCGTCGCCGTGGCGGTGACCCTGGCCTACGACCACTCCGGCTCCGGGATGCAGCTGACCACCGAGCACGACTGGATCGGCCCCGTCGGCGCCCACCTCGCGCTCGGCGTCGACGGGCTCGCCCTCGTCATGGTGCTGCTGACCGTCGTGCTCGTGCCGATCGTGCTCGTCGCCGAGTGGCGCACCGGCGAGGCCGACGGCCGCACCGGCAGCTTCGCGGCCTGGGTGCTCGGCCTCGAGGCCACCGCCCTGGCGGTCTTCCTCGCCACCGACGTCTTCCTCTTCTACGTGGTCTTCGAGGCGACGCTGATACCGGCGTACTTCCTGGTGGGCGGCTTCGGCGGCCGCGGGCGGGCCAAGGCGGCCACGAAGTTCCTCGTCTACCAGCTCGCCGGCGGCCTCGTGATGCTGCTGAGCGTCGTGGGGCTCTACGTGGTCTCCGCGCAGCAGGGGGCGCCGTCGTACCTGGTCGACGACCTCGCCGGGCTCGACCTGTCCGAGGGCACGGGCCGCTGGCTGTTCCTCGGCTTCTTCGTCGCGTTCGCGGTGAAGGCGCCCCTGTTCCCGGTGCACACGTGGCTGGCGGACACCACCCAGGCGGCGACGCCGGGCACGAGCGTGCTGCTCATCTGCATCCTCGACAAGATCGGCACGTACGGGATGATCCGGTTCTGCCTGGGCCTGTTCCCCGAGGCCTCGGTGTGGGCGACGCCCGCCGTCGTGACGCTGGCGCTGATCTCGATCGTGTACGGCGCGCTCGTCGCCATCGGGCAGGACGACCTGCTGCGACTCGTGGGCCTCACGTCGCTGTCGCACTTCGGCTTCATCGTGCTCGGCATCTTCGTGCTCACCGACCAGGGCCACACCGGCGCGATCCTCTACATGGTCAACCACGGCATCGCGACGGCCGCACTGTTCCTCGTCGCCGGATTCGCGATCCGGCGCTCGGGCACCGCCTCGATCGCCGCGATGGGCGGGATGGAGAAGGCGGCCCCCGTGCTGGCCGGGCTGTTCCTCGTCGCCGGCATGGCGACGCTCGGCCTGCCGGGGCTCGCGCCCTTCGTGTCGGAGTTCCTGGTGACGCTCGCGGCCTTCGACTACGCCTGGTACGCCGGCGCGATCGCCGTGACCGGCATCGTGCTGGCCGCGATCTACGTGCTGTGGGCCTACCAGCGCACGATGACGGGCCCGCCGCGCGGCACCCCCGTCGTCGCGGGCGACCTCGACCGCCGCGAGGTCGGCGTGCTCGTGCCGCTCGTCGTGGCCCTCGTGGGCCTCGGGTTCTTCCCGTCGCTGCTCACCGACGTCGTCGAGCCCACCACGCAGGTGGTGCTCGAGCACGTGGGGGAGAACGGCGGACCGGCCGACGACGGGCCCGACGTGCCCGCGGCCGACAGCGAGCAGGGAGGTCGTTGACATGGGTGGCGAGTTCACGGCCCCGGAGTTCGCGTGGGCGCAGCTGTGGCCCCTGCTCGTCGTGTTCGGCACGGCGCTGGCCGGGGTGGGCGTCGAGGCGTTCGCGCCGCGGTCGGCGCGCCGGCTGCTCCAGGCGGGTCTCGCCGGGGCGGGCCTGCTGGCGGCCCTCGTCGGCACGATCGTCGTCGGTGCCGACCTCACCGAGCGGGGCGACGGTGCCGCCCGCGGCGAGGTGACGGCCGCGGGCGCGGTCGTCGTCGACGGCCCGACGGTGTTCCTGTGGGGCCTGCTCGTCGTAGTGGCCGCCGGGGGCCTGCTGCTGTTCGCCGAGCGTCGCGTCGACGCGGGCCTGCCGGTGTTCGCCGGCCAGGCCTCCGTGCCGCCGGGGACCTCCGCCTCGCCCGCCGGGGCGGGCGGTGCGGGTGACGCCGCCGGTGCGGGGGGCGCGGCGGGCGAGGCTCCGTCGTACGAGCGGTGGGAGCACACCGAGGTCTACCCGCTGCTGGTCTTCGCGCTCGCCGGGATGATGCTTTTCGCCGCGGCCGGCGACCTGCTGACGATGTTCGTCGCCCTCGAGGTCCTGTCGCTGCCGCTCTACCTGCTCTGCGGCCTGGCGCGCCGTCGCCGCCTGCTGAGCCAGGAGGCGGCGATGAAGTACTTCCTCCTCGGCGCCTACTCCTCGGGCTTCTTCGTCTACGGCGCGGCGCTGCTCTACGGGTACGCCGGCACCCTGTCGCTCGCGGGCATCGCGGCGTCCGTGCGCGCGGGCGCCGGCCCGGAGGTGCTCCTGCTGGCCGGCACGGCCCTCGTGCTCGTCGGGCTGTTCTTCAAGGTCGGCGCGGTGCCGTTCCACGCCTGGACGCCCGACGTGTACCAGGGCGCTCCGACCGCGGTGACCGCCTTCATGGCGGCCGCCACCAAGATCGCCGCCTTCGGCGCCATCCTGCGGCTGCTGCACGTGGGCCTGGGCGACGCGCGGTGGAACTGGACGCCGCTGCTGTGGGCCATCTCGATCCTCACCATGGTCGCCGGCGTCGTGCTCGCCGTGGGCCAGACCGAGGTCAAGCGACTGCTCGCCTACTCCTCGATCGCCCACACCGGGTTCCTGCTCACCGGCGTGCTCGGGCTGCGTGCGGCCGGGGACCTCGGCGAGGGCCAGGTGGGCTCGCTGCAGGCGGTGCTCTTCTACCTCGCGACGTACGGCGTCGCCACGGTCGGCATCTTCGCCGTCACGACCCTGGTGCGGGACCCGGGCGGGGAGGCGGGCGACGTGGCGCGCTGGTCGGGCCTGGGGCGCAGGTCGCCGCTGGTCGCCGGCACCTTCGCGGTCTTCCTGCTGAGCCTCGCCGGGATCCCGCTCACGGCCGGCTTCGTCGGCAAGTGGTCGGTCTTCGCGGTCGCGGCGAGCGCGGGCGCCTGGCCCGTCGTGGCGGTGGCCGTCACCTGCAGCATCGTGGCCGTCTACTTCTACGTGCGCCACATCGTGCTGATGTTCTTCGCCGACCCGCCGGTCGACCCGCCGGCCGTGGTCGTCCCGTCGCCGGCGACGTCGGTCACCATCGGCCTCGCGCTGGTCGCGACGGTCGCGCTCGGGGTCGTCCCGGGCCCGCTGCTCGACCTCGCGGGGCATGCGGGATCATTCCTCAGGTGAGCCCCATCGCATCCGGCCTGGCCCTCCCCGTGACCGACGCCGCCCTGGCGGAGCGGCTGCGCGAGCGCCTGGCCGTGGTGGAGCAGGCGCTGGCCGGGCACGTCGAGGGCTCGGCGCCCTTCGTCACCGAGGCCGCGGCCCACCTGCTGTCCGCGGGCGGCAAGCGCTTCCGGCCGCTGCTCGTGCTGCTGGCCGCGGAGGTCGGCGAGCGCCCCGACGCCCCCGAGGTCGAGACGGCGGCCTGCGTCGTCGAGCTCACCCACCTCGCGTCGCTCTACCACGACGACGTGATGGACGAGGCGCTGCTGCGCCGCGGGGCCGACTCGGCCAACGCCCGGTGGGGCAACCACGTCGCGATCCTCACCGGCGACTTCCTCTTCGGCCGCTCCTCGGAGCTGACCGCCGACCTCGGCCCGGAGGCGGTGCGCATCCAGGCGCGCACGTTCTCCCGCCTCGTCGAGGGCCAGATCCTCGAGACCGTGCCCCCGGCCGCGGGCGCGGACGCGGTGGCCCACCACCTCGCCGTCGTCGCCGGCAAGACCGGCTCGCTCATCGCCACCTCCGCGCGCTACGGCGCCATGTTCTCCGGCGCCGCGCCCGAGGTCGTCGAGGCGCTGCGGGCGTACGGCGAGATCGTCGGCTCGGCGTTCCAGCTCTCCGACGACATCCTCGACATCGCCTCCGACTCCGCGGAGTCGGGCAAGACGCCGGGCACGGACCTCAAGGAGGGCGTGCCCACGCTCCCCGTCCTCTACGTGCAGTCCGCGCAGGACCCGGCCGACGCGCGCCTGCGCGAGCTGCTCGACCCGGCGCGCAGCGACCTGGCCCACGACGAGGTGCTGCACGCCGAGGCCCTGCAGCTGCTGCGCGCCCACCCGGCGCTGGCGCGTGCGCGGGCCTACGTCGTGGCGATGGCCGAGGAGGCCAAGGCCCACCTCGCCGTGCTACCGCAGGGGCCGGTGCGCGACGCGCTCGAGGCGTTCGCCGACATCGTGGCGACGCGCTCCGCCTGAGCCGTCGGGGACGTCATACCGATCGTGGTGCTGGGCCTCGCGTTCGGATGACGTCCGGGGTACGGCGCAGCGTGGGGCGGTGGGCTGCCCGGCGGCGGCCGCGGGACGTCGTACCGATCGTGGTGCTGGGCCTCGGGTTCGGATGACGTCCGGGGTACGGCGCAGCGTGGGGCGGCGGGCGGTCAGCCGGGCTGCTCGCACTCCACGCCGGTCACCGTCAGCACGCGGTGGGCGATCGAGCCCTCGGCTGCGACGACCCGGATCTGCGTCCCGTGGGCGCGGGCCCGGCGCCGCAGCGCGACCAGCGTGCCGATGCCCAGGCTCGGGAAGAACTGGGCGGCGGAGAGGTCGAGGGTGATCGACGAGCGGAGGTCGTCCGAGGCGCTCATGATCGCGGCGTCGAGCTTCTCGACGTCACGGAAGTCGTAGACCCCGCCGACGATCGTCACCGTCGAGGTGGCGGCGTCGAACGTCGACGCGAACTCGATCTCCTGCACGACCAACCACCCTAACCACCCAGCCCCGGCCCGTCACCGGCGGACCACCGGCCGGACCACCGGGCGGACCGGACGGACCCCTTGGTCGGCGCCCCGCCGAGGGCTTAGGCTCGGGGCTCGTCGTCCGGACCAGGGAGGCCCGTGTGACTGCTCCTCCCGTCGACACGGGCGCCCCCCGCGGGGACTCGTCGGCCGACCTGACGGTCTTCGACGCCGAGCTGCCGTTCACCGAGCGCACGACGTACTGGGCCCGGGTGCTGCTCCGCAACCAGCTGCACGCCCACGAGGCCCGCCGCAGCCTCGTGGAGAACGCGACCCTCATCATCCACGAGCTCGTCAGCAACTGCATGGACCACGGCTACCCCTGCCCCAACGAGACGCTCAAGGTGGGCTGGCGCCTCAGCCCGGAGGCCCTCGAGCTGCACGTGACCGACTGCGGCCCCGACCCCCGCTGCCCCCAGTGCCACCCCGGCGGCGCCGCGGGGTCGACGCACACGGACGGTGGCCGGGGCCCCCGCATCGTGCCCCGCGACGCGGCGTACGACGAGCAGCGCGGCCGCGGCCTCCTCCTCGTGGACGCGCTGAGCGACCACTGGGAGGTGGAGTCCACGGAGAGCTCCACCACCGTGCGCGTCAGCATCTCCCGCGCCTGAGCCCCGCACCTCGACCCCGGGCCGAGCGCACCCTGGGCGGTGGTTTCGAGGGGTTGCCAGAGCAACCCACCTCGACCACCGGGGCCAGGGCGACCCACCTCGACCACCGGCGCTGGAGCGACCCACCTCGACCACCAGGTGGGGCGACGCGGACGGGCCGCCGCCGGACCGGCGGGACGAGGCGCGTCCCGGGGGTCCGACGGCGGCCCGTCGGTCGTGGTGCGGGTGCTGCGGGGTCAGACCTTCCAGGTCACGACCACCGCGGGGCGGGGGTAGCGGTTGGTGTGCGGCCACAGGCCCGCGGGCTCGGCGAACGTGCCGCCCTCGCCCGGGTGCTGCACCGCGACCCACACGCAGCGGTCGCCGTGGGTGATGAGCGGGCCGCACGCCTCGGCGCCGAGCGGCGTCGTGAGGAACTGCTGCGTGGCGCCGCGGTAGGGACCGTCGACGAAGACGCGGAAGATGCCGTCGTTCGAGCCCAGCGCGTTGCCGTCGGTGGAGACCCACAGGTTGCCGGCCGAGTCGAAGGCCACGTTGTCCGGGCAGCTGATCGGGCTGACGCGGCTCTTCGGGTACCCGGCGAAGTAGGTCTCCGGGGCCTCCGGGTCGCCGCACACGAGCAGCAGGCGCCACGTGAACGCGCCACCCGTGTGGGAGCCGGTCGCCTCCATCTCGAGCACGTAGCCGTTGCGGTTGCCGCTCGCGGGCTGCAGCGGGGCTCCGAGCGAGGGGCGCACCATCGACGTGCCCACCGGGTTGGCCTCGTCGGTCGGGAAGCGCGTGCCGCGGTTGGAGTTGTTCGTCAGCGCGACGTAGACGCGGCCGTTGACGAGGTTCGGCTCCACGTCCTCGGGGCGGTCCATCTTGGTCGGGCTCACCGTGTCCGCCGCGAGGCGGGTGTCGATGAGCACGTCCGCGACGCTCCAGCCGGGCACGTAGCTGCGGTTGTCGCTCGCCAGCGGGATCCACTCGCCGGTGCCGTCCCACTGGCCGTCCTCGGTGCCGTCGCCGGTGAGGCGGGCCACGAAGAGCGTGCCCTTGGTGAGCAGCGACTTGTTCTTGGCGCGGGCGGCGTTCGTCGTCGCCGGGTCGTAGCGCTCCGCGGAGACGAACTTGTAGAGGTAGTCACCGCGCTCGTCGTCGCCCATGTAGACCACGACGCGGCCGTTGCGCTCGACGTACACGTTCGCGCCCTCGTGCTTGAAGCGGCCCAGCATCGTGTGCTTGACCGGCGCGGCGTCGGGCCACAGCGGGTCGACCTCGACGATCCAGCCGAAGCGGTTGGGCTCGTTCGGCTCCTTCGCCAGGTCGAAGCGGTCCCACGTGAGGTGCCAGCCGCGGCTGCCCTCGGCGGAGATGCCGTAGCGCGCGAACGCCGTCGCGCGGTCGGCCGGGATCTGCCCGGTGGTGCCGAAGTACTGGTTGAAGTTCTCCTCGCCCGACAGCACCGTGCCCCACGGCGTCGTGCCGCCGGCGCAGTTGTTGAGCGTGCCGAGGATCGTCATGCCCTCGGGGTCGTCCGTGGTGCGCAGGCGCTCGTGGCCGGCGACGGGGCCGGTGACCGCGAACGGCGTCTCACCCGTGATCCGCTTGTTGTACGGCGAGCGGTCGGCGCTGGGCGCCCAGTTGCCGTGGCTGGTGGAGCGGCGCTCGATCGCCATGACGCTCATGCCGTGCGACGCGATCGCGATGCGGCGCTGCTCCTCGTCGGTGTAGACGCCCGGCGGGAACATCAGCTCCTCGTTCGTGTACTCGTGGTTGGCCACGAGCAGCGCCTTCGTCTGCGTGATGTTGAGGACGCCGACGTAGTCGTTGTTGTAGCCGAACTGCTGGGCGGCGGCCTCGGCGGTCTGCTTGTAGACGTCGAAGCGCGGCGCGCCGGGCGCGACCGGGTCGCCCCACGCGGCGACGACCACCGCGGCGTACCCGCGGGGCACCGTCAGCGCGTCCTTCTTGTTCGGGGGGACGACGGCGAAGGCGTCGTTCGAGACCATCTTGCCGCGCACGGCGCCGGCGGTGCTGCCGCCCGCGTTCCAGCGGTTGTCGGCCGCGGCGGCTGCGCCGGCGGTGCCGAGCACCACGGCGCCCGCGCCGACGGCCGCGCCGCCGAGCAGGGTGCGGCGCTTGATCGCCTTGGTGATGACGTCCTGGACGTGCTCGTTGTCCGTGGTGTTGGGCACGGGCTTGTCGCACGCGTTGCCGCAGCGGTAGAAGCACGTGGCCCAGCTGCGCGAGCCGTGCGGACCGCCCTGCCGCCGCCACAGCGGCAGGGTGCGTCGGCCGGCGGGCGCGGTCGGGGAGGCTGCGGTGGAACCTGCGTCGGCGGCGCCGTCGCAGCAGGCGGGGGCGGAGGCGGGCTCCGAGAGGTGCTGCGTCATGGGGGCTGGTCGCTCCTCTGTCACAGGACGCCGCGTCCGTCGCGACGCCGTCCGGCGCAACGTAGGAGCGCGCGCGTGCGCACCGGCGAACCCCAGGTGGAGCCCGGGTGAACGCCCTGGTGCCACCGGGCTCCGGCCTCGGCCGGGACTCAGGCCGCCGTGCTCGCCCGGGTCGCGAGCCGCAGCTGGCGACGCCGGTGCGTCACCATCTCGGCGGTGAAGAGGGCGAGGGCGACCCACACGAGCACGAACCCGATCCACCGGGTCGCCGGCATGTGCTCGCCGAAGTAGGTGAGCGCGAGGACGAACTGGAACGTCGGCGCCAGGTACTGCAGGAGCCCCAGCGCGACCATCGGCACGCGCGTGGCGGCGCCGCCGAAGAGGATCAGCGGGACAGCGGTGATGATGCCGCTCGCCGCGAAGACCACCGCGTGGCCCGCGCCCTGGGTGCCGAACACGAGCCCGCCGGTGGCGGCCAGCCACGCGACGTACGCCGCGGCCAGCGGGGCGAGCAGCGTCGTCTCCACCGCGAGGCTCTCGACGGCCCCGACGTCGGCGGTCTTCTTGACCAGGCCGTAGGTGCCGAAGCTGAAGGCCAGCAGGAGCGCCACCCACGGCAGCCGGCCGTAGTCGACCGTCAGCACGACGACGGCCAGGGTGGCCACCCCGACGGCCGCCCACTGCGCCCGGCGCAGACGCTCGCCGAGCAGCAGGACGCCCATCATCACGGTCACCAGCGGGTTCACGAAGTAGCCCAGCGACACCTCGAGCACCCGCCCGGTGCTGACGCCGAAGATGAACATGCCCCAGTTGACGCTGATGGTCAGGGCCGCCACCAGCAGCAGGCCCACGAGCCGCCGCGAGCGGAGCAGGGCTCGCAGCTGCGTCGTACGCCGCAGGAGCACCACGAGCAGGCCCATGACCACGGTCGACCACAGCACGCGCTGGGCCAGGATCTCGGCGGGGCCGGCCGGCTCGAGGAGGGGGAAGTAGAGCGGGAAGACGCCCCACAGGGTGTAGGCGCCCACGCCCATCGCGAGGCCCGCCCCCACGCGGGAGGTGGGAGCGGTCGTCGTCACCGGCCGATGGTAGGCGCGGGTCCTACCGCACCCCGCACCCGCCCGGTGCGCCATCCACCCACCGGACAATCGCGACTCCACCACCAAAGATTCCTAGTCTTCTCGACATTGTCCGGTCCGGACCCGCCCGAGAGGGTCCGGCCGCTCCGCTCGTCGAGAGGTGTCACCCACGATGTCCCCGCACCGCACCCCCCGCCGCACGCTCCTCGTCGGCACGCTCGCCACGTCGCTCGCCGTGACCCTCGCGTCCTGCGCGAGCGCCTCCGGCGGCGGCGAGGGCGACGACCGCCCGCTGTACGTCGTGGGCTTCGCCGTGCCCGAGGCCGCGAACGAGGCCATCGAGGCCAAGTTCGTGGAGACGCCCGAGGGCGAGGGCGTGACATTCTCGGGCTCGTACGGCGCGTCCGGCGACCAGAGCCGCAAGGTCGTCGACGGCGCCGACGCCGACTACGTCCACTTCTCGCTCGAGGGCGACGTGACCCGCCTGGTCGAGGCCGGGATCGTGGCGGAGGACTGGAACCAGAACGAGACGCAGGGCATCGTGTCGGACTCCGTCGTCGTCCTGGTGGTGCCGGAGGGGAATCCCGACGACATCCAGGGCTGGGACGACCTGACGCGCGACGACGTCGACATCATCACGCCCGACCCCGACTCCTCGGGCTCCGCGCGCTGGAACATCCTCGGCGCCTACGGCCACGCGATCGCCGCGGGCGGCAGCGAGGAGGAGGCGGCGGCGTACCTGACCGACGTGTTCGCCAACGTCGCCCAGTGGGCCGGCAGCGGCCGTGAGGCCACGGAGGCCTTCGACCAGGGCATCGGCAACGTGCTCATCAGCTACGAGAACGAGGCGATCCTGGCCCGCCAGGAGGGCAAGCCCTACGACTACGTCGTCCCGGACACGACGCTGCTCATCGAGAACCCGGGCGCCGTCACCGTGGACGCGCACCCGGCGGCGCAGGACTGGCTCGACTTCGTGCTGTCCGAGGAGGGCCAGACCGAGTTCGTGAGGAAGGGCTTCCGCCCCGTGATCGACGGGGTCGAGGGCATCGAGGTCGAGGGCGCCAACGACCCGTCCGACCCGTTCCCGACGCCGGAGAACCTGCTGACGATCGCCGACGACTTCGGCGGCTGGAGCGCGGTCAACGAGAAGTTCTTCGCCGACGGTGCCCTCGTGCAGCAGCTGCGCGAGGCGGCGTCCCAGCGGTGAGCACCCCCACCCTCGCGGCCACCGCGCCGGGCTCCGGCCCGGCCGGTGGCCCCGGTGCGCCCCAGCGGGGGCGCCGGAGACCCCGGGGCGTCGAGGCGCTGACCCCGGCGGCGGGCCTGGGGCTCGGTGTGGCGATGCTGTGGTTCAGCCTGCTCGTCCTGCTGCCGCTCACGGCCGTGGTCGTGACGGCGCTCGAGGGCGGCTGGGGCACGTTCGTCGACGTGGTCGCCGAGCCCGACACCCGCGCGGCCCTCCTGCTCACCATCACCGAGGCGCTCGGGGTCGCCGTCGTCAACGTCGTCGTGGGCACGGTGATCGCGTGGGTGCTGGTGCGCGACGACTTCCCCGGCAAGCGGGTGCTCGAGGTCGTCATCGACGTGCCCTTCGCGCTGCCCACCATCGTCGCCGGCCTCGTGCTGCTCAGCCTCTACGGCCCGCGGAGCCCGATCGGCGTGAACGTCGTCGGCACCCGCGAGGGCATCTTCCTGGCGCTGCTCTTCGTCACCCTGCCGTTCGTGGTGCGCACGGTGCAGCCGGTGCTCATCGAGCTGGACGCCGACGTGGAGGAGGCCGCCGCCTCCCTGGGCGCCTCGCCCGCGACGATCCTGCGCCGCATCGTGCTCCCCAGCCTCGCGCCGGCCATCACGGCGGGCGCCTCGCTGGCGTTCGCCCGCGCGATCAGCGAGTTCGGCTCGCTGGTGCTCATCGCCGGGAACGTGCCCGGCGAGACGGAGGTGGCGTCGCTGCGGATCCTCAAGTTCATCGAGGGCGACCGCTACGCGAGCGCCGCCGCCGTGGCGTTCATCCTGCTGCTGGTCTCGGCGCTGGTGATCGCGACGCTCGACGTCGTGTCCCGACGGGTGGCGCGCCGTGGCTGAGTCGACGTTGACCCGCCGCGGTCGCCGCGGACCGCTCACCTACGTGCTGCGCGTGCTGGTGCTCGTCTACCTGCTGCTGCTCGTCGCCTGGCCCGTCTCCCTCATCGCGCAGCGGGCGCTCCTCCCGGTCGACGACCCCGGCGGCCTCGGGCCCTTCCTCGAGCGGCTCACCGAGCCGTCCACCGTCTACGCGTTCAACCTGACGCTGACCGTGGCCTTCTGGGCGGTGCTCGCCAACACCGTCTTCGGCGTCAGCATCTCGCTGCTGCTCGTGCGCTACCGGTTCTGGGGGCGCCGGGCGCTCTCCGTGCTCGTCGACCTGCCGCTGAGCGTCTCGCCCGTCGTCGTCGGCCTGGCGCTCGTGCTGGCCTACAGCTCCACCCGCGGCTGGTTCGGCGACGCGCTGGGGTCGGTCGGGGTGCAGGTCGTCTTCTCGACTCCCGGCCTCGTCCTGGCCACCGCCTTCGTCAGCCTCCCGCTCGTGGTGCGCGAGGTCGTGCCGGTGCTCGAGGAGATCGGCACCGACGCCGAGCAGGCGGCGCGCAGCCTGGGGGCGAACGGCCGGCAGACCTTCTGGCGCATCACGCTGCCGTCGATCAAGTGGGCGGTGCTGTACGGCGTCGTGCTCACCGCGGCGCGCTCGTTGGGCGAGTTCGGCGCGGTGAAGATCGTCAGCCAGGGCGCGGAGTTCAACGGCGAGACCGCGACGCTGCTCGTGCAGAACGAGTACGGCGCCTTCAACGAGCCCGCGGCGTACGCCGTCGCGCTGGTGCTCGTCCTCATCTCGATCATCGCCCTGGTGGTGGTCACCTACCTGCGACCGAAGGAGGACCGCGCATGAGCATCGAGGTCCGCGGCATCAGCAAGCACTACGGGGACTTCGTCGCGCTGGGCGACGTCGACCTCTCGATCCCGACCGGGCGGCTCACCGCGCTGCTCGGCCCCTCCGGCGGCGGCAAGTCGACGCTGCTGCGCATCATCGCGGGCCTCGAGGTCGCCGACACGGGCACCGTCGAGATCGAGGGGGTGGACGCGACCCGCCTGCCGCCGCAGCGGCGCGACGTCGGCTTCGTCTTCCAGCACTACGCGGCCTTCAAGCACATGACGGTGGCGAAGAACGTCGCCTTCGGCCTCGAGATCCGCAAGCGGCCGAAGAAGGAGGTCCGCGCGAAGGTGCAGGAGCTGCTCGAGCTCGTGCACCTCGAGCAGTTCGCCGACCGCCTCCCGGCCCAGCTGTCGGGCGGCCAGCGCCAGCGCATGGCGCTGGCGCGCGCCCTCGCGGTCGAGCCGAAGGTGCTGCTGCTCGACGAGCCGTTCGGCGCCCTCGACGCGAAGGTCCGCAAGGAGCTGCGCGACTGGCTGCGCCGCCTCCACGACGAGGTGCACGTGACGACCGTGTTCGTGACGCACGACCAGGAGGAGGCCCTCGAGGTCGCCGACGAGATCGTCGTCATCAACCACGGCCGGATCGAGCAGGTGGGGTCGCCGGAGGACCTCTACGACGAGCCCGCCAACGAGTTCGTCATGGGGTTCCTCGGCGAGGTCACCACCCTCGACGGCCACCTCGTGCGCCCCCACGACGTGCAGGTCCACACCTCCGGCGAGCGGGGCGGCGTGCCCGGCACGGTCGTCCGCGCGCTGCGCATCGGCTTCGAGGTGCGCCTGATCGTGCGCCCCGAGGGCGCCGCCGACGAGGGCAGCGACGTGGTCGTGACGCTCACCCGCACCTTCGCCCGCTCGCTCGGGCTCGAGGTCGGCACGCCCGTGTGGCTGGAGCCCGAGCAGGGCGCGCGCGTCGTGCCGGTACGCCGCGCGCCCGCCGCCGCGCTCGACGGCGACGTCCTGGGGGCGGAGGGCGCGCTGGTCTGAGCGCGTCGGGCCGGCTGGTCGGCTCGCTCAGCCCGGGAGGGCGGCGAGCAGCTCGAGGACGCCGAGGCCGGCGACGGCGAGCGCGAGGGTGAGCGTCGTCGTACCCCCGGGGCGGGCGCCGGGGCGCTGCAGCCACCGGGCGGAGGCCAGCACCGCGACGGCGGCGACGGCGGCGACGAGCGCCCCGACGACGGCGAGCACGCCGAGGTCGCCGTACGACAGCCGGCCCACGACGGCGGCCGCCACGACGAGGGCGAGGGCGGTGCGCTGCCACGCGAGGGCGGTGCGCTCGGGGGCGGCGGAGTCGTCGCGGTACGCCGTCGGCGAGCCGTAGCCGGCGCTCACCGCAGCGAGACCAGCACGAGCACCGCGGCCACCAGGACGCCGAGCGCCAGCAGCGCGCCCAGCGGCGAGCCGGGCAGGGGCGCGGAGCGCCGCAGGGCCCGCTCGACCCGGCCCCAGCGCACCCACCCGCCCAGCGCGCAGACCACGCCGAGGCCGACGAGCACGACGGCCAGCGGCAGCCGCACCTCCTCGGCGAGGCCGAGGTCCACGGCGTCGACCGCGACGCCGGCGGCCACGAGGGCCAGGGCGGTGCGGATCCAGGCGAGGAAGGTGCGCTCGTTGGCGAGGGTGAAGCGGGGGTCGGGCTCGGTGCCCGCGCCGTACACCTGGCGGGGCCAGCGGCGGTCGGCGCTCATGGCGCCACCGTAGCGAGCCCCAGCCGGTCAGCGGCTGCCGAGGCGGTCCCACAGGTAGGTGCGGGTGTCCTGCCAGGGCAGCGCCGGCGCGATGAGGTTGGTGGCCGAGCTGGTGAGCACCGCGAAGCGGCCGTCGGCCGACAGCGCGACGGGGAACGACGGCCCGTCGCCGCCCGCGCCGTCGCCGGCCCGCTGGGACAGCAGGGTCACGGCGTAGTCCGCGAGGTCGAGGACGTAGGCGTCGTCGACGGCGCCGTCGGTGCCGGGGTGCTGGTTCGGGGCGGCCGCTCCCCAGGCGACGTGGCGGCCGTCGGCGGACAGGACCGGGTTGCTGGCCGGACCGTCGCCCGGCGCGCCCCCGGAGCCGGACAGGCGGCGGACGCCGTCGGCGCCCTGCACCCACAGGTAGACCTGCCAGTGGCCGCCCGCCGGTCCCGCGCCCACGAGGCTCGCGGAGTCGGACACGAACGCGACCCGGGTGCCGTCGGCGGAGATGGACGGGCTGGTGCTCCAGCCGTCGCCGGCCGTGGCGCGCCGCGAGAGCCGGGAGACGGGGGTGCCGGCGTCGCGGGTCCAGAGGAAGACGTCCGCGGCGGCGTCGGTGTCGTCGCCCGTCATGCCGTCGTGCGTCGAGGTGAAGGCCACCCGGGAGCCGTCGGCGCTGATGGACGGGTCGGTGCCGTCGGCCCCCGCGTCGCCGTCGACGGCGACGCTGGCCGTGCGGGCCTCGCCCGTGGTGCGGTCGAGGACGACGACGCCGCGGTTGGTCATCGCGCCCGTCGCGGCGTCGAGGCCGTGGCGCTCGAACGCGACGTACCGGCCGTCCTGGCTGAGGTCCGCCGCCGTCGAGGCGCCGGCGCCCCCGCCGAGCGGCAGGGTCGTGGCGGTGCCCGTGGCCCGCTCCCACACGACGACGCGGGGCGTGCCGGGCGACTCGGGCGTCGACCACGAGGTGTAGGCGACCGTGCTGCCGTCGCCGGAGATGGCGGGCGCGTCGGCGGGCTGGTCGCCAGTGCGGGCGGGCTGGCCCGGCACGTGGGAGACGAGCCGGCGGGCGCCCGTCACGGTGTCGAGCAGCACGACGTCGAGGCCGCCGTTGAGGTCCTGCGCCGAGATCGGCGCGCCCTCGAGGTGCACGACCCAGCGACCGTCGGCGGAGACGTCGCCGGTACCGCCCCAGCCCTCGGCCGCGTTCAGGCCGCGCAGCGCGGCGCCGGGCGCGGGCCCGGTGCCCGGGTCGGTGCCGGGATCCGGGGCGGGTGCGGCGACCGCGAGGGGGAGCGTGGCCGAGGCCGTCGTGCCGTCGTCGGCGGTGAAGGTGACGGCGACGTCGGTGGTGCCCTCGGTCGCCGGGGTGCCGGTGATCCGGCCGTAGGCGGCCTGGAGGGCCAGGCCTGCGGGCAGCCCGGTCGCCGACCACGAACCCGGGCGGGGCGCGGCGAGGGCGAGCGTGGCGTCGTACGGCGACCCGACCCGGCCCGCCGGCAGGCTGGTCGTCGCGATGCGCGGCGTCTCGGTGGCGGGCGGCACCGGCGCGGCGGTGACGGGCACGCGCGACGGCGGGCTCATGAGGGTGCGGTGGGCGCTCGTGGGCGGTACGGCGACGCGCACCGTCGTGGTGGTCGCGCCGGCGGTGCGGTAGAAGCGGAAGAAGCCGGCGCTGGTGACCTGGCCCTGCGCGACGGTCGTCCAGGTGGTGCCGCGCTCCTCCTGCAGGTGCACGGGGCCGCCGGTCAGCGGCAGGTGGCCGGTGACCGTGTAGACGGCGCCCGCGGCGACCGGCGTCGGGGTGACGCGGGGGACGCCGGTGGCCGCGACCTCGGCCGACGTGGTCCAGCGGCCGCCGTCGTTGACGACGGCGCGGTAGCGGGTGATGCCGACGCGCGGCGTCGCGCGGAAGTCGGCGGCGGCGTCACGGCCGAGCACCTGGGAGGTCAGCGAGGTCCAGCGCGCCGTGGGGGAGAGGGTCTCGAGGCCCTGCAGCGTGACCTTGGCGCTCGCGCCCACGCTCGCGGTGCGCACCGCGACGGTCACCGGGTTGCCCGAGAGCACGGCGCGCGGCGTGGCGCTCACGGCGACCCGCGGGAGCTGCGCCGCGTCGCTGGGGACGGTCGCGAGCGTCGT
Source organism: Nocardioides sp. ChNu-153 (assembly GCF_030466625.1). Lineage (GTDB taxonomy): Bacteria > Actinomycetota > Actinomycetes > Propionibacteriales > Nocardioidaceae > Nocardioides. The sequence goes on from NZ_JADEVT010000001.1 coordinate 21,738, forward strand.
GCCCAGCGCGACCGCGGCCACGAGGGTCAGGGCGGCGCGCCGCCGCCGGGGCGCGGACACGCCCGGCGTGCCGGGGACAGGGCTGGACATGGGTCACCTCCGAGCAGGGCGGACTCCCGCCGGAGGGTCGATCGGCGCGGGGCTTGGGGACCTGAGGGGTTTGGGGAGGTGGGTGGCGGGGTGGCGGGTTCCCCGGTGCACCGGGGAACCCGCCACTTCCGGTGCCAAGCTTTCGCCCGGAAGTGGCGGGTTCGGTCCCGACCTCGGCCCAGGGCGCTCGGGACCGGCCGCCGAGCTCAGCGGTAGTTCGTGAACTGCACCGCGAACTCGTAGTCCTGCTCCTTGACCAGCGCCTGCACGGCCTGGAGGTCGTCGCGCTTCTTCGACGACACACGCAGCTCGTCGCCCTGGATCTGCGCCTTGACGCCCTTCGGGCCCTCGTCGCGGATCAGCTTCGAGATCTTCTTCGCGTCCTCGGAGCTGATGCCCTCCTTCAGCGTGATGCCGATCTTGGAGGTCTGGCCCGACTGGCGCGGCTCGGAGGCGTCGAGCACCTTCAGCGACACGTTGCGCTTGATCAGCTTGCCCTTGAAGACGTCGAGCACGGCGGTCGCGCGGTCGTCGGCGGACGCGGTGATCTCGATGACCTCGTCGCCCTTCCACTCGATGGCGGCGCCGGTGCCCTTGAAGTCGTACCGCGTCGCGATCTCCTTCGCGGTCTGGCCGAGCGCGTTGTCGACCTCCTGGCGGTCGAGCTTGCTGACGATGTCGAACGACGAGTCGGCCATGGTTCTCCTGCTCCTGGGGTGGTGCGGTCGGTACGGCGCGCGCTCGCGGCGGTTTCCACGCTCGCGAGGGCGTGCGCTATTGTTTCGTGCTGTTGTCGCCCGGCCAAGTCGGGAGGCACGAGCACGGCGGGTTGCCCGAGCGGCCAATGGGAGCGGACTGTAAATCCGTCGGCGTAGCCTTCGAAGGTTCGAATCCTTCACCCGCCACGCGTGCGAGGGACGGCCCCCGGCCTGCAGAGATGCGGATCGGGGGCCGTTCTGCGTCCCGGGCGGAGGGCTCAGCCCGGGAAGGTCACGCCCAGCTGGCGGCGCAGGTCGTCCATCTGCGCCATCAGCGTCAGCGTCTGCGCGTGCGGCACGAGCGGGCTCTCGAGCAGCCCCGCCGCGAGGCAGCGACCGACCTCGACGATCTCGTTGCCGTAGCCCGCGCCGATCACCGGCTCCTCGCCCTCGATCGTCACCGGGTCGCCGTCGATCGGGTGGAAGACCGCACGGGCCGGGTGGTGGAACGGCGGCTCGAGCTCGACGAGGCCGCGGTCGGTGGCGATGCGGCCCGAGCGCCCCGACCACGACGTCATGGAGGCGGTCATCGTCGCGAGCGCGCCGCCGGGGTAGCGCCCCGTGACCGCGCAGTCGAGGTCGATCCCGCGGTCCGACAGGGCGGCGACGCCGGTCAGCTCCTCGGCCTCGCCCAGCGCGAGGTGGGCCAGGGTCAGTGGGTAGATCCCCATGTCGAGCAGCGCGCTCGCACCCAGCGCCGGGTCGAGCATCCGGTCGTCGGGGTCGGCGTCGACGACGAAGCCGAGCTCCGCGTGCAGGTGACGGGGGGTGCCGAGCTCCCCGGCGCGCAGCCGGCGCGCCACCTCCCGGACCACGGGGTGGGTCGCCATCCACATGGCCTCCATGAAGAAGAGGCCGCGCTCCGTCGCGAGGGCGATCATCTCCTCGGCGTCGGCCCGGGCGAGCGCGACCGGCTTCTCGCAGAGCACGTGCTTGCCGGCCTCGAGGGCGAGCCGCACGTGCGCGAGGTGCAACGCGTGGGGGGACGCGACGTACACGACCTCCACCTCCTCGTCGGCGACGAGGGCCTCGTACGACGCGTGCGCCCGCGGGACGTCGAACTCCGTCGCGAAGGCGGTGGCGCTCCCGGCGCTGCGCGAGCCGACGGCGACCACCCGTGCGTCCGGGACGAGGGCCAGGTCGCGCGCGAAGCTCCGCGCGATCTTGCCGGTGGCGAGGATCCCCCAGTTGACCATGCGGCCGAGCGTAGCGGCGGGGCCGTGCGGGGTGGCACGGGAGGCCCCAGGGCGTCCTGCTCGTGGACTGGAGCCGGGTCACCGGGGGCGTCGAGGAGCGCTTCCGCGTGTACCGCACGCGCACCGGCCGCTTCGCGCTGCACGTCGCCCGCCCCAAGGGGTTCGTCCACACCGCGGGCAAGGCCGGTGAGCTGACCGGCTGGCGCAAGCACTTCGCCTCCGAGCAGCAGTGGGGCGAGACCGCCGCCTCCGCCGTCCTCGAGGTCTTCGAGACCGCCGAGGAGCTGCAGGCGGCACTACCGGCCGAGCTGGCCGACCTGGTGGGGGCCCTGGCCACCGCCGAACCCGAGGTCGAGGACCTCGACATCTGACGCGCCCCGACGTCGCCGGGGCGTTCCCGGCGACGCTTCGAGGAGCGCACATGTCCACCAGTCCCGTCCCGGCGATCGAGGTCACCGGGCTCCGCAAGACCTACCGCGACCGCGCCGTGCTGCACGGTCTCGACCTCACCGTGCCCGCGGGCACCGTGACCGCACTGCTGGGGCCCAACGGCGCCGGCAAGACCACGACCGTCTCGATCCTGTCGACGCTGCTGCCCGCCGACGGCGGCACCGCCCGCGTGCTCGGCCACGACGTGGCCCGCGACCCGCAGGCCGTGCGCCGCGTCATCGGCGTGACGGGCCAGCTGTCCGCCGTCGACCCGCTGCTGACGGTGACCGAGAACCTGCGGCTCGTCGCCGACCTGTTCCACCTGCCCCGGGCCCACGCACGGCGTCCTACGACGGAGCTCACCGACCGCTTCGGGCTCGGCGACGCCGCGCGCCAGCCGGCCCAGCGGCTGTCGGGCGGCATGCGCCGCAAGCTCGACCTCGCGATGACCCTCGTCGGCGACCCGCAGGTCGTGTTCCTCGACGAGCCCACCACCGGGCTGGACCCCCGCGCCCGCCGCGACCTGTGGGACCAGGTGCGCGCGCTGGTGGCCTCGGGCGTGACCGTCCTGCTCACCACGCAGTACCTCGACGAGGCCGACCAGCTCGCCGACCGCGTCGCGGTGCTGCACGAGGGGCGGCTCGTCGCCCACGACACCCCGGCCGGGCTCAAGGACGCCCACGCGGCCGGCTCGCTCGACGACGTCTTCCTCGCCCTCACCGCCCCGGCCGCCCCGGGGACCGACACCGCCCCGGAGGCCCGCTCATGACCACCGCCACGCCCGCCGTCCTCCCCGCTCGTCCCCACGAGCGTCTCGCGTGGCTGCTCGCCGGGCGCGACCTCGTCACCATGACGCGGCGCAGCCTGCTGCGGATGGTCCGCTACCCGTCGTTGACGGTGCTGATCGTCGCGATGCCCGTCGTGCTGCTGCTCGTCTTCGTCTACGTCTTCGGCGGGGCCGTCGGCGCCGGGGTGGTGCCCGGCGCGGTGCCGGGGGCCTCGGGTCGGGAGGCCTACCTCGACTACATCACCCCCGGCATCCTCGCGATGACCGGCGCCAGCATCGCCCAGTCGACCTCGATCAGCGTCGCGATGGACATGTCGGACGGTGTCGTCACGCGGCTGCGGACCATGCCGGTCGCGCCCCTGGCGGTGTTAGGCGGCCACGTCGTCGCCGCGGTCGTGCAGACGCTGATGGCGATCGCCGCGGTGCTCGGCGTCGCCGTGCTGCTGGGCTTCCGCCCGGACGCCGGGCCGGCCCACTGGCTGCTGCTCCTCGGCTTCGTCGCCCTGGTCGCGCTGATGCTCACGTGGCTGAGCGCGGCGATGGGCGCCGCGGCGCCGTCGGTCGAGTCGGCGTCGAACACGCCGATGCTGCTCCTGCTCCTGCCGTTCCTCAGCAGCGGCTTCGTGCCCGTCGAGACCATGCCGGGCCCGGTGCGGTTCTTCGCCGAGCACCAGCCGTTCACGCCGATCATCGAGACCCTCCGCGGCCTGCTGGCCGGGCAGGCCGTCGACGCCACGACGGCCGGCGCCGCGGTCGCCTGGTGCGTCGGGCTCGGGGCGCTCGGGTGGCTGTGGGCGCGCGCGGCCTACCGCCGTCCCCGCGTCTGACGTTCCCGCCCGGGGCGGCCGGCGCGCGTGCCACGATGGGCGCCGCCGGTCGCCCCGACCGGCGAGCGAGGGGGGCGGGTGACAGCGACGACGACGGCCCCGGCGGTGGCGACGGGACGCGGTGACCTGACGCGGGTGCTGCAGGTGGGCTACCTGTACGTCGCGCTCGCCGCGGTCGGGCACGCGGTCTGCGTGCTGGTGCACCGCGCCGAGGTCGAGGAGCTCGTCGCCGCCCTCGAGGGCGGGTCCGGTTGGATCGCCTGGGTGGCGACGCCGGTCCTCCCGCTCGCGTCGCGCCTGGCGCTCGCGGCCGCCGCCGTGGTCGTGGTGGCCACGGTCCTGGCGGTGCGCGCGCTGCCCGTGCCCGTCGTCCTGACGAGCGCGGCGCTGCTCGTGCCGCTGCTCGGTGTCGTGCCGCCCGGACCATGGCCTCCCGGGCAGTGGGAGGGGACGAGCGCGGCCACCGCCGACGACTGGTCGCCGTACGTCGCTCCGCTGGCCGCCGACGCCGTCGCCGTGGGCGTGGCGCTGCTCCTGGCCGCGGTCGTCACGGTGCGGCGACGCACCGGGGAGCGTGGCACGACCCGTACGACGCTGCTCACCGTCGCGGCACTGGCGGCGATCACGGCGGTGCCGGTCGGCATGACGTTCCTCGAACCGCTCCGGTGGCTGCCCTGACGGGTGCCGCTCGATCGGCGGCGCGTCAGGTTTGCCGGCGTCGCGCCGGCGTCATCCTCGCCGGCATGGCCGACGACTTCGACGTCACGTACCGCCCCGACGAGTCCGCGCGCAGCCGGGCGGTCGCCGTGCTCGTCGCCGTCCTGGGGCTGGTGGCGCTCGTGCTCGCCCTGGTGCGTCTCGTCGACGGCGCGGAGGTCGACGGCCCCGACGCCGTCAGCACGGAGACGTTCACCGTCGCCTGCGCGTCCGTGCTGGCCGGCCCCGCGGAGCCGGCCGACGACGAGACCGACGACGGGCCGGACGGTGGCGGACGGCTCGGCGAGGACGGTGAGCCGGTGGTCGAGGACGACCCCGGCCTGGGCGGCGCCGACGGCGTCGGCCCGGCCCGCGACGCGTGCGACCGGGCGCGGACGCAGCGCCTGGGCCAGGCGGGCGTGCTCGCCGTCGCGGGCCTGCTCGCCCTCGCCGGCGCGGGCGTCCTGCGGGCGCGCGCCGACGCGGACTGAGCCACGGCGGGCCTGCGGCGGTGACGGGGAGCGGTCTGCGCCGCGTGCTCCTCAGGCGCAGCGGGCGATGACCGTGCCCGTGCGCCGGGGCTCCTCGCCGGTGTCGACGTCCAGGTCGACACCGGACTGGAACAGCAGGATCAGGTCGGAGCCGCCGAACTGGAAGAACCCGAACTCCTCGCCCTTGGTGACGAGGCGGCCCTCCGTGGTGGTGAGGTTGACCAACGCCACGTGCGACATGCCCACGGGCACGATCGCCACCAGGCCGACGTCGCCGTCGGGGGAGTCGGCGGTGTCGAGCACGACGACCCCGCGGGTCTGGCTGAACTCGTAGCCCGTCTCGGCGTCGTCGAGAGACAGCAGCTCGCCGTCGGTCAGCTCGACCTGCGCGTAGACCCGGCCGGGCACGACGTACGACTCGAGCACCCGCCCCGACACGGGGAGGTGGTAGCGGTGGTAGGCCGGGGGCGGCAGCACGTAGTGCACGAACGTCCCGCCCGCGAAGGCGTCGGCGTACGCGCTGCCCTCCAGCAGCTGGCGCAGGTTGCCGTAGGTGTGGGTCTGCTTGACCCGGGTCGCCGGGATCGCGGAGTCGTCGCCGACCGCGTAGGTGGCCACGTAGCTGCAGTCGCCGGGGCAGGTGACGACGCGGTTGTCGCCCGGACCGGCGAGCGGGCGCAGGCCGGGGTTGAGCTCGCGCGCGAAGAACTGGTTGAACGTCAGCCAGCCGCTGGGGGAGTTGGGCCGGCCGTCGGGCATGAGGGAGTCCTCGACGGCGTACTCCTCACCGTTCTCGCGGAAGGAGCCGAGAACCTCGTCGGAGAACGACTCGGGGGTGTCGAGGAACGCGCCCCACTCCCGGGCGAAGCGCGTCATCCAGTCGCGGAACGCCGCGTGGCTGCCGCCGACGGTGTCGCTGTCGTCGTCGTCCGCCGGCTGGTCGAGGAGCCAGTAGAAGTGCGCGAGCCGGTGCGCGACCTCCTTGGAGTACTGCTCGTGGGGGGCTCCCACCGCCCAGACGGGGTCGCCGCCGTGCCGGGGGATCCAGCGCACGAACCCGCGCAGGTAGGCGTCGTACGACGCGAGGTCCACCGGTTAGTCGAGCGCGGCGAACAGGTCCGGCCGCAGGCCCTCCTCACCGCGCTCGCGGGCTCGGGCGAGCGAGGCCAGCAGGCGCTCGGTGAGCGCCTCGTCCTCGGCGAGCAGGGCGCGCAGGGCGTCGACGACGTCGTCGGGGTGGGGCACGACCGATCGGTACCCAGCTGCGGGGCGTCCGCTCAGAACGAGGCCTGCGGGTCGAGCCCGGTCCGCAGGCGCCACGCGGTCAGCGCGAGCGTCAGACCCGCCCGGTGCTCGGGGTCGTCGAGGCTCACGCCGAGCAGGCGCTCGACGCGCTCGAGGCGGGCGTAGAGCGACTGCCGGCGGATGCCGAGGGCCTGCGCGGTCGCCGCCTTCGACAAGGCGTGGCGCAGGTAGGCGTCGAGGGTGCGGAGGAGGGCCGAGCCGTGGGACCGGTCGGCGTCGACGAGCGGGCCGAGCTGCTCGGCGACGAAGGCCGCGACCTCGTCGGCGCTGGTCACCGACGCGAGGAGTCGCTGCACGCCGAGGTCGCGCGCGAGCACGGCGCCGCCCGGGCTGCCGTGGCGGCGGGCGAGCCGCAGGAGGTCGCGGGCCTCCTCGAGGCGGGGCGCGAGGGTCGTCAGGTCGCCGGTCGGCGAGGTCACGGCGAGCAGGACGGCGCTGGGGCACCCCAGGTGCCGGCCCACCGCGTCGGCGACGTCGGCCAGGTGGCGCCGCGTCGTCCGCGCGTCCCACGACGGCGGCAGCCGGGTGACGCTCACGACGTGGGTGCCCACGACGCCGGCCACCGCGGGCGCGGGTGGCGCGTGCTCGCGCAGCGCCGCCAGCAGGTCGGTGGGGGCGACGTCGGGCCCGGCGTCCAGCGCGGTGGTCGCCACCAGGTCGCCGGCGGCGACCCGCAGCCCGGCGTGCGCCAGGCGCGAGGCCACGTCGCCGGCCGAGACGAGCACGCCCGCGTGGAGGTCGCTGATCATGGCCTGCTCGGCCGAGGAGTGCTGCCCGGGGTCGGGGTGGCGGGCCAGCTCGAGCGCCACCGCGACGGCCGCCTGCGCCGCGACCCGGCGGGTCAGCGGGGTCGCCGGGGCGAGCAGCACGAGCGTCGCCCGGGCGCCGCGCCGCCCGAGCACCGGCGCGGTCGTGCGGTCGTCGGGGGAGCGCACCGTGCGGATCCGGCTGCGCTCGACCAGCCGCCCGCCCATGTCGTGCACCTCGGCCTGGCAGCCGGCGGCGCGCGCCACCTCGTCGAGCAGTGCCCGCAGCCCCGCGGCCGAGAGCACGAGGTCGACGAAGCGCCGGGGGATGGCGTCCCCGCCGCCGTCGGGGTCGGAGCGGCGCCGCAGCACCAGCTCGTGGAAGTCCTCGACGTGCCGCTCGAAGGGCACGACCGCGCCGAAGGCGAGCAGCACGAGCCCCCGCTCCCGCGCGCGGCGCACGAGCGGCTCGGGGACGTCGAGGAACGACCGGCCCAGCTCGAGGCCGAGAGCGACGCACCCGGCGTCGGCGAGCTGGTCGACGTACGTCGCGAGCTGGGCGTCGGTGCGTCCGTGCAGCCCGAGGCCGGTGGTGAGCAGCACCTCGCCGCCCTCGAGCAGGGCGCCCATCTCGTAGACCTCCGAGGAGTGGACCCACCGCACCTCGGCGCCCGCCACCTCGCCCGCGAGGACGGTGGGCCGGGCCGCCCGGAAGGCCGGCAGGGCCAGCACGTCGGCCAGGGGGACCACCGCCACGCACCTCCCGCTCGACGTCCGGTCTCCGTTCGGGAGACGATGTGTCCACCCGACCGGCCGTCAGCGCGGACAGCCTGTCCCTTGGGCGTCGCGTGCCATCCCACCAGCATGTGACCCGTACCACAAGGGCGAGCCGCCCTACCCGACCGAGAGGTGAGCACCGTGCGAGACCAGGACCGACAGTTCCTCGACCAGGCCGTCGAGCAGGCCAGGATCGGCTGGGAGGAGGGCGGCGTCCCCATCGGGGCCGCCCTCGTGCACGGGGGCGAGCTGCTCGCCGTCGGCCGCAACCGCCGCGTGCAGCTGGGCAGCGCCATCCGCCACGGCGAGACCGACTGCCTGGAGAACGCGGGCCGGCTGCCGGCCCGCACCTACCGGGAGAGCACGCTCTACACGACCCTCTCGCCCTGCTACATGTGCGCCGGCACGATCGTGCTCTACGGCATCCCGCGCGTCGTCGTCGGCGAGAACGAGAGCTTCCAGGCGTCGGAGGAGTGGCTGCGCTCGCACGGCGTCGAGGTCGACGTCGTCGACGACGCCGAGTGTCGCGCCCTCATGGAGAAGATGATGGCCGAGCGGCCGGAGATCTGGGCCGAGGACATCGGGGAGGAGGCGTGAGCACCGAGGCGGTGCGCGCCGGCGGCCCGGCGGGGGCGGGCGGCCCCGGTGGCGGGCCCGGCGACGGGCCCCGCGGAGCCGAGGGCGCGGTCGTCGACCACGACTACCCGGTCACCCCGGTCCCGGCCCACGCCCGGAAGTCGCTGTTCTCGCTGGCCGTCGTGCTGCTGGGCTTCACGGTCTTCACGCCCACGATGCTGGCGGGCGCGGAGCTCGGCAACGCGTTCCCGCTGGCCGACCTGCTCTGGGTGATCCTGCTCGGCTCGCTCATCCTCGGCGCCTACGTGGCGGTGCTCGGCTGGATCGGCGCGCGCACGGGCCTGACGACGGTGGTGATGGCGCGCTACACGCTCGGCACCTCGGGCTCGCGCTTCGCCTCGCTGCTGCTGGGCGGCACGCAGATCGGCTGGTACGGCGTCATCATCGGAACGATCGGCGCCCTCACCGCCCAGGCGTTCGGGTGGGAGTCCTACGCCGCCGAGGCGGCCGTCATGATCGCGGCCAGCGTGCTGATGTGCGTCACGGCCTGCTACGGCTACCGCGGGATGTACTGGGTCTCGCTCATCTCGACCCCGCTCATCCTCGTGCTGGCCGTCTGGGTCGTGCACCGCTCGCTGCAGGAGGTCGGCGGCTGGTCCGGGCTCGCCGACGTCGACCCCGACGGCTCCATGACGCTGGCCGTCGCGGTGACGACCGTGGTCGGCACGTTCGTGTCCGCCGGCACGCAGACCCCGAACTGGACCCGCTTCGCCCGCCACGGGTGGCACGCCGTCCTCGCCTGCTGCATCGGCTTCCTCGTCGGCAACGGGCTGATGATCTTCTTCGGCGCCGTCGGCGCCATGACCTTCGGCGAGGGCGACTTCGTGCTGGTGCTCTACCAGCTGGGCCTCGTCGGCTGGGGCCTGTTCCTGCTCTTCGGCAACCTGTGGAAGTCGAACGCGGACACGGCGTACGCCTTCGGCGTCGCGGGCGCCGCCATGTTCGATAAGCCGAGCAAGATCCCGTTCGTCGTCGGCGGCTCGGTCATCGGCACGGTGCTGGCCCTCGCGGGCATGCACGAGCACCTCGTCGACTACCTGGTGCTGCTCGGCATCTTCGTGCCGCCGCTGGGCGGCGTCATCATCGGGGACTACCTCGCCCGCTGGCGCCGGGGCATGCCCGAGGGGGCGCGGCTGCCGTCGTACGACGTGCCCGTCCTCGCCTGCTACGTGGTCGCGAGCGCCCTGGCGTGGGGCTCGGACCACCTCGAGATCGGCATCCCGCCGCTCGTCGGCATCCTCGTGGCCGCCGCCCTCGCGTACGTCGTGGGTCGGGTCCGCCCCGGCACCGCGGTCGGCGCGGGGGAGACCTCGGTGACCTCGGCGCGCTGAGCCCGACCGGCACCACACGGCGACGGCCCCGCCCCCACGAGGGGACGGGGCCGTCGTGCCGTGCGGGTCAGATCCAGCGCGCGCCGATCTCGTCGTGCAGCTGCTGGGTCTTGCGGACCTTCAGCACCCCGTCCTCGACCCGGGCCTCGAGGCCGACCTCCGTGGCGATCGCGATGATCGCGTCCCGCTCCTCGGGGTGGTCGTCGGCGTCGCCGCCGTCCCACAGATCCAGCCACTGGTCGGTCGGGTCGTCGCTGCCCACGTCGGCCCACACCCGGCAGATCCGGTCGAGCTCGTCCTGCGTCATCGGGCGGGTGGGGGTGGCGTACATCGGCGGCTCTCCTGGGTCGTGGGGTAGGTCGTGGGCTGGATCCGGGTGGGGCGTGACCGCTCCGGACGTCCCCCGCCGCCGGGCGGGGCAAACCCCGGGTCAGGAGCGCCGGCCCACCGTGGCGAGCAGTCCGCCGAGGCCGATGAGGGCGACGCCCGAGACGCGGTCGACCACCAGCCGGGAGCGCCGCGCCCCGAGCGCCGAGCGCAGCCGCTGCACCCCGGCGACGAAGACGGCCCACCACACGAGGCCGAGCGCGACGTCGAGGGTGCCCAGCAGCAGCACCTGCGGGGCGACCGCGGACGACGTCGACAGGAACTGGGGCAGCACGGCGACGAAGAACAGCGCCGCCTTGGGGTTCAGGACGTTGGCGACGAACGACTGGCGCCACACGGCGAGCGAGGACGTGGCGGGGGTCGGGCCGCCGTCCGCCTGCGCCTCGGCGAGCCGGTGGCGGAAGGAGTCGCGCAGGGCGCGGGCGCCCAGGAAGACGAGGTACGCCGCGCCCACCAGCTTCAGCACGAGGAACGCCTCCGCGCTGGCCAGCAGCACGGCGGCCACGCCGACGGCCGCCGCGGTCATGTGCACCACCAGGCCCGACTGCACCCCGAGGGCGGCGACGAGCCCGGCCCGTCGCGAGGTGGCCGCGTGGCGCATCACCACGAACCAGTCCGGACCCGGCGTCACGTAGGCCACCGTGGCGACGAGGAGGAAGGCGCCGATCGTCCCGAGATCCATCACCCCACCCTCGCGCCGCCGACGGGAACGGACAAGGGGGGTACGACGAACGGGCGGGCGCCGCGGGTCGCGACGCCCGCCCGTCGGCGGAGCGGGTTCCGGGCCCTGACACCGGGCCCCGGGGCCTCAGCGCAGGGTGACGAGGCGGACCGGGGAGCCGGCCGAGTTACCGAGGCGGTTGGCGGCGTACACGCGGAAGTAGTGGTTCCCGCGGCCCAGGCCCCGGAAGGTCAGCTCGCGCGTGGAGGCCGGGACGGCGACGTAGGTGTTGCCGTGCTGCACGACGTACCCGGTCACGGGGAAGCCGCCGTCGGTGCGGGGCGGGGTCCAGCCGACGGTGACGTCGGCGCCGCGCACCCGGACGCCCGGGAGGGCCGGGGCGGCCGGCGGGCGGACGACGTTCGTGGTCACGACCGGGCTGCCGGCCGAGTTCCCCTTGCGGTTCGCGGCGTAGACGCGGAACGCGTGCGTGCCCGCAGCCTGGCCGCGCATCGTGACGCGCCCGAGGTCACCGGGGACGGTGAACCAGCGGGAGCCGCCGACGCCGGTCTGGTGCACGACGTACTCGGTCACGGGGCTGCCGCCGTCGGCCACGCGGCCCCAGGTCAGGGTGACGTCGCCGGTCGTCGTGGAGCGCACCACGGGCGTGGTCGGGGTCGCGGGGCGCGTCGCCGCCGGGCTGCCGTCGCAGACGGTGGTGCTGCCGACGTGGTACTCGAGGGAGTCACCGAAGTGGTCGTCCTCCTCGATCGAGAACTCCGACCAGTAGACCTCGATGCCCTCCTCGCCGACGCCGGAGAAGTCGAACGTGACCGGGGCGTCGCCCATCCACTCGTCGAACCAGTCGGGGTCGATCGGCTCGTAGTCGGTGATCTCGACGCCGTCGAGCGACATGGCGCCGTCGGCGTCGCGGTAGAAGACGTGCCCCAGCTGCAGGAAGCGGTCGTGCGGCGGCACGAAGGTCAGCTCGCAGCCGGCGACGCCGACCCGGGAGGTCTGCGTGCCCTCGCCGACGCCGCACTCGAACGTGTCGACGGAGTCGATCGCGGGCTCGCTGTCGTCGTCGGGGTGCTGGGCGAGGAACTCGACCGAGGTCCAGGCGCTGGTGACGGTGAACGCCCCGCCCGGCTGCAGGAGGACGGTCTCGAAGTAGTCCTCGTACTCCCACTCGCCGTCGACCTCGACGGTCTCACCGCTCCCGGCCTCGCGGGCCAGCTGGGTGTCGGAGGCCGCGAGACGCTCGCGCATCTGCTGCGGCACGGCGAGGGCGATGAGCAGGCCGCCCTCGGCGTAGGCCAGCTCGACCGGGTAGTCCCGCTCGTTGCGGATGTCGACGGCGCACCCGTCGCTCACCACCGTGAGCAGGTCGGTGCCCTGCTGGGTCGTGAAGTGGTCCGACGCGCGGCCGGTCCCGGAGTCGTACTCCTCCCACCCGTGCGGGGCCAGCGCGTAGCCGCGGGTCGGGGCCGCGGTGATGAGCAGCTGCCGATACCCCTGCTCGTCCGCCGCCGGCACGTCGACCTCGCCGGTGAGGGTGCGGCCACGCTCGTCGAGGTACCGCACGCCCTCCACGGTCGGGATGAGCAGGGTGTCGAAGTCGACGTACGACGGCCGCGGCGGCACGACCGCGGTGGCGGCCCCCGCGGCGGGCGCGATCGCGGTCGTCGCGGCCACGCCGGTGGCGAGCGTCGCGGTCAGCGAGACGGACAGGGCGGCGACGCGCGTCAGCGCGTGCCGAGGACGAGTGGTCACGAGTGGTCCCCCGGTGTCGGTGGTGCCGCGCCCCCCGGCGCGCGAGCGAAGTAAAGCGCCCCGCGGGCCCCGGTGTCGCGGCGACGACCGGTCCGGCCGCAGGCGGTCCAGACCAGGGGGCGGGATCCGCGCGTCGGGGGAACCGTCGGGCGCTCCCGCGGCGTCCGGGATGGTCGTCGGGTCCGCTGGCGCGGCTACCTCGACCACCGACTCCCGGTGGTCGAGGTGGGTCGGTCTGGCAACCCCTCGACACCCGACGACCACCGTCCCCGATGGTTGAGGTGGGTTGGTCTGGCAACCCCTCGAAACCAGACGACCACCGTCCCCGGTGGTTGAGGTGGGTTGCTCTGGCAACCCCTCGAAACCACGCGGTCATCGGCGGGTGGGGTGGTTTCGAGGGCCGCTGGCGCGGCCACCTCGACCACCGTCCCCGGTGGTTGAGGTGGGTTGCTCTGGCAACCCCTCGAAACCACAGGGCCATCGGCGGGCGGGGTGGTTTCGAGGGCCGCTGGCGCGGCCACCTCAACCACCGGTACGGGCCGCTGGCGCGGCCACCTCGACCACCGCTCTAGGCCGCTGGCGCGGCCACCTCGACCACCGGTACGGGCCGCCGTACCCCTCAGGCGTGGTGCACGTGCCGGCCGGTGACCTGGTGCGGCTGGATGCGCAGCGTCCACGACCTCGGACCGCCGGGCCACGGCACGAGTCGGTGCAACGCCTCGGCGGCCAGCAGCTGCTCGTCGTCGACGAGGCCGCTGGTGCCCCGCACCACGACGCTCCAGCCGTCGCGCGCGAGCTGCGCGTGGTGGTCGGCCTCGAAGACGACCTCGCCGTCGTGGTCGGCCAGGGCGGCCAGGGCGCTCTCGGGGGAGGTGCGCAGGAAGATCGCGCCCTCCACGACGCGGTAGTTGACCGGCAGCAGCACGATCCCGTCGGGGCCGAGGAACGCGACCCGTCCGACGGTCGTGGTCGCGAGGAGCTCGTAACACCGCTCGGTGCTCAGCTCCTGCGACGTGCCCTCCGCGGCGGACCTGTCGGTCGTGCCCGGGTCCGTGCTGCGCTGGTCCGTCGAGTCCATGCCTGCTCCTCCCGTCACGGGCGGCGGCGGACCGCCCTCGTCAGGCTAGCGCCGGGGGCGGTAGCGCCCGGCGGGTCAGCAGGGTCCGGGGTCGCTGCGGGTGCACGCCCGCGGGTCGGGGGCGATGCGGTCGAGCGCGCGGACCAGCTGCTGCAGGTCGAATCCGTCGACCTGCTCGATCAGGTGGTGCCGCACGCTCGCGAGGTGGGCCGGCCACGCCTGGCGCAGCCGCTCCAGCCCGGCGTCCGTCAGCACCGCGGTGGCGCCGCGCCCGTCGTCGGTGGCACGGCGCCGCTCCACCCAGCCCTCGCGCTCGAGCCGCTGCACGACCCGGGTCATCCCGCTCAGCGACAGGTTGGCCGCCAGGGCCAGGTCGCCCATGCGCAGCGTCCGACCGTCGGCCTCCGACAGGTGCATCAGGGTGAAGTAGTCGGTCAGCGCCAGCCCCTCCTCCCGCACGAGATCGGCGTCGAACGAGCGGGTGACGACCGCCGAGGCGCGCGCGAAGGCCCGCATGAAGGCCTCCTCGTCCGGCGAGAGCGGGACGGGGTGCTCCTCCGCGCGGTCGCCCGTGGGGTCGCCGGGATGGTCCGTGGTCACCAAGACAGGTTACTTGACTCTGCAATGATCCACGAGTGCCGCCGCGACGGCGCGTGCGTCGCGTCGTACCGACGGGGTCCCGCCCCCGTCGCCCCCGTCGCCCCCGTCGCCCTCGTGGGCCGTGTCGCGCAGCCGCATCGCGAGCTCCCCGGACACCACCAGCAGCAGGGCCTCTGCCAGCGCGTCGGCCCCCGCCTCGCCGACGACCGGTACGGCGAGCCGCCGCAGCGTCGCGCGCAGTGTGGTCGTGTCCCGCGCGACGGCGACGGCCAGTGGCGGGGGAGGGTCGACGTACTCCGCCGCGGTGCCGAGGAACGCGCACCAGCGCGCGGCGCCCGGCCGGGTGCGGAAGGTGTCGAGCGCGTCGAAGACCGCGAGCAGCCGGTCGGTGTCGGTCGTCGCGGCGGCGACGGCGGCCTCCCAGGTGGCGACCCACTCGTCGTGACGACGCTCCAGGGCCGCGGCGAGCAGGCCGTCCTTGCTGCCGTAGGCGCGGTAGAGGGTCGCGGGGGACACCCCGGCGAGCGCGAGCACCTCGTCGACGGGCGTGGCCGCGATGCCGCGGGTGAAGAGGAGGTGCTCGGCCGCGTCGAGGAGCTTCTTCTCGGTGCTCGCGCGGGTGGCCACGCCCTCCACCCTAGACTCGGGAGAATGAAACGCACGTTATCGTTTGTCGAGCCCCGTCCGATGGCCCTCGTCGTGACCGGGACGTGCCTCGTGGCGGCGACCTACGGTCTCGTGCGGCTGGCCTACGGGCTGTTCCTCCCCGACGTCGCGGCCTCGCTCGACCTCGACCCGCGGCTCGCCGGCTGGACCTCGTCGGCGGCGTCGCTGTCCTACTGCGTCGGCGCGCTCCTCGGGCTGGGGGCCGACCGGGCACCCCGGCTCGTCGTCGTCGGCGCGCTCGCGACGGGCGCGGTGGGCTCGGCCGGCATGGCGCTGGCCCCCGACCGCGCCTGGTTCGCGGCGCTGGCGGTCCTCGGGTCCGCCGGCGCCGGCCTCGCCTCGCCGGGGCTCGTCGGCCTCGTCGACCGGGTCGTCCCGGCCGAGGGCCGCGCGCGGGCCCAGGCGGTGGTCAACTCCGGCACCGGGCCGGGGCTCGTCGCGGCCGGCCTGCTCGCGCTGCTGCTCCTGCCGGACTGGCGCCTCGGCTTCGCCGTCAGCGCCGGGCTGACGCTGCTGGCCGGCGCGGGCGTGCTGCTCGCGGCCGGCCGCGGCGCGGCGTACGGGGTGGGGGCCGACCGGCCCGAGCGCCGTGGGCAGGCGGAGGGTCGGGGTCGAGCAGGACGGGGTCTCGTGGTCGCGCTGGCCGCCCCGGCGGCGGGCGCGCTCGGCCTGGGAGCGGCGTCGGCCGCGGTGTGGACCTACGGACGCACGCTGCTCGTCGACGAGGGCGCGGGGCCGACCGGCTCGACGGTGGGCTGGATCGCCGTCGGGGTCGGGGGCGCGGCCACCGTCCTCACCGCCGGCGTCCTCGGCGCCCTCCGGCCACAGGTCGCGTGGCGCGCGACGGTGCTGGCCGTCGCGCTCGTGCTGCTCGTGCTGGGGGTCGCCGCCGGGAGGCTGCCGCTCGCGGTGGCGGCCTGCGCCGTCTTCGGCTGGGGGTTCGTGGCGGCGACGTCCGCGCTCATCGCGTGGGCCGCCGAGGTGCGCCCGGAGCGGGCGGCGGCGGGCACCGCGCTGCTCTTCGTCACCCTCGTGCTCGGTCAGGCCGTCGGGTCGGCCGTGGTCGGCGAGATCGGCGCACGCACCGACCTCGCCGTCGGCTTCCGCGTGGCGGCCGGTACGGCGGCACTCGCCGCAGCGGCCGGGTTGCGCGGGCGCCGGGCCAGGGGTTGACCCGCGCCCGCGCGGCGGCTCACGCCGGGAGGTCGTCCTCGTCGACGACGTGGACCGCGGCCTCCTCGGCCCCGGCGGCGGCGCCGTCGATGCCGACGTCGCTCGCGACGAGGTCCTTCTCGGTGTCGGTGCGCACGCCCTCGTCGGGGGCCACGAGGCGCCCGGACCGGGGGTCGCCGACCTCGCGGGTCTCCGTGCCCTGCGCGGCCTGGTCCTCCGCCGTCGGCTCCTCGCTCACCAGCGTGGCCAGGTCGCCCGCCGCGTCGGCCCGCTCGGCCTCCTCGTACGGGTCCGGCTCGGGCTCCTCCTGCTCGAGGCGCTGGTCGAGCGACTCGCCCAGGCTCTCCTCGAGCGGGGTGTTGCCGTAGCGCTGGCCGGCCGACCACTTCTCGGGCGGCGAGTAGCCCTCGTCCAGCGGGTCGACGAGCCCGCGGTCGTCGTCGACCAGGCTGTCCCCCGTGCTCTGCGGCTGCGTCTCGTCGTCGACGCTGTAGCCGTGGTAGTTCTCGTCGTCGGTCGTGTCACCGGACACGTCGACGCCGGGGTCGGTGCCGATCTCGCTCGCCACGCCGTCCTGGCTCATGGTTCCTCCGTCTCGCTCGGGTCCGTGCCGGTACCCCGCGGGGGAGCGGGCAGCGGAGCGGGGCCGTGTGACGGACACCCCGAGGACGGAGGATCGCCGGCGTGAGCCCCTCGTCACCCGTGCCCGGCCGCGTGCCCGGCCGCGCGCCCGGTCGTCGCTGGTCCACCCGGGTGGGCCTCCTGCTGGTCGCGCTCGGGCTCGGCGTCCTCGCCCACCTGGCCTGGCAGCTGTGGGGGACGAACGTCGTCGCGGAGCGCCGCCACGACGAGGCGGTCACCGCTCTCGAGCGCGCCTGGGACGACGGCCGTGACTCCGCACGCGTCGACGCCGGGGAGGTCACGGCGGTCGTGCGCGTGCCGCGCTTCGGCGAGGAGTACGCCGTACCCGTGCTGGAGGGCACCAGCGACACCGCGCTGGCCTCGGGTCTCGGGCACTTCGCCGGCTCGGCGGCGCCCGGGGAGGTCGGGAACGTCGCCCTCGCCGGGCACCGGGTGACGCACGGCGAGCCGCTGCGCCGCATGGCCGAGCTGCAGGTGGGCGACCTCGTCGTCGTCGAGACCCGCGCCGCCACCCACACCTACCGGCTGACGACCGGCGGCGACGACCTCGAGGTGTCGTTCACCGACACCTGGGTCGTCGACCCGCGCCCCGTCGACCCGTCGGGGGACGGACCCCGGCCGGTCGCGGCGCCGGGCGCCCGGCTGCTCACGCTGACGACCTGCGCCGAACTGTTCCACACCGACCGGCGGCTCGTGGCGTTCGCCGAGCTCGTCGAGACCGTCGAGCGCTGAGGGCGCCCGGTGCCCCCGGCACCGTTCCCCACCCGGGTTCACCCCCGGCGCACAACCCGGTGCCTGTCGTCCCACCCCGCGCGGGTGAGGGTCCACCCCGAGGATGCCGAACAATGGCGAGATGGCTGGACGACGCTCGACCGACGGTGACGACCCGACTCCCATCCGGGGGGTGCGCCTGGGCGAGCAGGACGGGCGGCGCAGCTCGACGCGGTACGGCGCGGCCGTCGTCGCCGACTCGCTGCGCGGCACCGACCCCGCCCTCGCCGACGAGGTGGCCGCGGGCGGCGACTGGCGACGGGAGTACGCCGGGCACCTCGCCCGCTCCACGGCGCTCGCGGCGAGCGCCGACACTGCGGTGCGCATCGCCCGCGACGGGCTGGCCGCGGCGCACGCGCGGGCCGTCCTCGTCGACGACGCGGGCGTCGAGGCCCC
Source organism: Nocardioides sp. ChNu-153 (assembly GCF_030466625.1). Lineage (GTDB taxonomy): Bacteria > Actinomycetota > Actinomycetes > Propionibacteriales > Nocardioidaceae > Nocardioides. The sequence goes on from NZ_JADEVT010000001.1 coordinate 39,954, forward strand.
ACTCGACGCGTGGCGGCGGACGGCCGACGTCGCCGCGGCCCCGGCGCTCGGCACGACGACCGTCGAGGGGACGGGCGAGCGACTCGGGCGCGTCGAGGTGCCCTACCGCGGCGCGGTGCTGAGCGGCGCCGTCCTGCTGCGCCAGCTCGACACGTGGGTCGCCGACGGCGTCGTCGAGCCCGGGTTCGCAGCGGCGATCGCGCGGGTCGAGGCCCACCCGGAGTGGCTGCGGCTGCCCGACCACCAGGTCGTGCTGCTCGGGGCCGGCGCCGCGATGGGTCCGCTGCCGTCGCTGGTGCGGTGGGGCGCCGACGTGGTCGCCGTCGACGTGCCCACGCCCCGCGTGTGGGAACGCATCGCGGGCCTGGCGCGGGCGGGCGCCGGGCGGGTCACCGCGCCGGTCCGGGAGCCGGACGACGCGGGGGCCGCGGTCGTTCCCGGCGTCCACGTCGCCCAGGACCTCGCCGCCCTGCGCCGCTGGCTGGCCGAGCGCCACGCCGGCGGCCCGGCGCCGGTGCTCGGGACCCACCTGTACGCCGACGGCACGGCCCACGTCGAGCTGACGCTGGCCGCCGACGTGCTCGCCCAGGACGTCGCGACCACGACGGAGGGCGTGCTCGCCTACCTCAACACCCCCACCGACAGCTTCCTCGTGCCCGAGGAGGTCGTCGCCGCCGCCCGCGAGCGGGCCGGTGACCGGGCGTGGAACGGCCTCGTGCACCGCACCGCCCACCGGGCGAGCGGCGACCGGCTGTTCCGCCCGGGCTACGCCACGACGTACGCCGACGAGCAGGGCGGGCGCTGGGGCCTCGTCGACACCCTCGTCGACGTGCAGGGCCCGAACTACGCCCTGGCGAAGCGGATGCAGCGCTGGCGCGGCGTCGTCAACGTCGCCGACGGGCGGCCCACCTCGAGCACGGTCGCGCCCGCCTCGTGGACCCGCTCGGTGACGAAGAACCGCGTGCTCGCGTCCGTGTACGCCGGCGCGCACCGCTTCGGCGTCGAGATCTTCCAGCCCGAGACGGCCGCGGCGCTGATGGCGGCGAAGCTGGTCGCCGACGTCCACGACGGGCCGGACGGCTCCGCCCACCCCGAGGCGCTCTTCAGCAGCACCGCGGTGCACGGCGGCCTGTGGCGCCAGCCGTTCGAGCCGCGCTCCGCGCTGGGGGTGGCCGCGCTCGTCGGCGGGCCGGGGACGCTCGCGCGGGCGCTGCCGGTGCCCCGCCGTACCGGCGCGCGGGGCTGACGCCCCGCCGGGTCAGAGGTGGGCGCCGAGGAACGCCAGCTGGGCGGGCGCCGTGCGGCGCCAGTAGCCGACGTCGTGGTCGCCCCGCTCGAACGCACCGGCCGGGCGCTGCGCGAAGCCGTCGACGTAGTCCTCGGTCGCCGCGCAGAAGGGGTCGCCCAGCCCGCAGTCCACGCGCGTCGGGATGTCGGCGAGCCGGGACTGGCGGCCCATCACGGTGACGGCCTCGAGGTCGGCCTCGTCGTCGAACGCCCCGGGGGCGGTGTCGCGGTGGTCGTGCCACAGCGCGGGGCTCATGACCGCGACGGCCCGCACCCGCTCCGGGCCCAGGAGCCCCGCGAGGTGCAGCGCCCCGAAGCCGCCCATCGACCACCCGCACTCCCGGCCCCGCCGCGCCCGGGAGACGAGCACCCCGCTGTCCACCGGGCCCCGGCGGCCTCCAGCACGGTGCCGTCGGCGCCGTCGAGGCCCGGGTGGCGGTAGAGCGTCGCGCGACCGGGCAGCACGCCCTCCACGACGCCGACCCCTCCGGCGGCCGCCGCCAGGGCCCCGGCTCCGGCGCCGAGCAGCACGCCGCGGCGCGTCACGCCCCGCACGCCGGGCCCGCCTCGAGGTGGAGTCGCGCCTGGCGCAGCGCGTTGGTCAGACGGGTTCGGGCCTCCGCGCGGTGGTAGCCGTTGCGGGGCGAGGGGTGCGGTACGGCGAGCACCGGCAGGAGGCGGGGCAGGGGGCCCGGGCCGGCGTTTTCCTCGGTGCCGAGGGTGAGGTGGCGCATGACGCCGGTGAGGGCCGGCGTACCGACCGTGACGACGACGGCGAGGTCCGGGCAGGCAGCGAGGACGGCGCGCAGCGCCGGGCGGGCGGCGTCGAGGTCGGCGGTGGTCGGGGCACGGCGGCGCCCGTCGGCGTCGTGCAGGGGCCACGGCACGACGTTCCAGCGCAGGTAGTGCGAGCGCTCCAGGCCGGCCTCGACGCGGGCGGCCCGCAGCACGGCGCTCGTCGGGTCGGTGTTGTCCTCCGAGCTGAAGCCCAGGTCGCCCGCGGCCACGGTGCGCGGCCCGGGGGACTCCATCAGCACCAGGACCCTGGCAGCCGTGCCGGCACCGGCGGGGTCGAACCAGGGGACGAAGCGGCCGTCCGAGCGCCACCCGCGGGCGAGCGCGTTGAGGGCGGCCACGTGCGGGGCGTCGACCCGGCGCAGCTTGTCCTCCACCCGCGCATCCTCACACCCCCGGGCGGACGGGCCGCGGTGGCGCCCCGGTCGGTCCCTAGCGCGCCGAGCGCCAGAGCACGGAGCCGTCCGGGGCGCGCACGAGGGCGGCCGGCGCGCCCTCGAGGTCGATCTCGACGTCGAGGTGGTCGTCGGCGGAGGTGCGCGACGTGGCCCGGTAGGCGTACCGCGTGTTGTCGAGCCGCAGCGACCGGGTGGTCGCGTCCACGAGCCAGGGGTGCCGCCGGCGCAGCGCGACCAGCGCCTGGTGCGCCCGGAACACGGGCTCGCCGAGCGGGCTCAGGTCGGCCGGCGAGGCGGGGAACGCCGGCCGCACGGCGTCGTCGCCGCCCAGGCGCTCTTCCTTCGTGCCCGTGAAGCCGTGCTCGTCCCCGGCGTACACCGACGGGATGCCACCGACGGTCATCAGCACCGCGAGCGCCACGACCGCGCCCTCGGCGCCCAAGGTGGTCGCGATGCGGGTGACGTCGTGGTTACCCACGAAGGTCTGCGGCACGAAGGAGCGCAGGAACTCCGCGTGCCGCCCCAGCGCGTGGTCCAGCTCGTGGAGGTTGCGGTCGAGGATGCTCGACCAGATCGCCTTCCACAGCTCGTACTGCGTCACCGAGTCGACGCCCGACGCGGCGACGAAGGCCGGGTAGTCGCCGTGGATGACCTCGCCCAGGAACCACGCCTCGGGGTGCTCGGCACGCACCCGGGGCAGCACCGCGGCCCAGAAGGCGGGGTCGACCGAGTACGCCGCGTCGAGCCGCCACCCGTCGACGCCCCGGCGCAGCCAGTGGCCCATCACGTCCACGACGAGGTCCGCCGTCGCCGGGTCGGAGTGGTCGAGGCGCACCAGGGCGTCGTGGCCCTCGAACACCCGCGGGCGGGGACCGCCGGGTGCGCCGCGGTCGAGGTCGACGACGCGGGCCGCGTCGCCGTCCGGGTCGGCCAGGGCCTGCGCGACCAGCGGGTGCTCCCGCCCGACGTGGCTGAAGACCCCGTCGAGCAGCACGCGGATGCCGCGGCGCCGGCACTCCGCGAGCAGCAGGTCGAGGTCGGCGTCGTCACCGAGGCGCGGGTCGACGCGGAAGTGGTCGACCGTGTCGTAGCCGTGGGTCTCGGACGCGAACACCGGGCCCAGCAGCAGCCCCGAGGCGCCGAGCTCGATGACGTGGTCGAGCCACGGCAGCAGGGTCCGCAGGCGCGGGCCGGGCGACGGGTCCGGCTCCCGGATCGGCGCGCCGCTGAAGCCGAGGGGATAGACGTGCCACCAGATCACGTGCCGCTGCCAGTCCATCGGTGACGCCTTCCCTCGGTGGGCCCTCGGTGGGCACGGACCCGCCGAGTCTGTCCGTGCGGGCCAAGCGGGCTCGCTACCCTCGCGGCTGTGTCGACCCCGCTCAGCCCGGCCACCGTCAAGGTGGTGCCCGACGGCCCCCACCCACCCCGGGTGGGCGGGCGATGAGGGTGATGGGCGCGGACCGGGTGGAGCCCCCGGTCGACGGTCCCGCCGTACCCCGGCCCGGCCGGGCCCTGTGCTGGGACGCCACGGTCGAGGTCGTCGAGCCCGCGGGGGTACGGCGGCGCCCGGGCGTCGTGGTCGTCCACCACGACGACACGGGCCGGCTGCGGATCCACCGGCTCGCCGCGGACCCCGAGGCGTGGGGCCGTCCGGGTGACCGCTACTCCCTCGTGCTCGTCTCCCGGGCGGGCGACCTGCAGGAGGCGCGGGAGGTGGCGCTGCCGCACGGGTGGGTGCGCGTCGGGACCGAGTTGACCGCGGTGGCCGCCGAGCCGGTCCCCACCCCCGGCGCCTTCCTCGTCGAGCTCTACGCCCACGCACCCGCCTGACGCGGTCCGCGTGACCGGCACCACGCGCGGTGCCCGGAACACGCGCCCGGGGCGCCTCGTTGTGCAGGTCGCGTCGGTCCGAGTTCATGCCCCCGGGCCTCACCCCTTGCCGCTACGAGCGGCCTTTCGCCGAGAGGCGGCTGACGGGCCGGCGAGCACGACCACGCGGCCACCCGCCGGGTAAGCCCCGGCCGGGTGGCCGCGTGCGTGAGGGGGGGTGGAGGTGGGTCCCCTGGGTACCGGGGGCACCGTGGAAGCCGCCTCCGGACCCCTCGTGAGCAGCGCTCGACGCCCCCGTCGAGCCCCCTTCGTCCCGGTGGCTAACCTCGGGACCATGACTGCCACGTACGTCGAGCGCCGGTGAGGGTCTGCGTCGTCGCGTCCAGCCGCTTCCCGCTGGCCGAGCCCTTCGCCGGAGGCCTCGAAGCCCACAGCCACCACCTCGTCACCGAGCTCCGCCGCCGCGGCCACGAGGTGACGGTCTTCGCCGCGCCGGGGTCCGACGAGTCCCTCGGCGCCCATCACCTCGACGTGCAGCCCTTCGCGTCCACGCCGACCGCGCGTGCCGACGTCGCGGCACCGCCGGAGTGGTGGATGCAGGAGCACCACGCCTACCTCAGCCTCATGCTCGACCTGCGCGACCGGGGTGTGGACGTCATCCACAACAACAGCCTCCACCACCTGCCCGTCGCGCTCTCGCGGATCGTGGACGCCCCCGTCGTCACGACCCTGCACACCCCGCCGCTGCCGTGGCTCGAGTCCGCCGTGCGGCTCGCCTCGGACCGCTGCCGCTTCATCTCCGTGAGCGCGGCGATGGCCGAGAGCTGGTCGCCCAGCGTGGCCTCGACCGTCGTGCCCAACGGCATCGACCCCGCCCGTTGGACGCCCGGCCCCGGTGGCGACCGCGCGGTGTGGGCCGGCCGGCTCGTGCCGGAGAAGGCACCCCACCTCGCGATCGCCGCGGCCCGCCGGGCGGGCATGGGCCTCGACCTGGTCGGCCCGCTCGGTGACCACTCGTACGTCGCGGAGCACGTGCTGCCGCAGCTCGACGACCAGGTGCGCCACCTGGGCCACCTGGGCCAGCAGCAGCTGAACGAGGTGCTCGGCCGTGCCGCCGTCGCCGTCGTGACCCCCGCCTGGGACGAGCCGTTCGGCCTCGTCGCCGTCGAGGCCATGGCGTCGGGCACCCCGGTGGCGGCGTTCGCGCGGGGCGCCCTGCCGGAGATCGTCGACGGCTCCTCGGGCCGCCTCGCCGCGCCGGACGACGTCGACGGCCTCGCCGCGGCCATGCGCGAGGCCGCGGGCCTCGACCGGCGCGCGGTGCGCGAGCGCGTGGAGCAGGCGTTCTCGCTGCGGGCCATGGTCGACTCCTACGAGGGCGTCTACCGCGACGTGGTGGCCTCCGCGTCGAGGGCGGCGTGACCGCTGCCCGGCCGCGCGTCGGCTGGTACGTCCACCACCACGGCCACGGGCACCTGCACCGGGCCCTCGCGGTCGGCGCCGAGCTCGGCCGCCGCGGCGCCGAGGTCACCGTGCTCAGCAGCCTCGCGCCCGACCCCGCGCACGCGGGCCCGTGGGTGCGGCTGCCCCGTGACGACGGCGGCGACCCCGCCGCCCTGGCCGACCCCACCGCCCGCGGGCGGCTGCACTGGGCCCCGGTGCACCACGACGGCCTCCGCGAGCGCACCCACCGCGTCTCCGCGTGGATCGCCGAGCACCGGCCCGACGTGGTCGTCTGCGACGTCTCCCAGGAGGTCGCGCTGCTGTGCCGCCTCCACGGCGTGCCCGTCGTCTCCGTCGTGCAGCCGGGCGATCGGGGCGACGGTCCGCACCGCCTCGGGCTCGGGCTCGCCGCCGCGCTCGTCGCGTGCTGGCCGCCCGCGGCCGGGGACCTCGTGAGCGGCCTGCCCGCGACCGACGTACGCCGCGTGGTCGCCGTCGGCGGCCTCTCCCGCTTCCCCGTGGCCCCGGCGCTGCCGGCCGCGGAGCGCACGGGCGAGGTCGTGGTGTTCGGCGGCTCCGGCGGAACGGCCTGGACGCCCGCGCAGCTCGACGTCCTCGCGACGCGCGCGGGGCGTCCCGTGCAGGTGCTCGGCACCGGGTCGTGGGAGGAGCGCCCGTTCGACCGGCTGCGCAGCGCCGCCGTCGTCGTCGTGCAGGCGGGGCAGAACGCGTTGGCCGAGGTGGCGGCGGCCCGGGTGCCCGCGGTCGTCGTACCGGCCGACCGGCCCCACGACGAGCAGCGCACGACGGCCCGGGCGCTGGCGCGCGGGGACTGGCCCGTGCGCGTGCTCGACGACCTCGAGCACGACGACTGGCCCACGCTGCTCACCGAGGTCGCGAGCCTCGACGGCGCGCGCTGGGCGGGCTGGTGCGACGGGGGAGCGCCCGTGCGGTTCGCCGACGTCGTCCTCGACGTGGCCGCCGGCGCGCGGCACCCCGGCGACGGGCTGGTCGCGTGAGCCGCACCGCGGTGCTGACGGTGGCGCACGGGCGCCACGAGCACCTCGCCGCCCAGGAGGCCTCGCTCGCGACGAGCACCCGCCCCGCGGACGTGCGCGTCGTCGTCGCCCTCGGCGACCCTGCGATCCAGGGCCCGCACGTGCTCCACGTCGACGCCGACCCCGCCGCCCTCCCCGTGGCGGCCGGTCGCAACCGCGCCGCCGAGGCCGCGATCGCCGCGGGCGCCGAGGTGCTGGTCTTCCTCGACGTCGACTGCCTCGTCGCCCCGGGCACGGTCGCCGCGTACGAGCGGGCGGTCGCCGCCCGGCCCGACGCGCTGTGGTCGGGCCCCGTCACCTACCTGCCCGCCGAGGCCCGCCCGTACCGCCTCGACGCCCTGCCCGACCTCGACGACCCCCACCCCGCCCGGCCCGCGCCCGCCCCGGGCGAGCGGGTGCCCGAGCCGCGCTGGGAGCTGTTCTGGTCGCTGTCGTTCGCGCTGCACGCGGACGCCTGGCGCGCGACGGGCGGCTTCGACGAGGCCTACGCCGGCTACGGCGCCGAGGACACCGACTTCGGGCAGCGCGCCGCCCGCGCCGGCCTGGAGCTGTGGTGGGACGGCAGCGCCCGCGCCTACCACCAGCACCACCCCGTCTCCCGGCCGCCGGTCGAGCACGCGGCGGCGATCGTGCGCAACGGGCGCGTCTTCCACGAGCGCTGGGGGTGGTGGCCGATGAGCGGCTGGCTCGAGGAGATGGCCGCGCTCGGCGTCGTGCGCCGCGACGGCGACGGCTGGGCGCTCGCGGAGCCGGCCCCATGAGCGTGCCCACCCACCTCGTGCTCGGCGGGCCCGACCACGGCGTCGCCCGCTGCGCCCGCGACGTCGCCGGCCGCGTCGGCGCCCGCGTGGTCACGGACGCCGCCGACCTCCGGCCGGGCGAGCGGGTGCACCTCCACCTCACCGACCGCGTCGTCGCCGACGACCTCGACACCGCGGCCCGCGAGGTCGAGGCGCTCGCCGCGCGCGTGCGGCTCACGGTGACGCTGCACGACGTACCCCAGCCGACCGACGGGCGGGCCTTCGACCGGCGCGTGGACTGCTACCGCCGCGTCGTCGCGGCCGCCGGGGGCTGGGCGACCAACTCCGAGCACGAGCGGGCCGGGGTCGAGGAGCGGTGCGCGCCGCCCACCGCCGGGGTCGTGGTGCCGCTACCCGTCGTGCCGGCGCCGGGCGGGGGCGCGCCTACCGCCGCGGAGGTCGCGACCGCGGCCGCCGACGCCGCCGTCGCAGTGTTCGGGTTCGTCTACCCGGGCAAGGGCCACGCCGAGGCGCTCGAGGCCGTCGCGGCCCTGCGCGCCGGCGGGCGGGAGGTCACCGCCGCGTTCCTGGGCGCCCCGGCCCCGGGCCACGCCCAGGACCTCGACGCGCTGGTACGGCGGGCGGCCGACCTCGGCGTGCCCCTGCGGGTGACGGGCGCGGTGCCCGACGACGAGCTCGTCGCCGCGCTGCGGGGCGTCGCCGTCGCGGTCGTGGGCCACCGCAACGTCTCGGCGTCGGGCAGCCTCAACTCGTGGCTGGCCGCCGGCCGCCGCCCGCTGGTGCGCGACGGCGCCTACGCCCGCGAGATGGCCGGGCTGCGCCCCGGCACCGTCGTCACCTACCGCGACGACGACCTCGTGCCCGCCCTCGCCGCCGCCCTCGACGACCCCGCCGCGACCTGGCTCGCCCCCGGCACGGACCTGCGCCCCGGGCCCGACGAGGTGGCCGCGGCCTACCGCGCCTGGTGGGACCGCCTGGCGGAGGACGACGTCGCGTGAGCACCCCGCCTGCACCGCCGACCTCGCCGCCCCCGGGTCCGCCCTCGTGGGGGACCACCGTGCCCGGCAACGCGTGGGACGCCGCCCCCGCCCCCGACCCCGCCGCCGACCCCGCCGCCGACCCCGCCGCCGAGCACCGCCCCGTGACGGTCGTCGTGACGCACTTCGAGCAGCCGGCCGAGCTCGCCCGCACCCTGGCGGCGCTGGCGCGCCAGACCCTCGCCCCGCACCAGGTGGTCGTCGCCGACGACGGCTCGGCGACCGCGCCCGTCGTGCCGCCCGGCGTCGAGCTGGTGCGGCAGGAGGACCGGGGGTTCCGGGCCGCCGCCGCCCGCAACCTCGGCGCCGCCCGCGCGACCGGCGACGTGCTCGTCTTCCTCGACGCCGATACCAGCCCGGAGCCCGACTTCCTCGCCCGGCTCACCCGGCTGCCGTCCGCGCTGCCCGAGCTGCTCGCCGTGGGCCGCCGCCGTCACGCGGACCTGACCGGGGTGCCGCCCGACGCGCCGCTGCCCGCGGCCGCCGCGGGGCGCGAGCTGGCCGAGCCGGCCTGGCTGCGCGACGCCTACCGCCGCAGCGACGACCTGCGGGCCGCCGACGCGACGAGCTTCCGGTTCGTCATCTCCGCGGTGCTCGCCTGCTCGCGCTGGTGGTTCGAGCGGCTGGGCGGCTTCGACGAGACGTTCGGCGGCTACGGCGGCGAGGACTGGGAGCTCGCCCACCGCTCGTGGCTCGCCGGCGGGCTCGTCGCGCACGTGCCGGGGGCCGTGGCCTGGCACGACGGCCCCGACGCCGGCGTGGCCCCCCGCGCCGTCGACGACGGGCTGGCCGAGGCGGTCGCGGTGGCCGACCGGGTCGCCGTACCGGGGGTCGCGTGGCGCGGCCTGCTGCGCGGACCCGTCGACGTCGTCGCGAGCGTGCCCGCCGACCTCGGGGGTACGGCGCTGCTCGCCACCGTGGACGGCCTCCTGGCCGCCCTCCCCACCGTGCGCGTCCTCGTCGCGCCCGACCAGCACCGGGTGCTCGGGGACGACCCGCGCCTCGTGCCCCACGACGCCGGCGCCGACCTGCTGGAGCGGGCCCGCCTCCACCTCGAGCTGCACCGCGGCCTGCGGGGCGACGCGGCGGCGTACCGGGAGCTGCTGGCGCCGCTCGCCGGCCCGTCGGAGACCGGCACGTTCGTGCTGGGCGACGGCCTCGTCGCGGTCCACGACCTGCGCCTGCACCGGCGCGCCGCCCGGTGGGGCCGCCCCGACCTGGCGCCGATCGTCGCCCTCGACGTGCCGGGCCTCGACGCGGTGCCCGCCGACGGCGAGCTCCGCGCGTACCTGGGTCAGTGGTGGTGAGTCAGTGGTGGTGAGCCGCCGCGGCGAGCGCCTGCGCGTAGACCGCGTCGTGGGCCTCGGCGACGACCGCGCGCTGCGCCCGGCGCTCCGCGACGGTGACGGGCGGGCGGCTGCCCCGCTCGTGGGCCGCGCGCAGGGCTGCGGCGAGCGAGCCGGCGTCGATGCCGTCGTCGTCGAGGTCGAAGAGGTCGACCGGGCCCTGGTCGCGGTAGAAGCCGCCGCGCGGCGCGACCACGTCGGTGCCGAGGTCGCGGCAGGCCTCGAGCCAGCCCGAGTGCGTGCCGAAGCGGTAGGGGAGCACCGAGACGTCGAGCGCGGCGAGGTGCGCCCACAGCTCGTCGTCGGGGAGGTAGTCGTGGACGAGCACCTCCACGTGGTCGCGCCGGCCCGCCTCGTCGAGCAGGCGGACGACCTCCGGGTCGTGGCGCGGCGCGTCCGGCCGCAGGGCCGCGGCGTGCACCGCGACCTGCAGGGTCGATCCTGGCAGGGCCGCGACGGCCTCGACGAGGGCGGGCAGCACGTCGCGGGCCGCGACGTTGGCCCGCAGGCTCTTGAGGTCGACGCCCACCCGCAGCGGCGCACCCGGCGGCCGCGGGGCGCGGCGGGCCTGCCACTGCTCCATGGCGTCGAGCGGTACGACGTGGGGGTGCGGCACGACGGTCGGCCGGCGGCCCCAGCGGCGCTCGACCGCGTCGGCCGCGCCGTCGGTGAGGGTGACGAGGGCGTCGGCGGCGGGCACGAGCACGTCGAGCTGCCGCTCGTGGGCACCTGCGTCGGGCAGGTGGGGGTTGCGCAGGTCGTGGACGGTGAGCACGAGCGCGCGACCCCGGGCGTGCAGCGCGGCGACGAGCTCCGCGAGCTGCTCCGGGGTGCGGCCCTCGAACCCGAAGTGCACGTGGAGGAGGTCGAGGCCGGTGGTGTCGGCGACCTCGGCGACGTACGCCGCCTCGAGCAGCCGCGGCGGCCACCAGTGACCGGTCGGCACGCCGTCGGCGTCGAGGCCCGGCGGGTCCGGCAGGCGCAGCGGGCCCTCTCGGTCGAGCGGCGCGACGTGGTGCACGTAGGCGTGGTCGGCGGGCACGGAGCCGACGACCACCCGGGCGCCGCGGTCGGTCTGCTGCTCGTCGGGGGGCGTCACCCGGTGGAGCGTAGGGGACGGCCCCACGCCCTCCGGCGGGTGGCGGCGGCCCGGACGGGGGTGCGTGCGTGACGCGCAGCGAGGCCGAGAGGCAGCACTTCGGCGCGTTCCACGGGCTGCGCGACGCCGATCCCGCCGACGCGTCGTCGGGTGCGGCGCCGCCCGCCGCGGACGCCCCGCTCGTGGTCGTCGTCGGCAACTGCCAGGCCGAGTCGCTGCGGCTCCTGCTGGCCTCCGACGACGTGCGCACCGTGCGGCTGCCCGCGATCCACGAGCTCGGCGCCGACGACGTGCCGCTCCTGCGGACGCTCCTGGCCCGCACCGACCTGTTCGTCTCCCAGCCGGTGGGCGCCGGCTACCGCGGCCTGCCGCTCGGCACCGAGGAGCTCGCCGCGCACCTGCCGCCGAGCGCGCGCACCGTGCTCGTGCCGCCGATCCGCTACCACGGCCTGCACCCGTGGCACGTCGTCGCGCACCCGCCGGGCCTGGCGGAACCGGACCCGCCGCGCGCGGCGTACCACGACCTCCGCACGCTCGCCGCGGCCCTGGGGGCCGGGTCAGGGGCCGGGTCCGGGGCCGGTGCGAGCGCTGGTCCCGCGTCGTACGACGTGGTGCCCGACCCCGCCGCGCTGCGGGAGCTGGCCGCCGCCTCGGTGACGGAGCTCGAGCGGCGGCAGCGGCTGCACGGCACGGTGGCGGTCGCCGACCTGTTCGCCCGACCCTCGCGGGACGCGATGCGCACCGTCAACCACCCGGGCAACGTGGTGCTGGCGCCCGTGGCCGCCCGGGTGCGGGAGGCCGCCGGCCTGGCGTCGCGGCCGCCGGGCGTCACCCGTCCGCTGCTCGCCGGGGTGCACGCCCCGCTCGAGGCGCCGGTGCTCGCGGCGCTCGACCTTCCGGGGGAGCCGGAGCCGGACTGGCGCATCGCCGGGCAGGCGGTCCCGGCCGCCGAGGTGGCGGCCGCGCACCGGGCGTTCTACGCGGCGCGGCCGGACGTCGTGGAGGTGCTGGTGCGGCGCTACGCCCCGACCATGCGCCTGCTCGGGCTGCCGGGGGTCTGAGCCGCCTCAGGCGTGCTCGGCGGGCGCGTCGGCGCCGGTGAAGACGGTGTCGGGCCCCAGGTAGGGCCACGAGGCGGCGCACGGGAACTCACCCTCGGCGTCCCGCACGACGCCCTCGGCCGCGACGTGGGCCTGCAGCGAGTCGTGCTCGCAGCAGTCGCACTCGTGCAGCCCACCGTGACCCCGTCCGCGCACGCAGCGGTGCGACCCCCAGAACACCCGGCACTCCATCGCGCGAAGGTAGGCGCCGCCGGTCGCGCTGCGACGCGCGTTTCGCACAGGTTTCCTCGTGCATCGCCTCAACGCGCCGCGGGGTCACCTCAAGGTGGCCTCAGGCGGCGCCCGTGCCGCCGGACCGTGGCCCCCGGCGTCCGGTGGGTGACCCGCCGACCGGTCGCGGCGCCGTACGCGGGATCCTGGGAGCGCACCCGCCCCGCCCACCCGAGGAGCCTGTCATCGCCGCGCCCGACGCCGACCGTCCGACCGTCCTGCAGCTCGCGGACGTGACCCTGCGGCGGGGGGCGAAGGAGATCCTGTGCGGCATCGACCTGGAGGTGCGGGCCGGCGAGCACTGGGCGGTGCTGGGGCCGAACGGTGCGGGCAAGAGCACGGTGCTCAGCCTCTGCGGCGCGAACCAGCACCCGACGTCGGGCACCGTCCGCGTGCTCGGCCACCAGCTCGGCCGGATCGACGTGCAGTCGCTGCGCCGCCTCATCGGCCACGTGAACCCGCGGCACACGCTGCACTCGCCGCTGACGGTGGAGCAGGTGGTGCTGACCGGGCTGACCGGTACGGCGGACCTCCCCCGCCGCTGGGAGCCCGCCGCCGACGAGCTGGCGCTGACCCACGAGCTGCTCGCCCAGGTGGGCATGGGCGCGAAGGCCCAGGAGCGGTGGCCAACGCTGTCGCAGGGCGAGCGGGGCCGGGTGCTCATCGCCCGCGCGCTCGTCGGGCGGCCCCGCCTGCTGCTGCTCGACGAGCCCACCACGGGCCTGGACCTCGCAGCGCGCGAGCAGCTGCTGACCGCGATCGACGACGTGGTGACCGAGCGTCCGGACACCGCCACGGTGCTCGTCACGCACCACCTCGAGGAGCTGCCGCGCTCCACCAGCCACGCCGCGCTCGTGCGCGACGGCCGGCTCACCGCCGCCGGCCCCATCGACGAGGCGCTGACGAGCGCCGCCGTCAGCGAGGCGTTCGACCACCCCATCGAGGTGCACCGCACGGCCGGCCGCTGGCACGCGAGCGCCGGCGAGCGCGCCGCGCGCGTCGGCTGAGCCCCTAGGGTGCGGCCATGACGCGCGCGCGCAGGTCCCTCCCCCGTCCAGTCGCGGCCGGTGTCCTCCTCGTCGGCGCGCTCCTGGTGGCGGCGTGCTCGGGCTCGAACGAGGCGGACGGCCCGTCACCGGAGGCATGCGCCGACCTGGTCCGGCAGGCGACGTACGAGGCGATGGCCGACGCCGCCGAGGCGGGTCTCGCGGCCGACCCCGGCCGGCTGGCTGAGGCTCTCGGCGACCGGGCTCCGGCGCAGGCCCCGGCCGAGGCCCCGGCGGAGCTGCCGACGTGGGAGGAGCTGTCGTCGTGGGAGGACGGTGAACGCGAGACCCTCGTCGAGACCCTCGCCTCGACCAGTGCTGGAGTGGGCGCGGTCGTCGGCCCCGAGACGATCTCGGACTCCCTCGACGCGTCCGGCCCGTGCGCGGGTTGGCAGTCCTAGGACCGATGCCCGGGCGCGCCCGCGTCGGCTGAGCCTTGCGGCCGGCGCCCCGGGCCGAGCGGCGGAAGTGTGCGTGGATTCAGTCCGCGGCGGGGCTCGCGGCTGAACCTGCGCACTCGACCGGGGCCCTCCCGCCGTGCTCCCTGACGATCTGGCGGCGACACGCCGACGGGGACCGCCCGATACGTCAGGGACTCCGCACCAGCAGGTGACAGGCGACCCCGCGCACTGGGTACCCGGGAAGGGTCAGCAGCCCGAGCCCCAGGAGGAACCGCGCATGAACCACTACCCCCGCCTCGCCGTCGTGACCGGAGCGGACTCGGGCATCGGCCGGGCCACCGCCCAGCTGCTCGCCACGGAGGGCTTCGACGTCGGCATCACCCGCCACCACGACGCGGAGGGCGTGGCGGAGACGGTGGCGGAGATCGAGCGCCGCGGCCAGCGCGCGTTCGTGGCCGACTTCGATGCCGCGTCACCCGACGCGGGCGCGGTCGTGGACCAGCTCGTGGACCAGCTCGGCGGCCTGGGCGTCCTCGTCAACGTCGCCGGCACCGGGCACAGCAGCCGGGTGCTCGACCTGACGCCGGAGAAGTGGCACGAGGTCATCGCCACCGACCTCGACGGCCCGTTCCTCACCTCCCAGCGCGCCGCCCGCCACCTGGTGGACGCCGGCCAGGGCGGGCGGATCATCAACATCACGAGCGTGCACGAGTACGTCCCCCGGCTCGGGGCGGCGGCGTACTGCGCCGCGAAGGCCGGCCTCGGCGCCCTCAGCAAGGTGCTCGCACTCGAGCTGGGGGAGCACGGCATCACCGTCAACACGGTGGCGCCCGGCGAGATCAGCACCGAGATGACGGGCCAGGAGACCGAGGAGGCCTACCACCAGGAGCGCCCCGGCAACCCGCTCGGCCGCCCGGGCCACGTCAACGAGGTCGCCTCGCTGATCGGCTTCCTGGCCTCGCCGCGGTCGGCCTACGTCACCGGCAGCACCTTCACCGTCGACGGCGGTCTGGGCCTCATGGCCGCCCACGGGCACGACCACGCCAGCGCGGAGTGGCGCCAGGTCTGAGCGCGACGGCCGCGGGCGGCCGCGATGGCCTCAGACCCGCGCCGCCCGCAGCCGCTGCAGCTGCCGCGCGCACTCGGCCGCGAGGGCGACCGCGAGCTCCTCGGGCGACTCGCCCACGACCTCCGGGACGAGGTGCTGCACCGTGCCGTCGGCGAGCAGGTCGTGCGCCCGCACGCGCTGCCGCTCCGCCATCTGCGCCGCGTGGTCGGCGACGCCGTGCACGATGACGCTGGCGCCCTCGGGCGGCAGCGGCGACAGCCACGCGTCGCCGGCCGCCACCACGACGTCGGCCGGCAGCAGGGCCAGCGCGCCGCCGCCGCAGCCCTGGCCCATGAGCAGCGCCACGGTCGGCACCGTCATCGTCGTCATGGTCGCGATGCAGCGCGCGATCTCGCCGGCGATCGACCCCTGCTCGGCCGCCACCGACAGCTCGGCGCCCGGCGTGTCGATGACCGTCACGAGCGGGAGGCGCAGCTCCTCGGCCAGCCGCATCGCGCGCCGCGCCTCGCGGAGCGCGGCGGGACCCATGGGGGTGGCCGCCGTCTGTCGCGCGCGGTCCTGCCCGACCAGCACGCACGGCTGCCCGTCGAGGCGGGTGAGCGCGATGATCACCGAGGCGTCCTGCTCGCCCTCGGCGGTGCCGCGCAGCCGCACCGTGCTGCGCGCGCCGTGCCGCAGCAGGTCGCGGACGCCCGCGCGGCCGGGCTCGCGCGTGCGCTCCACGGCCGTCCACACGTCGTACGGCGGCTCGACCCCGGCGAGCGCGTCCGGCCCGTGCAGCCCCTCGCGCCGCGGCAGGCGCGGCGCCTCGGCCGGGTCGCGCAGCACCGACAGCGCCAGCTCGACGAGCTCGCGCAGCTGCTCGGGCGTGGCGACGGCGTCGATGATCCCGTGCGCGGCGAGGTTCTCCGCGGTCTGCACGCCGGGCGGGAACGGCTCGCCGTGCAGCGCCTCGTAGACCCGCGGCCCGAGGAACCCGACGAGCGCCCCCGGCTCGCCCAGCGTCACGTGGGCCAGCGAGCCCCACGACGCCAGCACGCCGCCGGTGGTGGGGTGGCGCAGGTAGGCCAGGTACGGCAGCCCCGCCGACCGGTGGTCCATCACCGCGCGGGTGATGGCGACCATCCCGACGAACGCCGGCGTGCCCTCCTGCATGCGCGTGCCGCCGGACGCGGTGCTCGCCAGCAGGGGCAGGCCCTCGGCGGTCGCCCGTCGTACGGCGGTCACGATCCGCGCCGCGGTGGCCGCCCCGATCGACCCGGCGAGGAACCGGAAGTCGTTGACGACGACCGCCACCCGGCGCCCGCCGACCGTGCCGGCACCCGTGACGACCGACTCGTCGAGACCGGAGCGCTCGGCGGCGCTCGCGAGCTGCTCCCGGTACGCCGCGTCCCACCCGTCGGCGGCGACCGGGGTGTCCCACGACGCGAAGGACCCGGGATCCAGCACGAGCTCCACCAGCTCGCGGGCGCCGACGCGGCGGGGGGTGGCGGGTGCGGCGCTGCGGCCGGCGGGGTCGGGCGTGGCGGTCATCGACTGCTGCTCCTCGGAGGTCGGGGAATGGCGAGGGCCCCCAGGCCGGGGCGGAGCCGGTGGCTCCGCCCCGCGCCTGGAGGCCCGGGACGCCGGGGTGCCCGGCGGTGGTGCGCGACGGCCCGTGCGGGCCGCCGTACGGCCTCAGGCCGACGGGTAGCCCGTCGGGTCCGCACCGAGGTCGACGATGGCCGCGACCGGGCCGCCGCCGTCGGGGCCCTGGTGGGCCGCGGAGACGGAGACGAAGACCGCCGGGTCGCCGGTGACCGACGCGGTCACGCCGCCGACGGCGCTCTTGATCTGGCGGTGCCAGTGCACGTCGGAGTCGTCGAGCATGGCGTTGCGCCGTCCGCGCACCTCGCCGTCCTGCGAGACCTCGCACTTGAGGAACACGTTGACGAGACGGCCGCCGAGGTCGCTCGTGTGCGGGCGCTCGGGCAGGTCGAGGCCGGCGTCCTTGATCGCGGCCCAGATTCCGTCGGTGTCGAGGGCGTCGTTCATCACCGAGTGGCCGATGCGGTAGCGACCGCCGACGCCGCGGGCGTTGCCCACGACGACGATCTGCGCCTGGTCGAGCTCGACGCCCGAGGAGCAGGACGCGACCGAGGAGTAGAGGTCGCGGTTGTGCATGACGTCCTCGTCGGTGGGCTGCTCGATCTCGCCGAGCGCGACGGCGATGCCGAGCGCGGTGCAGCCGTTGGAGAGGTCCATCGACTCGTGGGTGTGCTCGGTCCAGACCGACTTCCCGCGGCTCTTGGCGTCGCGGATCGTGTGGATGGTGAGCAGCGGCGTCTTGGTCTGCACGTAGTGCACGTCCGCCGGGTCGGTGATGCCGGCGCGCTCCATGGCGACGCGGACGCCCGCGGCGACCTTGTCGACCATCGCGACGCGACCGATCTCCTCGGGGAGGAGCTCCTCGCTCATCGCGAAGCCGACCGTGAGGCGCAGGTCGTCGGTCTTCTCGACCTGGTCGTCGGGCACGGTCGCGAAGATCGTGGCGTGGGGGGAGATGACGCCGTCGGTGCCGCCGGACCACACGATCGGGACCTGCTTCACCTCCTCGGCGGGGCGGGAGCCCTTCTCCATCAGCACCTCGCGGAACGCGCGGTCGGCGATGATGCGGGTGTAGTCGTTGACGCCGCCGTTGCCCTCGGTCTTGCCGATGACGGCGATGACGCGGTCGGCCTCGATGGTGCCGGCGTCGATCAGCTCGGCGAGTCCGGATGCGTCCGAGACGTTCTTGATGGGGACCTTGCGGACCTCGATTGCGTCGGGCACGGCTTTACCTCTCCTTCGGTGGGCCACGGACCGCGTGGGCGGCCCGGGGGGACTGCGGTGGTTCAGGCGACGGCGTGGGCCGGCGGGTCGGACGCCGGGTGGGGCACGGGGTCGGGTACGACGACGGTGCCGACGAGCGCGTCCTGCGAGCCTGCCCCGACGGCGGTGACGGCGTCGCGGATGCGGTCGAGCGAGGTGATGACGGAGGTGCCGCCGGACTCGGCGAAGCGCAGCGCGGCCTCGACCTTCGGGCCCATGCTCCCGGCCGCGAAGTGGCCGGCCGCGGCGATCTCGCGCATCTCCGAGGCGGTCACGCGACCCAGCGGGCGGGCCTGCGGCGTGCCGTAGCCGATGATCGCGTTGTCGACGTCGGTGGCGATGACGAGCACGTCGGCGTGCACGACCGCGCCGAGCAGCGCGGCCCCGAGGTCCTTGTCGATGACGGCCTCGACGCCCGACAGCGAGCCGTCCGCGGCGCGCAGCACCGGGATGCCGCCGCCGCCGGCGGCCACCACGACGTACCCGGCCTCGACGAGGGTGACGACCGCGGGGGCGTCGACGATCTCGCGCGGCTGGGGCGAGGGGACGACGCGACGCCAGCCCTTCTCGCCGCGGTCCTGCCACAGCTGGCCCTCGGCGACGAACCGCTGGGCCTCCTCCTCGGGCAGGAAGCGGCCGACGGGCTTGCTGGGCGCGAGGAAGTCGGGGTCCGCGGCGTCGACGACGGTGCGGGTGACGAGGCCGGCGGCGCGCCGGTCGATGCCGCGGCGGGTGAGCGCCGCGTCCAGGCTCGAGGTCAGCGTGTAGCCGAGCGTCCCCTGGGTCTGGGCGCCGCACCAGTCGAGCGGCACCATCGGCACCACGTGGGCGGTCAGCTCGTTCTTGACGAGCAGGTTGCCGACCTGGGGGCCGTTGCCGTGGGTGACCACGACGTCCGTCCCGGTGGCGACGAGCTCGGCGATCCGGTCGGCCGCCACGTCGATGGCGGCCCGCTGGGCCTCCACCGTCGCGGACCCGTCCGGCCCGGTCATGGCGTTGCCGCCGAGTGCGATGAGCGCACGCACGTCGATCTCCCATCCGTGTGATCTGCACCTCGCCGTCGCGGCCAACCTAGGCCGCGGACGAGGTGGGGGTGTAGGGCGAGTGGTGCCCGAGCTGGGTCCGCACCTTCGGCAGGACGTGCCAGTCGACGGGCGCAGGCAGGGCAGGCCAGGCGGGTCAGGCCTCGTCGAGCCAGGCGCGGATCGCGTCGGAGTGCTCGCCGAGCGCCGGCGGCGCGAGGTGGGTGTCGCGACGGCGCTCGCCGGCGGCGTCGAACCACCGCAGCGGCGGGCCGGGCAGCTCGACGGGGCCGAGCACGGGGTGGTCGACCTCGACGACGAGGCCCTGCGAACGGGTCTGGTCCCACTCGTAGACCCGGTCGAGGGTGCGGACCTCGCCGGCCGGGATGCCGGCGGCGGCCAGGCGCGGCATGAGCACGTCGTACCCGAGGTCGGCGAAGGCCGCGTCGACCATCGCGATCACCTCCTCGCGGTGCGCCACGCGGGCGGCGTTGGTCGCGAAGCGGGGGTCGTCGACCGGCAGGTCGAACTCGGCGGCCAGCTTGCGCCACAGGCCCTCGCTGCCCACCGCGATCTGCACGTCGCCCTCGGCGCAGCGGAAGAGGCCGTAGGGGCTGATGGAGGGGTGGTGGTTGCCGGAGGCGCGGGGCACCTCGCCGGCGACGGTGTAGCGGGTGCCCTGGAACGCGTGGACGCCGACGATGGCGGCCAGCAGGGAGGTCCGCACGACGGTGCCGCGGCCCGTCCGGTCGCGCTCGTGGAGGGCGGCGACGACGCCGTACGCGCCGTACATGCCCGCGAGCAGGTCGCCGATGGGCACCCCGACCCGCGTCGGGTGGTCGCGGTCCGGGCCGGTCAGCGACATGAGGCCGGCCTCGCCCTGCGCGATCTGGTCGTAGCCGGCGCGCCCGCCCTCGGGCCCGTCGTGGCCGAAGCCCGAGATGGACAGCTGCACGAGGCGCGGGTTGAGCTCGCGCACGCGGTCCTCGCCGAAGCCGAGGCGGTCGAGCACGCCGGGCCGGAAGTTCTCCACCAGCACGTCCGCACGCTCCAGCAGGCGGGCGAGCACGTCGCGGCCGTCGTCGCTCTTGAGGTCGAGGACGATCGACTCCTTGTTGCGGTTGCACGACAGGTAGTACGTCGAGACCGTGTCGTCCTCCGGCCCGACGAACGGCGGGCCCCAGCCGCGGGTGTCGTCACCGGTCTCGGACTCCACCTTGATGACGCGGGCCCCGAGGTCGCCCAGCATCATCGCGGCGTGCGGCCCGGCGAGGGCGCGGGACAGGTCGACGACGAGCACGTCGTCCAGGGGCAGGGTCATCGAGCACCTCCGGGAGCGGTGGGGGACGACCCGGTCGGGCCGCCCCGGGGTACGGCGTCAGGCCGGGTCGGCGGCGGGGTCGGTCGGGGCGTCGGCCAGGTCGCGGCGTAGCGCCGCGGCCAGGGTCGTGGGCGCACGGCCCAGCAGGGTGCGCAGCGAGAGCGGGCTGCCGACGAGGCCGTGGTCGTCGTACCAGGCGAACATCGCGGCCAGGTCGTCGAGGTCGCGGCGCGTGCCGGTCGGGTCGACCCCGGCGCGCCACCGCTCCAGCGGCAGGTGCTCGGCGACCACGGGCCGGCCGAGGACCTCGGCGAGCACGTCGGCCGTCGCGGCGCTGCTCAGCACCTCGGGCCCGGCGAGCTCGAAGGTGCCGTAGGTGGTCGCGTCGTCGCCGAGCACGGCGACCGCGGCGGCGGCCACGTCGACGAGGTCGACGGGGGTGAAGGGCCGCGTCACGTCGTACGGCACGCGGTAGCGGCCCTCGGCGCGCGCGGCGGCGACGAACGGCAGCACGTTCTGGACGTAGCTGGCGGGCTGGAGCACGGTCCACGCCAGCGGGCTGCGGCGCACGATCAGCTCGGAGGCCGCCTTGCGCAGGTGGTGGGGCATCGCGGGCACGTGCGGCTGCAGCACGGAGTGGTAGACGAACCGGCCGACGCCGGCGCGGACGGCGGCGTCGACCACGGTGCCGGTGACGGCGTCCTCGGTCGGGTGCATGTTCGGCGGCACGTGGTAGACGGCGTCGACGTCGTCGAGGGCGGCCGCCAGGTCGGCCGGCCCGCCCTCGACGTCGACGATCCGGCTCGCCACGCCCTGGCCCGCGAACGCGTCCGCGGCCGCGGAGCGGCGCACGAGCGCCACCGGGTGGTGGCCGGCCTCGAGGAGGCCGGCCACCACGGCGGTCCCGGTCTTGCCGGACGCGCCCGTGACCGCCACGCGCAGGGAGCGGTGAAGGGCAGGGTGCGGGACGGACACGGTGCTCAGAGGTAGTCGTACGGCGAGGCGGTGGCTCCACCGGAGAGCAGGGCGTAGCCCGGACCCCGGTCGAAGAACGGGGCGTCCGCGTCGCGCTCGGAGCGCAGCTGCTCGCGCAGCGCGACCGTCGCCTCCACGTCGACCGCGGGGGCCGCGACGGCCTCCGGGTCGAGCTCCTCGGCCAGCACGACGCCGTAGTCGGCGCGCGCTGCCTCGACCGACACCTTGCGCCACCACACGTCGCGGGCCACGGACGCCGGCTCGCGGTCGAGCGGGTCGCCCCAGCCGCCACCGCCCGTCGTGCGGATGCGGATGACCTCGCCGGCCTTGACCGCGACGGCGTCCACCAGGGCGTCCACCTCGCGCTCGTCCGGCCCGCCCGGGTCGATGGTGACCTGGAACGACTTGCCGGCCTTGCCGCCCTTCACGCCCCAGCAGGCGAGGATCGAGCGGTCGGCGATCGACATGAAGTGCGCGTCGGCGAGCATGCGGATCTGCTTCTCGTAGCCGAGCCCGCCGCGGAACTGGCCCGCGCCGCCCGAGTCGAGCGCCAGGCCGAGGCTCTCCACGCGGAACGGGAAGCGCGACTCGGTGAACTCGGTCGGCAGGTTCCGCGAGTCGGGCACGACGTGGATGGTGTCCTCGCCGTCGGCGTAGTAGCGACCGCCCGAGCCGCCGCCCAGCACCTCGCGCATGAGGTAGGGGTTGCCCTCGAGGTCGTTGCCGTAGACACCCGTGTAGCGGATGGTCTCCTGGTCGGCCGGCATCCGGCCGTCCACGGCCTTCGCCACGACGCCCGACAGCACGCCGAGCAGGCGCAGGATGACGAACGTGCGGGCGTTCGTCGGCGCCGGGAACTCGGGCGTCAGCAGCGTGCCCTTGGGCGGGAAGCGCATCTCGATCAGCGGGGCGATGCCCTCGTTGACGTCGAGCTCCGCCATCCGCTCGGGGGTGTCGGCCAGGTTGCGCAGGATCGGCGCGATCCACTTCTTGAGGAAGGCGCCGTCCGCGTAGTCGCCGCAGTGGTTGATCGGGCCCTTGGCCTGCGGCGCCGTGCCGGTGAAGTCGATGACGAGGCGGGGGCCGCCGTCGGGGCCGCCCGTCTCCTCCTTCGTCAGCGTGATCCGCTGGGTGTGCAGCTGCGGGTCGTCGACGCCGTCCTGCTCCGCGTAGTCCTCCCAGATGAACGTGCCGGTGGGGATCTTCGAGAGGATCTCGCGGCGGAACGTCTCGGTGGTCTTGTCGAGGATCGCGTCGAAGGCGGCGAAGACCTGGTCGCGGCCGTAGCGGGCGAACAGCTCGGTCAGCCGGCGCGCACCCAGCAGGCAGGCGGAGCACTCGGCGTCGAGGTCGGCCGCCAGCGAGTCGGGCATGCGCGAGTTGCGCGTCATGATCTTCAGCGCGGACTCGTTGGGCACGCCGCCGTCCCACAGCTTGATCGGGGGGACCATCAGGCCCTCCTCGAACACGCTGGTCGCGGTGCTCGGCATCGAGCCGGGCACCGAGCCGCCGATGTCGTCGTGGTGGCCGAAGGCCTGCACGAACGCGACCACCTCGGGGCCGTCGCCCGAGTCGTGGAAGACCGGCGCGGTGATGCACAGGTCGGGCAGGTGGCCGATGCCGCCCTCGGACAGGTAGACGTCGTTGTGGAAGAAGACGTCGCCGGGCTTCATCGTCTCGACCGGGTAGTCGCGGATGACCGGCTGCACGAGCGCCGAGTACGAGCGGCCCGTGAGCTTGCGGGCGTGCTTGTCGTGGATGCCCGCGCGGTAGTCGTGGGCGTCGCGGATCATGGGCGAGCGGCTGGTGCGCCCGATGGAGGTCTCGACCTCCTGCTCGACCGACGCCAGGTAGCCCTCGACGATCTCGACGACGACCGGGTCGACGTCGACGCCCTCGGTGAGGCGGTACGGCGCGTCACCGCCGGGGGCGCGCACGCCCACCACGGTCGGGGGCTCGGTCTCGGCGCCGGGCACGCGGGTGGTCGCGGAGCCGCCGGCCGCGGGGGTGGGGAGGACGTCGCTGGTCACGAGAGGGACTCCTTGCGGGTGATGAGCAGGTTGCCGAAGCGGTCGACCTCGGCGCGGAAGCCGGGGTGCAGCGGGACGGTCGAGCTGAACTCCTCGACGATCGCCGGGCCGGTCACGACGTCGCCGGCGCCGAGCTGCGCGCGGGCGACGACGGGCGCGTCGTACCAGTCGTCGAAGTAGACGCGGCGGGTGCCGGTGACGGCGCCCTCGGCGCCGCTGCCGCCAGCGATCTCGCGCAGCTCGGGCTTGCGGATCGGGCCGATGCCGGAGACGCGGAGGTTGACCCACTCCACCGGCTGCGAGGAGTCGCCGCGGAAGTCGTAGCCGTAGAGCTTGTGGTGCTCGGCGTGGAAGGCGTCCGCGACGGCCTCGACGAGCGCGTCGTCGACGGGGCCCTCGGGCACCGGCACGCGGACCTCGAAGGCCTGGCCGACGTAGCGCAGGTCGGCGGATCGCACGAACTGGCGCTCGGCCGGCTCGAAGCCCTCCCGGGCCAGGGCCTCGTCGGCCTCGGCGGCCAGCGACGCGAGCAGCTTCTCGACGCGCGGGCGGTCGAGGTCGTCGTGCTTGCTGATCGCCGTCTGGACGTAGTCGTTGCGCACGTCGACGGTGAGCAGCCCGTACGCCGAGGTGTTGCCCGGGTTGAGCGGCACGATGACGCCCTCGAGGCCCAGGATGTCGACGAGGCGGCAGGCGAGCAGCGAGCCGGAGCCGCCGAACGTGACCATGTGGAAGTCGCGGGCGTCGAGCCCGCGCTTGACCGTGACCTGGCGCAGCGCGTTGGCCTGGTTCCAGGCCGAGATCTCGAGGATGCCGTCCGCGGCCTCCTCGACGCCGAGGCCGAGCTTGCCGGCCACGTCGGTGATGCCGGCGCGGGCCGCGTCCACGTCGAGCGGGATCTCGCCGCCCAGCAGGTGCGGGGGGATGCGGCCGAGCAGCACGTGCGCGTCGGTGATCGTGGGCTCGGTGCCGCCCTTGCGGTAGCAGAGCGGGCCGGGGTCGGCGCCCGCCGACTGCGGGCCGACCTTGAGGGTGCCCTCGGGGCTGATCCAGGCGATGGACCCGCCGCCGGCACCGACGGTGACGACGTCGATCATCGGGATCTTGCTGGGGTACGGGCCGACCGTGCCCTCGGTGGTGAGGGCGGGGTGGCCGTCCACGACCACGGTGACGTCGGTCGACGTACCCCCGCCGTCGCAGGTGAGCACGCTGTCGAAGCCCGCGCGCTGCGCGATGACCGCGGCGCCGAGGGCACCCGCGGCCGGGCCGGAGAGCACCGTGGTGATCGGCTGGCGCACGACCTCCTCGGCCGAGAGCACACCGCCGTTGGACTTCATCACGTAGAACGGCACCTCGCGGTGCTCGCCCGCGGCGTCGCCGCCGCCGGCCTGCGCGGTGAAGGAGTTGAGCCGCTCGGTGATGTTGTTGACGTAGGCCCGGATGTTGGGCTTCACGGCGGCGTCGACGAGCGTGGTGACGCTCCGCTCGTACTCGCGGTACTCGCGCAGCACCTGCGAGGACAGCGAGTAGTCGGCCTCGGGGTACTCGCGCTGCAGGATCGCCAGGGCCTGCTCCTCGTGCACGGGGTTCGCGTACGAGTTGAGGAACGACAGGCCGATCGTGGTGACGCCGCGGGCGCGGAAGTAGCGCGCCGCCGCGACGACGTCCTCCTCGACCAGCGGGCGGACCTCGGAGCCGTCGACCGCGAGGCGGCCGCCGATGGTGCGGACCAGGTCGACGGGGACGATGCGGTCCGGCTTCACCCAGAAGTACGAGTTGCCGTAGCCGTCCGGGACGGACTGGCGGGCGATCTCGAGGAGGTGGCCGTAGCCCTCGGTGGTGATGAAGCCGAGGCCCTCCACCTTCTCCTCGAGCAGCTTGTTCGTCGCGACCGTGGTGCCGTGGCTGACGGCCGTGACCGCGTCGCCGTCCAGGCCGAGCAGGCCCAGCACCTTGTCGATGCCGTTGAGGAACCCGTCCGCGGGGTTCGACGGCGTCGAGGGGGTCTTGGTCGTGACGAGCTCGCCGGTCTCCTCGTCCACGGCGACGACGTCGGTGAAGGTCCCACCGGTGTCGATGCCGATACGGATGCGACGCGTGGCGCTCATGCAGCCTCCAGGTTCGTTGGTGCGTTCACGGCATTGAACCCCGAACGGCGTGACCAGGGCTTCGTCAAACATCGCCGGATCTCGGGTCGATCTTGGGCAGATAGCCGCAAGCTCGGCGCGGCGCTGTGCGGGCACGCCGTGGTCCGGGCGACGCCGGCGCCGTTGGCACAAGGCGCCAAGGGCGCCGCGCGCCTGTTGGCAACGGTCGGCGGTGAACGCCGTCACACGCCGACCTAGGGTGGATCCACGCGCCGCCCCGGCGCGGTCGCGGCGGGACCGTGACGTCGAGGGACGTCGAGGAGAGGTGGCACGTGGACGCGCTGGACCGGCCGGACGGGCCGCTGGGGCCGGACGGGCCGCACGACGTCGAGGAGCTGACGCGCCGGCTCGACGGCGTCGGCTACCTCGCGGACCCGGGCACGGCGACCGCCGCGTGGCTGGCGTGGCGCACGTCGCGGCCCCTGTTCCTCGAGGGCGAGCCCGGGGTCGGCAAGACCTCGCTGGCGACCGCGCTCGCGCGGGTGCTGGGCCGCGACCTCGTGCGCCTGCAGTGCTACGAGGGCATCGACGCCGCCGCCGCGCTCTACGACTGGGACCACCCGCGCCAGCTGCTCCACGTGCGCGCCCTCGAGGCGGCCGGCGAGGCCGACCAGGAAGCGCTCGAGCACGACCTGTGGAGCCGGCGGTTCCTGCTGGCCCGCCCGCTGCTGCGCTCGCTCGAGCGCCCGTCGGTCCTGCTCGTCGACGAGCTCGACCGGGCCGACGACGAGTTCGAGGCGTTCCTGCTCGAGCTGCTGAGCGACTTCTCGGTCACCATCCCGGAGTACGGCACCGTGCGCGCCGAGGTGCCGCCCGTCGTGGTCGTCACGAGCAACCGCACCCGCGAGGTGCACGACGCGCTCAAGCGGCGCTGCTACTACCACTGGGTCGAGCACCCCGACCTGGCCCGCGAGGTCGAGATCGTGCGCCGCTCCGTGCCCGCCGCGAGCGCCGAGCTCGCCGCAGGGGTGGCCCGCGTCGTCGCCCGCCTGCGGGAGGGCGACCTGCTCAAGCCGCCCGGGGTCGCGGAGTCGATCGACTGGGCGGTCGCGCTGCAGGCCCTCGGCGCCACCCGCGTCGACGTCGCCACCGCCGCGCGCACCCTCGGCGCCGTGCTGAAGTACCGCGAGGACCAGCAGCGCGTCGCGACCCATCTCGCCCAGCTGCTCGGGGAGCAGGCGTGAGCGCCGGTCCCGCGTCGTCCGGGCCTTCCGGCCCCGCTGCCCTGCCCGACCTCGTCGCCGAGCTGACCGGACTCGCGACGGCGCTGCGCCGCGCGGGCGTCGACGTGCCCGCCGGCGGCGTGGCCGCGACCGTGACGGCCCTCGCCGCGCTCGGCACGCCCGGACGCGACGCCACCTACCGGGCCGGGCGCCTCACGCTCTGCCAGCGCCCCGACGACCTCCGCGTGTACGACGAGGTGTTCGACCTCTGGTTCTCCCGCGCCGAGTGGGCCGGCGACGTGCGGCGGGCGGTGAGCGTCCCGACGTACCGCGACGTGCCGGTGCCCGGCGACGCCGACGCGGGCGACCCGGCCGCCGCCACCGCCCCGCCGACCTCCAGCGAGGTCGAGGTGCTGCGCTGCCGCGACGTCGCCGCGCTCACCCCGGAGGAGAAGGAGCTCGTCGCCCACCTCGTCGCCCGGCTGGCGCACCGCCCCGCGCTGCGCCGCTCGCGGCGCACCCGGTCCGCGGCCCACGGGCGGGTCGACCTGCGGCGCGTCGTGCGTGACGCCGTGCGCACCGGCGGCGACCCCGTGCGGTGGTCGCACCGGCGGCCGCGGGTGCGCCCCCGCCGTACCGTGCTGCTGCTCGACGTGTCGGGGTCGATGAGCCGGTACGCCGAGACCTACCTGCTCTTCGCCCACGCGCTCGTGCGCTCGCAGCCGAGCGCCGAGGTGTTCTCGGTCGGCACGCGCCTGACCTGCCTGACCCGAGCCTTCCGCTCGCCCGACCCGCAGAGCTCGACCGAGGAGGTCGCCCGGCGGGTCGTCGACTGGAGCGGCGGCACGCGGCTCGGCGAGGGCCTGCAGGTGTTCCTCGACCGGTGGGGGCAGCGCGGCACCGCCCGCGGCGCCGTCGTCGTGCTCTTCTCCGACGGCTGGGAGCGCGGCGACGCGACCCTGCTGGGGGAGCAGGTGGAGCGCCTGCACCGCCTGGCCCACCGCGTCGTGTGGGTGAACCCGAACCGGGCGCGGCCGGGCTACGAGCCGCGTACGGCGGGCCTGCGCGCCGCCCTACCCCACGTCGACGCGTTCGTCGACGGCCACAGCGTCGACGCGCTCGAGGCGCTCGTCGACGAGATCGCGTCGGGGAGCCGGGCCCGTCCCGGCGCGACCCCGCTCGCCCCAGCAGGAGGAGACCGACGTGCGTGAGGTGCTCGCCGAGGCCCGGCGGTGGTGGGAGGCGGGGGAGCGGTTCGCGCTCGGCACCGTCGCCGCCACCTGGCGGAGCGCGCCCCGACCGGCGGGCGCCACGATGGCGGTGGGCCCGGACGGCACCGTCGTCGGCTCGGTCTCCGGCGGGTGCGTCGAGGGCGCGGTCTACGAGCTGGGGCAGGAGGCCATGGCGACCGGCGAGGCGCACTTCGAGCGGTTCGGCGTCTCCGACGACGATGCGATCGCGGTCGGCCTGGTCTGCGGCGGCATCCTCGACGTGCTCGTCACGCCCGTGGACGCGACGACGTTCCCCGTGTTCGAGGCGGTCGCGGACTCGATCGACGCCGACCGCGCGGTCGCGCTCGTGACGGTGCTCGCCGGCCCCGCGCCGGTCGGGGCGCGGCTCGCGGTGTGGGCCGAGGAGACCGCCGGCGGGCTCGGCGACGCCGGGCTCGACGCCGTCGTCGCCGCCGAGGCGCGGGCGCTGCTCGCGGTGGGGGAGACCCGCACGCTGGCGCTCGGCCCGCAGGGCCAGCTGCTCGAGGACGACGTCACGGTGCTCGTCGAGGTGTTCGCCCCGACGCCGCGGATGGTCGTGTTCGGCGCCATCGACTTCGCCCGCGCGACGGTGCGGGTCGGCAAGGTGCTGGGCTACCACGTCACCGTGTGCGACGCCCGGCCGCTCTTCGCGACCCCGCAGCGCTTCCCCGAGGCCGACGAGGTCGTCGTCGACTGGCCGCACCGCTACCTGGCCGCCACCGAGGTCGACGAGCGCACCGTGCTCTGCGTGCTCACCCACGACCCCAAGTTCGACGTGCCCCTGCTCGAGGTCGCGCTGCGCGGCCCCGCGGCGTACGTCGGCGCGATGGGCTCGCGCCGCACCCACGCCGACCGGGTACGGCGGCTGCGCGAGGCGGGTCTCGGCGACGCCGAGCTGGGGCGCCTGCGCTCGCCCATCGGCCTCGACCTCGGCGCCCGCACGCCCGAGGAGACCGCGGTGTCCATCGCCGCGGAGATCGTGAGCCTGCACCGCGGCGGCGGCGGCCGCCCCCTGACGGACCTCGACGGCCCCATCCACTCCGGCCTGCTCCGCGCCGACCCGCCGAGCGACAGCCCCGCCGGCTCCGGCGGCTGACCCCGCGTTCGTGCCGGTGGTGGAGGTGGGTGCGCCAGGCCGGTGGTTGAGGGGGGTGCGCTAGCACCCCTCGAAACCACGCTCGTTCTCCGCCGGGCATGCACGGATCGCGGCGAACGGCCAGGAGAACCGGCCCTGAAGGCTCCTCGGCGCGCGGTCGCCGCGATCCAGGTCGTGGGGCGGCTGCGGGATGGTTTCGAGGGCTTGCCAGAGCAAGCCGCCTCAATTACCGGTGGGCCGCCCTGGCGGCCACCTCCACCACCGGTGGGCCGCCCTGGCGGCCACCTCAACTGCCGGCGCGCGCCGTACCCTCCGCGCCGACGCGCCGCGTCGGGCCCAGGCCCAGCGCGGTCACCACCTGGGCGACGGCCACGCACGCCAGCAGCACGAACGGCGGCGTCCACGACCCGGCGGCGTCGTGCAGCGCACCGATGCCGGTGGGTCCGAGGGCAGCCACCAGGTACGACACCAGGAACGCCATGCCCGCCAACCGCGCGGAGTCCTGCGCCGTCGCCGCGTGCTCCACCAGCTGCGTGAGGCCGAGGGTGAACGCCGCGCCGTTGCCGAACCCCAGCAGCAGCACGACGGCCCACGGGGACCACCCTGGCGCGACGACCAGCGCCGCGAGGCCGACGACGTTCACGAACCCGGCCGCCGCGTAGAGCCCGCGCCGGTCCCGCAGCCGGTCGACCGCGAGCGGCACCAGCAGCGCCGCACCGAGCTGCGCCGCGCTGAACCCGGCGAGCAGCAGGCCGGCGGCGCCGTCGCCCCAGCCGCGGTCGACGTACGACGGCGCGATCCACGCGAGCAGCGAGTAGAACATCACCGAGCTGGTCGTCAGGTACGCCGTCACCAGCCAGGCGCTCGGGCTGCGCCACGGCAGCCGGGCGCCCCGGGCACCGACGGCGGCCCCGCGGGTGCCCGCGACGGCGGGGCGCGCCGTACCCCGCACGCGCAGCACCCACCACACGGCGCCGACGGCCGCGGGCAGCGCCCACACGCCGAGGGCGGCGCGCCAGCCGGCGGCCCCGGAGAGCGGTACGGCGAGCGCCGCGGCCAGCGTCGCGGTGGTCATCATCGCCGCCATGTAGGCGCCGGTCATCGCGCCCGGGCGCCGGGGGAAGTGGCGCTTGACCGCCCCGGGCAGCAGCGCGCCGACGATCGCGATACCGGCACCGGCGACGAACGTGCCGCCGTACAGCAGCGTGACGCCGCCCCAGGGCCGCGCCGCCGTGCCGACGGCGACCGCGACGGCCCCGACGGTCAGGGCGCGGTCGAGCCCCAGACGCACCGCGAGCAGCGTGGCCACCGGGGCCAGCGCCCCCATGCAGAGCACGGGGAGCGCCGTGAGGAGCCCCACGGCCACGCTGCTCAGGCCGAGCGCGCGGTCGAGGTCGCCCACGAGGGGCGGCACGGAGGTGAGGGGCGACCGGGTGCTCGCGGCCACCGCCACCAGGGCGGCGACGACCGCGAGCCGACCGGTCCGGCTCACCCGAGCGGCGGTGCGGCGTCGGCGAGGGCGGCGATGGCGCCCTCGAAGCACTCCATCGGCGGGGTGACGAGCCCGGCGCCGACCTGGCCGGTGCCGGCGACGCGGCCGGCCATGCCCGTGTTGATCTGCGGCAGCACGCCGGACTCGACGACCTTGGTGACGTCGATGCCGGTCGGGGTGCCGCGGAAGTCGAGGATCGGCACGCCGAAGCGCTGGTTCTCGGTGGTGGTGACCTGGTACATCAGGCGCGTCGCGGTCAGCGCGTCGCCGACCTCGCCGCCGATGAACCGCACGATCGCCGGGGCCGCCGCCATGGCGAAGCCGCCGATGCCGGCGGTCTCGGTGATGGCGGAGTCGCCGATGTCGGGGTTGGCGTCCTCGGGGCCGTAGTCGCCGAGGTACATGCCCTCGGGCGTCTGCGCCGGGCCGGTGAACCAGGTGTCGCCGGTGCCGGCGGTCTGGATGCCGAAGTCCGTGCCGTTGCGGGCCATGACGGTCACGACGCTCGAGCCCGGGATGCCGGCCGCCGCGCTCGTGACGAGCTTGCACGCGGGCATGACGAGGTTGAGGAAGAAGTGGTCGTTGCCGCCCACGAACCGCACGACCTCGGCGAGGCGGGCCGGCTCGACGCCGCTCTCGATGACGTCGGGCAGCAGGTCACGCAGCAGCATCAGCGTGCCGGCGCGGTTGCGGTTGTGGCCCTCGTCGCCCATCTGCACCATCTGGGCGATGATCGCGAGCATGTCGAGCTCGACGCCGCGGTCGCGGGCGCGGCGCACACCGGCCTGGAGCGCCGGGCCCAGCACCGCGCTCATCCAGCGCAGGCGCGTGATGACGTCCTCGCTGTAGGCGCCGTAGCGCAGCACCTTGCCCAGGCCCTCGTTGAGCGAGCACCACGAGGTGCGGCCGTCGGCCGGGTCGGTCAGCTCGAAGACCCACATCGACGGGCTGACGACGCCGGCCATCGGGCCGACGGCCCCGCGGTGGTGGCACGGCTCCCACGACAGCGAGCCGGAGGCGAGCAGCTGCTCGGCCTCGTCGGGCGTCGATGCGAGGCCCTCGAACAGCACCGCGCCGATGAGGGCGCCGCGCATCGGGCCCGACGCGCGCTCCCAGGTGACGGGCGGGCCGGCGTGGAGGAACTGGCCGGGCGCCAGGTCGAGCGCCTCGCCCGCGGGACGCACGTCGACGAGGTGCGCGCTCGCGGCCAGCATGCGCTCGGCGGCGAGGCGGTTGGCCTCCTCGCGGCGGGCGTCGGCGAGCACGCGGGCCAGCGCGGCCGACGTACCGGCCGGCGGCGGGGCCCACGCGACCTCGGTGACGTCGACGCCCTGCGAGCGCAGCGCGTCGGAGAAGAGGGCGACGCCGGTGGTGACCACCGAGGGCGTGCCGTCGAGCAGGGGGAGGGTGGTCATCGCGTGGCTCCGCTCACGAGGGCGACCGCGTAGCGGGTCGCGTCGGCGTTGGACGAGAAGACGGCGGCACCGGCGGACGCGAGCGCCTCCGCCTGGGCGGCTAGGCCCTGCGGGTCGGCGTCGGTGCCGCACAGGGACACGACGACGGCGAGCTCGCGCCCACCCTCGCCGGCGGTACGGCGAGCCGCGGCCACCGCGGGCGCCAGCTCCGCCGCCGGGTCGGCGTGGGCGCCGTGGCCCAGCACGACGTCGAGCAGGACCACGCCGGCGAACGGGTCGGCCGCCTCCTCGGCGAGCCGCGCCAGGCGCAGGCCCGGGTCGATCATGGGGTGGGGTCGGCCCTGGGTGAGGGTGTCGTCGCCGAAGTCGATCATCAGGTGCCCGTCGTGGCGCAGGTCGCCCGGCAGCGCGAGCTCGGGCCGCAGGGGGATGTTGGAGCGGATGTCACCGAGCGTCTCCTCGGCGATGAGCATCGACTCGTCGCACAGGGTGCCGCCGGCGAACAGGCCACGGAGGTGGCCGGTCACCGCGGGCGCCTCGGCGGGCACGCCCCAGGTGGGCCAGGTCGGCACGTCGGCGCCGAGCGCGGTGAGCACGCCCTCCACGCCGGCGGTGATCGTGGGCTGGCCGGGGCCGAGCAGCACGAGGTGGACGGGCTTCGACAGGGTGGCGGCGTGCTCGCGGAGGTCGCGGGCGACCTCGGGGTGCGGGGGCTTCGAGACGACCACGATCACCTCGGTGCCCTCGTCCGCGTCGAGCGCGGCGAGCGCCGCGCGGGCCGAGCGGCCGCCGACGGCCTCCGACAGGTCGCGCCCGCCCAGGCCGAGGCAGTGGGAGACGCCGACGCCCGCGGTGTGCAGCAGGCTGGTGAACTGCTGCGCGCCGGTGCCGGACGCGGCCGCGATGCCCACGGGGCCGCGGCGCAGCACGTTCGCGAAGCCCAGGCCGACACCGCCGACGACGGCGGTGCCGCAGTCGGGGCCCATGACGAGCAGGCCGCGCTCGGCGGCCAGGTCCTTGAGCCGGACCTCCTGCTCGACCGGCACGTTGTCGCTGAACAGCAGCACCGACGCGCCCTGCTCGAGCGCGCCGAGCGCCTCGGCGAACGCGTGCTCGCCGGGCACCGAGATGACGGCCAGCGCCGCCTGCGTGCGCTGCACCGCCCAGCCGGTCGTGCGGGCCTCGGGCTCGCCGCCGAACCCGCCGGCGCCCGTGCTGGTGCCGATCGCGTCGACCGCCGCCTCGACCGCCGCGAGCGCCGCGGCCACCGCGTCGTCGTCGCGGGCCGCGATGGCCACGACCATGTCGTTCGGGCCCGTGCCCTCGGGGACGTCGAAGCCCATCCCGGCCAGCACGTCGAGGTTGAGCTCGGTGCCCATCGCCACCTGGGCCTTGTCGACCCCCTCGACCGTCGCGACGGTCGCCGAGACCTGCATGAGCGAGACCGAGTCGACGTAGCGACCTCGTCTCGTCTCGACGTGGTGGACGCCGGTCGTCGCGGTCATGCGCAGTTCCTCTCGGTGGACGGCAGGGGGGTGGTGCGTTCGTGGGCGGCGACCGCGGCCAGGCCGGCGCGCAGGCCGGCGGCGAGGTCGGCGCCGGAGGTGTGCCCGAGGGCGAGCAGCCCGTCGAGGGCCGCCTCGAGCTCGGCCCGCTCGACGTCGTCGGCGAGCAGGGCCTCGACCGCCCGGCGTACCGGCGCCGCGGCGCGGCCCTCGCCCGCGGCCCGCAGCAGGAGCACGGACGGCGTCGTGGTGCGGCCCTCGGCGCGCTCCAGCAGGGCGGCGACGGCCGCGTCCGTGCCGGGCGTGCCGAGCACGCGGTGCACGAGCAGGGCGCCGGCGCACAGGTCGTCGCCGGACGGGGTGAGGCCCGGACCGCGACCCAGCAGCACGGGCGCGTCGGTGGCCAGGGCCGCGGGCGTGGCGCGGCCGCCGGTCCAGCGGTGGGCGGTCACGGCGTCGGGGTCGGTCACGAGCGGGCGCAGGGCGAGGCGGTCGAGGGCGCGGACGGCGACGTCGGCACGCGGGGCGCCCGCGCGGGGGCCCGCGACCCGGCTGTCCGCGGCGACGCGGACGCGCACCTCGTGGGGCCCGCAGACGAGCCGGCCGCCACCCAGCAGCACGGGGCGACCGCCGCGCACGTGGGAGGCCAGCACCGCCGTCCACGCGCGGTGGGGCGGCAGGACCAGTGCGTCCGGTACGGCGACACCCCCGTGGTCGACGACCGCGCACACGGCCCCGCCGCGGCGGTCCGCCTCCCCGAGGTACGCCGCCGCGCGGGCCGCGACGAGCACGCGGAGCGGGCGGGGCGGTCCCGCGACCCGGCCCGCCAGGGCGAGGTCGGCGGTCGCGGCGGAGGTCACCCGTCGGACGCTAGCCGGGACGGGTACGGTCCCCCCATGTACGAAAGTGCCAAGGATCACAGCGAGTCTTCGCAGATGTTCCCAACCCCCTTCGACCGCCCGGTCGAGGAGTCGTGGGACTACGGCATCTCGGTGGCGGAGATGACCGAGCTGCCCGAGCTCGCGGGCACCACGTGCGTGGCGGGCGCCGCCGGCCTGGGGCGCCGCATCGAGCGGCTCAACGTCATGGAGGTGCCCGACATCGCGCCGTGGGTGCGCGAGCGCGAGCTGCTGCTGACGACGGGCTACCCCCTGCGCGGCCGGCCCGAGGCCCTCGTCGACCTGGTCGCGGAGCTCGACGAGCGGGGCGCCGCGGGCCTGGTGGTGAAGCTCGGCCGCTACCTCGAGTCGCTGCCGGCGGCCGTGCTCGCCGAGGCCGACCGCCGCGCGTTCCCGGTGCTGACCCTGCCCGACCTCGGGTTCGACGAGGTGCTGACCGTCGTGCTGTCGGAGGTGCTCGACCGGCAGAGCGTGCTGCTCGCCCGCTCCGAGCGGCTCCACCACGAGCTGCTCCAGCGGATCGTGGCGGGGGAGGGCCTCGCCGAGGTCGCCGACCACGTGTCGCGCCTGGTGCGCGCCCGCATCCTCGTCACCACCGCCGACGGCCGTGTGCTCGTCGAGACCGACCGCTCGACGGAGGACGAGGCGGCGGGGGCCGCCACGGGGCCGGACGCCTTCGACGACGGCCTCGAGCGCGACCCCACGGGCCGGGTGCGCGTCGAGGACCTCTCCTACGGCTTCAGTGACGGCGGCGGGCGGCAGCGGATCGTCGTACCGGTGGTCGCCGGCCGCCACGACCACGGGCGCATGGTCGCCACCGCCACCGTGCACCCCCTCTCGCGCAGCGACGAGCACGCGCTCCAGCGGGCCGCGACCGTGGTGGCGCTGAGCATCACCAAGCAGCGCGAGCTGGCGGCCGTGGAGAGCAAGTACGAGGGCGACTTCCTGCGCGACGTGCTCGCCGGCACCGCGGGTCCGCACGACGAGGTGGTCGCGCACGCCGGGATGCTGGGCTGGGACTTCGACCGGCCGATGGTGGTCGTCGTCGCCCAGCACGACGAGCCGGCCCCGCCGTACCGTCCCGGCGACGGGTTGCAGCCACCGCAGGACCGGTTCTCGGCGGCGTGGCGCTCCGTCGTGCGGACCCACGACCCCGGGGCCGCGGTGGTGAGCCTCAGCGACGAGGTCGTCGCCGTCGTGGGGCTCGACCCCTCGCGGGCGGGCGAGGTCGAGGCGTTCGTGCGCCCGTTCGTGACCCGCGTCAGCGGCGACGGGGGCGGCGGCCGCCGGACCTTCTGCACCGGGCTGTCCCGCGTGTTCAGCGACGTCGACGGCCTGCCCGCGGCGTACGAGCAGGCGCGCAGCGCGGTGCGGGTGGGGCGCTGGCTCCAGGGGCCGGGCGCGCTCGCGCACTTCGACTCCCTCGGCGTGCACCGGCTGCTCAGCCTGGTCTCCGACCCCGCCGAGCTCACCGGGTTCGTGCGCGACACCCTCGGCGAGCTCGCCGGCGGGGGCGCCGAGAACGAGGACCTCCGCACGACCCTGCAGGCGCTGCTCGACCACAACCTCAACGTGGCCGAGACGGCGCGGCACCTGCTCTTCCACTACAACACGCTGCGCTACCGCATCTCGAAGCTGGAACGGATGATCGGGCCGTTCACCACCGACGCCCACCTGCGCCTCAACGTGGCGGTCGCCCTGCAGGCCCTCCAGCTGCGCGCGGCGACGGGCCGCGAGCCCGGCGGGGAGCCGGGACGCGAGGGCGGTCGCGACGGGGCGGCGGTCGGTGAACACCAGCGGTCCTCCCGGTGACCACCGTCACGCGACAGGCGCAGAACTGCACAACGACCGGGGGCCGACGCTGGCAGACACTGATGACGACGTGCCCCGTCGCTCTCCGTAGGCTCAGCGACGCCGCGCGTGTGGCAGAGGCCACAACCCGCGTCGAACGACACGGCTGAGCGGGCCACTCCTGGACACGCTTCGCGTGCCAGCCCGAGAGGAGACAAGCAAGATGGCCTTGAAGTGGAAGCTGTACGAAGGGGGTGCCACCCCGCCACCGGGGGCGGTCGTGGCACCGGACGAGCGGCTGTCGTGGCCGCGGACCATCGGACTGGGTGCGCAGCACGTGGTCGCCATGTTCGGGGCGACGTTCGTCTTCCCGATCATCATGGGGCTGAACCCGCAGCTCGCGGTCCTCATGTCGGGCGTCGCGACGATCCTGTTCCTCCTGATCGTCAACGACAAGATCCCGTCCTACCTGGGCACCAGCGCCGCGTTCGTCGCGGCCGCCGGGGCCATCCGGGCGCAGGGCGGTGA
The DNA here is from genome assembly GCF_030466625.1 of Nocardioides sp. ChNu-153. GTDB lineage: Bacteria > Actinomycetota > Actinomycetes > Propionibacteriales > Nocardioidaceae > Nocardioides. The sequence goes on from NZ_JADEVT010000001.1 coordinate 76,345, forward strand.
GAGCTCCGACGTGACCGGGGCGATCCTCGTCGCCGGCCTGCTGCTCGTCGTCATCGGCATCGGCGTCCACCTGGTCGGCGGCTCGATGATCAACCGCGTGCTCCCGCCGGCGGTGACCGGCGCGGTCGTCATGCTCATCGGCTTCAACCTCGCACCCGTCGTGGCGGACCTCTACTGGCCCGCCGACCAGTGGGTCGCGGTCTCCACGATGATCTTCGTCATCGTCGTCTCCGTCGTGGTGCGCGGCTTCCTGTCGCGGATCGCGGTGCTGCTCGGCCTCGTGTTCGGCACGGCGCTGTCCTGGATCCTCGACGTCGTCTCCGGCCCGCTGGCCGGCGCCGACGGCACCGAGGCCGACCGGGTGAACTTCAGCGCGGTCGGTGACGCCGCCTGGATCGGCCTGCCGCAGAGCATCACGCAGGCGGACGGCACCGTTCTCTCGGGCGCGCACCTGCCCAGCTTCAGCGCCACCTTCATCCTCCTCATCGTCCCGGGCGTGATCGCGCTCGTGGCGGAGAACGCCGGCCACGTGAAGGCCGTCGAGGAGATGACGAACCGCAACCTCAACCCCTACATGGGCCGCGCCTTCATCGGTGACGGCGTGGGCACCGCGCTCGCCGGCTTCGTGGGCGGCTCGCCGACCACGACGTACGCCGAGAACATCGGGGTCATGGCGGCGACCCGGGTCTACTCCACGGCGGCGTACTACGTGGCCGCGCTGGTCGCGATCCTCTTCGGCTTCTCGCCGAAGTTCGGCGCCGCCGTCTCCGCCGTCCCCAGCGGCGTCCTCGGCGGGATCACCGTGGTCCTCTACGGGATGATCGGGCTCCTCGGCGCCAAGATCTGGGTCGACAACCGCGTCGACTTCGGCAACCCCGTCAACCTGGTCCCGCTCGCCGCCGGCCTCGTCATCGGCATCGGCGACGTGTCGCTGAAGTTCAGCGACGACTTCTCCGTCACCGGCATCGCGCTGGGCACGATCGTCACCATCGTGGCCTACCACGCGGTGCGGGCGGCCGCCCCGGCACGGCTGCGGGAGGCCGGACCCGTCGAGCGGGTCGGCGGCCCGGGCTCGCCGGACACCCCCGGGACGCCGGGGACGCCGGGGACGCCGGGCCACCGCGGCCCGGGAGGACCCGCGGCGCACTGACCGGCCCCGGCCCGGCCGGGACACCACCGTCACACCTCCGGGGGAGACCCGCCGCACGGCGGGTCTCCCCGCACGGACAGGGAGAGCATGAAGACCTCCAAGTTCACCTACCACGCCCCCCGCACGGTCGCCGAGGCCCTGGACACGCTCGCCGAGCACTCCGTGGACGCCAAGGTCCTCGCGGGCGGCCAGAGCCTCGTGCCCGTCATGGCCATGCGCCTGGCCGCGCCGGCGCACCTGGTCGACATCAACAAGCTGACCCCCGAGCTGGGCGACCTCGAGGTCACCGGCGACGGCGTGCGCATCGGCGCCCTCGTGCGCCACGCCCGCCTCGAGCGCGACGCCGACGCCGCGGTCCGGGTGCCCCTCGTGGGCCAGGCCCTGCGCCACGTCGCGCACCCCACCATCCGCAACCGCGGCACCACCGTCGGCAGCCTCGCGCACGCCGACCCCTCGGCCGAGATGCCCGTCGTGCTCGCGCTGCTGGGCGGCTCGGTCGTCGCCCGGTCCGTGCGCGGCGAGCGCACCATCGACGCCGCCGACTTCTTCGTCGGCCCCATGGAGTCCGTGCTGGGGTACGACGAGCTCGCCGTCTCCGCCTTCTTCCCGGCCGTGCCCGGCCGCGCCGGCACCGCCTTCGACGAGATCACCCGGCGCCACGGCGACTACGCGATGTGCGGCCTGGCCGTCGTCGCGCAGCTCGACGAGGCCGACCGCTTCACGTCCCTGCGCCTGGCGTTCGTCTCGGTGAGCGACGTGCCCGAGGTCGTCGACCTCACCGACGACGTCGCGGGCACGCCGTACACCGACGTGGACCACGCGGCGCTCGGCGACCGCGTGCGCGAGCTGGTCGACCCCGCGGGGGACCTGCACGCCAGCGCGGACTTCCGCCGCCACCTGGCCGCGGTGCTGACGCAGCGCCTGACGCGCGAGGCCGCCGAGCGTGCGGCCGGCGTGGCCCCGGGAGCCGCGGCGACCGCGGGCACCGCACCGACGACGCGAGGAGGACGGGCATGACGAGCACGAGCCACAGGACGGGCCACAGCACGGGCCACGGCACGGGCCAGGTCGGCGAGCAGCACGCGGAGATCCGCGTGAAGGTCAACGGGGTGCCGCGCCGCTTCGACGTGCCGGTGCGCCGCACGCTGTGCGACGCCCTGCGCACCGACCTCGAGCTGACCGGCACCCACGTCGGCTGCGAGCACGGCGTCTGCGGCGCCTGCACGGTGCTGCTCGACGGCGAGCCCGTCCGCAGCTGCCTGATGCTGGCGGTCTCCGCCGACGAGCACGAGGTCACCACTGTCGAGGGGCTCACCGAGCCCGACGGCACGCTGAGCCCCACCCAGCAGGCGTTCGTGGACTGCCACGGCCTGCAGTGCGGCTTCTGCACCCCCGGCTTCCTCACCACGATCAGCGCCTTCGTGGCCGAGAACGACGACCCCACGCCCGAGGAGGCCCGCGAGGCCATCGGCGGCAACCTGTGCCGCTGCACGGGCTACCAGAACATCGTCGCCTCCGTGCTGCGCGCCGCCGAGCTCACCCGCGAGCGCGCGGCGGGCGACGCCCCGCCCGCGGACCGCGGCCCGGCACCCGACGCCCCCGCCGCCTCCACCCAGGGCGGTGCGCTGTGACCACGCGTGGCTTCGGCGAGCCCGTCAAGCGGGTCGAGGACCCCCGGCTCGTCACCGGCAAGGGTCGGTACGTCGACGACATCGGCGACGACCGCACGCTGCACGCGGCCTTCGTCCGCAGCCCGCACGCCCGCGCGCGCATCCGCGACATCGACCCCTTCGAGGCCTACGAGGTCGACGGCGTGGTCGCCGTCTACACCTGGGACGACCTCGCCGGCCCGGCCGCGGAGCCGCTGCCGCTGCTCATCCCGCACCCCGACCTCACCCACCCGCGCACCGGCTACGCGCTGGCCCGCGACGCGGTGAACCACGTCGGCGAGGCCGTCGCGATGGTGGTCGCCCGCGACCGCTACGTCGCGGAGGACGCCGTCGCGCTGGTCAAGGTCGACTACGAGGTACTCAAGCCCGTCGTCGGCCTGCGCAAGGCGGCGGCCGCCGAGGAGCTCGTGTACGACGACGTGCCCGGCAACGCCGCGGCCGTCTCCACCCAGGCGTACGGCGACGCGGCGACCGCCGTCGCGCAGGCCCCGCACCGCCTCACCTTCGAGTGGGACATCGAGCGCAGCGCCTGCATGCCGATGGAGGGCAAGGGCGTGCACGCCCGGTGGGACCGCCACGAGGAGAAGCTGACGCTGTGGACGGCGACGCAGACGTCGACCGGCGTGCGCGGCGCGGTCTCGGCCAAGCTGGGCCTCGACCTCACCCAGGTCGACGTGGTCACGCCCGACGTGGGCGGCGGCTTCGGCGTGAAGATCGTGCACCCGTGGCCCGAGGAGATCATGGTCCCCTGGGCGTCGATGCGGCTCGGCCGCGACGTGAAGTGGACCGAGGACCGGCGCGAGCACTTCGTGTCCAGCGCCCACGAGCGGGCCCAGCTGCTCACCGTGGACGTCGGGTTCGACGACGAGGGCCGGGTGCTCGGCATGGAGGTCGACATCCTCCACGACCACGGCGCCTACATCCCCTACGGCCTCATCGTGCCGATCAACGCCTCGACGCAGCTGCTCGGCCCGTACAAGCCGGACGCCTACCGGGTGACGTTCACCAGCCTCTACACGAACACCGTGCTGGTCACGCCGTACCGCGGCGCGGGCCGTCCGCAGGGCGTGTACGCGATGGAGCGCACGATGGACCGCATCGCGCAGTACCTGGGCAAGGACCGCCTCGCCGTGCGCGAGGCCAACTTCATCCAGCCCGACGAGTTCCCCGTCGACTTCGGCCTGATGTTCCAGGACGGCCGGCCGCTGAAGTACGACTCCGGCAACTACCCGGGCCTCGCCGACAAGCTGCGGGCGCTGGTGGGCTGGGACGAGTTCGAGGACTTCCGCGCCCAGGCGCGCTCCGAGGGCCGCCGCGTCGGCATCGGCCTCGGCTTCTACGTCGAGGGCACCGGCCCCGGCCCCTACGAGGGCGGGCACGTGCAGGTGCTGACGTCGGGCAAGGTCAAGGTGGCCACGGGCATCACCTCCCAGGGCCAGGGCCACCAGACCGCCTTCGCCCAGATCGTCGCCACCGAGCTCGGCGTGCCGTTCGAGGACGTCATCGTCACCACGGGCGACACGCGTCGCTTCGGCTACTCGGTGGGCACGTTCGCCTCCCGCGGCGCCGTGATGAGCGGCAGCGCGATCGCGCTGGCCGCCCGCAAGGTGCGCGACCGCACGCTCCGGCTGGCGGCCGACGCGCTCGAGGCGGACCCGGGCGACCTCGAGATCGTCGAGGGCCAGGTGCAGGTCAAGGGCGACCCGTCGACGGCCGTCGGCATCGGCACGGTCGCGGTGCTGTCGAACCCGTTGCGCTACGCCTTCGACGAGGCGAGCAAGGCGGCGACGCAGTTCAGCGGCGGACCGGTCGACTACTCCCAGCCGCCCATCGCGCCGGGGGACAAGCCGGGTCTCGACGAGACCGACTACTACTCCCCGCCCGCGTCCACCTTCGCGGCCGGCGCGCACGCCGTCATCGTGGAGACCGACCCGGACACCGCGGAGATCCACATCCTGAAGTACGCCGTCGTCCACGACTGCGGCCGCATGGTGAACCCCCGCATCGTCGAGGGCCAGATCCACGGCGGCGTCGCGCAGGGCGTGGGCGGCGCGCTCTACGAGGTCATGGCGTACGACGAGGCGGGCCAGCTCGCCAACGCGTCGTTCATGGACTTCCTCATGCCCTACGTCTCCGAGGTGCCGACCAGCATCGAGATCGACCACCTCGAGACGCCGTCCCCCCTCAACCCGCTCGGCATCAAGGGCGCGGGCGAGGCGGGGGTCATCCCGACGAGCGCCGCGATCGCGGCCGCCATCGAGGACGCGGAGGGCATCCCGATCGTCCGGATGCCGATCTCGCCCTCGGAGCTGTTCGACCTGCGCCGCGCCGCGGCGTACCCGGAGCCGGTGGTCAACACCATGCCGGGCACGGCGAGCACCCGGTGGGTGGACCCGGCGTCCCTCCCCGCAGCACCGACCACCGAGAGTGAGGACCGACCGTGAAGGTCACCGGCGAGGCCACCCTGACGAGCGACATCGACGCCCTGTGGGCGGCGTTCAACGACCCCGAGGTGCTGGTCGCGACCATCCCCGGCTGCCAGCGTCTCGAGGCGGTGGCCGAGGACTCCTACCGGATGACCATCAGCGCCGGCGTCGCCGCGATCCGCGGCACGTACGAGGGCGAGGTGCACCTCAAGGACAAGCGCGAGCCCGGCTACCTCAAGATGGTCGCGACCGGCGCCGGCGGCCCGGGCACCATCCAGGTCGAGGTCGACGTGGACATGGAGACGCAGGGCGACGGGACGCTCATCCGCTTCGTCGCCGACGCGGTCGTCGGCGGGATGATCGGCGGCGTCAGCCAGCGCATGCTCGCCTCGGTCGGCAAGCGCCTCGCGGCCGAGTTCTTCAAGGCGGTCGACGACCACCTGCAGAACGGTCCCGCGACCGGCGCCGCGACCGGGCCGACGGTCGGCGCGATCAGCGCGACCGACCAGAGCCCCGCGGAGACCCGCGAGGGCGGGGCCGGCAGCGCCGCCGCGGGCACCACGGGCGCTGCCGACGCGCCGCGCACCTTCTCCCGCCCCGGTGCCCCCGCCCCCTCCGCGGCGGCGGGCGGCTCGCCCGAGCAGTTCGTCAAGGGCGCCCTGACGGGCGCGGGCCTCGTGCTCGTCGGCGTCCTGGTCGGCTCGCTGCTGGGACGGAGGAGCCGCTGATGCGCGACGTGACCGTGGCCGCCGTCCAGGTGGCGCCCGACCACCGGCCGCTGAGCGTCGAGACGGTCGCCGGCAACACCGAGCGCGCCCTCGACTGGGTCGAGCGGGCCGTGGAGGCGACGGGCGCGGAGCTCGTGGTGCTGCCCGAGACCGTCACGACCGGCTTCGGGCCCGCGATGGGCCCCGACGACCTGTGGGACCTGCTGCAGGCCGCGCCGGGGGCGGGCACGGCGCCGTACACGGAGCTGGCCCAGCGCCTCGGCATCCACCTCGTGTGGGGCGCCTACGAGCCCGGCGAGCAGCGGGGCGTGGTCTACAACGCCGCCCACCTCGCGGGCCCCGACGGCACGGTGCTCGGGACCTACCACAAGACCCACCCGTTCTGCAGCGAGGACGTCAACCGGGGCGGCTGGGTCACCCCCGGCGAGCACGTCACCGTCGTCGAGACCGAGATCGGCACCATCGGCCTCATCATCTGCTTCGACGGCGACTACCCGGAGCTGTCGCGCATCAACGCGGTCAAGGGGGCCGAGATCATCGCGCGCCCCTCGGCCCTGCTCCGCAGCGCCGACCTGTGGGAGCTGACGACCCGCGCGCGGGCCTACGACAACCACGTGTACGTCGTGGGCACGAACGCCACGGGCCTCGACCCGGCGGGCTCGCCGTACTTCGGCAACTCGATGATCGTCACCCCGATCGCCGAGGTCGTGGCGCGTGCCGCCAGCCACGAGTGCTGGGTCAGCGCCCGCCTGACGCCTGCGACGGCCATGGCGTCGCTGACGCCCGGCTCGAGCGTCCCGCAGCGCTGGGACCACCTCGACGAGCGCAACCTGGCGCTGCTGGCGAACTACGCCGAGGAGCTGGCGGGGCCCGCCCGCACGCCGTTCCCGCACGCCGCGCACGAGCCGCCGCCGAGCAGCACCACCGGCGCCTGAGGCGTCACCCGCGCGACGCGCGTCGTGCACCCCGTCGTCCCCGTCGACCGATCTAGGATCGGGCGGCGGGGACGACCCCGTCCGAGCGGAGGTGGGACGTGTACGGCGACGTGGAGCCCTGTGCCGAGTGCGGTGCGGCGGTGCGGCTGCGGCCGCACGAGCCGGAGCGGGAGTCCGGCGACGGGCCGGTCGGCCCCGCCGACGGCGTCGTCGGGGGAGCGGACCCGACCCTCGACGACCGGGTGTGCACGAACGACGCGTGCCCCACCAACCACCGCGCGCCGGGCGAGGACGCACCGCGGCCCTGACCGGGTCCGTGCGACGGAATCCCTCAGGCCAGGCGCGCGCCAGCCGATCTCGGGCCTCGTGAGGACCCCCGACGCCGGCACCGTCCCCGCGCCGGCGCGCGAGGTCGCGCAGCAGCTGCTGCTCGCGGCGGGCTACCTCCTGGCCGCCGTGGCCGGCCGGGCGACCGTGGTCGACGGCAGCGCCCTGAGCCTCGTGTGGCCGGCCGCCGGCGTGGCCGCCGTGTGGGTGACCTGCCGCGACGGCCTGTGGCTGCTGGTGGCCCTGGCGGGACTGGCGGCCGCCACGTTCGGCGTCAACGTCGCGACCGGTGCGCCGCCGGCCCTGGGCCTCGTCTTCATCGTCACGAACCTCGTGCAGGCTCTGGTGCTGCGCGGCCTCCTGCGGCGCTGGGTGCCGGAGGTCGCGTGCTTCGGCGGCGACCGCCCGCTGAGCGAGGTCGCCCAGCTCGTGCGGGTCGTCATCGCCGCCGTTCTCGCCTGTGCGGCGGGCGCCGCGCTGGGCCAGCTGGGCACGGCCCTCGCCGTGGAGGGCGAGACCGGGCTGTTGCCCGCGGCCGCCTGGTGGAGCCGGAACAGCCTCGGAACGGTCGTCGTGCTCTGCGTCCTGGTCCTGGCCCTCCAAGCCTGGCGGTCCGCCGGAACCACCGGCGCGTTCCTCCGCGGCCTCGTCGAGGACCCGTCACGACCGGATGGCGCCGCGGGGGCGCTCGAGGGCCTCGCGCTGGCCGTCGCCTCCGGCGCCGTGTGGGTGGCCGTGTTCCTGGGCCCCGGGGCCGACGCCTACTCGTTCCTGCTGCTGGCGCCCGTCGTGTGGGCCGGGCTGCGCTTCGCCCCGCTCGTGGTGGCGCTGCACGGCTTCCTCACGGGGGCGGCGGCCATCTGCTTCACGATCGCGGGGCGCGGCCCCTTCGTCGACACCGCGGACGTGCGGTCCGAGGTGGTGGTGGTGCAGGCCTTCGTGGGCATCGCGGTGGTGACGGGTCTCGCCCTGGCCTTCGCGCGCGCCGAACGCGACCACGCCCTGCGGCGGCTGCACGCCAGCGAGCGGGAGGCGACCGCCCACGCCGCGCTGCTCGGCTCGGTCCTCGAGCAGATGCGCGACGGCGTGGTCGTCGTCGACGAGCACCACCGCGTCGTGCTGCGCAACGAGGCGGCCGGACGCATCCTGGGCCGGCGCGGCGAGCGGCCGGACGTCGTCGAGCCGGCCGCCGCGTACCACCTCGTCGAGACGGACGGCACGCCCGTGGGCGACGAGGACCTGCCCTACCGCCGCGCCCTCGCCGGCCAGGTCGCCGGGCCGCGCGACCTGCGGGTCGTCGCCCCCGGCGTCCCCTCCGGCACGATCGTCGAGATCGGCGCCCACCCCGTCCCGCCGTTGCCCGGCGCACCGCGCCAGGCGATGGTGCACGTCCGCGACGTGACCGTCGAGCGGCAGCGGCACGCGGCCCTCGCCTCCTTCGCGCGCGTCGTCGCGCACGACCTGCTCAACCCGCTCACCGTGGTCCAGGGCTGGGCGGACGTCGTGCGCAGCGGGCTCGACGCCCCCGAGCCGGACCTCGCGAGGCTGCGCGGGCGCGCCGACCGGATCCTCGAGGCGGCCGAGCGGATGCGCGAGCTGGTCGACGCCGTCCTCGCGCTCGCCCTCGCCCGCGACCGCGACCTGCGTCCCCGCATGGTCGACCTCAGCGGCCTGATGGTCGAGGTGGCGCGCCTTCAGGCCGACAGCGGTCAGCCGGCCGAGATCACCGTCCAGCCGGGTGTGCGCGTGTGGGGCGACCGCGCTCTGCTGCGCCAGCTGCTGGAGAACCTGCTGACGAACGCGGTGAAGTACGCCGTGCCCGGCCGCGTGCCGCGGGTCGCCCTCACCGCCGAGCCCGAGCCGGGCTCGGAGTGGCTCGAGGTGCGGGTGAGCGACGAGGGGATCGGGATCCCGACGGAGGACCGCGAGCGGGTCTTCGAGCCGTTCCACCGGGTGGGGGGCGCGACGGGGGTCGACGGCCACGGGATCGGACTGGCCACCTGCGCCCAGATCGTCGAGCGCCACCACGGCACCATCCGGGCCGAGGAGACGCCCGGTGGCGGCACCACCATCGTCCTGCGCCTGCCCGGCGGGCCCGTGGAACCGGGGTCGGGGGGCACCGGCGCGGACACGCGGACGCCGTCGGTGGGAGCCGACATACTGCCCCCGGACCGCCGGAGCGGGGCGGGGAGCGCGTCGGCCTGACGGGCGCCCCGGGCCCGCCGCACCGAGGAGAGACATGAGCGCGAGCACGCCCACCGCCCCGCCCCACCCGGCCGACAGCCACGACCTCATCCGGGTCGTCGGCGCGCGGGAGAACAACCTGCAGGACGTGCACGTCGAGCTGCCGAAGCGGCGTCTCACGGTGTTCACGGGCGTCTCGGGCTCGGGCAAGAGCTCGCTCGTCTTCGCCACCATCGCCGCGGAGTCGCAGCGGATGATCAACGAGACCTACAGCTCGTTCGTGCAGGGCTTCATGCCGAGCCAGGCCCGGCCCGACGTCGACGTGCTCGAGGGCCTGACGACGGCGATCATCGTCGACCAGGAGCGGATGGGCGCGAACCCCCGCTCCACCGTGGGCACGGCCACCGACGCCAACGCGATGCTCCGCATCCTCTTCAGCCGCCTCGGCCGCCCCCACATCGGGCCGCCGCAGGCGTTCTCCTTCAACGTCGCCTCGGTCAGCGGGTCCGGCGCGATCACCACCACGAAGGGCGGCCGCGAGACCAGGGAGCGCCGCTCCTTCAGCGTGCTGGGCGGCATGTGCCCGGCGTGCGAGGGCCGCGGGCAGGTCAACGACATCGACCTGTCGGCGCTGTACGACGCGTCGAAGTCCCTCGACGAGGGTGCGCTGACCATCCCCGGCTACTCGATGGACGGCTGGCAGGGGCGGATCCTGCGCGGGTGCGGCTGGTTCGACACCACGAAGCCGATCGCCGAGTTCACCGACCGCGAGCTCGACGCCCTCCTGCACAAGGAGGCGACCAAGGTCAAGGTCGACGGCATCAACCTGACCTACCTCGGGCTGGTCCCGCAGATCCGCAAGTCGTTCCTGGCGAAGGACCGCGAGGCCATGCAGCCGCACGTGCGGGCGTTCGTCGACCGCGCGGTCACGTTCACGACGTGCTCGGCCTGCGCGGGCACCCGGCTCACCGAGGAGGCCCGGTCCTCCCGCATCGGCGACGTCAGCATCGCGGACGCCTGCGCGATGCAGATCAGCGACCTCGCGGCGTGGGTGCGCGGCCTCGACGAGCCGTCCGTGGCGCCGCTGCTCGGGGCGCTGGGCGACACCCTCGACTCCTTCGTGGCGATCGGCCTCGGCTACCTCTCGCTCGACCGCCCGGCCGGCACCCTGTCGGGCGGCGAGGCGCAGCGCACCAAGATGATCCGCCACCTCGGGTCGTCGCTGACCGACGTCACCTACGTCTTCGACGAGCCCACCATCGGCCTGCACCCCCACGACATCCAGAGCATGAACCAGCTGCTGCTCCAGCTGCGCGACAAGGGCAACACCGTGCTCGTGGTGGAGCACAAGCCGGAGACCATCGCCATCGCCGACCACGTGGTCGACCTCGGCCCGCGGGCCGGCTCGGGCGGCGGTCACATCGTGTTCGAGGGCACGGTGGAGGGGCTCCGGGCCAGCGGCACCCTCACCGGACGCCACCTCGACGACCGCGTGACGCTCAAGGAGACGGTGCGTACCCCCACCGGGCGGCTCGAGATCCGCGGCGCCGACGCCCACAACCTGCGCTCGGTCGACGTCGACGTGCCGCTCGGCGTGCTCACCGTCGTCACGGGGGTCGCCGGGTCCGGCAAGAGCTCGCTGGTCCACGGCTCGGTGGCGGGTCGCGAGGGCGTCGTCGTGCTCGACCAGGGCGCCATCAAGGGCTCGCGCCGCAGCAACCCCGCGACGTACACGGGACTGCTGGAGCCGATCCGCAAGGCGTTCGCGAAGGCCAACGGGGTGAAGCCGGCGCTGTTCAGCGCCAACTCCGAGGGCGCCTGCCCCGCCTGCAACGGGGCGGGCGTGATCTACACCGACCTGGGCCCGATGGCGACGGTCTCGTCGCCCTGCGAGGTCTGCGAGGGGCGGCGCTTCTCCGCCGAGGTGCTCGAGCACGAGCTCGGCGGGCGCAACATCGCCGACGTGCTGGGGATGTCGGTGAGCGAGGCCGAGGCGTTCTTCCGCGAGGGCGACGCCCGCCTGCCGGCCGCCCACCGCATCCTCACCCACCTGGCCGACGTGGGCCTGGGCTACCTGACGCTGGGGCAGCCGCTCAGCACGCTGTCGGGAGGCGAGCGCCAGCGCATCAAGCTGGCGACGCGGATGGGCGAGCAGGGCGGCACCTTCGTGCTCGACGAGCCCACGACGGGGCTCCACCTGGCCGACGTCGAGCAGCTGCTGGGCCTGCTGGACCGCCTCGTCGACGCGGGGCGCAGCGTCATCGTCATCGAGCACCACCAGGCCGTCATGGCGCACGCCGACTGGATCATCGACCTCGGGCCGGGGGCGGGCCACGACGGTGGCCGGGTCGTCTTCGAGGGCACCCCCGCCGAGCTCGTGGCGGCGCGCTCGACGCTGACCGGACGGCACCTGGCGGAGTACGTCGGCGCGTGACGCCGTGGGCCGGGCCGGCGCAAGGTCGGCGCCGGCTCAGCGCTGGTCCAGCGCGGGCTCAGCGCGGGCCGGGTACGCCGCGCTCGCGCGGGATCCGCGCCGTGACGGTCGTGCGGCCGGTGCGGTCCGCGCTCCAGCTGTCGCTCAGCGCCTCGACCAGCACGAGGCCGCGGCCGCGCAGCGAGTCGTCGCTGCCGATGCCGCGGACGATGTCGGGGCCGACCCCCGCGTCGACGACGCGGAGGACGACGTGCTGGCGGGTGAGGCGCCACGAGAACTCGATGGTGCCGGTGGTGCCGGGCATGCCGTGGTCGACGGCGTTGAGCACGAGCTCCCCGGCGACGATCACCGTGTCCGTCACCGTGCTCGACGGCAGGTCGGCGCCGTCGGGACCCAGGGCGTCACGCAGCAGCACGCGGGTCGCGCGGACGGCCTCGTCGTCGTGCGGGAGGTCGACGGAGCGCCAGGCCGCCAGCTGGACCGGGCTGTCGCTCGTCACGTGATCAGTCCTCTCTGTTCCGTCGTCGGGTGCGTCGCGGGGACCGGTACCCCGCGACCCGGTCGTGACTCGTGGGGCGTGCCCCCGGCTCACGACGTGGACGGCACCGGCGGGGTGGTCGCGTCAGCGCTCGGCCCGCTCACCGGTCCCGCGGCCCGCGGTCTCGGCGTCGTGGTCGTCGGTACGGCGGTCCTGGCCCACGTCGGAGCCGGGGCCCTCGCCCTCGGGGTCCGCGACGATCCGGGCGGCGATCTCGGACAGCTTGGTGTTCGTCTCCTGCGAGCGCCGCTGGAGCAGGCTGAACGCCTGGTCGATCGTCAGGCCGTAGCGCTGCATCAAGATGCCCTGGGCGACCCCGATCTGGTGCCGGTTCGTCATCGCCGTGCGCAGCCCGCTGGTGACCTGCACCGCGTTGAGCGCGAGCGCCGCGTGGGTGGCGTACAGGTAGGCGAGCTCGCGCGCCTCGGTGTCCCACACGCCCGGGCGGTGCGAGTAGAAGTTGATGGCGCCCATGACCGTGTCCTCCTGGTCGACCAGGGGGACGGCCAGGACAGAGCCGCAGCCGGCCGCGGCGGCCGCCGGCGCCCACGTGGGCCAGCGCCGGGCGGCCTCGCGCAGCTCGTTGGCGTGCTGCAGGGTGCCCTCCCGCGAGGCGTCCGCGCAGGGGCCCTCGTCCGCGTCGTACTGCGCCTGGTCGAGCTCGTGGGCGAGCTCGGAGGAGCTGGCGGCGGTGGAGAGGCGCCCCCGTCCGCGGCGCAGGGTGATGCTGGCGTGGTCGCAGCCGGCGACGTGCTCCGCGGCGAGCTCGCAGATGCGGACCGCGGCGTCGTCCGCGTCCGGGGCGCCCCGGTTCAGCTCGCGGCTGAGGGCGGCCAGCGTGCGCGCCTCGTCACCCCTCATCGTCTACCTCCTGCGGTCCCGTGCTCGTCCGGCGTCGTCCCGACGGGGGCGGGGGGCGACGTCGGGGACATCATGACCGATCGCGCGCCCGGCCGTGGGTCCCGAGACCGTCCCGTGACCCGGCCCACCCGCCGGGAGGACCTGCCGCGCGCCCCCTGGGGAGTGCTCGCGTGATCCGCGGGGGCGGGGGCGTAGGGTGTCCCCATGGGTGCACCTCCCTTCGTCGCCGAGGCCGTGGACGGCCGCGTCGCCCTCGTGGGCGACGTCGAGGCCCACGAGCACGAGCAGCTGATCGAGGTGCTCGACGAGTCGAGCCACGGTTTCCGCCACGACCTCCTCGTCGACCTCAGCGCCGTCACCTTCCTGCCGAGCAGCATCGTCGGGGCGCTGGCCCGGGCGGCGGCGGAGGCGACGCGGAACGGCACGTCCCTCGTCCTCGGCGTGGTCGAGCGCACGGTGCCGCACCGCGTCCTGGAGGTGTGCAAGATCCCCTACCGGGTGCTGACGTGAGCGCGGGCACGAGCGAGGTCCGGTCCGTGGGCGCAGCCCGCGCGGCCGTGAACGAGTGCGTCCGGCAGCTCCGTGCCCGGTGGAGCCACGTGGACCTGCCGCACGGCCCCGAGGCCGGCGGCGAGGCGCGACGCAACCTGCGGGCGGCGCTCGCCGAGAGCGGGCTGCCCGAGCACGTGGTCGACGACGTCCTCATCGTCGCCGGCGAGCTCGTCGTCAACGCGGTCGACCACGGGTGTCCCGGGGTGCTCGGCACCATCCGGATGGCCTGGGGCTTCACCCCCCGGCACGTGGTGCTCCGCGTCGTGGACGCCGGCACCGGGCCGGCCTTCGTCGAGCCCGAGCAGGAGGAGGCCTCCACCCGCGGGCGCGGCCTCATGATGGTCGACGTCATCTGCGACGACTGGGCCGTCGACCGCGGCGACGCCACCGTCGTCACCGCCTGCATCCAGCGCTGACCGGGCGCCGACCCCGCGCCGACCCCGCGTGGGCCCCCGGCCCCGCGCCCTCCCTCACGCCCCCACGGGCGGGCGGGGGAAACCGAGCGCCGCCTGCACCAGCGCAGCGTGCAGCAGCTCGACGATCGCCGTGCCGCTCGGCGGCCCGGCCACCGCCACCGCCGTGACCCAGCTGCGGGCGTCGACGTCGAACCCGCCGGACACGAGGAGGCGGGGGTGCTCCACCAGCACGTCGCCGCCGAGGCCGGCCTCGGGTCCGCCGCCGTGTCCGCTCCCGTGCCGGGCGACGAGGTGGGCCACGGTCGCGGGGTCCAGCACGGACGCGCGGCCCTCTGCCGCGGCCGCGAGCGCGCCGCACCCGTGCACCTCGAGCGGAACCGGCAGGGCGGCGGCGCCGCGGGAGCGCCGTACCCGGGTGGTCCCGTCGACGTGGTCGCCCAGCCACCAGCCGCGCACGGACGCCGGGGCGTCGGAGCAGGGGGCGTGGAGCAGGTCGAGGACGGCCTCCAGGCGCTCGTCCACGGGCGCGCGGGACATCGCGTCGAGCGTGGAGAGGCCTGCCTGGAGCAGGTCGGTGGGAAGCACGGGTGGGGCTCCTGCGCGGGTCGGACGGGCCCCGAGGTCTACAGGGCCTACTGGTTCGTCGCGCCGAGCCGATCGGATGTCACGCGCGGTGAGATGTGGCGATGCTCACAGCGTCTCCGGCCCGTCGTGGGGACGGCGGACCACGAGCAGCGCCACGTCGTCCTCGGTGCCCGCATCGCCGAGGGCCTCGGCGAGGATGCGGCTGCAGGCCACCTCCGGGTGGTCGGCGGCGGAGAAGCCCCGGCCGATGCGGGCGAGCTGGGTCCAGTACGGGTCCTCGCCGGCGGCGCCCCGGGTGCGCAGCTCCACGAGACCGTCGGTGAAGAAGGCGAGCGCGTCGCCCGGCGCGAGCGACACGGACGTGCACGCGCGGGGGGTGTCGGGGTCGAGACCCAGCAGCGCGTCCGACTCGACGTCGACCGGCGCCACCGTGGTGGCGCCGGCCCCCACCGGCGGGAGGTGACCGGCGCTGCTGACCACGAGGTGGTCGAAGGGCGGCTGCGTGACGGCGTACAGCACGGTCGCCGTCATGCCGGGCTCGAAGTGGCACAGCATCCGGTCGAGCCGCGTGAGCACCGCCGCCGGGTCCTCCTCGTCCAGGGCGTAGGCCCGCAGGGCGCTGCGCAGCCGGCTCATGACGACGGCCGCCTGCAGCCCGTGACCGACCACGTCGCCCATGACGATGCCGAGGCGGTCGCCGGGCAGCGGGATGACGTCGTACCAGTCGCCGCCGAAGTCGCCGTCGGCCGGCAGGTAGCGGGCGGCCAGCTCGAGCCCGTCCACGTCGCGCAGCGTGGGTAGCAGGCTGCGCTGGAGCACCAGGGAGGACAGGTGCGCGTCGTGCGCGCTGGTCGACAGGACGGTGCGGGCGATGCTGGCCGCGGCCAGCTCCAGGTCGGCCACCTCGCACGCGCTGAACGGGCGGCGGGCGTGGAAGCCGACGTGCAGCACCCCGAGGAGGTCGTCGTCGTCGCCCGCGAGCACGGGGACGCCCAGGAGGCTCGTGACCTCGCTGTACTTCAGCACGGGGTTGACCACCGGGTCGCCCGCGGCGCGATCGACGACCACCGGTTGCCGGGTGGCGGCGACGCGGCCTGCGAAGCCCTGGCCGATCGCGACGTACGACGCCGTCCGCCACCGGCGCCCGAAGCCCAGCGAGGCCGCCGTGCGCAGCTTCCCGGACGTCTCGTCGAGGAGCAGCAGCGTCGCGGTCTGCGCGCCCATGAGGGTGCGGACGTTCTCGAGAGCGCCCTCGAGGTCGGGTCCCGGACCGGTGGGGGTGACGGTCAGGGGTGCGGGGAGGGACGACATGGGTCGGTCGACCGCCTGGGGGTGGGTCGGGCGCGGCGTCTGCTCCACCGCTCAGGCACCCTAACCCGGCGCGGCCCGCGGGTCGCCGCCCCGTCCGGCGCGGTAAGTTCACCGGGTGGAACGGTGGGAGGGCGCGAGCGCGGGCCTGCGACAGGTGTACACGGAGGTCGACTGGGCCGCCACGGCGCTCGGCGCGCCCGACGGGTGGTCCCCGGCGCTGCGCGGAGCGGTGCGCACCGTGCTGCGCACCCGCTTCCCGTCGGTCCTCTTCTGGGGGCCCGAGTTCGTCCTCGTCTACAACGACGCGTACGTCGAGATGATCGGCGACAAGCACCCCACGGCCCTGGGCGCTCCCGCCGCCGAGGTCTTCTGGGAGGCCTGGGGCCAGATCGGTCCCCTGATGCAGGGGGTCCTCGACGGGCGGGGGGCGACCTGGACCGAGGACGCGCTCGTGCCGCTGCACCGGCGCGGCTTCCTCGAGGAGTGCTACTTCACCTTCTCCTACTCGCCCGTGGTGGCCGAGGACGACACCATCGAGGGCGTCCTCGACATCGCGACCGAGACGACGCGGCACGTCGTCTCGCAGCGCCGGCTCGAGCTGCTCAGCCGCCTCTCCGACGTGCTCGCCACGGTGGAGACGAAGGCCGACCTGCGTCGGCTCTCGCTCTACCTCCTGCGCGACCAGGTGCGCGACCTGCCCGCCGTCGACATCCGCATCCCCGGCCTGGAGGAGGACGCGCCCATCCCGCACTCCGGCGCCACCGCGCCGGCCCTGCCCGCCGCGCCGGGCGTGCCGATCGACGACCTCACGCTGTACGTCGAGAACACCGAGGCCGGCAAGGTCGTCTGGCAGCGCCTCGACCTCTCCACCCGGCCCGGCCTGCCCGCGCCGGTGCTGGTCTGCTCCGTCAGCGACCAGCTGCCGTTCGACCACGACTACCGCTACTTCCTGCGGCTCATCGCGGCCTCGCTCAACCAGGCGCTCACGCGCATCGACCTGCTGGAGTCGGAGCGCCGCGTCGCCACGGCGCAGCGCAACATGTCCATCGCCCTGCAGCAGGCGCTGCTCACCCCGCCGATGCAGCCCGACCACCTCCAGGTGGCCGTGCGCTACGTGCCCGCGGCGGACGTCGCGCAGATCGGCGGCGACTGGCACGACGCGTTCCAGCAGACCGACGGCGCCCTCATGCTCGCCATCGGCGACGTGGCCGGCCACGACCTGGCCGCGGCCGCGACGATGGCGCAGGCGCGCAACCTCACCCGCGGCATCGCCATCGCCACGGGTGACAGCCCGGCCCGCGTCCTCGAGGGCCTCGACCGCGCCTTCGCGAGCCTCGGGGTGGGGACGATCGCCACCGCCATCGTGGCGCGGGTGGAGCAGACGGAGGCCGACGCCGCCGCGGGCCGCCGGCTCCTGCGGTGGTCGCGGGCCGGCCACCCGCCGCCCGTCCTGCTGCAGCCGGACGGCACGGCGACGCTGCTCGACGAGGCCGGCGAGATCATCCTCGGCATCCAGCCGGGCACGGAGCGCACGGACGCCGAGGTCGTGCTGGCCCCGGGCTCGATGGTGGTGCTCTACACCGACGGGCTGGTGGAGCGCCGCGGCGTGCCCCTCGACGCCAGCTTCGAGCACCTCCGCTCCGCCGTCAGCGGCCAGCAGCACCTGGACGCCGAGGAGCTGTGCGACCACCTGCTGACCACGATGCTCGAGCTCCCGGCCGGGGACGACGACGTCGCCCTCATGGTGCTGCACGCCCGCCCCGAGGACGACTGACCGACCGGGCGGCCGGCCGGCCGGCTCAGCCGGCTCAGCCGGCTCAGCCGGTGAGGAACTCCCGGACCCACGGCACCACGACGCCGCGGTGCTCGTCGAAGAAGCCGTGACGCCCGCCCTCCACGAGCCGGGTCCGCGCGTGCGGCAGCAGGCCGGCGAGGACGTCGGCGTTGGCGGCCGGCACCATCAGGTCGTCCGTCCCGTGCAGCACGAGGGTCGGCGCCGCCAGGTCGCCGAGGCGGTCGGCCGCGTCGTGGTCGGAGCTGGTCTCGAGGTGCCGGCGCGTCGCCTCGACGCTCATCGACGGGTCCCCGAGCAGGTCGCGGGGCACCGCGTCGTACCCGCCGTGGGCGTGGGTCCACGCCGGTGTGTAGAAGAGGTCGACGAGCCCGCGCTGCCGCTCCTGGCCGTCCGGGCCCGCGAGCAGCAGCCCCACGTCGCGGGTCCGGTGGACCGCGGGCGCCCCGCCGGAGGACGTGCAGGCCAGCACGAGGCGCCGCACCAGGTCGGGCCGGGCGAGGGCCAGCTCCTGCGCGACCCGCCCGCCCATCGAGGTGCCGTAGACGTCGGCGGTGTCCCGCCCCACAGCCGCGAGCACGGCGGCCGCGTCCTGGGCGAACCCGGCCGTCGACCACGCTGGCCCGCGCTCCTCGCCCCCCGGCGCCAGCTCGGTGGTGCCCGTGCCGCGGTAGTCGAACGTCACCGTCAGCCAGGCGTCGGCGAAGTCGCCGCGCAGGCGGTCCCACCACGCGTCCGAGTTGGCCTGGCCCTGCAGCAGGAGGAGCGCCGGGGCACCCCGTCGCCCCTCGACCTGCAGGGACAGGCGGGTGCCGTCGGGCCGCCGTACCCACCCGCGGGTGCGGGGCACGTGTCGTCTGCGGAACACGGGGTCCTCCTCGGTCGACCGGGCCCGCGGTGCGCGGGCCCGCGCCGACGCTAGTCGAGGGGGCGCAGCTCGTCGGCGTAGGAGACGGGCACGCGGCGCAGCACGCCGGCCGGGTCGACCGAGTACTGCCCCATCCGCCACAGCGGCGGGCTGTAGGCGTGCACGCTCACCGAGCCCGGTCGCGCGCCGTTGAGCCGGTGGATGTGGTCCGGCCCGAAGGAGAAGACGCCGCCCGCGCCGACCCGCGTCTCCCGCGCACCGTGCAGCAGCGTCAGGTTGTTCTCGACCAGCTCGCCCGCGACGACGGCGACGGCGCCGGAGGAGACGTCGTGGTCGTGCCAGCCCGTGTCGTTCTCCGGGGTCCAGCACAGCAGCCAGACGTCGACGTGTGCGTCGCGGTGCAGCGAGGCGTAGACCCGCTCGTCGGCGTCGAAGGCCACCAGGTGCTCCCACGCCTCGGGCTGCTGGGCCACGGCGGCCGCGAGCGCCTCGAGCTCGGCGGGGTCGAGGTCCCGCTCGGGGAGGTCGGCGATGCGCAGCGTCGCGTCGTACGACGCCAGCGGCGCCGCCGCCTCGGCCGGCACGCCGGGGCGCGCGGGCCGGTCGGGCCGGTCGTGGGGTTCGTCGCGCCGGTCCTCGCCAGGCCGGTCAGGCGCCGCCGGGCGCTCGGCGGCGCGGGTCTGGCTGCGGGTCTGGCTGCGGGTCTCGGTCGTGGTGGCGCCCACGGCGGGCTCCTTCCCCCGGTGTCGCGGTGGTCGTGGCGGCGCCCAGGAGGCGCGCCGGGTTGGTCACCCGGACGGCGTGGGTCGCCGCGGGGTCGAGCAGGTGGTCGAGCGGGTCGGCGTAGGGCCGGTCGCTGCCCAGCACGAGGGCGTCGACGCCGACGGCCCGCACGACGGCCTCGAGCGCGCGGGGGCCGTGGCCGGAGGTGTCGAGGAAGACGTCGGGGTCGACGACGCCGCGCCCCAGGAGGCTGCCGCCCCCGCGCAGGGCCTGCCGCTCGGCCAGCAGCGGGGCCAGGCCGGCGGCCGCGGCGAACGCGACCCGCAGCGTGGGGTGGGAGCGCCGCGCGCCGGCGGCGTGCCATCCCCACCACGCCGCCTGCAGCTGGGCGGTGTAGCCGAGCACGGGCGCCCACCAGGGCGGGAGGTCCGCCGCGCCGGGCCGCGCGGGCTCCGGGCCGGGATGCACGAGGAGCGCAGCGCCCGCCGCCTCGACCACCGCGAGCACGGGGGCGAGGCGGTCCCAGGCCGCGGGCGTGGTCACCCAGGTGGCCGGCACCTGCAGCCCGACGAAGCGGGGGGCGGCGAGCAGCCCCGCCAGCAGCCCGAGGTCGGGGTCGGTCGCCGTCGTGGCGGCCCACCCGCGGAAGTGGGCGGGCAGGTCCGCCACGTCGCGGTGGTGGGCCTCGAGCAGCGGCCCGGCGACGGGGACGTCGAGGTCCTCGACGCCGAGCGGGGAGGAGAGGCCGACGACCGCCGTACCGATGCCGGCGGCGCGGTCGGCCGCGACCCGCCGGTCCACGTCGTGCGCGGCGGGGTCGACCTCGAACGGGCGCTCGCCGTCGAGGTGGAGGGTCCACCCGCGCAGGTACGGCGCACGCGAGCGGGCGCGCAGGCGGTCGACGAGCCGGGGCGACCACAGGTGCTGGTGCACGTCCACGGCGACGGGGTGGGCCACGGTCCCCCCTTTCTCTAGTGAGTCACTGCACTTTAGGGAGGGGTGCGGTGCTGCAGTGGCCGTCTCGCGGGGCGGACGGCGGTCAGAACGCGTAGCGGACGCGGCAGGACGGCAGCTCGGCGGCCAGGAGGTCCGTGAACTGCTGCACCCAACGCGCCTTCCAGGCCGCGCGGTAGCGCACGTTGACCTGGCCGCTGTGACTGCGCTTCTCCTCCTGCAGGTCGGGGCGCCACAACAGCTCCTCGCCCCGCGGGTGCCAGCCGAGGTTGACCTCGTGGAGGGCGGCGCTGTGGGTCAGGAGGATGACCTCGCACGCCAGCTGCTGCTTCGTGGCGGGGGACAGCACGTCGTCGAGCTGGCGGAACAGCGCGGTCCACTCGGCCTGCCACCCCTCGTGCAGCACGACGGGGCTGAAGTTGAGGTGCACCTCGTAGCCGGCCTCGACGAAGTCGTCGATCGCCGCGATGCGCTCGTCGATCGGCGTCGTGCGCAGGTCGAGGCGCCGGGAGGTCTCGCGCGGCATGAGGGAGAAGCGCACCCGGGTTCCGCCGCGGGGGTCCCAGTCCAGCAGGTCGCGGTTGACGAACTTCGTGGCGAAGCTGCCCTTGGCGCCCGGCAGACGGGCGAACAGGTCGACGAGGTCGCGCACGTTGTCGCTGACGAGGGCGTCGACGGAGCAGTCGCCGTTCTCGCCCAGGTCGTAGACCCAGTCGACGGGGTCGCACTGGTTGGGCTCGGGCTTCGGGCCCTGGCGCCCGGCGTGGCGCTCCAGGTAGCCCAGCACCTTCTCGATGTTGACGAAGACCGTCACGGGGTTGGCGTAGCCCTTGCGGCGCGGCACGTAGCAGTAGCTGCAGGCCATCGCGCAGCCGTTCGACGTGGAGGGCGCGATGAAGTCCGCCGAGCGCCCGTTGGGGCGGGCCGCCAGGCTGCGCTTCTCGCCCAGGACCAGCACCTCGCGCTTGTTGCGCACCCAGTCCTCCACCTGCCCGGCGTTGCCGTAGAGGCCGGGGATCGACTGGTGGCTCGGCACCTCGACGCGCTCCGCGTCGGGGAAGCGCTCGAGCACCTGACGCGCGCGGGGCCAGCGCTCGATCTCGGGCTCGTGGTAGATGCGCCGCACCGCCAGCACGCGCTCTGCCGCGGGGAGGACCATGACGACCACGCTAGCCACCACCACCGACGGTCCCGGGGGGCCCGGGGGCCCGGCCCGTTCCCGGCTCCCTGGTTGCATGGCAGCGGGCGCGCGACCGCGGCCCGGCGAAGGAGGCACCGCGTGAGCAGCCACTACGACGTCGTCGTGCTCGGCGCTGGCTCGGGCAACACGATCATCGACGACCGCTTCGCCCACCTGCGGGTCGCGATCGTCGAGCGGGGCCCGTTCGGCGGCACCTGCGTCAACCGCGGCTGCATCCCCTCCAAGATGTTCGTCCACGCGGCCGAGGTGGCGGGCGCCGCGCTGCGGGGCCCCGCGCTCGGCCTGCGCACGCGCCTCGACGGCGTGGACTGGCCGGCGCTGCGCGACCGCGTGGCGGGCCGGGTCGACGCCGTGGCCCGCTCCGGCGAGGAGCACCGGCAGGGCCAGGACCACGTCGACGTGCTCACCGGCACCGCGCGGTTCACCGGCCCGCGCCGGCTCGTGGTGGACCTCGCCGACGGCGGCTCGGCCGAGGTGACGGCCGACCAGGTGGTCGTGGCGACCGGCAGCCGGCCGGTGGTGCCCGACGTACCCGGCCTGCACGACGTGCCGCACCACACCAGCGACACGATCATGCGCATCGACGCCCTGCCGGCCCGGATGGCCGTGCTCGGGGGCGGGTACGTCGGGTGCGAGCTCGCCCAGGTGTTCGCCGCGCTCGGCGTGGAGGTCACGCAGGTCGAGAGCGAGGACACCCTCCTGGCGAGCCAGGACGAGGACGTCGCCCGCGCCGTCACCGCGGCCGCGGGACGCCGGTGGACCCTGCGGCTCGGCACGCGGCTCGAGCGCGCCGTACCGCTCGACGGGGGCGGGGCCCGGCTGGAGCTGGACGACGGGAGCACGGTCGAGACGGACCTCGTGCTCGTCGCGACGGGTCGCAGGACCAACGCCGACCTCCTCGACCTCGACGCCGCCGGGATCGAGGTCGACGACACCGGCCGCGTCGTCGTCGACGCGCACCAGCGCACCACCGCCGCGGGCGTGTGGGCGCTCGGGGACGCGAGCAGCCACGAGCCGCTCAAGCACGTCGCGAACCAGGACGCTCGGGTGGTGCAGCACAACCTGCTGCACCCGGACGACCTCGCGACCTCCGACCACCGGCACGTGCCGCTCGCCGTCTTCACCGAGCCGCAGGTGGCCGCCGTCGGGCTCACCGAGGCGGAGGCCCGCGAGCAGGTGGCCGATCTCGCGGTCGCCCGCCACGACCTCGCCGACACGGCGTACGGGTGGGCGCTGCAGGCGGATCCCGACGACCGCGACCCGGCCGGCCCGGGCGGCTTCGTCAAGCTGCTCGGCGACCGGTCGACCGGGCTGCTCGTGGGCGCGCACGTCGTGGCGCCGCAGGCCGCCACGCTGGTGCAGGTGCTCATCCACGCGATCACCCACGACGTGCCGGTGGCGGGCCTGGCGCGCAGCGAGTACTGGATCCACCCCGCCCCGACCGAGGTCGTCGAGAACGCGCTGCTCGCCCTCGAGGACGAGATGCGCCGCGCCTGAGCGGTCGCGCGTCCCGGCCCGCGCGGGGCGGATCGGTACGGTCGTGGCCATGGATGCGGCGCAGGGACAGCGCACCGTCGACCCGACCGCGCCGGGAGCAGGGGCTCCCGAGCGCGCCGTCGGGCTCCGCCCCATGGGCGGGGACGACCTTGAGCTCGTGCTGGGGCTGCACCGCAGCGCGTTCCCGGACAACGTGATCGGACGGTTCGGCGGCGGGCTGCTGGCGGCCTACTACCGCACCTTCCTCGACGGCCCCCACGCGCTGGCCGTCGTGGCGACCGGCCCCGACGGCGCGCCGGTGGGCTACCTGGTGGGCGTGCTCGCCACCGACCGGCACCGCCGTTGGGTGCGGGCCCACCGCCTGCGGCCGCTGCTCCTCGCGGGCGTGCCCGCGCTGCTGCTCCACCCGCGGCTGGCGTGCGGCGTGCTCCGCCGCCGTGTCGTGCTCCGGCTGCGGCGGCGCTCGACCCGGGTCGTGACCGCCGAGCGTCCCGTCCCGGCGGGGGCGGCGGCGGGCCCCGTGGCCGTGCTCTCCCACGTCGCGGTGCTCCCCGAGGCCCGGGGAGCCGGCGCCGGGGTCGGGCTCGTGGCCCACTTCGAGGTCGAGGCCGTGCGCTCCGGGGCCCGACGGCTGTGCCTCGCCACCCTCGACGAGGGCGGCGCCGGGGGCCTGTACGAGCGGCGCGGCTGGCAGCTGCACGCCCGTCGCCGCACCTTCGACGGGCGCTTCCTGCGGCTCTACGAGCTGCCGGTGGCCGGGGCCGGGGACGCCGGTGGCGCCGGTGGCGCCGGTGGCGCCGAAGAGCCGCCGGAGGCCCGCGGGGCCTGACCCCCGTGGCGCCGAGCCGCACGCTGCTCGCCGTACCCGGCCGCCACCTCCGCACTCCGCACCGACCCCGACCCGATCCGCATCCCGACCTCGACCGACGACGGAGGCTCCTCGTCATGTCCCGCTCCACCCGTGGCACCGTCCGCCCGTCCTCCTCGCCGTCCCGGCGGTCCACCCGCCCGGGAGCGGGGACGGTCGGGCTGGTCGTCGGGTCGCTGCTCGCGCTGACCGCGTGCGGCGGGGCCGCCGACGACGGGGACGCCACGCCCGCACCGAGCTCGTCGAGCACCACCACGGGGTCGCCGTCGACCTCGGCGACGACCGCCCCGACGGCGACCGCGCCGACGGCGACCGCGCCGACGACCCCGCCCGCCCCCGCGCCGGCGCGGATCACCGAGGTGCCGCAGCAGCAGTGGGACGCGATGGTGGCGGCCGGGATGGTGCGCCCCGAGTGCCCGGTGCAGGAGCGCGCCCAGCTGCGGCGGGTGGAGGTGAACTTCGTGGACTTCGCGGGCGCCACGCAGCGCGGCCACCTCGTCGTGCGGGACGACACGGCCGAGACGACGCTGCGGATCTTCGAGCGCATCTACGCCCTCGGGTTCCCCATCCAGCGCATGGAGGGCGTCGAGGCCTTCGACGGCGACGTCGCGGCGAGCCTCGCGGCGAACAACACGTCGGCGTACAACTGCCGGCGCGCCGACCAGATCAACGCGCCGTTCGCGGACTCGCCCCACGCGAACGGGCGCGCGGTCGACGTGAACCCGGTGCAGAACCCGTGGATGGACCTGCGCTGCGACTGCTGGACCCCGGGCCCGGAGAACCACGAGCGCACCCCCGGGCCGGGGAAGGTCCTGGAGGGTGAGCCGGTGTGGCAGGCGTTCGTCGACGAGGGGTGGATCTGGCAGAACATCGACGTGCCGGACTACATGCACTTCGACACGGGGTACCCCTCGCGGCCGTACGCCGCGCGCTGAGCCGGGCGCCCGGGCGTCGGGTCAGCCCCGGCGGGGGAGCGGGATGCCGAGCGCCGCGTGGGTGGCGGCGGTGACCAGCACGCGCAGCGGGGTCACCGCGCCGGTGCCGCCGTCGAGGAGCACCACCAACCACTGCCGGGCGTCGTCGTCGTAGCCGCCCGCGCCGACGGCCTCGCCGCCGTCGGGCCCGGCGCCGCCGAGCCAGGGGGAGGGGGTGAGGGGGGCCGCGAACGAGCCGCCCTCGAGGGCGGCGAGCAGGCCGGGCACCCGGCTCAGGGACACGAGCGGCAGGATGCGGGGCGGGTCGACCGCCGCGTCGGCGAGGCCGCTCGCCGTACCCCCTCCCGGCAGCGGGGCGCCGCGCCCCTCGGCCACGACGCAGAGCGCGGGTCCGTCGACCTTGCCGACCCACCAGCCGCCGACGGCGCCGGCGAGCGCGCAGGTGTGGGCGACCACGGTGAGCCGGGCCTCCGTCGAGGCGCCCACCATGCCGTCGAGCCGGTCGAGGCAGCGCTCGAGGGTCTCGGCGAGCAGGGCGACGTCGTGGGTGGGGAAGCGGGCCGGGGTCGCGGGTGCGACGCCGCGCCCCACCGCGGGCGCCGCCGGGGCGGGTTGCAGCGTCACGTCGGTGAGGCCGTCGACGAGGCGGGCGGCGAGCCCGCGCTCGGTGGCGGTGAAGGGGTGCGCCCGGGCGAGCCGGACCCGGGTGCCGCCGGCGGTACCGGGGACGACGACCTCGAGGACGTGCGCGTCGTGGACGTCCGGCCGGGGGTGGTCGGGGTGGTCGGCGTGGCCGGGGTGATCGAGGTGATCGAGGTGACCGGGGTGATCGGGGTGATCGGGGAGCGGCACCCGGGGCGTCGCGGCCGGGTCGCGCCCCGGCCGCTGCTCACCAGCGTCGGCACCACCGACGACACCGTCGACCATCCGGACCCCCTCGGACCAGTCCGCGGCCCGGACCGCGCGCCGCACGGCGCGGCTGGTGCCGAGTACACCACGACCCGGCCCCGGTGCGCTGGCCCGAACGGTCGCCGCGGCGTAGTTCGAACGGGCCGGGCGGCGGGCCCGGCCGGGCCATGCGGACCGCGTCAGCCCTGGGCGGGGTAGGGCTGCTCCTTCAGCAGGCGCGCGAGGTGGGCCGCGTTGGCGGCGGCCGTGCTGGTGGTGCCGGCGACGGGCTCGGGCGTCTCGGTCAGCTCGAGGTAGTCGGTGCCCTGCATCGCCTCGCCGACCCAGTACGTCGCGCCCTGCGCCGGGATCGTGAACCCGACGTCGTCGAGCCCCTGGAAGATCTGGGCCGTCGTGTGGTGGGCGCCGTCCTCGTTGCCGACGACCGCGACGAGGGCGACCTTGCCGAACATGGCCGGCCGGCCCTCGTCGTCGGTCTCGGACAGCTCGGCGTCGAGGCGCTCGAGCACCATCTTGCAGACCGACGACGGCTGGCCCATCCAGATGGGCGTGGCGATGACGAGGATGTCGGCGGCCTGCACCTTGGTGCGGATCGTCGGCCACCCGTCCCCGTCGCCCTCGTCGGTGCTGACGCCGAACGCCACGTCGTGGTCGACGACCCGCACCTCCTCGCCGCTCACGCCGTGCTGCTCGAGGGCGTCGAGCAGCTGGCGGCCGAGCACCTCGGAGCTCGACGGCGTCGGGGACTTCTTCAGCGTGCAGGTGAGCTGGAGGGCGCGGAGTTCCGTCATGTCTTCGACGGTACCGAGGCCCCCGTGACCCGCCCCCGCGCCCGCACCGGGGCGGTGGTCGGGGGTGGCCGCGCCAGCGGGGCGGTGGTTGAGGTGGCCGCGCTGGTCCGGTGGTTGAGGTGGCCGCGCTGGTCCGGTGGTTGAGGTGGCCGCGCTAGCGGCCCCCGAAACCACGAGGGGTTCCTGCGCGTGGTTTCGAGGGGTTGCCCAGAGCAACCCACCTCAACCACCGGCAGGTCCGGGTGGCTGAGGTGGCCGCGCTGGTCCGGTGGTTGAGGTGGCCGCGCTAGCGGCCCTCGAAACCACAACAGGTTCTCGGGCGTGGTTTCGAGGGGTTGCCAGAGCAACCCACCTCAACCACCGGGGGTTCGGGCGCGCGGGTTGATCAGACGCGTCGGGTGAACCTGAGCTTGCCGGTGCCGAGGGTCTCGGTGAGGTACGTCGGGTCGTGTGCGACGCGGTGGTGGCGCCAGCACAGCAACCGTCCGCGTTCGACCGACGTCCTTCCTCCGCGTGACCAGGGGTCGTCGAGGTGGGCCTCGCACCAGTGCGGTGGTGCGTCGCATCCCTCCGCGGTGCAGCCCCCGTCCCGCAGCAGCATGGCGATGCGCTGGGGTTTGCTGTGGAACCGCGCCGACCGGCCGAGGTCCAGCACCTCGCTCTTGCTACCGAGCACGGCCGGGACGAGGTCGGCGCTGCAGGCGAGGCGGCGCGCTTCGCCGGGTGAGATGCGGTGGCCGGTGTCGAGCGAGGCCGCTGCGAGTCCGCCGGTGAGGGTGTCGACCTGCATGGTGACGACGACGGTGGCGCCGGCTCCTGCGGCGTCCGGGAGGTCGGCGTCGCGCATCCGCTCGATCAGCTCGACGAACGCCTGGCCGCGGCGCTCCCAGGCGGGCCGAGCGTCGACCGTGTCGTCGGCGGTGTCGTCGGCGGCGCCATGAGCCGCGTCGTTCCGGAGATGGCTACGTCGCGGCGAGGCGATGGCGTCGAGCATCTTGGTGAACATCGCGCCGTGCATCTCCGGCACCGTGAACTTCCCGTGGACGCAGCCGTGGCCGTCCTCGCGCATGGTGAGTCGGATCTTCGCGGCGGCCTCCCGCTCCTCCCGCGCCAGCAGCTCCGCCTCACGGGCCTCGCCGACGGCGGGGGCGACGACGTCGAGGATCCGGCGGCCCAGGACGCGGAGGGCCTTTGCGTCGTGCTGATGGGCGAACCCGACCAGCGTCCGTTCCGCCTCGGCCCTGATCTCCGCGGTGACGCCTTCGCCCAGGTCGTCCAGCGCCCGCACCACCACCTCAGCCTGACCGGGCAAGACAGCGCCGGAGGTGCCCGCGGCGGCGAGGGCGCCGTACCGCTCCTCGGTGGCGACCGCGGCACGGACCCGGCGGTGCGCCTCCGCGCGGGTGGTGTTCGTCGCGTTCGCGAACCACACCGCGGTCGACGGCGCACCCGTCATGTCTTCGACGCGCACCTCGGTGGCATGGGCCAGCAGTCTCGACTGCAGGGCAGCGAGGCGGTTGGATTCGCGTTCGAGCGCGACCAGGGCGGCGCTTGTCTCGACCGGGCCGGCGGTCAACAGACCGGTCGCGAACCCGTCGTCGAGAACAGCGGCGAGACGCGCGACGACCCCGGCCAGGGGGTGCAGAGCAGTCTCGGTCATGAACCCATCACACCAGGCGCCACCGACAGTTCTGACCGGAGACGACACCTCTCCACAGATCGAGTTTCCGCAGGTCAAGGCGGGTCCGCACTGACCCTCTCGACCCGGTCGTGGTTTCGAGGGCCGCTAGCGCGGCCACCTCAACCACCGGGACTAGCGCGGCCACCTCAACCACCGGGACTAGCGCGGCCACCTCAACCACCGGGACTAGCGCGGCTACCTCGACCACCGGGCAGCGCGGCTACCTCGACCACCGGGAGCAGCGCGGCCACCTCGACCACCGGGCGCGAGCACCTCGACCACCGCAGCAGCGCGGCCACCCGCTCACTCCCGCAGCGGCGCACCAGCCACGGGGACCCGTCCCGCCGCGACGAGCTCGACGGCGGCGGCCGCCGCGAGGGTCTGGGCGGCGAGGAGCCCGGCCAGCACGAGCAGCTGCGCGGCGCCGGCCTGGACGGGCGAGGCCCCGGCGAGCAGCACCCCGACGAACGCGCCCGGCAGGGTGACGAGCCCGACCGTCCGCGTCTGGTCGAGGCCCGGCACGAGGGCGAGGGCGGCGGCGGGGCGCCCGACGACGTCGACGGCCGCGCGGCGGGCCAGGCCCAGGGACAGCGCCGCCTCGTAGGCGCCGCGCTGCTCGGTGAGCTCCTCGACGGTGCGTCGTGCGGCGAGCGTGGTGGCCGACATCGCGCCGCCCACGAGGATCCCGGCGACGGGCAGCACCGCCACCGGTTCGGCCGGCACGACCCCGGTGGCCACGACGGCCAGCAGCACCGGCAGCGCGCCGGCCGCGATGGGCAGCGCGAACCACGCCGTGTGGCGACCGTGGCCGCCCACCACCCGACGGGCCGAGGTGAGGGCGCCGACCACGACCATGGTCGCGACGAAGGCAGCGGTCGCGGGCAGGCTGTGCAGTGCGGCCGTGATGACGAGGCTGACGAGCGCGAGCTGGGCTGCCGCGCGGGCCGTGGCCGTCAGCGGCGCCCGCCACGACCCCAGCCCAGCGAGCCGGGTGGCCACGGCGGCGACCACGGCGAGCAGCGCCACGAGCACCCCGAACGCCCACCCCAGCTGCACGGTCTCCACCGGCCCAGGCTCGCACGCCGGCCGCCGCGCGCTCAGGCAGCCGCGGGCCCGCGCTCAGGCGGTCGCGGGCAGGTCGATCGTGTGGGCCGTGTGGTCGCGCTTGGCCAGGAGGTAGCGCGCGTTGCTCGCCGACAGGTGCACCCCGGTGGGCACGCGCTCGGTCACCGCGACGCCGTACGACGCGAGCTGGGCCGCCTTGTCGGGGTTGTTGCTGAGCAGCCGGACGCGCTCGGCGCCGACGGTGCGGAGCATCTGGGCGGCGGCGCGGTAGTCGCGCTCGTCCTCCCCGTGCCCGAGGGCCAGGTTGGCCTCGTAGGTGTCGAGCCCGGCGTCCTGCAGCGCGTAGGCGTCCAGCTTGGCGTACAGCCCGATGCCCCGGCCCTCCTGGCGCAGGTAGAGCAGGAACCCGCCGGCCTCGGCGATCCGCTCGACCGCCTCCCGCAGCTGCGGCCCGCAGTCGCAGCGCTGCGACCCCAGCACGTCGCCGGTCAGGCACTCGCTGTGCGGGCGCACCAGCGGAGCCACGCCTCCGCCGGCGGAGCGCTCCAGCGCGGCCCGCCAGTCACCGAGGCCGAGCAGCAGGTGCTCCCGGCCGTCGACCAGGCCGTCGAACGTGACGACGTCCGCGGTCGTGACGAACCCGTCGGCGAACGAGAGCGGCACGCGGACGCTCGTGCGGGTCGTGGTCGCGGGCAGCCCGTCGGCGAGGGGGTGCAGGTACTGCGTCATGGGGACATCCAAACACTTGAAGATTAAAGTGTCCTGTGAATGCCCCGGGAGCGCGATCTGTTCCCACCGCCCTGGTCAGGAGATGAGCTCGTCGAGCCGGGAGTAGGCCCGGGCGTCGCCGGCCAGCACCTCCGAGCGACGCCCGTCGACCGAGACCGGCACGTCACCCGCGACCGTGATGCGGCGCATCTCCCGCGGGTGCTCGTCGAAGTCGGCGACCGCGTAGTGCTGCGTCGCCCGGTTGTCCCACAGGGCCACGTCGCCCGGCTGCCACGTCCAGCGCACCGTGTTCTCCAGCTTGGTGATGCGGCCCTGCAGCAGGTGGAACAGCTGGTGCGACTCCGAGGCGTTGAACCCCTCGAACCGCTTCACGAAGTTGCCGAGCACCAGCGAGCGCCGCCCGGTCTCCGGGTGCACGCGCACCACGGGGTGCCGCGTCTCGAACACCGTCGAGGCGAAGTCGTCGCGCGTGTAGTGCGCGTCCGGCTGGTCGTGCTCCTCGTCGAGCTGCGCGTAGTCGTAGGAGTTCGTGTGCACCGCCCACAGTCCCTCGACGAGCGCCTTCAGCGGCGCGGGCATCGCGTCGTACGCGGCCACCGTGCTCGCCCAGGCCGTCGTGCCGCCGTACGGCGGGAGGGTCACCGCCCGCAGCACGCTGATGGCCGGCACCCGGTCGACGAAGGTGACGTCGGTGTGCCACGCGTTGGCGGCCATGCCCTTGTTCGCCGTCACGCGCAGCACGCGCGCGCTGCCGGTGTTGACCGTCGGGTGCGCGGTCGTGAGCGGTCCGAGGCGCTCCGCGAAGGCGGCGTGCGTCGCGTCGTCGAGGTGGTGCTGGTCGCGCAGGAAGACCACCTGGTGGCGGAGCAGCGCGTCGCGGACCGCCGCGACCACGGCGTCGGGCAGGTCCCCGCCGAGGCGCACGCCCTCGATCCGGGCACCCAGCCGCCCGCCGACCTGGTGGACCGCGACGCCGTCCGGCAGCGGGGCGGCCGGGTCCGGGGTGGGAGCAGTGGTCGGGCTCGCGGTCGGGCGGTCGACGGTGACGGTCACGGGTGCCTCCTGCGGTCGGGTGGTGCAACCCGTAGATACTCGACCGAGACACTACGGTTACGCGACCACGAACGCCGCCGCCGTCCACCGACTGGTCACCCGGCCGGGGTGCTCGTCCGGTCCGGGCTGCTCGTCCGGTCCGCGCTGCTCACCGGTGCACCGCCCCCAGCTCGACGAGCACGACGCCGGCCACGACCAGCACCAGCCCGGTGACCTGCACCGCCGTCAGGGTCTCGCCGAAGAGCACGATGCCGAGCACCGCGATGGTCGCGATGCCGAGCGCGCACCACACGGCGTACGCCTGCCCCAGCGGCATGCCCGCCACCAGCGCCTGCGACAGCGCGTAGAAGGCCGAGCAGTAGCCCAGCACCACGACGACCGACCAGCCGGGCCGCGAGAAGCCCTCCGACTGCCGCAGCGACAGCGTCGCCACGACCTCGCTGCCGACCGCCACCAGCAACCAGCCCCACATGCGCCTGCTCCTCCCGCCGGGTGCGCGAACGCCGCGCCGCCCGATCCCACCACGGGGAGGGCGACGCGGCGTCGCGGGTGCTGCCGCGCGGACGCGGCCGGGGCTCACATCGGCACGTCGCCGCCGATGCCGCCGCGCAGGCGCTGGTAGCCGTAGACGCCGAGCCCGATCATGCCGACGGCGAGGCCGAGGTGCAGCCAGTTGTCGGCGTCGTTGAGCGGCACGAAGTTGGCGTCGGAGTGGTGGCCGACGCTCAGCCCGTAGATCCACAGCACGAGGTAGATGAGCCCGCCGCCGATGAGGTAGGTCACCGCGGCGCGCGGGCGCTTGGCGGCCGCGATGCCGGCGACGCCGAACAGCAGGTGGACGACGTTGTGCAGGATCGACACCTGGAAGAGGCCGAGCAGCTTCGCCTGGCTCTCGTGGCCGGCGAGCTCGAGCTGGTCGTAGTCGGTGGTCACGCCGGGGACGAACCCCAGGATGCCCACGAGCAGGAACGTGCCGCCGACGACGAGGGCGACGGTCCGCAGAAAGCGGTCGCCCCTGGGCGGCGGGGTGCTGACGCGCTGGGCGCTGACGTCTTCGGATCGCATGGTGTCTCCTCGGGGAGGGGGAAGGGTGCTCTCGGGACGGGTGCTCCCGGCGCCGGTACCCGCTCGCGGGTCGTCGCGCACCCCGTGGCACACGCACCACGGCCCGTGGCCGGCACCCCCGAGGGGGCGCCGGCCACGGGCCGTGGTGGCGGGACCGTCAGTCGCGGGTCGCGAGGGGCCGGACGGCCGGACCCTCGATGACCTCGCCGCGCTCCTCGAAGCGCGAGCCGTGCAGCGGGCAGTCCCAGCTGCGCTCGGCGTCGTTCCAGGTGAGCACCCCGCCGAGGTGCGTGCAGACCGCGGAGCCCTCCTTGCCCGGCACCAGCCCGCACAGGCGGGAGCGCTGCCGCGCCTCCCCGCTGCCGGAGGTGCCGGTGCCGGCGGCGACGGAGGGGACCCGCGGTGCCAGCCACCCGGCGGTCATGGCGACCGCGACCTCGGTGTTGAGCCAGGCCGACCCGGGCAGGCCGGTCAGCTCGTGGGCACCCCACGGGCGGTAGGCGCCCGCCCACGCCGGCGTGTTGCCGAGCAGCCCGCCCGTGATCGCCAGCGCCGCGGCCACGCCGTTCGTCATGCCCCACTTCGAGAAGCCGCCCGCGACGAGGATGCGGTGGTTGCCCGGCAGGAGGGGACCGGCGTACGGCAGCCCGTGGTGCGGCGAGTAGTCCTGCGCCGACCAGGCGTGCGTCTCCTGGGCGCCCGGGAAGTGGTCCATCGCCCAGATGCGCAGCGCGTCGAGCCGCTGGCTGGTCGGCCGCTTGCGGCCGGTGACGTGACCCTCGCCGCCGATGAGGAGCGTGGGCGGACCGCCCGGCCGGGTCGCGTCGCGCAGGGAGCGGGACGGCATGTCGGCGGCCAGGTACATCCCGTGCGGCGCCTCCTGCGGCAGCGTCACCGCGAGGCTGTAGGAGCGCTCCGGGCTCATCCGGGCGAAGAACGCGCCCCGGTCGAGGATCGGCATGCCGGTGGCCAGGACCACCGTGCGGCCCTGCACGACGGCCTGCTGGTCGGTGCCGGGGTCGTCGCCCGGCACGCGCACGGCCACGCGCACGGGGTCGCCACCTCCGACGCGCTGCACCCGGGCGTGCTCGACGACGGTGACCCCGAGCTCCCGGCACTGCCGCGACAGCTCGCCGACGAGCGCGACCGGGTCGACCTGCACCTGGTCGTCGAGGCGGATCGCGCCCCGCACCGCGAACGGCAGCTCGGTGTCCTCGGTCCAGCGCACCGGCAGGTCCGCCTTCTGCGCGGCCGCGAGCTCGCGGCGCAGCACACGGGCGCCGAGGGCGCCGTTGGCGTAGGTGAACGCGTCCCGGCGCTCGAGCGGCACCCCGGCGTCCTCGGCGAACGCCGTGACCCAGGCCTGTGCCTCGCGGTTGGCCGCGGCGTAGGACCGCAGCGTCGCGGTGCCGTGGCGGCGGTCGATGCGCGAGAACTGGCTGCCCTGCAGCAGGCTCACCTTGGCCGTGCTCCGGCCGGTGGTGCCGCCGCCCAGCTCGCGGGCCTCGAGCACCAGCACCCGCTGGCCGCCGCGCGCCAGGAGCAGCGCCGTGGTCAGGCCGGTGAGGCCGCCGCCGACGACGACCGCGTCGTACGCCGTGTCCGTGTCGAGCGCGGTCGCAGGGATCGACGACGCGGCGGAGGAACGGTCCTCCCAGATGGTCCTCAGCACGTCACACCCCCACGGCGCCGAAGCGCTCCCAGACGCGGTGCCCGCGCGCGGCGGCGGACATCCGGGTGCAGACCTCGGCCGGGTCGGTGCCGACCACGACCCCGACGCCCTCGGGCGCGACGCCGGCCAGGTCGAGCACCGCGGTGCCGTTGCCGACCGCGGCGATCACCTTGGCGTGGCGGTAGGCCTCCTGCACCAGCAGCAGGACCCGTGGGTCGACCGCGGCGGGGCCGCCCGGCACCGACGTCTTCTCGTCGTGCGGCGCGTCGGCTGCGGGCGAGGGGGCGTCGAGGAGGACGACGGTGTCGAACTCGACCGAGCGGGTCGTGGCGAAGGTGCGCTGCGCCGTCGTGCCGGCGACCTGCCCGCCGTGGGGGCCGACGACGAGCGGCAGGGCGCCCTCGGCGCGCACGGCCTCCTGGACCGCGGTGACCAGGCCCGGGTCGGTGTCGGTCGCGACGACGATGCCGACCATCCGACCCTCCAGCGGCCACGTGCCGCCGAGCTGCGAGAGCGCGGGGCTCGGGTCGACGTCGGGCAGCGGCCCCGGAGCCTCGGGGGCCGGCAGGCCGAGCCCGGCGGCGACCTCGGCGCACAACGTGGCGTCGACCTGCGCCAGCGACCGGAGCTGGCGCACCTTGATCGCCTCCTCGTAGCACTTGCCGAGCTCGAAGGTGTAGGCCCGGACGACGTGCTCGCGCTCGACCGGGGTCAGGCTGAGCCAGAACTGGCGCACCTGGCTGAAGTGGTCGTCGTACGACGCGGGCTGGGCCCGCACCTTCGCACCCTCCGCCACCGTGGCGGCGGCCTCGACGAACGCCCGGGTGGCCGGGTCGCTCTGGTCGGTGGTGGCCGAGAAGGGGCAGCCGCCGTCGAGGGAGTTCGGGCGGTACGGCGCCGCCCCGGCGTGCACGGCGTGCTGGTGGAAGCCGTCGCGCAGCATGTCGTTCACCGGCGTGTGCGTGCGGTTGATCGGCAGCTGGTTGAAGTTCGGGCCGCCGAGCCGCGAGAGCTGGGTGTCGAGGTAGGAGAAGTTGCGCGCCTGCAGCAGCGGGTCGTCCGTGCCGTCGATGCCGGGCACCAGGTGGCCGGTGTGGAACGCGACCTGCTCGGTCTCGGCGAAGAAGTTCGTCGGGTTCGCGTCGAGCACGAGGCGCCCGATCGGCTGCACCGGGGCGAGCTCCTCGGGGACCAGCTTGGTGGAGTCGAGGAGGTCGATGCCCTCGAACATCTGCTCCGGGGTGTCGGGGAAGACCTGCACGCCCAGCTCCCACTCGGGGTACGAGCCCGCCTCGATCGCGTCGGCGAGGTCGCGCCGGTGGAAGTCGGGGTCGATGCCGCCGAGCATCTGCGCCTCCTCCCACGTCAGGGAGTGCACGCCCAGCTTCGGCTTCCAGTGGAACTTCACCAGCGAGGTCCCGCCCTCGGCGTTGGTGCAGCGGAAGGTGTGGACGCCGAACCCCTCCATCATCCGGTAGGAGCGCGGGACGCCCCGGTCGGACATGTTCCAGATGGTGTGGTGCTGCGCCTCGGTGTGGAGCGAGACGAAGTCCCAGAAGGAGTCGTGGGCGCTCTGGGCCTGCGGGATCTCGCGATCGGGGTGCGGCTTGCCGGCGTGGATCACGTCGGGGAACTTGATGCCGTCCTGGATGAAGAAGACCGGGATGTTGTTGCCGACCAGGTCCCAGATGCCCTCGTCGGTGTAGAACTTCGTCGCGAAGCCGCGGGTGTCGCGCACGGTGTCGGCCGAGCCGCGCGAGCCCAGCACCGTGGAGAAGCGCACGAAGACCGGGGTCGTGCGGCCCTCGTCGAAGACGCTCGCGTGGCAGATGGACGCCGCCGTGCCGTAGCCCTCGATGTGACCGTGGGCGGCCGCGCCGCGCGCGTGCACGACGCGCTCCGGGATGCGCTCGTGGTCGAAGTGCATGAGCTTCTCGCGCAGGTGGTGGTCCTGCAGCAGCGTCGGGCCGCGCCGGCCGGCCTTGAGCGAGTGGTCGGTGTCGTGCAGCCGCACCCCGGTGGAGGTGGTCAGGTACGAGCCCTGCTGGTGGCGGTCGCCGGGCTTCCCGGTGGCCTCGGCGCCCGTCGCGGTGCGCAGCTCGGGCGCCCGCTGGTCGGGCTTCGGCGGGGCCGGCGGGTGGGGCGTCGTGGGCTCCTCGAGCGGGGCGGGCGCACTCGCGGGGACGCCCGGGACGGTGTCGGGGGAGGAGGTGAGGGCCTCGGCGGCGTCCTCGACGAGCTGGGCGGCCTTCTTGACGGGCGTGGAGGGGTCCATGGCGTGACGGTGCCTTCCGGTGGGGGTTCAGGCGGACGGGTCGGTCGTGCGCACGCGCAGTCGCAGCCCGCCGTGGGGGCGGCGGGGCATCCGGGTCCGGTCGGTCCGGCCCGGCTGGTCGTCGACGGCGGTGAGGTCGTGGCGGGCGAGCTCCCCGAGGGTCGCGGCCACCAGGGCCACGGTGAGGGGCTCGCCGGGGCAGCGGTGGCCCTGGTCGGGGTGGCCGCCGCCCTGGGGGACGTAGGCGAAGGGGTCGGGCTCGGCGTGCGCGAAGCGCGAGGGGTCGAACTCGTCGGGACGGTCCCACCACGCCGGGTCGGTGTCGGTGCCGGGCACGTCGAGCACGAGGTGGTCGCCGGGCCGCAGCCGCACGCCGTCGTGCTCGGTGTCGGTCCGGATGCGCCCGGCGAGGGCGGGGACGAAGGGGTGCACGCGGCGCGACTCGTGCGCGACGCAGACCCGGGCGCGGGCGCCGGGGTCGCCGACGAGGTCGGCCCGTGCGGCACGGTCCACCACGAGGGTGAGCGCGGCCCAGGTGGCGGGCCAGGCCACGGCGACGGTCGGGCGCAGCACGTTGAGCAGCTCGACGCCGGCCGTGCGGTCGTCCAGGTCGGTCGCGGCGATCCGGGCGACCACCGACGTGTCGCCGACCGACGACGCGCGCCGGGTCTCACGGACGAGGCGCGCGGCCCACGCGTTCATCCGGACCCGTTCGCGCCAGCCGCGCAGGTACGCCGTACCGGCACCGCCGAAGCCGTCGACGATCGCGGCCATCCGCCGCGACAGCACCCGCCTCTCCTCCGCGGACCCGGGTACGCCGGCCCAGCGCAGCACCGCGTCGCCGTACGCCTCGACGAGCAGGTCGAAGAGCACGACCTCGCCCCCGTCGGGCTGGGCCGCGTGGGCGTCGAGGCGCGGGCGGAGGAGGGCCGTCACCTCGCCGGTGACCTCCCGCACGGCCGCGCCGTCGAGGAGGTCGAGGAAGAGGGCCTTGCGCTCGGCGTGCTCCGTGCCGTCGAGGCCGTGGAGCGCGCCACGGCCGAAGATGAGGCCGGCCACGGGCGGCGGGACGGCGCCCACCCGGCTGACGCGGTCGGTGTCGTAGAACAGCTCGGCCCCCGCGCGACCGCGGACCACGACGGCGCGCCGGCCCAGCAGGCGAGCGGTGAAGGTGTCGGCGCCGCCGTTGCGTCGGCGCTCGGCGGGCAGGGCGTGGTACCCGCGGCGGAGCAGGGCGAGGGCGAGGTCCATGGCCCGCCCGGTACCCCTGCCCCGGGGCCGCATACGCGGGCCCGGGGCCCGGCGCGCGCCGCGCGGGGGTGGGTCGGCGGTGGGTGCAGCCGGGGGGGCGGTGGGTACCGGATCCGGTCCGCCCACCGACCACCCGAGGAGTGAAACGTGAAGGCAGTGACGTGGCAGGGCTCGCAGGACATGCGGGTGCAGGAGGTCCCGGACCCGACCATCCAGGACCCGGGGGACGTGATCGTGAAGATCACGTCGACGGGGCTGTGCGGGTCGGACCTGCACCTCTACGAGCCGCTGGGCCCGTTCATGACCCCCGGGGACGTCGTGGGCCACGAGCCCATGGGCATCGTCGAGCAGGTCGGTCCCGGTGTGGAGACGCTCGTGCCCGGCGACCGGGTCGTCGTGCCGTTCAACGTCAGCTGCGGCACGTGCTGGATGTGCAGCCGCGGGTTGCACAGCCAGTGCGAGACGACCCAGAACCGCGACCAGGGCACCGGCGCGAGCCTGTTCGGCTACAGCAAGCTCTACGGCCAGGTGCCCGGTGGCCAGGCCGAGCTGCTGCGCGTGCCCTTCGGCGACACGCTGCCGATCAAGGTGCCGCACGGCCCGCCGGACGACCGCTTCCTCTTCCTCAGCGACGTGCTGCCCACCGCCTGGCAGGCGGTGGAGTACGCCAACGTCGGCGAGGGCGACACCGTGCTGATCATCGGCGGTGGACCCATCGGCGCCATGGCGGCCCGCATCGCGGCGCGCCGCGGCATCCGGGTGGTCGTCTCGGAGCCCGAGGAGGACCGGCGCCAGCGTGCCGCCGCCTGGGGCGCCGAGGTGGTGGACGAGCAGCCGCCGGCCGAGCTGGCCGCGACGCTGCGCGAGATGACCGACGGGCGCGGCCCCGACGCCGTCATCGACGCCGTCGGCATGGAGGCGCACGGCTCGCCCATCGCCGAGCTGGCGCAGAAGGCGGTCAAGTTCCTGCCCGACGCCGTCGCCGAGCCGTTGATGAAGAAGGCCGCCGTCGACCGGCTCGTGGTGATCAACACCGCGATCGAGACCGTGCGGCGCGGCGGCACCATCTCGATCTCGGGCGTGTATGGCGGCGCGGTCAACCCGCTGCCGCTCATGCAGATCTTCGACAAGCAGATCCAGCTGCGGATGGGGCAGGCGAACGTCCACCGCTGGTCCGACGAGATCCTCGAGCTGCTCACCGACGAGGACCCGCTGGGGACGGAGGGCTTCGCCACCCACCACCTGCCGCTGAGCGAGGCGCCCGAGGCTTACAAGGCGTTCCGCGACAAGCAGGACGGGATGATCAAGGTCGTCTTCCAGCCCTGAGGGCGGGGGCACGACGAAGGGGCGGGACCGGCGAACCGGTCCCGCCCCTTCGTCGTTCGTGCGGGGTGGAGAGGCCTCAGGAGGCGCGGCGCTGCGTGGCCGCGGGCGCGCCCACGACCTCGCGCAGCTGGCGCAGGATCCCGGCGAGGAGCCGGGACACCTGGGTCTGCGTGATGCCGAGCTCGTCGGCGATCTCCTGCTGGGTGCGGTCGTTGAAGTAGCGCAGCATGAGGATGCGGCGCTCCCGCTCGCCCAGCTGGCGCAGCGCGGGGCGCAGCGTCTCGCGGGCCTCGATGAGCTCCTGCTCGGCGGCCGGGTCGACCACCGTCTCCTCGTGCCGCGCACCGACGCCGGTGGGCAGCGGGGCGTCGAGGGAGACCGGGCGGAAGCAGCCCTCGGCCGCGAGCGCCTGCTCGACGACGTCGACCTCGATCTCGAGCTCGCGGGCGATGACCGCCGCGGGCACGTTCTCGCCGTGGTCGCCGGTGAGGCGGTCACGGGCCCGGATGACGGCCGACTGGTTCTCCTGCACCTGGCGGGGCGGGCGGACCATCCAGCCGTGGTCGCGGAAGTGGCGACGCAGCTCGCCGCGGATGCACGGCACGGCGTACGTCAGGAAGTCCTTGCCCTGCGTGACGTCGAAGCCGTCGGCGGCCCGGACGAGCGCGAGGTAGGCGACCTGCTCCAGGTCCTCGATCGGGATGCCGCGGTTGCGCTGGCGGGCGGCCAGCGATCGGGCGACACCCATGTTGGCGACGACCAGCTCGCGCAGCGCGGCGTCGCGCTCGGCCTGGTCGGTGGCACGCCCGGCGGCCTCGAGGCTGGCCGCGGTGGCCGCGCGCCGCTGCTCACGCTCGCTCTGGCGGGCACTGGTGACGGGGGTGGTGGGGGACAGTTCTTCGTTGGGCATCGTGGATCCTGAGCCTCGAGTGCCTGGCCAGCCCGCGGCTTGAGCTGGAAAGAACGAGATCAGCGCTTGTGGCGCCACCCACCGAACCTAGACCCATCCAGCCGGTCTGGACCAGTCGGAAGGCGAATCATTCCGGAAGTTCCCACCTGGTGAGCCGGTGGGGCTGGGACGCGCGGAGATGGGTACCGCCCCGGCGCGTGGACCGCCTGCGCCCGGATCCGGCCCCTGGACCCCGCCCCTGGACCCCGCGCTCGGACCCCGCGCTCGGGCCGCGGTCTCAGGCGCCCGACAAGGTCCCCGTGACGTCGTCCACGCCGACCCCCGGCTGGTGGTAGCTGCTCCCCAGGTGGTCGAGCGCCCGCAC
Organism: Nocardioides sp. ChNu-153; assembly: GCF_030466625.1. Taxonomy (GTDB): domain Bacteria; phylum Actinomycetota; class Actinomycetes; order Propionibacteriales; family Nocardioidaceae; genus Nocardioides. Next base: position 116,391 of record NZ_JADEVT010000001.1, read on the forward strand.
GTGCGTGTCCGGCGACGGCGAGGCGATGGCGTCGATGACGAGCACCGTCTCGAAGTCGTGGGCGTAGGCGTCGAGGGCGGTGGCCGCGATGCAGGACTCGGTCGAGATGCCGCACAGCAGCAGGCGGTCGACACCCCGCTCGCGCAGCAGGTCCACCAGCTCCGTGCGGTGGAAGGCGCTGTCGCGGGTCTTCTCCAGCACCACGCCGTGCGGCGGGCCCACCTCCGGCAGGCCCGGGAGCCGGGCCGCCTCGTCCGAGCCGCGCAGCAGGAACGGCTTGTCGTCCTCCAGCATGTTGCGGGCCCACGTGCTGCGGTCGTGCTCGTGGACGGTCACGACCTCGACCACGAGCGCGCCCGCGTCGAGGGCGGCGCGCACCAGCCGCGAGCAGGCGTCGACCAGCGCCGGCCGCTGCTTTTCGAGCTCCGGCGCGCTGAAGTACCCCTGCTGCATGTCGATCATCAGTACGGCGTCCACGACGGGGCTGGTACCCGAGCCCGGGACGCGTCATGCCGCGGCGGGTGCGCGCTGCGGGGCCGGGGTACCGGCCGCGCGGACGGAGCAGACGACGACTGCCGGACCGGCAGACGAGGAACGACGCCCGCGGGCGTCGGGGAGGAACGAGACATGGCAGACGGTTACCCGGCCCAGCAGCAGGAGCCCCCCGGCCTCACCGACGAGATGGAGCCCCGCCCCGACCACGGCGAGGAGTCGTACGTCGGGCACGGCCGGCTCGAAGGCCTGGTCGGGCTGATCACCGGCGGTGACTCCGGCATCGGTCGGGCGGTGGCGCTGGCGTACGCGCGGGAGGGCGCGGACGTCGCGTTCACCTACCTGGCCGCCGAGGAGCAGGACGCCCGGCAGACCGTGGCGCTCGTCGAGTCGGCGGGACGTCGCGCGGTGGCGATCGAGGCCGACCTGCGCGACTCCGCGACGTGCGACGCCGTGGTGGAGCGGACGGTGGCCGAGCTCGGCCGCCTCGACGTGCTCGTCAACAACGCCGGGTTCCAGATGGCGCGGGGCGAGGGCATCCTGAACCTCGACGACGAGCTGCTCGACCGCACGCTGAAGACGAACCTCTACGCGCTGTTCTGGTTGACCCGCGCCGCGGTCCCGCACCTGAAGGAGCGCGGCGGCAGCATCATCAACAACTCCTCGATCCAGGCGTTCGACCCGTCGACGAGCCTCCTCGACTACGCCTCCACGAAGGCGGCGATCAACAACCTGACGGTCAACCTCGCCGCCGAGCTCGGCGAGCACGGCATCCGCGTCAACGCGGTCGCGCCGGGTCCGATCTGGACGCCGCTGCAGCCTGCGACCCAGCCGGTCGAGAAGATCGAGCAGTTCGGCTCGGACACGCCGCTGGGCCGGGCCGGCCAGCCGGCCGAGGTGGCCCCGGCGTTCGTGTTCCTCGCCTCGCCGGCGGACGCCAGCTACGTCTCCGGCACCGTGCTCGGCGTCACGGGCGGCAAGCCCGTCTTCTGAGCCCGCGCGGTGCGGCGGGTCAGCCGTCGTAGCTGCGGGTCGGCCAGAAGCCGCTCGTGGTGTCGTTGCCGCGGGCCCGGCTCCAGCTGTTCCAGAGCACGACCCCGACGGTGTGACCGGGGCCCGACGATCGGTCCCAGCGGCCCACGACGGGCTGGTAGAAGGGCGCGCTCGAGGAGCTGCCGACGGGGAAGCTGGTGCCGGCGCCCGTGCAGGTGACCTCGGCGCAGGCCCGCAGGTGGAAGGTGCGGGTGCTCGGCTGCCACAGGCCCAGCTCGTCGCGACCGTTCCCGTCCCAGTCGCCCGCGACCGGCTGGTAGGCGATGCGGCCCGACCCGAACTTGAAGCTCGTGGTGCGGGTGGCGCTGTTGCGCAGGTGGAAGGTCTTGTCGGTGAGGTCGAGCAGCCCGAGGTCGTCGATGCGGTCGCCGTTCCAGTCGCCCACGTAGGCCTGGTAGCGGCGGGCGTTGCTGCCGAACTTGACCGCCACCGTCCGGTTCGCGGTGAAGCGCTGGTGCAGCGTCGCCGTGGCGGGGTCGTAGGCGCCGATCTCGTCGATGCCGTCGCCGTTCCAGTCGCCGGCCACGAACTGCCAGCCGTCGCGGCCGAAGGTGAGGATGCGCTCGGCCTCGCCCGCGCCGGGGGCGACCCCCGAGGTGCCGGCGTCGGTGGCCTGGTCGGTGAGGTGCACGCGGTTGCCGAGCACGCCGGCGGGGGTGTCGACGCCGTCCCCGTCCCAGTCGCCGGCCAGCACCTGGTCGAACTGGCTGAACCGGCCGTAGCCGCGGGCGATCGCGTCACCGGGCACGAACTGCTCGGGGCGCAGCGAGCGCAGGCGGGTCTGGTTGAAGGTGCCGGACGGCGCGACGCCGATGCGGGGGTCGCGCTTGACGTGGCCGCCCTGGTCGACCCACTGGCCCCGGTAGGTGCAGTACGTGCCGCGGATCGGGTCGGTGTGGCGCACGGTCGGCGGGCCCCACCACAGGTCGTTCCTCGTGACGTTGCCGCGCCCGTCGAGGCAGTAGGGCTGCACGGCGGCCGGGCCGTTCGGCCAGTTCAGCGTGGCGCCGAGGGTGATGTTGTCCTCGATGAGCGCCGCGGTGGTGTCGAAGGCGACGCGCACGTTGTTGAACGCCCCGACGAGCGTGTTGCGCCGGATCGTCACCCCGGTCGGACCGCCGTCCGGGTTGTCCTGCCGGTCGCGACCGAGCTTGATGTTGGCGCCGTTCGAGGCGCCCGCCAGGATGTTGCGCTCGATGTATCCCGGACCGGCGCCGCGGTCGGTCTCGACGTACATGATGTGGTCCTGGTCGCTGCCCTGCCCGCGCCCGCGGTTCGAGTAGACGAGGTTGTGGCTGAAGGTCCAGTCGGCCGGCTTCCCGTGGATGCGCACGAGGCCGTAGGTGCCGTAGCAGCAGATCTCCGCGTTGCGGAACACCCAGCCCGTGCCGCCGAGCATCTTCACCAGGTACTGCGGCCGGCTCCCGGTGGCCACCACCCCGTTGCCGCCGACGTTGAGCCCGTCGAACGTCCAGTACGCCGCGTTGTCGATGCCCAGGGGGACCGACAGGAAGACGTCGGGCCCGGTCGCCTTCACCGTGATGCGCGCGTCGGCCGTGCCGGCCTGCAGGCGGGGGCGGATGACGCCGTCGCCGTTCCCGTCGCCGTACGTGCCCGGCGCGACGAGCAGCGTGTCGCCCGCCTGCAGCCGGCCCATCGCCGTGTCCAGGTGCTGCCACGGGGCACCCGCGGAGCCGTTGTTCGTGTCGCGCCCGTTCGGGGAGACGTGGAGGACGCGCCCGGGAGCGGCAGCGGCGGCCGCGGACGCGGTCGTCGTGGCGGGGAGGGTGGACGCGACGAGCGTCGCGAGCACGAGGAGGGCGGCACCGAGCAGCGACTGCCGGCGCCGGGGGAGGGTGTGCATGCCCGGGATGCTAGGCGTGACCGAGGACACCTGTCGCCGGAAGAGCCCAGATGTCACCCGGACGGGCGGCTCACAGCCCCGACGCGGTGCGCTCCAGCACGGGCTCGAGGTCGAGGCCCGCCGGCAGGGTGCCGAACGCGCTGCCCCAGTCGCCCGCGAGGCGGGTCGCGCAGAAGGCGTCGGCGACGGCGTGCGGGGCGTGGCGCACGAGCTGGGCGCCCTGGAAGACGAACGCCATCCGCTCCACCACGCGCCGGGCCCGCAGCTCGATGTCGTCGAACGACGTCAGCTCCTTCTTCAGGTCGCCCAGCGCGTCGTCGTACCGGCGGTCGGCGCCCGTGGCGAGCTCGGCCTCGGCGAGGAAGGCGTCGAGGGTGTGCGGCTCGCGGGCCAGCGCGCGCAGCGCGTCGAGCGCGGCGACGTTGCCCGAGCCCTCCCAGATGGAGAGCAGGGGCAGCTCGCGGTAGATCCGGGCGAGGTCGAAGTCCTCGACGTACCCGTTGCCGCCGAGGCACTCCATGGCCTCGCCGGCCGCCATCGGGGCGCGCTTGCACACGGCGTACTTCGTGACGGCGAGGGCGATGCGGCGCAGGGCCGCCTCGCCCTCGTCGCCGCGCACGGCGCGGTCGTTGGCGCCGGCGAGCCGCAGCGCCGCGGTGGTCGCCGCCTCGGACTCGATCGCGAGGTCGGCCAGCACGTTGCGCATGAGCGGCTGGTCGACGAGCGCCCGGCCGAAGGCGTGGCGGTGGCGGGCGTGGTGGGCGGCCGCGACGAGGGCGGTGCGCATGCCGGCCGCCGAGCCCAGCACGCAGTCGAGGCGGGTCATGTTGACCATCTCGACGATGGTGCGCACGCCGCGCCCCTCCTCGCCGACGAGCCAGCCGGTCGCCTCGTCGTACTCGATCTCCGACGACGCGTTCGAGCGGTTGCCCAGCTTGTCCTTGAGGCGCTGGAAGCGCAGGGCGTTGCGCTCGCCGCCCGGCAGCACCCGGGGGAGCAGGAAGCAGGACAGGCCGCCGGGTGCCTGGGCCAGGGCGAGGAAGAGGTCGGACATGGGCGCCGAGGTGAACCACTTGTGGCCCACCAGCCGGTAGGAGCCGTCCGCCTGGGGCGTGGCCCGCGTCGTGCCGGCCCGCACGTCGGAGCCGCCCTGCTTCTCCGTCATCGACATGCCGGCCGTGAGGCCGCGCTTCGTGGTGGGCTCGCGCAGCACCGGGTCGTAGACGCGGCTCGTGAGCAGCGGCTCGAAGCGCGCCGCCAGCTCGGGGTCCGCCCGCAGCGCCGGGACGACGGCGTAGGTCATCGAGATCGGGCAGCCGTGGCCGGCGTCGACCGACCACGCGAGGAACTTCGCGGCCCGCGCGACGTGGGCGCCCGGGCGGTCGTCGGCCCAGGGCGCGCCGTGCAGCCCGTGACCGACGGCGGTCTCCATCAGGCGGTGGTACGCCGGCACGTACTCCACCTCGTCGACCCGGTGGCCGTAGCGGTCGTGCGTGTGCAGCCGCGGCGGCACACGCTCGGCGAGGCGGCCCCACTCCTGCGCCTCGGCGGAGCCGGCGAGCCGGCCGAGCGCGTGCACCTCGTCGAGCGCCCAGCCCGCGCCCTCGCGCTCGAGGCCCTCGAGGAGAGCGGGGTCGTGGGCGGTGTCGTGCCCCGTCAGCGGCGGGACCTGGTTGACGACGTCGTGGGTGGCGGCCATGGCGCGACGTTACGCTTTTCGTCACGACTGTGTCCACAGATGTAACCCGGCATGATGGCCCGGTGCCGCCGCCCCCGACCCTGAGCGCCCGCTCCGTGGCGCTGAGCCTGGCGCTCGGCGCGCACCCCGAGCGGCTCGGGGCCGGCCAGCTCGTCGCGATGGGGAGCACGGTGGGCGTGCCGCCCGCGACGATGCGCGTGGCCCTGACGCGGGCCGTGGCGGCGGGCGACCTGCGGCGCGACGCCGACGCGACGTACGCCCTCGGCGACCGGCTGGTCGCCCGCCAGCGACGCCAGGACGAGGCGGTCACCGACGCGGAGCGGGCGTGGGACGGCACCTGGGAGACCGTCGTCGTCGTCGTCGCGGGACGTCCCGCCGACGAGCGGGCGGCGCTGCGCCAGGAGCTGGCCGAGCACCGGCTCGCCGAGCTGCGCGAGGGCGTGTGGATGCGCCCGGCCAACCTGCGGCGGGCGGCGTCGTACGCCGCGTCCCCCGTGGTGGAGGCCCTCCTCGCGCGCCCGCAGGGCGAGCCCGCCGGCCTGGTGCGGCGGCTGTGGGACCTCGACGGGTGGGCGGTGCGCGGGACCGCCGCGCTCGCCGACCTCGAGCGGGCCGCGGCCCCTGCCGACCGGCTGGCGGCGGCCGCGGCGCTCGTGCGCCACCTCGCGACCGACCCGCTCCTGCCCACGGCGCTCCTGCCGCCCGGGTGGCCGGCCACGGCCCTGCGGGCGGCGTACGGCGCCTACCGCACCGAGCTGCGCCACCTCGCCCCCGCCGGCGGCGAGCGGGGGTAGCGTGCGGAACCGCTGCCGGGTCACCGGCCGCGCTGCGCCCCTCGACCCCCTGGAGGACCCGTGACCTCGTCGCCGATCGCCGTGACGGGCGTGACCGGGGCCCTCGGCGGCCTCGTCGCCCGGGAGCTCGCGGGCCGTGGCGTCGAGCAGCGCCTGCTCGCCCGCAGCCCCGAGCGGGCGCCCGAGCTCCCCGGCGCGACGGCGGTGCGCTGCGACTACGCCGATCCCGGGGCGGCCGTCGCCGCGCTCGCGGGGGTCGGCACGCTGTTCATGGTCTCGGCGTCGGAGACCGAGGACCGCGTCGACGTGCACCGCGGGTTCGTCGACGCCGCCGTGGCCGCCGGCGTGCGGCACGTCGTCTACACCTCGTTCGCCGCCGCCGCTCCCGACTGCACCTTCACGCTCGGGCGCGACCACTTCGCGACCGAGGAGCACCTCCGGGCCAGCGGGATGGCCACGACCTTCCTGCGCGACAACTTCTACCTCGACGTCTTCCCCCTCTTCGTCGGCGAGGACGACGTGCTGCGCGGCCCCGCGGGCGACGGACGCGTCGCTGCGGTGGCGCGCGCCGACGTCGCCCGCGCCGCCGTCGCCGTGCTCCTCGCGCCCGACGACCACGTCGGCCGCACCCACGAGCTGACCGGTGCCGAGGCGCTCACGCTCACGGAGGTCGCGACGCGCATCGCGACGGCCACCGGCCGCCCGGTGACCTTCCACGACGAGACCGTCGAGGAGGCCTACGCGTCGCGCCGCCGTTGGGGCGCGCCCCGCTGGCAGGAGGACGCCTGGGTCTCGACGTACACGGCCATCGCTGCGGGCGAGCTCGCCCGCAGCACCGACGCCGTACGCGCCCTGACCGGCCGCGACCCGCTCACGCTCGACGCACTGCTCGCTGGCGGCTGACTCCTAGGTCGCCGCCGCGACGCCAATCGTGCGCATGATTAGTATGGTGCTCGTCACGCCGGACCACGACGGAGAGCACCATGACCCACGTCATCACGCGCAGCTGCTGCAACGACGCCTCGTGCGTGCCCGTCTGCCCCGTCAACTGCATCCACCCGACACCGGACGAGCCCGACTACGGCACGGCGGAGATGCTCTACATCGACCCGGCGGAGTGCATCGACTGCGGCGCCTGCGTCGACGCGTGCCCGGTGCGCGCCATCCAGGCCGACTACGACCTCGAGGGTGACGCCGCGCAGTTCGAGGAGGTCAACGCCCGCTGGTTCACCGACCCGGCGCACGCCGACTACCCCGCCACCGCACCCGTGCCGCCCCGCCGCGACTGGAGCGCGGTGGCCCACCCCTTGCGCGTCGCCGTCGTCGGCTCGGGCCCGGCCGCCTGCTACGCCACCGAGGAGCTGCTGGCCCAGCGCGGGCTCGACGTGCAGGTCGACGTCATCGAGCGCCTGCCGACGCCGTTCGGCCTGGTCCGCTACGGCATCGCGCCCGACCACCAGGACACGAAGGCCGTCGCCGACGTCTTCGCCACCGTCCTCCGACGCAAGGGCGTCCGGCTGCTCTCGAACGTCGAGGTGGGGCGCGACGTCACCCACGCCCAGCTCGCCGAGCGCTACCACGCGGTGGTCTACGCGGTCGGCGCCCTGCAGGAGCGCCCCCTCGGCGTCGAGGGCGAGGACCTCCCCGGTGTGCACTCCGCCACCGACTTCGTGGCCTGGTACAACGGCCACCCCGACTTCGCGCACCTGAGCTTCGACCTGTCCTGCGAGCGGGTCGTCGTGCTGGGGAACGGCAACGTCGCCCTCGACGTGGCCCGCGTGCTGGCCCAGGACCCCGACGCCCTGGCCCGCACCGACGTCGCCGACCACGCCCTCGAGGCGCTGCGGTCCTCGCGGGTGCGGGAGGTCGTCGTCATCGGGCGCCGCGGCCCGCTCGAGGCGGCGTTCACCACGCCGGAGCTCATCGGGCTGCGCAGTGCCCCGGGCCTCACCGTGGCGGTCGACCCCGACCAGGTCGCCGGGGCGCGCACCGACGACGTGGCCCTGCAGGCCAAGGTCGACCTGCTCGGCGAGGTCGCGGCGGCGGGGGTGCCGGCGGACGGGGGCGGGCGGGTCGTCCGGCTGCGCTTCCTGGCCTCCCCGCGGGCGCTGCTCGGCGACGACCGCGTCACCGGCGTCCGCCTCGAGCGCAACGAGCTCGTCGAGGCCGGGGGCCGGGCCGCGGCGAAGGGCACCGGGGAGACCGAGGACCTGGCGTGCGGTCTCGTGCTCAAGGCCGTGGGCTACCGCGGTCGCCCCGTGGCCGACCTCCCGTTCGACGAGCTGCGCGGCGTCGTGCCCAACGCGCAGGGCCGCGTTCTCGTCGACGACCGCGAGCAGCCGGGGCTCTACGTCACCGGCTGGATCAAGCGCGGCCCGTCCGGCGTGGTCGGCACCAACAAGGCGTGCGCCCGGCAGAGCGTCGGCCTCCTCCTCGACGACCTCCGCGACGGGGTGCTGCCCGTCCCGGCCGCCGGCCCGGGGGTCGCCGACCTGGCCGACCTGCTGCCGGACCACGTCGACCTCGCGGGCTGGAAGGCGCTCGACGCGCACGAGCGCACGGCCGGCCGGGCCGCCGGCCGCCCCCGCGTCAAGGTGGTCGCCGTCGAGCGCATGCTCGAGGTGGCCCGGGCGGGGTGAGGAGGCTGACGCGCCCACCGGCGCGGCGGCCCGCCGTACCCCGTGCGAGCCTGGCCGGGTGACCACCGCGCAGCCGCTCGACCTGCCCGACCTGCCCGCCGGCCTCCGCCTCGTCGTCGTCGACATGGACGGCACGCTGCTCGACGGCCGCGGCGAGGTGCCGGACGGCCTGTGGCCCCTGCTGGAGCGCCTGCGCTCCGCGGGCGTGGCCTTCGCGCCGGCCAGCGGGCGGCAGTACGCGACGCTGGCGCGCACCTTCGAGCGGGCGCGGGACGGCATGGTCTTCATCGCCGAGAACGGCACGATGGTCGTGCGCGACGGCGTCGAGCTCAGCTCGACGACGCTCGAGCGCGAGGTCGTCACGGGGGTGGTCGCCGCCGTACGACGCGTGGTCGCCGCCGGGGCCGACGTCGGGGTCGTGCTCTGCGGCAAGCGGACGGCGTACGTCGAGCGCACCGACGAGGCGTTCCTCGCCGAGGTGCGCCGCTACTACGCGGCGCTCGAGGTGGTGGACGACCTCGACGCCGTCGACGACGCGTTCGTGAAGGTGGCGGTGCACGCCGCCGACGGCACCGACCCGGTCGAGGCGGCCCTCGCGGGCCTGCGGGCCACCCACCAGGTCGTCGTCTCCGGCGCGCACTGGGTGGACGTCATGCCCGCGGGCGTCACCAAGGGCGACGCCGTGCGGCGCCTGCAGGACGAGCTGGGCATCGGCCCGGAGCACACGGTCGCGTTCGGCGACTACCTCAACGACCTCGAGATGCTCGACGCGGCGGAGGGCTCCTTCGCCATGGCCGAGGCGCACCCGGAGGTCCGGCGCCGGGCCCGCCACCTCGCGCCCTCGCACACCGAGGCCGGGGTGCTCACGGTCGTGACCGCGCTGCTCGACCGCGCGGACGCCGCCGGGCCCACCGGCACCGCCGGGGTGCCGGGGACCGCGTGAGCGACGTCCTCCTCCTCGTGCTCGCGGGGGTCGGGGCGGGCCTCTGCGGGTCGGTCGCCGGCCTCGCGTCGCTGGTGTCCTACCCGGCCCTGCTGGCCGCCGGGCTGCCGCCGCTGGCGGCCAACGTCAGCAACACGGTGGGGCTGCTGGCCAACGGCGCCGGCGCCGGGCTGGCCTCGCGCCGCGAGCTGGCCGGCCAGGGCGGGCGCGTGCTGCGGCTGTGCGCCTGGTCGGCGCTCGGCGGCACGGTGGGGGCCGCCCTGCTGCTGGCCGGGGGCGAGGACACGTTCGAGGTCGTCGTGCCGGGCCTCGTCGCGCTCGGCGCCGTGCTGCTGCTCGCGCGCGACCGCATCCGTGCGTCCGTCGCGCGGCGCCGCGAGCGGCGGCTCGCCGCGGGGGAGCCACCCCCCGTGGGGCGGGCGTGGGCCGGTGGCCTGCTCATCGCCCTCGTCGGGGTGTACGGCGGGTACTTCGGCGCCGCGGCTGGCATCATCCTGCTGGCGGTGCTGTCCGTGCAGACGACCGAGGCCTACGCGGTCACGAACGCCGTGAAGAACCTCGTGCTGTGCGCGGCGAACGCGGTCGCCTCCGTCGTGTACGTCGTGCTCGCCCCCGTCGACTGGGTGGCGGCCGCCAGCCTGGGGCTCGGCGCGCTCGTCGGCGGCCTCCTGGGCCCGCACGCCGTGCGCGTCCTGCCCGAGACGCCGCTGCGCTGGGCCGTGGGCGTGGCCGGCCTCGCGCTTGCCGTGCACCTCGCCGTCGGCTGACGGGCGCCGGCGTGGCGCCCCCGCCGCCGGCGCGCGATGCTGGGCGCATGAGCGACGTGCGCGAGGTGGACCTGGTCGTGATCGGGACGGGACCGGGCGGTGAGGCCCTCGCGGGCGGCGCCGCGCGGGCCGGGCTCGAGGTGGTGGCCGTCGAGCAGCACCTGGTCGGCGGCGAGTGCCCCTACTACGGCTGCATCCCCTCGAAGATGATGCTGCGCGCCGCCGACGCGCTCGCGGAGGCCCGGCGCGCCGGTCGCCTCGCCGGTGACGTGGAGGTCGTGCCGTCGTGGCGCCCCGTCGCCGAGCGGGTCTCGGCCGAGGCCACCGCCGGCTGGGACGACACCGCCGCCGTGCAGCGCCTCGAGGACGCGGGCGGCAGGGTCGCCCGCGGCACCGGCCGGCTCGTCGGCGAGCGCCGCGTCGTCGTCACCGCCGCGGACGGCACGGAGACGACGTACGTCGCGCGCCGCGGCGTCGTGCTCAACCCCGGCACCCGCCCCGCGGCCCCGCACCTGCCCGGGCTGGAGGGCACGCCGTACTGGACCAACCGCGACGCCGTGCGCGCCACCGAGCTGCCCGGCAGCCTCGTGGTGCTGGGCGGCGGCCCCATCGGGTGCGAGCTCGCGCAGACGTTCGCGCGCTTCGGCGTGCGGGTCACCGTGGTGCAGCACGGCGACCGGCTGCTGCCGCGCGACGAGCCCGAGGCGTCCGCAGTGCTCGCCGACGCCCTCGTCGCGGACGGCGTGCGGGTGCTGACCGGGGTCGGCGCCACGGCCGTCGACCACGCCGACGGGGCCTTCACCCTCGCCCTCGACGACGGCCAGGAGCTGCGGGCCGACCAGCTGCTCGTGGCCGCCGGGCGCACCCCGAACCTGGACCTCGTCGGCCTCGACAGCATCGGCCTCGACGCCACCGCCCGCAGCCTGCCGGTCGACGACCGCCTGCACGTCGTGGGCGCGGACGGGCCGCTGCCGTGGCTGTGGGCCATCGGCGACGTCGTCGGGGAGGGCGCCTACACCCACGTGTCGATGTGCCAGTCGGCGATCGCGCTGCGCGACCTGCTGGGGCAGGACGGGGCCCCCGCGCGGTACGACGCGCTGCCGCACACGACGTTCACCGACCCCGAGGTCGCGGGCGCGGGGCTGACCGAGGCCGACGCGCGCGCTGCCGGGCTCGCGGTGCGGGTGGGCGCGACGCGGCTCGAGGAGTCGTCCCGCGGGTTCACCCACGGCCCGGGCGCGACCGGGATCGTGAAGGTCGTCGAGGACGCCGACCGCGGCGTGCTCGTCGGCGCGACCGTCGTCGGGCCGGCGGCCGGCGAGATCCAGGCCGTGCTCACGCTGGCCATCCACGCCGCCGTGCCGGTCACCTCGCTGCGCGAGATGATCTGGGCCTACCCGACCTTCCACCGCGCCATCGACAGCGCACTGGCCGACCTGTCCTGACCGCGGCGGGCCCCCGCCGCTGTCCACGATGCGGACAGCGGCGGGGGACCCCCTGCAAGAATCCACCGGACGTCAGGCGGCTCCGTGGCCGCCGAGGAGGTGGCCGGTGATCGAGTTCCGTTCGGTCCGCAAGGAGTACGCCGACGGCACCGTCGCCGTGGGCGACCTCAGCCTCGTCGTGCCCCGCGGGCGCACCGTCGTGCTGCTCGGCTCGTCGGGCTGCGGCAAGACGACGCTGCTGCGGATGGTCAACCGGATGGTCGACCCGAGCGCCGGCACGGTGCTCGTCGACGGTGCCGACGTGCGCGAGCGCGACGCCGTCGAGCTGCGCCGCTCCATCGGCTACGTGCTGCAGGCCGGCGGGCTCCTGCCCCACCGCACCGTCGCCGACAACGTCGCCACCGTCCCGCGCCTCCTCGGCGCCGGGCGGCGCGAGGCCCGCGCCCGGGCGCTCGAGCTGGTCGAGCTGGTGGGCCTCGACGTGGCGCTCGCCGACCGCTACCCGGCCCAGCTCTCCGGCGGCCAGCAGCAGCGGGTCGGCGTCGCGCGGGCCCTCGGGGCCGACCCCGACGTGCTCCTCATGGACGAGCCCTTCGGTGCCGTCGACCCGATCGTGCGCGCCGACCTGCAGGTCGAGCTGCGCCGCCTCCAGGGCGAGCTCGGCAAGACCGTCCTGTTCGTCACCCACGACGTCGACGAGGCGTTCGCGCTCGGCGACGAGGTCGTCATCCTCCGTGCGGGCGGCGTCGTCGCCCAGTCGGGCACCCCGGCGGAGATCCTGGCGGACCCGGCCGACGACTTCGTCGCGGACTTCGTGGGCCTGCGCTCGGCACGCCGGCGGTTGAGCGTGCGGGAGGAGAACGGCTCCCGTCTCGTCGTCGACGCCTCGGGCCGCCCGCTGGGGCTGCTCGAGGGCGGGGCCGCCGAGGCGGGGACGAAGGACGTGCGCACCGCGTGAGGTGGCTGTCGCAGAACCACGAGCAGGTGCTCGAGCTGACGCTCACCCACCTGGCCCTGAGCGTGCCCGCGATCCTCGCGTCGCTGCTCCTCGCCGTCCCGCTGGGCTGGCTGGCCCACCACGTGCGCCGCGCCCGGGGCCCGCTGCTGGTCGGCGTCGGGCTGCTCTACGCCATCCCGTCGCTGCCGCTCTTCATCATCGTGCCCGTGCTGGCCGGCACGCCGCTGCGCTCCGCGGCCACGATGGTCATCGTGCTGACGGTGTACGGCGTCGCCGTGCTCGTGCGCTCGGCCGCCGACGCCTTCGCCTCGGTCCCCGCGCCCGCGCGCGACGCGGCCACGGCGATGGGGTACTCCCGCACGTCGGCCTTCTGGCGGGTCGAGCTGCCGCTGGCCGGACCGGTGCTGCTCGCGGGCCTGCGGGTGGTCACCGTGAGCACGGTCAGCCTCGTCAGCGTCGGCGCCGTCATCGGCATCAGCAGCCTCGGCACGCTGTTCACCGACGGCTTCCAGCGCGGCATCCGTGCCGAGGTGCTGACCGGCCTCGTGCTCGTCGTCGTCCTCGCCGTGCTCCTCGACGCCGTCTGCGTGCTCGTCGGCCGGACGCTCATGCCCTGGTCGCGCCCGGCCCGGCGCACCCGTCGTACCCGGGGCGGGGCGTCCGCCGTACCGGTGGGGGAGGCGGCGTGAGCCTGCTGCTGGAGGCGCTCCGCTGGCTGGGCGAGGCCGACCACTGGTCGGGCGAGGGCGGGGTCACCGCCCGCCTGCTCCAGCACCTCGCCGTCTCCGCGCTGGTCGTGGGCATCGCCGCGGCGGTCGCGCTGCCGCTGGGCGTGCTCGTCGGGCACACCGGCCGCGGCCGCGGGCTCGTCGTCGTGACCGCCAGCGCCGCGCGCGCCGTGCCCACCCTCGGTCTGCTCACCCTCGTCGCCCTCGCGTCGGGCATCGGCCTCACCGCCCCCGTCCTCGCCCTCGTCGTGCTCGCCGCCCCGCCCCTGCTCGCGGGCGCGTACGCCGGCGTGGAGTCCGTCGACCGCGTCACCGTCGACGCGGCGCGGGCGGTCGGCATGAGCGAGGCCCAGGTCGTGCGGCGCGTCGAGCTGCCGCTGGCCGCGCCCCTCGTGGTCGGCGGCCTGCGCTCGGCCACCCTGCAGGTCGTCGCCACGGCGACGCTGGCGGCGTACACCGCCGACGTCGGCCTCGGCCGGCTGCTGTTCGCCGGGCTCAAGGCCCGCCGCTACGACGAGATGCTCGCCGCCGCGCTGCTCGTCGCCGCCCTCGCGCTCGTCCTCGAGCTCCTGCTCGCGGGCCTGCAGCGCCTCGTCTCCCCGGCCGGGGTGCGGACGGCGGGAGCCCGCCGCCGCACCGTGACCGGGACCACCGTCGCCCGGGGCAAACCGGGGGAGCCGCCGGCTCCGAAGCACGACGTCACCGCACCACCCGTCGAGAGGACCCCCTGATGACCCCGCTCCGTCGCCGCGCCACGGCCGCCCTCGCCCTCGCCACCACCCTGGGCCTGGCCGCCGGCTGCGGGTCCTCCGACTCCGACCCCCTGGCCGCCGAGCGCGACGGCGACGCCATCGTCATCGGGTCGCAGGACTACTACTCGTCCGAGATCATCGCCGAGATCTACGCCCAGGCCCTGGAGGCCGAGGACGTCGAGGTGCAGCGCGACTTCCGCATCGGCCAGCGCGAGGTCTACCTGCCCGAGATCGAGGACGGCTCGATCGACCTCTTCCCGGAGTACTCGGGCCCGCTGCTGCAGTACTGGGAGCCCGACACCACCGCCCGCCTCACCGACGACGTCTACGCGGCGCTCGAGGAGGCCGTGCCCGAGGGGCTGCGCGTCCTCGACCAGGCGGACGCCACCGACCAGGACTCCTACGTCGTCACCCGCGAGTTCTCCGAGCAGTACGGCGTGACCTCCGCCGCCGACCTCGCCGACGTGCCGGTGGAGCTCACCCTCGGCGCGAACTCCGAGGCGGAGAGCCGCCCCAACGGCCCGCAGGGCCTGCAGGAGGCGTACGGCGTGGAGGTGGGCTTCACGCCCATCGAGGACGGCGGCGGCCAGCTGACCGTGGACGCGCTGGAGGCCGGCGACATCCAGCTCGCCATCGTCTACACGGCGAGCCCGGTGGTGGCGCAGAACGACCTCGTCGTGCTCGAGGACCCCGAGGGCCTGTTCCTCGCCTCCCACGTCGTGCCGGTCGCCAGTGACAACGTCGACGACGAGGCCGCGGCGATCATCGACGAGGTCAGCTCGCGCCTGACCCCCGAGGGCCTGCTCGAGCTCAACGTCCGCAGCGTCGAGGACCAGTCCCCGGCCGCCGACATCGCGGCCGACTGGCTGGAGGAGCAGGGCCTGGCCTGAGGCCCGCGGCTCAGACGCGCCGGAAGAGCGCGGCGAGGGCCTGGCCGCCGCCGATGCACATGGTGACGACGCCGAGCTCCTTGTCGCTGCGGTGCAGCTCCTTGGCCACGCGCAGGGCGAGGATGGCGCCGGTGGCGCCGACGGGGTGGCCCAGGGCGATCGCGCCGCCGTACGGGTTGACCTTGGCGGGGTCGAGCCCGGCGTCGCGGACGACGGCGACGGCCTGGGAGGCGAAGGCCTCGTTGAGCTCGACGACGTCGATGTCGGACGGGCTCGTGCCGGTCTTCTCGAAGAGGGCCTGCAGGGCGAGCACGGGGGCGTAGCCCATCAGCTCGGGCTCCATGGCGCCGGTGGTGACGGCCTCGAGGGTGACGAGCCCCGTGAGGCCGCGCTCGGCAGCGGCCCGCTCGGAGGCGAGCACCACGGCGGCGGCGCCGTCGTTGATGCCCGAGGCGTTGCCGGCGGTGACCGAGCCGCCCTTGCTGAACGCGGGACGCAGGTTCGACAGCACCTCGAGGGTCGTCTCGGGCTTGGGGTGCTGGTCGACCTCGACGGTCGTCGGCCTGCGGCCCCCGACCTCCACGGCGACGATCTCCTCGGCGAACGCGGCGCGGGCCTCGGGGGTCGCGGCGCGGCGCTGGGACTCCAGCGCGAACTCGTCCTGCTCGGCGCGCGAGACGCCGTACTTCTCGGCGACGTTCTCGGCCGTGACGCCCATGTGGATGCCGTGGAACGGGTCGGTGAGCATCATGACGGTGCCGTCGACGAGCTCGCGGTTGCCGAGCTTGTAGCCGTTGCGGGCGCCGAAGTCGTAGAAGGGCATGCGGGACATCGACTCGTCGCCGCCCGCGACGGTGAGGTCGAGGTCGTTCCAGCGCATCTCCATGGCGGCCGACCAGATGGCCTGCAGGCCCGAGCCGCAGAGCCGGTTGACGGTGTACGCCGGCACGTTCTTCGGCAGCCCCGCGGTGACGGCCACACGGCGCGCGTTGTAGGCGTCGGGGCCGACCTGGCCGATGCAGCCCATGACGACCTCCTGCACGTCGTCGCCCGCCACGCCCGCCCGCTCGAGGGCGGCCGTCGTCGCCGTGGCGCCCAGCTCGAAGCCGGGGACGTCCTTGAGGACGCCGCCGAAGCTGCCGACGGGGGTGCGCGCGCCGTCGACGAGGACGATCTTCTGGGGAGAATCGCTGCTCATGGATGGAGGATAGGCCGCGGTCCCGTTCGGTGGGAACGGAGTCCCGCTACGGCAGGTCGCGGGTCGCGGCGGCGAGGTGCGCCCGGGCGTCGCCGAGCGAGGGGCCGTACCAGGTGAGCAGGCGCCCGCTGACGAGCCGCGTCGGCGTGCGGGTGAACGCCTCGGGGCCGTCGGCGGCGGTGAAGACGTACGGCTCGTCCGGCAGCAGCACGAGGTCGGCGCCGCCGGCGTCGAGGTCGGCGGCCTCGGCCCGGGGGTAGCGGCCGGTCGCCGGGTCGCCGCCCGTCACCTCGAGCCCGACGCGGCGCAGCAGGTCGGCCGTGAAGGTGGCGGGACCGACGACCATCCACGGGTCGCGCCAGACGGGTACGACGACCCGCCCCCGCACGGCGGGCACCGGTCCGCACCACTCCGCCCGCGCCCGGGTCAACCACGACGGGCGGGCCCAGCCCAGCGCGTCGAGCAGCCGCTCCATCGAGCCGACGGCCCCGGGCACGTCGACGACGTCCGTCACCCACACGGCCACGCCGGCCTCGCGCAGGCGCCGCACGTCGAGCTCCCGGTTCTCCTCCTTGTTCGCCACGACGACGTCGGGGGCGAGGTCGACGATGCGCCGCACGTCGGGGTTCTTGGTGCCGCGCACCCGCGCGAGGCCGGGGTCGTCGGCGAGGTCGGCCGGGTGCGTGCACCAGTCGGTGACGCCGACCAGCGCGTCGCGGCGCACGTCGGCGAGGGCCTCCGTCAGCGAGGGCACCAGCGAGACGACGCGACCGACGCGCGCCGGCAGCGCGACCGCGACACCCAGGTCGTCGCGCACGTCGTCCCGCCCGTCCCCGCTCACGCGTCGATCACTCGTTGGGCTCGTCGGCGACCTGGATGTCGAAGGAGACGTCGTCGCCGTCGACCGCGGTGACCTCGACCCCCACGTCGATGGTGGTGTCGTCCTCCGCCGTCAGCACGCACGTCATGGTGGCGCCCTCCTCGGCCTCGAGGTCGTCGGGGCAGTCGACGTCCGCCGGCTCCTGCCCCACGACCTCGGTGAGCTGCTCGGTGATCTGGTCCTCCACGTCGTCCTGGGCGACCTGCGAGGAGCAGCCGCCCAGCAGCAGGGCCGCGACGACGGCGGCCGGGGCGAGGAGGGCGGTGCCCGTCGTGAGGGGGCTGCGCATGGTGGTGCTCCGTTCGAGGTGGGGGAGGGGCCGCGGCCGGCCCGGGCGCGTCGTACCCCCGCAGGGGTCCTCCCAACCGCGGGCCGCCCTCCCGGCCGTCGACCGGGCGTCCCGCGCTACTGCCCGCTCTCGCTCGCGGCCCGGTCGTCGATCTCGATCTCGAGGGTCACGGGGTCGGCGGGTCCGCTCTGGGCGGTGACCGCCAGGTCGGTCACGGTCGTCCCCGCGGTCTGCGCGCAGTAGACCCGGGCGCCCTCGTCGAGGTCGAGCTCGTCGAGACAGGTGACGTCGCCGGGGCTGCCCTCGGTGGTCATCTCCTGCGCCACGAGCGGGGTGAGCTGCTCGGCGGTCAGGAACGTGCGGGTCGGCTCGACGGTGAACTCGACGTCGGTGTCGACGACGGCCGTGACCACCACCTCGGCCTCCTGCGTGCGGTCGCCCAGCACGTAGGTGCACGTCGTCATCTCCTCGGCCTCGGCCGGCAGGGGCCCGCAGGAGATCTCGTCGGGGGCCGCGCCGCCGGTGCGCTCCAGCTCGGCCGCGACGGCGTCGCCCACCTGGGCGGCGTCGAAGTCGGGGAGCGTCTCGGAGCAGCCACCCAGCACGGCGGCGCCCGCCGCCAGACCGACCAGCAGCCCCACCCGCCCTCGGCGCATCGTCACTCCTCCGCGTCGTGGTCGGGCCCGGCGCCCGGCCACGTCGGGGACGACCCTCTCACGAGGCGTGCGCGGCCGTTCAGACGTTGCGGCGGTAGGCCCCGCCCACCTCGAAGAACGCCTCGGTCACCTGCTGCAGCGTGCAGACCCGCGCGGCGTCCATGAGCACCGCGAAGACGTTCTCCCCCGAGGTGGCCGCGGCCTTGAGCCGCGCCAACGCGTCCTCGGCCTCGTCGCGGTGGGCCTCCTTGAAGGCGCGCAGCCGCCGCAGCTGCGCCTGCTTCTCGTCCTCGGTGGCGCGGGCCAGCTCGACCGTCTGCGGGGTGCCGCCGTCGGCGTCGGGACGGCGGAAGGTGTTGACGCCGATGATCGGCAGCGACCCGTCGTGCTTGCGGTGCTCGTAGAGCATCGACTCGTCCTGGATGCGTCCGCGCTGGTATCCGGTCTCCATCGCGCCGAGCACGCCGCCCCGCTCGGAGATGCGGTCGAACTCCGCCAGCACGGCCTCCTCGACGAGGTCGGTCAGCTGGTCGATCACGTAGGAGCCCTGCAGCGGGTTCTCGTTCATCGCCAGGCCCCACTCGCGGTTGATGACGAGCTGGATCGCGAGCGCCCGGCGCACCGACTCCGTGCTGGGCGTCGTGACGGCCTCGTCGTACGCGTTCGTGTGCAGGGAGTTGGCGTTGTCGTAGATGGCGATGAGCGCCTGGAGCGTGGTGCGGATGTCGTTGAAGTCCATCTCCTGCGCGTGCAGCGAGCGGCCGGAGGTCTGCACGTGGTACTTCAGCTTCTGGCTGCGCTCGCCCGCGCCGTACCGCTCCTTCATCGCGACCGCCCAGATGCGGCGGGCGACGCGGCCGATCACCGAGTACTCCGGGTCCATGCCGTTGGAGAAGAAGAACGACAGGTTGGGCGCGAAGGCGTCGACGTCCATGCCGCGGGCGAGGTAGCTCTCGACGTACGTGAAGCCGTTCGCGAGCGTGAAGGCGAGCTGGCTGATGGGGTTCGCCCCGGCCTCGGCGATGTGGTAGCCGGAGATGGAGACCGAGTAGAAGTTGCGCACCTCGTTCTCGATGAACCACTGCTGGATGTCGCCCATCATCCGCAGGCTGAACTCGGTGGAGAACAGGCAGGTGTTCTGGCCCTGGTCCTCCTTGAGGATGTCGGCCTGCACGGTGCCGCGCACGCTGGACACGGCGTGCGCCGCCAGCAGCGCGCGCTCCTCGGCGCCCGGCTCGCGGCCCTCCCGCTCGCGGAAGGCGTCGACCTGCTGGTCGATGACGGTGTTGAGGAAGAACGCCAGCACCGTGGGGGCCGGGCCGTTGATCGTCATCGAGACGCTGGTGGTCGGGTCGGTGAGGTCGAAGCCGTCGTAGAGCACCCGCATGTCGTCGAGCGTCGCGACGCTGACACCGGACGTGCCGACCTTGCCGTAGATGTCGGGGCGCTCGTCGGGGTCGCGGCCGTAGAGGGTGACCGAGTCGAAGGCCGTCGACAGCCGGGTCGCCGGCTGGCCCTCGCTGAGGAGGCGGAAGCGGCGGTTCGTGCGCGCCGGGTCGCCCTCGCCGGCGAACATCCGGGCCGGGTCCTCGCCGTCGCGCTTGAACGGGAACACACCGGCGGTGAAGGGGAAGTGGCCGGGCAGGTTCTCCCGGCGCCAGAAGCGCACCAGCTCGCCGACCTCGTCGGTGCTCGGCAGCGCGACGCGGGGGATCTTGTTGCCCGACAGGGACTCGCGGGTCAGCTGCGTGACGATCTCGCGGTCCCGCACCCGCACGACCTGCTCGTCGCCCGAGTACGACGCGACGACCGCCGGCCACGCCTCGACCTGCTCGGCGACCTCGCGGGGCAGCTCGGTGCGGGCGTCGTCGAGCAGCGCGTCGACGTCGCCGGTGGAACGGTCCGCGGCGGTGAGCTCCGCGCGCACCTGCGCGAGCCGGTCGACGCGGCGGGCCGCGGCCACGAGCGCGTCGGTGCGGGCGTGGTAGTCGCGCACGGTCGCGGAGATCTCGGCGAGGTAGCGCGTGCGGTCGGCGGGCAGCACCTGGCGGATGCGGGTGGAGCGCTTCGTGTCGACCGGGGCGAGCACCCCGTCGCCGGCGGGGAGGCCGTGGCCGACGAGCAGGTCGCGCAGGTGCTGGTAGAGCGCGGTGACGCCGTCGTCGTCGAAGGTGGCCGCCGAGGTGCCGAAGACCGGCATGTCGCCCGGCTGCGAGCCGAAGGCCTCGCGGTTGCGCACCAGCTGGCGTCCGACGTCGCGCAGCGCGTCCTCCGCGCCGCGCCGCTCGAACTTGTTGATGGCCACGGCGTCGGCGAAGTCGAGCATGTCGATCTTCTCGAGCTGGCTGGCGGCGCCGAACTCGGGCGTCATGACGTAGAGCGAGGCGTCGACGAACGGCACGACGGCGGCGTCGCCCTGGCCGATGCCGGGGGTCTCCACGACGACGAGGTCGAAGCCCGCCGCCCGCACGCAGGCGATGACGTCGGCGAGGTGGTCGGGCAGCTCGTGGGCGCCGCGGGTCGCGAGGCTGCGGAAGAAGACGCGGTCGCGGTCGAGGCCCGGCCCGGCGAGGTCGAGGCTGTTCATCCGGATGCGGTCGCCGAGCAGCGCGCCGCCGCCCTTGCGCCGCGTGGGATCGACGGCGATGACCGCGACCCGCAGTTTGTCCTGCTGGTCGACGCGCAGGCGGCGCAGGAGCTCGTCGGTGAGGCTCGACTTGCCCGAGCCGCCGGTGCCCGTGATGCCGAGGACGGGTACGGCGCGCCCCGCAACCGCCTCCCGCAGCCGGGTCAGCGTCGCCGCGTCGAGGCGGCCGGTCTCGGCGCCGGTGATGGCGCGGGCCAGCGCGCCGCGGTCGCCGGAGAGCACCGCGTCGACGTCGGCGGCGCCGACCTCCCACAGGTCGCGGTCGAGGGTGGCGACCACGCTGTTGATCATCCCCGCGAGGCCGAGGCGTTGGCCGTCCTCCGGGGAGAAGATGGTGACGCCGCTGCGCCGCAGCCGTGCGATCTCCTCGGCCACGATGACGCCGCCGCCCCCGCCGACGACCTGCACGTGCCCGGCGCCGCGCTCGGCGAGCAGCTGCACGAGGTACTCGAAGTACTCCACGTGCCCGCCCTGGTACGACGACACCGCCACGCCCTGCACGTCCTCCTCGATCGCCGTCTCGACGATCTCGGCGACGGAGCGGTTGTGCCCGAGGTGGACGACCTCGCAGCCCTGGGCCTGGAAGATCCGCCGCATGATGTTGATCGAGGCGTCGTGACCGTCGAAGAGGCTGCTCGCCGTCACCAGGCGCACCGGGTTCCGGGGCACGTGGAGGGCGGGGGCAGGAGCGGGAGCGGGGTCGGCCACGGGTGCACCTCGGGAGATAGTCGGACGTCCTACTAACCAGATACTAGGACGTCCTAGCAGTTCGCGCCACGGGTCCCCGGGCGTTCACCGGACCGTCGTCCCGGGGTCGGTCCGGGGTCGGCCCGGCGTGCCCGGCCCGGCCTAGGTTCCGCCTGTGCTGTCGCGAGGAGTGGTGGGCTCGGTGCTCGTCCTGCTGGGCGGCTTCGTGGTCTCCACCCTCCCCGCCTCCTCGCCCGTCATGGAGCTGGACCTGCTCGCCGGCCTGCGGAGCACCATGACCGGCCGGATGGTCGGTCTCGCCGTGGTGATGGCCGGTCTCGGCCTGCTGGGCGCCGCCTGGCTCTCGCTGTGCCGCTCGGTGGTGCACGACGCGAGCGCCGAGGCGCTGGGGCACGTGCGGTGGTGCACCTTCCTGTGGTGCGCGCCCCTGCTGCTCGCCCCGCCGCTGTTCAGCCGCGACGGCTGGTCCTACGCGGCGCAGGGGATGCTCACGCACGTCGACGCGTCGCCGTACTCCCACGGCCCGGCGGTGCTCGCCGGCTCCGTCGTCGAGGCGGTGGACCCGCGCTGGATGGGCACGGTGACGCCGTACGGGCCCCTGCCGCTCGCCATCGGCGACGTGGCCGCGGGGGTGACCGGCAACCCGTGGATGCTCGTCGTGGTGCACCGGGTCGCGGCGCTGGCCGGCCTGGCGATGCTGGCGTGGGCCGTGCCCCGCATGGCCCGCTGGACGGGCGTGAACCCGGCCCTGGCCACGGCGGTCGTCATCGCCTCGCCGCTCATGATGGCCAACGGCGCGGGCGGCCTGCACAACGACCTGCTGATGGTGGGCCTCATGGCCGCGGCCCTCGTGGTCGCCGCCGAGCGCTCCTGGGTGCTGGGCGCCGTGCTCGGCGGCCTCGCCGCCGCGGTCAAGGTGCCCGGCGGCCTCGTCTGCATCGCGGTCGCGCTCGTCGCCCTGCCCGCCGCCGCCTCGATGGGCCGGCGGCTGCGGCGCCTCGCGGCCGTCGGGGTGCTCTCGCTCGGCACCCTCGTCGCGCTCGGCCTGGTGTGGGGCGTCGGTCTCGGCTGGGTCGAGGCGCTCACCGTGCCCGGCAGCGTCAACACGCCCCTGTCGCTGCCCACGGTGGTCGGCGGCGTCCTCGACGACCTCGCCGGCCTGGCCGGCCTCGGCACCGATCCCGCCACGTTCCTCGAGCTCACCCGCCTCGCCGGCAACGTCCTCGCGGTCGGGTACGCCGGGTGGGTCGCCCTGCGCTGGCCGACCGGCGACCGCGCCCGGGCGGTCGCGGCGACGACGGCCGTCATGGGCGTGCTCGTGCTGCTCAGCCCCGTGGTGCACCTGTGGTACTTCCTGTGGGTCGTGCCGTTCCTGGCCGCCCTGCGCCTGCACCGCCTCGGCGCGGTCGGGCTCGTCGCCGTGAGCGTCATCGGGGGCGTCGTCGCGCCGCTGGACTCGTCGCTGCACGGCGCCTACCTCGCCATCGTGATGGGCTCGATGATCGCGACCGCGATCGTCGGCGTCCTCTTCCTCACGTCCCGGGCTCGTGACCGGGTCGAGCGCATCGTCGCCCCCGACTGGATCCCCGCGCCGCGCTGAGCCCGGCAGCCCGGCAGCCCGGCAGCCCGGCGGCGGGGCGGGCGACGCGGGCCCGCGCCTCACCCGTCCGGGCCGACCGGACCAGACAACGGTCCCGACCGCCCCGCCCGTTCGGACGAACCCGTCGCCGCGCGGCCCGCCCGGTGCCACGATGCCCGGGCAGGCCCACGGACGGCGGTCGACGGGCGGGAGGGAGGTGCGCGCATGGACCTGGCTGCGACCGGGCTGGCCCCCACGCGTCACCACGTCGCCGACCCCGTCACCGACCAGGTCGGGGCCATGACGGCCGCGGCGGTGGGCCTCGTCACCGGGGCGCACGCCACGGTCCTCGTCGTGCTCGACGAGCACGGCGCCCGGGTGCTCGGGCGCGACGGGTCACCCCGGCCGGCCGAGGAGGCGCAGCTGCTCGCCGCGGTGCGCAGCGGGGCGCTGCCGGCCGGGGGGAGGGGACCGGGCGCCGGGGTGCTGCACGCGCTCGCCACCCGGGCGCAGCGCTGCTGGCTGTGGCTCGAGGGGGCGCCCGCGGTGGACCCGCCGCTCGACCGGTGCGCCGCCCTCGCCGGACGGGCGCTCGAGGTGGAGGCGGAGGCGCGCACCGTCACCGTCCGCGCCCACCTGGCCGGCGCCGCCCGCGACGTGGTGCGGGCGGCCGTCGCCTCCGACGCGCCGGCCGAGGTCGTCGTCGCCTCGGAGGCCGACATCCTCACCGGGCTGGGGGCACGGGCCATCAAGACCCGCATCTACGGCTCGACCGAGGGCATCGGCTCCTTCCACGCGCTGCCCGACGAGCTGCCCGGCCTGCCGGCCCCGCTCGCCGACGCCGTCCGCGTCGTGCTCCAGGGCTGCTGGGACCGCCAGGAGACGTGGAACGTGCGCGCCACCGAGGTCCGGGCCGGGCGGGCGCTGCCGCTCGGGGAGGAGCACCGCGACCTGCTCGCCGACTGGGTCGGCCTGCTCGCCGCGCGGGGCCTGGAGGACGTGCTGCTGGTGCCGATGGGTGCCGGCGCCGCCTGCGTCGGTCTGGTCGGGCTGTTCCGCGCGGCCGACGACCCCGCCTGGTCGGGGGCCGACCGCTCGGCCGCCCTCGACATCGGCCACGACCTGGGCCGGGCCGTGGCGACCGTCCGCGCCCGGGAGTCCGAGCGCCGGGCGCTGGCCGAGCTGCGCGAGGTCGACCGCTACCGCAGCCGGCTCGTGGCGACGCTGGCCCACGAGCTGCGCACCCCGCTCGCGACCATCACCGCGGCGCTCGAGCTGATGGGCCCGCCCCGCACCCCGGACGACCTCGACGCCGCGGCGTACATCGGACGGGCGGCCGGCTCCATCCGCGCGCTCGTCGACGGGCTCCTCGTCGTGGGGCGGGCCGACGGCCCGCCCGCCGCGCCGCTGGTGCCCGCCGACCTCGTGCCGGTGGTGTGCGGCGCCGTGGACGACGTGCGGATGACCGCCGCGGCGAGGGGCGTGCGCGTGGGGCTCACCACCGTCGAGGCGGCCCGGGTGGCGGCGGACCCCGGCGAGCTGGCGCTGCTCGTGTCCAACCTGGTGGCGAACGCGGTGAAGTACACCCCCGCCGGCGGCTGGGTCGCCGTGCGGCTGGAGTCCGGCGACGGTGTCGCCCGGCTCGTCGTGGAGGACTCCGGCATCGGCATCGCCGCGCACGACGTGCCGCACGTGTTCGCCGAGTTCTTCCGCTCCAGCGACCCGGACGCCGCCGCGCAGCCGGGCTCCGGGCTGGGGCTGGCCGTCGTGCGCAGCGTCGCCGAGCGCGCGGGCGGCCACGTCGCGGTCGCCTCCGAGCTCGGCGTGGGCTCGCAGTTCACGGTCGAGCTGCCGACCGCCTGACCCGGACGTCCCACGAGGGGCCGGTGCGCTCAGACCCGGACGTCGACCCGCGGGCACCAGCGCCGCGTGCGCTCCAGCGTCGCGACGTCGTACGCCGCCCCCGCGGCGTCGGCGTCCGCCGCCCGCAGGAGCCGCTCGGCGACCGACGGCTCCCCGTCGAGGCAGGCCCGCGTCGCGGCCAGCACGACGAGCGGCGGTGGGGCGCCCGCGCCGACCGTCTCGACGGGAACCTCGCGGTCGAGCGCCGCGTCGACGAGCCGCACCCAGGCGGCGGGGTCGTCCGCGGTCAGGCCGACGTGCAGCTCGGCGGCGGCGATCTCGTCGAGCGCCGCGCCCGCGCCGTGCTCGCCGACCTCGGCGGGCAGCACCAGCGTCACCGGCACCTCGTCGTCCAGCAGCCCCGCGGCCCGCGCCTGGTCGAGGGCGGCGAGCACCCGTCGTACGGCGCCCGCGGGGTCCCCGGGGTCGCGCACGGTCGTGCGCAGCCCGGCCACGGGCAGGTCGAGGCGCCCCGCCAGCCGCAGCGGGCCGTCCACCTGGGCGGCGCCGCCGGTGGTGACGAGGACGAGGGGCAGCGTCGTGCCGCGCAGCCCGGGCAGGGCGCGGTCGTCGACCGCGACCGCCCCCAGCAGGGGACCGAGCCGGGCGACGTCGGCGAGCGCGGCGAGGCCCGCGGGGGAGGGGTCCGCGACGAGCGCCGTGACGATGCCGGCCAGGGCGGGGGAGAGGTCGTCCACGGCCCCGAGGCTACGACGGGCCGGGGCGGCGGGACGGGTCAGGCGGGGACGGGTCAGGCGGGGACGGGTCAGGCGACGAGGCGGCGCTGGCCGGCGGGGTCGAGCCGGCCGTGCACCTCGAGCATCCGCTCGACGGTCGCCGACCACGGGAACTGCTCGGCGCGGCGACGCGCCCCGGCGCGGCGCTCGGCCTCGGGGCGGGCGGCGACGGCGAGCACGGCCTCGGCGAGGGCGGAGGGCCGCGGCGGCGCCCAGGCGCCCGAGCCGGCGTCGACGAGCTCCCGCGCGCCCCCCGCGGACGCGGTGACGACGGGCGTGCCGCAGGCCAGCGCCTCGAGCACCGCCAGCCCGAAGGTCTCACCGGGGCAGACCGACAGGGCGACGTCGGCGGCCGCCACGTGGGCCGCGAGCCGGGCCCGGTCGGCGACGTGGCCGTGGAACGTGACGGGCGCCCGGCCCGCGATGGCGCGCAGCTCGTCGAGGTGGGGGCCGTCGCCGTACACGTCGAGGCGCACGTCGACGCCGCGGCGGTGCAGCTCGACGGCGGTCGCGACCGCGAGGTGGGGCGACTTCTCCCGCGACAGGCGCCCGACGTGCACGAGCCGCAGCGGCCCGCCGTCCGCCCGCGGCGTCGTGCGCGGGTGGAACGTCGTGAGGTCGACCCCCAGCGGCACCCGCACGAGCGGACAGCCGGCGCCCGCGGCGGCCAGCCGGAACTCGGCGCGCGCGAAGCCCGAGGTCACCACCACGGTGTCGAACTGGCGCACCAGCACGCGGTTGTAGATGCCGATGGGCACGCGGACGCTCGTGTCGAGCCCGGTGCGCATCGAGAGCATGTGGTCGAGGCGCTCGTGGGAGAAGAGCACGGAGCCGACGCCGTTGCGGCGGGCCCACCGGGTGACCGGCAGGAGCGTCGACTTGTCGTTGACCTCGATGGTCGTGGGCGCGAACTCCTCGAGCACGTCGGTGACCCGCCACGGCTCGACGATGAGGCGGTAGCTCGCACCCACCCGGGGGGCCCGCAGCTGCACCACCGGGCCCAGGGGCGTCTCCGTGCGGGCGTCGGTGGGGCCGGGGACGACGAGGAGGCGCTGGGCACCGGCCGCGACGTACCCCTCGGCGAGGGCCTGGACGGCCGTCTTCATGCCGCCGGAGGCCGGTCCGATGAAGTTGGCGAGCTGAGCGATGCGCACGCGGCACGACGCTGCCGTGGCGGTGTGAACGAGCGGCGAGGCCCCGGTGGCCGCGAGGTGGCGGCTCGGGACCCGTGCAGTCCGGCCCGCGCGGCCGCCCGGTGCGGGAGGATGGACCCCATGAGCAACCTGGACACCCGCCCCGACGAGGTCGAGTGCCGCGCGGGCGGCGCCGCCCCCGCCGGCGTCGAGCTCCTGACGCCGCGCGACGTGCCGCTCGGCGGCCCCCGCGCGATGCTGGTGCGTCGCACCCTCCCGCAGCGGCAGCGCTCCCTCATCGGCGCCTGGTGCTTCCTCGACCACTACGGCCCGGACCTCGTGGCGGAGTCCGGCGGCATGAGCGTCGCGCCGCACCCGCACACGGGGCTGCAGACCGTCTCCTGGCTGTTCACCGGCGAGATCGAGCACCGCGACTCGGTCGGCTCGCACGCGATGGTGCGTCCCGGCGAGGTCAACCTCATGACCGCGGGGCGCGGCATCAGCCACTCGGAGGTGTCGACGCCGGGCACGACGACGCTGCACGGCGCCCAGCTGTGGGTGGCGCTGCCCGACGCGCAACGCGACACCGCGCCCGCCTTCCAGCACCACGCGCCGCCGCTCGTCACGGCGCCGGGCGTCGAGGCCCGCGTCTTCCTGGGCTCGCTGCTCGGCTCCACCTCGCCGGTGGCGACCTTCACCCCGCTGCTCGGCGCCGAGCTGGTGCTCGAGCCCGGCGCGGACCTCCCGCTCGACGTGGACCCGACCTACGAGCACGGCGTGCTCGTCGACCGCGGCGCGGTCGCGGTGGAGGGCCTGCCGGCGGCGCCGGCCGACCTCGCGTACGTCGCGCCCGGCCGCGAGAGCCTGCGGCTCGTGGCGGGTCCGGAGGGCGCGCGGGTGCTGGTGCTCGGCGGCCCGCCGTTCGGCGAGGCGATCGTCATGTGGTGGAACTTCGTGGGCCGCACCCACGAGGAGGTCGTGGCCTACCGCGAGGCGTGGCAGGCCCAGGTCACCGCCGGCGGCCCGGCCGTCGTGACCGACTCCCAGGACGTGGCCGACGGCCGCTTCGGCGTCGTGCCCGACGACCACCTGCCGCCCATCCCGGCGCCCCCGCTGCCGAACGCGCGGCTGCGCGAGCGCCGGTGACCGACGGCCCGCCGCCCGACGGCACCGTCCTCGGCGAGGACGGGGTGCGGCGCTGCCCCTGGGCCGGCGTTCCCGGCCCGATGCGGGCCTACCACGACACCGAGTGGGGCGTCGCCGTGACCGGCACGGGCCGGGCACGGGAGACGGCGTACTTCGAGCGGCTCACGCTCGAGGCGTTCCAGTCGGGGCTGTCCTGGGCCACGATCCTCGCCAAGCGCGACGCCTTCCGCGAGGTGTTCGCGGGCTTCGACGCCGCCGTCGTGGCCGGGTACGGCGCGACCGAGCGCGCCGCGCTCCTCGCCGACGCCCGCATCGTGCGCAACCGGGCGAAGGTCGACGCGACCATCCGCAACGCGGCCGCGGTGCTCGCGCTGCGCGCGGACGGGCCCGACGCGTTCGCCGCGCTGCTGGAGTCGCACGCACCGGCGGAGCAGCCTCTGCCGCGGGTGCCCGCCGAGGTGCCGACCACCTCGCCGGGGTCGCTCGCGCTGAGCCGGGCGCTGAAGCGGCGCGGCTTCACGTTCGTGGGGCCGACGACGATGCACGCGCTCATGGAGGCCACGGGCCTCGTCGACACCCACCTGCTGGGGTGCCACCGCCGGGGCGTGCGGGCCGGTACGGCCGGTGCGGGTCAGAAGACCCAGTAGCAGCCGATCAGCGCCGGCAGGAGCCCGAGCAGGACGAGCGGGTGGACCGGCGAGCGCCGGTGGATCGCCAGGCCCGCCACCATGCCGAGGACGCCCACGGCGGCCGCGATGACGACGAGGCCGATGCGCGCGTCGAGGTGGCCGTCGATGGCCGCGGCCGCGACGACGAGACCGCCCGCGAGGTGGGAGGTCGTCGTCACGGTCAGCACCGACATCACCCACTGCTGCACCCGGCTCAGGCGCGCCTCCGCCTCCTGCGCGGCGCGCGGCGCCGGCGGGTTCGAGAAGTCGATGAGGTGCTTGGCCTTCCTGGGGGCGCGGGGCACCGGGGGCTGCGAGGACACCCCGCCACCGTAGCGCCGCCCCCGCGCCCACCGGCACGCGCCGTCCGGGCGCGGTGCTTCAATGCCCGCCATGTCCCGGCCCCCCTCCCCCTCCCCGTCGTCCCCGCCGTCGCGGCCGGGGTCGGTCGCCTTCCTCGACGGCCTGCTGCAGCTCGTCGGCGCGTGGCTCGCGGGCGAGGTCGTGGTGCGGACGCTCGGGCTGCCCGTGCCGGGCGCGGTCGTCGGGATGCTCGGGCTGCTGGTGGTGCTGCAGGTGCGGCGACCCGGGCCGTCGAGCGCGGTGCTCCACGCGGCCGACGGGCTGCTGGCCCACCTGCAGCTGCTGTTCATCCCCGCGGGGGTCGGCATCGTCGCCGTGCTGGCCGTCGTGCGCGCGGAGGCGCTCCCGCTCGTCGGCGGCCTGCTGGTGTCGTGGGCGGTCGGGCTCGTCGTGGTCGGCTGGGTGGTGGCGCTCCTGCTGCCGCGCCGGCGGCCCGACCGGGGGAGGGGCGCGTCGTGACGCTCCTGCTGGCCTGGCAGCCGGGGGAGACCGCGGACTGGCTGCGCACCTCCCCGCTGCTCGGCGTGCTGCTGACGCTCGGCGGCTACCGCGTCGGGCGCGCGGTGCACGCCCGCTGCGGGCGTCACCCGGCGACGCAGCCGGTGCTGGTCGCGGTCGTGCTCGTCGGCGCCGTGCTGCTGGCGACGGGCACGTCGTACGCCGACTACTCCCGCGGCGGCGACCTCGTCGCCTTCCTCCTGGGCCCCGCGACCGTGGCGCTCGCCGTCCCGCTGCACCGCCAGGCCCACCACCTGCGTCGGCTCCTGCTGCCGCTGCTCGTCGCCATCCCGCTCGGGGTGGTGCTCTCCATCGTGCTGGGGTACGGCGTCGTGCGCCTCCTGGGCGGCGACGACGAGCTGGCGACGACGATGGCGCCGAAGGCCGCGACGACGCCGGTGTCGATCGTGCTCTCGGCCGACGCCGGCGGGATCGTGGCGCTCACCGCCGTGCTCACCATCGCCGTCGGCATCGTCTCCGCCGTGCTCGGCCCGTGGCTGCTCACCCTCGCCCGGGTGCGCCACCCCCACGCCCGGGGCGTCGCCATGGGCACGGTCTCCCACGGGATCGGCACCTCGCGCTCGCTGGCCGACGACCCGGAGGAGGGGGCGTTCGCCGGCCTGGCGATGGGGCTGACCGCGTTCACGACCGCGGTCGCCCTGCCGCTGCTGCTGCGCGTGCTGTGAGGGCGGGGGCCGCGCGGGGGATTCCGCCCGGGGTGACCCGCCAGTAGCCTCACGCCGCATGACACATGTGCACGCCTTCGGCGACGACGCCCTCGGCACCCTGGACGCCGTCGGGCTCGTCGAGCAGCTGGCCGCCGGCCGGGTGTCGGTCCCCGAGGTGGTCGACGCCGCCATCGAGCGCTGCGAGCGGGTGGACGGCGCGCTGAACGGTCTGGCGCACGAGGCCTTCGAGCGCGCCCGCGCCGAGGCGCGGGCGCCGCGGGCGGGCTTCTTCTCCGGCGTGCCCACGTTCGTGAAGGACAACGTCGACGTGCGCGGGCTGCCCACCCAGGACGGCTGCGACGCCTACGTGTCGGCGCCGAAGGCGGCCGACGGCGACTTCTTCCGCATGTACGGCGCGACCGGCCTCCTGCCGCTGGGCAAGACGCAGCTGTCCGAGTTCGGGTTCTCGGCCGCCGCGGAGCACCCGCGCCTCGGCGCGGTCCGCAACCCGTGGAGCACCGACCACACGGCGGGCGCCTCGTCGGCCGGCTCGGCCGCGTTCGTCGCGGCGGGCGTCGTGCCGATCGCGCACGCGAACGACGGCGGCGGCTCGATCCGCATCCCGGCGGGCGCCTGCGGGCTCGTCGGCCTCAAGCCCACCCGCGACCGGTTCGCCCAGGACGAGGTGCACCGCGGCATGCCGGTGCGCATCGTCGCCGACGGGGTCGTGACCCGCAGCGTGCGCGACACCGCGGCGTACCTGCGGGAGGCCGAGAAGGTCTACCGCAACCTGCGCCTGCCCCCGGTCGGGGACGTGACGCGCCCCGGTCACGCGCGGCTGCGCGTCGCGGTGGTGACGACGTCGGTCGACGGCGGGGCCACCCCCGAGGTGCGGGAGCGGACCCTCGAGGTCGCCCGGCTGCTGGAGAGCCTGGGCCACCACGTCACCGAGCTCGACACCCCGCCCGTGCCGGCGTGGTTCAAGGACGACTTCCTCCTCTACTGGGGGTTCCTGTCGACCTACCTCGTGCGCACCGGCCGGTTCACCCGGCAGCAGTGGGACCCCACCCGGCTCGACAACCTGACGCTCGGGCTCGCCCGGTACTCGGCCCGGCGCGTCCACCGGCTGCCGCGGGCGATCGCGCGGCTGTCGGCGTCGCACCGCGTCACGGCCCGGCTCTTCGCCGAGCACGACGTGGTGCTCACCCCGACGGTGGCGGGGCCGACCCCGCTCGTGGGCCACCTCGACCCCACCCAGCCGTTCGAGACGGTCATCGAGCGGCTCATGGAGTGGGTGGCGTTCACGCCCCTGCAGAACGCCACCGGCGACCCCGCGATCTCCCTGCCGCTCGCCACCGACGCCGACGGCCTGCCGCTGGGGATGATGTTCAGCGCCGCGCGCGGGCGCGAGGCGCTCCTGCTGGGCCTGGCCCTCGAGCTGGAGGACGCCCGGCCCTGGCGCCACCTCCACGAGGCCTAGGCGGGGGCCCGGTCAGGAGGCCGGGTCGACCGCGTCCGCGACGTCGCCCAGGCGCCCGGCCACGCGGGCCAGGAGCCGGCCGGCCAGGGCGTCGGCCACCCGGGCGCCGAGCACCTCGACGTACGCCGCGGCCTCGCCCATCGCGCGGGCGGGGTCGGGCTGCAGGTCGGCGACGGCGTGGACCGCGGCGAAGCCGGTCGCGGCGAGCGTCGCAGGGTCCAGCGTGGTGCGCCCGCAGACCGCGAGGGTCGGTACGCCGGCCCGCGTCGCCGCCGCGAGCACCCCGACGGGCGCCTTGCCGTGGAGCGACTGCTCGTCGAGCGAGCCCTCGCCGGTGACGACGAGGTCGGCCCCGGCGACCACGTCGTCGAACCCGACGAGCCCGAGCACCGCCTCCACGCCGGAGGCCACGGTCGCCCCGGCGCCGGCGATCGCGCCGTACCCCGTGCCGCCGGCGGCCCCGGCGCCCGGCACCAGCGCGCTGCCGGAGAGCCCGGCGGCGACGTCGAGCACGTGGGCCCAGCGGACGAGCTCGCGCTCGAGGCGGTCGACGTCGTCGGGGGTGGCGCCCTTCTGGGGACCGTAGGTCGCGGCGGCCCCGTCGGGGCCGAGGAGCGGGTTGTCGACGTCGGTCGCGAGCACGAGCCGCCGGCCGTCGAGCAGCGCGCGCACCGGCACCAGGTCGACGTGGGTCGCCGCCCGCAGCGCGACGCCGTCCACCGCGGCGCTCGCGCCGAGCAGCTCCGCCGTCCCCAGGCCGGCGCCGAGCAGGTCGGGCGGGGCGTCCGGCCCGGCCCGCAGCACGGTGCCCAGCGCCGTGCCGAGCCCGGCGCCGAGGCCGAGCAGCAGCCCGGCCCCGCCGTCGGTCGAGCTGCTCCCGCCGAGGCCGAGCAGCACCTCGCGGCACCCGGCGGCGAGGGCGGCGGCGACGGCCTCGCCGGTGCCGGTGGTCGCCGCGGCCAGCGCGGTGTCGCTCGTGGGCCCCCCGGGCAGCCGGAGCAGGCCCGAGCAGTCCGCGAGCTCGACGACGGCGTGGTCGCCGCGGCGCGCCCACGCGGTGTCGACGGGGTCGCCCAGCGGGCCGGTCACCGTCACGGGAACCCGCTGGAAACCGGCGCTCAGCACGGCGTCGAGCGTGCCGTCGCCGCCGTCGGCCACCGGCACGCGGCTCACCTCCGGCTCGACGCCCGCGGGCACCTCGCCGGCGGCGGCCAGCTCGGCCCACCGGCGGCGCAGACCGGTCTCGAGGGCGTCGGCCACGTCCGTCGCGGTGAGCGACCCCTTGAACTTGTCGCTGGCCAGGACGACGCGGGGCGCGCCGTGCGCCGCGCTCACCGGGCGGCCGCCGCGCTCGCCCGCCGGCCGGTCGTCGTGCTGCTCGCCGTGCTGCTCGCCGTGCTGCTCGTCGCGCCGGTCGCCGTGCTGGGGGCGACGGCCGGGGCCGGCGCCGCGGCGGTCGACCCGCGCACGACGAGCCGGCCCGCGACGGGGTGCCGGCGGGGCCGGGTGGTCGGTTCCTTCAGCGCGAGCATCAACGCGTCCTCCCCCATCTGGGCCATCGGCAGCTTGTACGTCGTGAGCGCGGGGCTCAGGTCCATCGCCACGGCGACGTCGTCGAAGCCCGTCACGGACATGCGGCCCGGCACGGAGACGCCCGCCTCGCGGAGCACCGACAGGCAGCCGATCGCCATGTCGTCGTTGAGGGCGAGCACGGCGGTGGTGTCGGGGTGCTCGGCGAGCACGCGGCGGGCGCACTCGCGGCCACCGTCGCGGGTGAACGCCGCCTCGATGACGGGGACCGAGGCCGGGTCGACGCCCGCGTCGGCGAGGGCCGCGTGGACGCCGCCCATGCGGTCGGCGATGGTCGTCAGCGAGGGGGAGCCGGTCACGATGGCGAGCCGGCGGTGCCCCAGGCCGAGGAGGTGCTCCGCGACGGCCCGGCCGCCGGTGCCGTTGGGCGGGATGACGGCGTCGGAGCCGAGGTGGTGGCGCCCGATGACGGCGACGCGGCCGCCCTTCTCGGCGTACCGCTCCAGCTCGCGGCGGATGGGCAGCTCCACCTCGGGGTCGACGAAGCCCGAGCCGGAGACGACGATCGCGGCGACCCGGTGGGCGGCCAGGGTGCGGACGTGGCGCAGCTCGGCCTCGGGGTCGCGGCCGGTGTGGCAGACCTGGAGGGACAGCCCCTCGGCGTCGGCGAGGCGCAGGAGGCCGCTCGCGATCTCGGAGAAGTAGGGGTCGCCGATCTCGTGGACCACCAGGCCCACGGTGCGGTTGTGCCCGCCCGCCAGCGTGCGGGCGTGCACGTTCGCGACGTACCCCAGCTCGTCCGCGTGCCGGCGCACCGCCTCGGCCACCGCCGGACGCACGCCGGGGGTGCCGGCCAGGGCCCGCGACGCGGTGGCGATCGAGACGCCGGCCGCCTGCGCGACGTCGATGAGCCGGGGCCCGCCCTCCTTGCCCGCCATGCGTCCACCTCCGGGACCGTTCTCGAGAATTCGTCGATTGTGACCCTTGCCACAAGCAGCGTGCTCCGCCTACCTTACCGGAAGCGCTTACGTAAGCGCTTTCATCGACGAAGGGCAGCACGACCATGAGGCTTGGACCGACGAGGCGACCCACCCCGCGACGCACGGGCGTCGCCGCCACGGCCTGCGTCGCACTCGCGAGTGTCGTCGCGGGCTGCGGGCTCGGCGGGGGCGCCGGCAGCGAGGGCGGCGACGACGAGATCGTCATCGGCATCTCGCTCCCGCTCACCGGCGACTTCAGCGAGCCGGGCAAGGGCGTCCAGCGCGGCTACGAGGCGTGGGCGGACTACACGAACGAGAACGGCGGCCTGCTCGGCAAGCAGGTGCGGCTGGTCATCCTCGACGACCAGTCCAACGCCGACCGCGTGGCGTCCGACTACGAGCGGCTCATCAACCAGGAAGGCGCCGACCTGATCTTCGGCCCCTTCTCCACCCGCCTCGTGGTGCCCGCCGCCCAGGTGGCGCAGGACTACGGCTTCCTCTTCGTGGAGCCGGCCGGCGCCGCGGACGAGGTCTTCGAGCAGGGCTTCGACAACCTGTTCTACGCGGCCCCGGCGGTCGCGGACGACCACTACAACCTGCTCGCCGAGCACATCCTGGCGATGCCGGAGGACCAGCGGCCCAAGACCGCGGCGTACGCGACGATGGACGACCCGTTCGCCCAGGGCACCGCCTACGGCCTGCGCGACAAGCTGGCCGCGGCCGGCGTCGAGACCGTGGTCGACGAGGTCTACCCGCCGAACACCACCGACTTCTCCAACATCGCGGCGCAGATCGCCGACTCTGACGCCGACATGGTCGTCGGCGGCACGCAGTACCAGGACGCGGTCAACCTCATCGTGTCGCTGCAGCAGCTCGGCTACCAGCCGGACCTGGCCGCCTTCTCCACGGCGCCGACCAACCCCGAGTTCCCGGCCGCCATCGGCGACAAGGTCGACGGCATCGTCTCGCCGACCGGGTACACCCCCGAGGCGGCGTTCCCGGAGAACCAGGAGTTCGTCGAGTTCTTCACCGAGAAGCACGGCCACGCGCCGAGCGAGGACGAGGCGAACGCCTGGACGACGGGCGAGGTCGTCGCGGCCGCGGTGGAGGGCGCCGACTGCGCCGACCCGTCGCCGGAGTGCCAGCAGAGCCTCATCGACCACCTGCGCGAGAACGAGGTCGACACGGTCGTCGGCCCGCTCACGTGGGACGCGCAGGGTCGCCCGCAGAGCGCGCACCTCA
Organism: Nocardioides sp. ChNu-153; assembly: GCF_030466625.1. Classification (GTDB taxonomy): domain Bacteria; phylum Actinomycetota; class Actinomycetes; order Propionibacteriales; family Nocardioidaceae; genus Nocardioides. Next base: position 151,719 of record NZ_JADEVT010000001.1, read on the forward strand.
TCCAGCAGTACGTCGACGGCGAGATCCGCATCGTGATGCCGACCGAGCAGGCCGAGGCCGACTTCCTCTTCCCGAAGCCGGCGTGGTGAGGCGACGGTGTCCGCATCCCTGCTCCTCCAGACCCTCGTCCTCGGCGTCCTGCTCGGTGGTCTCTACGCCCTCCTCGCCGCCGGCCTGACCCTCTACTTCGGCGTGATGCGGGTCGTGATGATCGCCCACTCGGCGTTCCTCATCCTCGCGGCCTACCTCGCGTGGTTCTTCCACCGCGAGACCGGGCTCGACCCGCTCCTGTCTCTGGTGGTGACCGTGCCGCTGTTCTTCGTGGTCGGCTACCTCCTGCAGCGCGGGCTCATCTCCCGCCTGCGCCCGGCGACGCTGACGATGATGTCGGTGCTGCTGACCTTCGCGATCGCCCTGACCATCGAGGGCCTGCTCGGCTTCTTCTTCACCGGCACGCAGCGCCGCATCAACCTCGGCTACTCGGGGTCGAGCGTCGAGGTGTTCGGCGCCCACATCGCAGTGGTCAAGCTGATCGCGTTCGCCCTGGCGGCCGCCGCGCTCGTCGCGCTCTTCGCCCTGCTCAAGCTCACCCGCTTCGGCCAGGCGCTGCGCGCCACGATCCAGCACCCCGAGGCGGCCCGGCTGCTCGGCGTCAACACCGACCGCATCGCGGGCTTCGGCTTCGGCCTGGGCCTCGCCACCGCCGCGATCGGCGGCACGGCGCTCGCGCTGGACTCGACCATCTACCCCTCGCTGCACTGGCACTGGATCGGCCCGCTCATGGCGATCATCGTCGTCGGCGGCCTGGGCAGCATCCCGGGCGCGGCGATCGCCGCCCTGCTGCTCGGCGTGGGCCAGAGCCTGCTGCAGATCCCCATGGGGACCACGTGGGCGCAGACGGTCTTCTACATCGCGCTCTTCGCCACGCTCCTCGTCCGTCCCCAGGGATTCTTCGGAGGTCGTCTTGCCCAGCGCTTCTGACACCACCACGGGTGCCGCGCCGGCCGGCGCCGCCCCCGGCGGCGCCACGGAGCGCCGCTCCCGCTTCGACACCACGCTCCTCGGCGGCAAGATCGCGCTGCTGGTCGTCGTCGGCGCCCTCGTGCTCGTCTTCCCGCAGATGGCCGCGGACCCGTTCATCCTCTCGGTGGGCGTCGTCATCGCCAGCTACGCGGCGCTCGCCGTGTCGTGGAACTTCGTCGGCGGCTTCACCGGCTACATCTCGCTCGGCCACGCGGCGTACTCGGGCCTCGGCGGCTACGCGACGGCGCTGTTCATCACCCGCGCCGACCTGAACCCCTGGGTCGCGCTCATCGGCGGCGGCCTGCTCGTCGCGGTGCTGGCGGTGCCGATCGGCATCGCGTCGCTGCGGGTGCGCGGCGCCTCCTTCGTGATCGTCTCGATCGCGCTGGTGCTCATCCTGCTGCTGGTCGCCCAGTCGTGGGCGTCGCTGACCGGCGGTGCCCAGGGCCTGCGGGTCCCGCGGCCCTTCGGCGAGGACGTGCTGCGCCCCGAGCAGCACGAGCGGTTCTTCTACATCCACGTCGCCTTCGTCGTGGTCGCGCTCGCCCTGTGGTGGGCCATCGACCGCTCGCGCTTCGGGATGGGCCTCAAGGCGATCCGGGAGGACGAGGACAAGGCGCAGGCGCTCGGCGTCCCGACCGGTGGCTACAAGCTGACGGTCTTCGTCATCTCCGCCTTCTTCACGGCGGTCGCCGGCGGCCTCTACGCGCTGTGGTTCGGCTACCTCGACCCGATCTTCCAGTTCTCCATCCTCATCGGGTCCTACATGGTGCTGATGAGCCTGCTCGGCGGCCTGCGCAGCCTCATGGGCCCGGTGCTCGGCGCCGTGGTCGTGGGCTACTCGCTGGAGTTCTTCAAGGTCCACTACGGCGACTCCCAGTTCCACCTCGTCGCCCTGGGCCTGCTGCTCGCGCTGGTCGTGCTCTTCATGCCCGACGGGATCCTCCCCGCGGTGGGGGCGCTGGTCGACCGGCTGCGCCCGGAGAAGCGCACCTCCATCCGCGAGATGACCGCCGAGGACCTGCTCGAGCACAACCGTCGCCTCGACGGCGGGACCGGTACGCCGGAGGGCACGGCCACGCCGGCCGGCTCCGGCCCCGGTGCCACCGACGCCGAGCGCGACCTCGCGACCGTCCCGCCCCGAGAGGAGCAGCGATGACCAGCACCGCCCCCGTCGGCGGCGCCACCGCCACCGCCACCACCGAGCCGTCGCTCGAGACGCGCGGCCTGACGAAGAGCTTCGGCGGCGTCCGTGCCGTCGACGGCGCCGACGTCACCTTCCACCGCGGCAAGATCAACGCCCTCATCGGGCCCAACGGCTCCGGCAAGACGACGTTCTTCAACTGCGTCACCGGGATGATCAAGCCCGACAGCGGGAAGGTCACGCTGGGCGGCAACGACATCACGGGCAAGCCGCCGCACCGCATCGCCGCCGCCGGCATCGGCCGCAGCTTCCAGCTGTGCCGGATCTTCCCGCGGCTCACGGTGCTGGAGAACATGCTCGTCGGCGTGCGCTCGCCGTCGGTGCTGCACCGCATGGGCGGTGCCCGCAACGGTGACGACATCGCCAAGGCGCGCGAGCTGCTGCGCCGGGTCGGCATCGACCACCTCGAGTCCTCCGAGGCCCGGGACATCTCCTACGGCCAGCAGAAGCTCCTCGAGCTCGCCGGCGTGCTGATGGTCGACCCCGACACGATCATGCTCGACGAGCCGGCCGGCGGCGTGAACCCGGCGCTCATCGGCCGCATCGGCACGCTCGTGCGCGAGCTCAACGCCGAGGGCCGCACCTTCGTCATCGTCGAGCACAACATGGACATGGTCATGAGCCTGTCCGACCACGTCGTCGTCTTCGACCGTGGCCGCCCCATCGCGGAGGGCCCGCCCTCCGTCGTCCAGAACGACCCACGAGTCCTGGAGGCCTACCTTGGTGTCTGACGCCCCCCGCCACGCCGCTCCCGCCACCGCGGGAGCCGCGGGCGGCACCCCCGCCGAGCGCCCGCTGCTCGAGCTCGTCGACGTCGAGGCCGGCTACGGCCGGGCCGCCCTGGTGCTGCGCGGGCTCACCGTGCGGGTGCCCGCGGCCACCATCGTGTGCCTCGTCGGCCCCAACGGCGCCGGCAAGTCGACGGTGCTCAAGGTCGCCAGCGGCATGCTCACCCCGCGCTCCGGCAAGATCCTGGTCGACGGCCAGGACGTCACCCGCAACGGCGCCCAGGACATGATCCGGTCGGGCCTGTCGCACGTGCTCCAGGGCCACTCGGTCTTCAAGGAGATGACGGTCGCGGAGAACGTGGGCCTCGGCGCCTACACGGTGCGCGACAAGAAGCTGATCGCCGAGCGCACCGACTTCGTCAAGACGCTCTTCCCGATCGTCGCCGAGCGCTGGGGCGACCTGGCCGGCTCGCTCTCGGGCGGCCAGCAGAAGCAGGTGGAGTTCGCCCGCTCGCTCATGGTCAGCCCGAAGGTCGTCCTGCTCGACGAGCCCAGCATGGGCCTCGACCCGAAGCGCACCACGGCCATGTTCGAGCAGATCGTGCGCATGCGCGACGCGGGCATCGCGGTGCTCCTGGTGGAGCAGAACGCCCGCCGGGCCCTCGAGACGGCCGACATCGGCTGCGTCCTCGACCTGGGCCGCGTCCACATCACCGGTCCCGCGCCGGAGCTCCTGGCCGACCCGCGCCTCGCCGAGCTGTACCTCGGCGGCCGGCCCGCGGTGTCCGCCGGCGCCTGACCTCCCCGAACCCAGCAGGAAGTAGAGACGAATGACCGTCCACACCCAGCGCATCATCATGAACGGCGTCACCGGCCGCATGGGCTACCGCCAGCACCTGCTGCGCTCCGTGCTCGCGATCCGCGACGAGGGGGGCATCGAGCTGCCCGACGGCGACCGCATCCAGGTCGAGCCGATCCTGGTCGGGCGCAACGCCGACAAGCTGCGCACGCTGGCCGCGCAGCACGACGTGGCCGACTGGACCACGGACCTCGACGAGGCCATCGCCGACGACACCGCCGACGACACCGCGGCGATCTACTTCGACGCGCAGGTCACCTCCGAGCGCAAGAAGGCGATCCTCAAGGCGCTCGCCGCCGGCAAGCACGTCTACACCGAGAAGCCGCTGGCCGAGAGCGTCGAGGAGGGCCTCGAGATCGCGGAGGCCGGCTCCGCGGCCGGCACGATCAACGGCGTCGTGCACGACAAGATCTACCTGCCGGGCCTGGTGAAGCTGAAGCGCCTCATCGACGGCGGCTTCTTCGGCCGCGTGCTGTCGGTGCGCGGCGAGTTCGGCTACTGGGTCTTCGAGGGCGACTGGCAGCCCGCGCAGCGCCCGAGCTGGAACTACCGGGCGCAGGACGGCGGCGGCATGGTCCTCGACATGTTCTGCCACTGGAACTACGTCTTCGAGCACCTCTTCGGCCGCGTGGACGCCGTCATGGCGAAGGCGGTCACGCACGTCCCCGAGCGCTGGGACGAGCGAGGGGAGCGGTACGACGCGACGGCCGACGACGCGGCGTACGGCATCTTCGAGATCGGCGACACCATCGTGTCGATGAACTCCTCGTGGGCCACCCGTGTGGAGCGCAAGGAGCTCGTCGAGTTCCACGTCGACGGCACCCACGGCTCGGCGGTCGCCGGCCTCTTCGGCTGCCGCATCCAGCCCCGGGAGCGCACGCCGAAGCCGGTGTGGAACCCCGACCTGCCGACCGACATCGACTTCCGCGCGCAGTGGGACGAGGTGCCGGACAACCAGGTCTTCTCCAACGGCTTCCGCGCGCAGTGGGAGGAGTACCTGCTCGACGTGCACCTCGGTCGTCCGCACCCCTACGGCTTCATGTCGGCGGTCCGCGGCCTCGAGCTCGTCGACGCCGGGCTCACCTCGTCGCGCGAGGGCCGTCGCGTGGTGATGGAGACGAGGACCTCGTGACCTCGAGCACGACGACGCTCGCCGAGCCGGGCACGACGCTCTCCGCGGGGGAGAGGACGGACGGTCCGCTCGTGCGGGTGCCGCGCCGGGACGGCACGCTGCACGCCCTGCGCCTGGGCGCCCCCGGCGCCTGGGTCGACCACCCGGGCCGCTACGCCAGCCGGGAGGTGTTCGCGGCCGCGCACGTGGTCGCGGACCCGTTCGGCGACAACACCCCCGGTGCGCCCGCCGCCATCGACTGGGACGCGACACTGGCCTTCCGCCACGAGCTGTTCCGCTACGGCTTCGGCGTGGCCGAGGCGATGGACACCGCGCAGCGCAACATGGGCCTGGACTGGGCCGGCACCCAGGAGCTGGTACGACGCTCCGCGGCGCAGGCGCGCTCCGTCGGGGCCCGCATCGCCTCCGGCGCCGGCACCGACCACCGGGGCGTGCTGACGACGCCCGACGAGGTGCTCGAGGCCTACCTCGAGCAGGTCGCGCACGTCGAGGACTGCGGCTCGCAGGTCATCGTGATGGCCTCGCGCCAGATGGCTGCCGTCGCCCGCGACGCCGCCGACTACGCCCACGTCTACGGCCGGATCCTCGAGCAGGTCTCCGAGCCCGTCGTCCTGCACTGGCTGGGGGAGGCGTTCGACCCGCTGCTGGCCGGCTACTGGGGCAGCGGCGACGTCGACGAGGCCACCGCCACCTTCCTGGCCGTCGTGCGCGAGCACGCGGCGAAGATCGACGGGGTCAAGGTCTCGCTGCTCTCCGCCGAGCACGAGCGGGGCCTGCGGGCCGCGCTCCCCGCCGGCGTGCGCCTCTACACGGGCGACGACTTCAACTACCCCGAGCTCATCCGCGGCGACGGCACGCACCACTCCGACGCGCTGCTCGGCGCGTTCGCCGCCGTCGCCCCGGCCGCGTCGGCGGCCCTGACCGCCCTCGACGCGGGGGACCTCGCGACGTACGACGCGGCGATGGCCCCGACGCTGCCGCTCTCGCGCCACCTGTTCGAGGCGCCGACGTTCCACTACAAGACGGGCATCGCGTTCCTCGCCTGGCTCAACGGCCATCAGCGCGGCTTCACGATGCTCGCCGGCCTGCAGGCGGGGCGCGACGCGGTGCACCTGGGTCGCGTCGTCGAGCTGGCGGACGCCGCCGGCCTGCTCCGCGACCCGGAGCTCGCCGCGGCGCGCTGGACCGAGCTCGCCGGGGTGCTGGGGGTCGAGGGATGAGCGCGCCCCTCGCCCAGCCCGTCGACCAGCCCCAGGGCGCCCCCGCCCGCGTGCCCACCCCGGAGCCGGGGGACCCGCGCCTGGCGCGGCTCTCGCTCAACCAGCGCACCACGGCGTCGTGGTCGCTGGCCGAGGCGGTCGAGGGCTGCGTCGCGGCCGGGCTCCCGTCCATCGGCGTGTGGCGCGAGCCCGTCGCCGAGGTGGGTCTCGAGAAGGCCGTGCGGATGGTCTCCGACGCCGGCCTGCGCGTCTCCTCGGTCTGCCGCGGGGGCTTCTTCACCGGACCCGCGGCCACCGCGCGGGCGGCCCACGACGAGAACCTCCGGGCGCTCGACGAGACCGCCGCGCTCGGCGCGCCGGTGCTCGTCCTGGTGCCCGGCGGGCTCCCCGACGGCGACCGCGACCTCGCGGGCGCCCGGGGCCGGGCCGCCGAGGCGGTCGCCGCCCTGGTGCCCGAGGCGCAGGCCCGGGGGGTGCGGCTCGGGATCGAGCCGATGCACCCCATCTTCGCGGCCGACCGCGGCGTCGTCTCGACGCTCGCGCAGGCCCTCGACCTCGCCGAGCAGCACCCGGTGGACGCCGTCGGCGTCGTGGTCGACACGTTCCACCTGTGGTGGGAGCCCGACGTGCTGGCGCAGGTGGCCCGCGCGGGGGACCGCGTGGCGTCGTACCAGCTCGCGGACTGGATCACGCCGCTGCCGCCCGACGCCCTGCTGTCGCGGGGCATGGTCGGCGACGGGCACGTGGACTTCGCCTCGTTCACCGCCGCGGTGGCCGCGACCGGCTACACCGGCGACGTCGAGGTGGAGATCTTCAACGCGGACTTGTGGGCCGCCCCTGGTGACGAGGTCGTGGCCACCCTCGCGCGCCGCTACGTGGAGCTCGTGGAGCCCCACCTGGCCTGAACCGCTCCACCCCCGCCGGTCGGGTCCGGCGGGGTTCCTCTCGGGAAGGACCACCATGAACGGTCGCAGCGCGTCCACCGTCGTACGCCGTCGCACCGCCCTCCTCGCCCCGGTCGCCCTGGCGGCCGGGGCGGTGGCGGGGCCCCTCGCCGCCCCCGCCGCCGCGGGGGGCGGGCGCCGCCGTACCGCCCTCGTGCGGCCCCGGGCCCGCGCGGGCGACTGGGCACCCGTCACCCCCGCCAAGTGGGCCTTCACCGGCCGCGACGTCGTGCTCGTCGAGCGCGGCACGGCGCCGAGCGGCCCCCGCCGCCCCTTCGAGTACGCCGTGGTGACCCGCGGCCCCGCCCTGTCGTCGTTCCAGCTGACGGCCGAGGTGCGCATCGACGAGCCCGTCACCCGCGACGACCGCGACGTCGTGCTCGTGTGGAACTACACGTCCCCGACGCGCTTCCACTACGCGCACCTGTCGCAGGACAACACGATCTACCCCCACAACGGGCTGTTCCGCGTCGACGACGCTGACCGCCTGCGCATCGACGACCAGTGGGACGGCACCGTGGGTGCACCCCCGGCCATCGACGACACCGACTGGCACCGCGTGCACCTGGGCTTCGACGCCCGCACCGGCCGCATCGCCGTGCGCCTCGACGGCGCGCGCGAGCCGCTGCTGACCGCCACCGACCGCACCTTCACGGGCGGGCGGATCGGCTTCGGGTCGTTCGACAACCACGGCCGCGTCCGCGGTCTCGTCGCGCTCGGGACCGTCGCGGTCTGAGCGCCCGCGCCGCACCGGGGACCCCGGGCGGCGCCCACCGAGCACGCCGCCCCCGGCCCGAGGGGTCGGGGACGGCGCGGCTGCCGGCGGCCACCGGCAGCGGTTTCATCAACCACCCCCACGGTAACGCGGGGGAGACGAGGAGCACGTCCGATGAGAAGTACCCGAAGGTGGGCCGCAGCCGCGGCCACCGCGCTGGTCGTGGGGCTGATCGGCCCCACGACCAGCGCCGGGGCCGGGACCGACGACCGGATCGCCGACCCCGTGCCGAACGACCCCGCGCAGGCCGCCCTGGGCCTCGTGCTGGAGGAGCACCACCAGTTCCCCCGGACCGAGACGGTCCCGCCCGCGACCGACTACCGCCTCCAGCGCCACGCGCGCATCAACCACATCGGCGACGTGCCCGACGGCTCCGGCCGCCAGTTCGTGCCCGACCTCAACGGCCCGCTCTACTTCCTCGAGGACGGCGAGGAGCAGGTCTACCTCGACGTGCGGGCGCAGTTCCCCGACTTCTTCTCGGGCCGCGGCATGGGGACGGGCTTCGGCTTCGCGACCTTCCACCCGGAGTTCGAGACCAACGGGGTCTTCTACACGGTCCACAGCGAGCAGTTCGGGGCCATCGGCACCAAGCCGCTGACCTACCCGGGCCAGAGCCGCGAGTTCTCGCACTCGGTGGTCACGGAGTGGACCGCCGAGGACCCGACGGCCGACACCTTCACCGGCACCCGGCGCGAGGTCATGCGCCTCGGGTTCTTCTCCCAGATCCACGCGATCCAGCAGATCGACTTCAACCCGACGGCCCGGCCGGGCAGCGCCGACTACGGCCTGCTCTACCTCGCGGTGGGCGACGGTGGCGCCGCCCTGGGCACCGACGTCCCGCAGGACCCGGCGACGCCGTACGGGAAGATCCTGCGGATCGACCCGACGGGCACGAACGGCCCCAACGGCCAGTACGGCGTGCCCGCCGACAACCCGTTCGTCGGCCAGGAGGGGTGGATCGGCGAGATCTACGCCCTCGGCATGCGCGACCCGCACCGCTTCTCGTGGGACAGCGCGCGGCCGCACCGGATGTACCTCGGCCACATCGGCCAGCGCGCGATCGAGGCCGTGTACGAGGTCCGCCCCGGCGACAACTTCGGCTGGAGCGAGCGCGAGGGCCGCTTCACGTTCGACCCGGCCGACGAGTGCGCCCTCTACCCGCTGCCCGAGGACGACGAGCAGCACGGCTACACCTACCCGGTCATCGCGTACGACCACGACCCGCCGGCCGGCTGGCCGTGCGCGGCCGACTCGGGCCACGCGATCGGTGGCGGCTACGTCTACCGCGGTCGCCTGCCGCACCTGCGCGGCAAGTACGTCTTCGGTGACATCGTCGACGGCCGCGTCTACTGGGCCCGGGCCGACCAGATGCGCCAGGAGCGCGACCGTGAGGCCGACCTCAACGAGATGCAGCTGTTCGACACGTCGGGCCGCCGCCTGCGCATGACCGACCTCGCGGGCGACACCCGCGTCGACCTGCGCTTCGGCACCGACTCCGCCGGCGAGCTCTACCTGCTGGCGAAGGCGAACGGCAAGGTCTGGAAGGTCGTCGGCACGAAGATCGCGCCGCGCGTCGACCCGGTCTCGCCGTCGGTCGCCGACGACGTGGTGGCGCGCTACGACTTCGAGCACCCGCTCGCGGTCGACGGCACCCGGGAGGAGGACGCGGGCGCGTCGGGCACGCTGCTCAACCTGGTCAACGGGGGCAAGCGGCAGCGGGTGCTCGACCCGGCCTTCGGCGGCAGCATCTCGTCGCTGCAGACGCAGCAGGTGAACCCCGCCCAGGCGGGCAACGACGACTGGCGGGCCGGGGTCTACGACCCGAACGGCGTCGCGAGCCTCGACCGGTTCGCCGGTGCCGAGCAGATCACCGTGATGGGCTGGTTCAAGATGAGCGGGGACCAGTACCCGCTGCTGAACTCGAACACGCCCGCGCCGGACGACCGCTACAACGCGGTCGGCCTCGCCGGGGTGCTGAGCGGCAACTCGGACGGCCACGGCGTCCGCGCGCTGCTGGAGCTCATCAACGTGGACGGGCAGCTCAAGCTGGTCGCCCTCGGCCGTCGCCTCGACGACGGCGCCTCCAAGACCCTCGCGGCCCACGCCGACTGGCGCACGATCCTGCCGGCGGACACCTGGGTGCACCTGGCGGCGACGTTCGACTACACGACGGGCGAGATGCGGCTCCACCGCAACGGGCTGCCGCTGCGGGCGTCGTACACGGCCACGGGCGACCCGTGGCAGGTCGACGGCACGGGCACCAGCCCGACGCTGCCGCGCGGCCTGAAGATCGGCGGCTCGTACCCGCAGAACACCCGCGAGCAGAACCCGTGCAACTGCCGCATGGACGAGCTCGTGTTCCTCGACCGGGCCATCCGCCCCGGCGAGGTCGCGGCGCAGTACGCGCGCTACCGCATCTCGCGGTGACGCGCTGAGCACCTGAGCGTCCGCCCCGTGCGGGAGGCGCGGAGACCCCGGGCCGACTGCGCGGGGCGGACGTGCGCGTGGTAGGAAAGTGCCTGGTGAGGGCGTCGTACGACGCTGTCGCGAGGGCATCCGGAGTCGATTTCTCGTTCCCGACCCGCGTGTGTATGCTTCCTCGTCGCTTGCCCCTTTAGCTCAGTCGGCAGAGCGTCTCCATGGTAAGGAGAAGGTCTACGGTTCGATTCCGTAAAGGGGCTCTGGGTTGGATTCCCGGGTCCGGTCGTGCGACCGGACCCGGGAGCCCTCCGCCCGGAATGGCGGGGTAGCTCAGGTGGTTAGAGCACACGACTCATAATCGTGGTGTCGCGGGTTCAAGTCCCGCTCCCGCTACAAGACCTGACGCAGCAACACGACGCAGCAACGACCAGAAGGACTTCACCCGTGGCCTCCAAGAGCTCCGACGTTCGCCCCAAGATCACGCTTGCGTGCGTGGACTGCAAGGAGCGCAACTACATCACCAAGAAGAACCGTCGCAACGACCCCGACCGCATGGAGCTGAAGAAGTTCTGCCCCCGCTGCCGGACGCACACGGGCCACCGCGAGACCCGCTGACGGTCCCACCGCTCGGCTCGAGACGGCCGCTCCCCGCACCGGGGGGCGGCCGTCTCGCCGTTCGCGGGGGACCCGGCGGTAACCGCTAGCGTGAGACGCATGAGCCTGGACAGCACGCTGGTGGGGCGCACGTTCCCCGCGACCAGCCCGTACCGCGTCAGCGAGGAGAGGGTGGCGGAGTTCGCCGCCGCGAGCGGCACGCCGTACACCCCCGGCGGGCAGGTGCCCGCGACGTTCCCCATCGTGCTGGCCTTCGCCGCCATGAACGACTTCCTCGACGAGGTCGGCGTCGACCTGTCCCGCATCGTCCACGGCGAGCAGAAGTTCGCCTACGCGCGTCCGCTGGTGGTCGGCGACGTGCTCACCACGGCCCTGACGGTCGCGTCCCTGCGTCAGATCGGCGGCAACGACATCATCGGCACCCGCAGCGACGTCACCGACGCGGACGGCGTCGCGGTGTGCTCGACGAGCGCCGTCCTCGTGCACCGGGGCGGTGCCGCGTGAGCGCCTCGCCCAGCGCCGGCCTGGCGGCCGGGCAGGTGCTGGAGGCCCGCACGTACGCCGTCACCCGCGCCGACCTGGTCCGCTACGCCGGGGCGAGCGGCGACCGCAACCCGATCCACTGGTCCGACCGCGTGGCGGCCGCGGTCGGCCTGCCCGGCGTCATCGCCCACGGCATGTTCACCCAGGCCCTCGCGGCCCGCGCCGTCGCCGAGTGGACCGACGGCGCCGAGGTCGTCGAGCTCGGCGCCAAGTTCACGAACCCGGTCGTCGTGCCCGACGACGACACGGGCGTCGAGGTCGTCTTGGCCGGCACCGTGCGCTCCGTCGAGGACGGCCTGGCGCACCTGGCGCTCGAGGTCACCTGCGGGGGCACCAAGGTGCTCGGCAACCCCCGGGCGGTCGTCCGTGCCTGACCCCGTGCCCGACCCCGTGCCCGACCCCGTGCCCGCCCCCGTGCCCGCCCCCGTGCTCCTGGCGGACCACACGACGCTGCGTCTCGGGGGCCCGGCGCGCCACTTCGTCGAGGCCACGACCGAGACCGAGCTCGTGGCCGCCGTGCGCGCGGCCGACGCGGCGGGGGAGCCGGTGCTCCTCGTGGCGGGCGGCTCCAACCTCGTGGTGGCCGACGCGGGCTTCGACGGCACGGTCGTCAAGGTCGCCACGCGTGGCGTCGTCGCCGACCACGACGGCGAGGGCGGTGACGCGGCCAGCTGCAGCGGGGTGAGCGTCGCGGTCGCGGCGGGGGAGCCGTGGGACCCGTTCGTGGCCCGCGCCGTCACCGAGGGCTGGGTCGGGCTCGAGGCGCTGTCGGGCATCCCGGGCGCCGTCGGGTCCACCCCCGTGCAGAACGTCGGCGCCTACGGCCAGGAGGTGGCCGACACGATCGCGTCGGTGCGCACCTGGGACCGCGTCGAGGACCGCCAGCGCACCTTCCCCGCCGCCGACTGCGGGTTCGCCTACCGCCACAGCCGGTTCAAGGCCGAGCCCGACCGCTACCTGGTGCTCGAGGTGACCTTCCAGCTGCGCGTGGGCCGCCTCGGGGGGCCCGTCCGCTACGCCGAGCTCGCCCGCACCCTGGGCGTCGAGCCGGGGGAGCGCGCGCCGCTCGCCGACGTGCGCCGCGCCGTCCTCGCGCTGCGCACGGGCAAGGGGATGGTGCTGGACGACGCCGACCCCGACACCTGGAGCGCCGGGTCCTTCTTCACCAACCCGATCCTGGACGCCGCGCAGGCGGCCGCCCTCCCGGCCGAGGCGCCGGCGTTCCCCCAGCCCGACGGGCGGGTGAAGACCAGCGCCGCCTGGCTCATCGACCACGCCGGGTTCGGCAAGGGGTACGCCGTGCGGCCCGGCGCCCGCGCGAGCCTGTCGACCAAGCACGCGCTGGCGCTGACCAACCGCGGCGGGGCGACGACGGCCGAGCTGCTGGAGCTGGCCCGCGCCGTGCGTGACGGCGTCGAGCAGGCGTACGGCGTGCGCCTCGTCAACGAGCCCGTGACGGTGGGCTGCGCCCTCTAGGCGCCTCCAGCCGCGCTGCCGACCCCGGCGGGGGCGGCCAGCCAGGCGTCGACGTCGGCCAGGCAGGCGGCGCGGAGGTCCTCGGGCATGCGCGCCGCCCGGAACGACATGCGCGCCAGGTCGGCCAGCACGTCGTCGCCCAGCTCGTGCGCCGCGCGCATCGTGGCGTACTGCCCCGCCAGCTGGGAGCCGAACAGCAGCGGGTCGTCGGCGCCGAGCGCGACGGTCGCCCCCGCCGCGAGCAGCTCGGGCAGCGGCACCGAGGTGAGGTCGGAGAACACCCCCAGGGAGACGTTCGAGGTGGGGCAGACCTCGAGGGCGACGCCGGCCGCGACCACGCGGTCGAGCACCCGGGGGTCGTCGGCCGCCCGCACGCCGTGGCCGATGCGGTCCGCGCCGAGGTGGTCGAGCACCGCCGTCACCGAGGCGGGGCCCAGCAGCTCGCCGCCGTGGGGCACGAGCGCCAGGCCCGCGCGGCGGGCGATCGCGAAGGCGCGGGCGAAGTCCGCCGTCGTGCCGCGCCGCTCGTCGTTGGACAGACCGAAGCCGACGACGCCGCGTCCGGCGTACTGCGCCGCGAGGCGGGCCAGGGACCGTGCGTCCAGGGGGTGCCGCGTGCGGTTCGCGGCGACCACGAGGGCCATGCCGAGCCCGGTGGCGGCCGACGCCTCGCGCACGGCGTCGAGCACGAGGTCGGTGAAGGCGGTCATGCCGCCGAACCGCGCGCCGTACCCGCTGGGGTCGACCTGGATCTCCAGCCAGCGACCGCCGTCGCGCACGTCGTCCTCGGCCGCCTCCCGCACGAGCCGGCGGACGTCGTCGGGGGTGCGCAGCACCGAGCGGGCCACGTCGTAGAGCCGCTGGAAGCGGAACCAGCCCTTCTCGTCGCCGGCCGAGAGCCGCGGCGGCCAGTCGCGCACCAGGGCGTCGGGCAGCGCGACCCCGTCGCGCTCGGCCAGCTCGAGCAGCGTCGCGTGCCGCATCGAGCCGGTGAAGTGCAGGTGCAGGTGGGCCTTCGGCAGGGTGGTGATCGAGCGGGCCGGGGCGTCCATGGCCCTCACCCTAGGTGGGCCCCCGAGCAGCCCCCGCGACGCATTTGGACGCGGCGTGACCCGAGCCCCTACACTCGGCTGCTGGTGGTCCTGCCACAGGATCCGCTGCGCCCGGGAGACCGGGGGCGCCGGGTGCGCGAGGCCGCCGTAGGGCACTAGCTCAACTGGCAGAGCATCGGTCTCCAAAACCGAAGGTTGGGGGTTCAAGTCCCTCGTGCCCTGCGAGGAACACCGTGGTCCCGGTCCCCGGGAGCGCGGACGCACTAGGCGACGAAGGGTGGACAGCGTGTCGGACGAGAGCGCGGTGCGCAGCTCGAGGGACGACGACGCTCGTGGTCCGGAGGAGCGCAAGCCCCGGACCGGTCCGCTGACCTACTACAAGCAGGTCGTCGCCGAGCTGCGCAAGGTGGTCTGGCCGACGCAGCCGCAGCTCGTCACCTACTTCATCGTGGTGATGGTCTTCGTGCTCGTCATGATGGTCCTCGTCTCGCTCCTCGACCTCGGCTTCGGAAGGCTGAGCTTCGAGATCTTCACGACGAGCGAGTGACCGCGGGTCCACCGACCCCTGTCGCAGACCGCGACATCCCCAGCAGTAGAAGGACAGATGACGGAGCAGAACGTGTCGGAGCAGCACGACGCCCTCGGTGACGAGGAGACGACGGTCGAGACCACGCCGGAGGCGGAGGACGCGACCCTCGTCCTCGACGAGGAGGCCGACGACGTCGAGGTCGACCTCGGCGACGACGCTGTCGACGCTGCCGACGACCTCGGCGAGGAGTCGGACGCCGACGCGGGGACCGCTGACGCGGACGCCGAGGAGGAGGACCCCCTCGAGCAGTTCCGCCGCGAGCTGTGGGCGAAGCCCGGCGACTGGTTCGTCGTGCACACCTACTCCGGCATGGAGAACCGGGTGAAGGCCAACCTGGAGAACCGCATCATCTCCCTCAACATGGAGGACTACATCCACGAGATCGTGGTCCCCACCGAGGAGGTCGCGGAGATCAAGAACGGCCAGCGCAAGCTGGTGCGCCGCACCGTGCTCCCCGGCTACGTCCTCGTCCGCATGGACCTGACCGACGAGTCGTGGGCCGCCGTGCGCCACACGCCGTCGGTGACCGGGTTCGTCGGCCACAGCAACCAGCCGGTGCCGCTGAGCCTCTCGGAGGTCGAGAGCATGCTCGCCCCGGCGGTCGAGGCCAAGGCCGCGGCCGACGCCCAGGCCGCGGGCATCCCCGCCGCCGCCGGCGCGCCGCAGACCAAGCGCCCCGTCGAGGTCGCCGACTTCGACGTGTCCGACTCGGTGATGGTGGTGGACGGCCCGTTCGCCACGCTCCACGCGACGATCACGGAGATCAACGCCGAGTCGCAGAGGGTCAAGGCCCTCGTCGAGATCTTCGGCCGGGAGACCCCGGTCGAGCTGAGCTTCAACCAGATCCAGAAGGTCTGACCGCAGGTCGGACCCGCTGGCTCCGGTCGGAGCCGCGACACCAGGTGGCAGAGGACGGCGCACGCGCCCGACTCGTCAAGACCACGAGAACAGGAAGAGGACCCAGGACATGCCTCCGAAGAAGAAGATCGCTGCACTCGTCAAGGTGCAGCTGCAGGCCGGCGCCGCGACGCCCGCCCCGCCGGTCGGTACCGCGCTCGGTCCGCACGGCGTCAACATCATGGAGTTCTGCAAGGCGTACAACGCCCAGACGGAGTCCATGCGCGGCAACGTGGTGCCCGTCGAGATCACGATCTACGAGGACCGCTCGTTCACCTTCGTCACCAAGACCCCGCCGGCCGCGGAGCTCATCAAGAAGGCCGCCGGCCTGAAGAAGGGCTCGAGCGTCCCGCACAAGGACAAGGTCGCGAACCTGACGAAGGACCAGGTCCGGGAGATCGCCACGACGAAGCTCCCCGACCTGAACGCGAACGACATCGACGCCGCGATCAAGATCGTCGAGGGGACCGCCCGCTCCATGGGCATCACCACCGACTGACCTCGCCCGTCGACCGGTCCCGACCGGTCACGAGCCCCCCATCGCACCTGTGGCAGAGCCGCGCTGGCTCGACGACCACACCTGGCAGGAAAGAGACCCAGACATGCAGCGCAGCAAGACCTACCGCGCAGCGGCCGAGGCGTTCGACAAGGACGAGCTCCACAGCCCGCTGCAGGCCATCACCCTCGCGAAGTCGGTGAGCAAGAAGAAGTTCGACGAGACCCTGGACGTCGTCATGCGTCTCGGCGTCGACCCCCGCAAGGCGGACCAGATGGTGCGCGGCACCGTCAACCTGCCCCACGGCACCGGCAAGACCGCCCGCGTCCTGGTGTTCGCGAACGCCGACAAGGCCGACGCCGCCCGTGAGGCCGGCGCCGACTTCGTCGGTGGCGACGAGCTGATCGAGAAGGTCAGCGGCGGCTGGACGGACTTCGACGCCGTCGTCGCGACGCCCGACATGATGGGCAAGGTCGGTCGCCTCGGCCGCGTGCTCGGCCCCCGTGGCCTCATGCCGAACCCGAAGACCGGCACCGTGACGCCCGACGTCGCGAAGGCCGTCACGGAGATCAAGGGCGGCAAGATCGAGTTCCGCGTCGACCGCCACTCGAACCTGCACTTCATCATCGGCAAGGCCTCGTTCTCCGAGTCGCAGCTGGCGGAGAACTACGCCGCGGCCCTCGAGGAGGTGCTGCGGCTCAAGCCGTCGGCCTCCAAGGGTCGCTACATCAAGAAGGTCACCGTCTCCACGACGATGGGCCCCGGCATCCAGGTCGACCCCAACCGCACCAAGTCGGTCGCGACCGACGAGGAGGCCTGAGCGCCCCGGCGCTCGCCGACACCGCACGCAGCACGCAGGCCCGTCCCGGTTCGCCGGGGCGGGCCTGCGTCGTACCCGGCCCCGTCGTCCCGCCCCGTCGTACCGACCCCGATTAGGTACGGCGGCGCCCGCGCCGTACAGTTCCCTCTTGCAACCAGAGACCGCCGGTCGTCGCGTCGTGCCCCCGGGCCCGGAGCGATCGAAGGTTCCGCAGCAGCGGACGACCAGCGCAGGTGCGGAGAGTGAGAACCGGTGCGCGAGCGCCGCTGCCCACGCCCCGAGCCTGCGCTCGGGGCGTTCGTCGTTCCGGGCCGGGCGACGGTCTCGACGACCGTAGTTCGGAAGGAGACCCATGGCGCGGCCAGAGAAGACTGCCGCCGTCGCGGAGATCGTTGAGTCCTTCAACGATGCCGCCGGCGCTGTGCTGACCGAGTACCGCGGTCTCACCGTGAAGGAGCTGCAGACCCTGCGGCGCTCCCTCGGCGAGAACGCCAACTACGCCGTGGTCAAGAACACGCTGGCCAAGATCGCCGCCAACGAGGTGGGCATCGACGGCTTCGACGACCTGCTGACCGGCCCGACCGCGATCGCCTTCATCAAGGGCGACGTCGTCGAGGCGGCCAAGGGTCTGCGTGACTTTGCCAAGGCGAACCCCGCCCTCGTCATCAAGGGCGGCGTCCTGGACGGCAAGCAGCTCGACGCTGCCGAGATCGCCAAGCTGGCCGACCTCGAGTCCCGTGAGGTGCTGCTGGCGAAGGTTGCCGGCGCGCTGACCGCGACGCTGTCCCAGGCGCTCTACGCGTTCAACGCCCTCCCCTCGCAGACCGCCCGGCTCGCCGCGGCCCTGCAGGAGAAGGCCGAGAACGACCCCACAGTCCTCGCAGGTGGTGCCGGTGAGCCGGCCGCAGCCGCTGCCGAGGAGTCCCCGGAGGAGCCCGTCACGGCGGACGCCACCGAGGACACCCCCGCCGAGGCCTGAGGCCGAGGCACCCCACCACCTGAGATAACCCGGTCCGTCGGTCGTCCGCCGCGGGCCTGAGAAGGAAGGAACGCCACCATGGCGAAGCTCAGCACCGACGAGCTCCTCGAGGCTTTCAAGGAGCTCACCCTCATCGAGCTCTCCGAGTTCGTGAAGCAGTTCGAGGAGACGTTCGGCGTCACCGCCGCCGCCCCGGTCGCCGTCGCGGCCGCTGCCGGCCCGGGCGCCCCCGCGGCCGAGGCCGAGGCCGAGAAGGACGAGTTCGACGTCGTCCTCGAGTCCGCGGGCGAGAAGAAGATCAACGTCATCAAGGAGGTGCGCGCCCTGACCTCCCTCGGCCTGAAGGAGGCCAAGGAGCTCGTGGAGTCGGCCCCCAAGGCCGTCCTCGAGGGCGCCAACAAGGAGACGGCCGAGAAGGCCAAGGAGGCCCTCGAGGGCGCCGGCGCCACGGTCACGCTCAAGTGACTCCTGCCCGGGTCGGTTGACCCGGGCCCGTCGGGACCTCGTCCCGGCACCAGCCGCGAGGGCGGCCACCCCCAGGGGTGGCCGCCCTCGTCGCGTCCGCGGACGGCCTCGACCCGTCGTGAGTGATGCGCGTAACATCGGGTGTCATCGGCAGTTGTCCACCCGGGTGGACCGGTCGCGACCGCGCGACGAGGGTGCCGTGGACCCGAACGCTGAGGGAGTGTCACGCATGGGTGTGGAGATCAAGGTCGACGGACTGACCAAGTCCTTCGGCAAGCAGGTCATCTGGCGCGACGTCAGCCTGACGGTCCCCGCCGGCGAGATCTGCGTGATGCTCGGCCCGTCGGGCACCGGGAAGTCGGTCTTCCTCAAGGCCCTCATCGGCCTGCTCAAGCCCGAGACGGGCTCGATCGTCATCGAGGGCACCGACATCGCCACCTGCTCGGAGAAGGACCTCTACGAGATCCGGAAGCTCTTCGGCGTGCTGTTCCAGGACGGCGCGATGTTCGGGTCGATGAACCTCTACGACAACGTCGCCTTCCCGCTGCGCGAGCACACCCGCAAGTCGGAGTCGGAGATCCGCGACATCGTCATGGAGAAGATGGACCTGGTGGGTCTCATCGGCGCCGAGGACAAGCTGCCCGGCGAGATCTCGGGCGGCATGCGCAAGCGTGCCGGCCTGGCCCGCGCGCTCGTGCTCGACCCGGAGATCGTCCTGTTCGACGAGCCCGACTCGGGCCTCGACCCGGTGCGCACCGCGTTCCTCAACCAGCTGATCGTGGACCTCAACGCCCAGATCGACGCGACCTTCCTCATCGTCACGCACGACATCAACACCGCCCGGACGGTCCCGGACAACATCGGGCTGCTCTACCACAAGCACCTGGCGATGTTCGGCCCCCGCGAGATGCTGCTGAGCTCGGAGGAGCCGGTGGTGCGCCAGTTCCTCAACGCGCAGCGCGTCGGGCCCATCGGCATGTCGGAGGAGAAGGACGCGGGCGAGCTCGCGGCCGAGGCCGGCCAGGAGCTGCCGCCCCTGCCGCCGATCCCGCTGCAGCTCGAGCCGTCGAACGGCATCCCGCGGCGCAGCCAGCGCGAGCCCGGGTCGTGGCTGCGCGAGCACGGCCTGACCGCCCCGCCGGGCTCGTTCGAGAGCCAGTCGGCGGCGCTCGCGCGCTGAGCCTGCCGGCCCCGTGCGGCCGGGGAGCCCGTCGTACGGCGGGTTGTCTTGACGCCTCCGCGCCACGGGGGTCATGATCCGCGGCGACGTCGGGCTGCCGGCGGCGCCTGGTGCGCCGTGTCTTGCGCGCCCTTGACGAACAGGGTAAGTTTGCGCTTTGCGCCTGCCCTCATATGCCGATCGCCTGCCCGGTGGCTGATCGAGTGGTCGGCCGGCGCCACCCTTCCGTGATTACCCCGAAGGAATGGTCTTGGCCGCGAGCAACCACGCTGGTAACAACCCCCGTCGCATCTCTTTCGCGAAGATCAGCGAGCCGCTGGAAGTCCCCCAGCTGCTCGACCTGCAGATCAAGAGCTTCCAGTGGCTGATCGGTGACGAGGGCTGGGAGGAGCAGGTCCAGGCCCGGCTCGACGCCGGCGAGGACGTCTCGCCCAAGTCGGGTCTCGAGGAGATCTTCGAGGAGATCTCTCCCATCGAGGACTTCTCCGAGACGATGTCGCTCTCGTTCGAGAACCCGGTGTTCGTCGACCCGAAGTACACCGAGGACGAGTGCAAGGAGAAGGACTTCACCTACTCCCGGCCGCTCTACGTCTCGGCCGAGTTCACCAACAACGAGACCGGTGAGATCAAGGGCCAGACGGTCTTCATGGGCGACTTCCCCATGATGACCCGCAAGGGCACCTTCATCATCAACGGCACCGAGCGCGTCGTGGTCTCCCAGCTCGTCCGCTCCCCGGGCGTCTACTTCGAGCGCACCGCCGACAAGACCTCGGACAAGGACATCTACACGTCCAAGGTCATCCCCTCGCGCGGTGCCTGGCTCGAGTTCGAGATCGACAAGCGCGACATGGTCGGCGTCCGCCTCGACCGCAAGCGCAAGCAGAACGTCACGGTCCTCCTCAAGGCGCTCGGCTGGACGAACGAGCAGATCCGCGAGGAGTTCGGCCAGTACGAGTCGATGATGCTGACCCTGGAGAAGGACAACACCACCAACCAGGACGACGCGCTCCTCGACATCTACCGCAAGCTGCGCCCGGGCGAGCCGCCGACGCGCGAGGCCGCGCAGACGCTGCTGAACAACTACTACTTCAACCCGAAGCGCTACGACCTGGCGAAGGTCGGCCGCTACAAGATCAACAAGAAGCTGGGTGTCGGCCAGGCCTTCGACCAGCAGACGCTGACGATCGACGACATCGTCGCCACGGTCCGCTACCTCGTGCAGCTGCACGAGGCCGGCGTGCCGCAGGAGGCCCCCGACTTCACCGACGCCACCGGGCAGGTCGTCGTCGGTCCGGACGAGAAGCCGGTCAAGGTCTCCGCGGACGACATCGACCACTTCGGCAACCGCCGCATGCGCGCCGTGGGCGAGCTGATCCAGAACCAGCTCCGCACCGGTCTGGCCCGCATGGAGCGCGTCGTGCGCGAGCGCATGACGACGCAGGACGTCGAGGCGATCACGCCGCAGTCGCTCATCAACATCCGGCCGGTCGTGGCGGCGCTGAAGGAGTTCTTCGGCACCTCGCAGCTGAGCCAGTTCATGGACCAGACCAACCCGATCGCGGGCCTGACGCACAAGCGTCGCCTCTCCGCGCTCGGCCCGGGTGGTCTCTCGCGCGACCGCGCCGGCATGGAGGTCCGCGACGTCCACCACAGCCACTACGGCCGCATGTGCCCGATCGAGACGCCGGAGGGCCCGAACATCGGCCTCATCGGCTCGCTCGCGTCGTTCGGCCGCATCAACCCGTTCGGGTTCGTGGAGACGCCGTACCGCAAGGTCGTCGAGGGTCAGGTCACCGACCAGATCGACTACCTGACGGCCGACGACGAGGACCGCTACGTCATCGCGCAGGCGAACGCCCCGCTCGACGACGACATGCGCTTCGTCGAGGAGCGCGTCCTGGTCCGCCAGAAGAACGGTGAGGTCGACGCGATCCTCGCCGACGAGGTGGACTACATGGACGTCTCGCCGCGCCAGATGGTGTCGGTCGCGACGGCGCTCATCCCGTTCCTCGAGCACGACGACGCCAACCGCGCGCTCATGGGCGCCAACATGCAGCGCCAGGCCGTGCCGCTCATCCGCAGCGACTCGCCGTTCGTCGGCACGGGCATGGAGCTGCGTGCCGCGGTCGACGCCGGCGACGTCGTCGTCGCCGAGAACGCGGGTGTCGTCAAGGACGTCTCCGCGGACTCCGTGGAGACGATGAACGACGACGGCACGTACTCGACGTACCGCCTCGCGAAGTTCAAGCGCTCGAACCAGGGCACGTGCATCAACCAGCGCCCGCTCGTCAACGAGGGCGACCGCGTGGAGGTCGGCACGCCGATCGCGGACGGTCCCTGCACCGACGACGCCGAGATGGCGCTGGGCGCGAACCTGCTCGTCGCGTTCATGCCGTGGCAGGGCCACAACTACGAGGACGCGATCATCCTCAGCCAGCGCCTCGTGCAGGAGGACATGCTCACCTCGATCCACATCGAGGAGCACGAGGTCGACGCCCGCGACACCAAGCTCGGCCCCGAGGACATCACGCGGGACATCCCGAACGTGTCCGAGGAGATGCTGGCCGACCTCGACGAGCGCGGCATCATCCGCATCGGCGCCGAGGTCACGACCGGTGACATCCTCGTCGGCAAGGTGACGCCCAAGGGCGAGACCGAGCTGACCCCCGAGGAGCGCCTGCTCCGCGCGATCTTCGGCGAGAAGGCGCGCGAGGTGCGCGACACCTCGATGAAGGTGCCGCACGGCGAGTCCGGCACGGTCATCGGCGTCCGCGTCTTCGACCGCGAGGAGGGCGACGAGCTGCCCCCGGGCGTGAACCAGCTGGTCCGCGTCTACGTGGCGCAGAAGCGCAAGATCTCCGTGGGTGACAAGCTCGCCGGCCGTCACGGCAACAAGGGCGTCATCGCGAAGATCCTGCCGATCGAGGACATGCCGTTCATGGAGGACGGCACGCCGGTCGACGTCGTGCTCAACCCCCTGGGTGTGCCGCGACGCATGAACATCGGCCAGATCCTCGAGCTGCACCTGGGCTGGCTCGCCAAGCAGGGCTGGGACCTGAACCTCTCGGGCGACCCGGACTCCGCCGACTGGAAGCAGCGCCTGATCTCGATCGGCGCCGACCAGGCGAACCCGAACTCGAAGGTCGCGACGCCGGTCTTCGACGGTGCGCGCGAGGACGAGATCACGGGCCTGCTGGGCGCGACGATCCCGAACCGCGACGGCGTCCGCATGATCGACTCCACCGGCAAGGCCAACCTGTTCGACGGCCGTTCCGGTGAGCCGTTCCCGGCGCCCGTGTCGGTGGGCTACATGTACATCCTCAAGCTCCACCACCTGGTCGACGACAAGATCCACGCGCGCAGCACGGGTCCGTACTCGATGATCACGCAGCAGCCGCTGGGCGGTAAGGCCCAGTTCGGTGGCCAGCGCTTCGGCGAGATGGAGGTGTGGGCCATGGAGGCGTACGGCGCGGCCTACGCCCTCCAGGAGCTGCTCACCATCAAGTCCGACGACGTGCCGGGCCGCGTGAAGGTGTACGAGGCGATCGTCAAGGGCGAGAACATCCCCGACTCGGGCATCCCGGAGTCGTTCAAGGTGCTCGTCAAGGAGATGCAGTCCCTCTGCCTCAACGTCGAGGTGCTCAGCCAGGACGGCTCGATGATCGAGCTCCGCGACGCGGAGGAGGACGTCTTCCGCGCCGCCGAGGAGCTCGGCATCGACCTGTCGCGGCGCGAGCCCAGCTCGGTCGAGGAAGTCTGAGGTGCGGCCGGGGCGCGTCGTACGGCGCGCCCCGGCCCCCTCGGTCAAGTCGTGATCGCACAGAACTAACGAAGGACAACCCAACGTGCTCGACGTGAACTTCTTCGACCAGCTCCGCATCGGGCTGGCCAGCCCGGACGACATCCGTGCCTGGAGCCACGGTGAGGTCAAGAAGCCCGAGACCATCAACTACCGCACGCTCAAGCCGGAGCGTGACGGCCTCTTCTGCGAGAAGATCTTCGGTCCCACCCGGGACTGGGAGTGCTACTGCGGCAAGTACAAGCGGGTCCGCTTCAAGGGCATCATCTGCGAGCGCTGCGGCGTCGAGGTGACGCGCTCGAAGGTGCGCCGCGAGCGGATGGGCCACATCGAGCTCGCCGCCCCGGTGACCCACATCTGGTACTTCAAGGGTGTTCCCAGCCGGCTCGGCTACCTGCTCGACCTCGCCCCGAAGGACCTCGAGAAGGTCATCTACTTCGCGGCGTACATGATCACCTCCGTCGACGAGGAGGCGCGTCACCGCGACCTGTCCTCGCTCGAGGGCAAGGTCTCCCAGCAGCGCGAGCTGCTCGAGAAGCGCCGCGACACCTCGGTCGAGGACCGCGCGCGCAAGCTCGAGGAGGACCTGGCGGCCCTCGAGGCCGAGGGTGCCAAGGCCGACGCCAAGCGCAAGGTGCGCGACGGCGCCGAGCGGGAGATGAAGCAGCTGCGCGACCGCGCGCAGCGCGAGATCGACCGCCTCAACGAGGTGTGGGACACCTTCAAGAGCCTCAAGGTCCAGGACCTCATGGGCGACGAGATGCTCTACCGCGAGATGAAGTCGTGGTTCGGCAAGTACTTCGAGGGCTTCATGGGCGCCGCCGCCATCCAGCGCCGCCTCGCGGACTTCGACATCGAGGCCGAGGTCGAGTCGCTGCGCGACACGATCGCCAACGGCAAGGGCGCCAAGAAGGTCCGTGCGCTCAAGCGCCTCAAGGTCGTCGACGCGTTCCGCAAGACGGGCAACCAGCCGGTCGGCATGGTCCTCGACGCCGTCCCGGTGATCCCGCCGGAGCTGCGCCCGATGGTGCAGCTCGACGGTGGTCGCTTCGCGACGTCGGACCTGAACGACCTGTACCGCCGCGTCATCAACCGCAACAACCGGCTCAAGCGCCTGCTCGACCTCGGCGCGCCGGAGATCATCGTCAACAACGAGAAGCGGATGCTGCAGGAGGCCGTGGACTCGCTGTTCGACAACGGTCGCCGTGGTCGTCCGGTGACGGGCCCGGGCAACCGGCCGCTGAAGTCGATCTCCGACATGCTCAAGGGCAAGCAGGGTCGTTTCCGCCAGAACCTGCTCGGCAAGCGCGTCGACTACTCGGGCCGCTCGGTCATCGTGTCGGGCCCGCAGCTGAAGCTGCACCAGTGCGGTCTGCCGAAGCAGATGGCGCTGGAGCTCTTCAAGCCGTTCGTGATGAAGCGCCTCGTGGACCTGTCCCACGCGCAGAACATCAAGTCGGCCAAGCGGATGGTGGAGCGCGCCACGTCGGGCGCCCGCTACGCCGTGGTCTGGGACGTGCTGGAGGAGGTCATCACCGAGCACCCGGTGCTGCTCAACCGCGCACCCACGCTGCACCGCCTCGGCATCCAGGCCTTCGAGCCGCAGCTGATCGAGGGCAAGGCCATCCAGATCCACCCGCTCGTGTGCGGCGCGTTCAACGCCGACTTCGACGGTGACCAGATGGCCGTGCACCTGCCGCTGTCCGCGGAGGCGCAGGCCGAGGCCCGCATCCTCATGCTGTCGACGAACAACATCCTCAAGCCGTCGGACGGCCGTCCCGTGACGATGCCGTCGCAGGACATGATCATCGGCCTCTTCTGGCTGACGACCGACCGCGAGGGCGAGCCCGGCGAGGGTCGTGCGTTCCGCACGCCGTCCGAGGCGATCATGGCGTTCGACCGCGGCGAGATCACCCTGCAGAGCAAGGTCACGATCCGTTTCGACGACGTCGTGCCGCCGCTCGGCGAGGAGGTCGAGGGCTTCGAGCCGGGCCGGACCGTCGCGCTGACGACGACCCTGGGCCGCGCAATCTTCAACGACACGCTCCCGGGCGACTACCCCTTCGTGAACTACGAGGTGGGCAAGAAGCAGCTGGGCGCGATCGTCAACGACCTGGCCGAGCGCTACAGCAAGGTCGAGGTCGCGGCGTCCCTGGACGCCCTGAAGGACACCGGCTTCCACTGGGCGACCCGCTCGGGCGTGACCGTCTCGATCGACGACGTCACGACCCCGGACGCCGAGAAGGCCGAGATCCTCAAGGGTTCCGAGGCGCTCGCGGAGAAGATCCAGAAGCAGTACGAGCGTGGTCTGATCACCGACGACGAGCGTCGCCAGGAGCTCATCGAGATCTGGACGCAGGCGGCCGACAAGGTCGGTTCGGCGATGGAGAAGAACTTCGACCGGGCCAACCCCATCTACATGATGGTCGACTCGGGCGCCTCCGGGAACATGAACCAGATCCGTCAGGTGGCGGCCATGCGAG
Organism: Nocardioides sp. ChNu-153; assembly: GCF_030466625.1. Taxonomy (GTDB): domain Bacteria; phylum Actinomycetota; class Actinomycetes; order Propionibacteriales; family Nocardioidaceae; genus Nocardioides. Next base: position 177,419 of record NZ_JADEVT010000001.1, read on the forward strand.
GTCTCGTGGCCAACCCGAAGGGCGAGATCATCCCGCGGCCGATCAAGTCCAACTTCCGCGAGGGCCTGACGGTCCTGGAGTACTTCATCGCCACCCACGGTGCCCGCAAGGGTCTGGCCGACACCGCGCTGCGGACGGCCGACTCGGGCTACCTGACGCGTCGTCTCGTCGACGTGTCGCAGGACGTCATCATCCGTGAGGACGACTGCGGCACCGAGCGTGGTCTGCCCAAGCAGATCGGCGAGCGCGGCGAGGACGGCGTCGTCCGCAAGGCGGAGAACGTGGAGACCGCGGCGTACGCCCGCTCCGCGTCGACCGAGATCACCCACCCCGAGACCGGCGAGGTGCTGGTCGAGGCGGGCGGCGACCTCGGCGACGTCAAGATCGCGCAGCTCGTCGAGGCCGGCATCGAGGAGGTCCGGGTCCGCTCGGTGCTCACCTGCGAGGCGGCCACCGGCACCTGCGCGAAGTGCTACGGCCGCTCGCTGGCGACCGGCAAGCTCGTGGACATCGGCGAGGCGGTCGGCATCATCGCCGCCCAGTCGATCGGCGAGCCCGGCACGCAGCTGACGATGCGTACCTTCCACACGGGTGGTGTGGCCTCGGCCGACGACATCACGCAGGGTCTGCCCCGCGTGGTCGAGCTGTTCGAGGCGCGCTCGCCCAAGGGTCGTTCGCCGATCGCCGAGGCCGCCGGCCGCGTGCGCATCGACGACACGGACAAGGCGCGCACGGTGGTCGTCACGCCGGACGACGGCTCCGAGGAGCAGGAGTACCCGGTCTCGAAGCGCCTGCGCCTCCTGGTCGCCGACGGCGACCACGTGGAGGTCGGCCAGAAGCTGACGCTGGGCACGGAGGACCCGCAGGACGTCCTGCGCATCCTCGGCGTGCGTGCCGCGCAGAAGCACCTGGTGGACGAGGTCCAGCGCGTGTACCGCAGCCAGGGCGTGGCGATCCACGACAAGCACATCGAGATCATCGTGCGGCAGATGCTGCGTCGCGTGACGGTCATCGAGTCGGGCGACACCCACCTGCTGCCCTCCGACCTCGTCGACCGCGTGCGGTTCGAGACGGAGAACCGGCGCGTGGTGTCCGAGGGCGGCAAGCCGGCCTCGGGTCGTCCGGTGCTGATGGGCATCACGAAGGCCTCGCTCGCCACCGAGTCGTGGCTCTCGGCGGCCTCCTTCCAGGAGACCACCCGGGTGCTCACGGACGCGGCGATCAACGGTCGCTCCGACAGCCTGCGCGGCCTGAAGGAGAACGTGATCATCGGCAAGCTGATCCCGGCGGGCACCGGTCTCGAGCGGTACCGCAACGTGCGGGTGGAGCCCACGGAGGAGGCCCGCGCGGCGGCGTACTCGGTCCAGGGCTACGACTCCTACGACTACGAGTTCGGCAACACGGGTGGCGGCCAGGCCGTCGCTCTGGACGACTTCGACTTCGGGTCCTACCAGGCCTGATCGACGCGTCAGACCGACCGGCCCGTCCCCGCAGCACGCGGGGGCGGGCCGGTCCGCGTCCGGGGGCTGCGTGGGAGGATGGGCCGGTGACGCAGACCCTCCCGGAGCAGACCGACGTGCTCGTCGTCGGCGCCGGCCCCGCCGGATCGGCGGCCGCCACGTGGGCCGCGCGCCACGGGCTCGACGTCGTGCTCCTCGACGCCGCCACCTTCCCCCGCGACAAGACCTGCGGCGACGGCCTGACGCCGCGCGCGGTGGGGGAGCTGGAGCGCCTGGGCCTGGGCGACTGGCTGCGCACCCACCCCGTCAACCTCGGCCTGCGCGCGCACGGCTTCGGGCAGACGCTGCTGCTGCCGTGGCCGGGCGGCTCGTTGCCGAACTGGGGCTCCGCGGTCCCGCGCACCGAGCTCGACGACCGGATCCGCGCCCTCGCCGTCACGGCGGGCGCGGTGGCCGTCGACGGCGCCCGCGCGGTCGGGGTACGGCGCGCCGCGGGCGACCGCGGGGCCGTCACCGCCGTGGTGGTCGAGCGGGCGGGGGAGGACGGCACCCCGCAGCGGGCCGAGATCCGCTGCCGCCGCCTCGTCGTCGCCGACGGCGTGCGCTCGCCGCTGGGCAAGCAGCTGGGCCGGGAGTGGCACCGCGACACGGTCTACGGCGTCGCGGGCCGCTCGTACGTCTCCTCGGCCACGCACGCCGACGACCCGTGGATCAGCTCGCACCTCGAGCTGCGCGGTGCGGACGGCGAGGTGCTGTCGGGCTACGGCTGGATCTTCCCGCTCGGCGACGGCGAGGTGAACCTCGGTGCCGGCACCCTGGCGACCGCGAAGCGGCCGGCCGACGTGGCCATCCGCCCCCTCATGGGCCTGTACGCCGACCAGCAGCGCGCGGCGTTCGGCCTCGGCGAGGAGCTGCGGATGCCGGCCTCGGCCCTTCTTCCGATGGGTGGCGCCGTCAGCGGCGTGTCCGGTCCGAACTGGGCGCTCGTCGGCGACGCCGCGGCGTGCGTGAACCCCCTCAACGGCGAGGGCATCGACTACGGGCTCGAGACCGGCCGCATGGTCGCGGACCTGCTCGCCCAGGGCACGCACCGGGACCTCACCGACGTGTGGCGCGAGCAGCTGGTGGGGCACTACGGCGAGTCGTTCTCCGTGGCCCGCCGCCTGGCCGGGCTCGTCACCGTCCCCGGGCTCCTCGCCCGCCTCGGACCCGTCGGCATGCGCTCGCGCCTCGGCATGACGCTCGCCCTGCGGTGGATGGGCAACCTCGTCGACGACGAGGACCGCGATCTCGCCGCACGCCTGTGGCGCGGGGCCGGTCGGCTGTCGATGGCCCGGGACGCCCGGGCCCCGTTCGCCTGACGCGGGCCCCACCGATCCGCGCCGGCCCTCCCGCCGAACCACCACCGTGCCTGCCGAGCTGACCTACCGCGCGACGACCGTCGCCGCCCGCGCCGCGTTCCGCGCGCTGCGCCTCGACGTGCACTGCGAGGGCGCCGAGCTCGTGCCGCGCGAGGGTCCCGCCATCCTCGTGGCGAACCACGCGTCGTACCTCGACTTCCTGTTCCTCGGGGTGCCGGCCCACGAGCGGGGCCGCCGTCCCCGGTTCCTGTGCCGCGAGGTCATGTGGCACACGCCGGCGGCGTGGCCGCTGGACCGCATGGGGCACGTGCCGGTCGACCGCGACGCCCCCGCGGCGGCGTACCTGCGGGCGCGCGAGCTGCTGCGCCGCGGGGAGGTCGTGGGCCTGTTCCCGGAGGCCGGGATCTCGTACTCCTACACGGTGCGCGGGCTCATGCGCGGCGCCGCGGCCCTGGCCCGCGACACCGGCGCGCCCCTCGTCGTGGGCGGCCTGTGGGGGGCGCAGCGGATCTGGACCGTCGGTCGCACGCCGTGGGGTGCCGAGCCGCCGCCGGACTTCAGCCGGCGCGGTCGACGTGTCGACATCCGGCTCGACACCACGCTCCGCGTCGCGCCCGACGCCGACCTCACGGCCACGACGGTCGACCTGGGCCACCGGCTCACCGCGGTGCTCGAGGAGCTGCAGACCCGGCCCCACCACCGGCCGCGGCCGGGGGAGCACGCGCCGTGGTACCCCGCCCACCTCGGCGGGGACGCCCTCACCCCCGAGCAGGCGCGGGAGCTCGACCTGCTGCCGCGGAGCGCGGTGCGCCCGGTGTGGCGTCCGCGGGGCTGAGCCCCTCGCCGGCCGGTACGGCGGGCAGCACCCGCGGCCGGGCGCGCAGCTCGCGCGCCGACCCGACGGGGTCGACGAACCAGCGCAGCGCGCGGACCGCCGGGGGAGTGGCGAGCCCGATCGCCACCGCCGTGCCCAGCACGACGCCCGCCAGGAGCGCCGGGCCGGCGTCGAGGTCGGCGAGGAGCTCGTCGTACTGGACCGCCTGCACCACCAGCGTGTGGGCGAGGTAGACGGTCATCGACCGGGCGCCGAGGGCCGTGAACCACCGCTGCCCGGTCGGCACGAGCGCCAGCACGGCGAGGGCGCCGGCGAACGACAGCGCGAGGAGCATCGCGCGCGTCGCCACCCCGGCGGAGAAGTCGACGCCCAGCTCGGCGTAGGCGTGGTCGTTGAAGAGCCACTCGGTGCCGGCCCAGCGGTCGAGGTGCGCCGTCGCCGCCCAGACGCCGAGCAGCGCGAGCACGGCGAGCACCCGGGCGAGCGGCTGGTGGAGGCGCTCCAGCCACTCCCGACGCGCGTGGAGGCCGACGACGAAGAACGGCAGGAACTGCAGCACGCGCTCCAGCGCGAGCACGTCGAGGCTCCAGGCGGGGGCGGTCAGCGCCACGACCACCGAGGCCGGGACGACGAGCGGGTGGGCGCGCAGCAGCGGCGTCGCCAGGCGCCACACGACCAGGGCGGCGAGGAACCACATCGCCCAGAACGGCTCCAGCAGCAGCCGCTCCTCCGTGCCCTCACCCGTGTGCGCCCGGCGCAGCCCCCACAGCAGCAGCGAGAACACGACGTACGGGACCACCATGGTCGTGAGGAGGGAGCCGAGGTGGCGGCGCGTCCACCCGGCGCGGCGCGAGAGGTAGCCCGTGACGAGCAGGAACGCCGGCATGTGCACGACGTAGAGCGCGTCGTAGAGGTGGTCGCGGAACGGGTCCGGCACCGTCAGGACGGCCAGGACGTGCCCGACCACCACGGAGGTGACGAGCAGCATCTTGGCGTTGTCGAGCCAGGGGTCCCGGGAAGCGGACATCCCTCGAACATAACGGGGGCGCTCCACGGACCCCACCCGGTGTGGGAGGCCTCACGGCGGCCCTCCGGGGCTGGTCGGGGCCGCGCCGGGGGCCCCGTTAGGTTGGGGTGGTGAGCTCCCTCCCCCGTCGCCAGCGCGTCGCCGCCTACGCGGTGATCGTGCGCGACGGGCACGTCCTGCTGAGCCGGCTGGCGCCGCGCGTGACGAAGGACGAGCTGTGGACGCTGCCCGGCGGCGGCCTCGACCACGGCGAGGACCCGCGCGACGCGGTGGTGCGCGAGGTGCACGAGGAGACGGGGCTGCGGGCCGAGGTCGGGGACGTCGCCCGGGTCTACTCCGCCCACCTGCCCGGCGCGTGGCGCGAGGGCCGCCGGGTCGACGCGCACGCGCTGCGGATCGTGTACGCCGGCCGGGTGCCCCCGGACTCGCCGGAGCCGCGCGTCGTCGAGGTCGACGGCTCGACGGTCGAGGCGGCGTGGGTGCCCCTGGCCGCGGTCCGGGCGGGCGAGGTGCCCGTCGTACCGATGGTGACGGAGGCGCTGGCGGACCTGCTGCCGCAGCGGCGCCAACGCGTGGGCGCGTACGCCGTGGTGCGGCGCGGCGGGCCGCAGGACCCCTCGGGTCGCTCGCGCGACGAGGTGCTGCTGACCCGCAACTCGGTCCGCGGACCGCACCCGGGGCAGTGGGCGCTGCCGGGCGGCGGTGTCGAGCACGGCGAGCCGCCGACAGTGACGGTCGCCCGCGAGGTGCGCGAGGAGACCGGCGTCGAGGTCGAGGTCGGCAACGTGCTCGGCGTGCACGACACCCACTTCGTCGGCACGGCGCCGAACGGGGCGACGGAGGACTTCCACGGCGTGCACCTGCTCTACGCCGCGCGCGCGGTCGACGACGCCGTCGAGCCGCGCGTGCTCGACGAGGGCGGCACGACGGACGCCGCGGCCTGGCACGCGGTCGAGGACGTGCTCTCCGGCGCGGTCGACGTGCGCGACACCGTGCGCTACGCACTGGGGCTGTAGGGCGGATCGCCCACGGCGGTGCCGCTGCCCCGGGGTGTGACGCCCGCTACGTTGGGCGCATGGCCGAGAGCTCCCGCGAGACCGTCTTCACCTACGCCGCCCCGAGCCTGAAGTTCGGGTCCGGCGCCTCCGCCGAGATCGGGCACGACCTGCGCGCGTACGGCGTGCGCCGCGTCCTGCTCGTGACCGACCCCGGGGTCGAGGCCACCGGGCACCCCGCCCGGATCGCGGAGCAGATCACCTCCGCCACCGGCGCCGAGGTGGTCGTCTTCGCCCGCGCCCGGGTCGAGCCGACGGACGCGTCGATGATCGAGGCGGTCGAGTTCGGCCGCGCCGAGGGCCCGTTCGACGCCGTCGTCGCGGTCGGCGGGGGCTCGGCCATCGACACCGCGAAGGCCGTCAACCTGCTCGTGACGAACCCGGGCGACCTCATGGACTACGTCAACGCGCCGGTCGGCCGCGGCCAGGCGCCCGAGCACCCGCTGCTGCCGCTCGTCGCCGTGCCGACGACGACCGGCACGGGCGCGGAGTCCACGACGATCTGCGTGCTCGACGTGCTGGCGCTCGAGGTGAAGACGGGCATCAGCCACGCGCGGCTGCGCCCCACGATGGCGGTGGTCGACCCCGACCTAACGCTGACGCAGCCGGCGATGGTGACGGCGAGCGCGGGGATGGACATCCTCTGCCACGCGCTGGAGAGCTACACGGCCCGCTGGTACGCCGACTACCCGGCCAAGCAGGCCGAGCAGCGCGTGCCCTACTGCGGGTCGAACCCGATCTCGGACGCCTGGAGCGAGAAGGCGCTGTCGATGCTCGCCGGCTCGTTCCGCGGCGCCGTCAACGCGGCCCGGGCCGGCGACGACCCGAGCGAGGCACGCACGGTGCGCGAGCAGATGGCGATGGCCGCGACGTTCGCCGGTCTCGGGTTCGGCAACGCCGGCGTGCACATCCCGCACGCCTGCGCCTACCCGGTCGCGGGCCGCGTCCGCGACTACCGCCCCGAGGGCTACGCGGTGCTCGACGGCGACGACGCGCCGATCGTGCCGCACGGCATGGCGGTGTCGCTGACCGCGCCCGAGGCCTTCCGGTTCACCTTCGACGCCAGCCCGACCCGGCACCTCAAGGCCGCCCGGCTACTCGACCCGCAGGGCGCCGTCGCCGCGACGGAGGGCCCCGACCTGCTGCCCGCCGTCGTCGCCACCCTCATGCGCGACATCGGCATCCCCAACGGGCTCGGCGCGGTCGGGTACGGCGCGGGCGACGTCGACGGGCTCGTCGAGGGCGCCTGGGCCCAGCAGCGGCTGCTCGCCACCGCGCCCCGCGACGTCACGCCGGAGGACCTGGCGGGCGTGATCGGCGCGTCGCTCGAGCACTGGTGAGCAGCGCGGCCGCCTGAGCGCGGGGGCTCAGGCGGCCGCGTGGAGCCCGTGGCGGGTGGGTCAGTCCTGGTCGCGCGAGGCGCGGGCGGTGCGGTACGCCGGGCGGCGCAGGCGAGCGACGACGGGGTACTGCTCCAGGCCCGGGATCTTGTTCTGCACGGGGTCGAACGACAGCTGCTCGTCGCTGCCGGACAGGTCGTCGTCGACGGCGCGCTCGAGGTCCAGCCGGCCGAACTCGTGCCACGGGCCGAGGCCGCGGGCCCACGAGAGGGTCCAGGCCGAGCCGCCGTCCTCCTCGGCCGGCGGCACCGGCCAGGCGCCGAGGACCACGGGCCCGGTCGGCGTGCGGTAGGGCAGCAGCGTCGTCAGCGGGCGCTGGCCGCCCTCCCACCGCGGCACGAGCAGGTGGCGCAGCGGGCCGTTCCAGCCGGTGCTGGCGAAGAGCAGGTCGCCGGTCTCGCCCTCCTGGGTCAGGCGCAGCGCGAGGCCCCAGACGTCCGGCACCGGCTTCGGCAGGCCGACTCCGCGGGAGAGACGGGCGGTGACGGCCGTCTGGCCCGGGCGGTCGAGCAGGTCGACCCCCGTCTCGGCGCCGTCCTCGGCGCCGTGCCGCGTCAGCACCCCCTCGACGACGGTGCCGGCGGGGTGCAGCGGCTTGCCGGCCGGGCGCACGGCGGCGACGGTGCGGGTCGCGCCGGCGAGCGCGCCTCCGGCGACGCTGGCGAGGGTGCGGACGGTGCGCTTGGCGGGGTCGATCACGGTGCCTCCTGGGAGGGTCGGTGGTGCCCGGGCGCGACGGGGGCCGCCGGGGAGGAGCCCGGGCGGGGCTCGGGTACCGGTGCCCGAGGGCCGGGACCCCATGCCTGTGATCCTCTGCGCACACGCACAATGGGGGAGTGACGGTGGACGTGCGGGTGGACGATCGGGCGGTCCCCGCGACCGCCGACGTGGTGGCGGCGCTCGCGCGCCGGGGCGTGGACGACGTCGACGTCTCGACGGTGACGCGCGCGGCGTTCTCCTCCGACGCCTCCCTCTACCGCGTCGTCCCGCAGGCCGTGGTGCGCCCGCGGCACGCCGACGAGCTCGCGGCGGTCGTCGACGTGGCACGCGAGCTGCGCGTCCCGGTGACGATGCGCGGCGCCGGCACCTCGATCGCCGGCAACGCGGTGGGCCCCGGCCTCGTGGTCGACACGCTCAAGCACCTGAACAAGGTGCTCTCGGTCGACGCCGAGGCCGGCACGGCGGTCGTCGAGCCCGGCACGGTGCACGCCGTGCTGCAGCGCGCCGCGACCCCGCTCGGCTGGCGCTTCGGCCCCGACCCCTCGACCCACACCCGCTGCACGATCGGCGGGATGATCGGCAACAACGCGTGCGGGTCGCGCGCCCTGGGCTACGGGCGCATGGTCGACAACGTCGAGGGCCTCTCCGTCGTGCTGGGCACGGGCGAGGAGCTGCGCCTCGACGCCGGTACGGCGGCCCGCGACGCCGGCGGCTCCGTCGCGGCCCTCGACCGGCTCGCGGCCGAGAACCTCGGCCCCATCCGCACCCAGTTCGGGCGCTTCACGCGCCAGGTGTCGGGCTACTCCCTCGAGCACCTGCTGCCGGAGAACGGCCGCCGCGTCGACCGGTTCCTCACGGGCTCCGAGGGCACGCTCGGCGTCGTCACCCAGGCGACCGTGCGGCTCGTGCGCGACGCTCCGGCCCGCACGATGGCGGTGCTCGGCTACCCCTCGATGATCGAGGCCGCCGACGCCGTTCCCGCGCTGCTGGCCCACCCGCTCGTGGCCTGCGAGGGCCTCGACGCCCGGATCGTCGACCTGGTGCGCGCGGCCGGGAAGTCCGTGCCCGACCTGCCGCGCGGGGCGGGCTGCCTGTTCGCCGAGGTCACCGGCGAGACCGTCGCGCAGACGCAGGCGGTGCTCGCCGAGGTGGTCGCCGCCTCCGGCGCCCTCGACAGCCGCATCGTGCTGGATCCGGCCGAGTCGGCCGCGCTGTGGCGCATCCGCGAGGACGGGGCCGGGCTGGCGAGCCGCTCGCTGAGCCGGCCGGCGTACTCGGGGTGGGAGGACGCCGCCGTGCCCCCGCAGCACCTCGGCGCCTGGCTCCGCGACTTCGACGCGCTGCTGCGCGAGTTCGACCTCGACGGCGTGCCCTACGGCCACTTCGGCGACGGCTGCGTGCACGTGCGCATCGACTTCCCCCTGGCGCGCGGCGCCGCCTCGCCCGAGGAGGGCCGCGCGGTCTTCCGCGGGTTCATGGAGGCCGCGGCCGCCGCGCTCGCGACGTACGGCGGGTCGCTGTCGGGCGAGCACGGCGACGGCCGGCACCGCTCCGAGCTGCTGGCGACGATGTACGACGCCGAGGCCCTCGCGCTGTTCGGCCGCGTCAAGGCGATCTGCGACCCGCTGGGCGTGCTCAACCCCGGCAACATCACCGACCCGGCGCCGCTCGACGCCGACCTGCGTCTGTCGCGCCCACGCCACCGCGAGCCGCTGCCGCTCCTGCGCTTCACCCACGACGAGGGCTCGATGGGCGACGCCGTGCACCGCTGCACCGGCGTCGGCAAGTGCGTCGTCGGCGGCACCGGCCCCTCGACCGGGGTGATGTGCCCGTCGTACGCGGCCACCCGCGAGGAGAAGGACTCCACCCGCGGGCGGGCCCGCGTGCTGCAGGAGGCCCTGTCCGGCGGCTTCGTCGACGGCGTGGAGGACCCGGCGGTCCACGAGGCGCTCGACCTGTGCCTGGCCTGCAAGGGCTGCGCCAACGACTGCCCGACCGGCATCGACATGGCGACGTACAAGTCCGAGGTCCTGCACCAGACGTACGCCGGGAGGCGCCGCCCGCGCAGCCACTACGTGCTCGGCCGCCTGCCCATGTGGGCCCGGCTGACCGCGCCCGTCGCGGGCCTGGCCAACACCTCGCTCAAGGCGGGCCCCGTGGCGCGCCTGGCCCGGTCGGTGGCCGGCGTCGACCAGCGCCGCAGCCTCCCCTCGTTCGCGTCGCGCACGCTGCGCCGCTCGGCGCGCTCGCAGGGCACCGCCGCGCGGCTGGGCGCGGCCGAGCAGCCGGACGTGTGGATCTGGGCCGACTCGTTCACCAACCACTTCCTGCCCGCCAGCGGTCTCGCCGCGGTGCGCTTCCTCGAGGCGTCCGGCCTGCGGGTGCGCGTCATCGACGAGCGCGCCTGCTGCGGCCTGACCTGGGTGACGACCGGCCAGCTCGACACCGCGCGCAGGATCGCGGGGCGCACGGCCGCCACGCTCGCGCCGTACGTCGCCTCCGGCGTGCCGGTCGTCGGGATCGAGCCGTCGTGCACCGCGACGCTGCGCTCCGACCTGGAGGAGCTGAGCGACGCGCCCGAGGCCGCCGCGGTGGCCCACGGGGTGCTGACGTTCGGCGAGCTGCTGGCGCGGCTCGTCGAGGAGGGGCGCGTGACGCTGCCCGACCTGACCGGCACGACGGTCGTCGCCCAGCCGCACTGCCACCAGGCGTCGATCACCGGGTGGGACGCCGATGAGCGGCTGCTCAAGGCCATGGGCGCCGCGGTGACGCGTGTCGGCGGGTGCTGCGGGCTCGCGGGCAACTTCGGCGTCGAGCAGGGGCACTACGAGGTGTCGGTCGCGGTCGCCGAGACCCAGCTGCTGCCCGCCGTGCGTGCGGCGCGGGAGGAGGACCCCGCCACCGTCGTGCTGGCCGACGGCATGAGCTGCAAGATCCAGCTCGACGACCTCGCCGACGTGCCGGCGCTGCACCTCGCCGAGCTGCTGGCCAGCCGCGTCTGACAGCGGCGCCCCACCGGCGGAATGCCGGCGGGGCGCGCGACGTTCGCACCCACCGTGACCGGACCAGCGAACGCGACCGAGCCCACCGACGCCCTGCCCGACGGCGAGACCACCCCGCTGCTCTTCACGCCGACGACGCTGCGGGGCGTGACGTTCCCGAACCGGGTGTGGCTGGCGCCGATGTGCCAGTACTCGGCGACGGACGGGGTGCCGAACGACTGGCACCTGGCCCACCTCGGCGCGCGCGTCACCGGCGGCTTCGGCCTCGTCCTCACCGAGGCGGCCGCGGTCGTGCCCGAGGGGCGGATCAGCCCCGAGGACGCCGGCATCTGGAACGACGAGCAGGTCGCCGCCTGGCGCCGCATCACCGACTTCGCGCACACGTGGTCGCCCTTCGGCTCCACCCCGATCGGCATCCAGCTCGCCCACGCCGGCCGCAAGGCGTCGACCTGGGCGCCGTGGCGGGGCGGGCAGGACGGCTCGGGCCAGGGCCGCGGCTCGGTGCCGCTCGACCAGGGCGGCTGGGTCACGCAGGCGCCGAGCGCCGACGCCTTCGAGGGCTTCGCCGAGCCCGCCGCGCTCACCACCGACGAGGTCGCCGGGGTCGTGCAGGCCTTCGCGGACGGCGCCCGCCGCGCCGACGAGGCCGGCTTCGACGTCGTCGAGCTGCACGCGGCCCACGGCTACCTGCTGCACCAGTTCCTCAGCCCGCTGTCGAACCACCGCGAGGACGCCTACGGCGGCTCGTTCGAGAACCGCACCCGCATCGTCGTCGAGGCCGCCGCCGCCGTGCGCGCCGTGTGGCCCGAGCACAAGCCGCTGCTGGTGCGCATCTCCGCGACCGACTGGGTGGAGGGCGGCTGGACCACCGAGGAGTCCACGCGGCTCGCCGGCCTGCTGGCCGAGCACGGTGTCGACCTCGTCGACGTCTCCTCCGGCGGTCTCGACGCCCGCCAGCAGATCGAGGTCGGCCCCGGCTACCAGGTGCCCCTGGCCGCCGCGGTGCGCGCGGGCGGGCTGCCCGTCGGCGCCGTCGGCCTCATCACCGAGCCCGACCAGGCCGAGCAGGTGCTCGCCGAGGGCCACGCCGACGTGGTGCTCCTGGCCCGCGCCGCCCTGCGCGAGCCCGCTTGGCCCCAGCGCGCCGCGCACGAGCTCGGCCTGACGTGGCGGGACGCGCCGTACCCCGACCAGTACACCCGCGGCGCCTGGCGGTGAGGCGCCGATCGGCGGCGATGGGGGCCGACCCGGGGCGCGACCTAGACTCGGCCCCGTGAACCCCCGCCACCGCCGCCTCGTCATCCCCCTGGCCCTGGTGGCACTGCTCGTCGTGGTCGTCGTCGCCGCGATCGTGTGACGCCGTGACCGAACCCCTCCTGCGCGTCCTCGCCCGCATGCGGTCCTACGTGCTCGACCCCGACGTGCTGGTGCGTGCCGTCGCCTCGGGTCGCCAGAAGGGCACCGAGCCCCGCTGGCGCCGCGCCGAGCTGCGGTACGTCGACCTCAAGGCCGGGCGCCACCTGCAGGTGACGACGTACGACGCGACGCAGGCCCACACGAGCAACCACCCGGCCGGCTCGGTCGCGGCCCGCGAGGCGGTCGACGCGCTGCTCGACGAGCCGTTCGCGAGCTGGCACGTCGACACCACCACGCAGCAGCACCAGGTGCGCGTCACCAAGCGCCTCGAGGCCGTGGTGCACACGACCGACCGCGAGGAGGAGGTCGAGCCCGAGCGCGGTCACGACCGCGACAAGGACCGTCTCCTCGCCCCCGACGACCCGGTGCTGTGCGCCCTCGGCATCGCCGACGCGCAGGGTCGGGTCAAGCCGAGCCGCCAGGCGAAGTACCGCCAGGTCGAGGAGTTCTGCCGGCTGCTCGACGCGGCCGTCGGCGACGCCCTCGCCAAGGGGCACCTGCGCCGGCCCACCGCGGCCGAGCCGCTGCGCATCGTCGACCTCGGCTGCGGCAACGCCTACCTGACCTTCGCCGCGCACCGCTTCCTCACCCACGTGCGGGGACTGCCCGTCCACCTCGTCGGGGTGGACGTCAAGGAGCAGTCCCGCGAGCACAACACGGGCGTGGCCGCCGCGCTCGGCGTGGCCGACGAGGTGGAGTTCGTCGTCGGCACCATCGCCGCGGCCCAGCCCCCGGAGCGCCCCGAGGTCGTGCTGGCCCTGCACGCGTGCGACACCGCCACCGACGAGGCCCTCGCCCGCGCGGTCGAGTGGGACGCCTCCCTCGTGCTCGCCGCCCCCTGCTGCCACCACGACGTCGCCGCGCAGCTGCGCAAGGCGCCGACCCCCGCGCCGTACCAGGCCCTGACCCGCCACGGCATCCTGCGCGAGCGGTTCGCCGACACCCTCACCGACGGGCTGCGGGCCTCGCTGCTGCGGCTGTCGGGCTACCGCGTCGAGGTCGTGCAGTTCGTGGAGAGCCAGCACACGCCGCGCAACACCCTGCTCCGCGCCGTGCGCACCGGCTCGCCGGTGAGGGGCGGCGGCGCCCGCAAGGAGTACGACGAGCTCGTCGCCACCTGGAGCATCCGCCCGCGCCTGGCGGAGCTGCTCGAGGCCGCCGGCCGGCGGTGAGGGCGGTGCTCCTGCGGACCGCGGCCGTCGGGCTGCTGGCGCTGCCGTTCGCCGTCGGCGCCGCCACCGCACCCGCCCCCGTCGCGGAGGAGGGCACCGAGGTCACCCGCTTCACCGACTCCCGGATCAACGAGTCGAGCGGGCTGGCCCTGGTCGACGGCCGCCTCGTCACCGTCAACGACTCGGGTGACTCCGGGCGGGTGTTCGTCGTCGACCCCGCGACGGGCGACACGGTCGGCGTCACCTCGTGGGCCGCCGAGCCCCGCGACGTCGAGGCCCTCGCCCCGGCGTACGACGACGGCGAGCCGACGGGCGAGGTCTGGGTCGCCGACATCGGCGACAACCGCGCGGTGCGCGAGACGGTCGAGCTGCTGCGCGTGCCCGTCGGCACCGGTGACCGCGAGGTGGAGCCGGAGGCCTTCACGCTGACCTACGCCGACGGCCCGCGCGACGCGGAGTCGCTGCTCGTCGACCCCGCCACCGGCGACCTCGTCGTCGTCAGCAAGGGCGTGCTCGGCGGGTCGTTCTACCGGGTGCCGAGCCCGCTCGACCCCGACGGGCCCAACGTGATGGAGCCCCTCGGGCCCGCGGTCGGCATCGCCACCGACGCGGCCTTCCTCCCCGACGGGCGCCACCTCGTCGTCCGCACCTACGGCGAGGCCGTCGTCTACTCCTGGCCCGACCTCGCCTCCCGGGGGCGCTTCGCGTTGCCGGACCAGCCCCAGGGCGAGGCGGTCGCCGTCGATCCCGCCGACCCGGACGCGCTGCTGGTGACCAGCGAGGGCGTCGAGCAGCCGGTGCTGCGGGTCGCGCTGCCGCCCGCGGTGCTCGCCACCGTCGGCGGCCCCGCGCCGGGCACGTCGGACGGGTCCGGCGGGCCGGGCGGGACGGGTGAGACGGGCGGGTCCGGTGAGAGCGAGGCGCCCACCGGCTCGGCCGGGTCGGCGACACCGTCCGACGGCCCCCAGTGGGGGTGGCTCGCGGGCGGGGTGGCCGTCGTGCTCCTGGCGTCGGCGGTGCTCGTGCTGGTCGGCCGGCTCGCGCTGGGCGCCCTGCGGGCGGCGCGCCGCGGGACGCCGGGGCGACGCCGGTGAGCGCCGTACCCGTCGTCGACGACGCCGAGCGGCGCGCCCGCCTCGGCCGGCGGCACGGGATCGCGCCCGCCCACCGCGCGCCCGACGCCGTCGCGGCGGTGCGGGCGATGACGGTGCTGCACGCCACCGAGCCCGCCACCGTGCACCTGTCGCTGCACGCGCGGGTCGACGGCCTGACGAACGCCGACGTCGACCACGAGCTCGAGACCAGCCGCGCCCTGGTCAAGCAGCTGGCGATGCGCCGGACCCTCTTCGTGTTCCCGCGCGACCTGCTGCCCGCGGCGTGGGGGTCGGCCAGCGCCCGCGTGCTGGCGGCCGAGCGCAACCGCATCGCGAAGGACGTCGTGGCCCTCGGCGTCGCGCCGGACGGCCACGCCTGGCTCGACGCGGTCCGCGCCCGCGTCCTCGACCTCCTCGCCGACGCCCCCGACGGCCTCACCGCCCTCGAGCTGCGCCCGCTGGTGCCCGAGCTGGCCACGCCGGAGGCGCTCGCGGCGGGCGCCGGCCAGCTGGCCTCGCGCGTCGTCACCAACCTCGGGCTCTCCACCCACCTCGTGCGCGGCGCGAACACCCAGCACTGGCGGCTCTCCCGGCCGCGCTGGACGCTGATGGACCGCTGGCTCGACACGGTGCCCGCCCCGATGGACGAGGCCGCCGGGTACGCCGTCCTCGTCGACCGCTGGCTGCGCACCTTCGGCCCCGGCACCGAGGCCGACCTGGTCTGGTGGCTGGGCGCCACCAAGGGCGCGGTACGACGCGCGCTCGCCGATGTGGCCGCGGTGCCCGTCGCGCTCGAGGGCGGGAGCGCGGGCTGGGTCGCCGCCGACGACCCCGTGCTGGCGGGGGAGCGGACCGAGGTGGAGCCCTGGGCGGCGCTGCTCCCGGTGCTCGACCCGACCGTCATGGGGTGGCGGGAACGCGACTTCCACCTCGGACCCCACCAGCCGGTGCTCTTCGACCGCAACGGCAACGCCGGCACGACGGCCTGGTGGGACGGTCGCGTCGTGGGCTGCTGGACGCAGGACCCGGACGGCGCGGTGGCGGTGCGTCCCGTCGTACCCCTGCCGCCGGAGCCGGTCGCGGCGCTGCGGGTCGAGGCCGCCCGGCTGACCGCCTGGCTGGCGGGTGTGCGGGTCGGCACCGTCTACCCCTCCCCGGCCATGCGCGCCGACGAGGCGGACTGTCCGTACCCTGTGCTCCGTGCGTGAGCAGCCCGAGCAGCAAGCCCCTCCCGTCCAGCGGCTGCGGATCCGCTACGCCAAGCGGGGGCGGCTGCGCTTCACCAGCCACCGCGACTTCAGCCGGGCCTTCGAGCGGGCGGTGTTCCGGGCGCGGATCCCCATGGCCTACTCGTCGGGCTTCAACCCGCACCCCCGCATCTCCTACGCCAACGCGGCGCCGACGGGGTCGGCGAGCGAGGCGGAGTACCTCGAGATCGCCCTGGCCCAGCGCCTCGACCCCACGGCGGTCCACGCCGAGCTGGTCGAGGCCCTGCCCGTCGGCCTCGACGTCCTCGAGGTCGTCGAGTCGCCCGGCGGTTCCCTCGCCGACCTGCTGCAGGCCAGCCACTGGCGGATCGGTACGACGGCCCCCCTCGCCGTCGCCCGCGCCGCGGTCGAGGCGTTCCTCGCCGCCGACGAGGTGCTCGTCGAGCGGATGATGAAGAAGGGCCTGCGCGAGTTCGACTGCCGCTCCGCGGTCGTGCGGCTGGCGGTCGTGGAGCCGGCCGACGGGGATGACGCCGGGGGCGACGGCGGCACCGCCGAGCTCGACCTCCTGCTGCGCCACGGCGTGCCGTCGGTGCGCCCCGACGACGTGCTGACCGGCCTGCGCAACCTCACCGGGCTGGAGGTGGGGGAGGCGCCGCGCCTGACCCGCCTGGCCCAGGGGCCGTTCGACGAGACCGCCCAGGAGGTCGGCGACCCGCTCGCCGCGGGCAGGGCCTGACGACGTCGGTCGTGTGCGATACTCGCCGAGGCGTGGGTGTTCGGACAGCCCGCCGCGACGTGAGGCACGGAGCCGGTGACAGCGGCCCACGAGCCCGCGACCGCGGCAGCACCGCGACACCGCGCTGGCGGCACCGCCACCTGGCGGAGCGGCCCACGACAGGCTTAGCGCCCGCGCACCGGGCCACCGTTGCGCGAGCGACCCGACCACCCCGGGCGCCCGGCGTCCGGGGTCGACAGGAGCACAGTGCTCGAGAACCAGGTCGACCCGACCAACGACGAGACCCGCACCACCGACGGCACGGCGCAGGACGCGCCCGCCGCCCCCGAGGCGGCGCCCCCTCGGAAGCGTGCCCCCCGCAAGACCGCCTCCCGCGCCACGACGGCGCCCGCCGAGCCCGCGGACGAGGCCGCGCCCGACACGGCGCCGGCCGACGGCGATGCCCCCGAGGCCCCGGCAGCCCCCGCGAAGAAGGCCGCCGCCCGCAAGACCACCCGCGCGCCCCGCAAGAAGGCGGCTGCGGCTCCCGAGACCACCGCGCCCGAGGTGGCCGCGCCCGAGGCTGCCGCGCCCGAGGCTGCCGCGCCCGAGGTGGCCGCGCCGACGGCCGCCGCGGAGGCGGAGCTGACCCCCGAGGTCGCGCCCGAGGCGGCAGCGCCCGCGAAGAAGACCGCGCGCAAGAGCGCCGCCAAGAAGTCGACGCGCAAGCGGGCCGCCGCGCCCGCCGCGCCCGCCGAGCAGGCGGGTGAGCAGCCGGTCGAGGTCGCCGTCGACGCTCCCGTCGCCGTGCCCGTCGCCACCCCCGGCACCGAGGTGCTGGTGGTCGACGCGCCCGCCGAGGTGACCGGCGAGGCCGAGCAGGCCGGCGACGCCGTGCCGGCGAAGAAGGCCGCGACCCGCAAGACCGCCGCGCGCAAGACGGCAGCGAAGAAGACCACGGCCAAGAAGGCCACCGCGCGCACCCGTGCCGCCGAGGTCGCCCCCGAGGGCGCTGCCGAGGTCGCCCCCGAGGGTGCTCCGGAGGCCCCGCAGGCGCCCGAGGTCGCCGGTGCGCCGGGCGCCGCCGGCGTCCCGCTCTTCCAGGTGCCCGACGCCACGGCGACCCCGCGTCGGCGTACCCGCAAGCAGGCGGAGGCGCCCGCGCCCGTCGAGCCGCCCGTCGAGGTGGAGGACGAGGAGCTCGAGGACGCCGAGGCGGCCGCGGAGGCCGAGGCCACCGAGAGCACCGAGGCGACCGAGGTCGCCGGCATCGTCGAGTCGCTCGGCTCCGCGGGCGGGACCGACGCCGAGGGCTCCGACGACGCCGAGGACGCGGACGACGAGTCCGCGGACCGCGCCGACGACGGCTCCGACGACCAGGGCGAGGGGGGCGGCGCGCGCCGTCGTCGCCGCCGGGGCGGACGCCGCCGGCGCAAGTCGGGTGGCGGGGACCAGAACGGCGACCAGGGCGGTGACCAGGGCGACGGCGGGAACGACGGCGCCTCCGGCGACGCCGCCACGGCCGACACGTCCGGCGACACCTCCACGGACACCCCGGCCGGAGACGCCGAGGGCGGCGCGGGCCAGGCCGAGGGCGACGAGCCCGCCCAGGGCGGGCAGCGCCAGGGCGGGCGGGGTGGCCGCGGCGGCCGCGGCGGTCGCGGCGGTCGCGGCGCGGAGGAGCGCACCGACGGCCCCACCGACGGCACGGACGCCGCCGGCGACACCGAGGGCGACGCCGAGGGTGACGACGCGGGTGACGGCAACGACAACGGGGACGGCTCCGGCAGCGGCTCGTCGCGCCGCCGTCGCCGCCGTCGCCGCTCGGGCGACTCCGCGGGCGGCGGGAACGACGACCCGGAGAACACCGTCACGAAGGTGCGCTCCGCGCGCGCCGTCGAGGACGAGATCACGTCGATCTCCGGCTCCACGCGCCTCGAGGCCAAGAAGCAGCGTCGCCGCGACGGCCGCGAGGCCGGTCGCCGCCGTGCGCCCATCGTCAGCGAGGCCGAGTTCCTGGCCCGCCGCGAGGCCGTCGACCGCGTCATGGTCGTGCGGCAGAAGGGCGACCTGACGCAGATCGCCGTGCTCGAGGACAAGGTGCTCGTCGAGCACTACGTGGCCCGCGAGTCGCAGACCTCGATCATCGGCAACGTCTACGTCGGTCGCGTGCAGAACGTGCTGCCCTCGATGGAGGCGGCGTTCATCGACATCGGCAAGGGCCGCAACGCGGTGCTCTACGCCGGCGAGGTCAACTGGTCGGCGCTGGGCCACAAGGACGGGCAGCCGCGGAAGATCGAGTCGGTGCTGTCCTCGGGCCAGACGGTGCTGGTGCAGGTCACCAAGGACCCGATCGGCCACAAGGGCGCCCGCCTCACCAGCCAGGTCAGCCTGGCCGGCCGCTTCCTCGTCTACGTGCCCGACGGCACCACGAGCGGCATCTCGCGCAAGCTGCCCGACACCGAGCGCACGCGCCTCAAGACGCTGCTCAAGGAGATCGTCCCCGACACCGCGGGCGTCATCGTCCGCACGGCCGCCGAGGGCGCCAGCGAGGAGGAACTGACGGCCGACGTCGAGCGCCTCAAGGCCCGTTGGGAGGACATCGAGGCCCGCTCGGGCAAGGGCGGCGCGCCGCAGCTGCTGTACGGCGAGCCCGACCTGACCCTGAAGGTCGTCCGGGACCTGTTCACGGAGGACTTCTCGCGCCTCGTCATCGAGGGCGACGACGCCTGGCAGACGGTGTCGCAGTACGTCGCGGACGTGGCCCCCGACCTCGCCGACCGCCTCGAGCGGTACGAGCCCGACCGCTCGGCGAGCATCAGCAAGGACGTCTTCGAGAAGTTCCGCGTCGACGAGCAGATCGCGAAGGGCCTGGACCGCAAGGTGTGGCTGCCCTCCGGCGGCTCGCTGGTCATCGACCGCACCGAGGCCATGACGGTCGTCGACGTCAACACCGGCAAGTTCACCGGCTCCGGGGGCAACCTGGAGGAGACCGTCACGAAGAACAACCTCGAGGCGGCCGAGGAGATCGTGCGCCAGCTCCGGCTGCGCGACATCGGCGGCATCATCGTCGTCGACTTCATCGACATGGTGCTCGAGAGCAACCGCGACCTCGTGCTCCGCCGCATGGTGGAGTGCCTGAGCCGCGACCGCACGCGCCACCAGGTCGCCGAGGTCACCTCGCTGGGCCTCGTGCAGATGACGCGCAAGCGCATCGGCACGGGCCTGCTCGAGTCCTTCAGCGAGAACTGCACCCACTGCCAGGGCCGCGGCGTCGTCATCCACGACCACCCGGTCGACCCGAACAAGGGCGGCGGCAACGGCGGCGGGAACAACGGCGGCGGCAACGGCGGGGGTGACGACGACCGTCGCTCCGGCGGCCGGCGCGGCCGCGGTCGCGGCAAGGGCGGCGAGCAGGCCGAGTCGCGCCCGACGCCCCCGAAGGTGCCCACGCCGGCCGAGATCGCCGCGATGGCCCGGCCCGCCCCGGCGGCCGACGACGTCCCCGGCGACGACGCCGTCGACCCGTCGGTCGACGCACCGGTGGAGGCCCCCGCGGCCGACGCCACCGACGTCGCCGAGGTGGCCGAGGTCGTCGAGACCGCCGCTCGCCACGACGCGGAGAGCGCCGTCGAGGTCGTGGCCGCCGCCGAGTCGGCCGACCCCGACGACGAGGTCCTCGAGGCCGAGCCGACCGCCGACCCGACCGCCGAGCCGGTCACCGCGCCGGAGCCGGCGCCGGCGACCACCGGCCCGGTGACGCGCTCGGTCCAGCGCACGGCGCGCACGGCGAAGGTCGTCGCGACCAAGGAGGCCGTCGTGCTGACGGTCGACCCAGCGGCGGAGCCGACCGCGCCGGTCGTCACGCCGGCGCCGAGCGTGACCGTCGTGACGCGGACGCGCCGCGGCGTACCGTCCTCCGACTGACGCGCCACCCCGCACCACGACCGACGGCCCCCGGGACCCCCCGGGGGCCGTCGGCGTCCGTCGTCAAGCAGGTCCACGCCTCGGGAAGCCCTGGGCGCGCCGTACTAACCCGAGTAAGTTGCTCGACATTGCGTCAGTCGACGACCGAGAGGTGCGCCCATGTCCTACCGTCCCGAGACCCTCGCCGTGCACGCCGGGCAGGAGGAGGCCGACCCGGCCACGAACGCCCGCGCGGTGCCGATCTACCAGACGACGTCCTACGTCTTCGACGACACCGAGCACGCGGCCAACCTGTTCTCGCTGGCCGAGCCGGGCAACATCTACACGCGGATCATGAACCCGACCCAGTCGGTGTTCGAGGACCGGCTGACCCAGCTCGAGGGCGGGGTCGGCGCGCTGGCCACGGCGTCGGGGTCGGCGGCGGTGACCTACGCGGTGCTCAACCTGACCTACGCGGGCGACAACATCGTCGCGCTGTCGACGCTGTACGGCGGCACGTACGCCCTCTTCGCCCACACGCTGCCGCAGTTCGGCGTCGAGGTGCGCTTCGTCGACCCGGGCGACCCGCAGGCGCTGGACGCGGCGGTCGACGAGCGCACCAAGCTGGTGTTCGCCGAGACGATCGGCAACCCGCGCCTCAACGTCGTCGACATCCGGGCGTGGGCCGACGCGGCGCACGCGCACGGGCTGCCGTTGATCGTCGACAACACCACGCCGACGCCGTACCTCGCGCGCGTCTTCGACCACGGCGCGGACGTCGCGGTGCACTCGGCGACGAAGTACATCGGCGGCCACGGCACGTCGGTCGGCGGCATCATCGTGGACTCCGGCAACTTCGACTGGGCGGCGCACGCCGAGCGATTCCCCGGGCTGACGCAGCCCGACGCGGCGTACCACGGGGTGGTGTGGACCGAGGCGGTCGGCAACCTGGCCTACATCATCCGGGCGCGCACGGTGCTGCTGCGCAACACGGGGGCGGCCGTCGCGCCGCTGAACTCGTGGCTGTTCCTCCAGGGCCTCGAGACGCTGCACCTGCGCCTCGAGCGCCACAGCGCGAACGCGCTGCGGATCGCGGAGTGGCTGCAGGGCCACGACGCGGTGGCGTGGGTCAGCTACCCCGGGCTCGAGGGCGACCCGAGCAAGGAGGTCGCCGACCGCATCCTCACGGGCAAGGGGTACGGCGGGCTCGTCAGCTTCGGCCTGCGCTCGGGTCGCGACGGCGGCCGCCGGTTCGTCGAGGCGCTCGAGCTGTTCAGCCACCTGGCCAACATCGGCGACGCCAAGTCGCTGGCCATCCACAACGCCACGACGACCCACAGCCAGCTCACGACCGAGGAACTCGAGGCCGCCGGCGTGCCGGAGGACCTCGTGCGGCTGTCGGTGGGCATCGAGAACGTCGACGACCTCATCGCCGACCTCGAGCAGGCGCTCACCCAGGCGAAGTGACCCGCGACCCCCGGTGAGCGAGCCCGTCGCGTCCGCCGACCCCGCGCCCCGCACGCTCGTGCGGGGCGACGGGGTCGGTCACGTTGTCACGCGCACCGCCGTGGTCGCGACCCCCGAGGACCCCCTCGTGCTCGCCGGGGGAGGGGTGCTCGAGCACGTCGAGGTGGCCTACGAGACGTACGGCGAGCTGTCCCCGGCCCGCGACAACGTCGTGCTCGTCGCCCACGCCCTGACCGGGGACGCGCACGCCGCGGGCCACCACGGCGACCCGTCGCGGCGGGGGTGGTGGGACGACCTGATCGGACCGGGCCGGGCGGTCGACACCGACCGGTGGTTCGTCGTGTGCCCCAACCTGCTGGGGGGCTGCCGGGGCACCACCGGTCCGTCGTCGGTCGATCCCGCGACGGGGCGTCCGTACGGCCCCGACTTCCCCGAGCTCGCGGTGCGGGACCTCGTGAGCGTTCACCGCCGGCTGCTCGACGTGCTCGGCATCGGTGCCGTGCACGCCGGGGTCGGTGGGTCGCTCGGGGGCATGCAGGTGCTGCAGTGGCTGGGCGACGAGCCGGGGCGGGTACGGCGCGCCGTGCTCGTCGCGGCCACCGCGCGCCTCACCGCGGAGAACATCGGCTTCTCCGCGGTCGCGCGGGAGGCCATCACCTCCGACCCCGACTTCCACGGCGGCCGGTACGCCGAGCACGGCGTCGCCCCCGCCCGGGGGCTCAAGGTGGCGCGGATGATGGCCCACATCACCTACGTGTCGGCGCGGGGCCTGGAGGAGAAGTACGGCCGCGCCGGCATCGAGGGCTACCTCCAGCACCAGGGCGAGTCGTTCGTGCGGCGCTTCGACGCCGGGTCCTACCTCGTCCTGACCCGCGTGCTCGACCGGTTCGACCCCTTCGCCGACCCGGGCTTCTCGCCGGCCGTCGCGTCGGGCGACCCGGACGTGCTGGCCATCAGCTTCGACTCCGACTGGCGCTTCGGCACGGCGCACTCGGCGTTCCTCGTCGACCGGCTCGCGGCAGCCGGCGTACGCGTGCGGCACGAGGAGCTCGCCTCGCCGTGGGGCCACGACTCGTTCCTGCTCCGCCCGCCCGGCTACCACGAGCTCGTGGCCGAGTTCCTGGAGGCGTGACGGGGGATCGGGGCGCGCGTGCGCCGGCGCGGTGGTCGAGGTGGCGGCGCTGGTCCGGTGGTCGAGGTGGTACTGATTCCGGTGGTCGAGGTGGCTGCGCTGGTCCGGTGGTTGAGGTGGCCGCCCCAGCGGCCCTCGAAACCACGACCGGGGTGGGAGGCGTCAGTGCGAACCCGCCTCGACCTGCGGAAACTCGACCTGTGGACAGGCGTCGTCTCTGGTCAGAACTGTCGGTGGCCCCTGGTGTCATGGACCCATGACCGAGACCGCGCTGCACCCCCTGGCCGGGGTCGTCGCGCGTCTCGACGAGGCCATCGACGACGGCTTCGAGGTCGGACTCCTGACGCTGGGCCCGGCCGAGACGGGTGCCGCGCTGGTCGAGCTCGAGCGGGCGGCCAACCGTCTCACGGCCCTGCAGTCCAAGCTCCTGGCGCACGCCACTGAGGTGCGGGTCGAGGATCACACGGGGGCGCCGTCGACCGCGGTGTGGTTCGCGAGCGCCACGGCCACCACCCGCGCGGAGGCGCACCGTCGGGTGCGGGCGGCGGTGACGATCGACGAGCAGTACGACGCGCTCGCCGCCGCGGGCAGCTCCGGCGCCGTCTCGCAAGACCAGACCGAGGTCATTGTTCGGGCCCTCGACGACCTCGGCGACGGTGTTCCGCCTCAGGTCCGAGTCGAGGCGGAACAGACGCTGGTCGGGTTCGCCCGCGAGCACGACGCCAAGGCTCTCCGCGTGCTGGGCCGGCGGATCCTCGACGTCGTCGCGCCCGCTGTCGGTGAGGCGCGTGAGGCGGAGCTGTTGGCGCGGGAGGAGCGCGAGGCGGCCGCGAAGATCCGACTCATGCTGCGCGAGGACGGCCAGGGCTGTGTCCACGGCCGGTTCACGGTGCCGGAGCTGCACGGCGCGATGTTCGCCAAGATGCTCGACGCGATCGCGTCCCCCCGGCGTGCTCACCTGCGTGATGAGGCCGCCGACGCCCCCGCCGACCCGCGCCCGTCGTGGGAGCGTCGCGGCCAGGCGTTCGTGGAGCTCATCGAGCGGATGCGCGACGCCGATCTGCCCGATGCCGCCGGGGCTGGCGCGACGGTCGTGGTGACGATGCAGGTCGACACCCTCACCGGAGGTCTGGCCGCGGCGTCGCTCGACACCGGCCACCGCATCTCTCCGGGTGAGGCCCGCCGCCTGGCGTGCGGTGCAGACCTGGTGCCGGCCGTGCTCGGCACGAAGAGCGAGGTCCTCGACCTCGGCCGCACCGCCCGGTTCCACACCAAACCCCAACGCATCGCGATGATCCTGCGCGACGGCGGCTGCACCGCGGACGGATGCGACGCCCCACCGCACTGGTGCGAGGCGCACCACGACCACCCCTGGTCGAGGGGAGGCCACACCTCCGTCGAACGCGGACGGTTGCTGTGCTGGCGCCACCACCGCGTGGCCCACGACCCGACGTACCTCACCGAGACCCTTGGCACCGGCAAGCTCAGGTTCACCCGACGGGTCTGATGAGCCCGGATGTCTGACACGTGGTTTCGAGGGCCGCCGGGGCGGCCACCTCAACCACCGGAATGGGCCGGCGGGCCACCTCGCCACCGCACTGACGCGCGACCCCTCAGCCACCGCACTGCCGCGCCTCAGTCACCGCGCTGCCGCGCGCCGCGCGGCCACCTCGACAGGTCGCACGTCGAGTCTGCGTACTCACGCGCGGCCGGGCGCCGCGGCGCGACGGTGGCCGGGTGCGCACCTCCCTCTTCCTCGCCGTCGTCGTCCACGTGCTCCTCCTGATCCCGTACGCCGACGCAGGGGGCGGTTCGCGTCGAGACCTCCACGAGGTCGTGCTGGGGCTCGTGGTGCCCGGGTCCGTGCTCGCGCTCGTCGCCCTGGTGCTGCCGCTGGCCTACTTCGAGGGAGGCACCCGGTGGCTCGGGACCGTCTGCATCGGGATGGGTGTGGCGTCGGGCGTCCCGATGACGCCCTACGTCGTCGAGCTGGCCGCGTGGGCGGGCGGGTGGGAGCCGACGTGGCTGCCGCTCGTCGGTTTCTTCCTCCCGGGCTTCGTGACCTCGTTGGTCCTCGTCGTCCTCGGGACGGCCGCGGTCCTCGCCGACCGGCAGCGCGAGCTGCAGGAGTCGTGAGCATGGAGGACCGCCGCGGCGGTGCGTCGCGGACGGCGCCCGGGAACGCCCGGGCCGTGGTGCGCGGCGTCCTCCTCCTCCACGTCGCGGTGACCGCGCTCGCGGGCCCGCGAACAGGACCCCGACCGGGGACGCGGCCGACGCGGTGCTCGCCGCGCCCAGCGCGGCCGGAGCAGGCACCGCCCTCCTCGTCGGCGACACCCGCGTCGTCGGTGCGACGGCGGCCCTGGCCGCGGTGGGGACGCTGCTGTCCCTCTCGGCCGCTGCCCTCGCCGGCCCGCTCGGCGGTGGTGCGCCGGGCGCGATCGGGGCGAGCGCCCTCGTCCTCCTGGTGGCCGCGGCGTGGGCGGCCGCGCCCTAGGATGGATAGCGCGTGGAGCCGCGGTCCGTCTCGTTTTGCGGACCTCCGCCCTCGTCCCTAGTATTGGTCCTCGGTGTGCTCGGAGTGCACCATCTCTGC
This sequence comes from Nocardioides sp. ChNu-153, assembly GCF_030466625.1. Classification (GTDB taxonomy): domain Bacteria; phylum Actinomycetota; class Actinomycetes; order Propionibacteriales; family Nocardioidaceae; genus Nocardioides. The sequence goes on from NZ_JADEVT010000001.1 coordinate 202,988, forward strand.
GTGGCGCCGCCCCTGGCGTACGACGTCCGGCATCCCGGAGGTCGCGCTGTGCGGTGTGACCAGGCCCGGAGCAGCAGCAAAGTGATGAAGGAGACCGCGGTGTACGCGATCGTGCGCGCAGGCGCCAAGCAGCAGAAGGTTGCCGTGGGCGACGTCATCGAGATCGACAAGAGCACGGTCGCGGTGGGCGAGTCCCTGACCCTCCCCGTGGTGCTCGTCGTCGACGGCGACAAGGTGACGGCCACCAAGCTCGACAAGGCGTCGGTCACGGCCGAGGTCCTCGGGGCCACCAAGGGCCCGAAGATCGTCATCCAGAAGTACAAGAACAAGACCGGCTACAAGAAGCGCCAGGGTCACCGCCAGAAGTACACCCAGGTCAAGGTCACCGACATCTCGCTCTGAGGCCCCCGGTCTCGCACCCACCTAAGGACTGACACATGGCACACAAGAAGGGCGCCGCGTCCACCAAGAACGGTCGCGACTCCAACGCTCAGCGTCTGGGCGTCAAGCGCTACGGCGGCGAGACCGTCAACGCCGGCGAGATCATCGTCCGCCAGCGCGGCACGCACTTCCACCCGGGCAACGGCGTCGGCCGTGGCGGCGACGACACGCTGTTCGCGCTGGTCCCCGGTGCGGTCGAGTTCGGCACGCGCCGCGGCCGCCGCGTCGTGAACATCCTGCCGGGCACGTGAGCTGACGCTCGTCGCACCCCCCAGCACCACGTGAAGGGCGTCCCGATCTCGGGGCGCCCTTCGCGCGTTCCACCCGGCTCCCGCCGAGCCGTCCTGCAGCACCCGCAGCCACACCCCAGGAGCACCCCATGGCCGTCCCCACGTTCGTCGACCGCGTCACGCTGCTCGTCAGCGCCGGCCGCGGGGGCAACGGCGTCGCCTCCGTGCACCGCGAGAAGTTCAAGCCGCTGGGCGGCCCGGACGGCGGCAACGGCGGCCCCGGCGGGTCCGTGATCCTGCGGGTCGACCCCTCGGTCACGACGCTGCTCGACTACCACCACAGCCCCCGCCGCCGCGCCGAGCACGGCGGCCACGGCGCGGGTGCGCACCGCAACGGCTCCCACGGCTCCGACCTCGTGCTGCCCGTGCCCGACGGCACCGTGGTGCGCGGCGAGGACGGGGAGGCGCTCGCCGACCTGGTCGGCGCCGGCACCGAGATGGTCATCGCGGAGGGCGGCCGCGGCGGTCTCGGCAACGCCGCGCTGGCCTCGGCCAAGCGCAAGGCGCCCGGCTTCGCACTCCTCGGCGAGCCCGGCGACGAGCTCACCATCACCCTCGAGCTGAAGGTCGTCGCCGACGTCGGCCTCGTCGGGTTCCCCAGCGCGGGCAAGTCCTCCCTCATCGCCGCCATGTCGCGGGCCCGGCCCAAGATCGCCGACTACCCCTTCACCACCCTCGTGCCGAACCTCGGCGTCGTGACCGCCGGCGACACCGTCTTTACCGTCGCCGACGTGCCCGGCCTCATCGAGGGCGCCAGCGAGGGCCGCGGCCTCGGCCACGACTTCCTGCGTCACGTCGAGCGCTGCGCCGCGCTCGTGCACGTCGTCGACACGGCCAGCATCGAGCCGGGCCGCAACCCCGTCGACGACCTCGACGTCATCGAGGACGAGCTGGCCCGCTACGGCGGGCTCGAGGACCGCCCGCGCCTCGTCGCCCTCAACAAGGTCGACGTGCCTGACGGCGCCGACATCGCCGACATGGTGCTCGACGACCTCGCCGCCCGCGGCCTCCAGGTCTTCCAGGTCTCCGCGGCCTCCGGCGCCGGCGTGCGCGAGCTGACGTTCGCGATGGCCCGCATCGTCATGGAGGCGCGCGCCGCCAAGCCCGTCGTCGAGGCCACCCGCATCGTGCTGCGCCCCGCGGGCGCCGACGGCGCCGAGGAGTTCACCGTCAAGCAGACCGGCGAGGGCTGGCGCGTGCGCGGCACCAAGCCGGAGCGCTGGGTGCGCCAGACCGACTTCAGCAACGACGAGGCCGTCGGCTTCCTCGCCGACCGCCTCGACCGGCTCGGCGTCGAGGAGCGGCTCGTCAAGATGGGCGCCGTCGAGGGCGACACCGTCCTCATCGGCCACCCCGACAACGCCGTCGTCTTCGACTTCCGCCCCGGCATCGACGCAGGCGCCGAGATGCTGGGCCGCCGCGGCGAGGACCAGCGCTTCACCGAGGAGCGCCCGGCGGCCTCGCGCCGCCGCGCCATCGACGAGGCCTTCCCCGAGCGGGGCGAGGGTGAGGCACGCGCCGACGTCGCCCGCCGCGTCGCCGGCCCGACGTCGTACGAGATCGGCGGCGACGACGACCCCGACCGCCCCGACGCCCCGGCCGAGCTGCCGGCCGAGCTGCCGGACGACCTGGGCTGGAGCGAGGACGACCCCACGCGGGACGAGCGGTGAGCGAGGACCGCCGTACCGGGGGAGCGCGCACCGAGGTCGCCGGCGCCCGGCGCATCGTCGTCAAGGTCGGCTCGTCGTCGCTGACGACGGCCGCTGGCGGCATCGACCCCGAGCGCCTCCACCGGCTCGTCGACGCGGTCGCCGCCGTGCACCGCGGGGGCACCGAGGTCGTGCTCGTCTCCTCCGGGGCCATCGCCGCCGGCCTCGCGCCGCTCGGTCTCAAGCGCCGACCGAAGGGGCTCGCGGCCCAGCAGGCGGCGGCCTCGGTGGGCCAGGGGCTCCTCGTCGCGCAGTACACCGCCGCGCTCGCCGCCCACGCGATCACCACCGGCCAGGTGCTGCTCACCGTCGACGACGTGACCCGCCGCTCGCACTACCGCAACGCCCACCAGACGTTCGCGAAGCTGCTCGAGCTCGGCGTGCTCCCGATCGTCAACGAGAACGACACGGTCGCCACCCAGGAGATCCGCTTCGGCGACAACGACCGCCTCGCCGCCCTCGTCGCCCACCTCGTGCACGCCGACCTGCTGGTGCTGCTCTCCGACGTCGACGGCTTGTACGACGGCAACCCGGCGCTGCCGGGCACCTCGCTCGTCACGGACGTCCGCACCGACGACGACCTGGCCGGCATCGAGATCGGCTCACCCGGGGCCGCCGGCGTCGGCACCGGCGGCATGGTCACGAAGGTCGAGGCCGCCCGCATCGCCACCGGCGCGGGCATCCCCGTCGTGCTCACCTCGGCCCCGAACGCGGCCGCCGCCCTGGGCGGCGCGGACGTCGGCACCCTCTTCCACGCCACCGGTCGCCGCCGGCCGACGCGGCTGCTGTGGCTGCGGCACGCCACCGACGCCAAGGGGTCGCTGCACCTCGACGCCGGGGCGGTACGCGCGGTGCTCGGCCGCCGCGCCTCCCTGCTGGCCGCGGGGGTCACCGGCGCGAGCGGCGCCTTCCACGCCGGCGACCCCGTGGACCTGGTGGGCCCCGACGGCGCGGCCGTCGCCCGGGGCCTGGTCAACTTCGACGCCGAGGAGATCCCGCGCCTCGCGGGCCGCTCGTCGGGCGACCTGGCCGCCGAGCTCGGCGCGGAGTACGAGCGGGAGGTCGTCCACCGCGACGACCTCGTGCTCCTCTAGCCCGCCTCGACGGCCCCGCAGGCGACGCGGTCGCCGGAGTCGCCGGTGTCGCGGGTGTCCTGGTCCGGCCCGTCGGGCGCGTAGCGCTCCGGCACGTTCGCGAAGTTGTCCGGGCCCGCGTGCACCATGAACGCGCTGCCGTCGGCGTCCTGCAGGTCGGCCATCGTGAAGCGGTCGGTCGTGGTGGCGAGCGTCGCCGTACCGTCCTCACGGGCCTGCAGCGACGACAGGTCGCCCTCGTGGTCGCCGTGGTCGCTCTCGCCGACGCCGAGGTGGCCGCCGGCGGACAGGAACGCGCCGAGGGTGCCCGGGTCGTCGGGGGCCGCGCTCTCCGGCTCGCAAAGCCCGACGGTGTGCACGTGGAAGCCGTGGAAGCCCGGCGTCAGCCCCTCTACCTCCACCTCGACGCGCGTGCCCTCCTCGGCCTCGCTCAGCGTGACGGTGCCGACCTCGGTGCCCTCCACGTCCTGCAGGGACACGACGAGCTCCGACCCCTCCGACCCCTCGGGCCCCTCCTCGGGCTCCGAGCCGTCCGCGCCCTCGCCCGACTCCGCGGAGGACCCGTCCGAGCCCGCCGACTCGTCGACGGGTGCGGGCTCGGTCGAGCCGGTGTCGGACGGGATGGTGCCGCCCGTGCCGTCGTCGTTGTCGTCGTCGGACTCGTCGCCGCAGGCCGCGAGCGCGCCGAGGGCGAGCACGGCGGCGGCCGACAGGCCGAGCGCGCGGGCCCGGGGGGAGCGGCGCTGCCGGGGGCGGGCGGGGATGGGCGGGGTGGTTCGGTTCACGGTTCCTCCTCGTCGCGGGTCCTGCGTCGGGCCGCGGGCCCGGTACCCCTCGGCGGCGACCCCGTGCGCGACCCGTGCGCGACCCGTGCGCGACCCGTGCGCGAGACCGTCCGCGGCGACCCGCCCGCGCCCGTAGGGTGCGCGCGTGCGTCGTACTCCCACCCACGCGGCCGAGCCCCGCGGCTCGCTCGTGGCCCCCGTCCTCGCCGGCGTGGTGACGGCGCTGGTGGGCTTCACCTCGTCCTTCGCGGTGGTGCTCGCCGGCCTGCGGGCGGCCGGCGGGTCGCCCGAGGACGCCGCCTCGGGGCTGCTGGCGCTGACGGTGGCGTTCGGTCTCGGGATCGTCGGGCTCGCCCTGTGGCACCGGGTGCCCGTCACGCTCGCCTGGTCCACGCCGGGCGCCGCGCTGCTCGTGAGCACCGGCACGGTCGACGGCGGCTGGCCCGCCGCGGTCGGCGCGTTCGCCCTCGTCGGCGTGCTCGTCGTGCTCACCGGGCTCGTGCCGTGGCTGGGCCGCCTCGTCGAGCGCATCCCGCCGGCGGTGGCGCAGGCGATGCTCGCCGGGGTCCTGCTGCCGCTGGTGCTCGCGCCGGTCGAGACGGTCGGCGCCAGCCCCGCGCTCGCGCTGCCCGTCGTCGCGACCTGGCTTGTCGTCACGCGCCTCGCGCCGCGCTGGGCGGTGCCGGCCGCGCTCGTGGCGTGCCTGGTGGTGATCGCGGTCGAGCTGAGCCGGTCGGGCACCACCGTCGACGGGCCGCTCCTGCCGGTCCTGACCTGGACGACGCCGACGCTGACCCCGGCCGCGGTCGTCGGCATCGCCCTCCCGCTGTACGTCGTGACGATGGCGTCGCAGAACGTCCCGGGCGCGGCCGTGCTGCGCTCCTTCGGGTACGGCGTGCCCTGGCGCTCGTCGATGGCGGCGACCGGCGCCGGGACCGTCGTGGCGGCCCCGTTCGGCGGCCACGCCATCAACCTCGCCGCCCTGTCGGCCGCCCTGGCCGCGGGCGAGGAGGCCGGACCGGACCGCGACCGCCGCTGGGTCGCCGCGCTGAGCGCGGGGGTGGCCTACCTGCTGCTCGCGCTCGTGTCGGGGGCCCTGACGACCCTGACCGCCGCCGCCCCGTCGGGTCTCGTCGAGACGGTCGCCGGCCTCGCGCTGCTCGGGGCGTTCGGCGCGGCCGCCGCCACCGCGATGGCCGACCCGGCCAGCCGCACGAGCGCGGTCGTCACCTTCCTCGTCGCCGCGGGCGGGGTGAGCGTCGCCGGGATCGGTGGCGCCTTCTGGGCGCTGGTGGCGGGCCTGGCGGTGCGGGCCGTCCTCGAGCGTCCGCGCGGGGTCGGCGAGACGGCGTAGCGGCGGGGTGCGGCGTACGCTGGTCGGCGCCATGCCCCGACCCGACCCGACCGCGAGCGACGCGCGCACCTACCTCGACCACGCGGCCACCACGCCGCTGCGGCCGGAGGCCCGCGACGCCCTGCTGGCGCACCTCGACGCCCCGGGCAACCCGGCGTCGCTGCACGCCGCCGGTCGCGACGCGCGGCGGGTGCTGGAGGAGTCGCGCGAGAGCGTCGCCGAGAGCCTGGGCTGCCGGCCGAGCGAGGTGTTCTTCACCTCGGGCGGCACCGAGTCGGACAACCTGGCCGTGAAGGGCACGTTCTGGTCGCGCCACGCCGCCGACGAGCGCCGTCGGCGGGTGCTGGTCTCCTCGGTCGAGCACCACGCCGTGCTCCACGCCGCGCTCTGGCTGGGCCAGCACGCGGGGGCCGAGGTCGAGCTGCTGCCGGTCGACCGCGCCGGGCGCGTCGAGGTCGCCGCGCTGGCCGAGGCGCTCGCCGCCCCCGAGACCGTCGCCCTCGTGTCGGTCATGTGGGCCAACAACGAGACCGGCGTGCTGCAGCCCGTCGAGGAGCTGGCGGCCCTGTGTCGCGCGGCCGGCGTGCCGTTCCACACCGACGCGGTGCAGGCCGTGGGCGCCGTGCCCGTCGACGTGACGGCCGCCGACGTCGACCTGCTGACCGCCACGGGGCACAAGGTCGGCGGCCCGCACGGCGCCGGGGTGCTGGTGGCCCGGCGCGGCGTCACCCCCACGGCCCTCCTCCAGGGCGGCGGCCAGGAGCGCGACGTGCGCAGCGGCACCGTCGGGGTCCCCTCGGTGGCCGGTCTCGCCGCCGCGTTCGAGATCGCCGTGAAGGCGCAGCCCGAGTCCGCCACGCGCCTCGCGCACCTGCGCGACGACCTCGTGGCCGGCATCCGCGACGTCGTGCCGGGCGCCGTCCTCAACGGCGCGGCCGCCGAGCGGCTCCCGGGCATCGCCAGCATCGGGTTCCCCGGCTGCGAGGGCGACTCCCTCCTCATGCTGCTCGACGCCCGCGGCGTCGAGGTCTCCACCGGCTCCGCGTGCTCGGCGGGGGTGCCCCAGCCCAGCCACGTCCTGCTGGCCGCGGGCCAGGACGAGCTCGAGGCCCGCAGCACCCTGCGCTTCTCCCTGGGCCACACCAGCACCGAGGCCGACGTGGCCGCCGTGCTGGCGGCCATCGGGCCCGTCGTCGAGCGGGCCGGCGCCGCCCGCCGGGTACGCCGGTGAGCGGCCCCGGGGGCACCACGCCGCTGCGGGTCGTCGCCGCCATGTCCGGTGGGGTCGACTCCGCCGTGGCCGCCGCGCGCGCCGTCGAGGCCGGCCACGACGTGACGGGCGTGCACCTGGCGCTCTCGCGCAACCCCGCGTCGTACCGCTCGGGGGCCCGCGGCTGCTGCACGATCGAGGACAGCAACGACGCGCGGCGGGCGGCCGACGTGCTGGGCATCCCGTTCTACGTGTGGGACATGAGCGCGGAGTTCCACGCCGACGTCGTCACCGACTTCATGGACGAGTACGCCGCCGGCCGCACCCCCAACCCGTGCCTGCGCTGCAACGAGCGCATCAAGTTCGCCGCCGTGCTCGACCGCGCGCTGGCGCTGGGCTTCGACGCGGTCGCGACCGGGCACTACGCCGAGCTGCGCACGGGCGCCGACGGTCTCGTCGAGCTGCACCGGGCGGCCGACGCGGCGAAGGACCAGTCCTACGTGCTCGGCGTGCTCGACCAGTCCCAGCTGCGGCACTCGCTGTTCCCGCTGGCCGGCTCCGCGAAGCCCGACGTACGGCGGGAGGCGGCCGCCCGCGGTCTGCTCGTCGCCGACAAGCCGGACAGCCACGACATCTGCTTCGTGGCCGACGGCGACACGGCCGGCTGGCTGGGCGAGAAGCTCGGCGACCGGGCGCCCAACCACGGCGGCGACATCGTCGACGACGCCACCGGCGAGGTGCTGGGCACGCACGCCGGCACCTACGGCTACACGATCGGGCAGCGCCGCGGCCTGCGCCTGGGGCGCCCGGCGCCCGACGGCCGCCCGCGCTTCGTGCTCGACATCGAGCCGGTCTCCGGCACGGTCCGCGTCGGACCCCGGGAGGGGCTGCGCGTCACCGGCCTGCGCGGCGTGCGGCCCCGCTGGTGCGGCGCGGCGCCGCGCGCCGGCGTACCGCTCGCGTGCACCGTGCAGCTGCGCGCCCACGGGGCGGAGCACCGGGCGGTCGCGACCGTCACCGGTGACGACGCGGCCCTCGACGTGGAGCTGCTCGACGCGGCCGAGGGCATCGCGCCCGGCCAGGCGGTCGTCGTCTACGACGGCACGCGCGTCGTCGGCTCGGCGACCATCGCCACGACCCGGCGGGCGGTGCCCGCGTGAGCTTCGCGACCGGCGTCGGCTCCCACCCCGGCGACACCCAGCGCGACCTCGACGAGGCCGTGCGCATGGTGCTGGACCTGCTGCCCGACCTGCCCTACCTCCCCGAGGTGCCCGGGCGCGGCGTCGGTGCGGCGATGACGGGGCGCACCCTCGGCCTGCAGACCGGCCTCGACGTCGACCTGCAGCCGGCGGGCTGGCGGCTGACCGGTACGTCGGGTGCTCCCGGCCGCGACCAGCGGCGCGCCCGCAGCCTGCTCAACCAGGACCTCGACGCGCTCGAGGAGCGTGCGCAGGATCGCACGGGTGCGTTCAAGGTGCAGGTCACCGGGCCCTGGACTCTCGCCACGACCACCGAGCGGCCGCGCGGCGACAAGGTGCTCGCCGACCACGGCGCCCGGCGCGACCTCGCGCAGTCGCTGGCGGAGGCGGTCGGCGAGCACGTGGCCGAGGTCCGCCGCCGCGTGCCCGGCTGCGACCGCGTCGTCGTGCAGGTCGACGAGCCCGCGCTGGCGGCCGTGCTCGACGCGCGCGTGCCGACCGCCTCGGGCTGGGGGCGCCACCGCGCCGTCGACCGGCCGGAGGCCTCGGAGGTGCTCGGCTGGGTGCTCGGGGCGGCGCGCGACGCCGGGGCCGAGCCGTGGGTGCACTCCTGCGCCCCCGGCACCCCCTGGGCGCTGGTGCACGGCGCGGGCGCGGAGGGCCTCGTGGTCGACCTCGACGTGCTGGTGGCCGACGACCTCGAGGCGCTGGCGCTGGCCCACGAGGCGGGCGCCGCGCTCGTGCTCGGCGTGGTCGACCCGACCGGCCCCGTCGTCGGGGAGAAGGACCTCGCGGCGCGCACCGCCCGCTGGCTGGACGTCGTCGGGCTCGCGCCGGCAGAGCGCCTCGGCGTGGCCCCGGGCTGCGGTCTCGCGGGCGCGGCCGCCGCCGACGTGCCGCGCGTGCTGCGCGCCCTGGTCGACGCCGCCCGGCGGATCGACGACGCCTGAGGCCCGCCACGACGGGGTACGCCGCCGCCCTTGCCGCGGGTGCCTACGGTCGGGGGAGCAGCCCCGGCGATCCCGGGGACCCCACGCGCAGGAGGCAACCATGACCGAGTCCGGCACCGACGCCACCGGCCCGCAGGGCCGCACCGTCGCGATCATCGCGAGCGACCACTTCGAGGAGGCGGAGCTCGTCACGCCGCGCGACGAGCTCGCCGCGCAGGGCGCGACCGTCCTCGTCTACTCGCAGAGCGGCCAGGAGATCCAGGCCGTCGAGGGCGACACGGAGAAGACCCGGAAGATCGCGGTCGACGGTGCGTTCGGCGACGTCGACGTGGCGACGATCGACGCGCTGGTCGTGCCCGGCGGCACCGTGAACGCCGACACGATCCGCACCGACGCGACCGCGCAGCAGCTGGTCACCTCGGCCCTCGAGGCCGGCAAGCCCACCGCGGTGATCTGCCACGGCCCGTGGCTGCTCGTCTCCGCGGGCCTCGTCGAGGGCCGCCGCCTCACCAGCTTCCCCAGCCTCGCGGACGACGTGCGCAACGCCGGCGGCGACTGGGTGGACGAGGAGGTCGTCGTGGACGGCGACCTCATCACCAGCCGCAACCCCGGCGACCTGCCCGCCTTCGTCGGCGCGATCGCGTCGGCGCTCAGCGCCGGGCGCGGCTGAGCAGCGTCGAGCAGCCCTCGACGGCGAGGTCGTTCCAGGCCGCCGCGCGACGGAACATGTAGTGCCCGACGGGGCCCGCGTCACGGAAGGTGGCGCGGGCCCCGTCGGCGTCCGCACGCTCGACGTACGCCCGGGTCGCCCGCGGGGAGGTGATGCGGTCGCGGCTGCCGTGCGCGGCCAGCAGCCACTTCCCGGCGAGCGCGGCGGTCGGCTCCCCGGGCGGGAACCACGGCGCCAGCCCCACGACGCCGACCACCGAGGGGTGGTCGGCGATGTGCACCGCGGTGCGTCCGCCCATGGAGTGGCCGAGGAGCACGACCGGCACGTCGGGGAGGGCGGCGTCGAGCCGCCGCAGGGCGGCCCGGGCGTCGGCCACGGGAGCCCCGCCGTTCCAGCCGCGCAGCGTGTAGCGCAGCAGCCACGTCGCGACGCCGTCCGCGGCCAGGCGGGGCGTGATCGAGCGCTGCATCGCGGCCGAGCGGCGCCACGAGGCGCTGCGGCCGTCGACCGGGCTGGCCGACTGCTCGGTGCCGCCGTGGAGGAGCAGCACCACGCCGCGGGGCCGCGTGACGTCGTACCGGGTCAGCGCCTCGTCGGGCGCGGTGGGGGAGCTCACGGGGAGAGGTTCGGACCCGGCGGCCGACCGGATGGGCTAGATCACGACCCCCACGTCCTGCCGCACGATCCGCTTCATCGCCCGCTCGGCGACGGCGGCGATGGTCATCGACGGGTTGCAGGCGGCGGCGGTGCCCGGGAGCAGCGCGCCGTCCAGCACGTACAGCCCCCGCTGCCCCAGCACCCGGCCCTCCAGGTCGCAGGCCGCGCCCATGTTGACGCCGCCGAGGGGGTGCCACGTCGAGGGGGCGACCGCGTTGGTGTCGACGAGCAGCGACCCGAGGCCGGCGATCCGGTGCGCGCGGGGCGCGATCGCGCCGTACTGCACCGCGTGGTCGCCCTCCGGCGCCCAGCGCAGGTTCGCGGAGTCGGTGAGGGCGTCGTACGCGAAGTGGCCCCGCGCGGCGCTCACGCCGTAGCCGACCATCATCGTGCTGCGCGGGTCGAGGTCGAGACCGGCGATGCCGATGGGCGGGATCGACGCCTGGATGATGGTGTTCGCGCGCGCCGGGTCCGACCAGTCCTTGCTGCCGAAGACGACGGGGCCACCCTGCGGCGTGCCGAACCCGCGCAGCGGGTCCGACCACACGTAGATGCGGTCGGCGTTGGTGCCCCAGCCGCGGCCGACGGCGTCGGGCAGGTCGGGGATGGCGCCCGTCGCCGCCGCACGGACGAGCATCTTCGTCGTGCCGACGCTGCCGGCACCCATCACCAGCGTGGGCGAGGTGAGCACGACGGTCTCCTGGCGGGTGCCGCGGAGGTCGGTGCGTGCGGCGGTCACCTCCCACTCGCCCGCTGCGGTCCGCGCGACGTCGGTGACGCGGTGGAGCAGGCGCACCTCGAGCAGCCCCGTCTCCTCGGCGGCCCGGAGGTAGGTGACGTCCAGGCTGTGCTTGCCGCCGTTGTTGGCGCCGAGCGCGCAGTCGCCGTTGGTGAACGAGGGCGGGAGCTCGCCGCGGAGCTCGCGCAGCGCGTAGCTCCAGTCGATGGGCATCGGGATCTTCTCGACGCCCTGGCCCGCGGCCAGGGCACGCTCGCGGAAGGTGCGGGCGGCCCGGTACGGCGCGGACGCGACCAGCTCGTCGGGTGCGGTGGCGAGGCGGAGCATGCGGGCCACCTCCGCGTAGTGCTCGGTCGCGAGCTCGTCGTAGTCGAGCCCCGCCGGGAACTCGTGCTCGAACACGGCGCGGTCCGGCACGAGGCTCATGCCCTGGTAGGTGAGCGAGCCGCCGCCGTACCCCACCCCGCTCATCACCGTCATCGTCGGGCTGGGCGTCGCGTTGAAGACCCCGACGTACGGCGCGGGGCTCAGCGGGCGGCCGAAGAGCTCGGGCGCCGAGCCGTAGAAGAGCGCCCGCTCGTCGAGCGTGGCCACGGTCGGGAACGTGTCGCTGCCCGGGGCCGTCGGCCAGCGGCGGCCCTGCTCGAGGAGGGTGACGGGGACGCCGGCCTGCGTCAGGCGCAGCGCGGCGACGGCCCCGCCGAAGCCCGAGCCGATGATGACGACGCGGCGCCGGTCGCGGCGGACGGGCACGGTGGCCCAGGCCGGACGGGCCCAGCCGCCGACGACGGCGGTCGCAGCGGCGCCGCCGATGAGGGCACGACGAGACAGAGCAGGCATGGGGGACCTCCCGAGACAGGGGTTCGGAGCACGGGTGTGCACCGGAGACTAGACACGTGTCTCACTTGTTCGTCAAGGGTTCCCGATCGCTAGGCTCGGTGCATGAGTCGTCCGGAGGCCCAGCGCGCCGACGGACGGCGGAGCCGGGAGGCGATCCTGGCGGCGGCCGAGCGTCTGCTGCTGTCGGGCGAGGGACTGAGCGTGAGCGGCCTCGCCCGGGAGGCCGGTCTGACCCGCGCCACCTTCTACCGCCACTTCCGCGGCGTCGACGCCGTCCTGGACGCCCTGACCCGCTCGATCGCGGACGCACTCCTGCCGAGCCTGCTCGACGACATGGCCGACCTGGCTCTCGACGCGGCGCTCGCGCGCCTCGCCCACGAGGTGGTCGCGCTGGCCGGCGCGTACGGCCACGTCCTGGCGCGGCACCCCCGTCCGATCGACGAGCTCGCGCGCCTCGTCGTGCCCGACGAGCCGATCGCCGCCCTCCTCGGGGAGCGCCGCTCCCGCGGCGAGCTCACCGCGCGGCTGTCGGTCGACTGGCTCGCTCGCTGCGTCCGCGCGTCGTGCCTGGTCGCGATCACCGACGAGCGGGACCCTGCGGTCGTCGCCGACGAGCTGGCGCTCACGCTGCAACGGCTGGTCGCCCCGGACGCAGCACCGGCGGGCCCGCGGAGCGCGGACCCGCCGGTGCGGGGTGGTGCGGGCTGAGCCGGGACGTCAGCCGACGTGGACGCCCTCGGGGCCGTCGGTCGCCAGCTCGGTGTGCTTGACGTCGAGGAAGAGCCAGACGACGAGCGAGCCGAGCAGGATGACACCCGCGCCCACGAGGAACGCGGTGGTGGCGCCGTCCGCGAACGAGCCGAGGTACGTCGCGCCCTCCACGAGGCCGCCCGCCTGGTCGGCGGGGAGGCCGGCGCCGGAGGCGGCCTGGCCCGCCTGGGGGCCCAGGTCCTCGGCCCGGTTGGACGCCACGTGGCTCGCGACGGTGCTCAGGGCCGCGAGGCCGAGCGCGCCGCCGACCTGCTGCATCGTGTTGAGCACGCCCGAGCCGATGCCCGAGTCCTCGGCGCGCACGTGGTGCACCGCGGTCAGGGTCAGCGGCACGAAGGTCATGCCCATGCCGAAGGACATGATGACGAGGTACGGGAACACCGTGCCCCAGTAGTTGATGTCGACGGCCGGGTCGCCCGCGGCGAGCGCACCGACGAGGTCGCCGGCACCCAGGTCGGCGGGCAGGCGGGAGAAGCCGAAGAGCGCGATCGCGGCCAGGATGGTGCCGACACCGGCGACGTAGCGGGCGTCGATGCGGTTGACCAGGTTGGACGACAGGGTCGCGCCGGCGACGATGCCGACCGAGAACGGCAGGAACGCGAAGCCGGTCTGCAGGGGCTCCCAGCCGCCGATGTTCTGCACGTAGAGGCTGAGGAAGAAGAACATGGCGAACATGGCCGCGGGCACCATCATCATGGCGACGAAGCTGGCCGCACGCGTGCGGTTGGCGAAGATGCGGATCGGCATGAGCGGGTCGGGCACGCGGACCTCGATGACGACGAACGCCACGAGCAGCGCGACGCCGGCCGCGAGCGCGGCGATGGTCCAGGTGTCGCCCCAGCCGTGCGCCTCCTCGCCGGCCCGGGTGAGGCCGTAGACGACGCCGAGCAGGCCGAGCGTGCCGGTGATGGCACCGGGCACGTCGAGACGGCCGACGCCGCGGTCGGACTCGGGCAGGAAGCGGGGCGCGAGCACCGCCGCGACGAGGCCGATCGGCACGTTGATGAGGAAGGTCAGGCGCCAGCCCTGGACGTCGAGGCCCAGGAACGTGTCGAGGCCGGTCAGCCAGCCGCCGAGCACGAGGCCGAAGGCCGCGCCGACGCCGGACATGGCGGCGTACACGGCGAACGCCCGGTTGCGGGCGGGACCGGCCGGGAACGCCGTGGTGATGAGCGCGAGGGCGGCGGGCGAGGCGAGCGCCGCGCCGAGGCCCTGGAGGCCACGGGCGCCGAGGAGCAGGCCCTCGTTGGTGGCGAGGCCGCCGAGCAGCGAGGCGACCGCGAAGACGACGAGGCCCATGATGAACACGCGGCGGCGGCCGAGCAGGTCGCCGAGGCGCCCGCCGAGCAGCAGCAGGCCGCCGAAGGCGAGGGCGTAGCCGGTGACGATCCACGACAGGTTCGCGGAGTCGATGGAGAGGTCGTCGCCGATGTAGGGCAGGGCGATATTGGCGATCGTGGCGTCGAGCACCACCATCAGCTGCGCCACCGAGATGAGCACGAGGGCCCAGCCGAGATGACGGGCCGGGGCCGGCGGGGCGGCGTCGCCCTGCGCGGGGGCAGGGCTCGCCGAGGACAGGTCGGTCATGGGGTTCCTTCGGGTGGTGGTGGAGCACGGCGGGGCCGGTACGGCGGGACGCGAGGGCGTCGGGCGACGCCCGGGCGCCAGGGCGTCAGGGGGTCGCTGCTGCGGGCGGCCTCGTCGCCGCCGGCAGGATGATCTCGTCGATGATGCGGGTGATGGCCTCGTGCGTGGGCGGGTCGCCCAGCACGACGGTGCGGTGGATGACGATGCCGGGGAGTGCGGGCTCGAGCAGGTCGAGGTCGAGGTCGGCACGGATCTCGCCGCGGCGCTGCGCCCGGGCGTAGATCTCGCGGGTGACGGCTGCCTTGGGGCCGATCACGCGCTCGCGGAAGCCCTCCGCGAGCTCGGGGTCGGTCGTGAGCGCGGTGACGACGCTGACGAACACGGCGATGGCCTCGTCGTTGACGAAGCCGTCCTCGGTCGCGAACGCGGCGATGAGGTCGCCCCGCAGGGAGCCCGTGTCGACCGGGACGGTGGGTCCGGCCTTGAGGCTGCACAGGGCGTCGATGACCAGCTGGGCCTTGGTGGACCAGCGGCGGTAGAGCGTCGCCTTCGACGCCTTGGCCCGGCTCGCCACCGCGTCCATCGTGAGACGGTCGTAGCCCACCTCCGCGAGCACCGCGGCCGTGGCGTCGCGGATCTGCTGCTCGCGGTCGCCCTCGACGCGGGGGCGGCAGATCGGGCGGGGCAGGTTCATCGGGTCCTTCGGGCAGAGGATGGAACGGAACGGTTTCGTTCCGTCGAGGACGCTACACCCGTCCGCGCGGATGGAACAACCTCGTTCCATCACTGTTCACCGAGACCCCGGTCACGGTGGTCGCGGCGCATCGTCGGTGCCGCCCGGCAAGATGTCCCCATGAGCGAGGCGAGCACCGGGGTCTCCCCGGCCCCGGAGGAGGCGCGCGAGCGGCACCGCGTGCTGGCGGAGCAGCTGGAGGACGCGCGGTGGCGCTACTACGTGCTCGACTCGCCGACGATGTCCGACGCGGAGTTCGACGCGCGGATGCGCGAGCTGGAGGCGCTGGAGGAGGAGCACCCCGAGCTCCGCACCCCGGGCTCGCCCACCCAGACCGTCGGTGGCGCGGTGTCGACGGAGTTCACACCGGTGGACCACCTCGAGCCGATGATGAGCCTCGACAACGCGTTCACCCACGACGAGCTGGCCGCCTGGTACGCCCGGCTCGCCCGCGACGGCGTCGGCGCGCCCGCGCTGCTGTGCGAGCTGAAGGTCGACGGGCTCGCGATCAACCTGCTCTACGAGGAGGGTCGCCTGGTGCGCGCCCTGACCCGGGGCGACGGGCGCACGGGGGAGGACGTGACCCCCAACGTGCGCACGATCGACTCGATCCCGCACCGGCTCACGGGCACGGACGAGTTCCCCGTCCCCGCCCTGCTGGAGGTGCGCGGCGAGGTCTTCCTGCCGGTCGCGGCGTTCGAGCGGCTCAACGAGCAGATGACGGCGGCCGGCAAGCAGGTCTTCGCCAACCCGCGCAACGCCGCGGCCGGCTCGCTGCGCCAGAAGGACCCCCGCGTCACGGCCACCCGCGCGCTGGGCATGGTCTGCCACGGCATCGGCGCGCGCCGCGGCTTCGAGCCGACGGCGCAGTCGGCGGCGTACGCGGCGCTGCGGGCCTGGGGCCTGCCGACCTCCGACCGCGCCGCCGTCGTGCCCGACCTGACCGGGGTGCAGGAGTACGTCGAGCGGTACGGCGCGCAGCGGCACGCGGTGGAGCACGAGATCGACGGGGTCGTGGTGAAGGTCGACGACGTCAGCCTCCAGCGGCGCCTCGGATCGACGAGCCGGGCGCCGCGGTGGGCGATCGCGTTCAAGTACCCGCCGGAGGAGGTGAACGCGAAGCTCCTGGAGATCATGGTCAACACGGGCCGCACGGGCCGCGTCACGCCGTTCGGGCGGATGGAGCCGACGCGCGTCGCGGGCTCCACCGTCGAGCTGGCCACACTCCACAACGCCCACGAGGTGCAGCGCAAGGACGTGCGCCCCGGGGACACGGTGATCCTGCGCAAGGCCGGCGACGTCATCCCCGAGATCGTCGGGCCCGTCCTCGACCTTCGCCCCGAGGGCCTCGAGCCGTGGGTCATGCCGACGACCTGCCCGGCCTGCGGCACCGGGCTGGCGCAGCAGAAGGAGGGCGACAAGGACCTGCGCTGCCCCAACCACGAGAAGTGCCCCGCCCAGGTGCGCGAGCGCGTGTTCCACGTCGCCGGGCGCGGGGCGTTCGACATCGAGGGCCTGGGCTACGAGGCCGCGGTCGCGCTGCTGGGGGTCGAGGGGTTCGACAACGAGGGCGACGTCTTCGACATCGACGCCGACCTCCTGCTGCGCACCGACCTCTTCACCCGGGCGCCGAAGAAGGGGGAGGAGGGCCGGCAGCTGACCGCCAACGGCGCCAAGCTGCTCGCCAACCTCGACAAGGCGAAGCAGGTGCCCCTGTGGCGTGTGCTCGTCGCGCTGTCGATCCGGCACGTGGGCCCCACCGCGGCCCGCGCCCTCGCGACCGAGTTCGGCTCGATGGAGGCCATCCGCGCCGCCAGCCTCGCGGAGCTGTCCGCGGCGGCCGGCGTCGGGCCGACCATCGCCGAGGCCGTCGTGGAGTGGTTCTCCGTCGACTGGCACCGCGCCATCGTGGACGCGTGGGCCGCGGCCGGGGTCGCGATGGCCGACGAGCGCGACGAGTCCACGCCCCGCACGCTGGAGGGCCTGACCGTCGTGGTGACCGGGTCGCTCGTCGACTTCAGCCGCGACTCGGCCAAGGAGGCGATCCTGTCGCGCGGCGGGAAGGCCGCCGGCTCGGTGTCGAAGAAGACCGACTACGTGGTCGTGGGCGAGAACGCCGGCACCAAGGCCGAGAAGGCCGACCAGCTCGGCGTGCGCACCCTCGACGAGGACGGGTTCAAGGCGCTGCTCGAGCACGGCCGCGCCGGCGTGGGCGACGAGCCCGAGGGGGCGGAGCAGCCCGAGGCGGCGGAGCAGTCCGAGGGGTGACGCCGGGCGCGGGCGCCGTCAGGGCCGGCCGCGCCGCGCGACGTCATGCGGAGCGGAGGTCGGGAGCCACGGTCCGCATGACGTCCGAGCGTGGCGCCGTCGAGGTGACCGGGCGCGTCGAGGTCACTGGGCGGGCTCCATGCCGAAGAACAACCAGCCCTCGTCGGTCGAGCGGACGAAGAGCGCGGCGGCGTCCCCCTCGTACGCCTCGGTGAACGGCACCACGAACACGGCGACGTCGTCGACGGTGATGTCGAGCTCCTCCTCGACGGAGGCGGCGAACTCCTCCCAGCCGGGGTCGGCTCCCTCCTCGTCCCCGGTGGACCCCAGGACCTCCTCGCGGCCGACCTCCGCGTCGGGGTCCTCGGGCAGCTCGAGGGCGCCTGTCGCGGCGGCCTCGACGAGCGCCGCGTGGTGCGCCTCGTTGTCGGGGGCCTCCACGACGTCGGACCAGGCCGCCTCGGTCGAGACCTGCTCGAACGCCTCCAGGTCGTCCTCGAGGATCGAGGTGCGCCACGCGGCGTAGACGTCCTCGGCGGTGTCCGCGGTGTCGGCGGTGTCGGCGGTGTTCGTCGTCCCCCGGTCCGTCGCCGTGTCGTCGGCACCGGTTCCGTCGCCGCACCCGGCGAGCACGACGGTGAGGGTCGCGGCGACCGCGAGGTGGGCCAGGCGTGACGTCCGAGGGTTCATGGAGGTCCATCGTGTGCCCCGGCGCGTGGGGCCAAACCCGCGGCCGCCGCCACGCGCGGGACGTCATGCGAACCCGAGGCCGGGGCCCTCGATCCGTATGACGTCCGCGGCGGGGCGGTGCGGGGCGCGGCGCAGGCGAGGTGGCGGCGTACCCCCCGGTCGACACCGACGCCGCCGAGGTCGGGGCTCCTCCCTAAGATGGCCGCCATGCCCGACACACCCCCGGCGCTGACGCGCGAGGACGTGGCGCACCTCGCCGACCTCGCCCGCATCGACCTGTCCGACGCCGAGCTCGACCACCTGGCCCCGCAGCTGTCGGTGATCCTGGAATCGGTCGCCTCGATCCAGGGCGTGGCCGGCGACGACGTGCCGCCGACGTCGCACCCGCTGCCGCTGACGAACGTGTTCCGCGAGGACGTGGTGACGCCCAGCCTGAGCGCCGAGGAGGCCCTCGCGGGGGCCCCGGCCGTCGAGCAGCAGCGCTTCAGCGTGCCGCGGATCCTGGGGGACGAGCAGTGAGCACGACGAACGGCGACCTGACCCGGCGTACCGCCGCGGAGCTGGCCGACGCGCTGGCCGCGGGCGAGACGACCTCGGTCGAGCTGACCCAGGCCCACCTCGACCGCATCGCGGCCGTCGACGGCTCCGCCGAGGCGGGCGTCCACGCGTTCCTCCACGTCGACCCCGAGGGTGCCCTCGCGCAGGCGCGGGCCTCCGACGAGCGGCGGGCGGCCGGCACCCCGGCGCACCTGCTCGACGGCGTGCCGATCGCGGTGAAGGACATCCTCACCACCACGGGCCTGCCCACGACGTGCGGCTCGAAGATCCTCGACGGGTGGGTGCCGCCGTACGACGCGACGGTCGTCACCCGCCTCAAGGCGGCCGGCCTGCCGATCCTCGGCAAGACCAACATGGACGAGTTCGCGATGGGCTCCTCCACGGAGCACTCGGCCTACGGCCCGACCCGCAACCCGTGGGACCTCACCCGCATCCCGGGCGGGTCCGGCGGCGGGTCGGCGGCGGCCGTGGCGTCCTACCAGGCGCCGCTCGCGCTCGGCACCGACACGGGCGGCTCGATCCGCCAGCCCGGCGCCGTCACGGGCACGGTCGGCGTGAAGCCGACGTACGGCGGCGTGTCCCGCTACGGCCTCGTGGCGCTGGCCAACTCGCTCGACCAGGTCGGGCCGGTGACCCGCACGGTGCTCGACTCGGCGCTGCTCCACGAGCTCGTCGGCGGCCACGACCCGCGCGACTCCACGAGCATCCCGCAGCCCGTCCCCGGCCTCGTCGCCGCGGCGCGCCAGGGTGCGGCGGGCGACGTGGCCGGCCTCAAGGTCGGCGTCGTGCGCGAGCTGGGCGGCGAGGGCTGGCAGCCGGGCGTGATGGCCCGCTTCGACGAGGCGGTCGAGGCGCTGGTCGCCGCCGGCGCCGAGGTCGTCGAGGTGTCCTGCCCGAGCTTCGTGCACGCCATGGCGGCGTACTACCTGATCCTCCCGGCCGAGTGCTCCTCGAACCTCGCGAAGTTCGACGCGATGCGCTACGGCCTGCGGGTGCTGCCCGAGGGCGTCGCCTCGCCGAGCGCGGAGGAGGTCATGCGCGCCACCCGCGACGCCGGCTTCGGCGACGAGGTGAAGCGCCGCATCATCCTCGGCACCTACGCGCTGTCGTCGGGCTACTACGAGGCCTACTACGGCCAGGCGCAGAAGATCCGCACGCTCATCAGCCGCGACTTCGCGGCGGCCTTCGAGCAGGTCGACGTGCTCGTCAGCCCGACGGCGCCGACCACGGCGTTCCCGCTGGGGGAGAAGCTCGACGACCCGCTGGCGATGTACCGCGGCGACCTCGCGACCATCCCGGCCAACCTCGCCGGCGTGCCGGGCATCTCGGTGCCCGCCGGTCTGGCGGACGAGGACGGGCTGCCCGTCGGGTTCCAGGTGCTGGCGCCGGCGCTGGCCGACGACCGGGTCTACCGGGTGGGTGCCGCCGTGGAGGCGCTGCTGGGCGAGAAGTGGGGTGGCGCCCTGCTCGAGCAGGCGCCCGAGCTGGAGGAGGTCGGCCGATGAGTGCGAGCACCGAGGTGCTGGTGGACTTCGACGAGGCGCTGGAGCGCTACGACCCCGCGCTGGGGCTCGAGGTCCACGTCGAGCTCAACACCGCCACGAAGATGTTCTGCGGCTGCCCGGCCACGTTCGGCGGGGAGCCCAACACGCAGGTCTGCCCGACCTGCCTGGGCCTGCCGGGCGCGATGCCGGCGGTGAACGGCAAGGCCGTCGAGGCCGCCATCCGCATCGGGCTGGCGCTCAACTGCGAGATCGCCGAGTGGTGCCGCTTCGCGCGGAAGAACTACTTCTACCCGGACATGCCGAAGAACTTCCAGACGTCGCAGTACGACGAGCCGATCGCCTTCGACGGCTACATGGACGTCGAGGTCGACGGCACCACGTTCCGCGTCGAGATCGAGCGCGCCCACATGGAGGAGGACACCGGCAAGTCCACCCACGTCGGCGGCGCGACGGGCCGGATCCACGGCGCGGACCACTCGCTGGTCGACTACAACCGCGCCGGCATCCCGCTCATCGAGATCGTCACCCGCCCCATCGTCGGGGCCGGCGCCCGCGCGCCCGAGGTGGCCCGGGCGTACGTCGCGCAGCTGCGCGACCTCATCCTCGCCCTCGGCGTCTCCGAGGCCCGGATGGACCAGGGCAACCTGCGCGCCGACGTCAACCTGTCGCTGGCGCCGAAGGGCAGCGGCGTGCTCGGCACCCGCAGCGAGACGAAGAACGTCAACTCGTTCCGCTCCGTGGAGCGCGCCGTGCGCTTCGAGGTCGCGCGTCACGCGGGCGTGCTCGACGCGGGGGGGAAGGTCGTCCAGGAGACGCGCCACTTCCACGAGGACACCGGCATCACGACGTCGGGCCGCGAGAAGTCGGACGCGGAGGACTACCGCTACTTCCCGGAGCCCGACCTCGTGCCCGTCGCCCCCAGCCGGGAGTGGGTCGAGGAGCTGCGCGCCACCCTGCCCGAGAACCCGACGGCGAAGCGGGCGCGCCTGCAGGCCGAGTGGGGCTACTCCGACCTCGAGATGCGCGACACGGTCGGTGCGGGGGCGTTCGGCCTCGTCGAGGAGACCATCGCCGCCGGGGCCTCGCCCCAGGCGGCGCGCAAGTGGTGGGTGGCCGAGCTGGCCCGCCGCGCCAACGACGCGGGCGTCGAGCTCGCGGCCGTGGGCGTGACGCCGGTGCAGGTCGCGGCCGTGCAGGCGCTCGTCGAGGGCGGCACGATCAACGACAAGCTGGCGCGCCAGGTCTTCGACGGCCTCGTGGCCGGCGAGGGCACGCCGGAGGAGATCGTCGCCGCCCGCGGCCTGGCGATCGTCTCCGACGACGGCGCGCTGGGCGCCGCCGTCGACAAGGCCATCGAGGCCAACCCCGACGTGGCGCAGAAGATCCGCGACGGCAAGGTCGCCGCGGCCGGCGCCCTCATCGGCGCGGTCATGAAGGAGATGCGGGGCCAGGCCGACGCCGGCCGGGTGCGCGAGCTGGTGCTCGAGCGCCTGTCCTGACGGGCGGGCCGACGGGCCTGCTCAGCGCAGCGCGAGCCGCACGATGCGGTCGTCGCCCGGGCGGGGTTCCACCCGGCCGTCGGTGTTGTTCGTCAGGAGCCACAGGCTGCCGTCGGGTGCGGGGCGCACCTGGCGCAGCCGGCCGTACGTGCCGGTCAGGTACGCCGTGGGGTCGCTCGCGCGCCCGTCGGCCACGCTGACCCGCCAGAGCCGCTCGCCCCGCAGGGCGGCCATCCACAGGGTGCCGTCGGTGTAGGCCAGCCCGGAGGGGGACGCCTCGTCGGTGGGCCACGTGAGCTGCGGGTCGACGAAGCCCCGGTCGGTGCCGCCGGTGCCCTCGACCTCGGGCCAGCCGTAGTTGCCGCCGGGCTCGACGAGGTTGAGCTCGTCAGCGGTGTCGGCGCCGAACTCGGTGGCCCACAGACGGCCGTCGTCGTCGAAGGCGAGGCCCTGCACGTTGCGGTGGCCCATCGACAGCACCGGCGACGTGGGGTCGGGGTTGTCGGGCGCGGGGGCGCCGTCGGGCGTGACGCGGAGGATCTTGCCGGCCAGCGAGTCGGCGTCCTGGGCGAGGCCCTCCTCGCCGGCGTCGCCGGTCGAGACGTAGAGCATGCCGTCGGGGCCGAACGTGAGGCGGCCGCCGTCGTGGCGGTTCGCGCTGGGGATGCCGGTGAGCACGTCGGTCTGGGCGCCGAGGGTGCCGTCGGCGTCGAGCACGCGGCGTACGACGCGGTTGTCCTCGTCGGTCGTCAGGTAGAAGAAGAGCGTCCGGTCCTGGGCGAAGTCGGGGGAGACGGCGACACCGAGCAGGCCCGACTCGTCCTCGTTCTCGGCCTCGGGGAAGTCACCGGCGTCCGTGGTGGTGCCGTCGGCGGCCACGAGCAGCACGTCGCCGGTGTCGCGCTCGGGCACGACCGCGCGGCCGTCGGGGAGGAACGCCACGTCCCACGGCGTCTCGAGACCGGTGGTCACGTCGCCCGTGGGCTCGGGCACCGGGGCGGGCGCCGCGGTGGTCGGGGTGCCGGTGGGGCTCGCCGGCGTCGTGGCCGCCGACCCGCCGTCCGACGGGGTGATGACGGGGGAGTCCGCCTCCTGCGCCGACTCCTCCCCGGAGCACGCGGTCAGCGTGACGAGGGCGGTGGCGACGGCGACCGCGACCGCGGTCGCACGGCTCGAGGGGCGCATGCTCCCCAGCGTGGGTCGGGCCCTCAGAGGCCGGCCCGCTCCGCCCCCGGCCGCTCCCCGAGCCGGCCGAGGAAGTCGACCAGGAGGTCGTGCAGCTCGCCCGGGTGCTCCATGCCCACGAAGTGCGACCCCGGCAGCTCGACGTAGCGGGCGTCCGGCATCCGCTCGGCGGCCGAGCGCATGGCGCGGGGGCCGGCCAGGATGTCGTGGGAGCCGGCGACGAAGACCGCCGGCACGTCGATGCGCGACAGCGAGACGCGCTGGTGGCGGGCCGTGTGCAGCGCCATGTGGAAGTACCAGTCGAGCGGCGTCGTCAGGAACTCCCGCACCGCGACGGCGGCCGCCTCCTCGTCCTCGACCTCGCCCATGAAGCCCACGGCGCCCAGCAGCCTGATGGTGGTGGGGCCGATGGGCAGGGCACGCGCGACCGGGGTCAGCAGCGGGCCGGCGCGCCGGCCCACGCGGGTGATCCCGACCGTCAGCCGGCCGCGCACGGGCGCGGGCAGGCGCGTCAGCTCGAGCATGGTCGAGAACGTCGCTCCGGGGACGCCCGCGACCGCGAAGAGCCCCTCGACCCGGTCGGGGTGGCGCGTGGCGAGCTCGAACTGGGTGTTCACGCCCATCGACCAGCCGATGGTCGGCGCGGAGGCCACCCCGGCGTCGTCCATCACGGCGAGGGCGTCCTCGACGAACGCGTCGATGCCGATGCTGCACCCGTCGACGGGCCGCTCGGAGCCCCCGACGCCCCGGTGCGCCCACGAGACGACGCGCACGCGGCAGGCGGGGTCGAGCAGCGCC
This sequence comes from Nocardioides sp. ChNu-153, assembly GCF_030466625.1. Lineage (GTDB taxonomy): Bacteria > Actinomycetota > Actinomycetes > Propionibacteriales > Nocardioidaceae > Nocardioides. Next base: position 226,520 of record NZ_JADEVT010000001.1, read on the forward strand.
GGCCAGGCGTGCGCGTTCGTGCCGAGACCGTTGCACAGCAGGACGGTCGGGCCGGGCAGCGCCCGGTCGGGGTCGTTGGTCCACGCGCGCAGGCGGGTGCCGTCGGCGCTCGTCACGTCGTGGAACGCGAGCCGGACGGGGCTGTCCGGGCTGTCGGGGCCGGCGGGGGGAGGGCCGTCGACCGGGAGGGAGGGAGGCACCGCCGCATCATGCCCGACCGCGCCCGGCCGTGGTGGTCCGGCTGTGGTGCGAGTCTCACCCGACGTTCACCCGGACGTGCCCCGGGCGACGTCCGGGCGGCGTGGGCTCGGGTGCCATGCACTCGTCTCGGAGAACACTTCTGGGTGCCGGCGCCGTCGTCGCGCCCACCCTCCTCGTCCCGTCCGTCGCCCCCGCGGTGCTCCCGCCCGCGGCGGCGGCCGACTCCCGTCGTACGGCGGCCGCCCCCACCCTGGGTGCGGACCCCTTCACCCTCGGCGTCGCCTCGGGCGACCCGGCCGCCGACGGCTTCGTCCTGTGGACGCGCCTCGCGCCCGAGCCGCTGGCCGCCGACGGCGCGGGCGGCATGCCGTCGCGCCGCTACCAGGTGGCCTGGGAGGTCGCGGCCGACCCCGGCTTCCGCCGCGTCGTGCGCCGCGGCCAGGTCAGCGCCGGGCCGGAGTCGGCCCACGCCGTGCACGTCGAGGTCCGTGGCCTGGCCGCGGGCCGGGAGTACTGGTACCGCTTCCGCACCGGCGCCCGCGGCGCCGCCCACGTCTCCGGCGTCGGTCGCGCCGTCACCGCCCCCGCACCGTGGGCGCTGCCCCGGCAGCTGCGGATGGCGTTCGCCTCGTGCTCGAACTTCCCGGTCGGCTGGTTCACCGCCTACCGCCACCTCGCCGAGGAGCAGCCCGACCTGGTGCTCCACCTGGGCGACTACCAGTACGAGGGCGCGGCGAACCCCGCCCACCTGCGCCCGCACGCGGGCCCGGAGACCACGACCCTGGCCGGCTACCGCCAGCGCCTCGCGCAGTACCGCACCGACCCCGACCTGCAGGCCGCCCACGCCGCCGCCCCGTGGCTCGTCGTGTGGGACGACCACGAGGTGGACAACAACTACGCGGCACTGGTCTCGGAGAAGCCCGCCGAGCAGGCCGTGTTCGCCGAGCGGCGCGCGGCGGCGTACCGCGCCTACTACGAGAACATGCCGCTGCGGCGCACCTCGGTGCCCCGCGGTCCCGGCATGCAGCTGTTCCGCCGCGTCTCGTGGGGCCGGCTGGCGACGTTCCACATGCTCGACACGCGCCAGTACCGCTCCGACCAGGCGCAGGGCGACGGCTGGAAGGCGCCCGGCGGCGGGTACGACGACCCCACCCGCTCGCTGCCCGGCCTCGCCCAGGAGCGGTGGCTGCTCGACGGCCTGCGGGCCTCGGGCGCGCGCTGGGACGTGCTCGGCCAGCAGGTGTTCTTCGGCGGGCGGCGTAACGCGACCGGCGCGGCCACGACCGTCTCGATGGACTCGTGGGACGGCTACCCGGCCTCGCGGCAGCGCATCAGCCAAGGCTTCCTCGACGCCCGGGTGCGCAACCCCGTGGTGCTCACCGGCGACGTGCACGCCCACTGGGCGAGCGACCTCTACCTCGACTACGACGAGCCGACGACGCCGATCGGCTCGGAGTTCGTGACGACGTCGATCACCTCGGGCGGGGACGGGTACGACGACCCCACCGGCACCCACCCGTGGATGCCGGACAACCCCAACATCCGCTTCTGGACGAACCTGCGCGGCTACGTCTCGACCACGATCGAGCCCGACGCGATGCGGGTCGACCACCGCTGCGTCCCCGTGGTCACGACGCCCGACGCGCAGGCCTTCACCCGTCGCTCGTACGTCGTGGAGGACCGGGTGCGCGGCATGCAGCAGGTCGCGGACGCCCCGCTCGCCGCCGCGGCCGGTGCCCGCGCGCGTCGGGCGCTCCCGAGCGACGAGCAGGTCGTGCGCGACACGGTCCGGGAGGAGACCGGCTACTGAGCCGGCGCCGGGCCGGCGCCGGGCCAGCGCTGAGCCGGTCCTCTCAGTCGGGGGCCGGCTCGGCGTGCGGCGGGGCGCCGCGTGATGTGGCCGTGGCGCCCGCGACGGCGGCGACCACGCAGGCCAGGGCCGCGACTTGCAGCGCGGTCAGCAGCTCGCCGAGCACCACCAGCGCTGCTACCGCCGCGGCGGCGGGCTCGAGGCTCATGAGGATGCCGAAGACCGACGGCGGCAGCGTGCGCAGCGCGACGAGCTCGCACGAGTAGGGCACCACGGAGCTCAGCAGCCCCACCGCGAGCCCGACGAGCAGGATGCGGGTGTCGAGCATCTGCCCGCCGTGCGCGGTCAGCACCCAGGGCGTGAGCGGCACCGTCGCGACCAGGCTCGCCACCGCCAGCCCCTGCAGGCCGGGCCACTGCGCGCCGGTGCGCGCGCTCAGCAGGATGTACGCCGCCCACGCGACCCCGGCGACGAGCGCGAAGGCGACGCCCACCGGGTCGAGGTCGGCGGGTTCGGCGCCGAGCAGCACGACGCCGGCCGCCGCCAGGCCCACCCACACGAGGTCGCGCGGGCGCCGGCTGCCCACGAGCGCCAGGGCCAGCGGGCCCACGAACTCGATGGTCACCGCGATGCCCAGCGGGATGCGCGCGAAGGACTGGTAGATCGCCCAGTTCATCGTGCCGAGGCTCAGCCCGAACCCCAGCACGACCAGCCAGTCGCTGCGCGAGCGGCCGCGCACCTGCGGCCGCGCCCACGCGAGCAGCACCAGCGTGCTGGTCACCAGGCGCAACCACACGATGGTGGTGGGGCTGACCTCGCCGAACAGTCCCTTGGCGACCGCCGCCCCCAGCTGCACCGACGCGATGCCGACCAGGACGAGACCGACGGCGCGGCCCAGGGGTGGGGTGCTCAGGACTCCTCGTCCGGTCCGACCACGGGGGTCGGCACGCCGGCGGTGATGACGGTGCCGTCGGCGCGGTGGCCGCCGACGAGGGGCCGGTCGCCCAGCACCCCGTCCTTGCGCGGGCCCTGGTGCGCCAGGGTCACGGTGGCCGCGGTGCCGGGGCGGGCCACGTGCTCCTCGCCGCGCACCCGGAACGGCACCTCGCCGTCGCCGTCGACGACCGCGACGGTCATCTCGTCCTGGGTGACGGTGACCTGCACCCGGGTGCCGTGCCACTGCAGCGGGAACGACAGCGACGGCCAGTCGGCGGGCAGGCGCGGGTCGAACGACAGGCGCTCGCCGTGGTCGCGCATGCCGGCGAAGCCGCTGACGAGCGCCGACCAGACGCCACCCATCGACGCGACGTGGAGGCCGTCGACGGTGTTGCCGTGCAGGTTGACGAGGTCGACGTAGAGCGCGGAGCGGAAGTAGCGCAGCGCCACCTCGTGGTAGCCGACCTCGGCCGCCATCACCGACTGCACGACCGCCGACAGCGTCGAGTCGCCCGTCGTGATGGGGTCGTAGTACTCGAAGTCGGCCTTCTTCTCCTCGGGCGTGAAGCGGTCGCCCTGGAGGAAGAGCGCGAGCACGACGTCGGCCTGCTTGAGCACCTGGAACCGGTAGATGACCAGCGGGTGGTAGTGCAGCAGCAGCGGCCGCAGCTCCATCGGGGTGCGGGAGAGGTCCCACACCTCGCGGTCGAGGAAGTGCTCGTCCTGCGGGTGGATCCCGAGGGTCTCGTCGAACGGGATCGTCATCCCGGCCGCGCACCGGGCCCACTCCTCGACCTCGCCGTCGCGCAGCTCCGTGCGGTGCACGACCTGCGTGTACGCCGCGGGGTCGCTCGCGGCGAGGTCCCGCACCGCCTGCACGGCGCGCTCGAGGTTGTAGCGCGCCATGACGTTGGTGAACAGGTTGTTGTTGACGACCGTCGTGTACTCGTCCGGGCCCGTCACGCCGTGGATGTGGAACGAGTCGGTGCCGTTCGTGCGCCAGAACCCGATGTCGGCCCACATGCGGGCGGTCTCGACGAGGATGTCGATGCCGTCGCGCACGAGGAACCCCGTGTCGCCGGTCGCGTCGACGTACTTCGCGAGCGCGTAGGAGATGTCGGCGTCGATGTGCACCTGCGCGGTGCCTGCGGCGTAGTACGCCGACGCCTCCTCGCCGTTGATGGTGCGCCACGGGAACAGGGCCCCGGCCTGGGCCATCTCCTTCGCGCGCTCGCGGGCCGCGGGCAGCATGCGGCAGCGGAAGTGCAGCGCGTTGCGGGCCGTGTCGGGGGAGGTGTAGGTGAGGAACGGCAGGACGTAGACCTCGGTGTCCCAGAAGTAGTGCCCCTCGTAGCCCGAGCCGCTCACTCCCTTGGCCGGCACGCCCTGGTGGTCGGCGCGCGCGCTGGCCTGCGCGAGCTGGAACAGGTTGAAGCGGATGGCCTGCTGCAGCTCCGGGTGGCCCTCGACGACGACGTCCGCGCCGGCCCAGAAGCGGTCGAACCAGGCCTGCTGCTCCTCGCGGTAGTGGTCGACGCCGAGGCGCCGCGCCCGGTCGAGCGTGCGGTCGCAGCGGTCGGAGAGCTCCCGGACGGGGACGCCCTTCGAGGAGTGGTAGGCGACCAGCTTGTCGACGCGGATGGTGCTGCCCTGCGTCGCGTCGGCGCGCACGACGTACTTCGCCATGTCCTCCTCGGCGTGCCGGATCACCTCGTGGGTGTCGTCGCAGGTGAGGAGGTGGTCGGCGGCGACGGCGACCGTCATCTTCGAGCGGGCGCACTGGTAGCCCAGGAGCATCCGCTGCTCGTTGGCGTAGTGGGCGCGGGGGAGCAGCACGCGGTGCTCGAACCCCGACGACTTGCGGGGGTCGAGGCCCTCGCCGAGGGAGGCGCCCGGCACGTGGTACTCGTCCTTGCCGTCCTGGCGGTTGAGCATCTGCGAGGAGATGACAATGGGCGCGTCGCCGTCGAGCATCGTGACCTCGAGGCTCAGCAGCGACAGGTGCCGCTCGGTCATCGAGACCATGCGGCGCGAGACCACCCGCACCCGCTTGCCCGAGGGGGTGCGCCACACGAGCGTCCGCGTCAGCTCGCCGGACCGGAAGTCCAGCGAGCGCTCGTAGTGCTCGAGGTCGGCGGTGCCCAGGTTGAGCGGCTCGTCGTCGACGTAGAGCTTGAGCACCTTCACGTCGGGCACGTTGACGATCGTCTGGCCGGTGCGGGCGAAGCCGAACGCGCTCTCGGCGTGCTTGATCGGCCACGTCTCGTGGAAGCCGTTGATGAAGGTGCCGTGGGCGTGGGCGTCCCGGCCCTCCGCGGGGTTGCCCCGCATGCCCAGGTAGCCGTTGGCGACGGTGAACAGCGTCTCGGTCAGGCCGAGGTCGCCGGGGAAGTGGTCGGTCTCGACGAGGCGCCACGGGTCGACCGGGAAGCGCCCGCGGTCCATCGGGTCCTCGGGGACGTCCTTGCGCATCGCGGCCATCAGGCGTCGGCCCCCGGCAGGCCGGCCCCCGGCCCGTCGGTGACGGGCACGAGCTCGGCCAGGTCGGTGACGACGACGGTCGCGCCGGCCTCGGTGAGCACGGCGGCGCCGGCCCCGCGGTCGACGCCGACGACGGCGGCGAAGGCGCCGGCCGCGCCCGCGCGCACGCCGGAGACGGCGTCCTCGAGCACGACGGAGGTCGCGGCGTCGGCACCCAGCGCGGCGGCCGCGTGGAGGAACGTGTCGGGGGCCGGCTTGCCCGGCAGGCCCAGCTCCTTGGCCACCGTGCCGGACACGACGGTCTCGAAGCGGTCGAGCAGGCCCGCGGTGCGCAGCACGGCCGGGGCGTTCGCGGAGGACGAGACGACTGCGAGACGGATGTCGAGGGTCGCCAGGTGGTCGAGCAGCGCGACGGAGCCCGGGTAGGGGCGCACGCCCTCCCGCTCCAGCACCTCGTTGAACGACTCGTTCTTGCGGTCGCCCAGGCCGTGGATCGTCTCGGCCTCCGGGCTGTCGGACTCGCTGCCCTCGGGGAGGTCGATGCCGCGGGAGGCGAGGAAGTCGCGCACCCCGTCGTACCGGGGCTTGCCGTCGACGTGGTCGAAGTAGTCGCGCTCGGTGTAGGGCGAGGTGTCGCCGGGACCGTCCCAGGCGGCGAGGAAGTCGTTGAACATGACCTCCCACGCGCGCATGTGGACCTCCGCCGTCGGCGTGATGACGCCGTCGAGGTCGAAGAGGGCGGCGCGGTGCTCGGACCAGTCGATCGCAGTTGTCACCGGGACAGGCTAGGGCCCCGCCGCGCGGCCCGTGAGGAGGACGTCGTTAACGGGGGGTTACCGGTGGCCGCCCGCATCCCGGCGCCCCGGTGGGTGGGGGCCGGCGCCGGTCTACCCTGGGCCCATGACCGGTGGCGCCCCCGACTCCCAGCTCGACTCCCAGCCCGACTCCCAGCTCGACTCCCAGCCCGACTCCCAGCCCGCGACGCAGCCCGACATCAAGCCGCGCTCGCGCGACGTCACGGACGGCCTCGAGCGCGCCGCCGCGCGCGGCATGCTGCGCGCCGTCGGCATGGGGGACGACGACTGGGAGAAGCCGCAGATCGGCGTCGCCTCGTCGTGGAACGAGATCACCCCGTGCAACCTCTCGCTCGACCGGCTGGCGAAGGCCGTGAAGAACGGCGTGCACGCCGCGGGCGGCTTCCCGATGGAGTTCGGCACCATCTCGGTCTCCGACGGCATCTCGATGGGCCACGAGGGCATGCACTTCTCGCTGGTCTCCCGCGAGGTCATCGCTGACTCGGTGGAGACCGTGATGATGGCCGAGCGCCTCGACGGCTCGGTGCTGCTGGCGGGCTGCGACAAGTCGCTGCCCGGCATGCTCATGGCCGCGGCCCGCCTCGACCTCTCGAGCGTGTTCCTGTACGCCGGCTCGATCATGCCCGGCAAGGTCGACGGCCGCGACGTGACGATCATCGACGCGTTCGAGGCCGTCGGCGCCTGCCTGGCCGGGAAGATCTCCCGCGAGGAGGTAGACAAGGTCGAGCGCGCCATCTGTCCCGGCGAGGGCGCCTGCGGCGGCATGTACACGGCCAACACGATGGCCGCCGTCGCCGAGGCCCTCGGCATGTCCCTGCCCGGCTCCGCGGCCCCGCCGGCCGTCGACCGCCGCCGCGACGGCTACGCGCACAAGTCGGGCGAGGCCGTGGTCGGGCTGCTGCGCCGCGGCATCACGGCGCGCCAGATCATGACGAAGGAGGCGTTCGAGAACGCCATCACCGTCGTGATGGCGCTGGGCGGATCCACCAACGCCGTGCTCCACCTCCTCGCCATCGCCCGCGAGGCCGAGGTCGACCTGACGCTCGAGGACTTCAACCGCATCGGCGACAAGGTGCCGCACCTCGGCGACCTCAAGCCGTTCGGCAAGTACGTGATGTACGACGTCGACCAGAAGGGCGGCATCCCGATGGTGATGAAGGCCCTCCTCGACGCGGGCCTCATGCACGGCGACTGCCTCACCGTGACCGGCCGCACGATGGCGGAGAACCTCGCCGACATCGCCCCGCCGGCCGTCGACGACGACGTGATCCGCACGCTCGACCGCCCCATCCACGCGACCGGCGGCCTGACGATCCTCCACGGCACGCTGGCCCCCGAGGGCGCGGTCGTGAAGTCGGCCGGCTTCGACGAGTCGGTCTTCGAGGGCACGGCCCGCGTCTTCGACGGCGAGCGGGCGGCGATGGACGCCCTCGCCGCCGGCGAGCTGAAGCCCCGCGACGTGGTCGTCATCCGCTACGAGGGCCCCAAGGGCGGCCCGGGCATGCGCGAGATGCTCGCCATCACCGGCGCGATCAAGGGCGCGGGCCTCGGCAAGGACGTGCTGCTGCTCACCGACGGCCGCTTCTCCGGCGGCACGACGGGGCTGTGCGTCGGCCACGTGGCCCCCGAGGCGGTCGACGCCGGGCCCATCGCGTTCGTGCGCGACGGCGACCGGATCACGCTCGACGTGGCCAACCGCCGCCTCGACGTCGACATCGACGCGGACGAGCTGGAGCGCCGCAAGGAGGGCTGGGAGCCGCTGCCCCCGAAGTACACCCGCGGTGTCCTCGGCAAGTACGCCCGCACGGTGCAGTCGGCCGCGCACGGCGCGGTCACCTTCTGAGGCGGGTCCGCTGAGCCTCCCCCGACCCGACCTCGACCCGGCCCACCTCGACCCGGCGGCGCTCGACCGCGCGGACCCGCTGGCGGCGTACCGCGAGCGGTTCGTCGGGGCGGGCACGTCGCTGGTCTACCTCGACGGCAACTCGCTGGGCCGCCCGCTGCGCACGACGGTGGAGCGGATGGCGTCGTTCGTCGAGGCCGAGTGGGGCGGGCGGCTCATCCGGGGCTGGGACGAGGGTTGGTTCGACCTGCCGCTCACCCTCGGCGACGAGCTGGGCCGGGTGGTGCTGGGCGCGGCGCCGGGCCAGACGGTGGTCGGCGACGCCACGACGGTGCTGCTCTACAAGCTGTTGCGCGCCCTCGTGGACGCGGCGGTGGCGCGGGACCCCCGCCGTACCGAGGTCGTCGTCGACACCGACAACTTCCCCACCGACCGGTACGTCGTGGAGGGGGTCGCCGCGGAGCGGGGCCTGACGGTGCGCTGGCTCGAGGTGCCGGTCGACGGCGGGATGGAGGTCGCGGCCCTCGAGCCGCTGCTCGGCCCACGCACGGGCGTCGTCGTGCTCAGCCACGTCGCCTACCGGTCCGGCCACCTCGCCGACCTCGCGGGCGTCACCGCCGCCGCCCACGCGGCCGGCGCGTTCGTGCTCGCGGACCTGTGCCACTCCGCCGGGGCCGTCGAGGTCGGGCTCGACGCCGCGGACGTCGACGTGGCCGTCGGGTGCAGCTACAAGTACCTGGGCGGCGGGCCCGGCGCCCCCGCCTTCGCGTACGTCGCGGCCCGGCTCCACGACGAGCTGCGCCAGCCCATCACCGGCTGGATGGGCCACGCCGACCCGTTCGCGATGGGTCCCGGCCACCAGCCCGCCCCGGGCATGCGGCGCTTCCTCTCGGGCACCCCGCCGGTGCTCGCGATGCAGCCGTTGCGCGACACGGTGGCGCTGCTCGACGAGGCCGGCGTGCCGGCGGTGCGCGCCAAGGCGGCGGGGCTCACGTCGTACGTCGTCGACCTCGCCGACGTGCACCTCGCCCCGCTCGGCGTGCGGCTCGCCAGCCCCCGCGACCCCGCCGCCCGCGGCGGCCACGTGACGCTCACCCACCCCGCGATGCGCGAGGTGGTCGCGCGGCTGTGGCGCGAGGACGTGCTGCCCGACCACCGCGACCCCCACGGCCTGCGGGTCGGGCTCTCGCCGCTCTCGACGTCGTACGCCGAGGCGCACGCGGGTGTGCTCGCCGTCCGCACGGCCCTGCTGGACCTCGGGGCCGGCTAGCGGCGCTGCCCGTGGCCGTCGTGGCGCGGGGCGGCGAAGAGGAGCACGACGAGCACGCCGAGGCCCAGGGCGCCGGCGGGCAGCAGCACGGCCTGGGCCATCGCGTCGGAGAAGCGTCCGGCGACCTCGGCGGGCACCGTCCCGCCGCCGGCCTGCATCTCCTCGGCCGATCCGGTCGCGCCCGGCAGGTTGGCCGCGAGCCGCGCCTGGATGAGCGCGGCGACGGCGGCGCTGCCGAGGACGGCCCCGACCTGACGCGTCGTGTTGTAGACGCCCGAGCCCGCCCCGGCCGACGGCAGCGGGAGGTTGCGGGTGGCCGTCGCGCTGAGCGGCGCCCACAGGAACGCGCTGCCGACGCCGAAGAGCGCCAGGGGGAGCAGCACCTGCCACACCGGGCTGTCGGTCGTCATCACGCGGCTGAGCCCCAGCAGCGCGAGCGCCGAGGCAACGAAGCCGACGACCGTGATGCTGCGCGGGTGCGCCCGGTCGACGAGCCGCCCGACCACCGGGGCCAGGAAGCCGGTCGCGAGCGCCATCGGGACGAGCAGGAGCCCGGACCCGATGACCATCGCCCACAGGGCGGGCCAGGGGCTGACCCCGGGCGCGTCGGTGCTGGGGGCGTCGCTCCCGGCCGCGGCGGCGGGGGAGCTGGTCGGGTCGGGCATGCGTGGTCTCCGTCGGGTGGGTGGTGGGGCGGTGAGGGCCGCGCGGGACGGTACGCCGCGGGTCGCCGGCCGTCGAGGGGGTTGCGTACGGTCACGTCGTGACGACCCCGCCGAGCGCAGCGCCGGAGCTGCGACCGCACCTCGCACCGTCCCCCCGCCGCACCGACCCCGGCTCCCCGGCCGGCCTCCCCGTCGGCCCCCCGGTCCCGCCGCGGGGGGTCGCGGCGCCGGCCCACGAGCCGCTCACCGGGCGGTGGGCGCGCCTGGAGCCGCTGCGGCCGGCGCACGCGGCGGCGCTGCACGCGGCCACGGCGGCGCCGGAGGACGACGCGGCGTGGACCTACCTGCCCCTCGACCGTCCGGCCGACCCGGAGGCGTCGGCCCGTCGGGTGCGCGACGACGTCGCCGACCCCGACCTGCTGACGTGGGTGGTGGTGCCGCACGCGACCGGCCGGGTCGAGGGGAGGCTCTCGCTCCTGCGCACGAGCACCGCGAACCGCACCACCGAGGTCGGCTGGATCTCGTTCGGCCCCGCCCTGCGGCGCACCACCGCGGCGACCGAGGCCGTGGCGCTGCTGGCCGACCACGTGCTCGGCGCCGGCTACCGGCGCCTGGAGTGGAAGTGCGACAGCCTCAACGAGCCGTCGCGGCGGGCGGCGCTGCGCCTCGGGTTCACCTTCGAGGGCCGCTTCCGCCAGGCCGTGGTCGTCAAGGGGCGCAACCGCGACACCGACTGGTTCTCGCTGCTGGACCACGAGTGGCCCACGGCGCGCGCCGCCTGGCTGGCCTGGCTCGACCCGGCGAACTTCGACGCCGACGGCCGCCAGCGCCGCAGCCTCGCCGAGCTGCGAGCGGGGCTGCGAGCGGGGCTGCGGGCCGGCCGGGACGTCTAGGCGGGTCCGGGGGCCGCCGGGCCGCCGGGCCGACGCCTGGTTCGTGGTAGGAGCGCCACGCATTCCGCGGCGCTGCTACCACGAACGGCGTGGCACGCCCCGCACGCACGGCGACGGCCGCCGGCCCCCGGAGGGACCGACGGCCGTCGGTGTGGTGCTGGTCGTGCAGGTGGTACGGCGGTCAGCTCGCCGGGACCGGGACGATCTCCGAGCGCGCACCCGGGGCGCCGAAGAGGTGCAGGACGAGCGCCTCCTTGCCGCCGGCGCCCAGCAGGTCGATCGTCGCGCCGTCGGTGTCGGCGAACACGGGCCCGGCGGTCGCGACCGCCGGGGCGCCCGCGTCGAACGCCACCGGGCGGGTCGTGTCGGCGAGCCCGCCGGTCGCGGCGTCGAACACACCGGCCACGTAGGTGATCGGCGCGCTCGTGCCGTCGGTCGGCAGCCCGAGGGCGGCCTTGGAGACCGGCAGCAGCGCCACGTCGGTGTCGAAGACGTTGGTGTCGCGGTCGGCCTCGTAGAAGTTGACCGGGCGCTCGTCGAGCGTGTCGCCCGTGGCCAGGTCGACCGTCACGGAGTAGAGGACGTCGGTGTCGGTGAAGAACTGCAGGTAGGTCTCCACGTCGGCCGCGCCGTCACCGTCGATGTCGTAGTCGACGAACGGGATGTTGGCCCGTCCGACCGTCGCCCAGTCGCCCCAGGTGTCGATGCCGAACCAGAGGTAGTCGTCGGTCGCGCCGGCGCCCACGGACTGCAGGTCCATGCCGCGGTCGGAGCCCTGGTCGACGCACCCGACGACCTGGGTGCCCGTGCACAGCGGCATCTGGCCGCTGCGCGCGCCGAGCTCGAGCACCGACACCACCGAGCGGTGGCCGCTGACGCCGTTGCCGCCCTGCGCCACACCCGCGCCGTCGAGCACGAGCTGCCCGTCGGTCACGGTGGAGGTGGTGGTCGAGTTCGGCCGGGCGACGCCGTGGACCGGCACCCGCAGCGCGGGGTTGTTGCCGGACTTGATGGTGACGCGACCCGAGGCCGCGGTGACGAACTGGCGGGGCACGCCGAGCTGCTCGGCGGCCATGGTCGGGTCGATCACCCGGGCCAGGCGGCGCGGGTAGACGGTCATCGTCAGCGTCACCGAGCGCTGCGAGCGCGCCGGCACGGTGAGGCTGCTGGCCGAGAGCGAGTAGCCCACGCCCGGCTGGGACGTGGCCGCCTGGTAGCCGAGCTGGTAGGTGACGGCGCGGCTCGCGTCGTTGCGGACCGTGATCGTCTTCTGGCGCGTGACCTTCTCGGTGGTGATCGGCGCGTTGACGATGCCGAAGGTCGCCGAGACGGGGTTGTTGGTGCCGTTCGTCCACGCCAGCGTGGAGGTGCCCGCGGCGTAGCGCGCGTCGATGCGGCCGGCGCCGACCCGGGCGGGGCCGTAGCGGTCGCCCGAGCGGCTGGCGCCCTCGAACAGGTCGTTGGTCGCCGTGTTCATCACGGCGGCCTTCACCTCGAGCGGGGAGTACGACGGGTGCTGCGCCAGCACGAGCGCGGCGACACCGGCGGTGACCGGGGCGGCCATCGAGGTGCCGGACAACGTCGCGATGCCGTTGCCGCTGCCCACCGCCGCCGAGCTGATGGTGTCGCCGGGGGCGGCGACGTCGGGCTTGACGCCGCTGTAGGTGCCGTGGCCGCCGCGCGAGGTGAACCCGGAGACGGTGTCGACGATGCCCTCGTCGTACGTCGCGAGGCTCTGCGCCAGCGTGCCGTCGAACTGCACCGCGAGCGTGCCGGCCTCGGCGGCCGGGCGGAGCCGGTCGGTGTCGTTGCCGGTCAGCTGGATGACGGGGATCTGGGCGTCACCGAGGATGCCCGCGCCGAAGACGTCGAGCTCGCTGGTGAAGATGGCGCCGATCGCGCCCGCCTCGCGGGCGTTGGCCGAGCGGGCGCCGGAGCCGCAGCGGCGGGTGGCGTCGCTGTCGTCCCACTCCAGCCACGCGACCTTGCCGGCCACGCGGGCGGCGTCGGTCGCGCTGAACGGCTCGCAGCCGTCGGCGTTGGCGCCGGGCACGGTCGCGACCGTGCCGGCGACGGGCGGGCGGGTGGCGAAGGGGTACGCGGTGGAGAACTGGCCGGCCGCCGTGCCCGCGACGTCGCTCGGCGCCGTCACGCGGATGGCGTCGCGGCGCTGCATGGCGTCCACCGTGCTGGCGACGGCCAGCGAGCTGGTCGCGCTGCCCGGGGAGCCGCCGGCGTCGGTGATGTCGCCCTCGTTGCCGTTGGAGGCGACGGTGAGCACGCCGTGCCGGGTGAGGGCGTCGATGACCTCGTTCTGCGGGTCGTCGGAGGGCACGTAGGCCGAGCCCAGCGACATGTTGACCACGTCGAGGCGGTCGGAGAAGTCGCCGTCGCCGTTCGGGTCGAGCGAGTAGTCGAGGGCCGCGATGACCTGGTCGGTGCTGCCCTCGCAGCCGAAGACGCGCAGGGCGTGGATCTCGGCCTGCGGCGCCATGCCGGGGCCGATCTTCAGGCCGCGCAGGGTGTTGGGGCCGACGGAGGCGTAGTTGCCCGCGAAGGTCGAGCCGTCGGGCATCACGCCGTACCCGGCCGCGCTGCCGGCCACGTGGGAGCCGTGGCCCTCGCAGTCGAGCGGGTTGGGGTCGGGGGAGGGCACCGGGTTGTAGGACGCGGCGGTGTCGTCGGCGTTGTAGTCGTCGCCGACGAAGTCGTAGCCGCCCACGACCTTGGCGCGACCGGCGGCCGGCAGGGCCTGGAGCCAGCCGTCCTCCGTCGAGCTGGCCTGGGCCGCCTCGAACGCCTCGACCGTGCCGGGGCCGCCGAAGGTGGCGTGGGTGTAGTCGACGCCGGTGTCGATGACGCCGATGCTGACGCCGTCGCCGGTGTTGCCGTTGTAGGACCACACCTGGTTGGCGCGCACGAGGCTCGCGGCGCTGGAGTTGTCGAGGGTGCGCTCGGTGATGCGCGAGACCTTGACGACGCCCGGCTGGGTGGCCAGCGCGCGGATCGCGGTCGTGTTGGCGCTGATCGCGACACCGGGGACGGCGTTGGCGACGGTGTAGAGCTCGGCCGCGCCGGAGTCCTTCGCGCGGGCCGCGGCGACGATGCGGTCGGCGGTGCCCTGCACCTGGGCGCGGCGGTCGGTCGCCCGGCGCTTGGCGGTCGACGCGGAGCCCTGGGCGGCGGCGTCGGCGGCACCGGCGCCGCTGAGCTGGACGAAGACGCTCTGACGGGCCTCGGTGTCGAGGTCGACACCGGGGGCGATGGGGGCCCGGGCGACGGACGGCGGGGTCGTCTGGGGGATCGGCAGGGGCTCGGCGCCCGGGTCGCCCGGGGCGGCGGAGCTGGGCGCGACGGAGAGCATCGTCGCGCCGAGGGTGAGTGCGGCGACGCCGGCCCACCGTCGAGGAGTAGTGAACACCCGAGATCTCGCTTTCGATTGTCGCCGGGCGGCCGCGTTCCCGAATTCGCGCGGCCGGAAGAACTCCGGCGTCCGCGCACTGTATGCCGAAGCACCGACGGCGCCCAGCGCCCCGACCAGGATTTCTCCGAACCGTGATCGGACGGTGCCCGGGGGCCTCCCGATCGTCGGCGGCGGGTGCTCAGATGGGCGCATGACTCCGACGACGCTCACGGGCGAGCAGGTCCTCGCCGCCGACCTCGCCGACTGGCGGTTCCTGCTGGGTCGCCTCCACGCCCGCTTCACCTTCGACGACTACGGGGTGGGTCTCGCCCTGGTCGCGGCCGTCGGCGCCCACGCCGCCGAGGTCGACCACCACCCCGACCTCGACCTGCGGTACGGCGCGCTGCGGGTCGTCACGAGCAGCCACGACGCCGACGGCGTCACCGAGCGCGACGTCGCGCTGGCCCGCCGCGTCAGCGAGCTGGCCGCCGAGCTCGGGGCGCGCCCGGAGCCGACGACGGTGCAGCAGCTGGAGATCGCCCTCGACACCCCCGACCTCTCCCGCGTCAAGCCGTTCTGGCGGGCGGTGCTGGGGCTCGCCGACCGTCCGGGGTCGCCCGACGAGGTGCGCGACGAGGTCGACGTGCTGCCGGCCCTGTGGTTCCAGGAGTGCGCCCCGCCCGCGCCGGGGGAGGCCGAGGGGCGGATGCGGTTCCACCTCGACATCACGGTGCCGCACGACGTCGCCGAGCAGCGGGTGGCGGCCGCGCTCGCCGCCGGGGGCACCCTCGTCAGCGACGCCGCGGCCCGGGCCTTCTGGGTGCTCGCCGACGCGGAGGGCAACAAGGCGTGCGTGTGCACGTGGCAGGACCGCTGAGCCCCCGCCGACGGGCTCGGTGCTCCGGCGGCGTGTCGACATGTGGGACCGACGTACCAACATGTGGAACGCGTGGCAGAGTGGGTTGACGTCGTCGGTCCCCGGCGGCGACCGTAGGGCGCATGCGCACTGTCCTTCTCGTACGCACGCGACGCGTGAGCTGAGGCCCCGAGCCCCACGTTCCCGCGTCATCCCCTCGTTGCCGTCAGGCCGAGGGGTTTTTTGTTGGCCTGGCACCGGTGCCGGAGACTTGGACGGTCGCCGGTCCGGGCCGGCGAGCAGGACCCGCACGACAGCACACCAGTGCTCCCGCGACGACGCGGGGGCTGACGAGGAAGTTCGAGGCTGATGACTGAGCACCCCGAGGCGACCGGCCCGTCCGTGACCGGGGCCCAGAGCCTGGTGAAGTCGCTGGAGAACGCCGGGGTCGACACGATCTTCGGCATCCCGGGCGGCGCGATCCTGCCGGCCTACGACCCGCTGATGGACTCCACCCGCATCCGCCACATCCTCGTGCGCCACGAGCAGGCGGGCGGCCACGCCGCGCAGGGGTACGCCGCGGCGACCGGCCGGGTGGGCGTCTGCATGGCGACCTCCGGGCCGGGCGCGACGAACCTCGTCACGCCGCTGGCCGACGCGCACATGGACTCGGTGCCCATGGTGGCCGTCACCGGCCAGGTCGGCGCCGCGATGATCGGCACGGACGCCTTCCAGGAGGCGGACATCCGCGGCATCACGATGCCGGTGACGAAGCACAACTTCCTCGTCACCGACCCCGCGGAGATCCCGGTCAAGATCGCGGAGGCCTTCCACATCGCCTCGACCGGTCGACCCGGCCCCGTGCTGGTCGACATCGCGAAGTCGGCGCTGCAGGCCACCACGACCTTCGACTGGCCGAGCGGCATCAACCTGCCGGGCTACCGCCCCGTCACGCGGCCGCACACGAAGCAGATCCGCGAGGCCGTCAAGCTGATCCTCGAGGCGCGCCGCCCGGTGCTCTACGTCGGTGGCGGCGTCATCCGCTCCGGCGCGTCGCGCGAGCTGCTGCGCCTGGCCGAGTTCACCGGCATGCCGGTCGTCACGACCCTCATGGCACTGGGCGCGTTCCCCGACAGCCACCCGCAGCACCTGGGCATGCCCGGCATGCACGGCACGGTCGCGGCCGTCGCCGGCCTGCAGAAGAGCGACCTCATCATCAGCCTGGGCGCCCGCTTCGACGACCGCGTGACCGGCAACCTCGACTCGTTCGCCCCGAACGCCCTGGTCGTGCACGCCGACATCGACCCGGCCGAGATCGGCAAGAACCGCCACGCCGACGTGCCGATCGTGGGCGACGCGCGCGAGGTCATCAGCGAGCTGACGTCGCTGCTCGTCGCCCAGGCCGACGCCGGCCACACGGGTGACTACGAGGGCTGGGTCGACTTCCTCGCGGGCGTCAAGAAGCGCTACCCGCTGGGGTACGACGCGCCCGCCGACGGCTCGCTCGCCCCGCAGCACGTGATCGAGCGGCTCAGCGCCATCGCGGGCCCGGAGGCGATCTACTGCTCCGGCGTCGGGCAGCACCAGATGTGGGCCGCCCACTTCGTGAAGTACGAGAACCCCCGCACGTGGATCAACTCCGGCGGCCTCGGCACGATGGGCTTCTCCGTGCCCTCCGCGATGGGCGCGAAGGTGGGTCGTCCCGACACCACGGTGTGGTCCATCGACGGCGACGGCTGCTTCCAGATGACCAACCAGGAGCTGGCGACCTGCGCCATCGAGGGCATCCCGATCAAGGTGGCCCTCATCAACAACGAGTCGCTCGGCATGGTGCGGCAGTGGCAGACGCTGTTCTACAACGAGCGCTACTCCAACACCGACCTGCACTCCAAGCGCATCCCCGACTTCGTGAAGCTGGCGGAGGCGTACGGCTGCGTCGGCCTGTCCTGCGAGACCCCGGGCGACGTCGACTCGGTCATCGAGAAGGCCATGTCGATCGACGACGTGCCCGTCGTGGTCGACTTCCGGGTGCACCGCGACGCGATGGTGTGGCCGATGGTCGCCGCCGGCACGAGCAACGACGAGATCAAGTACGCGCGCGACCTCGCGCCCACCTTCGACGAGGACGAACTGGTATGAGCACGAGCACCAAGCACACCCTGTCCGTCCTGGTCGAGGACAAGCCCGGCGTGCTGGCCCGCATCGCGGGCCTGTTCAGCCGCCGCGGCTTCAACATCGACAGCCTCGCGGTGGGCCCCACCGAGCACCCCGACGTGTCCCGCATGACGATCGTCGTGGACGTGGAGTCCTCGCCGATGGAGCAGGTCGTCAAGCAGCTCAACAAGCTGGTCGAGGTCATCAAGATCGTCGAGCTCGACCCGACCGCCTCGGTCGCCCGCGAGCTCGTCATGGTCAAGGTGCGCGCCGACTCCGAGACGCGTGGTCAGGTGCTCGACACCGTCCAGCTCTTCCGCGCCAAGGTCATCGACGTCGCCCCCGACGCCGTGACCATCCAGATCACCGGCAACGCCGGCAAGATCGCGGACTTCCTGCGCGTGCTCGAGCCCTTCGGCATCCGCGAGCTCGTGCAGTCGGGCATGGTCGCGATCGGTCGCGGGTCGCGCTCCATCACGGAGCGCACGGTGCGACCGGTGCCGGTCCCCGTGCCCACCGCGCCGCCCGCCCCGGCTGCGCCCGCGACGCCCGCCGCCGTGGGCTGAGCACCGCCCCACCTGCCGCACCACCCGCCGTACCCCGAGAAGACAACGACGAAGGAGAAGCCCGACGTGGCTGAGATGTACTACGACGACGACGCCGACCTGTCCCTGATCCAGGGCAAGAACGTGGCCGTCATCGGTTACGGCAGCCAGGGCCACGCCCACGCGCTGAACCTGCGCGACTCGGGTGTCGACGTCCGCGTCGGCCTGCCCGAGGGCTCGAAGAGCCGGGCGAAGGCGGAGGAGGAGGGCCTGCGCGTCCTCACCCCGGCCGAGGCCGTGGAGGAGGCCGACGTCATCGTCGTCCTCGCCCCCGACCAGGTGCAGCGCCACCTCTACACGGAGTCGATCGAGCCGCACATCGCGGAGGGCGACACCCTCGTCTTCGGCCACGGCTTCAACATCCGCTTCGGCTACATCACCCCGCCGGCCGGCGTGGACGTGGTCCTCGTGGCCCCCAAGGCCCCGGGTCACACGGTGCGCCGCGAGTACGTCGCGGGGCGCGGCATCCCGGACATCATCGCGGTCGAGCAGGACGCCAGCGGCACCGCGTGGGACCTCGCGAAGTCCTACGCCAAGGCCATCGGCGGCACTCGCGCCGGCGTCATCAAGACGACCTTCACCGAGGAGACCGAGACCGACCTGTTCGGTGAGCAGGCCGTGCTCTGCGGCGGCGTCTCGCACCTCGTGCAGGCCGGCTTCGAGACCCTCACCGAGGCGGGCTACCAGCCGGAGATCGCCTACTTCGAGGTGCTCCACGAGCTCAAGCTCATCGTCGACCTCATGTTCGAGGGCGGCATCGCCAAGCAGCGCTGGAGCGTCTCCGACACGGCCGAGTACGGCGACTACGTGTCGGGCCCGCGCGTCGTCGACGCCGGCGTGAAGGAGCGGATGCAGGCCGTGCTCGCCGACATCCAGGACGGCACGTTCGCGAAGCGCTTCATCGACGACCAGGACAAGGGCGGCGAGGAGTTCACCGAGCTCCGCGCGAAGGAGGCCGGCCACCCGATCGAGGCGACCGGCAAGGAGCTGCGCTCGCACTTCTCGTGGCAGCAGACCGACGCCGACTACACCGAGGGCTCCGCCGCGCGCTGACCCCGGGCCGGCTGCAGCAGAGCCGCCGCACGCACGGACGCCTCCGTTCCCCGCACGGGGAGCGGAGGCGTCCGTCGTCAGCGGCCGGCCGCGCTCACTTCACCTCGGAGCGGCGCAGCGTCCAGAGCCCGACGAGGAGCGGCAGGACGAGCCACGGCAGCGACGAGACCCCGATCTGGGCCCACGCCTCGCCACCGGGCCAGCCGTCGAAGAGGCTGGTCTGCGCGTAGTTGAAGTCGAGCCAGGGCTGCAGGTCGGCCCACCAGTCCTGGAACGTCGCCAGCGTCATCAATAGCGTCGGCACGACGAACGAGTAGACGAAGTACCCCACGATCGCCGCCGGCGAGCTGCGCAGCAGCACGCCGAGCATGAACCCGACCGCCATGCCCAGCAGGTTGGCGACGACGATGCCGACGAGCGAGCTGACCGACGAGTCCCAGACGGCGTCGGTGCCGGCCAGTGCCGAGCCGACCACCGTGCCGAGGGCCCCGACGCCCATCGCCACCAGCATCGAGACCACGCCGACGACCGCGGCGACGGCCGCCTTGGCGGCGATCACCCGGCCCCGCGACGGCACCATGGTGAAGGTGCCCAGCCCGCTGCGCTGGCTCCACTCGCTCGTCACCGAGAGGATCGCGAGCACGGGCAGCACGATCGCCATCGGGATGCCGATCGCGCTCGCGAACGTCTCGAAGGTGAGCGCCTCGTCGGGGGCGAAGAGCACCACGGCGGCGCTCGCCACGACGGCCAGCACGACGATGCTGGCGCACAGCCACAGGCCGGCCCGGGTGTCGAACGTCTTGCGGGCCTCGACGCCGACCAGCCGCGCGAACGACGGGCGCCGCAGGTCGGGGCGGGGGGTGCGGACCGTCGTACCCGCGACGGGGGTGCTGCCGGGGGCGGCCGTGCCGGCCGGGGGCGTGACGAGCGCGCTCATGCCGCCACCCCTGCCGTGCGCAGCGGGGCGGGGGTCTCGCGCTGGGTGTCGGCGGTCAGCTCGAGGAACATCTCCTCGAGGCCGGCGCCGTCGGCCGCCCGCAGGCCCGCGAGGGGTACGCCGGCCGCGTGCGCCACCCGGCCCACCTCCCGCGGCTGGGCCTCGACGGAGAGGGCGCCGTCGTGCGTGCGGGTGACGACGATCCCGGCGGCGCCGAGGGCGCGCACCAGGGCGGCGCCGTCCGTCGGCTCCGCGGGCGCGACGACCGTGCCGGCCGACGCCAGCAGCTCGGCCTTCGTGCCCTGCGCGACGATGCGGCCGCGGCCGATGACGACGAGGTCGTCGGCGACGACCTCGATCTCGCCGAGCAGGTGGGAGGAGAGCAGCACCGTCCCCCCGCGCTGCGCGAACCCGCGCAGCAGGTCGCGCATCCAGCGGATGCCGGCCGGGTCGAGCCCGTTGGCCGGCTCGTCGAGCACCAGCACCTCGGGGTCCCCGACGAGGGCGACCGCGATGCCGAGGCGCTGGCGCATGCCGAGGGAGTAGTTGCGCACCCGGCGCTCCGCCTCGGTCGAGGTGAGGGAGACGAGCTCGAGCATCTCGTCGACCCGGGTGCGGGGCAGGCCCGCGGTCTGGGCGGCGATCGCCAGGATCTCGCGGCCCGTGCGGCCCGCGTGCTGGGCGGAGGCGTCGAGGAGCACGCCGACCTCGCGCGGCGGGTTCGGCAGGTCGGTGAACCGCGCGCCGCAGACGGTCGCGCTGCCGGCCGACGGCGGCGTGAGGCCGACCATCATCCGCATGGTCGTGGACTTCCCGGCGCCGTTGGGCCCCAGGAAGCCGGTGACCCGCCCGGGGCGGGCCGTGAAGGTCACGTCGTCGACGGCGCGGTGGGCGCCGTACGTCTTGGTCAGTCCGGTCACTTCGATCATGGTCCGAGCCTCGCGGCGCCGCGGCGCCGGGGACATCGGGGGAAGTCCTGGCCCGACCCCGGGAATGGGCCGGGGGGCCTCGGGGTTGGGGGTGCGTGCGCATCGAGATCTGGTCCGACGTCGTCTGTCCCTGGTGCTTCGTCGGCAAGCGCCGGCTGGAGAAGGCCCTCGCGGGCTTCGAGCACGCCGACGAGGTCGAGGTGGTCTACCGCTCGTTCGAGCTCGACCCCTCCGCCCCGCAGCACGGCCACGAGCTGACGACCGGGGTGCTCGCCCGCAAGTACGGGCGCAGCGAGGCCGAGATGCGCCAGATGCAGGAGCAGCTCGTCGAGGTCGCGGCCCAGGAGGGTCTCGCGATGCGGCTCCTCGAGAACGTGCACACCCGCACCGTCGACGCCCACCGGCTCCTCCACCTGGCTCTCGAGACGGGCGGGCCCGCGCAGCAGCGCGAGCTCAAGGAGGCGCTGCTCGCGGCGTACTTCCTGCGGGCCGAGGACGTCGGCGACCACGACGTGCTGCGCGCCGCCGCCGCGGGTGCGGGGCTCGACGCCGCGCGCGTCGACGAGGTGCTGGCCGGCGACGCGTACGCCGAGGCCGTCGCCGCCGACGTGGCCCAGGCCCGGGCGTACGGGGCGACCGGGGTGCCCTTCTTCGTCGTCGACGCCCGGTACGGCGTCTCGGGCGCCCAGCCCACCGAGGTGTTCGACCAGCTGCTGCGCCAGGCGTGGGCGGAGTCGCGCCCGACGCTGGTGCCGGTGGGCGGCGACGCCGAGGCCTGCGGGCCCGACGGGTGCGCCGTCCCCGGCGCATGATCCCCCTCCCCGCGGCCTGACGCCACCGCGTCGACCGCGTCCTGTGGACGGCCCGGTGGCTGTCCACAGGACGGGTCGCGCGCACTTCCGCCGACCCCCTCGCTCGGTGAACCTGGTGGTGGCCGGACGGGGGTCCGGCGCCGGCGGGAGCCGGGAGGCGAAGGGGGAACCATGAGCGCGGGAGACAGCGGCCCCACGGGGGCGGACGAGGCCCGGGCGGCGATCGCCGCCGTGCTGGCCGACGCGGACGCACAGGTGCGCCGCGCGGAGTCGTACGTCGCGGCGGTCGAGGGCCTGCGGGTGCGCGGGCGCGACCGCAGCGGAGCGGTGGTGGAGCTCGACCACGGGGGCGGTCTGGTGGACGTCGTCGTGGAGGAGCGGGTGGCCCGCGCGGGCGCGGAGCCGGTACGACGCGCCGTGCTCGCCGCCGTGGGGGACGCGCGGCGGCGGCTGCCCGAGCGGCTGACCGCGCTCGCGGCCCAGGCGTTCGGCCCGGAGGCCGCCACGACGGCCCACGTGCGCGAGCACGCCGAGCGGCAGTTCGGCGCCGGGGGTCGGGCGACGCGGTCCGCGGCCGGTGCGGCGGACGGGGTGCTCCGGTGAGCGGGGTCGTCGCGGTCGACCCCGGGGCGCTGCACCACCACGCGAACCGGCTGGCCGCGCTGGCGGCGGAGCCCCGCGCGGCGGGTGGGGCGGCCCGTGCGGTCGCTGCCCCGGGGAACGCCTTCGGTCTCCTCTGCGGGTTCATCGGTCAGCGGCTCGAGCCGTTCGGGCTCATGGGAGCCGTCGCGTGCGAGGCGGTCGGCGGGGCCCTCGAGGCCACCGCGGAGGGGCTGCGGCTCTTCGGGGACGACGTGGTCACCACCGACGCGACCGTCGGTGCGGCCGCGGACCGTGTCGTCGACGGGGTCGAGGCGGTCGTGCCGGTGCTGTGGGAGACCGTCGTCGGCGTCGTGACCGACGCCGGGGCCGGCCGGGGCGGGGAGCTCGCCCGCTGGGCGGAGCGGCTCGGCGCCACGCCCGTCGGGGGAGCGGTCCGGTGAGCGCCGACCCCGCCGACTACCTGGAGGCGGAGGGCGACAGCCGCACGTGGCACACGGGCGCCGGGGTGGTCGACAGCCTCATGACGTCCGCCGCCTCGGTGGGGCGGGACGACTGGCTGCAGGCGGGGCTCGCGGGCCTCTGCGCCGTGGACGAGACCGCCAACCTGCTGTCCGACCCCTTCGGTCGCCTCCTGCGGGCCGGCATCGGGTGGGTCATGGAGCACTTCCAGCCGCTGCACGAGCTGCTCGACGCGGTGACCGGCAACCCCGACGAGGTGCTCGCCTTCGCCGGCACGTGGACCAACGTGGGCGAGGGGCTCCTCGCAGTGGCGGACCAGCACCGCGCGGCGGTGGCCGAGGTCGCCGAGGGGTGGACGGGGCGGGCGGCGGGGGCCTACACCGTGGCGGCGGCCGGGCAGAGCACGGCGGCCGAGGCCTGCGCCGAGGCGGCGCTCGGCATGGCCGGCGCCACGCGGCTCGCGTCCTCCCTCGTCACGGGCGTGCGGGCGGCGGTGCGCGCCGCGATCGCGGACCTCGTGGCCTGGCTCGCCCCGCGCTTCCCCGTCCTGGCCTCCGGCGTCGGCACGGGCCCGATCCTGCTGCGGCTGGCCCAGCGCGTGCGCGGCGAGGCGCAGCGGCTCGCCGAGGTGCTGCAGCGGGTCGTGAGGTCGGTCGAGACCCTGTGCGAGCGCCTGGACGCCTGCACCCGAGACCTCGGGAGCGTGGTGTCCCACCTCGGGACCGCCGCGCGCGTCGTGGTCGCCCCGAGCGGCTTCCTCGAGAAGGCTGCGTCCGGCGCGGTGCGGCACACGGCGACGTACGACGACGTGTGAGCCCGCCCGCCCACCGGGGCCCGTGCGGTCAGCGGCGGGCCAGGCCGTCGAGGCGCAGCTCGGTGCTCTCGTCGCGGTGCGCCCCGTCGGTCCCGACGTGCCGGGCGCTGATGGTCGGGCCCTCCTGGACGACGTGGACCAGGGCCATGCCGTGGCCGCGGCCGAGCCCGTGCTCCTCCTTCAGCCAGGCCAGGATCTCGGCGGCCTTCGTCGAGGCGTCGTACCCACGGGCGTGGGCGGCGTCCACCAGCTGCTGCGGCGTGAGACCGGTCTTCCTCTCGGCGCCGTCGAGGTAGGCCTGGAAGGACATGCGCTGCTCCTGAGGTGGGTCGGGTGGTCGGGTGGTCAGACGGTACGGCGGTCGGGTGGTCCGACCCGCTGGCGGCCGCGAACTCATCGCCCGCGGGCAGCGGGGCCGCGCAGTCCGCCCCGGGCGGTCCACCCCTGCGCCGGTGGACGTGCCGCGCGGAGCCCCCAGGGTGCACCCTGGGACCGTGACCACCCTCGTCGACCTCGGCCCCGTCGCCCAGCTGCGCGCCGGGCGTCTCCCGCGCCGCCTCGCCCAGATGACGGTCGGGCTGATCTTCTACGGGATCTCGCTCGGCATGCTCGTGGCGGGCACCCTCGGCACCGCCCCGTGGGACGTCCTGCACACGGGCATCGCGACGCACGTGCCGCTCACCCTCGGGCAGGTGCTCATGCTCGCCAGCATCGTGGTGCTGATGGCCTTCTGGCCGCTGCGGGAGGTGCCCGGCGTCGCGACGCTGGCCAACCCCGTCGTCCTCGGCCTGAGCGCCGACGCGACGATCTGGCTGCTGCTCGACGTCGTCGACGTGCACGACGTCGTCGGGGACGGCGCACTCGGCTGGACGGTCCGGGTCGGGCTGATGGTCGGCGGCGTCGTGCTGTGCGGGTTCGCGACCGCCCTCTACATCGGGGCCCAGCTCGGCCGCGGTCCCCGCGACGGCCTCATGACCGGGTTGTCGCGCCGCACGGGCTGGTCGCTGCGCGCGGTCCGGACCGGCATCGAGGTGACCGTCGTGCTCGCCGGCCTGGCCCTCGGGGGTGCGGCCGGCGTCGGCACCCTGGTCTACGCCCTCGCCATCGGGCCGCTGACGCAGGCGATGCTGCCGCGGTGGACGGTCCGACTGCCCGGCGCGGCCGTGGCCCCGCCGGTCGTCGAGGCGGGCGTCGAGGCGGGCGTCGAGGCGGGCGTCAGCGCCGGGTCGCGATGACCGCGGAGGCGTCGGAGGCGACCATGACCTCCACCGCCGTGAAGCGCTCGTCGCTCAACCACTGCTCCCGCAGGGTGTCGACGCGGCCGTAGGTGATCGGCGGCCACTGCTCGCAGGGCACGAAGTCGTCGAGCACGACGACGCCGCCCGGCTCGACCAGGTCGGCGATCTCGTCGACCGCGACCGAGGTGGGGTCCCCGGAGTCCAGGAACAGCAGGGAGAAGGGACCCTTGTCGCCGAGGGTCGACCAGTCGGCGGCGAGCACCTCCACCTGCGGGTCGTCGACGAAGATCTCCGCCGCGGCCCCGGCCAGGCGCTCGTCGAGCTCGGCGGTCAGGATGTGCGCGTCACCGCGCAGCCCGCTGCGCAGCCACGCCGTACCCACGCCGCACCCGGTGCCGAACTCCGCCATGACGCCCCCGCGGGTGGCGGCGAGCGCTGCGAGGAGCCGCCCGGTCTCGTTGCGGCAGAAGGACACGTAGCCGGCGCGGCGGGAGACGTCGAACGCGCGGGAGACGATCTCGGGCAGCTCGGGGGGCGCGCTCACGTCCCCGAGTGTGCCATCCGCGGACAGGTGTCTCGGATGGTGAGCCAGTTCACGAGACCTGCTGCGCGGTGCGGCGGGCGGGGGTAGCGTCCTCGTCACCATGCGGAGCGTGATCGTACTTATCGAGTGCCGCGGCGAGGCCCACTGAAGGTGAGGCCACCTCGCCGCGGTGTTCGGCGTCGGTACGTCGCCTGGCCCCACCGGATCCCCGCATCCGCCCCTCGCTCCCACCCCTGAGCGCCGGACCGGTGCGGGTACGACGCCCCGTGGCGGCCCGCAGGTGACTCCTGCGTGATCCGCAGCCCCGCCTGGTCCACTCCTGGTCATCCCCAGGGTCGACGGTCCCGTCACGGGGCGTCGCGCCGGCACGACCGGCCCACCGCACACCCCGTCACGCCACCCGTCACACCCCCTGTCACCCCCTGACACGACACCCCAGGAGCCCGCTATGTACGACATGTATCCCGAGTGGGGACCCGCCAGCCACGACCCCCGCAACCCCCACAGCCACGAGGCCGTCCAGGTCGCGCTCGACTCCCGAGACACCCGCGGCGAGCGCCCCGACGACAACTAGGCTCGCCGGTCATGACCGACTCCTCCACGACCAGCCCGACCTCGGGCTCGCTGCGGCTCGCCGTCATCCCCGGCGACGGCATCGGGCAGGAGGTGACGGCCGAGGCGCTCAAGGTGCTGGAGGTCGCCGCGCCCGCGGGGGTGGAGTTCGAGCCCACCCGGTACGACCTGGGCGCGGAGCGCTACCTCGCGACCGGCGAGGTGCTCCCGGACTCGGTGCTGGAGGAGGTCCGCTCCCACGACGCGATCCTGCTCGGCGCGGTCGGCGGCAAGCCCGGCGACCCGAACCTGCCGCCCGGCATCCTGGAGCGCGGCCTCCTGCTGCGGCTGCGCTTCGAGCTCGACCACTACGTGAACCTGCGCCCGTCCCGGATCTTCCCCGGCGTCACCTCGCCGCTGGCGGACCCGGGCGAGGTCGACTTCGTCGTCGTGCGCGAGGGCACCGAGGGCCCCTACACGGGCAACGGCGGTGCGCTGCGCGTCGGCACGCCGGCCGAGCTGGCCACCGAGGTCTCGATCACCACGGCCTTCGGCGTGGAGCGCGTCGTCCGCGACGCGTTCGCCCGCGCCCAGCGCCGGCCCCGCAAGAAGCTGACGCTCATCCACAAGACCAACGTCCTCACGTACGGCGGGGCCGTGTGGAGCCGGCTGGTGAAGGAGGTCGGTGCGGAGTTCCCCGAGGTCACCGTCGACTACCTGCACATCGACGCCGCCACCATCTTCATGACGACCGACCCGTCCCGCTTCGACGTGATCGTCACCGACAACCTCTTCGGCGACATCATCACGGACCTCGCCGCCGCCATCACCGGAGGCATCGGCCTGGCCGCGTCCGGCAACGTGAACCCGGACCGCACCACGCCGTCCATGTTCGAGCCCGTGCACGGCTCCGCGCCCGACATCGCGGGCCAGCAGAAGGCCGACCCCACCGCCGCGATCCTCTCCGCCGCCCTGCTGCTCGACCACCTCGGGCACGCGGACGCCGCCCGGAGGATCGAGGACGCGGTCATCGCCGACCTCGCCGCCCGCGCGGGCGGCGAGCCGCGCCGTACCCCCGAGGTCGGCGACGCCATCGCTGCCCGGGTAGCCGGGTGAGCCCCGCTCCCTGACCAC
The DNA here is from genome assembly GCF_030466625.1 of Nocardioides sp. ChNu-153. Taxonomy (GTDB): domain Bacteria; phylum Actinomycetota; class Actinomycetes; order Propionibacteriales; family Nocardioidaceae; genus Nocardioides. The sequence continues at coordinate 253,527 of NZ_JADEVT010000001.1, forward strand.
CTCGTCACGACGCCGGGCACGCCACGTGCCCGGCGTCGTCGCATTTCCGGCCGAGCAGCAGACCCCGCCACCCGTCCACCCCCACCCCGACAGGTCGACTAACGTGCCCCCCATGCAGATCAGCACCACCCCGAACCCGAGCCCCGTCGACGACGCGCGGCTCGCCGAGATCCTGGCCGCGCCGGGTTTCGGCACCCACTTCACCGACCACATGCTGACGGTCGAGTGGACGCCGGAGGCGGGGTGGCACGACGCGCGCGTGACGCCGTACGGGCCGCTGGTGCTCGACCCGGCGACCGCGGTCCTGCACTACGCGCAGGAGATCTTCGAGGGCATGAAGGCCTACCGCCACGCGGACGGCTCGGTGTGGACGTTCCGGCCCGAGGCCAACGCGGAGCGCATGGAGCGCTCGTCGCGCCGCCTGGCGCTGCCCGTGCTCCCGCCCGCGGACTTCGTCGCGACGGTCGACGAGCTCGTGCGCACCGACGCCCGCTGGGTGCCGGACGGCGAGGGGGAGAAGAGCCTCTACCTGCGCCCCTTCATGTTCGCCTCGGAGACGTTCCTCGGGGTGCGGCCCGCGCAGCACGTGACCTACATGGTCATCGCCTCGCCCGCCGGCGCCTACTTCAAGGGCGGCGTGCGCCCCGTGAGCCTGTGGCTGACGGAGGAGTACACCCGCGCCGGGCGCGGCGGCATGGGCGCGGCCAAGACCGGCGGCAACTACGCCAGCTCGCTCGTCGCCCAGCAGGAGGCCTCCGCCCACGGCTGCGACCAGGTCGTGTTCCTCGACGCCCAGGAGGGGCGCTACGTCGAGGAGCTCGGCGGCATGAACATGTACTTCGTGCACGCGGACGGCCGCATCTCGACGCCGGAGACCGGCACGATCCTCGAGGGCATCACGCGCTCCTCGATCATCGAGCTGGCCGGCAAGCTCGGCCACGAGGTGCACGAGCGGAAGTTCACCATCGACGAGTGGCGCGACGGCGTGGCCGGCGGGGACATCGTCGAGGTCTTCGCCTGCGGCACCGCCGCCGTCGTCACCCCCGTCGGCGCCCTCAAGTGGGCCGGCGGCGAGGTGCCCTCGCCGACCGGCGACGACGAGGGCGGCCCGGTCACCACGACGATCCGGCAGGCCCTGGTCGACATCCAGTACGGCCGCGCCGACGACACGTTCGGCTGGATGCACCGGGTGCTCTGAGCCCACCCCGCCCGGCCACCGGGCCCGGCCCGGTCACTTGCGGTTGTAGAGCCGCATCGTGACCGGGCCGAACACGGCGACGAAGCCCGCGCTGACCGCGGCGACCGCGACCAGCTCGCCGGCGTCGGGGGTGCCCGCGCACAGGGAGCGCACGCAGTCGACGACCAGCGTGATGGGGTTGACCTCGACGAACGCCTCCAGCCAGCCCGGCATCGTGGCCGGGTCGACGTACGTGCTCGACAGGAACGTCAGCGGCATCAGCACCATCATGCTGACGCCCATCACCGACTTCTCCGAGCGCAGCAGCAGGCCGAACATCGTCCACACCCACGAGAACGCGAAGCAGAACACGAGCAGCACCGCGACGCCCGCCGCGACACCGGCGAGCCCGCCGGCGGGCCGGAAGCCGAGCACCAGGCCCATCGTCACGATGACGACGGCGGCGATGAGGTAGCGCAGCAGGTCCCCGAGCAGGTAGCCGACCATCGGCGCCGGCCGCCAGATCGGCAGCGTGCGGAACCGGTCGAAGACGCCCTTCTCGATGTCGGTGTTGATCGAGACGCCGGTGTACATCGTGATCATCGCGATGCTGGACACAAGGATGCCGGGCAGGAAGAACTGCAGGTACGCCGTCGTGGAGCCCGCCAGGGCACCCCCGAAGAGGTACGTGAACATCAGCGTCATCATGATCGGGAACAGCGTCACGTCGAACAGCTGCTCCGGCACGTGCTTGATCTTGAGCACCGCGCGCCACCCGAAGGTGACCGACGCCGACCACGCCGTGGGTCGCGCCGGCGGCGGGTCCGCCAGCAGTATCCGCGCGATGTCGGCGGTGGCGGGTGCGTCGCCGGCCGGGGGCCCGGCGGGGGCGGCGGGGGACGCCGCGTCGACGGTGCTCATGCCGCACTCTCCTCGGTGGTGGCGGGGCGGTCGGTGAGGACGAGGAAGACCTCGTCGAGGCTCGGCTGGCCGAGCGAGAAGGTGTCGACGACGATGCCGGCGTCCGCGAGCGCGCGCAGCGCCGCGGCGGACCGGTCGGCGGCGACCGCGGTGGCCGTGCCCGTGGCACTGCCCGCACTGCCCGGCTCGCCCGGCTCGATCCGCACCGACAGCGCGACGGGGTCGTTCTCCCGGTGCGGGTCGGAGCCGAGGACCGGGGCCAGGAGCGCCGCGGCCTCCTCCCGCCGGGCGGCGTCGCGGAGCCGGACGTGCACCGAGCCCAGGCCGACGGACGCCTTGAGGTCCCCCTTCGTGCCCTCGGCGACCACGCGGCCGCGGTCGATCACCGCGATCCGCGATGCGAGCTGGTCGGCCTCGTCGAGGTACTGCGTCGTCAGCAGCACCGTCGTGCCCTGCGCGACCACGGCCCGCACGATGTCCCAGACCTGGTTGCGGCTGCGCGGGTCGAGGCCGGTGGTCGGCTCGTCCAGGAAGAGCAGGCGCGGGGTCGACAGCAGGCTGGCGGCGATGTCGAGGCGCCGGCGCATGCCGCCGGAGTAGCCCTTCGCCTGGCGGCCCGCGGCCTCGGCGAGGCCGAACGCGTCGAGCAGGTCCGCGGCGCGCGAGCGGGCCCGCGCCTTGGAGTGCCCGAGCAGCCGGCTCAGCAGCACGAGGTTCTCCGTGCCCGTCAGGTCCTCGTCCACCGAGGCGTACTGCCCCGTGAGGCTGATGAGGCCGCGCACGGTGTCGGGCTCGGCGGCCACGTCGTGGCCGAAGACGCGGGCCTCGCCGCCGTCGGGGCGCAGCAGGGTCGCCAACAGCTTGACGGTCGTCGTCTTGCCGGCGCCGTTGGGGCCGAGCAGGCCGTACACGGTGCCGGGCGCGACGGTGAGGTCGACGCCGTCGACCGCCCGGTTGCTGCCGAACGTCTTCACGAGGCCACGGGCCTCGATCGCCGGTGGTGAGGAGGAGGTCACGTCGGGTGTCCTTCCGGTCGGTCCGAGGGGGTACGACGGGTCGACCCGCGCCGCGCGCCGAACTCATCGGCCCGGGTCACCCGTTGACGGGCCCCGCCCGGCTCGGGACGCTGACGCCGTGCCCCACCCCATCCAGTTCGACGACGACGACCCCTGGCTCGCGCGGCTGCGTGCCCTGGCCCTGGCCTACCCGCGGGCCGAGGAGGTCGTCTCCCACGGCCGCCCGACCTTCCGGGTGGGGAAGATCTTCTGCCTGTTCGGCTCGGAGCAGAAGCAGCCCGCCGGCACCCGCGTGCCGCACCCGGCGGCCGTCGTGGTCAAGGTCGACCCCGCCGAGCTGCCCGCCCTCGACGAGGACCCCCGCTTCTTCCTGCCGCGCTACTGGGCCTCGTTCGGCTGGCGCGGCCTCGATCTCGACGCGCCCGGCGTCGACGCGGGCGAGGTGGCCGAGCTCGTCGACGCCTCCTACCGGCTCGTGGCGCCCCGCCGCGCCCTCGCCGAGCTCGAGGAGCGGACCCGGCAGGGCTCGGCGGGGTAGCCTCGCAGCCGTGTCGACGGCTCCCCGGCCGGGCCCGTCAGCCCCGCCCGCAGCTCCCGAGCAGCACCGTCCCCCGCCCGGTCTCCGGGTGGGGGAGTACCGCCTGCTCGCCCGCATCGGCGAGGGCGGCATGGGCGTCGTGCACCTCGCCCGCAGACCCGGCGGCGAGCGCGTGGCGCTCAAGGTGCTCCGCCCCCACGTCGTCGGCGACGACGAGGCCCGCGCCCGCCTGGCCCGCGAGGTCAACTCGCTGAGCCGCATCCGCTCGAGCCGCGTCGCCGAGATCGTCGACGCCGACCCGTGGGCGGACATCCCGTACGTCGCGACCCGCTACGTGCCGGGCCTCAGCCTCCACGACCACGTCCGGGAGGAGGGCCCGGTCGCCGCCGGCGACCTCGCGCACTTCGCCGCCGAGCTGTGCGCCGCCCTCGACGCCGTGCACCGGGTCGGCGTGCTGCACCGCGACGTGAAGCCGTCGAACGTGCTGATGGAGGGGCGCAACCCGATCCTCATCGACTTCGGCCTGGCCCGCGTCGCCGACGACCCGCGGCTGACGCACACCGGCTGGCTGCTGGGCACGCCGGGCTACCTCGCGCCCGAGATCCTCCTCGGCGAGGACGCGACGCCCGCCGCCGACGTGCACTCGCTCGCCGCCACCATCGCCTTCGGCGGCCTCGGCCGGGCCCCGTTCGGGCGGGGACCGGCGATGGCGGTGATGGACCGGGTGCGCCGTGGCGAGCACGACCTCGACGGGCTCCCGACCGGCATCCGCGCCGCCCTGGAGCGCGCGCTCGACCCCGACCCGGGGCGCCGCCCCTCGCTCGCCGAGCTGCGTGCCTGGATCGACCCCGCGGCCCTCGAGTCCTCCACCCGCGCCCGCATGCCCGCCGTCGGCGGTGCGGCACCAGCAGGTACGGCGGGCCCCGCCGCCCCGACCGCGGTGGCGCCGGTGTCGACCATGCCGGTCACGAGCGCCCCGCCCGGGTCGACGGCGCCACCGTCGGCCCCCGCCGGTCGCCCGCTCCCGCCGCTCGAGGCCCGCACGAAGGTGCTGCCCGACGAGCCGACCGCCCCCGAGCGCCCCGACCCGGCGAGCCTCATGCCGCCGGAGCGTGCGCCGTACCAGCAGCCGCCGCCCCCGCCGCCCGGGTCGCGGCCGCCGTTCGCGCCGACGATGCGTCCGCACCCGGGGCTGCACCCCGGTCCGCAGCAGCACCCCGGTCAGCAGCGCCCGCCGTACCCGCCCCCGGAGCCCGCGGGGCCCCCGGAGCCCGGGGCCCGCCCGCGTCGCTCGGCGGGCGCGCGCCTCCGCTCCGGCGTCCTGCTCGTGCTCCTGGGCTGCGCCGTCGCGGCGTGCGTGGGACTGGCGCCGTGGGTGGCGCTCGGCGGCGTGGCCGCCGGGACGTGGCTGCTGCGCGCCGGGTCGCGGGCCGCGAGCGCGGGCCGGGACCGGCGGGCCCGCCGGGGGCCGCGGTGGAGCGACGCCCCGCGCGGGGTGCTCGCGTTCCCGTGGCACGCGGTGGTCGCACTGCCGGGCACGGTGCTGCTGCTCGCGTGGAGCCTCCTGCTCGCGGCGAGCGTGGGCCTCGTCGCCTGGGTGCTGGGCACGTCGCAGCCGGTCGGCCTCGCCGCCGCGGGCGCCGCGCTCGCGCTCGGGGTGTGGACCGGGCCGGGCGGCGCGCGGGTGCGGGGACCGCTGGCCGCCGCCGTGCGCCCGGTCGCCGACGTCGCCCTCGCCTGGGTGGTCGCCGCGCTGCTGCTGGGCGCGCTCGTCGCCGGCCTGGGGACGCTCGTCCAGCAGGAGGACGCGCAGTGGGGATCCTCGCCCGCGAGCTTGGGGTCCGACCTGCTGGACGCCGTGCTGCCGGGCCGCTGAGCCGCCCGTCCGCCCACCTGGCGGGAGGCCCTCGCCCGGCCCGGCGTTCCGTGCCACACTCCGCAGGTGGCCACGTCGACGATCGTCATTACCTAGCGCGCCCCGGACCACCGGGCGCGCCGACCTCTCCTGACCCGAGAGGTTTTTTTGTGCCCGCACCCCGGTCGTCCGTCGCGCGCGCCCCGGTCCGCCGTACTCCCGCCGTACCCCCGAAGGACGCACCATGACCACCCCCGCCGCAGCACCCGCCGCCCCCGCCCCGCTCGACCTCCAGGGCGCCTTCCACGTCTACGACACGACGCTGCGCGACGGCGCGCAGCAGGAGGGGCTCAACCTCTCGGTCGCCGACAAGCTCGCGATCGCGCGGCTGCTGGACGAGCTGGGGGTGGGGTACGTCGAGGGCGGGTGGCCGGGCGCGAACCCGAAGGACACCGAGTTCTTCCGTCGGGCCCGCACGGAGCTCGACCTCAGCCACGCCCGGCTGGCGGCCTTCGGCTCGACCCGGCGTCCCGGCACGGCCGCCGCCGACGACCCGCTGGTCGCCGCGCTGCGCGACTCCGGCGCCCGCACCGCGTGCCTCGTCGCGAAGTCGCACGACCGCCACGTCGAGCTCGCGCTGCGCACCACGCCGGCGGAGAACCTGGCGATGGTGCGCGACACGGTCTCCCACCTGCGCGCGGAGGGCCTGGAGGTCTTCGTCGACGCGGAGCACTTCTTCGACGGCTTCCGGTCCGACCGGTCCTACGCCCTCGACGTGCTCGGCGCGGCGTACGAGGCCGGCGCGGAGCTCGTCGCCCTGTGCGACACCAACGGCGGCATGCTGCCCCGGTGGGTGGGCGAGGTCGTCGCCGACGTCGTCGCCACCACGGGCGGGCGCGTCGGCATCCACGCCCACAACGACACCGGCTGCGCGGTCGCCAACTCGGTCGCGGCGGTCGAGGCGGGCGCCACGCACGTGCAGGGCTGCCTCAACGGGTACGGCGAGCGCACCGGCAACGCCGACCTCGTCGCCGTCGTCGCGGCGCTGGAGCTCAAGCTCGGCCGGCCGGTGCTGCCCCCGGGCGCGCTCGCCGAGGCCACGCGCATCGCCCACGCGGTCGCCGAGGTGACCAACTTCCCGCCCGCGTCGCGCCAGCCGTACGTCGGCACGTCGGCCTTCGCGCACAAGGCCGGGCTGCACGCCAGCGCCATCAAGGTCGACCCGGACCTCTACCAGCACATGGACCCGGCGGGCGTCGGCAACGACATGCGCCTGCTCGTCTCCGACATGGCGGGCCGCGCGACCGTCGAGCTGAAGGGCCGCGAGCTGGGCTACGACCTGGCCGTCGACAGCCCGGAGGGCAAGGAGCTGGTCTCCCGCATCACCGAGCGGGTCAAGGTGCTCGAGGCCCGCGGCCACACCTTCGAGGCGGCCGACGCCTCCTTCGAGCTCATGCTCGTGGAGGAGCTGACGGGCGCGCGCCCCGCCTACGTCGAGGTGGAGTCGTGGCGCGTCATCACCGAGAGCCGCTCGGGGGGCGAGGCGCTGTCCGAGGCCACCGTGAAGCTGCACGCCGGCGGCACCCGCATCGTCGTGACGGGGGAGGGCAACGGCCCGGTCAACGCGCTCGACCAGGCGCTGCGCGCGGCCATCGGCCAGGCCTACCCGGAGGTCGCGAAGTTCCAGCTCATCGACTACAAGGTGCGCATCCTCGACCAGGGCCACGGCACCGACGCCATCACCCGCGTGCTCATCGAGACCAGCGACGGCGAGTCGTCGTGGGTCACGGTCGGGGTGGGCGCCAACGTGGTCGAGGCGTCCTGGGGAGCGCTGCTCGACGGCGTCACCTTCGGGCTGCACCGGCGGGGCGCGTGAAGGGGCGGGCTGGCAGGATGAGCGCATGACCCTCTTCGGTGCCCACGAACCCGAGCGCGAGCCCACCGGCGTCTTCGGCGTCGACGCTCAGGCGGCACCGGGGTGGCTGTCGCAGGAGGCCCTCGCGGAGTCCCGCGGGCGCGTGCCGATCCTCTACGTCGAGGCCGTCCCCGTGCGGGTCGACCACCTCGGGCAGGTCGAGCGCCTCGGCGTGCTCCTGCGCGGCTCGGTCGACGGCCGGATGACCCGGAGCCTCGTGTCGGGCCGCGTGCTGCTGGGCGAGTCGGTGCGCCGCGCGCTGCTGCGCAACCTGGAGAAGGACCTCGGCCCCGCCGCCTTCCCGCAGCTGCCGGCGAACCCGGTGCCCTTCACGGTGGCGGAGTACCTGCCGCTGCCCGGCGTCACCCCGCTGCACGACCCGCGGCAGCACGCGGTCGCGCTGGTGTACGTCGTGCCCGTGACGGGGGACTGCCAGCCGCGCCAGGACGCCCTGGAGCTCACGTGGCTCACGCCGGAGGAGGCGCTCGAGCCCGAGGTGCTCGCCGACATGGAGGGCGGCCGCGGGCTGCTCGTCAAGCAGGCGCTGGCCCACCTCGGGGCGCTCCCGGCCTGACCACGCGGCGGGCCAGGTCCGTCCACGCGGCGCTCAGGCGCTCGACGGGCAGTCCCTGCACCTCGACCTGCGCCCGCACCACCGGGACCTCGAGGGGCGCGAGCAGCGCGGAGGCGAGCAGCGGCAGGTCCCCCGCGACGCCGATCTCGGCGAGCAGGTAGCGCACGTGCAGCACCCCGAAGGAGTACGCCGCCAGCGAGCGCCCGTGGGGCGCCGCGGCCGCCTCGAGCAGGGCGCCGTGGAGCAGGTTCTGCCGCAGGCGCTCGGGCCCGAAGGCGAGCAGGCGCTCCAGCGGGTCCGCGCCCGGTCCCAGGGGCGGCGGGCCGCTGATGACCCGCTCCTGGAAGCCGGTCTCGGAGCCGTCGAGGACGGCCGCCATGAGCCCGGCGCGGCTGCCGAAGCGCCGGAAGATCGTGCCCTTGCCGACGCACGCCTCGGCGGCGACCCGGTCCATCGTCACGGCGTCGGCGCCCAGGTCCCCCACCAGGCGCACGGCGGCGCACAACACGGCGTCCCGGTTGCGGGCCGCGTCGGCGCGCACGCGCGGGGCGTCCGCGAGGGGCAGCGGCACGGGGGACGAGGTCGGCGTCACGGGGACGAGGGTAGACGATCGGCGGAGAAACGGACTATGGTCCGGGAATGGATTCGGACCGAGGTCCGTTTCGAGTCGTGACCACGGCCCACCCGCCCCTCCCCGAGGAGAACCCATGACCAGCACCGTCCCCGCCACCCCGGTCCGCGTCGCCGCCCTCGTCGGCAGCGTCCGCACCGGTTCCGTCAACCGCCGCCTGGCCGAGCTGCTCCGCGACCGCGCGCCCGAGGGCGTCGAGGTGGAGATCGTCGAGGGTCTGGGCGACCTGCCGTTCTACGACGACGACGTCGACGCCGCCGGCGCCCCCGAGGCCGTGGAGCGCGTCCGCGACGCCATCGCCGCCGCGGACCGCGTCCTGTTCGTCACGCCCGAGTACAACGGCCGCATGCCCGCCGTGCTCGCCAACGTCATCGACTGGGGCTCGCGCCCCTACGCGGCCGGCGCCCTCAAGGGCAAGCCCGTCGCCGTGGTCGGCGCCTCCTTCGGCCGCTTCGGCGGCGTGTGGGCCCACGACGAGGCCCGCAAGTCGGTCGGCATCGCCGGCGGCGTCGCCCTCGAGAAGGGCCTGTCGGCCACGCCGACCTCGATGGACCTCAGCGGCGACGAGCAGCTCGTGACCGACGCGCTCGCCGTGCTCACCGAGCTCGTGGCCCACGAGGGCGAGACCGTCGCGGCCTGAGCCGGGGCAGCGGGGGGCGACTCAGTCGTCGCCCAGCCCGCGCGCGTGCAGCGCGTCGCCCGTCGCCCGGGCGCCGGCGACCACGCGCACGACCATCGGGACCAGCAGGGCCCGGGGACTCCGCTGGAGTCCCCGGGCCCGTGCCGCGTCCCGGGTCTGCAGGGCGATCTCCAGGGTCGTCGGCAGGGCGCGGATCATCAGCGAGAAGGCGAGCCCGACCCGGGCGGGGTCCACCCCGAGCGGGCGCAGCGGGCCGAGGACGCGGGTGACGACGTCGATGAGGTCGTCGACCGCGGTCGTCGTCGTCAGCACGGTCGCGAGCAGGATCATGCCGAGCAGGTCGCCGACCGTCTCCACGGCGGGCGCCCAGCCCCGGGTCCACACCTGGTACGCCGTCAGCGCCACCGCGACGAGCGCGAACCCCCGCAGGGAACGCAGCGTGCGGCGCAGGGGGGCGCCCGACCAGGCGACCAGGCCCACCGTCAGGGCCACGAACACGACGGCGCTCGCCGGTCCGCGGACGAGGGTGACGACCACCGCGGTCACGAGGAGGGCGAGCAGCTTCGCACCGGCCGGGAGCCGGTGCAGCCACGTGCGCCCGGGGCGGTAGGCGCCCAGCGGCAGGGTGGTCACGCCGTGGCCCGGTAGTGGTCGACGACGTCGGCGGCCGGCCCGTCCGCCACGACGCGGCCGCCGTCGACGAGCAGCGCCCGCTCGCACCGCGCCGCCAGCTCGAGGTCGTGCGTCACGAGCACGAGCTGCTGCTCGAGCCCGAGGAGCAGGTCGCCGACGAGGCGTGCGTTGCGCAGGTCGAGCAGGGTGGTCGGCTCGTCGGCCACGAGCACGGCGGGGTCGGTGGCCAGCACGCCCGCGAGCGCCAGCAGCTGGCGCTGCCCGCCCGAGAGGGCGTGGACGCTGCGGTCCGCGAGCTCCCCGAGGCCGAACCGCTCCAGCACGTCCTGGGCCGCGGCCCGCCGGCGCGCCTTGTCGCGGTGGGTACGGCGCAGCGAGAGCGCCACGTCCTCGAGCGCGGTGGGCATGACGAGCTGCGCGGAGGGGTCGGTGAAGACGAAGCCGACGCGCCGCCGTACCGCCGCACCGTCCTCGGCGACGTCGACCCCGTCGACGACGACGCGCCCGGCGGTCGGCTCGACGAGGCCGTTGAGGAGCCGGGCGAGCGTCGACTTGCCCGAGCCGTTGGGCCCGACCAGCGCGACGCGCCGCTCGGTGAGGTCGAGCGTCGTGCGGTCGAGCACGAGGACGTCGCCGTCGGCCGTGTCGGCCCGGACGACGACGTCCTCGATCCGGATGTGACCCAAGGGGTGGTCAGCCGGCCGGGGTGCCGGCGGGTGCGGCGGCCGCGCGCCCGGCGGCCGTGCCGTCCCCACGCCGGGGCAGGAGGTCGGGGAAGGCCCGGTGCACGGAGAAGGCCACGACGGCCATGGCGACGTTCTTCAGCACGTCCCCGATCCAGAAGACCTTGTCGACGTCGAAGGCCGCGGCCCAGGTGAGGTCGGCGTTGACGACCAGGCCGGCCATGCCGAGCGTGTGGATGAAGACGGCGCTGCTGAACAGGCCGGCGGCGAAGTAGCCGGGCGCCGCGACGGCGCGGCGGGGGAGGCGCTCGACGATGAACCCGCACAGGCCGGCGGCCAGGGCGAAGCCGAGGAGGTAGCCGCCGGAGGGGCCGACGATGACCCCGAGCCCGGAGGCGCCGCCGGAGAAGACGGGCAGGCCGACCGCGCCGGCCGCGACGTACAGCAGGACGGCCAGGAAGCCGCGGCGCGCGCCGAGGACGGCGCCGGCGAGCAGCACGCCGAAGGTCTGCAGCGTGATGGGGACCGGTCCGGCGAGCTTGATCGCCGGGAGGATGGCGCAGATCGCGATGAGGGCGGCGAAGCCGGCGACGAGCGCGATGTCGGTGCCGGTCGAGCGGCGCGGGCGGCCGGTGCGGGAGGGGGTGCTCATGCGGGGTGCTCCTGGGGGATCCGGACCTGACCGGTGGTCAGGTGAACGGCGTTCAGGTTAGGGTCGGAGTCCCGGTCGGTCAATCGGGGTCCGCCTGCCGGGCCCCGCGAGGAGGAGTCGTGGCGCTCGTGCGGTACCACCGCCCCGACGTCGTCGCCCGCGCCGTCGACGTGCTCGACCGCTACGGGCTCGGCGACCTGTCGATGCGCCGCCTGGGCGCCGAGCTGGGCGTGCGGCCGAGCGCGCTCTACCACCACTTCCCGAGCAAGCAGGCGCTGCTCGCCGCCGTCGCCGACGAGATCCTCGCCCGGGCGCGCTTCGAGCCCGACCTCGCCGCCCCCTGGGACGCGCAGGTCGCCGCCGTGTGCGGGTGGGTGCGGGACGCGGTGCTCGCCTACCGCGACGGGGGCGAGGTCGTGGCGACGGCGTACGCCTTCGGCACCGGGGCCACCGCGCCGTACGACGCGCTCCTCGCCGCGCTGCGCGCCGGCCGGGCCGAGGGGCTCGGCGAGGTGGACGAGGGGCTGGCCGAGATCGGGGCGCGCACGCTGCTGCACTTCGTGCTCGGCCACGTCGTCGCCGAGCAGACCCACCTCCAGGCGGCGAGCGCCGGCGCCATCGACGACGCCCCCCGCTCCGGCGGCGACTTCGCCGTCGGCCTCGGCATCGTGCTCGACGGGCTCCGCGCGCGGGTCGGGGCGCGGTAGGAGGGGCGGGCGCCAGCAACACCGCGGTGAGTTCAGCAACGTCCCCACCGGCGGGATCGAACGATGGGACCCCGAGCAGGTCGCCAACGCCGCGGCGATCATCGTCGCCGGTGAGGAGATCCCCGTACCGGCGCGTGCCCAGGCCATCGCGGTCATGACCGCGATGGGCGAGTCCAGCCTCAAGGTCATCGACTACGGCGACAACGCCGGCCCGGACTCCCGCGGGCTCTTCCAGCAGCGCGCCAACGGCGCCTGGGGCAGCTACGAGGAGCGGATGGACCCCGCATGTCCTCGATCAACTTCTACGAGGCCCTGCTGCGCGTCGAGGGCTGGGAGACCATGGAACCCACGCTCGCGGCGCACAAGACCCAACGCAACGCCGACCCCTTCCATTACGCCCCGCTGTGGGACGACGCGGTCGACCTCATCACCCAGATGACCGACGCCGGCGTCGAGGTCCTCGAGGCCGGCCAGCCCTGCTCCGGGCTCAACGTCCCACCCGGTGAGGTGACCTACCCGGTCGCCAACGGGGTCTCGATCGACCGGCAGAACTGGGGCAACTCCGGCGGCAACTGGGCCCGCGCCCACACCGGCGCCGACTTCTCCCTGCCCTGCGGTGAGCCGGTCTACGCCGCCCACGCCGGCGTCGTGCGCACCGACCCCTCACAGAGCGGCTGGGCCGGCCCGAACTTCATCAAGATCGAGACCGGACCCGGCGCCCTCACCACCTGGTACTCCCACATGGCCGCCGCCGACTTCGCCGACGGCGACCAGGTCCAGTCCGGGCAGATCGTGGGCTACGTCGGGTCCCTCGGCAACAGCACCGGCTGCCACCTGCACTTCGAGGTCCACCCCACCAACGGCTCCATCTACGCCGACAACATCAACCCCTCGACCTGGCTACGCAACAACGCCGGCCGCACCCTCACCCCATGACCGCGCCAAACAAGCCGCATGAACCGGCTCAACGATCAGACCACCGCCCAACCCCCGATCGTCGATCCGCCCGCGTGCCTGCCGCCGACTCCCATCGTCGACAGGCTCGTCGGAGCGCTCGACGTCGTCGTGATCCTGGCGGTGATCGGCCTAGTGCTCGGCCTGCTGCTCCACCTCCTCGCACGCCGCGACGACCTCAGATTCCTCGACGATGAACCCGTACCGCGCCTGGCGCGCTGGATCATGGGGGTCTCCGCCGCGCTGGGGGCGGCCGCGCTGCTCATGCGCGTCCTCATCGGAAATTGCTGACCGACGAGGGCGAGCAAGGTCGGTCGGGGTTCAGTCGAGTGCGGTCGCGCCGCCCGGCGCCTACCCTGGGCAGCAGGCCAGCGGATCGACGGAGAGAAGGGGGTGGTGGCGGTGACGCAGCGTGTGCTGTTCGGCGACGTGAAGCCGTTCGACGTGCCCGCCGACCTCGACGAGCTTCGCGGGCCCGTAGGGACCATGGTCGAAGTGCTCCTCTGGGTGATCTGGTCGCCCAACCCCCGGGCGATGGACCTGGCCAACCCCGCGGTGGAGCGCATGGTCTACGGCGCCGCGGTGGTCGAGGGCACCGTCGAGATCCAACGCAGCCTGCTCAACAGTGACCGGCTGGTGGCGCTGTGGGACGACCTGGTGCTGCCCCAGCGGGTGCGCACGGGCTGGGAGGAGCGATTCCCGCTCCTGGCCAGTACCGACGCCTACGACAAGAACGACGACCCGCCGTGACCCCTGAGGACGACGCGACCCGCGCCTTCCGCTGTGAGGTCTCCCATGCAGTCCTGTCCGCGATCGCGAGCGACGACTTCGCCCTCGCGGGCGCCGGGGCGATCCTCGAGCACGGCATCAGCATCCGCCCCATCCAGGACGTCGATCTATTCACCGCCCGCCAGGATGTCGAGGCGTTCTCAACCGCGGTCGACCAGGCCGTCACCGGCCTGCATGAGCGCGTTACACCGCCACCGTGGAGCGCCGTGCACCGCAGTTCGCACGCTTGCAGGTGACCCGCGAAGCCAGCGAGACATAGAGCCGGTCGGATGACCGACGGGACCGCCCGCGACGCCGCCGCCCGGGACGTCGACCGAAGCGACGATCAGCCCGCTCGTGCGGTAACCGTCAGCACGGGGAAGGTCACGGCGTCACGGGTCCGGAACACCGACCGCTCGCGAGCCCGCCAGTTGGTGGCCAGCGCCGCCCACGCGACGGCTACTCGGATGCGCAGCACCGCCACCCGACTCGACGTGCTCGCCGAACGCCTCGCCTCCGCTGCGGGGCAGCAACGGGTGCTCCCGCCGAGTCCGAGTTCGTATCCGCAGGTCGGCGCGCTGCTGGACCGCGGCAGCGCTAACGTGAGCGCACCGGCACGACAAGCCGCCCCCAGCCCGGGACAGTCGCAACCGGCGGCCACGCCGACCGACTTCGAGGTCAACGAAGCGGTGTCAGGTGACGACCGGGTTGCGCGCCGGTTCTGGTCGCACGTCGTGCTCATCCCGGGGTCGTCATGCGCCTGGTGGGTCGGCGCGATCTCCGGTCACGGTCACGGCCGGTTCTGGGTGCGATCGAAGGCCGATGGCAGCGACCATGTGGTGGTCGCCCACCGCTTCGCCTACGCGCTCGCGCACGGCCGAGCGGCGCTTGAGGCGGCGCCGATGCTGACCCACCGATGCGACAACCCGCTGTGCGTGAACGTCAATGACCTACAGGTCGGAGACGCCCTGTCGAACGGTCAGGAATGGGCGACGCGACGCCCACCGCATCGGGAGCCCGCTGCGTGATGTCCGGGGCTTCTACCGGCGTGCTCGGGCCTTCAGGGAAGCGTTGCAGCGCGGAGCCGGGCTCGAGGAGGTGCGGCGAGCTGGCGACCCCGATGCCGATCAGCCCGCGCTCTTCTAGCCTCCGAGCCGGTTCGTAAACCCGGTTCCGCTCCGGGGGCTATGGCTGGACAACATCCCCGCCTACCGAGTGCGATCCGCGTCTTCACACCTGCCGTCGGGGCTCGATGAACTTGCTTGGGATGCCCATCGGACGACACCGACGAGAAGTAGCACGGCGAGGAGATGGCCGGCCAGAACCCCGAGCACGAGGAGTGTGGCGGCGCCATGGACGCCTGCCGGCAGCGGAGTGGTGTCGCCCGCGAATCGGAGGACGAAGGGGACGGCGACCAACCAACCCTGCACAGGTGCTGACACGACCGGCGTAATGACCGCGGTCGTCACCCACGTACCTAAGGAGCGTCGCGCCCCACAAGCCATGCGGCCTGTGCTGCCACCACCAACCCGCCGCAGCGGGGCGCCGACCCGAGCCTAGGGTTGAAACGCGGATTCCCGCAGCGTCACATGGCCAGTATTACTATGTCTGATAGTAGATGCGGGCTTGCGATGCGGAGGTACGGGCGTTGAACTTGCAGACAAGGATCTCGTTGGTGATCGGGGCGGTCGTGGCGTTGATCGTCGCTGCCGTCGCCATCGTCTCGCTGACCGGAGGGGGAGAGACGCCGACCGAGACCGTCGACGACACCGTCAGCGAGTCACCCCTCGTCCGCGCCGACAGCAGGATCCTCGGTGAGGAGGGGTCATCGGGCGTGACCTTCGTCGAGTTCCTCGACTTCGAGTGCGAGTCGTGCGGTGCGGCCTACCCGGTCGTGGAGCAGCTCCGCGAGGAGTACGCCGGCCGAGTGACCTTCGTGGCGCGCTACTTCCCGCTGCCGGGCCACTTCAACTCCGAGCGCGCCGCCCGAGCGGTCGAGTCGGCTGCCCGGCAGGGCGAGTTCGAGGCGATGTACCAGACCATGTTCGAGACCCAGGCGTCGTGGGGTGAGGGGAGCGCGCCGCTGGACGATCTCTTCCGCAGCTACGCGGTGGACCTCGGCCTGGACATGGCGCAGTACGACGCCGACTACGCCTCCGCCGAGGTCGCCGACCGGGTGCAGGCCGACGTCGAGGACGGCCACAGCCTGAACGTCTCGGGGACGCCGACCTTCTACATCGACGGTCGACTGGTCCAGCCCGAGACCGTGCAGGACCTCGCCGACGCACTCGACAGAGCGCTCGGTGAGTGAAGCACCGACCAGCCGACGGCCCGCGGATCGCCCGTTGGCGTGGTGGCTGCTGGCTGCCGGAACCGTTGGGCTGGTGGCGGCTGCAGTCCTCCTCGTCGAGCGGATCCGGCTGGCCGAGGACTCGGGATACGTTCCCAGCTGCAGCATCAACCCGGTCCTGAGCTGCGGGTCGGTGATGGAGTCGGCCCAGGCGTCGCTGCTGGGTTTTCCCAACCCGGTGATCGGAGTGGCCGCGTTTCCCGTCGTCCTCGCGACCGGCGCGGCGTTGCTGGGCGGCGCCGGCCTGGCTCGGTGGTACTGGGGCGGTCTCCAGGCCGGCGTGACCCTGGGATTGGTCTTCGTCGGGTGGCTGATCTTCCAGAGCCTCTACCGGATCGGGGCGCTGTGCCCCTACTGCATGGTCGTGTGGGCCGTGGTGCTGCCGACGTTCTGGTTCGTGACGCTGCGCAACATGCGTGCCGGGGTGTTCGGACACAGGATCGTCGAGCATCGAGGTGTCGCGGCGCTCCACGCCTGGCGGGCTCCGGTGCTGCTGGCGGCCTACCTCGTCGTGCTGACCCTCATCGGCGTCCGGTTCTGGTCCTACTGGTCGAGACTGCTATGAGGCGCGCGTTGTGACCGAGGCTCAGGGCGTCATCCTCGATGCCTCCCTTCTCCTGGCCGTGCCGGTCGCTCTCCTGGCTGGCCTGCTGTCGTTCTTCACGCCGTGCTCGCTGCCGTTGGTCCCGGGCTACCTCTCTTACGTCGCGGGCATGGCCGGCGCCGAGGCAGCCTCGCCGACTGGTCCGGTCGGCGGCGCCCGGGGGACCGGGGGGACCGACATCGCCGCCCCGGCGGTGACGCCGCGTCGTCAGCGTTCTCGGACGGTGATCGGCGCATGTCTCTTCGTCCTCGGATTCGCGGTCGTCTTCACCAGCTACGGCGCTCTCTTCGGGGCGGTGGGCGCGCGGTTCATCCAGCACCAGGACACCATCGTGCGCGTGGCCGGCGGAGTCACGATCACGTTCGGCGTGCTCTTCATGGGGCTCGCGGGCCGTCTGCCGGGTCTGCAGCGGACGGTCCGGCCACGGGTCACGCCGAGGGTCGGCCTGGCCGGCGCTCCGCTCCTCGGGGCGGTCTTCGGCATCGGGTGGACGCCGTGCATCGGGCCTGCGCTGGCCGCGGTGCTGACGCTGGCCACGACGACCTCGACGGCCGGTCGGGGGGCGTTGCTCACGATGTCGTACGCCATCGGGCTGGGGATCCCGTTCGTGCTCGCCGCGATCTTCCTGACCCGGTCCCTGCAAGTGTTCGCGTGGGCGCGCGCCCGCACGGTCACGCTGACCAGGGTCGGCGGCCTCATGCTTGTCGGAGTCGGCGTGCTGCAGGTCTCTGGCCTTTGGGCGAGCCTCGTGGCGAGCCTGCAGGTGGTCGTCGCCGGTTGGCAGGCGCCGCTGTGACCGGCCCGGGCGAGCGATCGCCGAGCCCTTCCGAGGCGCCTGGGCCTCCGGTGAACCGGCGCCGGTGGTGGGCGTGGGGGGCCGCGCTCGTGGTGCTGGTGCTGGTCGTAGTGGCCTACCAGCGACTGAACGCGGTGGAGGTCTCTACCGGGCCGGCCGGCTCCGGGGGCGCAGCGCGAGATCTCGTTCAGCAGTACGAGCCCGCAGAGCGGGAGCAGGTCGGTGAGTTCCGGGCGAGCACCCTGGGTGGTGACGAGGTCACCGACGTCGACCTGAGGGCCGGTGTCGCCGTGGTCAACGTGTGGGGGTCCTGGTGCGGACCGTGCCGGGTGGAGGCGCCGGTGCTGGCCCAGGTCGCCACCGAGTACGCCGACCAGGTCGTCTTCCTCGGACTGAACGTGCGCGACAACGCCGATGCGGCCCGAGCGTTCGAGCGCTCGTACGGCATCCCCTACGACAGCGTCGTGCCCGAGGAGAGCGCTGCGCTCCTGCTGAAGTTCGGGTCGGCCCTGCGGACCTCGGCGGTCCCCGTGACCCTCGTGCTCGACGGCGAGGGCCGGGTGGCCGCCCGGGTACTCGGGGCCGTCGACGAGTCCACCCTGCGAGGCCTTCTCGATGACGCGCTGGCGGAATGAGACGCCCCGGACCGGGGCTCGACACCGCGCTGACCGCCACGGCCGTCGTCAAGCGCGTCGAGGCGGCGATGCCTTCGTGCCCGTCGTCGCGGCGTCTGCCTGCTGCGTCCTGGTGGTCGGCGCCGTCGCAGTCGCTCCGTTCGGCCGCGAAGCGAGACTCAGCGACTCTGGCCCTGCTGTTGCCACGTCAGGTGCGCCCGACCCCGCCGACGCAGCTGACGCAGGTGCGTCCGATGTCGAGGGGCCCGGTCAGGGGCAGCTGGGCGACCCTCTGTCGGAGCGGTCGCCGACGGTGCCCGCACCCGGCACGGGAGGTCCTCCTGGCGACCCCTCTACGGCCGTGGAGATCCCTCGAGCCGCCACGGGCAGGTTCGCGGTCGCCTCGATTCCGGGCGGCACGCCGTCGCTCGAGGTGTCCGGCGATCGGGGGCCCGGCCGGCGAACCGTGCACTACACCGTCGAGGTCGAGGTGGGCCTTCCCCTCGGTGCGGAACCGGCAGCCGTGGCGATCGATGCCGTGCTCGGCGACGAGCGGGGCTGGGCGGCCGAACGCGACGCCGACTTTGTGCGGGTCGCACGAGACGCGGACGTCCGGATCGTAGTAGCGAGTCCGGACACCACGGACCGCCTGTGCGCCCCTCTACGGACGGGCGGAGAGGTCTCGTGCCGCAACGGTGGTCTTGTCGTTCTCAACGCGCGGCGATGGACTGGTGGTGTGCCCGACTACGAGGGTCATCTCGCGGACTATCGTCGGTACTTGGTCAACCACGAGGTCGGTCACGCTCTGGGTGAGCCGCACGTCAGCTGCCCGGCCCCTGGACAGCCGGCCCCGGTGATGCAGCAGCAGACCTACGGGCTGGACGGATGCGTGCGCAACCCGTGGCCGACCACCGGCTGAACGACCAGCCGCCGGGAGTCCGGCGGCTGGTCGTTCAGCTGGCGGGTCGGACCGAGAGCGAGCAGCACTGGCGAACGGCCGTCTCGATCGCCGGGGCCATCGCGATCGAGAGCGGTATCGCAAGGATGGTCGAGGCGACGAGGCCGACCAGCGCTCCCTGCCCCAGGTTGAGGCGAGGTGCTACCTCGGTCGCGACCAGGCGACGTACTCGTTGCAGGGCCGCGGTGTCTCCGGCGCCGAGGGCGGCCTGAGGGCGTGCTCCGCAGCCCAGGGTGACCAGCGCGCTGGCGAGCGCGCGTCGTTCTCGAGGGGTGCGAGCCGCGTCGTCGGCGTCCATCTCGGCGAGCACGGTGATCTGCTCGAGTGCCGTGGGGAACACCTTGATCCGCTCGAAGGTCCGCGCCAGGGTGCCTGCGACGGTCAGTGCGAGGTGGTGGCGGCCAGCGAGGTGACGGGCTTCGTGGGCGAGGACGAGGTAGCGCTCCTCGACGGTCAGCAGGTCGACGGCGCCGCTGGACACGACGACCGCGGGCGCGCCGCCGCGCGCCGAGCGAGGCAGGCAGTAGGCCACCGGCGTGTCGTGGTCCACCACGATGAACCCGTCAGGATGGCGACGGCCGACGAGCATGAGCTGGTCGCGTTGAGCCCGCCGTTCTGACGTGAGCCCGCGTGCGTCGCGGACGAGGCGCACGGTCGTAAGGGCGAGGAGGACTCCCACGGCGGTGAGGGCGATGAGACCGGGCCACGGGTCCAGCGGAGTCGCGTAGTGCTCGACGAGAGCGATCGGGGGAACGCCGATGACGTCGGCGAGGGGGAAGCGGAGCGACAGGAACGGGAGCGCGAGGGACACCGCGGAGAGCAGGCCCGCCAGGAGCACGGTGAGCCCGAGGGTCTGCCAGGCCAGGATTCCCCAGCGGGGGTGGCGCTGAAGCCACACCCAGCGCCTCAGCGTCCTAGCCCCAACGCTGGCGGCCAGTGCCGCGTAGGTCAGGAGGACGGCGGCGGCGATCATGCGGAGCCGTCCCTCGGGTCGGTCGACCTGCCGACGGGATCGGCCTGCGTAACCGCAGCCTGGAGCTGGGCTACCTCGTCGGGCGTCAACTGCCCGACAAAGTGCATCAGCGCGGCACCTCGATCGTTGCTGCCCTCGAGAACGTTGCCGAGCAGCTCTGCGGTGTGCTCCTCATGGCTGCGGGTGGGGGAGTAGACGAAGGCACGCCCCTGCTTCTCGCGACCGACGAGGTTCTTGGTGTGCAGGTTGTCGAGCACGGTCATCACGGTCGTGTAGGCCAGGGGACGCGTCAGGTTGTCTCGGACGTCGTGGACGGACAGCCGGCTCTCGCTTTTCCACAGCAGCTCCATGACCTCGGCCTCGAGCTGCCCGAGCTGCTTCATCCTGCGTCGTCCTCTCGCTGGGTTCCCGAAGGTGGGTCGGGGTCCGCTTGTGTCAGGGCATCGAGCCTGCGCGGACGTTCCGGGTTGTCGGGAATGGTAGCGGCGAGTCGCATCAGGTGCTCGTTGTAGGTCGCCAGCTCGCTGCCGCCGCCGCGGTCCTCGCTGCGATCGAAGCGCCGGCGTTCGCGTCGATCGGCCTGTGCCCAGGAGATCATCAGTGCGACGGCCATCACCGCCAGGGGGTACTCGCCCAGCCCCCAGCCCAGCGAGGCACCGAGGTACTGGTCATCGGCCAACGACTCGCCCCAAAGTGGCTTCACGAGCGCGTACCAGGTCTGGGCTAGGACGCTCGTGCTGGCCATGAGGGACACCGAGAAGAGCGCGTGGAACCCAAAGGTGACCATGACGAGGAGCACCCGGAACGGGTACGGCGGCCGGCGCAGGCCGGGGTCTGCGCCGACGATGCACTCGGCGAAGAGGTATCCCGAGGCCAGGAAGTGGACCACCATGAGGATGTGCGCGGTGTGTGACTCCAGGGAGGTCTCGAAGGCCGAGGAGTAGTAGAAGCCGACGATCCCGGTGATGAAGAGGCCGGCAGCGACGACGGGGTGCCCGACGACATGGAGCGGCCAGGAGTGCACCAGCCGCAGCAGCCACTCCCGCGCACCCATGGAGCCGTCAGTACGGCGGCGCAGCGCGCGGAGCGCGAGCGTCACCGGGGTGCCCAGGACGAGAAACACCGGCACGGCCGTGGCGATGGTCATGTGCTGCACCATGTGCATGCTGAAGAGGACTCGGCCGTACGTCCCGGGGGCGCCGTTGGTGGCCCACAAGAAGAGCAGGCAGCCCACGATCCAGCTCAGGGTGCGCAGCACCGGCCACGCGTCGCCTCGTCGTCGAAGCCGGAGGACCCCGGCCAGGTAGCCGACGACGGCGAGCACGGCGAGCGGGCCGAAGAGCGAGTCCAGGCTCCAACCCGTGAACCAGCGTGCCGCGTCCAACGGCGGCGGGATGTCGGTGCCGAGCAGCGACTGCGCAGTCGTCAGGGGCTGGTCCGAGCCGGGGGGTGGGGGTGGGGCCGTGCGAGCCAGCGCCACCCCGAGGCCTGCGGCCGCAGCCAGGACCGCCACCTCGAGGAGGACCACACGGACGAAGGCTCGGTCACACCCGGCCGCGAGCTGGGCGATGAGTCGTGTCCGCTGCCACCAGCCGGCCACCGCCAACGCCGTCACGGCGGCGAGCTTGAGGCCGAGGACGACTCCGTAGGACGACAAGAACCCGTCCCACTGGCGCAGCCTCAAGACGGCACCGAGAAGGCCGGAAAGCGTGACCAGTGCGAGGCAGGTGCCCGCGAGGGTGGAGTAGTGACGCACGACCGCGACGAGGTCCGCGCGGTCGATGAACCGCCGGGCGATGACGAGTCCGACGAGCCCCCCGAGCCAGACCGCCGTCCCGACCAGGTGCAGCATCTGCAGGTTGACCGCTTCGTCGTGACCGAGTGTCCCTACTGCGTGCCCGGTCAGTGCCATCGGCCAGAGCGCGGCCAGCGCGACGAGCGTGACGAATCCGAGCGAGCCCGTCGTCCTGACGAGCGCGCATCCCACGGCGACGACCACTGCGGCCGCCGTGCCCCACGTCAGGTACTGACCGAGCTCGATGCCGGTTGCGAAGAAGAGCGCCTGGTTCCAGAATCCCGGGGCTCCCGGGGGTTCGCCGACCACGTCGGAATACACGAGCACCACCAGGGTCGCATCGGCGATCGCCCAGGCCGAGGCGGTCGCCTGGGCCAGCCCGACCAGGCGCGACTGCGTGGTGCTGAGCCCTCGTCCTCGCTCACTCTTCTTCCCGGGAAGACACCAGGCGGCCATCGCGAGGGCACCGACAGTGACCATCGCGGCGAGGTCCCGGAGGACCTGCACCGCGGGAAGACCGAGGCGCGTGAGCCAACCCGGATCAGGAAGTCCCACGATGCCGAGCGGCGCGAGCCCGCCGGTGAGCCCAAGCGCGACCAGGGCGACACCGACGCCGACGGCCGGGAGCAGCAGACCCACTGACACGACGGCCTTCGATCGGTCGACCGGGGCGGCGAGCCGGGGCCCGCCCTCGGTGGAAGGCACCGGCCGCGATGAGGGCTCGGGTGGCGCCGTCACCGTCGGACGCGGCGCACGACCGCACCGGCTCCGGCGGCGAGGAGCAGCGATGCCAGCCCGAGGACCAGTGCGGGACCCCGCCAGCCGCTGCCGCTGCCGCTGCCGTCGGCGTTGTTGGCCGGGGTCGATGTCGCCGCCGGCCCGTCCGGCCCCTCGGCGTCCGTCGGCGCCGGCGTGCCGGCGGTCGGCGGCGCGGCCGCAGGTGCGTGCACGGGTGAAGTGAAAGTGATGGATCCGGCCACGGGGTGCCCGTCGCGGGACACGACGCGGTAGTCGACGCGCCACTGGGGTGGTGTCTCTGCCGGCGCTCCGGTCGCCGGGCGCCCGGCCGGGAGCTCGACCTCGGGCAGCGAGGCGAGCACGACGGTGGGCGAGGAACCACTGGTGACCGTCACACGTTCGGCGACCCGGTCGGCGACGGTGAGCACCACCGCGCTCAGCGCCGGATCCATCTCCTCGCTGAACGTCAGCGCGACCTCTCGGGGTGCCTGCTCGAGCTGCGCGCCGTCGGCCGGGTCGGAGGAGACGAGATCGGTGTGGGCGTACGACGGCGTCGGAGCGGCGCAGGCGAGGAAGAACGACACCGTGGCGGCGAGAAGCGTCGCGAGCAGGGCCGTCGGGAGGAACCGGGGCGGGCGCCGGGTGGCGGGAGGGGTACGGCTCACTTCTGGCCCCGCGCGATCAGGTAGAGCACGACCAAGGTCGTGACGAGGGTGAAGATCCCGAGGACGAGCGTGGAGACCCAGGGGCTCGAGCCGCCCTCGCTCGCTGCGCCGGTGTACTGCGCCAGCATAGCGACCTCCCTGCTGGTGCTGGTCATGGCGGTGGTGGTCATGGCGGCGGTGGTCATCGCCTCACACTCCGGCGTAGGAGTGCAGGCCCGGCAGCCAAATGTTGACGCCGAAGAAGTTGAAGAGGAACGAGAGGAACCCGGCGATGGCGAGCCAGCCCGCGGAGCGTGCCCAGCGGCGGTCGGTGGCCTGGGCGTGGAGATAGGCGGCGTAGAGCACCCAGGTGATGAACGCCCAGGTCTCCTTCGGGTCCCATCCCCAGTAGCGGCCCCATGCGTTCTCGGCCCAGATCGCCCCGGCGAGGACGGCGAAAGTCCAGATGGGGAACGCCACGAGGTGGGCGTTGTGGGCAACCTTGGCGAAGGGATCGTCCGACGCGCCATCGACTGCCGGGGGACGGGAGTCGGTCGACCTGCGGCGGCGGGCGCGCACCATCTGTGCGGCGGTGGCGACGAAGCCGACGGTGAAGAGACCTCCGGCGATGATCGCCGCAGCGACGTGGATGACCAGCCAGTAGGAGTCCAGGACCGGGACGATCCCGTCGACCGGGGTGTAAAGGACCGTCGTGCCCAGACCGAGGAGCAGCAGCGTGAGTCCGACGACCCACACACCCATGGCTCGGACGGGGGCCTGGCGGAGCGAGGCCAGGTAGAAGATTCCGACGGAGGCGGAACCGGTGAGAGCGAACTCGTACATGTTCGCCCAGGGCGCGCGCTCAGCAGCGAAACCGCGGGCGATCACCGCTGCTACCAGGAGGCCGACACCAAGCACGCTCAGCGACGTGCCGGCGCGTCCGGTCATGCGTTCCGGTTCTCGCGAGGCGCCGTCGACCGGGTTCGGGTCGTCGGCCGCGGCTGTCTCGGGTGCGGCGTGCTCGTCCGCGCGGACGTCGTGGGAGGACCCGATCGAGGCGGGGGCGAGCACGGCTGCCGTGGCGGGCTCGGTCCTGGTCCGGCGGTGCCGGAGCGCCAGATCGGCGGCGTAGGCCAGCAAGGCCAGCCCGAGCACAGCCATGGCCGAGGCGACGAGGCTGTCGGACAGGCGCGCCACGTCGAGGTCGAGGAAGAAATTCACGGGGTCTCCTGAGAATGCGGAGGCGAGGCGTTCGGCTGGGGTGCGGGGGAGTGCGCGGGGGGGGACGCTGCGGCGGCCGCGACCCGTGCGATCTCTCCCGGGGGGAGCGCGCGGCGCGCGAGTGCGCGGCCGGCGATCTCGAGCGTGGGGGTCTCGTGGACGGCGCTCTCGCGGACCCAGATGCGACGTCGGGGAACGGCGAGGGAGACCGTCAGTCCGACCATCAGGAGGATCGCGGCGACCAACGAGATCTCTTTGCCGGGGTCGCGAGCGACCTGGAAGTTGGCGAACCGTGTGACGCCGTTGAACGTCACCGTTCCCGCGCCACCAGGCAGCGCGACCTGTTCGCCGGGTGCAAGGGTCGCGCTCCACACGGTGCCGTCGACCTCCCTGACCTCGCGCAGACGCGTCTTGTCGAGGGTGAAGACCGACTGGGTGGCTCCGTCGTCGAGTCCGAGGTCGCCCGTCCAGGCGTCAAGCTCCACCCGAGGGTTCAGCTGGTCGGGAAACACCGAGACCAACCCGTCCTGGACCGGAGCCGCGGTGGGGTAGAAGGTGCCCTCCAGGGCGAGGCCTTCGGGCTGGGCGTCGGGAGCCTTGACGACACCGTCGGAGGTGAAGACGCTGTCGTTGGGCAAGAAGATCGTCGGGCCCGATGAGATGACGTCGCCGGTGCTGTCGCGCACGGTCAGCCGGGGTGCGTAGCCGTGGCCGGTGAGGAAAAACTTGGTGCCGTTGACGACCAAGGGTTGGTTCGGTCGCACCTCAGCGGTGCCTTCGCCCCCGGTCGTGGTGTAAGTGACCCGGGCGTCGAAGTCCCGCGGTTCGCCGGCTCGGCCACCAGCGGCCTCGAACTCGGCGTCGAAGCTGTCAAGGGTGAAGCTGAGCGGCTCCAGGTCCTCGGGATCCATCCAGGGTGCCGGGGTGAAGGCGTCGTAGGAGGACACGACGTTAGTGAAGGAGCCGCCCACGACGACCGCGGCGCGGGCCTCGTAGCCGAACAGTCGACCACCGGCGACACCGACGAGCAGGATGAGCAGGGAGAGGTGGAAGACGAGGTTGCCGAGCTCGCGGACGCGTCCCTTCTCGGCGCGGACCTCGGTGGGAGCTCGTACGACGGCAAAACCACGTCGCCGCAGGTGCTCCTCGGCACGGTCGAGCGCGGCTGCGGCGGCGCCGTCTCGGGAGACGGGCGGTCCCGCTGCGCCGGCCGGGTCGGGGTCGGGGTCGGGGTCGGGGTCGGGGTCGGGGTCGGGGTCGGCCACCGTGAATTCGTGGAAGTCGGACTCGCGAGCGAGGTGGCGAGGTGCCTTCGGTGGGGGGCTGCGGAACTCCCGCCACAGCGTGGCGCACCGGGGGATGACGCAGCCGGTCATCGAGATCAGCAGCAGGACGTAGATGGCGGCGAACCAGGGAGCGGAGTACACCTCGAAGAGCCACATCCGGTCCAGCCACGGAGCCAGGTCCGGGTGCTTGAGGTAGAAGCGGTTCACGGCCACGGGGTTGCTGGCCACCCCGCGCTGGGGAAGCACCGAACCAGGAATGGCGGCGACCGCAAGCAGGACCAACAGAATGACGGCGGTACGCATCGCGGTGAGCCGACGCCAGACCCATCGCCCCCACCCCCAACGCACAGGCCCGGAACGCCGCGGGGCGGCCGCTCGGGCCTCGTGGCCTCGGGTGCTCTGGGGTGGGGTCGCGGAGCGCATCGCCTAAATACTATGTGCGATAGTAGAAAGACTCCATTCCCGGTCGGCTCGTGGGCCAGATCTCGCGCGGGCAGGGAGGTGCCTCAGCGCGCTCCTAGTTTGCCCCTGCCCTGACCGACGTCGTCGCGCCGCGCTCGCCACCCGGTGCCGGCGTGGGTCGAGCGCTCCGGCGGAGGTCGGACGAGGCTTCGTCGGGGTCGCGACGTACGCGGGATGCGCGGACGCCGTTGAGGATCACCAGGACCTCTGCGAGCTCGTGGACCAGCACGACACCGGCCAGTCCGAGCACGCCCAGCAGCGCCAGGGGCACGAGCACCACAATGATGGCCAGTGCCATCACGATGTTCCCGGTCATGATCCGTCGGCCGCGCCGGGCGTGGTCCAGGGCGCGGGGAATCTGGCGAAGGTCGGTGCCGGTGAAGGCCACGTCGGCGGACTCGATCGCTGCCGCCGACCCCGCCACCCCATGGCGATGCCCACGCTCGCCGAGGCGAGGGCCGGTGCGTCGTTGATGCCGTCACCGATCATCGCCGTCGGGCCGAGACGTGCGGACGCTTCGATCGCGGCCACCTTGTCGGCCGGCAGCTGCTCCGAGCGGACGTCGAGGATCCCGACCTGCTGCGCCAGAGTCTGGGCCGTGCGGTGGTTGTCGCCGGTGAGCATGATCGTGGAGATGCCGCGCTCATGGAGCATCGAGACGGCCTCCGCCGCCTCGGGCTTGAGCTCGTCCCGTACGCCGATCGCGCCCGCGACCGCCCCGTCGACCTCGACGACCACCACGCTCATCCCGCCCGCGGCGAGCTCGTCGGTGACGACCATCAGAGGTCCGGGTTCGACCCAACGAGGGCTGCCGATCCGAACCCTGTGGCCGTCTACGAAGTCCGTGACGCCTCGCCCGGGTATCTCGCTGACCTCGCTCGCACGAGCCCTCTCCTTGGTGGCGGCGACGACGGCCTCGGCGAGCGGGTGGCTGCTGGTGGCCTCGAGCGCCGCGGCCCATCGCAGCACGTCGACCTCCTTGTAGTCGGCAGTCGTGCGGACGTCCACCACCTCGGGACGGTTGCGGGTGAGGGTGCCGGTCTTGTCGAACGCGACGGTTCGGATCGTGCCGAGCTGTTCGAAGGCGTGGCCCGACTTGATGATGACGCCCAGACGGCTCGCTGACCCGATGGCCGAGATGACGGTCACCGGCACGGCGATCGCCATCGCGCAGGGCGAGGCTGCCACGAGCACGACCAGTGCCCGCTCGACCCACACGAGCGGCTCATCGGTGAGCAGCAGGCCGCCGAGGGCGACCAGGGTGGAGAGGAGGAGGATCGAGGGCACCAGCGGCCGCGCGATGCGATCGGCCAGACGGGCGCGATCACCCTTGCGGGCGTGCGCTTCCTCGACCAGTCGCACGATCTGGGTCAGGGAGTTGTCGCGGCCGTCGGCGGCCGCGCGGACCAGCAGCGTCCCCTGTCCGTTGACCGAGCCGGCCAGTGAGGTCTGACCCGGACCGACCTGGACGGGGATGGACTCTCCGGTGATCGCGGCGGTGTCGAGGCTCGAGCGTCCCTCGACGACGACGCCGTCCGTGGAGATCCGGTCGCCGGCCCTGACCACCAAGAGGTCGCCGATCCTCAGCTCGGCAGCCGGAACGTCGATCTCGGCATCGGCTCGTCGCACCCGGGCGGTGTCGGGGATGAGCGTCAGCAGGGCGCGGAGTCCGTGCTGGGCCCGGTCCATCGACCGCTCTTCGAGCGCCTCGGCGATCGAGAAGAGGAAGGCTAGTGCTGCGGCCTCGCCGACCTTTCCCAGCGCGACCGCCCCGAGTGCGGCGATCGTCATGAGCAGCCCGACACCGAGGCGCCCGCGCCGTAGTCGGCGCAGGGCTCCGGGCACGAACGTCCACCCGCCGACCCCGAGCGCGGTCGCGTGCAGGGCCAGGGCGAAGGAGCCGGCGTCGACAACGTGGTCGGCCAGGAGGCCCAGGGCGAGGAGTAGCCCCGAGATCGCGGGCAGCAGGAGGGCCCGATCGCGCCACCACGGAGCGAACCTCTCCAGCTTGAGGGGCGCGTCGGCCGCCCGCCTCGAGGGGCCGCAGCAGTCGTCGTCGAAGGTGTGCCCCGCGGGAGCGGTGGCGAGGGAGCTATCCGGCGCGCCATCGGACGCGCCGGACCGTTCGGTGGCGCCGGGGGAGAGCGTAAGCAGGGGCAGGAGGTTGTGCCCGTGAGGCGCTCCCTCCGTCTTGTTGTCCTCGGGTGCCTCGTCGTCCGGCCCGCAGCAGAAGTCGCTCATGCGTCGACCACCTGCAAGCAACACCCGAGCGCGCAGCCCTCGATCACGAATGCCCGGCTTGCCGATAAGTTACCTTATGTAAACTTACGTCTTATTTCCCGATGCTCTCAGTGACACTGACTGTCTTGCTACTCGCTCCCGGGGATGCTTAGCGTCCCGTTCGATGATCCCTCCCGGGGCACCGCCCGCAGCACAAGGCGTTGGGCCGTGCGTGCACAGCCGTTTCGATTGAGCCGTCCGCCCTCTAGAAACGAGCGGCCTGTGAAAACCGCCGTGACGGCGCTAGTGAAGCGCTAGTGAAGGACGTCCGTGAACCTCGGTCGGTCGCGCCAGCTCCCCGTCGGCGCGGTAGCGCACCACGCGGCGCAGGTCGCTGGGCTCGAGCGGCACCGCAGCAAAGTCCTCGCGAGCCGCGAGGGCCGTCTGCGTCGCGGGTTCAGCGGGGACGACCCCTCGACCTGGCTACGCAACAACGCCGGTCGCACCCTCACCCCGTGACCGCGCTACAGGCGGGGTCCATCACGGGGTGCCCGGAGGCGTAATAGGTGCCTTCTGGGCCCATGGTGAAGCCCATCAGGTCCATCACGGGACTGACGAGCTCCAGATCAGCACCCTCTCGGCCAGCTTGTTTACGGTACAAGCCCTGGTGAGTCGCCAAGAGCAGCGAACCGTCGACTGGGTCGCGGACGGCGGTGTGGAGATGGGTGATTGCGATGGGCTCGGAGTCGGTGCTTTGTGACCCCGCACAGCCCGTGGTCACGAGAAGGACAGCGGCAAGAAGTGTCTTTGCGGCACTCGTCATGGGTTCAGCCCTGGCTGCCGTACCGCATCAGCTCGAAGCACGACGCCGGCCTGGGCGTGCGCTTCGGGACGCAGATCGAGGCGTCGCAGCAACTGGGCGTTGAGGGCCACCACGACCGTCGAGACGGACATCAGTATCGCTCCAACCGACATTGGCAGCGCGAATCCAACGGGTGCCAAGACCCCCGCAGCGAGGGGGACTGCACCCAGGTTGTAGCCAGCTGCCCACCAGAGGTTCTGTCGCATCTTGCGGTAGGACTGCGTCGACAACTCGATGACGGAGAGCACGGAGCGGGGATCGTCGCTGGCGAGGATCACGCCTGCGGAAGCGACCGCCACGTCCGTACCCGCGCCGATGGCGATGCCAACATCGGCCTTCGCTAGAGCTGGGGCGTCATTCACACCATCGCCCACCATCGCCACCCGCGATCCTTCGTGCTGCAACGTGGCCACGAGGGCGGCCTTGTCCTCGGGGCGGACCCCAGCGAAGTAACGTTGAATCCCAACTTCGCTGGCGACGGCTTGTGCCACCCCCTCTGCGTCCCCGGTGATCATGACGACTTCAACGCCGCGGCGCCGAAGTGCGTTGACCGCATGGGCGGACTCAGGGCGGATCTCGTCTGCCAGTTGTAGTGAGCCAATAACTGTTTGGTCGCGGACGAGGTGGAGGACCGTGGCTCCGTCGTGGCGCCAGGCGACGGCTGCCGGGGTCTCCTCCAGGCTGAGCTGTTCCAGCAGCCGCGGCCCGCCGACCCAGAACTCGTGGCCCTCGATCTCGGCGCGAACGCCGACAGCTGGTGAGGATGTGAAGCCACTGGCTCGGTAGAGGGGCGCTCCGCGGTCGCGGGCGGCGCGAACAACCGCACCCGCTAGCGGGTGCTCACTGTCGACCTCTACCGCAGCTGCGAGGCCCAGCAACTCATTCGTGCTCAGCCCGGCATTGTCCGAACTGACGTCGACGACTGCGGGCTCGCCCTTGGTGAGGGTCCCGGTCTTGTCGAACAGCACCACGTCGATCGAGCGCATTTGCTCAAGAGCAAGGCGGTCTTTGATGAGAACCCCGCCTCGCGCAGCGCGTTCGGTAGCAATGGACACGACCAACGGGATTGCAAGGCCCAGCGCGTGCGGACAGGCGATCACCAGCACGGTGATCGTGCGTACGACACCCTCGTCGGGAAGACCGAGAACCGTCCAGGTGACCGCAGTGAGAAGCGCTGAGCCCAGCGCGAACCAGAACAGCCACGCTGCGGCGGTATCTGCAAGGCGCTGCGCACGAGACGACGAATTCTGGGCATCTTCGACCAATCTCCGAATGCCGGCCAGGGTGGTGTCGTCCCCGATCGCGGTGACCACGATCCTCAAGGCCGAGTCCGTAGCAACCGTGCCGGCCGTGACAGCGTCACCAGTCGCGCGGAGCACGGTCCGAGACTCGCCTGTGATCATGGCCTCATCCATCTCGGCACGACCTTCAACAACCCGCCCATCGGCCGGGACGTTGCCGCCTGGTCGGACCAAGACGACATCGCCCACGCGCAATTCACCCGCCGGCACCCGAACGGTTTGCTCGCCCTGAACCCGTTCCGCCTCGTCCGGCAATAGGGCAGCTAATGAGTCGAGCGCAGAGTTGGTGCGAGCCAGGGAGCGCATCTCAATCCAGTGGCCCAGCAACATGATGACGACCAGCAGGGCAAGTTCCCACCAGAAGTCCAACTCCTGGTGCACGAGACCTACGCTGGCGCCCCAGGAGGAAGTGAAGGCGACGGTGATGGCGAGCGCGATCAACAGCATCATCCCGGGCTTGCGGCCGCGGATCTCGTCGAATGCGCCCCGCAGAAAGGGCCCCCCGCCCCAGACGTAGACCACCGAGCCCACAACGGGGGAAACCCATCTCGCCCAGTCCTGGTCAGGCAGGTCATAGCCGACAAGCGTCGAGAACATCGGCGACATCGCGACCACCGGGACACTC
Organism: Nocardioides sp. ChNu-153; assembly: GCF_030466625.1. GTDB lineage: Bacteria > Actinomycetota > Actinomycetes > Propionibacteriales > Nocardioidaceae > Nocardioides. Next base: position 284,640 of record NZ_JADEVT010000001.1, read on the forward strand.
AAGGCCAGCATGATCCAGAACAGCCGACGGAATTGCCCGCCGTGCCCGCCGTGCCCACCGTGCCCACCGTGCCCACCGTGCCCACCGTGCCCACCGTGCCCACCGTGCGGGTGCTCCACCGCAGCAGTTCGGTGGCTCAGCCCAGGGCTCGGGTGGGCACCTGAATCGCTGTTTTCAACTAGTTGCGACTGCAGTTGCTGGGCCTCTTGGCCAGTCCCGTGGGTGTTGACAGGGCAGTCGGGTCCGTGGTCTTGGTCGGACATCGTGAGCCTTCCGAAGGCGGGAAGAAGAGATTCGAGCCGGGCCGGCGGCCCGCGGACGGTCCAAGAGCGGTCCCGGGCACGGGCGAGGCCCCTCTCCCGGGTCTGCTCACTCAGCGGGGCTGCGCCGTGTAGCCCGCTTCGCCTACGGCCGCGACTACGGCGCGCGCGAGTTGCTCTCCGACGACGTCCACAGTTGTGACGACCAAAATGCCCTGAGAGGCATCTGCAACGGCGTCGGAGATGTCACCGATGCTCAACACCTCCTCGCGCACGGATGCCTCACAGTGGCCGCAGGTCATTCCAACCACGTCGAACGTTGCAGTAGCCATCAGCCTTCATCTCCTGTCGCTTTCGGGCAATGCGTCGCCCCAGCATATACCCCCCGGGGGTATCGCCCAAGAAGGGTGCGACGACCGGGAGATGGCTCCGGCGTTGTGCAGGCGCTTGTCTTCGCATCTACGCTGAGCGCGATGGACCGACTGCTGCGCCGCTACTCGCCGCGCCTAAGTGCCGCTGGAGCGGGCTGGGCGCTAGTGCTGTTGTGCACAGTTGTGGTCGCTGGCGTGATCGGCATGCACACGCTGTCCATGCATGGCCAGCCCGCATCTTCTGCGGTCCTCCACGCTGGGGAGCCCCTCGGCGGGACGAGCGCACCCGGGGCGACGGGCGGGCTGATCAATGGTGCGATCGTTGCCCGGGCCCGGGTCGATCCAGCGGCCGCAGAGGCGGTCGCCGCTGCGAGACACAGCTTCGGTCTTGAGAATGAACGGAAGCCGGGGGCCTCCGAGGACCGCCATGGCCACTGCGGCGAGCACGAGACAGGGACCCCTAGTGACGTAGAGGGATGCCATCAGCACGGCCTGCTGATGATGTGCTTATCGGTGTTGGCAGCGCTTGGCGGCCTCCTCTTGCTGGCCCGGGGCGCTTCGTGGCTGGGGCGCGTTCTTTGGCTTCGTGCCCGCCCATATCACCTTTGCAATCTCGGGGTGCTGGTCTTCGGCCTCCTGCGGCCCATAGGTCGCACGCGTCTCGAACTCTGCGTCATCCGCTGCTGAGGGGCTCGATCTACCAAGCCCAGATCCACCAACCCGGCGCGGTCAAACGACCGACGTCCGGGGGTGCCCCAGCCTTTCAGCAAGGAGAACGACCGTGAACCGTCCTACTTTCTTCCGTGCGGTTGCGCTCGCAGCTGCCGCGACCGCATTGAGCTCGACCCTCGCCGCATGCTCAGACAACGCGAATGACGCCGACAACGGCAGCGAGCCGTCTGCCAACTACAACGATGCCGACGTCGAGTTCGTGCAGCAGATGATTCCCCATCACCAGCAGGCCACCGAGATGGCGGCCATGGCGGAGGGCCGCTCGCAAAGCACCGAGGTGCTTGACCTGGCCGAGCAGATCGAGGCCGCTCAGGGCCCCGAGATCGAGGTCATGACGGGCTTGCTAGAAGAGTGGGACGTCGAGGCCGACGGTGCCGAAATGGACCACACCGACATGGGCCACGGCTCGAGTGGGGGCATGGAGGGCATGATGAGCGACGAGGAAATGGACGCGCTCGATCAGTCGTCTGGCCCTGAGTTCGACCAGATGTTCTTGACCATGATGATCGAGCACCACCAGGGCGCCGTCGAGATGGCCGAGGACGAGCAGGCTAACGGCCAAAACGACGACGCCCTCGAGCTCGCCGGACAGATTGCCACGTCTCAGACCGCCGAGATCGACGTGATGCGCGCGTTGCTCGCGCAGTAATCATCTGTCGCCCGTGGGATGCTCCCCCACGCGGGCCGCATTCCAGTCGCCTCCTCGCGCGTTCTTGCGGGCGACAGGAACCTCAGACGCATGCTCGGGATCATCAACCCCCCCGCGGTGGTTCCGAGCATGCCCCCACGCCGCCCCTCCGACGTCGGTCAATACCCGGCTGTGCGCCTTTGGCGCCGTCGTATGGCACTCCCCCCGCAACGTGTGAACCGCGCCGCCGAAGCCGCGCGGAAGCCACCACGACCGGGGACAACAGGAAGCAAAGAGATTTCATCTTGCGTAGAAGCACTCTTCCCAGCCCTGCAATAGCGCCCTCGCACCGCGGCGAGCCCCGGCTCTCAGTCCACTCAACGCGTCGGCGTCCGGGGCCTGCCCAGACCGAGCCCCAGACCGAGCCCGAGCAACAGGCTGCCCCGCAGCGCGCCGCTGCTTCCAGCGCCTCCTCGGCTGGCCGCCACGCCGCTCAGCCGCGACGACGCTCCCTGCTGCCCCATGGGTCGCGAGCCCCATCCTCGAACTCTGTACGTCGGTTTGACGGATTTGCGGACGCACGCTTGGGCGTCGTCGGCGCCGGGCTCGTGATAATCGCCGGACTGGCGGCTTCCGTCACTGGAAGTTCTGGCTCCGCAGGGGCAACCGCCCTCGTCGACTCGAACCGGCGTCCGGCGATCGACCTCACATCGGGCGTCTCAAATCGCGAAGCTGCACTCCTGCGAGACCGCTCAGACCGGGTGAGCCGCGGGGCCTTGCGCCCAGGCGCGGCCGAGCCCACCGCCCCCGAGGCACCGGATCTGACCGCGGCGGCAGAGCAACGCGCTCGCGCGCTGGGGAACCTGACCGCCGCAGCGCAAGCCCAAGCAACGCTTATAGGTCAGCGGCGCGCGGAGGCTATAGCTGCTGCAGAGATTGAAGCTCGAGAGCGCGAGGCGAACCGATGGGTGCTCCCGTTGCAGAGCTACCGCCTCACGGGACGCTTTGGCCAGTCCGGCGCGAGATGGTCCTCCACCCACACGGGCCTTGACTTCGCCGCACCTGCCGGGACACCTCTGGTCGCAGTAGCCGCCGGGACGGTCCGCTCAGCCGGCTCCTCCGGGCCGTACGGCCAACGAACCGTCCTTGAACTGAACGACGGCACCGAAGTCTGGTACTGCCACCAAGCCAGTATCGAAGTAGCGGTAGGCGAGCAGGTACAGGCGGGACAGCGCATCGGCACCGTCGGGGCTACCGGCAACGTAACCGGCCCGCACCTGCACCTAGAGATCCGTCCCGATGCTGGCGCGCCGGTGGACCCAGAACGAGAGCTGGCCGAGCGCGGCATCCGGCCTTAGCCCAACAGCGCGAGAGCACCCCAGACTCGTCGTCCCATTGACGGATCCCTCAACGGAACACCGCTGCCCGGCGCGCGGCGGGCAGCCACTGCGCGCGCCGACCGTCCCGTTTGACCCGTCCGGACTCGGTCCCTGAAACGGGTCCCTGCTCGGGATGAGTGCTGGCATGGCTCGCGGTCGCGAGCAGCGCTGTCGAGTGTCGATCGGGTAGGCGCGGGTCTCGACCACCGAGCACTACTTGGCGGCAGGACGCCGCGTCGACCATGGTTTCGGCCGGCCGCAACCGTGACCGGCCGGGCCTCGGCGCCGCGTTCGCACCTGCCGACAAGGCGACGCCCTGGCATCCACCGACCTCGACCGCCTCGCACGCGCGATCCCGGACGCACGCGGCGGCATGGGCCCGGGAGCGGGTCGCGGTGCGGTAGCCGGCGGACTGACCGACGCCAGCGTGGACTCGACGCGCCGCAGTCGCTGGGTGGTTCGTCGGGACCACCCACCGATGTGACAGCGCCCTCCCTGTCGCCGCCGACGGCCGTCAGCTGGGTCTCCCTGGCCGCGTCCCGCGGCACCTGCTCGGGTGTCGGCGTCAGCGTTGGGAAAACGCGCTCGACCCCGCAGTCCGACGGATGACAGGGTGGTGAGGTCGGCGGGCGCCCGCCCGACGCGCGAGCCGAGGAGGCACCCGTGAGCGGATCGAACGGATCGAACGGATCGAACGGATCGAACAAGGCCCCGGACGACGTCAAGGCCAAGATGCGGGAGGCGTTGGCGCGCAAGCAGGCGCACGACCACCCCGACGACTCGGTGGGCAACGAGGGCAAGGCCCACGGTCCCGAGGTCGCCGGCGGCGCCGCGCCCCAGATGCACCGGCGCAAGGCGGGCGGCGGCGGGGCCTGACCCCGGCCCCCGCCCGGCCCGCGCCCGACCGGTCCCGCGTCAGAGCTTGCGCAGCCGCACGTACCGCACCGAGTGGTCGCGGTCCTTGCGGAGCACGAGCGTGGCGCGGGACCGGGTCGGCAGCACGTTCTGCACCAGGTTCGGCCCGTTGATGGCGTCCCAGATGCGGGTCGCCTCGGCGACGGCCTCGTCCTCGGTGAGCGCGGCGTACTTGCGGAAGTACGACGCCGGGTCCTGGAACGCGGTCTCGCGCAGGCGCAGGAACCGCTCGACGTACCAGCGTCGGATGTCGCTCGTCGCCGCGTCGACGTAGACGGAGAAGTCGAAGAAGTCGCTGACGGCGAGGCTCGTGCTGCCGTCGTCGCGCACGGTGGCGGGCTGCAGCACGTTGAGGCCCTCGACGATGACGATGTCGGGGTGCTGCACGACGACCTTCTCGTCGCGGCGCACGTCGTAGGACAGGTGCGAGTAGATCGGCGCCTCGACCTCGTCGCGGCCCGACTTGATGTCGACGACGAAGCGCAGCAGCGCGCGGCGGTCGTAGGACTCCGGGAAGCCCTTGCGCCCCAGCAGCCCGCGGCGCTCCAGCTCTGCGTTGGGGTGGAGGAACCCGTCGGTCGTGACCAGCGCGACGTTGGGGTGCTCGGGCCAGCGGGCCAGCAGCTCCTGCAGCACGCGGGCGGTCGTCGACTTGCCGACCGCGACGGAGCCGGCGACGCCGATGACGAACGGGGTACGGCGGGGCTGCGGGCGCCCGAGGAACCCCTCGGTGCGCCGGTGCAGCTGGCCGTTCGCCTCGACGTAGAGGCTGAGGAGCCGCGAGAGCGGCAGGTAGATCTGCTGCACCTCGTCGAGGTCCAGGTGGGTGCCCAGGCCCCGCAGCCGGCGGATCTCGGCGTAGGTCAGCGGGCTCTCCGTGGCGTCGGCCAGCCCGGCCCACGCGGACCGGTCGAGCTCGACGTACGGGGAGGCGGGCTCGCGTCCGTGGTGGTCGAGGTGCACCACGTCGCCGGCGGCAGACATGGGGGGCATTGTTGCAGCACGCCGTCCCGCCGCGACGGCACCGGGGCCCGGAGTCGCGGGTCCCGGGAAAAGCCCGGAGGCGCCGTAGACTCAGCCGCTATGTGTGGAATCGTCGGGTACGTCGGTCAGCGTTCGGCCCAGGACGTCGTGATCGAGGGTCTGCGGCGGATGGAGTACCGCGGCTACGACTCCGCGGGCATCGCGCTGGTCCACGAGGGCGCGCTGGCGGTCGACAAGCGGGCGGGCAAGCTCGCGAACCTCGAGAAGGCGATCGCCGAGACGCCACTGCCGACCTCGACCACCGGCATCGGCCACACCCGCTGGGCCACCCACGGCGCCCCCACCGACGTCAACGCCCACCCCCACCTCGGCAGCCAGGGCCGCCTCGCGGTGGTGCACAACGGGATCATCGAGAACTTCGCGGCGCTGCGGAAGCGGCTCGAGGACGAGGGCATCGCGCTCGTCTCCGAGACCGACACCGAGGTCACCGCCCACCTCCTCGAGCTGCAGCTGGCGTCGGGGGAGGACCTGACGGTCGCGATGCAGCGCGTGTGCTCGCGCCTCGAGGGCGCCTTCACGCTGGTGGCCGTCGACGCGCTGGACCCCGACCGGGTCGTCGCCGCGCGCCGCAACTCCCCGCTGGTGGTCGGCCTCGGTGACGGCGAGAACTTCCTCGGCTCCGACGTCGCCGCGTTCATCGAGCACACCCGCGAGGCCCTCGAGCTCGACCAGGACCAGGTCGTCACCATCACCCGCGAGGGCGTCGAGGTCACCGGCTTCGACGGCGTCCCCGCGCAGGGCCGGCAGTACCACGTCGACTGGGACCTCTCGGCCGCCGAGAAGGACGGCCACGACTGGTTCATGCGCAAGGAGATCTTCGAGCAGCCGCGCGCCGTGGCCGACTCGCTGCTCGGCCGCACGAACGCCCAGGGCCGGCTCCAGCTCGACGAGGTGCGCCTGAGCGACGACGAGCTGCGCGACATCGACAAGATCATCATCATCGCGTGCGGCACGTCGTTCTACGCCGGCATGGTCGCGAAGTACGCCATCGAGCACTGGTGCCGCATCCCGGTCGAGGTGGAGCTGGCGAGCGAGTTCCGCTACCGCGACCCGATCCTCAACTACTCGACGCTCGTCGTCGCGATCAGCCAGTCCGGCGAGACCGCCGACACCCTGCAGGCCATCCGGCACGCACGCACCCAGCGCTCCCGCGTCCTGGCCATCTGCAACACCAACGGCTCGACGATCCCCCGCGAGTCCGACGCGGTCATCTACACCCACGCCGGCCCCGAGATCGGGGTCGCCTCCACCAAGGGCTTCCTCACCCAGCTGGTCGCGTGCTACCTGCTCGCCCTCTACCTGGCCCAGGTCAAGGGCACGCGGTACGGCGACGAGATCAACCAGGTGGTCCGCCAGCTCGAGGCCGTCCCGGCGCAGATCCAGGACGTGCTCGACCGCGCCCAGCAGGTCTACGACCTCGCCGGGGAGCACGTCGACGCCACCTCCGTGCTGTTCCTCGGGCGCCACGCGGGCTACCCGGTCGCGCTCGAGGGTGCGCTCAAGCTGAAGGAGCTGGCCTACCTCCACGCGGAGGGCTTCGCCGCCGGCGAGCTCAAGCACGGCCCCATCGCGCTCGTCGAGGAGGGCCTGCCCGTGCTCTGCATCGTGCCGTCGCGCGGGCGGGACCAGCTGCACGACAAGATGATCAGCGGCATCCAGGAGGTCCGCGCGCGCGGCGCCCGCACCATCTGCTTCGCGGAGGAGGGCGACACGGACATCCAGCCCTACGCCGACGTGCTCTTCCGCCTGCCCAAGGTGCCGACGCTGCTGCAGCCGCTCGTGGCCACCGTGCCGCTGCAGCTCTTCGCCTGCGAGCTCGCGACCGTGATGGGCCACGACGTCGACCAGCCCCGCAACCTCGCCAAGTCCGTCACGGTCGAGTAGGCGCGGGCCGGGCGTGCCGATCGTGGCCGTGGGGGTCGACGTCTGCGACGTCGGCCGGTTCGGTGCCTCCCTGGAGCGCACCCCGAGCCTGCGCGAGCGGCTCTTCACCCCCGCCGAGGTCGCGGGCCGCTCGCTGGAGTCGCTGGCCGCGCGCTTCGCCGCCAAGGAGGCGCTCGCCAAGGCCCTGGGCGCCCCCGGCGACCTCGCGTGGCACGACGCCGAGGTGCTGCGCGAGGCGGGCGCGGCGCCGTACCTCGCCCTGCGGGGCACCGTGCTGGCCCGCGCCACGGCGCTGGGGGTGCGCGACTCCCACGTGTCGCTGAGCCACGACGCGGGGGTCGCGACGGCGTTCGTGGTGCTGGAGCGCTAGCCGCGCCTAGGCGCGCCGGGCCCGCACGACCGTGCCCGCCACGACGGCCGCGGTCACGAGACCCGCGAGGACGCCCCAGCCCGCCGCGTAGGGCCGGTCGAGCAGCGTGGGGTTGTCGGGCAGCGCGCCGAACCGGCCGAGCACCGGTACCGCGGCCAGCGTCACGGTGAGCAGCACGACGAGACCGGCGGCGACGGGCGCGCGGGCGGGCCCGGGCACCACGCGGGGCAGCGCCCACCCCACCGCCCCCGCGAGGGGGGCCAGCACGGCGTCGTGCAGCACGACGCCGACGACGAACCACAGGGCGACGTCGAGCACCTGCGGCCCCTCCTGGCGCGTGAGCAGGAGGAACGCGCCGTACGCCGCCAGCCCGACGCCGAGCGCCCCCAGCACCCCGCGGACCGCCGTCACGCCCGCACCTCCAGACGGGTGACCCACTTGGTCTGCAGCACGCCGGGCCGGTTCGGCGCGATGAGGCGCGTCGGGGCGCCGTGGTCGAGCGTCAGCGGCTCGCCGGACAGCTCGAGGGCCAGCAGAGTGCGGTCGTCGTCGGCGAAGTTCCCGGGCAGCTCGGTGCGCCGGTAGGGCCCCGACTCCTGCAGCGAGGTCACGACGACGTGCGGGCGGCGTGGCGCGTCGACGAGGTCGAGCACGTCGCGCAGCCGCACCCCGCCCCACGTGCCCGACGCGCTCCAGCCCTCGACGCAGGCGATGGGGAGGGTCTCGGTGCGCTGCGGGAGGGCCGCGAGGTCCGCGCGGGTGAGGAGCACGGTGCGCTCGCCGTGCACCACCTCGAGCCGGTACGCCGGGTCGCTCGCGGCCGCCCGCACGCCCGCGCGCTCGGCCGAGGTGTTGATCGGCACGCCCTGGGGTCCGTCGCCCGAGCGGACGCCGAGCACGGAGACGTCGCGCAGCCACGGGACGCTGCTGCCGGCGGTGGCGAGCACGGCGACGCCGGCCGCGGCCCACGTGGTGCGCAGCAGCCCGCGCCGCGAGAGGGCGTCGGCCCGGGTGGCGGTCGGCCGGTCGAGGGCGGTGTCGTCGACGTCGGCGCCGAGCGCGGCGCGGATGACGGGCAGCTTGACGGCGACGTGCAGCACGAGGGCGCCGATGGCGACCCAGGCGACGGCGAAGTGGGTGGTGCGGAAGGAGAAGTCCTGCCAGGGGTACCAGCGGGCGGCGTTGGCCAGGCCGGTCGCGAGCTGGAAGATCGCGGCGGCGACGAGCACGCCGATGGAGCCGCGCTCGGCGACCTCGAGCAGGCGCCGGCGCGTGCCGCGGGGCACGGGCCGCAGCAGGCGGGGCTGCACGGACCAGAGCTTGACGAGCAGGAGGGGCACGCACGCGATGCCGCTGATGACGTGCAGGCCCTGGGTCACCCGGTAGCCCCACGCGGGGGACGTCGGGAACGGGACCGCGGGCCGGGGCAGCTGCGCCCAGTGGCTGACGAGCCCGGTGAGGAAGCAGACGGCGAAGCAGACGCCGAGGACGGCGCCCACCCGGGCCGCGACGGCCGCGCTCCGCAGCCGCGAGGTGAAAGCGGCCTCGGTGGGCACGGCCGGCCGGCTCACGAAGACGCGCCGGACCCGGTGGCGGGGGCGGGGTTGCCGAGGACGGCGGTCCACCGCTCGTCCTCGTCGTCGTCGACCACGTGGAGGGTGAGGACCTCGAGGCCGGCCGCGCGGGCCAGATCCTCGATCGCGTCGACCCCGACGACCGACCAGCGGAAGGGGCGGCTGACGTCGTCGCCGCACTGCAGGCGGGCCCACCGAGAGGCGATGCCCACGCCCGGACCGGCGAGGTCCACGACGACGCGGCCGCGGGGCTCCACCAGCTCGCGCACCCGGCGCAGCAACGTCGCCGGGTCGCCGCCGATGCCCACGTTGCCGTCGGCCAGGAGCACGGTGGTCCAGCGGCCCTCGTGGGGCAGCGCCTCGAAGACGTCGTGCTGCATCGCCACCACGCCCCGCTCGCGCGCCAGGCGGACGGACTCGGCGACGACGTCGATGGCGAGCACGTCGTGGCCCCGCTCGGCCAGGGCCGCCGCCATCCGACCCGGTCCGCAGCCGACGTCGATCGTCACGCCCTCGCAGAGGTCGAGCACGGCGAGGTCGGACTTCTGGGCGGGGCGGCGCCAGTCGCCCACGGGCAGCGCCTCGGGGGCGTCGCCCGAGGCGTCGGCGGCCCCGATCACCGTGCAGGGCGTGCCGTTGAGGGCGCGGGCGAACAGCTCGGAGAAGGACAGCTCCGTCATCGGCCACCTCCTCCCGCCGGGTCGTCGTGACGTGCGCATGGGGTGGGGTTCGACGCCGCGGCGGAACCGGATGGGTCGGCGTGCCCGGTGGCCGCCCGCCAGCCGCGGGCGAAGCGGGTCGCGGGCGCCGCCGCGGCCACCGTGCGGGCGTCGGCCACCTCGTCGACGTCGACGAGCTCGGGGGCCGTGGCGACGCTCAGCCCGGCCGCCTCGAGCGCCGCGCGGGTCGCGGCCCCGGTGTCGGCCGTCGACATCGGCACGCCCCGCAGGGCTGCCGCGTCGCGGGGGTCGCGCAGGGCCAGCGCCCACCAGCCGCCGTCGGCCGCCGGGGCCAGCACCGCGTCGTGGTCGGCGAGGCCGGCGGCCACCTCGGCGAGGAGGGCCGGGGTCACCTGGGGCGTGTCCATGCCGACCTGCACGACGGGGCCGGGCACGGCGGCGTGCGCCGCCGCGAGCCGCTCGTCGAAGTCGCCGTCGACCTGCGGCCGCACCGTCCAGCCGGCCAGCGCCGTCGTCAGCGCCTCGGTCTCGGCGCCCTCCGCCAGGTCGCCGGCGAGCGCGACGTGGCAGCGGTGGGGGCCGGCGTACGCCTCGGCCGCCTCGAGCGTGTCGAGCAGCGCCGCCGCGGCGAGCGCCGCGGCCTCGGGCATGCCGACCTCGGCGCCCAGCCGCGTCTTCGCCAGGCCCGGGACGGGCGCCTTCGCGACGACGAGGACGTGGGCGGGCTGCGGGGGCCGGGCGCTCACGAGAGCACCCGCCAGAAGTCGCGGGCGGTGCGGACGGTGCCGCGCACGGAGCCGGACACCTTCGAGCGGGTGCCCTCGGCCCGCGGGTGGTAGGCGACGTCGTGCTCGGTGATGCGCCACCTGGCGCGCACGGCCCGGTCGACCAGCTCGACGGGGTAGCCGAAGCGCCGGTCCTCGACGCCGAGGTCGAGCAGCGCGGTGCGCCCCACCACCCGCACGGCGCCGATGTCGTGCATCTGCATGCCGATGCGCCGGCGCAGCCAGGCGACGACCAGCGCGTTCCCGGCCCGGGCGTGCCACGGCCACACGCCGCGCCCGACCGGGCGGCGACGCCCGACCGCCATGTCGGCGCGCCCGGAGCGGACGTCCTCGACCAGGGGCAGCAGGGCGGCGGGGTCGAACGAGCCGTCGCCGTCCATGAACGCGACGAGGTCGGCGGTCGCGGCGAGCAGGCCGGCGTGGCACGCGGCGCCGTACCCCGGGGTCGACTCGACCACCACGCGGGCGCCCAGCGACCGGGCGACGTCCGCCGTGCCGTCGCGCGAGCCGTTGTCGACCACCACCACGGAGAAGGTGTCGGGAACGATCGGCAGCAGGTGCCGCAGCGCGGCCGCCTCGTCCCGGCACGGCAGCACCAGGTCGCAGGCGCCGGCGGGGAGGTCCCCGGAGGAGGAGGGGGGTGTCACAGCAGCCAACAGTAGGTGGCGCCTGGGCGACGCCCGGTCGACGCGGCCGTGCGCGGGGCCCCCTCGCCCAACCGGTCGCTGCCTAGGGTGACCGGCATGGCCGACCTCCCCGCGACCTCGACCTCCGCGCCCGCCGCGGGCCCCCGGCCCCGCACCGTCGCGACGGCGGCCGGGGTGGGGCTGGTGGTGGCCGCCCTGCTGGTGCTGGCCGCGCTGGTCGTGCCGCCCGCCGTCGACTGGCAGGTGTGGGCGCGCTCCGCGAAGGCGCAGGTCTCCGGCGACCTGCCGCCGCTGCACGGCTTCTGGCGGCCCGGGGTGGGCATCGGCACGGTGCCCGCGCTGCTGCTCGCGGCAGCCGGCGTCGCCTGGGGCGGTCGACTCGCGGACCGCCTGGGCTGGCGCGGCCTCCTGCTCGTCGCGTACGGCGCGGGGCTGGCCTGGCTGCTGGCGCTCGCGCTGACCGACGGGGAGAGCGGGCTGACGCGCAAGCTGGGCGCGGACGACGAGTACCTCCCGACCGCGCGCGCGGTCGACGACGTGGGGGCGTTCCTGCAGGGCTTCACCGCCCGGATCCCCGACGAGTCCGAGGGCCAGTGGCCCACCCACGTGGCGGGCCACCCGCCGGGCATGACGCTGTTCTTCGTGCTGCTCGTGCGCCTGGGCCTGGGCGGTGACCTCGCCGCCGCGGTCGTGGTCGTGCTGCTCGCCGCGACGTTGGCGCCCGCCGTGCTCGTCACCCTCCGGGTGCTCGGGGCCGAGGCAGCGGCCCGCCGCGCGGCGCCGTTCCTCGTCCTCACCCCGTCCGCGGTCTACCTCGCCACCTCGGGCGACGCCGTCATCGCGGTCACGACCGCGTGGGGGCTCGCGTGCCTCGCGGCCGGGGCGCGGGCGAGCCGCACGGGCGGCTGGCTGGCCTGGCGCGGCCTGGCCTGGTCGGGCCTGGCCGGCGTGCTCCTCGGGCTGGGCGTGCTCATGTCCTACGGCATGCCGCTCATCGGGCTCGTCGCCCTCGCGGTGCTCGTGGTGGCGCGCTCGTGGCGCCCGCTGCCCGTGGCGGCCGCCACCGCGCTCGTCGTGGTGCTCGTCCTCGCCGCGGCCGGGTTCGCGTGGTGGGAGGCCTACCCCGTGCTGGTCGAGCGCTACTACGCGGGCATCGCCACGCTGCGGCCCGCGTCGTACTGGGTGTGGGGCAACCTCGCCGCCCTCCTGCTCAGCGCGGGGCTCGCCGTCGGCGCCGGCGCGGGGGCCTGGGGCGCCCACGTCGTGGCCGCGCTGCGGGCCCGGCGCAGCGACGAGCCGGGGCCCGGCCCCGACCTGCGGGCCCTGCTGTGGCTCGCGGGCGGCGGGTTCGCCTGCGTCCTCGCCGCCGACGCCTCGGGCATGAGCAAGGCGGAGGTGGAGCGGATCTGGCTGCCGTTCATCCCCTGGCTGACGCTCTCGCTCGCCCTCCTGCCGGCCCGCTGGCGCACCCCGGCCCTGGGGCTGCAGGTGGTGCTGGCGCTCGTCCTGGAGCACCTGCTCTACACCAGCTGGTGACCCCCGGCCCCGCCCCGGCGCCGCCTCAGGCGCGCAGCGGCGCCGTCGCGAACGCGCGCAGTCCATCGGCGGGCAGCACCTGCGCGCGGAAGCCCAGCTCGGCCGCCGCCCGCTCGGGCGAGGCGACGACGTGGCGCACGTCGCCGGGGCGGAACTGCCCGGTGACCTCGGGCGCGAGCCCGGCCTGCGTGCCGGTCGCCACCAGCTCGGCCACCTCGCGGATGGTGACGGGGTGGCCCGACGCGACGTTGTACGCCGCCCAGTGGCCCGGCTCGGCGGCCACGGCGGCCTCGAGCGCGGCCACGTTGGCCCGCGCCACGTCGGCGACGTGCACGAAGTCGCGCACCTGGGCGCCGTCCTCGTAGACGCGCGGCGCCTCGCCCCGCTCCAGCGAGGAGCGGAACATGGCCGCCACCCCCGAGTACGGCGTGTCCCGCGGCATCCGCGGGCCGTAGACGTTGTGGTAGCGCAGCGCCACCGCCGCGGCGTCGGCCTGGCGCACCCACGAGGCGGCGTAGTGCTCCTGCGCGGCCTTGCTCGCGGCGTACGCACCCCGGGGGGCCAGCGGTGCCGACTCGTCGACGAGGGCCCAGTCGAGCGGCCCGCCGCAGACGGGGCACGGCACCTCGAAGTCGCCCGCCTCGAGCGCCGGGACCGGCCGCGGGGGCGGGCTCACGTCGCCGTGCTCCGGGCACGTGTAGCGGCCCTCGCCGTAGACCACCATCGAGGACGCGAGCACGAGGCGGTCGACGCCGGCCTCGTGCATCGCGGCCAGCAGCACGGCGGTGCCGAGGTCGTTGTGGGAGGCGTAGTCGGGGAGGTCGGCGACCTTCACGCCCGCCCCGACGACGGCCGCCTGGTGGCACACCGCGTCGACGCCCTCGAGGAGCGCGGGCCAGACCTCGGGCCGTCGCACGTCGTGCACGTGGACGCCCGGCGGCGCCTCCGCGGAGCCGTGCGCCTGCGGGAGCATGAGGTCGACGCCGACGACCTCGTGGCCCGCCTCGGCGAGCGCGTCGGCGATCGCGCCCCCGATGAACCCGGCCGCGCCGGTGAGCAGCACGCGCATCAGGCGGGCCCGGGCACGTCGTAGGTGAGCTCGACGTCGTCGGCCCACGACGAGCAGCTGCAGCCGTCGGGGTCGGGGAGCCGCTCGATGGTCGCCGTGAGGAGACCCCGCAGGCGGTCGAGGTTCGCCTTGAACCGCTCGAACACCTCGGCCTGGCCGACGCCCTCGCCGCCCTCGGCGCCCGCGTCCATGTCGGTGACGAGCGCGATGGCGGCGTAGCACTGCCGCATCTCGCGGGCCAGCGCCGCCTCGGGGTGGCCCGTCATGTTCACGAGCGTCCAGCCCTGGTCGGCGAACCAGCGCGACTCGGCGCGCGTCGAGAAGCGCGGGCCCTCGACGACGACCATCGTGCCGCCGTCGACGATGCCGCGCTCGGCGCCGCCGCCGGTCGCCTCGCCCGCGGCGAGCACGCTGGCCCGCACCCCGGCGCAGTAGGGGTCGGCGAAGGGCAGGTGCACGGCGCCGGTCTCGACGTAGCTCTGCACCCGGCCCGACGTGCGGTCCACGAGCTGGTCGGGCACGACGACGTCGCCGGGCGCCACCTCGGGCCGCAGCCCGCCGACCGCGCACGGCGCGAGCACCTGCCGCACCCCCAGCGAGCGCAGCGCCCAGAGGTTGGCGCGGTGGTTGATGCGGTGCGGCGGGAACTCGTGGTGGGGGCCGTGCCGCGGCACGAACGCCACGGAACGACCCGCCACGGTGCCGACCGACACGGGGGCGGAGGGCTCGCCGTACGGCGTGGTGACCGTGACCTCGCGCGGGTCGTCGAGGAAGGAGTAGAAGCCGGTGCCGCCGATCACGGCGACGTCGGCGGTGGGGGACGAGGCGTCGTGCGTCATCCCCCCACCGTGCCAGGTCCCGCCAGCGCGCCGGGTCGATAGCGTGACCCCATGAGGTCGGCGCACACCCAGCAGCAGGTCCGGGCCGCGGAGGCGGCGCTCGCGGTGGGTCTGCCCGCCGGCACGTTGATGCAGCGGGCGGCCACCGGTCTGGCGCACGCGGTCGTGGGGCTGCTCGGCTCCGCCTACGGGCGCCGGGTCACGCTCCTCGTGGGCGGCGGGGACAACGGCGGGGACGCCCTGCTCGCCGGCGCGCTCCTCGCCCGCCGCGGCGTCGCGGTCGAGGCCGTGCTGCTGGCGGACGAGGTGCACGCCGCGGGGCTGGCGGCGCTGCGCGCGGCCGGCGGCCGGGTGCGGCGGGGGCTGGGTGAGGACGACGGGGCCGGCGCGCGCCGCCGGCTGCCCGAGGTCGTGGTGGACGGCATCGTGGGCATCGGCGGTCGTCCCGGGCTCCGCCCCGACGCCCGGCGCGCGCTGGAGGTGCTGGCCCCCGCGGGGTCGGGCGTCAAGGTCGTGGCCGTCGACGTCCCCAGCGGCGTCGAGGTCGACACGGGGCGCCTGCCGGAGGGCGACCACGTGCGGGCCGACCTGACCGTCACGTTCGGCACCCACAAGGTCGCCCACCTCGTCGACCCGGCCGCGGCCGCAGCGGGCGCGGTGCACCTCGTCGACATCGGGCTGGGCCCGCACCTGCCGCTCGCCGAGGTCGAGGCGCTGCAGGCCGCGGACGTCGCGGCCCTGCTGCCCC
This sequence comes from Nocardioides sp. ChNu-153, assembly GCF_030466625.1. Lineage (GTDB taxonomy): Bacteria > Actinomycetota > Actinomycetes > Propionibacteriales > Nocardioidaceae > Nocardioides. The sequence continues at coordinate 300,101 of NZ_JADEVT010000001.1, forward strand.
GGCCGGCGCCCGACGCCCACAAGTACGTGCGGGGCGTCGTCGGCGTCCGCGCCGGCTCGGGACGCTACCCGGGCGCCGGCCTGCTGGCCGTCGCGGGCGCGGCGACCGGCCTCGTCGGGATGGTGCGCTACGTCGGGGACCCGGCCGTGCTCGACCGCGTGCGGCACGTGCACCCCGAGGTCGTCGGGGTCGGCCGTGTGCAGGCCTGGACGGTCGGCTCGGGCGGTGACGAGCGCGCCGGGGCCGCCCTGCGGGCCGCGCTCGCCGACGGGGTGCCCGTCGTCGTCGACGCGGAGGCCCTGCGCCACGTCGACCCCGAGCAGGGCCTGCCCGTGCCGGCCGTGCTGACGCCGCACGCCGGCGAGCTGGCCTCGATGCTCGGCGTCGAGCGCGCCGCGGTCGAGGCCGACCCGCTCGCCCACGCCCGCCGTGCGGCCGAGCGCCACGACGCCGTCGTGCTGCTGAAGGGCCGCCGCTCCGTCGTCGCCCGCCCCGACGGCCGGGCCCGCGTCGTCGCGAGCGGCACGCCGTGGCTGGCGACCGCGGGGGCCGGCGACGTGCTGGGCGGCCTCGTGGGCGCGCTGCTCGCGGCCGGGCTGACGCCGTACGACGCCGCCTCCGCCGGCGCGTGGCTGCACGGCGCGGCGGCGACGTACGCGAGCCAGGGCGGCCCCATCACCGCCGGGCAGGTGGCCGACGCCATCCCCGAGGTGGTGCGCGACCTGCTCGTCGGCCTGCGATGATCGCCCCCATGTCTGCCGCGGACCGCCCGGAGGTCGTCGTCGACCTCGCGGCCGTGCGGCACAACGTCCGGGTGCTGCGGGAGCGGGTCGCGCCGGCCGCGATGATGACCGTCGTCAAGGCCGACGGCTACGGCCACGGGATGGTCGAGGTGGCGCGTGCCGCCCGCGCGGCCGGCACCGACTGGCTGGGCGTGGCGACGCCCGCCGAGGCCTTGGTGCTGCGTGCCGCGGGCGACGAGGGACCGCTGCTCTGCTGGCTGACGATGCCGGGCGAGGACCTCGCGCCGGTGGTCGCCGCGGGCGTGGACGTGACGGCGTACTCGCCCGTCGAGGTCGACGGCGTGGTGCGGGCGGCCCGGGCCACCGGCCGGCCCGCCCGGCTCCAGCTGAAGGTCGACACGGGTCTGCACCGCGGCGGCGCCCTGCCCGAGGCCTGGCCCGCGCTCGTGGCCTCGGCCCGCGCGGCGGAGACGGCCGGGGACCTGCGCGTCACGGGGATCTGGTCCCACCTCGCCGCCGCCGAGGAGCCCGCGCACCCGGCGAACGCCGCGCAGGCGGACGTCTTCCGCGCCGCGCTGGAGGTGGCGCACGCCGCCGGCCTGCGGCCCGAGGTGCGGCACCTCGCCAACTCCGCCGGGGCGCTGCTGCGGCCCGACGCCCGGTTCGACCTCGTGCGGTGCGGCATCGCGTCGTACGGCATCGACCCCGCCCCCGACGTGCCGGAGGCCGACGTGCCCGGGGGACGGCCCGCGCTCGTGCCGGCCATGACGGTGCGCGCGCCCCTCGTGCTGAGCAAGGCGCTGCGGCCGGGCGACGGTGTCTCCTACGGCCACACCTGGGTCGCCGACCGGGCGACGACGGTGGGGCTCGTCCCGCTGGGGTACGGCGACGGCGTCCCCCGGCACGCCGCCGCCGGCGTGGGCCCGGAGCAGGCCGCGGAGGTGCTGGTCGCGGGCCGCCGCCGGCCGGTGCGGGGCCGCGTCTGCATGGACCAGTTCGTCGTCGACCTCGACGGCGAGCTGCTGCCGCCCGGCACCCCCGTCGTGCTGCTCGGCCCGGGCACCGCCGGCGAGCCGACCGCGCTGGAGTGGGCGCGGGCCTGCGGCACGATCGACTACGAGGTCGTCACCCGCATGCGCGGGCGAGCACGGCGGGTCCACGTCGACAGCGAGGAGGTACGTCGTGGCTGACGGGTCGCACGAGGGCCGGGCCGGCCGGCGGGCGCTGTGGGCGCTGGCCGCCGGCGCGACGGGTGCCGCGCTGGCCGGTGCCGCCGCGGCCGGGGTCGCGCACCGGCGCAAGGTCATCGGACGCCGCGGCGCCGGCGACGAGGTCGAGCTGGGGTCGCTGCGCTCGCCCGCCGTGACGGTCGTGGCCGACGACGGCGTCGCGCTGCACGTCGAGGTCGACGAGCCCGAGGCGGCGCCGGCCGGGGTGACGGGCGGCGTGCTCCCGACGGTCGTGTTCGTCCACGGCTACGCCCTCGACCTCGACTGCTGGCACTTCCAGCGGGCCGCCTACCGGGGCCAGCTGCGCACCGTCTTCTACGACCAGCGCTCGCACGGACGCTCGGGGCGGTCGAGCCGGGAGAACGCCACGATCGAGCAGCTCGGCCGCGACCTGCGGACGGTGCTCGACCACGTGGTGCCCGAGGGCCCCGTCGTGCTCGTGGGCCACTCGATGGGCGGCATGACGGTCATCGCCCTGGCCGAGGAGCACCCGGAGATGTTCGGCGACCGCGTCGTGGGCGTCGGTCTCGTCTCCACCACCGCGGGCGGCCTCGACCCGAGCCGCGTGCTGGTGCCGGTGCTGCCCCGCACCATCGGCGGCCAGCTCGCCGTGCGCGCGGTCGCCGCGCTGGCGCGGGGCCACCGGGTGGTCGACGGCTTCCGGCGCGCCGGGCGGGCCGTCGCGCTGGTGGCCACCGAGCGCTACGCGTTCGGCAGCGAGGTGCCGGAGAGCTACGTCCGCTTCGTCGACCGGATGCTCAGCCGCACCTCCTTCGAGGTGCTCGCCGAGTTCTTCCCGGCGTTCGGCACCCTCGACAAGTTCGCGGTCGTCGAGGCGCTCGAGTCCGTCCCCACCACGATCGTCTGCGGCACCGCCGACAAGCTCACCTCCATCGGGCACAGCCGCAAGCTGCACGCCCACATCGCCGGGTCGCGCCTGCTCGAGCTCGACGACGCGGGGCACATGGTGATCCTCGAGCGGCACGAGCGCGTGAACGAGGCCCTCGACGAACTCCTGGAGGCGGCCTCCCGTGGCTGACGCGGCTCCCGTGGCTCCCGCCCCCGCCGTCCCCGCCCCGGGCGCCCTGGCCGTGCGGCTCGTGGGTCCCGAGGAGGCCGCGCGGGTCCACGCCGTGGTGCGCGCCGCGTTCGCGGCCCGTCCGGCGCTCGACCCGCCGGCGGACGCGCTCGCCGAGACGCCCGCGTCGCTGGCCGTGGCCCTGCGCCCGGCGGGCGGGATGCTGGCCGAGACGACCGGCCCCGACGGCGTCGGCGAGGCGGTCGGTGCCCTGCTCCTCGACCCCGACCCGGCGCGGGGGCTGGTGTGGGTGCGCCGCTTCGGGGTGCTGCCCGGGTGGCAGGCCCACGGGGTCGGGTCGCGCATGGTGGAGGCGGTCGTCGCACACGCCGGCGACCGCACGCTCGCCGTGCTCGCCCGTCCCGAGCTGCCCCGCTCGGTGGCGTTCTGGGAGGCGCACGGCTTCGTCGAGTCGGGCCGGCCCGCGCCGTACGTCGAGCTCGTCCGCCCCGCGGGGGGTGCCCGGTGAGCGGCGGGGCGAGCGGTGTGGGGTCGGTCCACGAGGTGCCGGACGCCGACGCCATGCGGGCGCTCGGCCGGCAGCTGGCCGGGGTGCTGCGTGCGGGCGACCTGCTCGTGCTCACCGGGGGGCTGGGGGCCGGGAAGACCACCTTCACCCAGGGCCTCGGCGCCGGCCTCGGCGTGCGCGGCGACGTCACGTCGCCGACCTTCGTGATCGCGCGGGTGCACCCCTCGACCGTCGGCGGGCCGGACCTCGTGCACGTCGACGCCTACCGCCTCGGGCGCGCGGCCGAGCTCGACGACCTCGACCTCGACGCCTCGCTGGACGAGGCCGTCACCGTCGTGGAGTGGGGCGCCGGCCTCGCCGAGCAGCTCGCCGACGAGCGGCTCGAGGTCGTGATCGAGCGCGCCGAGGGCGACGAGGGTGACGAGGGGGCCGACCCCCGCGTCGTCCGCGTGCGCGGCGTCGGCCCGCGCTGGGCCGGAGTGCTCGTCTAGGCTCGCCCGCGTGCTGCTCGCCTTCGACACCGCCACGCCCCGGGTCTGCGCGGCGGTCTACGACGCGGACACCGACACCGTCCTCGCCGCCGGCGTCGCCGAGCGCCCCATGAAGCACGGGGAGCAGCTCGCGCCGCTCGTCGCGTCCTGCCTCGCGCAGGCCGGCGTCGACCGGTTCGACCTCACGGCGCTCGTCGTCGGGGTGGGCCCGGGCCCCTTCACCGGCCTGCGGGTCGGGCTGGTGACCGCCCGCACGCTGGCGCACGTGCTCGAGCTCCCGACGTACGGCGTGTGCACCCTCGACGCGCTCGCCGTCGAGGCCGTGGCCACCGGCGCGGTGGGCGAGCCGTTCCTCGTCGCCACGGACGCGCGGCGCAAGGAGGTCTACCTGGCGTCGTACGACGCCGACGGCACCCGCCGCGAGGGCCCCGTCGTGGCCCGGCCCGCCGACGTGGCGTCCGACGTGCCGGTCGTCGGGGCCGGCGCGCTGCTCTACCCCGAGGCCTTCCCGCGGTCCGTCGGGCCCACCGAGCCCGACGCCGGCTGGCTCGCGCGGGCGGTCGCGGGCGAGCGGGTCGAGCTGCTCGACCCCGAGCCGCTCTACCTGCGGCGCCCCGACGCCGTCGCCGCCGCCGACCGGTGAGCGCGGGCGAGCCGCCGGTGCTGCGGATCGCCCGGCCCGCCGACGTCCCCCGGCTGGTCGCCCTCGAGGCCGCCCTCTTCGGGGTCGACGCGTGGAGCGCCGACCTCGTCGCCGATGAGCTCACCGGCCCGGGGCGGACCGTGGTGGTGGCCGCCGGTGACGTGACCGCCGGTGACGCGATCGTCGGGTACGCCGTCCTCGGCGTCGCGGGCGACGTCGCCGACCTGCTCCGCATCGGGGTGGCACCCGAGGCGCGGCGTACCGGTGTGGCCACGGCGCTCCTCGCCGCCGTGCTCGACGTCGCTCGCCAGGCGGGCGCCGAGCGCCTGCTGCTCGAGGTGGCCGCGGGCAACGCGGGGGCGGTGGCGTTCTACGCGCACGCCGGGTTCGCCGAGATCCACCGTCGGCCGCGGTACTACCGCGACGGCTCCGACGCGCTGGTGCTGCAGCGGGAGCTGTAGTCCCGCAGGCGCCGGCCGGCGCGTGGTCCCGCGGCCGGCTGGCCGGTGGCGGCTCGGGTGAGCGGCGCTGGTCTGCCACTGCCGGCCGCGGCCTTCCCGACGCGGCGCTCTCTCCCTCCGGCGAGGAGCCGACGCGTGTGCACCAGCAGCGGGCTCGGCGGTGCTCGAGGTGAGTCCTGCCGTACAGGGGGGCCGAGTGCCCGAAGGCTGGGGACGGACCGTTGCCCGGATCTCGCGCCCGGCGTAGGATCGAACACGTGTTCGACGATCTGGTCCCGGCGGAGCTGCTCGCTGCGGCGTCCGCTGCGGTGCGCGATCGTCGGCTCGCCGAGGTGCGCGACCTGGAGCTGCTGGCCGCGTGGGCGGCGCTGCACTCGGGGGAGTCGGCGCGCCGCGGCAACCCGCTCGTGCCCGTGGGTGGCGAGGGCACCCCGCGGGTGCAGGACCACGCGCTGGGCGAGATCGCCCTGGCCCGCGGCACCGGGGTCACGGCGACGGTGAACGCGCTGGCCGACGTGCTCGACCTGCAGCACCGGCTGCCCCGCACCTGGGCGGTGCTGCGGACGGGGGCGGCGGAGGTGTACGTCGCGCGCCGGGTCGCCCGCACGTCCCGCCACCTCCCGCTCGACCGCGTCGGGGTGGTCGACGCCGCGATCGCCCGGATGATCGCCACCGAGGCCGGCGGCCGGGTGATCGCCGTCGCCGAGGCGAAGGTCGTCGAGGCCGACCCCGACCTGCACGAGGCCCGCGCCGAGGAGGAGCGCCGTCGGCGCTACGTCGGTCTGGGCCGCAGCGACGAGCACGGGCTGCGGACGCTGATCGCCCGGATCGACGCGGGCGACGCCGCCTGGGTCGACGCGACCGTCACGCGGACGGCGGAGATCCTCGCGCCGCAGCACCCCGACGCGGGAGCGGACGAGCTGCGGGCCGTGGCGCTCGGCTACCTCGCCCGACCCGCCGAGCTGCTGCAGCTGCTGGTGGAGTCCGAGGCGAAGGCCGAGACGCGAGCCGAGGCGGGGGATGCCGACACGCAGGCCAGGGACGAGCCGTCCCGGGCCACCGCGTTCCCCGCCGACCTCCTCGACGCGCTGCGTGCGACGGACTGGAGTGCCCTGCGCCCGCGGGCGACGCTCTACGTCCACCTGCACGAGGCGGTGCTGCTCGGCGAGACGGGCGTGACGCGGGTCGAGCAGCTGGGCCCTCGCACCCTCACCGCCCTGCAGGGGCTGCTCGCCGGGGCGGAGGTGACGGTCCGGCCCGTCATCGACCTGGCGGACCGGGTCCGCACCACCGCCTACGAGCACCCGGAGTCGCTCCGGGAGCGCGTCCACCTCGTCACCGGTGGCGACTACTGGCCCTACGCGACCTCCACCAGCCGGGCGGTCGACCTCGACCACCCCACGCCGTACGACGACACGGGCCCACCGGGGCGCGCGCAGACGGGCACCCACAACAGCGGTCCTCTCGGCCGCCGGCACCACCGGTGGAAGACGCACGCCGGTTACCGCTCCCGCCAGACGGGACCGGGCCGCTACGTCTGGTCGACCCCGCACGGGCTCGGCTTCCTCGTCGACCACGCAGGCACCCACGTCGTCTCGTCGGCGGAGGCCCGGCTGATGATCGCGGTGCCGCGCACGGTCGACGCCGACCTCTGCTGACGCCGGCGACCTCTGGAACAATGGCTCCGGTGAGCAACGAACCCCTCGTCCTCGGCATCGAGACCTCGTGCGACGAGACGGGCGTCGGCATCGTGCGGGGCACGACCCTGCTCGCCGACGCGGTCGCCACGAGCGTCGACGAGCACGCGCGCTTCGGCGGCGTGGTGCCCGAGGTCGCGAGCCGGGCCCACCTCGAGGCGATGGTGCCGACGATCGAGCGGGCCTGCGCGACCGCCGGCGTGCGGCTGCGCGACCTCGACGCCGTCGCCGTGACGAGCGGCCCCGGGCTCGCCGGCGCGCTGCTCGTCGGCGTCGCCAGCGCCAAGGCCCTCGCGCTCGGCCTCGGCAAGCCCCTGTACGGCGTCAACCACCTCGCCGCGCACGTCGCCGTCGACCAGCTCGAGCACGGTCCGCTCCCCGAGCCCTGCATCGCCATGCTGGTCTCCGGCGGTCACTCCAGCCTGCTGCGGGTCACCGACCTGACGCTCGGCGTCGACCCGATGGGCGCCACCATCGACGACGCCGCGGGGGAGGCGTTCGACAAGGTCGCCCGCCTGCTCGGCCTGCCGTTCCCGGGCGGGCCGCACATCGACCGGGCCGCGGGTTCGGGTGAGGTGACCATCGACTTCCCCCGTGGCCTCACCGCGCGGCGCGACCTCGAGCGGCACCGCTTCGACTTCTCGTTCTCCGGCCTCAAGACCGCCGTCGCCCGCTGGGTGGAGGCGCGCGAGCGGGCGGGGGAGACCGTGCCCGTCGCCGACGTGGCCGCGAGCTTCCAGGAGGCCGTCTGCGACGTCCTCGTGCGCAAGGCGCTCGACGCCGCCACCTCCGAGGGCGTCGAGGACCTCCTCGTCGGCGGCGGTGTCGCCGCCAACACTCGGCTGCGCGTGATGGTCGTCGAGCGGGCCGAGCGCGTGGGCGTCCGCGTCCGCATCCCACGCCCGGGCCTGTGCACCGACAACGGCGCCATGGTCGCGGCGCTCGGCTCCGAGATGGTCGCCCGCGGCCGCACGCCCTCCGCGCTGGACCTGCCGGCCGACTCCTCCCAGCCCGTCACCAGCGTCCTGGTCTGAGGTCGTCGGTCCGGGGCGATACGTTGGCGGGCGAGACGACGTACGGGCCCCGGCCCGGGAAGAGGGAGACGCTGATGCACGAGGTCAAGGCGGTCGTGGCGAAGGCCAAGGGCGAGCCGGTGAGCCTGGAGACGATCCTGGTGCCGGACCCGGGGCCGGGTGAGGCGCTGGTGCAGGTGCAGGCCTGCGGGGTGTGCCACACGGATCTGCACTACCGCGAGGGCGGCATCAACGACGAGTTCCCCTTCCTGCTGGGCCACGAGGCGGCCGGCGTCGTCGAGGCGGTCGGCGAGGGCGTCACGACGGTCGCCCCGGGCGACTTCGTGGTCCTCAACTGGCGCGCGGTGTGCGGCGACTGTCGCGCGTGCGACCGGGGGGAGCCGCAGTACTGCTTCGCCACGCACAACGCGACCCAGAAGATGACGCTGGCCGACGGCACCCCGCTGTCGCCGGCGCTGGGCATCGGCGCGTTCGCCGAGAAGACCCTCGTCGCGGCCGGGCAGTGCACGAAGGTCGACCCCGAGGCACGGCCGGCGGCCGTGGGCCTGCTGGGCTGCGGCGTCATGGCCGGCATCGGTGCGGCGATGAACACGGGCAACGTGTCGCGCGGCGACGTCGTGGCCGTCATCGGCTGCGGTGGCGTCGGCGTCGCGGCGATCGCGGGCGCGGCGCTGGCCGGCGCGGGCACGATCATCGCGGTCGACATCGACGCGGGGAAGCTCGAGGCGGCGACGAAGCTGGGCGCCACCCACACGGTGAACTCCTCCGAGACCGACGCGGTCGAGGCCATCAAGGCCATCGCCGGCGCGGCCGCGGGCCACCGGGGCGCCGACGGCGCCGACGTCGTCATCGACGCGGTCGGTCGCCCCGAGACGTGGAAGCAGGCGTTCTACGCGCGCGACCTCGCCGGCACCGTCGTCCTCGTCGGCGTCCCCACGCCCGACATGACCATCCCCGAGATCCCGCTGATCGACGTGTTCGGTCGCGGTGGGTCGCTGAAGTCGAGCTGGTACGGCGACTGCCTGCCGAGTCGCGACTTCCCGATGCTCGTCGACCTCTACCGCCAGGGCCGTCTCGACCTCGACGCGTTCGTCACCGAGGAGATCGCCATCGACGGCGTCGAGGCCGCCTTCGAGCGGATGCACCAGGGCGACGTGCTGCGCTCGGTCGTGGTGCTCTGATGGCCGCCCGCATCGACCACGGCGTCGTCGCCGGCACGTTCTCGCTCGACGGCGAGACGTTCGACGTCGACAACAACGTCTGGGTCGTGGGTGACGACGCCGAGTGCGTCGTCATCGACGCCCCGCACGACGTGGACGCGATCCTGGGCATCGTGGGGGACCGGAAGGTCAAGGCGATCGTGTGCACCCACGCCCACGACGACCACGTCCGCGTCGCGCCCGCCCTGCGCGAGCGCGTCACGGCGCCGATCCTGCTGCACCCCGACGACCGCCCCCTCTGGGAGCTCACCCACACCGACGAGCTGTGGGACGTCGACCTCAGCGACGGCCAGGAGATCGCGGTCGGGGGCACCACGCTGCAGGTGCTCCACACGCCGGGCCACGCCCCGGGCGCGGTGTGCCTCTACGCGCCCGAGCTGGGCGCCGTCTTCACCGGCGACACCCTGTTCAACGGCGGGCCGGGCGCCACCGGCCGCTCGTTCTCCGACCGCCCCACGATCGAGGCGTCGATCCGCGCGAAGCTCTTCGCGCTGCCCGACGGCACGGTCGTGCACACGGGCCACGGCGACGACACCACCATCGCGGCCGAGAAGGCCGCCCTCGGCTGAGACCGTCGGGTCCTTGACCGGATCCTGACGGGGCGGTGCCGTTCCCTGACGGCCTGCCCCCTCCCCGGGGCGCGCGGCCGGGCGGAGGCTGGGGCCGTGAACCGCGAGTACCTCGTCCCCGTCCGCACCACCCGCTGCGGCGCCCTCGTCCTGCGCACCGCCCGCGTCGACGGCGTGGGCCGCGTCGGCCTGGCCTTCAGCGGTCGCCGCGCGCTCGAGGCCGCGATGGGTACGGCGACGCCCGCCGTCGAGATGTCCCTCGGCGCCCTGCAGGCGATGCTGCTGCCCCTCGGCGTCGAGGAGGTCGAGGTCGACCCCTGCCTCGTCGCGCACGTCGCGCGCCCCGCGACCGTCGGGCCCGCCGTACTCTCGGGGGCGTGAGCGAGAGCGAGCAGCAGGCGTCCGCCGAGCGCATCGAGGTCCAGCGCGTCGTGGCGGCGCCGGCCGCCGCCGTCTACGACCTGCTCACCGACCCGCAGGGCCACGTCGACATCGACGCCTCCGGCATGCTCATGGACGCCAGCGGCGAGCGGCCGCGCGCGGTGGGAGACAGGTTCGTCGTCCACATGGACCGCGACGCCCTCGGCGACATTCCCGACCTACACGAGTACGACGTCACGGTCGTCATCGAGTCGCTCGTGCCCGACCGCGAGGTCTCCTGGAGCATCGTCGGGCGGGTCAGGCCGCCGATCGGGCACGTCTACGGCTACCGCCTGGAACCGGTCGAGCCCGGCGCCGACGGTCGCGAGCGCACGCTCGTGACCAGCTTCTACGACTGGTCGGCCGCGCGGCCGGAGTGGAAGGCGATCTTCCCGCTCATCCCCGAGCAGAGCCTCAAGGCCACCCTCGGCATCCTCGCCCGCACCGTCGTGCGCCGGGTCCGGGCGGGCTGAGCTCGCCACGACCGACCGACGGAACGACCGACGGGCTCGGGCCCGGTCAGGCCCCGACGATCCGCAGCGCGATCTCGGCGTACCGCTCGCCGACGTCCTCGGGGCTCCACCCGCCGCCCTCGCGGTACCACCGCGCCAGGTCGATGCCCATCGACAGCACGGCCGCCGCGGCGATGCGCGGGTCGGGGCAGGCGAACCGTCCGGCCGCCACCCCGTCGACGACGATGCCGCGCAGCTCGGCGTCGATGGCGCGCCGCAGCCCGTTGATCTCCGCGAGGTGCGGCTCGCTCAGCGCCGCCAGCTCGTAGTTCACGATCCGGGCCCGCGTGTGCCCGCGGGCGTGGTGGACCGCGAAGTCGCGCACCGCCTGCCGCAGCTGCTCGGCGGGGTCCGGGTCGGCGGCACGCGCCCGCCGCAGCAGCTCGAGCGTCGCCAGGTGGCCCTCGCGCGAGATGACGAAGAGCAGCTCCTCCTTGGAGCGGTGGTGCACGTAGAGGGCGGCCGGGCTCATCTGGGCCCCGGTGGCGATGTCGCGCGTCGTCGTGCCGTGGAACCCCTTCTCGGCGAAGGCCCGCACGGCCGCCTCGACGAGCCGGGACCGCGAGCTGTCGGCGCGGCTGGGGCTCGGGGCCGTCTCGGTCTCGTCCACCGGCACATCCTCTCGGGAGGGGTTGACGCGGGTCGCGTCCTGTCCCATGCTCGCACTAAGCAAGCGCTTAGTCACCCCCGGTCGCGACCCGTGCGCGCCCCGACGCAGAAGAGGTCCCCATGCCCGAAGCCGTGATCGTCTCCGCCGCCCGCTCGCCCATGGGCCGCGCGGGCAAGGGTTCCCTCAAAGGCATGCGCCCCGACGACCTCGCGCTGCAGATGGTCGAGGCCGCCCTGGCCAAGGTGCCCGAGCTCGACCGCCGCGACATCGTCGACATCGCCCTCGGCGTGGGTCAGCCCGCGGGCGAGTCCGGGTTCAACCTGGCCCGCGCCGTCGCGGTGCTCGGCGGCATGGACCACCTGCCGGGCGTCACCGTCAACCGCTACTGCTCCTCGAGCCTGCAGACCACCCGCATGGCGTTCCACGCCATCAAGGCCGGCGAGGGCGACGTCTTCCTCTCCGCCGGCGTCGAGACGGTGAGCCGCTTCGGTGCCGGGTTCTCCGACATCGACGCCGCGCAGAACCCCGTCTTCGCCGACGCCGTGGCCCGCACCGCGCGCCGCGCCGAGGGGGGCGGCGAGTCGTGGACCGACCCGCGCGAGAGCGGCGAGCTGCCCGACCTCTACATCGCGATGGGCCAGACCGCCGAGAACGTGGCGGAGGCGATCGGCATGACGCGCGAGGAGCAGGACCGGTTCGCGGTCCGCAGCCAGAACCTCACCGAGAAGGCCATCGCCGACGGGTTCTGGGCGAAGGACATCACCCCGGTCACGCTGCCCGACGGCAGCGTCGTGTCGAGCGACGACGGGCCGCGGGCGGGCACGACGTACGAGGCCGTCAGCGGCCTCAAGCCGGTCTTCCGTCCCGACGGCACCGTGACGGCCGGCAACGCCTGCCCGCTCAACGACGGCGCCGCGGCGCTCGTCGTCATGAGCGACACGAAGGCGAAGGAGCTGGGGCTCACGCCGCTGGCGCGCATCGTCTCGACCGCGGTCACCGGCCTCTCGCCGGAGATCATGGGCCTCGGGCCCGTCGAGGCCATCCCCGCCGCCCTGCGCCACGCCGGGATGCAGCTGGGTGACATCGACCTGTTCGAGATCAACGAGGCGTTCGCCGTGCAGGCGCTCGGCTCCGCGCAGCAGATCGGCATCGACGTCGACAAGCTCAACGTCAACGGCGGCGCCATCGCGCTCGGTCACCCCTTCGGCATGACGGGCGCGCGCATCACGAGCACCCTCATCAACTCCCTGCAGCACCACGACAAGCAGTTCGGCGTCGAGTCGATGTGCGTCGGCGGTGGCCAGGGCATGGCGATGGTGCTGGAGCGCCTCTCGTGACGATGGCCGACGGCACCCCCGTCAGCGAGGCGTTCAGCGCCCCCGTCGGGAGCACCGCGGTCGTCACCGGCGCGGCCGGCGGCATCGGCCGGGCGCTCGCCGCCCGGCTCGTCGCCGGCGGCCTGCGCGTCGTCGTCAGCGACCGCGACCCGGCGGCGACCGAGCAGGTCGCCACCGAGGTCGGAGCCGAGGGTGCCGTCGCGGGGGACCTGGCCACCGCGGCCGGGGTCGAGGCGGTCGTCGCGGGCGCCGAGGCCGTCCTCGGCCCGCTCGACGTGTGGTGCGGCAACGCCGGCATCGAGGCGGGTCACGGCCTCGACGCCGACGACGCGGCGTGGACGCTGGCCCAGGACGTCAACGTCCTCGCCCACGTGCGGGCCGCGCGGCTGCTCGTGCCCGGCTGGCTCGAGCGCGGTCGCGGCCGGTTCGTCGTCACGGCCTCCGCGGCGGGCCTGCTCACCATGCTGGGGAGCCCGACGTACTCGGTCACGAAGCACGGCGCCGTCGCCTTCGCGGAGTGGCTGTCGGCGACCTACCGCCACCGCGGCGTGGTCGTGCAGGCCATCTGCCCCCAGGGCGTGCGCACGCGCATGCTCGAGGAGTCCGGCCCGCTCAAGGAGCTGCTGACCCGCGACGAGGCGCTGGCCCCGGAGGAGGTGGCCGAGGCGCTGTGGGCCTCCTTCGCCGACGACCGGTTCCTCGTGCTGCCGCACCCTCAGGTCGCGGACTACTACGTCGGCCGCGCCCGCGACACCGACCGCTGGCTGGGGCAGATGAACCGGCTCCAGCAGGCGCTCGAGGCCGGCGGCCACCGGGCCTGACGCCCGCCCGCGCCACCCACCCACCCCATCCCCGTGCCACCCCACCCCACCCAGCACCCTGGAGGACCCCCCGTGAACGACACCCAGCGCGTCGCGATCGTCACCGGCGCCGCCCGCGGCATCGGGGCCGCGGTCGCCCGCCGCCTCGCCACCGACGGCCACGCCGTCGCCGTGCTCGACCTCGACGAGGCCGCCTGCGGCGCGGTGGTCGCCGAGATCGAGGCCGCCGGGGGCCGCGGGCTCGCCGTGGGCGTGGACGTCACCGACGAGGAGGGCGTCACCGAGGCCGTCCGGCGCGTCGCCGAGGCGCTCGGCGCGCCGACCGTGCTCGTCAACAACGCCGGCATCATCCGCGACAACGTGCTGCTGAAGATGTCCGCGGACGACTGGGACTCGGTCGTCGCGGTGCACCTGCGGGGGGCGTTCCTGCTGTCGCGGGCCGTCGCCGCGCCGATGCGCGAGGCCGGCTTCGGCCGCATCGTCAACCTGTCGAGCACCTCCGCCCTCGGCAACCGCGGCCAGGCGAACTACTCCGCCGCCAAAGCAGGCATCCAGGGGCTGACGAAGACCCTGGCGATCGAGCTGGGTCGGTACGGCGTGACCGCCAACGCCATCGCCCCGGGCTTCATCGAGACCGACATGACCGCGGCCACCGCGGCCCGGGTCGGCATGGACTTCGAGGAGTTCAAGCAGGCCGCCGCCTCCCAGATCCCCGTCGCGCGCACCGGCCGCCCCGACGACATCGCCCACGCCGTGTCGTTCTTCGCCAGCGAGGGCGCCGGCTTCGTCTCCGGCCAGGTGCTCTACGTCGCCGGCGGCCCCCGTGCCTGAGTCCGCTCCCGGGTCAGCAGCCGGGCCGCGCATCGTCGACGGCGTCGCCGGGGTGCGCGAGCTCGTCGGCACCCACCTCGGCCACTCCGGCTGGCACACCGTGACCCAGCAGCAGGTCGACACGTTCGCGGAGGCCACCGGCGACCACCAGTGGATCCACGTCGACCCCGAGCGGGCCGCCGCCGGCCCGTTCGGCGGCACCATCGCCCACGGCTACCTGACCCTGTCGCTGGTGCCGATGCTCGGCCAGCAGGTCTACACGGTCACCGGCCTGCGCATGGGCGTGAACTACGGCAGCAACAAGGTGCGGTTCCCGGCGCCCGTGCCGGTCGGCTCGCGGGTGCGCGCCGGCGTCGAGATCCTCGCGCTCGAGCCCGGCGGCGGCGGCCACCAGCTCACGACGCGGGTCACGGTGGAGATCGAGGGCGGCGCGAAGCCCGCCTGCGTGGCCGAGGTCGTCAGCATCCTGGTCGGGTGACGGCGCCCCGATGACCGACACCGACGTCCCGGGTCTCGACCCCGCCGCGCTCACCGCCTGGTGGCGCGCCACCCTCACCACCGACCCCGCCACCGAGCTGGCCGGCGACCTGCGCGGCTCCCTCATCGCCGGGGGCAAGTCCAACCTGACCTACCGCGTCGGCGACGGCGCCCGCACGTGGATCGTGCGCCGCCCGCCCCTGGGCCACGTGCTGGCCACCGCCCACGACATGGCGCGCGAGCACCGGGTGATGACCGCCCTGGCGCCGACGACGGTGCCGGTCCCCGCGACGTACGCGCTGTGCAGCGACGACACGGTGCTCGGCGCCCCCTTCTACGTCATGGCCGACGTCGCGGGCACGCCGTACCGGACCGCCGACCAGCTCGCCCCCCTCGGTGCCGAGCGCACCCGGCGGATCAGTGAGGGCCTCGTCGACACCCTCGCCGCGCTCCACGCCGTGGCGCCCGAGGAGGTCGGTCTCGGCGACTTCGGGCGCCCCGAGGGCTTCCTCGTGCGCCAGGTACGCCGGTGGTCGACGCAGCTGGAGCGCTCCCGCTCGCGCGACCTCCCGGCCGCCGACGAGCTCCAGCGCCGCCTCGAGGGCGCCGTCGAGGCGGCGGCCGCGGGCACCCGCCCGGGCATCGTCCACGGCGACTACCGCCTCGACAACGCGCTCGTCGACGACACCGGTGCCGTGGCGGCCGTCATCGACTGGGAGATGGCCACGCTGGGCGACACGCTCACCGACGTCGCCCTGATGGTCCTCTACGGCCGCCTCGCCGAGGTCGCCCCGGGCGCCGTCGCCGACGCCGGCCGCGCGCCCGGCTTCCTCGACGAGGACGCGATCCTCGAGCGCTACGCCACCGCGCGGGGCACCGACCTGCGCGCCCTCGACGTCCACCTCGGGCTCGCCGCGTTCAAGCTCGCCGTGATCCTCGAGGGCATCCACTTCCGGCACCAGCACGGCCAGACCGTCGGCGACGGCTTCGCCGACGTCGGCGCGGTCGTCGTACCCCTCCTGGAGATGGGGCTCGCCGCCCTGCCCGCACGCCCCTGACCAGCGCCCGTCCCAGCACCGCCCACCCCAGCACCGGCCCCGAGCGAGGACACCACGATGGACTTCCGCCACGACGCCCGCACCGAGGAGCTGCTCTCCTCGCTGGACGACCTGCTGACCACCCACGTCGAGCCCGCCGACGCCCGGTTCACCGCCGAGCTCGACGCGCTCGAGGACCCGTGGGCCTGGTCCACGGTGCCCGTCCTCGACGAGCTGCGCGCCGAGGCCCGCCGCCGGGGGCTGTGGAACCTGTTCCTCCCCGGCGAGCACGGGCCGGGGGTGACGAACCTGCAGTACGCGCCGCTCGCCGAGCTCACCGGTCGCGCCCCCCGCCTGGGCCCGGCGGCGCTCAACTGCTCCGCCCCGGACACCGGCAACATGGAGGTGCTGTCGATGTTCGGCAGCCCCGAGCAGCAGGAGCGGTGGCTGCGCCCGCTGCTCGACGCCGAGATCCGCTCGGCGTTCGCCATGACCGAGCCCGACGTCGCCTCGTCCGACGCGACCAACATCGCGACGCGCATCGTCCGCGACGGCGACGAGTACGTCGTGAGTGGGCGGAAGTGGTGGATCACGGGCGCGATGAACCCGCAGGCCGAGCTGCTCATCGTCATGGGCAAGACCGACCCCGACGCCGACCGCCACCGCCAGCAGTCGATGATCCTGGTGCCCCGCGACACCCCGGGCGTCGAGATCGTCCGGCCGATGGAGGTCTTCGGGTACGACGACCGCGACCACGGCGGGCACGCCGAGATCGTCTTCCACGACGTGCGGGTGCCGCGCGCGAACCTGGTGGGCGAGGAGGGCCAGGGCTTCGCGATCGCCCAGGCCCGTCTCGGCCCGGGCCGCATCCACCACTGCATGCGCTCCATCGGCGTCGCCGAGCGCGCCATCGAGCTGATGTGCGCCCGCGCCGACGGCCGTGTGGCGTTCGGGCGCTCGCTGTCGGAGCAGGGCGTCGTGCGCGACTGGATCGCCGAGTCCCGGGTGCGCCTCGAGCAGCTGCGCCTGCTGGTCCTCAAGGCGGCGTGGCTCATGGACACCGTCGGCAACCGTGGCGCCCACACCGAGATCCAGGCGATCAAGATCGCGACGCCGTCGACCGTGCAGTGGATCCTCGACAAGGCCATCCAGGTGCACGGCGCGGGCGGGCTGTCGCAGGACTTCCCCCTCGCGGCGTCGTACGCCGGCATCCGCACGCTGCGCTTCGCCGACGGCCCCGACGAGGTGCACAAGCAGGCCCTGGCCCGCCACGAGCTGCGCCGCCAGGCCGACCGCCGCGCCGCCGCGGGGCAGCCGGCGTGAGCGCCGCCGCCGAGCTGCGCGAGCGGGTCGCCGCGTTCCTGGCCGAGCACGACCCCGCCACGACCGAGCGCCTCGACCTCCTCCGGGCCCGGTACGACGCGGGGCTGGCGTGGGTGCACTTCCCGCCGGGTCGCGGCGGGCTGGGGCTGCCCCGGGCCCTGCAACCGGTGGTCGAGGAGGCGTTCGCCGCCGTCGGCGCGCCCGACAACGCGCCCCACCGCAACGGCATCGGCCTCGGCATGGCCGCCCCCACGATCGTCGCCTTCGGCACCCCCGAGCAGCAGGACCGCTTCCTGCGCCCGCTGTGGACGGGGGAGGAGACGTGGTGCCAGCTGTTCTCGGAGCCGGGCGCCGGCTCCGACCTCGCCGCGCTCGGCACCCGGGCGGTGCTCGACGGCGACACCTGGGTGGTCGACGGCCAGAAGGTGTGGACCTCGGGCGCCCACACGGCCCGGTTCGCGATCCTCGTGGCCCGCACCGACCCGGACGTGCCCAAGCACCGCGGGCTGACCTACTTCCTGTGCGACATGACCGACCCCGGCGTCGAGGTCCGCCCGCTGCGCCAGCTCACCGGCGAGGCCGAGTTCAACGAGGTGTTCCTCACCGGCGTCCGCATCCCCGACGCCCACCGGCTGGGCGAGGTGGGGGAGGGCTGGCGCGTCGCGACGGCCACCCTCGACCACGAGCGCGTCGCGATCGGCGCCGGGTCGCCCGCGCGGGAGAGCGGCATGGTGGGCCGGGTCGCCGAGACCTGGCGCGCCCACCCCGAGGCGCGCACGCCCGGCCTGCACGACCGGCTCGTGCGGCACTGGGTCGACGCCGAGGTCGCCCGCGCCGCCGGGCTGCGGCTGCAGCAGAAGCTGGCCCGCGGCCAGCTCGGGCCCGAGGGGGCGGCGATGAAGCTCGTCTTCGCGCGCCTCGCCCAGCAGCTCTCCGGGCTCGAGGTCGAGCTCCTCGGCGACGACGGCCTGCGCTACTCCGACTGGACCCTGGTGCGCCCCGACCGGGTCGACTTCACCGGCCGCGACGCCGGTTACCGCTACCTGCGCGCCAAGGGCAACTCCATCGAGGGCGGCACCTCGGAGATCCTGCGCAACATCGTCGCCGAGCGGGTGCTCGGGCTGCCCGGGGAGCCCCGGGTCGACAAGGACGTGCCGTGGAAGGAGATCCCGCGATGACCACCCACGCCGTCCCGGACCTGCTCGACTCCGAGGTCGTCTCCGACCTCCGCGCGGCCGTGCGCGACCTGCTCGCCGACCGGTGCCCCGTCGGGGCCGTCACGGCCTGCTACGACGGCGACCGGTCCCTCGTCGCGCCCCTGTGGCGCGCCGTCGGCGTCGACCTGGGCCTTGCCGGGCTGCTCGTCGACGAGGACCGTGGCGGGCACGGTGCCTCCCTGCGGGAGGCGGCGGCCGTCGCCGAGGAGCTCGCCGCCGCCGTCGCCCCCGTGCCCTTCGTGACCAGCGCGGTCGTCGCGACGACCGTGCTCGCCCATGCCGGGACGCCGGAGGCCGACCGCCTGCTGGCCGACCTCGCGGGCGGGCAGGTGACGGCGAGCCTCGTCGTACCGTGGACGACCGCGCCGGAGGGGCGCGTGCCGGCGGTCGGGGCCCGCGTCGCGGTGCGCTCCGTCGCCGGGGCGCTCGAGGCCCACGTGCTGCTCGTGCCGACCGGCGCCGGCGACGCGCTCGAGCTGCGGGCGGTGCCCGTGGGTGACGGCGTCACCGTCGAGCCGGTCGTCTCCCTCGACATGACCCGCCAGCTCGCCGACGTCACCGTCGACGCGGCGGCCCTCGCGGCCGCGCCCGTCGTCGCGACCGACGCGCGCGACGCGCTGCGGGCGGGCCTGCGGGCCGGTACGGCGGTGCTCGCCGCCGAGCAGGTCGGCCTCGCCCGGCGCTGCCTGGTCGACACCGTGGCCTACCTGCAGCAGCGCCGGCAGTTCGGCCGGGTGCTGGGCGGGTTCCAGGCCCTCAAGCACCGGTTGGCCGACGTCTACGTCGAAGTCGAGTCCATGGGTGCCGCGGCCGCGTTCGCGGTGGGCACCCTCGCCGACGTCGACGACGACCTCGAGCAGGCGCTCGTCACCGCCGTCGCGGCGGCCGCCTGCTCCGACACGGCCGTGCGGGTGGCGGAGGAGATGGTGCAGCTGCACGCCGGCCTCGCGATGACCTGGGAGCACCCTGCCCACCTGCTGCTCAAGCGCGCCAAGTCCGACCAGCTCGCGCTGGGCAGCCCGGAGCGCCACCGGGCCGTCGTCGCCCGCCTGGCCGACCTCGACCCGCCCGGGACGCGCCTGGGGTGACCCGGCGGGTCACCGGTCGGCCGCGGGCCGGTCGGGACCGGTGTGGCCGATCGCCGTCAGCCCGAGGGTGAGCAGCAGCCGCTGGCGCGGGTCGTGCAGGTCGCGGCCCGTCAGCTGCTCGATCTGCTTGAGCCGGTAGATCACCGTGTTGCGGTGGCAGTAGAGCTGCTCCGCGGCCCGGCTGGGCGAGACGTTGCAGTCGAGCAGCACGGCGAGGGTGTCGAGCAGCACCCGCGCCTGGTGCGGTGACTGGGCGAGCAGGGGCGCCACCGACCGCTCGACGAGCAGCGCCGTGACCTCGGGGCTGCCCGCGAGCAGCACCTCGGGGAGGCGGTCGTCGACGAGGACGACCGCCGTCGCCCCCCGCGGCACGGTCTGCGCGGCCCGGGCCGCGAGCTGGTACGCCGTGGCGAACCCGCCGATGCCCTCGGGGCTCGACGCCACGCCGACGCGCCCGGTGGCCGCGGGGCGGAGGATCTCCACGAGCTGGGCCGTGCCGAGACCGCCCATGGGCACGAGCCCGAAGACCTGCCCGCCCCGCACGTGCCAGTGCGAGGTCCGTCCCGACCGCTCCAGGCGGTCGTCGGGCGCGGTCAGGGGCTCGTCGAGGGGCCCGTCGAAGGGGGCGACGACGCAGGCGATCGGCTCGTCCGCCGCGATGCCGAGGGCCGCGGCCGACTCGGTGGCGAAGGCGTGGTCCGCGCCGCGCCCGTCGACGAGGCCGTCGAGGTAGCCCTGCTGGCGCTGGAGGTCGCGGCGCTCCATCCGGGCGCTCTCGCGGCGGTAGGCGTCGATGAGCACGGCGTTCTGGATGTCGAGGTTGTGCCACAGCTGCTGGCCGGCGACGACGAGCACCTGGTCGTCGATGTCGGGGTGCCCGGAGCCGGCCAGGTCGAGCATCGCCTCCCACAGCAGGCGGGCGCCCAGCGTGTACGAGTTGAGCACCAGCTCGAGCTGCACCCGCTGCCGGGCGCGGCGCCGGCCCGTCTCCCGCCACACGTCCGTGGTGCGCGTGCCCGAGCTCTTGCGGCCGGCGAGCGCCACGAGGCCCGAGCGGATGTGCTCGCGCGTGTTCTGGCGGACGTCGGCCCGCAGCCGCTCGTCGGCCTTGGCGTACCAGTCCGGGTCGCGGGCGAAGATCGTGGCCGAGATGGTGTCGGCGATGGCGTCGGCCCGCGGCAGCAGGGCCGTCCACGCGCACTCGATGCGGCGCGCCGTCGCCTCGTCGTGCGTGGCCTGCCACCGGGGCACGGGTGGCAGGGCAGGGGTCGTCGCAGTCTGTGACACGAGTCACAGGCTCTCACGGATGCACAGTGCCACGGGTCTCCTCGCCCCTTCTCGGGGCGCCGCGCACAGCCCGCTTCGTGCACCTTGCCCATATCTCGTGGCCCGCGGCCCGGCGAAAGTGATCTGCACCACGCCGTCCGACCCCAGGAGTCAGCCGCAGTGACGACCCCCAGCCCGTTGCCCAGCGCCGCCCCGGCCGCGCGCGGCGGCCCCGCCGCCGGTGCCCCCGCCGGCGGTGCCGCCGGCACCGCGGAGCTCTTCGCCCTGCGGGACGTGACGGTGACCTTCGGTGGCCTCACCGCGCTCGACGGCGTCGGGCTCTCCGTCGCGCCGGGCCAGGTGCTGGGGGTGATCGGACCCAACGGTGCCGGGAAGACCACGCTGTTCAACGTGGCCTGCGGCCTGGTGCGCCCCGACGGCGGCGCGCTCGCCTGGCAGGGCCGTGAGGTGCGCCGCCTGCGGCCCCACGACCTCGCCGGGATGGGCATCGGTCGCACCCTGCAGGGCCTGGGGCTCTTCGACCGGATGACGGTGCTCGACAACGTCGTGGTCGGGGCCGACCGCCACGCCCGGGCCGGCTTCCTGTCCGGGCTCCTCGCGCTGCCCCGCTCGAGCCGGGAGGAGCGCGCGCTGCGCGAGCGGGCGATGGCGGTGCTCGACGAGCTCGGGGTCGCCGCCCACGCCCACCGCTACCCGCCGAGCCTGCCCTACGCCGTGCGCAAGCAGGTCGCGCTCGCCCGCGCGCTCGTCGCCGAGCCGGAGCTGCTGCTTCTCGACGAGCCCGCCAGCGGGCTGTCGGACGAGGAGATGGCCGCCCTCGGTGACCGCATCCGCGCGCTGTCGGACCGCATGGCCGTGATGCTGGTCGAGCACCACATGGACCTGGTGATGAGCGTCTGCGACCAGGTCGTCGTGCTGGACTTCGGGCGCGTCATCGCCCGGGGCACGCCGGCCGAGGTGCGCGACGAGCCGGCCGTGCTGGCCGCCTACCTCGGCGCGGAGGACTGAGCCGTGCTGGAGGTGCGTGACCTCAGCGCGTCGTACGGCGCGGTCAAGGCCCTGGACGGGGTCAGCTTCGACGCGGCGGACGGGCAGATCACCGCCGTCCTCGGCGCCAACGGAGCAGGCAAGACGACCCTGCTGCGCACGCTGTCGGGACTCGTGCGCCCGACGGCCGGCAGCGCCCGGCTCGGCTCCACCGACCTGCTCCGCACCCCGGTGGAGGAGATGACCCGCACCGGCCTGGCCCACGTGCCCGAGGGCCGCGGCGTCATCACCGAGCTGACCGTGGAGGAGAACCTGCGCCTCGGCGCGCTCGGCGCCCCCAGCGGGGGCGAGCGCCGCTTCGACGTCGACCGGGTCACCGAGCTCTTCCCGGTGCTCGGCCAGCGCCGCCACCAGGTCGCCGACACCCTCTCGGGCGGCGAGCGCCAGATGCTCGTCATCGGCCGCGCGCTGCTCGCCGAGCCGCGCATCCTGCTGCTCGACGAGCCGTCGCTCGGCCTGGCGCCGCGCGTCGTGGCCCAGATCTTCGCCCTCCTGCGCGACCTGGTCAGCAGCACCGGCCTGAGCGTGCTCCTCGTCGAGCAGAACGCGCGGAGCGCGCTGGGGATCGCCGACGTCGGCATCGTCCTCAACCTCGGTCGCCTCGTCGTGCAGCAGGCCGCGGACACCCTCGTCGACGACGACCAGCTGCGGCACGCCTACCTCGGGTTCTGACGCCCGACCACCAGCCCCACCCGTCCACCCGCCCCACCTCGCCACCGACAGGGGACCCCCGGTGCAACAGCTGCTCACCACGACCCTCACGGGTCTCGTGCTCGGCGCGGTCTACGCCGCGTTCGCGCTCGCGCTCGTCATGATCTGGCGCTCCACCCGGGTGGTGAACTTCGCCCAGGCGCCGATGGCGATGCTCACCACCTACATCGCCCTCGTCATCATCGAGGCGGGCCACTCGTTCTGGCTCGGGTTCGTGGCCGCCCTGCTGGCGGGCCTGGTGCTCGGCGCCGTGGTGGAGCGCGTGCTGGTGCGGCCGGTCGAGGGGAAGGGCGACCTCAACGCGGTCATCCTCACCCTCGGCCTCTTCATCGTCCTGCACTCCGTGGCGGCCCTCGTCTTCGGCTCGCGCTACCGCTCCTTCCCCGCACCCTTCGGCGTGCGCGGCATCGAGGTGGGCGGCACGACCGTGGCGCTGACCGGGTTCGGGATCTTCACCATCCTCGCCGTCGTGGTCGTCATGGGCCTGCTCGTGCTGCTCTTCCGCTTCACCGACGTCGGCCTGCGGATGCGCGCCTCGGCGCACAGCCCCGAGGTGGCCCGCCTGCTGGGCGTGCGGGTCGGGCGCATGCTCACCCTCGGGTGGGCGCTCGCCGCGGTGGTCGGCTCGCTGGCCGGCCTCCTCATCGCCGGTGGCGGTCTCGTCCACCCCGGCTACATGGACGCGGTCGTGGTGTACGGCTTCGTCGCCGCGGTCCTCGGCGGCCTCGACAGCCCCGGCGGCGCCGTCGCCGGCGGCGTGCTGCTGGGTCTGTGCCTGAGCTTCGTCAGCGGCTACCTGGGCTCCGAGCTCGTGGCGATGGCCGCCCTGCTGATCCTCGTCGCCGTCCTCCTGGTGAAGCCCTCGGGGCTCTTCGCCACGACCGCCCACCGGAGGGTCTGAGCCGTGCCCGCCCTGCGACCTCGCCTCGGCTCCTCGCCGCTGCTGCGCCACCTGCTCGTCGCCCTCGTCGGCGGCGCCGTGGCCCTCGCCGTGCTGACCGCCGTCGACGACTTCCGCGCCGGCCAGCTGGCCGCCATGGCCTACCTCGGCATCGCCGCGGCCGGCCTCACCGTGCTCACCGGCCTCAACGGCCAGCTGTCGCTGGGGCACGGCGCCTTCATGGCCATCGGCGCCTACACCGCCGCCCTCTTCCTCGGCGACGTCGAGCCCGCCGCGCCGCTCGCCGTCGTGCTGCTCGCCGCCACCGCGGTCGCCAGCCTGGTGGGCCTCGTGGTCGGCCTGGCGGCGGCGCGGCTCCACGGCCCGTACCTCGCCGGGGCCACCCTGGCGCTCGCGGTCGCCGTACCGGGTCTCGCCATCTACTTCGGGGACACGCTGGGCGGGGAGCAGGGCCTGTCCGTGCGGGTGCCGGAGCCGCCGGCCTGGTTCGCCGACCTGCTGTTCTTCCTCACCGCCGTCGACCCGTCCCGCGGGCGGTTCGTCGCCTACCTGTCGTGGTTCGTGCTCATCGTCGTGCTCGTGCTGCTGGCGAACCTGTCGCAGAGCCGCGTCGGGCGCACCTGGCGGGCCGTGCGCGACCACGAGGTCGCCGCCGAGCTCGCCGGCATCTCCCTGACCCGCGCCCGCGTCGTCGCCTTCGTCGTCAGCGCCGCGACCGCCGGCCTGGCCGGCGCCCTCATGGCGATGGTCGTGCGCCTCACCGCCCCCAGCGGCTTCACCCTCACGCTGTCGCTGACACTGCTCACGGCCGTCGTGCTCGGCGGGCTCGGCAGCCTCGCCGGCGCCCTCATCGGCGCGGCGCTGCTCACGTTCCTGCCCCAGGTCGTCACCGGCATCGGCAGCGACCTCGGCCTCGACGACGTGCAGTCCGCCGAGCTGGCCCCGCTCGTGTACGGCGTCGTGATGATCCTCGTCATCCTCCTGGCCCCCGCCGGGCTCGTCGGCACCCTGCAGGGCTGGCGGCTGCGCCGGCGCGCGGCCGCCGGCCCCGCAGCGCCCGCCGTACCGGCGACGGCCCGCCCCTCCGACCCGACCCGCCCCTCCGACCCGACCCGCCCCTCCGACCCGACCCACCCGACCCACCCGACCCACCCGACCGACAAGGCAGGACGAGCATGAGCCCCAGCACCCCCCGCACCACCGCCGACCGTTGGCGCCGCCGCACCGCGGCGGCGACGGCGACCGTCCTGACCTGCGCGCTCGCCACGGCCTGCGGCGCCGGCCAGGACCGCGACGACGCCGAGTCCCCGGCCGACCGCGTCGGCGTCACCGACGACACCATCAAGGTGGGCGGCCACTTCCCGCTGACCGGCGTCGCGGCGCCCGGCTACAGCGAGATCCCGAGCGGCCACCAGGCGTTCTACGACTTCGTCAACGCCGAGGGCGGCGTGGGCGGTCGCGAGATCGAGTTCGTGGCCAAGGACGACGCCTACAACCCGACGAACACGACCCAGGTGACGAACGAGCTCGTGCTCTCCGACGAGATCTTCGGCATGGTCGGCGGGCTGGGCACGCCCACGCACGGCGCGGCGATCGACTTCCTCAACGACGAGGGCGTGCCGGACCTGTTCGTGTCCTCGGGCTCGCGGCAGTGGGGCGAGACGCCGGAGGAGTACCCGATGACCTTCGGCTGGCAGCCCGACTACGTGATCGAGGGCAAGGTCATGGGCCAGTGGATCGCGGAGAACATGCCGGACGCGCGGGTCGGCCTGCTGCTGCAGGACGACGACCTGGGCGCCGACGGCGAGGCGGGCGTGCGGGAGTTCATCGACGACCAGATCGTCGAGGTCGTCTCCTACACGCCGAGCAACACCGACATCGCGCCCCAGCTGGCGCAGCTGCAGGCCGCGGACGTCGACCTGGTCATCGGCTTCAGCGTGCCGTCGTTCACGGCGCTGTCGCAGCTGGTCGCGCTGCGCCTCGGCTTCGACCCGCAGTGGATGTACACCAACGTGGGCTCCGACCCCTCGCTCGTCGGCTCGCTGCTCGCCACGTTCTCCGAGGGTGCCGTCGCCGACGGCGCCAGCCTGCTCGACGGGGTCATCACGACCGAGTACATCCCGGGCGTCGACGCCCCCGAGGACCCGTGGGTCCAGCTGTGGCAGCGGGTCTGGGACGAGTACGGCGAGGAGGGCGAGCCGCTCACCAACTACCGCATCTACGGCATGTCGCAGGCCTACACCCTCGTCCAGGCCCTCCAGGCCGCCGGTGACGACCTGACCCGTGAGGGCGTCGTCGCGGCGATCGAGGAGGCCGGCGGCGACTTCGAGGGCCCGGGCCTGGCGCCCTTCCGCTACTCGGCCGACAGCCACCTGGGCCTGTCCGGCATGCGCGTCGTGCAGCTCGAGGGCGGTGTCGGCCAGCCGCTGACGCCGGTGCTGACGAGCGACCTCGGCGACGCGGAGGTCACCGAGGACGAGTCCGCGGCGGGCGACGCCCCGCCGGAGAGCGGCATCCCCGACGTGGAGCCGGTGGGCTGAGATGACCTCCACCCTGTCCCTGGCCGCGGTGCTCGCCGAGCCCGCCCGTCGCCGGCCCCGCCACGTCGCCGTGGTCGAGGGCGAGCGCCGCACGACGTACGAGGAGCTGTGGCGCGACGCCCGCACCTTCGCGGGGGCGCTCTACGCCCGTGGCGTCGCGCCCGGGGACAGGGTGGCCCTCCTGGCGCCCAACGTGACCGAGTTCGTGGTCGCCTACTACGGCATCCTCGCCGCGGGCGCCGTCGTCGTGCCGGTGCCGACCCTCCTGCAGGCGGAGGAGGCGACCCACCTGGTGCGGCACTCGGGGGCCCGCCTCCTCGTGCACCACGAGGCGCTCACCGGCGTGGCGCGGGCGGCGGCCGCGGCGGCGGGCGTGCCGGCGCACCCGCTGTCGGGGTTCGCCGACGGGGCGCGGGCGCTCCCGACCTACGCCACCCGCGCGCCCGACGACACGGCCGTCGTCTTCTACACGAGCGGTACGACGGGGCGGCCCAAGGGCGCCGTCCTCACGCACCTCAACCTCGTGCTCAACGCGACCGTCAACGCGTTCGACGCGAACCCGGTGCGCTCCGACGACGTCGTCATGGGCTCCCTGCCGCTCTTCCACACGTTCGGCCAGTCGGTCTCGCTCAACACCACGTTCCGCGTGGGGGCGACCCTCGTGCTGCAGCCGCGCTTCGACCCGGCGGAGGCGCTCGCGACGATGGTGCGGCACCGGACCACCCTGTTCTTCGGGGTGCCGACGATGTTCATCCAGCTGCTCGCGGCCGCGCGGGACGCCCCCGAGCTGCCCCGGCTGCGGGACTGCGTCTCCGGCGGCGCCTCGCTGCCCGTGGCCGTGCTCGAGCAGTTCGAGGCCACCTTCGCGACATCGATCTACGAGGGCTACGGCCTCTCGGAGACCTCACCGTCGGCCACGGTGAACCAGCGCGCGTTCGGCGCGCGGCCCGGCACCGTGGGTCACGCGATCTGGGGCGTCGACGTCGAGATCGCCGACGTGCAGACGACGGAGCGCATCGTGCTGCTGCCGCCGGGGGAGCGGGGCGAGGTCGTCGTCCGCGGCCACAACGTGTTCGCGGGCTACCTCGACGACCCGGCCGCGACCGCGGGCGCCGTCGTGGACGGCTGGTTCCGCACCGGCGACGTGGGGGTCAAGGACGCGGAGGGCTTCGTCTCCATCGTCGACCGCACGAAGGACCTCGTCATCCGCAGCGGGTTCAACGTCTACCCGCGCGAGGTCGAGGAGGTGCTGGCGCGCCACGAGGGGGTCGCGCAGGTCGCCGTCGTCGGCGTGCCCGACGAGCAGGTGGGCGAGGAGGTCGTCGCCGTCGTGGTGCCGACCGCGCCGGGGGCGGTCGACGCCGACGCGCTCGTCGAGTGGGCGCGCGAGCGGCTGGGGCGGCACAAGTACCCCCGCCGCGTCGTGCTCGTCGACGACCTGCCGCTGGGCCCGACCCACAAGGTGCTCAAGCGGGAGGTGCGCCGCAGGCTCGCCGAGCGGGCGGCCACGCGCTAGGCCGAGGACCGGGGGAGGCGTCAGAGGGGGCGCACCAGCAGTGCGGTGCCCTCCCCGGCCACGCGGGTCATGACGAGGGTCGCCTCGGCGTCGCCCCGCAGCGCCAGCCGCTTGCGCAGCTGCTCGGGCACGACGTCGACGCCGCGCTTCTTGATGGTGAGGCGGCCGACGCCCCGCTCGCGCAGGGCGGCGCGCAGCGCCTTCTCGCGGTAGGGGATCTCCTCGAGCACCTCGTACGCCGTGGCGAACGGCGAGCGCACCGCCTCGTCGGTCGTGACGTAGGCGATCCGCTCGTCGAGGAGCCCGCCCCCGACGGCGCCCGCCACCGCCGTCACGAGCCCCGCCCGGATGACGGCGCCGTCGGGCTCGTGGAGGTAGCGGCCGACCGCGCGCACCGGGCGGGGAGCCCCGGCGTACGGGTCGTCCTCCTCCGTCATGCTCGCCAGGCCCCCGTCGCGCAGCACCGTGGCGCGTCGGCGCGAGACGGCCAGGTGCGGCGACCAGAGCACGGCCTCCTTCACCTCGCCCCGGTCGCTCACCCACTCCGCCTCGACGTCGTCCGGCACGAGGTCGTGGGGCAGCCCCGGCGCCAGCTTCGCGACCGTCGGCCGCGTCGCCAGCAGGCGCGTGGTGAACGCCCACGACGGCGTCCAGCCCTCGGCGTCGAACACCCGGCCGCGCCCGTCGCGCCGGGCCGGGTCGAGGAGCGCGACCCCGAAGCCGTCGAGCGGCAGGCTCGTGACGTCGGCGACGGTGGTCGCCCCGTCGAGGCCGAGGGCGTCGAGGTTGGCCGCGGCGACCGCGACGCGCACCGGGTCCAGGTCGACGCCCGCCGCCACGAGACCCGCCCGGGCCAGCGCGGTGAGGTCGCCGCCGATGCCGCAGCCCAGGTCGACCACCGACGGCACCTGCGCGGCGGCCAACCGCGCGGCCCGGTGGTCGCCCACCCGGCGGCGCGTGGCCTGCTCGAGCCCGTCGGGGGTGAAGAACATCCGCAGCGCGTCCTCGCCGAACTTCGCCACGCCCCGCACCCGCAGGCCCACCTGCGTCAGGGCGGCCGCGGAGCGCTCCGGGTCGGGCTCGGTACGGCGGACCGCGGCCGCCGCACGTACCGGGTCGCCGTCGGCGTCGGCCCAGGCCCGCCCCGCCACCTCCAGCAGCGTGCGGCCGTCGGGCGTCAGCAGCCAGGAGAACGTCGCGAGGTCCACGACCAGCCATCCTCCCAGGCGCCGTTTCGCGGGCCGGGTGACGGGGCACACCCCCGGCCGGTCGCGGCACGGCGCTGCGGGCGGGGGAGCAGGACCGAGAGGCCGGTGCGGGGTGCGGGACGGGGTGCGGACGACGGGTACGGCGCTGGTGCTCGCCGCGGTGCTCGCCGGGTGCGGCGCGGACGAGGGCGTGGGGCGGGTGCAGCCCGTCGAGCCCGCGTGGGTCGACGGCGTCAGCAGCGAGGTGCGGGTCCCGAACGGCACCCTGGAGGTGCGGATGACGTCGGTGCTCGACGAGCCGCTGCAGGACACCGACGGCGACGGCTCGTTCGTCGCGGTCAGCTGGCGGCTGCGCGGCCCGGACGAGGTCTCCCTGACCGGGCCGCCGCCCCCGCTCGAGCTCGTGCTGCGCGCCGACGGCGAGGAGAGCGTGGTGCTCGCGGCCGACTCCCTCGAGCCGGACGGCACGGGCCGGTTCCCCGACCTGGTCGAGGGTGGCGCGGCGGTCGTCGGCGTCCCGGGCGACCTCGACGTGGCCGGCGTGCGGCTCGACGTCACCGCCGACGGCGTGACCCAGGTGCTCGACCCCTGGACGGGCCGGGTCGAGGCGGGTGACGCGGCGCTGCTGTACGACGACGCCGCGGCCGCGTGGTTCCCACAGCCCTGCCCGGACCTCGACGTGCTGCCCCCGGCGACGCTCGGCGACGGCGCGCTGCTCTGCACCCTCGGCACCGTGCGCACGACGCCGTGGACCGCCGAGACCGGCTGGGCGGACCCGGGCGAGACGTGGTGGCTCGTGGGGCTGAGCACCCACATGGTCGCCACCGACGCCGGCCCGGTCGACGGGTCCGCGGAGCGTGCGTGGGTCGTCGGCCGCATCACGGCCTCCGAGGTGGAGCTGGCCGGGGAGGCGCCGCTCGCGGTGCGGCCGGGCTACCAGGACACCACGGACCAGTTCGCCGGCACCGACCTCACCGGCGCCACCTACGTCTTCGCCGACCCCGGCACGCGTCCGCGGGCCGCCGACGAGGTCGCGCTGCGCCTGCGGCAGACCTACGACGTCGGGTCGGTGGGCGAGCTCGCGGCGCCGCCGGACCTGCGCGTCGACGTCGAGGTGCCGGTGGGACCCGCCGTCGCGCCGCCGGCGGAGGACCGGTCGTGAGCGCCCTGCGGGGCCGGCGCGCAGTGCTGGTGGGCGTGACGCTCGTGGTCCTGGTTGCCGCCGTCCTGGTGGTCGTGCTCGTGCGCACGACCGGCGAGGGCCCCACACCGGCCCGGGTCGGTGCGGTGGTCGACCCGACGTCGTACGCGGAGGACGAGGTGCCCACCGCGACCGACCAGGTCGCGGTGCAGCTGCCCGGCGGGGCGGCGGTGCTGCGGATCGGGGACACGGTCGCGCGGCTGCCCGACGCCACCGGCACCGAGCAGCCCGGCGTCCCGGCGCCCGAGGACGGGACGTGGCTGCCGGTGAGCTGGCAGTGGACGGAGTGGACGCAGCGACCGGCGCTGGGCGTCTACCAGGGCGCGCCGGTGGCCGTCACCCCCGACACGGCGCCGTCCCCCACGCTCACCCTGCTCGTCGACGGCGAGCGGCACCCGCTCCGGGTGGGGGAGCCGGCCGTGCCCCGGTCACAGCCCGACGGCGCGTGGTTCCACGTCGCCGTGCCCGCGGACCGGACGGTGGACCTGGGACTGGCCGTCGGCTGGGACGGCGAGGAGCAGGTCGTCGAGGTCGCGCCGGGACGCCTGGAGCTGAGCGACCCGGGCCGCTTCGCGGCGTACGACGACTACGACCGCTCCGACGAGCGGACCACGCCGGTGGCCGTGCTGCCGGGCAGCACGGGCACCGACTTCGCGTTCCTGCTCCCCGGCACGCCCACCGACCCGCTCGACGGTGACCTGTCGGTCGTCGCGGCCTACCGGGAGCCGTACGTCACGGGGCTCGGGTGGGCGCCCGCGGGACGGACGTGGGCGGTGCTGCCGCTCGACCTGTACGTCGCGGGGGAGCTCGAGGACGGGGACCGGTCGGTGACGATCGGGAGCCGGTCGTGGAGCCTCTACGAGGCCCGCCCCGACATCCGGGTGGGCGTCGCGGGGGAGGAGCCCGTCGCGCCGGCGGCCTACCGGCCCCCGACGGAGCCCGTGGCGTCGGTGGGCGTCGTCGTGGTCGACGTCCCGCAGGACGCGACGACCGTGCGGCTCGACGTCGCGGCCCGCACGCCCGTGCGCGAGGTGCGCACCGGGGACCCCGCCGGCGTGCCCGACGCGTTCACCCTCACCTGGGCGGGCGACGTCCCGCTGACCTGACCCTGCTCCTGGCACTCACCGGAGTGGAGTGCTAACGTCGGCGCTGGCACTCTCCTGGTGAGTGTGCCAATCGTCGACGTAACGGCGCGACCCCCGCGACGGCGTGCCCGGACCGGCGACGACCAACGCCCTGACGGGAGGCACCCGCCTCCCGATCTTTCGGATCCGCACGGAAAGTGGAGGTCGACATCGTGTCGGTCAACATCAAGCCCCTCGAGGACCGCATCGTCGTCAAGCCGCTCGACGCCGAGCAGACCACGGCGTCCGGTCTCGTCATCCCCGACACCGCCAAGGAGAAGCCCCAGGAGGGCGAGGTCCTGGCGGTGGGCCCGGGTCGCTGGAACGAGGACGGCGACGAGCGCATCCCGCTCGACATCGCGGTCGGCGACAAGGTCATCTACAGCAAGTACGGCGGCACCGAGGTCAAGTACGCCGGCCAGGAGTACCTCATCCTCTCGGGCCGCGACGTCCTCGCCGTCGTCTCCTGAACTCCTAGGGCCGTGGGGGCCCGGGGCCGGGGGGCGCGCGCCGGGGGGCCCCGGCCGGCCGCGGCGGCCCCCCCCTTCTTCTCCCGCCTCTCTCCGCGCGCGGGGCCCCTGGTGTCCCGCCCCCCCCCCCCCCCCCCCCACGGCTCGACCTGTTCCACCCCCCAGCCTGAGGAGAGCCCATGCCCAAGATCCTGGAGTTCGACGAGAACGCTCGTCGCTCCCTCGAGCGCGGCGTCGACGCGCTCGCCAACGCCGTCAAGGTGACGCTCGGCCCGAAGGGCCGCTACGTCGTCCTCGACAAGAAGTGGGGCGCCCCCACGATCACGAACGACGGCGTGACCGTCGCCCGTGAGATCGAGCTCGACGACCCGTTCGAGAACCTCGGTGCGCAGCTCACCAAGGAGGTCGCGACCAAGACGAACGACGTCGCCGGTGACGGCACGACGACCGCGACCGTCCTCGCCCAGGCGATGGTGCACGAGGGCCTGCGCGCCGTGGCCGCCGGCACGAACCCGATGGGTCTCAAGCGCGGCATGGACCTGGCGGCCGCGGCCGTCGGCGACGCCCTGCGCTCCTCGGCCCGCGAGGTCGAGTCCAAGGAGGACATGGCGTCCGTCGCCACGATCTCCTCGCGCGACGCCCACATCGGCGAGCTGCTCGCCGAGGCCTTCGACAAGGTCGGCAAGGACGGCGTCATCACCGTCGAGGAGTCCAACACGCTCGGCACCGAGCTGGACTTCACGGAGGGCATGCAGTTCGACAAGGGCTACATCAGCCAGTACTTCGTGACCGACCCCGAGCGCATGGAGGCGGTCCTCGACGACCCGTACATCCTGCTGCACCAGGGGAAGATCTCGGCCGTCTCCGAGCTGCTCCCGCTGCTGGAGAAGGTCATCGCCGCCGGCAAGCCGCTCTTCATCCTCGCCGAGGACGTCGAGGGCGAGGCGCTCTCCACGCTGGTCGTCAACAAGATCCGCGGCACGTTCAACGCCGTCGCGGTCAAGAGCCCCGCGTTCGGCGACCGCCGCAAGGCGATGATGCAGGACATCGCGGTGCTGACCGGCGGCCAGGTCGTGGCCCCCGAGGTCGGGCTCAAGCTCGACCAGGTCGGCCTCGAGGTGCTCGGCCAGGCCCGCCGCGTCGTCGTGACGAAGGACAACACGACGATCGTCGACGGCGCCGGTGACTCCTCCGCCGTCGAGGGCCGGGTCAACCAGATCAAGGCCGAGATCGACAGCACCGACTCCGACTGGGACCGCGAGAAGCTGCAGGAGCGCCTGGCCAAGCTGGCCGGCGGCGTCTGCGTCATCAAGGTCGGCGCCGCCACCGAGGTGGAGCTGAAGGAGAAGAAGCACCGCATCGAGGACGCCGTCTCCGCGACGCGCGCCGCGATCGAGGAGGGCATCGTCGCCGGCGGTGGCTCGGCGATCATCCACGCCGTCTCCGCCCTCGACGGCGACCTCGGCCTCACCGGTGACGAGGCCGTCGGCGTGCGCATCGTGCGCAAGGCCGCCGACGAGCCGCTGCGCTGGATCGCCGAGAACGGTGGCGAGCAGGGCTACGTCGTGGTCTCCAAGGTCCGCGAGCTCGGCGTCGGCAACGGCTACAACGCCGCCACCGGCGAGTACGGCGACCTCGTCGCCCAGGGCGTCCTCGACCCGGTCAAGGTCACCCGCTCGGCGCTCGTCAACGCGACCTCGATCGCCGGCATGCTGCTGACGACCGAGACCCTCGTCGTCGACAAGCCCGAGGAGGAGGAGCCCGCCGCGGCCGGTCACGGCCACGGCCACGGCCACTGAGCCCCGGCTCCCTCCGCAGCACGCGCGGCCCTCGTCCCCTCCGGGGGGCGGGGGCCGTTGCACTGCCGCAACACGGCGGTGCCCGCCGCGCAACACGGGCCGGGCACGCTCGGGCCCATGCTGTGGAGGGTGCGCGCGACGCTGCCGGACCGACCGGGCGCGCTCGCCGCGCTCGCGCGGGAGTGCGGCGCGGCGGGGGTGAACATCCTCGGGGTCCAGGTCTTCCCGGGCACCGAGGGCGTGACGGACGAGCTGGTGGTCCGCACCCCCGACGGGTGGACGGAGGGGCACGTCGTACGGCTCCTGGAGACGGCCGGCGGCACGGGCGTGGTCGGCACCCCCTGCACCGAGGCGGCGCTGGTCGACCAGCCCACCCGCTACGTGCAGGCGGCGCGCGCCGTCATCGCCCGCCCGGCCCGCTTCCCCGAGGTGGTCGCGCGGCTCTTCGACGCCGAGGCCGACGTGCCCGGCGAGGCGGCCCCCGCCGGCGACCTGATGGAGCTGACGGTCGGCGACGTCGCGGTGCAGATCCGGCGGCGCGCGCCGTTCACCCCGACCGAGCACGCCCGCGGGGCGGCGATGGCCGACCTGGTCTCCGACGTCCTGGGCCGGGCGCCCACCGTGCTGGGCTCGGGCAGCCGCCGGCTCGGTGGGGGGACCACCCCGTCGTACGGCGTCGTGGGGCTCGCCGTGCGTGCGGAGGTGGACGGCGCGGTCGTGGGGTACGCCGAGATCCGCCCGCCGCGCGACGTGTCCGGTCTGCGCGAGGTCGACCTGGAGGTCGACCCGGCCTGGCAGCGACGCGGGATCGGCACGCGGCTGCTCGTCGACGTCGCCCGGCTGGCCGCGGCGGAGGGGGTCGAGGAGATCCTCGTCGCCACCCGCGCGGACAACCAGGCGGTGCTCCCGATGGTGCTGGCGGCCGGCCTGCGGGGCCGGATCCGGATGGCCGCGGACACCCTGACGGTGCGCATCCCGGTGCACCAGCTCAAGCCGCTCGCCCGCTGACCGGGGCGCGGGCGGCGGCGTCGCGCGGCGTACGATGCGGGGGTGGAGATCCCCGACAAGTTCGCCGCCCTCGGTCTCACGTACGACGACGTGCTCCTGCTGCCGGGGTACTCCGACCTCGCCCCGGCCGACATCGACACGACGTCGCGCCTGACGCGGGAGATCTCGCTGAAGGCGCCGCTCGTCTCGGCGGCGATGGACACGGTGACCGAGTCGCGGATGGCGATCGCGATGGCCCGCCAGGGCGGCATCGGCATCCTCCACCGCAACCTCTCGGTGACCGACCAGGCCTACCAGGTGGACCTGGTCAAGCGCACCCAGACGGGCATCATCTCCAACCCCGTCACGATCGGGCCCGACGCGACGCTGGAGGAGCTCGACCGCATCTGCGGGGAGTACCGCGTCTCCGGGCTCCCGGTCGTCGACGCCGACGACCGCCTGCTCGGCATCATCACCAACCGCGACCTGCGCTTCACACCGGTGGCGGAGTGGGCGACCACGAAGGTCGACGAGATGATGACGCCGATGCCGCTCATCACGGGTCCGGTCGGCATCAGCCGCGACGACGCCACGGCGCTGCTGCGCAAGCACAAGCGCGAGCGCCTGCCGCTGGTCGACGACGCCGGCCGTCTCGCCGGTCTCATCACGGTGAAGGACTTCGTGAAGTCCGAGCAGTTCCCCGACGCGTCGTACGACGCGGACGGCCGCCTGCTCGTCGGGGCGGCGATCGGCTACTTCGGCGACGCCTGGGAGCGCGCCACGACCCTGATCGAGGCCGGCGTCGACGTGCTCGTCGCCGACACCGCCCACGGCCACGTGCGGATGCTGCTGGAGATGGTGCAGCGCCTCAAGGCCGACCCCGCGACCCGCCACGTGCAGGTGATCGGCGGCAACGTCGCGACCCGCGAGGGCGCCCAGGCGTTCGTCGACGCCGGGGCCGACGCGGTCAAGGTCGGCTTCGGCCCCGGCTCGATCTGCACGACCCGCGTCGTCACCGGCGCCGGCGTCCCGCAGATCACCGCCGTCCACGAGGCCTCGCTGGCCTGCGGCCCGACGGGCGTGCCCGTCATCGCCGACGGCGGCCTGCAGCAGTCCGGCGACATCGCGAAGGCGATCGTCGCGGGGGCGGAGAGCGTGATGATCGGCTCGCTGCTCGCCGGCTGCGAGGAGTCGCCGGGCGAGCTCGTGTTCGTCAACGGCAAGCAGTACAAGGCGTACCGGG
This sequence comes from Nocardioides sp. ChNu-153, assembly GCF_030466625.1. Taxonomy (GTDB): domain Bacteria; phylum Actinomycetota; class Actinomycetes; order Propionibacteriales; family Nocardioidaceae; genus Nocardioides. Next base: position 335,442 of record NZ_JADEVT010000001.1, read on the forward strand.
GGATGGGCTCGCTGGCCGCCATGAGCAGCCGCGGCAAGAAGTCCTACTCCAAGGACCGCTACTTCCAGGCCGAGGTCGCCAGCGACGACAAGATCGTGCCCGAGGGCGTCGAGGGCCAGGTCGCCTACCGCGGCCCGCTCGCGGCGGTCGCGCACCAGCTCATCGGCGGCCTGAGCCAGTCGATGTTCTACATCGGTGCCCGCACCGTGCCGGAGCTGCAGCAGAAGGGCCGCTTCGTGCGCATCACGTCGGCCTCGCTCAAGGAGAGCCACCCCCACGACATCCAGATGGTCGCCGAGGCGCCGAACTACAACGCCCGCTGAGGGCGCGGGGGTCCCGGCAACTAGGCTGGGGCCCGTGACCGAGATCGAGATCGGCCGCGCCAAGCGCGCTCGCCGGGCCTACGCCTTCGACGACATCGCCATCGTGCCGTCCCGCCGCACGCGCGACCCGGAGGAGGTCAGCGTCGCCTGGCAGATCGACGCCTACCGCTTCGAGATCCCGGTCGTCGCCGCCCCGATGGACTCGGTGATGAGCCCCGAGACCGCGATCGCGCTCGGCCGCGCCGGCGGCCTGGGCGTGCTCGACCTCGAGGGCCTGTGGACGCGCTACGACGACCCCACCCCGCTGCTCGAGGAGGTCGCGGGCCTGCAGGGCACGGCGGCGACCGCCCGGCTGCAGGAGATCTACGCCGAGCCGGTGCGGGCCGAGCTCATCACCGCGCGGCTCAACCAGATGCGCGACGCCGGCGTCACCGTCGCCGGCTCCCTCTCGCCGCAGCGCACCAAGGAGTTCGCCGCCACCGTCGTCGACGCGGGCGTCGACATGTTCGTCATCCGCGGCACCACGGTGAGCGCCGAGCACGTCTCCAGCCAGGCGGAGCCGCTCAACCTCAAGGAGTTCATCTACGAGCTCGACGTGCCCGTCATCGTGGGCGGCTGCGCGACCTACCAGGCGGCGCTGCACCTCATGCGCACCGGCGCGGCGGGCGTGCTCGTGGGCTTCGGCGGCGGGGCGGCGCACACGACGCGTTCCGTGCTCGGTCTCGCGGTGCCGATGGCGTCGGCGCTCGCCGACGTCGCCGCGGCCCGCCGCGACTACCTCGACGAGTCGGGCGGGCGCTACGTGCACGTCATCGCCGACGGCTCGATCGGCACGTCGGGCGACCTGGCGAAGGCCATCGCCTGCGGCGCCGACGCCGTGATGGTCGGGTCGCCCTTCGCCCGGGCCTCCGACGCGCCCGGCCGCGGCTTCCACTGGGGCGCCGAGGCGTGGCACCCGCTGCTGCCCCGCGGCCAGCGCGTCGAGTTCCCGACGGTCGGCACGCTCGAGGAGGTCCTCTTCGGTCCCTCCCGCGTCGCCGACGGCACCATGAACCTCGTCGGTGCCCTGCGCCGCGCGATGGCCACGACGGGCTACACGGAGCTCAAGGAGTTCCAGCGGGTCGAGGTCGTCGTCCTGTGACGCTGCTGTGACACCGCTGCGGGTCGCCGCGGCGCAGGCCGCGGCGGTCCCGGGCGACCTCGCGGCCAACGTCGCGACGGCGGCGCGGCTGGTCCGCCGCGCCGGTGACGCGGGCGCCCGGGTGGTGGTGCTCCCCGAGGCCTTCCTCGTGGGGTACGACGCGCCCGTCCTCGCCGGCCCGCTGCCCACCCCGGCCGACGCGACGGGCCCGCTGCTGGACCCGGTCCGCGAGGCCTGCCGGGAGACCGGCACGACGGCGCTCGTCGGGGTCGCGCTCGACCGCGGGGCGACCCGCACCCTGTCGCTCCTGCTGGCGCGGCCCGACGGCGAGGTCGTCGCGGCGTACGACAAGCAGCACCTCGACGGCGACGAGAAGCAGGTCTTCACCACGGGCGACGCCGGCGCCTCCGTGCGGGTCGACGGCCACGAGCTCGGGCTGGCGGTCTGCTACGACGCCTGCTTCCCCGAGCACGCGCGGGCGGCGGCGACCGACGGCGCGCTGGGCTACCTCGTCTCCGCGGCGTGGTTCCGCGGCGGCGAGCACCGTCGCGACCTGCACCACGCGGCGCGGGCGGTCGAGAACGGCTCGTACGTCGTGATGGCCGGTCTGACGGGCCGCTGCGGCAGCTCCGAGTTCAGCGGCGGCTCGGCCGTCCACGACCCGGAGGGCCGCCCGCTCGCCCGGCTCGGCACGGAGGAGGGCGTGGCGGTCGCCGACCTCGACCCCGCGGTCGTGGCGAGCACCCGGGCCCGGCACACGATGCTCGCCGACCACCGCGCAGGCCTCGGCGGCCGACGGCGGGTCTGAGCCCTCTGTCACAGTGGGGGCCATGACTGCGACGCGTCCCGGAACGCTCGGTCCCGAGGCGCGCGACGCCGCCCTCGCCGCTCTCACCGCCTCCGGGGACGGCGCGACCGCCGGCGCCGGCGAGCTCGACGTGCTGGTGGTCGGCGGCGGTGTCGTCGGCGCCGGCACGGCCCTCGACGCCGTCACCCGCGGCCTTACGACGGCGCTGGTCGAGCAGCGCGACCTGGGCTCGGGCACCTCGAGCCGCTCCAGCAAGCTCGTGCACGGCGGGCTGCGCTACCTCGAGATGTTCGACTTCGGGCTGGTCCGCGAGGCGCTCGAGGAGCGGGGCCTGCTGCTCACCCGCCTCGCGCCCCACCTCGTGCGTCCCGTCCCGTTCCTCTACCCGCTGCGCCGCACCCACGAGCGGCCCTACGTGGGCGCGGGCCTCGTGCTGTACGACGCCATGGCCGCCCTCGGCTCCTCCGACATGGGGGTGCCGCGCCACCGCCACCTGTTCCGCCGGCAGGTCGCGCGCATCGCCCCGGACCTGCGCACCGAGGAGCTGACCGGCGCGATCCGCTACCACGACGCCCAGGTCGACGACGCCCGCCTCGTCACCACCCTGGCCCGCACCGCCGCCCGCCACGGTGCCCACGTCGCGACCCGCACCAAGGTGGTCGGGTTCCTGCGCGAGGGCGAGCGGGTCGTCGGCGTCCGTGCGGTCGACCTCGAGAGCGGCCGCGAGCTCGAGGTGCGCGCCCGCGTCGTGGTGAACGCCGCCGGGGTCTGGACCGACGAGATCCAGGAGATGGTCGGCGGGCGCGGCACGATGCACGTGCAGGCCTCGAAGGGCATCCACCTCGTCGTGCCCCGCGACCGCATCCGCTCCGAGGCCGGCTTCATCACGAAGACCGAGAAGTCCGTCCTCTTCGTCATCCCGTGGGGCCGGCACTGGATCATCGGCACCACCGACACCGCCTGGGACCTCGACAAGGCCCACCCGGCGGCCTCGCGCGCCGACATCGACTACGTGCTGGCGCACGTCAACACCCTGCTGCGCGAGCCGCTCGACCACGCCGACGTCGTCGGGGTGTACGCCGGCCTGCGCCCGCTGCTGCGCGGGGAGTCCGAGCCCACCTCGCGGATCTCGCGCGAGCACACGGTCGTCACCCCCGTGCCGGGCCTGGTGATGATCGCGGGCGGCAAGCTCACGACGTACCGGGTGATGGCGAGGGACGCCGTCGACGCGGCCACCCCCTCGCTGAGCGCGGCGGGCGGCGCCGTGCGGGCCTCGATCACCGACCGCGTACCCCTGCTGGGCGCGGAGGGCTTCGAGGCGCGCTCCAACCAGCGCGTGCTGCTCGCGCGCCGCTCGGGGCTGCACGTCGCGCGCATCGACCACCTCCTGGGCCGGTACGGCGGGCTCGTCGACGAGGTGCTCGACCTCGTGGCCGCGCGACCCGAGCTGGGCGAGCCCGTGCCCGGCGCCGACGACTACCTGTGCGCCGAGGTGGTGCACGCGGTGACCCACGAGGGTGCCCGCCACCTCGACGACGTGCTGGCCCGCCGTACCCGCATCTCGATCGAGACGCCCCACCGGGGTACCGAGTCGGCCCGGGCGGTCGCCGAGCTGGTGGCGGCCGAGCTGGGCTGGGACGCCGCGCGCGCCGACGAGGAGGTCGACCACTACCTGCGGCGCGTGGCCGCGGAGCGCCGCAGCCAGGAGATGCTGACCGACCAGGAGGCCGACGAGGCCCGCGTGAGCGTGACCGACCTCGTCTGAGGCATCCCGGCCCGCACCGGACGGAGCGGCGGGGGCTTGACAGATCGCCGGGGGTTGTCAACTCCGGCCAATTGTTACCACGAGGTAGAACGGGAGACCGCGCTCACATACTCTCGGTACATGAGCAACTCCACGCCGGCAGGCGGGCCCCTCGTCACGGGCCCCGGTGACCCCGAGCACGACCCCACCGCGGCCTACGCGCTCGAGCCGGAGCACGTCGCCTCCCTGACCGCCCGGCTCACCGCCGGCGGTGCGGACCCCGTGGTCACCCGCACCCCGCTCAGCGGCGCGCCGCTCGCGAACCTTCCGCAGTCCTCGCCCGCCGACGTGCGCGAGGCCTTCGTGCGCGCCCGCCGCGCTCAGGAGTCGTGGGCCCGCACGTCCCTGGCCCACCGCCAGGAGCTGCTGCTGCGCCTGCACGACATCGTGCTCGACCGCCAGGACGAGATCCTCGACCTGATCGTGTGGGAGTCGGGCAAGGCCCGCAAGCACGCGTTCGACGAGCCGCTGCACATCGCGCTGACGGCGCGCTACTACGGCCGCACGCTCAGCGACCACGTGCGCACGCGCCGCGTGCCGGGCGTCTTCCCCCTGCTGACGCGGGTCGAGGTCAACCGGGTGCCCAAGGGCGTCGTGGGTGTCATCTCGCCGTGGAACTACCCGTTCACGATGGCGCTGTGCGACGGCCTCGCCGCCATCGCGGCCGGCAACGCCGTGGTCGCCAAGCCCGACTCGCAGACGACGCTGAGCGCCCTGTTCGCGGCCCAGCTGCTCGACGAGGCCGGCTTCCCCGCCGACCTGTGGCAGGTCGTCGCAGGCCCCGGCTCCGTGGTGGGCTCCGCGATCATCGACCAGGCCGACTACGTGTGCTTCACCGGCTCGACGGCCACCGGCAAGCGCGTGGCCGCGCAGGCCGCGGAGCGCCTCATCGGCTGCTCGCTCGAGCTCGGCGGCAAGAACCCGATGATCGTGCTGCGTGACGCCGACGTGGAGAAGGCCGCCGAGGGCGCCGTGCGCGCCGCGTTCTCCAACGCGGGCCAGCTCTGCGTCTCCATCGAGCGGATGTTCGTCGCCGACCAGGTCTACGACCGGTTCGTCGAGCGCTTCGTGGCCCGCACCCAGGCGATGACGCTGGGGGCCACGCTCGACTGGGGCAACGACATGGGCTCGCTCATCAACCAGAGCCAGCTCGACACGGTGGTGGCCCACGTCGAGGACGCGGTGGCCCGCGGGGCGACCGTGCTCACCGGCGGCCGCGCCCGGCCCGACCTCGGCCCCTACGTCTACGAGCCCACCATCCTCGCGGACGTCACGCCCGAGATGTCCTGCTTCGGCCAGGAGACCTTCGGCCCGGTCGTCTCGCTCTACCGGTTCAACGACGAGTCCGAGGCCGTGGCCCGGGCCAACGACGGGGAGTACGGGCTGAACGGTGCCATCTTCAGCCGCGACGGCGACCGCGCCCGGGCGCTGGCCCGCCGGGTCAAGTGCGGCACGATCAACATCAACGAGGCCTTCGCGGCCACGTTCGCGTCGCTGCAGGCGCCGATGGGCGGCATGCGCGAGTCCGGCATGGGCCGTCGCCAGGGCGCCGAGGGCATCCTGCGCTACACCGAGACGCAGTCGGTCGCCACGCAGCGCGTCCTGCCCATCGCGCCGGTGCTCGGCCTGTCCGACGAGTCGTACGCCAAGCTCATGACGACCAGCCTGCGCCTGCTGCGGAAGACGGGGCGGGCATGAGCTTCGACTACGACGTCCTCATCGTCGGGTCGGGCTTCGGCGGCTCGGTCAGCGCCCTGCGCCTGACAGAGAAGGGCTACAAGGTCGCCGTGCTCGAGGCCGGCGCCCGCTTCGAGGACGACGACTTCCCGGAGACGTCGTTCGACATGAAGAAGTACCTGTTCCTGCCCGAGGCCGGCTGCTACGGCATCCAGCGCATCGACCTCATCAAGGACTGCATGATCCTCGCCGGCGCGGGGGTGGGTGGCGGGTCGCTGGTCTACGCCAACACGCTCTACGAGCCGCTCGACGCGTTCTACCGCGACCCGTCGTGGTCGCACATCACCGACTGGCGCTCCGAGCTGGCGCCCTACTACGACCAGGCCAAGCGCATGCTCGGCGTGGTCGAGAACCCGGTGCGCACCGCGAGCGACGACGTCATGCTCAAGGTGGCCGAGGAGATGGGCGCCGGCGACACCTACCACCCGACGCCGGTCGGGGTGTTCTTCGGCGGGCCGGAGCACGGCGGCGCGGAGCAGGGCGGGGTGCACGTCGACGACCCGTTCTTCGGGGGCGCGGGCCCGAGCCGCACGACGTGCCGCAACTGCGGGGAGTGCATGACCGGCTGCCGGCACAACGCGAAGAACACGCTCGTCAAGAACTACCTCTACCTCGCCGAGCGCAAGGGCGCGGTGGTGCACCCGCTGACCACGGTGACCCGCGTGCGGCCGCTGCCCGACGGCGGCTACCGCGTGGACGCGCGGTGGACGAAGGCGAAGCTGTCGCGCCGCACCGCCGTGCGCTCCTTCACCGCGGAGCAGGTCATCTTCTCCGCCGCCGCGCTGGGCACCCAGAAGCTCCTGCACCGGCTCAAGGTGAAGGGCGACCTGCCGAACGTGTCCGACCGCCTCGGCATGCTGACCCGCACGAACTCGGAGTCGATCCTCGGCGCCCTGGCGCCCGACCTGTCGACGGACTACAGCAAGGGCGTGGCCATCACCTCGTCCTGGCACCCCGACGAGCACACCCACATCGAGCCGGTCCGCTACGGCAAGGGCTCGAACGCGATGGCGCTGCTCCAGACCGTCCTCACCGACGGTGACGGCCCGGGTCCCCGCTGGCAGACGTGGCTCAAGGAGCTGTGGCTGCAGCGCCGCCACGTCCTCGACCTCTACGACATGAAGCACTGGTCGGAGCGCACGGTCATCGCGCTGGTCATGCAGACGCTCGACAACTCGATCACGACCTTCCCGCGGCGTACGCCGTTCGGCTGGCGGCTGTCCTCGAAGCAGGGCCACGGCGCGCCGAACCCGACGTGGATCCCGGTCGCGAACGAGGCGACGCGCAAGATGGCCAAGCAGGTCGACGGCACGCCGGGCGGCACCATCGGCGAGCCGTTCAACCGGCCGTTGACGGCCCACTTCATCGGCGGCTGCACCATCGGCGACTCCCCGGAGTCGGGCGTGGTCGACCCCTACCAGCGGATGTACGGGCACCCCGGCCTCCACGTGGTCGACGGCTCGGCGATCTCCGCCAACCTCGGCGTGAACCCCTCGCTCACGATCACCGCCCAGGCGGAGCGGGCGATGGCGTTCTGGCCCAACAAGGGCGAGGCCGACGCGCGGCCGCCGCTGGGCGCGTCGTACGAGCGCGTGGACCCGGTCGAGCCGCGCGAGCCGGCCGTGCCGCCCCACGCCCCGGCGGCGCTGCGGCTGCCGATCGTCGGGGTCAGCTGACCCCTCGCGACCGGCCCGGACGGGGCCGCGGAACGGGGTGTGACGGCGGTCGCAAGTTTGTCGTCACCTCCCGTAACCGGGGGTCCGAGGGCTCGTTGCACAGGATGGGTCCGGCACGTTTGCTCCCTCCCAGCCCGGGCCCCGCGTCCAGCGCTGTCCAGCAGTCGCAGGACCATCAGGGCCCGGCCACCCTCCCTCCCCGGCCGGGCCCTGATGCGTTGGCGGGGGGAGCGGCCGGGCCTCGCTAGACTCGCGGGCGCCCGCGCCGCGGCGGCGGGCTCCCGCCGTACCCCCGCGAAAGGCACCCGATGACCGGCACCCCCGACCACGACCTCGTCCTGGTCGTCGACTTCGGCGCCCAGTACGCCCAGCTCATCGCCCGCCGGGTGCGGGAGGCGCGGGTCTACTCCGAGATCGTGCCGCACACCATGCCGGTCGACGAGATGCTCGCGAAGCGGCCCGCCGCGATCATCCTGTCGGGCGGCCCGTCGTCGGTGTACGCCGACGGTGCCCCCGGCATCGACGACACCCTGCTCACGGCCGGCACCCCGGTGTTCGGCATGTGCTACGGGTTCCAGCTCATGGCGCAGGGCCTCGGGGGGACCGTGTCCCCGACGGGCGCGCGGGAGTACGGGCGGACCCCCGTCACCGTCGGCCTGCCCGGCACCCTGCTCGCCGACCTGCCCGGTGAGCACCGCGTGTGGATGTCGCACGGCGACTCCGTCACCGCGGCGCCCGACGGGTTCTCCGTGCTGGCCTCCACCGACGTCACGCCGGTCGCCGCGTTCGAGGACACCGAGCGGCGGCTCGCGGGCGTGCAGTGGCATCCCGAGGTGCTCCACTCCGAGCACGGCCAGGAGGTGCTCGAGCGGTTCCTCGTCGACATCGCCGGGTGCCGCCAGACGTGGACGATGGTCAACATCGTCGAGGAGCAGGTCGAGCGCATCCGGGCCGAGGTCGGCGACGCCCGCGTCATCTCGGCGCTGTCGGGGGGTGTCGACTCCGCCGTCTCCACCGCCCTGGTGCAGCGCGCGGTCGGCGACCAGCTGACGGCCGTCTTCGTCGACCACGGCCTGCTGCGCGAGGGCGAGGCCGAGCAGGTCGAGCAGGACTACGTCGCCGCGACGGGCGTCGACCTGAAGGTCGTCGACGCGCGCGAGCAGTTCCTCGGCCACCTGGCCGGGGTCACCGATCCGGAGACGAAGCGCAAGATCATCGGCCGCGAGTTCATCCGCGTCTTCGAGGCCGCGGAGCGGGAGGTGCTGGCCACGCCCGGTGCGCCCGTGAAGTTCCTCGTGCAGGGCACGCTCTACCCCGACGTCGTGGAGTCGGGCGGAGGAGCGGGCGCCTCCAACATCAAGAGCCACCACAACGTGGGCGGCCTGCCCGAGGACCTCGAGTTCTCCCTCATCGAGCCGCTGCGCACCCTGTTCAAGGACGAGGTCCGCGAGGTGGGGCGCCAGCTCGGCATCCCCGAGGCCATCGTGTCCCGGCACCCCTTCCCGGGGCCCGGCCTGGCCATCCGCATCATCGGCGCGGTCGACGCGGAGCGCCTCGCGATCCTGCGCGCCGCAGACGCGATCGTGCGGCAGGAGACGACCGCCGCCGGCCTCGACGCGGAGATCTGGCAGTTCCCGGTCGTGCTGCTCGCCGACGTCCGCTCCGTCGGGGTGCAGGGCGACGGGCGCACCTACGGCCACCCGGTCGTGCTGCGCCCCGTCTCCAGCGAGGACGCCATGACGGCCGACTGGAGCCGCCTGCCATACGAGGTGCTGGAGCGCATCTCGACCCGCATCACCAACGAGGTGGCCGAGGTCAACCGCGTGGTGCTCGACGTGACGAGCAAGCCGCCGGGCACCATCGAGTGGGAGTGAGCGGGGCCGCCGCCCGGCGGCCCCGCCCCTCTGGGCGCGTCAGCGGCGCTTGGCGTCCTTGCGCGCGCGGTGCTTGAGCTGGGCGATCCGCAGCGAGCCCACGAGGGCGGTCAGCAGGATGCCCGCCGCCGTCGCGACGAGCAGCGCGACCGCCAGCGGCGTCTCGCCCTCGAAGCCGAGGAACTCCACCGTCGTCGTGTCGGTGTTCTGGGCGATGAAGACGACCAGCAGCACCAGGATCACGCCGAACGCGACCAGCGCGGCCCACAGGCCCCCGGCCTTCGAGCCGCGCGTCGGGTCCTTGGCGGGCCTACCGGGCTGCCCCGGCTGACCGGGGGCGGCGCCGGGCGTCGTGGGGGCGACGGGCCCGGTGCCCGGCGTCGTCTGCTGCGCGGGACCCGGGGGAGGGGCCGGACGGCCGGGCTCGGGGCCCGTGGGGCTCGTGGGGGAGGTCATCCGTCGAACGTAGCAACCCCGGCGTCACTCCAGCGGCAGCAGCAGGTCGGTGTTCTCGGCCGCGAGCAGCACCGCACCGACGAGCGAGGCCCGCTCCTCGAGCTCGCTGAGCTCCACGGGGGTGGTCGCGACGGCGTCGAGCACGTGGCGGCGCAGCTCGCGGCGTACCGACTCCAGCAGCAGGTCCCCGGCGCGGGCGATGTCGCCCCCCACGACGATGACGGCCGGGTTGAGCAGGTTGACGACGCTCGCCAGGCCCCACCCGAGGTGGCGGCCGGCGTCCTCGAGCGAGCGCTGGGCCGACAGGTTGCCGGTGTGGGCCGCGGTCACGACGTCGTCGAGGGTCGCGCCAGGCAGCTGGTCGTCCATCATCGCGAGCACCGCGCTCACCGACGCGTAGGCCTCGAGGCAGCCACGGCTGCCGCAGCGGCAGACCGGCCCGCGCTCGTCGAGCGTCAGGTGGCCGATCTCGCCGGCCGCGCCGCCGCTGCCGTGGAAGAGCCGGTTGTCGAGCACGATGCCCGCGCCGATGCCCGAGGAGATCTTCACGAAGACCGAGCTGTCGCGGCCCCGGCCGACGCCGAGGCGGTGCTCGGCCAGCGCGCCGAGGTTGGCGTCGTTCTCGACGCAGACGGGCACGCCGAACGCCGCCTCGCAGACGGCGAGGGCGTCGACGCCGACCCACCCCGGCAGGATCGCCGCGGAGGCGACCACCCGCTGGTTGATCGGCGCGGGCAGGCCGGTGGTCACGCTGCGCAGCGTCGAGCGGTCGGTGCCCTCCTCGGCCAGCAGCTCGTCCAGGAGCGAGGTCGCGAGGGCGAGCCCGTCGCCGTACGGGTGGGTGGGGGGGAGGCGCTGGCGGCGCTCGCGCACGAGGCGACCGGTCATGTCACCCAGCGCGACCGCGACGTGGCTGTGGCCGAAGTCGACGCCGGCCACCAGCCCGGCCGACGCCGCGAGCCGCACGACGGTGCCGCGGCGCCCGCTGCCGGGCTCGGTGACCACCAGGCCGACGGCCCCGAGGTCGCGGATGATGTTGGAGACGGTCGCCGGGGCGAGCCCCGTGGTGCGGGCCAGGTCGGCCTGCGTCAGCACCGGCTCGTCCCCCGGGGTGGCCGCCGTGCGCAGCACGTCCAGCACCCGGCGCTGGTTGGCGGTGCGCAGGGTGGACGTGGAGCCCGGCGAGGGCCCGCGGAGGTCGGCGGTGGACACGGGCGTCACCCTGACGGGTTACTCACTAGTCGTCAAGCAATGTCCACAAACCGCGCTCGTTCACACGCCGGAAACGATTTGCGTTCAACACTTGACGACAAAGCCTGTGAGGCACAACACTCCACTCGTTCCCCCGTCGGCAGCGCGTGCTGCCCGGTCATCGAGGAGAGAAGCATGTCCACCAGATTCCACCGGGTCGTCGTCTCCACGGCCGCACTCGTCGTCGGTGCCGGCGCCCTCGCCGCGTGCGGTGCCAACGACGCCCAGTCCGGCGGCGGGGAGGGTGGCGGCGGGTCCACCATCGCGCTCCTGCTGCCCGAGTCGAGCACCACGCGCTACGAGGCGTTCGACAAGCCGCTGTTCGAGGCCAAGGTCGCCGAGCTCTGCGACGACTGCGACGTCATCTACTTCAACGCCGACCAGGACGAGGCGAAGCAGACCCAGCAGGTCGACTCCGCCCTGTCGCAGGACGCCGACGTCATCGTGCTCGACCCGGTCAACGGCGCGGGCGCCGGTGGCATGGTCCGCACCGCCCAGGACGCGGGCGCCGAGGTCATCGCCTACGACCGCTTCATCGAGGGCGCGGACTACTACCTGTCCTTCGACAACGAGACGGTCGGCCGCATGCAGGGCGAGGCCCTCATCGAGGCCACCGGCGACACCGGCGGCATCCTCATGCTCAACGGTGCCCCGAGCGACCCGAACGCCGCGCAGTTCAAGGCCGGCGCCCACGAGGCGATCGACGCCAGCGGCCTCGAGGTCCTCGCGGAGTACGACAACCCCGACTGGAGCCCCACGAACGCCCAGCAGTGGACGTCCGACCAGCTCGCGCGCTTCGACGCCAGCGAGATCACGGGCGTGTACGCCGCCAACGACGGCCAGGCGGGTGGCGTCATCGCCGCGCTGACCGGCGCGGGCGTCGACCCCGCGGCCCTGCCCCCCATCACGGGTCAGGACGCCGAGCTGGCCGCGATCCAGCGCATCGTCGCCGGTGAGCAGGCCATGACGATCTACAAGCCCATCAAGATCGAGGCCGAGAAGGCCGCCGAGGTCGCCGTCGCCCTGGCCCAGGGCGAGGACGTGGGCGAGACCGAGGACTACGAGGGCGTCGCGTCCTTCATCTTCGACCCGATCGTCGTGACCGCGGAGAACGTGGCCGACACCGTCGTCGCCGACGAGTTCTACTCGGTCGAGGACATCTGCACCGAGGACTACGCGGACGCCTGCGCCGCAGCCGGGCTGTCCTCGTGACCCCGATCGACACCAGCAAGGGACGCGGCGCCGCCGCGTCGGACCGAGCCGGCCGGGACACCCCGGCCGGCTCGGGCCTCGCCCTCTCCCTGCGCGGGGTCGGCAAGCGGTTCGGCGCCGTCCAGGCGCTGGCGGACATCGACTTCCGCGTCGGCGCGGGTGAGGTCGTCGCGCTCGTCGGCGACAACGGCGCCGGCAAGTCGACCCTCGTCAAGATCATCTCGGGCGTCTACCAGCCCGACGGCGGCGAGATCGAGGTCGACGGACGCCGCGTGAGCATCAGCGGCCCGCGCGCCGCCCAGGGGCTCGGCATCGCGACGGTCTTCCAGGACCTCGCGCTGTGCGACAACCTCGACGTGGTCGCCAACCTCTTCCTGGGCCGCGAGCGCCGCCAGAGCGGCATCGTGCTCGACGAGGTCGGCATGGAGCAGGAGGCGTGGCGGCTGCTGCGCCGCCTCTCGGCGAAGATCCCGTCGGTGCGCATCCCGATCGCGTCGCTGTCCGGCGGGCAGCGCCAGACGGTCGCCATCGCGCGCAGCCTCGTCGGCGACCCCGGCATCGTGCTGCTCGACGAGCCCACCGCCGCGCTCGGCGTCGCCCAGACCGCGGAGGTGCTCGCCCTCGTACGGCGCCTGCGCGAGACCGGCCTCGGCGTGATCCTGGTCAGCCACAACATGTCCGACGTGCTCGCCGTCGCCGACCGCATCGAGGTGCTCCGCCTCGGTCGCAACGCCGCGAGCTTCGACGCCCGCGACGTCTCGATCGAGCAGCTCGTCGCCGCCATCACCGGTGCGAGCGACGAGGCCCGCAGCGGTCGCGACGACCTCGCGGCCACCCCGAACCCCGCAGGAGGGACGTCATGACGGTCGCCGCCGACCTCGCCGACGAGCGGCTCGTCCGCAGCAAGGGCCTCGCCGGGGCCGTCGACGTCGTGTGGCGCCGCCTGCGCGGCGGCGACCTCGGCAGCCTGCCGGTCGTGGTCGGCCTCGCGATCATCTGCGTGGTCTTCTACAGCCTCGAGCCGCGCTTCCTGTCGTCGTTCTCGCTCGTCAACATCCTGACCTACGCCGCACCGGTCGGGATCATCGCGCTGGGCATCGTGCTCGTCCTGCTGCTCGGCGAGATCGACCTGTCCGTCGGCTCGGTCTCGGGCATGGGCGCCGCCGTCATGTCGGTGCTCGTCGTGCGCGAGAGCCAGTCGGTGCTCGTGGGCCTCCTCGCCGGCATCGGCGTGGGCGTCCTCGTGGGCCTCGTCTACGCGCTGCTGTTCACGAAGCTCGGCATCCCGAGCTTCGTGTTCTCCCTCGGTGGCCTCCTCGGCTTCCAGGGCGTGCTGCTCTACCTGCTGGGCAGCGAGGGCACGATCAACCTGCCCAGCGACTCGGGGCTCATCGAGTTCACCCGGTTCAGCCACCTGACGGGGGCGGCGGCGTACGCGCTGGTCGCCGGGGTCGTCGCGCTGTACGTGCTGGGCGGGCTGTGGACCATCCGCCAGCGCAAGCGCGCGGAGCTGTCCGCGCCGTCGGTGGTGGGCCTCGCGGTCAAGGCCGCGCTGCTCGCAGCCGGCCTGGCGGGGCTGACCTACTACCTGGGCATCGACCGCGGCTGGAGCTACCTGTTCCTGCTCTTCGTGGCCCTGGTCGTGCTCATGGACCTGGCGCTGCGCCGTACGCGGTGGGGGCGCCACGTCTTCGCGGTGGGCGGCAACGAGGAGGCGGCGCGCCGCTCGGGCGTCAAGGTCACCCGCATCTACGTGTCGGTCTTCGTGCTCACCTCGACGCTCGCCGCCCTCGGCGGCGTGCTCGGGGCGGGGCTCCAGACGTCGGTCTCCCAGGCGACCGGCACGACGGACACGAACCTGACGGCCATCGCGGCCGCCGTCATCGGCGGCACGAGCCTCTTCGGTGGCCGCGGGTCGGCGTACGCGGCGCTTCTCGGCATCATCGTGCTGCAGGCCATCCAGTCGGGCCTCAACATCGTGGGCGTCGACTCGTCGGTGCGCTTCATGGTCACGGGCGCGGTGCTGCTGCTCGCGGTCGCCATCGACTCGGTGGCGCGGCGGGCCCGCTCCTCCAGCGGACGCGGCTAGCCGGGCACGACCCGGCACCCACCCGGCCGAACGGCCCGACGGGGCCGTCACCTCCACGACGCGGCGATTCCACGCCGTCGTCGTGCGGTGGCGGCCCCGTTTCCGTCAGACTGACCCGGTGACGACTTTGATCGGGACGCTGGGCGCCGTGCGCTCGCGCGTCCTCGGGGGACTTCGGGGCGTGGTGCTGCGCCAGGCGGCGGGGCGCATGGACCTCTCACGCATCGACAAGGTGCCGGCCTCGCTGGGCTGGCCGCTGACGCGCGACGGCATCGAGCCGCCCGCGCGGCTGGACGAGATGCGGGCCGAGGCGCCGGTGCAGCGGCTGACGACCTTCCTCGGCATGAACGTGTGGCTGGTGACCGGCTTCGACGCGGCGCACGAGGTGCTGACCGACCGGTCGTCGTACTCGACCGACATCCGCCCGTACGTCGGCAAGGCCGGCGCCGCGGACGGCGACATCGGCGGCCTCGGGTTCACCGACCCGCCCGACCACACGCGGCTGCGCAAGTTCCTCACGCCCGAGTTCACCCGCCGGCGGCTGCAGCGCCTCGAGCCGCTGGTCGACAAGATCGTGGCCCGCCAGCTCGACGAGATCGAGGAGGCGGCCCGCGCCGCCGAGGACGGCGTCGTCGACCTCGTGCCGCTCTTCAGCTTCCCGGTGCCCTTCCTCGTGATCTGCGAACTGCTGGGCCTGCCCGACGAGCGCCGCGAGACCTTCCGCGAGCTGGGCTCGGCGCGCTTCGACATCTCCGGCGGGGGGTACGGCGCGTTCGGCGCCATCTCCGGCTCCCGGGAGTTCCTCCTCGCCGAGACGGCGCGCCAGCGGACCGACCCGGGCCCGGGCCTCATCGGCCAGATCATCCGCGACTTCGGCGACGACATCAGCGACTACGACCTCGGCGGCCTCGCCGACGGCGCCTTCACCGGCGGCATGGAGACGAGCGCCGGCATGCTGGCGCTCGGCACGGCGGTGCTGGTCGAGAACGGCGGCACCTGGCAGTCGTTGGTCGACGCGACCGCCGACGTCGACGCGGTCGTGGAGGAGCTGCTGCGCTACCTCTCGGTCGTGCAGGTCGCCTTCCCGCGGTTCGCGACGACCGACGTCGTCGTGGCCGGCCAGCAGGTCCGCAAGGGCGACGTCGTGATGGTGCACCTGCCCGCCGCCGACCGCGACCCCGCCTTCGGTGCCTGCCCGATGGGCTTCGACCCGGGCCGCCCGGCCAAGTCGCACCTCGCCTTCGGGCACGGCATCCACCGCTGCGTGGGCGCCGAGCTCGCCCGCATGGAGCTGCGCAAGGCCTACCCGGCGCTCGCCGAGCGCTTCCCGCGCATGGCGCTCGTGGAGGGCACCGACGGGCTCGAGACGTTCGACGCCTCGATCGTGTTCGGCGTCGAGCGCCTGCTGGTGCGCCCCCTGGGCTAGCTCCTGGGCTAGTTCCTGGGCTAGTTCCTGGGCTGGTACGTCGTGCCGCGCTGCACGACCGGTCGGTCGATGCCCGCGCCGATGTCGACGAGCTCGGCGACGGTCTTGGCCGAGCCGTGCTCCGAGCCGGCCATGCGGGAGATCGTCTCCTCCATGAGCGTGCCGCCGAGGTCGTTGGCACCGGCCTGCAGCATCCGCCGGGTGCCCTCGACGCCCAGCTTCACCCAGCTCGTCTGGATGTTGTCGACGCGCCCGTGCAGCAGGATGCGGGCCACCGCGTGCACGGCGAGGTTGTCGCGCAGGCTCGGGCCGGGGCGGGCGACGCCGGCGAGGTAGATCGGCGCGGAGGAGTGCACGAACGGCAGGGGCACGAACTCGGTGAACCCGCCGTACCCGTGCTCGCGCGCCGCGTCCTGGATGCCCGACAGCACCCGCAGGTGGCCGATCCAGTGGCGCGGGTTGTCGACGTGGCCGTACATCATCGTGCTCGTCGTCGGGATGCCCACGCGGTGCGCGGTGGAGATGATCTCGACCCACGTCGCTGTCGGCAGCTTGCCCTTGGTGAGGATCCAGCGGACCTCGTCGTCGAGGATCTCCGCCGCGGTGCCGGGGATGGAGTCGAGGCCGGACTCGCGGGCCTTGATGAGGAAGTCCTCGAAGGACAGCCCGGTGCGGGTCGAGCCGTTGAGCACCTCCATCGGGCTGAAGGCGTGCACGTGCATCTGCGGCACCCGCGCCTTCACCGCGGCCGCGATGTCGAAGTACGCCGTGCCCGGCAGCTGCGGGTCGATGCCGCCCTGCATGCAGACCTCGGTGGCGCCGAGCTCCCACGCCTCCTGGGCGCGGTCGGCGACCTGGTCGAGCGACAGCGAGTAGGCGTCGGCGTCGGTGCGGCGCTGGGCGAAGGCGCAGAAGCGGCAACCGACGTAGCAGACGTTGGTGAAGTTGATGTTCCGGTTCACCACGTAGGTGACGTCGTCGCCGACGGTGGTGCGCCGCAGGTCGTCGGCGAGCGCGCAGACCTCGTCGAGCAGCGCGCCCTCGGCGGTGACGAGGGTCAGCGCGTGCGCGTCCGAGAGGCCACCGGGGTCGCGCACGGCGGCGGCGAGCGCCTCGCGGCCGGCGGCCAGGTTGACCGCCGGGGCGACGGGCGCGGCGGCGGGCACCGCGGCGCCGTCGGCGGCGCGCCGGACGGCGGCCCAGTCGCCGTACACGGTGTCGAAGTCGCTGCGCCGGTCCTCGGTGCGCCCCGTGGAGTCGACCTCGGTGTGGAGGTCCACCCGCCCGAAGCCCGACTCCTCGAGCGAGGGGTCCGGCTCCTGCCAGGGGCGGCCGACCGGCCGCACCCCCGGTACGGCGAGCCCCGCCCGCGCGGGGTCGTCGCCGCCGGCGTCGGCCAGGGCCGCGACGTGCCCGGCGACGCGGGGGTCGATCCACGGCTCCTCGCGGGCCAGCGCGCCCACGACGTACTCGGGGTGGACCGTCAGGCGCGGCTCGAGGGTGAGCCCGCAGGCCGCGGTGACGTCGCGCAGCCGCTCGAGGGAGGGCCAGGGGCGCTCCGGGTTGACGTGGTCGGGCGTGAGGGGCGAGACCCCGCCCCAGTCGTCCACGCCGGCGCCCAGCAGGGCCCGGCACTCGGCGAGGTCGACGAGGTTGGGCGGCGCCTGCACGCGGGCCTTCGGGCCGAGGAGCACGCGGGTGACGGCGATGGCCGCGCGGTACTCGTCGAGCCCGAGGTCGTCGGTGTGGCGCATGGCGGTGTCGGGCTTCGCGCGGAAGTTCTGCACGATCACCTCCTGCACGTGCCCGTAGGCGCGGGAGACCTGCCGCAGCGCGAAGATCGTGTCGGCGCGCTCGGCGAGGGTCTCGCCGATGCCGACGAGCAGGCCGGTGGTGAAGGGGATGGCGAGGCGGCCGGCGTCCTCGAGGGTCCGCAGCCGCACGGCCGGGTCCTTGTCGGGGGAGCCGTGGTGGGCCTCGCCGCGCGTCTCGAACAGCCGGCGGGAGGTGGTCTCCAGCATCATCCCCATCGAGGGGGCGACGGGCTTGAGCCGGTTCATCTCCTCCCAGCTCATGACGCCGGGGTTGAGGTGGGGCAGCAGCCCCGTCTCCTCCAGCACGTGCACCGCCATGGCGCGCACGTAGGCGAGCGTGGAGTCGTAGCCCTGCTCGTCGAGCCACTCCTGCGCCTCGGGCCAGCGGTCCTCGGGGCGGTCACCGAGGGTGAAGAGCGCCTCGAGGCAGCCCAGCTCGGCGCCCTCCCGGGCGATGGCGAGGATCTCGTCGGGGGAGAGGTACGGCGCGCGCCCCTCCCGCGCCGCCTGCTTCGGCGTCTCCACGAAGGTGCAGTAGTGGCAGCGGTCGCGGCACAGCCGGGTGACGGGGATGAAGACCTTGGGGGAGTAGGTGACGACGCCGGGCCGGCCGGCCTCGACCAGCCCGGCGTCGCGCACCCGGGCGGCGACGGCGCAGAGCCGGTCCAGCTCCTCGCCGGTCGCCGCCAGGAGCGCCGTCGCCTCCGCCGCGTCCAGGCTCGCCCCGCGCTCCGCGCGGACCAGCGCGCGGCGTACCTGCTGGGGGCTGGGCGCGTCGGGAGAGGTCACCGTCGCAGCCTAGACCTCGCCGCGAACCATGCTCATGGTGCGCAGGATCACAGGCCGAGCATGCGGCCGATGATCTCCTTCTGGATCTCGGTCGTGCCGCCGTAGATCGTCTGGATGCGGCTGTCCACGAAGGCCTTGGCGATGGGGTACTCCATCATGTAGCCGTAGCCGCCGTGCAGCTGGACGCCGATGTCGGCGAGCTTGGTCTGCAGCTCGGTGGTCCACCACTTGGCCATCGACGCGAGCTGGGTGTCGACCTCGCCGCGGTTGAGCTTGAGCACCGTGTCGTTGAGGAAGACGCGGGCGATGTGCACCTCGGTCGCCATCTCGGCGAGGGTGAAGCGCGTGTTCTGGAACTTGCTGATGGGGCGGCCGAACGCCTCGCGCTCCTTCACGTAGTCGAGGCAGATCGCCAGGATGTGCTCGCACGCGGCGACGGCGATGGCGGCGATGGAGACGCGCTCGCGCGGCAGGTTCACCATCAGCGAGATGAAGCCGGAGCCCTCCTCGCCGAGCAGGTTCTCCTTCGGGACCACGACGTTGTCGAAGAACAGCTCGGCCGTGTCCTGCGCCTTCATGCCGACCTTGTCGAGGTTGCGGCCGCGGGAGAAGCCCTCGGCGCCGCTCTCGACGACGAGCAGGCTGATGCCCTGCGCGCCCGCGTCGGGGTCGGTGCGCGCGACCACGACGACGAGGTCGGCCATGATCCCGTTGGAGATGAAGGTCTTCGAGCCGTTGAGCACGTAGTGGTCGCCCTTGTCGACCGCGCTCGTGCGGATGCCCTGGAGGTCCGAGCCGGCGCCGGGCTCGGTCATCGCGATCGCGGTGACGATGTCGCCGGAGACGCAACCGGGCAGCCAGCGCTCCTTCTGCTCCTGCGTGCCGAGGGCGAGCAGGTAGGGGACGATGATGTCGTTGTGCAGCGGGAAGCCCAGCCCGCTCGCGCCGACGCGGCTGATCTCCTCGGCGACGACCATGTTGTAGCGGAAGTCGTCGAGCCCGAGGCCGCCGAACTCCTCCGGCACGTCGAAGGAGAGCAGGCCGGTCGCGCCCGCCTTGCGCCAGACCTCGCGGTCGACGATGCCGGCGGCCTCCCACTTCTCGTGGTGCGGCACGACCTCCTTCTCGAGGAAGGCGCGGACCGTCCCGCGGAAGTCCTCGTGCTCGGTCTCGAGGATGTCGGCGGCGGAGGCGAGGGGCATGGAGGGGCTCCTTGGGCGCGGTGACGAGGGCGTCAGAACATGACACCCTTACTGTGACAGCGAAACTGTCAGGGAGCAAGCGGGGCGGGGAGCCGGCCCGCGCGGCGGATTGCCCCGACCTCGATGACAGCCCTACTGTCACAGTCGTGACCGCCATCCCCGAGCGCCCCGAGCACCACGACCCCGACGGCGCCACCCTGACGATCGACGAGCTGTCGGCGCGGGCGGGCACGACGGTGCGCACGACGCGCTACTACGCGAGCCTCGGCCTCATCCCCCCGCCGGAGCGGCGCGGGCGGGTCGCCTACTACGGCGACGTCCACCTCGCCCGGCTCGAGATGGTGCGGGCGCTGCAGGACCACGGCTTCACGCTGCAGGCCATCGAGCGCTACCTCGCGTCGGTCTCGAGCGAGGCCACGACGGAGGAGCTCGCCCTGCAGCGCGCGATGCTCACCTCCTGGACCACCGAGCCCCCCGAGCGCCTCACCCGCCGCCAGCTCGAGAAGCGCGCGGGCCGCCGCCTGGAGGACGAGGAGGTCGAGGTGCTCGTGCAGGTGCGGGCGGTCGAGGTCGAGCCGGGCACGGACCGGTACGTCGTGCTGGCCGGCTTCGCGCTGGGGCTCGAGATGCTGTCGCTCGACATCCCCATCACCAGCGTCATCGAGGCCACCGAGACCATCGAGCGGCACATGGAGTCGCTGGCCGACGAGCTCACCGAGATCCTGCGCACCCAGGTCGTGCGGCCCTTCCGCGCCGAGCAGCACACGCCCGAGGAGGCCGCGCGGATGGAGCGCACCGTCTCCGCGCTGCGCCGCATCACCCTCGAGGGCGTCGTCGTCGGCTTCCAGCGGGCCGCCAACCAGGTCATCGAGCGGTCGTTGCGGCGTCGCTGAGCGCCGGGGCGCGCGATGATGGCGTCATGACCGACCGCGCTCCGATCCACACCTGGCTGACCGACATGGACGGGGTGCTCGTCCACGAGGAGGAGCCCATCCCCGGGGCGTCGGACTTCATCGCCGCCCTGCAGGCGTCGGGGCGCGAGTTCCTCGTGCTGACCAACAACTCGATCTTCACCCCGCGCGACCTGCGCGCCCGGCTGCTCGGCAGCGGCATCGACATCCCCGAGCACCGCATCTGGACCTCCGCGCTCGCGACGGCGCAGTTCCTGCTCGACCAGCGGCCGGGGGGCACGGCGTACGTCGTGGGGGAGGCGGGGCTGACCACGGCGCTGCACGACGTGGGCTACGTGCAGACCGACCGCGACCCCGACTACGTCGTGCTGGGGGAGACGCGGACCTACTCCTTCGAGGCGATCACGCGGGCCATCCGGCTCATCGAGGGCGGCTCGCGCTTCATCGCGACCAACCCCGACCCGAGCGGGCCCAGCCAGCAGGGCAAGCTGCCCGCGACCGGTGCCGTGGCCGCGCTCATCACGGCGGCGACGGGCCGGCGGCCCTACTACGTGGGCAAGCCGAACTCGCTGATGATGCGCAGCGCGCTCAACCGGCTCGAGGCGCACTCGGAGACGACGGTGATGATCGGCGACCGCATGGACACCGACATCGTCGCGGGCCTCGAGGCGGGCCTGCGCACCGTGCTCGTCATGACCGGCTCGACCACGCGCGCACAGGTCGAGGACTTCCCCTACCGCCCCACCCGCGTCGAGGAGTCCATCGCCGACCTCGTGCGCATGGTGGAGGAGGGCACGCTCTAGCCCGGCCCGACGCCCGGCTACGGCACGACGATCACGCGGCGCACCGGGCTGGCGGGGCTGTTGCCGGCGATGTTCGTCGAGTAGACCCAGAACTCGTAGGTCCCCGGCGCCAGGCCGCGGTAGGTCAGGTGGCGCTGGGTGGGCGGCACGGACCAGAACTTGTCGCCGCGCTGCACGACGTACCCCGTGATCGCGCCGCCGTTGGCGGCCGGCAGCGCCCACGAGACGGTGACGTCGCGGCCCTTCAGCGCGACCGCGGGTGTCCCGACGGAGCTGGGGGGCGCGACGGTGACGGCCTGGGTGCGCACCTCGCTGGGCACGGAGGCCCCGACCGCGTTGGTCGCGGTGACGGTGAAGGCGTAGGTGCCGCGCGGCAGGTCGCGGAAGGTGATGCGGTCGGTGCCCGCCGGCACGGCCCAGGCGCGGCCGTCGCGGTGCACGACGTACCCGGTCACGGGCTCGCCGTTCGCGTCGGGCGGCAGCCACGCGACGACGACGTCGTCGCCGGTGGCACGGGAGTACGGCGTGGCGACCTGCGCCGGCGGACCGGCGGGCACGACCCCGGCGGAGACCTCCGACGGCTCGCTGTCGCCGATGCGGTTGGTGGCGGCGACGCGGAAGGTCCAGGTGGTGCCGTTCGTCAGGCCGGGGACCTCGACGCTGGTGGCGTCGGCCGGCGCCGAGGCGCGCACCTCGGCGCCGCCGTCGGCGGGGGTGGCGACGACGACGTAGCCCGTCAGCGGCTCGCCGCCGTCGTCGGCAGGCGCGGTCCACGTGACGGTGGCCGAGCGGTCGCCGCGCAGGGCGGTGACGCCGCTCGGTGCGTCCGGCACTGTCGAGACGCAGCGGTAGTCGCGGTCGTTGACCTCCACGACGGAGGAGCCGGGGCGGGCGGGCAGGCAGGCGTCGCCGTCGAGCTCGACGGTCTGGCCCGACGGCAGGAAGCGGAGCACGGCGCCGTCGGCCGGGCGGGCGTACGTCGCGGTGTAGCTGTCGTAGGCCATCCCGGTGACGCCCGTGAGCGGAGCGCAGCCGACGAGGTCGCACGACGAGAGCGGGATGAGCCCGCCGCCGGCGGCGCGGGCGACGCGGCCGGTGACGGTGCCGTCGAGCACGCGCACGAAGGTGCCGTCGGCCGGGACGGCGGCGACGTGGCCGCCCCACGGCTGGGCGGCGACGCCGCGGTGGGTGAGCGCGGCGCGGTCGATGCGCACGGCGCGCTGCGGGCCGCCGTACGGGGTCCAGCTCTCGACCGGGAACGCCGCGCCCCCGGCGAAGACGGAGACGCCGCCGGTGGGCACGACGACGAAGGTGCCGTCGGCGGGGGTGGCGCGCAGGTGGGCGTGGTTGCGGTCGGCGCGCGCCGCGTCGTCGACGACGGTGGCGGCGACGTCGACGGGCGCCTGGGCGGGGTCCTCGAGCGCGGCGGTGGTGGGCAGGTGCAGCGGGGCGCCGCCCGCGACGCGGTAGAGGCGGCCGTCGGTGACGGTGCGCAGGACGGTGCCGTCGGCGGGGTACGCCGCCATGCGGTCCCACTCGCCGCCCGTGCCGGCCCGGTCGATCGCGGCGTCGTCGACGGCGGTGGTGGGCTGGACCCCGCCGTACGGGGCCCACGAGTCGACCCACTGCGGCGAGCCGCCCGCGACGCGGAAGACGCCGCCGGTGGAGCGGCCGATGAGGAAGGTGCCGTCGACGGGGGTGCGGCGCAGGAAGGCGAACCCGCCCGTGCCGCCGGCGTTGTCGAGGGCCTCCTCGCCGACGAAGACCCGGGTCACGGCGCGGGTGCCGCCCCACGGGGCGAGCGAGGAGACGAAGAGCGGGGCGCCGCCGGCGACGACGTACGTGCGGCCGCTGCGGGCCGCGACGAGGAAGGTGCCGTCGACCGGCGCGGGCCGCAGGTGGTCGTAGACGTGGTCGGTGCCGATGCGGTCGATGGCGCGGTCGTCGACGTCGACGACCGGCCCGTCGGGGGCGATGTCGGGAACGTGCACGGGGGCGCCGCCGGCGATGCGGAACACGCGGCCCGAGGGCAGGCCGCGGATCCAGGTCTCGTCGACGGGGTAGCGGCGCAGCGTGCCCCACTGGGCCGCGTCGTAGGTCTCGCTGGGCTGGGTGCCACCGAAGGCCGCCCAGTTGGAGACGTGGATCGGGGCACCGCCGGCGATGCGGTAGACGTGGCCGCCGTAGCCCACGAAGTCGCCCTCGGCGACCGGGTCGGTGGCGACGTGCGCGAGCTCGGCGGCGTCGCAGCGGGCGTTGCTCGCGGTCGGCAGGGCCGTCGACATCATGGCGATCGGGGTGTCGGCGGGGAGCACGGCGTAGGTGTCGAACGCCGCCCAGCAGCCCTTCTGGAAGTCGGTGTGGGTGTGGATGCCGCTCTCGGTGCACACGCGCCACGACGACGAGTACGCCCAGCCGTCGGCGGTGCCGTCGCCGCAGCGGGAGTCGTCGCGCTTGCCGCTCGGCAGGAAGCCGATGGTGGTGCCGGGCGGGAACGCCGGCGTGCTCGTGCTGACCTGCACGTTCGCGAGGTGCCCGTAGCGGATCTGGCCGACCGCCGTGCCGCCGACCCGCACGTCGAGGGTGACCATCTGCCCGGCGCCGTTGTTGTTGGAGTCGACGCGCGCGACCTTGAGGCTCACGGGCCCGTCGAACGACTTCATCTGCGGCTTCACCGCGGCGCCCGGACCCTTGTGGAGGTCCCAGGAGAAGCCGCCGAGCAGGCGCGGGGTGTGGTCGGCGGGGCGGATGAGGCCCGTGCGGCCGCCGTCGTCGAACGGCATGTAGATGGCCACGCGCGTGCCGCCCGCGGCCGCGGACTGCTCGGCCCCGCCCTCGGGCTCGGGGTCCAGCGGGTTGCCGCCCGTGACGAGGGTCAGGGTGACGACGACGAGCGCCAGGCCCGCCAGGAGGGCGGCGGCGCGCCGGGTCGCGGTACGGCGGACGCGGCCCGCGGGGCGGGTGCGCTCCGGTCCGCCCGGCGACACGGGCTCGTGGTCGTTGACTGGCACAAGGCCGCAATGTATGTGGCGAATGGTGCTCGTGGGGAGGATGGGGCGAGATTCACAGGGAGGCCGGGTCGAGGCGTGGTGTGCGCCGTGGCCGTATTGCATCCAATCACCGGTATTTGCATACTGTCGGCTGTGTCCTCCCCGCTGCCGGCCTCGGCCTTCACGTCGCCTCCTGCCCACCTGACGCGGCCCACGCTGGAGGGGGCCTACGGCATGAGCGCCTCCACGCACTGGTCCGCGACCGCTGCGGCGCAGTCGGTGCTCGAACGGGGTGGCAACGCGTTCGACGCAGCCGTGGCGGCCGCGTTCGTGCTGCACGCGGTCGAGCCGCACCTCAACGGCCCGGGCGGCGACATGGTGGCGCTGGTCGCGCCCGCGGGCCGGGCGCCGACGGTGGTCGACGGTCAGGGCCCGGCGCCCGCGGGCGCCACGATCGAGCGGATGCGGGCGGAGGGGCTCGAGGAGGTGCCCGGCAGCGGCGCCCTCGCGGCGGCCGTCCCGGGCGCGGTGCTCGCGCTGCTCCACGTGCTGCGCGACCACGGCACCTGGGACGTCGCCGACGTCCTGGCCTACGCCGTCGACCAGCTGGAGACCGGCCATGCGGCGGGACCCCAGCTGTGCGGTGTCGTGGCGGCGATGGCCGACCACTTCATCGAGCACTGGCCGACCTCCGCGGCGATCTGGCTGCGGGAGGGCCGTGCGCCCGCGGTGGGGCAGGTGGTGACCAACCCGGCGTACGCCGCCACCCTGCGGCGGCTGCTCCGGGCCGCGCCGGACGCGGCGACCCGGGAGGAGCGCATCGACGCGGTGGCGGGCGAGTGGCGCACCGGCTTCGTGGCCGCGGCAGTGGCGGCGGCCGTCCAGCGCCCCCACCGCCACTCCTCGGGCCGCGACCACCGGGGGCTCCTCACCGCCGAGGACCTCGCCGACGCCCGGGTCGCCACGGAGGAGCCGCTCGTCCTCGACTTCCGCGGCACCCGGGTCCACAAGGCGGGCTTCTGGACGCAGGGCCCGGTGCTGCTGCAGGCGCTCGCCATCCTCGACCACTTCCCGGACGACCACCTCGACCCGTCGACGGCGCTCGGCATCCACACGGTGGCCGAGGCCCTCAAGCTGGCGATGGCCGACCGCGACACCTACTACGGCGACGCCGGCCCGGTGCACCCCGAGGGGGCCGGCGGCAGCTCGGACCCGCGACGGGCGCTGCTGTCCCGCGAGTACGCCGCCGCCCGGGCCGCGCAGATCGGCGCGACGGCCTCGTGCGAGCACCGGCCGGGCGACCTGCCGGGGCTGACGCCGTGGCGGGTGCCGCTCGTGCTGGAGGGCGGGGCGGCGGCCGGGGCCGGAACGGGGGAGCCGACGGTGGCGCGGGACGGCAGCACGCGGGGGGACACCTGCCACGTCGACGTCGTCGACCGGCACGGCAACCTGGCCTCGCTGACGCCGTCGGGCGGGTGGCTGCAGTCGTCGCCCGCCGTCCCGGAGCTGGGCTTCTGCCTCGGCACGCGCCTGCAGATGACCTGGCTCGACCCGGACAGCCCCTCGGCCCTGCGTCCCGGCCGCCGGCCGCGCACCACGTTGAGCCCGACCATGCTGAGCCGCGGGGGCCTCACCACCGCGGCGCTGGGCACGCCGGGCGGCGACCAGCAGGACCAGTGGCAGCTGCTGTACCTGCTGCGCACCCTGGTCGGGGGCTACACGCCCCAGCAGGCCGTCGACGCCCCGGCCTTCCACACGACGGCGCTCGTGAGCTCGTTCTGGCCGCGGGAGCTGAGTGCCGCGGGGCTGGTCGTCGAGGACCGCGTCGGCCCCGAGGTCGTCGCCGAGCTCGAGCGCCGCGGGCACGACGTCACGGTCGCCGACGGCTGGAGCCTCGGGCGCCTCTCCGCGGTCGTCCGGGACCCCGCGACCGGCCGCCTCGGCGCGGCCGCGAACGCGCGGGGCGCCCAGGGCTACGCGGCGGGCCGGTGAGCGGGGTGAGCAGTGCGCGGGCCGGGGTCGCGCCCTCGACCGCGGTGGCCCTCATGCTGGTGCTGACGTTCTCCACGGGCGTCGCCGACGCGATCGGCTACCTGGCGCTGGACAAGGTCTTCACCGGCAACATGACGGGCAACGTCGTGATCCTCGGCATGGGCCTGGCCGGGGAGCAGGGCCTCCCGGTGGCCGGTCCGCTCGTCGCGCTCGGGGCGTTCATGGCGGGCGCCGCGACCGGTGGCCGCGCGCAGCGGGCGGTGCCCGCCGGGTGGCAGACCCGTACGGCGGTGCTCCTCGCGGTCGTGGGCACCACCTTCGCGGCCACGGCCGGCTACACGGCCGCCCGGCCCACGTCGTACGGGCACGAGGAGGGCCTGGTCCTCGCGGGCGTCATCGCGTGGGCGATGGGGCTGCAGGCCGCCGTGGCCCGCCACGTCGCCGTCAAGGACGTCACCACCGTGGTCGTCACCTCGACCATCACGGGGCTGGCCGCCGACTCCCGGCTGGGGGCCGGCGGAGGGCAGCCCTGGGCCCGCCGGGCGCTGGCCGTCGTCGCGATCGGGCTCGGTGCCCTCGTCGGGGCGCTCACGCTGCGGTGGCACCCCGGGGTCGGCATCGGCTTGTCGGCACTGCTGACGTACGGCGTCGCCCTCGCCGGGGGCCTGCAGCACCGTGCCCGCGCGCGACGGGAGTGACGCTCAGCGGTCCCGGCTCTGGCCCTGGTTCTCCACCCACCGGGCGAGCGCCTCGGCGGAGGAGCGGACGTGACGGGTCATGGCGCGCCGGGCGCGCGCCGCGTCGCCGGCGTTGATCGCCTCGGCGATCTGGCGGTGCTCGGCGGAGTTCTGCCGCAGCAGCCGCGAGTTGCCGGCGTACGCCGCGAAGGCGGAGTTGCGGGGCAGGCGCCGGCTGATCTCGGCGATGGTGAGGCTCAGCTGGTGGCTCGCGGCCGCCTCGAGGATGACGCCGTGGAAGTCCTCGTTGGCCTCCGCCCACAGGCGGGCCGCCTCGGTGACGCCGGCCGGGTCGGCCTCGGGGTCGGCGGCCTGGTGGGCATCGACCGCCCGGTCGTAGCGGTCCCACGCGGAGTTGAGCCGCCGCAGCTGGTCGTCGTCGATGAGGCCCGCGGCGAGCTCGGCGGCCAGGCCCTCCAGCTCGCCCCGCACCGCGCCGAGCTCGCGGATGTCGCGCCCGCTGTGCCCGTTGACCCGGGCACCCCGGTTCGGCGTGATGGTCACGACGCCCTGGGCGTGCAGGACGCGGAGCGCCTCGCGGACGGGAGTCCGGCTGACGCCGAACTCCTCGGCGACGGCCGCGTGGCGGATCCAGCTGCCGACGGGCACCTCGCCGGAGAGGATCCGGCGCAGCAGCTCGTCGGCGAGCCACTCGCCGAGCGCGCCGTCCGTCTCGCGTCCGTTCTGCGTCTCGGCCACCACCGCTGGCACCTCCTGGGCGGGTCGCCCGGTCGCGGACGGGGCACCTCCCCGTCGCGGTGGGCCCGCCGCGCCGGACCCGGCCCCAGTTTTGCATCCAATCGATCCGTCGTGTCGACGACCTCCCGAGGAGACCCCGTGCCCGTGCTTCCCCCCGCTCACGATCCGTCGGGCGCGCCCGCTGCCGCCCCGTCCCGACCGCTCGGCTGCTGGGCCATGGTGCCCACCCCGTTCTCGGCGGACGCCGCGGTCGTGGACCGGAGCTCCCTCGTGCGACTGGCGGGCGGCCTCCTCGACGACGGCTGCACCGGGCTCGTGGCCCTCGGCGCGATCGCGGAGCCCGCCACCCTCACCGCGGCCGAGCGCGACGCGGTCGTCCGGGACCTGGGCGCCGTGGCCCGCGCGCGGGGCGCCGGCCTGGTCGTGGGACTGGCGGGCACGCGGACCGACGACGCCGTCGCCGAGGTCCGGCGCTCCGCCGACCTGCGCCGGTCGGCGGACGCCCTGCTGGTCCCCGTGCCCGCGCCCGACGCGCGAAGCACGCGGCGGCACCTGCGGGCCGTCCACGATGCGTCGGGACTGCCGCTCGTCGTGCAGGACCTGCCCCGGGCCACGGGCGTGACGATCGGGCTGGACGAGCTGCTGCGGGCGGTGGAGGGCCTCGACTTCGTCGCGGCCGTGAAGTGCGAGTCCCCGCCCACGTTCGTCGCCGTCGCCGCCCTCGTGCGGCACACCGACGTCGTGGCGATGTCGGGGATGGGCGGCACGGGCCTCGTCGCCGACCTGCACGCCGGGGCGCGGGCGGTTGCGCTCGGCGCGACGCCGACGCGCGTGCTGGTCGCCGCCGTGGACGCGTGGCAGCGCGGCGATGTCGAGGAGAGCCTGCGGCTCGTCGGCTCGGTCGCGACCCGCTGCCACGTCGAGACCCAGCCCGGCGCCTCGGTGGCGATCCGGAAGGAGCACTGGCGCCGGGAGGACCGGATCGCCTCGGCGTCCGTGCGGGCGCCGACGCCCCCGTGGCGCCCGGAGGAGGACGGCCTCGACGGCCTCTCCGCGCTCCTGGGCCTGCCGGACGCCGTCGTACGGCCACCCGTCCCCGGGTGACGGGCAGGGGTCGATTCCGCGAACCCTCTTGCCAGGGGCGCCGATCTCTCGCAAACTGCATCCAATCCGAGAGAGTCGCATCCATTCCAGAAGGTGGCACCGTGAGCTCAGCACTGCAGCCGGAACCCGTGGGCACCGCTCCGGCGAGCCTCAAGCGCAACACGATCGGCGCCTTCGGACTGACCTTCATGGTCGTGGCCGCGGCCGCCCCCCTGACGGCGATGGCGTCGAACATCTCCCTCAGCCTCGCCTTCGGCGTCGGCGCCGGCACCGTCGGCCTGCTCGTCGTCGTGGCGGTCCTGCTGACCGTGTTCGCGACGGCGTACGTCGCGCTCAGCCGCCACGTCACCAACGCGGGGGCGTACTACGCGTTCATCGGCTTCGGGCTCGGTCGGGCCGTCGGCGCCGGAGCCGCGTTCGTCGCGACGGTCGCCTACAACATGGCGGCCGGCGGCATGATCGCCGCCACCGGCTACTTCGCCGACGTGACCGCCGTGTCCTACCTCGACGTCGACCTGCCCTGGTACCTCTACGGCGCGGTCGCGCTGGCGCTCACGGCGTACCTGGGCCGGCGGGGCGTCGACGTCGCGCAGCGGCTCACCACCGGTGTCTCGCTGCTGCAGTTCGCCGTCATCGTGGTGCTCGGCGTCGCCGTGCTCCTCGAGCGCCCCGGCTCGTGGGACCTGGGGGTGTTCACGCCCGGGCAGATGCTGGACGGCAACATCGCGATGACGCTCGTCTTCTGCATCCTCTCCTTCGTCGGGTTCGAGGCCACGGCCATCTACGGCGAGGAGGCGAAGGCGGCCCGCCGCTCGATCCGGGTCGCCACCTACACCTCGATCGCGCTCCTCGTCGCCGTCTTCGTCTTCTCGACCTGGTCGATCGTCGCCGCCTACGACGACGTGCAGGCGGCCGCCGCGGCCGATCCGGGCTCCCTGGTCTTCCGCGCTGCCGACGCCTACCTCGGGTCGTGGTCCGGGGGCCTGCTCTCGGCGATGGTGACGATCAGCTTCCTCGCCGCCGGCGTCGCGTTCCACAACATGGCCGCGCGCTACCACTTCTCGCTCGGCCGCACGGGCCTGCTCCCGCGGGCCCTCGCGGCGACCCACCCGCGCTTCGGCACGCCGCACCGCAGCAGCGCCCTGCAGATCGGCCTGTCCGTGCTGATGCTGGTGCCCTTCGCGGTCTCGGGGGCGGACCCGATCCTCAACCTCTTCCCGGCGGTCTCGGGCATCACGAGCATCTCGCTGACGTCGCTGATGATCGGCTGCTGCCTCAGCATCGTCGTCGCCGGACGCCGGGGCCTGCTGCCCGAGAGCCGGTGGGTGACGCTGGGCGCCCCGCTGGTCGCCGGCGCGGGCATGGTCGCCATCGTCGCCATCATCCTGGCCAACTACCAGGAGGTGACGGGCAGCTCGTCACGCGTCATCGCCCTCATGCCGCTGCTGCCGCTGGCCGCCGGGCTGTACGGCGCGGTGGCCTACACGCTGCGCGCGCGGCGGGTCGGGGAGCTCGAGATCGATGCATCCTGAGACGGCGCGTCCCGTCCACCCCCAGGAGGCCCCCGTGCACCCCGACGACCTGATGCCCCACCTCGACCTCGACGCACTGGTCGACCCCCACCTCGTGGCGCCGCCCCCGGTCGAGGTGCTGCCCGGTGCGCGCAGCCACCTGCACCTGCGCTACGCGGTCGTGCAGGGCTGGCGCCCGCTGCAGCTCGACCTGCACCTGCCCGCCGTACCGGGGGAGGAGGGTCGGCCCTGGCCCGTGGTCGTCCACGTCCACGGCGGCTCCTTCCTCGCCGGCGTGCCGGCGATGGGGCCCTGGGTGACCCTGCCGGCCCGGGGGGTCGCGGTGGCGTCGGTGTCCTACCGCCTGGCGGGCGAGGCACCCTTCCCCGCCGCCGTCGAGGACGTGCGCGCCGCCGTCGCCTGGGTGGCCGACAACGCGGACCGGTTCGGCCTCGACCCCGGGCGCGTGGCGTTGTGGGGGTCCTCGGCCGGCGGCTACCTGGCCGCGCTCGTCGGGATCACCGGCGCCGACCCGGTGGGGCGCCCGGTCGGTGGCCTGTCGCGCCCGGACCCGTCCCCCTGGCCGCGCGTCGCTGCCGTGGTGGCGCAACACCCCGTCACCGACCCCGCTGCGCTGCGGGCGGACGCCGAGCACACGACGCCCGACGAGGTCGACGCGCTCGAGGCGGTCATGGCCCGCTTCTTCGACCAGACGTCGCCCGCGCCGACGGCGCTGGAGGCGCACCTGGCCCGGCGGCGCGAGGCGGGCCACGACGTGCCGCCGTTCCTGGTGGCGCACGGCGACGCCGACCGCCGCGTCGGGCTCGGCCAGTCGCGCCGGCTGATCGACGCGCTGCACGCGCACGGCGTGCCCGCCGAGCTGGTGGTCGTGCCCGGCGCCGACCACGGGGCCCCCGAGTTCTCCGCCGAGCCGCTCGTCGCCCGGGTGCTCGATTTCCTCACCTCCCGGTGGGACCGCGGGGGAGCGCCCTGAGCGCCGCCGCCCCCGACGGGGCCGCCCCGACCCACGACCGCACCCACCCCGCAAGGAAGACCATGGACGTCCTCATCTCCGGCGCCAGCATCGCCGGCCTCACCACGGCTCACTGGCTCGCCCGCCACGGCCACCACGTCACGGTCGTCGAGCGCTCCGACGGCCTGCGCAGCGGCGGCGTCTCGATCGACGTGCGCGAGGAGGCGGTCGAGGTCGCCCGCGCGATGGGCATCTGGGAGGACGTGCGGCGCCTGCGCGTGCCGCACGACGACGTCTACCGCTTCGTCGACGAGTCGGGCGCCACGCAGGCCGAGCTCCGGCCCGCCGCGGACGTCTACGACAACACCGAGGACGTCGAGATCTCCCGCGACGTCCTCGCCGACCTGCTGCGGGCGGCGGTGCCCGACGACGTGGACTTCCGCTTCGACACGTGGATCACCGCGATCACCACCGCGCCCGACGGAGGGCGCGCGGTGACGCTCGACGACGGCAGCGTCCTCGTCGTCGACCTCGTGGTCGGCGCCGACGGCATGCACTCGGCGGTGCGCGAGCTCGTCTTCGGTCCCGAGCGGCAGTTCGTGCACCACCTCGGCCTCTACGTCTCCATCGCCAAGCGCTGCCGCTCGGTGGGCGTCGCGACCGGCTCCGAGGTGCTCAACACCCCGGGACGCATGGTGATGCTCCGCAGCGACGGCACCTCGACGTCGGCGCTGCTGGGCTTCCGTTCGGAGTGGCTCGAGCACGACTTCCGCGACGTCGCGGCCCAGCGGGAGATCGTGCGCCGCGCGTTCGCCGGGATGGAGGGCTGGGTCGCGCCCGAGGCCGTGGCCGAGGTCGTCGGCGCCGAGGACTTCTACTTCGACTCCGTCAGCCAGATCCGCATGCCGTCGTGGACCGGCGAGCGCACCGCGCTCGTCGGCGACGCGGGCTACTGCGCCTCGTTCTTCTCCGGCATGGGTACGACGCTCGCGATGGTCGGCGCCCGCGCCCTGGCCGAGGCGCTCGAGGAGGCACCCGGCGTGCCCGCCGCACTGCGCGCGTACGACCAGCGCATGCGCCCGATCGTCGAGCGCGCGCAGGCGATCGCCGACCAGGGTGCGGCCCTGCTGTTCCCCACCACGCGTGAGGCCATCGAGGAGCGCAACGCCGCGCTCCGCGCCGCCGCGCCCGCCTGACCCACGCCACCCGACCGCCCCCCCCGAGCCACCACCCCACCACCCCGCCCCCACCCGTCCGCGAGAGGACATCCGTCATGCCCCCGACCGCCACCGCGACCCCGTTGCCCGCCACCGGCGAGCACCTGCCGGACCCGTTCGGGTCCGAGCAGCTCATCACCTGTGCCGACCCGGCCACCGGCCTGCGCGCCGTGATCGCCGTCGACAGCACCGCGCTGGGGCCGGGGCTCGGTGGTGTGCGGATGCGGGCCTACCCGTCCTTCTGGGACGGAGCGTTCGAGGCGCAGCGCCTCGCCCGGGCCATGACGTGGAAGAACGCCCTGGCCGGCCTGCCGTACGGCGGGGCCAAGTCGGTGATCATCGACGACGGTGACCGGAGCCGGCGTACCGAGCGGCTCGTGCGGTTCGGCGAGCTGGTGGCCCGCCTGGGCGGCGCCTACCTGCCGGGGGTCGACATGGGCACCACCACCGCCGACCTGGCGCTGATGGCGTCGGTGGGTGCGCCGTCGACCTGCGCGAGCGACGACCCCTCGCCGTGGACGGCGCTGGGCGTCTTCCACGCCGTCTGCGCCGCGGCCGAGCACCGGCTCGGCTCGGACGGGGTCACCGGGGTGGACGTCGTCGTGCAGGGCGTGGGCAACGTCGGGGCCGCCCTCGCGCGCCTCCTCGCCGAGGCCGGTGCCCGGGTGACCGTCACCGACATCGACGCCGATCGTGCGGCGCGTGTCGCCCGCGAGGTCGACGGCCGGGCCATCCCGGTCGACCGGGCGCTGAGCGAGCCGACCGACGTCCTCGCGCCCTGCGCCGCGGCCCGGGTCGTCACCCGCGCGGCGATCCCGCACCTGGGCTGCCGCATCGTCGCCGGCGGCGCGAACGACACCCTCGAGGACGACGGGTGCGCCGACGAGCTCGAGGCCGCCGGGATCCTCTACGTGCCCGACTTCGTGGCCAACGCGGGCGGCGTGGTCCACATCCACTCCCTCACCGCGGGCTGGGACGACGACCGGCTGCACGGGGCGCTCGCCGGCATCGGGGCGCGGGTCACGAGCATCCTCGACGACGCCCGGGCCGCCGGCACGACCCCGCTCGCGGCCGCGCACGCGCAGGCGCGTGCCATCGTCACGGACGCCCGCACCCGCCCCGCGGACCACGACGACCACGACGACCACCACCACCGGAGGAGCAGCGACCGATGAGCGAGACCACCAAGAAGCCCGCGCCCGGCCAGACCGAGGGCGCCGACGTCGGCCCGACCTTCGACCCGGCCGACTACGCCGACGAGCTGCGCGACGTGCGCGAGAACCGCGCGATCGGCACCCGGGTGTGGTTCGAGAACGACCGCGTCCAGGTCTGGGACCTGTCGCTGCAGCCCGGCGAGCGGCTGCCCTTCCACTGCCACGACCAGGACTACTTCTGGACCGTGACGGACCCCGGACGCGTGCTGCAGCGCTACGACGACGGCACGAGCCGCGTCGTCGACGTCGAGGTCGGCCACACCAACTTCCTGACCTACGCCGGCGACCAGTGCACGGTGCACGACCTGGAGAACGTGGGCGACACGTTCGTGCGGTGCGTGACCGTCGTGCTCAAGGACCCCGCCGGCTCCTGAGCGGGGGCCGCGGTTCCCGCTCGTCGCCGGCGGCCGGCTGGAAGGATGTGCCGCTCGTGAGCTGAGGGAGGTGCGGCGGTGCTGCTGCTGGTCCGGGCAGGTCAGGCGGAGGTCGCGGAGACGCTCGACCGCGCCCGCGTCGAGGGGTCCGTGGCCCCGACGGGTGCCGGGGGGTGGACGCTGGCCTGGTGCGACCACGGCGCGCTGGACCTCTTCGCCGCCCGCACCGACGTCGTCGGGTTCTGGGACGTGTCCGAGGAGCGCGACCCCGACGAGGCGGGCTCCGCGGGCCGTCGGTCACGGCGGCGCCGCGGCGACGGCGGCGACCAGGGCGAGGACTTCGAGGCGAGCCTCGTCGCCGTGGTCGCCGGGCCGGCGGGGCGCGCGACGTACCGCACCGACGGCGAGCGCACCGCGGGCGACCTCCGCGCCGTCGCCGAGGCACTGACGGCGCTGTTCGGCGTGCGGGCCAAGCCGCCGGTGCGGCCGACGCCGGTGCCGCTGACGCCGCGGGAGGAGAAGCGGATCGCGCGCTGGGAGGCGCGGCGGGCGCGCCGCCACCCGCAGCCGCCGGCGCCCGACCCGCGCACCGACCCCACCGGGGCGGTGGCGGCCGCGTTCGGCCGCAGCCACGGCTGGGTGGACGAGCTCGTCGAGGCGCTCGAGGAGCTGCTCGAGCTGCCCGCCCTCGAGTCGGCGCCCATCGAGCGGGTCGTCGTGCTCCGCCGTGGCGACGAGCAGGGCGCGCGCATGGGGGCACGGATCGCGGCGAACATCACCGGCCCGGTGCGCATCACGCCGCTGGGGGAGGGGTGGCAGGCGCTGGAGCCGACGACGACCACCGAGGTCGACGAGCTCTTCACCGCGCTGGCGGGCGTCGTCGCGGCGGCGGGCCCGCGTCGTACGCCGGTGCTCGCCCTGTGGCGCGACGCCGACGGCTCGTGCGGGGTCGACGTGGCGCACGGGGACCGCGCGTTCGCGCGCTCCAGCTGGGGGACGGGCTGGCGCGAGGTCGGCCCGCGGGACACCGGGACGGCCGACGACGTCGCGGCGTTCCTGGCCCACCAGGTCGCAGGGGAGGGGGCGCACGACCTCGACATGGTCGCGCTGCGGGCGCTGATGCGCGCCGACGAGCGCCGGGGCGACCCGCTGGTCGAGCTCGTCGAGCTCCTCGGCCTGCCGCCGGAGGGCCTGGCGATCCTCGACCGCACCGTCGCCCCGGACCCGGACGCCGAGGTCGTCACCGCCGCGGGGTTCTGGCGCACCTGGAGTGAGGGGGTGCGGGACGACGCGGGCTACGAGCCGTTCTTCGCCCGGCCCGTGCGGGTCGCGGGCGCGTGGCTCAGTGTGGTCGGCGCGCTGCTCCTCCTGCTGCTGGCCGTCGTCATGGTCGGCACCGTGGTGACCGACGGCGCGTTCGTCGACGAGGAGGGTGTGTCGACGGTCGACTGGGCGTTTGCGGCGCTGTCGGTCGTGCTGTTCCTGTCGCCGCGGTGGTGACGCGGCGGCGGTTCCGTCGGCTCCGGCGTACCTGAGCGGGCGGGGCGTCAGGCGCTCGGTCGCGCGCCCCGGTCGGACGGCGCGATCGTCGCGAGCGCGCGGCGCATGGCGACGACGAGGCTGCCGGCGGCGAAGTACTCCGCGTCGGTCTCGCGGCGCATCTCCTGGATGTCGGCGGCGAGCCGTTCGAGGGTGGCGCGGGCGGTGTCGTGGGCCTCGGGGTCGGCCTTGGCGTCGTCGACGGAGCGCAGCGCGTCGGCCAGCGCGGTGAGGGCGCGGGCGGCGCCGGGGCGCAGCTCGGGGCCGAGCACGACGTGCTCGTTGGCGGCGTGCTCGTTCTCGGCGAGCAGCTCGGTGACGCCCTCGACCTGGAAGGCGAGGTTGTCGAGCGCGCGGCCCTGGTCGAGGGTGCGCTCGGCGCTGGTGCGCCAGCGTGGGGCGCGCCAGTTGGCCTGCTGGGCCTCGGTGGCGCGGGCGACGAGGTCCTGCATGCGGCGGGTCTGCTGGCTGAGGTCGCGCCGGCGGCTCGCCCACTCCTCGGGGCGGGGCAGCGGTTCCTGGCTCAGCCCGTCGGCGAGGTCGTCGAGCTGCCCGGCCAGCTCGGTGCGCAGCGCGTCCTGGGCCGCGGCCGTGGAGACGAGCGGCAGCTGCGGGAAGGCGGCGTTGACGACGACGCCGATGGCCGCGCCGACCGTGGTGAGCCCGAGGTAGCCGAGCACGTAGTGCCACGGGTCCTCCCGCCCGATGATGAGCACGAAGAGCGCGGAGATGGGCACCCAGCTCGCCATGGTGCCGAGCCGCGGCCACGAGGTGAGCATGCTGCCGACGCCGACGACGAGGGCGAGGGCGAGCAGCTGCGGCAGGTCGCTCAACATGGCGGCGGCCGCCAGCGTCGCCCCGAGACCGATGGCGACGACCGACTGCAGGGTGGCGCGCACCGACTGGGCCACGGTGGTGGAGACCGAGACGACGGCGCCCAGCGGCGCGTAGTAGGCGTAGTCGTCGGCCACGTCGCCCCACGGCTGCACGACCAGCCAGGCGATCACCGCCGCCAGTGCCGCCTTCGCGGCGACGGTGAGGGCGGGGCGGTGGGCGAGGGTGCGCGTCAGCGCGCGGCGGGGCTCGAGGTCGTGCACGAGCACCGGTTACCCGTGCGCGCGTTCGAAGACGTGCATCGTGACGTCCTCCCACGGCACCGCCCCGGCGAAGCCCGGCGCGGCGTCGCCCTGCAACCGGAGCACGGACGCGAGGGCCGCGTTGCACAGGTCGAGCCAGTTCTCGGGGTCGACGGCGAGCTGCTCCTCGAAGGGGTCGGGCGTCCCGCGGTCACGCACGACGCCGGCCACGGCGTTGACCGAGAAGCAGCGGGCCAGCTCGCCCGACGCCCAGCGCCCGTAGGCGAACATGTCGTTGACGGAGGCCGCGGTGAGCAGCCGCACGTCCGGCCACTCCGTGAGCTTGCGGTAGCGCGCGTGGAGGATGCCGGGGTCGTAGAGGTGGGCGTCCCGGGTCGCGACGAGCACCCCGGACTCGAACACGCCGACCACCGGCGTCCCCCGGGGCGGGAAGGCGGTCTGCAGCAGCGGTCGGCTCTGCGTCAGCTGGTGGGGAGTGCGGGGGAACAGCCGCTGCACCACCGCGGCGGCGTCCGCCTCGGCCCCCTCCGAGGGGCGCGACAGGTCGAGGGCGCCGTCGCGCGAGAGGGCGAGGAGCGAGAAGCTGAGACCCATGGCGGGATCCTAGGCACGGCGGGTGGCCCGGGTCTCCGCGTCCGCCGCGCGGTGACCCTTGACGCCGCACTTCGTTTTTACAAGCATGTTCCGCATGAGCCTCTTCATCACCTGCCCGGTCGAGAACGTCGAACGCGCAACCGCCTTCTACGGCGCTCTCGGGTGGATCCGCAACGCCGAGATGTCCGACCACAACGTCTCGTGCTTCGAGATCGCACCCGGGCAGTACGTCATGCTCGGGAGCCGCGAGATGTACGCCAGCGTCGGCGGCGTCGAGGAGCTGGTCGGCGGGGTCGACACGCCGTCGAAGGTCACGGTCTCCTTCGACCTCGGCAGCCGGGAGGCCGTCGACGAGCTCGTCGAGCGGGCCGGGGCCGCCGGCGGACGGATCGGCGGCACCGACGACTACCCCTTCATGTACCAGCGCCAGTTCGATGACCCCGACGGCTACCACTACTCGCCGTTCTGGATGAAGCCGGACGCCGACGCGACTGCATGAGCGACCTGGCCGCGGCGCTCGACATCCTCGGAGCCCGCTGGGCGTTGCTCGTCGTCGACCAGCTGCTCGACGGGCCACAGCGCTACGGGGACCTGCAGCGGGCCCTGGGGGCGCCGACGAACATGCTCGCCATCCGTCTGCGCGAGCTCGAGGCGGCGGGCGTCCTGTCCCGGCTGCCGCTGAAGCACAACACCCGCGCCTACGCGCTCACCGAACGCGGTCTCGCCCTGCGAGAACCGATCCTCGCGCTGAGGAGATGGGGCGCCGAGGGGGCTCCTCCGTGACGAGCGCGCCACGTCTCAGCGCGTCCTACCGCCGGCACCCCGACCTCGTGATGTCCATCTGAGCGATGCGCCCTCAGGGCGCGGGGACGTCGAACCCCGAGCGGTTCACCGTGAGCGTCGACAACTGATCGACCTCCCACGGCGCGGTCTCGCCGCCGGTCCACCGCGCCGCGCAGGTGTAGCTGCCGTTGCCCACGTCGTCGGGCTGGCCCTGCAGACCGAACGAGCCGTCCACCGTGGCCGCGTCGCCGTCCCGGTGCACGCTCTCCGGCACGTCGAACCGCAGCTCGTCCTCGGTCGTCTCCTGCAGGGCCGCCTCGCAGGCGAGGCGCGCCCCGTGGTCGGTGGGCGGCCCGTCGCGGTCGATGAAGAGGTATCCGGCCGCGAGCGCGAACACCCCGACCCCCGTCGCGAGGGCGGCGAGGGGTACGACGCGCCGCACCCACCCGCGCCGCCGGGTGGTCACGGCGTGCTCGCCGACGGAGGCTCTGCCGTCGGGGTGGGGGACGGGCGGTGGCGGGCGATGACGGTGGGCGTGGGCTCCGCCGTCGGGTCGTCGGCGAGCGCGGACGTGCCCACCGACCAGCCGCCGTCGTCACTACCGACCCAGTGGGCCGCGCAGTGGTACTCGCCGCCGTCGCCGGGACCGGTCGCCCTGCTGAACGTACCGCTCACGGTGACGTAGTCGCCGTCCGCGGCGACCGTCGGCGACGGGTCGAAGCGGACCAGCTGGCCGAGCTCGCTCTCGACGTGCGCGTGGCATGCGACGCGCGCCCCGTCCGGCGACGGGCGCCGGTCCGTGTCCACCGTGAGGTAGACGACCGCCGCGACGAAGACCGCCGCGGCGCCGGCGAGGGCAGCGAGCGGTGCGGCACGCCGCAACCGGGTACGGCGTCCCCTCGGCCCGCCGGTCGCGTCACTGCTGCGTGGAGTTGTCACGGGGGTGAGCATGCACGACTCCGGCGGGCAAAACCTGTGGATGAGTGGTTGCGAGCCCCCGCCGGCCTGGATTGCAATGGGCGGCGGATCCGTGGACGACCTCTACTCGGGATGAGGGCTCAACATGTCGATCGCCGACGCGCGTTCTCGTGCGCCCGGGCAGCGGGCGGTGCCGACGGGTGCGCCGGTGGCTGCTGCCCCGGCCGCCGTGGTCGACGCCCTCGACGCCCGGGTGCGCGAGGTGGTGCGGGCCCAGGGGGTGGACCCGCAGCGCGACGTGGCCGCGGTGCGCCGGATCGCGGAGGACGCGGCGCGTGAGCACGACGACCTGTCCATGACGGGTGCGGTGGCGAAGCTGGTCGACCCGCCGGCGGTGGTCGCGGAGGTGGTGGCGCGGGTGGCGGGCTTCGGTCCGTTGCAGCCGCTGCTGGACGACCCGTCGGTGGAGGAGATCTGGATCAACGACCCCTCGCGGGTGTTCGTGGCGCGCAACGGGCGCCACGAGCTGACGAACCTGATGCTGACCCAGGCCCAGGTGGCGGACCTGGTGGAGCGGATGCTGAAGACGAGCGGCCGGCGTCTGGACGTGTCGAGCCCGTTCGTGGACGCGATGCTGCCCGACGGGCACCGGTTGCACGTGGTGCTGGAGGGCATCACGCGAGGGTTCACGGCGGTGAACATCCGCAAGTTCGTGCTGAAGGCGGCCGGTCTCCACGACCTGGTGGAGCTGCGGTCGATGACACCGCAGGCCGCCGCGTTCCTCACGGCCGCCGTACGGGCGGGGCTCAACGTGCTGGTCGCCGGCGGCACCCAGGCGGGCAAGACCACGATGCTGAACTGCCTGGCCGCGGCCATCCCGGGCGGTGACCGCGTGGTGTCAGCCGAGGAGGTCTTCGAGCTGCGCTTCCCCCACCCCGACTGGGTGGCGATGCAGACGCGCCAGGCCGGTCTCGAGGGCACGGGCGAGGTGCCGCTGCGGGCGCTGGTGAAGGAGGCGCTGCGGATGCGCCCCTCGCGCGTGATCGTGGGGGAGGTGCGCTCCGAGGAGTGCCTCGACCTGCTCCTCGCACTCAACTCCGGTCTCCCGGGCATGTGCACGCTGCACGCCAACAGCGCCCGCGAGGCGCTGGTGAAGATGTGCACCCTCCCGCTGCTGGCGGGCGAGA
Source organism: Nocardioides sp. ChNu-153 (assembly GCF_030466625.1). Lineage (GTDB taxonomy): Bacteria > Actinomycetota > Actinomycetes > Propionibacteriales > Nocardioidaceae > Nocardioides. The sequence continues at coordinate 375,687 of NZ_JADEVT010000001.1, forward strand.
ACGTGTCGGCCAAGTTCGTCGTGCCGACCGTCGCGGCCTCGGTCGACATCGTCGTCCACCTCGGCATCGATCCCGGCGGGGTACGGCGGGTGAACGAGATCGTCGGCGTGCCCGGCCGGGTCGAGAACGACGTCATCGAGGTCGAGCCGCTGTTCGTGCGCCAGTCGGGCGAGCTGCGTCGCACCCACGGGATGCCGCCGCGCGTCGAGGCCTTCGAGCGCAACGGCATCGACGTCCACCGGATCCTGCAGGCGGGCTGAGCGGTGGGGGCGGTCGTCGGGCTGGGGGTGGGGCTGGGGCTCCTCCTCGTGTGGTCGGCGTTCTTCGTGCCGCGCACGCCGCGCGCCACTGAGCGTGGTCCCGGCGCGCTGGCTCGTCTGCTCGCCCGTGCAGGGCTCACCAGCGTCTCGCCCGCGAGCTTCGTCGTGCTGTGCGCCCTCTGCGGGACGGCTGCCGCGGTGATCCTGCAGGCCGTGTCGCGCACGCCCCCGATCGCGCTCGTCTTCGGCGCGTTGGCGGCGTACCTGCCCTACGCCCTCGTCAGCGCCCGCGCCCGCACGCGGCAGGCGGAGTTCGCGGACGTGTGGCCCGACGCCGTCGACAACCTCGCGTCCGCCGTGCGCGCCGGGCTGTCGCTGCCCGACGCCGTCGCCGGCCTGGGGGAGCGGGGCCCCGAGGCGCTGCGGCCCGCGTTCGCGGCGTTCGCCCTCGACTACCAGGTGACCGGCCGCTTCTCCGACTGCCTCGACCGGTTGAAGGAGCGGCTGGCCGACCCCGTCGGCGACCGCGTCGTCGAGGGCCTCCGCATCGCGCGCGAGGTCGGCGGCGGCGAGCTCGGCCGCCTGCTGCGCAACCTGTCGGGCTACCTGCGCGACGACGCCCGGCTGCGCTCGGAGATGCAATCGCGCCAGGCCTGGACCGTCAACGGCGCGCGGCTCGCGGTCGCGGCGCCCTGGCTGGTGCTGCTGATGATGTCGTTCCAGGGCGAGGTCATCCGCCGCTACGCCACCCCGACCGGTACGGCGATCCTCGTCGCCGGCGCGGCCGTGTGCGTCGTCGCCTATCGCCTGATGATGCGGATCGGGCGGCTGCCGACCGAACGGCGGATCCTCCGGTGAGCCCGGCCCTGTGGGGGGCGCTGCTGGGCGCGACGGTCGCGTGTGGCGTGCTGCTCGTCCTCGCGCGAGTGCGGGCCGTCCGGCGGCCGCCGCTGGCCCTGCGGGTCGCACCGTTCGTGCGGGACGTCCCCCGTCTCTCCGGTGCCTCCCCGGGCCGGGCGTCGCTGCCCGCCGTCGGCGCCGGGACCGGTGGTCCGTTGGGTGCCGCGTCCGGCGTCTTCGGACCGCTGCTCCGCAGCGCCGCCGACGGCGTCGAGAAGGTGCTGGGCGGAGCCACGTCCGTACGGCGGCGCCTCGCGCGGGCGGGCATCGACCGGTCCGTCCACGAGTTCCGCATCGAGCAGGTCACCTGGGGGCTCGCCGCGTTCGCGGCCGCCGCCGTCTGGGGCGCCGTGCGGACGCTGGCCGACCCGGGCGCCGCCGTGAGCGCGATCGTGTTCTGCCTCTTCGCCTTCGTCGGTGGTGTCCTGGCGCGTGACCAGCACCTGACGTCGCAGGTGCGCCGCCGGGAGCGGCGCATCATCGAGGAGTTCCCCACCGTCGCCGAGCTGCTCGCCCTCGCCGTGGCCGCGGGCGAGGGCCCGGTGGCGGCGCTGGAGCGCGTCGTACGGCGCAGTGGCGGCGAGCTGTCCCGCGAGCTCGCCGGGGTCCTCGCCGCCGTCCGCACCGGCGAGCCGGTCGCCGACGCCTTCGACCGGATGGCCGCCACGACCGGCCTGCCGCTGGTGGCGCGGTTCGCCTCTGGCATCGCCGTCGCGGTCGAGCGGGGCACCCCGCTGTCCGACGTGCTGCACGCCCAGGCCGCCGACGTGCGCGACGCCGGCCGGCGCGAGCTCATCGAGTCCGCGGCCCGCCGCGAGGTCTTCATGATGGTGCCGGTCGTCTTCCTGGTGCTCCCCGTCGTGGTGCTCTTCGCCTTCTACCCCGGCGTCATCGGTCTCCGGCTGGTGGCGCCGTGAGCCCCTCCTCGTCCTGCCCTCCCTCCCACCACCCAAGGAGCGACATGTCCGTCTCGGGACTCATCCACCTGCTCGCCCGCCTGCGCGCGGCCGTGCTGCTGCTGACCGGGGGTACGGCGCGCCGCACCCAGCGCGGCGACGTGCCCGGCTGGGTCATGGTCACCGTCATGACCGCCGGCCTCGTCTACGCCATCTGGACCTTCGCCGGTCCCGAGCTCAACGCCATGCTGTCGCGGGCGCTCGGCTCGGTCAGTGGCCTGGGCTGAGCGCCCGCGCCGCTCGCGCTCCGGGCGAGACGGGCGGCGACGTGACCAGCGCGGCTCGGCCGTCGTCGACTTCGTGCTGGTGCTCGTCGTCCTGCTGCCCCTGTTCGCCGGGATCGCGCAGGTCGCGCTGGTGCTCCACGTGCGCAACACGCTGACGTCGGCGGCGTCCGAGGGCGCGCGGCACGCGGCGGCGTACGACCGCTCGCTGGCCGACGGCGAGCGCCGCACCCGCGAGGAGATCGAGCGCGCCGTGGCCTCGCGCTTCGCGCAGCGCATCCGGGTCGATGAGCGGCCCGTCGAGGGACGGCCCGGCGTGCGGGTGACCGTGGAGGCCACCGTGCCCGCGCTCGGCCTCGGCGGCCCGGGCATCGAGCTGCGCGTGCAGGGGCACGCCGTCGAGGAGGCGCCGTGAGCGCGGGGGCGAGCCGGGGTCGCCGGCAGCGGCGGGTGCGAGACCAGCGCGGCAGCGCCGTCATCGAGCTGACCTGGCTCGGCATCATCCTGCTCGTCCCGGTCATCTACATCGTGCTCGCGGTCTTCGACGTGCAGCGCGGCGCGTTCGCGGTGACGTCCGCGTCGCGCACCGCCGCCCGCGCCTACGCGCTCTCCGACGACCACGCCTCCGGGCAGGCGGCGGCGGACGCGGCCGCCCGGCTGGCGTTCTCCGACCAGGGCATCGAGGAGCCCGTCGGGGTGAAGGTGAGCTGCAGCGCGCCCGACGGTGAGGCGCGCCGTACCGGTCCGGCCGCCTGTCGACTGCCGGGCGCGATCATCACGGTCGTCGTCGACTCGGCGGTCGAGCTGCCCTACCTCCCCGAGGTGCTCGGCGGCGGCGCGCCGACGTTCGCCCTGGAGGCGACGCACTCCGTGCCGTACGGCCAGTTCCGGGAGGCGTCGTGAGCGCCCCGGCCAGCGGGCTGCGTCGGCGGGACCAGCGCGGCCAGACGACGCTGATGATCGTCGGCTTCGCGGGCGTGCTGTTCATGCTGCTGGCCGTCGTGGTGGACGCGTCGGCGGCGTACCTGCAGCGCCAGGGCCTCGCGACGGTCGCGGACGGGGCGGCGCTGGCGGGTGCGGACGCGGGGGCGCTGGGCGGGGAGGCGTACACGGGCGGGTTCCGCGCCGACCGTCGCGCGATCCAGACGGAGAAGGCCGCCGAGGCGGCGGTCGCGTCGTACCTGCAGGAGATCGGCGCCCACGCCCGCTGGCCGGGGCTCGAGTTCGACGTGGCGGTCGACGGCGGCACGGTCGAGGTGCGGGTCGACGCCCCGCTCGACCTTCCGCTCGTCCTCCCCGGCGGGCCCGACGAGGCCACCGTGGCCGCGACGGGTACGGCGGCGCTGCAGCTCGGCTGACTAGCCTCGCCCCGTGCTCGAGCCCGCCGAGATCGTCCGCCACTACGTCCACGACCCCGCGAACGTGGAGCGCGTCGTACCCGAGGTGGTCGAGCACATCGCCGTCGTCGGGTACGACGCGCTCTGGCCCGCGGCGTACGCCGGTCTCGAGCAGTTGATCCGGGCCGCACTCGGCCCGGTGGCGCTGGCCGTCGAGCACGTCGGGTCGACCGCGGTGCCGGGGCTGGCGGCGAAGCCGGTGATCGACGTCGACGTGACGGTGCCCGACCCGCGCGACGAGGCGGCGTACGTGCCCGCACTCGAGGCCGCGGGCCTCACCCTGCTGCTGCGCGAGCCGCGCTGGCACGAGCACCGCATCCTGCGCGGCGAGGCCCCGCGCGCCAACGTGCACGTGTGGGGCCCCGACTGCCCCGAGGTCGTGCGGCACCGGCTGCTGCGTGACTGGCTGCGCGAGCACCCGGCGGACCGGGAGCGGTACGCCGCCGCGAAGCGGGCCGCCGCCGACGAGACGAACGCGGTGAGTGGGGTGGTGATGGACTACAACGCGCGCAAGGAGCCCGTCGTGCACGCCATCCTCGACGACGTGTTCCGGGCGCACGGGCTGCTCTGAGTCGGATACTCCTGCCGTGACCCGCGCGCGCATCGACGAGACGTTCACGGCCCCGGCGCTCGACCCCGACCTCTGGGTGCCGCACTACCTGCCGCACTGGACGATCCCGAAGCGGTCGGCGGCGCGCTACGACCTCGACGAGCACGGGCTGCGGCTGCGCGTCGACGCCGATCAGCCCGCCTGGCGCGAGGCCGACGGGCAGATGCGGGTCAGCAACGTGCAGACCGCGACGTGGGCCGGCCCGGTCGGCGGCACCGCCGGCACCCACCGCCACCGCCCCGACGGCCTCGTCGTCGTGACGGGGACGCCGACGTGGAAGGGGTGGGTGGCCGACGCCGGGGAGGTCGTCGTGCGCGCCAGCGCGAGCCCCGACCCCACCTGCATGCTCGGCATCTGGCTGGTCGGCGTCGACGACTCCGGCCCCGACGACTCCGGCGAGCTCTGCATCGCCGAGCTGTTCGGCGACCGCATCGGCCCCGGCGGCTCGACCGTCCGCGTCGGCGTCAAGGCCCACCACGACCCCCGCCTCGTCGACGAGGTCACCGACGTCGACCTGCCGATCGACGCCACCCAGCCGCACGAGTACGGCGTGCGCTGGGGCGGCGAGCGCGTCGAGTTCACCGTCGACGGGGCGGTGGTGGCGACGAGCGCGCAACGGATCGACTACGAGCAGCAGCTGATGATCGACCTGTTCGAGTTCCCGGCCGACGAGCGGCGCGACCCCGCGGCGTACCCGAAGACCGCCCACGTGCACGCCGTACGAGCGGTCAGCAGGTAGGGGGTGGAGGCGCTCGCCCCGAGCACCCCGTGCGACGTCATGCGGGGCGAGCCCTTGGGGCCACGATCGGTATGACGTCCGGGGCGGGTCGCGGGACGTCATGCGGGGCGAGCCCTTGGGGCCACGATCGGTATGACGTCCGGGGCGGGCCGGCGGACGTCCGCGGTGAGGTGGTGGTTTCGAGGCCGCTGGCGCGGCCATCTCAACCACCGGTAGCGCCGCGGGCCCGGCCGCCAGTGGCGACCGGGCCCGCACGCACCTGCGAGGCGTCAGCTCTTGAAGGTGTCCTTGACGCCCTCGACCTTGTCCTTCGCGGAGGCCTTGGTCTGGTCGGCCTTGCCCTCGGCCTTGAGCTCGTCGTTGCCGGTGACGTCCCCGACGACCTCCTTGGCCTTGCCGGCCAGGTCCTCGGCGGCGTTCTTGGCCTTGTCGGCGATACCCATGTCGTTCTCCTTCCGGTCGGTGATCACAAGTCGGGAGCGGGCGCTCCCACCGCGCGTGGTGTGCACGGGGCTCAGAGGGACGGGACGCGCTCAGCGCACCCGGACCCGGTCGGTGCCGCGGCCGAGCCGCTTGCGGCGCGGGGCGTCGAGCACGACGCGCAGGCGCACGTCGTCGTCGGGGAACGCGGCGGCGACCTCGCGGGCGCTCGCCTCGGTCGCCTCGGTCAGCGTCGTGGCGTCGGCCGCCGGGTCGACGGAGGCGTGGAGCACCAGCAGGGTGCGGCGGCCCCGGGCCTCGGTCGTGCCCCGGGCGCCGGTGACGGGGGCCATCGTGGCGAACCGCTCCGCGGCGGCCGCGGCCACCGAGCGCAGGTCCACCTCGAGGCGGCCCGTCTCGTCGCTGGAGTCGAGCCGCTGGCTCGACGGGCCCGGGCGGCGCAGGTGCGCCAGCAGCCACGCCAGGGCCAGCAGGCCCAGCAGCACGGTCGCGAGGGCGAACACCCAGGGCCACCAGCCGCTGGCGACGACGTCGCTCGCGGGGCCGGTCGGCAGGCTGTCCTGGTAGCGCCCCACGACGCCGAAGCGCCAGTCGAAGGCGAACAGGGCGAGCACCACCAGGCCGAGGCCGAGCAGCAGGGTGAGCGTGCGGTCGAGCACGCGGACGCGGGGGGTCATCGCGGCAGCTCCTTCGTCACGACGTCGATGCGGGCACGGGTCAGGTGGCCGACGGCCTCCTGCGCGGCGCGCTGGGCGGCCTGCCGCACGGGCGCGGGCTCGCGGTTCGTCGTCACCGCGATGCGGACCTTGCGGCGCGAGACGCGGACGGTCTCGGCGGCGACGACGCCGGGGGCCCGGTCGGCCGCGCTCTGCGCGAGGGCGGCGAGGGCGCCGGGCGCCAGCCACAGGTCGAGGCGCCCGTCCTTCGTCGGCCGGTGCGTGGCCCGCGCCGGCTTCACGGCGACGAGCACGAGGAGCACGCCGACGACGCCGAGCACGGCGGCGCCGATCAGCAGGCCGAGCGACGGGGTGAGGCCGTCGACGGCATCGACCGTCGAGCGCAGCCACTCGGTGCGCGTCGTCGCCCAGCCCTGGCGCACCGCCAGGTCGTGGACACCCACGACGGCCAGGCCGATGACGACGATGCCGAGCAGCACGGCCACGGCGCCGGCGCCGGGCAGGGCGCGGGGCGGGGCGCTCAGCGGCTTCGGCAGCGCCACGTCGGGCGGGGTGGCGGCACGGGTGGTGCCGCGTCGGGCTTCCAGGGTCTCGCTCATTCCACCCTCCTCCGCGGGGAGTCGACGTCGTCGGGGGAGACGACGTGCACGGTCACGTCGACGGTGCTGATGTGCACGCCGGACAGGCGGGCCGCGCGCTCCCGCACGCGGTCGCGCACGCCGGCGGCGATCGCGGTCACCGAGCACGGCCACACGGCGGCCACGTCGGCGCTCACCCGGGCGCTGCGACCGTGCATCTCCACGTCGGCCCGGGGGCTGCCCTGGCCGGTCAGACGGCCCAGCGCGCTGCGGTGGGCGACCGTGCCGGGGGTCTCCAGCACCGCCCGCTCCACCAGGGTGCGCACCGCCGTGGTGCGCACCTCGAGCGTGCCGCGGTTCTCGGCGTCGTCGGGCGCGGGCTCGCCGCGGTGCGCGGGCACCGTCGGGCGGGTCGGCGCCACGGCCTGCTCAGCCACGACGTCCTCGCACGAGGGCTCCGAGGTCGAGCTCGCCGTCGACGTGGCCGCCGAGCAGGTAGCCGCCGCCGCCGAGGACGACCGCGAGGAGCAGGCCGAGGAAGCCGCCGGTGGTGACGGCGATCGTCAGCAGCAGGCCGGCGACGAGGCCGAGGCTGGAGGTGGTCATGAGGGTGTTCTCCTTCGGGTTCACGGGTGGTGTGGGGGAGGCGTGCTCAGAGGTGGCCGTACCGGCGGGCGCCGGGCAGGCCCCGGGGGACCCGTCGGCGGATCCCCCCGGCCGCGGCGCGCCCCTGTCGTCGTACGACGTGGGCGGCGCGCCGCAGCCGGCTGCCGGGGACGACGACCACGGGGGTGGCCGTCGCCGCAGGGGGCAGCACCGCGTCGGTGCCGCGGCTGCGGAGGACCTCGAGCTCGGCCATCACGCGGGCGAAGGTCGCTGCGTCACCGCCCCGGTCGGGGTGGTGGGCGAGGGCGGCCTCGCGCCGGAGCCGGCGCAGGGCGTCGGCGTCGGTGCGCGCGGTGGCGGGTGCCTCCACGTCTCCTCCTGGATGGGGTGGGTGGTGCGGTCAGTCGTCGGTGGGCCGGGGCGCGCCGGGCGGGGCCACGTCCTCGACGGTCACGTCGACCGGCCCGCCCGCGAGGGGGCGGACGGCCGCGCGGACCGCCTCGGTGGTCGCCGTCAGCGGCGCCGCCCACGCGAGCACGACGTGCACGTCGGCACCGGGCTCGCGGAGCCGGATGCCGGCGACGCGCCGGCCGGGGAGGTACGTCGCGACCTCGCCCAGCACGCCGCCGTGCAGGTCGTGCACCCCGGGGACGGAGCGGACGGCGCGGGCGACCAGGTCGACCGGGTCCTCCAGCACCGCCGCGGCGGGCGCCGCCGGCTCCTCCGGCAGGGCGACCTCGTGCGGGTCCACGCTGGGCTCGCTCACTCCACGCGGGGGGCGGCGGGCTCGACGTCGTCCTGCCCGTCGTCGAGGAAGACGTCGTGGACGGTGATGTTGACCTCGGTGACCTCGAGCCCGGTCATCCGCTCCACCGAGGAGATGACGTTGCGCCGGATGGCGGCGGCGAGGTCGGCGATCGCGACGCCGTACTCGGCGACGATGTCGAGGTCCACGGCGGCCTGGCGCTCGCCCACCTCGACGCTCACGCCCTGCGACAGGTTGGTGCGCGAGCCGGGGATGCGCTCGCGGAGCGCGCCGACGGCGCGGGCGGTGCCGCCGCCGAGGTCGTGGACGCCGCTGATGTCGCGGGCGGCGATGCCGGCGATCTTCGAGACCACGGTGTCGGCGATGGAGGTGCGGCCGGCCTCGGAGGTCAGCGCGGTGGTGCCGCGGCTCTCGAGGGCGGTGGTCGTCGTGGTGCTCTGCTTCTCGGTCATCGTGGTTCCTCTCGTTCGTGTCGGACAGGTGTTGGTCGCGTGGAGGCCCGGGATCGTCACGCGGCCGCCGTGTGATCCGGGTCACGACCCTCCCGAGGGGCGACTGCTGTTCGTCGCCGAGGGCACCTGCGGATGGGCCCGCTTGGAGGGCCCCGTCACGATCCACCGGTATGAGCCCGAACGGCCCGCAGCGCAGCGGAGCCACCGACGACGCGCTGCTGCGTGCTGCGCGCCTGGGGGACGAGGAGGCCTTCGCCGTGCTCGTCGACCGCCACGCCCCCGGGATGTACCGCTACGCCCTGCGCCTCGTGGGCGGCAGCGACGCGGACGCCAAGGAGGTCACGCAGGAGGCGCTGATCTCCGCGTGGAAGGGGCTCGACACCTTCGCGGGCCGCTCGAGCCTGCGCACGTGGCTCTTCCGGCTGGTGCACCGCCGCGCCGCCGACCTGCAGCGCCACCGCCGCCCCACCCCCATCGACGACGAGCTGCTCTCGGCCGCGCTGCGGCCCGCGGAGGACAACCCGCTGCGCGACGCCCTCGACTCCGAGCTGCTCGCCGCCTTGCAGGCCGCGCTCGACGAACTACCGTGGCACCAGCGCGCGGCCTGGTTGCTCTTCGAGATCGAGGGTCTGTCGTACGACGAGATCGCCGCGGCGCTGGACCTGAGCACCGGAAGCGTCCGCGGGCACCTGCACCGCGGACGACGCACCCTGGCCGAGAGGATGGAACGGTGGCGCTAGAGCCGGTCGACCCGTTCGTCCGCGCGACCGAGACCGCCCGGAGCGAGCGGCCTGAGCCGCCCGGCGGGTGGGTCGAGCTGTCCGCCTCGGTGATGGCACGCGTGCGCAGCTCGGTGCTGCCCTCCGAGCCCCTGCTGACCTTCGCCGCCGACGGTCGGCCGGACCAGGACGCCGCGGGCTCGCGCACCTACGTCTCGGAGCGCGTCGTCCGCACGGCGCTGCGCGAGCTGCTGCAGTCCTCGCCCAGCCACGCCCCCGAGGGCCTGCGGCTGCTCGTCGACGACGGCCGGCTCACCGGCGTCGAGATCGACCTCGTCGCGGCCTACGGCACCGTGCTGCCCGCCCTGGGGGACGCCGTACGGGCGCAGGTGCTGGACCTGCTGCGGGGGCTGCTCGGCCCGGACCCCGACCTGGGCCCCGACGACGTCGTCGTCGCCGTCACCGACGTCGCCGTCGGTGACCCCCGGCTGGTCTGACCGGGGGCCGCACGCCGTGACGTAGGCTTGGTCATCGTGGCTGGACCCGACTTCGACCAAGAGATCAAGCAGCTCGGCGCGACGATGCGCACCATCGAGCAGGTGCTCGACGTCGAGAGCATGCAGCGGGAGGTCGCTGCCCTCCAGGAGGAGGTCGCGGCCCCCGACCTGTGGGACGACCAGGCCAACGCCCAGCGCGTGACCGGCCGCCTCTCCGCGCTCCAGGGCGAGCTCGAGCGCTTCGAGACCCTGCGGGGCCGCATCGAGGACCTCGAGATCATGGTCGAGCTCGCGCAGGAGGAGGGCGACGCCGACTCGCTCGCCGACGCCGTCGCCGAGCTGGGCCGCCTGCACAAGGCGGTCGAGGCCCTCGAGGTGCGCACCCTCCTCAACGGCGAGTACGACGCCCGCGAGGCCCTCGTGACGATCCGCGCCGGCGCCGGTGGCGTCGACGCCGCGGACTTCGCGGAGATGCTGCTGCGCATGTACTCCCGCTGGGCCGAGCACCACAACTACCCGGTCGAGGTGTTCGAGACCTCCTACGCGGAGGAGGCGGGCCTGAAGTCGGCGACCTTCGCGATCCACGGGCCCTACACCTACGGCACCCTCTCGGTGGAGTCGGGCACGCACCGCCTGGTGCGCATCAGCCCGTTCGACAACCAGGGCCGGCGCCAGACCTCGTTCGCCGCGGTCGAGGTCGTGCCGGTGCTCGAGCAGACCGACGAGATCGACATCCCCGACGAGGAGATCCGCGTCGACGTGTTCCGCTCCGGCGGTCCCGGCGGCCAGTCGGTCAACACGACCGACTCCGCGGTGCGTCTCACCCACCTCCCGACCGGCACGGTCGTCAGCTGCCAGAACGAGAAGTCGCAGCTGCAGAACAAGGCCAGCGCCATGGTCGTGCTCAAGGCCAAGCTGCTCGCGCTCAAGAAGGCCGAGGAGAAGGCCGAGCTCGACGGGCTGCGCGGCGACGTGCAGGCGTCGTGGGGCGACCAGATGCGCAACTACGTGCTGAACCCGTACCAGATCGTCAAGGACCTGCGCACCGGCTACGAGGTCGGCAACCCCACGCCGGTCTTCGACGGCGAGATCGACGGCTTCCTCGAGGCGGGCATCCGCTGGCGCCGCGGCGCCGAGAAGGCGGACGCCAGCTGAGGCACCGGCTGCTCAGTCGGTGAGGACGATCCCGTCCTCGTCGCTCCACAGCGTCGCGCCGGGCGTGAACGTGACGTCGCCGAACGTCACGGGCACGTCGACCTCGCCCGCGGCGTCCTTCGCGCTCTTGCGCGGGTTGGACCCGAGCGCCTTGATGCCGAGGTCGAGCCCGGCCAGGGCCGTCACGTCCCGCACGGGACCGTTGATCACGACGCCGGCCCAGCCGTTGGCGACCGCCGCGGCGGCGATCTGGTCGCCCATGAGCGCCGACCACGGCGACCCGCCGCCGTCGACGACGAGCACCGCGCCGTCACCGGGCGAGCTCAGCGTCCGCTTCACCAGCCCGTTGTCCCGGTCGCAGCGCACCGTGCGGACGGGGCCCGTGAAGCGGGGGCGTGCGCCGTACAGCCGCAGCTGTGTGCTGCACGAGCGCACCTCGAGGCCGGCGTCGACGAGCGCGTCGACGAGCGCGTCGACGAGGTCGGACGTGGTGGCCGTGCCGGCCAGGAACGCGCTGCGGTCGATCATCGTGGCTCTCCTCGGGTGGGGGATCAGGGGCCGGCGGCGACCGCGACGGCGGCGCACCAGTCGGAGGCGCGGGTGACCGTGGCGGCCTCGTCGAACGCCGCGGAGGTCGGCACGCGCAGCGTGCAGGTGAGCCAGGCGTCGCCGAGCAGCCCGCGGAACGAGACCTCCGCGACTCCCTCGGCGCCGCACAGCTGGGCGAGGGAGGGCGCGCCGTACGCCGGCTGCCCCTCGAGCACGCGGCAGCCCTCGGTCGCCGCGGTCTCCTCGACGTACGCCGCGGCCGCCGCCGGGGTCGTCGGCGGCACGAACACCCAGGCGGAGGCGGCCGGGCTCGTGGGCGCGGCGGCGCCGCCCTCGCCGTACCAGCGGCACCCGACCTCGTGGACGAGGTCCTCGCGGCCGGGCGCGATCTGCGTCGGCGCGCCCGTGTCCCACGGCACCGCCTCGACGGGCGGGGCGCCCAGCGCGGCGGCGACCGCCTCGTCGGTGACGTCGTCGCAGAACGCGGAGCGCTCGACGCCCAGGGTCGTGGTGTCGAGGTCGGCGAGCGCCGGGGGTGCGGTGGTCGTGGGCGACGCGACCGGTGCGTCGCCGTCACCCCCGTCGTCGCCCGTGCAGGCCACCGTGCCGAGGGCGAGCACGACGAGAGCGGCGAGGGCGGGGACCGGGCGGTTCACCCGGTCGACCCTAGGACACGGGGGACGAGACGGGGGAGGACGCGGGGGGCGACCCCGACGAGTGCTGCTCGGCACGTGACAGCACCCGCGCGCCCGCGCCGGTCGTGACCACGACGACGGTGCCGACGACGCCGGCGAGCGTGACGAGGGTGGTCGTGGCCGACGCGACCTCGGCGAGCAGCCCCACGGCGACGACGGGCACGGTGAGGCCGGCGTACGTCACGAGCAGCAGCGACGCCGTCACCCCGCTGCGCCGCTCGGGCGGGGCGAGGGCCACGACGCCGGCGACCGCCGAGCGGAAGGCCAGGCCCACGCCGGTGCCCGCGACGGCGGCGGCGACGAGGGCGCCCGGCAGGTTCGCGGCCAGCGCGGTGGCCGCCACGAGGGCGAGCCCGCCGCCCAGGAACACCGCCGCGCCCGCCAGCCGCCGACTCGTCGACCACGAGGCCGTGGCCAGCTGGCCGAGCGCGGCGCAGCCGAAGAGCAGGGTGACGGGCAGGTTCGCGAGCAGCACCGAGTCGACCGCGAAGACCTCGGCCATCAGCCGCGGGGCGAGCGCGGCGTAGCTGCCGAGCACCGAGAACGCCGCGCACGAGGCGAGCGCCAGCGACCAGAACGTGGCCCGCGCGTGGGGCGGGACCGCCAGCCGCTGCGGCCGGTACGGCGGACGCGGCCGCGCGGGTGCCCGCGTCTCCGGCACCAGCAGGAGGGCGGCGGTCGCCAGCACGAGCGCGACGCCGAGCACGAGGAACGGGTCGCGCAGCGGGGTGCCCGTGACCGCCAGGAGCGCCGTGCCCACGAGCGGGCCGGCCGCCAGCCCGCCGAGGTTGGCGACCACGACGGTCGAGGCGGCGGTCCGCCCGCCCGCTCCCCGCCCGCCGGCCCCGAGCAGCTCGGCGAGCGCCGCGGTCGCGGTGGGCACCAGGAGCCCGACGCCGACGCCGCAGAGCACGCGAGCGACGAGGACGCCCGCCAGGTCGGTGGTCGCGACGAACGCCGCGGCGGAGAGCACCTGGGCGACGCCCGCCGCCAGCAGGAGGCTGCGCCGCCCGTGCACGTCGCTGAGGTGGCCGGCGAGTCCGAGCGCCAGCAGCACGCCGACCGCGAAGGCCGCGAAGACGACGGTGACGCTGAGGGACGAGAAGCCCTCGGCGCGGCGGTACTCGGCGTAGAGCGGCGTGGGCAGCGTCGCGAACGCCGCCGACCGCGAAGGCCACGGCGACGACGACCGCGCCGCGGCGGTGCCCGGTCGGTGCCGACTGCCCGGGGTGCCGGGCGGGGGTGGTGGGGTGCTCCATGCCTCCAGGGTCCGCCCGCGCATTGATCGAGTCCAACGAAGTTCTTCGATCGCACTGTGCGGAGCGACCGAACAGTGCGAGGCTGGCCCGGTGGACGAGCGCAGCCTGGAGGTCTTCGTCGCGGTCGCGGAGGAGCTGAGCGTCACGCGCGCCGCGACCCGGGTGCACGCCGCCCAGTCGACGGTCTCGGCGGCGCTGCGCTCGCTCGAGCGCGACCTCGGCGCGGTGCTCTTCGAGCGCACGACGCGCAGCATGCGGCTGACCGCGGCGGGGGAGCGGGCGGTCCCGGCCGCCCGCGAGGCCCTCGCGGCGCTCGCCCGCCTGCGCTCGGAGGCGCGCGAGCCCGCGGCCGGGCTGCGGGGACGCGTGCGGGTCGGGCTGTTCCCCGCGCTCGACGCCCTCGAGGTGCCCGCCGCGGCGTCGGCGTTCCAGGAGCGTCACCCCGACGTCGAGCTGACGCTCGTCGCCTCCCCGGCGGGGTCGACGGGGCTGCACGAGGACGTGCGGCGCGGACGGCTCGACCTGGCCTTCTCCGCGCTGCCGCGCCCGGCCGACCTGGCGGGGCGCCTCCTCGACGAGCTGCGCTGGCGGTGCTGCCGGAGGGGCACCCGGCGGCGAGCGGGTCCGTCGTACGCCTCGAGCAGCTCGCGGAGGAGCGGTGGGTGGACACGCTGCCCGGCTACGCCAACCGGGTGCTGCTCGAGACCGCCCTGGCGGGCGCAGGGCTGGAGCGGCGGCTCGTGGTGCAGGCGGGGGACCTGCCGTCGGTCGTGGCGTTCGTGCGGGCCGGCACGGGCGTCGCGGTGCTGCCCTCGATCGTGCCGACGCACGGCTGCGTGACCCGCCCGCTGGCCGACGACGTGCCCCCGTGGCGGTTGTCGGTGGTGTGGCGGGCCGGTACGCCGCTCACCGCCGCCGCGGCCGCCTTCCGCGACGAGCTCGTGGACCGGGCGGCGGCCCGACGCAGGCCCGGCGTGGGGGAGAACACGCGCCCCGTGGTCGCCGGGGGCCCGGGGAGCCTGGGCTAACGTCCCTCCGGTGATCCGCTTCGAGAAGGTCTCCATGACCTACCCCGGCCAGGGCCGCCCGGCCCTCGACGACGTCACCCTCGACATCGAGAAGGGCGAGTTCGTCTTCCTGGTGGGTTCCTCGGGGTCGGGCAAGTCGACGTTCCTCTACCTGGTGCTGCGCGAGCTGCGCGCCACCCAGGGACGGGTCTACGTCGCCGGCCGCGAGATCAACCGCCTCGCCAGCTGGAAGATCCCGCGGCACCGCCGCCAGATCGGCACGGTCTTCCAGGACTTCCGCCTGCTGCAGAACAAGACGGTCGCGGAGAACGTGGCGTTCGCGCTGCAGGTGATCGGCAAGCCGCGCGCCCAGATCACCGAGCTGGTGCCGCAGACGCTCGAGCTCGTGGGCCTCGACGGCAAGGCCGACCGCATGCCCGACGAGCTGTCGGGCGGCGAGCAGCAGCGGGTCGCGATCGCCCGGGCGTTCGTCAACCGGCCCAAGATCCTCATCGCCGACGAGCCGACCGGCAACCTCGACCCGTCGACCTCGGTCGGCATCATGAAGCTGCTCGACCGCATCAACCGCACGGGCACGACCGTGCTGATGTCGACGCACGACAACAGCATCGTCGACCAGATGCGCAAGCGCGTGATCGAGCTGGAGAACGGCCACCTCGTGCGCGACCAGGCCCAGGGCGTCTACGGCTTCCAGAGCTGACGCAGAGCCCACCCGGCCTCACCCCGAACCAGGAGCGGATTCCCCCCACATGCAGCTGCGTTACGTCTTCACCGAGCTCGGGCAGGGCCTGCGTCGCAACGTCTCGATGCACCTCGCCGTCATCCTCACCCTCTTCGTCTCCCTGACGCTGGTGGGCGTCGGCGTGCTGCTCAAGCAGCAGGCCGACATCGCCGACCGCCAGTTCGGCAGCCAGGTCGAGATCACCGTCTACCTCTGCAACGCCACCGACATCGCGGGCACCTGCAACGGCGAGGTCACCGAGGCGCAGAAGGCCGACATCCTGCGGGCGATCGAGGAGAACCCGGAGACGGCCGGCGTCCGCGAGGAGACCCAGCAGGACGCCTACGACAAGACCCTCGAGCTGGCCCGCGCCCAGGGCGACAGCCGCCTCATCGAGGGCGAGGACGCCGCGGTCACGGCCGAGGACTTCAACGCGTCCCTCTGGATCACGCTGAAGGACCCCGAGCAGTCGGCCGGGGTGGAGAGCGCGGTGGCGACCCTCGACGGCGTACGACGCGTGACCGACCAGCGCGAGCTGCTGGAGCCCGTCTTCGACGTCCTCGGGGCCGCGCAGTGGGCCTCGATCGCCACGGCGGTGGTGCTGGTCATCGGTGCGCTGCTGCTGGTGAGCAACACGATCCGCCTGGCGGCCTTCGCGCGCCGCAAGGAGATCGGCATCATGCGGCTGGTGGGCGCGTCGACCCTCTACATCGCCCTGCCGTTCCTGCTCGAGGCGCTGGTGACCGCGCTGCTCGGCGTGCTGCTCGCCGGCGGGGCGCTGGCAGCCCTGCTGCGCTTCGTGGTGAACGACCGGGCAGCGGCCACGCTCGACTTCATGCCGTGGGTGGGGCTCGGCGAGTGGTGGGTGGCGTTCGGCGTCATCGCGCTGCTCGGCCCGCTGCTGACGGTGCTGCCGACACTCCTGCTGACGAGGAAATACCTCAAGGTGTGACCTGCGTGGTCTACCGTCGCGTGCGGTTCACTTCCCCGAACTAGGCAAAGGCTTCCCCATGCAGCAGTTCCTCCTGCCGTCGCGGCGACGGCTCGCCGCGATCGCGGTGTCCCTCGCCGTCGCGGCCGGTGCCGCGACCGCACCCCTCGCGTACGCCGACGACGAGGACGACGAGCTGCGCGAGCGCCAGGGGCAGGTGCAGGGCCAGATCGACGCGACGAACTCCGACCTCTCCGAGTCCAGCGCCCAGCTCGCCGCCGCGACCGCGCAGCTGCGCGAGTCCACCGCCCAGCTGGCCTCCGCGCAGGCCCGCCTCTCGACGGCGCGTGCCGAGCTGGGGCAGGCGCAGGCCTACGACGCCGAGATGCAGACCCGGCTGAACGCGGCCGAGGTCGAGCTCGCCGCCGCCGAGGCCGAGCTGCAGGGCGGCCGTGACGACGTCGTCGGTCAGCGCGCCCGCGTCGGCCGCCAGATCGTCGACCAGTCGATGACGCCCGACGCCGACCTCGAGGCGCTCGGCGCCATGCTCGGCGCCGAGGACCTCTCCGACCTCACCCGGGCCGAGGCGGCGCGCGACACGGTGCTGGGCACCGAGGCCCGCGCGTACGACGACCTGCGGGCCGCCGAGGTCATGCTCGAGGTGCAGGAGGTCCGGGTGCAGGAGGCCCGCGACCTCGTCGCCGACGAGCGCGCCGAGGCCGCCGCCAACCTGGAGCGCATGGCCACGCTGGAGGCGCAGGCCGCCGAGGCCGAGGCCCAGGTGCAGTCCCTCGTCGCCAGCCACGCCGAGGTCGAGGCCGCCGCCCAGTCGGCCCGCGACGCCGACCGGGCCGAGCTGGCCACGCTGGAGTCCGAGTCGCAGCGCATCAGCACCGTCCTGCGCCAGCGCGCGGAGGCCGCGCGCCGGCGCGCCGCCGAGGCCGCCGCGGCCGAGGCCGCCCGCCAGCGCGCCAACCAGGGCAGCGGCGGTGGCGGCGGGTCCAGCGGCGGTGGTGGTTCGAGCAGCGGCGGTGGCGGGGGCAGCAGCAGCGGCCTCAGCTACCCCGTCAACGGGCGCGTCACCTCGCCGTACGGCATGCGGGTGCACCCCATCTACGGCTACTACTCGCTGCACGACGGCGTGGACTTCGGCGCGGGCTGCGGCACCCCGATGTACGCGGCTGCCGACGGCGAGGTCGTCGAGCGCTACTTCCAGTCGGCGTGGGGCAACCGCCTCATCATCGACAACGGCTACGTCAACGGCGCCGGCGTCTCCACGATCTACAACCACGCCACGCGGTACGTCGTGAGCGTGGGGCAGGACGTGCGCCGCGGGCAGCTCGTGGGGTACGTCGGCTCGACCGGCTGGTCGACCGGCTGCCACCTGCACTTCACGGTCTACAAGAACGGGTCGCCGACGAACCCGATGAACTACTTCTGATCCGCGGCCCGCGGCCCCGTGACGACCGGGTCAAACCGGTTGCGCGTTGCTGGGAGAATGGACGGATGGCCAAGGAGCAGGGGCGCAAGCTCGTCGCGCAGAACCGCAAGGCGCGGCACGACTACCACATCGAGGACACCTTCGAGGCCGGCATGGTCCTGCAGGGCACCGAGGTGAAGGCGCTGCGGGCCGGCCGGGCGAACCTCGTCGACGGCTTCGTCGACATCGACCACGACGAGGTGTGGCTGCACGCGGTGCACATCCCGGAGTACGCGCAGGGCACGTGGACCAACCACGCCGCCCGCCGCAAGCGCAAGCTGCTGCTCCACCGCGCCGAGATCGACAAGATCGCCACGAAGGTGGCCAACAAGGGCTACACGATCGTGCCGCTGTCGCTCTACTTCTCCGACGGTCGCGCGAAGGTCGAGATCGCGCTGGCGAAGGGCAAGAAGTCCTACGACAAGCGCCACTCGCTGGCCGAGCGCCAGGCGAACCGCGAGAAGCAGCAGGCGCTGGGCCGCCAGCTCAAGGGCATGGACCGGGTGTGAGCGCGGGCGTCCCCCCGCTCGACGACCCAGCGGAGCGCCGCGACCACCTGCACGCGGTCCTCCAGCGCCTCGGCGTCCCCGGCCTGTTCGACGTCCACACCCACTTCCTGCCGCCGCGCGTCACCGAGAAGGTGCGCGCGGTGTTCGCGTCCGCGGGCCCGCTCATCGGCCGCGAGTGGCCGATCCGCTACCTCGACACCGACGCGGCGAACGTCGAGCGGCTCCGCGCGTACGGCGTCCGCCGCTTCACCGCCCTGCCCTACCCCCACAAGCCGGGCATGGCCGAGTTCCTCAACGACTGGGCGGCCGAGTTCGCCGCGCGGGTGCCCGAGGCGCTGCACTGCGCCACGTTCTTCCCCGAGCCGGGTGCGGGGGAGTACGTCGCGGCCCGGGTCGCCGCCGGCGTCCAGGTGTTCAAGGTGCACGTGCAGGTCGGCGCCTTCGACGTGCGCGACCCGCTGCTCGCGCCGGTGTGGGAGGTGCTGGAGGCCTCCGGCACCCCGGTCGTGCTCCACGCCGGCTCCGGCCCGGTGCCGACCGCGTTCACCGGCCCCGGCCCGGTTGCCGAGGTGCTGGCGCGCCACCCCCGCCTCGCGCTCGTCATGGCCCACCTGGGGGCACCCGAGTACGACGAGTTCCTGACGATGGCGGAGACCTACGAGCGGGTCCACCTCGACACCACGATGGCGTTCACTCACTTCTTCGCCGAGACGAGCAACAGGGTGGGGGAGGTGGCTGGCGTCTGTCGCCACCCGGGCGACGTGCCCGACGCGCTGCTGCCGCGCTACGCGGCGCTGGGCGACAAGATCCTGTTCGGCTCCGACTTCCCGAACATCCCCTACCCCTACGTGCACCAGGTCGAGGTGCTGGAGGCGTTGCGCGAGCGGCACGCCGCCCTCGACGACGCCTGGCTCGCGAAGGTGTGCTGGCACAACGCCGCGCGGCTCTTCGGCGACTGAGGCACCCGCGCTGTTCCGGTGGTCGAGGTGGCCGCGCCAGCGGCCCTCGAAACCACGCCCGCCTACCCCGCCGACGCCTCCGCGGCCCTCCGCAGCGGGTTGCCCTCCTTCGTCTCGGCGAGCACCCGGTCGCGCAGCGTCGTCACCGGCGCTCCCGCGCGCTGCACGTGCGCGTCGAAGTCGATGGTCGCGTGCGTGACGAGCGCCTCCGGCAACGGCTGGGCGGCGGGGTTCGCGGCCACGAACTCGTCCGCGGTGAAGTCGTGGTCGAGGACGCCGAGCAGCACGTGCAGCGCGTTCACCCCGGAGTCCGGCATCGTGGCGGCCGCATCGGCACCGTCGTCCAGCAGCCGGCGCGCGATCGCGACGCGCGCCGCGGGTCGTCGTTCCGCAGCGCGTGCATGAGCAACGTCCGGCCCGAGCTCTCGACGAGCCGGGCGTCGTCCGCGCTGTAGCGCTCGAGGAACCCCTCGACGCTCCCGCGACTCGCCAGGGAGAACAGCCTCGACATCAGGGCGCCAGGTGCGCGTGCACCAGCGAGACGACCGACGCGCCCTCGCCGGTGGCGGACGCGACGCGCTTCATCGACCCGGCGCGCACGTCGCCGGCGGCGAAGACGCCGGGCACGGACGTCGCGAGGTCGGCCGGCGGCATCCCGGCGACCCAGCTCTCCTCGGGCACGGCGCGGCCGGTCAGCACGAAGCCGTGGGCGTCACGGGCGATCTCGGGCGGCAGCCACCCGCAGTGCGGCGCCGCGCCGATGAGCAGGAAGAGGCCGTGCGCCTCGCGCCGGGTGGTGCGCCCGGTCGAGGTGTCGTGCACGTCGAGCCACTCCAGCCGGCCGTTGCCGCCGCCGTCGACGACCTGCGAGCAGGGTGCGACGTCGACGCGCGGGTTCCAGCGGATCTCGTCGATGAGGTACTGCGACATCGTCTCGGCCAGGGAGGGGCGTCGTACGACGATCGTCACCGACCGCGCGAACCGCGCCAGGTGCAGCGCGGCCTGGCCCGCGGAGTTGCCGCCGCCGACGACCACGACGTCGTGCCCCTCCATCTCCCGGGCGACGGAGGTGGCGGAGCCGTACTGCACGCCCCGGCCGACGAGGTTCTCGAGGGCCGGCACGCCGAGGCTGCGGTAGGCGACGCCCGTGGAGATGACGACGGCCCGCGCCTCGACGGTGCCCGCGTCGGTGACGACCCGGTGCACGCCGTCCCCGGTCTCCAGCGCGGTGACCTCCCACCCCGTGGCGAACCGCGCCCCGAACCGCATCGCCTGCAGACGGGCGCGCTGCGCGAGCCGCATCCCGGAGACGCCGCGCGGGAAGCCGAGGTAGTTGCGGATCATCGAGCTCGTGCCCGCCTGGCCGCCGATCGCCTCGGCCTCGACGACCACGGTCGAGAGGCCCTCGGACGCGCCGTACACCGACGCTGCCAGGCCGGCAGGCCCGGCGCCCACGACGACGAGGTCGACGGTGTCGGTGGACCCGACCGGCTGCGGCGGGCCGTAGAACGCGGCCGCGACGGCGCGCACGTCGCGCGGTGCGATCGGGGGCCGGCCCGTGAGGGAGACGAGGGGGTACGTCGCCTCGCCGCCGGCGGCCGTGAACTCCGCGGTCAGCTCCACGCCGACGGGGCTGTCGGGGGCGTGCACGAGGGTCGGCATGCCCATCCGGCCGGTGTACTCGCTGATCGCGCGCTCGAGGGTGGCATCGGGGTCGCCGACGATGCGCACCGTGTCGACCTCGGGCGCCACCGACGTGGAGCCCCAGTCCGACAGCAGCTCGCAGACCGCGCCGTGGAACTCCTCGTCGCGCACCCCGCGGGGCATCAGGAGGTGTGCGTCGAACTTGCCGGCCGCCAGGCCGTGGCGCAGGGTCTCGCTGTCGTCGAGGAACCGCTCGTACGGCGAGGCGACGAGCCGGCGCGCCGTCGGCACCAGCTCGCGCCACTCGGCGAACGCGACGAGCGGGTGCGCGTCGGGCAGGGCGCCGTCGTGCACGAGCAGCGCGACCGCGCGGTCCTCGGCGCGGGCGGCGCGGATGGTCTCGACGGCCTCCGCGGCCGACCGGGCGGTGCGCACGTCGTACTCGCGTGCGTAGCGACCGAACTGGTCGGCGAGCACGCCGTGGTGGTGCTCGGAGACGAGGAGGACGACCGGCGCGAGCGTGGGCACGGCGGGAGCATAGAGCCGTGGCGAGCCTCGTGGGTGACGAGCAGGTGACGCCCTGCTCGCCGACCCGGGCGGCGGAATAGCGCTCGCACCGGTCTGGTTGGGGGAGGTACGCTCTGCGGAGCGGGTCGGCGGTGGTGCGTCGTCCGTGGAACACAACTCAAGAGGGGCTGATCGGTTTCGACTTGGGACGTTCGTTCCAGGAGAAGCGGGTCGAGAAGCCAGCGCCATCTCGTAAACGATCGCTGGAAAACACAGTTGCCAACACCAATCGCAACGACTTCGCTCTCGCTGCCTGAGCAGTGATCGAAGGGTCTGACCGGGCACCCGTCCTCGTCCCGGACCCAGGCCTCATCTAGAGGACTTGCTGGTCGTCTCCTGTCAGGAGGGGCGGCCGGGACTCTTTCCTGACTGAGCCTGTCGGCGACGTGTCCGTGCGAGCGCCGAGGCCGAGAAAAGCGACAACGCGGACTGCACCCGGAGAAGACCTGGATCAGCGCTCGAGGACCGGGGTTCGATTCCCCGCAGCTCCACCAGCAGCCCTCTGACGACGAACGGCCGCCCCGCACGGGGCGGCCGTTCGTCGTTGCTGCGCGTGCCGCGCCTCAGACCTTCCCGCGCAGGATCCTCCGGAAGTACGTCTGCGGCAGCCCGTAGCGGTCGGCGAGCCACGTGGCCCGGCGCGGGCGGGTCAGGTCGGGGAACGGGACGGTGGGCGAGGGGCGCCCCGACCGGTCGATCTCGACCAGCATCAGCCTCCGCCGGTCGGTGGTGATGGGCATGACGGTGTACCCGTCGTACTGCTCCAGGTCCGCGTCGGCGACGTCGGGACCCGCGGTGATGTTGGCGGCGAGCACGGCGACCTGCTTGCGCAGCGCCCCGCCGGAGGGCCGGGTGCGCAGGTCGGCGCAGTCGCCGAGCGCCCACACGTCCCGGTGCTCGGGGTGGCGCATCGTCCGTGGGTCGACGGCGGCCAGGCCCGCAGCGGTGGTTCCGGCCAGCCCGGCGGCCTCGATCCAGCGCGGGGCCCGGTAGTGCGGCACTACGTGCGCGAACGCGAGGTCGTCGACGACCTCGGTGCCGCCCGGCGTCGTGACGGTGACCGCCCGGTCGCCGAGCCGGGCGACGCGGGCGTGGCGCAGCACGCGCACGCCGTACCCCGTGAGCACCTCCTCTAGTCGGCGGTCCGGCTCGGGTACGGCGACGGGCGAGGCGTCCGGCAGCACCAGCGTGACCTCGAGCCGCCCCAGCACGCCGCGGCGACGCCAGTGGTCGCACGCCATCAGCAGCGGCTTGAGCGCGGTCGGGCCGCACGGCGCCGGCTCGGGCGGCACGGTGAAGAGCACCCGGCCCGCGGTCAGGTCGCGCAGCGCCGGCCACACGCGGGGCGCGGCCTCGCCGACGAAGGTCGAGGCGGCCCAGCCGGCGTCGTACGCCGCCGCGAGGCCGGGGGTGGCGGCGAAGTCCTCGTCGAGGCCCGGGCACAGCACGAGGGTGGTCGAGCGCAGGGTGCGCCCGCCCGCCGTGGTGACGGTGGGCCCGCCCGCGGCGCCGGGGTCGACCGCGGTGACGTGGTCCTCGACCAGGGTGCAGCCGTCGGGCACGAGGCCCCGGGTGGGCCGCTCGAGCGCCGACATGGGCGCGCGGCCGGCTCCCACGTAGTTGAGCAGCGGCCGGTAGTGGTGGGTGGTGCGCGGCTCGACGATCGCGACGTCCGCGACCCCCTCCCGGCGCAGCCGGGCGGCGAGCGAGATGCCGGCGTTGCCGGCCCCGACGATGGTCACGTCGTGATGGTCCACGCCGCCGATCCTCCCGGCCGGCTCCAACTGACCGACCGGCGCACGCGGGGCGGGCCTCAGCGCTGCTCGAGGATCTCCTTCATCCGCGCCAGCGTGGCGGGGATGCCGGTGCGTGCGGCCTGCTCGCGCCCGGCGATCTGCGCCTCGGGGTCCTCGGGGAACTTCGCCGCCAGGAACGCCTGCCCCTGCGGCGTGAACTCCCACGACTCCGTCAGCTCGGTGCCGCCCTCGACGGGCCGCATCGTGTAGGTCCACAGCACGTTGCCGCCCGTCACGCTCCACCCGAACGCGCGGCCCTCGTCGGCCACCGTCACCTCGCAGCGCGTCTCCCACGTGCGGCCGGGCGTCACGTTGCGGCCCGTGAAGGTCGCGCCGACGCGGGGTCCGTCGCCCTCGTCCCACCAGCAGGCCTCGCACACGGGCGACCACTCGCCCGTACGGGTCACGTCGGCGACGAGCGCGTAGACCGCCTCGGGGGAGGCGGCGATGACGGTCGAGTCGGCGAAGGTCAGCGATCCGGTCGCGGCGTCGGTCATGGGTCGAGTCTGCCGCCGACCGGTGACCACCACCTCACAGGGGCGCGACCCGGTCGGCCCACGGCACCGACTCCTCGAGCTGGGCGGCCAGCTGGAGGAGCAAGGTCTCGCCCCCGAGCGGGGCCACGAGCTGCACGCCGAGCGGGAGCCCGTCCGCCGTCTGGTGCAGCGGCAGCGAGATCGCCGGGCGGCCCGTGACGTTGGCGAGCTGGGTGTAGGGCACCCACCCCAGGTTCTTCTGCACCATGTCGTCGACGATCGGCGTGCGGGTGAGCAGGCGCGCCGTACCCGTGCGCAGCAGCGCGTCCGCCGCGACCCGCAGCGCCGCCGGCAGCTCGAACTCCCCGACCTTCGGCGGGGGAGTGGCCAGGGTCGGGGTGAGCAGCAGGTCGTAGGTGTCGAAGTACGTCGAGAGCCGCCGCGCGTGCTGGTGGCGCCGCTCCACCGCGTCGAGGTAGTCGACCCCGCTCGTGGCGTTGCCGAGCGCCGCCATGATCCGGGTGTCGCGCTCGAAGGCCGTGGCGGGGGCGCTGCTGGGCGTCGCGCACCTCCCAGGCGATGTAGACGAACCAGGCGAGCAGGAACTCGCGGGCCAGGGCGGCGTCGTCGAACGGCGCCTCCGCCAGCTCCTCCACCTCGTGGCCGAGGTCGGTGAGCGCGCGCACGGCGCCGGCCACCGCGGCGTACGCCTCGGGGTGCGGGTCGGGGGTGATGGCGGACGGCACGCGGACGCCGATGCGCAGGCGGCCGGGGTCCTTCCCCAGCACCGAGGAGTACGGCGCGGACGGCAGGCTCGGCTGGTACGGGCCCCACGGCTCGCCGCCGGCCATCACGTCGAGCAGCGCCGCGCTGTCGCGGACGGTGCGGGTGACGACGCCCTGCACCGCGGCGCCGTGCATCATCTCGCCCGCACCGGGGCCGAGCGGGGTGAGCCCGCGGCCCGGCTTGAGACCGACGAGGCCGCAGCACGCGGCGGGGATGCGGGTCGAGCCGCCGCCGTCGTTGGCGCCGGCGGCGGGCACGATGCCGGCCGCGACCGCCGCCGCGGAGCCGCCGGACGACCCGCCGGGGGTGCGGGTGAGGTCCCACGGGTTGCGCGCCGGGCCCCAGGCGTCGGGCTCGCTGATGGCCTTGGCGCCGAACTCGGGGAGGTTGGTCTTGCCGAAGATCGCCAGGCCCGCGTCGAGCCAGCGCTGGACGACGGTGGAGTGCTCGGCGGCGGGCACGGACTGCAACGACCGCGACCCGCTCGAGGTGGGCAGACCCGCGTAGTCCTGCCCCAGGTCCTTGATGAGGAACGGCACGCCCGCGAAGGGGCCGCTCCGCTCCTCGTCGCCCGCGCACGGCACGTCCCGCACGATCGCGTTGATCCGCGGGTTCACCTCGGCGGCGCGCTCGCGGGCGACCTGCAGCAGCTCGGCCGCGCTGACCTGCTTCTCGGCGACCAGCCGGGCCAGGCCCGTGGCGTCGTGGCGGCGGTACTCTGCGAAGTCCATCGGTGCTCCCGTCGGCGGTGCGTGCGTACGGCGCGATCCGTACGGGGCCGATCCAACACGATCGGGGGCCGCCGCGGGCCCGGAAGCGGCGAGCGGCCGACGCCGGACGTCGTACCGATCGGGGCCCCGGCGCCACCCTGCGCATGACGTCCGCGGCGGACGAGGACCCCGGGCGTGGGGCGTCATGCGGACCGAGCGCCCAGGGGCACGCTTCGCATGACGTCCCGCGAACGGACGTCCGCCCGTCACGGCTGACATCTCGACACCGCCGTCGTCGCCGAGTCCTCGAAAGACGCCACGCCACGCGCCCACGACTGCCACAGTGCCCGCCATGGAGACGACAACCATCACCAACTGGACCCTGATCCAGGAGATCCCCATCCCGGACGATGTGAACGACCTCCTGGTGGAGGGGGAGCAGGCCGTCGCGGCGTACAAGACGTTCCGTGACTCCGCGGTGTTCACAAGCAAGCGGCTGATCGTGCGCGATGCTCAAGGCTTGACGGGAAAGAAGGTGGAGATCTACTCCCTGCCCTACAGCCGCATCGACATGTGGTCCTCGGAGAACGCCGGGAAGCTCCTCGACTTCAATGCGGAGCTCGAGCTGTGGACCCGTGCGGGTCACATCAAGATCAAGCTCGACAAGAAGGTCGACATCCGACGCCTCGACAAGTTGATCGCGTGGGCGGTCCTGTCGGCGAGCTGAGACCGCGCGACCGGGCTCAACCCGCTTCCGCGTCCCACCACCGCAGCACGCGCAGCGCCTGGAGCGTCAGCCACGGGCTCGGCTCGCCCTCGTCGACGTCGACCGGGAACCAGGTGCGTCCCCGGTGCGGCGGGCCCTGCAGCCACCGGCCGTCGGGCTGCTGCTGCTCGCGCAGGATCGCGACGGCCTCGGCGAGGCGCGGGTCGGGCGGGGTGCCCTCGTGCGCGGCCGCGGCGCGGAAGTGGTCGAGCGCGTTGAGCACGTCGTAGTAGGCCCGGGGCGGGTACGTCGGACGCAGCGCCCACGGCGCCACTGTCTCGCCGGTGGACAGCCGGCGGTGGAGGCGGCGCTCGAGCAGGTACTCCTCCCCGGCCCGGCGCGCCTCCCGGGTGCGTCCGGCGTCGCCCGTGCGCACGGCGTGGTCGAGCAGCCCCTTGAGGGCGTTCAGCGTCGAGTGGAACGAGGAACGGCGCGCGCCGTCGACCCAGAAGCAGTTCCAGCCGCCGTCGGGCAGGCGGTGGTCGAGGAACCAGTCGACGAGGCCGTCGACGTCCGCGCCCAGCCACAGCCCGTTCGACAGCGTCCACGAGTTGATGCAGACGTCGACCTCGCCGCCCCAGTAGGGGAGGTCGTCGTACTCCCAGCGGCAGCCCGCGGCGAGGCGCTCCGCCGTACCGGCGAGGTGGGAGGCGTCGACGCCCCACTCGCGCAGGCTGCTGAGCGACCACGTCGTGGCCGTCCACGGCTGGCCCTCGGCGTCGGGCGCGTGCTCGGAGAAGTCGGCGGGGAAGAAGGCGCCGCCGGCCCACTGGCCGTCCGGGTCCTGCAGGGCCAGCAGGCGGGCGCCGTACCCCTCGGTCGTGACCCGTGCCCGGGTGGCCCGCCACACCTCGTCCGGGGCGTCGAGGAGGTCGCGCTCCACCTGCCAGCGCAGCGCCGGATCCTGGTCGAGCAGCCACTCCCGGGTCCCCGTGTCCACGCGCGCGACGCTAGGCGAGCAGGGCCGGTCGGGGGAAGGCCCGCGTCAGGCCTGGTTGACGCGCACGAGGTTGCCGGCCGGGTCGCGGAAGGCGCAGTCGCGCACGCCGTAGTCCTGGTCCGTCGGCTCCTGCACGACCTCGGCACCGCTCGCCTCGATGCGGGCGAAGTCGGCGTCCAGGTCGTCGCTCGCCAGGGTGAGCGCGGCGAACGTGCCCTTCGCGATGAGGTCGAGCACCACGCGGCGCTCCTCGTCGCTGATGGTGGGGTCGACGGCCGGCGGGTGCAGCACGATCGAGGTGCCCGCTCCACCGGGCGGGCCGACGGTGATCCAGCGCATCTGCTCGTGGCCGACGTCGTTGCGGACCTCCAGGCCCAGCGCGTCGCGGTAGAACGCCAGCGAGGCCTCGGCGTCGGTGTGGGGGAGGAAGGCGTGGTGGATGCTCAGGCTCATGCCGCTCAACCTAGGCGCGGGTCGGGCCGGGGTGCTTCTCCGTTCCTGACCGGTCGCGTGGCCTGCTTGGCGACGCAGGGCGGGATGCCGGCGCCGTCGCCGGCCGCCGCCCGCGCGCGGTAGGTGCTCGGCGCCATCCCGACCAGCTCGGTGAACCGGGTGCTGAACGTGCCGAGCGAGCCGTAGCCCACCGCGAAGCACACCTCCGTCACGCTGAGGCCGCCGCGCCGCAGCAGCGTCATGGCCCGCTCGATGCGCCGCGTCATGAGGTAGCTGTACGGCGACTCGCCGAACGCCCGCCGGAACTCGCGGCTCAGGTGGCCCGCCGACCAGTGCACGCCGCGCGCCAGGGACTCGACGTCGAGCGGTTGCGCGTGGTCGCGGTCGATGCGGTCGCGCACCCGGCGCAGGAGCACGAGGTCGCGCCGCCGCTCCTCCTCGGTCTGGGCCACCGCGGCAGGGTGCGACGGCACTCGCCGCCCGCCGGTGGGTTTGCGCGTCCCCGCGACCGGACAGACCGGCCGGGGGCGGCGAGTGCCGCCGTACCGGACGACGAGGGGGACAGCGATGACGACGTGGCCGACGGACGCGCAGGTGTGGCGGGAGCGCGAGGCGCGCGGCGAGGACACGCCGTGGAGCGAGGAGGGCGTCACGTTCCTCGCCGACGGCGAGGTGCCGGCCGTGCTCGACGAGTCCTACCTGACGCCCGACGACCTCGCGAACCCCGACATCGCCGCCAACGTGGCCGCGAACCGGGACACCGCCGCCCTCGTCACCTGGGTGGCGCAGCGCGAGGAGGAGGCGGCCTACGGCTACTGGCGGGGGCCGGACGACACCCCGCTGGCCGAGGCGGCGGTCGTGCTGCTCGACACCGAGGGCCAGTTCGGCGTGCTCGAGGGCCGCACGATCAGCGAGGCGCTGAGCGCCGACCACGACGGCCTCCGCGTCGACTACGAGGACTACGTGGCGGCCTGCGCCGAGGCCGGGGTCGAGATCGCCGCGGACCTCGACGACCTCGAGCAGCCCGAGGTCGCCGTGACGCCCCGGGCCTTCCACCAGCAGCGGTACGACGCGCACCGCGCCGGCTGACCCCCCGCGGGCCGCCGTGGGCCGCCGGGGCCGCGCGGGCTACGGTCGCCCCTCCCTCCCGAGGAGCACACGTGGACGACGACCGCCCTGGCGACGACGCCGGTCTCTGGCGCCTGCACGGCCTCGTGCCCGCGGCCGAAGAGGTCGACCTGCGCGAGGAGCTGGAGCGCGACCGCACCGTCGAGCGGGCGCTGCGCCGGCTCGACGTGCCGGTGCCGGCGGACGAACCCGAGGAGCCCGAGGAGCCCGAGGTGAACGGCCCACCCGTCACCGACGGCCAGGCGCTGGGGATCCTGGAGCACCTCCTCGGTGCCGAGCCCGAGGACCCCGAGGGCGAGTGACCGTCGGTGGCCCCAATGGTTGAGGTGCTCGCGCTAGCGAGCCTCGAAGCCACGTTCGGATTCGGTGGTGGTTTCGAGGGGTGCTGGCGCACCCACCTCAACCACCGGAACTGTCGCTGGCGCACCCACCTCAACCACCGGCGCCGGGCTGGCTCCCCGGTGGTTGAGGTGCTCGCGCTAGCGAGCCTCGAAACCACGTTCGGATTCGGTGGTGGTTTCGAGGGGTGCTAGCGCACCCACCTCAACCACCGGAACTGTCGCTGGCGCACCCACCTCAACCACCGGCGTCGG
Organism: Nocardioides sp. ChNu-153; assembly: GCF_030466625.1. Lineage (GTDB taxonomy): Bacteria > Actinomycetota > Actinomycetes > Propionibacteriales > Nocardioidaceae > Nocardioides. Next base: position 404,654 of record NZ_JADEVT010000001.1, read on the forward strand.
GCTGGCTCCCCGGTGGTTGAGGTGCTCGCGTTAGCGAGCCTCGAAACCACGTTCGTGTCCGGTGGTGGTTTCGAGGGGTGCTGGCGCACCCACCTCAACCACCGGGGTGGGGCTACGGCTTGACGGCCAGCACCGGCACACCGGCGCCGAGGAGCACGCGCTGGGCGACGCTGCCGAGCACGAGCTTGCCGACGGGGGACCGCTTGCGCAGGCCCACGACGATCACGGTGCCGCCGTCGGTCTCGGCGACCTCGAGCACGGCCTCGGACACGTCGGGCGCCATGGGGCGGCGGATGACGTGCTCGATGCCGGACTCCGCGAGCGCACTCTCGAGCGCGTCGATGGCGGCGTCGTCGGCGTACCGCTCGTCCACGAGGGCGTCGCCGCGGGTGGCGTTGACCGCGACGATCCGCGCGGAGCGGCGGCGGGCCTCGACGATGCCGTGTTCGAGCGCGGCGCGCCCGAACTCGTCGGGGGTGTAGGCGATGACGACGGTCTCGGCGCTCATCGGGCGGTCTCCTTCTCACGAGGCTCACGGGGGTCGGTGGGGTCGGTGGGGATGGTGTCCTCGGCGACCCGGGCCGTCGGCGCCGCGCCGGGGCGCACCCGGGACAGCACGAGCGGCACGACGACGAGCAGCACGATGACGCCGTAGACGATCACGGCCAGCGGCTCGTCGACCAGGCCGTTCAGGTCGCCGTCGGAGATGGCGAGCGCCTCGCGCATCTTCGTCTCCATCAGCGGGCCGAGGATGACGCCGAGGATGAGCGGCAGCACCGGCAGCCCGAAGCGCCGCATGGCCAGGCCGAGCAGGCCGAAGACGAGCAGCAGGAACAGGTCGAAGGGCTGCTGGTTCGCGGTGTAGGCACCCAGTGAGGCGAAGAACAGGATGCCGGCGTAGAGGTAGGGCCGGGGGATCCGCAGCAGCTTCGCCCACAGCGGGGCCAGCGGCAGGTTGAGCACGAGCAGCAGCGTGTTGCCGATGAGCAGGCTGGCGAGCAGCGTCCACACCAGGTCGGCGTGCTCGGTCATCAGCTGCGGGCCGGGCTGGATGCCGTAGCCCTGCAGCGCGGCCAGCATGATCGTCGCCGTCGCGGTGACGGGCAGGCCGAGCGCGAGCAGCGGCACGAAGGTGCCGGCGGCCGAGGCGTTGTTGGCCGCCTCCGGTCCGGCGACGCCCTCGATGGCGCCGTGGCCGAACTCGTGGCCCTTGCGGGCCAGGCGCCGCTCCAGCACGTAGGACAGGAACGTCGGCGTCTCGGCGCCACCGGCCGGCACGGCGCCGAACGGGAAGCCGAGCGCGGTGCCGCGCAGCCACGGCCCGACCGAGCGCCGCCAGTCGTCGCGGCCCATCCACGGGCGCCCGACGGGGATCACCGAGAGCGGCTTGCGCCGCAGGTGCGCCGCGACCCACAGCGCCTCACCGACGGCGAAGATGCCGACGGCCACGACGACGATGTCGATGCGGTCCGCGAGCAGCGGCTGGTCGAACGACAGGCGCGGCTGGCCGGTGTTGAGGTCGAGGCCGACGAGCCCGATCGTCAGGCCGAGGAACAGCGCGATGAAGCCGCGCAGCCGCGACGACCCCAGCACGCTGGTGACCAGCACCATCGCCATGAGCATGATCGCGAGGTACGACGGCGCGCCGATCTCGACGGCGACCTCGGCCAGGGCCGGGGCGAAGAACACGACGAGCAGCGTGCCGATCGTGCCGGCGATGAAGGAGCCGATGGCGGCCGTGGCGAGCGCCTGGGCGGCCCGCCCCTTCTTCGCCATCCGGTTGCCCTCGAGCGCCGTCATCACCGACGCCGACTCACCGGGTGTGTTGAGCAGGATCGAGGTCGTCGAGCCGCCGTACATGCCGCCGTAGTAGATGCCGGCGAACATGATGAACGCCTGGGTCGGCTCGAGGCCGAAGGTGACGGGCAGCAGGAGTGCCACCGCCATGGCGGGACCGATGCCGGGCAGCACGCCGACGAAGGTGCCGAGCAGGACGCCGATGGCGGCCCAGAGCAGGTTCTCGGGGGTGAGGGCCGTCGCGAGGCCGTCGCCGAGCAGCGAGAGACTTTCCATGGTCCAGGCCCCTCTCAGAGGATTCCGTCGAGGACGCCCGGCGTCAGCGGGATGCCGAGGCCGACGTAGAACGCGTACCAGCTGGTCACCGACAGCACGACGCCGATGAGCAGGTCCCGCACGGGCGTGCGGGAGCCGAGCGCCCACGTCGCCCCCGCGAACAGGAAGGCGCCGGTGACGGCCCAGCCGAGCCAGCCGACGGTGGCGATGGTCAGCACCAGCACCGCGACGAGCTTGACGACGGTCATCCAGTCCGACCCCTGCGAGAGGTCGACGTCCTCGCCGTCGTCGAGGTCGGGCACGTCGCCGCGCAGGGCCGCGACGGCGAGCAGCACGCCGAGGCCCGTCAGCACGGCGCCGATGACGTAGGGGAACGCCTTCGGCCCGACCGGGTCGGCGAACCCGACGACGAGGGTGGAGGCGTCGTACACGGTGTAGAGGCCCACCACGACCAGCGCGGCGGCGAGGCCCAGCTGCGCGAGGTCGCGCTCGGGCGCGGGGGGATCGAGGGTCACGGGGTCACCTGTGGCTGCGGGGGAGGAGGGGGCGGAGGAGGGGTCGGGGGTACGGCGGAGCGCGCCGTCGCGGGTGGCGCTCACGTCGCGAGACCCAGCTCGTCGAGGGTGTCGGCGACGCGGGCGTCCTCCGACTCCAGGAACTCGGTGAACTCGTCACCGGTCTGCAGGGCGTCGATCCAGCCGTTGTCGGCCATCGCCTGCTGCCACTCGTCGGTGGCGTGCATCTCCTCGACGAGGTCGATGAGGCGCTGGCGCTCCTCGTCGGTGATGCCGGGCGGGGCGAGCACGCCGCGCCAGTTGTTGAAGACGAGGTCGACCCCGCCCTCCGTCACGGTCGGGACGTCGGAGAGCGACGGGCTGTCGACGCGCTCCTCGCCGGAGACGGCCAGGGCGCGCAGGTCGCCCGAGGCGATCTGGCCCTCGAACTCGCCGAGGCCCGAGAAGCCCACCTGGATCTTGTCGCCGAGCAGCGCGGACGTCAGCGGCCCGCCGCCGTCGTACACGACGTAGCGGACCTCGCGCGGGTCGATGCCCGCCGCCTGGGCGAGCAGCATCGGGAAGAGGTGGTCGGGGCCGCCCACCGACGAGCCGCCGCCCACGACGATCGCGTTCGGGTCGGCGCGCCATGCGGCGATGAAGTCCTCGAGCGTGCGGTAGGGGGAGTCGCGGGGGACGAGCACGCCCTCCTGGTCCTCGATCAGCTTGGCGATCGGGGTGGCGTCCTGCGGGCGGAAGTCGTTGCCGTTGGAGTAGAGCGAGCCGACGACGCCGAGACCCATGTACATCATCAGCCGCGGGTCGCCCTCGGCGTTCATGAGCCGCGACATGGCGACCGAACCGCCGGCGCCGATGATGTTGCTGATCTCGAAGTCGCCGCCCGTGAGGTCGTTGCGCTCCATGGCCGCGACGGCGGCACGGCCGGTCTGGTCGTACCCTCCACCAGGGCTGTTCGGGATGTAGACGGTGAAGTCGTTCGACGCGTCACCGCGCGTGACGCCGCAGCCGGTGAGGGCCGCGAGCAGCACCACCGCCGAGACGGTCCCGGCCGCGCGTCGTCGCGCGGTCCGGCGGGAGAATGGGTTCCACATGTGGGGATCGTCACCGGTGGTGTGGCCCCCGTCACGCTTTGGGTCGCAACGGAGGTTCGGCAACTTGTGGTCACGCTCGCGCCTCACGCTCGCGGGGCAGTTCCTGCTGCTCCAGCTGAGCGTGCTGCTCGTCGTGCTGACCGTGGCGGGCTTCGTCACGGTGCAGCAGGCGGACTCGGCGTTCCGCGACGACCGCGGCAGCCGGCTGCGCTCAGCGGCGGAGAACCTGGCCAACACCGGGGCCGTGCGCAGCGGCCTGCAGGAGCGGTACCCGCCCGAGGAGGCGCTGGCGTCGTACGCCGGTGACGTGCGCGACCGCCTCGGGGCCGACGCGGTCTACCTCCTCGACGCCGGGGGTCGGCAGGTGGTGGGCCCGAATCCGACGGAGGAGGGCGAGCAGGTCGACGTCGGCGACGGCTCGATCCTCGAGGGGCGGGTGTGGACCGGGGACGTCCGCGAGCGCGGCCGGCCCTCGCTCGCCGCCCTCGTGCCGGTCCTCTCCGACACGGGCGACCAGGTGGGCATCGTGATGGTCGCCGAGCGGTACCCGGGCTGGCAGGCCCGCCTGGAACGGTCCGCGCCCGACCTCGCCGTCTTCCTCGGCCTCGGGTTCGCCCTCGGCGCGGTCGGCTCCTTCGGCCTCTCCCGGCTCATCAAGCGCCGCACCCGCGGGCTCGAGCCCGCCGAGATCGGGGCGCTGGCCGACCAGCGCGAGGCGCTGCTGCACTCCATCCGCGAGGGCCTCGTGGCCGTCGCCGACGACGGGCGCATCACCGTCGTCAACGACACCGCCCGTGAGCTGCTGGAGCTCGACCCGGCCGTCGGCCCCGGGACGGCGCTGCTCGACGCCGCGCTGCCGCCCGAGGTCGTCGCGGTGCTCGCCGCGGCCGGCGACGTCGAGGAGATCCGCGACGCCCTGCTCGTCGTCGGCGGGCGGGTGCTGGTGGTGAACCGCACGCGGGTGCGCGGCGGGGGCGTGACCGGCGGGGTCGTGGTGACGCTGCGCGACCACACCGAGCTGCTCGCCCTGCGCAGCGAGGTGCGCGCCCGCGAGTCGGTGACCGAGACCCTGCGCGCCCAGACCCACGAGTTCGCCAACCGGCTCCACACCATCTCCGGGCTGCTCCAGCTGGGCGAGCACGACGAGGCGGCGGCCGCCATCGGCACCATCGTGCGGCGCCAGGCCGCGATCAGCGACCGCGTGCGGGCCCGGGTCGAGGACCCGCAGGTCGCGGCGCTGCTCGTGGCCAAGTCCACCGTCGCCGCCGAGCGCGGCCTGGCCGTCGAGCTCGTGGGGGAGGAGACGCTGCCGCGCCTCGACGCCGACCTCGCGGCCGACGTCGGCACCGTCCTGGGCAACCTCGTCGACAACGCCGTCGACGCGGTCGCCGGGCAGGTGGCGGGGCAGGCCGGGCAGGCCGGGGACGCCGGGGTCCGCGTGCGGCTCTGGTACGACGGCGCCGCCGCGTGGGTCGAGGTCGCCGACTCCGGTCCCGGCGTCGACGCGGCCGAGCGGGAGCTGGTCTTCGAGCGCGGCTGGTCGTCCAAGGAGCCGGTCGCCGGGGGCCGGGGCATCGGACTGGCGCTCGTGCGCCAGGTCTGCCAACGTCGGGGCGGCGAGGTACGGGTCGGCACGGGGTCGCCCGGCGCCGTGTTCACGGCGGTGCTGCCGGGAGGTCGGGCATGAGCGGGGCGGGTGACGAGCTGCGGGTGCTCGTGGTCGACGACGACTTCATGGTCGCCTCCATCCACACGCGCTTCGTCGAGCAGATCCCCGGGTTCGTGCCCGTCGGCGTGGCCGCCACCGGCACGGCCGCGCTGGCGGAGGTCCAGCGCCTGGCCCCCGACCTCGTGCTCCTCGACGTGCACCTGCCCGACCTGTCCGGCATCGAGGTGCTGCGGCGCCTGCGCGGGCGGGGCGACGACACGGGCGTCATCATCGTGACGGCGGCCCGCGAGGTCGACACGGTGCGGGCGGCGGCGGCCGCCGGCGCCGCGCACTACCTGGTCAAGCCGTTCGAGCGGGACGACCTCGTCGCCCGTCTCGAGCACTTCCGCCGCAGCCACCAGGCGCTGGCCGCGATCGGGGCGGACGACGGCGAGACCGGCCCGCGGCCCGAGGCGCGCACGACCCAGCACGCGATCGACGCGGTCTTCGCCCCCGTCGGCGCCGCCCGCCGCCAGCTGCCCAAGGGGCTGTCGCCGGAGACCGCGGCCGCGGTGGCGGCCGAGCTGACCGGCGACGTCGAGCTCCCCGCGGCCGAGGTGGCCGACCGGGTGGGGGTGTCGCGGGTCAGCGCGCGGCGCTACCTCGAGCACTTCGTCGAGACGGGCGAGCTGACCGCCCGTCTGCAGTACGGCGGCGCGGGCCGCCCGCAGCGGCTCTACCGCCGCACCGCGGGCTGAGCCCCGAGCACGACCGTGGGGTCCGTCCCGCGCGGTTCGGTCACCGCGCGCACGGCCACGGCGAGCAGGATGAGCACGCCGCCGACGACCCCGACGGGCCCGAGGCGCTCGTCGGCCACCAGCGCCGCGAGCAGGGCGGCGCTCACCGGCTCCAGCAGGGTGGCGACGGTCGCCGTGCCGCTGCTCGTCGTGCGCAGCCCGGCGTAGAGCAGCCCGTAGGCCAGCGCCATCGTCGCGACGCCCAGCCACACCAGCCACGTCAGCGAGACGGGGTCGGTCGTCGCCACCGGCAGGCCCCGCGCGGCCTCGACGGCCGCCCACGGGAGGAGCAGCAGGGCGCCGACCGTCGTCGCCAGCGTCGTGAGCGCCAGGGGAGGGGCCTCCTGGCTGACCGTGCGCCCCACGAGCGTCGTCGCGGCGTAGCCCACCGCGGCGGCGACGGCGAGCCCGACCCCCAGCAGCGGCGACGGGCCCGCGGCGGCGTCGCTGCCGCCGTACGTGACGAGGGCGAGGCCGGCCAGAGCCGCCACGAGGGCGACGAGCTCGCCGGGGCGCGGCGCCCGGCGCTCGCGCAGGCACTCGACGACCGTGACGAGCGGCGGGGCCAGGCCGAGCGCGACCACCGTCGCGACCCCGATGCCGGCGGTGAGGACGGCGGCGAAGTAGAGCCCCTGGTACGCCGCGGTCGCCGCGCCGAGCAGCGCCGTGCGGACCGGGTGGCGACGGGCCAGCGCGGCCACGGCGGGTCCCTGGCGCAGCGCCAGCACGACGACGACGAGCACGAGCGCCGCCAGGCCCATCCGCCACGCGCTGACGGTGCCGGACGCCATGCCCTCGCGCTCGTGCAGCTCGTGGACGGCCAGGCCGCCCGTGCCCCACAGCACCCCCGCCGCGCACACCTGGGCCAGGCCGCGGCGGGCGGGTCCGGCGGCGGGTGCGGTGGTCACGGGCGGTCCTCGGGGTCGGGCGGGTGGTCCTCGGCGCGCCGAGCCTAGGGCTCGTCGGCCGTTGTGGTCGGGCCCCCTCCTCCCTACCCTGCTCCCATGAGCGTCTCGGGCCCCGCGTCCCCCCTCTCGTCCCGGCGCCGGTGGCGCAGCCCGCTGCGTCCGCGGGGCACCGTCGCGGTCACCGGCCTCGTCGTCGCCGCCCTGCTCGTGGCCCCGGGGGTGGGGTACGCCGACGCGACCGCGCCGTCCGCGGCCGCGGCGCCGCACGCGGTCACCGCCGAGACGGACCCGCCGGCCTCCGAGCCGACCGAGCCCACGACGCCGACCGAGCCGGCCGAGCCCGCAGCGCCGAGCCAGCCCGCCCAGCCTGCCCAGCCCGACGCGGGGGCGACCGAGCCCGACGCCGGCGCGGCGGAGCCCGACGCCCCCGCCGACCCCGCCGCCGCGGCGCCCGCCCGGGTCACGGTGAGCGCCCCGGCCGGGTTCAAGGGCGACCAGGTGGACGTCACCATCGCCGTCGCCGACGCCGACGGCGCGCCCCTGGCCGGTGCCCGCGTGCGCGTGGAGCGCTTCACCTACGGCAAGTTCGCGCCCGTCGCGACGCTCACGACGGGCGCCGACGGCACGACGACGGCGACGGTGGTCGTGGCGGCGTACTCCCGCGACAACGTCGTGCGCGCCCTCTTCGACAGCGACGGCGAGCACGCGGGGGCCATCGGCGAGGGCCGCATCACGCTGCGCCAGCGCCGGGCGGTCGTCGAGCTCGCCGCGCCCACGAGCGTGCGCGACGAGCACCCCCTGACGCTCTGGTACGCGGTGCGCGACGAGGCCCGCAACCCGGTCACCGGCACGGTCGAGGTGCACGCCAACGACGGGTCGGGTTACGAGGTCGTCGCGGCGCGCGCCCCGCTGGCGTCGAACGGCGGCGGCAAGGTCGTGTTCAAGCCCCGCAGGGGCACGAAGTACCGCGTCGTGTTCCGCCCGCAGGAGTGGATCGCCCAGGGCATCAGCCCGGAGCGCTGGGTGAACGTCGCGCCGTACGCCCCGCCCGTCGTGCTGCCCAGCGGCGCGCCCCGCCCGACGGTCTACGTGCCGCCGGCCCCCCGCGCCACCATCCCCGGCCCGGCGCCCGAGGTGCTGACGATCCCGAACCACATCTGGGCGGACATGGTCGGGCGCTCGTGGCGCCCCGGCTGCCCCGTGGGCCGCGCCGACCTGCGGCTGGTGCGCGTCAACTACCTCGGCTTCGACGGCTTCCGCTACCGCGGCGAGGTCGTCGTGCACCGCTCGATCGCGACGCGCACGGCGCGGATGCTGAGCGCCCTGCACGACGGCGGCATCCCGATCCGCTCGATGGTGCGCCCCGACGGGTTCGGCTACAGCTCGCGGCTGCGGGGGGCCGACGACTACAAGTCGATGGCCGCCGACAACACCTCGGCGTTCAACTGCCGCGGCGTCGTGGGCAACCCGAGCCGCCGCTCGCCGCACTCGACGGGCCGCTCCATCGACATCAACCCGTGGGAGAACCCGTACCGCTCGGCCCAGGGCGCGGTGCCGAACACGTGGTGGCTCAGCCGGTCGCACCCGACCGTCGCGTGGCGCAGCCGCTCGCACCGGGTCGTGCAGATCCTCGCGAACCACGGCTTCCGCTGGACCTACGGCCTGGGCGACCTGCACCACTTCGACGGCTGAGCGCCGGGTGCCACCAGCACGGGCCGCGACCGTGTGCGTCTTCTGCGCCATCGTGGCGCGGGAGGCGGACGCCGACGTCGTGCACGCCGACGACGACCTGGTCGCCTTCCTCGACCAGCGCCCGGTGTTCCACGGCCACGTGCTGCTGGTGCCGCGCGTCCACGTCGTGACGCTCGACGAGCTGCCGGCCGCGCTGCGCGACCCGTTCCTCGCGACCGCCCAGCGGCTGTGCCGCGCCGTGGTCGACGGCCTCGGCGCCCAGGGGTCGTTCGTGGCGGTCAACAACGTCGTCAGCCAGTCGGTGCCGCACCTGCACCTGCACGTCGTGCCCCGCACCAAGGGCGACGGGCTGCGGGGCTTCTTCTGGCCCCGGCAGAAGTACGGCGCGGGCGAGCGCGCCGCCGCCGCCGGCCGCATCCGGGACGCCCTGGCCGCGCCGGGCGATGGCCTAGGGTGACGCGCATGGGTCGATTCGACGGACGGGTGGCAGTCATCACGGGCGCGGCGCGGGGCATCGGCTTCGGCACCGCCCAGCGGTTCGCGAGCGAGGGCGCGTCGGTCGCGATCCTCGACCTCGACGAGGGGGCCGCCGCCGACGCGGCCGGCCGCGTCGAGCTCGCCGACGGGGCGCGAGCGGTGGGCATCGGTGCCGACGTGTCCGACGCGGCCTCGGTGGACGCGGCCGTCGACCGGGTCGTCAGCGAGCTCGGCGGTCTGCACGTCCTGGTGAACAACGCGGGCGTGACGCGCGACAATCTGCTGTTCAAGATGACCGAGGTCGACTGGGACCTCGTCATGGGCGTGCACCTCAAGGGCGCCTTCCTCATGACCAAGGCGGCGCAGAAGCACTTCACGGAGCAGCGCTACGGCAAGGTCGTGTGCCTCTCCAGCACCTCCGCGCTCGGCAACCGGGGCCAGGCGAACTACTCGGCCGCGAAGATGGGCATCCAGGGCTTCGTCCGCACGCTCGGCATCGAGCTCGGCCCCTTCGGCATCAACGTCAACGCGGTGGCCCCCGGCTTCATCGCCACCGAGATGACGGACGCCACCGCGGCCCGGATGAAGATGAGCGTCGAGGACTTCCGCGCCGGCGTGGCCGAGCGCAACCCCGTCAAGCGCATCGGCCTGCCCGAGGACATCGCGGCCGCGGTCACGTTCCTGGCGAGCGACGAGGCGTCGTACATCACCGGCCAGACCCTCTACGTCGACGGCGGCGCCACGCTCCTCTGAGCGCCGGCGACCGCCCCGGTCCCCCCTCTCCTGCAGGCACCTCGGACGCCCCACTGGTCTCGACCAGTGGGGCGTCCTGCGTCATCCGTGCGCGTGGCGCCGTGCCGTCCCGGCCCCCGCGGCCCAGACTGGCGCGCGCCGGCGGCTGCGCCGGGCACGACGGGACGACGAGGAGCGGGGCAGTGACGGGTACGGCGCGGGCACGGGCCCGGCGGACGATCGGCGGGGTCGGTGCGCTCGCGCTCGCCCTGGCTGTGGCGGCCTGCTCCGGCGACGCGGGCGACGTCGCCGCGCAGGGGGACGACCCCGCACCCGCGGCGGCCCCCGAGCCGCCGCCGACGTGGCCCTTCACCGGTCTGCCCGCGGACCCGTCGGCGACCACGGGGCCCGCCTTCGTGGTGAAGATCGACAACACGGCGGCCTCGGCGCCCCAGCGGGGGCTCGGCAGCGCCGACCTCGTGGTGGAGGAGCTCGTCGAGGGCGGTACGACGCGGCTCGCCGCCTTCTTCCACACCGAGCTGCCGGACGAGGTCGGGCCGGTGCGGTCGATGCGGGCCAGCGACATCGGCATCGTGCCCACCGACGACACGACCGTCGTCACCAGCGGGGCGGCGCAGCGCACCATCACACGGCTGCGCGACGCCGGGGTCGGCTTCGTCGAGGAGGAGGGCGCGCCCGCGGGGTTCTCCCGCAGCGACGCGCGCCGCATCCCCTACAACCTCTTCGCCGACCTGACCGAGGTCGTCGGCACCCCCTCCGACGGTGAGCGTCCCGACGACTACCTCGCGTGGGGCGACGGCGCCGCGTGGGCCGGGGGCGCGCCCGCCACGGAGGTCGACGTCCGGTTCTCGGGGTCGCACACGACGAGCTGGGAGCTCGACGGGGACGCCTACGCCGTGGTCGACGGCAACGCCGGCGAGGGCGACGACTTCCGGGCCGACACCGTGGTCGCCCTCGAGGTCGACGTCGTCGACGCCGGCTACCTCGACCCCGCGGGCAACCCCGTCCCGGAGTCGGTGCTCGAGGGCACCGGCACGGCGACGGTGTTCCACGCGGGTCGTGCCGTCGAGGCCACGTGGTCGAAGGCCAGCGCGGCCGCACCGCTGCGGCTGCTCGGCGCCGACGGCGCCGAGCTGGCCGTCCCGGCGGGCCACACGTGGATCGAGCTGGTCCCGGCCACCGAGGGGTCGGTCACCTACGACTGAGCGGCGCCAGCGTCAGTCGGCCGCGGGCGGGGCGCCGTCCGGGTCGGCCTCCCCCTCGAGGGCCTCGGGCTCGTCGAGCTGCTCGGTCGTGGGGAGTGCGACGCCCCCGTCGCGCATGAGCTGCATCCCGCTGAGGATGTAGCCGACGACGACCTCGACGCGGCGGCTGGCCGCACCCGGGTCGTCCGAGTCGGCGACGAACTCGCCGGCGGCGGACAGCGCGCCGAAGAACACGCTGCTGAACGACGAGAGCAGGAGGTCGTCGAGCGGGGCGCCCGGGTCGGCGAGCACGTCGGCCACCATGTCGTGCACGAGCGCGAAGCTCGTGCGCTCCTGCTGCTCGCGGATCCGCTCGTAGCCCAGGACGGCGGGCCCCTCCTGCACGACCACCCGCCGGTACGCCGGCTGCTGCACCACGTCGACGAAGGCGCGCAGCCCGGCCAGCGCCTTGTCCCACGGGTCGCGCGCCTGGCCCATCGAGCGCTGGATCGCCTTGACCGCCTCGCCCTCGACGCGCTCGAAGACGGCCTCGAAGAGCGCTCGCTTGCCGTGGAAGTGGTGGTAGAGCGCGCCCTTCGTCACCTCGGCGCCCGCGACGATCGCGTCGAGGGAGGCTCCGGCGTACCCCTCCTCGGCGAAGAGGCGCTCGGCCACGTCGACCAGTGCTCGCTTCGTCGACGCCGAGTACTGCGCCCGCCGGTTGGTGCCGGGGACGGACGGCAGCCCGGGCAGGCGGCGCTTGGACGAGGGGGGCTTGCTCATGGCGCCGCCCAGCATAGGTGGGGCGGCGCGCGGCTCCGGGAGGGTGAGCGCCGCCACGTGCGCGACGTCACCGTCACGGTGCCTTCGGTGCGGGGTACCTGCTGGGCATACTCGCAGTACGTACCGCTGGTATGTGAATGCCCGACCGAAGGAGACGACCATGACGTGGAACTCGTACCACCGCCGCGGTGAGGTGCTCGCGGCCGTGGCCGCGACCGCGGACGCCCGGCGTGACGGCCTGCTGCCCACCGACGTCGCCGGGGTCGCCGAGACCTTCCGCGACGACCTCGACCTGCTCGGCGCGCTGCAGCTGCGCTGGCACACCCGGCTGGCCGGGCGCATCGACCGCGAGCTCTCCGGACAGCCGCTCGACCTCGAGGCCGCCGTCGTGGCCGCGTGGGTCGCGACGGCGGGCGACCTCGCCGGCGTGCGGATGGTGCTCGACCGGGCGATGACCGAGGGCGCCGGCGAGGAGGCCGACCGCATGCTCGGCATCGCCGTGACGAAGGAGCGCCTGGTGCTGGCCGCGATGGCGGGCCGCTCGAGCTTCGACGACGCCGCGTCGGCCGCGGTCGGCGCCGCGATCGAGGACCGCGCCCGGGCCACGCTCGCCGCCGAGGCGGCGGCGCCCCCCCGGGTCGGCGCCCACGCCGCCGGGCCCCGCCCGACCCTGCTCGACCGGCTGCGGGCGGCACTCGCCGCGTGAGGCCGCCCCCGCGACGCCGCCGCGACCGCCGTACCCCCCAGGTGCGGCGGTCGCGTGCATGATGGACGCATGATCGAGGCCCGTCCCGGGATGCTCCTGGTCGCCTCGCCGGAGCTGCAGGACCCGAACTTCGCGGAGGCAGTGGTGCTGCTGCTCGACAGCGACGAGGACGGTGCGCTGGGCGTCGTGCTCAACCACCCCTCGCCCGTGCTCGTCGCCGACGTGCTCGACCAGTGGCGCGACGTCGTCTCCGACCCCGACGTCGTCTTCCGCGGCGGACCCGTCAGCCCCGACGGCGCGCTCGGCCTCGCCCGCCCGGCGGACCCCGCGGCGCCGCCCGTCGGCTACCGCGAGGTGATCGGCGGCATGGGCATGGGAGTGGTCGACCTCGACACGCCGGTCGAGCTGCTCGAGGGCGGTCTCGCCGCCCTGCGCATCTTCGTCGGGTACGCCGGGTGGGGCCCGGGCCAGCTGGACGCCGAGGTCGCGGAGGGCAGCTGGTACGTCGTGCCCGGCGTCCCCGCCGACGCCTTCGCCGACGACCCCGACGACCTGCGCCGCGACGTGCTGCGGCGCCAGCCGGGCGAGCTCGCCTGGGCCGTGAACCGGCCCGTCGACCCCACCCTGAACTGACCCCCTCGGCCGCTCCGTCGAGTCGGTCGGAACGCCCGGGGGACCGTAGGATCGACCCCGTGAGCACTCGCATCGGATTCTCCGGCCCGGGCACGAGCGGTGGCACCAGCGTGGTGGAGGACCGTCGTACGGTCCCGGTCGACGACGGTGACCACGAGCGGTTCAGCCACTACGTGCCGAAGGACAAGCTCACCGAGGCGATGGTGCTCGGCACCCCCGTGATCGCCCTGTGCGGCAAGGTCTGGGTGCCCAGCCGTGCCCCCGAGAAGTTCCCGGTCTGCCCGGAGTGCAAGGAGGTCTGGGACTCCATGCAGGACGGCTCGGGCAAGGGCGGCGGCTCGGGCGACGAGGCGTGAGCGGGGGAGCACCCGGCAGGCCGCAGGAGCCCAGCACCGTCGACCTGTCGCCGGCCTGGCCGGAGCGTGCGGCGTGGGGCACGGCCCCGTCGCTGCGTGCGTGGCAGGTGGCCGCGATGCGGCAGTACCTCGAGGACTCCCCGAAGGACTTCCTGACGGTCGCGACCCCGGGCGCCGGCAAGACCACCTTCGCCCTGTCGGTCGCGAAGGAGCTGCTGGAGCGGCGCGTCGTCGACCGCATCACGATCGTCGCGCCCACCGAGCACCTCAAGGTGCAGTGGGCCGCGGCGGCCGCGAAGGTCGGCATCCCGGTGGACCCGGCGTACGCCGCGGGCCAGGGCCGCACCTCGAAGGAGTACGTCGGGATCGCCGTCACCTACGCCGGCGTCGCGGTGAACCCGCTCGCGATGCGCATCCGCACCGAGCGGTTCCGCACGCTGGTGATCCTCGACGAGATCCACCACGCCGGTGACGCGCTGTCGTGGGGCGAGGGCGTCCGCGAGGCGTTCCAGCCGGCCCAGCGCCGCCTGGCCCTGACGGGCACGCCCTTCCGCTCCGACATCAACCCCATCCCGTTCGTCACCTACGCGCCGGGCCCCGACGGGGTCCCGCGCTCGGTGGCCGACTACACCTACGGCTACGAGCACGCGTTGGCCGACCACGTCGTGCGCCCGGTGCTCTTCCTCGCCTACTCGGGCGAGATGCAGTGGCGCACCCGCGCGGGCGACGAGGTCGCCGCCCGCCTCGGCGAGCCGTTGACGAAGGACATGACGGCGCACGCCCTGCGCACCGCCCTCGACCCCGCCGGGTCGTGGATGCCGTCGGTGCTCGCGGCCGCCGACAAGCGGCTCTCGGAGGTACGCCGGCACGTGCCCGACGCGGGCGGCCTCGTCATCGCCACCGACCAGACCTCGGCCCGGGCCTACGCCAAGCTGCTGCGCGCCATCACGGGCGAGGCGGCCACGGTCGTGCTGAGCGACGAGAAGGCGTCGTCGAAGAAGATCTCGGAGTTCGCCGCCGCGGAGAGCCGCTGGATGGTCGCGGTCCGCATGGTGTCGGAGGGCGTCGACGTGCCGCGCCTGGCGGTCGGGGTCTACGCCACCACCACGTCCACGCCGCTGTTCTTCGCGCAGGCCGTCGGCCGGTTCGTGCGCGCCCGCAAGCGGGGCGAGACCGCGTCGGTCTTCCTGCCGTCGGTGCCGCGCCTGCTCGAGTTCGCCTCCGAGCTCGAGGTGCAGCGCGACCACGTGCTGGGCCGCACTGTGAAGGACGAGGACGACATCTTCGCCGCCGAGGACGACCTGCTGGCGCAGGCCAACGCGAGCGAGTCCGCGATGGCCGAGGAGGGCCAGCTGCCGTTCGAGGCGCTCGGCTCGGAGGCCGTCTTCGACCGGGTGCTCTACGACGGCGGCGAGTTCGGCCATGCGGGCGAGGTGAGTGTCGGCTCGGAGGAGGAGATGGACTTCCTCGGCATCCCGGGTCTCCTCGACGCCGACCAGGTGCGCGACCTCCTGCAGTCGCGACAGTCGGAGCGCGCCCGCAAGCAGAAGGCCGCGGCCGACGCCGGGCCACCTGCACCGGCCCGCGCGGCCGACACCGCCGACGAGCTGACCGCCCACGAGCAGCTGGCGGTCCTGCGTCGCGAGCTCAACGGCCTGGTGGCGGCGTGGAACCACCGCACGGGCCAGCCGCACGGCGTGACCCACGCGGCGCTGCGCCGCGACTGCGGCGGACCGCCGGCGGCCGTCGCCACCGCGGAGCAGCTGCGTGCGCGCATCGACCGCATCCGCGACTGGGCGGTGCGGCGCACGTCCTGAGCGAGGACCGGCCGGCGGCTCAGCCCCCGGCCGTGGGCAGCAGCCGTGCGCCCGGGCCCGGCTCGATGCTCGTCTCGCGGGGGTCGGTGAGCACGTGACCGGCCGAGCAGACCGGAGCAACGTCCACCGAGGCTCCGCAGTCGCGGTGGCGGAACTCCAGCGGCGGCCCCTCGGGGTCGGCCAGGTGGCGGTCGCCCCAGCGGGTCAGGGCGACGAGTGCGGGCTGGAGGTCGAGGCCCTTCTCGGTCAGCCGGTACTCGTGGCGCTCGCGCGCCCCCGGCTCGCGGTAGGGCGCGCGGTGCAGGAGGCCGGCGTCGACGAGGGTCGCCAGGCGGGTGGTGAGCACCTGGCGGGGGATGCCGGTGTGGCGGCGGATGTCGTCGAAGCGGCGCACGCCGATGAACACCTCGCGCAGCACGACGAGGGTCCAGCGGTCGCCGAGCACCTGCACCGCCCGCACGAGCGAGCAGTTGTCGGTGGCGTGGTCGAGCACGGAGGGGCGGGACACCCCGCCACCCTAGGTCTCGTTGACAGACTCAGCAACGCCCTGCTTGGCTGCGTCCATGACACAGACCCAGCCCGCCCCGATGGACGGCCTCGCCCAGCTCCGCGCCATGGTCGCCGGCGTGCTCCCCACGGCGCCCATCGCGACCACCCTCGGCATGAGCGCCTTCGACGTGCCCGAGCGCGGCCGGGTGCGGGTCGAGCTGGTGCCCGACCTGACCCGGCACGGCAACCCGCTCGGCACGGTGCACGGCGGCGTGCACTCGACGCTCCTCGACACGGTGTGCGGCTGTGCGGTGCACTCGACCCTCGCGCCGGGGGAGCGCTACACCTCCCTCGACCTCACCGTGAAGTTCCTGCGCCCGGCCACCGACGCCTCCGGCGTGCTGCGGGCCGAGGGCACCGTGGTGCAGCGGGGCCGGCGCACCGCCCTGGCCGAGGGGCGCCTCACCGACGCCGACGGTCGCCTCGTGGCGTTCGCGACCTCGACCTGCATGATCTTCCCCGCGGACGACGGCGCCGCCGGCTGAGGGAACCGCCCGGGGCCGGGCCGCGTCCTAGGGTGGACCGCAGCCCGACCGACCCAGGAGCTGATCTCGGATGGTCCTCGACCGCACGCGCCTGCGCACCCCGCTGGCCGGACTCGCCCTCGTCGCGACCCTCGCGCTCGCGGCCTGCGGCGGCGACGGCGACACCGGCGACGACGCGGCCCGCGACCGCACCACGCCCAGCACCTCCGGTGCGACCCCCTCGGCAGGAGACGACATGAGCGCGACCCCCGGCGGCACGACGTACGACGAGGTGGTCGCCGCCGCGGTGGCCGACCTGGCCGAGCGCGAGGGCGTCGACCCGGCCGAGGTCACCCTCGTCTCCGACGACGCCGTCGAGTGGCGCAGCGGCGCGCTGGGCTGCCCCAGCGCGGGCGGGATGTACACCCAGGCCGTCGTGCCCGGCCGGCGCGTCGTGCTGGCCGTGGAGGGCCGGGACTTCGCCTACCACGGCCCGGCCGAGGGTGCCGTCTCCTACTGCGCCAGACCCGAGGCGCCCGCGGCCCGGTAGGCGCGAGCGCGCGCCGACGCCCGCGCGCGGCACGGGTGCGCGACGATGACGGCGTGCCCACCTACGTCGCGTTCCTGCGGGCCATCAACCTGGGCCCGCGCCGCCGGTATCCCATGGACGAGCTGCGCGCGGCGCTGCAGGCCGCGGGCTTCGCCGACCCCACGACGTACATCCACACGGGCAACGTGCTCCTGCGCACCCCGATGCGCAGCGTGGCACGCCTGACCGAGCGGCTCGAGGAGGCCCTGAGCGCCGAGCGCGGCTTCCCGATCGAGGTCGCCGTGCTGACCCCCGCGGAGGTCCGCACGGCGGCCGCGGAGGGCGAGGCGATGCTCGCGGCCGCCACCGCCGCGGCGGCGACGAGCGGCGCCGCGCCGCCCGCGGGGCAGTACGTCACCCTCCTGCGCGACACCCCCGCGCCGGAGGCGGCGGCCGCGTTCGAGGCCCTGTCGGGGGACGACGCCCGGGTGCGGGTCAGCGGCCGGGCGGTGCACCTGACGCTGTCCGGGGGGTACGTCGCGACCCGCCTCGACAACGCCCGCGCCGAGCGCGTGCTCGGCGTGACGGGCACCAGCCGCAACCTGACCGTCGTACGACGGGTGGCCGCGGACTGGTGCTGAGCCACCGGCGCCGGGGTGGGTCGGGGCCGTCTGCGACGATCGGGGCATGGCTGTCAGCGACCTCGTGCTCGGGTGCATGTACTTCGGGACGAAGACCGACGAGCGCACCTCGATGGCGCTGCTCGACCGCTTCGTCGAGGCGGGCGGGACCACGCTCGACACCGCCGACTGCTACGCCTTCTGGGCCTCCGAGACCGGCGCGGGCGGGCAGAGCGAGGCGCTGCTGGGGGAGTGGCTGCGCCGCAACCCCGGGGTCCGCGACGAGGTCGTGCTGGCCACCAAGGTCGGCCCCGAGCCGGTCGTGCCGGGTGACCCCTCCCGCGTCGTCGGCCTGGCCCCCGACGTCGTGCGCCGCTCGATCGTCGCCAGCCGCGAGCGCCTCGGCGTCGACGTGGTCGACCTCTACTGGGCGCACCTGGAGGACCGCAGCGTGCCGCTCGAGGACGTCGTCGCGACCTTCGGCGAGCTCGTCGCCGACGGCCAGGTGGCCCGGCTCGGCATCTCCAACCACCCCACGTGGCGGGTGGAGCGGGCCAACGCGCTGGCCGCGGCGGCGGGCACGGAGCCGTTCACGGCGCTGCAGCTGACGACGTCCTACGTGCGCCCGCGCCCCGACACCGAGGTGCCCGGCAAGGACCACCGCTTCGGCTTCGTCACCGACGAGACCGTCGACCACGTCACCGAGAACCCGGGCCTCGACCTGTGGATCTACAGCCCGCTCGTGCAGGGCAGCTACGACCGGGCCGACCGGCCCTTCCCCGAGCCCTACGACCACCCCGGCACGACGCGTCGCCTCGCCGTGCTGCACGAGGTGGCGGGCGAGCTCGGGGCGCGGCCCGGCCAGGTGGTCCTCGCCTGGCTGCTCGGCGGTCGGCCCGCGATGCGCCCGATCGTCGGCGTGTCCTCGCCCGAGCAGCTGGACGAGGCGCTCGCCGCGGCCGCACTCGAGCTCGACCCCGACCAGCGCGCGCGTCTCGACGCCGCTCGCTGAGGGGTCCCGCGGGGGCCGGGTGCCGCCGTACGCTCGGGACATGTCCCTCCTCCTCGCCACCCCGCTGGCCCGCGTGCGGCGGGTCGTGCGCGCCCTCACCGGCGACCCGACGAGCCCGCTCGCGGGCCGCACCGTGCTGGTCACCGGCGCCTCCTCGGGCGTCGGCGAGGCCACGGCGCGGGCGGTCGCCGCGCGCGGCGCGACAGTGCTGCTGGTGGCGCGGCGCGCGGCGGAGCTCGACCGGGTGCGGGACGCCGTCGAGGCGGCGGGGGGCACGGCGTACACCTTCGTCGTGGACCTCACCGACGGCCCCGCTGTCGACGCGCTGGTACGGCGGGTGGTCGCCGAGTTCGGGCCCGTCGACCACCTCGTCAACAACGCGGGCCGCTCGATCCGCCGCTCGCTCGACCTCACCTACGACCGGTTCCACGACTTCGAGCGCACGATGGCGGTGAACTACTTCGGTCCGCTGCGCCTGACGATGGGCCTGCTGCCGGCGATGCGCGCGCAGAAGTTCGGCCACGTGGTCAACGTCGTGACGTGGGGCGTGCAGGTGAAGAGCCCCAAGTTCGCGGCCTACATCGCCTCGAAGTCCGCCCTCGACGTCTTCGGGCGCATCGCGGGGCGCGAGACCTACCGCGACAACGTGACCTTCACGAACCTGCGGCTCTCCCTCGTGCGCACCAACATGGTGGCGCCGACCGAGGCGTACTCCCGCGTGCCCGCGCTGACGCCGGAGCAGGCGGCCCTCAAGATCGTGCGGGCGCTCGAGGAGCGGCCGATCACCGTCGACGTGCTCCCCGCCCGCCTCGCCGAGATCGCGAACGTCGTCGCGCCGCGGCTCACCGACCTCGTGTTCTCGCTGGCCGACCGGGCCTTTCCCGACTCCGTCGCCGCGCGCGGCACCGGTGACGCGGAGCGCCTGCGCTCCCGCGACGGCTCGCTGGGCTGAACCGGGGCCGGCACGACGGGGGGAGCGGGTCAGCTGGCCTTGCGCTCGGCGGCCTTCTTGGTGGTGGTCTTCTTCGCCGCCGTCTTCTTCGTGGCGGACTTCGCGGTGGTCTTCCCGGCGGCCGCCTTCTTGGCCGGCGCCTTCGCGGCGGTCCCGCTCGTCGCCGTCTTCCGCGGCGTGCGCTTCCGGGCGGGCTTCTCGTCGGCCTCGTCGGACGTGTCCGCTGCCTCGTCCTCCGCCTCGTCGTCCGCCGCGTCCTCGGCCTGGTCCGGCACGTCCTCGCCACGGGCCTTCTTCGCGGCCTGCACGGAGCGCTGGAGCGCGGCGAGCAGGTCGACGACCTCGCCGGAGCTCTTCGTGGAGGTCTCGGTGCGCGTGACCTCGCCGCCCTCGACCTTGGCCTTGACGACGGCCTCGACCGCCTCGGCGTAGTCGTCGGTGAACTCGTCGGCGTCGAAGTCGCCGGCCAGGGTCTCGACGAGCATCTGCGCCATCTTGACCTCGGTGTCCTTGACCTCGCCGACCTCGACGGAGAAGTCGGGGGTGCGCACCTCGTCGGGCCACATCATCGTCTGCAGCACGATCACGTCGTCGCGCACGCGGAGCACCGCGATGGTGGTGCGGTTGCGGATCGCCACGGTCACGACCGCCATCCGGTCGGCGGCCAGCAGCGCCTCGCGCAGCAGCGCGTAGGGCTTCGCGCCGCTCTTCTCGGGCTCGAGGTAGTAGGACTTCTCGAACAGCAGCGGGTCGATCTGCTCGCTCGGCACGAACTTCTCGACCGCGATCTCCCGCGACGAGCTCGACGGCAGCGACGCCAGGTCGTCCTCGTCGAGCACGACCATCTCGCCGTCCTCGGTCTCGTAGCCCTTCGCGATGTCGGCGTAGGGCACCTCCTCGCCGTCGAGCGAGCAGACGCGCTGGTAGCGGATGCGTCCGCCGTCCTTCGCGTGCACCTGGCGGAACGAGACGTCGTGGGACTCGGTCGCGGCGTAGAGCTTGACCGGCACGCTCACCAGGCCGAACGAGACCGCACCCTTCCAGATCGCGCGCATCGCCCACTCCTCTCCGTCGCCACCGGGCCACCAGCTCCGACCCCGACGGGGCCCCGGACTCATCGGGGGCGGGGAAGACCGTCGGGCGACCCGGTCAGTATCGCCCCCACCGGTACCCGGGACCAGGGCAGGATGACCGCGTGACGACCGACCTGCGCCCGATGCTCGCGACCCGGGGCGACGCCGTGCCCGCCGCCGCGGGGTGGGTCCACGAGGTCAAGTGGGACGGGATGCGCGTGCTCGCCCACGTGCGCGACGGCGCGCTGCGCCTGGGGAGCCGCAACGGCAACACCGTGACGGCCGCCTACCCGGAGCTCGCCGGGCTCGTCGACGCGGTCGGCGGGCGCGACGCCGTGATCGACGCGGAGGTGGTCGCCTTCGCCGACGGCCGGCCCAGCTTCGCCGCGCTGGCCGACCGGATGCACGTGCGCGACACCCGCCGGGCCGCCCGCCTCGCGGCCGCGCAGCCGGTCACCCTCGTCGCCTTCGACCTGCTCGAGGTGGGCGGCCGGTCGCTGCTGCGCCGGCCGCTGGCCGAGCGCCGGGAGCGCCTCGAGGCGCTCGTCGCCGTCGACGACCGCTGGCAGGTGCCCCCGACGTACGACGACGGCGCCATGCTGCTCGCCGCCACGGACCAGCAGGGCCTGGAGGGCATCGTCAGCAAGCGCGCCGAGTCGCCGTACCAGCCCGGCGCGCGCAGCCGTGACTGGCTGAAGTTCCCCCACCGGCGCCGCGAGTCCTACGTCGTGGGCGGCTGGCGCCCGGAGACCGGCTCGACGTCGCGCCTCGGCGCCCTCCTCGTGGGCACGCCGACCGCGGCCGGCCTGCTCTACCGCGGACGCGTCGGCTCGGGGATCGCGGGCAAGGCGGGCCCCGTGCTGCGCGACCTGCTGGCCCCGCTGGAGCGCGGCACCAGCCCGTTCGCCGACGAGGTGCCGCGCGTCGACGCGACGGGGACGCACTGGGTGGAGCCCGTCGTGGTCGTCGACGTCGAGGCGCTGGGCCTGGGCGGCGCTCCCGACGAGTCCGGTGCGCGGCTGCGCCAGCCGTCGTACCGTGGGGTCCGATCCGATCTCGAGGCGGAGGACCTGTGAGCACACCCCCCACCACCCCCGGCCCCACGCCGTACACGGCCACGCGACGCGCGGCCCTGGGCACGGTCGGCGCCCTCGCCGTCACCGGCCTGGTGCGTCCCACGGCGGCGCGGGCGGCGAGCACCGTGCGCCTCGACGGCATCGACGTGGCGCTGCGCAGCGGTACGCGCGCCGTCGTCACCGTCAACCGCACGAGCGGCTACCGCGCCCGGGTCGCGTTCTGGCAGCTGCGCAGCGGCCGCTGGGACGTGCAGTTCCTGACCACGGACGGCCGGATCGGGTACGGCGGGCTCGTCGCCCCCACGCGCCGCCGGCAGGGCAGCGGCACGACACCGCTGGGCACCCACGGGCTGATCTCGTCGTTCGGCAGGTGGAACCACCAGACGGCGTGGCGGATGCCGTACCGCAAGATCATGCCGGGCGACTTCTGGGTGCAGGACAACGCGTCGGGCCACTACAACCGCTACCGGCACCAGGACCAGGGCGGGTTCCGGTGGTGGCTGACGGGGGCCGACTCCTCGGAGCGGCTGACGGACTACGGCGCGCAGTACGAGATGAGCGTCGTCACCGACTACAACTACCGCGAGCAGGTCCGCTACCGCGGCGCCGGGATCTTCCTGCACGTCAACGGCTCGGGCGCGACCGCAGGGTGCGTCAGCGTGCCGCGGCACGTGATGGAGGCGCTGATGCTCCACCTCGAGCCCGCGCAGGTGCCGCTCATCGCGATGGGCCACTGAGGGTGCCGGCTGCGGCGGGGACGGAGGTCCGGGTCGAGGTCGAAGGCCGTGTGCTGCGCCTGACCAACCTGCAGAAGGTGCTGTACCCGGTCACCGGCACCACCAAGGGCGAGGTGCTCGACTACTACGCCCGCATCGCCCCGGTGCTGCTGCCGCAGCTGCGCGACCGGGCGGTGACCCGGGTGCGCTGGCCCCACGGGGTCGGGGGCCAGAGCTTCTTCGAGAAGAACGCTCCGTCCGGCACCCCGCCGTGGGTCCGCACCGCCGAGGTGTCGACGACGGGCTCGCGCCGCGCCCGCAGCACCGGCGGTGAGCCGGAGGACGGCACGATCCGCTTCCCCGTCGTCGACGACCTCGCGACGCTGACCTGGCTGGTCAACCTGGCCGCGCTCGAGCTGCACGTGCACCAGTGGCGGGTCGGGCGCTCGGGTCGCTCGCGGCGCCCCGACCGGCTGGTCATCGACCTCGACCCGGGCGACCCCGCCGGGCTGCACGAGTGTTGCGTCGTGGCGCTGATGGTGCGCGAGCGCCTCGCGGAGCGCGGGATGGCGACGACCCCGGTGCTCAGCGGCAGCAAGGGCCTGCACCTGTACGCCGATCTCGACGCCCTGCCGCGGGCCGAGGCGCCGGTGGACCCGGACGCCTCGACCGCGCTGGCCCGCGAGGTGGCGGAGGACCTGCAGCGCTCCCACGGTTCGCTGGTGACGGCGACGATGACGAAGCAGCGCCGGGGCGGCAAGGTGTTCCTCGACTGGTCGCAGAACGCGGGCTCGAAGACGACCGTCGCGCCGTACTCCCTGCGGGGACGCGACCGCCCGTTCGCCGCGGCCCCGCTGACGTGGGACGAGGTCGAGGACGGCGCCGACGACCCGCTCGCGCTGGAGCAGATGACCTTCGACGTCGTCCTCGACCGGGTCGCCGCCCACGGCGACCTGTACGGCGTCAGCCGATGAGGTCGCGCAGCTCCGCGATCGTGGCGGCGGGGTCGGCGGAGACCGGGGTGACGTTGATGTCGGTGACGCCGGCCTCCTCGAAGGCGGCGAGCCGCTCCTTCACGTAGGAGGCGGGGCCGACGAGGTTGGCGGCCTCCAGCCACTCGGTGGGGACGAGCGCCTCGGCCTCCTTCTTCTTGCCCGAGAGGTAGAGCTCCTGGATCTGCTCCGCCTCGTGCCCGTAGCCGTAGGCCTTGGCGACGTCGTTGTAGAAGTTCCTGCCCTTGGCGCCCATGCCACCGACGTAGAGCGCGAAGACCGGGCGCGCGAGGTCGAGCAGCCCGCGGGTGTCCTCGCCCTCGCCGATGGCGAGCATGCCGCCCGCCATGACCTGCAGGGTGCCGAGCTCGTCGGGTCGCTTGGCCGCGCCGGCCGCGAGGGCGTCGCCCCACACGCCGGCGGCCTTCTCCGGGTGGAACAGGTGGGGGATCCAGCCGTCGGCGTACTCGGCCGTGTGCTCGACGTTCTTCGGGCCCAGCGCGGCGATCCAGATGGGGATCGAGGAGCGCTCCGGCTTCGTGAGCAGCTTGAGCGGCTTGCCGAGACCGGTGACCGCCCCCTGCTCCTTGGTGAGCGGGAGGTTGATGAGGCCCTCGTGCTGCAGCGGCTCGCGGCGCAGGCCCTGGCGGATGATCTCGACGACCTCGCGGGTGCGGGCCAGCGGCTTCTCGTAGGGCAGGCCGTGGAAGCCCTCGATGACCTGCGGCCCGGAGGCACCGAGACCGAGGATCGCGCGACCGCCGCTGACGTTGTCGAGGCCCGCGGCCGTCTGCAGGAGGGCGCCGGGGGTGCGGGAGAAGATGTTGAGGATCGCGGCGCCGATCTTGACCGTCTCGGTCTTCGCGGCCAGGTAGCCCATGAGGGTGGGGGAGTCGAACCCGTACGCCTCGGCCACCCACACGGAGTCGAGACCGGCCTTCTCCCAGGCGCTGACCTGGTCGGCGGCGGAGCGGGGGTTGCCGTCGTACATGAGCATGGACGCGATGCGAAGGGTCATGGCGGCCACGATGACAGCACGACTGTCACCGTGACAACCGCCCCGTGCGGTGCGTCACGTCGCGGCGCTCAGAACCCGCCGCCACCGCCGTCGAAGCCCCCGCCGTCGAAGCCCCCGCCCCCGAAGCCGCCGCCGTCGTCGGAGCCGCCCATGTCCCAGCCCCCGCCGGCGCCGTCGGCCCCGCCGTACGTGTCGAAGGCGGAGGCGTCGCTCGCCATCATGCTGAGGACGAGCACGGGGAAGAGACCGTTCATGGCGGCCACCCCGTAGTAGCCGTCGGCGTACGGGCGGTAGGCGGCGCCGCCGTCGTACCAGGGCACCATGCGGCTGCCGTCGCGGACCATGCGGGTGTCGGGCTCGGCGCCTGCGGCGAGCCGCTCGGCGTCGTCACGGCAGACGGGTACGTCGCGCGCGACGCCGCCGGGCGGCGCCCACTCGACCTCCTCGCTCGACGGGCCGTGCGCGGCGTTGAAGAAGCAGGGGGCGAGGCGCTGGGGGAGCGGGTCCCCGGCCTGCCGGGCGAGGACGCAGGCCATGGCGTAACGGCCGTCCTCCAACGAGCGGGTGACGGCCTTGACGTCCTCGGGGCGGGCGACGTCGCGGAGCAGGTCCTTCGCGGCCTCGTAGGAGTCGAGCGCGCGCTGGTAGTCCTGGCGCATCGCGACGTCGAGGTCGGTGGTGAGCGTCTCGACGTGCAGGTCCTGCAGCTCCTCGCCGAAGCGCGTCACGTCCTCGTCGGCGACGCGGGTGACGGCCTCGAGCGCGGCCACCCGCTCCCGCTCGCGCCTCGCGCGCGCCCGCTGGGCGGCGGCCACCGCGACAGCGGCGACCGCGGCGAGGAGCAGGACGACGACGACCGCGGTCATGCCGTCGAGCCTACGAGCGGCCCGGTCGTCGCGCCGGCCGCCCGGCTTTGGTGGTTGAGGTGGCCGCCCGGGCACTCGGTGGTTGAGGTGGCCGCCCGGGCACTCGGTGGTTGAGGTGGCCGCCCGGGCACTCGGTGGTTGAGGTGGCCGCGCTAGCGGCCCTCGAAACCCCGCCCCGCGGATTCGGTGGTTGAGCCGGCCCCGCGGCTTCGGTGGTTGAGGTGGCCGCGCTAGCGGCCCTCGAAACCACGCACCTCGTCCTCGCCCGGGAGCAGGTCCACGAGGTCGAACGCCTCCGCGAGCGCCAGCGCCACCGTCTCCCAGGTGGCGATGGCCTCGTCGCCCCCCTCGTGCGGCAGGTTCCGCGACCGGGCCTCGCGTTGCTCGTGGCGCAGCCACTCGGCCTGGGCGCGCGCGTAGTGGACCAGGTCGCCCACGCGGTCGGGAGCGAGGTGGGGCGGCTCCGGCGGGACGTCGCCGCGTGCGTCGCACACGCGGGACGAGGCCACCTCGTGGGGCTCGTCCGACGGAGGCACGACCGGCGGCTCCGGGTAAGTCCCCGGCTGCCCGCCCAGGGCTTCCCGGACCTTCTGCACCTCGGACTCGACGAAGTTACGGCCCTGGAGAGCGAGCACGGCCTGTGCCTCCTCCTCGCCCAGGTCGTAGGTCTCCTGCAGCGCGACGACCGCCTCGTCCAGCGTCCGGACTGCCGAGATCAGGTCCCAGTAGCGGTGGGGTGCCGCGGTCACCGCCGCGATCGCCCTCAGCCGGCTCAGGTGTCGCTCGTCGCGTCCGTCCATCCCCGCATCCAAGCAGCGGAGCCGTCTTGGGCTGGCGCCGGGCGGACCGCCGGCCTGCGGAGATGCGCGTGGTCCGCTCCCGCCCGCACCACGTGACGTCGCGCACGTCGGGCCCGGATCGAGCCCGCCGTACCCCGTCCGGCTTGGAGCCGGGGACCTCCGTCGTCCTATGGTGGTCGGGTGAGCGCGGACGCCTGGTGCGAGCACTGTGACATGTCGTTGACCTACTGCCCCCACGGTGCGCCGAAGCCGCCGCCGGAGCCGGCGGCCGCACCTCCCGCCGCCCGGGCGCCGCGCACGACGCGCACCACCGTCCCCGCCGGAGCGGGCACCACCCGCCGTGCCGCCGCCCGCGTCCCGGGCGCCCCGGCTGCCCCGGCCGCGCCCGTGCGTCGCGCCCCCCGCACGGCGCCGGGCCGCACGCCGCAGTCGGCCTTCCGCCCCTACGTGCTCGCGATCCTGGGCGACCACGCCGGCCGCCTCGAGCGCGAGCTGGTGATGGACGAGCTCGCCGTCCGGATGGCCCGCGTCCTGCAGCGCGACGACCTCGCGGTCGGCCCCAGCGGCGAGGTGCGCTGGCGCACCGTCGTCACCAAGGAGCGCCGTGCCCTCGGGGACGACGGCCTCGTCACCTCGGGCGGCCCCGGGCTGTGGGAGCTGACCCCGGCCGGGTACGCCGCGCTCGAGGCCATCCGCGCCGCCGTCGCCGCCAGCGAGGCGGCCGCCGTGGAGCAGCCCGCGTCCGAGTGAGCGTCGGCGCCTGTGCGCGCCGATGTCACCTCGCCGTCACCCGACGGTGGCGCCGCCGTCGTTCCCGGCTGGTGCTCTCGAGGGCGTGACGGTCCAGATCACGCTCGATCCCGGACGTACGACGCCCACCCGCAGCCGCGCGGCCCTGCCGAGCCCGGCGCGACGTGTCGTCCCCAGCCTCGTCGTCACCCCCAACGTGACGGCCCACCGCGGAGCCTCCGGCTACCGCCCCGAGCACACCCTCGACGCCTACCGCACGGCGATCCGCGCGGGCGTCGACGACATCGAGCTCGACCTCGTGTGCACCGCCGACGGCGTGCTCGTCGCCCGCCACGAGAACGAGCTGTCCGTCACCACCGACGTGGCGACCCGCCCCGAGCTCGCGCACCGGCGTACCCGTCGCGTCGTCGACGGCGTGCAGCGCGACGGCTGGTTCGTCGAGGACCTCACCGTCGCCGAGGTCAAGACCCTCACCGCCCGCGAGCGCTTCCCCGAGCTGCGCACCTCCTCCGCCGCCCACGACGGCCGCGAGGGGGTCCCCACCCTCACCGAGGTGCTCGCGATGGTGGAGGCCGAGTCCGTGCGCCGCCAGCGCGTCGTCGGCGTGATGCTCGAGCTCAAGCACGTCGAGCACGCCCGGCTGCGCGGGCTCGACGTCGAGGGCGCCCTGCTCGCCGACCTGCGTCGCCACGACCTGGACCACCCCCGGGCGCGCGTCACCGTCATGTCGTTCGAGACCGCCGTCCTGCGCCGCCTGGCCGCCCGCACGAAGGTGCAGGTCGTGCAGCTGCTCGACCTCCCCGACCGCCAGCCGCCGGACGCCGTCGTGCACGGCCTGGCGACGACGTACGGCGACCTCTCGACGCCCGAGGGCCTCGCCCGCGTCGAGGAGTACGCCGACGGCATCGGCGTCTCGAAGGCCCTCGTGCTCCCGCCCGCCGACGACGGCGGCCTCGGCCGACCCACGACGCTCGTCCGCGACGCGCACCGTCGCTGGCTGACCGTGCAGGTCTGGACGCTGCGCGCCGAGAACCGCTTCCTGCCGGTCGACCTGCGCAGCGGTGACGACCCGGCCGCGTTCGGCGACCTGGCGGCCGAGGCCGCCGCGTTCCTCGACGCCGGGGTCGACGGCCTCACGACCGACCACCCCGAGATCGCCCTCGCGGTCGTCGCCGCGCGCACCTGACGTCGCCCCCCGGGTTTGGCCCTCCGGTCCCGGGGGGTAGGCCGGTCGCGGTGCGCGGGACCACCCCGCGCGATCGGCGAGGGGGATCGATGGACGCGGCGGTACGAGCGCGGCTGGACCAGCTGCGACGGCACGGTCGGAGGGGGTACGCCGAGCACGCGCCGGTGGAGGGCAGCAGCCTCGACGGTGCGGTGACGCTCGTGGTGGACGCGAGCGGCTGGGTCGACGAGGTGCGGGTCGGCGACGTCACCGGGCTGCGCGAGCCGGCGGCCCTGGCGTCGGCGGTCAACGAGGCCTACCAGGTCGCGACGCTGCGCCGGACCCTCGAGGCCAGCGCCCACGACCCGGCCACCCCGGAGGAGAAGGAGGCGGCGCTCGCCCTCGTGGAGGGACGGGGCGCGGTCCGCGTGCGGCCGGCCCCCCGGGTCCCCCTCCCGTCCCCGCCGGCGCTGTCGCCCGAGGACCTCGCCGGCCCGGGCATCGGCGACCGCCGCCCGGCGCCGCTCCGGGGGACCTCGCGCGACCGCGAGCTCGACGTCGTCGCGCACTTCCCGGCGGGTTTCAGCAGCTTGGAGGCCGACGCGGCCTGGCTGTCGTCGGCGTCCGCCGACGACGTGCGCTACGCACTGAAGGAGGCCTTCGCCTCCGCCTACACGAGAGGGGAGTGGTGATGGGACACGGGGACCCGGTGGCGCCGGGCGGGGGGTTCAGCGTCGAGGCCCAGCGGCTCGTCGACGCGGCCGCGCGCTGGGACGACATCCGCAGCAAGCTGAGGACGGCCGGCGAGAACGTCAGTGCCGACTTCGACCTCACCGGCCTCTTCGGCATCGCGGACGCCCTCTACACCGCGAGCGGCAAGCACGCGGCCTTCAACGCGGCCATGGTGACCGCCCTCGAGACGGGCGCCACGGCGGCCGGGCTCCTGGCCGACGGCCTCGTCGAGACGGCCAACGACTACGCGGGCACCGACACGAGCGCAGCGGACAACTTCGGGGTGCCGGCATGACGACGATGAGCCCGGAGACGTTCCTCTCCGAGATCGACCAGGGCATCGAGGACGTCGCCGCCGCCATCGGTCAGATGTTCGAGGACGTCGCCACCTGGCTGACCGAGAACGCCGAGTGGGTCGGGACCGTCATCGGCTTCGCCGGCGGCGGACTCCCCGGTGGCATCGCCGGCTGGCTCCTCGGTCGGGCGATCCAGGAGATCTACGACGGCGCCTGCGACCAGATCAGCGAGCGGTGGGAGGTGGCGGTCGAGGAGATTCGGACGGCCACCCAGAAGATCCTCGGCGACCCGCCGCGGATGGCCGGCCTGGCCGCCGACTACCGGTCCGCGGTGACGGAGATCGGCCAGGTCAGCACCACCGTGGCGTCGACCAACACCGCGGTCGGCAACTACTGGGAGGGACGCGGGTTCAACGCCTACGTCACCATCGCCGAGCAGCAGGACCAGGCGGCGAAGGCCGTCGGCACCGTGCTGGGCGAGGCGGCGTCGCTGCTCGAGGAGGGATCGGCCCGGCTGCTCACCGAGTGGGCCAACCAGATCAGCAACCTGGTGGACCTGCAGGCCGGCATCGTCAACGCGGCCGGGGGCTTCGCCAGCCTCGACAAGGCGACCGGAGCCTGGGTCGCGCCGACGATCAACCTCATCACCGAGATCGTCACCAACATCAACACGATCGTCACGGACTTCGTGAACTACTTCATCGAGCTCAACGTGACGTACGCCGGCTCGTGGGCCGACATCACCAGCGGGCTCGGCATCGAGGGGCTCCCGGGCGGCGCCTGGCCGCCGTTCGACCCGTTCCTCGTCACCGACGCCAACACCGACGGGGGTTGGCGCCCCGGCGAGGGCTGAGCGGCTCGTCGTACCGCCCGGCTGTACCTGCCGCGGCTACTGCTCGGCGTCGTCGTCCTCGCCGACGGCGGCGTCGAGCCGTTCGCGGGCCCCGTCGAGCCAGGTCTGGCACGAGCGGGCCAGCAGTTCGGCGCGCTCCCACAGCGCCAGCGACTCCTCGAGCGTCGTGCCGCCGCTCTCGAGCCGGCGCACCACCTCGACCAGCTCGTCGCGCGCCTGCTCGTAGGAGAGGGCCTCCTCGGTGGTGGCCTGCTTCTCAGCCATCGGTCTCCTCGATGTCGGGGTCGAAGTCGGAGTCGGAGTCAGGGGCGGGGGCGGGGGCCGGGTCGGCCTCGACCCGCTCGAGCCGGGTGGGGGTGGCGTGGACGCGGCCGTCGGCGATCCGCACCGTCACCGGCTCGCCGACGCCCACCTGGTCGAGCGCGGTGACGACCGCGCCGTCGGCGCTCTGCAGCACGGCGTACCCCCGCCGCAGCGTCGCCAGCGGCGACAGCGACTCGGCGCGGGCCCGGCGGTGCTCGACGTCGTCGGCCGCCCGGTCGAGGCGGTGGCGCAGGGTGCGCCGGGCGCGGTCGCGCAGGGCTGCGACCTCGTCCCCCCGTACGGCGAGCAGGTGCCGCGGGTCGGCCATGGCCGGGCGCGAGCGCAGGGCGTCGAGCCCCGCCTGCTCGCGGGCCAGGAAGTGCTCCAGCACCCGGCGGGCCCGGTCGCGGGCGTGCGCGACGCCGCGCCGCTCCTCGGTCACGTCGGGCACGATGCGCTTCGCCGCGTCGGTCGGGGTGGCCGCGCGCCAGTCGGCGACGAGGTCGAGCAGCGGCGAGTCGGGCTCGTGCCCGATCGCGGAGACCACCGGCGTGCGCACCGCGTGGACGGCCCGCACCAGGCCCTCGTCGGAGAAGGGCAGCAGGTCCTCCACCGAGCCGCCGCCCCGGGCGACGACCACGACGTCGACCTCGGGGTCGCGGTCGAGCCGCTCGACGGCCTCGATGACCTCCGGCGCGCAGCGCTGACCCTGCATGGCGGCGTGCACCACGCGGAACCGCACCGCCGGCCAGCGCCGTCGGGCGACCTCGAGCACGTCGCGCTCCGCGGCCGAGCCCGGCGCCGTGACGAGCCCGACCACGCCGGGCAGGAACGGCAACGGCCGCTTCAGGTCGGAGGCGAACAGGCCCTCCGCGGCGAGCAGCTGCCGGCGCCGCTCGAGCCGGGCGAGCAGCTCGCCGAGGCCGACCATGCGGATCTCCCGCGCGTACAGCGAGAAGGTGCCCCGGTTCGGGTAGTACGACGGCTTCGCGTGCACCACCACGCTCGCGCCCTCGACCAGCGGCGGGTTGAGCCCGTCGAAGAGGGTGCGCGAGCAGGTGAGCGTCACCGACAGGTCGGCCACCCCGTCGCGCAGCGTCATGAAGACGGTGCTGACCCCGGGGCGGCGGCTGACCTGCGCGACCTGGCCCTCGACCCACACGGGCCCGAGCCGGTCGATCCAGCCGGCGACCGCGTTGGCGATCTGCCGCACCGGCGCCGGCTGCTCGGGGGAGGTCTCGAGGGCCACGGCGGTGAGCCTAGGGGAGCCCGCCGACGCCGGCGCGCGCCGCCGTACCGCAGGACTTCGGCCGCGTGCCCCGCTCGCCTAGACTCGGGACCCATGAGCACCGACCTGGGTACGCCGCGACTCCTGCCGCGCGACGACGCCGAGAGGGCCGTGCTGCTGGCGGCGCCCCGCGGCTACTGCGCCGGCGTCGACCGCGCCGTCATCACGGTCGAGAAGGCGCTCGACCTCTACGGCGCGCCCGTCTACGTGCGCAAGCAGATCGTCCACAACAAGCACGTGGTGCGCACGCTCGAGGAGCGCGGCGCCGTCTTCGTCGAGGAGATCGAGGAGATCCCCGAGGGGGCCACCGTCGTCTTCTCCGCCCACGGCGTCTCGCCGATGGTGCACGCCGAGGCCGCCGAGCGCTCGCTGAAGACCATCGACGCGACCTGCCCGCTCGTCACGAAGGTGCACCACGAGGCCATCCGCTTCGCGCGGGAGGGCTACCGCATCCTCCTCATCGGCCACGCGGGCCACGAGGAGGTCGAGGGCACGGCCGGCGAGGCGCCCGACCACATCACGCTGGTCGAGAGCCCGGACGACGTCGACGGCCTCGAGTTCCCCGAGGGCACGCGGCTGTCGTGGCTCTCGCAGACGACGCTGAGCGTCGACGAGACCATGGAGACGGTGCGCCGGCTGCGCGAGAAGTTCCCGCAGCTGGAGGACCCGCCGAGCGACGACATCTGCTACGCCACGCAGAACCGCCAGGTGGCGGTGAAGGAGATCGGCGCCGGCGCCGACCTCGTGATCGTGGTCGGTTCGGGCAACTCGTCGAACTCCGTGCGGCTCGTGGAGGTCGCCCTCGAGGCGGGGGCGAAGGCGTCGTACCGCGTCGACGACGCGAGCGAGATCGAGGAGGCCTGGCTCGACGGCGTCGAGACCGTCAGCGTCACCTCGGGCGCCTCCGTGCCGGAGGACCTGGTGGAGGGCGTGCTGGCCTTCCTCGCCGAGCGCGGCTACCCCGACGCGCGCGCCGTGCAGACGGCCGAGGAGTCGCTGATCTTCGCGCTGCCGCCCGAGCTGCGCCGCGACCTCAAGGCCGCCGGGCGGGTCTGAGCCGGTGGCCCGCTACCTCGACCTCCACCCCGTCGACCCCCAGCCGCGCCTCGTCGCGCAGGTCGTCGAGGCGTTGCGCGACGACGCCCTCATCGCCTACCCGACCGACTCCGGCTACGCACTGGGCTGCCAGCTCGGCAACCGCGACGGCAAGGACCGGATCCTGCGGATCCGCGACCTCGACGAGAAGCACCACTTCACGCTCATGTGCTCCGACTTCTCGCAGCTCGGGCACTTCGTGCAGGTCTCCAACCACGCGTTCCGCTCCGTGAAGGCGGCGCTGCCGGGGCCCTACACCTTCATCCTGCCCGCGACCCGCGAGGTCCCGCGTCAGCTCATGCACCCGAAGAAGAAGACGGTGGGTGTCCGCATCCCCGACCACCCGGTCGTCGCCGCCCTCCTGGCCGGCCTGGGCGAGCCCATGCTCACGAGCAGCCTGATCCTCCCCGGCGAGACCGAGCCGCGCACGATCGGCTGGGAGGTCAAGGAGGACCTCGACCACGCGGTCGACATCGTCATCGAGGCCGGCGAGACCCCGGCCGTGCCCACCACGGTCGTCGACTGGTCGGAGGACGCCCCCGAGGTGCTCCGCCACGGCGCCGGCGACGCCGCGCGCTTCGAGGAGTAGGTGCTCAGTCGCCCGTCATGCGGGCGGCGAGCGTCACCAGGCACAGGGCGTAGCCCACGCCGAGCCCCACCGCGTGGTGCAGGACGCCCGACACGAGCGCCTGCACGGCACCGTCCTCCGGTCGGGCCAGGGCGCCCGGGGCGAGCACCGCCACGATCGTGAACGCGCCGAGCAGCAGCAGGGGCGGCAGCACGCCGACCACGAAGACGTCCGCGCGGTCCACCAGCACCGCCAGACCCAGGCACAGCACGATGAAGCACAGGTCGAAGAAGAGGCCGACGGTCGGGCCCAGCAGCAGGTCCAGGCCCAGGACGCCCAGCACGGCCACGACGCCCAGCAGCACGACGCGACGACCGGGGACGTGTCCCGTCGTCGGACGGGTGGCCGCGAGCAGGCTCACGCCCACGACCCTAAGGCGCGCTGTCAGGCGCCGTGCGCCGACGCGCCGGGGTCCGGGCGCACCGCGTCCGGCCGCACGGGGTCGACGACCGCCTCGAGGCCCGCGTCGCCGAGCACGTCCCCCTCGGGCCGCCCGTCGTGGGGGTCGGCGACCGTCGTACGACGGGGGAGGTCGCCCACCGCGCGGGGACCGGGCAGCTCCTCGTCGGTGACCCCGAGCTCGGCGAGCCGGCGCGCCGAGACCAGCACCCGGCTCTCCAGCGACCCGACGGCGCTGTTGTAGTGCCGCGTCGCTGCCCCGAGCGACCGGCCGAGGGCGTCGAGGTGCTCCGCCCACGTGCGCAGCCGCTGGTGGAGCTCGCGGCCGGTGCGCTGGATCTCCTCCGCCCGCTCGGCCAGCCCCTCCTGGCGCCACCCGTGGGCGACCGTGCGCAGCAGCGCGATGAGGGTGGTCGGCGTCGCCAGCACGACCTGGGCCGCGGCCGCGTGCTCGAGCAGGCCGGGGTCGGCCTCGAGCGCGGCGGCCAGGAACGCGTCGCCCGGCACGAACAGCACGACGAGCTCGGGGGAGTCGGGCAGCGCCGCCCAGTAGCGCTTCGCGCCGAGGGCGTCGACGTGGCTGCGCACCTGCCGGGCGTGGCGGGCCAGGTGGGCCCGCTGGCGCTCCGCCTGCTCGGCGTCGCCGCCGTCGAGCTCGGCGGCGTCGAGGAACGCGTCGAGCGGCACCTTGGCGTCGACCACCAGCGAGCGCCCGCCCGCGAGGTGCACCACGACGTCGGGCCGCAGCGCGCCGTCGGCGAGGCGCACCTGCTCGGAGAAGTCGCAGCGGTCGACCATGCCGGCCAGCTCGACGGCGCGGCGCAGGTGCAGCTCGCCCCAGCGCCCGCGCACGGTCGGGCGCCGCAGGGCGGTCGCGAGCGCGTGGGTCTCGCGGCGCAGCTCGCCCGTCTGGTCCCGCATCGCGGCGACCTGGGCGGTCAGCTCGCCCTGCCACACGGCTCGGTCGTGGTGGAGGTCGGCGAGCTGGTCGCCGAGCCGGTCGATGCCCTCGGCGAGGCGCAGGGCGTCGACCGCCGCGGCGCGCTCGGCCGGGCGGCCCCGGGACCAGAGCACCCCGACGTACCACCCCGCCGCCACGCCGACCGCGAGCAGGGCCAGCGCCGTCACCACGTCGAGCACGTCCATGGGCGACAGCATGGCGGGGCCCACCGACCGTTCGCCGGAGCCCCGCCACGCCCAGGCGCCCGCGTCGGGCTCAGGCCTCGCCGGCCGCCAGCACGCGCGCGGCCTCCCGCGCGGCCGCCGCGTTCGCGACGCCGGCGCGGGAGCCGGCCAGCTTGGCGCGCAGGTGCTCGGCGACGGTGACGGGCTCGTAGGCCGAGGCGCCGTCCGCGTCGCGGCAGGTGGGCAGGGTGGCGATGACGGCGTCGATGTCACCGTCGTGGAAGTACGCCGCGCTGCGCCGACGCCGGATCGTGCCGTCGACGATCGGCGGCTTGACGCGGTGCACGGTCGACATCCAGTGGTCGTTCGTCCAGCGCGCCATGAGGTCGCCGAGGTTGATGAGCAGCGCGCCGTCGGCCGGCTGGACGTCGTTCCACGACCCGTCCGCACCGAGCACCTGCAGGCCGGCGACCTGGTCGGCCCACAGCACGGTGACGATGCCGTAGTCGGTGTGGGCGCCCATGCCCGTGAGGTCGCCGTCGAGCTCGACGGCGCCCGGCTCG
Source organism: Nocardioides sp. ChNu-153 (assembly GCF_030466625.1). Lineage (GTDB taxonomy): Bacteria > Actinomycetota > Actinomycetes > Propionibacteriales > Nocardioidaceae > Nocardioides. The sequence goes on from NZ_JADEVT010000001.1 coordinate 439,951, forward strand.
AGCGCGTAGTTGTTCATCCGCAGCACGTCGACGGAGTGACCGGTGAAGGCGTCGAAGTAGCCGGGCTCCAGGCCGAGCGCGTCCGCGAACAGCGTCGTCAGGGTGCGCGCGACGCGGCCGGCCTCGTCGAAGTACGCCGACACGGCTGCCCGGAAGCCCTCCGCCCCGAGGGTCTCGTCGGGCCACACGTTCTCCGGGTAGTCGGCCAGGGGCAGGTCGAGGCCGGGGAAGTCGGAGACCGCGAGGCCCACGTTGAAGGCCTCGAAGAAGTCGTGCATGCGGTTCGACGGGGCGACGCCGAGGCTCAGGCTGAGCGACTCCGTCTTGGGCGGGCTGTAGCCCCGGTTCACCTCGGGCGGGGTGCGGTAGGTCTTCTTGGCCTCCAGCGGCATCCCGAAGAACGCGTCGAGCCCGTCCGCGAATCCGCGGAGCACGTCGTCGGGCACGCCGTGGCCGACGACCTGCACGAAGCCGACGGTGCGCGCCGCCTCGTCGAACGCGGCGGCCGCGGCGGCGCGGGCGGCGGCGTCCCCGTCGCCCACGTAGGCGCTGATGTCGACGGTCGGCACGCGGAAGCCGTCGGGGCCGACGCGGGCGCCGCCGCGCACGGCCTCGGTGGTGGTCTCGCTGGTCATGGGGTCCTCCTGGGGTACGGCGGAGCGGGCGGGGTCAGGCGGGGTCGGGCGGGTCCGCGAGCAGCGGGGCGCAGAGCTCGTCGACGCGCCGGGCGAGGTCGGCCTTGTCGCTCTCGTCGAGCCAGCAGGCCTCGACGGCGTTCCTCGTGAACGCGGCGAGCTCGGGCGCGCCGTACCCCAGCGCGTGGGCGAGCACGCGGAAGTCGTGGGTGGGGTCGGTGCCGAACATGGGCGGGTCGTCGGAGTCGATGGTGACGAGCAGCCCCGCGTCGACCATCTCGCGGATGCGGTGGTGGGTGCCGTCGCCGGAGCCGGAGTACCGCCCGATGTCGGAGCTGACCGGCGTGCAGTTGAACGGCACCCGCTCCTCGACGCAGCGCGCGGTGATCGCCGGGTCGTCGACCACGTGGTAGCCGTGGTCGACCCGGGAGCAGCCGAGCTCGTCGAGCAGGGTGAGGACGTGGGCGGGCGGGCCGGACTCGCTGTGCGCGGTACGACGCAGGCCGTGGCGCCCGGCGAGGCGGTAGGCCTCGACGAAGCGCCCGGGCGGGCCGTTGACCTCGGCGTAGTCGAGGCCGATGCCGAGCACCTCGTCGCGCCGGTCGGCGACGACCTGCTCGACGAGCTCGACGGCGTCCGCCCCGCTGCGCTCGCGGTTGATGCCGATGACCAGGCCGAACGAGATGCCCGTGTCGGTCTGGGCGTCGCGGGCGCCGGCGAGCACGCCGTCGAGGAGGCGGCCGTACGGCACGTCCGGGTGGCCGGGCGGGCTCAGCTGGATCTCGCGGTGCAGCACGTGGTGGTCGGCGCCGCCCTGCGTGAGCGACTCGTAGGTGATGCGGTGCAGGTCGTCGGCGTCGCGCACGAGCGAGCCGACGACGTCGAGGACGCGCAGGAACTCGCCGAGGTCCTCGTAGCTGCCGTGGTCGTAGAGCTCGTCGGCGCTGCGGCCCAGGTCGACGCCGTGCTTGCGGGCGAGGTCGACGACGGTGCCGGGCGCCACGGTGCCGAGGAGGTGGCAGTGCAGGCTGACCTTCGGCAGCGCCGCCACCAGCGCGTCGATCGCCGGGTCGGCGGGGGTCGGGGTGGAGTGGGCGAAGGTGCTCATCGGCCCCGCCCCGCGTCGTCGCCGTAGCGGGCGAGCACGACCGACTCGACGAGCTGGGCGACGAGGTAGAGCACGAGCGACGCCACCGTCACGATGACGACGAGCGACCAGGTCTCGTTGATCCGGCCGTTGCGAGAGGCCGACACGATGGCCGAGCCCATGCCCTGGCCGGTGGCCAGCCACTCCGCCAGCAGGGCGCCGGTGATCGCGCCGGGCACGGAGATGCGGATCGCCGCGAAGAGCGACGGCAGCGCCGCCGGCAGGGCGGCCCGGCGCAGGACGGTGCCCTCGCTCCCGCCGTACACGGTCACCACGTCGCGCAGCTGGGGTGAGACCGAGCGGAGGCCGAACACGACGGTCACGAGCGCGGGGAAGAGGACGACGACGCCGCTGATGAAGGCGACGGTGAGGAACCCGCGCCCGGCCAGCAGGATGATGATGGGCGCCAGTGCGACGAGGGGCACGGAGCGCAGCACCATCGCGACCGGCATGACGGCGCTCTCGACCGCGCGGAAGCGCACGATGAGCAGGGCGAGGACGACCGCGGCGACGAGGCCGACGACGAAGCCGGTGGCCGCGTCCTCCAGCGTCACCAGGAGCAGACCCAGCATGCCGTCGCGGTTCTCAGCCGCGTCGGGGTCCGTCACGAGGTGGGCCCACACGTCGGCGGGGCCCTTGCCGACGAAGTCGTCGACGTCCCACAGCGCGAGCCCGGCGACCCACAGCCCGACGACGACGGCGAGGACGAACGTCATCGTGACCAGGGTGCGGCCCACGGACCGCAGCACGGCGAGGCCCGTGCGGCTGCGCACCGGCTGCTGCTCCGGTCCCGTGTCGGCGTGCGGCGGGGTGAGGGTGGCGCTCATGCCGCGACCCCCTTCGACCACGGGCTGACGACGCGGCCGAGCAGCCCGAACGCGGCGTAGCCCAGGCCGGCGACGAGGGCACACAGCAGCCCGGTGGCCCAGGCCCGCTCGACGTCGAGGTTCTGCTGGGCCGTGACGAGCACGCGGGCGACGCCGGGGCGCAGCCCGCCGGCGTACTCCCCGAGGATCGCGCCCAGGAAGGCGGCGGGAGCGGCGATCTGCAGGGCGTTGAGGATGGACGGGAGGGCGGAGACCAGCTGCACCTTGCGGAGCTGGGCCCACCGGCCGCCGCCGTACACGCTCACGACGTCGAGGCTGGTGCGCTCGGCGGAGCGCAGCCCCAGCACGGTGCCGACCACGGTCGTGAAGAAGACCGACAAGGTGGCGAGGGCGACCGCGGTGCCCGAGGGGGCGCCGTCCTCCGGGATGCCGATGACGATGTAGAGCACCGGCGCGATGGCGACGATGGGGATGCAGTAGCTGATGACGGCCAGCTGCATGATCACGCTCTCCAGCTGGGGCACGAGCAGCACGAACGAGGCCAGGGCGATGGCCGCGACGTTGCCGTAGACGAAGCCGACGAGGGCCTCCTCCACGGTCATCGAGAAGTTGGGACCGTAGTAGGCCCAGCCGTCGTCCAGCACCGAGGCGACGACGCCGCCGGGGGTGGGCACCCGGGCGTCGGCGAGCAGGGTGAGGGCCAGCAGCCACCACAGCAGCACGACCACGACGACGCCGGCGGCACCGACGAGCAGGGAGCGGGCACGTCCGGGAGCGCGCACGGGGCGGCCCTCAGTCCGTGCCGTGCGAGCCGAAGAGCAGCTCGCTGGCCTGGTCGTGGAGGGCGTGGAACTCGGGCGTGCGCATCATCTCGGGCAGGCGGGGCCGCGGCAGGTCGACGTCGATGACGGCCTTCACCCGGCCCGGCCGCGGGCTCATCACCGCGACCTGGTCGGACAGGAAGATGGCCTCGGAGATGCCGTGGGTGACCATGAGCGTGGTCGCCGGCTTCTCGGTCCAGATGCGGAGCAGCTCGACGTTGAGGCGTTGGCGCGTCATGTCGTCGAGCGCTCCGAAGGGCTCGTCGAGCAGCAGCACCGACGGTTTCACCACCAGCGACCGGGCGATCGAGACCCGCTGGCGCATGCCGCCCGAGAGCTGGGCGGGCTTGGCCTTCTCGAACCCGGTGAGGCCCACGAGCTCGACGAGCTCGGCGATGAGGGCCTCGTCGGGCTTCTGGCCGGACACCTCGAACGGCAGCCGGATGTTGGCGACCACCGAGCGCCACGGCAGGAGCGCGGAGTCCTGGAACGCGATCCCCAGCTCGTGGTCGCGGCGCAGCTCCAGCGGGGTGCGGCCCTCCACGAGCGCGGTGCCCGAGGTGGGCTTCTCGAGCCCGGCGAGGATCCGCAGGATGGTCGACTTGCCGCAGCCCGAGGGCCCGAGCAGCGAGAGGAAGCTGCCCTTGTCGGTCGACAGCGTGGCGTCGTCGAGCGCGGTCACGCTGCGCCGGCCCATCCGGAACGTCTTGGTCAGGTTCTCGATCCTGACCCCCGTGCCGGTGGAGGCGGGGGTGCCGGACGGCGTCCGGGGCGGGACGACCGCGGCGGCGGTCGGTGTCGTGCTCACGGGGGACTCCCTCGGGTGCTGCGGGGGCGGGCGGTGCGGACGCGGGCGTGCCGCCGCCCCGCGGGGGGCGGCGGCACGCGCGGGGTCAGGACGTCGGGACCTCGACGCCCTCGGGCAGCTCGGCCAGCTCGGGCTTCTCCTCGAGCAGCTCGGTGAGCAGGGAGAGGTCGAAGACGTCCTCGGCGCTCACGTCGATGTCGGCGGCGGCCAGGGTGGCCAGGTTCTCCTCGATGAGCGCGTCGCTGATGGTGAACAGGCCGTTGCTGACGACGTCGGGGGTGACGATGAGACCGGTCTGGACGCGGGCCTGCTCCAGCTCCTTGTCCATCGACAGGTCGAGGTCGGCGCCGTACTCCTCCACGGCGAGGCGGGCGGCCTCGTCGGGGTCGGCGAGCGCGTCCTGCCAGCCGCGGATCTCGGCCTCGAGGAACGCCTTCACCATCTCGGGGTCCTCCTCGATGGTGCGCTCGTTGGCGATGAGCGACTCGCCCACGAACGGCAGGCCGTTGTCGGCGAAGGGCAGGTTGGTGACCTCGTGGCCGTCCATCTGCACGGTGATGGACTCGTTGGTCAGGTAGGCGAGGAAGCCGTCGACCTCGCCGTCCACGAGCGGGGAGGGGTCGTACTCCACCGGCACCTTGGTGACGTCGGCCGGGTCGATGCCGTTGACCTCGAGCAGGGCGTCGAAGAGCGTCTCGTTGCCGCCGGCCTGCACACCGATGCGCTTGCCCACGAGGTCCTGCGGCGTCGCGATGTTGCCGCCGTCGGCCATCGACAGGATGGTGAACGGGTTCTTCTGGAACTTGGTGCCGACGATCTTGATCGGGGCGTCCTCCTCGGCGACGAGCTGGGCCGTGGCGATCGCGTTGCTGAGGCCGAACTCCGCCTCGCCCGAGGCCACGAGGGTCTCGATGGCGCCGGGGCCGGGGTTCATGGTCACGTCCCCGAAGCCGGCGTCGGCGTAGTGCCCGTTGGTGTCGGCGAAGAACTCGCCGGCGAACTCGGCGTTCTTGACCCACGAGAGCTGCAGGGTGACGTCGCCGAAGTCGCCGTCGGCGGCGTCGGACTCCTCCGAGCCGCCTCCGCAGGCGGACAGGACGAGCGCGGTGGCGCTGGCGACGGCGGCGCAGCGGGCGAACCGTCGGTGGCGCAGGGACAGCTTCATGGTCTCTCCTCGATCAGGGGTGTTGGCGGCACCTGTCGGTGCGGGGCCCCGAGTACGCGAGGAGGCTAGGAAGGGCGGGTAACGCCGCGACGTTGGCGGCGTTTCACCGCTGTTACGTTCGTTTCAGTCCTCAGTAGCGGGTGCGGTCGACCTTGGCGAGCCAGGCGTCGAACGGCGCGGCGGCATCGTCCGGGCGCACCTGCACCACGGGCATGGCCCACTGCTCGCGGGGCGCGGCCAGCAGGTCGTAGAACGCGCGGTCGTCGAAGCCCCCGTGCGCGGCGTCGTCGCGGTCCGCGGCGTACACCACCCGGTCCACCCGCGCCCACAGCGACGCGGCCACGCACATCGGGCACGGCTCGCACGAGCTGAACAGCTCGCAGCCGGCCAGGGAGAAGTCGCCGAGGGCGCGGCATGCGGCGCGGATGGCCTGCACCTCGGCGTGCGCCGTCGGGTCCAGGGTCGGCGTGACGCGGTTCTGGCCGGTCGCGACGACCTCCCCGTCGCGCACGACGACGGCGCCGAAGGGCCCACCGCCGTCGGCGACGTTCTCCACCGCGAGCGCGACGGCGCGGGCCAGCCAGGTGGCGTCGGTGGCCGTCGGGCCGGCTGCGGGCGCTGCGGGGGCTGCGGGGTGGGGTGCGCTCATCGGGGGTCCTCGCTCGGGGTGGTCGGGGTGGCCGGGGTGGCCGGGGTGGCCGGGGTGGCCGGGGTGGCCGGGGGTGCGGCGGGCCGCTGCTGCGCGAGGCGCCACACCCGGTCGCGGCTCATCGGCACCTCGTGGGGGCGGACGCCGAGGGCGTCGCGCACGGCGTTGGCCATCGCGGCGGCGACGGGGTTGTAGGGCGCCTCGCTCATCGACTTCGCGCCGGCCGGGCCGAGGGTGTCGACGGTGTCGGCGAACAGCACGCGGGTGGGCGGCACGTCGGCCATCTGCGGCACCCGGTAGTCGCGGAAGGCGGCGGTGGTGACGGCCCCGTCCCGGGTCATCACCTCCTCGTGCAGCGCGCCGCCGACGGCCTGCGCGACGCCGCCCTCGACCTGCCCGCGCAGCTGTTCGGGGTTGAGCACGACGGCGGCGTCGACGCCCTGCACGGAGTCGAGCACCCGCACCTCGCCGGTGCGCGGGTCGACCGCGACCCGGAAGCCGTGCACGTTGAACGCGACCGAGCGCGGCGATCCGGTGTGGGACGCGCGGGCCGTGACGGGCGACTCCAGCACCCCCGGGCCGCCGACGGCGTCGAGGCGCGCCCGCAGGTCGGCGGCCGCGCGGGCGACGGCGGCGCCCGCGACGACGGAGCCCGTCGAGCCGTAGGCGCCGGTGTCGTAGCCCGACGTCGCCGTGTCGGAGGTGCGCAGCGTCACGCGCCCGACGGGCACGCCGAGGGCGTCGGCGACGAGCTGGGTGTGGACGGTGGCGGTGCCGTTGCCGAACTCCGCGGTGCCCACGTCGACGGTGACCGACCCGTCGGGCGCGACGGTCACCGCCGCCTCGCTGTGGTGCCCGCGCGGGGGGATGGTCGCGATCATGGCCGCGGCGACCCCCTCGCCGAGCAGCCAGCCCTCGCCGGGTACGGCGGCACTCCCGCGGGTCTCGGACAGGGCGGTCTCGACGAGGTCGAGGCACTGGTCGAGCCCGTAGCTGCCGAAGACGAGGTCGGCGTCGGGCGGGCCGTTGACGACGAAGTCGTCGCCCGGCACGACGGCGTTGCGCCGCCGGACCTCGAACGGGCTGATGCCCACCTCGCGGGCCAGCTCGTCCATCGCCGACTCGATGCCGAGCACCACCTGGCCCAGCCCGTAGCCGCGGAAGGCGCCCGACGGCACGTTGTGGGTGTAGACGGCCTCGGCGTCGACCCGCTTGTTCGCGCAGCGGTAGAGCGCGACCGACTCGTGGCAGCCGTGGAACATGACGCCCGGCCCGTGGTTGCCGTAGGCACCGGTGTCGGACAGCACGTCGACGCGCAGCGCGGTGAGCACGCCGTCGGCGTCCGCGCCCAGCTCGACCTCGACGCGCATGGGGTGGCGCAGCGGGACCATCGTGAACTGCTGCTCGCGGGTGAGCTCGAGCTGCACCGGCGCGGTCTCGCCGCGCTCGGCGAGCCGCAGCGCGGCGACGGCGACGAGGTCCTCGACGATCATCTCCTGCTTGCCGCCGAAGCCGCCGCCGACGCGGGCCGCGACGACGCGCACCGTGGCGGGGTCACGGTCGAGGATGCGCGCCAGCTCGTCGCGCACGAGGAACGGCACCTGGGTGCTGGTGCGGACGACGAGGGTGCCGTCGGGCTCGACCCAGGCGCGCGCTCCGTGGGTCTCCAGCGCGGCGTGGGTGACCCGCGCGGTGCGCCACGTGCCGCTCACCCGGTGGGCGGCGGCGGCGAGACCGGCGGCCACGTCGCCCACCTCGCCGTGGCTGCGCGCGACCGTGTTGCGGCCCGGGTCGGCGATGCGGCTCTCCGGCCCCTTGTCGCCGTGGACCAGCGGCGCCCCCGGGGCCCGGGCCTCCTCGGGGTCGAGCACCGCCGGCAGGGGCGCGTAGGTGACCTCCACGAGGCGGGCGGCGGCGGCCGCCGTACGGGGGGAGTCGGCGACGACCGCGACGACGCGCTGGCCAACGAACCGCACCACGTCGTCGAGCACGCGGGTGTCGTCGGGGTCGTCGAGGCGGCTCTGGTGCCGCGCGGTCGAGAAGAGCACGCCGGGGACGTCGCGGTGGGTCAGCACGAGCCGCACCCCCGGCAGCGCCTCGGCGGCCCGCGCGTCGACGGCCACGACGCGCGCGTGGGCGTGGGGGCTCTGCACGAGGGCGACGTGCAGCACGCCGGCCTCGGGCAGGTCGAGGGTGAACGGCTCGCGGCCCGTGACGACGCGGCGCGCGGCCGGGGCGCCGACGGAGCGGCCGAGGGCGGCGGTCGGGGCCGGGCCCGGCCCGCCCGGCGCGCCGTCCGGCTCCTCGACGTTGCACCGCCCGGCGAGGGCGTCGCGGATGGAGCGGTAGCCGGTGCAGCGGCACAGGTTGCCCTTGAACGTCCGCGCCACCTCCTCGGCGCGGGCGGGGTCGTCGGCCCCGGGCACGACGCCGCGCTCGTCGGCGAGGGCGGCCGCGGTCACGACGTACCCCGCCGTGCAGAAGCCGCACTGGAAGCCCGCCGCGCGGGCGAAGTTGCGCTGCACCGGGTGCAGGTCGTCGGGCGCCCCGAGGCCGGCGACGGTGGTGACGGCGCGGCCCTCGGCCCGGTGCAGCGGGAGCACGCAGGAGTGGGTGGCCGCACCGTCGACGAGCACGGTGCACGCGCCGCAGTCGCCCGCGTCGCAGCCCTTCTTCACCTCGAGGTGGCCGGTCTCGCGCAGGAACGTGCGCAGGCACTGGCCGGGGTGGGCGCCGGACGCGTCGACCGCGGTGCCGTTGACCTCGATCACGCGGCCACCTCCTCGCTGCTGGTGGTGACGGCCAGCTCGGCCAGCACCTCCGCGGCGAGGACGGGGGTGATCCCGGCCCGCCAGTCCGCGGGGCCGTGAGGGTCGTCGTACCAGGTCGTGACCCCGGCGAGCGCGTCGGTGACCTCGGCCGCGCCGGGCAGGGCGGGGAAGCGGAGGCGCAGGGGACGGGTGGTCGCGGCGGTGACCACCAGCGTGCAGGCGCCGTCGGCGTCGAGGCGGCCGACGACGAGCGCGGAGGAGCGGCCGACGGGGGTGAGGGCGAGCTGGCGGGAGGCGTAGCGAGCGGTGAGGGCCGCGGCGGGCACGTCGACGCCCCGCAGCAGCTCGTCGCCGGCGCGGTCGGTGCGGCCGGGGCCGGTGACGAGGTCGACGACGGGTACGGCGCGCGCCCCCCGGTCCGGCGACCACAGGTCGGCGACGCCGTCGAGGGCCGCGGTCAGCGTGATCATCGCGCCCGCGGGGAGGCCGAGGCAGAGGTTGCCGCCGACGGTGGCGACGCTCCAGACCTTCGACGACATGAGGAAGGCGTCCGCGCAGCGGCGCACGAGGGCGGCGGCGCTCGCGGTGGCCGGGTCGGCGGCGGGCCACGTCGCCGCGGCGGCGACGAGCTCGGCGACCGTGCAGGTGCCGGCGATCCGCAGCGCCCCGTCGTCGTCGCGGGCCGTCGGCGCCCAGCCCATGCCGGTCAGGTCGACGAGGCCGGTGAGGTGGGGCTGCGGGGTGGAGTAGAGCCACGACCCGCCCCCCAGCCACGCCTCACCGGGGCGGAGCACGAGGTCGTCGGTGGTGCGGGCGACGCGCACGCCCGTCAGCTCGGCGAGGTCCATCACTCGATCTCCCTCAGGCGCAGGTAGGCGTTGCTGATCGTGGTGACGCGCTCCCGCCCGGCGGCGCCGCGCGCGGCGAGGACGCCGTCGGCCAGCACGGCGGCCATGCTCATCGCGGCCGCGTAGGAGTCGAAGGCGAGCTCGGTGGCGATGGGGCACCCCAGCCAGGTGCCGCGCGGCCCGAGGTGGCGGCGGTGGTCGGCGGCGGTCGGGTCGGCGAGCAGCACGACGTCGGCGCCGGTCGCGACCGCGTCGGCGAGGAAGGCGCTGAACCCCACGGGACGGCGGCGGAACCCGACGAGGAGCACCGCGTCCCCGGCGTCCACGTCGGCCAGCTCCTCGCCCATGACCTGGCCGGGCAGGGGCGCGAGGCGCACGTCGGGACGGGCCTGGGCGAGCTGCTGGCGCAGGTGGAGCGCGACCGCGTGGCTGCCGCGCCACCCGACGACGTGCACGCGCCGGGCCGAGGCGAGGGCCGCGACGGCCGGTACGACGCCGGGCTGGCCGACGACGGTCGCGATCGTCGCCGCCTCGGCCCGGGCGTGCGCCGGCAGGCTCGCGGGTGCGCTGAGCTGGCGCGGCTCGCCCGCCACGCGCTGGGCCCGGAGGTGGTCGCGGACCTCGTCGAAGTCGGCGTACCCCAGGCTGCGGAACAGCCGGCTCATCGTGGCCTTCGAGACGCCGGCCAGGTCGGCGAGCTCGGCGGCGCGGTAGGTCGCGAGGTCGTCGAGGTGCTGCAGCAGTGTGTCGGCGGCGCGGCGCTCCTGCGGCGACAGGGTGGCGCGGTGCGTGGCGATGCGCTCGTCGATCCGCACCGTCGTCACCGCACCGGTCCCGTCGCAGGGGCGGGCACGGCGGCGGTGCCACCGGCCTCGTACGCCGCGGCCGCGGCGAGCACCGCGGCCTCGAGCGCGTCGGCGGCGCGGGCCACGTCGACCTCGCGGACGTCCTCGCCCGGGTGGTGGCTGATGCCGTCGTGGCAGCGCACGAACAGCATGCCGATGTCGGCGACGGCGACGACCGCCATGGCGTCGTGGCCCGCGCGGCTCCACAGGGCCATCGGGTCGGCGTCACCGGTCGCGCGGATGCCGTCGACGACGGCCTGCTGGAGCCACCCGGCGCACGGGGCGGCGGGCGCGCGGTGGGTCTCGCTCACCTCCAGCGTCAGGCCGCGCGCCGTGCAGGCGGCGGCGATGGCGGCGTGCAGCACCTCCCACGCGTGGTCGCGGTCGGCGTCGCGCGGCGCCCGCAGGTCGAGGCTGAGGTCGGCGCGGCCGGGGATGACGTTGACGGCGCCCGGCTGCACCTCGATCTGCCCGACGGTGGCGATGACGCCGAGCTCGCGGGCGAGGCGCTCGACCGCGGTGACGGCCTCGCTGGCGCCCACGAGGGCGTCGCGCCGCCGCTCGTACGGCGTGCCCCCCGCGTGGCGGGCCTCGCCGTGGACGGTCAGGGCGAAGCGCCGGGCGCCGGCGATGGTGGTGACGACCCCGAGCGAGGCGTCGGCGGCCTCGAGGTAGGGCCCCTGCTCGATGTGGGCCTCGAGGTAGCCGACGAGGCTGCCGGGTGTCCGGGCGGCCTCGTGGTTGCGCGCGGGGTCGAGCCCGAAGGCGCGGTAGGCCTGCGCGAGCGTGGTGCCGTCGCGGTCGGCGAGGTCCCACCAGGCGTCGTCCCACGTGCCGGCGAGGGCCTGGCTGCCGAGCAGGGCCGTGCCGAAGCGGGCGCCCTCCTCGTCGGAGAACGCGACCAGCTCGAGCGCGAAGGGGAGGTCCGCGACCCGGTCGCCGAGGCGCTGGGCGACGGCCACCGCCAGCACGACGCCGAGCATGCCGTCGAAGCTGCCGGCGTCCGGCACCGTGTCGAGGTGGGAGCCGAGGAGCAGCGCCGGGAGACCGGGCTCGCGGCCCTCACGCCGGCCGCAGAGGTTGCCCGCCGCGTCCTGCCACGTCGTCAGGCCGGCCTCCGTCATCCAGGTGCGCACCAGCGCGTTGGCCGCCGCGTGCTCGGGCGTCAGGTGGAGGCGCTCGAGCCGGTCGGGCGCGGCGGAGAACGCGTCGAGCTCGGCGCAGCGGGCGAGCACGCCGGCGGCGGTGGTGGAATCGGTCGTGGGGTCGGTGGTGGGGCCGGTGGTGGTCATGCTGCGGCCCCGGCGGTCGCGGCGGCTCCGTCGTACACCTCGCGGGCCGCGGCGACCCCGCCGCCGCCCGTCAGCGGCACGCCGTACCCGCGCAGGACCTGCTCGAGGGCGGCGAGGGTGGTGAGCACGGCGTCGCGGCGGGCGTTGTAGCCCATCGTGCCGATGCGCCAGACCCTGCCGTGGAGGGGGCCGAAGGAGGTGCCGATCTCGATGCCGAAGTCGGTGAGCATCGCCGCGCGGGCCGCGTCGCCGGGCACACCGTCGGGGATGTGGACGGCGACGACGTTGTGCATCTTGTGGGCGACGTCGCCGAAGACGGCGAGGCCGAGGCCCGTCACGCCCGCCAGCATGGCGTCGCCGTGGAGGCGGTGGCGCTCGACGGCCGCGTCGACGCCCTCCTCGACGAGGATGCGGGCGCACTCGCGGGCGCCGTAGAGCATCGTCGTGGCCTCGGTGTGGTGGTTGAGGCGGCGGGGGCCCCAGTAGTCCATGATCTGTGCCAGGTCGAGGTAGTTGGACGCGATGCGGGTGCCCGCCTCGCGCGCCACGTCGGCCTCCTCGCGGATGCCGGCCTCGACGTGGCGGCGCCCGTCGACGACCGCGACGGCGCGCGGCGAGAGCGTGATCGGGGCGCTGCCCGAGGGCCCGCCGAGGCACTTCTGCAGCCCGGCCGACGCGACGTCGACGCCCCAGTCGTCGGTGGCGAAGGCGTTGCCGCCGAGGGTGGCCGTGGCGTCGACGTAGAGGAGCGCGTCGTGGCGCCGGCAGATCTCGCCGAGGTGGGCGAGCGGCTGGGCCATCGTCGTCGCGGTGTCGCCGTGGACGACGGCGACGAGCTTCGGGCGGACGGCGCGGACGGCGTCCTCGACCTGCTCGGGGGCGAACACCGTGCCCCAGTCGGTCGCGAGCGTGTGGACCTCGGCGCCGCAGCGCTCGGCGATCTCCACGAGGAGGTGCCCGAAGCGACCGAACACCGGAACGAGCACCCGGTCGCCGGGCTCCAGCAGGCTGACCAGCGCCGCCTCGATGCCGGCCCGCGAGGTGCCGTCGACGAGCAGCGTCTGCTCGTTCGTCGTGCGGAACACCTCGCGGTAGAGCGCCATGGTCTCGTTCATGTAGCCGGTCATCGCCGGGTCGTACTGGCCCACGAGCGGCGCCCCCATCGCCCGCAGCACGCGGGGGTCGGCACTGATCGGGCCGGGGCCCATCAGCAGGCGCGCGGGTGGGTGGACCGGGGCGACCGGTGGGGCGACGGGCATGGCGAGGACGCTATGAAACGGTCGTTTCCCGGGTGTTTCGGCGCGCGAACGGGTTGTTTCGGGGCGGCGGGAGTGCGCAGGTTCAGTCGGGTGGGGCCTCGGCGACCGGACCTGCGCACTCGGGCGGCGGAATGGGGGGCGCCGCGGAGGCGTTGGCCCGTCCGTGACCGGTCTGTGGATCCTGCTCGCCGCCGTCGTGCTCGCCGGCGGCCTCGGCCTGTGGCGCCTGCGCACCGACGGCGCCTTCCGGGGTGCGCGGCGCGGCGCCGCTCCTGACGCCGCTGCCGGTACGCCGGAGCCCGCCGCGGCTGCCCCCGCGGCCGGAACCGCGGCGCCGGACACCGAGCCGGTCGAGGCGGCCGAGCCCGGCGCGTGGGCGCGGGCGGCGGCTGCCGGCGTACCGGGGGAGCCCGGCGAGCGCGCCACGCTGCTGCAGTTCTCCTCCGCCTTCTGCGCCCCGTGCCGGGCCACGCGGCGCGTGCTCGGCGAGGTCGCCGCGGTGGTGCCGGGCGTGGCCCACGTCGAGGTCGACGCGGAGCACCACCTGCAGCTGGTGCGGGACCTGGACGTCCGTCGTACCCCGACGACCCTCGTGCTCGACGCCGCCGGTCGCGAGGTCACCCGCGCCGCGGGCGCGCCGACCAAGCAGCAGGTGCTGGCCGGCCTCGAGGCCGCGCTGTAGGGACCTAGCGCACCCGCTCCAGCATCCGCCCCCAGGTGTGGTCGGGGCGGTCGACGTCGACGGCGTTGCCGCGCACGACGGTGCGGACGACGCGGCCGCCGTACCGGATGCCGTCGTACGCCGAGATGGGGTTGCGGTGGGCCAGCTGCGCGGCCTCGACGCGGAAGTCGACGCCGGTGTCGTAGACGGCGAGGTCGGCGTCGGCGCCCACGGCGATGCGGCCCTTGTGGCCGAAGCCGACGAGGTCGGCGGTGTGGCGCGACATCCACCGGCTGACCTCGGCGAGCCCGATGCCGCGCCGGCGGGCCTCGGCGGCCATCACCGCGAGCCCGACCTGCAGCCCCGACACCCCGCCCCACGCCTGCTGGAGGTCGCCGTCGCCGCGGCCCTTCTCCTCCGCGGTGGCGGGGGAGTGGTCGGAGACGACGCAGTCGATGATCCCGGCGCGCAGCGCGGCCCACAGCTCCTCGCGGTTGCCGGCGTCGCGGATCGGGGGGCAGCACTTGAACTGCGCCGCCCCGTGCGGCACCCGCTCGGCGTCGAAGACCAGGTAGTGCGGGCACGTCTCGACGGTCAGCCGCAGCCCCTCGGCGCGGGCGTCGGCGATCATCCCCAGCGCCCGCGCGCTCGACAGGTGCAGCACGTGCACCCGGGCGCCGGTCTCGCGGGCGCCGTCGATCACCTGCCGGATCGCCGCGGTCTCCGCCTCGTGGGGCCGCGAACGCACGAACGCGCGGTAGGAGCCGCCCGCCTCCTGCGGCGCCGCGGCCAGCACACCTGCGTCTTCCGCGTGCACGATCATCAACCCGTCGAAGCGGGCCACCTCCCGCAGCGCGAGCAGGAACTGGGCGGGGTCCAGCGGCGGGAACTCGTCGACGCCGCTCGGCGCGAGGAAGCACTTGAACCCCAGCACCCCGGCGTCCCACAGCGGCTCGAGGTCGCCGACGTTGCCGGGCACCGCGCCGCCCCAGAACCCCACGTCGACCATGAGCTGGTCGCGCGCGACGGCCCGCTTGACGCGCAAGTGCTCCACCGTCGTGGTCGGCGGCAGGGAGTTCAGGGGCATGTCGACGAGCGTCGTCGCGCCGCCGAGCGCCGCGGCCCGCGTCGCGGACGCGAAGCCCTCCCACTCGGTGCGTCCCGGCTCGTTGACGTGCACGTGGGTGTCGACGACCCCGGGTACGACGTACGCCGTGTCGGCGGCCTGCACGACCACGCCCTCCGCCTCGTGCTCGTAGGCCTCGACGGCGGCGATCCGTCCCCGCTGGACGACGACGGTGGCGGGCACGAAGGCGTCCCCGACGAGCACCCGCCGGCCGCGGACGGCGTCGACCCGCATCAGGCGAACGCGGGCACGGTGGCCCACGCCTGCGGCACCTCGGCCTGCCCCTCCCGGGTGATGGTGGCCTGGATGAGCCCGTACGGGCGGTCGGCCGCGTAGAACACCTCGCCCGGGTTGTCGAGGCCGAACGGCTCGAGGTCGACGAGGAAGTGATGCTTGTTCGGGCACGACAGGCGCACCTCGGCCACCACGCCGTACCGCTCCAGCACCCGGCGTCCCATGGCGAAGAGGGTCTGCTGCAGGGCCAACGAGTGGAGGTCGGCGAACGCGGCGAGCAGCTCCGCGCGGATGCCGTCGTGGAGGGCGTCGAAGTCGAGCTCCTCGAGCTCGGCCTGGGTCTGCGGGGCGTAGCGCCACCACGCGGTCACCGACGTGGCCATGACGCGGTCGTCGACCTCCGCGAGCGTCGTGTAGCGGTCGCGGGGGAACCCGTGGAACTCCGAGCCCGTCGACTTCAGCACCACGCAGTCCTTGAGCCCCGACACGATCCAGGTGGCGTCGCCGTCCTTCTGCACGACCGTGGTGCGGGTCTCCTGCCCGCGCCGCACGAACGAGTGGTCGTGCGGCGCGCCGTCGACGCTGATGCGGTCCCAGGTGGACGTCTCGGCCTCCCAGCGCCCGCCGCTCACCCAGTCGAACCCCTCGACGAAGTGCGCGCCGTACGTCATGAGGAAGTGCTCGGGCGTGCGCACGCCGTGCTCGCGGGCGAAGGCGTAGAGCGTGTTCTTCTGCGTGTCCGTGGCGACCACCTGGCTGTTGTCGCCGTCGGTGTGGCAGGCGGTGAAGTCGCCGCGCAGCTGGGCGGTCACGGTGAGGTCGGTGATGCGGTGGACCGGGCTGTCACGGTCGACGCGCACGAGGCGGCACTCCGCCTTGCCGTACTGGTTGGCCCCCAGGACGATGTCGCCGATCGCCATCTCAGCTCCCCTTGTAGGTGGTGTAGGAGTACGGGCTCAGCAGCAGAGCGACGTGCACGTGCGGTCCCGCGAGGGCCACGGTCAGCTCGACGCGCGGGAAGAAGGTGGCGCGCCCGGCGGCCGTGAACCACGGGCCGGTCGCGAACCGCAGCTGGTACGTCGCGGGGTCGAGCTCGGCGCCCGCGCCCGCCCGCTCCAGGGGCTCGTCCCAGCGCACCCGCCCGTCGCCGTCGGTGGTGGCGTGGGCCAGCGCGACGCCGTCGGCGTCGGCCAGGGTCACCTTGAGCCCGGCCGCCGGCACGCCGCGGGCGGCGTCGAGCACGTGGGTGGAGCAGGTGGTCACGAGAGGATCCCGTCGAGTCGGAGGAGCGCGATCTGGGTCAGCTGCTCGGCGACCTCGGCGGCCTCGGCGGCCGGCTCGTTGTCGAGCCGGCGCACGAGCTCGTCGAGGATCTCCTTGCGCGTGCGGCCCGCGGCACGGATGAGGAAGACGCGGTCGAAGCGGGCCTCGTACGCCGCGTTCCCGGCCGCGACGGCCTCCTCGAGGCCGGGGTCGCGGGGGCCGGGGTCGACGATCGCGGCCTGCTCGCGGCGGCTGTGGGCGGCCTCGGCGCCCTCCCCGGCGGGGCGCTCGCCGATCCGGGGGTGGTGGGCGAGGGCGGCGTCGACGTCGGCGGTGCTCCACCGGGCCGCGTCGCGCTCGGCGCGGGCGAGCAGGGCGTCGCGGTCGTCGTACGGACGCGCGGCGACGAGCCCGTCGACCCACCAGCCGACGTCGGCGGCCGGGCGCAGCACCTCCCGCGCCGCGTCGGCCGGCAGGCCGTTGAAGTCCTCGATCCGCACGCCCCTGGCTCCCTTCCCCGCGGTCGGCGACCAACCTAGGGACGCCGTGTTTCACGGACCGGCGCGCGCGTTTCGCCGTGGTAACGAACGTTTCGTCAGGCGCCGGCGCGGCTGCGGGCGAGGTCGGCGGCGAGCGCGAGGAGGTCGCGGTCGCGGCCCGGGGCGGCGACGAGGCAGACCCCGCAGGGCAGTCCCTCGGCGGTGCGCAGCGGCACGTTGACCGCCGGGAGGCCGCCGATCCCGGCGATGGAGGTGAGCGCGAGCAGGGTGTCGCGCAGCTGCTGGTCGGCCGTGCCGGGGTACGGCGCCACCGTCGGCGTCGAGGGCAGGAGGAGCACCCGGTCGCCGATGCGGTGGCGGATCTCGAGCCGGATGCCGGTCAGGGCGTCGGCGGCGGCCGCGACCTCGGCGGGGTCGAGGCGGGCGGCGGCCTCGAAGCGCTCCCGCACCGGCGCGCTCAGGGTCGAGAGCCGGGAGGCGACCCAGCCCGCGTGCTGGCGCCACGCCTCGGCGGACTGCACGAGCACGAACGTGCGCCGCCAGGCGGCCAGCTCGTGGGCACCGAACGGCTCGCGGAAGACGGTGCCCCACGACCGGGTGACCGCCTCGACCGAGGCGCGCACGTCGGGCGCGGCCAGCGCCAGCAGGTCGGTGGCGAGCACGAGGTCGCTCACGGCCGGGGGCGGGGCCGGGGGGAGTAGCACGTCGCCGACGCGGGCGAGGAGGCCGGCGTCGCGGGTCATCCACCCGACGGTGTCGAAGGTCGGCGCGAGGGCGAGCAGCCCGTCGCGCGGCACGGCGTTGCGGGAGGTCCGGATGCCCCACAACCCCTGCCACGAGGCGGGCACGCGGATCGACCCGCCGGTGTCGGTGCCGAGCCCGATGCTCACCTGGCCGAGGCTCGTGGCGGTGGCGGAGCCCGACGACGACCCGCCGGGGATCCGGCGCGGCGCGTGCGGGTTGGGCGGCGTGCCGTGGTGCTCGTTGGTGCCGAACAGGCTCCACGCGAACTCGTCGGTGCGCGCGATGCCGGTGACGTCCGCGCCCGCGTCGAGCAGGCGCTGCACGGCCCGGGCGGTGCGGGGCGCGGGCGGGGCGGCGGCGAGGTACGCCGGACTGCCCGCTCCCACCTTCTGGCCCGCGATGGCGTAGACGTCCTTGACGGCGACCGTCTCCCCGGCCAGCTGGCCCTCGTCGCGGCCGGTGACGAGCGGGTCGCCCACGACGCGCCAGATCCGGGTGTCGAGGGCGGGCGGGGTGGTCGCGACGTGGGCAGCCGTGACGACCCAGCCCTGCTCGCGGCGCTGCCACAGCTGGGTCTGCACGCCGCGGCCGCCGCGGGCCAGCTCGGTGGTGGCCATCACGAGCGCGTTGACGTCGTCCACCACCTGGACGCGGACGTCGACGACGGTACGGCGGGGCGCGCCGCCCCGGCCGCCGCGGAACGCGCTGATCTGCTCGTGGCCGACGAGGACGCCGGCGGCGTCGGCGCGCAGGGTGTCGGGACCGGGGGCGAAGAGCGCGTCCAGCGTCGCCAGGTCGTCGGCCATCAGCGCCCGCTCGTAGGACCAGAAGGCCTCGACCAGACCGGGGGGCAGGTCGTCGGGGGCGCTCGCCGTACCGCTCATGCGCGGCATCATCGCGTGCGGGGGCCGGTCGGCGGCGGTAGGTGGGCGAAGTCGGCGGTGCGGATCCGCGCGTGGACGCCCTTGACGACGTCGACCACCTGGGAGATGTCGAAGTCGGTGGCGGCCGAGAGGTAGGCGTAGGCCATCGCCGGCTCCATCCCGTAGCGGGCGCCGAGCAGGGCGATGGCGGCGCGCACGCAGTTCTGGGTCGCGACGTCGAGGTCGGGGTCGAGGCCGGTGGGCACGAGGTGGTCGGAGGTGGCGGCGAGCGGGCCGGCCAGGTCGCCGAAGGCGGCCACCGCGTCCTCGTGCGCGACGACGTCGAGGCGGACGGTCGCGCGGAGGCTGGCCTCCATCGCCGTGAGCGCGACCTCGCCGTCGCCCTGCGCGAAGTGGGGGTCGCCGAGGTAGGCCAGCGCCCCGGCGACCTGCACCGGGAGGTAGAGCGTCGACCCGACGGTCAGCAGGTTGATGTCGAGGTTGCCCCCGTGGGCGCCGGGCGGCACCGAGTGGGGCCGGGCCTCGTCCGCGACCGCCACGCCCATGATCCCGAGGAAGGGCGCGAGCGGGAACCGGGCGCGCGGCGCCTGCGGGTCGCCGTACCCCGCGTGGGTGAGGGGCAGCTCCCCGTACGACGCCCGCTCCCCGCCGGCGCCCGTGTGCTCGGCCATGGCTGCGAAAGCGGAGAAGACGGGGAGGTCGTCGAGGGGGTACTCGCCGGGCAGCGTGCCGCGGCCGTGCCGGTTGGAGACGACGCCGTAGGGGACCCGCGGCAGGGTCTCGAGGACGGTGATCGCGAGCAGGTCCCCGGGGCGCGCGCCGGTGACCGCGATCGGCCCGGTGACCACGTGCGGGCCTTCGGTGCCGGGGTCGTGCGGGTGGTCGGAGGCGGCGAGGTCGACGGCGTCGGCGAGCACTCCGTCGCCCTCGACCCCGTGGCGGGCGAAGAAGGCGCGCGGGTCGCGGCCCTGGTCCTCCAGCACGCCCTCGTGGCTGAGGGTGTCGACGGTGACCTCGGTGCCGGGGTCGACCGTGAGCACCGGCCGGTCGCGCGCGCAGGGCAGGCGCCCCCACAGGAGGTTCTCGCGGGCCGACGGGAGGTAGGTCGCCGAGCGGATCGGCCCCACCCCGGCGTCGAGCGGCCGGTCGGGCACGGGGAGGAGGGTCACGCGCCGCACGCTAGGAAACCGATGTTTCGGGGGTGTTCCGGGCGTTGCAGCGCTGAGGTTTCCCCGCCTGGGCGCTGCCCGCCCGGACGGCGGCCGGGGGAGTGCGTGGATTCAGTCGGCGGGCGGGGCCGTGGCTGAATCTGCGCACGCGGACGCTGCGCGCTCGGGGTCCCTGCGGTGGAGGCCGCGGGCGGTCAGGAGGTCCGGTTCCTGCCGAGGTACCGGAGCAGCGCGAAGGCGAGCACTGCGTACACGACCACAGCGAGGGCCACCACAGGAAGGAACGACCAGTCCGGCAGGTCGAACAACCTCGGGAGCGTGGACGCGGCGAGGATGAACAGCACGTTGAACGCGGCAAAGACGTCGTTGCGGCGGTCGGGGTGGTGGTCAGTCGTCACGGTCCACTCCCGCCGCCACCCGACGGGACCTCTTCGACCGGAGGAAGACGATCTGGACGAGGACCGCAGCCGCTCCGGTCAACGGCATCACGATCGTGACCTTGAGCCACCAGTGAACGTCTGGCCCACTGAACAGCACCAATGCTGAGGAAGCCGGTGGTGAGGCCGAAGAAGAGTCCCCACTGCTCGTCGGTGGACATCGGCTCCCGCCGCGCGGGGCGTCTCCACCTCTCCCGACCGCGGACGGTGGCGACGGAGTAGCCGAACAGGCAGCCGACAGCCACGCACGACGTCTGACCCGCTGTGCGGTGGGTGGTGGAGACGTCGTCGACCAAGAAGCCCGCCACGAAAATGACGGCAGCGCCGGTCGCGACCACGACGGGCATGAGAAGCGCTGTCACGGCGTCCCGCGGGGGTCGTGCTCGAGCGGACGGCTGGGCGCGTCTGGGCCTGCGACGACCTGGTGCCGGCTCAGGCGCAGGACGGTCTTGTCGATGACGAACATGACAGCGCCACCCACGGGAAATAGGACGAGGACGCCGAACCAGTAAGGGAGGTCGAGACCGATCCAGACGGCCAGGACGACGGCTGCGATGGCGGCACCCGAGACGGCCGCGGCGACTCTGCCCCGGGCGCTGGTGGGCGCGCCCGCGACGGTGGTGATGCTGGCCCGCCCGCGAGGGGTGAGGAGGTGGTACGCGCAGAGCGTCACGGTGGCGAGCAGGAGCAGCCCCGCTGCGACTCGATCCAGCGTGGCATCGTCGCCGTCGAAGATGTAGAGCGACGTGCTCGTCGACACGCTGATCAGCAGGGCCGTGAGGCTCACGGCCGCTCGTCACCGGTGAGTGCCACAACCGTCAACCTAGCGAAAGTGCGCCGCCCTGTACCCAGAGTGCTCGCGACAGCCGCCCGTGGCTGGTGGGCCTGGGCGTGTGGTCGTGTCTCCGCCAGGCTGCGCGGCTCCTCAGTCCAGGTCCACCACGACGGGGGCGTGGTCGGACGCACCCTTGCCGGCGCGCTCCTCGCGGTCGATGAAGGCCCCCGTCACGCGGTCGGCGAAGCTCGGCGAGCCGACGACGAAGTCGATGCGCAGGCCGCGGTTCCGCTCGTACCGCTGCCGGTAGTAGTCCCAGTACGTGTAGACGTCCGGCCCCGGCGTGTGCGGCCGCACGACGTCGACCCAGCCGTCGTCGAGGAACGCCTGGAAGGCGGCGCGCTCGCGCGGCGTCACGTGCGTCGACGTCGCGAACTGCTTCATGTCGAACACGTCCTCGTCCCGCGGCGCGATGTTCCAGTCGCCCACGAGCGCGGTCGGGGTGTCCGCCCAGGCGCCGGCGGCCTCGCGCAGGCGGGCGAGCCAGTCGAGCTTGTAGACGTAGTGCGGGTCGTCGACCTTGCGCCCGTTGGGCACGTAGAGCGACCACACGCGCACCCCGCCGCAGACCGCGCCGATCGCCCGCGCCTCCGGCTCGACGGGCTCGCCCCAGCCCGGCATGCCGGGGAACCCGACCTCGACCTCCTCGAGGCCGACGCGGCTGATGATCGCCACGCCGTTCCACTGGCTGGTGCCGGCCGCGGCCACCTCGTAGCCGCGCGCCTGCAGGCCCATCAGCGGCAGCTGGTCGACCCGCGCCTTCGTCTCCTGCAGCGCCAGCACGTCGACGTCGTGCCGCTCGAGGAAGGCCTCGACGCGGTCGATGCGGGAGCGGAGGGAGTTGACGTTCCAGGTCGCGATGCGCACCGCTCGAGGCTACGTGGCCCGTGCGGGGGCGGCGCGGAACGGGGTCAGCAGGCCCGGCGTCGCGGCGTCGGCCAGGCGCAGCCCGACGCCGAGGTCGACGTCGCGCACGCGCACGGACTCCCCGCCGGCCGCGGTGGTCGCCACCAGGTCGGCCAGACCCGTACGACGCTGGAAGAACGACTGCTCGACCACCCAGCCGATGACGCCTTCGGCCTCGAGCACGGTGCGGGTGCGCGCGAACGCGCCGCTGCCGGCCACGAGGTGCCGCGGCCGCCCGTCGAGCGTCGTGAGGGCGTGGCCGAGGTTGCGGTACGACGACTCCGCCCCCGCGACGCCGAGCACCGCGAAGAACACGACGACCGGCACGGGCGCCCAGCCGGGCGTGCCGTCGACCAGGAGCGCGGCGAGGGCTGCCGTGCCAAAGATCAGCGTCGACCACTGCCAGCGCACGTGGGCGCGACGACGAGCACCCGGGCCGTGCTGCACGAGGGGGGTGGTGAGGGGAGCGGCGGCCGCCGCGTCGGGGCCCAGCACGTCGTGACCGACGGCGACCGCCACGTCGAGGGGGCAGGAGGGCAGCACCTTGGTGGTGCCGTTCTCGACCCCGGTGGCGAGCGTCGACAGCTCGGCGCCGTCCGCAAACCGCATCAGGGCGGGCTCGACGAGCTCGACGCCGCGCACGCGCCGCTCCTCCACGGTGACGGAGCGCGTCGTGAGCAGGCCGGCGCGCAGGTGGAGCGAGGTGTCGCCGGGCCGGCGCCCACCGGGCTCGCGCACGAGGCGGAAGCCGGCCCACTGCACGACGTACCCCGTCAGCGAGATCACCAGCCACAGCACCAGCAGCACGACGGCGACCACGAGCAGCAGCAGCGGCAGGAACTGCCGGCCCAGCCAGTCCCACAGCGCCGAGGCGTGCTCGGTGTCGAAGATCGGCAGGTCGTCGAAGAACTGCGAGCCGGCACCGAACGCGCCGGCCACGATCGCGAGCCGCGCGAGGCTCAGCGGGGCGAAGCGCAGCCACGACCATCGCAGCGTCGCGAGCACCTGCTCCGCACCGGGACCCGGCACGCCGACGGGGGCGCCCGGCACGGCCTCCGGCGGGTACGGCGACGCGTCCGCCGCCGCCTCGCCCCCACCGACGGCGGGGGTCGGGGCCGGCCCCGCGCCCTCCGCGGTCCGGGGCAGCAGCGCGACCTGCAGACGGTGGGCCTCCGGTGCGGTCACGACGTCCAGGGTGATGCGGCTGTCGTCGACGCCGGTGCCGATCTCGACCTTCGTCACGCCGAGCACGCGGTGCAGCAGCGACGCGGTCTGGTCGACGCTGCGCACCCGGTCGAGCGGCGCCGTCTGGTTGGTGCGGTTGAGCAGGCCGCGGCGGACCTCGAAGTGGGTGGCGGTCTGGCGGTAGTACGTCGTCAGCCACGGGATCGCGCCCAGCACGCACGCGGCCACGACGGCGATCGGCACGAAGAGCAGCGCCCACGGGCCCATCTGCGTGCCGATGCCGATGAAGCCGAGCAGCAGCGGGAAGGCGAACTGCCCCAGCACGCGCACCGGGCCGATGACGAGCATCCGCTTGTCGAGGCGCGTCCAGCCGTCGTCCGGGTCGACCGGCCGGTCGACCGGCCGGTCGTACGGCGGGGGGTGCGGCGGGGCGTACGGCGGGGGGTGCGGCTCGCTCACGTCGCGTCGTCCCGGGTGGCGGAGGTGATGGCCGTGAGGTCGGCGACGAGCTCGCGGGCCAGCTGTTCGTCGAGGCACTCGATGCTGATCGGGCCGGCCGCCGACGCGGTGGTGACGGTCAGCGACCTCAGGCGGAACATGCGTTGGATCGGCCCCTGCGAGGAGTCGACCGTCTGCACGCGCGACAGCGGGGCCACCCGCTCGTCGATGCTCAGCCAGCCGCTGCGGGTGTGGACGGCGTCGCCGGTGACCTCCCACCGGTGGATGCGGTAGCGCAGCGGCGGCATGACGACGACCTCGACGAGAAGCACCACGACGGACGCGACGAGGAGCAGCGTGAACCACCACGGCCGCTCGCCCCACAGCACCCAGGCCACCGCCAGGCCGATCACCGGGAGCGACGTCGCCAGCGCCGCGGTGAGCCGCCAGTAGCCGCGGGCGCGCGGCGACACCTGGTGCGCCGGGAGGCGCAGGGCGACGGGGGTCGGGTCCGCGGGCGGATCCTGCCGGGGCGGCGACGTCGGGGTGCTCACGGAGCGAGCCTCCCACGCCGCACCGACGGGGCGGCCGCAGATGTGAGCGGCGGGTGCGGCGCGCCGTACACTCGCGCCCCGTGGCTCTCACCATCGGCATCGTCGGTCTCCCCAACGCAGGCAAGTCGACGCTCTTCAACGCGTTGACGAAGAACGACGTGCTCGCGGCGAACTACCCGTTCGCCACGATCGAGCCCAACGTCGGCGTCGTGGGCGTGCCCGACGAGCGCCTCGCGGTGCTCGCGGAGATCTTCGGCTCGGCCAAGGTGCTGCCCGCGACCGTCGAGTTCGTCGACATCGCCGGCATCGTCCGCGGCGCGAGCGAGGGCGAGGGCCTGGGCAACAAGTTCCTCTCCCACATCCGCGAGTCGGCCGCGATCTGCCAGGTCACGCGTGTCTTCCGCGACGAGGACGTCACCCACGTCGACGGCGAGGTCAACCCCGCCAACGACATCTCGACCATCCAGACCGAGCTGATCCTGGCCGACCTGCAGACGGTGGAGAAGGCGATCCCGCGCCTGGAGAAGGAGGCGCGGGCCAAGAAGGAGCTGGCCGCCACCCTCGCCGCGGCCAAGGAGGCGCTGGGCCACCTCGAGGCCGGTACGCCGATCATCGCCACCGCGGTCGACCGCGAGCTCGTGCGCGAGCTGTCGCTGCTGACCGCCAAGCCGTTCATCTACGTCTTCAACTGCGACGCCGACGAGCTCGCCGACGAGGAGCTCAAGCAGAAGATGCGCGACCTGGTCGCGCCCAGCGAGGCGATCTTCCTCGACGCGAAGTTCGAGGCCGAGCTGGTCGAGCTGGGCGACGACGACGAGGCCCGCGAGATGCTGGCCGAGACGGGCGTCGACGAGCCCGGCCTCGACGTGCTCGCCCGCGTCAGTTTCGACACCCTCGGCCTGCAGACCTACCTGACCGCCGGCCCCAAGGAGACGCGGGCCTGGACGATCAAGAAGGGCTCGACCGCCCCCGAGGCCGCCGGCGTCATCCACACCGACTTCCAGCGCGGCTTCATCAAGGCCGAGATCGTCTCGTTCGACGACCTCGTCGCCGCGGGCTCGATGCAGAAGGCCAAGGAGGCCGGCAAGGTCCGCATGGAGGGCAAGGACTACGTCATGGCCGACGGCGACGTGGTGGAGTTCCGCTTCAACGTGTGAGCCGCGCAGCGGCAGACGCCCTGCCACCCACGCCCGCCGTCGGTGACCATCGGCCGCCGACGACGAGCGTGGGTGTCAGAGCTTCGGGCGCGAGCGTCGGTTCTTCGCCGACGCCACCGCCTTCTTGATCTTGGCCTGGTTGTGCGGCTTGCGGGCCTCGTCGTACAGCTTCTTGCCGATCCCGATCACAGCGGCGCTCCTCAACAGCTTCATGGAGGTTCGGTACCCACCGCCCGCTGGCTCACCCGCCGTGGGAGCGTGGTCGGCGCGCCCGGTGGGTAACGGGTGCGGAGCGCGACGACCCCAGCAGGGCCACGACGAGCCAGCCGATCCGGAGGAGGAGCCGCATGCCGCCGCAGATCATCGCCGGCCGCTACCGCATCGAGCGGGAGATCGGACGCGGGGGGATGGGCAGCGTCTGGCTGTGCCACGACGAGGTCCTCGGCCGGGCGGTAGCCGCCAAGCAGGTCGGCAAGCTGCCGGGCGAGTCGACGCCCGACATGGCCCGCGCGATGCGGGAGGCGCGCTCGCTCGCGGCGCTCAACCACCGCAACGTCGTGTCGGTGTACGACGCCATCCAGGACGGCGACCACATCTGGATGGTGATGGAGTACGTCGCGGGCCGGACCCTCTCGCAGATCGTCGCCGAGGAGGGTCCGTTGTCGCCGGCGCGCGTCGCCCGGATCGGCGCGCAGGTCGCCGACGGTCTGGTGGCCGCCCACCACCGCGGCACGGTGCACCGCGACGTGAAGCCCGGCAACATCCTGGTCACCGAGGACGACGTCGCGAAGATCTCCGACTTCGGCATCGCCCGCACCTCCGGGGACGACCAGCTGACGCGCTCCGACATCGTCGTCGGGAGCCCGGCGTTCTTCTCGCCCGAGCTGGCCCGCGGTGAGGAGCCCAGCCGGGCCGCCGAC
The DNA here is from genome assembly GCF_030466625.1 of Nocardioides sp. ChNu-153. Lineage (GTDB taxonomy): Bacteria > Actinomycetota > Actinomycetes > Propionibacteriales > Nocardioidaceae > Nocardioides. The sequence goes on from NZ_JADEVT010000001.1 coordinate 466,031, forward strand.
GTCTGGGCGCTCGGGGCCACGCTGTACACGGCGGTGGAGGGCGCTCCGCCGTACCCCGAGCAGGGCAACGCCATCGCGCTGCTCGCCACGATCGCCACGCAGCGCCCGCCGCAGCCGCAGCGGGCAGGCGTCCTCGGCGACGTCCTCGCCCGGATGATGGACCCCGACCCGGTGTCCCGCTGGTCGATGGACGACGCCGCCCACGCCCTGCGCCGCGTCGCGGCGCGGCACGGCTCCGGGGAGGCGCTGCCGCGCTCGGGAGCGTTCCTGGGCCCGACCACGCCGGCGTCGCCGGCCGAACCGGTCGCCGTACCCGTCGCCACGCAGACGCGCCCGGCACCACCCCCGCCCGTGGCGCCGGACCCGGTCGACGACCGCGCCCGCCGGCGCTGGCCGCTCGTGGCCGCTCTCGCGCTCCTCGCCGTGCTCGGCGGCGTCGCCTTCCTCGTGTGGGGCCAGGGCGACGACGACCAGCAGAGCGCCGACGACCGCACGAGCACCACCCCCACCCGCGAGGCCCCGGCGAGCACCGCCACCGAGGACGAGCCGGCGAGCCCGGAGCCCAGCGCCTCGACCTCCGAGCCCGCGCCCACGACGACCACCCCCGCGCCCGACGACGAGGCCGGCCGTGCTGCGTTCGTCGAGTCCTACTACGGGGCGCTGCCCGGCGACACCGCGATGGCGTGGGCGATGCTCGGCAGCGACTTCCAGGCCGAGGTCGGCAGCCTCGACGACTACGAGGGCTTCTGGGCGACGATCGACGCCGTGTCGGTCGACGACGTCCAGCCGGCGGGCGAGGACGCGGTCGACGTGTCCCTCACCTACACCACCGACGGGTCGTCGCAGAGCGAGGTCCGTCGGCTCTACCTGGAGCCCACGGACGGCGGCTACCTGATCGTCGACGACGAGGTCACCGGCTGACGGGCGGCCGGGTCGGGTACCTGCCCCGGTCCACGCCTACCCCCGGAGGCCCCCGTGTTCCTGTTCTTCAGCAACCGCCTCGGTTGCTTCGGCTCGATCCTGCTCTCGCTGGCGCTCACCGCGCTGCTCGTCCTGGTGCTGGTCGTCCTCTGACCCGTCCGACGTGACCCACCGGGCCGGTACGGCGCTCGCCGTACCGCTCAGCCGCCCGCCGCGTGCCACCACCGCGGGGGCGCGTCCACGAGGTACCACGCCACCCACGTGACGGGGAACAGCGCGCCGGCCGCCGCCGCGCGCACCCGTCCCGCACCGCGCCGCCGACTGCCGAGCGCGGTGAGGACGACGAGCGCGAGCGGCAGTGCCGTCAGCGCCGCAGCCACCCAGACGAGCTCCATGCCGAGCAGTGTGGCCCAGGCGCGGCCGCCGCGCACCCCCCTGCTCGCCGGGCGCTGAGACCGCGGGCCCCGCGCGCGGCGCCCCCGTGCTACGTTCGCGGGCGAGTCGATCGCATCCGAACGGATGCCAGGGAACACCGGTGGGAATCCGGGACTGGCGCGCAGCGGTGAGGGAGACGGCGACACCAGGTGCCACTGGGGCGGGAGTCCTGGGAAGGCGGTGTCGTCGGACGATCCCGAGTCCGAAGACCTGTCGGCTCTCGTGTTCGACAGCGGGCCCTCGCGCACAGGGCCCCGGACCCGAGAGGCACCTCGCCGTGGACCCGTCACCCCGTCCTCGACCCACACCCGGCCCCACCCCGTGAGCCACGGGAAGCGGACCCGGACCGCGCGCCCCCGCCGGCGCCTGCCGTTCTGGCCGCTCGTCCTCGTGCTGGCCGCAGCCGGGCTCGCGAGCATCGTCGTGTCGCTGGCCTTCGGGTCCGAGGCCATCCCCGTCGGCGAGGTCGTGTCGGCGGTGACCGACCGCCTCGCCGGGCGCGAGCCGGGCCGCTGGGACGTGATCGTGTGGGAGCTGCGCCTGCCGCGGGCGCTGCTGGCCTTCATCGTGGGCGCCGGCCTGGCCGTGGCCGGCGCCGGCATGCAGACCCTGGTGCGCAACCCGCTGGCCGACCCGTACCTGCTGGGCATCAGCTCGGGGGCGTCCGTCGGCGCGACGGCGGTCATCACCATGGGGGTGCTCGGCGCGCTCGGCATCTACGCCATCTCCGTCGGCGCCCTGCTGGGCGCCCTCGTGGCCGCGCTCCTCGTGTGGCTGGTGGCGACCGCGCAGGGCGGCCTGACGCCGCTGCGCCTCGTGCTCTCCGGGGTCGTCCTCTCCTCGGGGCTGTCGGCGATCGCCTCGTTCCTCGTCTTCCTCAGCGACGACCCGCGCGCCGCCAACTCCGTCATGTTCTGGATGCTCGGCAGCGTCGGCGGCGCGACCTGGGAGAAGCTCGTGATCCCCGCCGTCGTCGTCGCGGTGGCGACCGTGGCCATGGTCGCGATCCACCGGTGGATGGACGCCCTCGCGGCCGGTCCCGAGACCGCGTCGGCGCTCGGCGTCAGCGTGGGCGGGCTGCGCACCACCCTCTTCGTGGGCCTCGCGGTGCTCGTCGGCGTGCTGGTCGCGGTGAGCGGCGGCATCGGCTTCGTGGGCCTCATCGTGCCCCACGCCGCCCGGCTGGTCGTCGGCGCGCAGCACCGCGTCGTGCTGCCGGTCGCGGCGCTCGGCGGCGGTCTGTTCCTGCTCTGGGTCGACGTGGTGGCCCGCCTCGCGGTGCGGCCCCAGGAGATCCCCCTGGGGGTCGTGACCGGGGTCGTCGGCGCGCCGCTCTTCCTGCTGCTCATGGGCCGGGGCCGCTACGAGTTCGGCGGCGGCCGGTGAGCGCCGGGAGCCCGTCGCAGGCGCCCCCCGACCTGGCGCTGCGCCTGCGCGGCGTCACGGCCCGTCTCGGCGGGCGGGAGGTCCTGCGCGACGTGGACCTCGACGTACCCCGGGGAGGCCGGCTCGGGATCGTCGGCGTCAACGGGGCCGGCAAGACTACCCTGCTGCGCGTGCTGGCCGGCGTGCTGCACCCCGGGGCGGGCGACGTGCTCATCGCCGACGCCGCCGGCCGGCTCGAGGACAGCCACGACGTGTCGACCCGGGAGCGGGCCCGCCGCCTGGCCTACGTGCCCCAGGAGGAGGTGGTCGCGGCCGAGCTGCTGGTCGGCGAGATGGTGGCGCTGGGCCGCGTCCCGCGCGCCCGGCCCTGGTCCCGCGGGGGTACGGCGGAGCGCGAGGTCGTGCTCGCCTCGCTGGCCGCCGTCGGCCTGGCCGACCGCGTCGACGACCCCTGCGACCAGCTCTCCGGCGGCGAGCGCCGCCGCGCGGTGCTGGCCCGCGGCCTGGCCCAGCAGTGCCCGGTCATGCTGCTCGACGAGCCCACCAACCACCTCGACGTCTCCTGGCAGCTGCGCCTGCTCGAGGTGCTGGCCGAGCGCGCCGAGACGCTCGTCGCCACCATCCACGACCTCGACCTGGCCCTGCGCTTCTTCGACGTCGTCGCCGTCGTCGGGTGGCCCGACCCCGACCGGCGGGGTGCCGGGCCCGCCGGCCTCGTCGCCGTCGGCCGTCCCGAGGACGTGCTGAGCGCCCCCAACGTCGCGGCCCACTTCGGGGTCGGGTCGACCCAGGTCGCCCACCCCCACCTCGACCAGTCCCACCTCCTCATCCACGCCCGGAAGGACCTCTCGTGAGCAGCAGCGCCCCCGCCCGCCTCGTCGGCCTCGTCTCGCTCGCCCTCGGCGCCTCCCTGCTCGCCGGCTGCGGGGCGGACGACCCCGGCTCGGCCGCCGCGGGCGGCATCACCGTGGAGAACTGCGGCGAGGACCTGACCGTCGCCGAGCCCGTCACCGAGCTCTACGCCTACGACGGCGGCATCATCTCGATCGCCCTCGCCGCGGGCGCGCGCGAGGAGCTCGTCGCCGTCACCGGCATGGCGCGGGACCAGGACGTGCTCGAGCTCGCCTACCCCGACGACCGTGTCGACGAGCTCGAGGTCGTCGGCGACCAGTTCCCGACGCTGGAGAACGTCCTCGCCGTCGACCCGCAGCTGATGTTCGCCGGGTGGGGCTACGGGTTCAGCGAGGCCCGCAACCTCGTGCCCGACATGGTCGAGGAGCACGACATCGCGACCTACCTGCTGAGCGAGACCTGCCAGCAGGACGACGGCGGCCGCGGCACGATGGACGCCTGGACGGCCCTGACGACCGACCTGCGCAACATCGGCGAGCTCACCGGCCACGCCGGGACCGCCGAGCAGGTGGTCGCCGACATCGAGGCCCGTCGTACCGCGCTGCAGGAGGCGCCGCAGCCCGCCGAGGCGCCGACGGCGTTCCTCTTCGACTCCGGCACCGACGCGATCTTCACCTCGGGCTCGTACGGCGGGCCCCAGGCCATCTTCGACGCCGCCGGCGTCACCAACGCCACGGCCGACGTCGACGACACCTGGACCGAGGTCGGCTGGGAGACGCTCGCCGCCGCCGACCCCGACGTCATCTTCTTCGTCGACTACCCGGGCCAGTCCTTCGAGGACAAGGTCGAGGTGCTGCGCTCCAACCCGGCGTCGCGCGACCTGGCGGCGGTGCGCGAGGAGCGCTTCGTGAACCTGCCCTACGCGCTGTGGGTCTCGAGCCCGCTCAACATCGACGCCGCCGAGTGGGTACGGCGGGCGGTCGAGCACTACGGGTTCGCCCCGGAGTCGGGCATCGAGCCGACCCTCGACATCACCGCGCTCGACGAGCTGACCGGGAACGAGTGGATCGGCTGACGCCGAGGCCCTCCCGTTCGTGCGGGGTCGCGGTGGCGGAGGGCGAGCCGTCGCCGGCCTGCTGTCGCAGGTGCGCTCAGCGCGACCGCACCTGCCGCACGAGGTCGGCGGCGGCCTCGGGCCACGACGGGTGCTCGAAGGTGAAGCCCGCCTCGAGCAGCCGCCCGGGCACGACGCGGCGGCTCTTGAGGAGCAGCTCCGTGTCGCTGCGCAGCGCGAACGCCCCGAGCGCGGCCATCCACCGCGTGGCCGGCAGGCCGGGGCGGTGGCCCCACTCCCGGCGCAGGGCGCGCATCAGCTCTCGCTGGGGGAGCGGCTCCGGGGCGGCGACGTTGACCGGCCCGTCGATGTCGTCGCGCTCGAGGAGCAGCAGGACGGCGCGGACGAGGTCGTCCTCGTGGATCCACGAGACGTACTGCCCGCCGCCCGCCACCGGCCCACCCACGCCGAGGCGCGCCATCCACAGCAGGTAGTCGAGGATGCCGCCGCGGTCGGGGCTCATCACGAGGGCGGTGCGCAGCGCCACGCGGCGGGTGGCGGGCGTCGCCGCCTCCGCCTGCGCCGCCTCCCAGCTCCGCGCGATCCGCACGCTGTACTCCCAGTACAGGGGTACGTCGGGCTCCTCGCCGCCGATGACGCCGTGGGTCTCGTCGTGGGCGGGGCCGCGCGTGTCGGCGTAGATCGTCGCGGTGCTCATCTGCAGCCACACCCGGGGCGGCCGTTCCGCCTGCGCGATCGCGGCGCCGACGACCCGGGTCGAGGTGACCCGCGAGTCCATCATCTGCCGCAGGTTGCGGTCGGTGTAGCGGCAGTTGACGGAGCGGCCGGCGAGGTTGACGACGGCGTCGACCCCGTCGAGCTCCTCGGCCCACGGGCCGACGGTGCGCCCGTCCCACACCACGTGCCGCACGCCCGGCTCGAGGGCCTCCGGACGCCGGCTGAGCACGACGACGTCGTGCCCCTCCGCCGCCAGCGCCCGCCGCAGGATGCCTCCGACCTGCCCGGTCCCGCCGGGTATCACGATCCTCATGGGCTGACCGTAGCGCAGAACTGAACGCGTTCAAATAGGCGGCGGGCCTAGGACGCGACAGGATGCCCCGGTGACCGGACCAGAGCACCCGAGCGCTGTCGACATGGCGGGCCCACCAGCGCCGTGAGATCCCTCCTCGAACGGCTGCGCGGCTGTAGGTCGGGCTCGTTCCGGGAGCCCGCGGACTCCGGAGACGCCCGGGCCCTGAGCGCCGCCTGGGCGGCGGCGTGGCCGGGACACGCGCCCGACGCGTGGGAGGTCCGGGCGCTGCCAGGCGCCCACCACGTGCGGCTCGACGGACTGGCCGACGGCCGGCTGCCGCACGGTGACGCGGACGACGCCGACGTGGTGGACCTCTACCTCCGGCTCGTCCGGCGGCTGCGCAAGCTGCACGAGGACGAGCCCCTCGTGATCGTCGGGCACGAGTACGGGCGACGCAACATCATGGCTGGCCACTTCCGGAGGGCGTTCCCCGAGGCATGGCCCTGGCGGACCGACCGTCCGTACGGGGGCGTGCAGCGCGGCGGTGAGCCCATCACGTACTTCTGGGTCGTGGGTCCCGGGGTAGAGGCCGGTGAGCTGCGCCGTCTGCTGCGGGAGATCGTCCGCGACGAGGCGCTCACGGTCGTCCTGGCCCCGTCGTCCTTCACGTGGCTGTTCTACCCCTTCGGGCAGGCGGGCGACCTCGCCGTCGTCGACCGTTGGCGCTTCGACCTCGTGCTCGCCGAGTTCGAGGCGTGGGTGTGCCACCACGACGACGTCCCGGACGACGGGTTCCCGCCCGGCGCCTAGGGTGGCCGCCGTACCCCCAGCCGAGGAGGCAGCCATGGCCACCGTCGTCCTGTTCCACCACGCCCAGGGCCTGACGGACGGCGTCCTCGGGTTCGCCGAGCGCCTCCGCGAGGCCGGCCACGAGGTCCACACCCCCGACCTCTTCGACGGGCGCACGTTCGACACGGTCGTCGACGGGGTCAACCACGTCGCCGACATCGGCTTCCCGGCGATGCTGCAGCGCGGGGCGGCCGCGGTCGGCCACCTCCCGACCGAGCTCGTGTACGCCGGGTTCTCCCTCGGCGTGCTGCCCGCGCAGATGCTCGCGCAGGGTCGTACGGGCGCCCGAGGTGCGCTGCTCCTCGAGGCCTGCGTGCCGCCCAGCGAGTTCGGCGACCGCTGGCCCGACGAGGTCCCGGTGCAGGTGCACGGCATGACCGAGGACCCGTACTTCGCGGGCGAGGGCGACCTCGATGTCGCCCGGGCGCTCACCGCGCAGGTCGAGGGCGGCGAGCTGTTCCTCTACCCCGGGGACGCGCACCTGTTCGCCGACCCGACGCTGCCGTCGTACGACGAGGAGGCCGCCGGCCTGCTCATCGACCGCGTCCTGGCCTTCCTGGAGCGGGTGGACGCCCGGGCCTGAGCCAGGACGTCAGGAGCGCGGGCCCGTGCTGCCGCCGCGGTCGAGCTCGGCGGTCGTCATCGCGCGCAGCGCCCCGGTGTCGCCGTCGAGGACCGCGCCGTGGCGGGCGCCGGCGTCGTCGCGCCACACGATGTCGACCCGCGCGTCGATGGGGCGCAGCAGGAGCACCAGCTGGCCGTCGCCCTCCTGCAGGCTGCGGGCCCGCACGTCGGAACCCGGGTAGAGCGCGGTGCGGGGGTGGGGGAGGGCGACCACGTCGTGGACCGTGCCGTGCCCCGCCCAGCTGACGTGGTGGCTGCGGTGCTGCTCGTCGCCCTGCGCGGAGCTGCGGACGACGAGGTGGCCCGGTCGTCGGACCTCGCCGTGACGTTCGTGCGTCAGGTTCACGGGGTGCGCTCCTGGGGCAGGCGGATCGTGGCGGTGGTCCCGGCGCCGGGGGCGCTGTCGAGCTCGATGGTGCCGGCGTGCGCGGCGACGACGCGCTGCGCGACGGGCAGGCCGATGCCGAGGCCCTGGGTGGCGCTGCGGCGGGCCCGCTCGGTGCGGTAGAAGCGCGTGAACGCCTGGCGCGCCTCCGCCGGGGTCATGCCGTCACCCGTGTCGCGCACGGCCACCACGGCGTCGGGGCCGTTGGGCCCGTCCTCGCGGCGCACCGTGATGGTGACGCAGCCGCCGTCCGGGGAGTGCTTGACGGCGTTCGACACGAGCTGGTCCACGGCCTGCGCCAGGCGGGGCTGCGCCAGCACGCGCACCGGCGCGGGTGGTACGTCGAGGCGCAGCGTCGTGCTGCGCTCGGCCGCCAGCGCGCGGTGGCGGTCGTGCGCCTGGCGGGCCAGGTCGGCGAGGTCCGTCGGGCTGCGGTCGCCACCGACGTCGGCGAGGTCCTCGCGGGACGCCTCCAGCAGGTCGTTGATGCGTCCCATGAGGACGGCGGCGTTGCGGCGCGCGGAGTCGACCGAGCGCACCAGGCGCGGGTCACCCGGGCGGTGGCCGCCGTTCTCCAGCGCCTCGGCGAGCAGCTCGTTGTGGCCGATGATCGAGGTGAGCGGCGTCCGCAGCTCGTGGGAGACGGTCGAGAGGAACCGGTCGCGCACCTCCACCGCCTCGGTGAGCTCGGTGACGTCCCACGCAGCGACGACGGACCCGAGGTGCACCGGCGGCTCGTCGGCCCGCTCGTCGGCCGCCCCCGAGCCGGGACCCGTGCCCGTGCCGGGGAGGGGGCCGCGGTGCTGCCCGCCGCCGGAGGGGGCGCGGCCCTCCCACAGCTGGTGGCAGGAGGCCATCATGGCCCGCTGGTCGCCGGGCGGACCGACCCAGTAGAGCCGGCCGGGCTCGTCGTCGCCCCGTCGGGCCCGGGCGACGATCTGCTCGCGGGCCGGGACCGGGGTGACGCGGTCCTCGTAGAAGACGCGGTGGGGGGAGCCCGGGGGCGGACCGACGGGGACGGGCTGGCTCGCGTCGTACCCCGCGAGCGCCGCGAGGTGCCGCGCGTAGGGGTTGAGCAGCGCGGGGCGGCCGCGGTCGTCGAGGTAGCAGACGCCGGCGTCGATCACGCCCGTGACGCGCTCGGCGACGAGCAGGCGGTGCCGCGCCAGGTCGAGCTGCTCCCGCAGCGCCGCCCGGGAGGCGAGGAGGTCGTCCTGCTTGCGCTGCAGCAGCATCGCCAGCGAGCGGGCGGTCACGACCACCGCGATCGTCACCACGGGGAACAGCGAGGCCTGCACCCAGGCGAGGCCGGTGGACAGGCCGGTGCCGGGACCGACGAAGGTCCAGGCGCTCTGGGCGAACGCCCCCGCCAGCGCGAGGACGATGCCGCGCCCCCCGAACTCGAACGCCAGCCACGTCAGCGGCAGCACCGAGAGCAGGCCGATCGAGCGGAGGTCGCCCAGGTCGAGGCGCAGCACCACGGTCGCCAGCAGGGTGGCCGCGGGCACGACGATGCGCCAGGCGAGGCCCCAGCGCTCCCACGGCGCGGCGAGGGCGGCGACGGAGGCCGCGGCGACGAGGGCGAGGGAGAGGACGATGGGTGTGCTCGCCAGGAGGTGCGGGGCCGTCAGGGCCAGGGCGGTCGCCAGGTAGGCCGTCAGCAGCAGCGTGGGCAGCTGCCAGACGACGAACACGCGCACGCGTCCGCGCAGCGTCACATCACGTTCCGGTCCGAGCACCCGAGTGTCCTTCCATCTCCACGCACCGCGCGTGGGAGGGAACAGTCCACACCAGGAACGGGATGACGCCACCGTGCTTGTGGACAACCACCGCACAACTTGTGGCGGTGCAGAAGCGGTCTTCAGCAGGGCGCGGGAGGCGGCGCCGCAGCGCCGGGGTCCTCGCCAGACTAGGGCTTCGCGGCGCCCCTGTCCGACGATCCGGCGGGCCAGGCCGGCAGCAGCGGGACCAGCACGGCGAGCTGCTCGCGGGACACCCAGGACGGGTTGGAGCCGGCGGGCATCCGCAGCACCTCGAGGTCGCCCGCGCCGGCGGCCCGGACCTCCTCGGCCGGCACGCCGTCCGGCAGGAGCGGTACGTCGAGCCCGACCTCCGGGCGTCCGTCACCGTCGCGGGGGCGCACGGCGGCGGTCACGTTCCCCAGCCCCCAGATGCCGCGCGTCAGCAGCCGCCCGTCGCCGGACACCCAGAGGAGCACCCGGTCGCCCGGCGCCATCATCCGGCCGCGGTAGTTGTCGCTGACGCAGCGCCTCGTCACCACGAGCGGTACGCCGCCCCTCGCCGCCGCGACCAGGTCGGGGTTCGCGCGGGGGTCGGTCTTGACGAGCCACGCGCCGAGCGTCGCGGGGGTGATGCGGGCGGTGGCCACGCTTCGTTCCTACCAGGACCGGGCATGAAGACCGCTCGGAAGGGGAAGGAGAGCAGCCGTGAGCAACGGCAGGAACACCACCCTCGTGAGCTGGCTGTGGGCGCTCGTGCCCGCTGTCACGCTGGGCCTCGGCACCCCGGCGATCATGGCCCACGCGGCGGTCAAGAAGCGCAGCCGGGCGCAGGCGGTCGCCGTCGCGGTCTACCTGGCCGCGGTCGCGGCGCTGTTCGGCGTCGACCGTGATCGGGGCGGCCTCGATGCTGCCCTGTTCACGGCGGCGATGGTCGTGCTCCTGTTCGTGGGTCTGGCGCACGCCGTGGCGATCCGGGCGTGGGTCTTCGCGGACGACAGTCCTGCGGTGTCCCGCTCGCAGCCGTCGCCCGTGCTCGAGCAGCAGGCCGCGGCGGTCGCCGTGCACCGGGAGACGGTAGCGGCACGGGAGACGGCCCGGCACCTGATGGACGACCAGCCCGCGCTCGCGCACGAGCTGCGGATCGGACGCCCCGATCTCGTCGGCCGGACGTTCCCCGACGGTGGCCTCGTGGACGTGAACCGCGTCGACGCCCGCACCCTCGCGCAGCACGCCCACCTGCCCCTGCCGCTGGCGGAGCAGGTGGTGGCCGTGCGGGACGGCATCGGCGGGTACGGGTCGTTCGACGACCTCGTCGCGCTCTCCGGCGTCCCCCCGCACGAGCTCGACCCCGCCCGGGGCGTGCTGGTCTTCAGCCGCCGCCTCGGGTGACGCGGGCTCAGGCCAGCAGGTCGGGCTCCGTCTTGGCGCGGACCTCGGCCTCGTCGACGCCCGGCGCGAGCTCGACGAGGCGCAGGCCGTCGGGGGTGACGTCGATGACGGCGAGGTCGGTGATGATGCGCTGCACGACGCCGCGGCCGGTGTAGGGCAGCGAGCACTCCCGCACGATCTTGTAGGACCCGTCGCGCGCCACGTGCTCCATGAGCACGACGACCTTCGCGGCGCCGTGGACGAGGTCCATCGCGCCGCCCATGCCCTTGACCATCTTCCCGGGGATCATCCAGTTGGCGATGTCGCCCGCCTCGGACACCTGCATGGCGCCGAGGATGGCGGCGTCGACCTTGCCCCCGCGGATCATGCCGAAGCTGGTCGCGGAGTCGAAGTAGGACGCGCCCCGCCGCACCGTCACCGTCTCCTTGCCGGCGTTGATGAGATCGGGGTCGACGGCATCGTCGGTGGGGTAGGCGCCGACGCCGAGGATGCCGTTCTCGCTCTGCAGCACGAGCTCGACGTCGTCGGGCACGAAGTTGGGGACCCGGGTCGGCAGGCCGATGCCCAGGTTCACGTAGGAGCCGTCGTGCAGCTCTCGGGCCGCGCGGGCCGCCATCTCGTCGTGGGTCCAGCCCATGTCAGGCCTCCTCGCCGCTCGCGCGCACCGTGCGCTTCTCGATCCGCTTGTCCGCCGCCTGCTCGGGGGTCAGCGGCACCACCCGGTGCACGAAGACGCCCGGGAGGTGCACGTGGTCGGGGTCGAGGTCGCCGGGCTCGACGAGCTCCTCGACCTCGGCGATCGTCACCCGGCCGCACATGGCGGCCAGCGGGTTGAAGTTGCGGGCCGAGCGGCGGAACACGAGGTTGCCGTGGCGGTCGCCGCGGGCGGCCCGCACCAGGGCGAAGTCGGCGACGATCGCCTCCTCGAGCACGAACTCCTTCTCGCCGTCGGTCGTCTCGAAGACCTGGGTCTGCTTGGCGGGCGAGGCCTTCACGACGTTGCCGTCGGCGTCGTAGCGCCAGGGCAGGCCCCCGTCGGCCACCTGGGTGCCGACGCCGGTGGCGGTGAAGAACGCGGGGATGCCCGAGCCGCCCGCGCGCATCCGCTCCGCCAGGGTGCCCTGGGGCGTGAGCTCGACCTCGAGCTCGCCGGAGAGGTACTGCCGCGCGAACTCCTTGTTCTCCCCGACGTAGGAGGCCACCATCCGCCGCAGCCGGCCCGCTCCGAGCAGCAGGCCGAGGCCCGCGTCGTCCACGCCGGCGTTGTTGGAGAACGCCTCCAGCTGGTCCACGCCCGTGGCGAGCAGTGCCTCCAGCAGGACGGTCGGGATCCCGCAGAGGCCGAAGCCCCCGACGGCGATGCTCGACCCCGACCCGATGTCCGCGACCGCCTCAGCGGCCGAGGCGACGACCTTGTCCACCCGGCTCCTCCTGCCCTCGTCCTGCCCTCGTCCTGCTGCGTCCGTCCGGTGTCGCCCGAGCGACCCGTCCGCGAGTCCACCGCTGGGCCCGCACGGGGTCAAGCGACCGGTCGGGACTGCTCGCCGGGTGACCGCCTCTCGCTGGACGCGTCCACTGAGCGGACGCGTCGTACGATCCCGTCGTGAGCGAACCCCTGGGCATGGTCGGGCGCACCGCGGCCGTGCTGCGGGCGCTCGCCGAGCTCGACGCCGCGGGAGCCCGCACGGCCGACCTCGCCCGGGCCGTCGGGCTGCCGCGCCCGACGGTCCACCGGCTGCTGAGCGCGCTGCTCGAGGAGGGGTTCGTGGACCGCGCGGCCGGGAGCGGCCGCTGGCACCTCGGGCCGGAGCTGTTCGTGCTGGGCGCGGCGGCGGCACGTCGCTACGACGTCGCCCAGGTGGCCCACCCCGCGGTGCGGCGCCTCGCCGAGGTGACGGGGGAGAGCGCCTTCTTCTCGGCGCGCCGCGGCGACGACACCGTCTGCCTGCTGCGCGAGGACGGTGACTTCCCCATCCGCTCCCACGTGCTCGTCGAGGGTGCACGGTTCCCGCTCGGGGTCGTCTCGGCGGGGCTCGTCGTGCTCGCCCACCTGCCCGACCGCGAGGTGGAGGACTACCTCGCCCGCGTCGACCTCGCCCCCCGGTACGGCGCGCCCCACGCCCCCGAGGCGTTGCGGGCCCGCATCGCCACCACCCGGGCCGACGGCTACGCCACCAACCCCGGGCTCATCGTCGAGGGCAGCTGGGGGCTCGCCGCCGCGGTGTTCGACGGCGCGGGTCGCCCGGCGTGGGCGCTGACCCTCACGGGGATCGAGGCCCGGTTCGCCCCCGCCCGGCGCCGCGAGCTGGGCGCCCTGCTGCTGCGCGAGGCCCACGCGCTCGGGACCCGGCTGAGCGCCGGCCCCGCTCGCACGCCCGTCCCCGACGCCTGACGCGCCCCCGGCGTACCGCCCCGCGGGGACGCCCGGTGCGCCATCATGGGCGCGGCCGACCGGGAGGTGCCCGGCCGGGGGAGGGAGCCCACCCGTGCGCACGGACGTCGTCGTCGTCGGAGCCGGCCTGGCCGGACTGGTCGCCGCGGCGGAGGCCGCCGACGCGGGCCGCTGGGTCGTGCTGGTGGACCAGGAGCCCGAGCAGTCGCTGGGCGGCCAGGCGTTCTGGAGCCTCGGCGGGCTCTTCCTCGTCGACAGCCCGGAGCAGCGGCGCATGCGCGTGCGCGACTCCGTCGACCTCGCGCTGCAGGACTGGATGGGCTCCGCGCAGTTCGACCGTGAGGAGGACCGCTGGCCCCGGGCCTGGGCGGAGGCCTACGTCGACTTCGCCGCGGGCGAGAAGCGCTCGTGGCTGCGGGCGATGGGCCACCGCATCTTCCCGGTGGTGGGCTGGGCCGAGCGCGGCGACGGGCGGGCCGAGGGCCACGGCAACTCGGTGCCGCGCTTCCACATCACGTGGGGCACGGGCCCGGGCGTCGTCGCGCCGTTCGAGCGGCGGGTGCGTGAGCACGTGGCCACGGGCCGGCTCAAGCTCGCGTTCCGGCACCGCGTCGACGAGGTCGTCGTCGAGGGCGGTGCGGCGGTGGGCGTGCGCGGGCGCACCCTCGCCCCGGACGACGTCCGGCGCGGCGGCGCCTCCAACCGCGACGAGACCGGCGACTTCGAGATCCGCGCGCAGGCGGTCGTCGTCACCAGCGGCGGCATCGGCGGCGACCACGACCTCGTACGGCGCAACTGGCCGGCCCGCCTCGGCGAGCCGCCCGCGTCGATGGTCGCCGGTGTCCCGGCCCACGTCGACGGCCGGATGCTCGGCATCACGGAGGCGACGGGCGCCCGCGTCGTCAACCCCGACCGCATGTGGCACTACGTCGAGGGCATCCGCAACTGGGACCCGATCTGGGCGAACCACGGCATCCGCATCCTGCCCGGCCCCTCCTCGCTGTGGCTCGACGCGAACGGCGACCGGCTGCCCGCGCCGTACCACCCCGGGTTCGACACCCTGGGCACCCTGCGCCACCTGCGCTCCACCGGCCACGACCACTCGTGGTTCGTGCTGACGCAGAAGATCATCGAGAAGGAGTTCGCGCTCTCGGGATCCGAGCAGAACCCCGACCTCACCGGCAAGGACCTGCGGCTGCTGCTCAAGCGTGTCACGCCCGGCGCCCCGGGCCCGATCGAGGCGTTCAAGGAGCACGGCGAGGACTTCGTCGTGGCCGACGACCTCACGACCCTCGTCGCCGGCATGAACGAGCGCAACGGCACCGCCCGCATCGACGAGACCGCCCTGCGCCGCCTCGTCGAGCAGCGCGACCGCGAGATCGAGAACCCGTACACGAAGGACGCCCAGATCACCGCGCTGCGGGGGGCGCGGGGCTACCTGGGTGACAAGCTCGTCCGCGTCGCCTCCCCCCACCGCCTCCTCGACCCGGCGGCGGGTCCGCTCATCGCGGTCCGCCTGCACGTGCTGACGCGCAAGAGCCTCGGCGGGCTCGAGACCGACCTGCGCGCCCGCTGCCTCACCGCGTCGGGCGCCCCCCTGCCGGGCCTGTACGCCGCGGGCGAGGTGGCGGGCTTCGGCGGCGGCGGCATGCACGGCTACAACGCGCTCGAGGGCACGTTCCTGGGCGGCTGCCTCTTCTCGGGGCGTACGGCGGGGCGCGCCGCCGCCGCCGACGTGCGCTGAGGCGACGCCCCCGGGGAGCGGTCGCGACGACGTCGGGAAGGCGGACCGCCACGGTCCGCCACCGGCGCTAGCGTGCGGGCATGGACACCACGAAGGATGTGCTGCACGCTACCTGCGCTCGCACCGCGAGGCGGTGCTGTGGAAGCTCGAGGGACTGCCCGAGCGCGACCAGCGCTGGCCCGCGACCCCGTCGGGCACCAACCTGCTCGGTCTCGTCAAGCACCTGGCGTTCACCGAGGCGGGCTACTTCGGGCTCGTGTTCGGACGCCCGCCGCACTGGGCGCCCCAGTGGGTGCTCGACATCGCCACGGGGGCCGACGAGGAGCCCAACTCCGACATGTGGGCGCGCCCCGACGAGTCGCCCGAGGAACTGGTCGCCCTCTACCGCCGGATGGCGTCCCACTCCGACGACACCATCGCCGCGCTCCCGCTCGACGCCCCGGGTCGGGTGCCGTGGTGGGGCGAGCAGGGCGACACGACGCTGCACCACGTGCTCGTCCACATGATCGCGGAGACGGCGCGGCACGCCGGGCACGCCGACGTCGTCCGGGAGGGCATCGACGGGGCCCGCGGCCTGGCCGCCGGCAACGACAACCTGCCGGACGCCGACGAGGCGTGGTGGGACCGCTACGTCGACCGTCTCCGCGACGTGGCGCAGGCGGCCGACGGCTGAGCGCCGCCCGGCGCCGGCAGTTGGCCCCTCAGGCGCCGGGCGCCACGCGGTGCACCTTGTGCTGCGCCGCCTGGGCGCGGGGCCGGATGACGAGCTCGTCGATGTTGACGTGGCTCGGGCGCGTGACGACCCAGCCGATGGCGTCGGCGACGTCCTCGGCGACCAGCGGGTCGGGCACGCCGGCGTACACGCGGTCGGCGGCCTCCTGGTCGCCGCCGAAGCGCACGAGGGAGAACTCGGGCGTGTGCACCATGCCGGGCGCGACCTCCGTGATGCGGACGGGCTCGCCGACGAGCTCGAGGCGCAGGGTCTGCGTGACGACCTTCGTGCCGTGCTTGGCGGCGGTGTAGCCGGCGCCGCCCTCGTAGGCCACCCGGCCGGCGGTCGAGCCGACGTTGACGACGACGGCGTCGCCGCTGGCCCGCAGCGCGGGCAGCAGGGCCTGGGTCACCTGCAGCAGGCCGACGACGTTGACGTCGTACATCGCGCGCCACTGCTCCGCGTCCGCCCGCTCGACCGGGTCGGAGCCGAACGCCCCGCCGGCGTTGTTGACGAGCACGTGCACCACGTCGCCCGCGGCCCGGGCGAGGTCGGCGACCTGGGCGGCGTCGGTGACGTCGCAGGCCACCGCGGTGCCGTCGATCTCGGCGGCGAGCGCCTCGACCCGCTCGGCGCGCCGGGCGGCGCACACGACGTGGAACCCGGCGGCGGCCAGGGTGCGGGCGGTCGCCGCACCGATGCCGCTGCTGGCTCCGGTGACGACGGCGGTACGGCGGGTGGCGGGGGCGCTGGGCGTGGACATGCGCCCAGTCTGACCGACCTTGGGGCCGGGGTGGACAATGGGCGGCGGTGCCCGGTCCCCGACGTGGGGCGGGCCGAGGCGAGGAGGTGCCGGGTGAAGCGGGTCGCGATGGTCAGCCTCCACACCTCGCCGCTCGACCAGCCCGGCACCGGCGACGCCGGCGGCATGAACGTCTACGTGCTCGAGCTCGCGCGCCGCATCGGCGCCCTCGGCGTGGACGTCGAGGTGATGACGCGGGCGACGTCGTCGCGCCAGCCCGCCGTCGTGGAGGTGGCCGAGCACGTCCGCGTCAGCCACCTCGTGGCCGGCCCCTACGAGGGCATGGACAAGGCCGACCTGCCCGCCCAGCTGTGCGCCTTCGCCCGCGAGGTGCTCCGGCAGGAGGCCGAGGCGCCCCGCGGCCACTTCGACGCCGTCCACACCCACTACTGGCTGTCCGGCCAGGTCGGGGCCCTGGCCCGCGACCGGTGGGACGTGCCGCTCGTGCACTCCATGCACACGATGGCGAAGGTCAAGAACGCCGCGCTCGCGGCCGGCGACCGCCCCGAGCCGGCCGTGCGCGTCATCGGGGAGGAGCAGGTCGTCGACGCGGCCGACCTCCTCGTGGCCAACACCGTCCGCGAGGCCGACGAGCTGGTGAGCCTGTACGGCGCGGCGCCCGAGCGCGTGCAGGTCATCCACCCCGGTGTCGACCTCGGACGCTTCCGTCCGCAGCACCGCGCGAGCGTCCGCGCCGCGCTCGGGCTGCCGCGCGACGCCCGCGTCGTGCTCTTCGCCGGCCGCATCCAGCCCCTCAAGGCGCCCGACGTGCTGGTGCGCGCCGTGGCCCGCCTGCTCGCCGACGACCCGGCCCTGCGCCCCGGTCTCGTCGTCCCCATCGTCGGCGGTCCGTCGGGCTCGGGGCTGGCCCGCCCGGAGGCCCTGGCGCAGCTGGTCGGCGAGCTCGGGCTCGACGACGTCGTCCGGTTCGTGCCGCCGGTCGGCCAGGCCGAGCTCGCGTGGTGGTACGCCGCCGCCGATCTCGTGGCCGTGCCGTCGTACAACGAGTCGTTCGGCCTCGTCGCGCTCGAGGCCCAGGCGACCGGTACGCCGGTGGTCGCCGCCGGCGTCGGAGGCCTGACGACGGCCGTGCGCCACGGCGAGAGCGGCTGGTTGGTCGACACCCACGAGCCGGGCGACTGGGCCGCGGTGCTGCGCCGCCTCCTGCGCGACGACGCCGCGCGCCTCGCGCTGTCGGCGGGAGCGCTGGAGCACGCCCGCGGGTTCGCCTGGGAGCGGGCCGCGGAGGCCACGCTGGCGGCGTACGAGCACGCGCGTCGCACGATGCGCGTGACGGCAGGACGGTGACCCGGTGAGCGAGCTGGACGAGCAGCAGCCCGAGCCCGACGTCGACGAGGGGGCCCGCGCGCTGGTGCGCGCCTACCTCGAGGCGGGCGGCATCGAGCACGACGAGCAGGTCCCCGGCGTCTTCTCCCTCTCGCTGCCCGGCGAGCGCAAGCTGACGATCCCGGTGCGCCTCGACGTGGGCCGGCACGCGCTGGGGGTGCACGCGTTCGTGTGCCGCAACCCCGACGAGAACCACGAAGGCGTCTACCGCTGGCTGCTGCAGCGCAACCTGCGGATGTACGCCGTCGCCTTCGCCGTCGACCGCACCGGCGACATCTACCTCGACGCGCGCCTGCCGCTGGAGGGGCTCGGCGAGGAGGGGCTCGACCGCCTGCTCGGCTCGGTGCTGACCTACGCCGACGAGTCGTTCAACACGATCCTCGAGCTGGGGTTCGCCACCTCCATCCGCCGCGAGTGGGAGTGGCGCATCGAGCGCGGGGAGTCGACCCGCAACCTCGACGCGTTCCGGGGCTGGCTCGAGCAGGGCCCCGACACCGACGCCGGCGCGCGGCGCGGCTAGGACCCTGCAGCGGCCGGCCGCGGCCGGCGCCGGGTCAGCAGCACGCCGCCGATGCACAGCGCGCCGCCGAGGAACGCCAGCGGCGGGGGCACCTCGTCGAGCGCCACCCATGCGATGCCCGCGGCGAGGAACGGCACGAGGAACGTCGTCAGCGCCATCGTCGAGGCGTTGGTGCGCGACAGCGCGTAGGCCCAGGTGCTGAACGCCAGCGCCGTCGGGAACAGCCCGAGGTAGACGATCCACACCACGGTGTCGACCGACGAGTCGCCCAGCATCGTCACGAGGTCGCCGGCCCAGGGCAGGCACACGGCCGCGCCGATCGCGCAGGCCAGGAAGGTCACCTCCAGGGCGCCCGCGTGGGCCAGCACGGGCTTCTGGCTCAGCACCCCCACGGCGTAGGTCAGCGCGGCGACGAGGGCGAGCAGCACGCCGCCCAGGTCACCCGTGCCGTGGCCCGAGGAGGCCTGCGCGATGACCACGACGCCCGCGAAGCCCACGACCATGCCGACGACGAGCCACCGGTGGAGCACCTCGCCGAGGAACACGGTGGCCAGCAGCGCGACGAGGATCGGGCCGACCTGCACCACCAGGGCGGCGGTGCCGGCGTCGATGCGCCGCTCCGCGGCGTTGAGCGCCACGTTGTAGACCCCGAACCAGGCGACGCCGCAGAGCAGCAGGACGGGGAGGTGCCGGCGTACCGGCCAGCGCAGCGAGGAGCGGCGGCGCAGCAGCAGGAGCGCCCCCAGCACCAGGGCGGCGACGAGCAGCCGGCCGAGCGACAGGGCGCCCGGCGAGACGGACTCGCCGAGGTGGCGGATCGCCACGAAGGCCGAGGCCCACAGCACCAGCGTCACGGCGCCGGCGGCCACCGGCAGCCAGGGCCGCTCCGTCGGGCGGGGCGTGACGTCGTCGGGCGCGGGGGCCGGGGCGGGGGCCGCGGCGGGCGGGGGAGTGCTGCTCACCCCCGCACGCTAGGGCACCCCGCCGACCCGGCGACACTGGGTTTCCTGCCGGGCCGCGACGATCCCCCGCCAACCCTCAGAGGTCGAGCTTGTAGCCCAGGCCGCGCACGGTGACGAGGTACTTCGGCTCGCTCGGGTCCGGCTCGAGCTTGGCGCGCAGGCGCTTCACGTGCACGTCGAGCGTCTTGGTGTCGCCGACGTAGTCGGAGCCCCACACGCGGTCGATGAGCTGGCCGCGGGTCAGCACCCGGCCCGGGTTGCGCAGGAACATCTCGAGCAGCTCGAACTCCTTGAGCGGCAGCCGCTGCTCGTTGCCGTCGACCGTGACGACGTGACGCTCCACGTCCATCCGCACCGGCCCGGCCTCCAGCGTGGAGGGCGACAGGTCCGGCTCGGCGCCGCGCCGCAGCACGGCGCGGATGCGGGCCACCAGCTCGCGGGGCGAGTAGGGCTTGGTGACGTAGTCGTCGGCGCCCAGCTCGAGGCCGACCACCTTGTCGACCTCGTCGTCCTTCGCGCTGACCATGATGACCGGCACGCTCGAGGTCTGCCGGATCTGGCGGCACACCTCGGTCCCGGGGATGCCGGGGAGCATGAGGTCGAGCAGGACGATGTCGGCGCCGTTGCGGTCGAACTCGGTCAGGGCCGTGTTGCCGTCGGCGGCGATGGCCACCTCGAAGCCTTCCTTGCGGAGCATGTAGGCGAGCGCGTCGCTGTAGCTCTCTTCGTCCTCGACGACGAGTACCCGCGTCACGGGCGTTCCTCCTGGTGGGTGGGGCGGAGCTCGGAGCTGGACACGAGGTCCCGGGGGTCCTCGGGCACGACGAGGTCGTCGTGGTGGGGGGAGTGGTCCAGGCTGCGGGGCAGCCGGAGCCGGAAGGTCGAACCCTGGCCCTCGACGGACCAGACGCGCACATCGCCGCCGTGCGTGGCGGCGATGTGCTTGACGATGGACAGGCCGAGGCCGGTGCCGCCCGTCGAGCGGTGGCGCGCCGGGTCGACGCGGTAGAAGCGCTCGAAGATGCGGTCGATGTCGCTGGCCGGGATGCCGATGCCCTGGTCGGAGACCGCGATCTCGACGTCGTCGTCGCACGCCTTCGCGGTGATCGCCACCGTCGAGCCGGCGGGGCTGTAGGTCACCGCGTTCGCGACGAGGTTGCCGACCGCGATGAGGATCTGCTCGCGGTCGCCGAGCACCACGAGGTCGGGCTCGGCCGAGAAGGCCACCGTGACGTCGCGCGTCTGCGCGTCGATCGTGTTCGTGTCGACGGCGGCCTCGACGACCTGGGCGACGTCGACCGGCGCGGCGTGCTCCAGCGGGTCGTCGCCCTGCAGGCGGGAGAGCTCGATGATCTGCTGGACGAGCACGGAGAGCCGCTCGCTCTCCTTGATCATCCGCAGCGCGAAGCGCTCGACCGCCTCGGGGTCCTCCGACGCCTCGACGGCTGCGTCGGCCAGCAGGCGGATGGCGCCGACGGGGGTCTTGAGCTCGTGGCTGACGTTCGCGACGAAGTCGCGGCGCACCGCCTCCACGCGGTGCTCGCGGGTGCGGTCCTCGACCAGGCCGAGCACGAGGCGCGAGCCGAGCGGCGCCACCCGGGCCACGATCGTGCGCGTCGGGTAGCCCGGGCGCGCCATCGTGATCTCCTGCTCGCGGATCTGCCCGTCGCGGCGCACGTCGCGCACCATCTCGGCCAGGCGCGGGTCCACGACCTCGCGGCCACGCACGATGCCCAGCGCGTACGTCGGGGCGGAGGCCTTGAGCACGACGTCGTCGTCGTCGACCACCAGGCCGCTGCTGCGCAGCACGGACAGGACGTCGGCGACGCCGGCGGGCAGGGCGGGCTCGGCGGCGGGCGGGGCGGAGCGCTGCAACCGGTCGCTGATGTGCCAGGCCATCACGGCCGACCCGGCCACGAGGGCGCCCAGGAGGGCAGCCACGAGTGCCTGGGTCGACGGGTCCACGCGGCGATCGTACGCATCCTCCACCCGTGCCCCCTCCGCCGTGGACCCCTGCGAGGGGATGTTCACCGCCCGTTCACGCATCGATCGCCGCAGCGGTCGGCGGCCCCGCGGGGCACGTCGTACCGTCGGGGCATGCGCGTCATCTTCCACGAGAAGCTCGACTCCCTCTTCGACGACCTGGCCACGATGGCCGGCCTGATCCGTCACGCGGTCGCCGACGCCACGGAGGCGCTGCTCTCGGGCGACGCCGAGATCGCCGAGCGCGTCATCTCCGCCGACAAGGAGATCGACGACCTCCGCGAGCGCACCGAGGAGAACGCGTTCGCGCTGCTCTCCCTCGAGGCCCCGGTCGCGGGCGACCTGCGCGTCGTCGTCGCCGCGCTGCGGATGGTCACCGAGCTGGAGCGCATGGGCGACCTCTCGGTGCACGTCGCGAAGATCGCCCGCCTGCGCGTGCCGGAGCTCGCGGTCCCGGAGCCGGTGCGGCCCACGCTCGAGCGCATGGCGAAGGTCGCCGAGACCATGACGGCGCGCGTCGAGACGATCATCGCGAACCGGGACGCCGAGTCGGCCGCCGACCTGCGCCTCATCGACGACGAGATGGACCAGCTGCGGCGCGCGACCTTCACGGCGATGCTCGGCGACGACTGGCCGCACGGCGTCGAGGCCGCCGTCGACCTGGCCCTGCTGGGCCGCTACTACGAGCGGATCGCCGACCACGCCGTCTCCGTCGCGAACCGCGTCGTCTTCGTCGTCACGGGCGAGAACCCGTCGGCGCACCAGGTCGCCCGCTGACCCACCGACGACGAAGGGCCCGGAGTGATCTCCGGGCCCTTCGTGCGTGGGGTGGCCGTCGTGACGGCGTCACGGGGGGTACGGCGGGACTCAGCGCCCCTGGTTGGCGACGGCCGCCGCGGCCGCGGCGGCGGCCTCGGGGTCGAGGTACTCCCCGCCGCGCACCGTCGGCGTCATCGACGCGTCGAGGCGGTAGACCAGCGGCATGCCCGTCGGGATGTTGAGCCCGGCGATCTCGTCGTCACCGATCTGGTCCAGGTGCTTGACGAGGGCGCGCAGGCTGTTGCCGTGCGCGGCGACGAGCACCGTGCGGTCGGCCTGCAGGTCCGGGACGATCTCCGACTCCCAGTACGGCAGGAACCGCTCGATGACGTCCTTCAGGCACTCGGTGCGGGGCAGCTCGTCACCGAGGTCGGCGTAGCGGGGGTCGCCGGCCTGCGAGAACTCGTCGTCGTCGGCCAGGGGCGGGGGCGGCACGTCGAACGAGCGGCGCCAGAGCATGAACTGCTCCTCGCCGAACTCCTCGAGCGTCTGCTTCTTGTCCTTGCCCTGGAGGGCGCCGTAGTGGCGCTCGTTGAGGCGCCACGAGCGCTTCACGGGGATCCAGTGGCGGTCGGCGGCGTCGAGCGCGAGCGCGGCCGTGTTGATGGCGCGGCGCTGCAGCGAGGTGTGCACGACGTCGGGGAGCAGGCCCGCCTCGCGGATGAGCTCGCCGCCCCGGACGGCCTCGGCGCGACCCTGCTCGGTCAGCGCCACGTCCACCCAGCCGGTGAAGAGGTTCTTGGCGTTCCACTCGCTCTGGCCGTGGCGCAGGAGCACGAGGGTGTGCGTCATGGCGCTCAGCCCTCCGAGCCGTCGTCGGTCGCGGACGTGGTGGGCTCGCCCGAGGTCGTCGGGGCGACCGTCGCGGCCTCCCCGGCGACGCCGTCGGCCGAGCGGTCGAGACCGGCCCAGGGGTTCTCCGCGCCGTCGTGCGCCTCCTCGTGCTCCTCCCCGTCGCCGCTCTCGTGCCCGTCGCGGCGGGGCTCGGTGGTGAGCTCGTCGTCGTCGGGGACGACGGGCACCCACATGGTGCGGGCGTCCTCGCCCTCGCCGACCTCGAACGGGATGGAGGCACCGGCGTCGACGTCGTCGCCGGACACGGTGATGGGCTCCATGGTCTCGTCGGCGAGGTTGACCGCCTCGTTGCCCGAGAGCTCGAACGGCTCGTAGCCGACCAGCTCGACGCCCTCGGTGGCCTCGATCTGCGGGGTCGTCATGGTGTCGCGCGAGGTGTTGAGGAAGGTGGCGACCAGGGTGCCCCGGCCGTCCTCCGCGGACACGATCACCATGCCGTTGACCTGCACGAGCGCGTCGAGGGAGGACACGCGGTAGTTCGCCCCGTGGTTCGGCACGTAGGGCCGGTCCGTCTCGACGTCGAAGCCGGTCAGCTTCGAGCAGCCGGTCAGCGCGGGGGCCGCCAGCAGGGCCCCGGCCAGCACGGCGCCGGCGGTGCGGCGCCTGCGGGCGCGGGAGGCGGCGGAGGTGCGTGCGGGGGTGCGCGACATCGTGTCTACCTTCGACGGTCGGTGGGCGGGACCTGCGCCGCGCCGGGGCGTGGCGGACGACAGCCTAGCGTCCGGCCCGGGGCCGGGGACGCGTGCCCTCAGGCGGTCAGCCCGACGGTGGCCCCGGCGACGAGGAGCCCGACCACGACCAGGCCGGTCGCCACCCCGGAGAGCAGCAGCAGCCGCGAGGCGCCCGTCCGCAGGGCGACCCGGAGGGGGAGGTGGCGGCGGCCGTCGCGGTTGTCCTGCACCAGCCCGGGCAGGGCCCGCAGGAAGTGCACGCACACGCCGAGGAGCGCCGCCAGCGCGACGACGACGAGGTGCGGCGGCTCGCCCTCGTGGCGCCCGCCGAACCCGCCGTACGAGAGGAAGACCGGGTAGAGGCCGAAGGAGACGGCCCACGGCAGCCACGACAGCACGCTGCCCCGCAGCACGAGGTTGCCCAGCAGGGCGACCACGAGGCTGCCGACGTACGCAGCGGCGGCCACCAGACCGTTCGCCACGGACAGGGGCACGAGGGCCAGCACCGCCGCCGCGACGGCGAACCACACGGTCCCCGCGTCGAGGCGCCCGTCGGCCACCGGCTTGCCGGCCCGTCCCGCGTCGCGGTCCGCCTCGGCGTCCACGACGTCGTTGTGCCACCCCAGCACGGCCTGGCCGATCGCCACCGTCAGCCCGACGAGCGCGACCTCCTCCACGGGACGCCCGGCGACGAACGCGGCCAGGGCCACGGCGGCGGCGGTGAGCACCAGCTGGCGGGGGTGGGCGGCGACGACGAGGGCCAGGGCGTTGCGGACGGCGCCGGGCACGGGGATGCGTCGGCGGGCGCGCGCGGGAGCGGCGTCCGAGGGGCTCGTCGAGGTCGGCGAGGGGGACGAGGACGGCGACGCCGCGGACGTCGTCGTCCCGCTGCTCGTGGTCGGGGCGGCCATGGAGGGGAGTATCGGTCACGACGGGCCGCCCGGGGAGGTCTTGCGCGCAGATCGCGTCCACCGCGGGCGTGCGCACCACAGCGGATCCTGTCTTGTCAACCCCTTGCGAGGCGCTGACCTGCACAAACGTCCCTGAGAGGGAGATGAGAGCCGTGTTAGACTCGACCCCCTAGGAAGGGGAACCTGACATATGACTTTCACCGTCGGCGAAACGGTCGTCTATCCCAATCACGGGGCCGCAGTCATCGAGGACATCGAGATGCGGAAGATCAAGGGAGAGGACCGGCAGTACCTGGTGCTGCGGATCGTGGCCCAGCAGGACCTGGTGGTGAGGGTGCCGGCGTGCAACCTCGACCTCGTCGGAGTGCGCGACGTCGTGGACAAGGCCGGCCTGGACCGGGTGTTCGACATCCTCCGCGCCGAGCAGGTGGAGGAGCCGACCAACTGGTCGCGCCGCTACAAGGCCAACCTGGAGAAGCTGCACAGCGGCGACGTGAACAAGGTGGCCGAGGTCGTCCGCGACCTGTGGCGCCGTGAGCGCGACCGCGGTCTGTCGGCCGGCGAGAAGCGCATGCTGGCGAAGGCGCGCCAGATCCTCGTGTCCGAGCTCGCGCTCGCGGAGAGCACGAACGAGGACAAGGCCGAGTCGATCCTGGACGACGTGCTCGCCTCCTGAGCACCACCACTGCACCACCACTTCCGTCGAGGGCCCCCGGGGTGATGACCCCGGGGGCCCTCGTCGTCCCGGTGCCCGGGTCGTCCCGCCTGAACGACCCCCGTGCCGGGTAACGGCACGGGAGGAGGTCGCATGACGCACGACACGCCCACGTTCCCGGGGACCCACCCCGGCGCCCGCCCGCAGCCCCGTCCGGAGGTACGGCGGGAGCCCCGCCCCGACCCGGCCCGGGGACGCCGGGTGCTCCGTGCCCCCCACCGCCCGCCCGCGTCCTCCGTCCCGCCCGCGACGTGCCTCTACACGCCCTCGGCGGACCCCTCCGGGATGGGTCAGCACATGCTCGACCTCGCCGCCTGCCTCTTGGAGCGGGGCACCGACGTCACCCTCATGGCGTGGCCCACCGACCCGGGCCGGCGCCTCCTCGAGCGCGCGGCGGCCGCGGGCGCCGTACCCGTCGCCCTGCCCCACCCCCGCGACCCGGGCTTCGCCGCCGCGATCGCCACCCACCTGCGCCGGCGCCACGTCGCCGTGTTCCACGCCCACGTCGGGACGGGCCGGGAGAACTTCGACGGCGCCCGCGCGGCCCGGGCGGCCGGCGTGCCGGCCGTGGTGCAGACCCTGCACCTGCCGTGGATGCTCTCGGAGCGACGCAAGCGCGACCCGTTCTTCGCCGCGATCGCGGACGTCGACCACCTCGTGACCGTGTCCGAGGCGCAGCGGGCGACGTACCTGCGGATCGGTGTGCCGCCCGGGATGCTGAGCACCGTGCCCAACGGCGTGCGGCCCCGGGGCGGGCCGCCGCCCGCCGCGCCCTCGGGCTCGACGCGCACCAGCCGGTCGTGATGGCGGTGGGGCGGCTGACCGTGATGAAGGGGCAGCGCTACCTCGTCGACGCCCTGCCCCACCTCCTCGCGCAGTGGCCCGACCTGGCCGTCGTCGTGGTCGGCTCCGGCCACCTCGAGGCGGCCCTGCGCACCCAGGCCGAGACGCTCGGCGTCGCGCACGCCCTGCATCTCGTCGGCCACCGGTCCGACGCCCGCGACCTGCTCGACGCCGCGGACGTCTTCGCGTTGCCCTCGCTGCACGAGGGGATGCCGCTGGCCGCCATGGAGGCGATGGACGCCGGTCTCCCCGTGGTCGGCACCTCGGTGGTCGGCACCGCCGAGATCGTCGAGCCGGGTCGCACCGGCGAGCTCGTGCGCCCCCGCGACGCCGTGGCCCTCGCCGGGGCGATCGCCGGTCTGCTGCGCGACCCCGCCCGCCGGGCCGCGCAGGGTGCGGAGGGACGGCGCCGCTTCGCGGAGCGCTTCACCGCCGACGAGATGACGGCCCGCACGACGGAGGTCTACCGCTCGGTGCTGCGCGCCGTCGGCGCCGACGTCGCGGGCTAGGTTGGCGAGCGTGACCCAGGACAGCGAGCAGCCGGCGTACCCCGAGGTGGAGGGGCCCGTCTGGGGTGCCGTCGTGGAGGAGGGGCGCGGCGCGCTGCCGTTCGCGCTCGTCCACGGCGAGTCGCTCGTCGCGTGCGCCTCGTGGGCCCTCGGCGCGGCGGAGGTCGAGGCCGTCGCCCTCGGCACGCCGTGGGCCGTCGTGCAGGAGGCCGAGGTGCCGTTCGTGCTCCACGACGCGCTGTGCCCGCTCCTCGACGCCGGGGTGATCCTGGAGTGCGTGCGCCGGGCCGTCGCCGAGGACGTGGTCGTCGTCGGGGTGCGCCCGGTGACCGACACCGTGAAGCTGGAGCGCGGCGGCGTGCTCGGCGGCACCGTCGACCGCGACCACCTCGCCGCGGTGGCCTCGCCCGTCGTGCTGCCTGCCGGCGTCGTGGCCGACCTGGAGCGCCTGCCGTCGACCGACTTCGCGGCGCTGACGACCGTGCTGCAGGCGCGCTACCCCGTCGTGCTGGTCGAGGTGCCCGCCAGCGGGGCCCGCGTGTCGTCGGTCGCCGACCTCGCCGTGCTCGAGGCGCTCACGGCCGGATGAGGTGCTCGGCGACGCGCACGTCGCCGGGCCAGGTCACCTTGAGGTTGGTGGCGTCCGAGGGGACCGCCACGACCTCCACGTCCGGCCCACCGTGACCGGGTCGCCCCGCCCAGGCCGCGACGCACGAGGCCGTGTCGGTGCCGGTGAAGCCCGTCTCCTCCGCCCAGCGGTGCGCCGCGAGCAGCACGTCGGCGCGGAACGCCTGCGGGGTCTGCACCGCCACGGTCCGGGATCCGCGCCCCGCGCCCGGCACCGGGCCGCCGTCGCGGCGCACGAGGCCCGTGACGGGGTACGCCGGGACCGCGCCGCCGTGCTCCCGGGCCGCGGCGAGCACGGCGTCGTACAGAACCGGGGCGGCGAGCGGACGGGCCGCGTCGTGCAGCGCGACGACGTCGATGCTCCCGTCGTCCACCTCCGCCTCGAGCGCCCGCAGGGCGGCGCGCTCGGAGGCGTGCCGCGTCGCCCCGCCCACCGTCACCCGCACCTCGCGGTCGGCGTGGTCCGGGTGCTCGAGGAGCACGGGCGCCACGGCGTCGGCGACCTCCGCCTCGTCGCCGGGGCGCACCACGACCACGAGGTGGTCGACCTCGCCGACGGCCAGGGCGGAGCGCAGCGCGTGCACCAGCACCGGCGCACCGGCGACGGGCAGCAGCACCTTGTTGACCCCGGCGCCGACACGGGTGCCGGACCCGGCGGCGAGCAGGACGACGGCGGCGCTCACGAGCGCTCCCTCCGGACGGTTGTTTTTCACGGGCGTTACACACCGACACGCGGCGTTGACACGCAGAGCCTAGTTTCCGAGCGACCAGCGAGATCTCGGGCCTCGCGGCGCCTGCCGGCGCAGCGCGGTCCGTCGGAGCGAGGGGGACCGATGGGCGGGGCGCAGGAGTGGCGACCGGTCTGCCGCGTGGCCGAGCTCGAGGTGGAGCGCGGGGCGACCGCGCTCGTGCACGGCCAGGCCATCGCGCTGTTCCGGCTGCCGGACGACCGGGTGTTCGCGCTCGGCAACCACGACCCGTTCGCGCACGCGTCGGTGATGGCACGCGGCATCGTCGGGTCCCGCGACGGCGTGCCGTTCGTCGCCTCACCGGTGCACCGGCGCTCCTTCGACCTGCGCACCGGTCGTTGCTGCGAGGACGAGGGGGTCTCGGTGCCGGCGTACGAGGTGCGGGTCGTCGAGGGCGTCGTCCTGGTCGGCGGACGCCGCCAGGAGGCCGCTGCCTGAGCGTCGTGCCCGCCGGTGGGGACCTCCCTGCGATGATGGCCGCGATGAGTGCGCGCCACGGGGAGATGACGATCGACGAGCTCGCCGCACGGGTCGGGATGACCGTGCGGAACGTCCGCGCGTACGCGACCCGTGGCCTCATGGCCGCACCCCGTCTCGTGGGCCGCAAGGGCTACTACAGCGAGGAGCACGTCGCCCGCCTCGCGCTGGTGCGCGACCTCCTGGACCGCGGCTACACCCTCAACGCCGTCGAGAAGGCCCTGGCGGAGAACCCGCACGTGCCCGAGACCCACGCCCTCGACCTCCTGACGCTGCTCACCCGCCCCGTCGGCGGCACGGTCGAGCCGGAGGAGATCGCGGTCGACGCCCTGGCCGAGCTGGCCGGCATCGAGCACGACGACGACTTCGTCGCGCGCCTCGAGGAGCGCGGCCTGCTGGTGCGGGTCGACCCCGACACCGTGCGCCTCCTGCGGCCCGCGCTCGTGCGCGCCGGCGCCCAGGCCATGCGCCTCGGGCTGGGCAAGGAGCGCGTGCTCGAGCTCTTCGGCCAGTCGCAGGACCTGCTGGGCCGGATGGCGGGGGCGTACGTCGGGGCCTTCCGCGACGACGTGTGGCGCCGCTTCCTCGGCGAGGGCATGCCCGAGGAGAAGTGGCCCGCGCTGGTCGGCAGCATCGAGACGCTGCTGCCGGTCGTCAGCCAGGCCGTGCTCGCGTCGTTCCGCTACGAGCTGGCGCGGGTCATCGAGCAGGCCCTCGCCGAGGAGCTGGGCGCGCTGACCGGCGAGCAGGCCCAGGCCCTCTTCGGCGGTGACGACGGCGCGCTCGGGTCGTTCGGCGCCTAGCCGGCCGGCTGGTCGAGGGGGACGACGAGCGCCGTCGCGACGGCCGCCACGCCCTCGCCGCGCCCGGTGAGCCCCAGCCCGTCCGTCGTCGTCGCCGACAGCGTCACCGGCGCCCCGACCACGGCGCTGAGGACCGCCTCCGCCTCGGCCCGGCGCGCCCCGATCCGGGGGCGGTTGCCGATCACCTGCACGGCGACGTTGCCGACCACGAAGCCGGCGGCGCGCACCCGCCGTACCGTCTCGGCGAGCAGCGCCGTCCCGGCGGCACCCGCCCAGGCCGGCTCGGCCGTGCCGTAGTTCGACCCCAGGTCGCCCAGGCCGGCCGCGGACAGCAGGGCGTCGCAGGCCGCGTGGGCGGCGACGTCGGCGTCGGAGTGGCCCTCGAGGCCCTGCTCCTCGTCCGGGAAGTGCAGGCCCGCCAGGTGCATCGGGGCGCCCGGGGCGAACCGGTGGACGTCGGTGCCGACGCCCACACGGGGCAACGCGGGGGGCAGCGCGGGCGGGAGGGGGTGGGGGGAGGGGTGGGGCTGGCCGTGCACGGGGGCGTCGCCGGATACGGTCACGTCGGGCATCATGCCGGACGGTCGGGGCCGAGAGGAGGACGGGCGTGGAGGAGCGCACCCGCGTCGCGTGGGCCGGTTCCGGCCTCGTCGCGGCCCTCCTCGGGTTCGGCGTCAGCGAGCTCGCCGCCGGCGCGCTCACCCTGCACACCGGACCCCTGCCCGGGGTGCGTGAGGCGGTGCAGCGGCTGCTGCCGGCGGAGTTCGTCGTGCACAACGGCATCGACCTCGTCGCCCTCGCGACCGGCCCGCTGCTCACCCTGCTCGTCGCCCTCGTCGTGGCCGGCCTCGCGCTCGCCTCGGGCCTCGCCGCCGCGCGCGGCTGGCGCCGCCCCGCCGTGGTCGCGGCCGGCGTGGGCGTGGTGGGCGCCGCGCTGACCCTGGTGCGACCCGGCGCCGGGCTCGTGGACCTGCTGCCGGTCGCCGCGGGCGTGCTCGGCTACGGCGCGACGCTGCTCGGCCTGGCGACGGTCCTGCGCCGCCAGGGCGACCCGACGGACAGCGCCCCCGCCGCCGCCCCCGACGGCGCCCCCGACGGCGTCCCCGCCGCCGCCCCCGACGCCGCCCCCGACGGCGCCGCCGTCCCGGGCGGACCGACGGGGCACCGGGTCGCCGCGCTCACCGGGCGGCGCGGTTTCCTCGCGGCGGCGGGCGCGGTCGCGGTGGTCGGCGTCGTCCTGGCCGTCACGGGCGAGGTGGTCGGACGGGGGCGGCGCGCGGTCGAGGAGGGCCGCCGGCTGCTGCGCCTGACGATGGTCACGGAGCCCCGGGTGCCGGCGGGCGCCGGCGTCGGGGTGCTGGGTGTCGTTCCGTGGCAGACGCCGAACGAGGACTTCTACCGCGTCGACTCGGCCATCGTCGTGCCGACCACCCCGGCGGAGGACTGGGCGCTGCGCATCCACGGCGAGGTCGAGCGCGAGGTCGTCGTCGACTTCGCCGAGCTCATCGCCATGACCACCCGGGAGCAGTGGACGACGCTCGTCGGGCTGACGAACGAGGTCGGCGGCACCCGGGTCGGCAACGCCTGGTGGAGCGGCGTGCCCACGAGCGCGCTGCTCGAGCGCGCCGGCGTGCTGCCCGGCGCCGACGCCGTCGTGCAGACGGGCGCCGACGGCTGGCGCTGCGTCACGCCGACCCAGGTGCTCGGCGACCCCGGCCGCTCCGCGCTGCTCGCGTTCGGCATGAACGGCGAGCCGCTGCCGCTGGACCACGGCTTCCCGGTGCGCACCCTCGTCCCGGGGCTGTACGGCGGGGTGGCGGCCTGCAAGTGGGTCGTCGACTGGGAGGTGACGCGGCTCGAGGTGCTCGAGCCCTCGTGGGACGCCGACCGGCCGCTGACGGCGCCCGTGCGGCTGGCGTCGCGCATCGAGGTGCCCAGCGACGGCGCCGAGGTGCCGCCCGGCGTGGTCGACGTGGCCGGCACGGCCTGGGCCCCGCCCGCCGGCGTGGAGGCCGTCGAGGTCGCGGTCGACGGCGGTGACTGGCAGCGGGCGGTGCTGGGCGACGTACGTCTCGACGACGCGTGGGCGCAGTGGCGCGCCGCCGTCGAGCTGGAGGCGGGCAGCCACCGGGTGCACGTGCGCGTGCGGGACCGCCTCGGCGGCGTGCAGGAGGGGGTCGTCGCCGACGACGGGGCCGGCGCGACCGGCCTGCACGAGGTCACCCTCGAGGTCGTCGCGCCCGAGGCGTGACGACCCGGCTCACCAGTTGCGGCGGGTGCCCCGGGGCGGCAGCTGCGTCGCCGCGTCGCGGATGACGTAGACGAGCCCGCCCGAGCGCGGCAGCCAGGCCCGCTCGAACTGCGCCCGCTGGTAGACGCGGCGCACGGACGAGTTGCGCGGCGCCGCCGGGTCGTTGACGACGACGTCGCCCTCGGGCGTGAAGCCGGCGATGACGAGCAGGTGGCCGTTCGTCGCCCCGATGGGGGAGCCGTCCAGCTCGCCGCGGGCGAAGGAGATCGACGCGACCAGCGGGATGCCGTAGGCGATGAACTCCTCGGCCTCGCGGAGGCTGCGGAGGCGGGTCACGAAGGCAGAGGCGACGCGCTGGTTGGCGTAGGCGGTGTTGAACGGCCAGTTGCCACAGCCGCGGTACTCCGCGTCGTAGACCATCCGCGCCGCGTGGTCGACCCACGGGTCGGTGTGGCCGGCGGGCACCCAGGAGTAGGCGCTCGAGGACGGCAGGGCGCGGTAGTAGTGCAGCACCATCGACACCGAGGTGGGGGAGCACCACGCCTCCCCGCCGTTGCCGTACGACGGGTAGTGGCCGCTGTGGATCATCTGCGAGAACTGCGGCACGGGCAGGGTGCGCGCGATCCCCAGCGGGGCGGAGGCGCGCCACGTCGAGGGCAGCCGCGACGTCATCGCGCCGATGGCGGTGACGGTGGGGCTGGCCGTCGTGGCCCCACGCAGCCGGTAGAGGCTCACCCGCAGCTGGAAGCCGCGCAGGCCGGTGGCGCTGTTCGCCCTCCACGTGTCGACCGCCATGGAGGCCATGTCGTCGCTCTGGCTGGTGAAGGAGGTGCGCCGCACCTTGGAGTCGCCGGTGGCCCAGCGGGCGAGCGTGTCCCAGCTCGACAGGCGGCCCGACGCGTCGCGACCGCGCACCTCGACGAGCACGAAGCTGTCGCCGGGCGTCTCGGCCTTCCAGGAGGGCACGAGCTCGGTGAAGCCGAAGGACTCGGTGATCCACGGGGAGTGCCAGGCGCCGCCGACGTACGCGCGGCCGTTGAGCGTCGTGGTGAGGCGGGGGCTCGCGGCCAGCGCGAGGCGGCCCGCGGAGTCGATGACGACCCGGTCCAGGGCGCCCTGCCGCAGGAGGCGGGGGCCCTCCCAGTTGCGGTACATCACGAGGCGGTCGCCCGCGGCGGCCTCGGCCGGCGAGGCCGTGCCGACCAGGGTCGCGGCGGCCGCGCCGCCGGCCACCACGGCGGGCGCGCGCAGCAGGGTGCGGCGGTGCAGGGCGGCGGCGGGGGTCGACGCGGCGGTCGGCGCGGGGGCCGACGCAGGGGTCGACGCAGGGGTCGACGCGGGAGAGGCCGGGGAGGAGGTGGGCTGGTCCACCGCTCGAGGGTACGACGGCCCCGCCGTCGTGTCAGCCGATACGCATGAGGTCGTCGTGACGCGTGGGGCCCGTGGGGTCGCGCGTGGCGCGGAGTCGGCGCAGCCCCGCGTCGCACCTAGAATCGTGCGGGTGACGCTGAGGCTGTACGACACCGCTGCCCGCGAGGTCCGTGACTTCGTGCCCCTGGTCGAGGGTCGCGTCGGTGTCTACGTGTGCGGGCTGACCGTGCAGTCCGAGCCCCACGTGGGCCACGTGCGCTCCGGGGTGAACTTCGACGTCCTGCGCCGCTGGCTCACCGCACGCGGCCTCGAGGTGACGTTCATCCGCAACGTGACCGACGTCGACGACAAGATCCTGGCCAAGGCGCAGGCCGCCGGTCGACCCTGGTACGCGCACGCCCAGGCGATGCACCGCGAGCTGAGCGCCGCGTACGCCGCCCTCAACGTCGCGCCCCCGACGTACGAGCCGGCGGCCACGGGCCACGTGCCCGAGATGCTCGAGCTCATCGCGCTGCTGGTCGAGCGCGGCCACGCCTACGCCGCCGACGACGGCTCCGGTGACGTCTACTTCGACGTCCGCTCCTGGCCGGCGTACGGCGAGCTGACCCGCCAGCGCGTCGACGACATGGAGGCGGCGGCCGACGCGGACCCGCGCGGCAAGCGCGACCCCCGCGACTTCGCGCTCTGGAAGGGCCACAAGCCCGACGAGCCCGCCACCGCGTCGTGGCCCTCGCCGTGGGGACGCGGCCGCCCGGGGTGGCACGTCGAGTGCTCGGCGATGGCCGGCAAGTACCTCGGCGAGGCCTTCGACATCCACGGCGGCGGCTTCGACCTGCGCTTCCCCCACCACGAGAACGAGCAGGCCCAGTCGCGCGCGGCGGGGCACCCGTTCGCGTCGTACTGGATGCACAACGCGTGGATCACCACCGCCGGCGAGAAGATGAGCAAGTCGCTGGGCAACACGCTGTCGATCCCCGCGATCCTCGAGCGCTTCCGCGGCATCGACCTGCGCTACTACCTCGTGGCCGCGCACTACCGCTCGCACGTCGAGTTCAGCTTCGAGGCGCTCGCGGAGGCCGCCGCCGGGTTCGGCCGGGTCGAGGGCTTCCTCGAGCGCGCCGCGGCGGTCGGGTCGACCGACCCGGGCCAGGACCTGCTGGCCGCGCTGCCCGCGGCGTTCACGGCGGCGATGGACGACGACCTCGGCACCTCGACGGCCGTGGGTGTGCTCCACGACGTCGTGCGCGAGGGCAACCGGGCGCTGGCCGACGGGGACCGCGACGCGGCCCTGCGCCACGCCGTCGCCGTGCGGGCGATGCTGGGCGTCCTGGGGCTCGATCCCGCCGACGACGTGTGGCCGCGCGCCGCGGCCGACGCCGGGCTGACGAGCGCGCTGGACGTGCTTGTCGGCGCCCTGCTCGAGCAGCGTGCCGCCGCCCGTGCGGCGAAGGACTTCGCCACGGCGGACGCGATCCGCGACCGGATCGCCGCCGCCGGCATCGAGGTCACCGACAGGCCGGACGGCGCCACGTGGGCGCTCGCGGCAAGCACCGACAGCACGACCGACGGCCGGGAGGGCTGACATGGCGGGCAACTCGCAGCGCAAGGGCGCGATCAAGAAGACGGGCAAGGGCAACCCCACGGCGGGGTCCGGCGGGCGCGTGCGCCGCGGGCTCGAGGGCAAGGGCCCGACGCCCCGGGCGGAGGACCGCCCCTACCACAAGGCGCACAAGGCGAAGAACGCCGCGCAGCGCTCGTCGAGCCCGGGTCGTCCGGCGCAGCGGCGCCGCGGCAGCAGCGACGCCGAGTGGATCGCCGGGCGCAACTCGGTGGTCGAGGCGCTGCGCGAGGGCGTGCCCGCCACGGCCCTCTACGTCGCCGAGGGCGCAGAGCGCGACGGTCGGCTCCGCGAGGCGTTCGGGCTCGCCGCCGACCGCGGGATGGCCATCGCCGAGGTCTCGCGCACCGAGCTCGACCGGCTCACCGGCGGGGCGGTCCACCAGGGCATGGCGGCGCGGATCCCGTCGTACGAGTACGCCCACCCCGACGACCTGCTCGACCGTGCCGACGAGATGGGGGAGCCGCCGCTGATCGTGGCCCTCGACTCCGTCACCGACCCGCGCAACCTGGGCGCGGTCATCCGCTCCGCGTCGGGCTTCGGCGCCCACGGCGTGCTCATCCCCGAGCGCCGCGCCGCGGGCATGACGGCCTCGGCGTGGAAGACGTCGGCCGGTGCGGCGGCCCGCATCCCGGTGGCGCAGACGGTCAACCTCAACCGGCAGCTGAAGGCGTACGCCGACGCGGGCCTGATGATCGTCGGCCTGGCCGCGGACGGCGACGTCTCCCTGCCCGACCTCGAGCTGGGCGACGGCCCGCTGGTGGTCGTCGTCGGCTCCGAGGGCGCGGGCCTCTCGCGGCTCGTCAAGGAGCACTGCGACCAGCTGGTGTCGATCCCGATGGCGGGCGACCTGGAGTCGCTCAACGCCGGTGTCGCGGCCTCGGTGGCCCTCTACGCGGTGAGCCAGGCGCGGGCCTCGGCGTGACCGTGAGCGTGGCCGCGTCCCCCCGGCGACGCTGGTGGCGGCGGCCCGGGGCCGTCGTGGCGGTGGCGCTGGCCGTCGCCACGTGGGCGGTGGTCGCCGCGGTGGTCGCCGTCGTCCTGTTCCTGGGGAGCAGCCGCGAGACCGTGGTCGCGGGCCACGACGCCGTCGTGCGCCCGACCTTCGACCCGTACGCCGTCATCCGCCCGGGCGCGCTGCTGCCGGACGTGCGGGTCCCCCTCGACAGCCGGGTCGGCGTCGACCTCGAGCTCGGCAAGACCGAGGTGACCTCGACCGACGAGCTGGTGCAGCGCTACGCCTTCATCGCCTCCCAGCCGGAGGGCCAGGTGGAGAAGGTGACGGGCCTCGTCACCGACATGGCGCTCTCGGCCGCCCTGCGCGGCGCGGTGGTGGGCGCCGTGCCGGTCGCCCTGTGGCTGCTGCTGGGCCCGGTGCGGCGGCGCCAGCTGCTGCGGGGCGTCGCGAGCTGGCGGGGCGTGGCGGTCGTGGCCGCGGGCGCGACCGCGGTCGTGCTCCTCGTGCAGCCGTGGGACCCCGACGCCGCGACGACCGCGCAGGCCCAGGAGGAGGACACCTGGCAGGGCCTCGGCGACTTCCTCGGCGACGCCGTGCCGCTGCCCGCCGAGGCGCAGGCGGTCGAGATCCGCCAGGACGTCGTGACCGCGCAGACCCGGCGCCTCGTGGAGAGCGCGATCTCCACCTACGACACCTCGCTGGAGTTCTACTCCGCCGCGGCGGAGGAGGCCGCGGAGCTCGAGGTGCGGCAGCCGGAGGAGGACGAGACCGTCGTCGTGCTCGTCTCCGACCGCCACGACAACATCGGCATGGACCCCGTGGCGCGGGCGATCGCGGACGCCGGCGGCGCCACGGCCGTCTTCGACGCCGGCGACGACACCTCGACGGGCCAGCCGTGGGAGGCGTTCAGCCTCGACTCGCTGCAGTCGGCGTTCGGCGACCTGGAGCGCTACTCGATCACGGGCAACCACGACAACGGCGACTTCGTCGGGGACTACCTCGCCGACGCCGGGTGGGAGCGCCCGGTCGACGGGGAGGTCGTCGAGGGCCCCGGCGGGGCGACGCTGCTGGGCGTCGACGACCCGCGCTCGAGCGGCCTCGGCAACTGGCGCGACGAGACCGGGCTGAGCTTCGGCGAGGTGCGCGACCTCGTCACCGAGGCGGCCTGCGAGGCCGACGAGCGCGTCGCGACCCTGCTGGTGCACGACGCCGCGCTCGGCCGCGACGCCCTGGCGCAGGGCTGCGTCGACCTGGTGGTGGGCGGGCACATCCACGTCCGCTCCGGCCCCACCGCGGTCGAGGGCGCCAACGGCGAGGTGGGCTACACCTACACGAGCGGTACGACGGGGGGTGCGGCGTACGCGATCGCGGTCGGCAGCAAGCCCCGCCGGCCCGCGGAGACCACCCTCCTCACCTACCGCGACGGCCGCCCCGTGGGACTGCAGTGGGTGGTGCTGCAGACCAACGGCCGCTTCGACGTGGGGGAGTACGTCGAGCTCGACTACGCGCCGACCACGACCGGCGCCGACGGCGAGCCGACGGACGTCCCGACCGAGGTCCCCGAGCAGCCCGCGGCCCCGGAGGACACGGCCGGGCCCACGGACGACGGCGCCACCGGCTGAGCCCGGGCCCGACCGGGTGCGACGCGGCGCGGCTCAGAAGTAGTCGCGCACGTGCACCTGCCGCCCGCCGAACCAGGCGGCGAGCAGCGCGTCGTGCGTCGTCGGGCCCTCGAGGTGGCCGGCGACCCGCAGGTTCGCAGGGCCCTGCGCGCCGGCGTACAGCAGGGAGAGGCCGGCGACCGTGAGCACGGGCGCGGTCGTGGACGTGGTCGCCTCGACCTCCGCGACGCCGTCGGCCACGCGCAGCCGCCAGGTCCCGTCGACGAGGCCGAGGCGGTCGCCCGTGACGGCGAAGGTGGCCTCGCCGTCGACGGCGAACGTGCGGGGCACGAGCGCGCCGGGCACGTCGAGCAGGCGCAGCATGTAGGGGTGGCTCTCGACCCGCTGCCAGGCCAGCGAGGGCAGCACGAGCCGCGCCGTGTCGGGGTCCGAGGTGTGCAGCCGCACGCGGCCCGTGACCGACGAGAACGAGCCGATCAGCCGCCACAGCGCCCGCGCGGCGTCGGGGGTGAGCGCGACGAGGTCCTCGACCTCGAGCACCCGGTCGGCGCCGTAGCCGGTGCCGCGCTGCCATGCGGCGTACCCGACGACGCGCGGGCCGTCCGGGCCGTCGGTCTCCACCAGGCTCACGCCGGTGACGTCGTCGAGCAGGGTCTCCTCGGCGAAGAGCGGGCCGCGGCGGGTCAGCGGGCCGTTCTGCTGCGACGCCCACGCGTCGTACGCCGCGGTGAGGGCCGGCAGGTCGCCCGGGCGGGCGCGGCGCACCGTGACCGACGGCGCAGGGCGGACCCCGGCGAGCTCGGCGGCGGGCAGCTCGACGGTGTCGAAGGAGGTGGCGAGCTCGTAGCCGAACCCGCGGTAGATGCCCGGCGCGGTCGGGAACAGCGTGCTGACCGCGGCCCCGGCGGCGGCCGCCTCGCCCAGCGAGCGGCGCAGGAGCTCGGCGAGGTGCCCGCAGCCCCGGTGCTCGGCCGCGACGACGACGCCCGCGAGACCGCAGGTCGGCACGGCGGCGCCGCCCCACCAGGACGTGTAGTCGTGGGTGCGCACCCGCGCCACCATGCGCGGGCTGCCGTCGGCCGGGTCCGGGTCGGCCGCGTCGAAGGTCGCCCACATGCCGACGCCGTCGGGCCAGCTGCCGGGGGCGGGCATCGGCGGCGGGGTCGCGCCGGGCGGCATCGTGCCGAACGCCTCGGCGCCCAGGGCGCGGGAGGCGGCGGTCACCGCCTCCGGGTCGTCGGGACCGAGGCGACGCACGTCGAGGGTCATGCGGGCAACCTACGGGGCGCCGACGGCCTCGCTCGACCCGGTTTCCGTCGCGGCGACGGCCTCCTCGGGCCGCCCGGTGAGCACGGTGTCGATGTAGTCGCGGGCGGTCGCGAAGATGTCGACCTCGTGGCCGGCCTGCTCGGAGAGGTACCACCGGTGCTCCAGCACCTCGTGGAACACCTCGGCCGGCTCGAGCCGGCCGCGGACGTCGGGCGGGATCATCGCGACGAGCGGCTCGTAGACGTCGTTGAGCCACTTGTGGGCCACGAGGCTGCGGTCGGTGCCGCCGAGGCCGAAGTGGGCCGTGAAGGCCGCGATGTCGTTGAGCAGGCGGCGGGCCTGGGCGTCCTCGACGGAGAGGCCGGTGAGGGCCTGCAGCTCGCGGCGGTGGTGGCCGGCCTCGACGACGCGCGGCTGGATGCGCACCCGGTCGCCGTCGTAGTCGGTGACGATGTCGAGCTCCTCCACGTCGAACCCGAGGGCGTTGAGGCGCTCGACGCGCTGCTCGATGCGCCACATCTCCTCGGTGCCGAACTCCTCCTCGCCGGTCAGCTCGTTCCACAACGCGTCGTAGCGCTCCTGCAGCATCGTCACGACGCTGCGCGGCTCGAAGTTGGCGGACAGCGAGCCGGCGGCCTGGAGGTCCATGAGCTCGGCGAAGACGTTCTGGCAGCCCACCTCCACGTCGTACTCCCGCAGGCGGGGGGACAGCGGGGAGCGCCACTCGCCGGTCTCGGCGTCCACCAGGTACGCCGCGAACCCGCCCGCGTCGCGGCGGAAGAGCACGTTGGAGAGCGAGACGTCGCCCCAGTAGAACTCCTGCAGGTGCAGCCGCACGAGGAGCACGACGAGGGCGTCGACGAGCGAGGGGACGTCGTCGGTGCTGGCGCCGTGGGAGAAGAGGCTGCGGTAGGGCAGCGAGAAGCGGAGGTGGCGCGTCAGCAGGGCCGCCGGCAGCGGCTCACCGTCGGCGGCCGTGCGGCCGGTGACCACGGCCTCGGGCGTCACCGACGGCAGGCCGGCGCGGCGCAGGTCGCGCAGCAGGCGGTGCTCGCGGAAGGCGAGGGGCTCCTGGGTCTCCTTCACCGCGTACGTCGCGGGCGGGCGGCCGCCGCGGCCCGGCAGCTGCACGATGCGCACGACGTGGCGCGAGAGGCCGCGCGGGAGCGGGACGACGTGCTCGGTCCACTCCTCCAGCGGGGTGGACCACGGCAGGGTGACGAGCGCCGGATCGGGCCGGTTCGCGACGATGCGCAGTGCCATGGCAGGACCTCCGCGGGCGACCCTACGCCAGGCGCGCCGGCGGGGGCGTGGGTCGCTGGGTCGGTCGAGCGGGGGGTGTGACGCGCACCGCAGTCGAGCGCGGACCGGAATGCGGCCGGGGCGCCCGGCCGTTCCAGCCCCTCGTGGACCTCTTCACCCCCGTCGCCCTCGGCGAGCTGCGGCTCGCCAACCGCGTGGCCCTCGCGCCCCTGACCCGCATGCGTGCCGGTGCGTCCGGCGTGCCCGGGGACCTGCTGGTCGAGCACTACGCCCAGCGCGCGGGCCTCGGCCTGGTCGTCACCGAGGGCACCTACCCCCGTCCCGCGTCGCAGGCGTTCGTCGGCCAGCCCGGCATCGTCACCGACGAGCAGCAGGCGGGCTGGGCTCGTGTCGCCGACGCGGTGCACGAGCGCGGCGGGCAGATCGTCATGCAGGTGATGCACGGCGGGCGCGTCACCCACCCTGACGTCAACGGCGGCCGTCGCGTGGAGGCGCCCAGCGCGATCGCGATCCAGGGCTCGGTGCACACCGAGAACGGCAAGCAGCCGTACCCGGTGCCGCACGCCCTCACCGTCGCCGAGGCCCACGAGGTGCGCGACGACTTCGTGGCCGCCGCCCGCCGCGCCGTGGCCGCCGGCCTCGACGGCGTCGAGGTGCACGGGGCCAACGGCTACCTGCTGCACGAGTTCCTCTCGCCCGCGGCGAACGTCCGCGACGACCAGTACGGCGGCAGCCCCGAGAACCGCGCCCGCTTCGTCGTCGAGGTGGTCACCGCCGTCGCCGAGGCCGTCGGTGCCGGTCGCGTCGGGCTGCGGATCTCGCCCGAGCACGGCATCCAGGACGCCCTCGAGCCCGACCGCGACGACGTGCTCGCGACGTACGGCGCGCTGCTCGACCAGCTGCGCCCGCTCGGCCTGGCCTACCTGTCGGTGCTGCACCGCGAGCCCGCGGGCGACCTCGTGCAGGAGCTGCGCCGCCGCTTCGACGGCCCGCTGATGGCCAACAGCGGCTTCGGGACCGTCACCACCCGCGCCGAGGCGCTCGAGCTCGTCGAGGCCGCCCACGCCGAGGTCGTCGCCGTCGGCCGCCCGGCCATCGCCAACCCCGACCTCGTCGAGCGCTGGCGCCACGAGCACCCGGAGAACGAGCCCGACGCGTCGACGTTCTACGCCGGCGGCGCCCGCGGCTACACCGACTACCCGACGCTGAGCGCCTGAGGGGCCGCGAGGTCTGAGCGCCTGAGCGCCTGAGCGCGGCGCCGTGTAACGCGGTGTCCGGGCGTCTGCACACGCGGTAGACCGCGTGGGAAGACGCCGGGACACCGCGTTACTGCTTCCCGCGGCGTTCCTACGATCGTCTCGTGGTGGTCGAGATCGTGGTCCGGACGGGTCAACGCCATGCCCGGCGGTGCGGTGGTTGAGGTAGCCGCGCGGCAGTGCGGTGGTTGAGGTGGCCGCCCCGGCGGCCCTCGAAACCACGTCAGGTTCCCGGGCGTGGTTTCGAGGGGTTGCCAGAGCAACCCACCTCAACAACCGGGGGTTCGGGCGCGCGGGTTGATCAGACGCGCCGGGTGAACCTGAGCTTGCCGGTGCCGAGTGTCTCGGTGAGGTACGTCGGGTCGTGGGCGACGCGGTGGTGGCGCCAGCACAGCAACCGGCCGCGCGTCACTGATGTCCCTCCTCCGCGTGACCAGGGGTCGTCGTGGTGGGCCTCGCACCAGTGCGGTGGTGCGTCACAGTCCTCGGCGGTGCAGCCGCCGTCTCGCAGGATCATCGCGATCCGCTGGGGTCTGCTGTGGAACCGGGAGGCGCGTCCGAGGTCGAGCACCTCGCTCCTCGTACCCAGCACCGCCGGTACGAGGTCGGCGTTGCAGGCGAGGCGGCGTGCTTCGCCGGGCGAGATGCGGTGGCCGGTGTCGAGCGACGCCGCGGCAAGGCCGCCGGTGAGGGTGTCGACCTGCATGGTCACGACGACCGTCGCGCCGGCTCCGGCGGCGTCGGGGAGGTCGACGTCGCGCATCCGCTCGATGAGCTCGAGGAACGCCTGGCCGCGGCGCTCCCAGGACGGGCGCGGGTCCGCCACGCGTTCACTGGCGTCGGCGGCGTCGTCAGTAGCCTCATCGCGGCGGAGGTGGTGACGTCGCGGCGACGCGATCGCGTCGAGCATCTTCGCGAACATCGCGCCGTGCATCTCCGGCACCGTGAACCGGCCGTGGACGCAGCCCTGACCGTCCTCGCGCATCGTCAACCGGATCTTCGCGGCGGCGTCGCGTTCCTCCTGCGCCAGCAGCTCCGCCTCCCGGGCTTCACCCACGGCGGGGGCCACGATGTCCAGGATCCGACGGCCCAGGAGCCGCAGGGCCTTGGCGTCGTGACTGGCTGCGAAGCCGACCAGTGCCTGTTCCGCCTGGACGAGGACGTCGGCGTCGACCTCGGCCTGGCCCGAGCCCGCCTTCAGGTCGTCGAGCGCCCGCGCGATCACCTCGGTCTGGCTGGGCGAGACTGCGCCGGAGGAGCCCGCGGCGGCGAGGGCGGCGTACTGCTCCTCGGCGGCGACCGCGGTGCGCACCCGGCGGTGGGCCTCCGCCCGCGAGACACGGGTGGCGTTCGCGAACCACACCGCTGTCGACGGCGCCCCCGTCTGATCCTCGACGCGCACCTCGCTGGCGTGGGCCAAGAGCCGCGACTGCAGCGCGGCGAGGCGGTTCGCGGCTCGCTCGAGCTCGACGAGGGCCGTGCCGGTCTCGGCAGGGCCCAGCGTCAGCAGACCGAGCTCGAAGCCGTCGTCGAGATCCTCGTCGAGACGCGCGACGACCCCGGCCAGGGGGTGCAGCGTCGTCTCGGTCATGAGTCCATGACACCAGGGACCACCGACATTCCTGGGTCCGAGCGACGCTTCTCCAGAAGTTGCATTTGCGCAGTTCAGACGGCGTGTGTGGCTAGCGACGACTTGGTGCACTCACGCGTGCAGGTTGCGACGACTCGCCATCCCACCGCGTCCAGTTTGCGACGACTCGGCGTACCCACGCGTGCAGCTCGCGACGACTCGACGCACGCGAGCCGGGCGCGCGGCCCGCGACGACGCGTCGCCAAGGAGGATGGAGCCGGTGACAGGATTCGAACCCGCGACATCTTCTTTACAAGGTAGAGACCCCGGGCCAGAATGAAGCGGCCATAGGCCGCTGACCTGCACAAACAGGCCGGGGCCCGCCGGTCCTAGGGGGTCCACATGGCTGTCAGAATGGCTGTCATCGGGCGTACGATGAGACCGTGTCCAGGAAGAAGCCACAGGCGTACGGCGACGGGTCGGTCTACCAGCGCGCCGACGGCCGCTGGGTCGCGACCATCGAGGCCGGCTACACCGCGTCCGGCAAGCGCCGCCGGGTCACCGTCACCGGCAAGACTGAGCCTGAGGTCCGTCGCAAGCTGCGCGACAAGAAGGCCGAGATCGCCGCGAACGCCGGCCGCATCACCGACGCCGCCAAGGCCCGGATGACGGTCAAGCAGTGGACCGACGAGTGGCTGACCGAGCGCCAGACCACCGTGCGGCCGAAGACCTACGAGAGCGACCGCTGGGCGGTCCGCAACTACGTCGTCCCCACCATCGGTGCCGAGCGGCTCGTCGACCTCGCTCCGCGCGACGTGCGCCGCGTCGCGGCCAAGACCCGGGCGAAGGCCGGCGACGCCAGCGCGCTGCGGGTGCAGCGGTGCCTCGTGAAGTGCCTGCGCGACGCATCCGAGGAGGGCTACCCGATCACGCCCGGCATCTTCGCGATGAAGGCACCCTCCCAGCCCGTCACCGACCGCCAAGCCCTCGACACCGCGCAGGCCGTGGCCGCGCTCGCGCACGCCCGCGACCTGCCCGGCGGGGTCCGCTGGTTCGTCGCCTTCTACCAGGGCCTGCGCCAGGGCGAGGTCCTCGGCCTCACCGAGGACTCGATCGACTGGGTCGCCAACACCCTCACGATCGACTGGCAGCTCCAGCCCCTCACCTACGCCGACAAGCAGGACCGCAGCCAGGGGTTCGTCATCCCCGTCGGCTACGAAGCGAAGCGGCTGCGCGGGCGGTTCCACCTGGTACGCCCGAAGTCCAGCAAGGGCTACCGCGTCATCCCGATGGTCCCCACCGTGCGCGCTGCGCTCGAGACGTGGCTCGACGACCCGGCCCGGCCACGGAACCCGTGGGGGCTGCTGTGGTGCCGTGAGGACGGGTGGCCGATC
Source organism: Nocardioides sp. ChNu-153 (assembly GCF_030466625.1). Classification (GTDB taxonomy): domain Bacteria; phylum Actinomycetota; class Actinomycetes; order Propionibacteriales; family Nocardioidaceae; genus Nocardioides. The sequence continues at coordinate 509,714 of NZ_JADEVT010000001.1, forward strand.
GACAAGGCCGACGACTCCAAGGTGTGGCGGGCCCTGCAGGACGCCGCGAACGTGAAGCACCCGTCGGGGCGGCACTACTACGGCCACGAGATCCGGAACACGACCGCCACGCTGCTGCTCGAGGCGCGCGTCGACCCGGTCATCATCACCGCGATCCTGGGCCACTCCTCGATCGTCACCAGCCGCGGCTACATGACCGCCCGCTCGGACGCGCTCACCGCCGCGCTCGAGGGCGTCGAGGCCGCGTTCACCTCGCCCGCCGACGCACCGCCCGAGCTCAACGCAGGGGAGGGCTGAGAGGCGCCTGCTACTCGTCGCCCAGCATCAGGATCGCGTCGGCCATCCGCGCCTGGTAGTAGCCGGCCTCGCTCGTCGTCAGGGCGCTCAGCCGCACCTCGAGGATGATGGGGTCGACCCACAGTTCCTCGGCGGCCCGCTCGTAGTCACCGCGGTACCAGATCAGCGCGTCGCACAGAGCCCGAATGGAGGGGACCAGGAGCCTGGCAACTGCCCGGTCGACCTCGAGCTCCTCCGCCATGTCGCTGCACAGCGACGTCGGCCCCCGGCGGGCGTGCTCGACCTCGTGAGCAACGGTGCACCGCCGTTCCTCGAACGACATGTCGGCGTGGAGCGTGATGGTGCGGGTGTCGTGGCACGTGTAGCCGTAGGTGTCGCCGTCGAGGGGGAGCCACCGCAGCTTCCACGACGGGCCCAGCTCCCGCATCCTGTGCCACGGATTGAACCGCGTCGTCGACCCCCGCATGAGGGACGAAAGTAGGCGGGGCCGCCGACAGTCCTAGACCGTGACCTTCGCGCTGGCCAGGTTGCCGACCATCAGCCGGCCGACCGTCATGTCCATCGTGAGACCGAGCGCCTCGAACGACTCCCAGCCGTGGCCGGTGCGGTCATCGGTGGCGACCTGAGTGCCGAACACCATGCTGTCGGCCACTGCCGCGACGACCACGACGTTGTCGCCGCGAGGGTCGAGCTGCTCGACGACCCACCCCAACGTGTCGCTCGACAGGCAGCAGACGTACGTCACGACACCAGTCGCGTCCGGCTCGTGGGTCCGGAGCTGGTCGATGGCGTTCTCGTCCTGCAGCATCCGCTGCACCCGGTTGCCGGCCACGACGCGGGCCTCCGGCTGGTCATCGGTCTGCCACCGGATGACGTACTCCTGCCCGCGCACATCGACTCCGCGGACCTGCCAGTGCCCAATCACGTTGGTCGGCGTCCGGTCGGGCAGCGCCCGGACGAGGTCCTGCTGGTACTCCCGCGCCGCGACCACGTCATCCGGGTAAGCGGCCACCCAGCCGGGCAGCTGGGGGCTCGTCGCCGACCGCCCGTACTCGCCCTCGTCGGTCATGAACACGTGCACACGTCGATCAGGCACGCTTCACCACCTCCTGGGCCTCCTCGAGCGTCAGTCCAACCTGCTTGACGAGGATACTGCGCACCAGCGCTGGGCCTAGCCCCTTCGTGTGGATCGCGAGCGTGATCGGCGGGTGGGTCGGCGACTTCAACCGCTGATGCGAACCGGCGCCCCGGACGACGACATACCCGAACTCGCGCTGCAGCAGACGCATCAGGGTCTTGGGGCTCATCTCGCCGAACCCTGGCGCCAGGGGAGGCATCAGTCCGGGTCCTGCTCCCGCCGGCCCTTCGGGCCCCGCCCAGGCCGCTTCCGTGCGGCGCGGCGGGTGGCGCGGTCGAGGTAGGTGAACGCCTCCTGCCCGCCGGGTTCGTCGATGCGCAGCTTGGCGGCCGCGGCGGCGCTCTCGAAGTCGGAGTCCTCCCGCAGGAGGCCCGCGACGATCGCGAGCGCCGCCGGCGACAGGCCGGAGACCTCAAGCTCGCGCCGCTGGGGGAGCGTCAGCCCCTCCAGCAGGTCATCGAGGTTGGTAGCGCGGGCCTCGTCCGCGTTCTTGGTGGCGGCGGCACTTCCTGCATGTGCCCCACCTCCCTCCGTCTCGGCAGCGAATGAAGCAGTCGGGGCGGAGATCCCCCCGACGAACTTCACGCGCCGGCTGGCCACGAACTCCTGCACGCGGGGAAGGTCTGTCCGCACGGCCTCGCTCAGCTGCTCCCAGCTGATGTCGGTGAGGCGGACGATCTTCTCCATGTCGTCGGGCTGGATCGTCGACTCGCAGTGCTTCCAAGCGCTCATCAGCGAAGTCGAGATGCCCAACATCCCCGCCATCTGGCCCTGTTTGGGCTTCAGGGGGTGGCGGCTCGACCAGTCCTCCAGCAGGGCCCAAACGGCACCTGGCTGCTTCGTGGTCGGTCGCATGGCTCGATGCTCCTCGCGGGCGTTGCTCGGGCGCAACGCGGCCGGACACAGGGTCCAGCGACGCTGACGGAATTTGTGGACACCACAAGGTAGCGAACAACAGACCCGTAATTCGACGCGGCGGCGCAGTTTCAGGGCGCAGGTCGGCTTTGAGACTTGACGAGTGGACACTGCCGTTGAAAACTATGTCCGACAACGCTGGACACACAGACCGACGGAGACGTACCGTGGCGACATCGCCCCAACCCATCCCACTGCCGGAGATCTACATGCTCTTGAAGGACCGAAAGCAGCTCGCGAAGCTGATGGTCATCCAGGGGGTCTCGGCGCGACAGCTCGCCAAGGTCGCTGGGTGGCGGTCGCACTCGTACATGAACCGCCTCCTGGCTGGACAGGTGCGGTCGCTTTCGACGGACCCGGCTCTTCGGATCGCGAACCACCTCGGCGTGGGCGTTGACGATCTTTTCCTGGTCCGAGTTTCCAACGACGCTGGCCGAAACGTTCAGCAGCCGCAGCGGAAGGCATCCTGATGGCCATCTTGACCGCGTACTCGTACGCGCAGCACGAGGTCCGCACGATCTCGGTCGACGGGGAACCCTGGTTCGTCGCAGCCGACGTGTGCGCAGTCCTCGAACACAGCAACCCGAGCATGGCCGTCGCTGGCCTCGACGACGACGAGAGGGGTCTAAGGAGTGTTGAGACCCCTGGTGGCGCCCAGCAGCTCGTGTGCGTCAGCGAGGCGGGGCTCTACTCGCTGATCCTGCGGAGCCGCAAGCCGGAGGCCAAGGCGTTCAAACGGTGGGTCACCCACGACGTCCTCCCCGCCATCCGCAGGACCGGTCGCTACGGCTCCGACGTCGAGATGCTCGCGGCGCTCCCGTCGTCGAAGCTGCTGGCCCTCGCGGCCCAGGCCGCCGAACGCGCCGAGGCAGCGGAGGAGCGGGCCCGCGAGCTCGAGGCCCCCGCCGGCGCATGGAAGGACCTGTCCGCCGCCGAGGGCGACTTCACCGTCTCCGACGCAGCGAAGCTGCTCCGGCGCGCGGGCATCGTCACCGGCCCGCGCCGCCTCTACTCGTGGCTGGCCGACAACGGCTGGGCCTTCCGCCGCGGCGGGCGGTGGCAGGCGATGCAGACCGCGGTCAACGCCGGCTGGCTGGTCGAGCGCGTCACGTCCGGCTACTTCGACGAGAAGACCGGCGAGCGCCACCAGGGCGACCCGCAGATCCGGGTCACCCCGAAGGGGCTGGAGCGGCTCCGGGCCGTGATGGGGGAGCGGGCGCTGGCGGTGGTGCCGTCGTGAGCGTCGCGAAGCCGAAGCTCGCGTACGACACCGCCGAGCTCATCGAGGCGACCGGACTGTCGAAGGACACGATCGATCAGGCGGTCGCGACCGGCCGGCTGCGAGCGAAGAAGTCGGGCGTGAACAAGAAGACGGGGGAGCCCGCCGGCAAGCGGGTCTACCTCGAGGAGGACGTCCGCGACTTCCTCCGATCTCTGCTCAGCGCCTGAGGGCGCACCACACCTGCACACCCACCAGGCCCCGCGACGACACGGGGTCTCCTCGGCCACGGCTCATACCCGTGACCGAGGGCGACGGTTCCCGGCTCCGGCCGGACCCCGACTGAGGGACGCGTACGAACGGCGCCTTCCCCTCGACCGCGGGAACTCAACAGCGAGAAGCACCACCCGATACGGGACGCCCCGACCACTGCGGCTACGCGGGGCGGTCGCCACACCCGTCGAAGGACCCCGGTCGCAGGGGATTCCGACGGAGGCAACGGGGTGGAGCACCGGGTTCGCCGCCCGGTCCGGCGCGCTGCAGCGCCAGCACGGAGGACGCGGTAGGTCCCGCGTCGGTCCGTGCACCCCAAGAACACAGCCCCCGCCCCGCACACCAGGTGCGGCGCCGGCCCGCGACCGAGCGGGGGCGCAACGAACCTTCCCCCATCTAGGAGCCCAGGAGCACCGCATGACGAACCAGCAGATCGACGACGACGAGCTCGAGGCCCAGACCCTCGCCACCTGGATCCAGAAGAGCGGCGGCCTCAGCGACTCCAGCTACCTGGAGGGCGTGCACCAGACGTGCCTTCTGCTCAGAAAGACCTCCCTCTGGAACAAAGTGGCGCAGATCCTGGTCGACCGCGGCGTCCTGACGCTGGACATGCGGAGGTGGACGAGCGGCATCGCCCCCGACGCGGACGACGGCTCGTGATCGCCCCCGGCACGAGGCTCGCGGCGCTGCCCGGGTCTCGGGTGGTTCACCTGTACGACGGGCCGCTGCCCGTCGACGGGCGCCGCCTTCCCGGGCGGCCGGTGTGCCGGGTGCGGACCCGGGACCGGCTGCTCGAGGTGGGCCAGTCGCGGGTCTCCGATGACAGTCCGCGGCGCGCGTGCCGGACCTGCTCGGCCGTCGCCTTCGCTGGGCCGGGTGTACCGGCCGCCCGCGACGCCGCCGCTGAGGAGTACCGAGACATCGCCGTCCGTGACCTGCTCCTCGCGCTGCTCTTCGCGCGGACCCCGGAGAACGTCGACAGGGTGCGGCTCGTCGCGTTCGTGGTCCTCGGCGGCGTGGGCGGCCTGATGCGTCCCATCGAGGTGCCCGGGTACGGCGGCTCGCTCTACGACCTGCTCATCCGGCGCCGCGCCGACTCGGTCACCGCGTCGCTCACCGCGGCCGAGCGCGCCGACCGCGTCGCGCTGCGCCAGCAGGAGACCGCCGAGCGCGCCGAGATCTACGACGCCGCCCGCCGCGAGGAGTCCGACCGCCGCCGCGCCCGGTGGCTCGAGAAGCAGGACATCTTCGCCGGCTTCAACCTCGCCCGCTGACCCCGCCCCAGACACGAAGCGGGCCCGTCCCCTACCTCCGCGTACCGGCTCGCACCCGCCACGCGCAGGGATCCCAGGAACGGGCCCACCCGACAGCCCAGGAGGCTACGCGATGCACGACCTGACCGAATGGCTCGCAACGCTGTGGGCGGTGGTGTGGGCCCTCCGCTGGTGGGTCCTCGTCCTGACCGCCGTCGTCGTCTGCTTGCTCATCGTCGCCGGACCGCCGCGTCGGGAGCGGCGCCGGATCCGGCGCTCCAACCAGCTGCACGAGGCAGCCCTGCGCCGCGCGGTCGAGCGACGCGCCGCGCAGGCGGGTCTCCCGCCGTATACGCCGCCAGCCCGCGGCCGCCGGGCGAAGCGGACGGCGGTGCAGGCGTGATGGAGCACCGGTTCGTCGTCGACGTCGACCGTGACGAGGTCGTGCTGACCACCTCGTTCGCGACCCTCGGCCACCTCATGCTCGCCGCGAAGGACCACGGCCCGGCCGGCGCCCTCGACGTCACCTTGCAGCCCTACGGCGAGGTGTCGATGCGACTCACCCCCACCCAGGCCCGCGCCATGGCCCACGCCTGGGACGCCGCCCGCCGCACCGGCACGTACGCCGGCCCGCCGCGGCCGCAGCACGCCAACGAGGCGCCGCTGCTCCAGCTGCACGCGGCGCTCGCCGCCCACCACGGCGCACCCCGGCCGGCCGGCCAGCCGATCCGCGCCGTCGTCATCCCGTTCCCGACCTTGCAGGGGAGTGATCATGTTGACCGACACCGACCAGCTTGAGCTCGACCTCTCGCCGCTGGTCGAGCCGGAGTACGCCGCCGGCCTGACCCTCGCGGAGCGGTTCGAGGTCTTCCACGCCACGAACCCCCACATCGCGGACGCCCTGGAGCGCCTTGCCGCGCAGTGGCTCGCCCGCCACCAGAAGGTCGGCGTGAAGGCCCTCGCGGAGCAGCTGCGGTGGCGCACCGGCGTTGAGACGACCGGCGAGCCGTGGAAGATCAACAACTCGCACGTCGCGTTCTACGCCCGGGTCCTCATCGCCCGGCGCCCCGAGTGGGCGGACGCGATCGAGACCCGCGTGCAGAAGGCCGTGTGAGCCCCGCCGCCCAGCGCGGGATCTGGTGCCGCGAGCCCGGCTGCTCGGTGCGGATCCACTTCGCGAACCACCACGCCACCGGCCGTGCCGTCCCGCTCGAGGTGAAGGACCGGCCCCCGTTCACCCAGGAAGCGACCGGCGCGCTCGTCGTGGTCGCCGGCCAGGCGTGGCGCGTCGAGCCCCTCGTGCAGCACTTCATGGCCCGCTTCGAGGTCACCGAGCCCAAGGCCCGCGAGCTCGTCGCGGGCTACCCGCACCACCGCGTCCACACCCACGGCCCGGCAGGGGAGTCGTGATGCCGCCCTGCCCACGCTGCGCCGGATGCCAGGCGGCCGCGATCTCCCCGGTCGACGGGCTCCCGGTCTGCGCCCGCTGCTACATGCACGACGTCGCGCCGGCCGAGCACGGCCCGTGCCCCAGCCGGACCCAGCCGTGAGCGACCTCGCCGCGTTCCGCGACCACGCCCGGGCGATGGCGGCCAAGACCGGCCACGACCTCGCACACCTCGCGTCCTGGTCCTGCCTGGCCGCCCGCCACGACGGGTGCGACCTCGGCCACGACCGGTGCCCCTGCCCCTGCCACGAGCCGCACCGCACCCCCATCCCCACCGACACCCAGCGCGAGCAGTGGACCCAGCTCGCGGATGAAGCCGACGCCCGCCTCGCCCGCGCCCACGAGCCCGCGCTGTTCGACCCCTAGGAGACCCGATGACCGCACCGGCCCCCGACCTGCCCGCCGTGACGCTCACCGACGAGGAGCGCGGTCTGATCGCAGGGACCATCGACTCCTGCACCGTTTGGGAGACGGTCGAGGCGGTCGAGGAGACCGTCGAGCGCATCGTGGCTGCTCGTCTCGCCGCCCAGCCGGTCGCCCCGGCCCCCGACCGCGACGCGCTGGCCGAGGCGCTCCGTGACGTCTTTCGGGGCGACGAGTACGAGGAGAACGCCGCAGCCGCAGCAGGTGAGGGCGAGTGGTCCTGGTTCGCCTGGCTCGCGGCGACCGCCGGAGTGGACGCCGTGCTCGACGCCCTCGCTGCCCGTCCGGCCCCCTCGGGTGACGCCGACCTCGCGGCACGCGTGCAGGAGCTCGCCGACGAGTGGGACGCGCCCTACGACATTGGCGCGTTTTCCACCCCCGACGCGTACGAGGAAGCCGTCCGCGACTGCGCTGCCCGCCTCCGCGCCCTGCTCGCTGACCAGCCCGCCGCCACCCCCGAGGGAGGCGCGTCCGATGGCTGACGCGATCCGCAACCCGAAGCGCGGCAAGGCGCACCGCTCGACCCTGCACCCGAATGCCCCCGCCAGGTCCGTCGGACAGACGGCGTGCGGGAAGTACGCGCGCGACATGACCGAACACATCGACGTCGAGCGCACGGCGCCCGAAGATCGCTGCAAGGCGTGCTGGCCCGAGGGCACGGAGAGCGACCGATGAGCGAGGAGCGGCACCCCGTCGTGATGTGCGACGGCCAGGACGGCTGGTGCGGCGTCGTCGAGCTCGACCACACCCTCGGCGGCATCGGACGCCTCGTGGGCAGCGGGACCCAGCTCCCTGAGGGATGGACTGGCGCACGCCCGGGCGACAGGGGCGAGCACTACTGCCCGTCGTGCAGCGCCGAGCGCGCCGCACCTGCGGGCGGGACGCGGCCGTGATCGTCGTCGAGTTCCGCGACATCGCTGACGTCGCTCGCCTCATCGACGGCCTCCTCGAAGCCGCCACCGCAGCGGAGCCCACCGCGCCGATGGTGGCCCGCGCCTACACCGACCTGTCGAACCGCGTCGCCGACGCGCTCGACGCCCTCCCCGCCCCATCCGGCTTCCGCGCGCAGGTGGAGCTCGCGCGCGCCCGGCGGGCCGAGTCCAGGAGCACGACTTGAACGACGCCACGATCGCGGTCCGCACCTGCGCGGACACCACGCCGACGGCGGGCCCGCAGAAGCGCGACACCGGCCACGTCACCCACGGCTGCAGCCAGCCCCGGGGCCACACGGGCGCCCACCACTGCGGGACGTGCGGGATCCGGTGGGCGCCGAAGAAGCCGCGGCCGAGCTACCACGACAACCACCCCTTCCGCCTGTGACGGCCCGGAAGCGGATCCAGCGCCAGCGCACGAAGGGATGGCGGATGCCCGAGGGCGCGGTCTACGTCGGCCGAGGCTCGAGGTGGGGCAACCCGTTCAAGGTTGAACGCGTCCCGAACTGGCCCCGGTGGGCCAGCTCCGCGCCCTGGCAGGTCGTCACACCCGACGGCCGCCGATGGGAGCAGGACGACGACCGGAAGGTGATCGTCGGTCGCGCGGCCGCCGACGCCCACCGCCACCGCCGGGCCGTCGAGCACGCCGTCGAACTGTTCCGCACCCACATCGGCCCGATGGGCAACTACGAGTACGACGACGAGACGCTCGCCCGCCTCCGTGTCGACCTGGCCGGCCGTGACCTCGCGTGCTGGTGCCCGCTGAACCAGCCGTGCCACGCAGACGTGCTCCTCGAGCTCGCCAACGGCACCCACTGACCCATCCCGCCCGCTCGCACCGGGCGCACCACCACGCGGGCCACCGGTCCCACCCGACACCAGGAAGCGGCACCATGACGAACATGCCCCCGACACTCGACGGCCTGCGGATCTCCGAGTCGCTCACCCTGCCGCTCGAGGCGGTGACGGAGACGTTCGCGATCCTCGCGAAGCGCGGCAAGGGCAAGACCAGCACCGCGGTGGTGATGGTCGAGGAGATGACCGCCGCCGGCCTCCCGGTCGTGGTCATCGACCCGGTCGGCGTGTGGTGGGGCATCCGCTCCGACGCCGCCGGCACCGGCCCGGGCGTGCCCGCGGTCATCTTCGGCGGCGACCACGCCGACGTGCCCCTCGAGGAGGGCGCCGGCGAGCTGGTCGCCGACGTGATCGTCGAGGGCCGGTTCCCCGCGGTGCTCGACATGTCGGGGCTGTCGAAGTCGGCTGCACGCCGGTTCATGGCGCCGTTCCTGGAGCGGCTCTACCACCGCAACCGCGAGGCGCTGCACGTCGTGGTCGATGAGGCCGACGCCTACGCCCCGCAGCGCACCCAGGCCGACGGGGCCCGGCTCCTCGGGGCGATGGAGGACCTCGTGCGCCGCGGCCGCGCCCGCGGGATCGGCGTCACCCTCATCACCCAGCGCCCCGCCGTGCTCAACAAGGACGTCCTCACCCAGGCGGAGGTACTCATCGCGCTCGGCATGACCGGGCCCCGCGACGTCGCCGCGATCGACGAGTGGGTCCGCCTCCACGCCGACGAGGACCAGGCCGCAGAGGTGAAGGCGTCGCTGCCGTCCCTGCCGGTCGGTACGGCGTGGGTGTGGTCCCCGGGCTGGCTCAACCTGCTGGAGCGGGTCCAGGTCCGCCGCCGCACGACCTTCGACTCCTCAGCCACCCCGACGCCGGGGGAGCAGCGCCGCACCCCGACCAGGCTCGCCGACGTCGACCTCGCCGCGCTGGGGGAGCGGATCACCGCGACCGTCGAACGGGCCAAGGCCGACGACCCGAAGCAGCTGCGCGCCCGGATCCGCGACCTGGAGCGGGCCCTGGCCGAGGAGCGCGCGAAGCCGCGGGAGGTGGAGCAGGTCGAGGTGCCGGTGCTGGACCCCGCCCACGTCGCCGACCTGCACGAGACGCTCGAGCCGGTCCGTCGGCAACTGGAGCACCTGGCCCGCACTCTGGACGCCCTCTCGGCGCCCCGCCCGGCGGCCACGGCTACGCCGCGGACACCCCGCCCGGCGGCGGTGCCCGCGCCGCGCGCCCCGGCCGCCGTCAGCCCCACCACCGACGTCCGACTCCGGTCCGGCGCCCACCGCATGGTCGAGGCCCTCGGTCGGATGGCGCCCCTCCGGCTCACGAAGAGCCAGTGGGGCGCCGTCGCCCGGCTCAAGACCTCCGGCGGCACCTGGTCGACCTACCTCTCCGACATCCGCCGAGCGGGACTCCTCGACGAGTCCCCGGCCGGCTACACCCTCACCGACGCCGGGTTCGACTACCTGGGCGGCCGCCCGGCGCCCATGAGCGCGACCGAGCTGCAGGACCACTACCGCAGCGTGCTGCGCGAGGGCGCCCGGAAGATGCTCGACGCCCTCCTGGCCGCGCACCCCTCGGCCATGACCCGCGACGAGCTCGGCACCGCCGCCGGCATCGCCACCACCGGCGGCACCTTCTCGACGTACCTGTCGGACCTCGTCCGCAACGGCCTCGCCGAGCGCCGCGGTCCGGAGGTCACGGCCACCGACGTCCTCGTGTACGGCGCGGACCAGTGACCCTTCCGCGCTGACGCGCGCCCCCACCGCCCCACCTCTCGACGGCGTCTCGGACCACCACGGTCCGGGGCGCCGTTCTCGCATCCAGGAAGGAGCCGCAGCGTGCTCGACCCCGAGCAGTACCGCCTCCTGAACCGCGCCTCTGCGCCGTGGCTGACGCTCTGGCTGATCGTCGACTTCGAGGGCGGCCGGGCGCACGCCATCGGCGGCCAGGGCGGCGGGTCCTACGCCCTCCCGGACGGCTCGACCGGCTGGTACGCCACCAGCACCGCCGGGATGACCGGGTCCCGTCGGATCGGTGACCCACCGAAGGTCACCGTCACGTGGCAGGAGGCCCGCCGCTGGGTCGCGTCACTCCCCGCGGCGGTGGTGCAGAAGGCCGCCGCGCTCCGCGCCGAGGGCCACACCCGACAGGCCGCCTACCCGAACCACTACCCGGGCATCGGCCGCCCCTACTGCTGGGACCAGCAGTGCACCACCCCCGACTGCGAGCAGTGCGCCCAGGACCGCGCCGACCTCGCCGTAGCGCACCAGCGCCGCGACGTGGAGCGCGAGGCGTGGCACCTGGAGCAGCGCGCTCACGACCGCCGCGTCCGCGCGTTCCTCGCCGCCCTCGCGCCCGACGACGAACCCACCGACCTCCTCGCCCTGCTCGAGCAGCAGGCCACCTCTTCCGGAGCACCCGCATGAAGATCACCCGCCCGTTCTGGCACTACACGTGCGACGACAAGGTGGCAGCCATCCAGGGCGCCGGCGTCGTCGTCCCGGGAACCCCCGACACGGACGGCCCCGGCCGCTACGGCTGGTTCGCCGACCTCGCCCACCCGGTCCGCGACGCCCTCGGCCTCACCTCGCAGGTCCTGACCTGCGACCGCACCCGGCACCGCTTCCGCGTCACCGACCCCGACGCGCTCACCCACTGGATCCGCGTCCGCCGCAGCCACCCGTGGGCCCTCGACCTCGAGACCGCCCCGGGCGCCCGGCTCATGCACTGGTGGGTCGCCACCGTCCCGGTCCCGGTCATCTACGACCCCATCACGACAGGACCCCGACCATGAGCGCCCCGCACCACACCGACGAGCGGATCACCGTGCACCACGGCGACTGCCTCGATGTCCTCCGCTCCGACACGCTCGGCTACCCCTTCGAGCTCGGCTACGGCCCTCGCCTAGTGCCCGACAACAGCGTCGACGCCGTCGTCACCGACCCGCCCTACGGCCTCGGCTTCATGGGCAAGGAGTGGGACAGCGGGAAGTCGTTCGTCGAGCGGAGGGCAGCGAAGTCCAACCACTTCGACCACGTCGGCGGGAACCACAACCCGGCGAACAGCGCCGACCAGCAGCGCACGCGGCTCCGCGAGAACGCCGCGTTCGGGGCGTGGTGCGAGGAGTGGGCCCGCGAGTGTCTGCGTGTCCTCAAGCCTGGCGGCCACATGCTGGCGTTCGGCGGCACCCGCACCTGGCACCGGCTCTCGTGCGCTGTGGAGGACGCCGGCTTCGAGGTCCGCGATTCGATCGCGTGGCTGTACGGCTCCGGGTTCCCAAAGTCGATGAACGTCGCCAAGGCGATCACCGGCACGCAACTGGGGCACGGCAGCAACTCGGGAGCCATCCGCCGGGCCACGATGGGCAACGAGTACGAGCCGTCTGGCGTCCGAGGCCCCCGCGCCGGCGTGACGCGGCGCAGCGACACCGGCATGGCCAACCGGGACCTTCCGCTCACCGAGGACGCCGAACCGTGGACCGGCTGGGGCACCGCGTTGAAGCCTGCCTTCGAGCCGATCGTCGTCGGCCGCAAGCCCCTGGCGGGGACCGTGGCCGTCAACGTCCTCACCCACGGCACCGGCGCGCTCAACATCGACGCCTGCCGCGTGGGCTCAGACTCCACGCGGCGAAGCAACACCGCCGAGATGGGCTACCACGGAGGCAACCTCGCGTCGTCGTACAACACCGGCAGCGAGCTGGGGCGTTGGCCCGCGAACGTCGTGCTCGACGAGTCTCAGGCCGCGGAGCTCGACGAGCAGGCCCCTGAGACGGGGGGCGCTGGGCGTGCGTCGGGACCCTCGCTGCGCGGCGCTACCGACGCGACCGTCGCGTACGGCGGTCGAGGCGGCTGGGACGGTGAGCCCGCCTACTACGGCGACAGCGGCGGTGCGTCTCGGTTCTTCTACGTGGCCAAGGCCGACCAGTCCGAGCGCGTCCGGGTCGGCGGCGTCGCCCACCCCACGGTGAAGCCGCTCGACCTGATGCGGTGGCTCGTTCGCCTCGTCAGCCCACCGGGCGGCACGGTCCTCGAACCTTTCGCAGGCTCCGGGACCACCGTCGAGGCGTGCATCCTCGAGGGCTTCCGCTGCGTCGCGATCGAGCGGGAGGTGGACTACCTCCCGCTGATCCGTCAGCGCATCGCCCGCCGCCTCGACCCGGTCGCGGCGGTCCGCGGCGCCGGTGGTGACGGCGGCCTGTTCGATTTGCTGGCGCAGGAAGGTCCGTCGTGAAGCGCTACGACGGCGGCGTGTTCCCGGCGTGGATGGGCGCCCCGGGCCGTCCCTGCGGCACCGGCAACCCGGAGGACTGGTTCACGCGCCTCGAGGCGGCCGGCACCCCCAACCCCACCCAAGTCGCGGCCGCCCGCGCCCGAGCCGCGGCGCTGTGTGCTGGCTGCCCGGTCCTCACCGAGTGCCGCGACCACGCGCTCGCCGCCCCCGGCCTCGAAGGCATCTGGGGCGGCACCACGCCCCTGCAGCGCCGAGAGGCCCGTACACGAGAGGAGGCGTCGTGAACCCCGACGACCCCCGCCACGGCACCTACGCGGGCGCCTGCCAGCACCAGCGAGACGGCGAGCGGGTGGAGGACTGCCCGCCCTGCCTCAACGCCCGCCGCGTCTACCACCGGCGCCGCGGGAAGCTCCGCACGATGGGCCGCCCGGGCTACCTCGAGGTCACCGCCGGGCACCTCGCGAAGATCACCAACGCCCGCGCCTCCGGGATGTCGGCGCAGCAGGTCGCGGACGCCATCGGGTTCGACCTCACCGCCCTTCTCCGCATCACGAACGCGGGGGAGGGCTACAGGGTCCGCGCGGCCACCTGGCAGCTTCTCGACCAGTGGCGTCCCCACCCGCCGACGGTCACCGGCGTGGGGATCCTCCGCCGCCTCCGGGCCCTCACGTGGATGGGCTGGTCCGCCGGGCAGCTCTCGGCCCGGTTCGGGATCCACGAGCAGACCATCACCGAGGGCCTCAACCTCTCCCGCACCGTCTGGCACGAGCACACCACCACACGGGTCGTTGAGGGCTACTCCCGCCTGTGGCAGACCCCGCCCCCCACGGGCACCTCGCGGGAGAAGGCGGCCGCGACCCGGCTGCGGCGCGTCGCCCGCGAACGCGGCTACGTCCCGGGCGCAGCCTGGGACAACATCGACGACGCCACCGAGACCCCCAAGGGGATCGGATTCGACCACCACGGCGACGTCGACGAGGTCAAGGTCGCCCGCATCGTCGACGGCGACTTCCACCTCGCCGCCACAACCGCGGAGCGCCGCGAGGTCTGCGCCCGATGGGCCACCACCGGCCGCCCGTTCGCAGAGCTGGCGCGCGGCACCGGCTGGAAGATCGAGCGGTACTTCCGCCCCGAGCTCACCGAGGGGGCCGCGTGACCGACGAACTCCACGAGGCCATCTACACCGAGGAGGGCGGCGGGACGGTGGTGACCTGCTCCTGCGGGTGGCTGCAGTGGCACCCGAGCGACCCGTCCGCGCGCAGGGCAGCGGCCGACCACCGGCGCAGCAAAACGCCGAGCGGAAGCCCGTGAGTGTCGGAGCCCGCCGCCACACTCCGGGCACCGCACAGTCGCCACGAAGGAGCCCCCCGATGAGCGAGCGCACCACCATCCCGAAGCGTGTCCGGTTCGCCGTGATGACCCGCGACGGGTTCCGCTGCTACTACTGCGGCACCGGCCGCGACGACGGCGCGAAGCTCACCATCGACCACGTCGTACCGGTCGCCCTCGGCGGCGACGACGACCCCGGCAACCTTGTCACCGCCTGCGAGCCGTGCAACAGCGGGAAGTCGTCGGTGCCACTCGACGCACCCCAGGTCGAGGCCATCGCCGAAGACGCGCTGCGCTGGTCAGTCGCTATGCAGCAAGCAACCTCCGAGGCCCGCGCCCAGCGGGTGGACCTGAACGTCTGCCTCGAGGTGTGGTCGACGCGGTGGAACGACTGGGGCTACACGGCCGCGGACGGTGAACGCGTCCGTATCCCGCTGCCGGGCGACTGGCAGCCCAGCGTCCGCAACATCCTCGAGTGCGGCGCCGACATCGACACGCTCGTCGAGCTGATCGACGTCGCCATGACCTCGAAGGCCAAGGACACGTTCCGCTACTGGTGCGGATGCGCCTGGAACCACGTGCGCGCCCTCCAGGACCGCGCCAAGGAGATCCTCGCCGAACCGACCAGCGACCCGCAGTGGTCGCCCGAGTACTCGACCGACGACCTCGTCCGCGAGGCGTACTGGGAAGGCCACGTCGCCGGCTACGACGCCGGACACCAGGACGGCTGGGAGGGCGGCATCAAGTTCGGCCGCCACGGCCGCGACGTCGACAACGACGCCCGCCCCGAGCCCGTCCGCCTCGACCAGATCCTCGCCATCCCGAAGGAGCCCTGATGCCACGAATCCGCTCGGTGAAGCCCGAGTTCTGGACCCACTTCCCGACCGCCCGCCTCTCCCGCGACGCCCGCCTGCTCTACATCGGCCTGTGGAACTTCGCCGACGAGCACGCCCGCCTCGCCGGCGACCCGCGCTTCGTGAAGGGCCAGGTGTTCCCCTACGACGACGACCTCGACGCCACCGGCGTGGACGCGCTGCTCGACGAGCTGGAGGCCGCGGGGAAGGTCGAGCGGTACAACGTCGACGGTGCCCCGTTCCTCGTCCTGCCGGGCCTCGGCCAGCACCAGCGCCTCGAGCCGGGGAAGGTCCCGTCCCGACTCCCGGGACCCGAACAGGGGCACCGCCCGGGCCGACCAGCGCGCCGCGCGGACTCGTCTGCGCGGGACTCGGACGAGTCGCCGCCGGACCCAGACCCACACCCTGTGGATAACCCGAAAACCGAACACGACGAGGCATCTGCCCAGGTCAGAGGCCAGTCTGCGCGCCGCGCAGATGAGTCCGCGCGAGACGCCGACTCATCTGCGCTTCTTTATGTAGCAGGGAGCATGGAGCATGTAGCAGGGAGCATGGGTGCTGCTGCGGCAGCACCGCGCGAGCGCGCGCACGACGAGCCGCCGCCGCTGCTGCCGCCCGCGGTCGAGATCCTCCGAGCCCAGCTCGACGCCCGGAAGCTGACCGTCCGCTGGGACAAGCTCGACGCCTCCGCGCTCGCCGAGGTCGAAGCCCTCATCGACCTCCACGGCGACGGTCCCCTCGTCCGAGCCGCCGTCCAGTCCTACCGCCCCGACAGCCCGCCCGCGTTCGCGCAGGCGTGGCTGAAGTCGTGGCGGGCCTTGCCCGCACCTGGCCACCTGCTGCGTGTCGCCGACCCCGCATGCACCGAGCCCGGCCACACAGGCACCACCCGCTACTGCGTCCAGTGCGCAGCCGAACAGAAGGCAGCCCGATGACCCGACCCCTCGTCTTCGTCGACACGGAGCCCACCTCGCTCGACCCGTCCCGCCGCCCGTGGGAGGTGTGCCTGATCCGCCGCGCCCCCGACAGCACCGAGCGCACCACCTGGGTGATGGTCGAGGACGTCGACCTCGCCTACGCCGACCCCGACTCGCTCCGCATCGGCGGCTTCTACGACCGCCACCCGGCCGGCTCCGGCCTCGCGGTCGTCCAGCGACCAGGCCCGTGCCGCCTCGAGGTCCTCCGCGAGGACCGCCTGGCCCGCATGGTGGAGCGCGAGACCCGCGGCGCCACCCTGGTCGGGGTCAACCCCGGCTTCGACGTGCACGTGCTCGACAAGATGCTCCGCCGCCACCGCTTGGCGCCGGCGTGGCACTACTGGCCGGTCGACGTGAAGTCGATGGCGATCGGGGCGCTCCACGCCCGGGGGCTCGACGACCTCCCCGACTCCTCCGACGCGCTCGCCGAGCTGTGCGGCGTGACCCCTGTCCCGCCCGCGATGCGCCACACCGCGATGGGCGACGCGACGTGGGCCCGCGACTGGTACGACCGGCTCGCCACCGGCCGCGGGTGGGCGGTGGGAGAGAACCCGCACACCGAGCCGCACCTGTGCGACCCGACCCCACCGCCGTTCATCGCGGACCCTCGCGTCCTCGATGGCGGGCGGAAGGCAGCGGGCCGGTGAGCCTGCGCCATACCGCGCTGGTGCGCCGCACGGAACTGCGGCGCACCGAGCTGGCCCGGACTGCCCCGATGCAGCGGTCGCGGGAGAAGCGCCTGAGCCGGGCGCAGACGGCCGGGAAGGCGCCGCGGGACACCGGGCCCTCCACGAACGTCCGCCGGGTCGTGCTGGGCCGCGCGGACGGCTGCTGCGAGGTGTGCGGCCGGCAGCTGTACGGCGACGACGGGTGGGGGTCGTTCCCGCACTCGTTCCACCACCGCCGGCCGCGGGGGATGGGCGGCACCAGCCGGGCGGACGCGAACAGCCCTGCGAACCTGCTGCTGGTGTGCGGGTCGGCGACGACCCCGGACGGCTGCCACGCCCTCATCGAGACCCAGCGCGTCCTCGCGCTCTCGACCGGCTGGCTGCTCCGCCAGGACGAGGACCCGCTGCAGGTCGCCGTCGTGCTCCACGCCTACCCGGGCGAGCGCACGTACCTCCACCACGACGGCGGCGTCAGGCCCGCAGCATGAAGGCCCTCACCGTCCGCCAGCCGTTCGCCGGCGCCATCGCGTCGGGCGAGAAGACGATCGAGAACCGCACCACCAGGTGGTCCCACCGCGGCCCCCTCGCGATCCACGCCGGCTCCCGCCCAGACGCCGAGTGGGCGTTCGACATGGTCGAGCGCCTCACCGGCCGCCCCGTCCCCAACCCCGGGGTCCCGCGCTGCGCGCCGCGGTGGCGCATGTCCGCGGTCATCGCCGTCGTCGACCTGGTCGACGCCCACGACGAGACCGAGTGCCGCCTCGGCTGCTCCCCGTGGGCCATGCGCGCGGTCGACCTCTGCGCCGACCACCGCAAGGGCCGCTGCTCCACCACCCACCGGCCCGCCTGGCACTACGAGCTCGCCAACGCCCGGCTGCTGCCGGTCCCCATCCAGGCCGACGGAGCGCTCGGCCTCTGGACCCTCCGACCGGACCTCGCCGTCCGCGTCGCCCGACACATCGACCTCACCCTCGAGGAGACCCCGTGATCCCGCACCGCGCCATCTGGCACACCGACGACGTGCTCGTCACCGACAGCTACGACCGCATCGGCACCACGCTGGCCGACGCCATCCGCCGCTGGCTGACCGAGCACCACATCCCCGACGACGTCCCGCTCGACGCCTCGTGGCCCGCCCCGTTCCCGGACGCCGTACTCGCCGAGCCCGGCGCGCACGAGTGCCCGACGTGCGGCCACGACCCGAACGCGGAGCTGCGGGAGCAGTACTCCACCACCGACGCGGGGGTCGTCTACCCCTTCGTGGAGGACGAGGTCTGCAACGTCACCGGCTTCGGCCACCAGCCCAAGGCCGCCTTCGCCGAGGCGGTCAACCGCTGGGACCGCGTCGTCGGCGGCGTCGAACTTGCCGACGGAAACGCGGGGTGGACGGCCGCCCACGTCAGCCACAAGTGGGCGCTCGCGTTCGAGGACGAGCACTTCTGGAACCGCGACCCGAGGACCGGCGAGCCGATCACCGGGGCCACGCCGGGCGCGTTCCCGATCACGACGCTCTGGGGCCAGCGGTGAGCGGCGACATCCTGGCCGCGATCGAAGGGGCCCTCGACGACTGGGAGACCAGCCCCGACGCCATGCGGTGGACACCCGACCCGCCGCCGACTCAGCCGACGTCCGTCCTCGGACCGCGCATCGCGAGCCGCGCGGTCACCTTCCGGGTGCACGTCGACCTGAGCCCGTTCATCACTGCCGTGACCGAGGCGGCCCGAGCCATGGCGGCCCTGATGGCCGGCCTGCACATCGACCCCCTCTCCGGGGTCGCGCGCCCCGTCGACACCCACCACCCGCGCCCGTTGCCGATCGACGGTGCGGCGTACCACCGCCGGCGCCGAGCCCGCACCAGGAGGACCCGATGACTCTCCACACCCGAGTGATGATCACCAGCCCCGGGGTCCGCGCTGCCGACGCGTTCCTCCGCATGCGCCAGCTCATCGGCGCCGGCGAGCAGTACGACGCGCGGACCTCACCGCACGGCCTGCACATGGACCTCGGACAGGGCCTTCCCGCTCTCCTGTGGGTCGACCACCGGGACGGTGACCTGATCCCGGCCGAGACCTGCGACGAGTACTGCGATGCGTTCTGCGACACCACCGACGCCGAGCGTTACTGCCTCCGGTTGCACGACCCGGCCGGCTACGTCCTGGTCCACTTCGACACGGGCTACGGCTACACCGCGGTCAACGGCGCGGGGTGCCGCGACCTGCACGCGTGGCTGGTGCGCGAGTTCGGGGCGTGGCTCGATGACCGCGGCGCGACGTGGCGCTGGTACGACGAGTCCGGTGACGGGTGGCTGCCGAGCAGCACGCCGTGGGGGACGGGCTACGAGTGGCACGCGGGAGACGCTGACCGCGGTGCGCTGACGGCTGCAGATCACGAGCGGTCGGAGCGCAACCGGCGGGACAACCTGCTGCGGCGGTCGGCGTGATCCGCCCCGAGACCGAAGACAGCCGGGATGTGGTGGCCGCGGCTGACTCCATCGAGCCAGGCAAGGGCGCCCACCTGAGCGCCAAGGAGGTGCGAGAGCTGGAGCAGTACGTCAACGCGGTGCGTGAGCGCCTGCACCTCACGCACTGGACAGTCTGGATCGCTGCCGACCCCGCTGAGGAAGGCGTGCACGCCTCGGTGCACCCGACCGAGGGCCGGTTCATCGCGATGATCTACTTCGCGACCGACTGGCGTGACCAGCCCGAGGACATCCTCCGCAACACCATCACGCACGAGCTGCTGCACCTCGTGCACCGCGACCAGACCGACACGATCCGGTGCGCGCTCCAGGACTCCGGCTACCTCCCCGAGAAGGCGTTCACGCTCCTGTGGCGGGCGTTCGCTCTCCACACCGAGGCCATGGTCGACCACCTCGCGGGCGTGCTCGCTCCGACGATGCCGCCCGCCCCCACGCCGTCACGAGAGGCCCACGCATGACCCAGTGCCGACCAGCGGGCCGCCACGAGCCCCGCGTCATCCCCGGCCGCCACGCCGAGGACGCCCACCCCCACGCCGCCGAGGACGAGTGCCGCGGCTGCCTGCCCTGCACCGAGCCCCACTGCCGGGTCTGCGGCAACACCCACATCGACGGCACCTGCGCCGAGTGCCTCGCCGTCACCCGCGCCGACCTCCACGAGATCGCCCGCATGGTCGACGCGCTCCCCGCCGAGGTCAAGCACCGCGGCGTGGACTCCGAGGCGATGATGCTGCTCGGCCCCGCCAGCGACCCCGAGGCGTGGCACCACCACGCCGCCTCGGCGCTGGCCGGCCGAATCGTCCCGCCCGACTGCGACGCCCGCGACGTCGACGAGCTCAAGGCGTGGCTCGACCAGCAGGCCGGCGACGAGCTCCACCCGCTGTGGGTCCTCGGCACCTGGGACATGCTCTGGCGCGACACCCTCGAGCACGACCAGCCGAACCCCGACGAGCCGTTCACCATCGCGGTGGCCGTCGACTACCTCGACCGTCAGCTCTCGTACATGGGCGGCTACGAGCACCTCGACTTCGCCCCGTTCGCCCGC
The DNA here is from genome assembly GCF_030466625.1 of Nocardioides sp. ChNu-153. Lineage (GTDB taxonomy): Bacteria > Actinomycetota > Actinomycetes > Propionibacteriales > Nocardioidaceae > Nocardioides. The sequence continues at coordinate 530,039 of NZ_JADEVT010000001.1, forward strand.
GACCTGCGCCGCTGCCGCCGGCACGTGGAGAACGTGCTGCGCGACGGAGAGCGCCGGGAGCACACCCGGGTGCCTTGCCTCGACTGCGGCGTGCGGCTCGCGGTGGTCTACGCCGACAAGACCGAGGACGACAGTCACGAGTGCCCCCGCTGCGGCCGTGTCTACAACCAGGGCGAGTTCGCCCGAGCCAAGGCGGACTGGCTCGCACACGAGGGAGCATCGCGGTTCGTGCCCATCTCGGACGCCGCCAACGCGATCGACCGACCCCAGCACACCGTCCGCACCTGGCTGCGGCGGATGACTGTCGGTGCCGTCTGCGACCTTCGGACCCGACGACTCCTGGTGTGGTGGCCCGACGTCCGCGACGCGCACCAGGAGAGTCGCGCCCGCAAGCACCACGGGAAGGCGTCCTGATGCCCTATGCTTTGAACAACCCCAGCGGTAATCGGCATGCCCGGAAGTAGGCGCGTCTGCGCCGAGGCGGGCTGCCCCACGCTGGTCGAGGCCGGTGCCCGAGGTGGGCGCTGCCTCGACCACCGGCGCCAGGTCGAGCGCGAGCGCGGCTCGGCCACCGCCCGCGGCTACGACTACACCCACACGCAGCTGTCCAAGCGGATGCGGGCCGAGGCCGTCGGCATGACGTGCCACCTGTGCGGCGATCGCATGGCCGCCGATCAGGACCTCGCCCTCGACCACACCGGGGATCGCAGCGGCTACCGCGGCGTGGTCCACCTCAGTTGCAACGCCCGCGACGGCGCACTGCGCGGCAACGCCCAGCGTCTCCGCTAGCACCGACACCCCGCCGCCCAGACGGCCCCCGCACGCTCGCCCAGAGGGCCAGCGACGGGGGTCGTGGCGTTTCCGAAGGGAGGGACGCCGGTGCCGGCTGCCCGAACATGCGACGTCCCCGGCTGCCGCAACGGCCACCGTGCCCGCGGCTACTGCGCCACGCACTACAACCGCCTCGTGATGGGCGAGAGCTCGCGGCACCCGAAGGAGCAGCGGCCGTGCGTCGCCTGTGGCGCCGTGGTCGTGCGCCGCGTCGACGCCTCGTACGCCACGACGTGCAGCGTGCGCTGCCGCAGCGTGGTGCAGTGGGGCCACCGCCTCGCCCCCAGCTCGGGGTACGACTGGGCGCAGGACGCGGTTAAGCGTGCTCGCGCCGCGGGCGTGGCGATCGTCGAGGTGTTCGACCGGGCCGATGTGTTTGCTCGCGACGAGTGGACCTGCCAACTGTGCGCCATCCGGTGCACCGATCCCGACCCGTACACCTTGACCGCGGCGACCGTCGACCACGTCGTCGCCCCCTCGCCGACCAAGGCGAGCACAGCAGAGCGAACGCTCAGACCCTCTGCCTGTCGTGCAACAGCAGCAAGCAAGCGGGTATCGCACAGAAGGTATAGCCCTCGCCGGTCTGCCCAGGGGGGTGGGCCGAACCCGGTCCGGTGGAGACCGCGGAGGAGACCTGAAAAAGGTGCGGAGGGTTCAAAAGTTCCGGCCCCGGGCCAGCGCCCGCGCCGGTATAGCACCAGACGCATACCGGATCGGGCGCGACGCCCGACCGGTCCGCCGACGTGGGCGCGACGCCCACCTCGAGGAGGTTGGACCGTGGCCAGTGGAGGTGCACGCAACCGGTCGGGGCCGTCGCTGAACCCCAACTCGGGGCGCAGCGACAGCCGCGGCGTCAGCCTGACCGCTCTGCCGTCCGAGGGACGCAAGGGTCACGCCCCGGCGTTCCCGCTGCCGAAGGTCCAGCGTTGGCTCACCCTGGCCGGCGAGGGCGGCTCGAAGATGCGCGTGCCCGACAAGGCGGCGTCCAACGAGTTTCGCAAGCGTGAGCTGCAGATCTGGCGCGACCACTGGAAGATGCCGCAGGCGGTCGCGTGGGAGCTGGAGCGCTGGCGCTGGCCGACGATTGCTGAGTTCTGCCGCCTCAAGACCGTCGTCGAGCTCGAGCCGGACGCCAACGCGTCGCTCGTGGCGCAGCTGCACCGCTTCCGCGACCAGATCGGACTCACCCCGGCCGGGCTCCGTGAGAACGGCTGGGCCATCGCGACCGACAGCCTGGGCGTGAAGCGGGCCGAGAAGGAACAGGCGGCGCCCCCCGCGCCGCGGTCTTCCCGAGACCGGATGAAGGTCGTCACCGGCAATGGCCGGTGACGCCCTTGCCCTCGACTTCGACCCGCTGCTGACCCTCGGGTTCATCGTCACCGACTGGGTCGAGGCGCACTGCCGTGTCCCCTCGGGCGTGATGGAGAACGACCCGCTGGAGTTCAACGGCTGGCAGCTGTTCTGCACCGCCAACCACTACCGGGTCCACGCCCGTGCGATCGCCGACTCGCGGCGTCTGCTCGCCCCGTTCGTGTACCGCCGTTCGGTCATCGTCGGCCCCCAGAAGTGCGGAAAGTCCCCGTGGGGCGCCGCGATGCTCCTGGCCGAGGCCGTGGGCCCCACGCTCTTCGACGGGTTCGCTCGCGGCGGCGAGGTGTACCGGTGCGCCGACCACGGCTGCGGCTGCGGATGGGAGTACGAGTACCAGGTCGGCGAGGCCATGGGGATCCCGCGGCGCAAGTCGCTGCTCGGGCTGCTCGCGTTCGCGGAGTCGCAGACCAACAACGTCTACGAGCCGCTGCAGACGATGATCCACTCGGGTCCGCTGGCCGAGTTCGTGCACGTGCGCGAGGGGTTCATCCGGCTCCCGAACCGCGGGAAGATCGTGCCGCTGTCGTCGGCGGCGAAGTCGAAGCTCGGGCAGCCCCTCACCGGCGGCCTGGGTGACGAGTCGGGGCTCTACACGTCCTCGAACCGGGTGCTCGACACGTGGCAGACCATGCGCCGGGGCATCGCCGCGATGCAGGGCCGCACCATCGAGCTGACGAACCCGTGGGACCCGATGGAGAACTCGGCCGCCCAGCAGGCTTTCGAGTCGCGGGTGAAGGACATCTTCCGGTACTACCGGAAGCCGCCGGCGGAGCTGGACTACCGCAAGAAGCGCGACCGTCACCAGATCCACGTCCACGTCTACTCCGACTCGCCGTGGGTCGACCCCAAGAGCATCGACGCTGAGGCTGACGAGCTCGTGGAGAAGGACCCAACGCAGGCGGAGCGGTTCTTCGGGAACCGGCTGGTGCAGGGCCTCGGGTCGTTCCTCACCGACGCGCTGTGGGGCGACGCCGTCGAGGTCGAGGTGTCAGGGTCGATCTGTGCTGGCTTCGACGGGTCGAAGTCGGGGGACTGGACCGCGATCCGCGCCGAGACCCAGGACGGGCACCGGTTCACGCCCACCTACGGGCCCGACGACCGGCCGATGATCTGGAACCCGGACGAGTGGGGTGGCCGGATCCCGAAGGACGAGGTCAAGACCGCGGTCGCGACGCTGTTCGAGCGGTACGACGTCGAGCGTCTCTATGCCGACCAGGACCCCATCTGGGGGACACAGATCGACGAGTGGGCGCTCGAGCACGGTGAGGACGTCGTGGTCCCGTTCCCCACCCGGTCGATCACGCGGATGCACTTCGCGCTCGACCGGTACATCAACGACATCGCCGAGGGCGCCACCACCCACGACGACTGCGCGATCACCCGCACCCACGCGCTGAACGCGCGCAAGGTCGGGAAGCCGGGCGACAAGTACATCCTCGGCAAGCCGTCGGACCACCAGAAGATCGACGCCCTGATGGCCGACGTCCTCGCTCACGAGGCTGCTGCCGACGCTCGAGCGAGCGGTTGGGAAGCGAACACGGGCCCCGCCTACATCCGGTTGCGCCGCTGACTGCTCCGACGTTGGAAGGGAGGCGGGTGCTCGTGGCTCTCGACCAGAGCGAGATCGACCTCCTGAACCGGCTGCGGGCCCGCCTGGGCGCGCGCCGGCGGCACGACGAGCTGATGTGGCGCTACTACCTCGGTCAGCAGCGCATCGAGCAGCTCGGCATGGCGATCCCTCCCGAGATGCGACGATTCCTGGTCATCACGAACTGGTGCCGGACGCTGGTCGACACCATCAACGACCGCCAGCAGGTGCGGTCGCTGGTGCTGCCCGGTCAGGAGACCGCCGACGGGGACCTGCGGGCGATCTGGGACGCGAACAACCTCTCTGCGCACTTCTCGATGTTCAACATCGACCGGCAGGTGTTCGGTCGCGGGTTCCTCACCGTCGGCAGCAACGAGCGCGACGAGGACCTCCCGCTGGTGCGGGTCGAGTCGCCGCGGCAGATGACCGGTGTCATCGACGCCCGCAGCGAGCAGATGACGGCTGCCGCGCGGTTCTTCCGCTCCACCAACGTCGACGGCGCCCGGGTCTCCTGCTCGACGCTGTACCGGCCCAACGTCACCGTCCACACGGAGCTGCGGCGCGGCCGGTGGGTCGAGGTCGACCGCGACGAGCACAACCTGGGCGCGGTGCCGGTCGTGATGCACCTCAACCGGCGGGTGTCGGGGGAGTGGGAAGGCGAGTCGCAGATGAGCGACCTCATCCCGCTCGTCGACGCCGCCGCACGGTCGCTGACGAACCTGCAGTTCGCGCAGGAGGCCCACGGTGTGCCGTCGATCTGGGCCACCGGCATCGCGAAGGGCGACTTCGTCGACGACAAGGGCCAGCCCGTCCCGCTGTTCGAGGCGTACTTCGACGCCATCAAGATCCTGACCAGCAAGGAAGCCAAGTGGGGGCAGTTCTCCCAGGCCGACCTGAAGAACTTCCAGACCGCGCTGGAGATCTACGGCAAGGAGGCTGCCAACGTCTCCGGCTTCCCGGCTCGCTACTTCGGGCTGCTGTCCTCGAACCCGCCGGCCGAGGGCGCCATCCGCGCCGACGAGGCGCGGCTCGTGCGCTCGGTGGAGCGGCAGAACGAGGAGCTCGGCATGTCGCTGGGCTGGGTCGGTGCGCTCGCCATGCGGTTCCGCACCGGCGAGTGGGTGACCGGCAACCGCGTCCGCGTCGAGTGGTTCGACCCCGCCACCCCCACCGTGTCGCAGCGTGAGGACGCGCTCGCGAAGCGGCACGCGCAGAAGGTCCTGTCTCGGGAGGGCTACTGGGACGAGCTCGGCTGGTCCGAGGCGCGCAAGGCCAAGGAGCGGGAGTACTTCGCGGCCGAGGCCGGCGACCCCACGCTCGAAAGCATCGACCGGACGCTGAGGAATGCCGACCCCGCCGGCCTCGGCGAGTAGGCACCAGCGGCGCATCGCGCGGCTCCTGGCCATCGCCCGGGCCGGGGTACGGCGAGCGTGGTCCCGGATGGACCCCGCGTCGACGTCGTGGGAGGACCAGTACCAGCAGGAGGTCGCGGGGCCAGCGCTCGCGCTCATCGCGGGCGCGCAGGTCCTGGCCGCACGCGAGTCCGACGTGTACGTCGCCGACGTCCTCAACGAGCTGGCGTTCGGGCCCCGCACCGAACCGGGTGTGTTGCGTCCCGAAGCGTTCACGGGCGTCTCCGGCGACGGGCTGCCCACAGGAGGGCTCCTCGAGCAGGCTGTCGCCCACGCTGGCCAGCGGTACAACGACCTGCGACGGACCGACCTCAGCGAGACCCTCACCGTCACCCGCGGGCCCGACATCGTCCTCGCCCGCCAGGCGCTCGACGACACCCAGGACTACATCGACGGCCTCGTCGAGACCATCCTGGCCGACACCGCCCGCGCCGCCGACGAGGCTGCGATGGCCCAACGGCCGTGGGTCACCGGTTGGGTGCGGATGGCCGAACCCGGGGCGTGCTCGCGGTGCATCGTGCTGACCGGCCGGTTCTACCTGTTCAACGAGGGGTTCGAGCGCCACCCGCGGTGCCGCTGCACCCACCTCCCGGCCCCCGACAACCGCACCGCCGCCGGCCGCGAGACCCTCGACCGGCTCATGGCAGTGGAATCCCCGGACTCCCACTTCGCGGCGCTCACCGAGACCGAACAGGACCGGGTGTTCGGCGCCGCGGGCGCGCAGGCGATCCGCGACGGCGCGGACATCTCCCGCGTCGTGAACGCACGGCGAGGGATGCGACGAGCGCAGGTCGCCGGCCGCAGCGTGCTCCTCACGACCGAGGCGACCACCCGCCGCGGCCGCACCCCTGGGCAGACCCGCGGCCCGCGGCTCATGCCGGAGTCGATCCTCGCGCTCGCCGGCGACGACCCCGCCGAGCGGATCCGTCTGCTCCGGCTCCACGGCTACATCACGTAGCCCCCACAGACCACCCCGAGGCGCGAGGCCGAGGGGAACTCCGCGACGGAGGAACCCAGTGAAGCGACTCAAGCTCAGCCCGCGCGACGCGGCCTGGCTGAACCACACCATCGCCCGCAACCAGGCCACGTTCGGCGGCTTCACGATGATGGCCGACGACGGCGGCGCGGACGGTGGCGACGGCGGCGGGAAGGGCGGTGAGCCCGGCAATGACGACGGTGGCAAGGACGGCAAGTCCGGGTCCGGGGGCGACCCCCAGGACAAGGACAAGACCGGCGGGCAGGACAAGGGCGGCGACGACACCCTCGGCGACGGCGGCAAGAAGGCCCTCGACGCCGAGCGCACCGCCCGCAAGCAGCTCGAGAACCAGCTGTCGGACCTCAAGAAGGGGCTCCTGTCCGCACTCGGTGGCGACACCGACGGCAAGAGCGACGACGGCGACGTCCTGAAGTCGGTGCAGCAGCAGCTCGCCGACATCAAGCACGAGAACACGGTCCTCGCGCTGGCCACCCGGCACCGCATCACCGACACCGCCGACCTCGAGCTCCTCAAGAGCACCCGCGACCAGGCGGCGCTCGACAAGCTCGCCGCCCGCCTCGCGCCCAAGGACGGCGACCAGGACAACGGCGGCGGGAACAGCGGCGGGAACGGCAAGCCGAAGCCGGACCGCACCCAGGGCGGCGCCGGCGGCGACGCCGACGACAAGCCCTCGGTCGACCGCGGCCGCGAGCGGGCCCGCCAGCGTCACCCGCGCCGCAGCAAGACCTCCTGACCCTCCCTGCGGGGTCCACGGAGGACCGGTGGCCCCAGGGGCCGCCCCGCCCCTGAACCACCACCCAGCACTACCCCTCTTCGACCCCAAGGAGTGACACGAGATGGACCTCTCCGTCCGCATCGAGAACTTCGGGCAGGACGACCAGACCTGGATCGGTGCCGCCCACGGCATCGACCTCGCCCGGTCGATCACGCTCGACACCTCGGCGTTCACCGCCGCCACCCACTACCCCAACGGGTACATCCGCGGCGGCACCCCGCTCGGCAAGATCACCGCCACCGGCCTCTACGGCCCCTACGACAACGCCGCCGCCGACGGCCGGGAGACCCTCGCCGGGTTCCTCCTGACGCCGACGAAGCCCGGCGCGGTCCCCACCGCCGACGTCCAGGCCCCGCTCTACGAGCACGGCCGCGTCGTCGAGGTCAACCTTCCCATCGCCATCGACGCTGCCGGCAAGGCCGACGTCGACGGCCGGATCACCTTCGAGTGAGGCACACATGTACCTGAACACGGACTACATCGAGCCGACGGAGCTGACCGGCTACGTCCGCCAGCGCCTGCAGGACCTCGCGGTCAACCAGTTCCGGCTCAGCCGGTTCCTGCCCGACCGCCCGATCGACGACATCGACTACCGCTTCACCCGCGGCGGCGAGGGTCTGATCGAGGCGGCCACCTTCCGGTCCTACGACACCCCCTCGCGGTTCGGGTCCCGCCCGGGCGCCGTCCGGGTGTCGGGGCAGCTGCCCCCGGTGTCGCGGCAGATCAAGCTGGGCGAGTACGACCGGCTCAAGCTGCGCCAGGCCAGCGACGACGCGATCGTCAACGCCATCTACGACGACGCCGACCGCATGGCCCGCGCCGTCGCGGCCCGGATGGAGCTCGCGCGAGGCGAGGCCCTCACCACGGGCAAGGTCGTCATCAACGAGGGCGGCGTCGTCGCGTCCGTGGACTACGGCCGCAAGGGCACCCACACCGTCGTCGCGGGCACCCCGTGGACCACGCTCACGGCGCCGGCGCTGGAGAACCTCATCGCCTGGCGTGACACCTACCGGGCCAGCAACGGCGCCTCCCCGGCCGCCGCGCTCACCTCGCAGCGGGTCATCTCGCTGCTGCAGCGCAACGCCGAGGTCATCGCCGCCATCGCGGGCACCCAGACCGGCCGGACCCGCGTGAACCGCGCGGAGCTGGACGACCTGCTCGCCTCCGAGGAACTGCCCCCGCTCGTCGCGTACGACGCGCAGGTCGCGGTCAACAAGCAGACCGTGCGGGTCATCGCGGAGGACAAGCTCGTGTTCACCGCCGACCAGGCCCCCCTGGTCGAGGGCGAGGACGGCGACTACGCCGTCGCCGACGCCTCCGAGATGGGCGCCACCCTGTGGGGCACCACCGCGGAGTCCCTCGAGGAGGAGTACGGACTGGCCGGCGACGAGGCCGGGATCGTGGCCGGCGTCTACAAGCAGCCGAACCCGCTGTCGTACTTCACGAACGCGGTCGGGATCGGTCTGCCCGTCCTCGCCAACCCCGACCTGACGTTCTCCGCCGACGTCTTCTGATCCAGGAAGGAACACCTGCCATGGGCAAGAAGCTCACCGCCTACGTGACCGTCGGTGCGACCACCTACCCGCCCGGTGTCGTGCCGGACGAGGTCGCGAAGGAGGTCACCAACCCGAAGGCGTTCGCCACGGGCTCCGCCTCCCCGGCCGAGGCCCCCGACGCCGACGACACCGGCAAGGAGTCCGGCGCGGGCGAGCCGCCCCGCGCCGGCAAGGGCTCCGGCGTCGACGCCTGGGCGTCGTACGCCAAGGCCCTCGGCCTCGAGGTGAAGGACGACGCCACCCGCGACGAGCTCATCGAGCTCGTCGACCAGCACAACAGCACCAACTCCTGAGAGGAGGTGGGGCGGCCGTGACCGTCACGCCGACAGACGTCGCCGAGAACCTCGGCCGCCCCGCCCCCGACCAGAACTCCCCGCTGTACAAGCAGTGGGACCGGTGGATCACTGCGGTCCTGCTCGTCATCAAGAACCGCCTCGGCCCCACCGAGCAGCTCGACCAGGACACGCTCGACTACGTCGTGCTCGAGACGGTCTCCGAGCGCGCAGCGGTGGCGCTGCGCCAGGGGCAGACCTCCACCACTGTCACCGTCGACGACGGCACCGTGACGAACCGGTGGGAGAACAGCACCGACACCCGCGGCTTCGACTTCGACGACCGCTGGTGGGGATGGGCCCTCCTCCTGCCGCGCACCTCCCAGGAAGGGTTCTCCACCCGCCCGACCTTCGCCCCCGACCGCCGATGCTGAACTTCCACGAGCAGCTCGCCGCCGGCCTCGACCAACTCCGCGGCTACGCCGAAGACCGCATGCGCTCCCGCGTCGCTGTCGGTCGCCGCACCGGCGGCCGGGGCACCGACCCCACCACGGGCGCCCTGGTCGACCAGTACGTCGTCGTCCACCCGGACCTCGCCGCTCGTCTAGCCGGGAACGCCAACGGCCAGTCGCAGTCCACCCGCGCCGCGGCAGGCGCCGCCGAGGCGAGCCTCGCGAAGCGGGTGCTGCACCTGCCCTACTCCACGCCCGAGCTGTCCGACGGCGACATCGTCCACATCGTCGTGGGGGAGCGCGCCGGGACGTGGTGGCGCATCGAGGAAGGCGACCTCGCCGACCAGCAGGCCGCAGCCCGGTACCCCGTGACCGCGACGACACGACCGGAGGGGTGGCCGCTGTGACCCTGTCCGACCTCGCCCGCGACATGCGGGCCATCCCGCCCCGCGCGGCCCGCGACATGCGGGAGATCGTCCGCGACGGTGTGCGCGCCGGCGCCACGTTGTCGCGGCAGAACGCGGAGCGCACCTCTGGGGCGCACGGCAAGCACGCCCCGAAGGCCATCAGCAGCGAGATGCACAGCGGCGGCGGGCTGTTCGGGAACTCGATCTCCGGCGAGTGGGGCTTCGACGCCAACAAGCCCCAGGGCGGCATGAGCTGGGAGACCGGCTCGCGGAACCAGCCGGCCCACCTCCCGCTGGCCAAGGCCGCCGACATCATCGGGCCCCAGTTCGCGGTCGAGGTGCACCGGGCGACCGGGCGCTGGTACTGGCTGTGAGCGCCGCGACCGCAGAGGCCACCGCCGCCGCGCTCGTCGCGCAGGTTCGCACCCAGGTCGCCGCCGCCGTCGGTGTCTACCTCGCCGACGAGGTGCCCGGCACGAACGGCGACGACAGCAGCCGCCTCCCACCGCGGTGGGTCGAGGTCGGCCTGTCCCGCACCTTCGGCGGCGTCTACCGCATCGGCGCCCGGCCCAGCACCACCGCGCACTACGTCACCGTCGGCACCGCCGACGGCAACGTCCCCAGCGTGCAGCGCCTCCAGCAGCAGACCGCAGCGGCGCTCGAGGGGGCCCGCATCCAGATCGGCGCGGCGTCGACGTCCCCGCTGGCCTTCTACGCCCAGACCGACGTGACGTACCTCCGCGACCTCGGCCGCTACTGGCAGCTCACGACCTACTCGTTCGCGATCTGAGGAGACCGCCCGTGCCCGACAACCTCGTCCGCGTCCGCCACCAGGGGCGCGAGTTCAACTACGGCCGGGACGCCGCCGAGCTCACCGGGCTCGAGGTTCTCGACGACGAGCCGACCCGCCGCCGCGACGGCTCGCCCCGACCCGCGACCCGTGCCGCCAACGGCCGGCGCGCCAAGCCCACCACGAAGCTCGCTCCCGCCAAGAAGGCGGCGGCGAAGGAGGCGGTCACCTCGTCCGCCAACGACACGAAGGAGCAGGACCAGTGACCATCGTCTTTCCCGAGACCACCAAGGCGCGCGGCAACACCAGCATCGGCGTGCTGACCGCCTACAACGGCGACGGGACGCTCTCCCTCGCCACGGACGTCAACGTCGACACCTCCCTGATCGTCTCGTGCTTCATGTACGGCGACGAGTGGGGCATCACCACGAACGAGAACGTCGGGCAGGGCCCCAAGCCGTTCTGCTCGAAGAAGGTCCCGCAGGAGTTCGGTGACGAGACCGTCGAGGTCGCCGCGCTGCAGTACTCCTACGACCCCCAGGGCGCGGCGGCCTCCGAGGCCAACCGGGCGAAGACGCTCCTCGTCCCCGGGACCGAGGTGTGGCTTGTCGTGCGTCGCGGTATCGACGCGGAGACCGAGCCGTTCGCGGTCGGGGACATCGTGGACCTGCACCGCGTGGTGCTCGGCAAGCAGAACAAGACCCAGACCGGCGCCGGCGAGTTCGACATCTACACGATCACCCAGCGCGCGGTGCACCGCCAGTCGGTCGAGGACGTCGCGATCGCCGCCTGACCGGCACCCCCACCACGCCCGCCGCCGGACGCCATGCCGAGTCGTCCGGCGGCGGGTCACCACTCGGCACCACTCGGCCAGCCAGGAGCGCCCCATGCCCAAGTCCCTCAGCGAGCTGCGCGCCGACACCCGGCCCGACGGCCAGCCGCGCCGCGTCGAGCGCATCAAGTCCATCTGCCTCGCGCAGCACCTCGTAGCCGAAGCTCAGCGGCTGCAGGCGGCCCGTGCCGACGCGTTCACGGCCGTCCGCACCGAGCAGGAGGGCGAGGCCCCCCGCTCGATGGTCCGGTCCCCGGCCGAGTCGGCGCTCAACGCCATCGACACCGAGCTCGCCGCCATCGGCGAGCAGATGCGGGACGCGACCGGCGAGCTGCTCCTGCGCGGGATGACCGGCGGCGAGTGGCGCCGATGGGTCAGCGAGCACCCGGCTCGCAAGGGCAACGCCATCGACGAGCGGTGGGGACTCGGCGTCGTGGACGCCGACGCCCTGGCCAACGACCTCGGCAAGTGGGTGGTGTCCTACAACGACGAGCCCGTCGACGCCGACGCCCTCGCGTTCATCCTCGACAGCGCCGCGGCCGCCGACGTCAACGACATGGTGTCGATCGTCGTGCAGATGCACGAGATCTCGGTGACGATCCCAAAATCGCGGAGCGCCTCGTCGGACAGCCCGACGAGCGCGCCCGCCTCGACCTCGCCCGCACCCTCGGAGTCGCACCGCGACGGCTCTACGGCTGGGAGCCCGCCGAGCGCCACGAGCACTACGACGCCGACGGCGAGCTGACCGGCTACACCGTCGTCACCCGCGAACCCGAGTGGTCCGATCAGGACCGAGACCTGCTGCTGGCGCTCGCGGCCTACGAGCGCGGGGTCTGCGAGTGCGGCTACCACGCCTCGCTCGCCGCCGACAGCAGCAACTTCTTCACCTTCGAGGTCTCGACGTGCCCGGTGTGCGCCGGCGCCGCACAGTACGCCCGCGTGCAGCAAGCCGCCGACGAGCGCGAGGAGAAGCGAGGCAGCGGCGAGACGTTGCCCCCTCAGGCTCGCCGAGCGAGCGATGGGCGGCGGACGCACATCCGCCTGATGACCGAGCGGGAGAAGGCCGAGACCCTGGCGAAGGCAGGCGGCCGCTAGCGCTCGGCGGGGGTCACGCCGCGCCGGGGGTCTCGTCGTCTAGTGGAACAGGCGCAGACGCGTAGAAGAGCACCGCCGCGGTCGCCGCGACAGCGATCAGCAGCGCCAGCAGCACGGGCCCCTCCACGGCGGCAAGTACCAGCGCGGCGATGACGCCAGCGACCGCCCCGCTCCCGAGGGCGTTGCCCACCTTCCGCATCCGCCACTCCGCCAGCAGCGACAGATGGACCATCAGCACCTCGATGTCCTCGCGGCTGGCCGGTTCGTTCGCGCTCATGCGCTGAGCCTAGAGACATCGAGGAGGGTCGCGTGGCTGTACGTCACGAGAAGGTCGTCCTCACGCTCGAGGACCGGTTCACCACACGGGCGGCGCAGGCGGCCGCACAGACGGCCCTGCTCGAGCGGGAGGTCGAGCGGCTGAACCGTCGTGCCGGCCAGAACGCCACCGCCTCGGACCAGCAGGGCCGTGCCCTCGAGCGCCTGAACCAGCAGCTCGTGGCGAACCGGAACGCCCTGCAGGGAGTGCGCGGCGGCCTCGGCAACGTCAACCAGCAGCTGCCCATCGCATCGCAGAACTCGCAGACCCTGGCGAACCAGATCGACCGCGCATCGGGCCGTCTCGGGCTGCTGGCAGAGGCGGCGATCGCGCTCGGCCCGGCGCTCATCCCGATCGGCGCTGTCGCAGTTCCGGCCGTCACCGGACTCGCCGCACAGCTGGGGTTCGCCGCGCTCGCCGCCGGCACCGCAGTCCTCGCTTTCCAGGGGGTCGGGGACGCCGTGACGGCGATGAACGAGGCGGCACTTGACCCCTCGATCGACAACCTGATCAAGGTCCACGAGACCCTCGACCGGCTCTCGCCGTCCGCCCAGGACCTCGTCGCACAGCTGCAGTCGATGCGCAGTGGCCTCGCCGCGGTCCGCGACTCCGCCGCTGGCGGGCTGTTCCCCGGCGTGATCGAGGGCCTCCAGCACCTCGAGCGGCTCCTGCCCCGGCTGGAGGACTTCGTCGCTGCCATCGGTCAGGCCGGCGGCCAGGCGTTCGCCGACGTCGCCGAGTCGCTCGCGTCCGACCGCTGGGCCCCCTTTCTCGACTTCCTCCAGGACGAGGCGCCTCAGGCCATCCACGAGCTCACCATCACCCTCGGCGCCCTCGCCCACGGGCTCGCCGAGCTGTGGATGGCGTTCGACCCGCTCAACGACGACTTCTCCCGCTGGCTCCTTGGGCAGGCCCGCGCCTTCGACCGCTGGGCCGCCGCGCTCGACCAGACCCAGGGCTTCGAGGACTTCACCAACTTCATCCGGGAGAGCGGCCCCCAGGTCGCCGAGACCCTCGGAGCCATCGGCAACGCCCTCGTCCAGGTCGTCGAGGCCGCCGCACCCCTCGGCGGGCCCGTGCTAGAGGTCCTCGAGACGCTCGCCGACGTCCTCGCCGGCATCGCGAACACCAACGCCGGGAGCCGCCTCATCACGATGGCGGCCGCAGTCGTGGTCCTCAACCGCACCCTGGCGGGCCTCACCGCCATCATGGGCCGCTTCGGGGCCGTCGCGGGCGGGGCGGCCGGGGGCGCCGGCGGCGCCGGCGGCATGGCGGCGTTCACGTCCCGCGTACAGGGCGCGCGAACCGCCGTCACCGGGTTCCGCAACGACGTGCGGTCGATGCGAGGGGAGTACCGCAACCTCGGCGCAACCTCGGCGCTCGTCACGTCCGCCATGTCGAACACGACCGCCGCGTCGCAGCGGACCCGCGCCGCCATCGCCCAGACCACCCGCGTCGTCGGCGGAGCCGCCGCCGGCGTCGCTGCATTCGCCGTGGCGTCCGGCGCAGTCGGGTCCTCCATGGACATCCAGAACACCGCGATGCTCGGGCTCGTTGGTTCGATGAAGGGCCCGTGGGGCGCTGCCATCGGCGCGAGCATCGGCCTCTTGCTCGACATGCAGAAGGGCGGCGACCAGGCCGAGAAGGCGATCGTGCGGCTCAACAGCGCGATGGCCGCAGCCGACTCCGTCGAGGGCATGAACCAGGCCCTCGCCGACACCGGCGCCGAGCTCGACGCGCTGATGGAGAAGGCCAACAAGTTCGGCGGCCTCAACCCCACCGGCATCGGGATGGGCTTCGACTACATCTTCTCCGGGTTCGACATGGACGACACCGCGATCGGCAAGGCTGCCGACGCGCTCGACACCCAGCGCGAGAACGTCGAGAACCTCGAGTTCTCGCTGCGGCAGCTCGGCATGGCCATGAACATGCCGAGGGAGACCGGCGCCGACCTCACCGCGATCCTCAAGGCCGCGGGCCCGGCGATGAACGACCTCGGCATCAGCGCCGAGGACCTGGCCGACGCAGCGGCCGACGGTCGGATCGTCCAGTTCGCCGAGGACCTGGCCGGCTGGGACGACCACGCCAACGCCGCGCGGTTCTCGATCGAGCAGCTGGGCGCGTCCTTCGCACACCTCAACAACCAGCTCGACGGCCGCGCTTCCATGCGCGACTACGAAGCCGCACTCGACGGGGTCACCGCATCCATCGCCGAGCACGGCCGCACCCTCGACATCGACACCGAGGCCGGACGCGCCAACGAGGCGGCCCTCGACGGAGTCGCGCAGAGCGCGCTCGACCTCGCCGACACGATGTCCGGGATGGAGCGAGCGGAGTTCCTCCACCGTGCGCGCCAAGACCTCATCGCTGCGGCCGAGCAGTTCGGACTGTCCGGCGACGCCGCTGCCCGGTTCGCTGACCGGGTCGGTCTCAGCGGAGACCTGGTGGGCGAGGCGGTGAACGCCGCGCGGGCCGAGGTCGACCAGCTCTACGCAGCGTTCATGGCGCTGCCCGGCGAGGTCCGCACGGACCTGCGAACGAACGGCTACCCCACGAGCGCCGCCGAGGTGTCTGCGCTGCAGCGGAAGTACGACCTGACCCCCGACCAGGTCACCACGATCCTCCGGGCCCGTGACGAGGTGTCCCCGATCGTAGCCCGGGTGCGGGCCCAGCTCGCCACGATCGGCACCAACTTCACGGTCCGCATCAACGGCGTGCTCGGTGACTTCTTCTCGGCCGGCGGCAACTTCTTCCGACCCGGCAGCCTGCCGGTCACGGCGTTCGCTGGCGGCGGCCTTGACCTGCCCAACGCACACCAGGCCGAGCTCACCCGACCTGGAGCACCCCTCCGGATCTGGTCTGAGCCGGAGACCCAGGGCGAGGCGTACATCCCGCTGGCGAACGACTGGCGCCGGCCCCGCGCCCTGGAGATCTTCCGAGAGACGGGCCGAGTCCTGGGCGTACCGACGTTCGCCGACGGCGGCGTGGTCCGCCCTGCCCCGGCCAGCCGCGTCGTGACTCTGGAGCGGCCCTCCGGTGCCTCAGGCGAACAGATCGACTACGGCCGTCTCGCCGCGGCGGTCGCCGCCGCGCTCATGCGTCAGCCCCCGCCGGTCGTCCGCGTGGACGGGCCCGGGGCCATGGCCATCGTTCAGGCCGGTGAACGGGAATGGCGCGACGTAGGGAACAGGGGGTAGCGCATGATCGTGGTCCCGCCCGGAACCCCTGCGCCCAACGTCGTGGTCGACACCGAGTCGCCGTTGTACCTCCGTGTCAACGACCACTGGCTCCACCTCAACGGTGTCGAGGCCGACCTGCAGGTCGACACCAGCCGCGGCCGGGACATGTTCGAGTCGCTCGACGGATTCCTGTGGTGGCAGCAGGCGCCGGCGAACAAGCGGACGTGGAAGCTGGACTACCGGTGGGCCACCGAGCTTGCGATGCGTGCGCTGCGGGTCGCGGCCAACTACCCCGGCGACGTGTGGCTCCTGCACCGCGAGCACGCAGTCGCGAACATGCTCGCTCCTCTCGACTGCCAGGGAACCGGTGCCCCTCTCCTCGCGGGAGGGATGCCGCTTCGGCGGTTCGTCAGCGCCACTTCCGTGACGTCCATGGTCCGCGGCGGGGTCCCAACATTCCTCGGCGTCTGGACCGACGCCGCGGCCGGCACTCCGGTCGGGACGGTCACATACCCGGGCGGAAGCGCTGTCCTAGAGGCGCCGGCGGGCACAACCGCGCAGCGCACCCAGGTCGCCTTCACCCCCGACGTCGACGGCCTCGTCACCGCCACCGTCGTCGCTGGCACCACCGGGTTGCAACTGACCGAGGACTGGATGCCCGCCGAGTGGATGCCAGGGCTGCGTGCTCCGTGTCGGGTCGCAGTCACAGATCCCCAGCGGCGCCTCAACCGTATGGAAGACCGGAGCCAGGGACGCGGGGACTACACGGTCGAGATCATGGAGGTGGGGCCTTGAGCGTGTTCACCGCCCCATCGTTCGCATCTCTGACTCCCGTAGTCACCGCGAGCGTCGAGGGGACTCCCCTCGCTGGCGAGGTGTCGTCCTGGCGGACGGTTCGGGAGCTCACGTCAGCCGCGCTCCCGGGGCAGCTGCGGGACCACTCGGGGCGAACCATCGGAAGCGGCTCGGTCACGATCCGCAACCCCGACCCCGTCGCCAACACCCCTTGGTCCACGGGCTCCTCCCGCATGCCTGCGGGCGGCGAGGCGACACTGACCGCCGCAGACCCTGTCACCGGCGAGGAGTGGTCGCTGGGGTCGTGGATGGTCGGGCCCTCGTCAGGGTCACTGCTGTCCGCCGAGGTGGCGCTCGAACTGCGGGAGTCCCAGTTCCGGGGCCGTGGCGCTGGGCGGTCGGTGCGGAACCTGCTGCCCGCGATGTTCCCGTGGTGGTACTCGTACCCCGAGCACACCACGGACGCCTCGTGGGCGATCGACGTGCTCGCCCGCCAGATCGGGTTCTACTCCACCCCGGCACCGGTCGCGTCGTGCGTCGGGTCCGTGCCGATGAACGGCGGCATCTGGCAGGAGGTCTCCCCGGCCAGCCCGCTGATCATGGACGTCGAGAGCGGGTGGGGCTGGGGTGGCGTGCGCGGCGCGCTCGGCCCGGTCGGTGCGCACCGGCTGTACGGCTCGCTCGGGATCCGCGGCTACTACTACCGCTCGGGGGTCTACTTCCCCGCCCCGACGCGGCGACTGATGGACGACATCCCGCAGTTCCACACCCTCGACGTGGTGGGCACCGAGCTGATCGAGGTCGGCATCGGCGCTGTCGGTCAGGCGCACGTCGAGATCCGCGCCGACGACGGTGTGCTCGCGGTGCGCGGCGGCACCTCGCGGCCGTGGGTGACGGTGCCGTACACGCCCGGCCTTGACGCCACGTACCCGCACAGGGTGCAGGTCGAGATGCGCCGCGGCGGCACCCCGGACGAGCCGGGCGGCAACGTCGGCACGTTCGGCCCGGTGCGCGCCCGCATCCGCTCGGCGCACGACGCGCCCTGGTCGGAGTGGGCGATCGACCCGTGGGTCGGTCTGTCGCAGGGACTCGAGGACGTGCGGATCTCGGGCGGCGACGGGTCCTCGTTCTGCGGCTGGCAGATCACCACCGACACCGACCCTGCGCTGTGGGCGCCGCCGACCGCCGACATCGTCAAGCTGGGCGGCAACGTGCAGGCGCCGTACCTGCCTGCGACCACCGACCCCTGGTCGGGCATCCAGGAGTTCGCGGCGTCGTGGCTGGCCGCCGCGTGGCAGGACCGCCACGGCGTGCTGAAGGTCCGCGACCGGGCGTACCTCGCCGGCGGCGCCCCGGCGTCAGCGGTCGTGACGATCGACGTGGGGCAGCGGGTCGAAGACCTGCAGTGGACCCTCGACCCGGCCGACGAGGCCGACCGGCTGACGGTGACGTACTCCCCGGTCGACCCGGTCGTGCCGACCAACGACCCGGAGACCGGCCACCGGGTGGCGCCGATCCTGTGGGAGGCGTCCGAGGCGCTCGAGCTCGCGCCCGGTGAACGGCGCGAGATCTACGCCGACGTCGACGAGCTCGGCCTCGACCTGGGCGGCGTCTACCAGCAGGCCGTCGGTACGCCGTGGGTGCAGCTGTATGACACCGCCAGCGACGACGCGGTCTACTCCACCTGGGCGGCGTCCCCGGTGCGCAGCGGTGCGGAGCCGAGCCCGGGCCCGGGGGCGCTCGCGATCTATGCCACGCGGGTGTCGGCGGGCCGGTTCAAAATCCTGGTCTTCAACCAGACCCCGCTGGTGCTTTACACGGTCGACGGCGAGGGCCGTCCGCATCTGAAGCTGCGCGGAGAGGTGCGCTTCGATCAGGACCAGACCGCGACCGTTGAGCGCGGCGCGGGCGAGTACGACGCCGCACAGCCCCTGCCTGTCGACCTCGGCCGCCACGTCCAGCGGCCCGAGGACGCGGCGGCCGTGGCGGACTTCCTGTGGGCCCGCGCCCAGCAGCCCGGCTACCGGCTCAACAGCGTGCGGATCGTGCCCGACTGGTCGCGCGACATCGGCGACGTCGTCATGCTGCGCCACCCCCGCTCCGACCTGGCGCAGAAGGCGCTCGTCACCAAGGACGCCCGGCGCGGCCAGGCCGGCCAGGTCGAGCAGCACCTCGACCTCGTGGTGCTGCCGTGGACGTGGGCCGACTTCGCCGCCCAGAGCGAGCAGACCGACCGCACGTGGGGCGACTTCGCCGACGAGTGGGCGGGACGCACGTGGGGCGACTTCGCCGACCGACCGATCGAGACAGGAGCGTGACGTGCCGCTGACCGAGAACGGCATCTGGCACCCGGACGAGACCACGCCCGCTCGCGGGTGGCCGGACTTCAAGGAGCTGGCCGAGTCCGTCGACGAGGCGATCAGCCTCAGCACCAGCGACAACGGCTACGTCCGCGATCCGTTCGACGGGAACATCACCGTTCACCGGCAGGGCAAGATCGTGGTGCCGGTCGGGACGATGACCCTCCCCGACGAAGAGTGGACCGGGGCGGGATGGGTGCACGCCTTCTACGTCCCCGTGGGGTACGGCCCGGCGGGCACGTGGCTGCTCCCCTGGCAGCCGCTCAGCAGCGGCGTCATCTACCGGGTACGGGTCGACCCCGACCGGTCCGGGCACGTGCAGATGACCGGCCCCCACGAGGGCACCATGAGCCTCGCGCTCGGAACCTGGGTGACCCCGTGAGCACGGAGGCGCCGTCGAACGGCGAGCTGGTGCGTCGCTTCGAGGACGCGACCACCCGCCTCACGAAGCAGCTCGAGGCGCTGACCACCGAGATCCGCGAGGACCGGGCCGAGGCCAGCCGCACCTACGTGCGGCGCGACGTCTACGACGCCGAGCGCCGCGCGGACGAGGCGGCCCGCAACGACGTCGCGAAGGACGTCAAGAAGCTCGAGGACAAGGACGCGGCGGCGACGGGCTTCAGGCGCCAGATGCTCGTCTCGGGCGCGGTCATGGTCATCAGCGTGCTGGTGAGCATCGTCCTCAACGTCGTCAACCTGCTCGCGAGGTGAGCCCGATGAACGCACGCATCCCTGTCCCGTCTCCTCGTGTCGTCACCATCGCGTGCTGGACCGCGGCCGTCGTGCTCGCGGCGGTCCTCGCGTGGCTGGTGTGGCTCGCGGTCACGCTGGCGCACGACGCCGAGCAGTTCGAGGACCGCGACCGCGAGTCGATGGCCGACCGCGCCGACCTGCGGCAGATCGTCGGCGACCAGGGCGAGGCGCTCGCCGAGGCGAACCGGCGGCTGCAGGCGGTCGGCCAGGAGCCCGTCGACGAGCCCGACACCGACGACCCGGCCGTTGCTCTGCCCGGCCTGCCGGGTCTGCTCGGCGCCCCGGGCGAGCCGGGCCGCGACGGCCAGGACGGGGCACCCGGGGAGGACGGCGCACCGGGTGCTGTCGGCGCGACCGGCGAGCCCGGCGCGGTCGGTGCCCCGGGCGTCGGGTCCACTGGCGAGACGGGCGCCACCGGACCGCAGGGCGAGCCCGGCCCCGCCGGTCCGCAGGGCGAGCCTGGCGTCCCGGGAGCGGCTGGCCCCCCGGGCCCCGTCGGCGCAGACGGGAACGGCGTCACGGCGGTCGACTGCACGGCCGGGACCGGCACCTTCGTCTTCACCTTCACCGACGGCACCACCCAGACCGTCACGTGCGGCCCCATCGAGGAGCCGACCGACCCCCCGAGCGAGGAGATCCCCTGATGGCTGAGCTGACTCTGGGCGGTGGCCCGTCCGACGTCCTCGTCGAGGTGCTGTCCGGCGCCGTGCGTGCGCGGGGGCCGGCGGTGTGCACGGTGTGGTCCGCGCCCACGGGCGGCACCCGGTACGACGTAGTGGTCGACGAGCAGTCTGTGCCGTCGTTCCGGATCGGCTCCACCGGACGCGTGCCGGTCTTCACCGTGACGACCGCGGGCGACGCGGTGGTCGAGGTGTGGCTGCAGGTCGCCGACGCGGCCGAGCGCTACCGCCTGTCGGTCACCCCGGGCCCTGCCGGCCAGCCGGGCGCACCGGGTGCGCCGGGTGGGTCGGACGCCGAGACCGCCCAGCGGATCGAGTCCGGGCCGCTCACGCAGGCCGCGCTATCTGCCACCATGGAGCCGGTCATCGAGGAGGCGGTGCCGCCCCTCGCGCTCGGCGTGGTGCGCGCTGAGCGGACGAAGCCGATCGTGCTCGGCTTCGACGGCGACTCGCAGACCACGAGCGGTCACCAGCAGTGGGGCATGTCGATGCAGAACCAGGTGCTCCGCGGGCTCGGGTCGCAGGTCACCACCTTCAACGCCGCCGTCGGCGGGCAGGATCTCAACAACATGATCGGCCGGGGCGCGGCCTACGTCGACGTCCACTACGACGCCGACGCCGCCGACAACATCCTGGTCGCGTGGGCGGGCACGAACCAGATGGGCTCCACCCTCGAGGTCGTCCAGAGCCTCTACCAGCAGTACGTCGCCGCGCGCCGCGCCGCCGGGTGGAAGGTCGTCGTCGGCACGATGCTGCCCCGCTCCAACGCGGGCACCCCCGCCGACTACGAGACCAAGCGACAGGCGTTCAACACCTGGCTGCGCAGCAACTGGATGACGTTCGCCGACGCCCTGGCCGACCTCGCCGCCGACTCCCGCATCGGCGACGCGGGCGACGAGACGAACCTGACCTACTACCGCCCCGACCTCGTGCACATCAACAACACCGGCGCCATGGTCGTCGCACAGTACGTCCGCGGCGCACTCGCCACGCTCGGGCTCGGGTCGGTCACCCGGCCGCCCGAGTCAGTGTTCGTTCCGGCCACCAACCAGATGATCGCCGCCGGCACCCCTGCCGACGTGCTGCGCGGCTCGGCCGCCTGGTGCGCCTTCGACGGCGACGTCATCGAGACCGTCGCGGTGACCCAGAAGTTCCCCACCGGGCTCGGGCTCATGTACGTGGACTTCATCTGGCACGCCCCCACCGCCAGCGGCGGGAACGTCGTGTGGACCCTGAGCCTGCACGAGATCGACGCCGCCACCGGCAGCTACAACCCGGCGCCGTCGTTCTCCGCAAACGCGACCGGGGCGGCCAGTGCGACGGCCAACAACATCGTCCGCACCCGCTGGGCCAGCAACTTCGCCGTCGACACGTCGCGCTTCCAGCACCTCCGCATCGGCCGCAACGCGACCCACGCCGCCGACACGCTCGCCGGGGACGCCTACCTGCTTGGCGTCATCTTCGTGCCGATCAACCCCCTGACCGGGGGAACGGCATAGCTCACACGTCAGTTGCGGTAGTCGCGCGCGCGTTCTTCATTCGTGGCGCGAAGAACGGCGCTACCGAGCCAAGCCACAGCGATGATGGCCCCGATCATCAGCATGAGCACGCCGACAGACGGGGCCACTGCCATGGCAGCGACACCACAGGTCAGGGCGGTGATGGTGACTGCTTCGTGCTGCTTCTGGGTCATCGAACCCTCTCACCTGGTTGATCGTTCGGCTGTCCCGTTCTGACGCTGCGCGGGCTCGCCGCGAACCCAGCGAGCAGGAAGACCAGGACGACGAAGTTGACGCTGCCGAGCGAGTTGTTGAAGACCGAGTCGACCATGAAGACCACCGTGGCTGCCAGCCCTCCGAGCGCGAAAGGCGACTGGGTGGTCCGATATTCGCGTAGAGCGAATAGCAGCAGCGCCCCGGCCAGGATCAGGAACAGCACGGCACCCACGACGCCGTAGCGGAACCACTGCTGGAAGAAGTTGCTGTGCGCGTGCCCCAGCACCAGCACGTCCGACGCCACCTGCGACTGCATTGCGGGTATCCACTCCGCGGCCCCGAGGCCGTCGATGGTGCGGCCTGCAGCGTTTGTCGCCTGCACAACGCCTTCCCAGAGTTCGGTGCGAGAGGACCGCGATCGGTCGCCAGCGTCGGTGGCGGACAGCGTTCGTTCCCAGGCGTCGGCGAAGAGCTGGGGAGCGAAGATGACGGTCAGCGCGGCCAGCAGTGGGCCGAAGATCCAGATGGCGCCGATCCGACGCAATCGGGGCGAGACGGCGATCACGACAACGCTGACGAGCGCGACAGCCAAGATTGCGGCTCGCGTCTCCGTAGCGACAATGACTCCCAGCGTGACTACGGCGATGAGTCCGCCGCGCACCCCGCGCGTGGTAAGGGCGAGGAACATGCCGAGCATGGCGGCGAAGGTGCCGAACGTCGTGGGTCCGGTGAACAGTCCGAAGGGTCGGACGTCGCCACTGAACGTGTAGTAGTGGAACCCGTTCTCGAAGGTGTAGCCAAGGGTCTGCAGTCGCGTGAAGCCACCCATCAGCTGGTACGCGGTGAGTGCGACAACGACTAGGAACGCGACACGCAGCCCCCGGAGAAGCGCCGGACGAAGGTTAGCTTGAGATCCCAAGTGGAACGCGGCCAGTCCCGCGATCAGGGCACCGATGTCGCCCACCACGAAGGTGGCATCTACGGACTCTCCGTACGCCGTTGCGAGTGGGACTAGGCGGATGAGGGCCCATCCCGCTACGAGGACAAGAGCCACGCGCACGGTCGTACCGGAGGTGGTGTCGCGACGGTGGGCCACTGCTAGGACGACCAGCAGCGCGGCCAAGGGCATCGCCAGAGAAAGCCGGCCGAGGCCGATCTCGAGCGGCACGACGGGGACGGCCGTCAGCGCGGCAGCAAGAGATAAGAGGGCCCCGCCCGGCCGGCGGCGCCGAGTGGCGCGTTCATCCGTTTCGGCTACCAGCGACACCCGCGCGATGCTACGTCACCTTGCACGACCTGACCTGCGAACGGTCGCGTCGCACCTCGCCGCCCTGCGCGGGTCCAGCCGGTCAGTCGGTGAGCGCTTCCTCTACGGCCTTGGCCACGAGTTCGGCCCCCTCAGGAGTCGGGTGGGTGCCGTCCACAGTGAGCCCCTGGCCTGAGACCGTGGCCGCCACTTCGACGAGGCGCGCGCCGGTGTCGGTGGCCAGCGCACGGATGCCGTCGTTCAGCGGTGCTGCGTCGGTCCCGTCCCATGCCGGCACCGTGCCGATCACGACGACGTCGGCGAGTCCCTGCGCGATGGTGACCATCTCGGCCAGGTTCGCGAGGGTCCGATCCGTTGGGACGCCGGTGCGTAAATCGTTGGTGCCCGCGATGATGACCACGGCGTCGGGGTCGGCGTCGCGGACCTCATCAAAGCGGGCGAGGATCTGCGCGCTGGTCTGGTTGGTGCCGCCAGCGTTGCGGCCATGGGCCAGCCCGGTGCCGTCGTCGCAGACGGCGTGCGCGTACCAGGACGACTCCCCGAGCACGCCGTACCCGCTCTCGGCCTGCGTGATTGAGTCGCCGATCCCGACAAGGCGCAGACCCTCGTCGGAGGCCGTTGCGCTCAGGCACTCGGCGTGGCGGTAGGAGTACACGGCCGCGCGCGCCGTGTCATTGGTGTAGGCAGCGACGCCCACGGCCAGAAATGCGACGCAACTGCCGGCCGCGATCAGTCGACGCCTCGAACCTCGAACATCCGCCCCCACCCGCGCACCCTAGCCCGCCCTGCTCCCGCGCGGCGCCGTCTTCCTAGCAACCCTGCGGCGCACGGCCTTCGACCCGTTGTGCGCCGGCCGCTCGACCAACCGGTAGAAGGCGAGCGCGGCGACGAGCGACACCGCCAGCCCCAGAGGGATCGCGAACCAGAGCAGGTCGTCACCGAGGGCCCGCGCCAGCGCGACGAGGATCGGCTCGTGAACCAGGTACAGGCTGAACGAGACCATGCCGAGCCACGTCAGCGGCCGGGTCGAGAGCGCCCACCGCAGGGCCGGGCAGTAGAGCGCGGCGAGCACCAGGAGCGTGGCGCCACCCGTCGCCGCGGCGAGCTCGAGGGTGTCGCTCGAGCGGCCGGTCAGGCCCGGCAGGGTCCATCGGGCGGGCAGCGTCACCGCCACGACCACCGCAGCGGCTAGCCACACGCTCGCGGACAGCGCTCGCCGCTCGTTGAGGGCGTCGGCCAGCGCGCCCAGGCGCTCGGCGTTCGAGGCGAGCAGCGCACCCAGCAGGAACATGACCATGTAGCGCTCGCCGCCGACCGTCAGGACCATGACGCCCGCGAGCGCCGCCGCGCCGCCCACCCACAGCCAGCGAGGCGGGCGCGCCGGGCGAGCGAGCAGCACGAACAGCGGCAGCAGCAGGGAGAACCACACCTCCCACTGCAGCGACCACAGCGGAGTCACGAAGTGCCCCGGGTCGACGAGCAGGACGGCGTCGTCGACGAGCACCCCGAGGGACGGGTCGTGTGTCCGGCGCTGCAGCCACTCGGACGTCGCGTTGCCGTCGAACGGGGACAGCGCCCACGTCACCGCGAGCGCCAGAACCAGCGCCGCCCAGACCGGCACGTACAGCCGCACGATGCGCGACGGGTAGTAGGCCGCCCAGTCGTAGCGGTCGGGCCCGGCGCGTAACACCTGCCACACCAGGACGTAGCCGCTGAGGACGAAGAACACGTAGACCGCGGCGTTGCCATCCCACAGGGCGTGGAGCGGTGTTGTGGTGAACCACGCGACCGACGCGGGCGCAGTGGCGGCCCTGTCGAAGTGCAGCACCGCGATGGCCGGGACCAGTAGCGCGGCGTGGTGCAGCATCACCGCGATCGAGGCGGCGCCCCGGAGCCCGTCGAGCGATGCGAGTCGATGCGTCTTCGTCGCGCTCGACAGGTCCCGGGCGTGGGGGGCGACTGTCACCCGCGCACCGTAGCCCGACACCCGGTCCCCGCGCCGCGCAATCTGCACGGTCAGTCCCGCACCACACCACCTCCACGGCCGCCCGGCCAGCACGACCGGGCGGCCGTTCCCGTCAGGACTCGGTGAACACGTCCGTGATGGGCGGCATCTCGTTCGCAAGACCCCAAACCGACCAACCGGCTAGCGGCAGGTTCACGAGCACGATGAGCATGACCATCGCCTCCATCTCGCCGACGATCTCGACTGCCTGGCCCTCGGGCATACCTCCAACGAGGCGCATCGCCACCATCCGGTTGGGGTCCTCGGAGTTGATCACTCGATCGCTGAGGCCCATGCCGTCGATCGCGGACACCACTTCCTGCCGGGTGTAACTGCGATCGGGGACGCTGAACGCGCGGAAGAGCGCGTCGTCACCGTCCCGCGCCGCGAGGACCCAACCCACCGCTGCGCGCCGAGGGTTCGTCGGATCGGTCAGGTCGCCGAAGCGCTCGAACGACCCTTCGGTCGCCTGGACGATCGGGGCCGGCATCTCGCCGTCATTGCCAGTGCTCTTGTCCGCCATGCCCGCAACCTAGCCCGCCCCGCACCGCGCGCGGCGGGCTTCGTCGCATCCGACCACCCCCCAGGAGGCCCCTCCATGTCCACCGCGCTGCCCAACCCCTACGACGTCGACGACGTCACCCAGGAGGACGACTCGCCCGCCGAGCAGTACCTCCCCGGCCCCGACGGCCCGCCCGACTTCGACGCCCTCCCCGACCTCGAGCAGGTCCCGGCCGGGGACCGCACCGACACCGACGAGGAGGACTGACCATGGCCATCCGCACTCCCGCCGAGGCCATCGCGTGGGGCCGCCACTGGGTCACCAGCCGCGACGACGCCCCCACCAGCACCGACGACTGGTACCGCTGGTGCCTCGTGTTCGTCCGGTCCTGCTTCGGGGTCGCCGCCCGCTACTCAATGGCCGGCCAGGCGTGGGACCACGCCCAGCTGAAGCACCGCACCAGCGATCCCGACACCATCCCCGCCGGCGTGCCGATCTTCTGGGAGCTGCCCGGCGAGGCCGACCACGTCGCACTGTCCCTCGGCGGCGGCTGGTGCCTGTCGAACGACATCCTGCGCCGCGGCCGCATCGACCGGGTGCGGATCGACACCATCACGCGGGCGTGGGGCGGACAGCTGCAGGGCTGGACCGAGGACCTCAACGGCGTTCGCGTGTGGCGGCCCGAGCCGGCCAAGCCCGAGCCGGCCAAGCCCGAGCCGGTGCGCGTGTGGCCGACGCTGCGGGCGCTGTTCTGGGGGGAGCACCAGCTGCACCTCGACGCCACCGTCGGCGGGGACGAGTCGCTGTGGCCGAAGATCGGCGACCTGCGCGAGGGGATCTGGGGCGCCCCGGCGGTCCAACACAAGGCGCTGCGCGGCGAGCTCGTCGCCGGCGAGCGCGCGGCCGCCCCCGGCAGCAAGCGCCGTGCCGGCATGGCCCGGGCCCGCAAGCACCTCGACCGGATCCTCGCGAAGGCAGCCTGATGGGCGAGCACCGCGCGGAGGACCGCGACCCGTCTCCGCTAGAGCGCCTGGTGCGCGAGCCCGCGCTCGTCACCGGCGTGCTCACCGCCGCGTTCGGCGTGGCCGTCGTCTTCGGCCTGCCCATCACCCCGGAGGGCATCGGTGCCATCGTCACGCTGGCCGGCGCCCTGATGGCGCTGCTCCGGTTCCTGCTCGTGCCCGCGTCCGAGGTCGTGGTCCAGCAGAAGCCTGGCAAGGAGCTGGCCGAGGCTGGTCCGGGGTCGGCCCTGCCGACGGGCACTCCGGTCGTCGAGGTCAGCACCGAGCACATGACGACGTACGTCGAGGCCCCGCCCAACCACTGACCTGGTCGGCCCACAGCGCCCCCGTCATCCCCTCACGCAGGGGGTGGCGGGGGCCATTCGTCGTTCCCGGATTAAGCGCCAGGCTTCATCTCGACGAAGTTAAGCCCAGCGGTTTAGGAGTTTCCCGGCGTGTGTCGGCGAGGGGACTCCCTACTCCCAGTCGAGGTGCACGCGGATGCCGTCGGCGCTCAGGTAGACGAAGATGTCCTGCGAGATGTTCAGCATCTTGACGAGGTGGTCGAGGTGTTGCGAGACCAGGTCGATGGCCGCTCGTTCCTTGCAGGCCAGTTGCACGTGCCGCCCAATCGGATTCCGCCGCCGGCGGGCCGAGAACGCGACGTCGTGTGTCAGGACCGCGGCACCGTGGGTGTCGGCGTAGACCGAGACGTCGTCGTCCGGTTCGCCGGCAAGGCCGCTGTCGTTGATGGACCAGGCTTCGTGGCCAGCCTTGTGTAGGAGTCCGACGAGGCGCACGTCGACGTCCTCATCGAGGACGAACCTCACGCGATCGACAGCGTCCGGACGCTGTCGATATCCGTCGGCGTCAAGCTGGGATACGCCTGAAGCACCTCGGCGTCGGACGCGCCGTCCTCCAGGAACGAGAGCACCGATCGGACCGGCACGCGCGTGCCGGCGATGACGGGCGTCGAGCCGCGCACACCGCGGCGCTTCTCCGTGCGTCCGATGTCGGCGGCCGCACGGTCCGAGGACGTCAGCAGGCGGGTCCGCAGCGGCTCGAGCGCGAGCACTTCGTGCAGCACGATCTGCCCCGGGTCGTCGACACCGCTCCACGTACCGTCCGGCAGCTGGAAGTGGACGCGGTTCCCGACCAGGGCGAACCGCACTTCGGGGACACGGAACTGAAGCTCGCGTAGGTGGCTGACGATGACCCGCAGGTGCTGGAGGCTGACCTTCCGGCGGAGGGCGGCGAGCGCCATGATCGTCATGGCGGCCGTGAAGTCGTACAGGCGAACTCGCCGGTTGCCGCTGGTGATTCGCTCGACGGTGGGAGCGACCAGACCGGTCTTCTCCCAGTAGTCGATGCGGCTCTCGGTGACGCCGGCGAGCCGTGCGACCGTCTCGCGACGGAGCATCAGGTACTGCTCGGATGCCATGGCCGCCACCTCTCATCCACAACTTTCTTCACAGGGCCCGGACCCCTGTGCACAGCGCAACCATACGTGCTGAGCGCGTAGCGGCGCCGGGAAACCTGAACACCTGGCCGAGGTTGCCGGGCGCATGAGAAGCCCAGGGGTTCAGGTCGGGACGCCGTTGACCGGCTTCACCCACGACACGTCGAGCGGCGGCTTCGGGCCGTCGACCTTCCGCACGCACCCCGCCGGCATCCACCCGACCTTCCACCGCGGCGACCCGCCGTGCGCCCGGGCACCGACCTCCGCCCACCCGACGAACGCCCACCAGCTGCCGTTCTCCATCCGCTCCCACCACGCCAGCAGGCCGGGCCGCGCGGTGTCGACGCCCCACCGCGCGGTCGGGTCCACCCAGACGTGCTGCGGGCGAGCGATCATGCGGCGACGGTACGGCCGGCCGCCGACCATGGGCTCCTGGCCAAGGGCCTTGACGGTCGTCAGGGCCGCGGGGGTAGCCTCCGGTCCCGAAAAGTAAAGACGGCCCCGCCGGCGGACGGCAATCCTCCGACAGGGCCTTGCCCCCTCAACCTGACATCACCAGGAGAGAAGACCGTGGCTGACGCTACCCTCATCGCGCCCACCCAGAGCACCACCCACCTCTACGTGGCGCAGTTCCTCGCCCGCTACTCGGGCGGCACCCGCGACCTGTACGGCATCCGCATGCGCCTGTTCCTCGGCTGGTGCGACCAGCACGGCGTCGATCCCATCACCGGGATCACCCGCCCGCTCCTCGAGCTCTACGGCCGCCACCTCGAGGAGGTCCGCGGCAACGCCCCCGCGTCGGTGGCCGGCACGCTCGGCACCCTCAGGATGTTCTACCGGCTCCTCGCCGTCGACGGCGTCATCCCCACCAGCCCCGCCGAGTACGTCCGCACCCCGAAGGTCTGGTACGACGACGTCAAGATCGTCGGCCTGTCCCGCATCGAGCTTGGCTCGTTCATCGCGACCGCCCGCACCATGAGCCCCAACCACGCCGCCCTGGCCACCTTGCTGGGGCTCCTCGGCCTGCGCGTCTCGGAGGCGTGCGCCGTGCAGATCCACGACTTCCAGGACTACGAGCGTGACCACCGTGTCCTGCGCGTCGTGGGGAAGGGGAAGAAGCCCGCCACGATCCCGCTGCCCCCACCGATCTTCCGCGCACTCGACGCCGCCGCCGGCGACCGGGACCTCGGGCCGCTGCTGCACCGCCTCGACGGGGTCACGCCGCTCGACCGGCACTCCGCGGCCCGCATGACCCGCGCGATCGCGAAGAAGGCCGGGATCCGGAAGCCCGTCCACCCCCACGTGCTGCGGCACTCGTTCATCACCGCCGCGCTCGACGCCGGCGCGCCGCTGCGCGACGTGCAGATCGCGGCCCGCCACTCCGACCCGAGGATCACCACGCGCTACGACCGGGCCCGCGGCAACCTCGACCGGCACGCCGTGCACATCGTCGCCGCGTACATCGCCGGCGCCGCCTGATCCGCGCCGGGGCCCGGCCGCAGGTGATCTACCGGCGGCCGGGCCAGGTCGAGCCGCGGCGCCCGGCGGCGCGGGCATCGCGAAGCCGACGCAGACGGTTCACCAGCACGGGATCCCACCTCAGTGCGTCCGGCTGGTCGAGCAGCCAGTTGACCTTCTGCGCGAACTGCGCGGGGGAGAGGCCGAACATCTCCCGGATGACGGTGTCCTTGCGGCCTGCGTACTTGAAGCGGGTCCCCTCGAGCTCGAGCATGGCGCGCTGCTCGTCGGAGATCCCAGGTGCGAGCTGGGTGTCCATGCCCGGGACCGTACGCCCGGCCGCCGACAACGACCGGCTCACAGCACCCAGTCCTCGGGCGGCGACTGGTCCTCCTCGCCGGCCGCGCGCTGGGCGATCATGTTCGGGTCGGTCTCGTCGTGGGTCTTCCCGTAGTGCGCGCGCACGGTGCCGCAGGTGCTCCACACGCACCCCTCGTAGCCGTCGGGGACCTCGGGGAACGTCACCGTCGCTGCGTGCGCCAGCGTCTCGGCGTGGCGTGCGTCGGCCTCCGCGACAGCCGCGAGGACCTCCTCGCGCGTGGAATCCATGGTCAGGCTCGCCCAGAGCGGGCGCGGTCGCTTCTCACCCATGCCCGTGGACCGTAGGTGGGTGCGCCGACGGTTCGCGTGGAGCCGCGTGTCGGACTCGAACCGACGACCTTCGCTTTACAAGAGCGGTGCTCTACCAGCTGAGCTAACGCGGCGGGATGGCTGCACTCGATGGGATGGCTGTCACGATGGCTGTCAACCGCAGCAGCGGCGTGTCAACCACGGGCCAGAACCATCGCTCACATCCTCCTTACAAGAGAAGCGCTCTACCGACTGAGCTACACCGGCGCGGCCGGACGCGGGGCGGCCGGGACGCGCGGCCATCGTAGGGGGTCGCGCGTCCCGCCCGCCGGGGGCCTCAGGGCTCGGTGATCTCGCCGTGCACGTCGGCGTGGGGCACCGTGGGGATGGTGCCGAGCCGGCCCTTGCCGAAGTCCTCGAACGCCTGGGCCACCTCGGCGCGGGTGTTCATGACGAACGGGCCCATCCAGGCCACCGGCTCGCGGATCGGCTCGCCGCCGAGCACGACGACCTCGAGCGCCTCGTGGCGCGACTCCTGCACGCGGTCGGCGCCGACGGTGACCGTCTCGCCGTGGCCGAGCACCGCGAGCTGCCCGCTGCGCAGGGGCCGCCGCGAGCCGGAGACGTAACCGTCGCCGCTCAGCACGTAGACCAGCGCGTTGAAGTCGGTGCGCCACGGCAGCACGAGCTCGGCGCCCGGCGTGACGGTCGCGTGCACCATCGCCATCGGGGTGCGGGTGCTGCCCGGGCCGCGGATGCCGTCGACCTCCCCGGCGATGACCCGGATGAGCGCGCCGGCGTCGGGCGACGTGCCGAGCCCGACCTCGCTGGCCCGCAGGTCCTGGTAGTGAGGCGGCAGCCACTTGTCGGCGCGCGGCAGGTTCACCCACAGCTGCAGACCGTGGAACAGCCCGCCGCGGGCGACGAGCCACTCCGGGGGCGCCTCGAGGTGCAGGAGGCCCGAGCCGGCGGTCATCCACTGGGTGTCGCCGTCGGTGATCGAGCCGCCGCCGCCGTGGCTGTCCTGGTGGTCCATGACCCCGTCGATCATGTAGGTGACCGTCTCGAACCCCCGGTGGGGGTGCCACGGGGTGCCCTTGGGCTCGCCGGGGGCGTACTCCACCTCGCCCATCTGGTCGAGGTGGATGAACGGGTCGAGCATCCGGGCGTCGACGCCGGCGAACGCGCGCCGCACGGGGAAGCCCTCGCCCTCGTAGCCCCGCGGGGCCGTCGTCACCTTCACCACGGCGCGGTCCTCCGCGCCGGGCAGGGCGGCGACGGTGCGGGGGAGGACGGTCCAGTCGGGAACGGTCACTGCAGGCATCGGGAGCCTCCTCGTCGGTCTAGTTGAAAGATGAACTAGATGACGCGGCGGCGCATTCCCTCACCGCAGCTGGCGCGCGGCGAACCGCTCGGGCGGGTTGGCGATGGACGCCTGCGCCCCGACGAGCTGGATCTCCCGCGTGCCCGCGGCGATCGTCGCCTCCAGGATGCTGAACACCGACGACGTGGTGCGCTCGAGCGCGACCTGGGGCGAGCCGGTGGTGCGCAGGTGGGCGAGGTAGAGCGCCGACGTCACGTCACCGCACCCGTTCGGCGTGATGGGCAGCTGCGGGGTCGTCACCGCCCAGGCGCCGTCGTCGGAGACCGCGACGACCTCGAGCGACCCGGCCGGCGTGGCGTCGGTGATGACGCTCGTGACGAGCACGTCGCGGGGCCCGCGGTCGCGCACGCTGTCGACGGCGTCGAGCACCTCGTCCTCGGTGCGGGTCGTCGTGCCGGCGAGGAAGTCGAGCTCGAAGTGGTTCGGGGTCAGCACGTCGGCGTGGGGGACCACGTGGTCGCGCATGAACTCGGGGATGCCCGGCCGCACGAACATGCCGCGCCCCACGTCGCCCATCACCGGGTCGCAGCAGTAGACGGCGCGCGGGTTGAGCTCCTTCACCCGGGCGACCGCGTCGAGCACGACGGCGCCCACCTCCTCGGCGCCCTGGTAGCCCGACAGCACCGCGTCCGCGGTCGCCAGCACGCTGACCGGCTTCCCGTCGGCCCCGGTCACCTCCCGCTCGCCGATGCCCCGGATGACCTCCGCGACGTCGGTGGGGGCCAGCAGCGGGCCGCGCCACGCGCCGTACCCCGTGTGGTTGGAGAAGTGCACGGTGAGCACGGGCCACACCTCGTGGCCGAGGCGCTGCAGCGGGAAGGTGGCCGCCGAGTTGCCCACGTGCCCGTAGGCGACCGACGACTGGATCGACAGGATCTTCACGGGCGCGATCCTCCCACGGCCCCGGTCGCCGGGGGTGGCGCCTCAGGCGACCTGCAGCGAGCGCTTCGCGAGCCCCATCCAGTAGCCGTCGATGCGCTGCTCCGACGGCTCGTCGGCCCGCGCGGCCGCCCCGAGCGTCACGAACAGCGGCGAGTAGTGCTCGACCGTCGGGTGGGCGTAGGGCATCCCGGGCGCCCTCGTGCGGTACGCCGCGAGCTCGTCCACGTCGCCCCGGGCGAGGGCATCGGCGGCCCAGAGGTCGAAGTCGACCGACCAGCCCGGCGCCTGCGCGTCGATGCTGAAGTCGCGCAGGAACGGCAGGCCATGGGTGAGGAACCCCGAGCCGACGATCATCACGCCCTCGTCGCGCAGCGGGCGCAGCCGCTCGCCCAGCGCCAGCAGTCGGTAGGGGTCGTCGGTCGGCAGGGACATCTGCAGGACGGGCACGTCGGCGTCGGGGTACATGATCTTCAGCGGCACCCAGGCCCCGTGGTCGAGGCCGCGGGAGGCGTGCTGGTGCACGGGCTGGGTACGCGGCATCATCGCGGCGACCCGCACGGCGAGCGCGGTCGCGTCCGGCGTCGCGTAGGTCATCCGGTAGAAGCGCGGGTGGAAGCCGCCGAAGTCGTAGACCAGGGGGGCGCCCGAGGCCGAGAGGCTGACCGGCGCCGACTCCCAGTGCGCGCTGACGACGAGGATGGCCCGCGGGCGCGGCAGGTCCCGCGCCCAGGTCGCCAGCTGGCCCGACCAGACGGGGTCGTCGAGCAGCGGGGGCGCGCCGTGCCCGATGTAGAGGGCGGGCATCGGGTCGGCGGTGGCGGTCATGGGCTTCCTCCTGGGTCGGGGGCAGCCTAGGCCGGTTTGGTTGAACCTTCAAGTGTGTGTCATGGGTAGGGTGCGGCCCGTGACCGACGGACCCTGGCTCGACGAGGCCGAGATGGAGGCGTGGCTGGCGCTCGTCGGCGTGCTCCTGCGGCTGGGCCCCGCCCTCGACTCGCAGGTGCAGGGCGAATCCGGCATGACGCACTTCGACTACCAGGTGATGGCGATGCTGTCGGCCGTGCCCGACCGGCGCCTGCCGATGAGCGAGCTGGCCGTGCAGGTCAACGCGTCGCTCTCGCGCCTGTCCCACGTGGTGAAGAAGCTCGAGACCCGGGGCTGGCTCGCGCGCACGCCGAGCCCCGTCAGCCGCCGCGTCACCGAGTGCTCGCTCACCGCGGCGGGCTACGACGTGCTCGTCGCCGCCGCCCCGGGTCACGTCCGGGCGGTGCGCCAGCTGGTCTTCGAGGGCCTCGCGCCCGAGCAGGTGCGCCAGCTGGCGGCGATCGCCGGCACCATCCGCGCCAACCTCGACGCCTCCGGGCTCTCCACCCTCGACGGCTGAGCGGTGTCCACGCGTCCCGACCGGGGACGGACCCTCAGCCGGGCAGGCGCCAGTCGACCGGCTCGCCGCCCTGCTCGCGCAGCAGCGCGTCGACCTTGCTGAACGGCTTGGAGCCGAAGAAGCCGCGGCTGGCCGAGAGGGGCGACGGGTGCGGCGAGGCGACGGACGGCACGTCGCCGAGGTGCGGCGCCAGGCCCTGGGCGTCGCGGCCCCACAGCACGGCGACGCGGGGGCCGCCCCGCCGTACCCACGCCGTGATCGCGGTCGCCGTCACGTGCTCCCAGCCCTTCCCGCGGTGCGACGCCGAGGCGCCCGGGCGCACCGTGAGGCAGCGGTTGAGCAGCATGACGCCCTGGTCGGCCCACGCCGTGAGGTCGCCGTGGTCGGGGGTCGGCACGCCGAGGTCGTCGCGCAGCTCGCGGTAGATGTTCTCGAGGCTGCGCGGCACCGGCCGCACGTCGGGCGCCACCGCGAACGACAGCCCGATGGGGTGGCCCGGGGTGGGATAGGGGTCCTGGCCGACCACGAGCACGCGCACGTCCGCGAACGGTCGCTGGAAGGCGCGGAACACCGCGTCGCCCGCCGGCAGGTAGGGCCGCCCGGCGGCGAGCTCCTCGCGCAGGAACGCCCCCATCGCGGCGATGCGCTCGTCGATCGCCGGGTCGACCCCGCGCAGGGCCTCGGCCCAGTCGGGGGCGACGAGGCCCTTCTCCACCAGTGCGTCCAGGCTGCCCACGGAGGCCATCGTGCCGGGTCGGCCGGAACCCGCCGTCAGCGGCTGTCGGCCCCGCCGTCGAACCCGCCGTCGAACCCGCCGCCGCGCACGGGTCGCGACAGCCGGTCGAGGAACGCGGTGAGCAGCGCCTCGCGCAGGGCGGGCGTGGCCACGTCGAGCAGGGCGTCGACCTCGCCCCTCCGCTCCGGCAGCGCGAGGCCGCCGTCGGCACCGCCCCCCATGCCGACCGCCGCGAGCAGCCCGTCGAGCGCGGCGTCGTCGAGCGTGGCGGGGTCGAGCGCCCGGACGAAGCCGACCACCTCGTCGTCGAGCGCGACCGGGCCCGCGGCCCGCGCGGCGTCGACGGCGCGGCGCAGCGCGAGGAGCAGCCCCTCGACGTCGGTGGCCGCGCTGAGGGAGAGGTGGAGCGTCGGCGGCTGCCCGGCGTACGACAGCTGCGGCTGCGCCAGCCAGCCGTCGGCCGCGAGCTCGTCGGCCACGGTGAACACGTCGCAGGAGCCGTCCGCGGCCACCGCGACGAGGGTCGAGTCGGGCGCGGCGACGAGGTCGAGCCCGGGGAGGTCCGCGAGCCCGGCCACGAGCCGGTCGACGCCGTCCAGCACCGTGCGGGTCAGCTCCAGGTAGCCGGCGTCACCGATGGTGCGCAGCACCGCCCAGGCCCCGGCCAGCGGTCCGCCCGACTTCGTCGACTGCAGCGTGGTGTTGAGCATCGTGTAGCCCGGCCAGTCCGCCTCCGCGAACAGCTGCGGCCGGCGCAGCCCGGCGTCGCGGTGCAGCAGCACCGAGGTGCCCTTCGGGGCGTAGGCGTACTTGTGGAGGTCCACCGAGATGCTCGTGACGCCCGGCACCGCGAAGGTCCACGGCGGCACCGGCCGGCCCAGCCGCGCGGCGTAGGGCAGCACCCACCCGCCGATGCACGCGTCGACGTGGCAGCGCACGCCGTGCTCCGCGCCGCGATCGCGGCCACCTCGGCGACGGGGTCGACCACCCCGTGGGCGTACGACGGGGCGCTCACCGCCACGAGCACCGTGCGGTCGGCGTCGGCCGCCACGGCCGCGCGCGTGGCCGCCACGTCGGCGCGGAAGTCCGGGCCGACGGGCACGACCACGGTCTCGACTCCGAAGTAGTGGGCCGCCTTGTGGAACGCGGCATGGACGGTCGACGGCACGACCATCCGGGGCCGCAGCCCGGCCGCGGCGAGGTCGGGCCGGGCGTCGCGGGCGGTCTGCACCGCGAGCAGCACCGACTCGGTGCCGCCCGAGGTCACCGTGCCGACGACGGGGTCCGGCGCGTCCAGCAGGTCGCACGCGGCGCCCACGACCTCGTTCTCCATCACCAGCACGCTCGGGAAGGCGGTGGGGTCGAGCCCGTTCGTGGCCGCGTACGCCGCGACCGCGGCCCGCGCGACGCGGTCCACCTCCGGGAGGCCGGCGTCGTACACGTAGGCGAGGGTGCGTCCCCCGTGCGTCGGCAGGTCGCCCCGCTGCAGCTCCGCGAGGCGGGCGAGGACGGGGTGCTCGGGCCCGCTCACGCGCTCACCTCGGCGACGGTCGTCGCGTCGAGGGAGTAGCGCCGCAGCCACAGCAGGCTGAGCAGCACCAGCGCGGCGGGCACGAGCGAGAAGCCGAGCGCGATGGCGGTGACGGCCGAGTCCGGCTGCGCGGAGGCGCCCCCGGTGCTCGACACGTAGCCGCCCAGCGCGAGCGCGACGCCGAAGACACCGGGGCCCAGGGCCAGGCCGACGGTCTCGCCCGCGGTCCACACGCCGGTGTAGACGCCGGCCCGGTTCTCCCCGGTGCGGCGCGCGTCGACGGCCGCGGCGTCCGGGAGCATCGCCAGCGGGAAGACCTGGGTGCCGGCGTACCCG
Organism: Nocardioides sp. ChNu-153; assembly: GCF_030466625.1. Lineage (GTDB taxonomy): Bacteria > Actinomycetota > Actinomycetes > Propionibacteriales > Nocardioidaceae > Nocardioides. The sequence continues at coordinate 566,790 of NZ_JADEVT010000001.1, forward strand.
ACGCCGACCACGGCGACCGCCAGCGCGACGACGACCAGCGGCGCGACGAGGGCGCTGGCGGTCGCGGCGGCGCCCGCCGCCAGCACGAGCGAGGCGACGACGAACCCGCGCTGCTTGCCCACCCGCTCGCCGTACCGGGTCCAGACCGGGGTCAGCACGAGCGCCGGGCCGACGAAGCAGACGAACAGCGGCGTCGCCAGCGACGCGTCCTCGAGCACGTGCCGGGCGAGGTAGTCGACGCCGGCGAGCATGGTGCCGACCGCGAGGGCCTGCACGACGTACGTCGAGAGCAGCAGCCGGAAGTCGTGGGCGCGCGCGACGACCCGCAGCTGGTCGCGCAGGCTGCCGGCCCCCGCGGCGGGGGCGAGGACGGGCGCGCGGCGCGTGCCGACGTACGCCCCGACCACGCCGACGGCGATGAGGACCGCGATCGTCAGGCCCATGGCCCGGTAGCCGTCGCGCCCGCCGACGGCGTCGCGGATGGCCGGCGCGCTCGCGCCCGCCACGAGGATGGTCAGCGCCAGGATCGCGACGCGCCACGTCATCAGCCGGGTGCGCTCGTCGTAGGAGTCGGTGATCTCCGCGGGCATCGCGACGTAGGGCACCTGGAAGAACGCGTACGCCGTCGCGCAGCCCAGGAACGCGACCAGCACCCAGAGCGCCTCGAGCCACTGCGCCCCGAGGCCGGGCGAGGCGAAGACGAGCGCGAAGAGCACGGCCAGGGGCAGCCCGGCGCGCAGCAGCCACGGCCGGCGCGGGCCGCGGGGGTCGCGCGTGCGGTCCGTGATGCGCCCGGCGACCGGGTTGACCACGACGTCCCAGGCCTTCGGGGCGACGACGAGGATGCCGGCCCACAGGGCGGCGACGCCGAGCTCGTCGGTCAGGTAGGGCAGCAGCATGAGGCCCGGCACCGTGCCGAAGGCGCCGGTGGCGACCGAGCCGCTGCCGTAGCCGAGGCGGACGGAGCGGGGGAGCGTGCGGGTGGTGGGGGAGGGCGCCGGGCGCTCAGCCGAACGCACGCGACGCCGCCGATCCGTAGCGGCGGTCGGGGTTGGAGCCGATGCGGTCGGCGCGGGGCGCGCTCGGCGGGGTGGAGCCCGGGCGCGGCGTCGAGCCCGGGCGCGGCGTCGACCACTGGTCGACCCACGCGTCGATGGAGCGCCAGGTCGTCCCCCGCGCCGCGCGGCCGGTCAGCATGCCGAGGTGCCCGCCGGGCACGACCTCGAACTGGACCTCCTCGGCGCCGGTCAGCAGCTCGGTCAGCGGCTTGACCGCGCTGACGGGCGCGATGCCGTCGGTCGCGCCCGCGAACACCAGCACGGGGCAGGTGATGTCGGCGACGCGGATCTCCCGCGGCCCGTCGGGGGTGTCGAGGGGGAAGGTGCCGGAGAGCAGGGCGTTGCCCCGGTACATCCGGTGGTAGAGCTGCCCGAACGAGCGGCCGGGGTAGGCGATCATCCCCGCCGTGAACGCGTTCACGGCCTCCACCTGGGCGAGGAAGTCGGCGTCGTCGAGGTTGGCCGCCAGCGCCAGCGGCTTGGTCACCAGCTTCTGGAAGGCGCTGAGCTGGAAGGCCCACCGCACGAGGGGCCGCGGCGCCCCGCCCATCGTCTGGTAGACCCGCGTGACCGCGCGCAGCTGCGGCGGCAGCACGTCGAGGTTGAGCAGCGGGCGCAGCGGGGCGATGAGCGGCACCTTGCTGAGGTCGAAGGGCGAGCCCACGACGGTGAGCGAGGCGACCGGAAGGTCGGTGTCGCCGGCCAGCGTGAGGGCCGCGAAGATGCCGCCGAGGCTCCACCCGACGACGTGCACGGGGCGCCCGCCGGAGTGCCGCGCGACCTCCCGGATCGCGGTCGGCACCACCTCGGAGATCCAGTGCTCCATCCCGAGGTTGCGGTCGCGGAAGGAGACCTGGCCGTACTCCACGAGGTACGTCGGGCGCCCCTCGGCCACGAGGTGCTCGACCAGCGAGCAGCCCCGCCGCAGGTCGAAGCAGCTCGCCGGCGCCGCGAGCGGCGTCACCAGCAGGACGGGGTCGCCCTTCTCGGGGACCGAGGGGTCCGGGCGGTAGTGGTAGACCTCGCGCAGCTGACCGTCGTCGATGAGCACCCGGGGCATCTTCCGCAGGTCGGCGAGCCCGCCGTAGAGCACCTTGTGCGCCACGTTGCCGGTGGCCGAGATGACCTGGTCGGGCTTCGGGAGGAGGTCCATGGGGGGCAAGGTACTCCGGCGCGCAGGGCCAGGGGAGGGTCTGTTACCCACCGGTCACCTCGCCCGTCGAACGGTCGTGGGGCAAGGTGGGTGGATGAGGTGGACATCCCTGGCCGGTCTCGGCGCCGCGGCCGTCGGCGCCCTCGCCGTGCGCGACGCGACCCAGAAGAAGCACGCCATCCTGCGCAACTACCCGGTCGTCGGCCACGGCCGCTTCCTTGTGGAGCGCTTCGGCCCCGAGCTGCGGCAGTACATCGTGACCTCCAACGACGAGGAGCGGCCCTTCAGCCGCGACCAGCGCCGCTGGGTCTACGCGAGCTCCAAGCTGGAGAACGCGTACGTCGGGTTCGGCACCGACAACGACGTCGAGAACACCGCGGGCTACCCCGTCGTGAAGCACCGCACCTTCGCCGGCAGCGGCCCGGGCACGCACCCGCACAGCGAGGAGGGCGTGCCCCTGCCGGGCCTCAAGGTGCTCGGCGGGCCGCGCGGGCGTCGCCACGCCTTCGTCCCGCCGTCGATCGTCAACGTCTCCGGCATGAGCTTCGGGTCGCTGTCGCACGCGGCGATCACGGCGCTGAACCAGGGCGTCGCGACCGCCGGGGCCTGGCAGAACACCGGCGAGGGCGGGCTCTCGACGTACCACCGCGCCGGGGGCGACCTCGTCTTCCAGATCGGTACGGCGTACTTCGGCTGCCGTGACGCGGAGGGGCGGTTCGACCTCGCCCGGCTCGTGGACCTCGTGGCGTCCGCGCCGGTGCGCGCCATCGAGATCAAGCTGTCCCAGGGCGCGAAGCCGGGCCTCGGCGGGCTGCTGCCGGGCGCGAAGGTGACCCCCGAGATCGCCGAGGTGCGCGGCATCCCCGTCGGCGTCGACTGCGCCTCCCCGAGCCGGCACACGGCCTTCGACAGCGTCGACTCCATGCTCGACCTCGTCGAGCGCGTCGCGGACGCCACCGGGCTGCCGGTCGGCATCAAGTCCGCGGTCGGCAACCTCGACTTCTGGGACGAGCTCGTCGCGCAGATGGCGTCGGGCGAGCGCGGCGTCGACTTCGTCAACATCGACGGGGGCGAGGGCGGCACCGGCGCGGCGCCGCTCATCTTCTCCGACGCCGTGGCCTACCCCTTCCGCATCGGGTTCGCCGAGGTGCGCAAGCGCTTCGACGCCGCCGGGCTGGGGGACCGGGTGACCTTCCTCGGGGCCGGCAAGCTCGGCATCCCGGAGAACGCCGTGGTCGCCTTCGCGCTGGGCGTCGACGTGATCAGCGTCGGCCGCGAGGCGATGCTGGCGCTGGGGTGCATCCAGGCCCAGAAGTGCCACACCGACCGGTGCCCGGTGGGGGTCGCGACGCAGGACCCGCGCTACGTGCGCGGCCTCGACGTGCCGTCGAAGGCCGAGCGGGTCACGAACTACCTCGTGTCGCTGCGCCGCGACCTGCTGAAGGTCGCCGAGGCCGTCGGGGTCGACCACCCGGCGCTCATCACGGTCGACGACATCGACGTGCTCGACGGTGTGACGACGCGGCGCAGCCTGCGCGACGTGTACGGCTACTGAGCGGGGGCGGGGGCGGGGGCGGGGGTGGGTCCGGCCCCGCGGGGCCGGCCGTCCCCGCCCGTCAGGACTTGCGGGCGGGACGGACCGTCTTGCCGTGGTCGGGACGCGTGGCCGACAGCTCCTCGAGGAACCGCGCGGCCCAGAACGCCACGTCCTTCTCCGTCACCGTCTTGCGCATCGCCTTCATGCGGCGACCGCGGTCCTTCGGGTCCGCCTGGTGCGCGGCCAGGAGCGCCTGCTTCATGCCGTTGATGTCGTAGGGGTTGACGAGCCACGCCTGGCGCAGCTCCTCCGCCGCGCCCGCGAACTCCGAGAGCACGAGGGCCCCGTCGTTGTCGTAGCGGCACGCGACGTACTCCTTGGCCACGAGGTTCATCCCGTCGCGGTACGGCGTGACCACCATGACGTCGGCCGCCCGGTAGAGCGCGGCCATCTCCTCGCGGGGGTACGAGGAGTGCAGGTAGGAGATGACGGGGCGCCCGATGCGCCCGAGGTCGCCGTTGATGCGACCCACGAGCCGGTCGATGTCGTCGCGCAGGATCCGGTACTGCTCCACCCGCTCGCGCGACGGCGTCGCGACCTGCACGAACACGGCGTCCTCGACCCCGAAGTGGCCGTCGGCCACGAGCTCGGAGAAGGCGCGCAGCCGGGCGTAGATGCCCTTCGTGTAGTCGAGCCGGTCGATGCCGAGGAAGATCTTGCCCGGGTTGCCGAGCGCCTCCCGGATCGCGCGGGCGCGCCGGTCGACGGTCTCGGAGCGCGCCAGCTCCTCGAACCCGGCGGTGTCGATGCTGATGGGGAACGCGGCCGCCTTCACCATGCGCCCGTCGGGCAGGTAGACCATGTCGCGGTGCGTCTTGTGCCCCACCCGCTGGCGCACGAGCCGGATGAAGTTCTGCGCCGCGCCGGGCAGCTGGAAGCCCACGAGGTCCGCGCCCAGCAGCCCCTCGAGGATCTGGCGGCGCCACGGCAGCTGCTGGAACAGCTCGGTGGGGGGGAACGGGATGTGGAGGTAGAACCCGATCCGCAGGTCGGGGCGCAGGTCGCGCAGCATCTGGGGGACGAGCTGCAGCTGGTAGTCCTGCACCCACACGGTCGCGCCCTCGGCGGCGATCTCCGCGGCGCGCGCGGCGAAGCGCTCGTTGACGCGGACGTAGGAGTCGAACCACTCGCGGTGGAACTCCGGCTTGGCGACGACGTCGTGGTAGAGCGGCCACAGCGTGCTGTTGGAGAAGCCCTCGTAGAACTCGACGACCTCCTCGGCGCTCAGGCCGACGGGGACGAGCTGCAGCCCGTCCTCGACGAACGGCTCGAGGTCGCTGTCGCCGCTCCCGCCGGGCCAGCCGATCCACGCGCCGTCGTTGGCGCGCATGACCGGCTCGAGCGCGCTGACCAGGCCACCCGGCGAGCGGCGCCACCCGACGGAGCCGTCGGGGTTGGTCGTGCGGTCGACGGGGAGTCGGTTGGCGACGATGACGAGGTCTGCCGTGCCTGTGGGAGCCACGCGATCACCCTAGTGGGACGAGGGGCGCGACCCGCCCGGCCTGTCCGGTGGGTCGCGCCGCGACGCACCGCGCGCGTGAATGACACCGTTGTCGTTCGTCGCCTACCATGGCCGGGATCGCGCGTGAGAACGCGCGTGGCGCACCCCGCGGGGCGCGCCGCCGCCCGTCCCCTGCACCAGGAGCTGTCCATGGATGCCGCGAACGCCGTCTCCCCGGACGCACGGAGCGCCGTCGAGGCCGAGGGCCTGTCGGAGCGCGACCTCGAGATCCTCGAGCTCGAGCGCCACTGGTGGAAGTACGCCGGGGCGAAGGAGCAGGCGGTCCGGAACAAGTTCCAGATGAGCTCCACGCGCTACTACCAGGTGCTCAACGCCCTCATCGACAAGCCGGAGGCGCTCGCGGCCGACCCGCTGCTGGTCCGTCGCCTGCGTCGGCTGCGCGCGGCGCGGCAGCGCCAGCGCTCCGCCCGCCGCCTCGGCTTCGACGACTGAGCGCCGTGCGCACCCGTCGCGACGACCGCGGGGCGGCGTACCCCGCCCCCCTCGTCATGCTCAGCGTCATCGCCGTCGCCATGGCCGGCCTCGCCTTCGCCCTCACCGGCGGGGACGACCGGGACGACGAGGTCGTGACGGCCGCCCAGCCGGCCGCCACCTCGGAGGCGACCCCGACCGAGACCGCCACGAGCGCCCCGGCCCCGCCGCCGGCGCCCGAGCCGCCGCCGGTGGACCGCGCACAGGTCGTCGTCGAGGTCTTCAACAACTCGGGCATCCGGGGCCTGGCGTCGCGCACCGGCGACGAGGCCGCCGCCGCCGGCTGGCAGGTCGTCGGGTCCGACAACTGGGTCGGCACGATCCCGGCCTCCACCGTCTACTTCCCCGAGCGGCTCGAGCGCGAGGCGCAGCTGCTCGCCGAGGACCTCGGCATCACCCGCCTCATGCCGGCCGTCGACCCCATGCGGGGCGATCGGCTGACGGTGATCCTCACCGCCGACCGCGCCTGAGGCACCCCCGCGCGGTGTGACGCGGCTCCGGTCGCGATCGATGCCCGCGGCGGTGGCGTTCCGTGGTCCACTGTCCGTCATGGAGTTCTCCTCCCCGAGCGCCGAGCGGCACTACGCCGCGGTGGTGAAGGTGGCGGCCTCGACCGTGGTCGCGCTCGACTTCGACGGCACCCTCTCGCCGATCGTCGACGACCCCGCCACGGCCCACATCCACGACGACGCGCCGGGCGTGCTCGTCGACCTCGCGGTGCACGTGCGCGCCCTCGCCGTGGTGACGGGTCGTCCCGCGCGCCAGGTGCTGGCCCTCGGTGGTCTCGACGAGGTGGGCGAGCTGGTGCACGACGCCGGCAGCGACCTCTACGTCTTCGGGCAGTACGGCAACGAGCGCTGGGACACCCAGGACCGCCGCGTCCGCTCGCCCCGCCCGCCGCACGGGCTCTCGACCTTCCTCGCCGGCCTGCCGAAGGTGCTGCGCACCGCGGACGCCACGGAGGCGTACGTCGAGGAGAAGGGCCTGGCCATCGCGGTCCACACCCGTCGTCTGGCCGACCCGCAGGGCGCGTTCGAGCGCCTCATGCCCCTGGTGTCGGAGCTGGCGGCCGCCAACGAGCTCGGCGTCGAGCCGGGCCGGTCGGTCATCGAGGTGCGCTCGCCGGGCATGCACAAGGGCGAGGCCGTGCGCACGCTGGTGCGCGAGACCCGCGCCGGTGGCTTCGTCTTCGCCGGCGACGACCTCGGCGACGTCGAGGCCTTCAAGGCCGTGGCGGACCTGCGCAACCAGGGGATGCCCGCGCTGCTGGTCTGCTCGGCGTCGGAGGAGCAGAGCGCGCTCGCCGACCTGGCCGACGTCGTCGTACCCGGCCCGGAGGGCGTGCTGGACCTGCTCCGACGGCTCGCCTCCGACGCCGCGTCCGTCCGCGCCTGACGTCGGTCCCGGCCGTGCTCCGCCGCGCCACGGCGGGGTGACGGCCGCGCGTGTCCCAGTGGGTGGACACGTGTCCCACATGACGGTACGACGATTCGCGCCCCGCTCGCGCCCCTCCCTACGCTGACGCACAGCTCATCGAGAGGGACTGAGGGAACGGCCCTGTGAAGTCCCGGCAACCGCCACGTCTCCCTGCCGGCGCCCCGTCGGCAGTCGTGGAAACGGTGCTAATTCCGGCCCACGGCGAGGGACGTCGCGGGGAAGATGAGAAGGAGGACTCATGAGCGCGTCCGTCGTCGAGACCGAGACCACCGCGGGCACCACGCCCGCCACCAGCCCCGCCCCCGGCAGCCCCACCCTCCGCGAGGGCGCGTTCGGCAACGCCACCGCCCTCTCGTGCCGCGAGTGCGGCCACCAGGTGGAGCTGGGTCCCTCCTACGCCTGTCCGGAGTGCTTCGGCCCCCTGGAGGTGGCCTACGACTTCCCGGCGGTGACGCGCGAGGAGATCGAGGCCGGGCCCCGCAACATCTGGCGCTACCAGGCGCTCCTGCCGGTGCCGACCGACATCGCGAGCAGCCCCAACACCGAGCCCGGCTTCACGCGGCTGCTGGAGGCGCGCAACCTGGCCGCGACCCTCGGCCTGGAGAAGCTGTGGGTCAAGGACGACTCGACGAACCCGACGAACTCCTTCAAGGACCGGGTCGTCGCCTGCGCGCTCAGCGCCGCCCGCGAGCTCGGCAGCCGCGTGTTCGCCTGCCCCTCCACCGGGAACCTGGCCAACGCCGTCGCCGCTGCGGGCGCCCGCGCCGGCATCCGCACGGTCGTGTTCATCCCCAGCAACCTCGAGACGCCGAAGGTCGTGAACTCGGCCGTCTTCACCGACTCGCTGGTGGCCGTCGAGGGCAACTACGACGACGTCAACAAGCTGGCCTCCGAGATCGCGGGCGAGGAGGGGGGCTGGGCGTTCGTCAACGTCAACGTGCGCCCCTTCTACGCCGAGGGGTCGAAGACGCTGGGCTACGAGATCGCCGAGCAGCTCGGGTGGCGCCTGCCCGACCAGGTCGTCATCCCCGTCGCCTCGGGCTCGCAGCTGACGAAGGTCGACAAGGCGTTCCAGGAGCTGATCCAGCTCGGTCTGGTCGAGGACAAGCCGTACACGATCTTCGGCGCCCAGGCCACGGGCTGCTCGCCCGTCGCGGCGGCGTTCAAGGACGGCAAGAAGGTCGTCCGCCCGGTCAAGCCCGACACGATCGCCAAGTCGCTCGCCATCGGCAACCCGGCCGACGGGCCCTACGTGCTCGACGTGTGCCGCCGCACCGGCGGGGTCGTCGAGGACGTCAGCGACGACGAGGTGCGCGAGGCCATCGTGCTGCTCGCCCGCACCGAGGGCATCTTCACCGAGACCGCGGGCGGCACCACCGTCGGCGTGCTGAAGAAGCTCGTCGAGACCGGCCAGCTCGACACCACCAAGGAGACGGTGGTCATCAACACGGGCCACGGCCTCAAGACGCTCGACGCCGTCGCCGGGGCGGTCGCGCCGGCCGCGACGATCGCGCCGAACTACGCGGCGTTCGCCGCCACCGGCCTGGCCTGAGCCGCCGCACGGACCGCGCCACGCGGCCCCGCTCCCGGGAGGGGGCGGGGCCGTCGTGCGTCTGCCCGTTGGTGAGCGGTCCCGGGCGGCCGCCTCAAGTGTCGGGGGCAGGGCACGCCGCGTTGGCGGCGCGTTCACCTCGCGCTCGTGCGCGTCGGGCATCAACGAGCGCATGTCTGCTTCGTCGAAGGTGCGCGCCGCGGTCGCGGTCGCGACTGCTGCCGGTGGTGTCGGGGTCGCGGTGGGGTACGGCGGGAGGTCGCTCCTGCGCCGCCAGGCCGCGACGGCGCGGCGCCTCATCGGCAAGCCGCTCGGGGAGCAGGCGCTGGACGCGGACAAGACCTACCGCAAGCGGTACGGCGGGCGGCCCGTCGAGCTGCTCGTCCTCGGCGACTCCATCGCCGCCGGCCTGGGCGCGGAGACGCCCGGCGACACCTTCGGCGCCCGCGTCGCCAAGCACGTCGCGAGCGAGCTGGAGCGCCCCGTGCGGCTGCGCAGCGTCGCGCAGGTCGGCGCCGAGTCGAGCATGCTGGGCGACCAGCTGGCCGTGCTGCCGCCCGACTACCGCGCCGACGTCGCCGTGCTGGTGGTGGGCGGCAACGACGTGACCCACCGCGTGCCCGTCGCCGACTCGGTGCGCCACCTGCGGGAGGCGATCGAGGCGCTCCGCGAGCGGGGCATCCCCGTGGTCGTCGGCACGTGCCCCGACCTCGGTGCCCTGCGTCCCGTGCCCCAGCCGCTGCGCTCGCTCGGCTCGCGGGCCTCGCGCCAGCTCGCCGCCGCGCAGCGGGTCGCCGCCGTCGCCGCCGGCGCCCGCGTGGTCTCGCTCGCCGACGTGGTCGGTCCGTTCTTCATCACCAACCCGGACGAGATGTTCAGCCTCGACCGGTTCCACCCCAGCGCGGCGGGCTACAAGCGCACGGCCAAGGCCGTCCTGCCGTCCGTGCTGGCAGCGCTGGGCCACGTCGACGAGGTGCCGTTCGGGCACCACGCACCCCCCGCCGCCCCGGTCGAGGCCGGGGTCGAAGCAGCGGTCGAGGCAGCGGTCGAGGCAGCGGGGCCGCGCGAGGGCTGGGACGCCGACGACTGGGGCATCGACGACCAGGTCGTGGGCGGGCCGCGCGACCACGCGGACGCGACCGGTCCGGCGGGCACCTCCACGGCGTCCTAGGCTTCCGCGGTGACCGCCGCCGCCCGCCCCGCCGCCCGTCCCACCGTCCTCCTCGCCACCTTCCAGCTCGCCCCGGCGGGCGAGACCGGCGGGGAGCGGCTCGTCGCCGCCCTCGACGCGCGCGGTGTCGACGCCCGATGGGCGGTCTGGGACGACCCGGCCGTCGACTGGGCCGGGGCCGACCTCGTCGCGGTGCGCGCGACGTGGGACTACCACCGCCGGCTGCCCGCCTTCCTGGAGTGGGCGCGCCGTACCGAGGCCGCGACGCGCCTGCTCAACGGCGCCGCCACGTTCGCGTGGAACGCCGACAAGACCTACCTCGTCGGCCTGGCCGAGAGCGTGCCGACGGTGCCGACCCGGGCCGTCGACGACGCCACCCTGCGCCCCGTCCTCGCCGCGGCGACCGCGGACTGGGGGACGGTCGTCGTCAAGCCCGCCACCGGCGCCGGCGGGGTGGGGGTCGTGGTCGTGGACTCCGTGGAGGACCCGCGCCTGGAGGGCCTGACGGCCGGGCCGTGGGTCGTGCAGCCGCTGGTCGCGTCCGTGCGCACGACCGGCGAGACCTCCGTCTTCGTCCTCGACGGGCGTCCCGTGCTGCAGGTGGACAAGCGTCCCGCCGGGGGCGAGGTGCGGGTGCACGAGCAGTACGGCGGGAGCTCCCGCGCCGTGCCGCTGGTCGACGAGATCGCCGTCGTGGCCCGCCGGGCCGTCGAGGCGGCCCAGGAGTTGCGCTCGACGACGCTCGACTACGCCCGCGTCGACCTGCTCCACCACGACGGCGCGTGGGCGGTGAGCGAGCTCGAGCTCATCGAGCCCGGGCTCTACCTCGACGTGGCCCCCGAGATGGCCGAGCACGTCGCCGAGCTCGTCGTGCGGCGCCTCGGCTGACGGCTCGTCTCCTTGCACTCCCGGGGGTCGAGTGCTAGACATTGGACTGGCACTCTCCTGGTGAGAGTGCCACCGAACGTGCAGCACCACCCGGCTCGGTGAGTCGAGGTCAGCAGCGACGGTGGGAAGGGTCCGCCGGTCGGCCTGACCGTCCGTCGCGGGCGACGACCCGGGCCATCCGCACTCTCCAGCAGACAAGGAATCGCAGGAGAACATGTCGAAGCTCATCGCTTTCAACGAGGAGGCCCGGCGCGGTCTCGAGCGTGGGATGAACACCCTCGCCGATGCCGTCAAGGTCACCCTCGGTCCCAAGGGCCGCAACGTCGTGCTCGAGAAGAAGTGGGGTGCCCCCACGATCACCAACGACGGTGTGAGCATCGCCAAGGAGATCGAGCTCGAGGACCCCTACGAGAAGATCGGCGCCGAGCTGGTCAAGGAGGTCGCCAAGAAGACCGACGACGTCGCCGGTGACGGCACGACGACGGCCACCGTCCTCGCGCAGGCGCTGGTCCGCGAGGGTCTGCGCAACGTCGCCGCCGGCTCCAACCCGATCGCCCTCAAGCGGGGCATCGAGGCCGCCGTCGCGTCCGTCTCCGAGCAGCTGCTGGCGCTCGCCAAGGAGATCGAGACCAAGGAGCAGATCGCTGCGACCGCGGCCATCTCCGCCGCCGACCCGACCGTCGGCGACATCATCGCCGAGGCGATGGACAAGGTCGGCAAGGAAGGCGTCATCACCGTCGAGGAGTCGAACACCTTCGGCATCGACCTCGAGCTGACCGAGGGCATGCGGTTCGACAAGGGCTACATCTCGGCCTACTTCGCCACCGACATGGAGCGCATGGAGGCCGTCCTGGAGGACGCCTACCTGCTCCTCGTCGAGAGCAAGATCTCGAACGTGAAGGACCTGCTGCCGCTGCTGGAGAAGGTCATCCAGACCGGCAAGCCGCTCCTCATCATCTCGGAGGACGTCGACGGCGAGGCCCTCTCGACGCTGGTCGTCAACAAGATCCGCGGCACGTTCAAGTCCGTCGCCGTCAAGGCCCCGGGCTTCGGCGACCGCCGCAAGGCCATGCTGCAGGACATCGCGATCCTCACCGGCGGCCAGGTCATCTCCGAGACCGTCGGCCTCTCGCTCGAGACCGCGGGCATCGAGCTCCTCGGCCAGGCGCGCAAGGTCGTCGTCACGAAGGACGAGACCACGATCGTCGAGGGCGCCGGCGACGGCGACCAGATCAACGGTCGCGTCAACCAGATCCGTGCCGAGATCGAGAACAGCGACTCGGACTACGACCGCGAGAAGCTCCAGGAGCGCCTCGCCAAGCTGGCCGGCGGCGTGGCCGTCATCAAGGTCGGCGCGGCCACCGAGGTCGAGCTCAAGGAGCGCAAGCACCGCATCGAGGACGCGGTGCGCAACGCCAAGGCCGCCGTCGAGGAGGGCATCGTCGCCGGTGGTGGCGTCGCCCTCGTCCAGGCCGGTGCCACGGCGTTCGACAAGCTCGAGCTCACGGGCGACGAGGCGACGGGCGCGAACATCGTGCGTCTCGCCATCGAGGCCCCGCTCAAGCAGATCGCGATCAACGCCGGCCTCGAGGGCGGCGTCGTGGCGGAGAAGGTGCGCAACCTGACCCCGGGTCACGGCCTCAACGCCGCCACGGGCGAGTACGTCGACCTCGTCGCCGCGGGCATCATCGACCCGGCGAAGGTGACGCGTTCCGCGCTGCAGAACGCCGCGTCGATCGCCGCGCTGTTCCTCACCACCGAGGCCGTCGTGGCCGACAAGCCGGAGAAGGCGGGCGCCCCCGGTGGCGACCCGACCGGCGGCATGGGCGGCATGGACTTCTGAGTCTGCCGCTCCACCAGCACCACCCGCGAGGCCCTCGCTCCCACCCGGGAGCGGGGGCCTCGTGCCGTCAGCGGGCGCGTCGTACCCGGATCGGTCCGCGCGCGGTGGCGAGGTCGACGACCTCGCCCCCCTGGGTCACCTCGACCCGGCCCTGGCCCACCAGGTCACCGACGACCGCGCGCACCGGGTCCATGAGGGCGCGCCAGTCGCCGTCGTCGCCCGCGACGCGGCGCGCCGCCTCGGAGGGACAGATGGTCGCGCCGGCGGCGCGGGCGTCCAGCAGGTCGTCGACCGCTGCGGCGATCCGGCGGTCGAGGTCGGGCGCGTCGGGGGAGGGGCTCACCCGTCCAGCATGCCGCGCCGGCCCTCGCCGTGCCGGACGCGGTCGCGCGCCCGGTCGGCCGCCCGCGCACGGCGCTCGCCCACGAGCCGGCGCCAGTGCGCCTCGTGGTCGAAGCGGACGCGGGCGACCCGCACGGCGCCGGGGTGGAAGCGCAGGCGCGGCGCGTAGGCGAGCTCGCAACGGGCGCTCAGGTACTCGTCGGCGCCCAGCACGTGCGAGATGTAGAAGAGCGCGGCGCGGCTCGACAGGCCCAGGAGGTGCTCGGTCGAGAGGGCCACGTGGAATCCCTCGTCCACCGCCGCGCCGCGCGCCATCGGCGCCGTGTCGCACCGGGTCCAGCCCAGGTCGACGTACGGCGCGCCGCACCCGCCGCGCTGCTGCTCGAGGAAGGCGTCGAGCTCGACGTCGAGGACGGCCTCCACGTCGCACGCGCTGCGGGTGTCGAGGCTGACCGCGCACGCGGCGTCCGCCAGCCAGGCGTCGAGGTCGTCGGCCCCGACGTCGTCGACGGTGGTGCCCGCGGCGGGTGCGGCGGCGAGCACCGCGCGGAGGCAGTGGTCGTCGACCGCGCCGGCGAGCTGGAGCATCAGCTCGTGCTGGACGCGGTCGACGTCGTCGGCGTTCGTGCGGTCGAACTGGGCGGGCGCGGTGCGGACGACGACGTCGTGCCGGCGGTCGTGCCGGTCCGGCGTGTCCTCCTCCAGGTAGTGGGGCGAGTGGCGGGCGAACGCGCTGTGACCCTCGAAGGTGCCACCGCGCTCGTCGTCCTCCTCCAGGCGGACGGAGGTGCCGGCATCGAGATCGGTCATGGGCGCCGAGCCTAGGGTCGGCGGGCGGCCTGGCGCCTCCGGTTTTCCCGGCCCGCCGGGTCAGAAGACCCCGGCGGGGCGGAACTGCACCGACAGGCGCGGGCCCGCGTGGGCGACCTTCGGCACGGCGTGCTCCCACGTGCGCTGGCACGAGCCGCCCATGACGACGAGGTCCCCGTGACCCATCACGAACGACAGGGCCTCGCCCCCGCCGCGCGGGCGCAGCGCGAGCCGCCGCGGGTCGCCGACCGAGACGATGGCGACCATCGTGTCGTGGGTGGACCCGCGACCGATGGTGTCGCCGTGCCAAGCCACCGAGTCGTGGCCGTCGCGGTAGTAGCAGCAGCCCGCCGTCGTGAACGGCTCGCCCAGCTCGTCGGCGTAGTGCGCGCTCAGCTCGTCCCGCGCGCGCTCCAGGGCGGGGTGGGGCAGGGACTGGCCCGCGCCGTACGTGTGGAGCAGGCGCGGCACGTCGACCACCCGGTCGTACATCTGGCGCCGCTCGGCCCGCCACGGCACGCGCGTCACGAGCGCGTCGAACACCGCGTCCGCGTCGGCGGCCAGCCAGTCGCGCGCCACGTCCACCCAGGCGCCCGCGCTGAGCTCGTGCCGCTCCACCCGGCCGGCCAGGCCGGCCCCGGCGTCCGCCCCGGCCTCGGCCTCGGGCGCTGTCGCGAAGAGGGTCGCCTGGAAGTCCATGGCGGGAGCGTAGTCGAACAGGTGTGCGACCGACCAGGGCTCGCCCTGGTGCCGTGACCGGGCACCCGGGAGAGTGGGTGCATGAGGCCCGAGCCCGATGCGACGCCGGCGCCGACCCCGTCGCGCCCCCCGGCGGTCCGCGTGCGCGACCTCGTGCGCACGTACGGCGCGGGCGAGTCCCGCGTCCACGCCCTCGACGGCGTCACGCTCGACATCGGGCGCGGCGAGTTCACCGCCGTGATGGGCCCGAGCGGCTCCGGCAAGTCGACGCTCATGCACTGCTGCGCGGGTCTCGACACGCCGGACTCGGGTTCGGTCGTGCTGGGCGACACCGAACTGGTGGGGCTCGGCGACCGCGAGCTCACCCGGCTGCGGCGCGACCGCGTGGGGTTCGTCTTCCAGTCGTTCAACCTCGTGCCCACGCTCACGGCGGAGGAGAACATCCTCCTGCCGCTGGCGATCGCGGGCCGCAAGCCGGACCCGGACGTGCTGGCCTCGGTCATCGCCACCGTCGGACTCGCGCCCCGACTGCGCCACAAGCCGAACGAGCTGTCGGGCGGGCAGCAGCAGCGGGTGGCCATCGCCCGCGCCCTCGTGAGCCGCCCCGACGTCGTCTTCGCCGACGAGCCGACCGGCAACCTCGACTCGCGCTCCGGCGCCGAGGTGCTCGGGCTCCTGCGGCGCAGCGCGGACGAGGTCGGCCAGACGGTCGTCATGGTCACCCACGACGCGGTCGCCGCGGCCTTCACCGACCGCGTCGTGCTGCTCGCCGACGGTCGCGTCGTGGACGAGCTGCGCGCGCCCGACCGCGAGCAGGTGCTGGCGGCCATGGCCCGGACCGACCCCGGCGTGGCGCCCGCGCCGAGCGGCGACGCCTGATGCTCCGCGCGGCCTGGCGGAGCCTGCTCGGACGCAAGGTGCGCCTGGTGATGAGCACGTTCGCCGTCGTGCTCGGGGTGGCCTTCACCTCCGGCTCGCTCATGTTCTCCGACACCCTCGAGCGCTCCTTCACGTCGCTGTTCTCCTCCACCGTGGGCGACGTCGTCGTGCGGCCCGCGTCCGGCACCGGGTTGGGTGGCCCGGGTGGGCCGGGCGGCACGAGCCGCACCGTGCCGGCCTCCCTCGTCGGCGAGCTCGCCGCCGAGCTGACGGGCGGCGGCGGCGCGGCCCGGGTCGACGGCAAGGTCACCGTGCCGGGCGTCAACGTCGTCGACGTCGACGGCAAGGTGGTCGGGGCCCAGGGGGCGCCGGGGCTCGGCCTGGGGTTCGACACCGCCCCGAGCGCGGGCGGCGGGGAGGGGCTGAACCTGACCGCCGGGCGCGCGCCCGAGGGCGAGGCCGAGGTGGCGCTCGACGCGGCGACGGCGGAGCGGGCCGGCTACGAGCTCGGCGACACCGTCTCCCTCGTGACGGCGTCCGAGCGCCCGACGCTCTCGGCGACCCTGGTCGGCCTCGTCGCCTTCGGGGACCGGGCCTCGCTGAACGGCGCGACGGTGACGGTGCTCGAGATGCCAGTTGCCCAGACCCTGCTCCTCGGCGAGCCGGACGCCTACACCGAGGTGTGGGTCAGCGCCGCCGACGGCACCTCGCAGACCGAGCTGCGCGACGCGGTGGCGCCCCTGCTGCCCGACGGCGTCGAGGCGGTGACGGGGGAGCAGGCCTCCGACGAGACCGCCTCGGTGCTGCTCGAGGCCATCTCGTTCCTCACCACCTTCCTGCTCATCTTCGCCGGCATCGCGCTCGTCGTCGGCGGCTTCCTCATCGTCAACACGTTCTCGATGCTCGTCGCCCAGCGCAGCCGCGAGCTCGCCCTCCTGCGCGCCCTCGGCGCCTCCCGCGGCCAGGTGGTGCGCTCGGTGCAGCTGGAGGCGCTCGTGCTCGGCCTCGTCGGCTCGACCCTCGGCCTGGGGCTCGGTGTCGTGCTCGCGATCGCCATCCGCACGCTCTTCGGCCGGTTCGGGCTCGACCTCGAGGGCCAGCCGCTCGTGCTGGAGCCGCGCACGGTCCTCGCGGCGTACGCGGTGGGCGTGCTCGTCACGATGGCCGCGGCCTGGGGACCGGCGCGCCGCACCACCCGCATCGCCCCCGTGCAGGCGCTGCGCGACGACGTGGCCCTCCCCGAGACGACCATCCGCCGCCGCAGCCTGCTGGGGCTGGTGCTGGTCGCGGGCGGGGCGGTGGCCGTGCTGCTCGGCCTGCGGCTCGTCGGCGACGTGCCCCGCCCGTTCTGGTGGCTCGGCGCCGGGGTCCTGGCCGTGCTCCTCGGGGTCTCGGCCGCGAGCCCGCTGCTCGGGCGGCCGGTGCTGCTGGCGGCGCACGCGCTCTACCGCCGGGCCTTCGGGACGGTGGGGGACCTCGCGGGCCTCAACGCCCTGCGCAACCCCCGTCGTACGACGGCCACGGCGTCGGCGCTGATGATCGGGCTCGCGCTGGCCTCGACGATGGCGATCCTCGGCGACTCCGCCAAGGCGTCCGTCGACAAGACCATCGCCGACTCGTTCCCCGGCGACTTCGTCGTCAGCAACCAGGTCGGGCAGGGGTTCTCGACCGCGGTGGCCGGGGCGATGCGCGAGGTGGAGGGCGTCGAGAGCCTGGTGGCGCTGCGCTACGGCGTCGTCGAGGTCGACGGCGGGCCCCAGGGCCTCGCCGGTCTCGACCCCGCCGACCTCGGACGCGGGCTCGAGCTGGAGGTCGTCGAGGGCGACCTCGCCGACCTGCGGGACGGCACGGTCGTCGTCGACACCGAGGAGGCCGAGGAGGAGGGCATCGCGGTGGGCGACGAGCTGGTCGTCGGCACGGTCGGCGGCGAGCGCACGCTCCCGGTGGTCGCGCTGGTCGAGCCGGACCCGGTCATCGGGTTCCCCCTCGCGACGACGACCGGCACGCTCCTCGACGCCGGCTACCGCGACGTCGACTCCACCCTCGTCGTCGAGGTCGCCGAGGACGCCCCCGGAGGGCTGGTGGGGACGCAGGAGCGTCTCGACGCCGTGGTCGCCGACAACCCGCTGCTGACGGTGAAGGACCAGGCGGACTACGCCGCGGAGCAGCGCGAGCCCATCGACCAGCTCGTGCTCGTCGTGCTGGCCCTGCTCGGTCTCGCCCTCGTCATCGCGGTGCTCGGCATCGTCAACACCCTCGCCCTGTCCGTGGTGGAGCGCACGCGGGAGGTCGGCCTGCTGCGCGCCGTGGGGCTGGGCCGGGGGCAGCTGCGCTGGATGATCACGCTGGAGTCGGTGGTGATCGCGCTGCTCGGCGCCGTCCTGGGGCTCGTGCTCGGGGTGGTGCTCGGCGTCGTGCTCATGCGCGCCCTGCGCGACGAGGGCCTGGAGGTCGTCAGCGTGCCCGTCGACCAGCTCGCCGCCTTCGGCGTCGCCGCGCTCGTCGTGGGGGTGCTCGCCGCCGTCCTGCCGGCGCGCCGCGCCGCCCGCCTCGACGTGCTGGGCGCCGTCGGCACGGAGTGACGCAGGCCTGGTCTGGTCCACGGCCGGTCCGCCTGGTCCGTTCTCGGGAAACCTGGTACGGAAATTGAGGTCGAAATGCCGGACACGGGTGCCCCGGGGTCCCTACGGTGAGCCCGTGGACAACGCGGTGGTGGTCGAGCGGGAGCCGCTCAAGCACGTGCAGGTACGTGAGTACGTGCGGGACCTCGTGGGCGAGTGCGCGCCGGGTACGCCGGCTCCCTCGGAACGCGAGCTGGTGCAGCGCTTCGGCGTCGCACGCATGACGGTGCGCCAGGCGATGGACGCGCTCGTCGCGGAGGGCCTGCTCGAGCGGATGCCCGGACGGGGCACGTTCGTGGCCAAGCCCCGCAACCAGGTCGGGCGCCTGCTCAGCTACACCTCCGAGATGCAGCGCCGCGGGCTCCTGCCGGAGTCGCAGACCATCCTCGCGCGGCGCGAGCAGGCCGGCCCCGGCGTGGCCCGGGCCCTCGACCTCACCGAGGGCGACGCCGTCATCCACTGGAAGCGCCTGCGGCGCGCCGACGGCCAGCCGATGTGCATCGAGGACGCCTACCTCAACGAGGTGCTGCTCCCCGGTTTCCTGCAGAGCGGCATGCCGACGAGCCTCTACCACGCGCTGTCGATGCGCGGCCTGCGCCCGAGCTGGGCGGAGGACTCGGTGACGGCCGACGTGCCGACCGCCGAGGAGGCCCAGGCGCTCGAGATCGGCCTGGGTACGCCGGTGCTCCGCGTCGCGCGTCGCGCCGTCGCGGGCGACAAGGTCGTCGAGGTGTCGCGCTCGGTCTACCGCTCCGACCGCTTCACCCTCTACGTGCAGCTCAGCGACGACTGAGCCCGGCGTCATCGAGCCCGCCGCACCCGCCGCACCCGCCGCACCCGCCGGGCGACCGGCCGTCGTCGGCCTCCTCCTGGCGGCTGGCGCGGGCCGGCGCATGGGCCGGCCGAAGGCGCTCGTCGACGACTGGCTGACGCGGTCGGTCGCCACCCTGCGCGCCGGCGGCTGTCCCCGGGTCCTCGTCGTGCTCGGGGCCGAGGCCGCGGCGGCACGCGCCCTGCTCGACGCCGGCCCCGTCCCGCACCCCGCCGAGGACGTCGTGGTCGCCGCCGACTGGGCGGACGGCATGGGCGCCTCGCTGCGGGCGGGGCTGTCCGCCGCACCCTCCGACGCCCCCGGTGTGCTCGTGCACCTGGTCGACCTGCCCGACGTGGGACCCGACGTCGTACGACGGGTGCTCGCCGCCTGGAGCGGCCCGGCGACGGCCGCGCGCGCGGCGTACGGCGACCCCGCCGATCCCCGCCCCGGCCACCCCGTGCTGCTCGGTCGCGACCACCTCGACGCGGCGGGAGCGGTCGCGGGCGGCGACCAGGGTGCCCGGCGGCTGCTCGCCCGGGTGGGCGCCACGTCGGTGTGGTGCGGCGACCTCGCCGGCGGCGCCGACGTCGACCACCGTCCCTGACGCAGCCGCCCCGCACGCGGTCGTCCGGACGGACCCGCTGGCTACGCTGACGGGGTCCACCCGTGCAGGAGGAACCATGACCCCGCTCGCGCCCCTCCGGCCCGTTCCTCCCCACCGGCGCGCCGTGCGCCTCGCCGCCGCCGTGCTGGCCCTCGCGCTCGCCGCGGGCGCGTGCAGCGGCGCGTCCGACGACACGGCGGACGGCTCGGGCTCCGCGTCGTCGGCCCCCGCGTCCCCGGCCCCGCCGTCGGCGTCCTCGTCGGCGTCGGCCCCGTCCTCGACCAGTACGGCGGACGCCCTCCCCGCCGCACCTCACGAGCTGTCGCTGCCCACCCTGATGCGCGAGGAGATGGCCGGCGGCCCGCTGCAGCGGGTGCGGGAGACGGCGGCCGAGGGGCCCTACCGACGCTTCGAGGTCACCTACGACAGCTCCGGCACGACGGTCTCCGGCGTGCTGCTGGTGCCGGAGGGCGCGGGGCCGTTCCCGGCCGTCGTGCTCGCGCACGGCTACATCGAGCCGTCGGCCTACGTCACGGGCCAGGGCATGCGCCGCGAGCAGGACCGGCTCGCCCGGGCGGGGTACGTCGTGCTCCACACCGACTACCGGGGCCACGCGGCGTCGTCGCCCGCGAGCGACCTCGACCGGGAGTCGCGCCTCGGCTACACCCGCGACGTCGTCAACGCGGTGCGGTCGCTCGAGCGGGAGCCGGTCGTCGACGCGGCGCGCACGGCGGTGGTCGGTCGCTCCATGGGCGGCGCGGTGGCCTACAACGTGCTCGTCGCGCAGCCGGGCCTTGTCGACGCGGCGGTCGTCTTCGCGCCGGTCAGCTCCGACTTCGTCGACAACTACGAGCGCTGGGCCGTGCCCGAGCGGGCCGAGGTGGTCGAGCGGCTCACCGCGGGCGTCGGCACGCCCGCGGAGAACCCCGCGTTCTACGCGGGGCTGTCGGCCCGGACGTACGCCGACCGGATCACCGAGCCGGTCCTCATCCACCACGGCACCGCCGACGACACGTGCCCGGTGGTGTGGTCGGAGGAGACGCAGGCGGCGTTCACGGCCGCCGGGGTCGACAGCACGCTGCTGACCTACCCGGGGGAGGGGCACGCCTTCGGCCCGCAGTTCGAGGTGTCGATGGAGCGCACCATCGCGTTCCTGGGCGAGCACCTCACCAGCGCCTGAGGCCCCAGGCGTCAGGCGGCGGTGAGCCGCCCGAGCGGCGCGATCGCCTGGCCGGAGTTCTCGCACACCCAGTGCGGGTCCGGCCCACCGATCTCGGGGTCGACCCGCAGCGCGTGCTCCTCCACCGAGGGACACGTGGTGCAGGTCGGCCACCGCGACCCGCGGTCGAGCAGGGCGTCCTGCACGTCGGTGGCCACGAGCCCGGCCACGAAGGCGAGGCCGTCGGGCCACTGCTCGACCCACCAGCGGCGCTCCGACAGCGCGTTCTCCAGCAGCGACACACCCTCCGCGTCCGCGAAGCCGCGCGCCCCGAGGTCGGCGAGGACGAGGGCGCGGGCGGAGAGCAGCTCGACGTCGGACATGCCCCCATTCTCCGACCGCGCCCAACCACGACGCCCCCGAGCGCCGGGTGGCGGTCGGGGGCGTCAGGGACGGGCCGTGGGGGTCGGGCCGTCAGGTCCGGTGCGTCAGGGGGTCGGCGTGACCGTCACGGTGACCGTGGTGGTCGGGTTGCTCGTGGCGGAGGGCGCCGGGGTGGTCGGGCTGGCCGTGGCGGTGCTCGTCGGCGTGGCCGTCACGGTGACGGTGGTCGTCGGGGCGGGCGCGGTCGTCGTGGGCGCCGTGGTCGGCGCGGTCGTCGGGGCCGTGGTCGTCGGGCTCGCCGTGGGCTCGGTGGTGGGCGTGGTCGGCGGGATGCACAACGCGTTCTGCGGGTGGCCGACGGCGCGCAGGCCGAGGCGGCCGACGTTCGCGACCTGGCCCTGGCGGATGGTGAAGGCCGTCGTGGTGAGGCCGGCGTACTGGCACTGGTCGTTGCCGCCGGTGCCCCACTTCACCCAGCCGCCGTCGGGCCGCTCCAGGACGAGCTTGTAGCCGCCGTTGCTGCGCAGGGCGCCGTTGATGGTGAAGCGGCCGCTCGGCGAGGTCCACGCGCTGCCGACGGGCGCGCCGTACTTGTCGAAGAGGCGCACGAGCACGCTCGGCAGGCCGCGGTCGGTGACGCGGGCGTCGGTGACGGAGCCGGTGACGGAGCCTCCGCGCTGCACGAGCTCGAAGGCGGAGAACAGGACGCCGCCGGCCGGCACGTGGCGCCCGCCCGGCAGCGCGCCGGTGCGGCCCAGGTAGTTGCCCATGTCGGGGACGGTCACGCTGTAGGCGCCGGGCGCGACGCCGGCGAAGTTGACGGTGCCGTTCGTGGCGCGCGCGACGTACCACTGGCCGCTGCTGCGGTTGGTGGCCGTCACCCAGCCGGTGCCCCGCAGGTCCTGCCCGCCGCCGACGACGTTCACGACGAGCGAGCCGGCGCGGTAGTTGAGCTTGATCGCGATGTTCGTGTTGGCCCCGACGCGGCGGCTGGGGAGGTAGGTGCTGCCGGCGGCCCACTGGCGGCGCGCGTCGTAGGTGAAGACCGAGTAGTTGCCGGCCGGCATGCCGGCGACGGCGAACTGGCCGTTGTTATTGGCCGTCGTCTCGAAGGACTGGCCGTACTGGTTCGCGGCGACCACCCGGGCGTAGGAGCCGACGCCGCCGCCGGTCGTCACGGTGCCGGTGATGCTGACGCCCTTGCGCATGACCGCGTCGGCCTGCCGGGTCTGGCCGGGGACGACGGGGACGTAGAGGTCGGCGGGCGCGAACCGGTTGGTGTCGTACGTCGGGCGGGTGTCGGTCACCTGGATCCGGTAGGTGCCGGCGACGACCGGGATCGAGTACGTCGAGCGGGCCGTCGTGTAGCCCAGCTGCTTCCAGTTGCGGTCGAACAAGGTGACCTTGACGGCCCCGCCCCACAGCTGCCCGTTGGCCTGGCGGATCGCCCCGACGAGGCGGGCGTTCGTGGCGGTCGCGGCCTCGGCCCGCGAGCCGACGGAGGTGGAGCCGACGGCGACGGCCGCGCCCGCGACGAGCACGAGCAGCGCGACGAGGGCGGCGAGCGCGTGGCGGCGCGCGGGCGACAGGGCAGCAAGCATCAGGGCGACTCCGGGGAGGGATTGGCGCGGCCGGATCCGCGCCGCCGCCAGCCTAGGGTCGGCGTCCCGCGCCCGCCTTCAAGAAGGTCGCAAGTGACGGGGAAGATCCGTCAGGCGAGCCAGAGCGCGACGTTGAGCGTCAGCGCCAGCAGGACGACGACCATGAGCAGCAGGAACGCCCACAGGCCCGGCCGCTGCTGCGGGACGTGCCCGATCCGACCACCGACGAACGCGACGTAGGGCGGCGCGTAGAAGACGGGCACGACGTCGCCCGGTCGGGCGTGGAACTGCACCGTGGCCCGGCCCTGCTGGAAGATCCAGTGGAGGTAGCACTCCACCTGCACCGGCCCGGGTGGGATCGGGAGGCGGTTGCCGCCGTAGGAGACCCGCGCCGGCACCCCGTTGACCAGCGCGCGCGGGCCGTTGAGCGCCGACGTCAGCGCGTTGCCCTTGACGTGGAGGTCGAGCCACGCCGGCGGGTACGCCGGCTGCTGGCCGTACGGCTGCTGGCCGTACGGCGGCTGGTGGGGCGGGCGCGGCGGCGGCGGCTGGTACGGCGGCGGGTGCACGCGCTCATCCTCGCGCGTCGGCGGCCCCCGCGGTGGTGGAAGCGCGCAGCTCGTCGACGACGTCGCGGTCCGACGTCATGGCCCACCGCACGGTCGCGGTCGACAGCCGGCCCAGGACGGGCACGACGGTGCGCTCGGTCAGCGGCAGGTAGGGCAGACGCAGCGGCAGCCGCGTCCAGGCCGGCATGAGCCCGACCGCGGCGGCGGCGAGCACGCCGTACGGCGCGCGGGCCGGCAGCGGGAGCGGGGGCTTGAGCAGCAGGTAGCGCACGGCCTCCCGGGCCTCGGGCGTCGCGCGGAGCTCGGGGCGGTAGGCGGCGAGGGTCTCGTCGAGCTCGGCCCGGCTGCGGGGGACGTCGGTGGCGCCGAGGGCCTCGGCGACGTGGGCGGCCTGCGCGACGTACGTGTCGGTGTCCTCCGGCGACAGCGGCTCGGCGCCGTAGGCCCGGTGCGCGGCGAGGAAGCTGTCGATCTCGGCGACGTGGACCCAGCGCAGCAGGTGGGGGTCGGAGGCGGCGTAGGGCACGCCGTCGCGCGTCGTGCCCGTGATGCGCTCGTGGATGCGGCGGATCGCGCTGATCGCCGCGTCGGCGTCCGCGTCGGTCGCGAAGGTGGTGGTGGCGAGGAACGTGGCGGTGCGGTTGAGCCGCCCCCACATGTCCTCGCGGTAGGCCGAGTGCTGCGCGACGCCGGCCATGGCCGAGGGGTGCAGCGTCTGGAGCATCAGCGCCCGCATGCCGCCGACGAACATGGACGCGTCGCCGTGCACCCGGCCGATGGGGTCGTCGACCGAGAAGCGCCGCGGACCGGGTCGGCCGTGGATGCGGGCCCGCATGCGCTCGCCGTCCGGCCCCGCGACCCGGGTGAAGAGTGCCTGGCCCAGGCGCTGCCGGGCGTCCGCGACCACCGGGCCCACGACCGGCGTGAGCACGGGGGACAGCACGGGGCCGACCACGGGACCGATGAGGGGGACGCGCATCCCTCCATCGTGCCCCGCGGCCGGTACCCGGACCAGGACGTCGGCTGGTCGCCGTACCGCTCAGTCGCCCTTGACGTTGACGAGCTGGTGCAGCACGTGGCGGACCCGCACGAGGTCGGCCGCGTCCTCCATCACCCGGTCGATCGGCTTGTAGGCCGCCGGGATCTCGTCGAGGAACGCGACGGTGTCGCGGTACTCGATGCCCGCCATGGACTCCTGCAGCTGCGCGCGGGTGAACGTCTTCCGGGCGCGCGTCCGGGAGTACTCCCGGCCCGCGCCGTGCGGCGCCGAGTGGAGCGCGTCCGCGTTGCCACGGCCCACCACGACGTACGACGCCGTGCCCATCGACCCGGGGATGAGCCCGGGGCGACCCGCCTCCGCGTTGATGGCGCCCTTGCGCGAGAGCCAGACGCGGCGGCCGAAGTGCTCCTCCGGCTCGGTGTAGTTGTGGTGGCAGTTGATGGACTCGACGCGCTCGACCGGCCCGGGCTCGCCGACCCACGCCGAGAACTCGGCGACGACCCGGTCCATCATCTCCTCGCGGTTGAGCAGCGCGTAGTGCTGCGCCCACTGCATCTCGATGATGTAGGCGTCGAACTCCGGCGTGCCCTCGGTGAGGTAGGCGAGGTCGCGGTGCGGCAGGTCCACGCCGGCCTGCTCGCACTGCCGCCGCGCGACCGCGATGTGCCGCTGGGCGATCTCGTTGCCCACGCCGCGCGAGCCGGAGTGCAGGAACAGCCACACCCGGTGCTGCTCGTCGGCGGTCACCTCGATGAAGTGGTTGCCGGAGCCGAGCGTGCCGAGCTGCAGCTCCCAGCGAGCCGCGTAGCGGGCGGGGTCGAACCCCGCGGCCTCCGCCCGCGCCGCCAGGTCGTCGAGCCGGGCGCGCGTGTGGTCGCGGCGGACGTCGCGGTTCGCCGCGCCCGCGGAGAGCGGTACGACGCGCTCGATCGCCTCGCGCAGCGCGCGCCGGTCGGCGGGCAGCCGGCCGGTCGTCCAGGCGGTGCGGACCGCGATCATGCCGCAGCCGATGTCGACGCCGACGGCGGCGGGCATGACGGCGCCGAGGGTCGGGATGACCGACCCCACGGTGGCGCCCAGGCCGAGGTGCGCGTCGGGCATCAGGGCCACGTGCGGGTGGATGAACGGCATCGTGGCCGTCGTGACCGCCTGCGCGCGGGTGTCCTCCTCGAGGATCGACGCCCAGCTCATGAGCGTCGGGGTGATCTGCTCCATCGTCGTCCTGCCGTCGTCCCTCTCCGGTCTCGTCCCGCACCGGTCGGCGCGGGTGCGGCGACCACCCGGCCGCCGCGTCCCGCACCGTAGGAGCCGCGAAACGGCTTGCACGACGCGTTTGTCGTGTGCGTGTGGCCGAGTCGACGCCCGCGCCGGGTGGGGTGGCGCGCCGGTGCCCGGCACCATGGAGGGCATGCGTGGGGAGACGGGTACGGCGAGGGGTCACCACCAGCCGGAGGGGTCGCTCCGGGCGCGGTGGCGGCGGTTCACCCGCCCGTGGCCGCACGAGAGCCTGTCCCAGCCCGGCGAGCACGCGGTCGAGCTGCTGGCGACCGGGCCGAACCAGGTGGCGGTCGTCAAGGCCGTCCGGCAGATCACCGGGTGGAAGCTGCTGCCGGCCAAGCAGGCCACCGACCGCCCGCCCGTCGTGCTCGCGACGGGCCTCTCGGCCGGGAGCGCCGAGGCCGCGCGCCGCGTGCTGGAGGAGGCCGGCGCCACCGGCCGCGTCGTGCACCGCGGACCGACGCAGCCGGCGGCCTGAGGGGTCGGCCCGGGCGTCGCCGACGCCGTCGGGTGTCCGCTCGGCGGACGCCGGGACCCACCGGCGGGCGCCGGGGTGGCGCGCCTGCGATGATCGTTCCCGGCCTGCACCGCGACCGATGAGAGTGAGCCCCTGATGGCGCTGCCCGACCTCGCCCCTGCCGACCTCGCCGCCTTCGCCGACGCCCAGCGCGCGGCGTACGCGGAGCTGAAGGCGAAGGGTCTGAAGCTCGACCTGACGCGGGGCAAGCCGTCGCCGGAGCAGCTCGACCTGTCCGAGGGCCTGCTGTCGCTGCCGTCGGGCCACGTCGCCGCCGACGGCACGGACGTGCGCAACTACGGGGGGCTCGCGGGCCTGCCCGAGCTGCGCGCGATCTTCGCCGAGCTGCTGGGCACCTCGCCGGCCAACGTCGTCGCGGCCGGCAACTCGAGCCTGACGCTCATGCACGACACCCTCGTGCAGTCGCTGCTCTACGGGCGCCCGAGCAGCCCCGAGCCGTGGGGCGTCGAGGACGTCGTGCGGTTCCTGTGCCCCGTGCCGGGCTACGACCGCCACTTCGCGCTCGCGGACCGTCTCGGCATCGAGCTCGTGCCGGTCCCGCTGACCGACGAGGGCCCGGACACCGAGGTCGTGGCCACGATGGTCGCCGACGACCCGACGATCAAGGGCATGTGGCTCGTGCCGACCTACGCGAACCCCACCGGCTCGGTGTGCTCGGTCGAGGTGGCGCGCACGCTGGCGTCGATGCCGACCGCGGCGCCCGACTTCACGATCCTGTGGGACAACGCCTACGCGGTGCACCACCTCACCGACGTCGAGACCGCGACGCCCGACATCCTCGGCCTGGCCGCCGAGGCGGGGAACCCGGACCGCGTCGTCATGTTCGCCTCCACCTCGAAGATCACCTTCGCGGGCGCCGGCGTCGCCTTCCTCGCCGGCTCGGACGCCACCGTCGCGGCGTACCTCGAGGGGCTCGGCTTCTACTCCATCGGCCCCGACAAGGTGAACCAGCTGCGCCACGTCGAGTTCTTCGGCGACGCCGAGGGCGTGCGGGCGCACATGCGCCGCCACCGCGACCTCATCGCCCCGAAGTTCGCCGAGGTGCAGCGCATCCTCGGCGAGCGCCTGACCGAGCACGGCATCGCGGAGTGGACCGACCCGGCGGGCGGCTACTTCGTCAGCCTCGACGTGCTCGACGGCACGGCGCGCCGCGTGGTCCAGCTCGCGAAGGAGGCCGGCATCGCCCTGACGCCGGCCGGCTCGTCGTTCCCGTACGGCGAGGACCCGCGCGACCGCAACATCCGCCTCGCTCCCACGCTGCCGCCGGTCGCCGAGGTCACCGCCGCGATGGAGGGCGTCGCGACCTGCGTGCTGCTCGCCGCCGCGGAGAGCCTGCAGGGCTGAGCCCGGGTCGAGCCCCGACCGGGTACGCCGTGCCGCGCGGCGCGGCGTACCCGGTCAGCCCGTGACGCTCGGGGCGCCGTCCAGGACCGCCCCGAGCGGCTGGGGCGCGCTGGCGCCGCCCACGACGTGGGCCACCTCGGGCACGTCGGCGTAGAACTCCCGCGCGGCCGCCGCCTCGGTGTCGCCGCCGGTCACCTCGACCACCAGCCCGTCGGGGAGGGCGTACATCGAGACGGCCGCGAAGCCCTGCCCGGAGTCGCCCAGGTCGAGGTCCTCCATCACGGCGTGCAGGTGCTCCTCGGTGTAGCGGGCGGTCAGCAGCTGCACCGTGACCCCGCGCTCGGCGCCGAGCGCGACGAGCGCGGCGTCGACCTCCGGGTCCGGCGTGGTGCGCCACGCCGTGACCCACCCCAGTCCCTCGTGGACCTTGATCCAGGAGAAGCCGGACCCGCTCCCGACCAGGCGCTGCTGCACCTGGGTCGCCACGTCGGAGAGCGCCACATCGGCCTCGTCGACCACCGCGTCCTGCGGGGCGCCGTCGTCGATCGTCAGCTCGTGGTCGAAGCGGTCGAGGACCGGCGCGGTCGCCGAGCGCACCGCGGCGCGGTCCGGCTCGCCGTCCGCCATCCACGCCGTGACGGTGCGCGTCGCCGGGTCCTCCGCGAACGTGACGAAGGCGAGGCCCGGGTCGAGCGCGACGGCCGCGTAGAGCTGCTCGAGAAGCGGCCGGTCGTCGGGTACGGCGGACGTCGCGGCCTCCGGCGTACCCGGGTCGGCAGCGACACCCGGCTCCCCGCCGCGCAGGGCGAGGGCGCCCACGACGGCGCCGCCGGCGACGAGGAGGACGGCCGCCACCACGGCGGGGACGACGAGGCGGGCGCGTCCGTCCTGTCCGGTGCGGTCGGTCGGGGCGGTGGCTGGCATGGCAGGTCCTCCCGTGGGTGGGTGATCACCGGTACGACGCGCCGGTCGCCGCCACGGTTCCCCTCAGTGCGCGCCGAGGTGACCGCTGAGCCGCTCGTGCATCCCGGCGCTGGCCTTGTTCAGCCCGACCACCTCGACGTGCTTGCCCTTGCCGGCGTACTTGGTCACGACGGCGTCGAGCGCCGCGACGGTCGAGGCGTCCCACACGTGGGAGGCCGAGAGGTCGACGAGCACCCGCTGGGGGTCGCCGGCGTAGTCGAACTGGCTGTAGAGGTCGTTGCTGGAGGCGAAGAACAGCTCGCCGGTGACGGTGTAGCGGGCGAGCTCGCCGTCGGCGTCGGTCTCGACGGTGCGGTCGACGCGCGCGAGGTGCGCGACGCGGCGGGCGAAGAGCACCATCGCGACGAGCACGCCGACGGCCACGCCGATGGCCAGGTTGTGGGTGGCCACGACGACCACGACGGTGCTGACCATGACGGTGGTCTCGCTGCGGGGCATGCGGCGCAGGGTCGACGGCGCGACGCTGTGCCAGTCGAAGGTGCCCACGGCGACCATGATCATCACCGCGACGAGGGCGGCCATCGGGATGCGACCGACGACGTCGCCCAGGCCCACGACGAGGACCAGCAGGAAGAGGCCGGCGCAGAAGGTCGAGATGCGCGTGCGGGCGCCCGACGCCTTCACGTTGATCATCGTCTGGCCGATCATCGCGCAGCCGCCCATGCCGCCGGTGAACCCCGTGATGACGTTGGCCGCGCCCTGGCCCCACGACTCGCGCGTCTTGTCGGAGGGCGTGTCGGTGATGTCGTCGACGAGCTTGGCGGTGAGCAGCGACTCGAGCAGGCCGACGAGCGCCATCGCGAGCGCGTAGGGGGCGATGATCTCGAGGGTCTCCAGCGTGAACGGCACGTCGGGCACGAGGAACGTGGGCAGCGTGTCGGGCAGCTCGCCCTGGTCCGCGACGTCGGGCAGCACCCAGCCGGCGGCGAGGGTGAGCGCGGTCAGCACGACGATGGCCACCAGCGGGGCCGGCACGACGTCGGTGAGGCGGGGGAGGAGCACCATCATCGCGATGCCCGCGGCGACGAGGGGGTAGACCAGCCAGGGCACGTCGCGCAGGTAGGGCAGCTGGGCCGTGAAGATCAGGATGGCCAGGGCGTTGACGAACCCCACCATCACCGAGCGCGGCACGAAGCGCATGAGCCGGGCGACGCCGGCGAGGGCCAGCGCGACCTGGATGAGACCGCCGAGGATGACGGTGGCGATGAGGTGGTCGACCCCGTGGTCGCGCACCACCGGCGCGATGACCAGCGCGACCGCACCGGTGGCGGCAGAGATCATCGCGGGCCGGCCCCCGAGGAACGCGATGCTGACCGCCATCGTGAACGACGCGAAGAGGCCGAGGCGCGGGTCGACGCCCGCGATGATCGAGAACGAGATGGCCTCGGGGATGAGCGCGAGCGCGACGACGAGGCCGGCGACGACCTCGCGGCGCAGCACGGCGGGGGAGCGGAGCGCGGTCCGCACGCGGTGGTCGGGCGGGGGCTGCACGGGTGTCGCGGGCGTCGCGGGTACGGCGGAGGTCACCGCCGCAGCAAACCTCACGTTGCGTGAGGGTTGCAAAGCCGGGGCTGTGTGGCCTGCGCCACGAGGGATGGTCTGCTCAGGTGTCGGCGCGCTCCAGCGTCGCAGCGAGGTCGGCGGCGAAGGCCTCGGCGGTGGCGAGCTCGCGGCGTACCTTCGTCACCCGCTCCTCGGCGTCCGCGTGGTAGGCGGCGAGGCTCGTGAGGAGGCGGTGGCGCTCATCGGGGTCGGGGGCGGCGTCGGGATCCTGGTCGGCGTCCGCGGCGAGGGCGTCGACGATGCCGAGCAGGTCGCGCATCTGGTCGAGGGTGAACCCGAGCGGCTTCATCTGCATGATGAGCCCGAGCCGCGCGAGGTCGGGCTCGGTGTAGAGCCGGAACCCGCCCGCCGTCCGGGCCGACGGCGCCACGAGACCCATCTCGTCGTAGTAGCGGATCGTCCGCAGGCTCAGCCCCGTCCGCGCCGCGACCTCGCCGATCTGCAGGTGGGTGGGTGCGTCGCTCACCGGGCCAGTGTCGCAGGGGTGGTGGGGGGTTCCGGGGGCACCTACGGTGGCGCGATGACCCCGACCGCGAAGGACCTCCGGGCGCTGGCGCGCAGCTCGCCGTGGCTGTGGCGGTCGGCGCACCTGCGCTACCGGGGCGGGCTCGGGCGGGTCGAGGCGTGGGTGGAGCGACCGGGGCGCCTGCGCCTGCGGTTCCCCTCCGGGGCGGAGCAGGTCGTGGAGGAGGGGCCGCCGTCGGCGGTGTGGGTCCCTCTGGGCGGCGCGGCGCGTGCCCCGGAGTGGCGGCGACCGCACGAGGTCGAGCCCGTACGCCGGCGCGACGGCCTGATTCGCCGTCGGCCGCGGGACCTGGGCGTCGTGTACGACGACCCGGTGTGGCGCGACTACAGCTGGGTGGCCCTGCTCGACCCGGTCGAGCTCGCAGCCGGCGTGGAGCTGGACGCCCTGGCCTCCGAGGAGCGGGCGGGGCGGGAGACGTGGACCGCGCGGGCCGTCCCCGTGGAGGGCTACGAACCGCGGTGCGGCTGCTGCGCCCTGCTGTGGTCGGCCGTCGCCGCCCGGGACTCGGGGCTGCCGGTGCGGGAGGGCGCGACGTACCCGCCCTGGTACGACGTCGCCCTCGACCGCGCCACCGGCATCGTGGTCTCGGTGCAGCCCGGTGGGACGGGGTTCGAGCCGTCGGCGAGCCTGTCCTCCGAGGTCGAGGTGGTCGCGCACACGGCGTGGTGAGGGGGCGTGGTGAGGGGGCGGCGACCCTGTCGCCGACCGGCCGCCCGCCCCCGCGGACCGACCTGTGGAGAGTCGTCCGCCGACCCCGGAACTGTCGGTGCTCGCTGGTGTCATGGACCCATGACCGCGACCGCGCTGCACCCCCTCACCGAGGTGCTCGCGCGTCTCGACGACGTGGTGGGTGAGGGGTTCGAGGTCGGCCTGCTGAGCGCGTCACCGAGCGAGACGGGTGCGGCGCTCGTCGAGCTCGAGCGTGCGGCGAACCGCCTGGCCGCCCTGCGCGCCCGGGTCCTGGCCCACGCGGCGGCCGTGCGGGTGGAGGACGAGAACGGCGCGCCGTCGACCGCGGTCTGGCTCGCGAACGCCACCCGGGTGACGCGGGCGGACGCCCACCGCCGGGTGCGGGCGGCCGTGGCCGCCGAGGAGCGGTACGACGCCCTCGCTGTCGCCGCAGCGCGCGGGGCCGTGGCGCCGGACCAGGCGGAGGTGATCGTGCGGGCCCTCGACGACCTCGCCGACGACGTGAGCGGCGACCTGTTGCGCGAGGCGGAGCGGACGCTGGTCGGCCTGGCGGGCGACCACGACGCCAAGGAGCTGCGCGTGCTGGGGCGGCGGATCCTCGACGTCGTCGCCCCGGCCGTCGGCGAGGCGCGGGAGGCGGCGCTGCTGGCCACGGAGGAGCGGGCGGCCGCGGCGAAGGTCTCGCTGACGATGCGGGAGGACGGCCAGGGCTGCGTGCACGGGCGCTTCGTGCTGCCCGAGCTGCACGGCGCCATGCTGGCCAAGATCCTCGACGCGATCGCCTCCCCGCGGCGCGACCACCTGCGCGACGGCGACGGGGTCGCGGACGGTGACGAGCAGCGGCCGTCGTGGCTCCGACGCGGGGAGGCGTTCGCCGAGCTGGTCGAGAGGATGCGCGACGCCGACCTGCCGGACGCAGCGGGCGCGGGGGCCACCGTCGTGGTGACGATGCCGCTCGACACCCTGACCGGCGGTCTCGCGGCGGCGAGCCTCGACACCGGTCACCGGATCTCGCCGGGCGAGGCCCGGCGCCTGGCCTGCGGTGCCGACCTCGTGCCCGCGGTCCTCGGCACCGCGAGCGAGGTCCTCGACCTCGGCCGGGCTGCGCGCCTCCACAACCGGGCGCAGCGCATCGCGCTCGTCGTCCGCGACCGGGGCTGCACCGCAGAAGGCTGCGACGCCCCGCCGCAGCGCTGCGAGGCGCACCACGAGACGCCCTGGTCGCGGGGCGGGCGCACGTCGGTCGACGAGGGGCGCCTGCTCTGCCACCGCCACCACCGCGTCGCCCACGACCCGGCGTACCTCACGGAGAGGCTGGGCACCGGCAAGCTGCGGTTCACGCGGCGGACGTAGGCCGACCCGGCGGGTGGCAGGGGAACGGTCGGCCGACCGATGACTCGGCAGGGTGGGACTGGTCGTACCTACGACCGTGCCCCCACGCACACCCCAGGAGGAAGAATGCAGCACTTCGACGACCGCCGGGACGAGCTGCTCGGCATCGCCCGCTTCACCTTCGTCGACGGCGGCGCCGCCGAGTTCAAGCGGCTCTCGGCCCGCTGCATGGAGATCGTCCGGACGAAGGACAGCGGGACGCTGCAGTACGACATCTACCTCGACGACGACGAGACGGGCGCCGTCGTGATCGAGCGCTACCGCGACTCCGCCGCCCTCGTCGAGCACCTGGCCAACATCGGGGACGACCTCATGCAGGCCATCCTCGCGACCGCGACGTCCGTGGAGGGGGAGACGCTCGGCCGGCCGAGCGACGACCTGCGGGCCCGTATGGCGGAGGGGCCGGTGCGGCTGTTCGTGCCGTACGCCTCGATGTAGGGGACCCGCTCAGAGGCGCGACCCGAGCGAGTCCATCGTGTCGGTGAGCATCGACTGCCAGAAGAGCGACGGTGCCACCACGAGGATGACGAGGAACAGGAGCGCGCCGAGGACAGGACGGCCTCGCACCACGTGCAGCACCGCTCCGACGGCCACGGCGGGTACGACGAACACGGCCGCCGTCGGCAGCTGGACCAGGCACCACGCGAGGATGCCGCCGTACACGAGCAGACCCCACAGACGCGTCTGGACGCGCGCCCGCCGCGACCACCGGGGGCGTGCCAGCGACTGGTTGCGCGTCACGTCCCGCATGGGTAGGTGGCACGAGCGGCAGCTCGCCGCGTTCGGCGGCACGTCGTTCCTGCACACGGGACAGGTCAAGGTCTGCAGCACGGGCGCCCCCCCGGTCGCGGCTGGTCACGGATCGACGGCAGCATCGGCCGGTCGGCGGCTCACCCGAGGTGAACGGCTGCTCCGATCCGGCTGGTCCAGACCGTTGCGCGAGCCCGCTCCCGTCGGATCGAGCCGAACACCGGACCGGGCCCTGTCCCGGCAGCTAGGTTCGGGGCCGGTCGCGACGGGCGGCACGGGTACCGAGCAGGGAGCGCGAGCGGACGCATCGCGTGGTCCGACGGAGGTGGGGACATGCGGAACGACCACGGGGTGCACGTTCCGAGGGCCAGCCTCGGGGCGGCGATGGTCGGGGGCTTCTCAGCGGCGGCCGCCGGCGTCCTCCTCGGGTCGGACGCGGGGGACGACGACCCCGTCGCAACCGCGATCGCCTGCCTGCTCCTGCTCGTGACGGCCGGTGCCTTCGTGGTGTCCTTCCGCGCAGGGGTTGGCGCCCGGCGACAGACGCGGGAGGTGCTGCGCGAGCGGGGCTACCGCCGGGGAGAGCAGCCGTGGCCGTGGGCCGCGCACGGCACCTGGGTCGTCGTGACGCCGGTGGCCGCGGTGACCTTCCTCGCGATGCAGCGCGACGGAGGTTCCGAGGCCGAGTGGTGGGCCGCCTGGCTGATCGTCGTCGGTGCCGGGATCACCGCGGCGCAGGTCGTCTGGTCCGCGGTCCAGAAGGGGATCGGCGAGCGGGCCCGGCGCCGGCAGGGGAGGCGTGTGGACCTGTCGAGGCCGGTCGGTGCCTGGCAGTTGCTGATGGGCGTCCTGATCGGTCTCCTCCTGCTGCTCAACGGCGTCAGCGGGCTCGTCTCGACCGATGACGGCATGCTCACGGCCTGGTGGGACGTGGTGGCGACAGCGGTCGGCGCCCCGCTCCTCGTCGGGATCGCCGTCACGGCGCTGCGGCGCCTCCTCGCGCAGCACTGAGCGGCTGAGCCACGCGCCGGCGTACGTCGGACCCGCGGCGACGGCAGGCGCGTGCCGCGTTTGGCGGCGGCGGACGTCGGGTAGCCAGGCGCCCGGGCCTATCGGGAGGCTCGCCCGCCGAGCCCGACCCCAGGAGTCCCCGTGACGCACCCCGAGCAGCCCGCCCACACCGTGCTGACGCTGAGGCGCACGGTCGTCTCCGTCGCTGCCACTCTCGCCCTCACGATCTTGTTCGGGACCTGGGCAGTGCGCGACGAGGGCGGCGCGCGGGTGGGGGCGGCCGTCGTGGCCGTGCTCGCCCTCCTCCTCGCGCTGATGTTCGTCGCGGGCTACGTGCGCGCGCGACGGGTGCAGCGGAACCCGGACTCACCCGAGGCGCGCCGGATGCGGGAGACACTGGCAGCTGTCCCGCCGCCGCCGAGCGGGCCTCACCGGTGGGTGGGGCTCGGCCTCTCCGTGGGGTTCTTCGTCCTGCTCGCGCTGCGGGGCATCGACGGTCTGTCCGACCCGCTGGTGGTGACCCTCCGCGTGCTCCAGGTCGTGATCTTCGTCGGGATGGTGGTCTTCAGCATCCGTGAGCTGCGCCGCCACCGGAGGTGGTCCCGCGAGCACCGCACCACCGCCTGACGGGCCCACCCGGCTACCGCGCGGGGCAGCCCTGTCGAGGCACGCTGCTAGCTCACGCCTGGACAGTGACGACGAACCACGCGTCGTCGTCGACGCGGAGGACCTCGCCCGTCGCGACGACCACCACCGTCGGCACCACGTCGTCGTCGAAGGAGCGGTCACCTCCGTCGTCGACGAGACCCACGAGCTCCGACCCGCTCGGCAGCCGCTCCACCGGGACGCGCCCGTCGCCCACGACCATCGCGAGGTCGACCACCCGCCCGCTCACCTCCACGAACGGCTCCGCCCGCTCCGGGTCCAGATGCCAGGCGCGATCCAGGCGGCCGTCGTACGGCAGGCACGTCCATCGGACTACCTCACCGCGCTGCACGGCCTCACCGCAGCAGTCGTGCTCCCACCCGCCGACGTACACCTCGACGGGTCGAGGAGGGCTCACACCCCCAGCTCCTCCGCGTCGAGGATGCGGTACGCGTACCCCTGCTCGGCGAGGAAGCGCTGGCGGTTCTGCGCGAAGTCGGCGTCGACGGTGTCGCGGGAGACGACGGTGTAGAACCGCGCGACCTTGCGCTCGCCGCCGGGGCCGGGGTCGCCGGGGCGCAGCAGCCGCCCGAGGCGCTGGGCCTCCTCCTGCCGCGAGCCGAACGAGCCCGACACCTGGATGGCGACCTCGGCGCTCGGCAGGTCGATGGAGAAGTTCGCGACCTTCGACACCACCAGCCGCCGGATCTCCCCGGTGCGGAACGCCTCGAACAGCCGCTGGCGCTCCTTGACCGTCGTCTCGCCCTTGATGACGGGGGCGTCGAGGGCGGCGGCGAGCTCGTCGAGCTGCTCGATGTACTGCCCGATCACGAGCAGCGGCTGCGCGGCGTGCTTCTCGACCAGCGACTTCACGACCTGCGTCTTGCGGCTCGTGCAGGCCGCCAGCCGGTAGCGCTCCTCCGGCTCCGCGGTCGCGTAGACCAGTCGTTCGTCGTCGGGCAGCGTCACCCGCACCTCGACGCAGTCGGCGGGCGCGATCCAGCCCTGGCTCTCGATGTCCTTCCAGGGCGCGTCGTACCGCTTGGGACCGATGAGGCTGAACACGTCGCCCTCGCGCCCGTCCTCCCGCACCAGCGTGGCGGTCAGGCCGATGCGCCGGCGGGCCTGCAGGTTCGCCGTCATCCGGAAGATGGGCGCGGGCAGGAGGTGCACCTCGTCGTACACGATGAGGCCCCAGTCGCGGGCGTCCAGCAGCTCGAGGTGGGGGTAGACGCCCTTCCGCTTCGTGGTCAGCACCTGGTACGTCGCGATGGTGACGGGCCGGATCTCCTTGGTCGAGCCGGAGTACTCGCCGATCTCCTCCTCCGTCAGCGACGTGCGCTTGACCAGCTCGTCCTTCCACTGCCGCGCGCTGACGGTGTTGGTGACGAGGATCAGTGTCGTCGCCTGGGCGTGCGCCATCGAGGCCGCGCCGACGAGGGTCTTGCCGGCGCCGCAGGGCAGCACCACGACGCCCGAGCCGCCGTGCCAGAACGAGTCGGCGGCCTCGCGCTGGTAGGGCCGCAGCGTCCACTCGTCCTCGTTGAGCGAGATGGCGTGGGCCTCGCCGTCGACGTACCCCGCGTAGTCCTCCGCGGGCCAGCCGATCTTGAGCAGCGCCTGCTTGAGGTTGCCGCGCTCGGAGGGGTGCACGGCCACGGTGTCGGGGTCGACGCGCTCGCCGAGCATGCCCTGGACGCGCTTGGCGCGCAGCACCTCCTCGAGCACCGGCCGGTCGGTCGTCGACAGCACGAGGCCGTGCACGGGGTGCTTCTCGAGGCGCAGCCGGCCGTAGCGGGCCATCGTCTCGGCGACGTCCACCAGCAGCGCGTGCGGCACCGGGTAGCGGCTGTAGGACAGCAGGGTGTCGACGACCTGCTCGGCGTCGTGGCCCGCGGCGCGCGCGTTCCACAGCCCCAGCGGGGTGAGCCGGTAGGTGTGCACGTGCTCCGGGCTGCGCTCCAGCTCGGCGAACGGCGCGATCGCCTTGCGGCACTCCGCCGCCTGCTCGTGGCCGATCTCGAGCAGGAGCGTCTTGTCCGACTGGACGATGAGGGGGCCGTTCACCGCTCCAGCGTACGAGCCACCCGTACGGCGGCCGCACCGCCGCTGCACGGCGGCCGCACCCCGGCTACACGGCGTGGACCGCCGTGATGCGGTGCACGGCGAAGACGCGCTCGTCGTCGCTGCGGTGGTCGTACGCCGTGAGCTGGCCGCCCTCGACCCGGCGGGGGTCGACGACGCGCTCGAGGAAGGTGCCGTGGTTGTCGACGTACGCGATCCGCACGGTCGACCCGAGCTCGATCGCCTCGCGCAGCATGCTCAGCGCCGCGGCCGGCGTCGTGGTCGCGGGCCGGGGCGCCGGCGTACCAGGAGCCCGTGGCTCGGGGGCGGGACGGGAGGCCACCGCGCGGTCGCCGGCGCGCACCGCGGTGACGACGGCCGAGGCGTGCGCGGCCTCCCGCGCCGCGCTCGCGCCCGCCACCCGCCGCGTGCGGGGCACGCGGGCCCGCAGCACGTCGGGTCGCGCCACCCGCACCGTGCCGTCGGGCGCCTCGACCACCGGGGCCGTGCCCAGCTCGCGCAGGCGGGGCAGCAGCACGTCGATGGGTACGGCGCTCACCACCACCGTCGGCGCGATCCGCCGCAGCCCGAGCGACGCAGCCCGGGGGTCGTGGAGCAGGGAGGTCAGCGCCGTCTCGTCGTCCGTGCGCACGAACGCCTCGGCGTGGCCGACCCGCAGGGTGCCGAAGGTGCGGGCGACGTCGTCGACGAGGTAGGTGAGCGGCTGCGGGACAGGGGTCGCCGACACCTCGGCGACGAACGCGTGCACGTCCGAGGCGCTCCAGCCCACGTCGAAGGCGCGCCGCACCGACGAGGCCGAGAAGCGGTAGACCGCGGCGCCGCCCGCCGACTCCAGGTCGGCGACGAGCTGCAGCCGGCGCGCCAGCTCGGCCTCCAGCGGCCCGGGGGCGACGGCCGTGAGGTCGGCCTGCAGCAGCACGCGGTCCACCGGGTCGGGCAGCAGAGTGTCGAGGGCGGCGACGCCCCGCTCGCCGTCGTCGGCCAGCACGGCCCGCGCCGCCGTGGTGAGGCCCCCGAGGGCGACGAGACCGAGCACGGCCGCCTCCTCGAGCGACCACACGACGACCTCGTCGCGCAGCGGCGGGCGCCGCGGCCGCAGCCACCGCACGTGGGCGACCACCGAGGCCGGTCCCGTGCCCGACGCCAGCACCTCGCCGGCGGGCAGCTCGCGCAGCAGCACGTCGAGGGTGGTACGGCGGGTCTCGGCCGCGACCGGGTGGGTGAGGTCGGGCTCGAGGGCGTTGGCGGCCTTGCGGGTGCGCTCGTCGCGCCGCCCGACCAGGCCGACCAGCCGCGACGAGTCCAGCCAGGCCTGCGCCAGCACGAGCCAGCGGGCGGCCACGTCGCGGGTGACCCACGCGTCGTACGCGTCGGTCGGCACCCACACCGGGTCCCCGTCCCCGTCGACGCCCTCGGCGAGCAGCCCGGCGGCGTGGGCGACCTCGACGACGAGCGCGGCCTCCGGCTCGCCGACCTGCAGGGCCGCGGCCGCGGCCCGGAGGTCCCGCACCGCGAGCCCGCCCGCACGCAGCAGCCCGGGTGGGCGCGTGCCCCAGGTGTCCAGCAGCAGCTCGGTGCGCCGTACCAGCTCGAAGGCGGCGCCTGCGCCGGCGCGGTCCACGACGGCGGCGTCGCGGGTCGACGTCGCCAGCGGCGGCGCGGTCAGGTCGTCGACGGCGATCCCGGTGCCGAGCACCACCCCCACCTCGCCGGGCACCCGGACCTCGCCGGTGCCGCGGGGCCGCAGCAGGCCGGCGGCGACGAGCTCGGTGACCGGGGTGCTCGGGGCCGTGGCGTCGCGCAGGTCCTCCTTCGTCGTGCCCCGCCCGCCGTGCGCGTGCACGTGGTCGAGCAGGGCCCGGGCCGGCTCGGACAGCGCCGCGAGGCCCGCGCGCACCGCGTCGGGCGCGAGCGCGTCGGCGGTCAGCGGCTCGAGCGGCACGCGCGTCTCGACGGGGCCGACACCGAGCGCGTCGGGGACGGTCGAGAGCGGGCGCAGGCCGTCGGGGGACTGCCACAGCAGCGCCTGGTCGACGAGCCGCGCGAGCGCGGCGTCCACCCGCGAGCGGTCGCTCGGTAGCGTCACGCCCAGCACGTCGGCGGCCGTCCATGCGGGGGTTTGCCCGACGAGCACCTGGGAATGCAGGACCAGCAGCTCCCACCGGTCCAGCCGGTCGAGGGCGCGGAGGACGGATGCACGGGTGGCCGCTCGCGACGCGAGCTGGCCCGAGTCGTGGGGAGCGGGAGTGGCGAGGTCGGGTCGTGCGTGGAGCAGACGGGTGAGCTGCTCGTCCGACCAGCTGCGCAGCTGGTCGGCGAGGCTCCGGTACGCCGGGGGAGGCGTGGCTGCTGCGGACATCCCCCTCACGCTACTGGTCGAGCGCGCGAGCGTCGGAGGAACCGGGGGGACGGCTCGGTGAACGAGGTCGAGCTGCACTACGGCTCCGCGACCGACGTCGGCCGGGTGCGCGCCACCAACCAGGACGCGTTCCTGGCCCAGCCCCCCGTCTTCGTCGTCGCCGACGGCATGGGCGGCCACGACGACGGCGACGTCGCGAGCCGCATGGTGGTCGAGGAGTTCGCGCTGCTGACCGACGCCGCGTGCGACGCCGAGCGCGGCGCCGAGCTCGTCATCGCCTCGCTGCGCTCCTGCCACGGCCGGCTGCTCGAGCGGGCCGAGGACATGCGCACGGCCGGCCAGCCCGACTGGTACTCCGGCACCACCGCCGTCGTCGCGCTCGTGGTGGAGGACGAGGGGGTGCCGAAGTGGCTGCTGGCCAACCTCGGCGACTCCCGCATCTACAAGCTGAGCGACGGCGACCTCGACCAGGTGAGCATCGACCACTCGGTCGTGCAGGAGATGTTCGACGCCGGCCACATCAGCGCCGCCGAGATGGCGACGCACCCCCGGCGCAACGTCATCACGCGTGCGCTGGGCGGGCCGGGCTTCGACCAGCCCGACTTCTTCCTGCTGCCGCTCGCGTCCGCCGAGCGGATCGTGCTCTGCAGCGACGGGGTGAGCGGCATGATCGACGGCGAGGCGATCGCCGGGATCCTGCGCGACACCCCCGACCCCCGCGACGCCGCCGAGCGGGTGGTCGCGGCCGCGGTGGAGGCCGGTGGCCAGGACAACGCCACGGCGGTCGTGGTCGATGTGGTGGGATTGGCGCGGTCCGGGCAGGTCTACGACTCGGCCCAGCAGCAGCAGAGTCTCGAGGAGAAGCTGGGAGCACTGCCATGACAGAGCACGTGAGCACGACGGGCGCCGTCGCCCGGTCCTACCGGCCGGGCTCCTGGTTCGCCGTGTTCGGCACGGGCGCCTCGGTGCTCCTGCCGCCGAGCGAGAAGCGCCGCGTCGCCGCGCTGTGGGCGCTCGTCGACGACGGAGCGGGCTTCGACGAGGTGCTCGACGCCCTCATCACCTCCGGCCTGCGCGACCTCCCGGGCTTCGTGCTGCTCGGCCACGAGGGCACCACGGTGCGCGTCGTCGTCCGCGGCGGCGCGAGCGTCACCTTCACGCTGCCCGACGACGAGGTCGAGGTCTCCGGCCTGGCCGCCTCCACCTGGGTCGAGCGGACCCTCACCGACGTCACCAGCCACGCCGTCGTCCTCGAGGGCGCCGACGACACCGAGCTCGCCGACGACGCCGCCGACCTGCCCATCGCCTCCGGGCTCGTGCGCGTCGCGCGCGTCGACACCCCCGCCCGTACGGCGCCGCGCCCGGTCCCGGCCGAGGCGCTGGGCGACGGCGGTGCGGTCGCCGCCCCGGCGGCCCCCGTGGCCGTCATCTCGCCCGTCGAGGTGCCGGCCGCGCCCGACCCGCTCGGCGTCGACACCGTCCCCGAGCCCGAGGTCCCCGCCGAGGCGCCGGGCGACGAGGCCGCCGCTCCCGTCGAGGAGCGGCCCGACGACCTGCCGGGCGACGTGCCCGACGAGGAGCTGGGGGAGATCGCGGCGGAGGCCGCGGGCGACGTCGAGGACGAGGACGAGGGGGAGCAGCAACCGGCCTCCTCCGCCGCCCCGGCGCCGTTCGACCTCGTGAAGTCGCCTCCGGCCCCGGCGCCGGACGACGCCGGCATGCCGCCCATGCCCCCTCTCCCGCCGCGCGCCCCCGTGCCCCCGGCCTCGCCGTTCCCGGTGGGCGGCTTCGACGACGCCCCGGCGCACGACGGCGGGCACGCCGTACCGGCCGGGGACGACCCGCTGAGCGACGCCTACCCGCCGCCGCCCCCGCCCCTGGGCGACTTCGAGGAGCCGGCCCCGCGCCACGACCCGCCGCCCCCGCCGCCGCCGTTCGGCCACGACCAGGCCGCCGCGGGCGGCGACCACGGCGCCGAGCCGGCCACCGAGGCCATGCCGCTGGCCGAGGACGCTCCGCCGCCCCCGCCGCCGGCCTGGGCGCCGGGTGGTGGCTACGCGCCGCCGCCGCCCCCGCCCGCACCCTCCGAGGGCTTCGCCGCCCCCGCGTGGGCCGGTCCGCCGGCACCCGCGGGCGACGACGACGTCGACCACGACGGGATGACGCAGGCCGGGGGCTGGGACCCCGCCCAGTTCTCCCGGCCATCGCACGGCATCCCCGGCCAGCCGCCGGCGCCCAGCGTCACGTCGCGCCCGGTGGCCAAGCTGGTGATCTCCAGCGGCGACACCGTGGACGTCGACCGCGCGATCCTCGTGGGCCGCGCGCCGGAGGCCCGGCGGTTCAGCTCGACCGAGCAGCCGCGCCTGGTGACGGTGCCCAGCCCGCAGCAGGAGATCTCCTCGACCCACCTCGAGGTGCGCCCCGGCTCCGGCGTCGACCACGGCTCGGCCGTCGTCACCGACATGGGCTCGACCAACGGCACCGTGCTCATGCAGCCCGGCCTGCCGCCGGAGGAGCTGCAGCCCGGCATCGCGGTGCAGCTCATCCCGGGCGCCGTCATCGACCTCGGCGACGGCGTCACCATCCAGGTCGCCAACCCCTGAGCCGGGGGGTCCGCCCCGTCCCGCCGGCCCCGCCCCGCTCGTCCACCCGCCCGCCCGTGATCCCCGAGGTGCCCCGATGTCCCTGTCCGCTGCCGACGCGTCCGCGCCGGCCGCCGAGGTCGACCGCCGCTTCCTCGCCCTCGTCGTCGACCGGCTCGTGGGCTGGGGCCTCATGGC
Organism: Nocardioides sp. ChNu-153; assembly: GCF_030466625.1. Taxonomy (GTDB): domain Bacteria; phylum Actinomycetota; class Actinomycetes; order Propionibacteriales; family Nocardioidaceae; genus Nocardioides. The sequence continues at coordinate 608,909 of NZ_JADEVT010000001.1, forward strand.
GGGCATCGGCTGGGCGGCGTGGCGCTACCTCGGCCAGGAGGGGCGCACGGCGCTCGCGTGGGGCGTCGCGGTCGCCGGGGTGCTGCTGGTCGGCCTGGTCTTCGCGGTGCTGACGGGCACGCGCGGGGTGACCCCGGGCAAGGCCCTGCTCGGGCTGCGGGTCGTGCACCACGGCACGGGTACGCCGATCGGCGTCGGCCCCGCGGTGCTCCGCTCGCTCATCGTGTTCGCGGCCACCGTGCCGCTCGGGTTCGGCCTCGTGACGCTGGCGTGGACGGCCGTCACCGACCAGGGTCGTCAACGGCGCGGCTTCCACGACCTCATCGCGAACTCGGTGGTGCTCGACGTGCGTCGCCGCGCCGCCGACGAGGCGCCGCCCGAGGACGAGGCGCCGCGCCACGTCGTCAACCTGACGGCGATGCGCCTGCGCCCCGCCCCGGCGGACCCGACCCCGGCGCGACAGCCCGCCCCCGTGCCGCAGCCGGCACCGGTATCCCAGCCCGCCCCCGCGCCGCCGCCGGCCCCGCCGGCGCACCCGCAGCCGGTGCGTCAGCCGTCGTACGAGCCGCAGCCGCAGCAGCCGCAAGCCCCGCCGCAGCAGCCCCAGGCCCAGCCGTCGTGGACCCCGCCGCCGGTGGCGCCGGCGTACCAGCAGCCGCCGCAGCCGGCGTACCAGCAGCCCGCGCCGCCGCAGCCGCAGCCGCAGCCCCAGCCGCAGCCCCAGCCGCAGCAGCCGCAGCAGCCCCCGCAGCCGGGCCGCCGTCGCCGCGACCCGTCGGCGGCTCCGCAGGGCCCCACGCCGCCGACGGTGGCGACGCCCGCGGTGCCCCCGGCCCCCGCCCCGCAGCAGCGTCCGGTCGCGCCTCCGACGTCCCGGCACGCGGTGCAGCCGCCGGGGCGCTCGGCGACGTGGCGGGTCACCTTCGACTCGGGGGAGTCGTTCGTCGTCACCGGCCTCGGGCTGGTGGGGCGCCGTCCCGAGCCGCGCGGGGGCGAGGAGGTCGCGCACCTGGTGCCGCTGTCCTCCAGCGACATGTCGGTCTCGAAGACGCACGCGCAGTTCCACCTGTCGGCCGACGGCGCCCTGGTCGTGATGGACCGGGGCTCCACGAACGGCTCGTTCATCAACCGCGGCGGCGTCGCCCGCGAGCTGTCGCCGGGGCGGGCGGCCACGCTCGTCGACGGCGACGTGGTGCGCTTCGGCGACCGCGAGATGCGGGTGGCGCGGGAGGGCTGAGCCCGTCCCGGTAGCCTCCCCGCGTGCACGGGTCGCTGCTGGTCGCCGGGACGACGTCGGACGCCGGCAAGTCCGCCGTGACGACCGGGCTGTGCCGCGCGTTCGCGCGCCGCGGCCTGCGCGTCGCCCCCTTCAAGGCCCAGAACATGTCCAACAACTCGATGGTCTGCGCCCTGCGGCCCGACGACCCGGGCAGCGGCACCGCCGAGATCGGCCGGGCGCAGTGGACGCAGGCGCTCGCCGCCCGCGCCGAGCCCGAGGCCGCGATGAACCCCGTGCTGCTCAAGCCCGGCGGCGACCGGCGCAGCCACGTCGTGGTGATGGGCCGCCCCGGCGGGTCCGTGTCCTCCGCCGACTGGGAGACCGGTCGGCGGCACCTCGCGGCGGCCGCCCACGCCGCGTACGACGACCTCGCGGAGCGGTACGACGTCGTGGTCGCCGAGGGTGCGGGCAGCCCGGCGGAGATCAACCTGCGCGCCGGCGACTACGTCAACATGGGCCTGGCCCGCCACGCCGACATGCCGGTCGTGGTGGTCGGCGACATCGACCGCGGCGGCGTCTTCGCCGCCTTCCACGGCACCGTCGCGCTGCTGGAGGCGGCCGACCAGGCGCTCGTGGCCGGGTTCGTGGTCAACAAGTTCCGCGGCGACCCCGTGCTGCTCGCCCCGGGCCTGGCCGAGCTGGAGCGGCTCACCGGTCGCCGCGTCTACGGCACGCTGCCGTGGAGCCCCGACGTGTGGCTCGACTCCGAGGACGCCCTCGACCTCGCGGGCCGCCGGGCTGCCGCGGGCGGCGCGCTCCGGGTCGCGGTCGTGCGCCTGCCGCGCATCAGCAACTTCACCGACGTCGACGCCCTGGGTCTCGAGCCGGGCGTCGACGTGGTGTTCGCGTCCTCGCCCGCGGCGCTGGCCGACGCCGACCTCGTCGTGCTGCCGGGCACGCGCGCGACGCTGGAGGACCTCGCCTGGCTGCGCGCCCGGGGCCTCGACCACGCCGTGCGCGACCACGCGGCGGCGGGCCGTCCCGTGCTCGGCATCTGCGGGGGCTTCCAGATGCTGGGGCGCCGGGTGGAGGACCCCGACGGCGTCGAGGGCCGGCCAGGCGCGTCCGCCGACGGGCTGGGCCTGCTCGACGTCACGACGACGTTCGCGGCCGAGAAGGTGCTGCGCCTGCCGCGCGGGACCGCGCTGGGCGCGCCCGTCGGGGGCTACGAGATCCACCACGGCCGCACCACCCGCCACGGTGGCGAGGAGTTCCTCGGCGGCGCCGCCCAGGGCGCGGTGCACGGGACCATGTGGCACGGCTCGCTGGAGTCCGACGCGTTCCGCCGGGCGTTCCTGGCCCGGGCCGCGGCGGCGGTCGGCGCGTCGTACCAGCCAGCGGAGGAGGTGTCGTTCGCCGCCGCCCGCGAGGCGCGCTTCGACCTCCTCGGCGACCTCGTGGAGCAGCACCTCGACGTCGACGCCCTGCTCGACCTGGTCGCGTCCGGCCCCCCGCGCGACCTGCGCCCGCTGCCCCCGGGGAGCGAGCGGTGATCCTCCTGCTCGGCGGCACGGCCGAGGCCCGCGACCTGGCCCGCGTGCTCGTCGAGGCGGGGGAGGAGGTCGTGTCGTCCCTCGCCGGCCGCGTCGCCCGCCCGCGCATGCCCGTCGGCGAGACCCGCGTGGGCGGCTTCGGCGGCGTCGACGGGCTCGTCGCGTGGCTGCGCGAGCACGGGGCCCGCGCCGTCGTCGACGCCACCCACCCGTTCGCGGTCGGCATCTCGGGCAACGCCCGGGCCGCCTGCGCCCGCACGGGTACGCCGCTGCTGCGGCTCGAGCGCCCTGGCTGGTCCGGCGAGCCGGGGGCGGACGCGTGGGTGTGGGTCGACGACGTCGCCGCGGCCGCCCGCGCGGCCGCCGGCCTCGGTGACCGCCCGTTCCTCACCGTCGGACGGCAGGGCCTCGAGGACTGCACGGGACCGCTGGCGGACGCCGCCGTGCTCGCGCGGGTCGTCGACCCGCCCGAGGTGCCGCTGCCCGACGGCTGGCGCGTGCTGCTCGACCGCGGCCCCTACACCGTCGACGGCGAGCGCGCCCTCGTCGCGGAGCACCGCGCGGACGTGCTCGTCACCAAGGACTCCGGCGGCGACCTCACCCGGGCCAAGCTCGACGTGGCCCGCGAGCTCGGGCTGCCGGTCGTCGTGGTGCGCCGCCCCAGCGCGGTGCGCGCGCCGGGCACCGACGCCCCGCCGGTGGTCCACGACGTCGCCGCGGCGGCGTGCTGGGTACGCGCCGTCAGCGACGCACGCTGAGGGCGGTCGCCGCCGCGACGAGCACGGCCCCCGTGCCGACGTACGCCGCCAGTCGCCGCGCGCGGGCCACGTCGCCCGCCGCGACGGGCCGGCCGTCGCCGAGCACCGGTCGGTCCTCGACGCGCTCGGCGCCGGGGGCGCCGTACACGGTCCGTCCGCCGAGGCGCACCCCGAGCGCGCCCGCGAAGGCCGCCTCCACGGGCCCGGCGTTGGGGGAGGGGTGTGCGCCGGCGTCGCGGCGCCAGGCGCGCAGGGCGTCGCGGGGGGCGCCGTCCACCAGCGGGGCGGCCGCAGCGGCGAGCAGCGCGGACAGACGGGCGCCCGGCAGGTTGAGACCGTCGTCGAGGCGGGCCGAGGCCCAGCCGAAGCGCTCGTGGCGCGGCGAGCGGTGGCCGACCATCGCGTCGAGCGTGTTGGCGGCGCGGTAGCCGACGAGCCCCGGCACCCCCGCCAGCGCGCCCCACACGAGCGAGGCGACGACGGCGTCGGAGGTGTTCTCGGCGACCGACTCCACGACGGCCCGCGCCACCTCGTCGGCGCTCAGGTCCTCCGTGCGGCGACCGACGAGGTGCGTCAGGCGTCGGCGAGCGGCGGGCAGGTCGTCGGCGGCGAGGAGGCGCTGGACGGCGGCGGCCTCGCGGTCGAGCGAGCGGCCCCCGAGCACGGCCCAGGTGGCGAGCGCGACGAGGGCGACCTCGCCGGACGCGCCGGCGACGTCGCGGGTGCGGCGCTCGGCGAGGGCGCCGAGCCCGGTCACGGACCCGACGAGCAGCAGTGTGTACGCCGCCCCGCGACCCCGGCTGTCGGCCCACCCGAGCGTCTCGAGCCGGCCCGCGACTCGGCCGAAGCCGGCGACGGGGTGGCCGCGGCGCGGGTCGCCGAGCGCCCGGTCGACCGCGAACCCCAGCAGCAGGCCCGCAGCCCGGGCGCGCGTCACCGGGCTCCGACGCCGGAGGTGATCGACGCCAGCGCGGTCAGCAGCGAGCGGGTGCGCTCGGGGCTCCGCACCGCGATCCGCACCCAGGAGGCGTCGAGCCCCGGGAAGGTGTCGGCGCGGCGCACGGCGTGGCCGTGGCGGCGCAGCTCCTCCCGCACGCCGGCCCCGGGCCGGGCGAGCACGAAGGGGGCGTGGCCGGGCACGTGGGGCACGCCGAGCTCGTCGAGGCCGGCGACCAGCACGCCGCGCCACGTGGCGAGACGGCGCACCCGCTCGGCCGCCTCGACGACGGCCTCGTCGGAGGCGCAGGCCCGCATGGCGGCCAGGGCGGTCGACGAGACCGACCAGGGCGTCTGCACGGCGCGCAGCTGCTCGAGCACCGCCGGCTCGCCGAGCACGTAGCCGGCCCGGACCCCGGGGATGCCCCACAGCTTCGTGAGGCTGCGCAGCACGACGAGGCCGGGCACCTCGGCGTCCGCGAGGGCGTGGCGGGGCTGAGTGATCGCGTCCATGAACGCCTCGTCGACGACGACGAGGCGCCCGGGACGGGTCAGCGCCCGGAGGTCGACGGCGGGGTGGACGCGTCCCGTCGGGTTGGTCGGGTTGCCGACGACGACGAGGTCGGCCTCGTCGGGCACCCGCGACGGGTCGAGCGCGAAGCCGTCCTCGGCGCGCAAGAGCACGTGCCGCGCCGGGGTGCCGGCCGCGGCCAGCGCCACGTCGGGCTCGGTGAACTGCGGGTGCACGACCACCGGGTGGCGCCACGGGCGTGCCCGGGCGACGAGGGTGAACGCCTCGGCGGCGCCGGCGGTGGCGAGCACCTCCTCGGCGGGCCGGCCGTGGCGGCGGGCCAGCGCCTCCTCCGCCACGCGCACGCGCGCCGCGTCGGGGTAGGCGCCCACGTCGTCGAGCGAGCCGAGCAGCGCCGCGGTGAGCCACGGCGGGCGGGGCCCGTCGTACGTGTTGACGGCGAAGTCGGCCAGCGGCGTGCCGTCCGCGGCGCTCGTCTCGGTGTCGCCGTGGTGGCGCAGCGGGTCGGCGGGCGGGGCGTCGTGGGGTGCGGCCGCGGGGACGCCGGCCGCCGGGGCGGCGACGGGCGCCACGGGGGAGTACGGCGCGGTGGCGGCCGCCGCGGCGGCGAAGCGCTGCGCCAGGTGCGGGTGCCCCGCCCAGTGCACGTGCAGGTAGGACGCGTGGAGCGTGGGGGAGGCGTAGCCGTCCTCGGTGCGCGGGTGGGAGGCGGTCGGCTCGAGCACCCAGCCGGGGGTGCCCCCGGCCGCGGGGGTGACCCGGGTGCGGTGGAACTCGTGGCCGGTGACGGTCTCGCCGGGGCGCCCGAGCAGGGTCGCGACCTCCGACGTCGCGGACCGGTAGGCCAGGGTGAGGCGGGGGGCCATCGCCGCGGTCGCGGGCAGCGCACCGACCATCGGGGCGTGGTCGAGGGTGCCGCAGAGGTAGAGCAGGCCCGCGCACTCCGCGACGGTGGGCACCCCGGCGGCCACGGCGGCCCGGAGGTCGTCGCGCAGCGCCGCGTTGCGGCTCAGCGCCGCCGCGTGCACCTCGGGGAAGCCGCCCCCGAGGTAGAGACCCTGCGTGCCCGGCGGAAGACCCGTGTCGCGGGTCGGGTCGAGCACGACGACCTCGCAGCCGGCCGCCTCGAGCAGCTCGGTGGTCTCGGCGTAGGTGAACGTGAACGCGCGGCCGCCGGCGACGGCGATCTTCGGGCGGGCGGCGGCCGCGACCGGCTCGACGGCGGCGGCCGGCTCCCACGCGGGTACGGCGAGGGGCGCGGCGCCGCGCGCGATCTCCAGCACGGCGTCGAGGTCGATGCGCTCCGCGACCTGCGCGGCGAGCCGCTCCAGGGACGTGGCGGCGTCGGCGCGCTCGGCGGCGGGCACGAGGCCGAGGTGGCGCGACGGCGCGACGATGGCGTCGTCGCGACCCAGCACGCCGAGGACGGGGATGCCGGTCGCGGCGACCGCGCGGCGTACCTCGTCGGCGTGCCGCGGCGAGCCCGCCTTGTTGAGCACGACACCGGCCACCCGCACGCCGGGGTCGTGGCCCGCGAGCCCGGCGACGACGGCGCCGATGGTGCGCGAGGCCGAGGAGATGTCGACGACGAGCACGACCGGGCTGGCCGTCAGCGTCGCGACGTGGGCGGTGGAGGAGAAGCCGTCGCCGCCGATCTGGCCGTCGAAGAGACCCATGACGCCCTCGACGACCGCCACGTCGGCGGGGCGCGGGGCGCGGGCGCCGTGGAGCAGCAGCGGCACGATCCGTTCCTCGCCGACGAGGTGCGGGTCGAGGTTGCGGCCGGGCCGCCCGGTCGCCAGCGCGTGGTAGCCGGGGTCGATGTAGTCGGGGCCGACCTTGTGGCCCGACACCTCGAGCCCGCGGCGGGCGAGCGCGGCCATGAGGCCGGTCGCGACGGTGGTCTTGCCGTGGCCGGAGGCGGGGGCGGCGACGACGAGCCGCGGCAGCGGGGTGCTCACCACTCGATCCCCCGCTGGCCCTTCTGGCCACGGTCCATCTGGTGCTTGACCTTCGTCATCTCGGTGACGAGGTCGGCGACCTCCACGAGCCGGGGGTGGGCGCGGCGGCCGGTCACCACGACGTACTGCCGCCCGGGGCGGTGCGCGAGGGTCTCGACGACGTCCTCGACGTCGACCCAGCCCCACTCCATCGGGTAGGTGAACTCGTCGAGCACGTAGAGGTCGTGGCGCTCCGCCGCGATGCGGCGCTTCACCTCGGCCCAGCCCTCGGCCGCGTCGCGGGCGTGGTCCTCGGCCTCGCCGGCCTTGCGCGACCACGACCAGCCGGAGCCCATCTTGTGCCACTCGACGGGGCCGCCCTCGCCGGTCTGCTCGTGCAGCTCGCCCAGGCGCTCCAGCACGGTCTGCTCGCCGATGCGCCACTTGGCGGACTTCACGAACTGGAAGACCCCGACGTCCCAGCCCTGGTTCCAGGCGCGGATGGCGAGGCCGAACGCGGCGGTCGACTTCCCCTTGCCGTCGCCGGTGTTGACCATGAGCAGCGGCAGGTTGCGGCGCTGCGCGGTGGTGAGGCCGTCGTCGGGCACGACGACCGGCTTGCCCTGCGGCATCAGGCCACCCCCCGCGTCCCGGAGCGGTCGAGGTGGGGGCGCTCGGCGCGGTCGGCGGTCGCCGCGCGCGCGGCGCCGGCGAGCACCTCGGCGCTCACCTCCGCGACGGGCAGGTACGTCGCCTGCAGGTGCTCGGCGAGCTTCCGGGCCAGGCCGAGGCGGAACGGGCCGTTCTCGCAGTCGACCACGACGGTCTCGACGCCCTGCTCGGCCAGCCACGCGGCGACCTGCCGGGAGCGCTCCACCGGGTCGGCGCCGGCGGTCGCCCGGCCGTCGGTGACGAGCACCAGCAGCGGGCGGCGGCGCGGGTCGCGCAGGCGCTCGCGGCGCAGCACGTCGGCGGCGGCGATCAGGCCCTCGGCGAGCGGCGTGCGTCCGCCGGCCGGCAACGCGTCGAGGCGGCGCGCGGCCACGTCGATCGAGCCGGTGGGCGGCAGCGCGACCTCGGCCTCCAGCCCGCGGAACGTCACCAGGCCGACCTTGTCGCGGCGCTGGTAGGCGTCGAGCAGCAGCGACAGGATCGCCGTCTTCACCTGCTGCATCCGCTTGCGGGCAGCCATCGAGCCCGACGCGTCGACGCAGAACAGCACGAGGTTGGACTCCCGGCCCTCCCGCACCGCGCCCCGCAGGTCCGCGCCGCGCAGCAGGAGCCGGCCCGCGGTGCGCCCGCGGGCGTGCTGGTGGGGGGCGGCGGCGCGGACGGTGCCGACGAGGTCGAGCCCGCCCGCCGTGCCGGGGGCGTTGCCGATGCGGCGCCCCGTCGAGGTGATCGCGCGGGAGCGGCGCCCCGCCTCGCCCTCGCCGGTGCCGGCGACCCGCAGCACGCGGGGACGGTACGGCGCGCCCGCCGCGACCGTCGTACCCGCCGGGGCGGCGGGGGTGCCGGCGCCGTCGCCGGGCTGGTCGGCGGGGGTGTCGGGGGAGTCCGGGGAGTCCGGACCGGCGTCGGGCCCGCCCTGGTCGTCCCGGCCGGCGGGCGGCTCGGCGGCGGACCCGCCGTCGCCGCCCGGCTCCGGGCCGTCGCCCGCTCCGTCGGGACCGCCGCCGTCGGTGCCGCCGCCGTCGGTGCCGCCGCCGGGCTCGCCGGGCTGGTCGTCGGGCCGGGGCTCCTCGGGCTGCGGGTCCGGGTCGGGCTCGTCGTCGCCGAGCACCTGGTCGAGCAGGTCCTCGTCGATGCCGGGCGCGTCGAAGGGGTTGCGGCGCCGGCGGTGGGGGAGCGCGAGCAGGGCGGCGGCGCGGATGTCCTGGCGCAGCACGTACCGGCGGCCGTGCCAGGCGGCATGGGCGATCGCGGTGCGGGCCGTGACGATGTCGGCGCGCAGGCCGTCGACGTCGAACGCAGCGCAGACCTCGGCGATCTTGCGCAGCGCCCCGTCGCCGAGCACGACGGAGGCGACGAGCTCCTGGGCGGTGGCGATGCGGGCGCGCAGCGCGGCCTCGTCGTCGGCGTACCGCTCGGCGAACGCCTCGGGGGCGGCGTCGAAGGCGAGGCGGCGGCGCACGACCTCGGTGCGCAGCGACGGGTCGCGGGGCGCGGCGACCTCGACGGTGAGGCCGAACCGGTCGAGCAGCTGCGGGCGCAGCTCGCCCTCCTCGGGGTTCATGGTGCCGACGAGCACGAACCGGGCGGCGTGCACGACCGAGACGCCGTCGCGCTCGACCGTCGCGCGCCCCATGGCGGCGGCGTCGAGCAGCAGGTCGACGAGGTGGTCGTGCAGCAGGTTGACCTCGTCGACGTAGAGGATCCCGCGGTGCGCGCGGGCCAGGAGCCCGGGCTCGTACTCGGCGACGCCCGCCGAGAGCGCCCGCTCCAGGTGCAGCGAGCCGAGCAGGCGGTCCTCGGTGGCACCGACGGGCAGCTCGACGAGGCGCACGGGGCGCGTCTCGACGCCGACGTCCGCGCCGAAGGGTCCGTCGGGCGACAGCGGCGCCGTGTCGGCCGGGTCGGTGGAGAACCGGTCGCCCGCGACGACGTCGATGGGGGGCAGCACGGCGGCCAGGGCGCGCACGGCCGTGGACTTCGCCGTCCCCTTCTCCCCGCGCACGAGGACGCCGCCGATCTCGGGGCTGACGGTCGTCAGCAGCAGGGCCAGGGTCATGTCGTCGGAGCCGACGACGGCCGTGAAGGGGTAGTGCTGTGGCATGTGGGGCTCCCGCTCGCTCTGCCATCGGTCAGGGGTGACGAGAGGCCGGTCTTCGGACTTCCGTCGTGCCCGCTCTCGAGCGGACCGGCGGTTACCGCAGCGGGCCCTGTGCCGGACTCCCACCGGCTTCCCAGATTCTCCCCACGCCCCCGGTTGTCTCCCGGGTGCGCCGACGGGGCACCTCACGTCCGCCGCCACCCTAGACCCGTGCGCCGACCCCGGCGTGGTCAGGGCCGACGACGCGTCCCGAGCCGCCCACCCGGTGCCGTGCGGCCCCCGCTAGCCTGCCGGTCGTGCCCGAGGAGCCGCTCCACATCGTCGTCGCCGCCGTCTGCCTGCGCGACGCGGAGGGTCGTCTGCTGAGCGTCCGCAAGCGCGGCACCCACGCCTTCATGCTGCCCGGCGGGAAGCTCGAGGCCGGGGAGACCCCCGCCCAGGCCGCGGCCCGCGAGGCGCGCGAGGAGGTCGGGGTCGAGGTGGCCGACCTGGCGCTGCTCGGGGAGTTCGTCTCGGCCGCGGCCAACGAGCCCGGCGCGGTCCTCACCTCGACGGTGTTCACCGCGACCGCCGCCACCGCCCCGGTGGTCGACGGCGAGATCGAGGAGCTGCGCTGGCTCGACCTGGCCGCACTACCCGACGACGTGCCGATCGCGCCGATGCTGCGCCACCACGCCGCCCCGGCGTTGCTCGCCCGCGACGCCGCGGGAGCCCGCCCGTGAGCGGCCCGGTGAGCGGCTCCGTGAGCGGCCCCGTGCGCGTCACCGTCGTCGGCATCGGCGCGGACGGCTGGCCGGGCGTGCCCGAGCGGCTGCGCGCCGTGGTCACGGGGGCGGAGGTCCTCCTGGGCGGCGAGCGCCACCTCGCGTTGGTGCCCGCCGTACCCGGTCAGGTGCGCGAGCCCTGGCCCTCCCCGCTCAGGGCGGGCCTGCCCGCCCTGCTGGAGCGGTACGCCGGCCGCGACGTCGTCGCGCTGGCCTCCGGCGACCCGTTCGTCTCGGGCATCGGCACGACGCTCGTCGACCTGCTCGGCCCCGACGCGGTGCTCGCCGAGCCGGCCGTGTCGTCGGTGGCGCTGGTCCGGGCCCGCCTCGGCTGGTCGGCGGAAGGCAGCGTCGTCGTCAGCGCCGTGGGGCGGGACGTGCGCCGGGTGCTGCGCGAGCTGGCGCCGGGGCGTCGCGTGATCGTGCTGTCCGCCGACGCCACCACCCCGGGCGACCTCGCCGCCCTCCTCGCGATGAGCGGGTGGGGCGCCGCCCGCCTGACGGTCCTCGGCGACCTCGGCGCGGCCGAGGAGTCGCGCCTGGCGGCGACGGCCGACGCCTGGGCCGCCGACCCGCCCGTGTTCGGCGACCTCACCGTGGTGGCCGTGGAGGCCCCCGCGATCGCGCCCGCCGACGCCCCCGTGACCTGGACGTCCGGCCTGCCCGACGAGGCGTTCGAGCACGACGGTCAGCTGACGAAGCGCGACCTGCGGGCCGCGGCGCTGGCCCGGCTCGCGCCGTACCCCGGTGCGCTGCTGTGGGACGTCGGCGCCGGTGCCGGCTCGGTCGGCGTCGAGTGGATGCGCGCCCACCCGGCCTGCCGGACGGTCGCCGTCGAGGCGGACGCCCAGCGCGCCGCGCGGGTACGGCGCAACGCGGGCCGCCTCGGCGTGCCCGACCTGCGCGTCGTCCACGGGAGCGCGCCGGACGCCCTGGCCGGGCTGCCGGCGCCGGACGCCGTCTTCGTCGGCGGCGGCGCCACCCGCGCCGGCGTGCTCGAGGCGTGCGTCGCCGCGCTGCGCCCTGGCGGGCGCCTGGTGGTGCACGGCGTCACCGTCGAGACGGAGGCGCTGCTGGCGCGCTGGCACGGCGAGCGCGGGGGAGAGCTGACGCGCCACGTGGTCGAGACCGCCACGCCCATCGGCTCGTTCCGCGGCTTCACCCCCGCCCGCGCCGTGACCCAGTGGGCGTGGACCGCACCTGCCGACCACCCCGCCGACGACCCCGAGGAGCCCGCGTGACCGTCCACTTCGTCGGTGCCGGCCCCGGCGCCGCGGACCTGCTGACCCTGCGCGCCGCGCGGATGCTGGGGGAGGCCGACGTGGTGCTCTACCCGGGCACCTACCTCGACGCCGCCGTGCTCGAGCACGCCCGGCCCGGCGCACGGCTGGTCGACACCCAGGACCTCGACCTCGACGCCATCACCGCCGAGCTCGTCGCGGCCGACCGCGCCGGCGGCGACGTGGTGCGGCTGACCTCGGGCGACCCGTCGCTCTACTCGGCGCTGTTCGAGCAGACGCGGCGCCTCGACGCGGCGGGCGTCACGTGGGACGTGACGCCCGGGGTGCCGGCGTACGCCGCCGCGGCGGCCCGCGTGGGCCGCGAGCTGACGGTGCCGCTCGTGGCGCAGTCGGTGGTGCTGACCCGCACCCAGGCGCGTTCGACCGCCATGCCGGAGGGCGAGTCGTTGGAGGCGTTCGCCGCCACCGGCGCCACGCTGGTGCTCCACCTCGCGATCACCCGCACCCGCGAGCTCGCCGCGGCCCTGGCCGCGTCGTACGGCGACGACTGCCCGGTGGCGGTCGTCTACCGCGCCTCGCAGCCGGGGGAGCAGGTGCTGACCGGCACGCTCGCGACCGTCGCCGACGCCGTGGAGGCGGCCGGGCTGCGCCAGGCCGCCGTCATCCTCGTGGGCCGGGCGCTCACGGGCGCCCGCCTCGAGGGGGCGGGGGAGTCCTACCTGTACGACGCCGCGCGTGACCGCTCGCTGAAGCGGACCGGGCCGGGCGCCTAGGGCACCGGGCCCGTCAGGTCGCGGCGAACCGGCGGCGGTACGCCGTCGGCGTGGTGGCGAAGGTGGCCGCGAAGTTCTGCCGGAGCGTCACCACGCTGCCGAAGCCGCAGGCCCGGGCGACGCGCTCGACGGGCCAGTCGGTCACCTCGAGGAGGCGCCGTGCCTCGTCGAGGCGCCGGCGCAGCACCCACCGGGCCGGCGTCGACCCCACCACCTGGCTGAAGCGGCGGATGAAGTTGCGCGTGCTCATGCCGGCGTGCGCCGCAAGGGCGTCGACACCCAGGTCGGCGCCGAGGTGCGCCAGCGCCCAGTGGAGCGTGGGCCACAGGTCGTCGGCTCCACCCGGCTCGGGCAGGGGCCGGTCGACGTACTGCGCCTGGTCGCCGTCGCGGTGGGGGGCGACCACCAGGTGCCGGGCGAGCGTGGTCGCCGCGGCGGAGCCCAGCGCGGTGCGCACGACGTGGAGGCAGGAGTCGAGGGCCGAGGCGGTGCCCGCGGACGTGAGGACGTCGCCGTGGTCGACGTAGAGGGCCGACTCGTCGACGGCGACCGCGGGCCGCCGGCGGGCCAGCTCCTGCGTCGCTCCCCAGTGCGTGACCGCCGAGCGACCGTCGAGCACCCCGCTCTCCACGACGGGGAACGCGCCGAGACACAGCCCCGCGATGCGGGTGCCGGCCGCGTGGGCGTCGCGCACCACGGCGCCGAGCGCGTCGTCGAGCCGGGGGAACGAGGCGGGCCACGAGGGGAAGACGAGGAGGTCGGCGCCGGTGGCCGCGTCCGGGCCCTGCAGGTCGTCCACGAGCAGGCCCTCGGCGGTGCGCACCGCGCCGCCGTCGTCGCTCCACACGGTCGTGCTCCACCCCTCGGCCAGCCCGAGCCGCGTGACCTCGCCGAAGACGAGCAGCGGCGAGGAGAGGTGGAACAGGGTCATGCCGGCGAAGGCGTGGACGGCGATCCTCATGGCGCGATCCCATCGTAAGTCGGCGTTCGTGCCACTCACGGTACTGCCCCGCTCCCGCGAGGGTGGGGCGGGAGGGGCCGCGAAGGGCCCCCGTGACCCGAGGAGAGACCGATGGAGAACCCCCGACGCGCCCTGGTCGTGGTCGACGTGCAGCAGGAGTACTTCGACGGCGTCCTGGAGATCCAGCACCCGCCGCGCGCCGAGTCCGTCGCGCAGGTGGCCCGCGCGATCGACACGGCCCACGCGCACGACCTGCCGGTCGTCGTGGTGCAGCACGAGCTGCCCGAGGGTGCCCCCGTCTTCGCCGTGGGCTCGCCGGGCTGGTCCCTCCACCCGGCGGTGGAGGAGCGCGCACGGCCCTCGTGGAGGCGGATCGCCAAGCACCGGGCGAGCGTCTTCGCCGGCAACGACCTCGCGGCGTGGCTCGCCGCGCGGGGCGTCGACACGATCGTGCTGGTCGGCTACATGACCAACAACTGCGTCCTCGGCTCGGCCGCGGCCGCCGAGGAGCTCGGTCTGGCCGTGGAGGTCCTGCGGGACGCGACCGGCGCCATCGACCTGGCCAACGAGGCGGGCACGGCGCCCGCGTGGCAGGTGCACGAGACGCTGATGGTGCTGCTGCACTCCAACTTCGCCGCCGTCGCGACCACCGACGCGTGGGTCGAGGCCGTCGCGGACGGCCGGTCGCTGCCCGGCAGCGACCTCGGCGCGTCGGCAGCGCAGGGCCGCGCGGCGGCGAGCGCCTGACCGGCCGCGCTCAGCCGCGCGCGGTGCGCACCACGGCCTCGCCGGCGGCGACGAGCGCGGCGGCGGTGCCGGCGGGGTCGCCGTCGAGGCTGCTCGCGACCATCGCACCGTCGCGCAGCATGAGGAGGGCGTGGGCGGCGCGCTCCGCGGCGGCGGCGCCGAGCCCCATCTCCGCGAGCAGCTCGCTGGCCTGGCGCAGCAGGAAGGTGCGGTGGGCGGCCACGACCGCGCGGGCCGGGTGGTCCTCCTGGGCGATCTCCGCGGCGGCGTTGAGGAACGCGCAGCCCCGGAAGCTCTCGGCGCAGCTCACCTCGGCGACGTGGTCGGCGTACCAGAGGAGCACCGCTGCGGGATCGTCGCTGCGGGCGGCACGCACGCGGGTGAGGGCCTGCTCCTCCTCGGCGGCGACCCGCTCGAGGTAGGCCACCACGAGGTCGTCCTTGGAGGCGAAGTGCCGGTAGAAGGTCACCTTCGAGATGCCGGCGTCCGCGATGAGCCGGTCGGCGCTGACGGCGCGGATGCCGTCGGCGTAGAAGCGGTGCGTCGCCGCCTCGAGGATCCGGGCACGCACGGCGGGGCCGCGCAGGGTCGGCGCCTCGGCGCGGGCGTCGCTGGTGGTGGGGCTCATGTCCGGTCCTTGCGTAGCGGTCTCCGACGTGTCAGTCTGATGTAGACGTACTAGTCACTCTACATGGCTTCCGGCCGCCGCGCCGGGGGTTCGACAAGGAGAAACGATGCCCACCTCCATCGCGTACACCGCCTCCGCCACCGCGACCGGCGACGGCCGCAACGGCCACGCCTCGACCTCCGACGGCCAGATCGACGTCGAGCTCGTCGTCCCGAAGGAGATGGGTGGCGCCGGCGGCGGCACCAACCCCGAGCAGCTCTTCGCGACGGGCTACGCGGCCTGCTTCCTCGGCGCGCTGAAGGCCGGCGCGAAGGAGCACGGCGTGAAGCTCGAGGACGTCTCCGTCACCGCCGAGGTCGGCATCGGCCCGCGGGAGGACACCGGCTTCGGCCTCGCGGTCAAGCTGTTCGTCGAGTTCGGCGGCGGCGTCTCGCAGGCCGACGCGGAGAAGGCGGTCGAGACCGGCCACCAGATCTGCCCCTACACCCACGCCACCAAGGGCAACGTCGACGTCGTCACCGAGATCGACGTCGCCTGAGGTCCCCCTCGCGGGTCCCCCCGCCCCGCGCGCCGCGCCCGCCGTACCGGCCCCCGTCCGGTACGGCGGGCGTCGTCGTCGGTGGTCGATGACAGATGTCACGCCCACCCGGTGACAGGCGGGTACGGCGCCGCACCCGCCGCCGCCGCGAGGCTGGGGACATGACCACCACCCGCACCGCCCCGCCGTCGCAAGGGGCCGCCGCGCAGCCGGCACCACCGGCCACGGCCGCCCCCGCTACCGTCGCTCTCGACGGCGTCACCAAGACCTTCCGTACCCCCGACGGCGAGGTCCGGGCCGTGCGCGGCATCGACCTGCGGGTCGCGCCGGGTGAGGTGGTCGCCTTCCTCGGCCCCAACGGCGCCGGCAAGACCACGACGCTCGACATGGTGCTCGGCCTCACCGAGCCCACGACCGGCGCCGTGCGCGTCCTCGGGCGCCACCCGCGCCACGCGGTGCGGGAGGGGCGCACGGCCGCCGTGCTGCAGACCGGCGGCCTGCTGCGCGACCTGACCGTGGGCGAGACCGTACGGCTCGTGGCCTCGACGTACCCCTCCCCGGTCGCGGTCGACGACGTGCTCGAGCGGACGGGGCTGACGCCCCTGGCCGGCCGGCTCGTGGCGAAGTGCTCCGGCGGGGAGCAGCAGCGGCTGCGGTTCGCGCTGGCGCTGCTGCCGGACCCCGAGCTGCTCGTGCTCGACGAGCCGACGGCGGGGATGGACGTGACGGCCCGTCGCGAGTTCTGGCGCACGATGCACGCCGAGGCCGCGCGGGGACGGACCGTCGTCTTCGCGACGCACTACCTGGAGGAGGCGGACGCGTTCGCCGACCGCATCGTCGTGGCCGCCGCCGGGCGCGTGGTCGCCGACGGCTCGACGGCCGACATCCGTTCGCGGGCCTCGGGGCGGACGGTGCGGGCGGACCTGCCGGTGCCGGGGCGCGAGGCGGCGCTCCGTGCGCTGCGCGCCCACCCCGGGGCCGCGGACGTCCGGGTGCAGGGTGACCGGGTGAGCGTCCGGGCGACCGACGCGGACGCCGTGGCGCGGACGCTGCTGGTCGACCTCGGGGGCCACGACCTCGAGATCGCGACGGGTTCGCTCGACGAGGCCTTCGTCGCCCTCACGTCCGGCACGGTGGGCGCGGAGGAGGTCCGGTGAACACGACGTACCTCGGGCTCGAGCTGCGCCGCTTCGCCCGCGACCGCGCGAACCTGTTCTTCGTCGCGGTGCTCCCCACCTTCCTCTTCGTGGTCTTCGGCTCCACGCAGGACCACGCGAGCACGTCCGTGGGCAACGGCAACGTCGCGCTCTACATGCTGGTCTCGATGGCGGCGTACGGCGCGGTGACGGCCACCGTCGGCGTGGGCGGCTCTGCGGCGGTCGAGCGCATGCAGGGGTGGGGTCGGCAGCTCGCCCTGACCCCCCTCCGGGACGGCTCCTTCGTCGCGGTCAAGGCCGCGCTCGCCGTGCTGGTGGCGCTCCTGCCCGTCACGCTCATCGCGCTGGTCGGGTGGATCGGCGGCGCGGAGGGCCCGGTCGTCGCGTGGGGCCTCAGCATGCTGGCGGTGGCGGCCGGGTCGACGGTCTTCGCGCTGTTCGGGCTGTGCGCGGCCCTCGCGTTCCGGACGGAGGCGGCCGTGTCCGCGGCCAGCGGTATGGTCGTCATCCTCGCTTTCCTCGGCAACCTGTTCGTGCCGCTGAGCGGCGTGCTGCTGGACATCGCGAGGTTCACCCCGCTCTACGGGTACGTGTCGCTCGCCCGCTACCCCGTCACGGAGGGCCGACTGATCTCGAACGACGGGCGCGACCTGGGCACCGAGGCGCTGTGGGTGCCGCTGCTGAACCTGGGTGTGTGGGCGCTGGTGCTGGGCGTCGTCGCGACGCTGCTGGTACGCCGCGGGCGCGGCCGCCAGTGACGGAGTCGGCCCCGGCCCGGGCCCCGGCCCCGGCCGACGGGGGCGCTGCGCCGGACCCCTGGGCGCGCTGGGCCTGGCTGATGCCGGCGGTCTGGCTGGTCTTCATGGTCTTCCCCGTCCTGGACCTCGTGGACACCCCGCGGCCGGCCGCGGAGCGGCTGGTCGGGGCGGTGGTGCTGGTGGCCTTCGTCGCCGTCTACCTCCACGGCTTCGTGCTCTCCGACCGCCCCGCGCTCGCGCGCCGGTGGCCGGCGTGGTGGCCCGTGGCCGGGGTCGGCGCGCTGGTGGTCCTCGGCGCCGCCGGGACAGCGCTGCAGGGCACGCCGGCGATGGGCCTGAGCATCTACACCGCGTCCTACGCACTGCTCCTGGCGCCGCTCCGGCTGGGGCTCGGGACGGTCGTCGTCCTGACGGGGGCCACGGCGGCGCTGACCACGACGGTGGACCGGTTCGACGGCGGCCTGTTCTTCGTGCCGATCATGCTGGCGACGGTGGTGACGTTGACGGCCGTGCGGGTCCTGGAGGAGCACCGGGAGGCCTCGCAGGGGGTCGCGGAGGAGCTGGCGCTCGTGGCGGAGCGCGAGCGGGTGGCCCGCGACGTGCACGACGTGCTCGGCCACAGCCTGACCGTCGTGGTCGCCAAGGCCGAGCTGGCCGAGCGGCTCGTGGACCTCGATCCCGCCCGGGCCCGCACCGAGCTCGCGGAGATCCGCTCGCTGAGCCGGGAGGCCCTCGGCGAGGTGCGGGCGACCGTGGCGGGGCTGCGCATCGCCCGTCTCGGTGACGAGCTGGCGGCCGCCCGGGCCGCCCTGGCCGCGGCCGGGGTCGAGGCCGACGTGCCGGACGACCCGTCCGTGGTGGACCCGCGCCGCCGCATCGTCGTCGCGTGGGTGCTGCGGGAGGCGATCACCAACGTCGTGCGCCACAGCGGCGCCCGGCGCTGCGCGGTGACGCTCGCGGACGACCGTCTCGTCGTCGCGGACGACGGCCGCGGCGGGCCGTACCCGCCGGGCAACGGCCTGCGCGGCATCGCCGAGCGCGTCCGCGCGGCCGGGGGAACCCTCGTGGTCGACGAGGCGCCCGGCGGCGGGACCCGGGTAGAGGTGGCGTGGACGTGACGATCCGGCTGCTGCTCGCGGACGACCAGGCGCTGGTGCGTGGCGCACTCGCCGCCCTGCTCGCCCTCGAGCCCGACCTCGAGGTCGTCGCGGAGGTGGGGCGCGCGGACGAGGTCGTCGACGCCGCACGGGCCGCCTCCGTCGACGTGTGCCTGCTCGACATCGAGATGCCCGGCGACGCCGCCGTCCCCGACGGGATCGCGGCCGCGGCCGCCCTGCGGGCCCACGTCCCCGGGGTGCGGTCGCTCGTGGTGACGACCTTCGGGCGTCCCGGCTACCTGCGCCGCGCCCTCGAGGCCGGCGCGTCGGGCTTCGTCGTCAAGGACACCCCGGCCTCCGAGCTGGCCGACGCGGTGCGCCGGGTCCACGCGGGGTTCCGGGTCGTCGATCCGCTGCTGGCGGGGGAGTCCCTCGCCGGAGGGTCGAACCCGCTGACGGACCGCGAGGTCGAGGTGCTGCGCGTCGCGCTCGACGGCGTACCCGTCGCCCGCATCGCCGAGCGCGTCCACCTGTCCCCGGGCACCGTGCGCAACTACCTGTCCTCGGCCATCGGCAAGACCGGCACGGCGACCCGCGTCGAGGCCGCCCGCGTCGCCCGCGACCGCGGCTGGATCTGAGGCGCCCGGGCCCCCGTCCGTGGTAGCAGCGCCGCGCCTTCCGCGGCGCTGCTACCACGAACCGTCGGCGACACGACCGGTACGGCGCGCCGCGGCGCCCTGCCTAGCGCGCGGGGTCCGCGTCGTCGGGTGCCGCGTCCACCAGGTGCACGTCGACGCCCTCGGCCCGGAACCCGTCGAGCAGGTCGGGTGCGGCGGCGGTGCTCGTCACGAGGTGGGTGAGGTCCGCGGCGTCGCCGAACCGGAAGGCCGAGGTGCGCGCGAGCTTCCCGGGGGCGGCGACCAGCACGCGCCGCGCCGCACCGGCCAGCACGGCGCGCTTGAGCCGCGCGTCGTCGTGGGTCGTCGACGTCAGTCCCTGGGCCGGCGAGGCGCTGCAGGCGCCGATGACGGCGACGTCGGCGCGGAAGTCGTGGACGGCCTCGACGGCCGACGCGCCGCCGAACGCGAGCGTGTCCGTCTCGACGACCCCGCCGGGCACCACGACCGTCGCGCCGGGCCGCGCTGCGAGGGCGGCGGCCGCGTGCAGGGACAGGGCGAGCGCCGTGACGGAGCGCCCGGCCAGCGCGTGAGCCACGGCCAGGCAGGTCGTGCCGTTGTCGACGACCACCGCGTCCTCGTCCGCCACGAGTCCCGCCGCCACCGCGGCGAGCGCCGACTTGAGCTCCTGGTCGGCCGCGGACCGGGTGGCGAACGGCATGGGCACGCCGCGCTGCCGCGCCCGTCGTACGCCGCCGTGGGTCCGCACCACGGCCCCGACGGCCGCCAGCTCGGCCAGGTCCCGGCGGATGGTGACCGCCGAGACGCCGGTCAGCTCGACCAAGGCTGCGATCGTGACGGCATCGCCGCCCGCCACGGCGTGGATGATCGTTTTGTGGCGTTTCGATTGTTGCACGTGATCAGTCAACCACCTACGGTCGCGCAGTGCCTGCCGCTCCCGCCCCCGCCGTCCCCACCGCGCGCCTCGGACGCGCGCGCCTGGGCGTCTCGCTCATGTTCTTCACCAACGGGGTGCTCTACAGCGCACTGCTGCCGCGCTACCCCGAGATCAAGCGGGCCCTCGACCTCTCGGACACCGCGTTCGGGCTGACGGTCGTCGCCTTCCCCGCGGGTGCGATCGCAGCAGCCGCGGCGGGCGCGCCGCTCATCCGCCGCTTCGGCGCGCCCCGGGTGACGGCCGTCGGCTCGGTGCTGCTGGCCGTCGCCATGGGGGTGGCCGGGGTCAGCGGGACCGTGGCGCTGCTCTTCGCGGCCCTCGTGCTCGGCGGTGTGCTCGACGCGGTCGTCGACGCCGCCCAGAACGTGCACGGCATCGCCGTCGAGCGGCTGGCCGGGAGGTCGATCATCAACTCGCTGCACGCGATCTGGAGCCTGGGCGCCGCCTCCGGCGGGGTGATCGGCGCCACCGCGGCCGCCGCCGACGTCGCGATCGGGCTGCAGATGGTCGTGAACGGCGTCGTGTGGGCAGCGGTCGCGCTGCTCGCGGCGCGCCTGGCGCGGCTGCCGCACGGCGCGCGGCCCGACGCGAGCGCAGCCACGGCCGCCGGCGGGCCCAGTGACCAGGCGGGCGGCCCCGTTGCCACGACGGACGGCGCGGAGCGGGCGCGCCCGGCTGCGCGGCGCACGGCGTACCGACTGCTCGTGCCCCTCGTGCTCCTCGCCGTCTGCGGCACGCTGCTGGAGGACGTGGCGAACAACTGGGTGGTGCTCCTCCTCGGCCGCGAGACCGCGGCGCCCGCGGTCGTCGCGGGGCTCGGCCTCACCGTCGTGCTCGTCAGCCAGTTCGTCGGCCGGCTGCTCGGCGACCCCATGACCGACCGCTGGGGCCGGGGCGCGGTCGCGCGGGCCGGGGGCCTGCTCGTCGCCGGTGGTCTCGTGCCGGTGGTGGCGGGCGCGTCGTACCCGTTCGTGCTCCTCGGGTTCGCCCTCGTGGGTTTCGGCAGCGCCACGCTCGTGCCGGCGGCCTTCGCGGCCGCCGACCGGGTGCCGGGGCTGCCGGTGGGGACGGGCGTGGCGCTGACGGGCTGGCTCATGCGGCTCGGCTTCCTGGCCACCTCGCCGCTCGTCGGCGTGCTGTCGGACGCGACGACCCTGCGCACCGCCATGGTCGTGCCCCTCGTCGCGGGCCTCGTCGCCGCCGTGCTCGCCGAGCGCACCCGCCGCCGCGACCGCGCGACCTGACCCGCTCGTGGTGGCAGCGCCACGTTTTCCGCGGCGCTGCTACCACGAACCGGCGCCACGAACCGGCCCGGAGAGCCGGCAGCGCTCAGTCCACGCTGCGCGGCGTCCAGACGCGGCCGTGGTCCACCCGGGTGCGGGTGGCCCCGATGATGAGCAGGCACTTCATGTCGACCGTCTCGGGGTCGAGCTCGCCCAGCGTCGTCACGCGCAGCTCCTCCTCGGCGCGCCCGACGTCGCGGCCCACGACCACGACGGTGGCGTCGTCCCGCACCTCGCGCAGCGCCTTCAGCGCGTCGCCGAGCTGGTCGGGGCGGCTGGCCGAACGCGGGTTGTAGAGCGCTAGCACGAGGTCCGCGGCCGCCGCGGCGCGCAGGCGCTGCTCGACCACGGCCCACGGCTTGAGCCGGTCCGAGAGGCTCATCACCGCGAAGTCCCCGCCGATCGGCGCGCCCGCCCGGGCGGCGACGGCCTGGACCGCGGAGACGCCGGGCACGACGCGGACGGGCACGGCGGAGTACGCCGGGTCCTCCGCGGCCGCCGCGACCTGCGCCTCGTGCACCGCGGTGGCCATGCCGAAGACCCCGGCGTCGCCGCCGGACACCACCGCGACCCGCTCGCCGCGCAGCGCCAGGTCGAGCGCGAGGCGGGCCCGGTCGACCTCCACGGCGTTGCCGCTGGCGTGACGCGTCAGGCCCTCGCGGTGCGGCACCCGCCGCACGTACGGCGCGTACCCGACCACGTGGTCCACCACCGCGAGGACCGCGGAGGCCTCGGGCGTCAGCCAGCGGTCCGGCCCCGGGCCGAGCCCGACGACGGCGAGCTCGGCCGGGCCCGCGGCGACGACGCCGTCGGCGCCGATCGCGGCCGGTCGTGTCGTGGCGCCGGCGGCAGCGGTCCCCGTCCGCCGGCCGACGCTGTGCAGCGAGTCGCCCGCGACGACGATGAGGGAGAAGTACGGCACCGAGTCGGGGTCGACGTCGACGACGCGCAGGTGCCGCTCCGAGGCCATCGACGCCCGCTCGACGTAGACGGCGTGCTCGAGCCGGCCCGCGGCGGCGAGCGCG
Source organism: Nocardioides sp. ChNu-153 (assembly GCF_030466625.1). Lineage (GTDB taxonomy): Bacteria > Actinomycetota > Actinomycetes > Propionibacteriales > Nocardioidaceae > Nocardioides. The sequence continues at coordinate 631,167 of NZ_JADEVT010000001.1, forward strand.
CGCCGTACCGCGGGGAAGCGTCGACCCAGCTTCATGATGATCGCGCCGTCGGTGTCGGCGAGGCGGCGCGCGAGCTCGGTCTCGGGCAGGGTGCCGGGCAGGATCGTCAGCACGTCGGTCTGGCGCACGAGGGGCGCGGCGACGGTGGCGGTGGCGGCGGCGAACGCCGGCACCCCCGGCACGACCTCGGTCGAGAAGCGCTCGGAGAGGGCGTCGTGCATGTACATGTACGACCCGTAGAACATCGGGTCGCCCTCGGCGAGCAGCACGACGTCGCGGCCCGCCTCGAGGTGGGCGGCCAGCCGCGCGGCGGACTCGAGGTAGAAGTCGGCCATCGCGCCGGCGTACCCGCCCGGGTGGTCGGTCGCGCCCGTGGTGACGGGGTAGACGAGCTCCTCCTCGATCACGCCGGCCGGGATGAGGTCGGCGGCGATGCGTCGGGCGTTCGACTGCTTGCCGCGGCCCGCGTGGAAGGCGACGACGTCGGCGGCCGCGATGAGGCGCGCCGCCTTGAGCGTCACCAGCTCGGGGTCGCCGGGCCCGACGCCCACGCCGTGGAAGCGGCCGGGCGCGACGGGGGCCCCGGTGGTCGGGCCGGGGGTGCTGCCGGGGGTGCTCACTCCGCCTCCTGGGCGATCGCGTTGAGGGCCGAGGCGGTCATGGCCGAGCCGCCGCGGCGCCCGTGGACGGTGAGGAACGGCAGGTCGTGCGCGCCGGCCCAGGCGGCCAGCGCCTCCTTCGACTCGGCGGCGCCGATGAAGCCGACCGGGCAGCCGACGACCGCGGCGGGCGGCGGGCAGCCGTCGGCGAGCAGCTCGAGGAGGTGGAACAGGGCGGTGGGCGCGTTACCGATCGCCACCACCGAGCCGGGGAGCCGGTCGGCCAGCAGCGACAGTGCGGCCGCGGACCGCGTGGTGCCCCAGGCCGCGGCGAGCCCGCCGACGCGGGGGTCGCGCAGCGCGCAGAGCACCTCGTTGGCGGCGGGCAGGCGGGCGCGGGTCACGCCCGTGGCCACCATGTGCGCGTCGGTGATGATCGGCGCCCCCGCCGCGAGCGCGGACCGCGCGGACCGCACCAGCTCGGGGTGCACGACGACGGAGGGGGCGAGGTCGGTCTGCCCGGTGCCGTGCACCATCCGCACGACCACGCGCTCGACGTCCGGGTCGGGCTCGCCGTCGGCGCCGCGGGGGAGGTGGTCGAACCCGCCGGCGGCCCGCACCTCGCGGCGGATGGTGGCGAACGAGTCGACGTAGATCGCCGCGCCCGAGCCCTCGTAGGCGTAGCGCCGGGTCGGGCGCCGCAGCTCCGCGGCGGCCGCGGGCGCGACGACGACCGGCAGCAGCAGGGAGCGCCAGGGCGTGACGACCACGGGCGCGTCGTCGGGCAGCCCGTCGAGCAGCCGCGCCAGCAGCGGCGGGGTGAGCACCCCGTCGGGCACCGCGACGTGGTCGTGGGTGCCGCCCACCGGTCCGTACGGCGGGGGCTCGGCCGCCGCGGGCACGCGCGGGTCGGGCGCGCCCGCGGGCAGGGGCAGCGGCGCGTCGAGCTCGTCGACGTGCCACGGGGCCTCGGGGCCCTCGCCGCGGGCGACGAGGAACTCGTGGGCGACGCCCACCAGGGCCGGGACGGCGCCCTCCAGCGGCACGACCGGACCCCAGCCCGCCGAGCCCCAGCGCACCTGCGCGGTGGTGGCGTCGAGCGCGACGAGACCGACGTCGGTGGGGCGGCCGAGCACGTCACCGCGGCCGTCGTCGAGCACGAAGAGGAACCGCGCGGAGAGCCCGGCCAGCGCCGGGTCCGCCCGCAGGGCCTCGTCGAGCGCCTGCGCGACCGGTCGCAGGTCGGCGCGTCCCCCCTCGACCCCGGTGAGGGGCGAGACGAGCACGTTGCGCACCAGCTCGTGGCTGCGCGAGGGCAGGAGACCGGTGGCCTCGACGGCGGCGTCGGCCGCGGGCAGCAGCCGCCCGTCCTCCAGCGCGAGGCCCCGCAGCTGCAGGTTGGCCCGCCGCGTCAGGTGCACGTCGCCGTCGCCGTGCGCGGCGGCGACCCGGCCGACGGCCCGGAGCGTGCCGGCGTCGGTGGCGCCCCCGACGAGTCGCAGCCGCACGAGCCCGCCGTCCTCGGCGGGCCAGGGCCGGGCGACGCCGGGGCACAGGTCGGTGCGCGTGCGGGTGGCGACCATGGGAGACCTCGTCCGTGCCGGGGCTCGTCACGCGGAGCCCGTCCTCGACACCGGTGGCGGGCGCCACCGGGTGCCAGCAGGTCTTCGGGCTCGGGGTCGACCGGCCGGGACGCCTTCCCAGGGGGATCACCCCCAGTGGCCCCTCTCGAGGAGGTCCCGCCCGTCACCCACACCGCTGCGCGTCAGCCCCGGAGTCGCACCGGGTTCCCTGCCCCTCGCGGGGTCGACTGGCGCGGCGAGACTACCAACCGTCGGCGGTGACGAAGTCCGCGAGCGGCCGGGCGGTCGTCCAGCCGTCGAGCTCCAGCGTCGGACGCTCGTCGAAGTGGGGCGTCGGGCCCAGGCACAGCACGGCCACCGGCTCCGCACCGTCGGGCATGCCGAGCAGCTCGGCGAGGGCCACGGGGTCGAACAGCGACACCCACCCGGTGCCCAGACCCTCGGCCCGGGCGGCGAGCCACAGGTTCTGGATCGCGCAGGCCACCGACGCCAGGTCCATGTGCGGCATGGTGCGCCGGCCGAAGACGTGCGGCTCCCGACCCTCGCGGAGCGCGACGACCAGCAGCTCTGCGCACTCGCGCACGCCCTCGACCTTGAGCCGCAGGAACTCCGCCGCCCGCTCGTCGAGCGCCGCCGCGGTCGCGTGCCGCTCGGCCTCCACCAGGGCGTGGATGCCCTCGCGCAGGTCGGGGCGGGTGATCCGCACGAAGCGCCACGGCTGCATCAGCCCGACGCTCGGCCCGGCGTGCGCGGCCGCGAGCAGCCGCGCGAGCACCTCGTCGGGCACCGTCGCGCCCGGGACGAACCGGCGCACGTCGCGGCGCTGGCCGATGGCGCGGTAGACGGCGGCGCGCTCGGGGTCGCTGAAGGCGTGGGAGGTCACGGGCGGGGAGGGTACGCCGTCGCGCCTGCGGCTGGGGCGGGTCAGAGCATCTGGCGCGGCTGGGCGGTGGACTCCAGCACGCTGAGCCACAGGTCGCCGTCGGGGGAGACGCTGTGCGCCCGCTTCGTCACGGCGGGGATCGGCACGTTGACGAAGCGGTGCTTGCGGCGCCCGACCACCACGTCGGTGCGGCCCGACATGGCGGCGTGCACGGCGCTCTGCGCGAGGCGCGCGCAGTAGACGGCGTCGGCGGGGTCGGCGGGCACCGAGCGGATGAAGTACCCGGGGTTGAAGTAGCGCAGCGTCGCCTCCTCGCCGTGCTCGGCGAAGTCGTCCCGGATGCGCTGGCGCAGGTAGCGGCCGGGGTCGCCGAGCACCTGGTTGCCCGACGCGTCGGTCGCGTCAGCCGCCGCCTCGCCACCCGGGAGGAGGTGCGGGCCGACGCCCTCGGCGACCACGATCACGGCGTACCCGCGGTCGGCGACGCGCTGGCGCACGTGGGCGAGCAGGCCGCCGGGCCCCTCCAGGGAGAAGGGCACCTCGGGGATGAGCACGAAGTTGGCGGTCTGCGCGGCCAGCGCCGAGTAGCAGGCGATGAAGCCCGCGTGGCGGCCCATGGTCTGCACGATGCTGACGCCGTTGACCGCGGCCTGCGCCTCGACCTTCGCGGCGGTGATCGACTGCGCGGCGCGGGCGAAGGCGGTCTGGAAGCCGAAGCTCTGCCCGATGTGGGGGATGTCGTTGTCGATGGTCTTGGGCACCCCGACGATGGCGATCGGCAGGCCGCGGCGCGCGCACTCCTCCGACAGGGCGTGGGCGCCGCGCATCGAGCCGTCGCCGCCGACCACGAAGAGGATGTCGATGGCGTGCTCGACGAGGGTGTCGACCATGACGCCGGGGTCGCGGGCGCCGCGCGAGGAACCCAGCACGGTGCCGCCGCGTTCGTGGATGTCGGCGACGTACTCGCGGGTGAGCGCCACCGGCTGCAGTCCGCTCGCGGGGTCGAGGCCGGCGTACCCGTTGCGGAACCCGACGACCTCGGTGACGCCGTAGTGGTCGTCGAGCGAGCGCACGAGCGCGCGGATGACGTTGTTGAGCCCGGGGCACAGCCCGCCGCAGGTGACGACGGCGGCGCGGGTCCGCGACGGCTCGAAGAAGATGCGGGCGCGGGGGCCGCCGGCCTCGAAGGTCGGGAGGTCCTCGCGGGGGACGCCGCGAGCGTCGATCAGCGCCAGGGTGTCGTCCATGAGGATCCGATCGCCCTCGGCGACGTAGTACTGGTTCGTCGTGCGGCCCTCGACGTAGGAGGCGAGGGGGGACTCGACCGTCGGCTCGCCGAGGGTCCTGACCTGGAGGTCCGCGAGGGTCACCACGTGCGGAACCCTAGTGGTCCGTGCCGGGAAGCGGTGGCCCGTGCCCTAGGCTGCCGTCGACCCTTCCGCCGACGGACCCAGGAACCCGGCGCGACTCCGGGGCGGTTCCGCCACTGTGACCCCCGCGACGCCCGACGGCGGCGCGGGCCAGCCAGACACTGACCGTGGGCGGTCCTGACCCGACGGGGCGAGAACCCCGAGGAGGAACCCCGTGACCCGCATCGCGCTCGTCTCGACGTCCGACACCGACCTGCTCTCCGCCCGCGCCAGCGGCGTCGAGTTCACGGTCGCCAACCCGTCGCGCTCCGCGCACCAGGAGATGGGGGCGGCGCTCGCGGAGGCCGACCTCGTCGTGGCCCGCATCCTCGGCTCGCCGCAGGACCTGTGCTCCGGGTTCCGCCGCATCGTCGGCACCGGCGTGCCCACCGTCGTGCTCGGCGGCGAGCAGACCCCGAGCGCCGAGCTCATGGAGCTCTCGACGGTGCCGGTCGGCGTCGCCGCGGAGGCGCACCGCTACCTCGCGGAGGGCGGGCCGGAGAACCTGCGCCAGCTGCACGCGTTCCTCTCCGACACCGTGCTGCTGACGGGCGAGGGCTTCGAGCCCCCCGCGTCGCTCCCCGCGTGGGGCTGGGCGGAGCGCCCGCAGGCCGCCGCCCTCGCCGACGCCGGCGACCGGGCGCGGATCGGCATCCTCTACTACCGCGCGCACCACGCCTCGGGGAACACCGCGTTCGCCCACGCGCTGGCCGACGCCGTCGACGCCACGGGCACCGCCGTGGGCCTGCCGATCTACTCCTCCTCGCTCCGCTCGGCCCCCGACGACCTGTACGACGCGCTGGGCTCCCTCGACGCGCTCGTGGTCACCGTGCTGGCCGCCGGCGGCTCGACCCCCGCGGACGTCGCGGCGGGCGGCGCCGACGAGACGTGGGACGTCGAGCGCATCGCCGCCCTCGACGTGCCGGTCCTGCAGGCGCTCGCGCTCACCAGCAGCCGCGAGGAGTGGGAGGCCTCCGACGACGGCGTCTCGCCGCTCGACTCCGCGACGCAGATCGCGATCCCCGAGTTCGACGGTCGCATCATCACGGCGCCGTTCTCGTTCAAGGAGGTCGACGAGGACGGGCTGCCGCGCTACGTGGCCGACCCCGAGCGCTGCGCCCGCGTCGCGGGCATCGCCGCCGCGCACGCCGCGCTGGGCCGCACGCCGGCGGCGAGCAAGCGCCTCGTGCTCATGCTGTCGGCGTACCCGACGAAGCACGCCCGCATCGGCAACGCGGTCGGCCTCGACACCCCGGTCTCGGCGATCCGCCTCCTGCGCGCCCTGCGGGCCGACGGCTACGACCTGGGCCCCGCCGACGGCGAGGTCACCCGCCTGCTCGACCTCGAGGACGAGACCGCCGCCGGCGACGCCCTCATCCACGCGCTCATCGCGGCCGGCGGGCAGGACGAGGAGTGGCTGACCAACGCCGACCTCACCGACGCGCACGTGCGCATCACCCCGGAGCAGTACGCCGCGTGGACCGCCGAGGTCTCCCCGACGCTCAAGGCCGAGATGGTCGAGGCGTGGGGCGAGGCGCCCGGCACCCTGTTCGTGAACGACGAGGGCGCGATCGTGCTCGCCACCCTGCGCGCCGGCAACGTCGTCGTGATGATCCAGCCGCCGCGCGGCTTCGGCGAGAACCCGGTCGCGATCTACCACGACCCCGACATGGCGCCGAGCCACCACTACCTGGCGGCCTACCGCTGGATCGAGGCGTCGCCCGAGGCTGGCGGCTTCGGTGCCCACGCCGTGGTGCACCTCGGCAAGCACGGCTCGATGGAGTGGCTGCCCGGCAAGAACGCGGCGCTGTCGGCGGACTGCGCGACCGACGCCGTGCTGGGCAACCTGCCGCTCGTCTACCCGTTCCTCGTCAACGACCCGGGGGAGGGGGCGCAGGCCAAGCGCCGCGCCCACGCCACGATCGTCGACCACCTGGTGCCGCCGATGGCCCGTGCGGAGACGTACGGCGACATCGCCCGCCTCGAGCAGCTGCTGGACGAGTACGGCAACATCGCGGCGATGGACCCGGCGAAGCTGCCGGCGATCCGCGGCGAGATCTGGACGCTCATGCAGTCGGCCCAGATGCACCGCGACCTCGGGCTGGAGACCCGCCCGGAGGACGACGACTTCGACGACTTCCTGCTCCACGTCGACGGCTGGCTCTGCGAGGTCAAGGACGCGCAGATCCGCGACGGCCTCCACGTGCTCGGCGGCGCCCCCGAGGGCGACGCGCGGGTCAACCTCGTGCTCGCCATCCTGCGCGCCACCCAGGTGTGGGGCGGCCAGGCCGGCGCGGTGCCGGGCCTGCGCAGCGCGCTGGGCCTGCCGACCGGTGCGGGCAAGGAGCCGAGCACGGCCGAGGTCGACGCCGTGGAGCGTCGCGCCCGCGCGCTCGTCGAGGCGATGGAGGCGGCCGACTGGGAGCCCACCGCCGTCCCCGGTGTCGTGGACCGGCTCGAGGGCGACGCCGACCCCGCGGTCGGCGAGGTCCTCACCTTCGCCGCGACCCAGGTCGTGCCCCGCCTGGCGCGCACGACCGACGAGCTCACCGCGGTGCTGCACGCGCTGGACGGCGGCTTCGTGCCGGCCGGCCCCTCGGGCTCGCCGCTGCGCGGCCTCGTCAACGTGCTCCCGACCGGGCGCAACTTCTACACGGTCGACCCGCGCGCGGTGCCGTCGCGGCTCGCCTACGACACGGGCGTCGCGATGGCCGAGTCGCTCCTGGCGCGCCACCGCGACGACACGGGCGAGTGGCCCCGCTCCGTCGGCCTCTCCGCCTGGGGCACCTCGGCCATGCGCACCTCGGGCGACGACGTCGCCGAGGTGCTCGCGCTCGTCGGCGTGCGGCCCACCTGGGACGAGGCGTCGCGCCGCGTCAGCGGCCTCGTGCCGGTGCCGCTCGACGAGCTCGGCCGCCCGCGCATCGACGTGACGCTGCGCATCTCGGGCTTCTTCCGCGACGCGTTCCCGCACGTGGTCGACATGCTCGACGACGCGATCCGCATGGTGGCCGACCTCGACGAGCCCGACGACCTGAACTTCGTGCGCGCCCACGCCCGGGCCGACCTGGCGGAGCACGGCGACGAGCGCCGCGCCACGACCCGCATCTTCGGCTCGGCCCCGGGCGCGTACGGCGCGGGTGTGCTGCAGGCCGTGGAGTCGGGCAACTGGCGCACCGACGCCGACCTGGCGGAGGTCTACACGGCGTGGGGCGGCTTCGCCTACGGCCGCGACCTCGCCGGCGTCCCGGCGACCGCGGACATGCAGGCCAACTACAAGCGCATCGCGGTCGCGGCGAAGAACCTCGACACCCGCGAGCACGACATCGCCGACTCGGCCGACTACTTCGAGTACCACGGCGGCATGGTCGCGACCGTCCGCGCCCTGACCGGCACCGCGCCCCGCGCGTACGTCGGCGACTCCACCTCGCCCGACGCCGTGCGCACCCGCACGCTGGGCGAGGAGACCGCTCGCGTCTTCCGGGCCCGCGTGGTCAACCCGCGCTGGATCTCGGCGATGCAGCGCCACGGCTACAAGGGCGCGTTCGAGCTGGCGGCGACCGTCGACTACCTCTTCGGCTTCGACGCCACCGCCGGCGTGGTGGGCGACCACATGTACGACGCGCTCGCCCGCGCCTACGTCCTCGACGAGGACGTCCAGGCGTTCCTGCGCCAGTCGAACCCGTGGGCGCTGCGCGGCATGGTCGAGCGGCTCTCCGAGGCGGCCGAGCGCGGCATGTGGGCCGAGCCCGACCCCGAGGTCGTGGCCGAGATGCAGCGCGTCTACCTCGAGGTCGAGGGCGAGATCGAGGACCGGTGACCCGCACGCTCCACGTCGTGGGCCTGGGCTCGGGTGACCCCGCGCAGCTGACGGGCGAGGCCGTCGCGGCGCTGCGGGGGGCGGCGTACGCCGTGGCGCCCCGCAAGGCCCGCGCGGACGGCGGGGACGACCCCCTCGTGGCGGTACGGCGCGACCTCCTCGCCGCCGTCGCCCCCGGGCTGGCGCTCGTCGAGGTGCCCGACCCCGAGCGCGACCGGTCGGCGCGCGTGGCGGGTGACGCCTCGGCGTACCGGGGGGCCGTCGCCGACTGGCACGCGGCCCGCGCGGCGGCGTACGAGCAGGTGCTGCTCGAGCGGCCCGGCGACGTGGCCTTCCTCGTGTGGGGCGACCCGGCGTTCTACGACTCCACGCTGCGCATCGTCGACGCCGTGCTCGCGGGTGGCCGCGTGGCGGCCGAGGTGCGGGTCGTGCCGGGCATCTCGAGCCTGCAGCTGCTCGCGGCGGCGCACCGGATCGTGCTCCACGAGGTGGGTCAGCCCATCACCGTCACCACGGGGCGACGGCTGCGCGAGGCCGTCGACGCCGGCGCCGACAACGTGCTGGTCATGCTCAACGCCGGCCTCGACCTCGCCGGGCTCGAGGACTGGACGATCTGGTGGGGCGCCAACCTCGCCGCCACCGGCGAGCGCCTCGTCGCCGGCCGCGTCGGCGACGTGCTGGGCGACGTGCTCGCCGCCCGCGACGCGGCGAAGGTCGAGGCCGGGTGGGTCATGGACTGCTACCTCCTGCGCCGCCCGCCGAGTCGTCGCTAGCTGCACGCGATGGCACGCCGAGTCGTGGCCAGCTGCACGGCCGCCACCGCCCGATCGTCACCACACGTCGTACGACGTGCCCGTCACCGCGGGGCGCGCCGCGGGGGAGTGGTGACGAACGGGCGGGCCCGTCGCAGGACGAGCCCGCCCGTCGGCGGATCAGCGGCCGGTCGGCCGCGGGGGATCAGCAGCAGCGCCCCGCGGCGGCGTGCTCGCGGAGGTGGTCGCGGTGCCGCTCGAACTCGCGGCGCGACACCGGCTCGACGCCGTCGGCGGCGCAGCGCGCGACGTACGCGTCCCAGCGGCCCTCGCCGCTGACCTCCCGCAGGTACCAGCGCACGCCGGCCCAGGCGCGGCGGGTGCGCTCGGCGAGCGCGATCACACCTCTGCCCCCGCCTTCTCGCGCCGCTCGGCCTCCCAGGCGGCCAGCTCGGCCTTCTCCTCCCTGGTGGCCACGAAGTCCGCCGGCGCCACGATCGTCGACGGGACCGCGGGCACCTCGGTGGTCGGCAGCGACCCGGCCCGCACGGCGCGCACCCAGACGAGCACCGCGTTGGCGACGATGACGATGACGAGCAGCGCGAACGCCGCCTGCAGCACGCCGTTGGTGGTCGAGTTGCGGATGACGGTGTCCATCTGGCTGGCGTCGGCGGCCGGCGCCAGCACCTCGCCCGCGTCACGGGCGTCGCGGTAGGTGTCGGCCTGCGCGAAGTAGCCGATCTTCGGGTTCGACGAGAACACCTTCTGGTACGACGCCGTCATGGTCACGACGAGGTCCCAGGCCAGGGGCACGGCCGGCACCCAGACGTAGCGCAGCCAGCCGTGCTTGAGGAAGAGCGTCACGCACAGGGTCAGCGCGATGGCGGCCAGCAGCTGGTTGGCGATCCCGAACAGCGGGAAGAGCTGGTTGATGCCGCCGAGAGGGTCGGTGACGCCGACGTAGAGCATGTAGCCCCAGCAGGCGACGACCACCGCGGAGGCCGCCCAGGCCGCGGGCTTCCACGACGTGTCGGCGAACTTGGGCCACACGTTGCCGACGGTGTCCTGCAGCATGAAGCGGCCCACGCGGGTGCCGGCGTCGACGGCGGTGAGGATGAAGAGCGCCTCGAACATGATCGCGAAGTGGTACCAGAACGCCGCCAGCCCGCCGCCGAACGCCTCGTCGAAGATCAGCGAGATGCCGAAGGCCAGGGTCGGGGCGCCACCGGTGCGGGAGATGAGCTCCTCCTCGACGCTCGCCGCTGCGGCGGTCAGCTGGTCGGGGGTGATCGAGAACCCGAGACCGGCGACGAACTCCGCCGCGCTCTCGGCGGTGCCGCCGGTCGCGCCGAGGGGGGCGTTCATCGCGTAGTAGAGCCCCGGGTCGATGACCGAGGCGGCGATGAGCGCGGAGATGGCGACGAACGACTCCATGAGCATGCCGCCGTAGCCGATCATCATGACCTGGCGCTCCTTGGCGACCATCTTGGGCGTGGTGCCCGACGAGATGAGCGCGTGGAACCCCGACAGGGCGCCGCAGGCGATGGTGATGAAGAGGAACGGGAAGAGCTGGCCCGCGAAGACCGGGCCCTCGCCGCTGGTGGCGAAGTCGGTGACCTTCTCGTTCTCCAGCACGGGACGCGCCAGCACGAGGCCGATGGCCAGCAGCACGATGACGCCGACCTTCATGAACGTCGAGAGGTAGTCGCGCGGGGTCAGGAGCATCCAGACCGGCAGGATCGAGGCGACGAAGCCGTAGCCGACGAGCATCAGCGTCAGCGTCTCCTTGTCGAGCGTCAGGGCCTCGCCGAGGCCCCAGCTCTCGACGTACCCGCCGCCGATGATCGCGAGCAGCAGCAGAACGACGCCGATGGCGGTCGTCTCGAGCACGCGGCCCGGGCGCAGGTAGCGCAGGTAGACGCCCATGAACAGCGCGATCGGGATCGTCAGGCCGATGGAGAACACGCCCCACGGCGACTCGGCGAGCGCGTTGACGACGACCAGCGAGAGCACCGCCAGGATGATGATCATGATGGCGAAGACGGCGATGAGCGCCGCGATGCCGCCGACGACGCCGATCTCCTCGCGCACCATCTGGCCGAGGCTCTTGCCGTCGCGCCGCATCGAGAGGAAGAGGACGACCATGTCCTGCACCGCGCCGGCGAGGATGACGCCGACGATGATCCACACGGTGCCGGGCAGGTAGCCCATCTGCGCCGCGAGCACCGGGCCGACCAGCGGGCCGGCGCCCGCGATGGCGGCGAAGTGGTGGCCGAACAGCACGCGGCGGTCGGTCACCTCGAAGTCGGTGCCGTTCTCCAGCCGCTCGGCCGGCGTGGCGCGCCGGTCGTCGAGGCGCAGCACCTTCCGCCCGATGAAGCGGGCGTAGAAGCGGTAGGCGATGGCGTACGACGCGAGCGCCGCGAAGAGGATCCACAGGGCGGAGACGGACTCGCCGCGGCTGAGCGCGAGCACGGTCCAGCAGGTGGCGCCGACGAGGGCCACGGCCACCCAGACGGCGATGGAGGCGGGGGACCGGCGGGCGCGGGGAGCGGGTGGGGAGGGTGGGGTGGACGTCGTCGTCGACATGGGGTGCTCCGAGGGGCAGGCGGATCGCGGACCGGTGAACGTTACCTCCCGCGGGAGGTGCCGCGCTGCCGCCGACGCGGCCCCGGGCCGGCCCTACCCTGGTCGCCGTGACCCGCTCCGCCGCCCCGCTCGTCGTCGGGTTCGACCTCGACATGACGCTCATCGACACGGTCCCGGGGTTCGCGGCCGTGCTGCGGGCGCTCGGCGAGGAGCTCGGCGTCGACCTGCCCGTCGCGGAGATGACCGAGCGCCTCGGCCCGCCCCTCGACGTGCTGCTCGCGCCCCACCTCGAGGCCACCCGCGTCTCGGACGCCTGCGACCGCTTCCGCGCCCTCTACCCGGACCTCGCCGTCGCCAGCGTGCCCGCGCTGCCGGGGGCCCACGAGGCGCTGGCCGCGGTGCGCCGCCACGGCGGCCGGACGCTGCTCGTCACGGGCAAGTACGAGCCCAACGCGCGGCGCCACGTCGACCACCTCGGGCTCGACGTCGACGAGGTCGTGGGGTGGGTCTGGGGCGTGCTGAAGGCCGACCCGCTGCGGGCGGCGGGGGCGGCGGCGTACGTCGGCGACCACGTCCACGACGTCGAGGGCGCCCTGGCCGCCGGCACCACGAGCGTGTCGGTGCCGACCGGCGGCTGCACCGCCGACGAGCTGCGCGCCGCGGGCACCCACGTCGTGCTGCCCGACCTCCTCGCCTTCCCCGCCTGGCTCGACGAGCACCTCGCCACCCGCGCCTGAAACCCGCGCGACCGCCCTGGTGGCCGGGCGTTAGGCTGGACGACAGGCCGGGCGGTTGCCCGGCCTGCGTGCGTCCCGGGAGCCTCCGGGTGGATCGAGAGAGGGGTCGGAGCGGTGCCGACTGGCAAGGTGAAGTGGTACGACGCGGCCAAGGGCTTCGGTTTCCTGTCCACGGACACCGGCCAGGACGTGCACGTGCGGGCCGACGCGCTGCCGGCGGGCACCACCGCTCTCAAGGCCGGCACGCGTGTGGAGTTCGGCATCGCCCAGGGCCGCCGCGGCGACCAGGCGCTGCAGGTGCGGCTGCTCGACGCCCCCAGCTCGGTGGTCCGCAACCAGTCGCGGGCCGCCCGCAAGAAGCCGGACGAGATGGCCCCCATCGTCGAGGACGTCATCCAGCTCCTCGACAAGGTGGGGGAGGGCTACCGCCACGGCCGCCACCCCGACCCGCGCACCGCGGGCCCGACCGCCAAGCTGCTGCGCGCGCTGGCGGACGAGCTCGAGCTCAACGGCTGACGCCGGGTCCGCCCGCGTCGCGCACGCCCCACGGCTGCGTCGGCGGCAGCCCGTCCCCGTCGAGCCCGTCCGCGTCGAGCCCGTCGGCGTCGAGCCCGTCGTGCCGGCTCCCCTCCCGGGGCGGGTACGGCGTGCCCTCCGCCGCGGGCGCGGTGCCCGGCTGGTCGCCGGCCGGGGCGCGGTGCGCGAGGCGGCGGGCCTGGAGGCGGCCGCCGAGCACGTAGACGGCCCAGGCGACGAGCACGGCGGCGGCCACCGACAGCCCGAGGCGTCCCGGCTCGAGGGGGACCGCGATGCCGACGAACCCGCCGACGACCCACGCCAGCTGCAGCAGCGTGTCGGAGCGGCCGAGCGCGCTGGTGCGCACCCGCTCGTGCACGTCGGTCTGGATGGTGGAGTCGAGGGAGAGCTTCGACAGCGACTGGGCGAGGCCCGCGGTGAGACCGAGCAGCGACAGGGTCAGCACGCCGTGGAAGAGCGCGGCGAGGGTCGCCATGGCGGCCGCCGCGGCCAGGGCCAGCACGACGGTGAGCGCCGGGTTCACGTTGCGCAGCAGGGAGGCCAGCGCGATGCCGAGGGTGTTGCCGAGCCCCGCGGCGCCGATGATGAGGGCGAAGAGCACCTCGGTGCTCCACCCGTCGAACGGGTTCGTGGCGAGCAGGAACGCCACGTACATGGTGAGGAAGCCCGAGAGCCACCGCGGCCCGCAGTTGGCCCGGAGCGCGAACGAGACCGACACCGGCATGCGCAGGTTGGCCTTGCGCCGGTCGCCCGGGTCCTTCGCCATGCTGGGCGCGGACGGGCCCGGCACGAGCGCGAGGTGCGTCTCGCCGTGGGTGGAGTCGACGCGGCGGGGGAGCAGGATCGCCAGGATGGTGGCGACGGTGAACACCGCGAAGGCGTAGCGCAGCGACCACTCCGGCCCCGCCAGCGACGCCAGCCCGGCCAGCGGCGCGGACACGCCGGCGCCGACCACGCCCGCGAGCGAGACCCGGGCGTTCGACTTCACCAGCGTCAGGTCGGGCGGCACGAGGCGCGGCACGGAGGCGTTGCGCGTGATGCCGTACGCCTTGGACGCCACGAGCACCCCGAGCGCGGCCGGGAACAGCCACGTGGAGCCGGTCACGACCGCGCCGGCCAGCACCCAGCACAGGAACGCGCGGATGGCCATCGTGCCGCCGATCGCCCACCGGCGCCCGTGGCTGAACCGGTCGAGGAACGGCCCGATGAGCGGGGCGACGATGGCGAACGGCAGCATCGTCAGGCCGAGGAACAGCGCGACCTGCCCGCGGGCCTCGCCGGTGGGCACCTGGAAGAACAGGGTGCCGGCCAGCGAGATGGCGACGGCCGCGTCACCGGCGGCGTTGAAGGCGTGCAGCTCGATGAGGCGCGACAACCCGCTGGCGCCGGCGCCCTCGGCGTGCGACGCCCGGCGGGCCTGCGTGACGGTGAAGCGGCCCGCCCGGCCCGTCGCGCGGGCGGCCCGGGCCACGCCGTGCCCGGTGGCGCGCGCCGTCCGGGCGGCGACCGCCGCGGCCGACGGACCCTCCCGGCCCGGGGCCTCCCCGGGGGCGCCGTCGCCGGGACCGCCGGGGCTGCCCGGGGCGGACGGGCCGGACGGGCCGGACGGGTGGGGGTCGCGGGCGCCGGGTGCGTGGTGCTGGTCCCGCTCGTCGCCGTACGGCGTGCTCATCGGCCTGGGTTCTCCCTGCGTCCGGGTCGTCGGCCCATCCTGCCACCCGACCCGCGCCCCGGGGCGCGACCCGAGCCCCCGGCGCGACACGGCGCGGCCGGATGCGTCATGATCGGGCCCGTGACTCCCACTACGACGACGGCCACGACGACGGTCGCCGCCGCCGCGCCCGCGGGCGTCGACTCCACGCTGGCCCGCGCCGTCGACGTCGCCCGTGCCGCCCTGCTGGAGCAGGTCGACGCCGCCGACGTCGGGGACCACCTCGGCTGCCACGCGGAGGGCGACCGCGTCGCCACCCACGCCTTCGCCTGCCTGCGCCCCGGCTACCGCGGCTGGCACTGGTCGGTCACGGTCGCCCGCGCCTCGCGCCAGCGCACCGCCACCGTCGACGAGGTCGTGCTGACCCCGGGCGACGAGGCGATCGTGGCGCCGCCGTGGGTGCCGTGGCGCGAGCGCGTCCGCCCCGGCGACCTCGGCCCCGGCGACCTGCTGCCCGTCGACGACGACGACCCGCGCCTCGTGCCGACGTACTCCTTCGGCGACGACCCGATCGACGACGACACCCGCACCCAGGTGCGGCGCGTCGCGCGCGAGCTCGGCCTCGGCCGGGTGCGCACCCTGTCGCCCGAGGGCCGCGACCTGGCGGCCCAGCGCTGGTACGACGGGGACGGCGGCCCCGCGACGCCGCTCGCGGCGTCGGCGCCCGCGGCCTGCACGACCTGCGGCTTCCTCGTGCGTCTCGCCGGCCCGCTCTCGGAGATGTTCGGCGTGTGCGCGAACGCGAACGCCAACGACGACGGCCGCGTGGTCTCCCTCGACCACGGGTGCGGCGCCCACTCCGAGGTGCAGATCGCGAAGAAGCACCTGCCCGCCCCGCTGCCGGACCCCGTGGTGGACACGATCACCCTCGAGGACCTCGAGCGCTTCTGAGGGTCCGGGGCGCTGAGCGGCTCAGGCCGCCGGCCCCGCCCCGGGACCCAGCGGGTCCCCGGTCTCCCCGACACCGGCGGCCTCGGCGGCCTCGGTGCGGGCCCGGCGCCGCCGGCGGCAGTACTCCAGGCCCAGCAGCCCGAGCCCCAGGCCGGTCAGGCAGGTCCACAGCACCCAGCCCGCGCCCTCCGCGGACAGGCGGGAGTAGAAGGGCAGCAGGCCGACGAAGGCCACGGCCCACAGCACGCAGCCGATCTCGACGGTGCGCACGCCGTCGACGTCGAGCGGCTCGACGTCGGCGACGGCGTAGGTGCGCCGACCGATCTCGTGCTGCGTCGGCTGGTCGTCGCGGAGCTCCACGCCGGTCACCCTAGACGACGCCGGGCCGGCCCCCGGTCGGCCGGCGGAATAGTTACCCGAGGTAACGAGTTACGCTCGGTGACATGCCCCCCACCACCGAACGCGTCGCCCGCACGGACGCCGGCCTCGCCGCCGAGCTCCGCGTCGCGGTCATGCGCCTGCGCCGTCGCCTCGCCAACGAGCGCGACCCCGCCAACGACCTCGGCATCGGGGTCATGGGCGTGCTCGGTGCGCTGCACCGCCACGGCGAGGCGAGCGTCGGCGAGCTGGCGGCCTTCGAGAAGGTCCAGCCGCCGTCGATGACGCGGGCGGTGCGCAAGCTCGAGGAGCGCGGCTACGTGGCCCGGCGCTCCGACGAGCGCGACGGCCGCCTCGTGCTGGTGTCGCTGACCGACGCGGGCCGCGAGCTGGTGCTCGCCGACCGGCGCCGGCGCGACGAGTGGCTGGCGCGCGAGCTGCGGGCGCTGACGCCGGCCGAGCGCGCGACGCTGCGGGCCGCCGTACCGATCCTCGCGCGGCTCGCCGTGCAGGACTGAGACCCCCCGACCCCCGCCCACCGACGACAGGAGCGCCCACCGAGTGAGCCCCACCTTCCGCTCGTTGCGGAACCCGAACTACCGCCTCTACGCCGCCGGCGGCATCGTCTCCAACACCGGCACCTGGATGCAGCGCGTCGCCCAGGACTGGCTCGTGCTGGCGATCGCCGCCAACGGCGCCACCGCCCTCGGCATCACCACGGCCCTGCAGTTCCTGCCGATGCTGCTGCTCTCGCCGTACGCCGGGGTGGTCGCCGACCGCGTGCCCAAGCGACGCCTGCTGCAGGTCACGCAGCTGATGATGGCGGTGCCGTCGGCGGCGCTCGGCGTGCTCGCGGTGACCGGGACGGTCGAGGTGTGGCACGTCTACACGTTGGCGTTCCTGTTCGGCGTGGGCACGGCCTTCGACGCCCCGGCGCGGCAGTCGTTCGTGAGCGAGATCGTCGACGAGGACGACCTGACGAACGCGGTGGGCCTCAACTCGGCGTCGTTCAACGCCGCGCGGCTCGTCGGACCGGCGTTGGCCGGCGTGATGATCGCGGCGCTCGGTGGCGGCGTGGTGGGCACGGGCTGGGTCATCCTCATCAACGCGGTGTCCTACCTGCCGGTCATCGCGGTCCTCGGCCGGCTCGACGGCGCGGCGCTGCACAGCGCCTCGGTGACGGGGCGGCGCAAGGGCGCGCTGCGGGAGGGCCTGCGCTACGTGCGGGGTCGCCGCGACCTGATGCTGGTGCTGGCCGTCGTGTTCTTCGCCGGCACGTTCGGGCTCAACTTCTCCATCACCTCCGCGCTCATGGTCACGGAGGTGTTCGGGCGCGAGTCGGCGGCCTACGGGCTCGTCGGCTCGGCCGTGGCGGTCGGCTCGCTGACCGGGGCGCTGCTGGCGGCCGGCCGGGCCCAGGTGCGCCTGCGGCTGGTGGTGGGCGCCGGGCTCGTCTTCAGCGTGGCCGTCGTCGTCGCGGGCCTGCTCCCGACGTACTGGTCGTTCGTCGTGTTCGCGCCGGTGCTCGGCATCACCGCGCTGACCATGATCACCGCCGCCAACACCCGCATGCAGATCGCCACCGACCCGGCGCTGCGCGGGCGCGTGATGGCGCTCTACCTGATGATCTTCATGGGCGGCACACCCGTCGGCGCACCCCTCATCGGGTGGGTGGGGGAGGAGTACGGCGCACGCTGGACCCTCGTGCTCGGAGGCGCCGTCACGCTGGTCGGGATCCTGGTCTCGCTGGCCGTCCTGGGGCACCTCCGGCCTGTTTTGACCGCCCTGAGGCGACCCGGTAGCCTCGGTCCTCGTGTCTGGCACAGCCGGACCGTCGAGCGTGCCGGAAACCAGATCGACACGCCCGACCGCGGGGGCAGCGTCCCCGTGGGAGCGGGCGGTCGCCAGGCGTGAGGCAACCACCGGATCGAGCAGCACCACCCGCAACACACCGTGCCCGGCAGAGCGCCGGGTACTGAGAGCGACAAGAGAGGGAACCACCAGGTGCCCACCATCAACCAGCTGGTCCGCAAGGGCCGCCAGGACAAGGTGTCGAAGACCAAGACGCCTGCCCTGAAGGGATCGCCCCAGCGCCGCGGCGTCTGCACGCGCGTCTACACCACCACCCCGAAGAAGCCGAACTCCGCGCTGCGCAAGGTCGCGCGTGTGCGTCTGAGCTCGCAGGTCGAGGTGACCGCCTACATCCCCGGCGAGGGCCACAACCTCCAGGAGCACTCGATCGTGCTCGTGCGTGGAGGTCGTGTGAAGGACCTCCCGGGTGTCCGTTACAAGATCATCCGCGGCGCGCTCGACACGCAGGCCGTGAAGAACCGCAAGCAGGCGCGTAGCCGCTACGGCGCGAAGAAGGAGAAGGGCTGATGCCGCGCAAGGGTCCCGCCCCGAAGCGTCCCGTCGACGTCGACCCGGTCTACGGGTCGCCGCTGGTGTCGCAGCTGGTGAGCAAGGTGCTGCAGGACGGCAAGAAGCAGGTCGCGCAGCGCATCGTCTACACGGCGCTCGAGGGTGCTCGCGAGAAGACCGGCACCGACCCGGTCGTCACGCTGAAGCGCGCGCTCGACAACGTCAAGCCGGCCATCGAGGTCAAGTCCCGCCGCGTCGGCGGTGCGACCTACCAGGTGCCGATCGAGGTCAAGCCGAACCGCAGCACGACGCTGGCCCTGCGCTGGCTCGTCGGCTACGCGAAGGACCGTCGCGAGAAGACGATGTCCGAGCGGCTGATGAACGAGATCCTCGACGCGAGCAACGGCCTCGGCGCCGCTGTGAAGAAGCGCGAGGACACGCACAAGATGGCCGAGTCGAACAAGGCCTTCGCGCACTACCGCTGGTGAACCCACGCGCCGGGCGCCCCGCCTGACGGCGGGCGCCCGGCGCCCACCCACCCAGTCCGAACTTTCTAAGGAACCAGACCCAAGTGGCTGTCGACATCACCACGGACCTCACGAAGGTCCGCAACATCGGCATCATGGCGCACATCGACGCCGGCAAGACCACCACCACCGAGCGGATCCTGTTCTACACCGGCATCACCTACAAGATCGGTGAGGTCCACGAGGGCGCTGCCACGATGGACTGGATGGAGCAGGAGCAGGAGCGCGGCATCACCATCACGTCCGCCGCGACGACCTGCTGGTGGAAGAACCACCAGATCAACATCATCGACACCCCGGGCCACGTGGACTTCACCGTCGAGGTCGAGCGCTCGCTGCGCGTCCTCGACGGCGCGGTCGCGGTGTTCGACGGCGTCGCCGGTGTCGAGCCGCAGTCCATGACGGTGTGGCGCCAGGCGAACAAGTACGCCGTGCCCCGCATGTGCTTCGTCAACAAGCTCGACCGCACCGGTGCCGACTTCTTCCGCTGCGTCGACATGATCGTCGAGCGCCTCAACTCCACGCCCCTCGTGCTGCAGCTGCCCATCGGCGCCGAGCAGGACTTCATCGGCGTCGTGGACCTCGTCGGCATGCGTGCCCTGACCTGGCGTGGCGAGACCACGATGGGTGAGGACTACACGGTCGAGGAGATCCCCGCCGACCTCGCCGAGCAGGCCGCGGAGTACCGCGAGAAGATGATCGAGACGCTCGCCGAGACCGACGACGACCTCATGGAGCGCTACCTCGAGGAGGGCGACGTCTTCTCCGTGGAGGAGGTCGAGGCCGCCATCCGTCGCGCGACGCTCGCCGACAAGCTCAACCCGGTCCTCACCGGCACCGCGTTCAAGAACAAGGGCGTGCAGCCCCTGCTCGACGCGGTCGTCAAGTACCTCCCGTCCCCGCTGGACGTCGAGGCCATCGAGGGCCACAAGCCCGGCGACGAGGACACCGTCATCGAGCGCAAGCCCGCCGACGACGAGCCGTTCTCCGGCCTGGCGTTCAAGATCGCGTCCGACCCGCACCTCGGCAAGCTGACCTTCGTCCGCGTCTACTCGGGCAAGCTCGAGGCCGGCGCGACGGTGGTCAACTCCGTCAAGGGCCGCAAGGAGCGGATCGGCAAGGTCTACCAGATGCACGCCAACAAGCGTGAGGAGATCGCGTCGGTCGGCGCCGGCCAGATCGTGGCCGTCATGGGCCTCAAGGACACGACCACCGGCGAGACGCTCAGCGACCCCGCCAACCAGGTCGTCCTCGAGTCGATGACGTTCCCGGCCCCGGTGATCGAGGTCGCCATCGAGCCGAAGACGAAGAGCGACCAGGAGAAGCTCGGCGTCGCGATCCAGCGCCTGTCGGAGGAGGACCCCACCTTCACCGTCAAGACGGACGAGGAGACCGGCCAGACGATCATCGCCGGCATGGGCGAGCTCCACCTCGACGTGCTGGTCGACCGCATGAAGCGCGAGTTCCGCGTCGAGGCGACCGTCGGCAAGCCGCAGGTGGCCTACCGGGAGACGCTGCGCCGCAAGGTCGCGAACCACAGCTACACCCACAAGAAGCAGACGGGTGGCTCCGGCCAGTTCGCCAAGGTCGTCATCTCCCTCGAGCCCAGCCTCGACCCGGAGACGGGCCACGGCGCCGGCTACGAGTTCGTCAACGCCGTCTCGGGTGGCCGCGTGCCGCGCGAGTACATCCCGTCGGTGGACCAGGGTGCGCAGGAGGCCATGCAGTTCGGTGTCCTCGCCGGCTACCCGATGGTGGACGTGAAGGTCACGCTGGAGGACGGCGCCTACCACGACGTCGACTCCTCGGAGCTCGCGTTCAAGATCGCCGGCATCGCGGCCTTCAAGGAGGCGGCGCGCATGGCGAAGCCGGTCCTGCTCGAGCCGATGTTCGCCGTGGAGGTGACCACGCCCGACACGTTCCTGGGCACGGTCATCGGCGACATCAACTCGCGTCGCGGCCAGATCCAGACGCAGGAGGAGCGTCACGGCGACATGGTCGTCACGGCCCTCGTCCCGCTGTCCGAGATGTTCGGGTACGTTGGCGACCTGCGGTCCAAGACCTCCGGTCAGGCGTCGTACTCGATGGAGTTCGACTCGTACGCCGAGGTTCCCCAGAACGTCGCCGACGAGATCATCAAGAAGGTCCGCGGCGAGTAACCGCTCCCTGCAGGATCCTCGGCACACCGCACCACCACCACGAGTCAAGTAACAACCACACCAGGAGGAGCCCCCAGTGGCTAAGGCGAAGTTCGAGCGGACCAAGCCGCACGTCAACATCGGCACCATCGGTCACATCGACCACGGCAAGACGACGCTGACGGCTGCGATCACGAAGGTCCTGCACGACAAGCACCCGGACCTGAACGCGGCTTCCGCGTTCGACGAGATCGACAAGGCTCCCGAGGAGCGTCAGCGCGGCATCACGATCTCGATCGCGCACGTCGAGTACCAGACCGAGGGTCGTCACTACGCCCACGTCGACTGCCCCGGTCACGCCGACTACATCAAGAACATGATCACCGGTGCGGCGCAGATGGACGGCGCCATCCTGGTGGTCGCGGCGACCGACGGCCCGATGCCGCAGACGCGTGAGCACGTGCTGCTCGCCCGCCAGGTGGGCGTGCCCGCCCTGGTCGTGGCGCTCAACAAGTGCGACATGGTCGACGACGAGGAGCTCATCGAGCTCGTCGAGATGGAGGTGCGCGAGCTCCTCAGCGAGTACGAGTTCCCCGGCGACGACATCCCCGTGGTCCGCGTGGCCGCCTTCCCGGCGCTGCAGGGCGACGCCAAGTGGGGCGAGTCGATCATGGAGCTCATGGACGCGGTCGACGAGGCCATCCCCACCCCCGAGCGCGAGACGGACAAGCCGTTCCTCATGCCGGTCGAGGACGTCTTCACCATCACGGGTCGCGGCACGGTCATCACCGGCCGCATCGAGCGCGGCATCGTGAAGGTCAACGAGGAGGTCGAGATCATCGGCATCCGCGAGAAGGCGCAGAAGTCGACGGTCACGGGCGTCGAGATGTTCCGCAAGCTGCTCGACGAGGGCCAGGCGGGCGAGAACGTCGGTCTCCTGCTCCGCGGCACGAAGCGCGAGGACATCGAGCGCGGCATGGTCGTCATCAAGCCGGGCACGACCACCCCGCACACGAACTTCGAGGCGTCGGTCTACATCCTGAGCAAGGAGGAGGGCGGCCGCCACACGCCGTTCTTCAACAACTACCGCCCGCAGTTCTACTTCCGCACGACGGACGTGACGGGCGTCGTGACGCTGCCCGAGGGCACCGAGATGGTCATGCCCGGTGACAACACCGAGATGGCCGTCGAGCTCATCCAGCCCATCGCGATGGACGAGGGCCTGCGCTTCGCCATCCGCGAGGGTGGCCGCACGGTCGGCGCCGGTCGCGTCACCAAGATCACCAAGTGATCACCGCCGTCTCCTGACGGCACCGCAGCACGGCAGCACCGCGAGGCCCCGCTCCCCAGGGAGCGGGGCCTCGTGCCATTTCGCCCCGGCACGGGTGTCGGGGGAGGATCGCCCCCATGTCCGACCAGCACGCCGTCGCCGCCGCTCGCCCGCACCACAAGGTCACCGAGGAGGGGCGCCGGGTGCGCGAGGTGCTCACCTACTCGCGCCGGGGCAGCCGCTTCACCCCCAGCCAGCAGGAGTCCTGGGACGCCCACCACGAGGCGTGGGTGATCCCCGACGAGGCGGTCGACGCCGACGGGTTCGACCTCGACGCCTGGTTCGGCCGGGGCCCGGGGGAGCGCGACGGGCTCGTCGTCGAGATCGGCTCGGGCATCGGCGAGGCCACGGCGGCCCTCGCGGCGCAGCGGCCGTCGTACGACGTGCTGGCGCTGGAGGTGTGGCGTCCGGGTGTCGCCCACGGCCTGGGGCTCGTCGCGGAGGCCGGGGCGACCAACGTGCGCTTCTGCAGCATCGACGCCGTGTGGTTCCTGGGCACGCTGCTGGGGGAGGGGTCGCTCGCCGAGGTGTGGACCTTCTTCCCGGACCCGTGGCCCAAGGCCCGCCACCACAAGCGCCGCCTCGTCACGGCTCCCCACGCGGCCCTGGTCGCCTCCCGGCTGCGGGCGGGGGGCACGTGGCGGCTGGCGACGGACTGGGCGGAGTACGCCGAGCAGATGCGGGTGGTGCTGGACGCGGAGCCGCTGCTGGAGGGCGGGGTCGTCGAGCGCTGGGCCGACCGTCCCGTGACGAAGTTCGAGCGCAAGGGGCTCGCGGCCGAGCGCTCGATCACCGACCTCGCCTACCGCCGCCGGGGCTGAGCGCCGGGCCCGGAGTCAAATGTGGAAGGCCGCTGCGGGGTTCCACCCCGTCGGCGGCCCTGCCTAGGGTCGATCCCGCGTGACCCGCTCGGGGGTCGCGCCGCTGTCCGTCTCGGGACGGTGCTGACGACGGTCGCGTCCGCGCGACCGCACGGAGGATCGGGGACACCCATGCGCACCACCACGCGCGCCGCTCTGGCCGGACTGCTGGCGGCGACCGCCACGTCCGCCGCGGCCACTGCCGCCACCGCTGCCGACACCGACGTCGACGCCGCACCCCTCCTCGCGGCGTCGGGCGACGTCGTCGAGGGCCGCTACATCGTGATGCTCGAGGAGGGCGCCACCGCCGCGGCCGGGGAGCGGCGGGCCGCCGCCCACGGGGGCGAGGTCGTCGCGACGTACGACGCCCTCGGGGGGTACGCCGCCGACCTCACGGCCGCCGAGCTCGACGCCGTGCGGGACGACCCCGCGGTCGCCTTCGTGCAGCCGGACACGATCGTCACGACCGCGGAGGTCGAGGTCGCGGGCACGCAGACCGGCGCGACGTGGGGGCTGGACCGCATCGACCAGGCAGCCCTGCCGCTGGACGGCACCTACACGTACGACGCGACCGGGGCCGGCGTGACGGCGTACGTGATCGACACCGGCATCGACTCCGACCACCCCGAGCTGGGCGGGCGCGTCACCTCCGGCATCGACACGATCGGCGACGGCAACGGCACGGAGGACTGCCAGGGCCACGGCACGCACGTCGCCGGCACGATCGGCAGCACGACGTACGGCGTCGCGAAGGAGGTCGACCTGGTGGCCGTGCGGGTGCTGGGCTGCGACGGCTCGGGCTCGACGGCCGGCGTCATCGACGGGATGGACTGGGTCGCGGCGGACGCGACCGGGGCGAGCGTGGCCAACATGAGCCTGGGGGGACCGGCCGACAGCGCGACCGACGCCGCGGTCGACCGCATGGTCGACGCGGGCGTGACCGTCGCGGTCGCCGCCGGCAACGAGTCGACGGACGCCTGCAGCAGCTCCCCGGCCGCCGCGGCCTCGGCCCTCACGGTGGCGGCGAGCAACGACGCCGACGAGCTGGCCTACTTCTCCAACTACGGCAGCTGCGTCGACGTCATCGCCCCGGGCGAGGCCATCACCTCGACGTGGACGGGCGGCGGGGTGCGCACCATCTCCGGCACCTCGATGGCCGCCCCGCACGTGGCGGGCGCCGCGGCGCTCTACCTCGAGGGCGACCCGGGGGCGAGCCCCGCGACCGTCACCGACGCGTTGCTGGGCGCGGCGACCCCGGGGGTCGTCACGGGCACGGCGGGCTCGCCGAACCTGCTGCTGCACACCCCCTGAGCGCGCCGGCGCCACAGGAGCACGACCGGCGTCGCCGCGGTGGACCCCCCGGGGTCAGCCGCGGCGACGCTGCAGCAGGCGGGAGCGCAGCCGGGCCTCCCGGCCGAGCCGGTCGAGGTCCCGCTCGCGGCGCGTGGCGAGCACCGCGCACAGGAACGCCTCCGGCGGCGCGGTCACGGGGGGCAGCGGCGCGACGTACGCCGTGAGGCGGTCGGCGAGCTGCAGGGCCAGCACCTCGCGGGCGCGCGGCTCGAGGGTGTGGGCGCGGGCGAGGAACTGCCGGGCCGCGAGCACCAGGTGCGGTGGGGGCGCGGCGACGTCGGCGGTGCGGGCCCACTCCTGCAGGGGCCAGGGCATCGCCGGCGGCGTGGGCAGCACGAGCTGCACGCGCTCGCGGGCGACGTACGTGCCCGCGGCGTGGTCGCCCAGCCGCTTGCCGCGCGGGCTGAGCAGGGCCGTGAGGAACGCCGGGGCGCCGAGCAGCAGGTAGGTCTCCACGACGCCGACGAGCGCGCGGGTGAAGGCCTGCGGGAAGGCGATCGGCCCGCCGTCGTCGCGCACCGTGCGCAGCCCGAGCGCGAGCTTGCCGACGCTGCGCCCGCGGGTGAGCGTCTCGACGAGGGTCGGGGCGCCGACGAAGGAGAGCACGAGCGCCAGGATGCTCGCGGCCTCGAAGAGCGCCTCGTCGGTGCCGATCGTCGCGACCGAGAAGAGGATGGTCAGGGTCACGAACGTCCCGACGACGCACAGGCCGTCGAGCAGGCCCGACGCGACCCGCACGCCCAGGCCGGCGGCGGGCACCTCGATGGCCACGGCCTCCGCGGTGACGACGTCGTCGCTGCCGACGGCGGCGTGGTCACCGGGGTCGCCGACCCGGGCGCCGCGCGGCCAGGGACGGACCGCCGCTCGTGTGCTCATCGCGGCCCAGCATAGGGCGCTCTAAGGTGGGCGCGTGGACCTCGACGCCTACGCCGTGACGCACGCGGGGGAGTGGCAGCGCCTCGACGAGCTGTCGCGGGCCCGCCGCCTCTCGGGAGCCGAGGTCGACGAGCTCATGGAGCTCTACGACCGGGTCGGCACCCAGCTGTCCGTCGTGCGTGCCGTCGCCCCGGACGCGGAGGTCGTCGGCTTCCTCTCCGCGCTGCTGGCCCGCACGCGGATCCGGGCGGGCGGGGCGCGCACCACGACGTGGCGCGCGGTGGCGGAGTTCCTCACGCACCGCTTCCCGGCGGCGCTCTACCGCCTGCGCTGGTGGTGGCTGGCCACGGTCGCCGTGAACGTCGTCGTCTTCGCCGTCTCCGTGCTGTGGCTGCTGGAGAACCCGGTGGTCGAGCAGAGCCTGCTCTCACCGGGGGAGATCGAGCAGTACGTCGACGAGGACTTCGAGAACTACTACAGCGAGCACGCGGCGGCGAGCTTCGGCGCGCGGGTGTGGATCAACAACGCGTGGGTCGCGGCCCTGTGCCTCGCCCTCGGCGTGCTGGGCGTGCCCGTCGTGTTCCTGCTGCTGAGCAACGTCGTGAACGTCGCGATGGCCTGCGCGATCATGACGCGCGCCGACCACGGCGGCCACTTCTGGGGGCTGATCCTCCCGCACGGCCTGCTCGAGCTGACGGCCGTCTTCGTCGCCGGCGGGGTCGGGCTGCGCCTGTTCTGGTCGTGGGTCGATCCCGGCGACCTGACCCGCGGCCGCTCGATGGCCCGCGAGGGCCGCACGGCCGCGACCGTCGCCCTGGGGCTGGTGCTCGTGCTGCTGGTCTCCGGCGTGATCGAGGCCGTCGTCACCCCGTCGCCGCTGCCCACGGCGGCGCGCATCGCCATCGGGGTGCTCGCCGAGGCCGTCTTCCTGGCCTACGTCTTCGTGCTCGGGCGCCGCGCCGTGGAGCAGGGGTACGACGGGGACGTCGCCGAGGACGTCGGCGGCGCCCGCGTCGCGACCGCGGCCTGAGCCGTCGTACCCGGCCCGACCGGTGCCAGGGCCGGCCGGTGGTAGAGGCAGACCGGCGTCAGAGGAGGCCGCGGGCCTTCAGCGACAGGTAGTGGTCGGCCAGCGCCGGGGCGAGGCGTTCGGCGTCGGTGTCGACGACGTGCACCCCGAGCGCCGCGAGCAGGTCGGCCGTGGCCCGGCGCCGCGCCATCGCCTGCTCGGCGGCGGCCGCCGTGTAGACGTCGCCCGCGTCGTCGCGGGTGCCGGCGAGCGCGTCGAGGGCGGGGTCGCGCACGGAGGCGACGACCACCCGGTGGTGGCGGGTGAGCGTCGGCAGCACGGGCAGCAGGCCCTCCTCCACCGCCGCGGGCTCGAGCGGCGTCAGGAGCACGACGAGCGCGCGCCGGCGTCCCATGTCCTGCACCGCCCCGGCGAGGCCGCGCCAGTCCGCCTCCGCGATGACGGAGCCCAGGCCGGCCATGGCCTCCGACAGGGCGTGCACGACGCTGCCCCCGCCCGTGGCGCGCACGCGGCGCCGTACCACCCGGTCGCCGGCCAGGAAGTCGACGCGGTCGCCGGCGCGCCCGGCGAGCGCGGCCAGCAGGAGGGCGGCGTCCATCGCGGAGTCGAGCCGCGGCACGTCGGCCACCCGGCCGGCCGACGTGCGGGAGGTGTCGAGCACGAGCACGACGCGCCGGTCGCGCTCCGGCTGCCAGGTGCGCACGACGACGTTGCGGCTGCGCGCGCTGGCCCGCCAGTCGATGGAGCGCACGTCGTCGCCCCGCACGTACTCGCGCAGCGAGTCGAACTCGGTGCCCTGGCCGCGCACGCGCAGCGCCGAGCGACCGTCGAGCTCGCGCAGCCGCTCGAGCCGGCTCGGCAGGTGCTTGCGCGAGGAGAACGGGGGCAGCGCCCGCACGCTGCCGGGCACGTCCAGCGTCCGCTGGCGGTACGCCGTGCCGAGGGGCCCCGCGAGCCGCACGGTGGTGCCGAGCGAGCGCAGGTCCCCGCGGCGCACCGGGTGCAGGGCCGTGGTGAGCCGCACGGAGTCGCGCCCGGTCAGGACGAAGCGGTGACGGTTGCCGCGTGCGCCGGCCGAGGGCTGCCACGCGTCGCGCAGCCGCCCGCGCACCGTGCGGGCGCCCGTGCCGCGCACGACCACCGTGGTGCGGGTGCTCGTGCCGAGGCGGATGCTGCCGCCGTCCTCGACCCGCGTGACCTCCACCGCGCCCGGGGACGGCGCGAGCAGCCAGTCGGCCGCGACGACGAGCGTCACGACGGCCAACCAGAGCCACACGGTGCCGATGCCCGGGCGCAGCACCACGGGCACCAGGCCGAGGAGCACGAGGAGCGGGACGCGCCCGCTGATCGCCACGCCGGCCTCAGCGGGGGACGGGGACGCTCGCCAGCGCGCTGGCGAGCACCTGCCCGACCTGGACGCCCTCGAGCTCGGCCTCCGGCCGCAGGGTGAGGCGGTGGGCCAGCGTCGCGTGCGCCAGCGCCTTGACGTCGTCGGGGGTGACGTAGTCGCGGCCCTGCAGCCACGCCCAGGCCCGGGACGTGCGCAGCAGGGCGGTGGCGCCGCGGGGGCTGACGCCCAGCTCCAGCGACGGCGACTCGCGGGTGGCGCGGGCGATGTCGACGACGTAGCCGAGCACCTCCTCGGCGACCTGCACCCGGCGCACGGCGGCCTGGCCGGCGAGCACGTCGTCGGCCCCGGCGACCGCGGTGATGCCGGCGGAGGCGACGTCGCGCGGGTCGAAGCCCGCCGCGTGGCGCCGGAGGACCTCGAGCTCGGCGGCGCGCTCCGGCACGGGCAGCACCACCTTGAGGAGGAACCGGTCGAGCTGCGCCTCGGGGAGCGGGTAGGTGCCCTCGTACTCCACGGGGTTCTGCGTCGCGGCCACCAGGAAGGGGCGGGGCAGCTGGCGGGTCGTGCCGTCGACCGAGACCTGGCCCTCCTCCATGGCCTCCAGCAGCGCCGACTGCGTCTTCGGGGGCGTGCGGTTGACCTCGTCCGCGAGGAGCAGGTGGGTGAAGACCGGGCCCTCCCGGAACACCAGCTCGCCGCCGCCGCCCTCGACGACCATGGAGCCGGTGATGTCGCCGGGCATCAGGTCCGGGGTGAACTGCACGCGGCGGGTGTCGACCGACAGCGCGCCGGCGAGCGAGCGCACGAGGAGCGTCTTGGCGACGCCGGGCACGCCCTCCATGAGCACGTGCCCGCCGCACAGCAGCGCGACGAGCAGCCCGGAGACCGCGGCGTCCTGGCCCACGACCGTCTTGGCCACCTCGCGGCGCACCGCGGCCAGCCGCTCGCGCGCCCGGGCGTCGGCGTCGTGGGCAGCGCCGGCCGGGGCGGTGCCGGCCGGGGCGGCGTGGGCTCCGGCGTGCGGCTGGCCCTCCTTGCCCAGCGACAGGGGCGGGGGCGGGGGCGTCTCGCTCATGTGCGGCGTACCTCTTTCTCCAGGTCGGTCAGCAGGTTGGCGAAGGCGACGAGGCCGGCGTCGTCGTCCGGCACGGGGGCCGACGGGTGCAGCAGGGCGCCGACGGCCCCGACGTCGCGGCCGCTGCGGGCGGCGACCTCGACGACGAGCGCGTGCGGGTCGGTGCGGCGGGACGCCCCCAGCTGGGCGGCCAGCCGCTCGCGCGTCGCGGAGCGGAGGGCGTGCGCGGCGTGCTGGCGGTCGCGCGCCCCGCGGTAGAGCCGGCCGCGGCCCTCGGTGGTCTCGATGGCCCGCACGGTGACGGGCAGGGGCTCGACCGCGAGGGCGCCGAACCGCCGGCCGCGCCACCAGGCGAGGGCGACGACGACGGCGACGAGCAGCCAGCCCGCGGGCACCACCCAGCGGGGGAGCGCGGCGCCGAGGCCCACGCCCTGGTCGCCGACGAGGTCGTCGGGGTCGGGCACGTACCAGACGAGCCGGTCGGAGGCGCCCAGGAGGCGCAGCGCGACGGCGGCGTTGTCGGCGCGGAGCACCTGGTCGTTGGTGAGCAGGTCGTCGGCGCCGAGGAGCACGACGCCCTCCTCGACGGCCAGCAGGACGCCGTCCGCGGTGGGGAAGCAGCCGTCGGCGTCCTCGAGGGCGAGGGCGGAGTCGACGGCGATCTCCAGGCCGTCGAGGTCCGCCTCGAGGTCCTCGGCGGCGGCCCGGTCGCAGTCGGCGGCCAGGTCCTCGGCCTCGCCGGCCCACCGGGGGTCGACGTCGAGGCCGAGCAGGTCGACGGCGCCCGGGCCCGGGTCGGCGACGACGAGCCGGCCCGGGGCCGTGGCGTCGACCAGGTCGCGGGCGCCGCGCTCGCCGAGCGCGGCGGGGTCGCTGACCAGGACGGTGGTGGCGTCGTCGACGTCGGCGTCCGCCAGGGCGTCGGCGTCGCGGGCGACGACGACGTCGACGCCCTGGTCGGCCAGCACGCGGGCCAGCGCCCGCCCGCCGGTGGGCGTCGCGTCGTCGGGGTCGAGACGACCGGAGTACGTCGGCTGACCCCGCCCGAGCGCCACGGCCGTGACGATCAGCGCGAGGAGGGCGAGGCCCACGACGAGGGCGGTGCGCAGCGACCGGCGCCGACCGGGTCCCGGGCCGCCGCTCCCACCGGCGGCGGGCGCTGCCGGTGGGAGGGGGTGCACGGGGGCGCTCACCGGGCGCCCGCCAGGGTGTCGTCGAGCGCGAGCACGGAGCGGGCCTGGTCGGCGGTCGCGGGGCGGTCGCCGTACAGCACGTCGTCGAAGAGCCGCGCGGCCGCGGGCACGCCGGCGGCGCGGTCGGGCGAGGCGTCGACGAGGGCCCGGGCGACCTCGCCCGCGGTGGCCCCGGGCACGTCCGCGATGCGGCCCCGCTCGACGGCACGGACGGCGAGCGCGCGGAAGGCGTCGAGCACCGCGTCCTCGTGGCGGCCGGCGGCCAGGGCCGCCTCGGCGCGGGCCCGCAGCTCGGCGGCGCCGACCCCCCGCTCGCCGAGCACCGCCCCGGCGCGGCGCACCCGGGCCGAGCCGCGCAGCCGGGTCAGCAGCCACGCGAGCGCGAGGACGAGGAGCACGGCGACGAGCAGGGTGGCGAAGGTCTGCAGGGGCGGGGACTCGGCGGTGGTGCTGACACCGTCGTCGAGCCAGCGCCGGAGGCGGTCGACGATGCGCTGCACGAGGTCGCTGTCGTTGTACTCCGGGCGGAGCAGCTCGCGGCGCAGCGCGTCCCGGGCCTCACCGGGGGCGGGGTCGAGCGGCGGGTCGGCCAGGATCCTCACCGGCGTCCCCCCGTGTGCCCCTCGTCGGCCTGCGTCCACAGCGTGACGTCGTACCCCTCGCCGCGGATGCGCAGGTCGAGGTACTGCACCGCCACCACCGCGGCCAGGTACGGCGTCACGAGCGCCCCCACGGCCACCGAGCCCAGCGCGGTGAGGCCCACGGCGATCCACTCGCCCGCCTCGCCGGCCGCCGACGGCGCGACCTCCGCGCCGATGGTGAAGGGTGCGGAGAGCAGCAGGGTGGCCACGAAGGAGACGAGCCCGGCGAGGAGCCACGTGCCCAGCACGCGCCAGAACGAGCGGCGCGTCAGGGCGAGCGCCCGGCCGAGCCCGCGGCCGACCCCCGTGCGCTCGAGGGCCACGACCACGAGGGCCAGCCCGGTGAGGCGGACCCCCGTCCAGAGCAGCAGGAGGAGCAGGAGCGGACCCGTGAGCAGGCAGTAGAGGACCGTGAGGCCCACCGACCCGGTCCCGGCGAGCAGCACGACCGACAGCAGGTAGCCACCGACCAGCAGCGCGTAGCCGACGGCGATGAGGACGGTCAGGCCCAGCAGCGCCCAGCGCCGGCCCCGCAGCCGCCGCCACGCCTCGTCGAGGGTGATGAGCTCGCCCACCGCGGCGGCGTGCACCACGTGGGCGAGGATGCCCGCCAGGTAGGCGGAGCCGACGAGGGAGACGACCTGCCCGACGACGAGGACCGTGCCGGAGCCGAGCAGGCGGGAGACCGACTCCGCGGAGCCGTCCCCGAGACCGTCGCCGACGGCCGCCCCCGCCACGGTGGTCAGCCCCCCGACGACGAGCACGGGGACGACGAGCGTCACCGCGGCCACGACGAGGGCGGCGCCCAGCGTGGCACCGGGGGCGGTGCGCAGGACGCGCAGCGCGGTGTCGAGGACGTCCCCGGTGCTCATCGGACGCAGGGGCACGCCCCCGGGCTGGCTGGCGAGGGGGACGCGGGCCGCTGCCGGGCGCGAGCCGGCCGGCGTGGTGGCGGGCGCGACGCCCATCCCCGCCAGCGCGGCGGCGTACGGCGAGCGCGGCGCCTCGGGGGCGCGGGCAGCGCCGGGCGGGGGAGTCGTGCCGCTCAATGGGGCCCCCGTCGCTCAGGTGGGGGAGCCGCCGACCGGCCGCCCCCGCGGTCGTGCGGCATGCTACCGGGGGAGCAGGCGGCGCACCGGCCGACCACCGCGCCCGGCGCGCGGGACCCGATTTGGACGCCTGCCCGACCTTCTGCCAAGATAGCCCGGTTGCTCCGGCGGGTCGCCGGGGCGTGGCTCCACCTTGAACACTGAATCGCGTCTCCCGTCGGGCTCAGGCCCGGCCTGCGTTCGGTGCTCGGCGTGGTCGCCGCGCCGCACCTGGAGACCCGATCAGCCCGACGAACCGGTCGGGCGCCGCCAACGACATCGCAGGACCCCGGTCCTGTCGCGCCCCGCGCACTGCTGTGCGAGGAGCCCGCGACACGCCCGACCGCGTGGGTCGGAGATGTCAGGTGGTGGAGACACGGCGGCGAGGTCCCACCCGGGACAGCGTCGTGAGACGACAGCACGCGGTGCTCCACCGGGCACGAACGAGTAAGGACGAGAGAGACCTATGGCGGGACAGAAGATCCGCATCAGGCTCAAGGCCTACGACCACGAGGTCATCGACACCTCGGCGCGCAAGATCGTTGACACGGTCACCCGTACGGGCGCGAAGGTCGCCGGTCCTGTGCCGCTGCCGACGGAGAAGAACGTCTACTGCGTCATCCGCTCGCCCCACAAGTACAAGGACAGCCGCGAGCACTTCGAGATGCGCACCCACAAGCGCCTCATCGACATCATCGACCCGACCCCGAAGACGGTGGACTCGCTCATGCGGCTCGACCTGCCGGCGGGCGTCGACATCGAGATCAAGCTCTGAGTTCGGGCAGGACGGAGACAACAGAGCCATGACCATCGAACACAACGTGAAGGGCCTGCTGGGCACCAAGCTCGGCATGACCCAGACCTGGGACGAGAACAACCGCATCGTCCCCCTGACCGTCGTCGCCGCCTCGACCAACGTGGTCGCCGCGGTCCGCACCCCCGACGTGGACGGCTACAACGCCATCCAGGTCGGCTTCGGCGAGATCGAGGGCCGCAAGGTCTCGAAGCCGCAGGCGGGCCACTTCGCGAAGGCCGGCGTCACGCCGCGCCGCCACGTGGTCGAGATCCGCACCGCCGACGCCTCGACGTACTCCGTCGGCCAGGAGCTGGACGCTTCCGAGATCTTCGCCGCGGGCGAGGAGATCGACGTGACCGGCACCAGCAAGGGCAAGGGCTTCGCGGGCACGATGAAGCGCCACGGCTTCTCCGGCGTCGGCGCCTCGCACGGTGCGCACCGCAACCACCGCAAGCCGGGCTCGATCGGCGCCTGCGCCACGCCCGGCCGTGTCTTCAAGGGCACGCGGATGTCCGGTCGCATGGGTGGCGACACCGTCACCACGCAGAACGTGACGGTGCACGCCGTCGACGCCGAGAAGGGCCTCGTGCTGCTCAAGGGTGCCGTCCCCGGCCCCAAGGGCGGGCTCGTCGTCCTCCGCTCGGCCGCCAAGAAGCAGGAGGCTGGCAAGTGAGCGACGTCAAGAAGGTCGCCGTGGACCTCCCCGCCGAGGTCTTCGGCGTCGAGGTGAACGTCCCGCTGATCCACCAGGTCGTGGTGGCGCAGCAGGCCGCGGCCCGCCAGGGCACGCACGCCACCAAGACCCGCGGCGAGGTCCGCGGTGGTGGCCGCAAGCCCTACAAGCAGAAGGGCACCGGCCGCGCGCGCCAGGGCTCGACCCGCGCCCCGCAGTTCGTCGGCGGCGGCACGGTGCACGGCCCGCAGCCGCGCAGCTACGAGCAGCGCACGCCCAAGAAGATGAAGGCCGCCGCCCTGCGCGGTGCCCTGTCGGACCGGGCCGCCAACGGCCGGGTGCACGTCGTCGAGGCCTTCCTCGAGACCGGCGTGCCCTCGACCAAGGCCGCGAAGGCCGCCCTGGCCTCGATCTCGGACCGCACGCGGTTCCTCGTCGTGGTCGAGCGGGACGACACGCCCACGTGGCTCTCGCTGCGCAACCTGCCGTCGGTGCACATCGTCGCCCAGGACCAGCTGAACACCTACGACGTGCTCGTCTCCGACGAGGTCGTCTTCACGACCACGGCGTACGACGCGTTCGTCGCGCGGATCGCCGGCCAGAAGGAGGACGCGAAGTGAGCGCCCTGAACAAGGACCCGCGGGACATCCTGCTCGCGCCCGTGGTCTCCGAGAAGAGCTACGGCCTGCTCGACGCGAACAAGTACACGTTCCTCGTGCACCCCGACGCCAACAAGACCGAGATCAAGATCGCGGTCCAGAAGGTGTTCGGTGTCAAGGTCACCTCGGTCAACACGCTCAACCGGGCGGGCAAGACGCGTCGCACCCGCTTCGGCATGGGCAAGCGCAAGGACACCAAGCGCGCGATCGTCAGCCTCGCCGAGGGCGACTCCATCGACATCTTCGGAGGTCCGGTCGGCTGACCGGGCTTCCCGAGACAAGGACTCCTGACTCATGGCAATCCGCAAGTACAAGCCGACCACGCCCGGACGCCGCGGCTCGTCGGTCGCCGACTTCGTCGAGATCACGCGCACCACGCCCGAGAAGTCGCTGACGCGTCCGCTGCCCAAGAAGGGCGGCCGCAACAACCAGGGCCGGATCACCACCCGGCACCAGGGTGGCGGTCACAAGCGCGCCTACCGCGTCATCGACTTCCGTCGCTACGACAAGGACGGCGTGCCGGCCAAGGTCGCGCACATCGAGTACGACCCGAACCGCACGGCGCGCATCGCGCTGCTGCACTACGCCGACGGCGAGAAGCGCTACATCGTGGCGCCCAAGGGCCTGCTGCAGGGCACCCCGGTCGAGTCGGGCCCCGGCTCCGACATCAAGACCGGCAACAACCTGCCGCTGCGCAACATCCCGGTCGGCACGACGATCCACTGCATCGAGCTGCGGCCCGGCGGCGGCGCGAAGATCGCCCGCTCCGCGGGCAACAGCGCCCAGCTGGTCGCCAAGGAGGGCTCGCGCGCCACGCTGCGCCTGCCCTCGGGCGAGATGCGCTTCGTCGACGTGCGCTGCCGCGCCACCGTCGGTGAGGTCGGCAACGCCGAGCAGTCGAACATCAACTGGGGCAAGGCCGGCCGCATGCGCTGGAAGGGCAAGCGCCCGACCGTCCGTGGTGTCGTCATGAACCCGGTCGACCACCCGCACGGTGGTGGTGAGGGCAAGACCTCCGGTGGTCGCCACCCGGTCTCGCCGTGGGGCAAGCCCGAGGGCCGCACGCGCAAGCGCAAGGCCAGCGACGCCCAGATCATCCGTCGTCGCAAGTCCGGCAAGAAGCGCTGATAGGGAAGTAACGAGATGCCTCGCAGCCTGAAGAAGGGCCCCTTCATCGACGACCACCTCGCCAAGAAGGTGGACGCGGAGAACGAGAAGGGCACCCACAACGTCATCAAGACGTGGTCGCGCCGCTCCATGATCGTGCCGGACATGATCGGTCACACGATCGCCGTGCACGACGGGCGCAAGCACGTCCCCGTGTTCGTGACCGACTCGATGGTCGGCCACAAGCTGGGCGAGTTCGCCCCGACCCGCACCTACCGCGGGCACGTGAAGGAAGACCGGAAGGGACGTCGCCGATGAGCACCACCGAGCGTCAGCGCACCAGCGCCCGCCGCACGTCGCTGCTCGGCGACGCCCCGGGTGCCTTCGCCAGCGCCCGCTACGTCCGCATCACGCCGCTCAAGGCACGCCGGATCGTGGACCTGGTCCGCGGCCGGTCGGTCGCGGAGTCGCAGGCCCTGCTGGCCTTCGCGCCGCAGGCCGCCGCCGAGACCGTCGCGAAGGTCCTCAACTCCGCCGTCGCGAACGCCGAGACCGTCGAGGGCCTCAAGGCCGCCGACCTGGTCGTCTCGGTCGCGACGGTCGACGAGGGCCCCACGATGAAGCGGTGGCGCCCCCGCGCCCAGGGCCGCGCCACGCGGATCAACAAGCGCACGAGCCACATCACGATCGCCGTCCAGCCCGCTGACGCGGTCGCCGCCGGCACGAAGAAGAAGGGACGGTCTGCCTGATGGGTCAGAAGATCAACCCGAACGGCTTCCGCCTCGGCATCTCGACCGACCACAAGAGCCGTTGGTACGCCGACAAGCTCTACAAGTCGTACGTCGGCGAGGACGTCGCGATCCGCAAGCTGCTCAGCAAGGGCATGGAGCGGGCCGGCATCGCGAAG
Source organism: Nocardioides sp. ChNu-153 (assembly GCF_030466625.1). Classification (GTDB taxonomy): domain Bacteria; phylum Actinomycetota; class Actinomycetes; order Propionibacteriales; family Nocardioidaceae; genus Nocardioides. The sequence continues at coordinate 667,021 of NZ_JADEVT010000001.1, forward strand.
GTGGAGATCGAGCGCACGCGTGACCGCGTCCGCGTCGACATCCACACCGCGCGCCCGGGCATCGTCATCGGTCGCCGCGGCGCCGAGGCCGACCGCATCCGTGGCGAGCTCGAGAAGCTCACGGGCAAGCAGGTGCAGCTGAACATCCTCGAGGTCAAGAACCCCGAGGTCGACGCGCAGCTGGTCGCCCAGGGCGTCGCCGAGCAGCTCAGCGGCCGCGTGCAGTTCCGTCGCGCGATGAAGAAGGCCATCCAGACCTCGATGCGCTCCGGTGCCAAGGGCATCCGGATCCAGTGCTCCGGCCGCCTCAACGGCGCCGAGATGTCGCGCACCGAGTTCTACCGCGAGGGCCGCGTCCCGCTGCACACGCTGCGTGCCGACATCGACTACGGCTTCTACGAGGCCCGCACGACCTTCGGCCGCATCGGCGTGAAGGTCTGGATCTACAAGGGCGAGGTCGCGGGCACCCGCGCCGAGCGCGAGGCCCAGGCTGCCGCCCGGGCCGGTGCGCCGGGTCGTGGTGGCCGCCCGACGCGTGGCGGGGAGCGCCCGAGCCGTGGCTCGCGTGCCGACCGTCCGACCCGTTCGGGTCGCGAGGGCGCGTCCGCCGAGGGTACGGCGACCGAGGCCCCGGCCTCCGCCGCCGCCGAGACCGCTGCCGCTCCGGCAGCCACGGAGGGCTGATCCCCATGCTGATGCCCCGTCGCGTCAAGCACCGCAAGCAGCACCACCCCAAGCGGACCGGTGCCGCCAAGGGCGGCACGTCGCTCAACTTCGGCGACTTCGGTATCCAGGCGGTCGAGTCGCACTACGTGACCAACCGTCAGATCGAGTCGGCGCGTATCGCGATGACCCGCTACATCAAGCGTGGCGGAAAGGTCTGGATCAACATCTACCCGGACCGTCCGCTCACCAAGAAGCCGGCCGAGACCCGCATGGGTTCCGGCAAGGGCTCGCCCGAGTGGTGGGTCGCCAACGTCAAGGCCGGCCGTGTCATGTTCGAACTCTCCGGTGTTTCCGAGGACGTTGCTCGCGAGGCCATGCGCCGCGCGATCCACAAGCTCCCCATGAAGTGCCGCTTCGTCTCCCGCGAGGCAGGTGAATTCTGATGTCCCAGAAGGTCAGCAAGGCGTACGAGCTCGACGAGGTCGACGGCGTCGACCTCGCGGAGAAGTTGCGCGAGGCGAAGGAGGAGCTGTTCAACCTCCGGTTCCAGGCGGCCACCGGCCAGCTCGAGAACAACAGCCGTCTGCGCACGGTGAAGAAGGACATCGCCCGCATCTACACGGTGCTGCGCGAGCGCGAGCTCGGCATCCGCAGCACGCCGGGCTCCGACGACATGACGAAGGACGGCGCCGCATGAGCACCGAGACCCAGGAGACCGCCCAGCGCGGCGCCCGCAAGGTTCGCGAGGGCATCGTCGTCAGCGACAAGATGGACAAGACCGTCGTCGTCGCCGTCGAGGACCGCGTGAAGCACGCCCTGTACGGCAAGGTGCTGCGCCGCACGAGCAAGCTCAAGGCGCACGACGAGCCCAACGCCTGTGGCACCGGCGACCGTGTCCTGATCATGGAGACGCGACCGCTGTCCGCCACCAAGCGCTGGCGCGTCGTCGAGATCCTCGAGAAGGCGAAGTGACCTCTCGCCCCACGGCGAGTTCAACCCATTAGTTCGGCCAGGCTCCCGCCCCACCGCGGGCGGGAGAACCGGTCCGACGACCAGGAGAGAAGATGATCCAGCAGGAGTCGCGACTGAAGGTCGCCGACAACACGGGTGCGAAGGAGATCCTCTGCATCCGCGTTCTCGGTGGTTCGGGTCGCCGCTACGCCGGTATCGGCGACGTCATCGTCGCCACCGTGAAGGACGCGATCCCCGGTGGCAACGTGAAGAAGGGTGACGTCGTCAAGGCCGTCGTCGTGCGCACCGTCAAGGAGCGCCGCCGGCCCGACGGCTCGTACATCCGCTTCGACGAGAACGCCGCGGTGATCCTGAAGAACGACGGGGAGCCCCGGGGCACCCGCATCTTCGGGCCCGTCGGCCGTGAGCTGCGCGAGAAGAAGTTCATGAAGATCATCTCGCTCGCGCCGGAGGTGCTCTGACCATGGCGAAGCTCAAGATCAAGAAGGGTGACACCGTCAAGGTGATCGCCGGCAAGGACAAGGGCGCCCAGGGCAAGGTCATCGGCGTGCTCCGCGAGGAGCAGCGGGTGATCGTCGAGGGTGTCAACCGCGTGAAGAAGCACACCAAGGCGGCGCCGCAGGGCGGCGACGCGACGGGCGGCATCATCACGACCGAGGCCCCGATCCACGTGTCCAACGTGATGCTGGTCGAGGGCGACGGCGTGACCCGTGTCGGCTTCAAGCGCGTCGAGGGGACCAAGCGCCGGGCCGACGGCTCGGAGTACTCCGTCGAGCGCGGCGTGCGCGTCTCGCGCACCACCGGCGAGGAGATCTGAGATGACCGAGACCACCATCGCCGCCCCGGCGATCCCGCGCCTCAAGGCGCGCTACCGCGAGGAGATCCTCCCCGCGCTGAAGAGCGAGTTCGACATCGCGAACGTCATGCAGGTGCCCGGCCTGACCAAGATCGTGGTCAACATGGGCGTCGGCGAGGCCGCTCGCGACTCGAAGCTGATCGAGGGCGCCATCCGCGACCTCACCGCGATCACCGGCCAGAAGCCGCAGGTGACCAAGGCCCGCAAGTCCATCGCCCAGTTCAAGCTGCGCGAGGGCATGCCGATCGGCGCGCACGTCACGCTGCGCGGCGACCGCATGTGGGAGTTCCTGGACCGCCTGCTCTCCCTGGCCCTGCCCCGCATCCGCGACTTCCGCGGGCTCTCGCCGAAGCAGTTCGACGGCCGTGGCAACTACACGTTCGGTCTCACGGAGCAGGTCATGTTCCACGAGATCGACCAGGACAAGGTCGACCGCTCGCGTGGCATGGACATCACCGTCGTGACCACCGCCACGACCGACGAGCAGGGCCGCGCGCTGCTGAAGCAGCTCGGCTTCCCCTTCAAGGAGAACTGACATGGCGAAGACGTCGCTGAAGGTCAAGGCCGCCCGCAAGCCCAAGTTCGCGGTCCGCGGCTACACCCGCTGCCAGCGCTGCGGCCGGCCCCGCGCGGTCTACCGCAAGTTCGGTCTGTGCCGCATCTGCCTGCGCGAGATGTCGCACCGGGGCGAGCTGCCCGGCGTGACCAAGTCCAGCTGGTGACCTGCTCAACCTGACCTGCCATTCCCAGATCAAGCACGAGTCGCTGTAGGTCGCACCGCGTGCGCGGTGCGAAACCACGGTGGAGAAAGGCCTTGTGGCCATGACGATGACTGACCCGATCGCAGACATGCTCACGCGTCTGCGCAACGCCAACCAGGCGTACCACGACTCCGTCGAGATGCCGTACAGCAAGCTCAAGGCGGGCGTCGCGGAGATCCTCCGTCAGGAGGGCTACGTGACCTCGTTCGAGGTGACGGACAACGTCGACCCCAAGACGGGCGAGGCGGCCGTGGGCAAGACGCTGACGATCACGCTGAAGTACGGCCGCAACCGCGAGCGTTCCATCGCCGGTGTGCGCCGCATCAGCAAGCCCGGTCTCCGGGTGTACGCGAAGTCCACGAGCCTCCCCAAGGTCCTCGGTGGCCTGGGCGTCGCGATCATCTCGACGAGCCAGGGACTGCTGACCGACCGCCAGGCCAACCAGAAGGGCGTGGGTGGGGAAGTCCTCGCCTACGTCTGGTGACGAGAGACCGAGAGAGGAGAGAAGAAGCATGTCGCGCATTGGCAAGCTCCCCATCACGGTCCCGTCCGGTGTGGATGTCGCGATCGACAACAGCCTCGTGACGGTGAAGGGCCCCAAGGGGACCCTGACCCACACGGTGCCGGCGCCGATCACGATCGAGAGGAACGACGGTGTCCTCGAGGTCCGGCGACCGAACGACGAGCGCGAGAGCCGCTCGCTGCACGGCCTGACCCGCACCCTGGTCGCCAACATGGTGACGGGCGTGACCGACGGCTACGAGAAGAAGCTCGAGATCGTCGGCGTCGGCTACCGCGTGCTGTCGAAGGGCCCGACCCAGCTGGAGTTCCAGCTCGGCTACAGCCACTCGATCACCGTGGACGCCCCCGCCGGGATCACGTTCACCGTCGAGGGCCCCACCAAGCTCGGTGTCCAGGGCATCGACAAGCAGCTCGTCGGCGAGACCGCGGCGAAGATCCGCAAGCTCCGCAAGCCCGAGCCCTACAAGGGCAAGGGTGTCCGCTACGCGGGCGAGCAGGTCCGCCGCAAGGTCGGAAAGGCAGGTAAGTGACGATGGCCATCTCCCTTGCCAACAACAAGCACACCGCGGCGCGGGTCAAGTCCCGCCTGCGTCGTCAGGTCCGTGGTCGCAAGCGCATCGCCGGTACGGCGGAGCGCCCGCGCCTCGTGGTCACGCGCAGCGCCAAGCACATCTCCGTGCAGGTGGTCGACGACGTGATCGGCAAGACCCTCGTGTCTGCGTCGACGATGGAGGCGGACCTCCGCTCCCACGACGGCGACAAGACGGCGAAGGCGAAGCGGGTCGGCGAGCTCGTCGCCGAGCGCGCGAAGTCCAACGGTGTCGACGCGGTCGTGTTCGACCGCGCCGGCAACCGCTACCACGGTCGCGTCGCGGCCCTCGCGGACGGTGCCCGCGAGGGTGGGCTGACCTTCTGATCGCGAAGACGAACCAGAGAGAGAAGAGGAAAGTCTCATGAGCGGACCCCAGCGCGGACGCGCCGGCGGCGAGCGCCAGGGCGGTGACCGTCGCGGAGGACGCGACGATCGCCGTGGTGGCGGCGCCGACAAGACCGCCTACATCGAGCGCGTCGTCGCGATCAACCGTGTCGCCAAGGTCGTGAAGGGTGGTCGTCGCTTCAGCTTCACCGCCCTCGTGATCGTCGGTGACGGTGACGGCCTGGTCGGCGTCGGCTACGGCAAGGCCAAGGAGGTGCCCGCGGCGATCGCCAAGGGCGTCGAGGAGGCGAAGAAGGCGTTCTTCCGCGTCCCCCGCATCCAGGGCACGATCCCGCACCCCGTGCAGGGCGAGAAGGCGGCCGGCGTCGTCTTCCTGCGTCCGGCCGCCCCCGGTACCGGTGTCATCGCCGGTGGTCCGGTGCGCGCCGTGCTCGAGTGCGCGGGCATCCACGACGTGCTGAGCAAGTCGCTCGGCTCGTCCAACCAGATCAACATCGTGCACGCCACGGTCGAGGCCCTCCGCATGCTGGAGGAGCCCGAGGCGGTGGCCGCGCGACGTGGTCTGCGGGTCGAGGACGTCGCCCCGGCGGCCCTCCTGAAGGCGCGGGCCGAGGTGCCCGCCGCCTCGGGGGTGAACGACTGATGCGTCTCAAGGTCGAGCAGAAGAAGTCGGGCATCGGTCGCAAGCAGAACCAGCGCGACACGCTGCGCACGCTGGGTCTCAAGCGCATCGGTGACGTCGTCGTCAAGGAGGACCGTCCGGAGATCCGGGGCATGGTCCACACGGTCCGTCACCTGGTGACGGTCGAGGAGGTCGACTGACATGACGCTGAAGATCCACCACCTGCGTCCTGCCCCCGGTGCCAAGACCGCCAAGACCCGCGTGGGTCGCGGTGAGGGCTCCAAGGGCAAGACCTCGGGCCGCGGTACCAAGGGCACGAAGGCCCGCTACCAGGTCCCCTCGGCCTTCGAGGGTGGCCAGATGCCGATCCACATGCGGCTGCCGAAGCTCAAGGGCTTCAAGAACCCGTTCAAGGTCGAGTTCCAGGTCGTGAACCTGGACCGCGTGAGCGAGCTCTTCCCCGAGGGCGGCGAGGTCTCCAAGGAGACCCTGGTCGCCCGCGGTGCGGTGCGCAAGAACCAGCCCGTCAAGGTGCTGGGCACGGGCGACATCACGGTCGCGGTCCAGGTCTCCGCGGACGCCTTCTCGGCGTCGGCGAAGCAGAAGATCGAGGCTGCCGGCGGTTCCGTGACCGTCGTCGGTGCGTGACGTCGTACCACTGATCGACGCAGGGCGTCGTCGGGCCTGACGGCCGGGCGGCGCCCTCGTCGTATCCCCACCCGACCACCGTCGAGTCGGCTGTTAGGCTCTGCCGCGGCCCTCGGGGGACGGGTCCGAGGCCGTGTGCCACCAGGAAGAAAGAGGATCTCGTGCTGGGCGCCTTCGCCAACGCATTCCGGACACCGGACCTGCGTCGCAAGCTGCTGTTCGTCCTGTTGGTCGTCGTGCTCTTCCGGCTCGGTTCGCAGGTCCCGTCGCCGGGCGTGCACGTGGACAACGTGCAGAGCTGCCTCAACCAGATCGAGGACCAGGGGCTGTACACCCTCATCAACCTGTTCTCCGGCGGGGCGCTGCTGCAGCTGACCATCTTCGCGCTCGGGATCATGCCGTACATCACTGCGAGCATCATCCTGCAGCTGCTCGTGGTCGTCATCCCGCGGCTGGAGGCCCTCAAGAAGGAGGGCCAGTCCGGCCAGGCGAAGATCACGCAGTACACGCGCTACCTGACCCTGGCGCTCGCCGTCCTCCAGGCCACCGGCATCGTGGCGCTCGCCCGGAGCCGCCAGCTGCTCCAGGGCTGCGAGCTGCCGCTGCTGCACAGCGAGGACAGCCGCCTCACCTTCCTCGTCATGGTCGTGACCATGACGGCCGGCACCGCCGTCATCATGTGGCTCGGTGAGCTCATCACCGACCGCGGCATCGGCAACGGCATGTCGATCCTCATCTTCTGCCAGGTCGTCGCGACGTTCCCCGGCTCGCTGTGGGCCGTGCGCGAGTCGCAGGGCTGGGGCACCTTCGCCATCGTCATGGCCATCGGGCTCGCGATCGTGGCGGCCGTCATCTTCATCGAGCAGGCGCAGCGCCGCATCCCGGTGCAGTACGCGCGGCGGATGGTCGGGCGGCGCATGTTCGGCGGCAGCTCGACGTACATCCCGCTCAAGGTCAACCAGGCCGGCATCATCCCCGTCATCTTCGCCAGCTCCCTGCTCTACCTGCCGGCGATGGCGGCGCAGTTCAACGCGACGTCGGACTCCGCGTGGGTGCGGTGGATCAACGAGCACTTCGTGCGCGGCGACCACCCGCTCTACATGGCGGTCTACTTCGCGCTCATCATCTTCTTCACGTACTTCTACGTCTCGATCACCTTCAACCCGAAGGAAGTCGCGGACAACATGAAGAAGTACGGCGGCTTCATCCCCGGGATCCGGGCGGGCAAGCCGACCGAGGACTACCTGTCCTACGTCCTGTCCCGCATCACGCTGCCGGGCGCGCTCTACCTCGGTCTCATCTCGCTGATCCCGCTGATCGCGTTCGCGGTCATCGGGGCCAACCAGAACTTCCCGTTCGGCGGCACGTCGATCCTCATCATGGTCGGCGTCGCCCTCGACACGGTGAAGCAGGTCGAGAGCCAGCTCCAGCAGCGCAACTACGAAGGATTCCTCCGCTGATGCGTCTCATCATCATGGGCCCCCCCGGGGCCGGCAAGGGCACCCAGGCCAAGGGCGTCGCGGCCCGCTACGGCATCCCCGCGATCTCGACCGGGGACATCTTCCGGGCGAACGTCTCCGAGGGCACCCCGCTGGGGCTCGAGGCGAAGCGCTACATGGACGCCGGTGACTACGTGCCCGACTCCGTCACCAACAACATGGTGCGGGACCGCCTCGCCCAGGACGACGCCGCGAGCGGGTTCCTGCTCGACGGCTACCCCCGCACCCTGGCGCAGGTCGCCGAGCTCGACGGCATGCTCGAGGCGAGCGACACCGCCCTCGACGCGGTGCTCGTGCTGACGGTCGACGACGACGAGCTGGTGAAGCGGCTCGTGCTGCGCGCCCAGACCGACGGCCGCACGGACGACACGGAGGAGGTCATCCGGCACCGCCAGGACGTCTACAACGAGCAGACGGCCCCGCTCATCGAGGTGTACGCCGAGCGCGGCCTCCTCGTGCGCGTCGACGGGATGGGCGAGGTCGCCGAGGTGGCCGAGCGCATCGCGTCCGCGCTCGACGGCGCCCGCGCCTGACGCTGCCGCTCATGGGACTCCTGCGCCGCGGCGTCGAGCTGAAGACGCCGGCGCAGCTCGACGCGATGCGCGAGGCCGGCCTCGTCGTCGGCCGCACGCTGGAGCTGGTGTCGGTGCGCGCCGCGCCCGGGATGACGACGGCCGAGCTCGACGCCCTGGCGGAGGAGAGCATCCGCTCCGCCGGGGCGGTGCCGTCGTTCCTGGGCTACCAGGGCTTCCCGGCCTCCCTGTGCATCTCCGTCAACGACGAGGTCGTGCACGGCATCCCCGGGTCCCGGGTGCTGCGCGAGGGTGACGTCGTGTCCATCGACTGCGGCGCCATCGTCGACGGCTGGCACGGCGACGCCGCGGTCACCGTGGTCCTCGGCGAGGTCGCCCCGGAGGTGGCCGAGCTCGTGCGGGTGACCGAGGACGCGCTGTGGCGGGGGATCGCCGCGCTGCGCCTCGACGGCCGGGTGGGGGACGTCTCCCACGCGGTGGAGTCCCACGTGCGCTCGTGCGGCGACTACGGCGTGGTCGAGGACTACACGGGCCACGGGATCGGCTCGGCGATGCACCAGCCGCCCGACGTGCCGAACGTGGGCCGCCCGGGCCGCGGACCGCGGATCGTCGAGGGCATGGCGCTGGCCATCGAGCCGATGGTCACGCTCGGCTCCCCGGCGAACGACACCCTCGACGACGACTGGACCGTCGTGACGCGCGACGGCAGCCCCGCCGCCCACTTCGAGCACACGACGACGGTCACCCCCACCGGGGTGTGGGTGCTGACCGCCCTGGACGGTGGCGCGAAGCGGTTGGCAGATGCAGGGATCCCGTACGGCGGGAGGTAGGTTGTCGCCGCTCGGGGCAACGTCGCCGCCGGGCCCCTGTCGGCCCCTCCTGTGCAAAGGCACCTCGCCGTGATCCTCAAGACCTTCGGGTGGTCCTTCGCGATCACCGTCGCCGGTCTCGTCGGCGCCTTCCTCTACGGCTCCCGCGACGGCACGTCGGCCGCGATCAGCGCGCTGTCCGTCGCGGCCATCCTCATCGTCCTCGAGGTCTCGCTCTCCTTCGACAACGCCGTGGTCAACGCCAAGGTGCTGAACAAGATGTCGAAGTTCTGGCAGACGATGTTCCTCACCGTCGGCATCCTCATCGCCGTGTTCGGCATGCGCCTGGTGTTCCCGTTCCTGGTGGTCTGGGCCTCCGCGGGCCTCAACCCCGTCGACGCCTGGGACCTGGCGATGGCCGGTGGTCACGGGGAGGGCTCCTACGCCTACATCCTCGAGGAGGCCCACCCGATCATCGCGGCCTTCGGTGGCATGTTCCTCATGATGATCTTCCTCGACTTCTTCACCGACGAGGAGAAGGAGCACCACTGGCTGGGCCCGGTCGAGCGCCCGTTCCAGCGCCTGGGCGCGGTCAGCGGCATCTCGGTGGCGGTCGCGCTCGCGCTGCTCGTCATCATCGGGGAGGTCTTCCGTCGTACCCAGCCCGAGGAGTTCACCGCCGAGGAGTTCGGCAGCGTGCTGCTCGCCGGCATCCTCGGCCTGCTGACCTACCTCGTGGTGAAGGGCCTCGGCGACGCGTTCGAGTCGTCGTCCGGCCTGATGGACGACGAGGACGCGGACGACGACGGTGCGCTCACGCCCGCCCAGGTGTCCGGCGGCGAGGTGGCCCTGGCGACGGGCAAGGCCGCGTTCTTCATGTTCCTCTACCTCGAGGTGCTCGACGCGAGCTTCTCGTTCGACGGCGTCATCGGCGCCTTCGCCATCACGACCGACCCGATCGTCATCGCGATCGGCCTCGGTGTGGGCGCGCTCTACGTCCGGTCGATCACGGTCTACCTGGTCCGCAAGGGCACGCTCGCCGAGTACGTCTACCTCGAGCACGGTGCCCACTGGGCGATCGGTGCGCTGGCGGTGCTGCTGTTCGTGACGATGGGCGTCTCCATCCCGGAGGTCGTGACCGGCCTCATCGGCGTCGTCATCATCCTCTCGGCCCTCGGGTGGAGCATCCGCGAGAACAAGCTGCACCCGGAGTCGAAGCACGAGGTCCACGTCTGACCTCGCGCGGTCGGGTGCCCCTCTAGGCTCGTGGGGCACCCGACCGACGGGTGCACGGGTGGACGAGGAGGCTGGCGCAGCATGGGAGTGACGCTCCGCAAGGGTGGCAACGTCTCGTTGGCGAAGGCGGCGGGCGCGCCCCTGACCCGGCTGCGCATCGGCCTGGGCTGGGACGTGCGGGTCACGACCGGCGTCGACTTCGACCTGGACGCCTCGGCGCTCCTCGTCGGCCAGGACGGCAGGGTCCTCAGCGACCAGCACTTCGTCTTCTACAACAACCTGACGTCCCCGGACGGCTCGGTGCACCACAGCGGTGACAACACCACCGGTGAGGGCGACGGCGACGACGAGACCATCGAGGTCGACCTGCCGACCGTGCCCGAGCAGGCCGTGCGCGTCGTCTTCCCGGTCTCGATCCACGACGCCGACCTGCGCGGGCAGAGCTTCGGGCAGGTGAGCGGGGCGTTCATCCGTGTCGTCGACGCGGTGCGGGAGGTCGAGGTGGCCCGCTTCGACCTGACCGAGGACGCGAGCACGGAGACGGCCATGATCTTCGGCGAGCTCTACCGCCGCGACGGCGACTGGAAGTTCCGCGCGATCGGCCAGGGCTACGCCTCCGGACTGCTCGGCATCGTGCACGACTTCGGCGTCGACGCCAGCTGAGTGGCGCCCGCTCCTACGATGGGCGCATGAGCTCCCCGCGCCCCGACCGTCGCCGCCGGCGCGGGGGAGCAGACCTGCTCGAGCGCGCCCTCGAGGCCCGGGCGCAGCTGCAGGAGCACTTCTTCCGCGTCGACCAGCTGCAGCGCGACGTCGGCGGCACCGTGGCGCAGTACGCCGCGCTGCTGCCGGACCGTGCGCGGTCCACGGGCGTCGTCCCGGCCTGGCGCCAGCTCGACCAGCGCGCCGGCGACGCGGTGCTGGCCTACCTCGGCGTGCTCGACGCGCACGACCCGGTCGAGGACCTCGACCCCTACCGCGTGGGTGCGGCGACCACGGCCTTCGAGCGCGGCGTCCCGGCCCTGCGCGAGGTCGCCGAGGCCATCGACCGCTACCTCGACCAGTACGGCGCGGAGCTCGGCCGCGTCGGGGAGGTCCGGGAGCGCCCGGCGCGCCGGCTGGCCGCCGCCCAGGAGTCCGTCACGCGCGCGGAGGCGGCCTGGCGCGCGATGACCGAGGAGGGGTTCAGCCTCCCGGAGGCCGACGAGGCGCTGGCCCGCGCCCGCGTCGCGGCCCGCAAGCTCGCCGAGATCGCCGACCGGCTGGGGCCCGACGACGCCGAGGAGCCGGCCGCCGTGGTGGAGCGCCTCGCCGAGGACGCGCGCTCCCTGGCCACCGAGCTGCCCGCCCGCCTGCGCACGCTGGGCCAGCGCATCCCGTCGCTGGCCACCCGCATCGAGGCGGTCACCACCCGCTCGGAGCGGATGGGCGAGCACATGTCCGGCCTGCGCCGGGAGTTCTCCTACGCCAGCTGGGACGACCTGGCCCGCGCCGAGGAGGAGCTGCGCTCCCGCGTCGCCTCGGCCCGCGACGGTCTCGAGCCGCTCCGGCGCCTGCACGCCGCGGGCGACCACGCCGGGGCGCTCGCCGCGCTGACGCGGGTGGAGGACGACGTGCGGCGCGCCTCCGACCTGGTGGACGCCCCGCGGCTGCGGCTCGAGCGCCTGCGCGAGGTCAAGCGCGACCCGGAGGCGCTGCTCGAGCGCGCCCGGTTCGCGCTGCGCGACGCCCGGCTCCTGCTGAGGCGCGGCTCGCCGCAACCGTGGGGCGGACGCCTCGACGCCCTGGCCCACGAGCTCATCGCCGTGGAGGGCCTGCTGGAGGGGGCGCACCCCGACTACTGGCAGCTGCTGACGCGGGTCGAGCGCCTCCACGCCGGCGTCGACACCCTGGTCGCGGACTTCCGGGCCGACCAGGCCGGACGTACCCGGCGGTAGCCGCAGGACCCCCGCCGGACGTCCACCCGGGTGCCCCCGGGCGTTTCCCGACCACCCGTATCCTGCCCTCCGTTTCGCTGCCCGGGGGTCGGCAGCCGTGAGGAGGAGTCGTGCAGCACTTCGGTCATCTCGGGGAGGACCAGCGGGCCGCGCTCTTCAGCGTCCCGCCGGAAAAGTTCGAGCGGGACGCGGCCCCGGAGCTCCTCGCCGTCGCGCTCGGCGCGACCCTCTACACCCCGGCGACCCGCCCGACGATCGAGCGGGACCTCCCACGCGCAGCGGCCCACGGCGTCATGTGCTCCGTGCTGTGCCTCGAGGACGCGATCGCCGACGGCGACGTCGAGTTCGCCGAGAAGAACCTCGCGCACCAGCTGGGCCAGCTCTTCGAGTCGGGCGCGCCGCGGCCCCTCGTCTTCGTGCGGGTGCGGCACCCCGACCAGGTGCACCGACTCGTCGAGGCGCTCGGGGACCAGGCGGACGGCCTCGACGGGTTCGTCGTCCCCAAGTTCACCGCCCGCTCCGGCGTGTTCCTCGACGCCGTCGCCGAGGCGTCCGGGCGCACGGGCCACCGGCTGTGGGTCATGCCCGTCATCGAGTCGCCCGAGGTGTTCGCGGTCGAGACCCGCGTCCAGGCGCTCGTCGACGCCCGGGACCTGCTGCACGCGCACCGCGCCGACGTGCTCGCCGTGCGCATCGGCGCCACCGACCTCTCCTCGATGCTCGCCCTGCGTCGCCCGGCCGACATCACCGTGTACGACGTCGCCCCGCTGGCCTCGGTGATCGGCGACATCGTCAACGTCATGGGGCGCCGGGACGGCACCGGGTTCGTCGTCACCGGCCCGGTCTGGGAGCACTTCGACAACGGCGAGCGCCTCTTCAAGCCCCAGCTGCGGGAGACGCCGTTCACGGCCCCGGCCGAGCGCGTGCTGCGCCGCCGGCTCATCAGCAAGGGTCTCGACGGGCTCATCCGGGAGGTCACGCTCGACCACGCCAACGGCCTCTTCGGCAAGACCGTCATCCACCCCTCCCACGTCGCGGCGGTGCACGCGCTCAGCGTGGTGACCCACGAGGACCACACCGACGCCCTCGACGTCGTCGAGGCGCGCCGCGGCGGGGGCGTCTCGGCGTCGCGCTACGGCAACAAGATGAACGAGGCCACGCCCCACACCGCCTGGGCGGAGTCGGTGCTCCTGCGGGCCCGGGCCTTCGGGGTCGCCGCGGAGGACGTCACCTTCGTGGACCTGCTCGAGGCCGGGGTCCGCCTGTGAGCGCCGGCGTGCCCACGGCCGGTGTGCCTGCGACCGGTACGACGTGGTCCGGCGCGTGGACGGCCGAGCGCCTCGGCGTCGAGGTCGTGCCCGCCGACGGTAGCCGAACGGGGCCGGCCCTGACGGACCTCTTCGGCCTCGCGCTGCGGGTCAACCCCCGCCGCCCGCACCTGCTGGTCTCGACCGTGCTGGCGAAGCACGTGCCGACCGACCCACGCGTGGTCCGCGCCGCGGGCCTGCTGCTCGGCCTCGAGGTCGCGGCCCGCCTGGGCCGCCCGGGCGCCCACGACGACGCGCTCGACCCCGTCCGCGCCGCCCTCGCCGAGGTGCTGCGCAGCGGTGCCGGGGACGACGCGGTCGCGACGCTCGACGCGGCGGCCGCCGACGCCTGCGCCGCCGTGGCCGACGGGGACGGCCTGGTCCTCGGGTACGCCGAGACCGCGACCGCGCTGGGCCACCTCGTGGCCCGTGCCCTGCGCGTGCCGTCGGTGCACTCCACCCGCCGGCACGTGCCGGGCGCCGTGCCCGCCCTCGGGTTCGACGAGGCGCACTCGCACGCCACCGAGCACCTCGTCGTGCCCGACGACGCGGCGCTGCTCAGGACGCCCGGCCCCGCCGTGCTCGTCGACGACGAGCTGTCGACGGGGCGCACCGCCCTGGGGACCATCCGCGCGCTGCACGCGGTGGCGCCGCGCGAGGTGTACGTCATCGCCGCGCTCGTCGACGTCCGCCGGGCCGAGGACCGCGCCGCGCTGGACGCGGCCGCCGCCGAGCTCGGGGCGCGCATCGAGGTCGTCGCGCTCGCGGCGGGCGAGGTCCGCGTGCCCGCCGGGGCGACGGCGCCGGGGGCGTCCGCCGTACCGCTGCCGTCGGAGGGGGCGACCACCGGTGCGCCGGGGGAGCCCGAGGTCCCCGACGCGGGGGACGCGTGGCCCGTGGGGGTCCGCGAGTCCGGGCGCCACGGCTTCGCGCCGGCCGACGAGGCGCCGCTGCAGGCGGCGGCCGCGGCGGTGGCCGCCGCGGTGGCGGCGCGCCTGCCGCTCGACCCGGACGGCGCCGGCGAGGTGCTGGTGCTGGGCACGGAGGAGCTCATGTACGCCCCGCTCGAGGTGGCGGACGCGCTGCGGCGCACCGGCGTGCCCGTGCGCTTCTCGACCACGACCCGCAGCCCGGTGCAGGTGCGGGACACCGACGGCTACGCGGTGCGCTCGGGCGTGCGGTTCGTCGCCCACGACCGGGACGCGGACGGGTACGGCGCGGCCGACCGGTTCGCCTACAACGTCGCGTCGCGCCCGTGGCGCGCGATCGTCGTCGTGCTCGACCGGCCGTCGGCCACGGCGGCGCTGCACGGCCCCGACGGGCTGCTGGCGGCGCTGGCGCCGCACGCCCCCGTGGTGCTGCCCGTGGTGCTGTCCGTCGACGCCGCGGGCCCCGGGCCGCTGCGCGGGCCCGCGTTCGGCTCGTACGCCGCGGATGAGGTCGGCTGGCTGCTCACCGACCTGTCGCACGTGACCCTGGAGGGCGGGCGCGAGGAGCGCGAGCGGGCCATCCAGTCGGGCGAGGCCCACTACGCGGAGTCGCTGCCGACGGAGTACCGCCCCGACGCGGCCTACCGCGCCCTCTACGCCGAGCAGGTCGGCGCCGTCGCCGACCGGGTCGCCGCCGCCGTGGTCACCGTGGGCGACCTGGCCCGCACCACCCGTGGGCGCGACGACCTGGTCGTGGTGTCCCTGGCGCGGGCCGGCACGCCCATCGGCATCCTGCTGCGGCGCTGGGCCGCGCGGCAGGGCTGGGACTGGCCCCACCACGCCGTCAGCATCGTGCGGGACCGGGGGATCGACCTCACGGCGCTGCGCTGGCTGGTGGACCGCTACGACCCGCAGCGCCTGCTGGTCGTCGACGGCTGGACCGGCAAGGGCGCGATCGCGCGCGAGCTGGCCGCGGCCGTCGCGAGCGCCAACGAGCAGCTGCGCCTGGGCGGGCGGGGCGTGCCCGCGGACCTCGCGGTGCTCGCCGACCCGGGGGAGTGCGTCGAGCTCTTCGGCACCCGCGACGACTTCCTCATCCCCTCGGCCTGCCTCAACAGCACGGTGTCGGGGCTCGTCTCCCGCACGGTGCTCAACGCCGACCTCATCGGGCCGCACGACTTCCACGGCGCGAAGTTCTACGCGGAGCTGGCCGACGAGGACGTGTCGGGCGACTACCTCGACGCCGTCACCGCGGCCTTCGACGCCGTCGAGGCCGACGCCCGCCGGGAGGCCGAGCGGCTCCGCGCGAGCGACCGCACGCCGACGTGGTCGGGCTGGGTCGCGGCCGAGAAGCTCCAGGCCGAGCACGGGCTGCCGAGCGTCAACCTCGTCAAGCCCGGGGTGGGCGAGACCACCCGCGTGCTGCTGCGCCGGGTGCCCTGGCGGGTGGTGGTGCGGCCCGGCCGCGACGCCGACCTGCGGCACGTGCGCCTGCTCGCCGCGGAGCGCGGCGTGCCCGTCGTGGAGGTGGACGACCTGCCCTACAGCTGCGTCGGCATCATCCGACCGACCGAGCAGGACGGCTCGTGAGCGGCCGGGGCCTCCTGGTCGCCTCCGACCTGGACCGCACCCTCATCTACTCGGCCGCCGCGATGCAGCTCGGCGAGGCCGTCGCGGAGCCCGTCTGCGTCGAGGTGTACGACGGGCGGCCGACCAGCTTCATGGACCCCGCGGCCCTCGACGCGCTCGGCGCGCTCTCCGAGCGCACCCCGTTCGTGCCGGTGACCACGCGCACCCGGGAGCAGTTCGGCCGCATCGTCCTGCCGGGCGTGCGCTCGACCCACGCCGTCACGACGAACGGCGCCGTCATCCTCGACGGCGGGACGCCGTGTCCCGAGTGGGCGGCCGAGGTGCGCCGGCGCACGGCGGGGGGCGCGTCGTACCTCGACGCCACCCGCGCCCTGCGGCCCGTCTGGGAGCGCCCGTGGGTGCGCAAGGTCCGCGACGCGGAGGAGCAGTTCGTCTACGCCGTGGTCGAGCCGGCGCTGACGCCCGCGGAGTGGTACGACGAGCTCGCCGCCGCCACGACCGCCCTCGGCTGGGTGCTGTCGGTGCAGGGGCGCAAGGCGTACGTCATCCCGCCCGGGCTGACCAAGGAGGCCGCGGTCGCCGAGGTCGCCCGGCGTACCGGCGCCGACGCGGTCGCGGCCGCCGGGGACTCGTGGCTGGACGCCGGGATGCTCGCGGCGGCCGATTACGCGGTGCGCCCGGCGCACGGCGAACTGCACGCGCAGGACTGGTCGACGCCGGGCCTGCGGGTGACGACCGCGGCCGGCGGACGGGCGGCCGCGGAGATCGTCGCCGCGTTCGACGGATGGGAGCGCGAGGGCGCGTCGGGGTGGTCTACGGTGTCGTCCGACCCCCTCCCCTGACGACGGAGACCGATCACGTGGTGCCTCCCGGACCTGCGGGTCCCTCCCTCCGCGTCGGCATCGGCGGTGAGTCCCGCGACTTCGCCCCCCAGACGACCGTGACGATCGGCCGCGACCAGGCCTGCACCCTCGTGCTCGCGCACGGCGACGTGTCGCGGCGCCATGCCGAGCTGCGCCACGAGCGCGGGTCGTGGTGGGTCGTGGACCTGGGCAGCACCAACGGCACCCTCGTCGACGGCCAGCGGGTCGGCGAGCTCGCGCTCGCCCCCGGCCGGTCCGTCGACGTGCTCGTCGGTGGCACCCGCGGGGTGCCGCTGCGCGTGCAGGTCGGGGCCGGACCGGCCGCGCCGGCCGCACCCCCGCCGTACGCCGCCCCCGGCCGCCCGCCCCAGCAGGCACCCCAGCAGGCACCGCAGCAGACGCCGCGCGGGGCCCGGCCGCCCGCGCACCAGCCGCCGCCGTTCCAGCCCCACCAGCCGCCGGCCGACGACCGCACGATGGCCGCAGGCGCCCCCGCGGCGTTCGCGGGCGGCGCGGGCGGTCCCGGGCACGGTCCAAGGCACGGCGGTGCCGCGGCCCGCACGGCGCCGCCCGGCCAGTTCGCGCACGGGCAACCCCTGCTGCGCGGCCCGGTGGTCGCGGGGCGCACGTTCACGATCGGGCGCGCGCAGGGCTGCGACGTCGTGCTCGACGACCCGCTCGTCTCGCGGCGTCACGCCGCGATCGAGCTCGGCCGGGCAGCCGTGCTGCGCGACCTGGGCAGCTTCAACGGCACGTACGTCAACGGGTCGCGGCTCCAGGGCGGCGTCGGGCTCTCGCCGGGCGACGAGGTCATCGTCGGCAACCAGACGTTCACGTGGACCGGTGGCCAGCTGCTGGCCCGCAACACGCGCTCCGACCTCACGCTCGTCGTCGAGGGCCTCACCACCGTGGTCAAGGGCGGCCGGCGGCTGCTCGACGGCGTCTCGCTCGAGCTCGGCCCGGCGTCGCTGACCGCGGTCATCGGACCGTCGGGCTCCGGCAAGTCGACGATGCTCGGGGCGCTGACCGGCACCCGGCCCGCGACGTACGGCAACGTCATCTGGCAGGGGCACGACCTCTACGCGCACTACGACCAGCTGCGCCACCAGATCGGTCTGGTGCCGCAGCAGGACATCCAGCACCCGCAGCTCACGGTGCGCCAGGGCCTGTCGTACGCCGCGCGCCTGCGCCTGCCGCCCGACACCGGCTCGGCCGAGCGCGCCCAGCGCGTCGAGCAGGTGGTCGGCCAGATGCAGCTCGGCCGCCAGGTCGACAACCGCATCGGCACCCAGCTGTCCGGCGGGCAGAAGAAGCGGGTCTCGATCGCGACCGAGCTGCTCACCGCCCCGCCGCTGCTCTTCCTCGACGAGCCCACCTCGGGCCTCGACCCGGGTCTCGACCGCGACGTCATGCACCTGCTGCGCGGGCTGGCCGACGAGGGTCGCGTGGTCGTCGTCGTCACCCACTCGGTGCTGGCGCTCGACGTGTGCGACAAGGTCGTCGTGATGGCGCCCGGGGGCCGCATCGCCTACGCGGGCCCGCCCGACGAGGTGCTGGCGCACTTCGGCTGCAGCGACTACCCCGAGGTCTTCGACCTGCTCGACGAGCCCGACCTGTGGCGGCGGATCCCGCCGCCGCCCGGTGGCCGCGCGGCGACGGGCGCCCTGCCGGTCGTGGCGAACGCCGCGCTGCCCTCGCCGCCGCGCCAGTCCTTCGCCCGCCAGTTCGGCACGCTGGTGCGCCGCACCCTGTCGGTGATCGCGTCCGACAAGATGCTGCTCGCCCTGCTGCTGCTCACCCCGCCCGCCATCGGCGGCCTCAGCCGGCTGGCGCAGGGCGGTGACGGGTTCGCGCTGGCCCGCACCGCCGACGACAACGGCCTGCTGCGCCCGGGGGAGGTGGTGCAGCGCCTGACGGTCTTCATCGTGGCCGCCGCCCTCATCGGCGCGGTCATGACGGTGTGGGCGCTGGTCAACGAGCGGGCGGTCTTCCGGCGCGAGTACGCCGTCGGCCTCTCGCCCGGGGTGTACCTCACGAGCAAGGTCGCCGTCTTCGGCGTGCTGTGCTTCCTGCAGGGGGTGGTGGTCACCTTCGTCGGCACGGTCGGGCTGCCCGGTCCGGACGACGGGGGCGTGGTCGGCCTGGGCTGGTTCGAGGTGGCGATCGCGGTGGGGCTGGTGTGCACGGCGGTGGCCGTGCTGTGCCTGGCCATCAGCGCGCTGCTGACCAGCTCGGAGCAGGGGATGCCGGCGCTCATCGGCGTCGTCATGACGCAGCTGGTGTTCTCGGGCGCCATCATCTCCGTCGCCGGGCGGGCCGTGCTCGAGCAGCTGGCCTGGCTGGCGCCGGCCCGGTGGGGGTACGCCGCGTCCGCCGCGACCGTCGACCTGAACCGGTCGAAGGAGGGCGCCGACGGTGCGCTGCTCGAGGGGGAGGAGCGCGACGTGCTCTACACCCCCGACGTCGACCAGTGGGTGCTCAACCTGTTCGTGCTCGTGCTGCTGACGCTGGCGTTCGTGGTGCTGGGCTACCTCACCGTGCGCCGCAGCGCCCGCGCGCCGGAGTGAGCGGCGTCGTACCGCGGAGGTCGCCCGGGCGCGCGCGGGCAACGGGAACGTATCGGGATCGGCGAGCGTTGAAGGAGTACGAGCCCGTAGCATGACGGGCCCGCACCTCAGGAGGAGTGAGTCCCATGCAGAGCAACAACCCGGTGTTCAGGCGTTCGGCCGAGTTCAACGGGTCGCGCGCCAACGGCACCCCGACGTATGCCGGCGGCGTCGGCTACGGCCAGCCCCAGGGCCAGCCCTACGGCTACGGTGACCCGGCGTCGTGGGACATGTCCCGTGCCACCGCGCCTGCCCCCGCCTCGGGCCGGATGACGATCGACACCGTCGTGCAGAAGACGGCGTTCTCGGTCGGCACCGTGATCCTCGCGGCGATGGCGACGTGGATCCTGACGCCCGACATCACGACGACCAACACCGACGCGATGGGCGCGCTCGGTGCGCTCGCCGGCCTCGGCGCCCTCGCGGCGTTCGGCCTCTCGATGGTCAACTCGTTCAAGCGGCTCGTGAGCCCCGCGCTCGTCATGGCGTTCGCCGTGGCCGAGGGTGTCGCGCTCGGCGCGCTGAGCAAGATGTTCAACGGCATGTTCGGCGGCGGTGTCGTCATGGGCGCCGTCATCGGCACGTTCGCGGCCTTCGCGGGCACGCTGGCGGCCTACAAGGTGCTGAACATCCGCGTCGGCGACAAGTTCCGCATCTTCGTCGTCGCCGCCATGTTCGGCATGGTCGGCCTCGGCCTGATGGAGCTCGTGCTCGGCCTGTTCGGCGCCCAGATCGGCCTGTTCGGCTTCGGGGGCCTCGGCACGGTGATGGCGATCGTCGGTCTCGTGCTCGGTGTCTTCATGCTGATCCTCGACTTCGACTTCGTGGAGCAGGGCATCGCCGCCGGGCTCGACGAGCGCGAGTCGTGGCGCGCCGCGTTCGCGATGACGGTCAGCCTGGTCTGGATCTACACCAACCTGCTGCGCCTGCTGGCGATCTTCAGCCAGGACTGACCGGCACCGGTAGCACCCGCAGCACCGCTCGACGCGAACGGCGCCGTCCCCCTCGGGGGGCGGCGCCGTTCCGTGTTCCCGGGTCGCATCTCCCGGGTCGCGCCGGCCCGGGTGCGCCGCCCGGCGTACCCCCCCGGCGTCTGGTGCGGTGCCAGCGCCACTGGTGCGGGCGCAGACCGCGTCTCCAGTAGCTCGGACACCGCGTTACACCGGGGCGGGCGTCAGGAGCCGGTGGCGGTCGTCCCGCTGTCGCCGAGGCCCCCGCCGGCGCCACCAGCACCGGCCTCACCAGCACCGGCCTCACCAGGAGCGGCCGCACCGCCACCGCCCTCGACGGCGGTGAGGTGCGGAGCGGCGGGCGGCGCGTGGTCCTCGGCCGACTCGGGGCCGACGGTGTCGGTGCCCGGGCGGCGGCGGCGGTGGCGCAGCTCGACCCAGCGCCCGCGGACGCCGCGGCGGTTGCCCGCCACCTCGGTGCCGCCGAGCTCGGTGCCCGGCGTGCGCACGGCCTCGATGGCGGCCTGGGCGATGGGCAGCACCCGCTCGCCGCGGAACGCCTCGGGCAGCCGCTCGTCCTCGGGCAGCTGGCCCAGGGCGGCGAGCATCGAGGGCAGCAGGGACGCCGCCATCTGCTCGTAGCCGTGGGCCGAGGGGTGGAACTGGTCGGGCCCGAAGAGCAGCGCCGGGGCCGCCTCGAACTCGGGACCGAGCACGGAGCCGAGCGACACGGTGCGGCCGTCCTCCTCGACGACCGCGATCGTCTGGCCCGCCGCGAGGCGGCGCGACCAGGAGCGCGCGATCTGCTTGAGCGGCGGCGGGACGGGCTTGACGGTGCCCAGGTCCGGGCACGTGCCCACGACGACCTCGCACCCGGCGGCACGGAAGCGCCGTACCGCCTCGGCGAGGTGCTGCACCGACTCCGACGGCTTCACGGTGTGCGTCACGTCGTTGCCGCCCACGACGATGACGGCCACGTCGGGCTCGACGGGCAGGGCGCGGTCCACCTGGGGCGCGAGGTCGCTCGACAGGGCGCCGACGACGGCCAGCGTGCGCAGGTAGACCCGCCGGTCGGCGTGCACGGCGAGGCCCGAGGCCAGCAGGGCGCCGGGGGTCTGCTCGACGCTCTCGACGCCGTAGCCGGCGGCGAGGGAGTCACCGAGGATCACGACCTTGTAGGCGGGCCCGGGGCGGCCGCGGCCGTACCAGCCGGTGGAGTCCGGGGGCGGGTCCTCCCGGGGGTCGCCGATCGTCCTCCGCGCCACGGTCGCCTCGAAGCGGAGGAGCCCGTAGAGCCCCGCACCGACGACGGAGAGCCCTCCTCCGCCGTAGGCAGCGGCGGCCGCGAGCTTCCTGGCTGCTGCTGCTCTTCCCACCCCGACACTCTACGGACCGCCGCGCCGCGCCGGGGGCTAGATTGCCCCCATGCAGTTCGTCACCTCCTTGCTCGAGCTCATCGGCGACACCCCGCTGGTGCAGCTCTCCCGCGTCCTCGACCGGCCCGCCGCCACCCCCGGCTCCGGCCCGCTCGTGCTGGCCAAGGTCGAGTACCTCAACCCGGGCGGCTCGGTGAAGGACCGCATCGCGACGCGCATGATCGACGCGGCCGAGGCCTCCGGCGAGCTGCAGCCGGGCGGCACGATCGTCGAGCCCACCTCGGGCAACACCGGCGTGGGCCTCGCGATGGTCGCGCAGCAGCGGGGCTACCGCTGCGTGTTCGTCTGCCCCGACAAGGTCAGCGAGGACAAGCGCAACGTGCTCCGCGCGTACGGCGCCGAGGTCGTCGTCTGCCCGACCGCCGTGGCGCCGGAGCACCCCGACTCCTACTACAACGTCTCCGACCGCCTCGCCTCCGAGCCGGGCGCGTGGAAGCCGAACCAGTACGCCAACGTCCACAACCCGCGCTCGCACTACGAGACCACCGGCCCGGAGATCTGGGCGCAGACCGAGGGCCGCATCACCCACTTCGTGGCGGGCGTCGGCACCGGCGGCACCATCTCCGGCACCGGGCGCTACCTCAAGGAGCGCAACCCGGACGTGCAGGTCATCGGGGCCGACCCGGCCGGCTCGGTCTACTCCGGCGGCACCGGCCGGCCCTACCTCGTCGAGGGCGTGGGCGAGGACTTCTGGCCCGACACCTACGACCGCGAGATCGCGGACCGCATCATCGAGGTCTCCGACGCCGACTCGTTCGCCTTCACCCGCCGGCTCGCCCGCGAGGAGGCGATGCTCGTCGGCGGCTCCTCCGGCATGGCCGCCTTCGCCGCCGTCCAGCTCGCGCACGAGCTCGAGGGCACGCCGGAGGGGAAGGACGCCGTCATCGTCGTGCTCCTGCCCGACTCGGGGCGCGGCTACCTGACGAAGGTGTTCAACGACGCGTGGCTGGGGCAGTACGGCTTCCTGGCCGCCGCGTCCGACCGCACGGTCGGCGAGGTGCTGCGCGCCAAGAGCGGCTCGCTGCCCGACCTCGTGCACACCCACCCGGCGGAGACGATCGCCGAGGCGGTCCACATCCTGCAGGAGTACGGCGTGTCCCAGATGCCCGTGGTCCGCGCCGAGCCCCCGGTGGTCGCGGCCGAGGTCGCGGGCTCGGTCTCCGAGCGCGACCTGCTCGACGCCCTCTTCACCGGCTCGGCCCGCCTCACCGACCAGGTCGAGGACCACATGTCGCCGGCCCTGCCGACCATCGGTGCCTCGGCGTCCGCGGCGGACGCGGTCGAGGCGCTCGGCTCCGCCGACGCCCTGCTCGTCCACGAGGACGGCAAGCCCGTCGGCGTCGTGACGCGGCAGGACCTGCTCGCCCACCTGGCCCGCGGATGAGCCGAGGCCCCGGACCGCTGCGCCTCGCCCTCGTCAACGACTACGAGGTCGTGGTGGCGGGGCTCGTGCGCCTGCTCGAGCCGTACGACGCGCAGGTGCGCATCGTGGAGGCGGCGGCCGGCGAGCGCGTCGGCGCGGACGCCGACGTGGTCCTGTTCGACACGTTCGCGCAGCCGTGGGGCGGGGTCCGCCTCGAGGACGTCGCCGAGCCCGGCACCCCCGTCGTCGCCTACACGTGGGACGACCGCGACGAGGTGCGCGCGGAGGCGCTGACCTGGGGCGCGGTGGCCTGCGTGCCGAAGTCGGTCGGCGCCGAGGAGCTCGTCGACCTGCTCGAGCGGGTGCGTGCCGGCGCGGTGCCGGGCGTCGTGCCGGCCGGGACGGCGTCGCGCCCGCTGCGGGCCCGCGGCTGGCCCGGGATGGAGCACGGGCTGACCGAGCGGGAGTCGGAGGTGCTGGCCCTGCTCGCGGCCGGGCGCAGCAACACCGAGATCGCCGCGGCCCTCCACCTCAGCATCAACTCCGTCAAGACCTACCTGCGCCACGCCTACCGCAAGGCGGGCGTGAACCGGCGCAGCCAGGCGGTGCTCTGGGCGCTCGACCACGGGTTCGGACCCGCGGTCGCCCGCAGCCGCACGGCCGGCTCGTGATCGCGGGGATCGACACCGAGGTCCTGCTCCTCCTGCTGCTCGCCGGGCTCGTCGCCGGCTACGTCGACGCGGTCGTGGGCGGCGGCGGGCTGGTGCAGCTGCCGAGCCTGCTGCTGGCGCTGCCGACGGCGTCGCCGGTCGAGGTGCTGGCGACCAACAAGCTGGCGTCGGCGCTCGGCGTGACGGTGAGCGCCACGACGTACTTCCGGCGGGTGCGGCCCGAGGTCGGCACGTTCGGCCCCCTCATGCTGACGGCGTTCGCGGGCTCGCTGGGCGGCGCGGGGGTGGCCTCGCTCATCCCGCGTGCGGCCTTCGAGCCGATCATCCTCGTGGTGCTGCTGGGGGTCGGCGCCTACGTGCTGCTGCGCCCCGACCTGGGCACGGTCACCGAGCTGCGCCTCGACCGGCGTGCCCACGTCGTGGCGGCGGCCCTCACCGGGCTCGTCGTCGGGTTCTACGACGGCGCGCTGGGGCCCGGCACGGGGTCGTTCTTCGTGCTGGCGCTGGTGGGCCTGCTCGGCTACGACTTCCTCAGCGCCTCCGCCAACGCCCGTCTCGCGAACTGGGCCACCAACGTCGCGGCGCTCGCCGTCTTCGTGCCCCAGGGTGCGGTGCTGTGGGGCACCGGGCTGGTCGTCGGGGTGGCGAACGTGCTCGGCAGCTACCTCGGTGCCCGCACCGCGGTGAGCCGGGGGTCGGGCTTCGTGCGCGTCTTCTTCGTGCTCGTCGTGGGCGGGTTCGCCGTGCGCATCGGGGGCGAGCTGCTCGGCCTCTGGGGCTGAGGCGGGAGTCGGGGCGAGGGACGGCCCGCTAGATTCTCCCGGTGGCCATCGCCGGGGGTATCGACCGCTTCCAGCGGCGCTTCCCGCCGTTGTCGGTGCCCATCGCCGTCATCTACAAGTACGGCGACGACCAGGGCGCCTACCTGGCCGCCATCATCTCGTTCTACGCGTTCCTCGGGATCTTCCCGCTGCTGCTGCTCGCCACGTCGATCCTCGGGTTCGTGCTGCAGGGCCAGCCCGACCTGCGCGAGGACGTGCTGAACTCCGCCCTCAGCAACTTCCCGATCATCGGCGACCAGCTCGGCCGGCCCGAGGGCGTGCAGGGCTCGGTGACCGCGATCGTCGTCGGCTCGGTCGCCGCCCTCTACGGCTCGATGGGCCTCGGCCTGGCGCTGCAGAACGCGATGCACATCGCGTGGGCGGTGCCGCGCAACAGCCGCCCCAACCCGTTCCTCCTGCGGTTCAAGAGCCTGCTGCTGCTCCTCGTGGGCGGCCTGTCGGTGCTCGCCGTGACGTCGGTGTCGGTGATCGGCAACAACACCGAGCTGCTCGGGGCGTTCGGCCTGCTGGGGCGCGCGCTCATCAGCCTCGCCACGATCCTGGCGACCGGCGTCGTGCTGAGCGTGCTCTTCCGCCTCTCCGCGGCCCGCAGCCACAGCCTGTGGGCGGCCCTGCCGGGCGGTCTCCTCGCCGCCGCGACCTGGCACCTCCTGCAGTACGCCGGATCCGCCTACGTCACCCACGTGCTGGGACGCACGTCGTCGATGAACCAGACCTTCGGCCTGGTGCTCGGCCTCATGGGCCTCATCTACGTCGCCTCGATCGTGGTGGTGCTGGCCATCGAGGTGAACGTCGTGCTGGCGCGCAGGCTCTACCCGCGCGCGCTGCTCACCCCGTTCACCGACGCGGTGGACCTGACCGATGCCGACAAGCGGGCCTACACGGCGTACGCCCGCGCGCAGCGCCACAAGGGCTTCGAGACCGTGACGGTCAGCTTCGAGAAGGTCGACCCCGGCACTCCCGAGGACGCGGTCGGCGACGACACCCGCAGCACGAGGGACATCGAGGGCGCCGGCCGGTCCGACGCGTGAGGGCGGGGTGAGCACGTCGTACCTCGTGCCCGCCGGGGACGGCGAGGCAGTGCTCGAGGTGCGCCGCTCCCGCTTCCTCGCCACCGTGCGGCGCACGGCGAGCGAGGACGAGGCGCGCGCCGTCGTCGACGGGCTGCGCCGGCGCCACCCCGACGCGCGCCACCACTGCTCGGCCCTCGCCCTGGGCCCGTGGGGCGCGAGCGGGTCGGTGCAGCGGGCCTCCGACGACGGCGAGCCGGCGGGCACGGCGGGGGCGCCGGTGCTGGACGTGCTGCGCGGCCGGGAGGTCGGTGACGTCACGCTCGTCGTCTCGCGCTGGTTCGGCGGGGTGCTGCTCGGGGCCGGCGGCCTCGTGCGGGCGTACGGCGACGCGGCCCGGGCCGGCGTCGAGGCGGCCGGGCTGCGCCGGCGCTCGCGGCTGGTCGAGCTGGAGCTGGCCGTCGACCACGGCGCGGCCGGCCGCCTCGAGAGCGACCTGCGCTCGCGCGGGGTCGCCGTGCTCGACGCGGGGTACGGCGCGGGTGTCGTGCTGCGCGTCGGCGTGCCCGACGACGAGGTCGCGACCCTGGAGCGCCTGGTCGGGGAGTCGAGCGCCGGCGCGGTGCGGCCGGTCGTGGTGGGGGAGTCGTGGGTGGACGGGCCGGTCGAGCGCGCCGCGGGTCAGCCGGCCTCGACGTCCCCGTCCACGTAGACCCAGCGCCCCGCCCGTCGGGTGAACCGGCTGCGCTCGCGCAGCACCCCGGCGCCGCCCGGTCCGGCGTGGTGGGCGGCGAACGCGACGACGCCGTCGGTGTCGTCGGCCCCGCCGGCCACCGCCTCGAGCACCTCGAGCCCGGTCCACGTCGTCGCCGGGTCCGGCGTCACGTCGTCGGGCCGCGTGCGGGGGTGCCAGCTGCGGAAGAGGTGGTCGGCGCCCTCGCGCCCGCCGATCACGTGCGCGGTGTAGCGCGAGCGCATCAGCTCCTCGGCCGTCGTCGCGACGGCGGCGCCGCGTAGCAGCCGGCCGCAGCAGGCGTCGTACGTCGCGGGCAGGCCGCACGGGCAGGGGCGGGCGAGGTCCACGCGGCGACGCTAGCTGGTCCGCGGGTGGTGCCGCTCACCTGCGGCGACTGGTCCCGTCGGGAACCCGGGAATAAGGTTGCCCGGGCTAATGGTTGCGATCTGCAACCGTCCTGTGGTGGGTGGTCGACGGACGAGAGGGCTGGCGTGGCGGACGAGACGAGCGTGACCGGGGGACCCGTGGTCGAGGGGACGCAGGACCGTCCGGCCGGGGGACGCCGGGTCCGCGGGCACTGGGCCGTGACCTTCGCCGTGCTGGCCGTCGCGGTGTCGGCCTTCACGCTCCTGCAGTCGATGGTGGTGCCGGTGCTCGGCCTCATCGCCGTGGAGATGGAGACGGACACGTCGACCGCGACGTGGGTGCTGACGGCGTACCTGCTGTCGGCCTCGATCTTCACCCCGCTGCTGGGCCGCATCGGCGACGTGGTGGGCAAGCAGAAGATGCTCGTCGTCACGATGGGCGCGCTCACCGCCGGCTCGGTGCTGGCCGCGCTGGCGACCGACATCCACGTGCTGATCCTCGCCCGGGTGCTGCAGGGCGCGGGCGGTGGCGTGCTGCCGCTGTCGTTCGGCATCATCCGCGACGAGTTCCCCGGGCGCAGCCGGGCCACGGCCCTCAGCGTCATCGCCTCGCTGGCCTCCGTCGGGTTCGGCGTCGGCATCGTCGTCGCGGGCCCGATCGTCGACGCGTTCGGCTACCACTGGCTCTTCTGGCTGCCGGGGATCGCCACGGCGATCGCCGCGCTGGCCACCGCCCTGCTCGTGCCCGAGTCGCCGGTGCAGGAGCGCACCCGGCTGCCGCTGGGCCCCGCCGTGCTGCTCGCCGGGTGGCTGGTGCCGCTCCTGCTGGCGGTCAGCCGGGGCAACGAGTGGGGCTGGGGCTCGCCGCTCGTCGTCGGCCTGCTCGTCGCCGCGGTCGTGCTCGTCGTGACGTGGGTCGTCGTGGAGAGCCGGGTGCGGGTGCCGATGGTCGACATGGTGATGATGCGCCGGCGCGGGGTGTGGACGACGAACCTCGTGGGCGCCTTCGTCGGGTTCGGCATGTTCTCCAGCTTCGGCTTCCTCCCGCAGTTCCTGCAGACCCCCGACGGCGCGGGCTACGGGTTCGGCGCCAGCATCACCGAGTCGGGCCGCATCCTGCTTCCCTCGGCCGTGATGAGCTTCCTGGTCGGCTTCGTGACGGCGTACCTGGTGCGCCGGGTGGGCGCCCGCGTGGTCATCGTGACGGGCACGCTGCTGTCGGCCGCCGCGTTCGGATCGATCGCGGTGTGGCACGACGAGGTGTGGCAGATCGTCGCCGCCATGACCGTGCAGGGCCTCGGGAGCGGCCTGGTGTTCGCCTCGATCGCCGGCGTGGTCATCGCCTCCGTGCCCGCGCACCAGACCGGCGTCGCGTCCGGCATGAACGCCAACATCCGCACGATCGGCGGCTCGATCGGCTCCGCCGTGATGGCCGGCATCGTGACCGCGCACGTCGGTGCCGGCGGCCTGCCGACGGTCGACGGCTACGTCATCGGCTTCGCGCTGCTGGCCGGCGGCATGCTCCTGGCCGCCCTCGCCGCGTGCGCGATCCCGGACCAGCGCACCCCCGGTGAGCGTCGCCGTACCGCCCCCGTCGTGGCCTCGCAGCCCGCCTCCCCGGTGCTTGCGCCCGGGTCTAGCGTGGGGGCGTGACCCCACCCCCCACCCCGCCGCCGACCGCGGCGACCCTCGGCGAGCTCCGCGCGACCGGCTACGCGCCGCGCACGGTCAAGGCCGAGATCAGGGACAACCTGCTGGCCCGCCTCGCCGCCGGCGAGGACCCCTGGCCCGGGCTGCACGGCCTGCAGGACACCGTGCTGCCGCAGCTCGAGCGGGCGCTCATCGCCGGCCACGACGTGGTGCTGCTGGGCGAGCGCGGCCAGGGCAAGACCCGGCTCCTGCGCACCCTCGTCGGCCTGCTCGACGAGTGGCAGCCCGTCATCGCCGGCTCCGAGCTGGGGGAGGACCCCCTCGAGCCCGTCACGCCCGCGTCGCGCCGCCTGGCCGCCGAGCTGGGGGACGCGCTGCCGGTCGCGTGGCGCCACCGCAGCGAGCGGTACGCCGAGAAGCTGGCGACACCGGACACGTCGGTGGCGGACCTCATCGGCGACGTCGACCCGATGAAGGTCGCCGAGGGCCGCCTGCTGGGCGACCCCGAGACCATCCACTTCGGCCTGGTGCCGCGCAGCCACCGCGGCATCGTCGCGATCAACGAGCTGCCCGACCTCGCCGAGCGCATCCAGGTCGCGATGCTCAACGTGATGGAGGAGCGCGACGTGCAGGTGCGCGGCTACGTCGTGCGCCTCGACCTCGACGTGCTCGTCGTCGCGTCCGCCAACCCGGAGGACTACACGAACCGTGGTCGCATCATCACGCCGCTGAAGGACCGCTTCGGCGCGGAGATCCGCACGCACTACCCGACCGAGCTCGACGACGAGGTCGCGGTGATCCGTCAGGAGGCCGACCTCGTCGCCGACGTGCCGGCCCACCTGCTCGAGATCCTTGCCCGCTTCACGCGCGCGCTGCGCGGCTCGTCGTCGGTGGACCAGCGCTCGGGCGTCTCCGCGCGCTTCGCGATCGCCGGTGCCGAGACCATCGCGGCGGCCGCGCTGCACCGCGCCACCCGGCGCGGCGAGGACGAGGCCGTGGCTCGCGTCGTCGACCTGGAGACCGCCGTCGACGTGCTCGGCGGCAAGGTCGAGTTCGAGTCGGGCGAGGAGGGGCGCGAGCGGGCGGTGCTCGACCACCTCCTGCGCACCGCGACCGCCGAGGCCGTGCGCCGGTACCTGCGCGGCGTCGACCTCGCCGCCCTCGTCGACGCGTTGGAGGCGGGCGCCTCCATCACGACGGGCGAGCAGGTCACTGCGGGCGAGCTGCTCGACGGGCTGCCCCCGCTGCCGCCGAGCGGCGCGGGCGAGTCGGACCTGTACGACGTGCTCGCCGAGCGCCTCGGCGCCACCACACCGGGCCAGCGCGCGAGCGCCATCGAGCTCGCCCTGGAGGGCCTGTTCCTCGCGCGCAAGGTCGGCAAGGAGCAGGACACCGGGCGCACGACGTACGGGGTGGAGTAGCCGTGGCCACGCGGGGCTCGCGCTACCAGCGGTACGCCGGCGGGGACCCGCTGGCGCCGCCCGTCGACCTCGCCGAGGCGCTCGACGCCATCGGCGAGGACGTGATGGCCGGCTACTCGCCGGAGCGCGCGATGCGCGAGCTCCTGCGCCGCGGCACCCGCGACCAGCAGGGCCTCGACGACCTGATGCGGCGCGTGGCGGAGAAGCGGCGCGAGCTGCTCGCCCGCCACGACCTCGACGGCACGCTGCGCGAGGTCACCGAGCTGCTCGAGCGGGCGGTGCTCGCCGAGCGCGGGCAGCTCGCGCGCGACGTGACGATGGACGACGCCGACCGCACCCTGCGCGAGATGCAGCTGGAGAACCTGTCGCCGTCGACGGCGGCGGCGGTCAGCGAGCTCGCCTCCTACGACTGGGCGTCCAGCGAGGCCCGCGAGACCTACGAGCAGATCAAGGACCTGCTGGGCCGCGAGCTGCTCGACCAGCGCTTCGCCGGCATGAAGCAGGCCCTCGAGGGCGCCAGCGACGCCGACCGCGCCGCGATCGCGGCGATGCTCACCGACCTCAACGCCCTGCTGGAGAAGCACGCCCGCGGCGAGGACACCGAGCAGGACTTTCGCGACTTCATGGCGGAGCACGGCGCGTACTTCCCGGAGGATCCCCAGAGCGTCGAGGAGCTGGTCGACGCGATGGCCCAGCGCGCCGCGGCGGCGCAGCGGATGCTGAACTCGATGACGCCCGAGCAGCGCGCCGAGCTGATGGAGCTCTCCGCGCAGGCCTTCGGGTCGCCCGCGCTGCTCGACGAGCTCTCCCGGCTCGACGCCAACCTCCAGGGCCTGCGCCCGGGCGAGGACTGGGGCGGGTCGGAGCAGTTCGGCGGCTCCGAGGGGCTCGGGCTCGGCGACGGCACCGGGGCGCTGCAGGACCTGGCGGAGCTCGACGCGCTGGCCGAGCAGCTGGCGCAGTCCCACCCCGGCGCGCGGCTCGACGACGTCGACCTCGACGCGCTGGCCCGCCAGGTCGGCGACGACGCCGCCGTGGACGCGCGCACGCTGGCCGAGCTCGAGCGGGCGCTGCGCTCGTCGGGCTACCTCCAGCGCGGGTCCGACGGGCAGCTGCGCCTGTCGCCGCAGGCGATGCGCCAGCTCGGCAAGGCGCTGCTGCGCGACGTCTCCCAGCGGCTCTCGGGCCGGCAGGGTGCGCGCGAGATGCGCTCCGGCGGCGGCTCGGCCGACGCGACGGGCGGCACCCGCGAGTGGGCGTTCGGCGACACCGAGCCCTGGGACCTGCCGCGCACGGTGCTCAACGCCGTACGCCGCGAGGTCGCCGCCGGTGGGCGGCCCGCGGGGGCGCGCGGGGTGCGGCTGGAGATCGGCGACGTCGAGGTGACCGAGTCGGAGCAGCGCACCCAGGCGGCGGTGGCGCTGCTGGTGGACACGTCGTTCTCGATGGCGATGGACGGCCGGTGGGTGCCGATGAAGCGCACCGCGCTGGCCCTGCACCAGCTGATCTCGACGCGGTTCCGGGGCGACCGGCTGGAGCTCATCGGCTTCGGCCGGCACGCGGAGACCCTGCAGATCGAGCAGCTCACCGGCCTCGACGCGATGTGGCAGAAGGGCACGAACCTGCACCACGGGCTCCTGCTCGCGCAGCGCCACTTCCGCCGCCACCCCGGCATGCAGCCGGTGCTCCTCGTCGTCACCGACGGCGAGCCGACCGCCCACCTCGAGCGCGGTGGCGACGTGTTCTTCGACTACCCGCCCCACCCGCTGACGCTGGCGCGGACCGTGGCGGAGCTCGACAGCGTGGTGCGGCTCGGCACGCAGACGACGTTCTTCCGGCTGGGCGAGGACCCGGGCCTGGCCCGCTTCCTCGACTCCCTGGCGCGCCGCGCCGGCGGCCGGGTCGTCGCGCCCGAGCTCGACGACCTCGGTGCCGCCGTCGTCGGCTCCTACCTGGGGGACCGCTCGGGCCGCTCGCCGTACGGCGGGGGCGGCGGGGGCGGGTACGACGGCGGGTTCGGCGACCTCGGGGGCTGGGGCGGCCGGGGGTCCTGGGCGGGCTGACGCGGCTGACGCGGCTGGCCGGAGACGCCTGGCCGGAAGTCGACGGAGGCTGACGGTCGGAGCCCTCGTGGCGTCGCGCTCGAGCCGCGACGATCGGCGTCGTGATGATCGGGATCCTGGTGTTCGACGACGTCGAGGTGCTCGACGCGTGCGGGCCGTACGAGGTGTTCACGACCGCGGCGCGGGTCGCCGCACGACGCGGGGACGTCCGCGAGGAGGCCCCACCCTTCGAGGTGCTGCTGGTCGCCGCGGACGCGTCGCGGCCCGTGCGGGCGCGCGCGGGGCTGCGGCTCGGGGTGGACGTGGCGCTGGCCGACGCGCCCGCGCTCGACCTGCTGCTCGTGCCGGGCGGCGTCACCGACGCCGTGGAGGCGGACGCCGAGGTCGTCGCCTGGGTGCGGGAGCGGGCAGCGGCGACACCCCTCGTCGCGTCGGTCTGCACCGGCGCGTTCGTGCTGGCCGAAGCCGGGGTCCTCGTGGACCAGACCGTGACGACGCACTGGGAGGACGTGCCCGACCTCCGCCGCCGCTGGCCCGCCCTCGACGTGGTCGAGGACCGGCGCTGGGTCCGCGACGGGGACGTCCTCACCTCCGCGGGCATCTCCGCCGGCATCGACCTCGCGCTCCACCTCGTCGAGGTGCTGGCCGGACGCGCGCTCGCCGAGGCCACCGCGCGGCAGATGGACTACGCGTGGCAGGAGACCGCGGCCGGCTGAGCGCGGCGTGTCAGGGGAGTGGTGACGACCGGGCGGGAGCGTCGGGGCGCGAGCGCCGCCCCGACCGCCGGGCCCGCCCCGGCTGCCCCGGATGGGCGGGCGCGCGGCGGGCGACGAGTCGGTCGAGCACGCCGTACAGCGTCATGGCCCCGCAGCCGACGGCGACCAGCAGCGCCACGCCGGCGACGGTGTCGGAGGCGCCGCGCAGCGCCACCGCCGCGACGACGGCCAGGGCGGTCGCGAGCGTCCACCGGGTCACGGTGCGCCGGGTCCACGGCGGGTGGCCGAGCTGGCGGGAGAACAGCACGCGCCGAGGATAGGCGGGCGCCCCGTAGGGTCGGCCCGTGACGACGCCGACCGCCGACCACGACCCGTTCCTCTGGCTCGAGGAGGTCACCGGCGACGACGCGCTGGCCTGGGTGGCCGAGCGCAACGCCGGCGCCGAGGCCACGCTGGGCGCCCTGCCCGGCTTCACCGCGACCCGCGACGCCGTGCTCGGTGTGCTCGACGCCGACGACCGCATCCCGCTCGTCGGCAAGGCGGGGGACTGGTACTACAACGTCTGGCGCGACGCCGCCCACGAGCGGGGGCTGTGGCGCCGCACGACGCTCGCGTCGTACCGCACCGACACCCCGGAGTGGGACGTCCTGCTCGACCTCGACGCGCTCGGCGAGGCCGAGGACGAGAAGTGGGTCTGGCACGGTGCCCAGGTGCTGCGCGTCGGCCCCCTGGCCCACCGCCGCGCACTCGTCACGCTGTCGCGCGGCGGCTCCGACGCCGACACCACCCGCGAGCTCGACCTCGACACCCGCACGTTCATCGCGCCCGAGGACGGCGGCTTCGTGCGGCCCGAGGGCAAGGGCGGCGTCGCGTGGGTCGACGCCGACACCCTCCTCGTCGCCACCGACACGGGCCCCGGCTCGCTCACCACCTCCGGCTACCCGCGGATCGCCCGCCGCTGGCGACGCGGCACCCCGCTCGCCGACGCGCCCGTCGTGCACGAGGGCGCGGTCGACGACATGGCGGTGGGCGTCGGGTACGACGCGACGCCCGGCCACGAGCGCGCGTTCGTGCACCGGATGATGGGGTTCTACACCTCCGAGACCCACCTGCTGGGCGACGACGACACCCTGGTGCGCATCGACGTCCCCGACTCCGCCGAGCCCGCCGTGTGGCGCGAGCACCTCCTCGTCCACCTGCGCGAGGAGTGGACACCGGCGGCGGGCGGGCCGACGTACCCCAGCGGGTCCCTGCTGGTCGCCGACCTCGACGCCTGGCTGGGGGGCGAGCGGGACCTGGTCGCGCTCTTCACCCCGACCGCCACGCGCTCCCTGGCCGGCTGGACCCGCACCCGCCACCGCCTCGTGCTCGTGCAGCTGGAGGACGTCGTGCACCGCGTCGAGGTGCTGACCCCGCCGACCGCACCGGGCGAGGCCTGGGAGCGCCACGACCTGGCGGGGCTCCCGCCGTACTCCTCCGTGGGCGTGCGCGCGGTCGACGCGACCGACGACGGCCCCGACGGCGACCTCGCGTGGCTCGACGTGAGCGGCTACCTGACGCCTCCCACCCTCGCGCTCGTCGACCTCGGCGCGAGCGGGGCGCCGGGGGAGCCCACCCCGCTCAAGGCGAGCCCGGCGCGCTTCGACGCCTCGACCCACACCGTCACGCAGCGCTTCGCCACCTCCGACGACGGCACGCGGATCCCCTACTTCGTCGTCGCCCCGCACGCCGCGCTCGCCGGCGACGCGCCCGTCCCGACGGTCCTGTACGGCTACGGCGGGTTCGAGGTCTCGCTGACGCCCGGCTACTCCGGCGGGGTCGGGCGGGCGTGGCTGGCCCGCGGCGGCGCGTACGTCGTGGCGAACATCCGCGGCGGCGGCGAGTACGGCCCCGCGTGGCACCAGGCGGCGCTGCGCGAGAACCGCCACCGCGCCTACGAGGACTTCGCAGCGGTGGCGCGCGACCTCGTCGCCACCGGGCTCACCACCCGCGACCGGCTCGGCATCATGGGCGGCTCGAACGGCGGGCTGCTGGTCGGCAACGTGCTGGTGCGCTACCCCGACCTGGTCGCCGCCGTCGTCTGCACCGTGCCGCTGCTCGACATGCTGCGCTACCCGCACCTGCTGGCCGGCGCCTCCTGGATGGCCGAGTACGGCGACCCCGACGACCCGGCGGACCGCCCGTTCGTCGAGCAGATCTCCGCCTACCACCGGGTGGCGGAGGGCACGACGTACCCGGCCGTGCTGCTCACCACCTCGACCCGCGACGACCGGGTGCACCCGGGCCACGCCCGCAAGACGGCGGCGCGGCTGGAGGAGGTGGGCGCGGACGTCACCTACTGGGAGAACGTCGAGGGCGGCCACGGCGGCGCGTCGACCAACGCGCAGGCGGCCACGAAGGCGGCGCTGGAGTGGGAGTTCCTGGCCGACCGGCTCGGTCTCGCGGGGGCACCCGAGCGCGGCTGAGGGCCGGGCGTGCTCGGGCGCGGGCGGACCTCAGGTGAGCTCGCGCAGCTCCGAGAGGCTGGTGCGGGTGGCCGCGCGCCACGCCTCGAGCTCGTCCTCGCCCGCCTCGGCCCACAGCTCGTGCAGCTCGGAGGCCTCGGTGCCGGCGAGCGCCCGCTCGCCCTGCCGCACCAGCCAGGCGAGCCGCTCGGGGGTCAGGAGGGCCGCGAAGGCCGTGAGGTCGAGGTCGGCGACCTCCTCCGACGGGTCGTGGGCCTCGAGCGCGACGAGGGCCAGCTCGACGAGCGCGACGGCGAACTCGCCGCCGTCGGCGTCGAGGTAGTCACCGTCGAACGCCCACTCGATGGCGTCGAAGGAGAACGTCCCGTCCTCGATCTCCCCGAGGAGGTCCGCCGCTCCGTCGTTGTCGAAGGGGCCCAGCCCCCAGGTGCCCATGCGCGGAACTCTGGCACACGGCCGCCGTCCGGGTCACGCCCCGCGGTTCACACCTGCGGGTCGGGCCCGGCGCCGGGTTCCGCGAACCCCGGCAGCGACTCCTCGAGGATGCGGCGGAACGGCGCCTGCGCCTCGAGCTGGCACAGCACGCCGACGGCGGCGAGCCACGTGCGGTGGATGAGCAGGTACGACGGGGGCAGGTTGAGGCGCAGCCCCACCGCCGCGACGGGGTCGCGGGGGTCGCTCAGCCGCTCGTACTGCTCGCGCAGCCACTCCCGCGTGAAGCGGTAGTCGTCGACCATCGTCGGCTCCACGAACGGGGCGAGGAAGGTCAGCAGCAGGTCGGGGTCGACGCGGACCTTGTCGCGGATGAACCCCTCGGCGCGCAGGCCGGCCTCGAGCCCGTCGCGGTCGGAGCGGCCGGCTACGCGCAGCAGCCGCCCCATCGCCTCCGGCATGCCGCCCTCGGGCAGCCGCGCGACCGCGCCGAAGTCGAGCACGCCCAGGCGCCCGGGGGCGCCGTCGGCGGTGGGCAGCACCCGGAAGTTGCCCGGGTGCGGGTCGGCGTGGAGCAGGCCCGTGCGCCGCGGGCCGTCGAAGAGGAAGCGGGCGAACAGCTGGCCGTAGTGGTCCCGCTCCTCGGGGGTGCCGTCGGCGATCGTCCCGGCGATGGAGCCGGGGCTGTCGAGCCACTCGGTGACGAGCACCTTCTCGGTGTGGGCGACGACGTCGGGCACGACGTACTCGTCGTCGTCGCGGTACGCCGCCGCGAACGCCGCCTGCGCCTCCGCCTCCAGGCGGTAGTCGAGCTCCTCGGCCATCCGGTCCTGCAGCTCGGTGACGAGGGCGCGCACGTCGATGCCCGGCAGGAGCGGGGCGAGGGTCCGCGCCAGGCGGGAGAGCTGGCGCAGGTCGGAGGCGATGGCCTCCCCGGCACCCGGGTACTGCACCTTGACGGCGACCTCGCGCTCGGTGGCGGGGTCGTCGGGGTCGTCGCGCCAGCGACCGCGGTGCACCTGGCCGATGGACGCCGCGGCGGTGGGCCCGCCGTCGAACCACACGAGGTGGCGTCGCCACGCGATGCCCGCGGCGCCCAGCTCGGCGTCGAGCACCTCCCGCACCTGGTG
Source organism: Nocardioides sp. ChNu-153 (assembly GCF_030466625.1). Classification (GTDB taxonomy): domain Bacteria; phylum Actinomycetota; class Actinomycetes; order Propionibacteriales; family Nocardioidaceae; genus Nocardioides. Next base: position 703,564 of record NZ_JADEVT010000001.1, read on the forward strand.
GGTGGGCATCGGCGGGGCCGCGTCCTGCAGCCGCGTGAGCTCGGTGCGGTAGGCCGCCATCGACTCCTCCGGCAGCGCCGCCTCGAGCACGGACAGCATCTGGCCGAACTTCAGCGCCCCGCCCTTGAGCTGGCCCAGCGTGCGGAACACCTGCTCCGCGGTGCGCTGCTGGATCTCCGCGGTCACGAGCTCGGCGGGGCGACCACCGATGCGCTTGCCCAGGCCCACGGCGCTGCGGCCGGCGTACCCCAGCGGCAGCGCCGCGAGCCGGGCCGTGCGTGCGGCGGTGCGGCGCGGGAGGCCCCGGCGCCCGTCGCGCTGGACGGGGTCGGGGCTCTCGGGACGCTCGCCCCGGTCGCGGGGCTCGGGGGGCTGGCTCACGTCGTCCATCGTCCCCCACGACCGGTCACGGGCCCGGGACCCGCGTCAGGCCGTCGCCGGGAACCGCACGCCGGTGTTGGCGTGGCAGCGGTAGCCGAACGGGTTCTTCGCCAGGTACTGCTGGTGGGCGGGCTCGGCGTAGTAGTACTCCGCGGCGGGCGCGATCTCGGTGGTCACGTCGCCGAGGCGCTGGCGGCGCAGCTCCGCGGCGTACACCTCGGTCAGCTCGCGCGCGGTGGCCTCCTGCTCGGGGGTGGTGAAGTAGATCGCCGAGCGGTACTGCGTGCCCACGTCGTTGCCCTGCCGCATGCCCTGCGTCGGGTCGTGGACCTCGAAGAACGCCTTCACCAGGTCGGCGTAGGAGATCCGGGCGGGGTCGAACACGATCCGGACGGCCTCGGTGTGGCCGGTGCGGCCGGAGCAGACCTCCTCGTACGACGGGTGCGGCGTGTGCCCACCGGCGTACCCGACCGACGTGGAGAAGACGCCGTCCTTGCCCCAGTAGACCTCCTCGGCGCCCCAGAAGCAGCCGAGGCCGAAGATCGCGACCTCGAGACCGTCGGGGACGTCGTCGGTGACGACCGGGGTGCCCAGCACGACGTGCTCGCCGAGGGTGAACCAGGGCTCGCTGCGCCCCTTCAGCGCCTCGTCGGCGGTGGGCAGGGTGCTCTTGCTGCGGGATCCGAACACGGGGTCCTCCAAGTGGTCTCGACGTCGTCGTCCATGGTGCCCAACACCGCGCGGGCCCCGAGCCTTCCCGCCCGCGTAGGCTCGCCGGGGTGAGCAGCGAGCAGACCCCGCAGGGGCACGGCCAGCAGGGCAAGCACGGCTTCGAGACGCGCGCGATCCACGCGGGCTACGAGCCCGACCCGACGACGGGGGCGGTCATCCCGCCGATCTACGCCACGTCGACCTACAAGCAGGACGGCGTCGGCGGCATGCGGGGCGGCTACGAGTACAGCCGCTCGGGCAACCCGACGCGCACCGCGCTCGAGGCGAACATCGCGGCGCTGGAGGAGGGCGAGCGCGGCTTCGCGTTCGCCTCCGGCCTCGCCGCGGAGGACACCCTCATCCGGGCGCTCACCCGCCCCGGGGACCACGTCGTCATCCCCGACGACGCGTACGGCGGCACCTACCGCCTCGTCGACAAGGTCGCCCGGCCGTGGGGCCTCGAGCACACCCCGGCGCCCGTCGCGGACGTCGACGCCGTGCGCGCCGCGATCCGTCCCGGCACCACGAAGCTCGTGTGGGTCGAGACGCCCACCAACCCGCTGCTGACCATCGGCGACATCGAGGCCCTCGCGGGCGTCGCCCACGACGCGGGCGCGCTGCTCGTCGTCGACAACACCTTCGCCTCGTCCTACCTGCAGCAGCCGCTGACGCTGGGCGCCGACGTCGTGGTGCACTCGACGACGAAGTACGCCGGCGGCCACTCCGACGTGGTCGGCGGCGCGCTCGTCGTGCGCGACCTCGAGGTCGCCGAGCAGCTCGCCTTCTTCCAGAACTCCATCGGCGGCGTCGCCGGGCCGTTCGACTCCTGGCTGGTGCTGCGCGGCCTGCGCACCCTCGCGCTGCGCATGGAGCGGCACTGCGACAACGCCGAGCTCGTCGCGGCCCACCTCGACGCCCACCCGGCGGTCGAGCAGGTCATCTACCCGGGCCTGGAGTCGCACCCCGGCCACGCGGTCGCCGCGCGGCAGATGCGCCGCTTCGGCGGGATCGTGTCGTTCCGCCTGAAGGCCGGCGAGCAGGCGGCGCTGGACCTGTGCGCCGCGACCGAGCTGTTCACCCTCGGGGAGTCGCTGGGCGGGGTGGAGTCGCTGATCGAGCACCCGGGCCGCATGACGCACGCCTCGGTCGCCGGCACGGACCTCGAGGTGCCGGGGGACCTCGTGCGGCTCAGCGTCGGCATCGAGACCGGCGCCGACCTCGTCGCCGACCTCGACGAGGCCCTGGCCCGCACCACCCGGTGAGGCCGCGTCCGTGAGGCTCGCGGTCTGCGCCGACCTGGGCTCGACCTGGACCAAGGCGCTGCTCGTCGGACTCGAGGGTCCCGACACGGGGCGGGTGCTGGCCACGGCCGCGCACCCGACCACGCTTCCCGGGCCGACCGGCCCCGAGGCCGACCTCCTCGACGGGTACGACGCCTGCCTCGCCGCCCTGCTCGCCGCACGTCCCGACGCCCGCGTCGCGCTGGGCGAGGGACGGCTCGAGCAGCACGCGTGCTCGTCGGCCGGGGGAGGGCTGCGGATCGCGGTCGTCGGCAACGAGGCGCTGGTGACGGCCGAGACCGGGCGCCGCGTGGCCCTGTCCAGCGGCGGCCGGGTCGTCGCGGTGCACGCGCTGGCCGACGCACCGGGCCTTGCGGGCGGGCCCGACGTCGCGCCCGCGCTCGCGGCGCGGCCCGACGTCGTGCTGCTCGTCGGCGGCACCGACGGCGGCAACCCCGAGCCGCTGGTCGCCGGGGCCACGGCGCTCGTCGCGGGCGGCTGGCGGGGCCCCGTCGTCGTGGCCGGGGACGTCGCCGCACAGCCCGCCGCCGCCGCGGTGCTGGCCGCGGCCGGCGTGCCGCTGCGCACCGCCGCCAACGTGGTGCCGCGCATCGGCGAGCTGGCCCCGGCGGGGGCACGCGCCGCCGTGCGCGAGCTGTTCCTGGCCCACGTCATCGGGGGCAAGGAGCTGTCGCGCCGGCCGGGTCTGGGCGAGCTGCTGCGCGGCGCCACCCCCGACGTCGTGCTGTCCGGCGTGGAGGTGCTGGCCGCCGTGCACGGCGACGTCGTCGTGGTCGACGTCGGCGGCGCGACCACCGACGTCTACTCCGTCGTCGAGCCCGACCCCGAGGCCGCCGGGCGCGACGTCGTCGCCACCACCCGCGCGACCCGCACGGTCGAGGCCGACCTGGGCGTGCGGTGGTCCGCCGCCGGGGTCGTCGAGGCCGCCGGGCTGGACGACCCCGCGCTCGAGGCGGCGGCAGCCCGCCGTACCGCCGAGCCGGGGCTCGTCGCCACCACCCCCCAGGAGCGGGCCGAGGACCTCGCCCTGGCCCGCGCCGCGGTCGTCACGGCCGCCCGTCGGCACGCCGGGCGGGCCCGGGCCGCCGAGCCGGGCCCGCGGGGCGGCACCGACCTGCGCGCCGTCGACCTGCTCGTCGGCTCCGGCGGGGTGCTCCGCCACGCCCCCGCGGACGCCGCGGCCGGCCTGCTGGCCGCGGCCACTGCGGCGGGTACGGCGGACCCCACCGCCTGGCGGCTGCCGCGGGCGCCGCGCGTCGCGGTCGACACGGCGTACGTGCTGGCTGCCGCCGGGCTGCTGGCCGCCGACCACCCGGCCGCGGCGCGCGCGCTGGTCACCGCCCTGACCGGGGGTGCCGCTCGGTAACGTGGCGCCGTGGACGCGGACAGGAAGGGGCCCGAGGGCTCGGGCCCGGGGGACGACCCCGTCGAGACGGGGGAGCTCCGCCGGCGCCTCGCGACGCTCGTGGCGCGCCGCGGCCGCGACGCCGACGACGGCACGGACGAGGACCGCGAGGAGGAGCGGGAGCGTGACCGCCTCGTCCAGCAGGTCGTGACGCAGTGGGCCATCGCCCGCGCCGAGCGCCGCCCCGTCGGCGCCGAGCCCCTCCCGATCCAGGGCGGCCGGTCGAACCTGGCCCGGGCGCAGGTGCCGTGGGGCCTCGACCTCGCGGCGGCGTGGGCGTGGCGCTTCCTCGTCATCGTCGCCGCCGGCGCCGTCCTGGTCTGGGCGTTCTGGCACGTCCGGGTGGTCACGCTGCCGCTGCTCATCGCCCTGCTCATCACGGCGCTCGGCAACCCGGTGGTGCGCCTCGGTCGCCGGCTGCGGGTGCCGCCCGCGCTGTCGGCCGCCGTCGTCGTCGTCGGCGGCATCGGCTTCGTCGCGCTGCTCCTCACCTTCGTGAGCCAGCAGGTGGTGGACGGCATGTCCGACCTGGCGGACCAGGTGGTCGTCGGCCTCGACGAGGTCCGCACCTGGCTGAAGGACGGCCCGCTCAACGCGAGCGACTCGCAGATCGACGGCTACATCCAGGAGGCGCAGGGCTACATCACGGAGGCCGGGCAGGACCAGCAGCTCGTGCGCCAGGTGACCGAGGTGGGCACGACGCTGACCCACATCTTCGCCGGCTTCTTCATCGTGCTCTTCGCGTCGTTCTTCTTCCTCGCCGACGGTGCCCGCATCTGGTCGTGGTGCGTGCGCCTCGCCCCCAAGGCGGCCCGTGAGCAGATCGACGGCTCGGGTCGGGTGGCCTGGGTGTCGCTGACGCAGTTCATGCGCGCCACCGTCATCGTCGCGCTCGCCGACGCCATCGGCATCATGATCGTCGCGGCCGTGCTCGACGTCCCGCTCGTGGCGGCGATCGGCGTCCTCGTCTTCATCGGCGCCTTCGTTCCGATGATCGGCGCCACCGTCGCGGGCTCGGTGGCCGTGCTCGTCGCGCTCGTCGCCCAGGGGCCGCTCACCGCCCTGCTCATGCTCGGCGGCGTCATCCTGGTCCAGCAGATCGAGGGCCACATCCTGCAGCCGTTCCTCATGGGCCGGTTCGTGTCCGTGCACCCGCTGGGCGTCATCATCGCGATCGGCGTCGGTGTGCTCGTCGCCGGCATCGCGGGCGCCCTCATCGCCGTGCCCCTGGCCGCCGCGGTCAACGCCGTCGTGCTCCACCTGGCCGACGAGACGGCCGCACCACCCCCCGCCGACGAGCGCGACATGGGGGAGGACCTGGCGGAGGACCCGGGCAACGTCGGCGACTTCGAGGCCGTGGGCGGGCACCCCGACGACGAGCCGGACCGGTGAGCGACGTCCCGGGGGTCACCCTCGAGGACGTGCGCCGCGCCCACGACGTGCTGTCCTCGGTGGTCACGCGCACGCCGATGGAGGCGTCGCGCTGGCTCGCGGGGGCCGCCGGCGGTCCGGTGTGGCTCAAGGCGGAGAACCTGCAGCGCACCGGGTCGTTCAAGATCCGCGGCGCCTACCTGCGGATGGCCCGGCTCAGCGCCGAGGAGCGCGCGGCCGGGGTCGTGGCGGCGTCGGCCGGCAACCACGCCCAGGGCGTCGCTCTGGCCGCCCAGCTGCTGGGCATCCACGCCCGGGTCTACATGCCGGAGGGGGCGCCGATCCCCAAGGAGAAGGCCACCCGGGGGTACGGCGCGGAGGTCGTCTTCGCGGGCCGCTACGTCGACGACGCACTCGTCGCCGCGCGCGAGCACGCCGAGCGCACGGGCGCGGTGCTCATCCACCCCTTCGACCACCCGGACATCGTGGCGGGACAGGGCACCGGCGGCCTCGAGGTGCTCGAGCAGCTGCCGGAGGCGGCGAGCATCCTCGTCCCGACCGGCGGGGGCGGCCTGCTGGCCGGCATCGCGGTCGCGGTGAAGGCGCACCGCCCCGACGTGCGCGTCGTGGGGGTGCAGGCCGAGACGGCCGCCGCGTTCCCGGGTTCGCTGAGCGCGGGCGCGCCCACGGCGGTGGCGGAGATGGCGACGATGGCCGACGGCATCGCGGTCGGCTGCCCCGGCCAGGTGCCGTTCGCGGTCGTGCGCACGCAGGTCGACGAGGTGCTCACGGTCTCCGAGGAGGGGATCTCGCGGGCGCTGGTGGGGCTGATGGAGCGCGCCAAGCTGGTGGTCGAGCCGGCGGGTGCGGTCGCGGTGGCCGCGCTGCTGGAGCACCCGGGGGCGTTCCCGACGCCGGCCGTGGCCGTGCTGTCGGGCGGCAACATCGACCCGCTGCTCACCGGGCGGATGATCCGCCACGGCATGGCGGCCGCGGGGCGGTACCTGTTCCTGCGCGTCACCGTCGTCGACAGCCCGGGCGGCCTGGCGCAGCTGCTCGCCGAGCTGGCCGACGCCGGCGCCAACGTGCTCGACGTGGCCCACGAGCGCATCTCCCCGACGCTGCACGTCGACGAGGTCCAGGTGCGCATCCAGGTCGAGACGCGCGGGCCCGTGCACGCCGAGGCCCTGCTCGCCAGGTTGCGCGAGCAGGGCCGTCGGGTGGTGGTGGGCTGAGCGACCCGACGGGTCGCCAGCCGTCGGATCAGCCCTGGAAGGGCACGGCCTCGAGGATCTCGACGCTGAGCTTGCGGCCGTTGGGCGCCTCGTAGCTGACCGTGTCGCCGCGCTTCGCGCCGATGATCGCGGAGCCGAGCGGGGACTGCGGGGAGTAGACCTTCAGTCCCTCGGGCTCGATCTCGCGGGCACCCAGGAGGAACTCCTCGGCCTCGTCGTCGTCGTCGCCGACGAACTTGTAGGTCACCTTCATGCCGGGCTCCACGATGCCGTCGTCGGCCGGCGTCTCGCCGACCTCGGCCTTGCCGAGCATGTCCTCGAGCTGGCGGATGCGCCCCTCGAGCTTGCCCTGCTCCTCGCGGGCGGCGTGGTAGCCGCCGTTCTCCTTCAGGTCGCCCTCGTCGCGGGCGGCGGAGATGCGCTCGACGATCTCCTGGCGCCCGGGGCCCTTCAGGTGCTCCAGCTCCGCCACCAGCTTCGCGTGGGCCTCGGCGGTCAGCCAGATGACATCGGTGTCGCTGGACTGCGTCATGTACCTCTCCTAGCAGCACGGCCGGGGCGGCGTTGACGCCATCCCGGCCGATGCTCGGTGTGCGAAGCCCCGCCGGGTCCGGTCGACACGTCGTCGTCCGCGGCGGGGCAGATCAGAACTTCCAGTGTAGCCAGGCGGCAGCGAAGCGCCAGTCGCGTGCGCCGCGAGGATCCCTCAGGAGGGGCGCTGCTGCGAGTCGGTCGTGCACCCGACGAGCTCGACGGAGGTGGCGCGGCGCAGGGTGCGGAACTCCCGCTCCACCACGCCGCCGTCCGCGCCGCCGGCGTCGGTGGGCACGCGCACGACGAGGTCGCCCACCGCGTTGTGGTCGGCGGACAGGGCCCGCGCCCGGCAGGTCGCGACCTCGTCGCCGTCGAGGGCGACGTCGAAGGTCACCCGCACGGTGTCGTCGTCGACGACCTCCCAGCTCACGAGCTGCGAGGAGACCGACGGCGTGCCGTGGAACCACGCGAGGTAGACCAGCCAGCTGCCCCCGACGAGACCGCCGACGACGCACACCGCGACCAGCACGCGGGTGGCCCACGGACGGGGCCGGCCGTAGCGGCTCGCGAGGTCGGGGGCGGCGGTGCGGGACGAGGCGGTCACCCCTCCATGGTGACATCGGGGGCCCGCCTAGGATTCTCCGCATGCCCGACAGCTCCGGCCTGCGCCTCCTGCACGTGCACGCCCACCCCGACGACGAGTCGAGCAAGGGGGCCGCGTCGACGGCCCGGTACGTCGCGGAGGGCGCGGAGGTGCACGTCGTGACCTGCACGGGCGGCGAGCGCGGGTCCGTGCTCAACCCGCGCATGGACCGCCCCGACGTCTGGGAGAACATGTCGGAGATCCGGCGCGCGGAGATGGACGCCGCCCGCGAGATCCTCGGCATCACCCAGCACTGGCTCGGCTTCGTCGACTCCGGCTGGCCCGAGGGCGACCCGAAGCCCCCGCTCCCCGAGGGCTGCTTCGGGCTGGCGCCGCTCGAGGAGGCCGTCGAGCGCCTCGTGCGGATCCTGCGCACCGTGCGCCCGCACGTGGTCACGACGTACGACGAGCGGGGCGGCTACCCGCACCCCGACCACGTGCGCTGCCACGAGGTCTCCGTCGCCGCCTTCGAGGCGGCGGGCGACCCCGAGCGCTTCCCCGACGCGGGCGAGCCGTGGCAGCCGGCGAAGCTCTACTACCACCACACGTTCAACCGCCCCCGCACCCAGGCGCTGCACGACGCGATGCTCGCGCGGGGGCTGGAGTCGCCGTACGCCGAGCGGCTGGCCGACTGGAAGCCCGAGCCCGACTGGGACGCGCGCATCACGACGCGCGTGCCGTGCGGGGAGTACTTCGGGGTCCGCGACCAGGCGCTGCTGGCCCACGCCACCCAGATCGACCCCGACGGCGCGTGGTTCGCCGTGCCGCTCGACCTGGCCCAGGAGGTCTGGCCGACGGAGGACTACGAGCTCGTCACCTCCCACGTGCCCACGACGACGCCGGAGGACGACCTCTTCGCCGGTCTGCGGGACGGCGCCGCCAGCGCCTGACCGTCGGCGCCTGACCGTCAGCGCCTGACCGTCAGCGCCTGAGCGCCACCGCGGCCACGGCCGCGCCGGGTGCCCCGGCCAGTGCCCCGGTCAGTACGACGGGCACGTCCGCGACGTGCGCGCGGGGGGTGCGGGCGTCGTACGTGGCGAAGTCGTCGATGTGCAGCAGGCCCGCCTTGGCGGCTGCCTCCTTGCGGGTCCACCAGGCGAGGAAGAGGGCTGAGCGGCCGGAGGGGTCGGCGGCGGTCAGGGCCGCCTGCTCGCCCGGGGTCAGCGCCACCGGGGGTACGTCGAGGGGCCGCACCGGCTCGACGTCGACCCCGCAGGGCGCGTCGGCGACCACCGCGGCCACCCACCCGCCCGCGTGGGCGAGGCTCACGTGCAGCTCGGGCTCGCCGGGCACCGACGGGCGGCCGTGGTCGGTCGACCCGCACGTGGGGCAGTGGTGGGCCAGGGGAGGGGCGGGCCGGCCCGTGGTCTCCGCGACGAGGCGGCGGGCCAGGGCGTGGGCGAGGGCCCGGTCCCGCTCGTGCGGTCGCGCCGCGTCGGCGCCGGCACCGTCGGGGGCGCGGGCGACGACGACCGTCCCGCGCAGGCCGGGCAGCGCGGGGAGCAGGGCGCCGAGGTCCACCCGCGCAGTCTGCCGTGCGGCCCCCTGGGGCATCATGGGCAGGTGGCTCCGCTCCTGACCGACCTCGTCCTCCTCGCGTCGCACCTCCCCGGCGTCGTCGCGCCGATCCTGCAGGCGGCCGAGACGCCGAAGCCGGAGGACGTCAAGGCGGGCTGGACGGGGGCCGCGGTGCTGGCCGGCCTCATCGTCGCCGTGGTGCTGCTGCTCGTCAGCATGAGCCGTCACGTGCGCAAGGTCCGTCGCAACCAGGACGAGGAGGCCCTCGACGCGGAGCTCGACGCCGAGCGCGCCGCCCGGGGCGAGGCCGACCCGGCGCAGTGACGCGCCGGGCCCGCCCGGGTCCCGACGCTCAGCCCTTGAGCAGCTGCCGCGCCATGACGACGCGCTGCACCTGGTTGGTGCCCTCGTAGATCTGGGTGATCTTGGCGTCGCGCATCATCCGCTCGACGGGGAAGTCGGTGGTGTAGCCGTAGCCGCCGAGCAGCTGCACGGCGTCGGTCGTCACCTTCATCGCCACGTCGGAGGCGAAGCACTTGGCGGCCGCGCCGAAGAACGACAGGTCGGCGTCGTCGCGCTCCGACTTCGCGGCGGCGACGTAGACCATCTGGCGCGCGGCCTCCACCTGCATGCCCATGTCGGCGAGCATGAACTGGATGCCCTGGAAGTCGGCGATGCGCTTGCCGAACTGCTGGCGCTCCTTGACGTAGCCGAGCGCGAAGTCGAGCGCGCCCTGGGCGACGCCGACGGCCTGGGCGCCGATGGTGACGCGGGTGTGGTCGAGGGTGCGCAGCGCGAGCTGCAGGCCCGTGCCGGGCTCGCCGATGATGCGGTCGCCGGGGATGCGGACCCGGTCGAGGAGCAGCTCGCGGGTGGGGGAGCCCTTGATGCCGAGCTTGTTCTCCTTGGCGCCGAACGTGAAGCCCGGGTCGGACTTCTCGACGACGAACGCGCTGATGCCCTTGCCCCGCGGGGCGTCGGGGTCGGTCACCGCGAGCACGGTGTAGAACTCCGAGACGCCAGCGTTGGTGATCCACGACTTCTGCCCGTCGAGCACCCAGTCGTCGCCGTCGCGCACCGCGCGCGTGCGCATCGAGGCGGTGTCGGAGCCGGCGTCGCGCTCGGAGAGGCCGTAGGAGAAGTTGCCCTCGCCGCGCGCCAGCGGTGCCAGGTACTTCTGCTTCAGCTCCTCGGAGCCGCCGAGCTGCACCGGGAGGGAGCCCAGCTTGTTGACGGCGGGGATGAGCGAGGACGAGACGCAGGCGCGCGCGACCTCCTCGATGACGATGCACGTGGCGAGCGCGTCCGCGCCGACCCCGTCGTACTCCTCGGGCACGTGGGGCGCGTGGAAGTCGGAGGCCACGAGGGCGTCGTGCGCCTCCTGGGGGTAGCGGGCCTCGGCGTCGACGGCTGCCGCGTGGGGCGCGATCTTCGCGTCGACGACGTCGCGGACCGCGGCGCGCAGCTCCTCGTGGTCGTCGCTGGTGCGGAACAGGTCGAAGTCGGTGGACGTGCCCATGGGTGCTTCCTGTCGGGGGTGCGGGTGGTGGGTGCGGGAGGGTCAGGAGGAGTAGGTGTAGAAGCCGCGGCCGGTCTTGCGGCCGAGCAGGCCGGCCTCGACCATGCGGGCGAGCAGCGGCGGCGGGGCGTAGAGCTGCTCCTTGAACTCCTCGTAGAGCGACTCCGCGACGGCCTTGGTGGTGTCGAGGCCGATGAGGTCGGCGAGCGCGAGGGGGCCCTGCGGGTGCGCGGCGCCGAGCACGAGGCCGCGGTCGATGTCCTCCGCGGTCGCGAAGCCGGACTCGAACATCCGGATGGCCGAGAGGATGAACGGGATGAGGAGCGCGTTGACGACGAAGCCGGCGCGGTCCTGGCAGTCGATCGGCTCCTTGCCCATCGACTCGGCGAACGTGCGCGCCCGGGCGGTGGTCTCCGCGTCGGTCATGAGGCTGGGCACCAGCTCGACGAGCTTGAGCACCGGCACGGGGTTGAAGAAGTGGATGCCGAGCACGTGGCTGGGCCGGCTCGTGACGACCGCCAGCTTCATGATCGGGATCGACGAGGTGTTGGAGGCCAGGATCGCGTCGGGGGAGGTGACCACCCGGTCGAGCTCGCGGAACAGCGCGGTCTTGGCGGCCTCGTCCTCGACGATCGCCTCGACGACCAGGTCGCGGTCGGCGAGCTCCTCGATCTCGGTGACCACGCGGATGCGGGCGAGCACGGCGTCGGCCGACTCGATCTTGCCCTTGGTCTCGGCGCGGCGCAGCGACGCCTCGAGGCGCCCCCGGCCCGCGTCGGCGCGCTCGGTGCTCGACTCGACGACCACGACGTCGTACCCGGACCGTGCCGCCACCTCGGCGATGCCGGCCCCCATCAGGCCGCAGCCGACGACGCCGACGCGCTCGATGTGCTCCCCGTTCCCCACGGTGTCCTCCCTCGTTCGGTACCCAGTACCGTAGCGCGGAACGGCGTGCTGCCCCGCTGAGCCGCCGATCCGTCGTACCGAGACGCGATGCCTAGGATGGTCCACCATGCCCACCCCCGCGGGGCGCCCGTCCGCGCCCACGACCGTCCGCGAGCGCCTCCAGCAGGCGGCCTTCGCGCTCTTCGACGAGCAGGGGTACGACGGCACGACGGTCGACGCGATCGCCGAGCGCGCCGGTGTCGGGCGCACGACCTTCTTCCGGGCGTTCCGCTCGAAGGAGGACGTGATCTTCCCGCACCACGACGAGCTGCTCGAGCAGGTGCAGGCCCGTCTCGACGCCGCCTCGTCGCGCCACAGCCTGCTCGCCGTCTCCGAGGCCACCCGGCTCGTGCTGCGCCACTACCTCGCCGAGGGCGAGCTGGCGCGGCGCCGCTACGAGCTGACGCGCAGCGTGCCGAGCCTGCGGGAGCGCGAGATCGCCGGGATGCAGCAGTACCTGCGGGTCTTCCGCGAGTACATCCGCACCTGGATGGACGACGAGCTGCGGGCCGAGCTGATGGCCGGCAGCATCGTCACCGCTCACAACGTCGTCCTGCGTCGCTGGCTGCGGGGCCAGAGCGAGGACGCGCACGCCGACTTCGACGCCGCGATCGCGCAGGTCCTCGACCTGTTCGCCGACCGCGGCGAGCGCGACGGTCGCTCGGGCGCCACGGTCGTCGTCGTCCCCGGGTACGACGACCCCTCCGCCGTCGCCGCGGCCGTCGAGCAGGCGCTGCGCGAGCAGGCGCCCCGCGGCTGAGGCCTCAGGCCGCCGCGACCCCGCCCCGCGATCGGCGGGCGAGGCGCCGCAGGAGCAGCAGCAGCGGCGTACCGACGAGCAGGGCGAGCACCGCCCACGGCAGCAGGACGCCCGCGACCGTCGCGACGCCGCTGCCGAACTCGGCCAGCGCGGCCCAGCCGTCGCGCAGGCCGCCGACGAAGCCGCCCGTCGCCTCGTCGGTGTCGTCGGCGCCGTCGGTGTCGTCGGCCGGGCGCTGCACCTGGACGGTGATGGTCGACCAGCTGGTGGCGTCCTGCAGGTAGGCGAGCTGGGAGGCCAGGCTGTCGAGGTCGGCCTGCCGGCGGGTGAGCTCGCCCTCGATGCTGACGACCTCGCCGAGGTCGTCGGCCTCGGCGAGCAGCGCCTCGACGCGCGCCAGGCTCTCGCGCTGCGCCCGCACGCGGGCCTCGGTGTCCACCACCTGGGTGGTGACGTCCTCCAGGCCCCGGCTGCTGGAGGACGTGGGCGCGAGGTCCTCGACCGCGGTCATCGTCGCGTCGAAGGTGGCGCTCGGCACCCGCAGCACGAGGCGGCTCGCGACGGTCGTGCCGTCGTCGTCGGCCGTCGTCTCCTCGCTCGAGAGGCGGCCGCCGACCTCGTCGGCCAGGCGCTGGACCGCCCGGCGCGTCTCACCGACGTCCTCGGCGAGCAGCTCGACGGTGCCCGTCGCGATGATCGCGGGCGGCTGGGCCGCGGCGGCGGCCGGGGCCGCCCCGCCCGACGACCCCGACGACCCCGACGACCCCGACGAGCGGTCGGTGGCGGCGTCTCCCGCCGTGGCGTCCTGCTCGGTGGCGGCCTCGGGCGCGAGCACGTCCAGGTCGGCGCCGGCGGGGGCGTCCTCCGGGGCGGCCGGCCCGGGGGCGGAGGCCTCCTGGGGGATGCCGGAGCTGCCGGAGCTCTCGGCGCTCTCGTTGCCGGCGCCGCACGCGGCGAGGGCGAGGGTCGTGACGAGGGCCAGCGTGGTGGCCCGGAGGAGCAGGAGTCGGTTCATGGCGGTCCGACGGCGCGACGCCCCGATCGGTTCCGTCCCCGTGGCAGGGTGGGCGCATGGCGCGGGTCGTGGTGGTGGGAGCCGGGGTCGCCGGGCTCGTGGCGGCGTGGTCGCTCGCGCGGTCGGGGCACGCGGTGACGGTGCTCGAGGCGGACGACGTGGTCGGCGGCAAGCTGCGCACGGCCCGGGTCGCCGGGGTGTCCGTCGACGTCGGCGCCGAGGCGATGCTCAACCGCCGGCCCGAGGGCGTGGCGCTCGCGGGCGCGCTCGGCCTGCCCGTGACGCACCCGGCGCTGGTGTCGTCGCGCGTCTGGACCAGCGGCGCCCTGCGCCCCCTGCCCCGCAGCCTCATGGGCGTGCCGCTCGACCTCCCGGGTCTGGAGGCGTCGGGGGTGCTGTCGGACGAGGGGCTGGCGCGGGTGCGCGCCGAGGTCGACCTGCCCGCGGAGGCGGTCGAGACGGGGGAGGACATCACCGTCGGCGACCTCGTCGACCGCCGGCTGGGGCCCGAGGTCACCGACCGGCTCGTCGAGCCGCTCCTCGGCGGGGTGTACGCCGGCGACGCGCGCCGCATCTCCGCCCGCGCCGCCGTGCCCCAGCTGGTCGCGCTGGCCGGCCGTGGCTCGCTGCTCGAGCAGGCCGCCGGGCTGCCCACGACGTACGACGCGCCCGTCTTCGCCGGCATCACCGGCGGGATGGGACGCCTGCCCCTCGCGCTCGCCGCGGCGGTGCGGGACGCCGGGGGAGTGGTCCGGGAGGGGACCCCCGTGCGCGGGCTCCGCCGTACCGAGCCGGAGGGGACGACCGGGCGCGCCCCCACCGTGCTGCTCGACGAGGAGGACGTGGAGGCCGACGCCGTCGTGCTCGCCGTGCCCGCGCCCGTCGCCGCGGTGCTGCTGCGCGACGTGGCGCCGCGGGCGGCCACCGATCTCGAGGCCGTAGCGACGGCGTCCGTCGCGGTGCTCACCTTCGCGTTCCGCGCGGCCGACCTGCCGCCGCTCGACGCGTCGGGCTTCCTCGTGCCGCCCGTGGAGGGGCGGCGCATCAAGGCCTCCACCTTCTCCTCCGACAAGTGGGCCTGGGTCGCGGACGCCGGACGCGGCGCCGGGCCCGCGGGCGAGGACCTCCGGTTCCTGCGCACCTCGGTGGGCCGGGCCGGCGACGACGAGGCCGCCCGGCCCGACGCCGACCTCGTGGCCGACTCGCTCGCCGAGCTCGAGGCCGCCCTGGGCGTCAGCGCGGCGCCGGTCGCCCGCCACGTGCAGCGCTGGCCGGACGGCCTGCCGCAGTACGGTCTCGGCCACCTCGACCGGGTACGGCGGGTGCGCGCCGCCGTCGCCGCCGTCCCCGGCCTGGCGGTCGCGGGTGCGACGTACGACGGCGTCGGCATCCCCGCCGTCGTGGCGTCGGCGCACGCGGCCGTGGCGGCGCTCGACCTCGGCGCCGTCGCCGCGCCCCGGTCCGCTCCCGAGCCCGACCCGCGGTCGGGCGCGCGCAGCGGCGGAGCAGAATGGGGCCCATGAGCGCCGAGACGGAGACGACGGGCACCACGAGCACCACCGGGAACGACCCGCAGGAGCACCTGAAGACCAACGCGGCCAAGCTGCGCGAGATCAACGACACGGTGCGCTACACCATGTGGTCCGTGTTCCGCCTCGAGCACCTGCTGGGCTCCGACGCGAAGCGCAGCAAGGAGGCGAAGGAGGTCGAGCGCCTCTTCGACGCGCTCGCGAAGGACGGCGTCGTCGTCCGCGGCGTGTACGACGTGTCCGGGCTGCGCGCCGACGCCGACCTCATGGTCTGGTGGCACGCGGAGGACTCGGTGGCCCTGCAGGCCGCGTACAACCGCTTCCGCAGCACCGCCTTCGGGCGACGCCTCGCGCCCGTGTGGTCGCAGATGGCGCTGCACCGGCCGGCGGAGTTCAACCGCAGCCACGTGCCCGCGTTCCTCGCCGACGAGACGGTCAAGGCGCACGTGTGCGTCTACCCGTTCGTGCGGTCCTACGAGTGGTACCTCCTGCCCGACGAGGAGCGGCGCGCGCTGCTCGTCGAGCACGGCAAGATGGCGCGCCCCTACCCCGACGTGCGCGCCAACACCGTCAGCTCGTTCGCGCTGGGCGACTACGAGTGGATGCTGGCGTTCGAGGCCGACGACCTCGGCCGCATCGTCGACCTCATGCGCGAGCTGCGCGCCTCCGGCGCCCGCCGCCACGTGCGCGAGGAGACGCCGTTCTACACCGGTGCGCTGACCCCCGTGCGGGAGCTCGTCGAGCGCCTGCCCTGAGCCCGGGGCGCCGGGCGCGCGGGCGCGCGGGACCCGCGCCCGGCGTTCGTGGTGCCAGCGCCACGGAATGTCTGGCGCTGGCCCCACGCAACCTGCGATCGCGGGTCGAGCGGTGGTCGAGGTGGCCGCGCTAGCCGCCGGTGGTTGAGGTGGCCGCCCCGGCGGCCCTCGAAACCACACCTGGACATGCCGGTGGCCCCGCCAGGTCCTGCTGGGGTGGCGGGGTCGGCGCTAGCGGGTTAGTTCAGAGGTGTGGTGCCGGTCGAGTCGACGGCGTATCGAAGCCCGTGCGGGCTGGTCCAGAGGTAGGTGCCGAGGGGGTCGCGGTGGTAATGCCATCGGCGATCGGGCGGATCTGCGCTGGTCGGACTGAAGTCCGGTGGGCTCGCCCCTGACAGCGACGGATGGGTCTTGGCCCTGTGCTCGCCTCGGCAGAGCGGCGCGAGATTAGTCGTGGATGTCTGGCCGGCGCCGGGTGCTGCTTCCCACCGGTAGGGCTCGGTGTGGTCGAGGTCGAGCCCTCGTGCAGCTCTGCCGCAGTAAGGGAAGGCGCAGGTGGGCCGGTCGAGGCGCACTCGTTCGGCGATCCGGTCGGGGACCTCGTACGCGTCGACCGCCACATGCCCGCTGAGGTCGATCACCGGCTTCAAGACCACTTTCGTGCCGGGCGTGCGGCACCAGTCGCGGACCTGGTCGGCCGTGACGAGGCTGCCGGTGTTCTCGAGGCGGGCGAGGTCGATGCCCGTGGTCCCGGTCGCGGCGTCGATGCCGGGTCCGTCACCGGGTCGGTGTGAGGCGATGGCGGCGTCGGAGAGGTGGACGTAGAGCACGACCTGACGGGCGGGTGCCCGGGTCGAGCCGGCCGCCTGCCCAGCGTCTGCCTCCGCACCGTAGAGGTCGAGTGCGGTCTGGCGTCGTGCGAGCTCGCCGAGGGCCATGGAGCGGCGTACGTCGAGGTCCGCGTCGCAACCGGCGGCGGCGAGGTCGGCAGCCACTCGTTGGACGGCGTTGTTCAGGTCGAGGGCGTCGGCGAGGTCGAGGGTGCCGTGGACGGGCACCACACCGGTCCACGGCGACGCCGCGTCGACGGGAGAGGTCTCGACCGTGAAGTAACGGCCGGCGTCCGCATCCGCCCGGTCGAGCTCGGCGTTCTCGGGGTCGAACCGCACCACCGCTTCGGCGACGAGGCGCTCGACGGTCGGCATGGTGGCGCGATGGGCGACGGGGGCGAGGTTCCGGTCCACGAAGTCAGCCGCCTCGGCGGTCAGCGTGCGGGTCAGGGCCGCGATCTTCCGTGCCCGCCACACCGGCAGTGCCTGCTTCTGCGTGGCCGGGTCGGCGCCGGCGTGGACCCGGGCCCACAGCCGCGGGAGGCGGTGACGCAGCTCGATCGCGTCACCGACCAACGGCCGGCCGGACGCGACGGAGCGGCCGAGCGCCGCGGAGATCTCGTACAGGCAGAACTCGGAGACCAGGGGTGCGCCGGGTCCGCCGAGCTCGAGGAACCGGTCACCGCCCGGCACTGAGCTGGGGTCGTCGTGCCAGAGCCCGAGGGGACCGATGGGGTCGCCCACGACGGCGCCGGCCTTGCCGTCGGTGTGGGCGTCGGCCCAGTCGGCGACCGCGACGAACGCCGCTACCTCCGCCGCACGCTGGGTCGCTGCAGCGGCTCGGGCGGTAGCGAGCAGCGCCGGCGTGTCGATGGCGGGTGGGGCCTCGACGACTGCGGTGCTCGGGTGGTTCATACGGACAACGCTAGGGGTGGCCACCGACAGTTCCGGGTCCGCGAACGGGGGTTGGGGAAAGAAGTTCTGAGTCTTTCTCGCCGGGTCCCGGCCGACCTCGCTGTGTCTGCCCGGGCGTGGTTTCGAGGGGCGCTGGCGCGCCCACCTCAACCACCGGAGCGCAGACCGCCGACCTCGTGCGGGCGTGGTTTCGAGGGCCGCTGGCGCGCCCACCTCGACCAGCGCTGGCGCGCCCACCTCGACCACCGCTGACGCGCCCACCTCAACCACCGACCGGGCGCGGCGGACCCGCGCCGTACCGTCCACCATGTGACCACGCGGGCGACCGCGTCGGGGCGCCTCTGCTACGAATGACCCATGTCCTCCCACGGTCTCGCGGTCGCGACGCACGACGCCGTCTGGCGTCTGCACGTCGACCTCCGCCTGACCGCCAGCGCCCTGTGTCGCTGCCGTCGCTGCTCGCTCTGAGACCGACCACCACGCCCGCACCGCGGGCCGTCGCCGCGCCAGCGCGCGGCTGAGCACCCGGCACGACCGAGGCCCGGACCACCGGGCGACACCCCAGGACGCCACCATGACGCTGCAGAACATCCGCCGTACCGACGGACCGGCCCGCGAGACCCCGGCCGGGCTCGCGGTGCTGCCCCTCCTCCAGACGCTCCGCGAGATCGCCGCGGACCCCGACCTCCACGAGCTGGTCGACCTCACCCACCCCGACCGGCAGTCGCTCGAGCTGCACGCGACGCCCGAGCTGCAGGTGTGGCTGCTGACGTGGCCACCCGGGTTCTCGACGGGCTGGCACGACCACGCCGGCTCGCGCGGCGCCTACGCCACCCTGCGGGGTCGGCTGACCGAGCACACGTGGGAGCTCGGCACCCCCTCGGCCTGGCACGTCGGGCGCGGCGAGGCCCGCGCGTACGCCGGCGGTCACGTGCACACGGTGCGCAACGAGACGGGTACGACGGCACTGTCGGTCCACGCGTACGCGCCGAAGCTGACCGCGATGACGCGCTACGAGGAGCGCGGCGGGCGCCTGTCCGTGGTCGGCGTCGAGCAGGCGGGGGTGCAGCTGTGAGCGCCCCGGCCATCGAGACCTGGTACGCGACTGCCGCGACCTCCGCGACCACCCGCACCACCACGCCCCGCACGCCGGCGGCGCCGGCCGGCCCCCGCTTCGAGGAGGTCTGGTTCGACGGTGTCGACGACATGCTGGCGGAGGCGCGGGCCCGGCTGCACCGCCTGAGCCCGCGGGCGGCGTACCAGTCCGTGCTGTGGCGCCGGGCGCTGATCGTCGACATCCGTCCCGAGCGGACCCGCCGCGAGCAGGGCGAGGTCGACCCGCGCCTGCGTCCGGTCGTCGTCGAGCGGGTCGACCTGGAGTGGCTGCTCGACCCGCGCAGCCCGCAGCGCCTGCCGGAGGCGGACTACGACCTCGCGGTGGTGGTGCTGGACGCCCACGGCACGACCTCGTCGCTGGCGGCCGAGTCGCTGCAGCGCCTGGGCCTCCACGACGCCACCGACGTGGTCGGCGGCTTCGCGGCCTGGCGGGGTCAGGGGATGCCGACCGTCTCCTGACGGCTGATCGAGCGCTGGGCCCGGCGGGCGAGGATCTTGTCCTTGACCGCCAGGCTCGGCTTCTCGACGACGTGCCACGAGACGTAGGCGAGCGCCGCGGTCACGAGGGCAACGACGACGAAGTTCACCGCGAGCCGCGTCGTGCCGAACCACAGCACGAAGAGCTGCTGCACGGGGAACGCCCACAGGTACATCCCGTAGGACAGGTCGCCGAAGCGGGCGGCGCGCCGGAAGTACGGCGTGCTGCCCATCCCGACGACGAGCACGACGTAGGGCAACGTCAGCCAGGCGTACCAGTGCAGCTGGTCCGGACGCACCTGCTGCACCAGCACGTGCGCCGCGAGCAGCGCGACGGCGACGTCGGCGCGCAGGAAGCCCCGGCCCCACCGCTCGACCGCGAGGCGGATGAGCGAGCCCGCCATGAACAGCACGGCGAACCGGGCGAACTGCTCCGGCGCGAAGCCCCACACGCGGTCGAAGGTGCCGTTGGGCTGGTAGGCGACCCAGCACAGCCCGAGCACCACGACGAGCAGGGCGGCGAGGCGGAAGCGGTGGTCGCGCAGCACCAGCAGCGGCACCAGCAGGTAGCAGACGAACTCCATGGGCAGCGTCCACAGCGACCCGTTGATCGACGCCGGGTAGGGCAGGTCGTCTGTCACGCCGGGCAGCACGTTCTGGTGGTAGAGCGCGATGTTGCGGAAGTAGTCCCAGGTCAGCGGGTCCGAGAAGTACGAGCGGGCGCCCACCGACGAGGCCAGCGGTCCCAGCACGAGCGCGGTCACCGCCACGAGCACCGCGAGGGCGGGGAAGATGCGCAGGCACCGCGCGGCGAAGTAGGCGACCAGGTCGCGCTTCGACGCCCAGCTCGCTGCGATCAGGTAGCCCGAGATCGAGAAGAAGATGACGACGCCGAGCGTCTCGAGGGAGAACCCGCCGAACTTCGGCGTCTCCTCGGCGCGCCCGACGAGCACGAACCCGTGCCCGACGAGCACCATGAGGGCGCCGACGAGGCGCAGCCCGTCGAGGTTGTTGGTGCGGTGATCCACCCGCGGAACCCTACGGGGTCGCGGGCGGGTCCCCGCTCAGGCCTCCGGGCGCGGCTCGAGCGTCAGCGAGATCGAGTTGATGCAGTAGCGGTCGCCGGTCGGCGTGCCGTACCCGTCGGGGAACACGTGCCCCAGGTGCGAGCCGCACGACGCGCAGCGGACCTCGACGCGCTTCATGCCGTGGGAGTTGTCCTCGATGTACTCGATCGTGTCGCTGATCGGCTGGTAGAACGACGGCCAGCCGCAGCCCGAGTGGAACTTGGTGTCGGACTCGAACAGCTTCGCCGAGCACGCCTTGCAGCGGTAGACGCCGGTCGTCTCGGTGTCGGTGTACTCACCCGTGAACGCGCGCTCCGTGCCGGCCTGGCGGAGCACCGCGTACTCGGCGGGGGACAGCTCGGACCGCCACTGCTCGTCGGTCTTCTCCACGTCGTAGGCCATGGGGTCAACGATACGGACCGGCCTACGATCGACCCAGCTCGTTCGCCCAGGGAGGACACGCCCGTGCGCCAGTGCCGCCGTACCGTCGCGGGTGCCGCGCTGCTCCTCGCCCTCGCGGGGTGCTCCGGGACCTCCGACGAGGCGGGTCCCGCGGACGACCCGGCGAGCAGCACGACCAACAGAACCAATACGACCGGCACGCCCGGTACGCCGCCCGAGGCCGCCGACGACCCTGCCGCCGCCGACCCGTGGGGGCCGGAGCGCCGCGCCGCGTCCGAGGCGGCGTTCACCGAGGCCGTCGCGGCGGCGGGCACGTCGTACGTCGTGGGGGAGGACGGCTTCCACTTCTTCGGCGACGACCGCAACCTGAACCTCTCCCAGGCGCTCGGCCGGGTGCGCCTCGACGCGGCCGGGGCGCAGGAGTGGGCGACCTACCTCACCGACCTGCAGGCGCGGGCCGAGGCCGGGGGCGCCGTGTTCCGCGCCGTCGTCGCCCCCGCGAAGTGGGACGTGCACCGCGACCGGCTGCCCGCCTGGGCGCGGGAGCTGTCGGGGGAGACCTCGGCGCAGGTGCTGCGCCGCCTCCACCCCGACCTGCCGCTCGTCGACGTGCGCGCGGTGCTGCGCGACGCGCCGTACCCGACCTACGACCCGCTCGACAGCCACTGGACCCCGTACGGCGGGTGGCTGGCGTGGGCGGCCGTGGTCGCCGACCTGGAGGCGGCGGGCGTCGAGGGCCTCGCGCTGCCCGAGATGGTCGACGTCGCCACCGTGCCCTCGAACAACGAGCTCGCGGACCTCGGCGTGCCCGACGCGCCGCCGGTGCGGACCGTGCCGGTGTTCGACGGCCCGCAGCCGCCGTCCGAGGTGACCGGTCCCGACGGGGCGCTGCCGGCGAGCGCGGGCGGGGTCGTGGCGCTCGGGGCCATGCCCGCCGAGACGCGCACCCCGGGCGCGCTCGGCACCGCCGAGGTGCTGCTGCTGCGCGACTCGATGCTCACCCTCGTGTCGCCGGCGATCGTGCGCACCAGCCCCCGCACGCTGCAGCACTCCCACGGCATCGCGGGCACCGGGCCCGTCCCCGACGTCGGCGCGCTGGTCGCCCGGGAGAGCCCCGACGTGGTGTTGCTCGTGCTCGCCGAGCGCTACCTCGGCGCGGGCCCGCCCGGCTGACCCGCCTCGAGGGCGGCCGGGTCCGCCGGCCCGTCCACCTCGTCCGGCTCGTCGCCACCGGGCGCGGGCGCGGGAGTCCGGAGGCGGTGCACGACGTGGACCCCCTCGATGCCGCGCAGCTCGACCTCGCGCGCCCCGTCGACGTCGATCAGGGAGCGGTCGGTCACCGCGTCCGCGACGGCCGCGCTCACCAGCACCTCGCCGCCCGCGGCGAGCGCCGCGACGCGCGCGGCGTACGCCACGTGGAGGCCGAAGAGGTCGTTGCCGCGGTGGAGCACCGAGCCGCGGTGGATGCCCATCCGCACCCGCACGCGGGGCTCGCGGCGCCACCCCGCCAGCCGGGCCTGCACCTCGAGCGCCGCCGCGACGGCGTCGTCGGCTGGGCCGAAGGCCACCATGAACCCGTCGCCCTGCGTCTTCACGACCTGCCCGTGGTGGGTCTCGACCGCCCGGCGCACGACCCGGTCGTGGCGGGCCAGCAGCCGCACCCAGGCGCGGTCGCCCAGCCGGTCGTTGAGGCTCGTCGACCCCTCGATGTCGGAGAACAGGATCGTCACGCGCCCGTCGCCCGTCGCGAGCCGCACGAGGTCGGGCCGCTCGACCTGTGCCCAGCCCGCCAGCTCCTCGATCGAGGAGCGCAGGGCCCCGCCGACGCCGCGGTCGCGCACCAGCTCGACGGTCTCCCACACCGCCTTCACGGCCTCCCGGGGGCGGGGCAGCCGGCGCCGCGACCCCGGCCGACCCTCGGCGGCGTGCAGGGCGGCGAGGTCGGCGGCCAGGTCGGCCGCGCGGCGGCGTGCGGTGAGCCAGAGGACGCCGAAGGTCGTCGCGAGGGCGACGGTCGCCACCTGGACGACGACGAGCAGCACGATCGACCAGGTCGGCACGAGCGCATGCTGCCACTACGTTGGGGCCATGGCGAGCAAGGCGGCGGCGGCCGAGGTCATCGCGGGCGACCGCGCGGTGCGGGTCTCGAGCCCCGACCGCGTCATCTACCCCGCGACCGAGCGCACCCCGGACATCACGAAGCTGCAGGTGGCGCAGTACGTCGCGGACGTGTCCGACGGCCTCGTGCGCGCCCTGCGCGAGCGGCCCACCGCGCTGGAGCGCTGGCCCCGCGGCGTGCTCCCGGGCATCGAGCTGTCGACCGGCCGGCCGGGCGAGAAGGCCGACGCGTTCTACCAGAAGCGCGTGCCGACGGGGGCTCCGCCGTACCTGGAGTCGGTAGAGATCACCTTCCCCTCGGGCCGCACGGCCCGCGAGATCTGCGTGACCGAGCCGGCCGTCGCCGTGTGGGCGGCGCAGATGGGCACGATCACCTTCCACCCCTGGCCCGTGCGCCGCGCCGACGTCGACCGCCCCGACGAGCTGCGCATCGACCTCGACCCGCAACCCGGTACGACGTTCCGCGACGCCGCGCGCGTCGCCGGCGTGGCCCGCGAGCTCCTCGCCGAGCACGGCGTCACGGGCTGGTGCAAGACCTCGGGCAACCGCGGGGTGCACGTCTACGTGCGCATCGAGCCACGCTGGGAGTTCACTGACGTGCGCCACGCGGCCATCGGGTTCGCCCGCGAGCTGGAGCGCCGCGACGACCAGGTGACGACGGCGTGGTGGAAGGAGGAGCGCGGGGAGCGGATCTTCGTCGACTACAACCAGAACTGCCGCGACCGCACGATCGCGTCGGCGTACTCCCTGCGGGCCCGCCCCGGTGCCCCCGTCTCGACGCCCCTGACCTGGGACGAGCTGGCCGCGCTGGAGGACCCGCGCGCGCTCAACCTGCTCACCGTGCCGGAGCGGCTCGCCGACGGCGACCCGTGGGAGCGGATGGACGACGAGGCCCACTCGATCGAGCCGTTCCTCGCGATGTTCGCCGAGCAGGGGTCCGTCGAGCTGCCCTACCCGCCCGACCACCCCAAGATGCCCGGCGAGCCGCCGCGCGTGCAGCCGAGCAAGAAGGTCGCCGACCACTGGGACGCGGCCGGCAACCGGGTGGAGTGACCCGTCCGGCGCCGGCCCGGCGGCCGCCGGGCCTCAGACGCCGGTGATGCCCTCGCCGTGGCCGTCGGCCTGCTCGGCGAACGTCTCCTGCTCGAGCAGGTGCAGCACCGGTACGTCGAGGTGGCGCCGCGCCCGGGAGGTCCAGTCGACGCCGAAGAACTCCGCCACCACGTGGGGGCTGGTCAGCACGATGACCTCGGCCGCGTCGACGGCGGCGACGGTGGCGCGCAGCGCGTCGATGGGGTGGTCGTCGACGACGGCGCCCTGGGCGGTGGCGCCGTCGGCGCGCAGCAGCGCCAGCGTGCGCGCGAGGCCCTCGTGCGCCTCGACCTCGCTCTGGTCGTGCAGCTCGTCGAGGTCGATGCTCGCCAGCGCGTAGCTGGGGGAGCCCACGACGTCGCCGGAGCCCAGCGTGCCCACCGCGGTCGCGACGCGCTCGGCGGCGTCGTCGACGGGGAGGAGCACGTCGTACACCACCTCGTCGCCCAGCTCGAGGTGGAGCGACGTCACCTGACGGGCGTCGAGCTCCGTCAGGGGCTGCTCGACGAGCAGGACGACGTGGTAGGTCATGGCGTCTCCTCGGTGGTGCGGTCGGTCGGGGCTGCGGTGTCGGACGGGGTCAGGACGGTGGTGAGGTCGTAGCCGACCGGCTCGTCGAGCTGGTCGTACCCGCAGGACGACGGGTCGCGGTCCGGCCGCCACCGCTTGAACTGCGCGGTGTGGCGGAAGCGGCGGCCCTCCATGTGGTCGTAGCCGACCTCGAGCACCCGCTCGGGCCGCAGCGGGGTGAAGGACAGGTCCTTGCCCGCGCTCCAGCGCGACTGCGTGCCGGGCACGCGGTCGGGGTTCGCGACGGCCCACTCCTCCCACGCGCCCCAGGGGTGCTCCTCGACCGGGCAGACCAGCGGCGCCAGCTCCTCGATCAGCTCGGCGCGGCGGGCGGCGGTGAACGAGGCGGAGACCCCCACGTGCTGCAGCGTGCCGTCCGCGTCGTGCAGGCCCAGCAGCAGCGAGCCGAGCAGGGGGCGCTCGGGGGTCGAGGTCTTGTGCTCCCGGTAGCCCGCGACCACCACGTCCGCGGTGCGCGCGTGCTTGATCTTCAGCATGGTGCGGCCGTTCTCCGTGTACGGCGCGTCGAGGGGCTTGGCGACGACCCCGTCGAGCCCGGCGCCCTCGAACTGCTCGAACCAGGCGGCGGCCTCGGCGGCGTCCGTCGTGGTGCGCACGAGGTGGCAGCCGGTCAGCCCGTCGTCGTGCACCCGGCCGGCGAGGTGGGCCAGCGCCTCGGCGAGGGCCGCGCGGCGCTCGGCGAACGGCCGGTCGACGTACGACGTGTCGCCCAGCGCGAGGAGGTCGAAGGCCACGAACCCGGCCGGGACGGTCTCGGACAGCATCCGCACCCGCGAGGCCGCCGGGTGGATGCGCTCCTGCAGCACCTCGAACTGCAGGCGCGGCACTCCGTCCTCCCCGGGGGCGGACACGAACAGCTCGCCGTCGAGGACGCAGCGCTCCGGCAGCTGCTCGAGGACGGCGGCCACGACCTCGGGGAAGTAGCGCGTCAGGGGCTTGGTGTTGCGCGACGTCAGCTCGACCTCGTCGCCGTCGCGGAACACCAGGCAGCGGAAGCCGTCCCACTTGGGCTCGAACGACAGCCCGCCGCGGCCGGCCCAGGTGGCCGGGTCCGGCACCTGCGCGACCGACTTGGCCAGCATCGGCCGCACGGGCGGCATCACGGGCAGGTCCACGGGGCGACCCTATCCATGCGGCGCCACGAGCGCGGGGCGGGCGCGCCGCCGGGTCGCACAGGGTCGCACGGGGTCGCACCGGGTCGCATAGGGTGGGGCACTGCCCGCGACGTCCGGCGACGCGCGCGCATTCCCCGGTTGGTCTGCCGGCAGGGCCCGCCTGACTTTGAATCAGGACAAGCGACGTAGGTTCGACTCCTACCCGGGGAGCCTCTCCCCGCGGGCGCCACGCGCCCCGAGGCCCGACTAGGGTGGGGCCGCATGAGCGCGATCACCGTCATCGTCCTGGCCGCCGGCGGCGGCACGCGCATGAGGTCGAAGACCATGAAGGTCCTCCACCGCGTGGGCGGGCGCAGCATGGTGGGCCACGTCCTGGCGGCAGCGCAGTCCGTCGCCCCCGACCGGGTGGTCACGGTCGTGGGCCACCAGCGCGAGCAGGTGGGCGCGCACGTGCTCGAGCTGGCGCCGGGATCGGTGCTGGCGGTGCAAGAGACCCAGGAGGGCACCGGCCACGCGGTCCGCGTGGCCGTCGAGGCCCTCGGCGGCCAGGTCGACGGCACCGTCGTCGTGCTGACGGCCGACACGCCCCTGCTGCGCGGCGACAGCCTCGCCGCGTTCCTCGCCGACCACGAGGCCGCCGAGCGCGCGGTCAGCATCCTGTCGGGCGAGGTGGCCGACCCGTTCGGCTACGGCCGGATCGTGCGCGACGAGGACGGCGACGTCCTCGCCATCGTCGAGCAGAAGGACGCCGACGCCGACCAGCGCGAGATCCGCGAGATCAACTCCGGCATCCTCGCCTTCGACGGCGCGTTCCTCACCGAGGCCCTGGGCCGGATCGGCAACGACAACGCCAAGGGCGAGTACTACCTGACCGACGCGGTGGGCCTGGCCCGCGAGTCGGGCCTGACCGTCGGCGCCTACTGCCTGGAGGACGTGCGGCAGACCGAGGGCGCCAACGACCGCTCCCAGCTCGCGCGCCTGGGCAAGGAGATGAACCGCCGCATCCTCGAGCACTGGATGACCGAGGTGGGGGTCACGATCATGGACCCCGACACCACCTGGATCGAGGACGACGTGGTGCTCGCCCGCGACGTCACGATCCTGCCGGGCACGCAGCTGCTCGGGGCGACGGTGGTCGCCGAGGACGCCGTCATCGGGCCCGACACCACGCTGGAGGACTGCGAGGTCGGCGCCGGCGCCCGCGTCGTGCGCACCCACGGCCAGCTCGCCGTCGTCGGCGACGGGGCCCAGGTCGGCCCCTACGCCTACCTGCGCCCGGGCACGCGCACCGGCACCGGCTCGAAGGTCGGCACGTTCGTCGAGACCAAGAACGCGGTGCTGGCCGACGGCGCGAAGGTGCCCCACCTGTCGTACGTCGGCGACGCCGAGGTCGGCGAGGGCAGCAACGTGGGCGCGGGCACCGTCTTCGCCAACTACGACGGCGTCGCGAAGCACCGCACGACGATCGGCCGCCACGCCCGCACCGGGTCGAACAACACCTTCGTGGCGCCCGTCACGATCGGCGACGGCGCGGGCACCGGCGCCGGCACGGTCGTGCGCGAGGACGTCCCGCCCGGCGCCCTGGCCGTCTCGGCCGGCCCGCAGCGCAACCTCGAGGGCTGGGCGGCCCGGCGCCGTCCGGGCACGGCGCAGGCCCGGGCGGCCGAGGCGGCGGGCGGGGAGGCGGGCGCGGAGGAGCGTCCCCACCCCTGAGTTGGCGCCACCCCCGCGGTAGGCGAGAATCGGCGGGGCCGACCGACCCCGGCCTCCCCCGAGCCCGACAGGAGCGCATCCGGCGTGAGCGGAATGAAGCTGACCACCGAGAAGAACCTCATGGTCTTCAGCGGACGGGCGCACCCCGAGCTCGCCGAGGAGGTCGCCGAGCTCGTCGGCACCGGCCTCGTGCCCTCCTCGATGTACGACTTCGCCAACTCGGAGAAGTACGTGCGCTACGAGGAGTCGGTGCGCGGCTGCGACGCCTTCGTGATCCAGAGCCACACGGCGCCGATCAACGAGTGGATCATGGAGCACCTGATCATGGTCGACGCGCTCAAGCGCGCCTCGGCCAAGCGCATCACGGTGGTCATGCCGTTCTACGGCTACAGCCGCCAGGACAAGAAGCACCGCGGCCGCGAGCCCATCTCCGCCCGTCTGGTCGCCGACCTGTTCAAGACGGCCGGCGCCGACCGCCTCATCTCGGTCGACCTGCACGCCGACCAGATCCAGGGCTACTTCGACGGCCCCGTCGACCACCTCATGGCGCTGCCCATCCTGGCCGACTACGTCCGCGGCAAGTACGGCGCGGACGCCGACCTAGCAGTCGTCTCGCCCGACGCGGGGCGCATCAAGGTGGCCGAGCGCTGGTCGGCCCGTCTCGGGGGCGTGCCGCTCACGTTCATCCACAAGACGCGGCGCACCGACCGGCCGAACGAGACCGTCGCCAACCGCGTGGTCGGCGAGGTCGAGGGACGCATGTGCGTGCTGGTCGACGACATGATCGACACCGGCGGCACGATCGTGAAGGCCGCCGAGGCCCTCCTGGAGCAGGGCGCCAAGGGCGTCATCATCGCCGCCACCCACGGCATCCTGTCCGACCCGGCCGTGGACCGGCTCAAGAACAGCCCGGCCACCGAGGTCATCCTCACGAACACGCTCCCGCTGGCCGCCGACAAGCACTTCGACAAGCTGACGGTGCTGTCCATCGCGCCGCTGCTGGCGCGCGCCATCCGGGCCGTCTTCGAGGACGGCTCCGTGACGTCGATGTTCGACGGGCACGCCTGAGCCACGCATCCGGGGAAAAGCCGACGCGGGGTCGTCGGGGCGGCCTACGCTGCCTCGACCGTCACCCTGCCAACGGCCCCGGGCGCGCGCCGGAGCCGACGCTCCTCGAGGAACGCCCATGTCACCGTCTGGTCGACCGACCGCCCCGGCAGGCGGCCGCACCCCCCGTCGTACCGCCCGTCGCACCCCTCGCCGTAACGCCCGTCGCACGGCGCTGCTCGGCGTGCTCGCGACGCTGACCGCCGGCCTGGTCTCCGCGCCGCAGGTGGCGCTCGCCGCGCCCGAGAGCGTGCTGCGCGTCGTCGACGTGCGGCTCGGCGGTGACGGTGCCACGACGGCCGTGACGACGACGACCGTGCGCGACGCGGACGGCGACCTCAGCACCGACGAGGAGACCCTCGACCCGGCGGACGCGACGCTGCCGGTGCGCGTGCTCACCTCGTGGCGCAGCGAGGACGGGGCGGGCACCGACCTCGCCGACCTCGCCGGGTACGACGGACGCGTCACCGTCGACGTGACGGTGCAGAACACCACGGTGCGGCCCGTGCCCGTCCGCTACGACAGCGGGGGCGAGGCGTTCGAGGAGCACGCGCTCGTCGGCAGCCCGCTGACGGTCGTCGCCGGCACGGAGCTGCCCGGCGCGACGCGGGTCGTCACCTCGACGCTGGCCGACGACCCGGCGGCCACCAACGGGGTGCTGGGACGCACGAGCGACGGCACGCCGGTGGTGCAGTGGGCCGCGCTGCTGGCCCCGCCCCGCCTCGCGTCGACGGCGACGTTCCGCCTCGTCCTCGACGTCGACGACTTCGAGCCGCCGGTCCTCGACCTCAGCGTCCAGCCCGGGCTCGTCACCGACACCTCGCTCGACGGTCTCCTGCGCTCCGCGTTCGCGGACGGGCCGGGCAGCAACCGCCGGGTGCAGGACGAGACCATCGCCACGATCGAGGCCGTCAACACGGTGCTCCGCGATGCCGGCGCCTCCCTCGACGCCATCCGCGCGAACCTGCAGGCCACCTCGACCGGCTTCGGTCGCCAGGCGCTCACCGAGCTGGGCGCCGGCCAGGAGGAGGTGCCCGCCCGCATCGCCGGCGTGGTCGCCGACCTCGAGGCGCTGTCGAACTCCGGGGGCACCGGGGCGCTGGACCGCACCATCGACCGTGCCGCCGAGCAGGGCGAGCGGGGGCTGGTCGAGGCGCTCGGCAGCATCCGCGTCCTGCTCGGCACCGCGGGCGCGACCCTCCCCGCGCCCGGCCCCGGTGCCGGGACGGGCTGCGCCGTCGCCACCCGCCCCCCGAGCGGCACGGACCTGCTGAGCCTCTTCCGCGGCGTCGAGTCGCAGTTCGAGGCCTTCGCCGGCTCGACCGGCGCCTGCCGCGCCGCCATCGCGGCCTCGCTCGAGCGCTCGGTCGGCACCGCCGCCGAGCTCGAGGCGCTGGCGACCGCACCGGACGCCACCGCCGCGTGCGGCACCTCGCGGTCGCTGGTCTGCGTCCTGGGCATCGCCCGCGGCGAGGTCGCCCGGGGCGCGGGCGAGCTGGTCGCGGCGGGCGCGGCGCTCGCGGCCGAGGTGAACCCGGCGGAGGAGACCGGCCGGGTGGTCGCCGGCATCGCCGGGCTGCGCACCGCCACCGCCCGGGTGGGTACGGCGCTCGCCGCGCTCTCGACGGCGGACGCGGCCACCACGGCGGCGGCCCTCGAGGACGTGCTCGCCGCCGCCCGCCTGCTCGTCGACGACCTGACGGCGCTGCAGGTCCTCCTGCAGTCGTCCGGCGACCTGGCCCGCGGGCTCGACGAGGTCGGGACGATCGCCACCACGCAGGCCGCGCTGCTCGACGGCGGCCTCGTGGCCGCGCTGGACGAGCTCGTGCGCACGGCCTGCCGCGCCCCGGAGCCCGACGCCAGCCCGGACCTGGTCGCCTTCCTCCAGGACGTGCTCGGCGCGCTGCCGGCCTGCGCGACGACGGGGGCGGAGCCCGACGTGACCGCACAGCTCACCGGCGTGGCCGCGGCGTGGGACGAGGTGGCCGCGCTCGTGGGTGCGGGCGGCACCCTGCCCGCCGCCCTCGCCGACCTCAACACCTCCGTCGGCGGGCTGCTGGACACCGCGACGGACGTCGTGGGCGCCCTCGAGCAGGCCACGGCCCTGCCCGGCCAGCTCGCCGCGCTGGGCGACGCCATCTGCACCACGGCCGCGCGGGCCCGCGAGCTCGGTGA
The DNA here is from genome assembly GCF_030466625.1 of Nocardioides sp. ChNu-153. Classification (GTDB taxonomy): domain Bacteria; phylum Actinomycetota; class Actinomycetes; order Propionibacteriales; family Nocardioidaceae; genus Nocardioides. The sequence continues at coordinate 733,904 of NZ_JADEVT010000001.1, forward strand.
GGTGCCCCCGACCACGCAGCCCTGCCCCGCCCCCGAGCCCGGCGCCCCCACCGCGATCGACGTGCTCGCGGCCGCCTGGGACGGTCTCGCCGCCCGCAACGCCGACCTCGGCGACCGCGTGGGCGCGGCTTTCGGCGCCGCGCGGACGACGTACCTCGACGCCGCCCGGGGCGACCTCGGCGCCGGCATGGCCGCTGCGGTCGGGGCCCAGCAGAGCGCGACGGACGACCTGGGCACCTTCCTCGGCGGTTTCGAGGCCGAGCTCGAGTCGGCCGGCGACCGGGCGTTCGCGGAGGGCAGCGACCGGGTCGAGGGCGTCGACGAGGCCGCCGCCGCGGCGCTCGGCTCCAGCCGGACCACCCTCACCGGCGACCTCGCCCGGGCGCGCGGCGCCCTGGCCGACCAGATCGGCGTCAACCAGGTCGCCCTGACGGGCACGAGCGCCGCCCTGTCGGAGCGGCTGCGCGCCACCGTCGCGGCGCTGGGCAGCCGCGAGGGCCGGGGGAGCGGCATCCTCGGCGCCCTGGCCTCGAACGCGCGGCAGGCCGACCGGGAGAACGGCAACCTCGTCGAGGCCGGCGGCACGACCAGCGCCTTCGCGGCCCTGCGCCGCCTCGACCTGCGCGACGCGAACCGGCAGCGGGCGCAGTCCGAGCTCGCCGCCCGGATGCAGGAGGAGCTGAGCCGCGCTGACGCCGACGCCGGCGCGGACGCCGACGTCCTCACCGTCTACGCGCTGCACCTCGGCGGTGCCGGGTGACGCGCCCGCCACGCCGCGCCACGGTGCCCGGGCTCCCGGGGCTCGCGGGCCTGGCCCTCGTCTGCGCCCTCGGCCTGACGGCCTGCACCGACGACGGTGCGGGGGAGGAGGAGCGGCCCGACGCCGCTCCGGGGCGTGCCCCCGCCCCCGTCGCGCTCGACGTCGCCGACCTCGACGGCCCGGTGCGCGTCGGGGTGCTCGTGAGCACGGCCGGGGCGCCGGGCGAGGGCTCGGACCTGGCCCTGCCGGCCCACGGCGCGATCGTCGCGGAGCGCCGTCTCGACGCCGGCGGGGCCGACGTGGAGCTCGTCGTCGCGGACGACCGGGGCGACGCCGACGAGGCCCGGCGGGCCGTGGCGGAGCTCGCGGAGGCCGGGGTCGTGGGGGTCGTCGCAGCCACGACGGGGACGCACCTCGCGGCGGCGCTCGACGACGCGGCCGCGCTCGACGTACCGGTCCTGCTGCCGTACGCCGAGGACGCCGCGGGTCTGTCGGCCGGCGCCTGGTCGACCGCACCGTCGGCGTCGGCCGTCGACGCGGGCGTGGCCGCCGCGTTGCGGTCGGCGGGCAGCACCGCCCCGCTCGTCGTCGCCGGAGCCGGGGCCCGCACGCCCACGGTGCCGGGGGCGCGCACCGTCACGCTGGGTACGGCGGGCACCGGCGCCGCCGTCGACGCCGTCGAGCAGGCGGTGGCGGACGGGGCCGACGCGGTGGTCGTCGCCGCTCCCGCACAGGCGCAGGGCGAGGTCGTCGCGGGCGTCCAGGCCGTCGACGACCTCCCGCTCGTGCTCACGCCGCACGCGCTGCGCCCCGCCTTCACGACCGCGCTGACGGACGCCGGCGGCGCGACCAACGGGGACCTCCGCACGGTGGGGCCCGACGCGGGCGACACCACGACCCTGGCCGCGGGGGAGGAGGGGGACCGCGCGGCGGCGTACTTCGCCGCGCTGCGCCAGGCTGCCGACGACCCCGACCAGCAGGACCTCCTCGGCACCGGCCCCTTCGCCGCTCGGGCCGGTGACGCCGACCTGGCCAGCCACGACGCGGTCGTCGCGCTGGTGCGGGCCGCCGAGGAGGCGGGCAGCACCGCGGCGGGCGACGTCGTCGCCGCCCTCGACGGCCTGGCCCTCGACGGCGGTTCGGGACTGGCCGGCCCGCCGCTGGTCTTCGACGACGCGGAGGCCCTCGACGACGCCGACGTCCACGTGCTCGTGGGCACGACCCAGGACCCCGGCGTGCGGCCGCGGCCCGTCGACCCGGCGGTCCGCCTGGCGTGGTTCGCCGTGCCGGTGGACGGGTGAGCGTGGCCGACGAGCAGGACCCCGAGGCGGTCCCCCGGGCCCTCGGCAGCCGCTACGAGCTGGTGGAGCGGCTCGGCGGGGGCGCGATGGGCCAGGTCTGGAGCGCGGTCGACCGCACCACCGGCGAGGCCGTCGCCGCGAAGCTGCTGCACGAGACCTACGCGCACGACACCGACATCGTCGGCCGGTTCATCCAGGAGCGCGCCATCCTGATGAACCTGCGCCACCCGGGCATCGTGCGGGTGCGCGACCTCGTCGTCGAGGGCTCGCAGCTCGCCATCGTCATGGACCTGGTGGCCGGGGGCGACCTGCGCAGCCACCTGCGCACCGCCGGCACCCTCGCGCCCCGGGCCGCGGTCGCCGTGACCTGTGCGGTGCTCGACGCCCTCGCCGCGGCCCACGCCGCCGGCTTCCTGCACCGCGACGTGAAGCCCGACAACGTGCTCCTCGTCGGCGGGCAGCCCGGGGACGGCTCGGGCGTGCGCCTGTCGGACTTCGGCATCGCGCGGCTCGCGCAGGACTCGACGGTGCAGGCGACGGGTCTCGTCGGCACCCCCGGCTACATGCCGCCCGAGCTGTTCCAGCACGGCCGGTTCAGCACGGCCTCCGACGTCTACGCGACCGGCATCCTGCTCTACGAGCTGCTCGGCGGGCGCACGCCGTTCGCGGGCAAGGGCACCGTCCACACCATCGGCAACCGCCACGTGACCGTCGAGCCCCCGCCGCTGCCGGTGCACCCCCTGCTGTGGAGCGTGCTCGCGGTGATGCTGGCCAAGGACCCCGCCACGCGCCTCCCGGCCGGGGCGACCGCCCGCGCCCTGCGCGACCTGCCGGACGAGGCCCTCGACGGCGACCCGCTGCCGCGCCAGCCCGACCCCGAGACGTGGCACACCGCCGAGCGGACCGTCGTGCGCTCCCACCCCGCGCTGCCCGGCGCGCCCGCCCCCGGGGCCGCGGCCGTCGCGGCGGCCGCCGCCAGCGCGCCGCCCGGCCACACCGTCGACGTGCCCTTCGTGCCGTCGGGGGCCGTGGGCGCCGGCGGGCCCGACCCCGTTCCGGTCGCCCCGGAGACCCCGGAGACCCCGGCGCGGCGGGAGCCGCGACGTCGCGCCGTGGTCGCCGTGGTCGCCGCGGTGCTCGTGCTCCTCGCCGCGGTGCTCGCGGGCTCGTGGTGGGCGGGCCGCGACGACACCGGGGGTGGCGATGTGGACGCCGCCACGCGCGCGACGGCCCCCGAGCAGGAGGCCGAGCTGGACCCGGTGGCCTCGCCGAGCGGTCTCGTCGTCGCCCGCGCCGCGTCGTACGACCCCGGCGGGTCGACGGTGGAGGTCGAGCTGAGCCTGACGAAGCCGGCGGCGGCCGAGCCCACGGTCCTCGTCTTCCTGCCCGGCCCCGCCGACGACCCGGCGGACTGCCCGACCGACGTGGCCTGGGACGTGCCCGCGGCCCCGGTGGACCCGTACACGACGGCGGTGGAGCAACCGTGCGGCTGGAGCCTCGGCCCGCTGCCGGCCGGTACGACGACGCTGCGGGCCGCGGCCGTCGTCGGGGTCGACCTGGGGGTCGAGGAGGGCGCGCTGGAGGCGTGGGAGTCCGACGCCGCCGACCTCCTGACGACCGCCGTCGCCGACACCGCCAACCGCACGACCGCGTTCCCCGCCCAGCGCGTGCGCAGCCTCCGGATCGAGGTCACGCCACCCCGCATCGACGTCGACGGGACCGCGTCCACGCTCCTGTTCGCGACCTGGGCGCAGGGAGAGGTGGGCTCCGACCCGGTCCACGACAGCGGGGCCCGGGTGGCGAGCGGCGTCGTGCGGGAGCTCGCGGGCGACGGGCTGCGCTTCGCGACGGGGTGCGACGCCGTCGCCGTGAGCGTCGACGGCGACGTCCGCGGCTACTTCCCGACGACCGGCCCCTGCGAGGTGGTCGCCGAGGTGGGTGGCTTCGTGCTCGAGCCGGCCGCGGTGGCCGTCGTCACCCCCAGCACCTGACCCGACCGGGCACCACCCGATTTGTCCGGTCCCTCCGGCGGCGGCTAGGGTGCTGCGGTTGCCTCGGCGAGGGAGCCTCCGGGTTCCGTGATCGACAGGGCCGGTCGGACTCCCGTGTCCGCCGCGCTGTCGCGCCGCGGCGCCCGACCTGACGAGCGGCCTCCCGTGCCGCCGTACCCGCACCACGAGGAGTCCCACATGTCCAGCGAGAAGATCACCTCCGAGCGTCGCACCGAGTTCGGCAAGGGTGCGGCCCGCCGCATCCGCCGCGCCGACAAGATCCCCGCCGTCGTCTACGGCCACGGCATGGAGCCGCTGCACCTGACGCTGCCCGGCCACGACACGATGCTCGCGCTCAAGCACGGTGGCGCCAACGCGCTGCTCGAGCTCGACGTCGAGGGCGAGGCGCAGCTGGCGCTGACCAAGCACGTGCAGGTCGACCCGATCCGCCGCGTCATCGAGCACGTCGACTTCGTCGCCGTCGTCAAGGGCGAGAAGGTCACGGTCGACGTGCCCGTCGTCGTCGTGGGCGAGGCCGCCTCGGAGACCCTGGTCGTCACCGAGAACGCGACCGTCCAGGTCGAGGTCGCCGCCACCGACATCCCCGAGCAGGTCGAGGTGTCCGTCGAGGGCGCCGAGGCCGGCACGCAGGTCACCGCGGCCGACCTGGCCCTGCCGGGCGGCGCGACGCTGCTGACCGAGGGCGACGTCCTCGTCGTCAACGTCACCGCCGCCGCCACCGCCGAGCAGGTCGAGGCCGAGCTGGCCGAGGCCGAGGCCGACGCGGGCATCGAGAAGGACGAGCCGGAGGCCGCCGAGGGCGACGCCGCCGACGCCGGCGACGCCGAGCAGGGCGAGGCCACCGACTCCGAGTGAGTCCGGGCCCGGCGCGAGCCGGGCCCCCGAGCAGAGAGGGCCGGGGTTCCCCCATGTCCGAGACCGAGAACGCGCCCGGGGGCGTGTGGCTCGCCGTCGGGCTGGGGAACCCCGGCCCGTCGTACGCCGGCAACCGGCACAACATCGGTTACCTGGTGGTCGAGGAGCTGGCCGCGCGCTGGGGCAGTCCGTTCCGCTCCCACAAGACCGGGCGGGCCGACGTGGTCGAGGGCCGTGTCGGCGCACCGGGCACGCCCGGGCCCCGGCTGGTGCTGGCGCGACCGCGCAGCTACATGAACGAGGTGGGGGGCCCGGTCAAGGCGCTCGCCACCTTCTACAAGGTGCCGCCCGAGCGCATCGTCGCCGTCCACGACGAGCTCGACATCGCCTTCGGCACCCTGCGCGTGAAGAAGGGCGGCGGGGACAACGGCCACAACGGCCTGCGCTCGATGCGCTCGTCGTTGGGCACCGGCGACTTCCACCGGGTGCGAGCCGGGATCGGCCGGCCCCCGGGGCGCCAGGACGTCGCGGACTTCGTGCTGTCGGACTACTCGCGCACCGAGCGCAAGGAGCTCCCGCTGCAGGTGGGCGACGCCGCCGACGCGATCGAGTGCCTCGTCACCGAGGGCCTCGAGCGCACCCAGCAGCGCTTCAACTCCTGAGCCCGCCGGGCTGGGACGAAGGTCCCGGTTCGGGCCCGCTCGTGTGGGAGTGCGACGCGCGTCACTTCCGAGTGACTTGCAGTGCCCCTGCATCGTTGGCATCGCGAAGGTGCAGTCACAGCCCCGGTCCTCGGGCGTCCAGTGTGCGTGGCAGCGCGGGGGAGAGCCGTATCCGGAGGGCGTGGGCAAGTCGTGGAGAGTTCTGCACTGGACGAGGTCGAGCGGTGGCGCGAGCTGGTGGAGCACACCATCCGCGCGGCCATCTCGCTCGACGCGGTGACCGTCGCCCGGTACGACGACACCGTCGAGCTTCCCCTGGCGGGAGGCGCGACGCCGTCCTCGTCCCTGCGCAGCACCACGACGGGGCCGCCGGAGGACGACGGCGTGATCGCCGTGCGCCGCGAGTGCGCGGACGGCACCGGCATCGTCCTGCACCTCGTGCGCTCGACGGGCTCGTTCGACGCCGAGGAGCGCCGCCTGGCCCGGCGGGTGGTCGACGCCCTCGAGCAGCTGGTGCGCGGGACGGTCGGCCAGCTCCCGGACGAGCTGGCGCCCGGCGACGTGGCCGACGCGCTCGAGCGCACCCTCCACGACCTCGACGACCTGGTGGACGCGCCCGTGGTGGACCGGCTCACGGCCGTCGCCTGCCGCTTCGCCCAGCGCCTCGACGTCGCGGGCTGGTGGATCGGGCGGGCCGGGAGCACGGAGCTGTGGCGGGCGGCGAGCGCCGTACGACGCGACGGCCCCGACGGCGAGCGGCTCGCCGCCGTGCTGGCCGCGCCCTCCCGGCAGGTCACCGACGAGCAGACGGCCGCCGTGCTCGAGGGTGGCTCGTTCGTCGCCTGGTCGGGCGACGGGTCGGCCGCCGCCCGGGCCATGGAGGTGTGGGGCGGCGGGGTCACGCGCGTGGCCGCCGGCGGCTACGACCTCGACGCGCGCCGCTGGATGCTGTGCATGGTCGGCGACGTCACGACCCCGGACCTGCGCCAGGCCCAGGCCGCCGTCTCCGCGGCGGTGCAGGTGGCGCTGGGCTTCCCCCGGGCGCCGCGGCTCTCGTGAGGTCGGACGGTGGGGACAGCCAGGCCGCCTGGGGAGCGGGGGTCAGCGGTAGTGGGTGCCCAGGACGGTGCGCACGTGGTGCTCGAACGCCTCCGCGACGTCACCCATGATGAGCCCGGCGTGGCCGAACAGCTCGAGGCAGACGAAGCCGTGGATCGACGCCCACACCTGCGTGAGCCGCACGACGGCCTCGGGACACACCCCGTCGGGGCCCAGCGCCTGGGCCACCTCGAGGATCTCCGGCTGCACCACGGGTAGCGGGGTCGCCATCGTGCCGAGCGCCACGTGCCCGGCGGCGACGTCCTCGAGCATGATCACGAGGGGGACGCGGTAGAAGCCCAGGAGGTGCTCGCGCCAGGTCGGTGACCCGGCACCGCTCACGTTGCCGTGGCGGAAGATCAGGGCGAACTCGGCCGGGTGGCGCAGGCACCAGGCGCGGTAGGCGTGGGCCATGTCCACGGCCCGTTGCAGGGGGGCGCGGTCCGGGACCGCCGCCGCCTCGCCGAGTGCGGCGGCCACGGAGTCGAACGCGTCGAGCGCGAGGGCCTCCATCAGGTCGTGGCGCGACTCGAAGTACCGGTAGATCGCCGAGGGGGTCATTCCCACCTCGCGCGCGACGGCCCGCAGCGACAGGTCGCTGCCCTCCTGGGCGGGGGCGAGGAGCTCCCGGGCGGCGGCCTTGATCTCGTCCGTCGTGGCCAGCCGGGCGCGGTCGCGGCGCGACGGGGCCCGCTCCGGTCCCGTGGACGCGGACGTCTCGGGCTGCGCGCCCCTGTCCGGTGTCTCCGTCATCGCACCCATCTCCCGAGTGACCTTACTGGCCCGACTGGCTCCCGTGCGTCAAAGACGCACGGTTGGGCGCGGCTGGCAGGTAAAGAACCGTGTTCTCACTTGACAACGCCGTTCACGAAAGCGAACAGTGTTCTCCAAGCAGGTCTAGTCCACCCCGGATCAGGGGTCGAGGTCAAGGAGGCGCCGGTGTCGGGCGTGGTGCGAGAGGTGTCGGGCGGTGAGCGTGGTCACGCCACGGTGCAGCCCGTCGTCGGGGAGCCCGGCCCGGTCGGCACGACCCCCCGCCCCGTCGCGGCGGTCCGCTCCGTCGCCCCCGCCCCGGCCCCGGCTCCGGCTCCTGCCGCCCCGGCTCCCGCCGCCGTCGCGGCCCCGGCCGGACGCCGCTCCCGGGTCGTCCTCGCGCTGGGCGAGGCGGTCCTCCCGGTCGCCGTGCCGGCCGGGGGAACGCTGGCCGGCCCCCTGTCACTGCCCGCGGCGGGCCTCGTCGCCGGTGCCTGGTGGGCGGCGCGGCTGCTGCTGGCCGGCTCCCGCCCGGCCCACTGTGCCGTGACGGGCGCGGACCTCCCGGGCCTGGCCCGGGTCGCGCTGCTCGCGGCCGGCCTGCTCGCGCTCGGGGTCACCGCGGGTCTCCTCGTGGCCCCCGTCGGGCTGCTCGTGCTGGTCGTGGTGCTCGTCGCCGTCCTGCTCGCCGTCGTGCGGGCCGCGCTCGCGGCCGGGCGCCGCGAGCCCCGGGTCGTGCTGCTGGTCCCGTCCGGCCGCCGGGCCACCCCCGACCCCGCGGGCCTCGCGGCCCCGGTGGCCCCCGTGGCCACGGTCGGCGTCGACCTCGAGACCGGCGACGCCCCGGCGCTGGCCCGCACGGTCGTCGACCACCGCGCCGACCTCGTGCTCCTGGCCCCGGGCGCCGGGCTCGCCCCCCGCGCGGTGCGCGCCGTCACCTGGCAGCTGCAGCCGACCGGCGTGCCGCTCGGGTTCGCCGCACCTGCCGTCGCCCCCCGCCGCCTGGCCGTCGGCCGTCTCGGCGGCCCCACGGGAGGCACCGTGCTCACGCTCGCCCCGCCGCGGCACGGCACGGTGGGGCGGGTCACCAAGTCGCTCGCAGACCGCACGCTGGCCGCGGTGGCGCTGGTGCTCCTGTCACCGCTCCTGGGGCTCCTGGCGCTCGCCGTGCGGCTCGACAGCAGCGGCCCGGCCCTCTTCCACCAGGTGCGGGTCGGGCGCGACGGCCGCCCGTTCGTCCTGCACAAGCTGCGCACCATGAGGGCCGACGCCGAGCGCCTGCGCTCCGCGGTGACCCACCTCAACGAGTCCGACGCCGTGCTCTTCAAGATCCGGGCCGACCCGCGGGTCACCCGGTTCGGCCGCTTCCTGCGGCGCTCCTCGCTCGACGAGCTGCCGCAGCTGTGGAACGTCGTGCGGGGCGACATGTCCCTCGTCGGTCCGCGCCCCGCCCTGCCGGCGGAGGTCGCGGCGTACGACGAGACCTCCCGCCGCCGCCTCGCCGTGAAGCCCGGGCTCACCGGGCTGTGGCAGGTCAGCGGCCGCTCCGACCTCCCCTGGAGGGACGGCGTGGACCTCGACCTGGCCTACGCCGACGACCTGTCCATCGCGGGTGACCTCGTCATCTGCGTCCGCACCGTGTCCGCCGTCCTGCGGGCGAAGGGAGCCTACTGATGACCGACATCGCCGCCGTGCCGGGGCAGCGCGCGCTGCTCGTGAGCACCCAGGGCGGCCACCTCGCGCAGCTGCTCGCCCTGCGCCCCTGGTGGGAGCAGCGGGAGCGCACGTGGGTGTGCCCGGACACCCCCGACGTGCGGGACCGCCTCGCGGACGAGCGGGTCGTCACCTCCTACTCGCCGACCACCCGCAACGTCGGCAACCTGCTGCGCAACCTGGTGCTCGCCTGGCGGGTCCTGCGCCGCGAGCGGCCCGACGTCGTGGTGAGCGCCGGCGCGGGCGTGGCGGTGCCGTTCTTCGTGCTCGCCTGGGTGCTGCGCATCCCCACCGTGTTCCTCGAGGTCTACGACCGGGTCGACTCGCCGACCATGACGGGACGCCTGTGCGGCCCCTTCACGTCGCGGCGGATCGTGCAGTGGGACACGCAGCTGGACGTCTACCCGGACGCCGCTCTCGTCGGGCCGCTCCTGTGACCGCCGTCGACGCCGGCCGCCCCCTCGTGGTGGCGCTGCTGGGCACCGACCACCACCCGTTCGACCGGCTGGTCGACTGGATGGACACGCTCGCGGGCTCCCTCGAGGGCCGGGCGCACGTGGTCGTCCAGCACGGTCACAGCGCCGAGCCGCGGGTGGCGGAGGGCCACGCCTTCGTGGACCACGACGACCTGGAGCGCCTCGTTCGCACCGCCGACGTCGTCGTGTGCCACGGCGGCCCGGGCACGATCATGGACGCCCGCCGTGCCGGGCACGTGCCCGTCTGCGTGCCCCGCGACCCCTCGCTCGGCGAGCACGTCGACGGCCACCAGCAGCGTTTCGCCGAGGTCGCCGGTGACGCCGGGATGGTGCAGCTGGCGACCGAGCGCGACGGCGTCGACGCGGCCGTCCTCGACGCGCTCGCCGGCACGGGCCCCCGCGTGGAGCAGGAGGCGGACGACGCCGCCGGCCAGGCCGCCGCGCGCTTCGCCCACCACGTCGACGAGCTGGTCGGCCACCGTCAGCGCCGAGTCCGCTCGGTGCGCCGCGCCCTGCTCTCGCGGGTGCAGCGATGAGCGTCCTGCGGCGGGTGGGCGCCGCCGTACGCCTCGACGCGGGGATCGCCTGGCGCCACCTCGTCCTGGGCGTCGTGGCCGGCTCCGCGCTCGTCCCGCGCCCGCTGCGGTGGCTGGTCTACCGCGCCGCCGGCCTCGACGTCCGCACCCGCAACGTGTTCAGCGGCGTGACCATCACCGGCAGCGCGCTGAGCGTGGGGGAGCGGACCTTCGTCAACCACGACTGCTACCTCGACGTGGCGCGGGGTCGCATCGAGATCGGCGCCGACTGCCACCTGGCCCCGCAGGTCATGGTGCTGACGGCCACCCACGGGCGCGACGAGGACGGGCGCACGTCCCGCGACGCGGAGTACCTGACGACCCGCGTCGGCGACAACGTGTGGCTGGGCGCGCGCGCCACCCTGCTCCCGGGCGCGGTCGTCGAGGACGGCTGCGTCGTCGCCGCCGGCGCCGTCGTCACCGGCCGCCTCACCAGCGGCGGTGTGTACGCCGGGGTGCCCGCCCGCCGCGTCCGCGAGGTGGCGGCGTGAGCGCTCCCACCGTCGTGCGGCGCGACCCAGCGCCCCCCTCGACCGCGACCCCCGCCGAGCTGACCTCGGCGGTGCGGCCCGTCGCGCTCCTCCTCCTGGCCTACCCCCTGTGGTGGGCCCTGGGCGTGCAGGTGCCCGCGTGGGTGGTCGCCGCCGTACCGGTCGTGCTCTGGCTGGCGGTCAACCGCCGCGTGGTGACCCTCCCGCCGGGCTACGGCGTGCTCCTGCTCTTCCTCGGCTGGGTGCTGGTCTCGGCGCTGATGCTGAGCACGGCGCGCTACGCGGTGTCCTACGGGTTCCGGCTCGCGCTCTACGCGAGCGTCGTCGCGATGGCGGTCGTCGTGTGGAACGCGCTCGACCGCGGTCTGCCGGGACGCCGCGTGCTGACGTGGCTGGTCGCGCTGTGGGCGGCGGCGGTGCTGCTCGCCTACCCGGGCATCCTGGTCGACAACCTGCAGTTCACGAGCCCGTTCCAGGCGCTCACCCGGGCCGTCGGCCTCGACGACCCGTTCGTGACGTCGCTGACCCACCCCGAGTTCTCGGAGTACGACGGGCTCTACGGCTCACCGCGCCCCAGCCCCCTCTTCGCCTACACCAACGACTGGGGCGCCGCCGTCGGCATCGGCTTCCCGGTCGTCGTGCACGCGTTCTGCGTCGCCACCCGCCGCCACGAGCGCGTGCTCCTCGCGGGGCTGCTGGTCGCGGCGGTGCCGCCGGTGCTCGTGTCGCTGAACCGCGGCTGCTGGGTGACGATCGCCGTCGCCGCGGCGTACGTCGTGGTGCGGCGCGCCGCGACCGGCGACCTGCGGGCGCTCGGCGCCGTCGGCGGCACCGTGGCCGGCCTGGCGGCGACGATCTGGCTCGTCGAGCCGGTGCGACGCGTGCTGACGGCCCGGCTGGAGTACGCCAACACCAGCACCCGCGAGACCCTCTACCAGGCGTCGTGGGACCTCGCGCTGCGCTCGCCCCTCTTCGGCTGGGGCGCGCCGCAGTCCTCGGCCGGCCTCGCCGACAGCAACGACGTCTCCATCGGCACCCACGGACAGCTGTGGACGATCCTCGTCTCCCAGGGGATCGCCGGCGCCGTGGTGTTCGTGCTGGCCGTGCTCGCCGTGTGGTGGCACGCCCGGCCGCGCGACGGCCGCTCGGCCGACATCTGGCTGCACGCCACGGGTCCGGCGCTGCTCGTGCAGATCGCCTTCTACGAGGTGCTGCCCGTGCCGCTCGCCGTGACCCTGCTGGCGCTCGCCCTCACCGGGGTGCGCCGCCTCCACACCACCTCTCCCGCGGCGGGCGCCACCAGCGCCGCGCCCGTGGCACCCCACCCCAGGAAGGTGACCGCTCACCATGCATGACGAGAAGACGACGGCCCTGGACACGTCTCCGGAGCCCACCGCGACCTGCGCGACCACCGCGACCACCGCGACCACCGCGCCTGCCGGGACGGACGACGGACGCGAGCTGCGTCGCCTCCCCACGCTCGCCGCGGCCATCCGCGCTCACCGCCTCCACCTGCTCGTGGGGATGGCGCTCGGCCTCGTCGCCGGGCTCCTGGTCGCGGGGCTCACGCAGCCGACGTACGCCGCGACGTCGACCGTGCGGGTCGGCAGCGGCCTCGTGCCCGTCGGCGACTTCCGCCCCGACACCCTGTGGGCGGAGGACCAGGTCGCCCTGACCCGCACCCCACCCGTGCGGGAGGCCATCGCCGAGGAGATCGGCGACGGCACGACGGCCGACGACGTGGCGCGCCGCCTGGGCGTGGTGGCGGAGACGAACAGCAACTACCTCGTCTTCACCTGGACCGACGACGACGCCGAGGAGGCGGAGGAGCGCGCCGACACCGCCGCCGAGGTCTACCTGGAGCGGGCGCAGGCGGAGGCGGTGCAGCGCTGGGAGAGCCACGACGCGCTGCTGGCCGACCTCATCGCCGCCTACGACGCCGACGACCCGCGCGCCGCGGAGCTCGTCGAGGAGCGGGTGCTGCTCGAGGAGACCGTGGTGGACCCCGGCAAGATCGCGGGCGCCGCCGCCGGCACCGCCCGGCAGACCTCCCTCACCCCTGCCGCGCACGTGCTGGCCGGTCTGCTCGGCGGCCTGCTGCTGGGCCTCGTGTCGGCCTACCTGTGGCACCTGCGGTCCCCGAACGCCCCGCGGCAGCTCGCGCTCGCCGGCGCCGGCGCCGGCGCCCACCCCGGTGCCGGTCCCGACGCCGGTCCCGACACCGCCCGGGGTGGCGGTCTCGCCGGCGCCGTGCGCCGTCGGCGCGGCGCCGCCCGCGACCGGGTCGACGGGGAGGAGCCGGCTCCGGAGCTCCTCGGCAGCGACGTCGACGTCCCGGCGACCGAGCTCGCCGTGCTGGCCGCCGTGCGCCGCGACGCCCCCGACGGGGCCCTGGCCACGATCGGCCTCGGCGTCACGCGGTGGCTCCTGCGCCGCGAGCAGGAGGACCCGGGGGCGGAGCTGCGCCTCGGTGTCTACGTCACGCCCGACCTCGACCCCAGCGCGGCGGACCTGGTGCGCCGCGGCGTCCGCGCGGTCGGCGCCGACGGCCGCCTCGAGATCGACCTGCTCGACGTCACCCTGCCGAACTGGCGGATCGACTTCGAGGCCTGCGACGGCGTCGTGGTGGTCGTCGGCACGAGCCGCTGGGCCGCCGACGCGCTCGACGTCGCCCGCATGCACCTCGCGGCCGTGGACGTCACCGTGCTCGGACGGGTGGAGGTCGAGGGCGTTGAGTGAGACCGCCCCGGGCGCCCGCCGCGACGAGCGCCACCCCGCCGTCTCCGTCACCATCGCCACCCACGGCCGCACTGAGACCCTCCGACGGGCGGTCCTGTCGGTGTGGGAGCAGACCTACGAGGGGCCCGTCGACCTCGTCGTCGTGCTCGACGACGACCGCGACCCGGCCGAGCTGGGCCTGCCGCAGCCGCAGCGCGCCGGCCAGCGGCTGCGGGTCGTCCGCAACGCCCGGCGCCCCGGTGTCGCCGGCGCCCGCAACACGGGTCTCGCGCTCGCCGAGCACGACCTGCTCGCGACCTGCGACGACGACGACGCCTGGCTGCCGGGCCGGCTCGACGCCCAGGTCCGCGAGCTGCTCGCCGAGCCCGACCTGCTCGCCGTCGGTGGGAGCGTGCGGGTCGTGCGGGGTGACGTGCACGTCGTACGACGCGCGCCCCGCCGCCGCGTGCACCTGCAGGACCTGCTCGACGACCGCGTCATGGAGCTGCACCCCTCCGCGCTGCTCTACCGCTGCCGCGCGGTCGCCGTGGTGGGCGGCTGGGACGAGGACCTGCCGGGGGGCTACGCGGAGGACTACGAGCTGCTGCTGCGCCTCGCCCGCACCGGCACCATCGGGCTCGTCGAGGACGTCGTCGCCGACATCCACTGGAACGGCGGGTCGTACTTCTTCAGCCGGTGGCAGACCGTCGCCGCCGCCCTGTCGTCGCTCCTCGCGGCGTTCCCCGAGTTCGCCGCGTCGCCGAGCGGACGGGCGCGGATCTCCGGCCAGATCGCCTTCGCCCACGCCGCCGCCGGCGAGCGGGGCGAGGCCCGCACCTGGCTGCGGCGGGCGTGGACCGACAACCGCCGGGAGCCCCGCGTCGTGCTCACCGCCCTCGTGCTCAGCCGTCTCGTGAGCGCCACCCGCATCCAGTCCGCGCTGCACGCCCGTGGTCGCGGTATCTGAGGAGCCGCGGCCCCTGGCGCCGCGGCCGGCCGAACGCAGGGAGATGGCGCGCAGCGGCGCCGTGTCGCTGGTCGGGTCGGTCGCGGCCGCCCTCGGCGGGTTCGCGCTGACGATCGTGCTCGGACGGTTGTTCGGCGCCCACCTGGCCGGGCTCTACTTCCAGGCCGTCGCGGTGCTGATGATCCTCAACGGGGTCGCGCTCGCCGGCAGCGACACCGGGCTGGTGCGCGCCCTGTCGGGCCACCGCGCGGTCGGCGACCACCAGCGCGCCTGGAGGGCCGTCCGCCTGACGCTGACCCCGGTGCTCCTGTGGAGCCTCGTGGTCGCCGCCACCCTCGCCGTGCTCGTCGACGACATCGCCGCGACGTTCCCGGCGGCCGACCGCTCGACGGTCACCGCGTTCTGCTGGGTGCTCGTCGGCACCCTCGTGGTCTCCGCGACCGGGCAGGCCGCGCTCAACGGCACCCGCTCGCTCGGCTCGGTCCTGCCCTTCGTGTGGCTCTACCAGGTGCTCCTGCCGACCTCCCGGCTCGCCGCCGTCGCCCTGCTGTGGTGGGTCGACGCCCCGGCGGAGTGGCTGCTCGTCAGCTACGCCGCGCCCCTCGTGCTCATGGACCTCGCCGCCGCCGCGCTGCTCCTGCGCGGTGTGCGCCGGGCCCGCACCGCGGCCCCGGCCCCGGCCTCGAGCCCGGCGGCCACACCGGCGACCCCTCCCGACGTGCGGGCCGAGGCCCGCGCGCTCTGGGCGTTCAACCTGCCCCGCGGTGTCGCGTCGTGCCTGGAGCTCGCGATCGTCTGGGCCGACGTGATCGTCGTCGGCATCCTGCTCGGCCCCGCGGCCGCCGGCGCCTGGGCCGCGGCGAGCCGCTTCGTCACCACCGGCACCATGGCGATGGAGGCCCTGCGCCTGCAGAGCGCCCCCGCGATGGCCGCCGCGTGGGCGCGGGACGACCGGGCGGCGTTCCGCGACGTCTACGCCGTCACCACCGTCTGGCTGGTGCTGGTGTCGTGGCCGATCTTCCTGGGCCTCGCGGTGCACGCGCCGCTGGTGCTCGGGGTCGTCGGCCCGGAGTTCGCCGAGGCGGCCCCGGCGCTGACCGTGGTCGCGCTCGGCATGCTCGTCTACGTCGCGATGGGCAACGTCACCGCCGCCCTGCTGATGGCGGGACGCAGCGCGCTGACCGCGGCCCACACCGCGGTCGCGCTGGGCCTCAACATCGTCCTCAACCTCGTGCTCGTGCCACGGATCGGCCTGGTCGGCGCCGCCGTCGCGTGGGCGGGGTGCCTGGCCCTCGACTCCGCGCTCGGCCTGGTGCGCGGCGGTCGCCGCACCGGCATCCGCCTGCCGTGGCGTCCGGTGCTCGTCGCGGGCGCCTGCGCCCTGCTCGCCTACGGCCTGCCCGGCCTGGCGCTGCGGCTGGTCACCGACCCCACGTGGTCCTGGCTGGGGGTCCACGCCCTGGTCGGCACGCTGGCGTACGCCGCGCTCCTGCAGCTCGCGCGCCGCCCGCTCGACCTCCCGGCGCTGCGGCTGCCGGCCACCCACCGCCCGTCCCGCCCGTCCCGCCCGTCCCGCCCGTCCCGCCCGTCCCGTTGGAGGACCCCGTGAGCAGTCTCGACGACTCCGCAGCCCTGCGGCGGGCCAAGTCACTGGTGCCGCAGCCCGCGAAGCAGGCGGTGGGCGGCGCCGTACGCCTCGGCGGGACGGCCACGGCCGCCTGGCGACCCGGTCCGGACGTGCTGGTGGTGGGGGCGAAGCGCAGCGGCACCACGTTCCTGTGGTCGGCCCTGCTGTCGCACCCGCAGGTGCTGCCGCTGCTGCCGGCGGCGCAGCACGTGAAGAGCCCGCACTGGTTCACGCGCCACGCGGACCGCTCCGAGGCGTGGTACCGCGGGCACTTCCCGACCGCGGCCACCCGGCGTCGCCACGCGGAGCGCCACGGCGCGGCGCTCGCGGTGGAGGCCGACCCGGCGTACCTCTTCGACCCCCGGGTCGCCACGCGGGCCCACGAGGTGCTGCCGGACGCGCGGATCGTCGTGCTGCTGCGCGACCCCGTCGAGCGGGCCTACTCCCACTACCGGGAGCGGGTAAAGGCCGGCGTCGAGTCGCTCGGGTTCGCCGCGGCGCTCGCCGCGGAGCCCGGGCGGCTGGCGGGGGAGCGGGAGCGGCTGGCCGCGGACCCGACGTACCACCCGCGGGCGCTGGACTGGTACTCCTACCGCGCCCGCGGCGAGTACGCCGGTCAGGTCGCCGCGTGGCTCGACGCCTACGGCCCCGACCGGGTGCTGGTGCTGCGCAGCGAGGACATGTACGCCGACCCCGCCACCGCCCTCGGGCGGGTGCAGGACCACGTCGGCCTCGACCGGCGCCCGCCCGCGTCGACCCGCCGCAACCGCGCGCCCGGGGACGCCTTGCCGGCCGGACCGGCGGAGGAGCTGCGGGCGCACTACGAACCGCACACGAAGGAGCTCGCACGGCTCCTCGGCACGGAGGTGTGGTGGTGAGGCCGATCGGGCGGCCCCGGACGCCGCACACGCAGCACCCCACCCCACCCAGCACGCCCACCGGCCCCGCCGGTGCGACCCGAGGAGACGAGAACGTGGAACTGACCAGAACCAGGACCGGTGCCCGCACCGGCACCGGCGCCCGGGCGAGGTGGCGGGGTCGCGCCGGCGCGGCCAGCAGCGTCGTCGCCACCGTCCTCGCCCTCCTGCTCGGGCAGGTCGTGGCCGCCCCGGGGGCCTCGGCGGCCACGGTGGTGAGCGACGTGCCCGTGCCGATGTCGCAGACCAACGGGCCCGTCTGGGCGGTCGAGATGGCCGCGGGGCGGATCTACGCGGGCGGGGCGTTCACCTCCACCCGGCCCTCCGGCGCGGCCGCGGGCACGAGCGAGTCCGGCCAGGGCCGGCTCGTGGCCTTCGACGCGGCGACGGGGGCGCTCGTCCCGTCGTTCGCGCCGCGTCTGACCAACGAGTGGGACGGCTCGCCCGGCACCGTGCACGCGATGGTGCTGTCGCCGGACAAGAAGGTCCTGTACGTGGGCGGTGACTTCAACTCCGTCGACGGCCAGACCGCCGAGCACCTCGCCATGTTCGACACCGCGACCGGTCGGTTCCTCGGCCAGGTCGGCTGGAACGGGGTGAACGGCACCGTGCGCTCGCTGGCGATCTCGCCCGACGGCCGCACGCTCTACGTCGGTGGCGCGTTCAGCGTCGGGAGCTGGACCAGCCGGGACCGGCTGGCGGCCTTCGACCTCACCACCCGCGAGGTCACGCCGTGGCGGCCGGTCATCAGCGCTCCCGTCGCGGGCGAGGCGCTGCGCACCACGGCCCTCGCGGTGTCCGCCGACGGGGCCCGCGTCTTCGTCGGCGGCCCGTTCCAGCAGGTCAACGGCCGCGCCGCGCAGGGCGTCGGTGCCGTCGACGCCCGCACCGGGGCGACGGTGGCGAACTTCCGCACCGACTACCTGCTCGCGCCGTACAACTGGGCCACCGCGCTCCACGTCGTGGGCGACACGCTCTACCTCGCCGGTCGTGACGACCGGTCGGGCTCCGCGAGCCGCAAGGAGGGCGTGCAGGCGATCGCCACCGCGACGGGCGCCGTGCGGTGGTACTCGCGCTGCTACGGCGACACCTTCGACGTGCTCCCGCTGGGCAGCGAGATCTACGTCGCCTCCCACGCGCACGACTGCAGCGCGGCCGGCGGCTTCGGCGAGACCAACCCCCGCCGCTACGTCGCCATGCACGTGCTCGACCGCTCGACCGGGCGGGTCAAGAGCGGATTCCAGGTGATGACGAGCGGCGTGAGCACGCAGCCCGACACGCTCCTGCTGTCGCGCACCCTCGCCACGGACGGCCGCCAGATCGTCATGGGCGGCGGGTTCACCTCGGTGCAGGGTCGGCCCCAGGCCAACCTCGTCCGTCTGCCCGGGCGCTGAGGGGCGGGTCGTGGAACGCGCCGATCTCGTGACGCCGGGGGGTGACCCGGCCTGGGCCCGCACCGCGGCCGTCGTCTGGCCGCTCCTCGGCGGCGCGGGCTCGGCGCTGGCCCCGGCCCGGCCCGCGTCCGCGGCGGACGAGGCCTACGAGCTCGTCCGGTACGGCGGGCGCGTGCGGTACGTCGTCGACCGCGCCCTGCCGCGGCGCGGGCGCCACGCCGTCCTCATGTACGGCAACCGCCTGCGCGCCCCGCGCCGCCGGGCGGCCCGCTCCCTCGTCGCCGCCGCCTTCCTGGCCGGTCCCCGGGCCCGGGCGGGGCAGGTGGTGCGGGTCGTGGCCGAGCGCGACGCGCTGCGGCTCCGGGCGCTGGCCGCGGCGTCGCTGGGGCGACCCGAGCGGGAGCTGCACCTGAGCCTCGCCGTGCTCGACCGCGACGGTACGGCCCGGCCCACCGTGCTCGTCACGGACGCCGCCGGGACCCCGGTGCTGTTCCTCAAGCTGGGGGGAGGCCCGGAGCGACGCGCGGCACTGCGCCGCGAGCGCACCGCGGCGCTGGCGGCCGCCCGTGCGTCCGACCTCGTCGGCGACGGTGCGCTGCTCGTGCCCCGGCCCGTGCTGTGGCACGACGAGGACGGGGTCGCCGTGCTGGGCACGACGCCGCTGCCCCACGACGTCGCCCCGGCGGACGCCGCCGACCCGGCGAGCACCTGGGACCGGCTCGACGCGCTGGTGGGTGCCGCACGTGGCTCGGCGCCGCCGCTCGCGGAGTCGCCGTGGCTCGCGCGTCTCGTGGTCGACGTGGCCGACCTCGTCGCGTCGCCCGACGTCGCCGTCGCGGAGCGGGGCGTGCGGTGCGCGGCGGTGCTGGACGCCGTACGCCGCCTCCACGGGCGCACCGTGCTGCCCCACGGGCTGCGGCACGGCGACTGGTCGTCGTGGAACCTCGGCTGGTCCGACGGCGGGCGCCGGCTCGCGGTGTGGGACTGGGAGTACGGCGAGGGCAGCGCGCCGCTGGCGCTGGACCGGCACAACTGGCAGTTCGCCCACGCCACGAGCGTCGGGGGCGCCTCCGCGAGCCGGGCCGCGGCCGAGCTGCTGCAGCGCTCGGCGGACCCGCGCTCGGCCGGGCGGGTGCGCACCGGTCCGCTGACCGCGCGGCTCTACCTCCTCGACATGGCCGTGCGCCGGGCCGTTCTCGCCGGGGGCGGCGAGCGGGGCTCGGGCGAGGCGGCGGACGCCATCCTCGACGTGCTCGCCGCCGACGGCCTGGGGCGACCCCGCACGACCTAGGCTGGGGCCCGTGCCCGGGACCGACCTGTCGTCGTACGACGACCACGCGCTCGCCGCCCACCTCGCCACCGTCGCCGGCGAGCAGCTGCTCGACCTGCGGGTGCGGGCCGTCGCGGAGAGCTGGGAGCCGGCGCAGCTGAAGGACACGGGCGACCGGGTCGCCCACGAGCTCATCGTCGGCCTGCTGGCCGGTGCCCGGCCCGGCGACGCCGTGCTGTCGGAGGAGGGCCGTGACGACCTGGTGCGGCTCGAGGCGGAGCGGGTGTGGATCGTCGACCCGCTCGACGGCACGCGGGAGTACGGCGAGCCGCCCCGCGAGGACTGGGCCGTCCACGTGGCGCTGTGGGAGCGGGACGCAGCCGATCCCGCCGGCGGCGGGGACCTCACGGTCGGCGCCGTCGCGCAGCCGGCCCTGGAGGAGACGTTCTCGACGGCCGCACCCCGGATGGCGCCGCCCGCCGCGGGAGGACGGCGCCCGCGGCTCGTCGTCTCGCGCAGCCGTCCGCCGGCGGTCACCGACGTCGTCGCCACCGCGCTCGACGCGGAGCTGCTGCCCATGGGGTCCGCCGGGGCGAAGGTGATGGCGGTCGTGCGCGGCGTCGCGGACGCCTACGTGCACGCCGGCGGCCAGTACGAGTGGGACTCCGCCGCGCCCGTCGCCGTCGCCCGCGCGGCCGGCCTCCACACGAGCCGCGTCGACGGCTCGACCCTGCGCTACAACCAGGCCGACGTGTACCTGCCCGACCTCGTCGTGTGCCGGCCCGAGCTCGCCGACCGCGTGCTGGCCGCCATCGCCGGGGCGTGAGCGCGCCGCGCAAGCCGGCCGCGCGAACCGCGGCGAAGAAGGCGGCGGCGAAGCCGCCCGCGGGGAAGTCCGCCGCCGCGAAGAAGGTGCCCGCGAAGAAGGTGCCCGCGAAGAAGGTGCCCGCGAAGAAGGCCGCCGCGCGCCGGCCCGCGGCGCGACCGGCCCCGCGGCGACCGGCCACGCGGCGACCCGTCACGGCCGCGCGGCGGGGGAGGCACGTCGTACCGGGGCTGCTCGTCGTCATCGCCGTCGCCCTGCTCGGCGCGGCCTGGTGGGTCGCGCGCGAGCCGGCGCCGCAGCCGCGCTCCGAGCCCGGCACCTCCGCGTTGGGCGAGGTCGCCCCGCCGCCCGCGGCGGAGCAGCCGCTGCTGCCGCCGGGTCGTCCGGTCGTGCCGGTCGTCGACGCCGCGTGGACGGCCGACGTCGCCGCGCGCACGGGGCTCCCGCAGGTGGCGACGAACGCGTACGCCGTCGCCGAGCTGCGCGTGCGCGCCGAGGACCCCGGGTGCGCGATCGGGTGGGCGACGCTGGCGGGCATCGGGTACGTCGAGTCCCGCCACGGCACCATCTCCGGCAGCATCCTCGGCCTCGACGGCCGGTCCAGCCCGGCCGTGGTGGGGCCGGCACTCGACGGCACCGGCAGCTTCGCCGCCATCCCGTCGCACCCGGCGCTCGTGCAGTGGCACGGCGACCCCGTGTGGGACCACGCCGTCGGGCCGATGCAGTTCATCGGCTCGACCTGGGCCCGGTGGGGCGCCGACGGCGACGGCGACGGCGAGACGGACCCGAACGACCTCGACGACGCCGCGTACGCCGCCGCCCGCTACCTGTGCCACGACGACAACGACCTCGCGAGCGGGCAGGGCTGGGCCGACGCGGTGTTCTCCTACAACCACGACCAGGCGTACGTCGACGCCGTGCACGCCGCCGCATCCGGGTACGCCGCCCGCTCCGCCGAGGGCAGCTGAGTCTGGCCACCGACGGCGCGTCTCGGTGGTCGAGGTGACCCCGCGGGTGCGGCGGCGGTCGAGGTGGGCGGCGTTCCGGTGGTTGAGGTGGCCGCGCGCGTTCCGGTGGTTGAGGTGGGTGCGCTAGCACCCCTCGAAACCACGCCCGGACACGCCGGTGTCCCCGCCAGCCGCCGGTGGTTGAGGTGGCCGCGCGCGTTCCGGTGGTTGAGGTGGCCGCGCGCGTTCCGGTGGTCGACGTGGCCGCGCGCGTTCCGGTGGTTGAGGTGGGTGCGCTAGCACCCCTCGAAACCACGCCTGGACATGCCGGTGGCCCCGCCAGGTGGTGCTGGGTGGCGGGGTCGGCGTTGGTGGCGGTGCTAGTCGAGCGGTGTGGTGCCGGTCGAGTCGACGGCGTAGCGAAGCCCGTGGGGGCTGGTCCAGACGTAGGTTCCGAGCGGGTCTCGGTGGTAGCGCCATCGTCGATCGGGTGGCACGCCGCCCGGTGGGTCGTCGGGACCGTCGGATGGGCCTGGTGGGCTGGCTCCGGTCGGTGACGGGTGTGTCTTGGCTCGGTGCTCGCCTCGGCAGAGCGGGGCGAGGTTGCTGGTGGACGTCTGCCTGGCACCGGGTGCTGCTTCTCGCCGGTAGGCCTCGGTGTGGTCGAGGTCGAGGCCTCGTGCTGGTCTTCCGCAGTAGGGGAAGGCACAAGTGGGTCGGTCGAGGCGGACGCGTTCGGCGATGCGGTCGGGGACCTCGTACGCGTCCACCGCCACATGCCCGCTGAGGTCGATGACGGGCTTCACGACGACCTGCGTGCCGGGCGTGCGGCACCAGTCGCGGACCTGGTCGGCGGTGATGAGTGCGCGGGTGTTCTCGAGGCGGGCGAGGTCGATGCCGGTGTGGCCGGTGACCGGGTCGATGCCGGGCCCTGTCTCTAGCCCGTCGGCGGAGCGGTGGGCGGCGATGGCGGCGTCGGAGAGGTGGACGTAGAGCACGACCTGCCGCGCGGGTGTCCGGGTCGAGCCGGTTGGCGCCTCGCCGCCGTCGACTGCGGTGGCGCCGTACAGGTCGAGGGCGGTTTGGCGGCGGGCCAGCTCGCCGAGGGCCATGGAGCGGCGGACGTCGAGGTCGGCGTCGCATCCGGCGGCGGCGAGGTCGGCGGCGACACGTTGCACGGCGTTGTTCAGGTCGAGGGCGTCGGCGAGGTCGAGGGTGCCGTGGACGGGGACGACGCCGGTCCAGGGTGCTGCGGCGTCGACGGGGTTGGTCTCGATGGTGAAGTAGCGGCCGGCGTCTGCGTCTGCACGGTCGAGCTCGGCGTTCTCGGGGTCGAACCGGGCGGTGGCTTCGGCGACGAGGCGTTCGACGGTCGGCATGGTGGCGCGGTGCGCGACGGGCGCGAGGTTGCGGTCCACGAAGTCCGCGCCCTCGGCCGTCAGCGTGCGGGTCAGGGCCGCGATCTTCCGTGCCCGCCACACCGGTAGCGCTCGCTTCTGCGCGGTGGGGTCTGCGCCGGCGAGGACGCGGGAGTAGAGGCGGGGGAGGCGGTGCCGCAGCTCGATCGCGTCCCCGATCAAGGGTCGGCCCGAGGCGACGGAGCGCCCGAGGGCGGCAGAGATCTCGTAGAGGCAGAACTCCGAGACCAGTGGTGCGCCGGGGCCGCCGAGCTCGAGGAACCGGTCGCCGCCCGGAACTGAGTTCGGGCCTTCGGACCACAAACCGAGCGGGCCGATCGGGTCGCCCACGGTGCCGCCCGAACGGTCGGTGTGGGCGTCGGCCCAGTCCGCGACCGCGACGAACGTGGCCACCTCGGCGGCCTGCTGCGCGGCGGCAGCCGCGCGGGCAGTGACGAGCAACGCGCTCGTGTCGGTGGCCGCGGGGGCCTCGACGACGGCGGTGCTCGACTGGTTCATACCGACAACGCTAGGGGTGACCACCGACAGTTTCGGCCGGGCCAGCGGGGGCTGGGGAAAGAAGATCTAGGCATCTGAGCTTCGTCACAGCACTCTGCCGGCGACCGTTCCTGAGGTGGTTTCGAGGGCCGCCGGGGCGGCCACCTCAACCACCGAACCGGGCGGCCACCTCAACCACCGGGCGGCCACCTCAACCACCGAACGGCGCGGCGACCTCGACCACCGGCCTGCCCGCCCGGTGCACGGATCGCGGCGATCTCACCGCAAGCACCCTCTCTGACGGTCGGTCGGGGCCCGTTTGCCGCGATCGGGGCCGGTGCGCGCCTTCGCCCGTGGTTTCGAGGGCCGCTGGGGCGGCCACCTCAACCACCGGTGCGGGGCGGCCACCTCGACCACCGGTGCGGGGCGGCCAGCTCAACCACCGATCGGTCCGGCCGCGTCGGCCCCGTGGTTTCGAGGGCCGCTGGGGCGGCCACCTCAACCACCGAGCCGGGCGGCCACCTCAACCACCGGTGCGGGGCGGGTACCTCAACCACCGAGCCGGGCGGCCACCCCACCTCCGAGCCGGGCGGCCACCTCGACCACCGAGCCGGGCGGCCACCTCATCCACCGAGCCGGGCGGCCACCTCCACCACCGAACCAGCCCCGCCCCGCCACCAACTGCCGCGGGGCGGGTACCGGGGCGGCGCCAGTAGGCTGGCGGGGCGCTTTCCCCCCACCCCTCCGTCGCGCCCGGCTCCCCGGGTCGCGCCGCGGAGGGGCTGTGGTGGTGCGCGCCCGAGCCGATCCGCGCCCTCCCAGGAGCAATCCCGTGCACCTCTCCGGCCTCGCCGACGCCGTCCTGGCCGACCCGACCCTCGACAGCGCGCTCGCGGGCGCACGCGACGGGTCGGAGCGCGTCCTCGACCTGACGGGCCCGGCGGCGGTGCGGCCGTTCGTGGTCAAGGGCCTCGTCGACACGGGTCGGGTGGTGCTCGCGGTGACCCCGACGACCCGCGACGCCGAGGAGCTGGTGGCGGCGCTGGGTGACCTCGTCGACCCGAGCCGCGTGGCCTACTTCCCCAGCTGGGAGACGCTGCCGCACGAGCGCCTGAGTCCCCGCAGCGACACGGTGGGCCGCCGCCTCGCGGTGCTGCGCCGCCTCGCCCACCCCGGCACCGACGCGACCAACGGCCCGGTGTCGGTCGTCGTCGCGCCGGTCCGCAGCCTGCTGCAGCCGCAGGTCAAGGGCCTCGGCGACCTCGTGCCGGTCGAGCTGGTCCCGGGGCAGGAGGCGCGGCTCGACGACGTGGTCGCGGGGCTGGAGGGTGCGGCGTACGCGCGTGTCGACCTCGTCGAGAAGCGCGGGGAGTACGCCGTGCGCGGCGGCATCGTCGACGTGTTCCCGCCCACCGACGAGCACCCGGTGCGCGTCGAGTTCTGGGGCGACGAGGTGGAGGAGGTCCGCACCTTCTCCGTCGCCGACCAGCGCACCGTCGACAAGGTCGAGCGCCTGTGGGCGCCCCCGTGCCGCGAGCTCCTGCTCACCCCCGAGGTACGCCGCCGCGCGGCCGAGCTCGGGCAGGCCCACCCCCAGCTGCGCGAGCTCACCGAGAAGATCTCGGAGGGCATCGCGGTCGAGGGCATGGAGTCGCTGGCCCCGGTGCTGGTCGACGACATGGAGCTGCTCGTCGACGTGCTCCCCGCCGACACCCACGTCCTCATGCTCGACCCCGAGCGCGCCCGCCGCCGCGCGGCGGACCTGGTGGCCACCAGCGAGGAGTTCCTGGGGGCGTCGTGGGCGGCGGCGGCCGGCGGGGGAGAGGCCCCGATCGACCTGGGCGCGGCGTCGTACCACGCGTTCGCCGACGTCCGCGAGCACGCGCTCGCCCGCGGCCAGGCCTGGTGGGGCGTCAGCCCCTTCGGCATCGACGACGACACCGCCCCGCAGGACGCGGCCGGGCGCGACGCGGCGACGGCCGGCGTACCCGTCCGGGCCCTGTCGCCGCGCCCCGCCGAGGCCTACCGCGGGGACGTGGAGAAGGCGCTGTCGGACGTGGCGTCGTGGCACCGCTCGGGCTACCGCGTCGTCGTCGTCCACCCCGGCCACGGTCCCGCCCAGCGCACCGTCGAGGCCCTCGCGGACCGCGACGTGCCGGCCCGCCTCGTCGAGCAGGTCGAGGACCTGCCGCCCGCCGACGTCGTCACCGTCACCTGCGGCTCGCTGTCGCAGGGCTTCGTCGACGAGGCCAACCGCGTCGTGCTGCTCACCGGGGAGGACGTCTCGGGCCAGAAGGCGTCGACGCGCGACATGCGCAAGATGCCCGCCCGCCGCAAGCGCCAGATCGACCCGCTCGAGCTCAAGGCCGGGGACTTCGTCGTGCACCAGCAGCACGGCGTGGGCCGGTTCGTCGAGATGAAGCAGCGCGAGGTGGGCGGCGCGGTGCGGGAGTACCTCGTGCTCGAGTACGGCGCGTCCAAGCGCGGCGCGCCGCCGGACCGCCTCTACGTCCCGGCCGACACGCTCGACCAGGTGACCCGCTACGTCGGCGGCGAGCAGCCCAGCCTCGACCGTCTCGGCGGCGGCGACTGGACCAAGCGCAAGGCCCGCGCCCGCAAGGCGGTCAAGGAGATCGCGGCCGAGCTCATCAAGCTCTACGCCGCGCGGCAGGCCACGCAGGGCCACGCCTTCGGCCCCGACACGCCCTGGCAGCGCGAGCTGGAGGACGCCTTCCCCTACGCGGAGACGCCCGACCAGCTCACGACCGTCGACGAGGTCAAGGGCGACATGGAGCGCACCATGCCGATGGACCGCCTGGTCTGCGGCGACGTCGGCTACGGCAAGACCGAGATCGCGGTGCGCGCCGCGTTCAAGGCGGTGCAGGACGGCAAGCAGGTCGCGGTGCTCGTCCCGACGACGCTGCTCGTCACCCAGCACTTCTCGACGTTCGCCGAGCGGATGAGCGGCTTCCCGGTCGTGCTCAAGGCCCTGAGCCGCTTCCAGTCCGACAAGGAGGCCACGGCGGTCCTCGAGGGCCTGGCGAAGGGCGAGATCGACGTCGTCATCGGCACGCACCGCCTGCTCAACCCCGAGATCCGCTTCAAGGACCTGGGTCTCATCATCGTCGACGAGGAGCAGCGCTTCGGCGTCGAGCACAAGGAGCAGATGAAGCGGCTGCGCACCAGCGTGGACGTGCTCGCCATGTCCGCCACGCCGATCCCGCGCACCCTGGAGATGGCCGTCACCGGCATCCGCGAGATGTCGACCATCACCACGCCGCCCGAGGAGCGCCACCCGGTGCTCACCTACGTCGGCGCCTACGAGGACCGCCAGGTCGTGGCCGCCATCCGTCGCGAGCTGCTGCGCGACGGCCAGGTGTTCTACATCCACAACCGGGTGCAGTCGATCGAGAAGGCGGCACAGCGGCTCACCGAGCTGGTGCCCGAGGCCCGGGTCGCCACGGCCCACGGGCAGATGAACGAGAAGCAGCTCGAGCAGGTGATGCTCGACTTCTGGGAGAAGCGCTTCGACGTGCTCGTCTGCACCACCCTCGTCGAGTCGGGCCTCGACGTCTCGAACGCCAACACCATGCTCATCGAGCGCGCCGACACCCTCGGCCTCAGCCAGCTCCACCAGCTGCGCGGCCGCGTCGGCCGCTCCCGGGAGCGGGCCTACGCCTACTTCCTCTACCCGAGCGAGAAGCCGCTCACCGAGACCGCCCACGAGCGGCTCGCGACGCTGGCGCAGCACTCCGACCTCGGCGGCGGCATGGCGATCGCCATGAAGGACCTCGAGATCCGCGGCGCCGGCAACCTGCTCGGCGGCGAGCAGTCGGGCCACATCGCCGACGTCGGCTTCGACCTCTACGTCCGCCTCGTCGGTGAGGCGGTCGCCGACTTCAAGGGCACCCCCGACGACCAGCTCGAGGAGGTGCGCGTCGAGCTGCCCGTCGAGGCCCACCTGCCGCACGACTACGTGCCGAGCGAGCGGCTGCGCCTGGAGATGTACAAGCGGCTCTCCGAGGTGCGCTCCAACGAGGACGTCGACGTGCTGCGCGACGAGCTCGTCGACCGGTACGGCGAGCCCCCCGTCGAGGTCGAGAGCCTGCTCTACGTCGCGCGCTTCCGGGCCCGCGCCCGGCAGGCCGGCATCCGCGAGGTCACGATGGCGGGCAAGAACGTGCGCTTCGCCCCGGTGTCGCTGCCGGAGTCGCGCACGGTGCGCCTGCAGCGGCTCTACCCGAGGTCGCTCGTCAAGCCGGCCACCGACACGATCCTCGTGCCCCGCCCGCAGACCGCGGTCGTGGCCGGGAAGCCCATCACGGGGCTGGCGCTGCTCGAGTGGTGCGCGCAGGTCATCGACGCGGTGATCGACCCGCGGGAGTCGTGACCGCTACGGTGTGACGGTGATCACCTCGCCCCGTCGCGCCGCCCGGGTGGGCGGCGCGCTCGTCTCGCTCGCCGTGACCGCGCTCCTCGCCTCCGGCTGCGACGCCGACCCCCGCACGGCCGTCGCGGTCGACGGGGAGCGTCTCGAGGTCGACCGCCTCGACGCCGTCACGACCGCCTACTGCGGCTACATCAGCGAGGTGGGGGTGGAGGCGCAGCCGCGCGCGGTCGTGCGCGCGGGATTCGCGCAGCTGTGGGTGTACGGCGCGGCCCTGCGCGAGGAGGCCGGCGAGGACCTGCTGGCCCCGCCACCGCAGGCCGAGGACCTCGTCGCCGAGCTCGAGGACGCGGGCGCGCAGGCCGAGGTGGCGCGCGAGACGGTGCGCCTGCTGACGCTGGGCAACGCCCTGTCCGACCCGGTCGTCGCGGGCGCCGCGGCCCAGGCCGTCGAGGGCGCGGACGTCACCGTCAACCCGCAGGTGGGGCAGTACGACGAGGGGGTGCTGTCGCTGGACGGCGACGGCATCAGCGTGGCGCAGGGCGAGGAGGCCCGGGCCACCACGTTCGCCTCCGACGCCCCGGTGACCCCCGAGCAGGTGGCCGCGCTCCCCGCCGGGCAGCGCTGCGGCGGCTGACGGCTGACGGCTGGCGGCCCGGGCGGGCTAGCGGCTGGCGTCGGCGACGATGCGGCGCGCCACGCCCTCGGTGACGAGCTCGCGCGCGGGCAGGTCGGTGAGCAGGTAGGCCGCCCCGAGCAGGCCGCTGGGCCGGAAGGTGATGCGCAGGTGCAGGCGGCAGCCGGTGTCGCGCGGCGTCAGCCACGTCGTCAGCCGCACCTGGCCCGGCGCGTGCACCCGGGCCTGCAGCCGCAGGCGGTGGGCCACGTGGTCGGCCGCGAGCACGTCCCAGAACCCGGCGGTGTCGCCGGTCGACAGCAGGTCGGGCGGGCCGGGTGCGTCCTCGCCGCGGCGCACCTCGGGCCGGGGCGGGTCGCCGAGCACGGCGCGGGCGAGGTCGTCGATGCGGGCACGCAGCACGAGCGGCGCGGCGTCGGCGTACCAGCGGGGGGCGTCCCCGTCGGGGCGGGCGGCGAGCACCGACCACACCTCCGCCAGCGGTCGCTCCAGCCGCACGTGCCGCTCGCTGCGGCGCAGTCCGGGTCGGGGTCGGCGCATGGTCACAGCCTCCGTCGTACGGCGTCGCGCAGGGCCTGCTCGGGATCGGTGCCGCTGGCCCGGGCCTCGGCGACGAGCGCCAGGAGGCGGTCGCCGAGGTCGGCGGCGGCGGCGGTGGGGTCGGGCGTCGCGAGGGGGGTGCCGGCGCGCTCGGCGCGGTCGAGCACCTTGTCGGCCCACAGGAGTGCGGGCAGCGTCGCCGGCAGCCCGTCGACGGGGGAGGTGCGGCGCTTCTCGGTCGCCTTCACCGCCTCCCACGTCTCGTTGACCGTGGCGGCGTCGGGGACCGGCCCCGCGGTGTCCCCGGCGGCCCCGGGGGCGCTGCTCGCGCCCTCGCCCAGCACGTGCGGGTTGCGCCGCACCAGCTTGGCGTGCAGGTCGGCCGCGACGTCGTCGACGTCGAACTCTCCGCGCTCCTCGGCGATGGCGGCGTGGAAGTAGACCTGCAGGAGCAGGTCGCCCAGCTCCTCGCGCAGCAGCGCGGTGTCGCCGGTGTCGAGCGCCTCGAGCACCTCGTGGGTCTCCTCCAGCAGGTGCCGCGCCAGGGTGCGGTGGGTCTGTGCGGACTTCCAGGGGCACTCGGCGCGCAGCCGGCGCATGACCGGCACCAGCGCGGTCAGGGCGGCGCCGTCGGCGCGGGGGACGGGTGCCGGGCTCACCTCGTCGACTCTACCGACGCACCCGCGCGGCCCCGGCGAGCCCGTCGGGCGGCGGGGGCCGGTCCCGTTAGGCTGACCGGCGGTCGGCGGCACCCGTCGGCCGGGCACGGTCACCTCACGTCGTGCGCCGCGGTGCGGCGTACCCCGACACAGGAGCAACATGGCAAGCATCGTCGCCGTCGGCGCCCGCGAGATCCTCGACTCGCGCGGCAACCCCACCGTCGAGGTCGAGGTCCTCCTGGAGGACGGCGTCCTCGGCCGCGCCGCCGTCCCGAGCGGCGCCTCCACGGGCGCGTTCGAGGCCGTGGAGCTGCGCGACGGGGGCGACCGGTACCTCGGCAAGGGCGTCCAGCAGGCGGTGGAGGCCGTGCGCGAGCGCATCGCCCCCGTGCTGGTGGGCCTCGACGCCGACGACCAGCGCCTCGTCGACGCGAGCATGCTCGAGCTCGACGGCACGCCGAACAAGGCGCAGCTCGGCGCCAACGCCATCCTCGGCGCCTCGCTGGCGACCGCGCAGGCCGCGGCCGAGTCGGCGGGCCTGCCGCTCTACAAGTACGTCGGTGGCCCCAACGCCCACGTGCTGCCCGTGCCGATGATGAACATCCTCAACGGCGGCGCGCACGCGGACACGAACGTCGACGTGCAGGAGTTCATGGTGGCGCCCATCGGCGCCCCGACCTTCGCCGACGCGGTGCGCAGCGGCGCGGAGGTCTACCACGCGCTCAAGTCGGTGCTGAAGAAGCGCGGGCTCGCGACCGGCGTCGGCGACGAGGGCGGCTTCGCCCCCGACCTGGCGTCGAACCGCGCCGCGCTCGACCTCATCGCCGAGGCCGTCGACGCCGCGGGCTACACGCTGGGCCGCGACATCGTGCTCGCCCTCGACGTGGCCGCGAGCGAGTTCTGCACCGACGGCGTCTACACCTTCGAGGGCGCGTCGAAGTCGGCCGAGGAGATGACGGCCTACTACGCCGAGCTCGTCGCGGCGTACCCCATCGTCTCGATCGAGGACCCGCTCGACGAGGACGACTGGGAGGGCTGGAAGGCCATCACCGACACCCTCGGTGCCCGCACGCAGCTCGTCGGCGACGACCTGTTCGTCACCAACGTCGAGCGCCTCCAGCGCGGCATCAGCGGCGGCCAGGCCAACGCGCTGCTGGTCAAGGTCAACCAGATCGGCTCGCTCACCGAGACGCTCGACTCCGTCGAGCTGGCGCACCGCAACGGCTACCGCTGCATGATGAGCCACCGCTCGGGCGAGACCGAGGACGTCACCATCGCCGACCTCGCCGTCGCCACGAACTGCGGCCAGATCAAGACGGGCGCCCCCGCGCGCTCCGAGCGGGTCGCGAAGTACAACCAGCTCCTGCGCATCGAGGACGAGCTCGGCGACGCCGCGCGCTACGCCGGCGCCGGCGCGTTCCCGCGCTTCCAGGGCTGACCCGCACCCGCACGAACACCAGCACCGCAGCACCGCACGAGCAGCAGGGGAGGACGACCGTGGTCGACGAGCGCCGCCGGGCACGGTCGTCCGGCCCCGGGGCCCGCGGGCCGCGCACCGGTCCGGGCAGCGGCCCGGGCCGGTCGCGCCCGGCCG
>NZ_JADEVT010000010.1 GCF_030466625.1 Nocardioides sp. ChNu-153
CCGCCCGCTCGCCCCGCCGCCCGCCCGGCGCCACGTGGGGCGGGCCAGCCCGTGCGCCCGCCGGTGCGCCCGCCGGTGCGCCCGGCCGCCGCTCCGACCCGCGGCCCGGGGATGCGCACTGACGTCATCCGGGGCGTGGACGAGCTGGCGCTCGTGACCGGGGGCGGTGACCTCGTGCGGGTGCGCTCCGGCGCGCTCGTCGGGCGCGCGCAGGGCTGCCGGGTCCGGTTCCGCGACCACCGGGTCTCGCGGCACCACGCGATGGTCTACCTCGCCCGCGGGGCGTGGTGGATCGGTGACCTCGGCTCGACGAACGGCACGTTCGTCGACGGGGCCCCCGTGCGGGGCGCCACCCCGCTGCGGGAGGGCAGCCACGTGCTCGTCGGGGGCCCCGGCGGCACCGCGTTCGTCGTGCTGCGGCCCGTCGACGGCAGCGCCCTCGCCGCGTCGTCGGCCGCCTGAGCCACGGTGCCGCCGGGCCCCCCGTGCCACGGGCGGAGGTCGACGGCGTAGTCCACATCGCGGAACCCTGTCTCACGATGCGACTCCGCCGTTCGGTGCGCTCCTGTGCCGCCCCTACATTGGACCTCGTGTTCACGACCCTGCTGACGAAGCGACGCGCAGTCGACCACTGCCGCGTGCGCTCCGCGCTGTGTCGACCGACCTGACCGACGCCGTCCCCGTCGCGCCGCGCGCGCACCCGACCGCGTCACCGTGAGCCCCCGCCCACCGCCGACCCGTCAGGTTCCCGCCATGCCCCCTGAGCCGCACACCGTGGCCGCCCCCGAGCGTCCTGCCCGGCCCGGCGCCCGCCAGATCGACCCGCGCGGCCCCCAGGTCGCCGCCGG
Organism: Nocardioides sp. ChNu-153; assembly: GCF_030466625.1. Classification (GTDB taxonomy): domain Bacteria; phylum Actinomycetota; class Actinomycetes; order Propionibacteriales; family Nocardioidaceae; genus Nocardioides. The sequence continues at coordinate 849 of NZ_JADEVT010000010.1, forward strand.
CCTCACCTCCGTCGTGCTGGCCCTCGTGCTGGTGCTGGGCGACTCGACCGCGGCCGTCGTGCTGCTCGCGGCCCAGGTCGCCGTGTTCGCCCTCGGCGCCGCCGCCGGGCCGCAGCACACGCCGTACGCCTGGGTGTTCCGCGTCCTCGTCCGTCCCCGGCTGGCCCCGCCGGCCGAGCTGGAGGACGTCGCGCCGCCCCGCTTCGCCCAGGCCGTCGGCCTGGTCTTCACCGGCGTCGGGCTCGTCGCGCTGCTGGCCGGCGCCGTGGTCGTCGCCCAGGTCGCCGTCGGGCTGGCGCTCGTGGCCGCCCTGCTCAACGCCGTGTTCGCCCTCTGCCTCGGCTGCGAGGTCTACCTCCTCGCCCGTCGCGCGACGGCGCGGGCGTGACCACCGCGCCGAGGCCGCACGAGTCCCACCCGACTTCCATCCCCGCCCCCAACCGCGCCCCGAGGCGCAGAGGAGTACCTACATGAGCCGCGAGACCGCTCTCGTCACCACGCAGTGGGTCGAGGACAACCTGGACACCGACGGGATCGTCGTCGTCGAGGTCGACGAGGACACCTCGTCCTACGACAAGGGCCACATCCGTGGCGCCGTGAAGCTCGACTGGACGACGGAGCTGCAGGACCAGGTCCGCCGCGACTTCGTGAACAAGCAGCAGTTCGAGGAGCTCCTCTCCCGCAAGGGCATCTCCAACGACGACACCGTCGTGCTCTACGGCGGCAACAACAACTGGTTCGCGGCGTACGCGTTCTGGTACTTCACCCTCTACGGCCACGCCGACGTCAAGCTCATGGACGGCGGCCGCAAGAAGTGGGAGCTCGACTCCCGCGAGCTGACGGCCGACGTCGTCGAGCGCCCCGCCACGTCGTACACGGCGCAGGAGCAGGACCGCTCGATCCGCGCGTTCCGCGACGAGGCCGTGGCGGCCATCGGCGTCAAGAACCTGGTCGACGTCCGCAGCCCCGACGAGTACGCCGGGCGCCTGCTGGCCCCCGCGCACCTCCCGCAGGAGCAGGCGCAGCGCGCCGGCCACGTGCCCACGTCGATCAACGTGCCGTGGAGCAAGAACTGCAACGACGACGGCACCTTCAAGTCGGACGAGGACCTCAAGGCGCTCTACGCCGACGCGGGCATCGACGACTCCAAGGAGACGATCGCCCTGTGCCGCATCGGCGAGCGCTCCTCGCTGACGTGGTTCGTGCTCAAGGAGCTCCTGGGCCACTCCAGCGTGAAGAACTACGACGGCTCGTGGACCGAGTACGGCTCGCTCGTCGGCGTCCCGGTCGCCCTGGGCGACGAGCCCGGCACCGCCGACGGGCAGGGCGCCTGAGATGTGCGGCGCCACCGAGGGCGGCCTGTCGCTCGACGGCGTGAACGTCGCCAAGGAGGCCGTGATCCAGGGCCAGGTGCTGCGCGCCGGCGAGCCCGTCGGCAACGCCTACGTGCGCCTGCTCGACGGCTCGGGTGAGTTCACCGCCGAGGTCCCGACGTCGGCCAGCGGTCACTTCCGGTTCTTCGCGAACGACGGGGAGTGGACCCTGCGCACGCTGGCGCCGAAGGCCGACACCGTCGACCGCACGGTGGTGGCTCGCACCGGCGTCGTCGCCGAGGTCGAGATCGCCATCTGAGCACCACCTGAGCACCATCCTGCGGGGGAGCCCGGGCACTGCGCCCGGGCTCCCCCGTCGGCGTTCCGTGACCCGCACGACACGTCGACGCGAGGGTCACTCAGGCTAGGCGCAAGGTTCCGACAATCCGGCTCAGGTGGGCCTCCGGTCGGAGCACGATGCGGTCATGCGTACGTCGCTCCTCACCGAGGCGCCCCCGGCTGCGACCGTGCTCGTGGCCCCTGCCCCGGCCCCGTCCGCGAGCTCCGCCGCGGAACCGACCATGACCCTGCGCAACGGCGCGCTGGCGATCACCTCTCCCCGCAGCCGCGCCGCCCTCCTCCTCGCCGCCCACGTCGACTCGGGCAACGGTGCCTACCTGACGCTGGAGCTGCGGCCGGGCACCACCGTCGTGTCCCCGCCGCTCACCATCCCCGGGACGCTCGTGGAGCTGGTGGACGCCACCAGCGGGGCGAGCCTCGCCGAGGTCGTCCTCGATCGGAGGCTCGCGCCGCTCGCGCGGTGACGCGCCTCACCCCCGCGCCGGTCCAGTCCCCCCTGGGCTGCCACCTCTGCTCCTGCGAACCTCGGGTCAGCGCAGTGTCTCGTCGTCCGTGATCCACCGTCACCCGAGCCGAGCCAGCCCCGTTCGGCGTCGCCCCGAGGAGCCCTCATGTCCCGCCGCCCGAGCCCCGTCGAGCAGCGCCGGCGCAAGAACGTGCTGCAGTACACGCTGCTCACGCTGCTGTCCGCGCTGACCCTCGTGCTCGTCTACCTGGCCCTGACCCGCACGCCCTGACCCGCACGCCCCCCGACCCGCGGGGCGCGGTGCCTCAGCCCGCGAACACCTCGGGCAGCGCCGCGGCGAAGCCCTCGCGCACGAGCGGCGCGACCTTGCGCGACATCGGATCCGTGAGGTGCGCGGCGTCCGCACGCACGGGGACGCCGTCGACGAACCCGGGGCAGCCGACGCCCCCGACGCAGAACCACGGCACGACGTCGACGAACGCCGCGCCGTTGTCCTCGGCGGCGGCGCGGAACGCGTCGTACCAGGGGCCGGGCAGGCCCGCCGGGCGCCGCACGCAGTCAGCCGGCACGGCGGTCCCCGTGCGGCACTCGGTGAGCGGCAGTCCGGGCGGCGGCGGCGGGAGGTAGACGGTGTGCTCCGCGATGGGCGCGAGCTCCTCGGCCGCGGTCGCGAGGCCCTCGCCCAACCGGGCGAACGCGTCGTCGGTGCCCTCGGTGCCGGCGACCTGGCGGGGGTCGCCCTCGGAGGTCACGACGAGCACGTCGGGGTTCTCGGCCGCCAGGGCCGCGCGGGCGTCGCGGCGGAAGTCGGAGCACTCGGGGTAGGCCCCGCCGTCGGTCTCGGTCACCTCGACGTCGGCGACGGTGCACTGTCGCGCGGTCCACACCTCGATGCGCCAGGTCTCGCCGAACGCCTCCTCGATGGCCGGCACCCAGGAGATGCCGATCGAGTCGCCGAGCACGGCCAGGGTGCGGTCGGCGTCGGGGTCGCCGTACACGCAGCGGCGGGCGTTGACGATCGGGTCCGGGTCGGCACCGTCCTCGAAGGCGAGGCAGCCGTCCTCGCTCCACGGGTCGACGATGTCGTCGCGGCCCAGCTCGTCCACGCTGGGGGTCAGGGTCGGCCACTCGGTGGCGAGCAGCGCGCGGGCGACGTCCTTGCGCCAGGCGCCGGTCGCGGTGCCGTCGTCGGGGGCGGCGACGATTGCGCGCAGCTCGGCCTCGCCCCGCACCTGGGTCTGCGGCGCGACGGCGATGGCGACGCCGACGGTGCCGACGGCGGCGAGCACCCCGACGACGCCGAGCACCACGTGGCGCCCGCCGGGCACCCGGAGGCCGGGCGAGCCGGGCACGCGCGCGGCGCGGGCCGAGCGGCGGGCCTCGGGGGCCTTGCGGCGCGAGCGTGGCTCGAGCCAGGAGGAGTGGTGGATCGGGTTCTCGAAGCAGTGGTAGCTCGTGACCGTCAGGATCGACATGACGACGAGGGCGGTGACGAGGTAGAGCGCCGAGTCCGACGGCAGCGCCGCCGCCAGCAGCACGATGACGGGGAAGTGCCACAGGTAGAGCGAGTACGACAGGTCGCCCACGTAGGTCATGGCCTTGTTCGTCAGCGGCGCGAGGTACGGCGGTGTGCCCCCCACGCCGCCGGCGATGACGAGCGCGCTGCCGACCACCGGCAGCGCGGCCCACGGCACGGGGAAGCCCTGCTCGGCGCTCACGAGGAAGGCGCCGGCGACGATGAGCCCGAGGCCGCTCCAGCTGACGACGGCGCCGGTGCGACGACCGATCACCCCGGCGAGCAGGGGCGTGGCGATGGCGAGGAGGGCGCCGAGGCCGAGCTCCCAGACGCGGGCCAGCGTGGAGAAGTAGGCCCACGCCGGGCGGTCCAGCGTCTCGTGCAGGCCCCACGCGAAGGAGCCCACGACGATGACGGTCATCATCCCGCCGGCCAGGAGCCGGGAGTGGTGCCCGCGGCCCGCCCGCGCCAGCAGCGTCAGGGCGAGCAGCATCAACCACGGCCAGACGAAGTAGAACTGCTCCTCGACCGCCAGCGACCAGAAGTGCTGCAGCGGCGAGGCGTCGGCGGTGGCCGCGAAGTAGTCGGTGTCCGCCGAGGCGAAGCGGTAGTTGCCGGCGAAGAAGAACGCCCAGATCGCGTCGACGCCGACGGTGCGCGCCCGGGTCTCGGGGTAGACGAGCCAGGCGCCGACGGCGGTCACGACCAGCACGAGGGTCGCCGCGGGCAGGATGCGGCGGGCGCGCCGGCGGTAGAACGACGTGAACGAGATGCGGCCGGTGCGCTCGTGCTCGCGCAGCAGCAGGCCGGTGATGAGGAAGCCCGAGATCACGAAGAACACGTCGACGCCGATGAAGCCGCCGTGGGGCCAGCCGGTGAGGTGCTCGGCCACGACGAGCAGCACCGCGACGGCCCGCAGCCCCTGGATGTCCTTGCGGGGGCCGGTGGCGACCTTGACGCGCCGGCCGCCCCGGGTGGGGGTGGGTCCGCCGTCGGGCGAGGCCCCGGTCCGGGACAGGGTGTCGGTCACGCACGCACTCCGGGAACCTCGGGGACGCCAACCGCCCCACCATAGGTAACGGAGCGGTCGGGGGTTGAATCCCCCGCCGTGGAGCGCGATCCCGTCCTGCTCCGACCCTGGCTCGCCGGACGATCTCCTGGCAGCATGCCCGCCATGCCGGACGACCCGACCGCCTTGCTCCTCACCGTGGCCCCGACCGGCGCGGAGACCGCGAAGGCGGACTGCCCCGCCCTGCCGACCACCCTCGACGAGCTGGTCGCGACGGCGCAGGAGTGTGAGGCCGCCGGGGCCGGGATGATCCACGTCCACGTGCGCGACGAGCACCACGAGCCGACGCTCGACCCCGGTCGGCTGGCCGAGACCGTCGCGGCGCTGCGGGAGTCGTGCGACCTCGTGGTGCAGCTGTCGACCGGCGGCTCGGTGCACGACGGGTACGACGCCCGCCTGCGGGTGCTCGACGCCGCCCCCGACTCGTGCTCGCTGACGGTCGGCACCGTCGACTTCGGCGACGACGTCTTCCTCAACCCCTGGCCCTTCGTGCAGGAGCTCTACCAGGGTGCCTGCGAGCGCGGCATCGCGCCCGAGTTCGAGCTGTTCGACCTCGGCCACGTGCACAAGCTCGGGCGGCTCCTCGACCGCCACGGGCTCCCGCCGGGCGGGCGGGTGCACTGCGACCTCGTCCTGGGCGTGCCGGGCGGGCTGCCGGGTACGGCGGACGCCCTCGTCGCCGCGGTCGCCGCCCTCCCAGCCGCCGTGACCTCCTGGTCCGCGACGGGCATCGGGCGCACGGCACTGCCCGTCGCGATGACGGCGCTGGCGAAGGGAGGCCACCTCCGGGTGGGGATGGAGGACACCCTGACGCTGGCCCCGGGCGAGCCCGTGGGCGGCAACGTCGACCTCGTCCACCGGGCCCGCGAGCTGGGTGGTCTAGTCCGCCGGGACCCCATGTCCCCGCCGCAGGTCCGACGGCTCCTGGGGCTGGAAGTCGCGGCGTGACGCCACGGCGCGTGTTGCGGGCGGGTGAACTTTTACCCTGCTAGAGGGGATTTGTCCCACATCGGTAGGGCAGCAGCCATTCGTGCCCTACTGTTCTCCGCAGGTGGGTGAGGGGTTCGTCCACCGCAAGCCAGATCAACGTCAGGGGTTCTCATGAAGAAGCTTCTCGTCGCGGTCTTCTCGGCGGTCCTCATGACCGCTGGGTTGGTCGCCGGCACCGGTGTCTCTCCCGCGTCCGCCGCGGAGGAGCCGTACCCGGGCACCTACACCGTCGGCTCGCGCATCGTCGTGGGTGCGCCGTACCAGTACGGCCGCGCCAACGCCGCCAAGCCGCTCACCGTGTTCTTCGTCGGCTCGAACGGCTCGCGCGTCGAGGGCGAGGTCGTCACGACCGTCCGCCGCGTCGGCACGGCCGACATCCGCGCCACGTCGTACGACTACTTCGGCAGCACGCGCCGCATCTGGACGCCGAACTTCCTGCTGCGCCCCGTGCCGGCCAACTACCAGGTCACGGTCACGTTCTTCCCGTACGACGAGGCCTACCAGGAGACGAGCCGCTCGTTCTACGTGTGGGTCACGCGTACCGGTCGCCCCTGATCACAGCACCACCGCTCCACGGCGAGGCCCCCGCTCCGGCGGGGGCCTCGCCGCATGTGCGCGACGTCGACCCCGCGACCCCGGCGCGTCAGTAGACGAGCGCCTGTACGCCGTCGGCCAGGATCTCCTCGGCGAACGTCGCGGCGCCCGCGACGCGCACCCCGGGGAGCACCGCGTCGGGGGTGATGCCCCGTCGTACGGCGCACTGGGTGCAGACCGTCACCTGGCCCAGCTCGAGCACGGTGTCGCGCAGGTCAGCCAGGGCCGTGGCGTGGGGGAGCGCGAACTCCTCGGCGCGGCCCGGCAGGGCGAACCAGGCGGCCTCGCCCGTGAGCCAGAGGCCGACGTCGGCGCCCGCCGCGGCGGCGGCGGCCGCCACCGTGAACGCCTGGTTGCACCGCTCCGGGTCCTCGGAGCCGCAGGTGACCTTGATCCGGAGGCTTCGCATGCGCCCGAGCCTAGGCGGGGGTGCGGACGGGCGCGGATAGACTGGCGCGCGTGGATGCCGTCCTGATCGCTGCGCTCGCGTGCGCCCCGCTGGCCCTGGCCGCGGTCGCGTCGCGCCCCCTCGTCCGCCTCCTGCGCGCCCCGCGGGTGCGCTGATGCCCTTCGAGCTGCCGCTGGACCTGCACCCCGACTGCGGGCCGATCGCCTGGATGCTCGGCACGTGGCGGGGCAACGGGCACGGCGCCTACCCCACCATCGAGTCCTACGAGTTCGGCCAGGAGCTCATCTTCACGCACGACGGCCGCCCGTTCTTCCACTACATGGCGCGCTCCTGGGTGGTGGACGCGGACGGTGAGAAGGTGCGCGACGACGCCATCGAGACGGGCTTCCTGCTGGCGCGGCCCGAGGGCAAGGTCGAGCTGCTCCTCGCCCACGAGAACGGCGTCGTGGAGATCTGGGCCGGCGAGGCCGGCGCGGGCCGGATGGAGATCGTCACCGACGCGGTCGGCCGGGTCGAGGACGCCGAGGAGGTCACCGGCGGCAAGCGGCTCTACGGCAACGTCGAGGGCGACCTGCTCTACGCCTACGACCGCTCGACGACGGAGCACGGCCTGCAGCCCCGCACCTGGGCCCGACTGCAGCGGGTCTGAGCCGTGGGGGAGCACGCGCACCCGCCGGGCACCGGTGACGACTGGCGCAGTCGTCTCCGGGCCCAGGGCTACCGGCTCACCCCCCAGCGCGAGCTCATCCTCCAGGCGGTCACGACGCTGCGGCACGCCACGCCCGACGAGGTGCTGGCCGAGGTGCGGCGCTCCTCGTCGGCGGTGAACCTCTCCACCGTCTACCGCACCCTCGAGGTGCTGGAGGGCCTCGGCCTCGTGCGCCACGCCCACCTCAGCGACCGGGCCCCCACGTTCCACGCCGTCGACCCCGACCACGAGCACTTCCACCTGGTGTGCCGGAATTGCGGCCGCGTCAGCTCTGTTGACGCTGCGGAGGCCGCCGGCCTGACGGACCGGCTCCGGGAACGTCACGGGTTCGTGGCGGACACGGGCCACCTGGCGGTCTTCGGCACGTGCGTGGCGTGCCCGCCCTCCGACCGAAGGACCGACGATGCCTGAGACCAGCCCGCTCCTCTCGCTCCCCGGGGCCGTGGCCGGTGACGGTGTCGACGCCCCGGTCGCCGCGCACTACGGCTCGTTCATCACCGAGCAGCGCACGCTGGTGGCCGGCGAGGGCTTCGTCGACCTCTCCCACCACGAGGTGGTGCGGGTCGCCGGGCCCGACCGCCTGACCTGGCTGCACTCGCTGACGACGCAGCACCTGCTCGACCTCGCCCCCCGCGAGTGGACGGGCGTGCTCCTGCTGAGCCCGCAGGGCCACGTCGAGCACGCCTTCTACGGGTACGACGACGGCGAGGCCTTCGTCGCGCACACGGAGCCCGGCCAGGCGGCCGCCCTCGTCACCTTCCTCGAGCGCATGAAGTTCTGGAGCGAGGTCGAGATCGCCGACGTGACCGCCGACTGGGCGCTGACCTGGCGGCCCTCGTCGGCGGGGGAGGCGCCGTACTCGGCGTACGAGCTCGTGCCCCGCGACCAGCTCGAGGCGTACGCCGCGGCGGCTGGCCCCGCGTGCGGCCTGTGGGCGTTCGAGGCGCTGCGCATCGAGCGCGGCGAGCCCCGGCTCGGGCTCGACACCGACCACCGCACGATCCCCAACGAGGCGGGCTGGATCGGGCCGGCGGTGCACCTGGACAAGGGCTGCTACCGGGGCCAGGAGACGGTGGCGCGCGTGCACACGCTGGGGCGCCCGCCGCGGCGCCTGACGCTGCTGCACCTCGACGGCACGGAGATCGTGCTGCCCGCCGTGGGGGCCGAGCTGCGGCACGACGACAAGGTCGTCGGCTTCGTGGGCACGTCGGCGCGCCACCACGAGCTCGGCCCGATCGCGCTCGCCATGGTGAAGCGCAACGTGCCGCTCGACGCGGTCCTCGACGCCGGCGGGATGCCGGCGGCGCAGGAGGTCGTCGTCGACCCGGAGGTCGGACTGCACGTCCGTCCGCGCCTGCGCTGAGGCGTCGCTAGAGTCACGCCATGCGTGCTCTCCGCGGCTGGAAGCTGCCGGTCCTCCTGCTCGCGGCACTGCTCCTCGTCCTGGGGCTGTACGCCGCGTGGCAGGTGCTGTCGACCACGCGCGACCTCACCGCGGCGGCCGACGACGCGCAGCGGCTGCAGCAGGCCGTGACCGCCGGCGACGACGCCGCGTCGGACGCCGCCCTCGCCGACCTGCGGGAGCACGCGGGATCGGCCGCGGACCGCACGGGCGGGCCGCTGTGGTCGACCCTGACCTGGGCTCCCGTGGTGGGCGACGACCTCGACGGCGTCCGCACCGTCAGCGCCGTGCTGGACGACCTGGCGGCGGACGGCCTCGAGCCGCTGGTGGCCACGGCGCGCGACCTCGAGTCGCTGACGCCCCGCGACGGACGCATCGACCTCGCAGCCGTCGAGGGCCTCGCCGGCCCGGTGGCAGCGGGCAACGCGGCCTTCGCCGACGCGCGGGAGCGCCTCGCCGAGCACGACCCGTCGGGCTACCAGGCGACCCTGCGCGACGAGTACCGCGAGGTCGTCCGGCAGGTGGACCGCGCGGCGGACGCCCTGGACACGGCCGACCGCGCCGTGCAGGTGCTGCCGTCGATGCTCGGCGCGGAGGGTCCCCGCAACTACCTTCTGGTGTTCCAGAACAACGCCGAGATCCGTGCGGGCGGTGGGCTCCCGGGGTCGGCCTCCCTGGTCACCGCGAACGCGGGGGCGATCGAGCTGACGCGGCAGGCGGCGGGCAGCTCGTTCGGGCGCACCGACGAACCCGTGCTCGAGCTGAGCGAGGCGGAGGAGGACATCTGGGGCCGCCAGCTGGGCACCTACTTCCTCGACGCGAACTTCACGCCCGACTTCCCCCGTTCCGCCGCCCTGTGGCGGGCGCGCTGGGAGCAGGAGTACGAGCCCGTGGACGGCGTGCTCACCCTCGACCCGGTGACGCTGTCCTACGTGCTGGGGGCGACGGGGCCGGTCGAGGTGCCGGGCGGGCCCACCCTCACGCAGGCCAACGTGGTCGACGAGCTGCTCCACCAGGTGTACCTGCGCTACGAGGACCCCGCCGACCAGGACGCCTACTTCCAGGCGGCGGCGAGCACCATCTTCGCGGAGCTGACGGGGGGCGGGGAGAACCCGCGCGCCCTCATCGAGGCATTGGCGCGGGGTACCGACGAGGGCCGTCTCAAGGTGCACTCCTTCGCCGAGACCGAGCAGGCGGCGTTCAGCGGCACGGCCATCGCCGGGGAGCTCGTCGCCGACCCGGCGGCGGACCCGCAGGTCGGCGTCTACCTCAACGACGCGACCGGGGCGAAGATGTCCTACTTCCTGCGCCACGAGGTGCACGTGACGGCCACGAGCTGCCGGGCCGGCGTGCAGGGCCTCACGGGCCGGGCCTACCTCCTGTCCGACGCCCCGGCCGACGCCGCTGCGCTTCCCAGGTACGTGACGGGCGCGGGGGTGTACGGCATCGAGCCCGGCAAGCAGCTGGTGGCCGTGAACATCGTGGGGCCGGTCGGCGGTGAGGTCGAGGACGTCACCTTCAACGACGCCCCGCTCCCCGTCCCGCCCACCGTCGAGCTCGACGGACGGCCGGTCGTGACGGTGCTCGTAGAGCTCGAGCCGGGGTTCACCGCCGACGTGCGGTGGACGATGACGACGGGGGAGGACCAGACGGGCGACGTCGTCGTCGACACCACCCCGGGAGTGACGCCGGCGGACCTGGACATCGTGGCCGCGGCGGCCTGCTGAGGCGCCGGCGGTCCGGGGTCGGTGAGGCGCGGAGTCGGCCGCTCGGGTCGGTGAGGTCTCAGCCGCGGGCGCGCTTGCCGCCGCGGCTCCTGGGCGTCGGCGCCGACGACTCCACCGGGCTGTACCCGTACCCGTAGCCGTACCCGTAGCCGTACCCGTAGCCCCCGCCGCTCCTCGGCGTCATGTTGAACACGACGCCGAGCGGAGTTGCGTCGACCTGGGCGAGGCGGTTGACGGCGCCGGCCAGCTGGTCGTGGGTGGTCTTGCCGTGGCGCACGATGAGAAGGGCGCCGTCGGCCTGGGCGGCCAGGAGCGCGGCGTCGGTGACGGGCAGCAGCGGCGGGGCGTCGATGAGCACGACGTCGTAGTCGCGCCGCACCTCGGCCAGCAGGTCACGCATCGCCTGGCTCTGGATGAGCTCGGCGGGGTTGGGCGGCACAGCGCCACTGGCGAGGAGGCGGAGCCCCGACCCCGCGTGCTTCTGCACCGCGTCGGCGACGGCCGCCTTGCCGACCAGGATCGTGGTGACGCCGACGCTGGAGTCCAGCCCGAGCGCCTGGGCGGCCTTGGGGCGGCGCAGGTCGCACTCGATGAGGAGCACGCGCTCGCCACCCTGGGCGAGGGCGAGGGCCAGGTTCACCATCGTGGTGGTCTTGCCCTCGCCGGGGACGGCGGAGGTGCCGACGATGACCTTCGAGGCCTTGTCGACGTCGAGGAACTGCAGGTTGGTGCGCATCACCCGGAAGGCCTCGACCCGCGGGGCGTGCGGGGGTAGCGACGTGATGAGCGGGTCGCTCTTGACGGTCGTGTCGTAGCCGATGGCGCCCACGATGGGTGCCGCGGTGGCGGCCTCGATGTCGTCGGTCGTCTTCACCGTGGTGTCGAGGAGGTCGCGCAGCACCGCGACGGCGACGCCGAGCAGCAGGCCGAGGATGAGACCGAGGGCGAGGTTCCGCACGGGCTGGGGCGAGATGGGCGTGTCCGAGAAGCTGGCCGGATCGACGATGGTCGCCTTGATCGGCGCCACGGTCGACCCGACGGGGGTCTCCAGCTCCCGCACGAGGTCGACCATGCCCTCGGCGTACCCCTGGGCCAGGCGCTGGGCCTCGTTGGGGTCCTCGTCGACGATGCGGATCTCCAGGTTGACCGTCTCCGGCACCACGCTGGCGGACACCGCACCGACGAGGTCGCCGGGCTGGGCGTCGAGCCCGAGGTCGTCGACCACGTCGGCGGCCAGCTCGCGGCTGCGGACGAGGTCGGCGTAGGACGTCACGCGCTGCGCGGAGAACTGGGCACCGGTGAAGGACTCGCCCACGTCGCTCTGCTGCGTGCTGATGAACAACCGGGCCGTCGACTCGTACTGCGGCGTCACCAGGAACGTGTAGGCCGCGGAGGCCGCCACCGTCGTCAGGGCCACGAGGGTGATGACGAGCCAGGAGGCCCGGATGATGCGCAGGTAGTCCCGCAGGGTCATGAGCTCCAGCTTCGTTCGGCGACGTCCCGTGGATCGTAGTGTCCGCCACCGCGGGCTCGACGGCGAAACTCACCCGATGTGATGAAGCGTGGCCACAGAACCGCGTTCACTGTGACCACGTTCATTCATTCTTAACGCATCCTGGTTCACGAACCGCGGCTGGTGCCTGACAATGAAGGTCTGCCACCCCCTTCTCGTCCCCTCGGAGCCTGCATGTCTGTCGTCGTCGAGACAGCGCAACGCGACGACGCGCCCGCGGCCACCCGCTCGGTCCGCCACCGTGCCCTCAGCTACCTGCCCGTCACCGCCTTCCTGACCGACGTGGCCGCCATCTCCCTGACGGCGGCGCTGGCCCTGGCGGGGCGCGACCACCTCCTGGCGTCCCGGCCGGGCTCCGACAACGTGGCCGACACCCTTGGTGTCGTCGGCCCCCTCATGTTCCTCGGCTGGGTCGCCCTCATCGCCGCGGTGGGCGGCTACCACCGCTCCGTCTTCGGGGCGGGACCGGACGAGTACCGCCGGGTGCTCAACGCCTCGCTCTACACCGCGGCCGCGGTGGGCATCGGCTGCTACCTGGCCAAGTTCCCCCTGTCGCGCGGGTTCTTCCTGCTCGCCGTCGGGTTCGGCATCCCGCTGCTGCTCATCGGTCGCTTCGGTCTGCGCCGCGCGCTCCACAAGGCCCACCGGCTCGGCCTCCTGCGCTACCGGGTCGTCATCGCCGGCCGCCCGTCCCACGTCGACGAGATCGCCGCGGTGCTCGACCGGGAGACGTGGCTGGGCTACCAGGTCGTCGGAGCCGTCACCCCGATGGGCCACGTCAAGGACGTCACCGACTCCGGCATCGAGGTGCTCGGCGACACGCAGCGCATCGCGGAGGTCGCGAGCGCGGCCGAGGCCGACGTCGTGTTCTTCGCCTCGGGCGCGTTCCGCACCTCCGACGACATGCGCCGCGCGGCGTGGGACCTCGAGCAGCACCGCACGCACGTCGTGGTCGCGCCGAGCGTGACCGACGTCGCCCGCGAGCGGGTGCGGGTGCGCCCGGTGGGCGGGCTCCCCCTCATGCACCTCGACACCGCACGGTCCGCGCAGGCGTCCCGCTGGGCCAAGCGCACCTTCGACCTCCTCGGGGCCACTGGCCTCGTGGTGGTGCTGAGCCCGGTCCTCGCGCTCGCCGCTCTGCGGGTGTGGGTGTTCGACCGCGGGCCGGTGCTGTTCCGCCAGACCCGTACGGGACGGGACGGCGTGGAGTTCGCCTGCCTCAAGTTCCGCACGATGGTGGTCGACGCGGAGGCGCGTCTGGCGGGCCTGCAGTCGGAGTCCGGGTTCTCCGGGGGGCTGTTCAAGATGAAGGACGACCCGCGGATCACGAAGCCGGGCCGCTGGCTGCGCCGCTTCTCCCTCGACGAGCTGCCCCAGCTCTTCAACGTGCTGCGCGGGGAGATGAGCCTCGTCGGTCCGCGACCGCCGCTGCCCAGCGAGGTCGTCAGCTACGACGACGACATGCGCCGCCGCCTGCGGGTCCGGCCCGGCATGACGGGACTGTGGCAGGTCTCGGGGCGTTCCGACCTGTCGTGGGACGAGGCCATCCGTCTCGACATCTACTACGTCGACAACTGGTCGATGATGCAGGACCTCAGCATCCTCGTGCGCACCGTCGGCGCCGTGCTGGGCTCTCGAGGGGCCTACTGAGCACGACGTCACCCTCCCCGGACACACGGCCGGGACCCGCCGGTCCTGGGGGATGGCGGGCCCCGGTCGTGTCACGTCGGCGCCGCTCCAGGACGGGGCGCGCCGCGCGCGGACTCAGTCGAGCAGGCCCTCGAGGTAGGCGCCGTACCCGCTCTTGCGCAGCGGCGCCGCGCGCTCGCGCAGCTCGTCGTCGCTGAGGAACCCCATGCGCCAGGCGACCTCCTCGGGGCACCCGATCTTCAGGCCCTGGCGGCCCTCGAGGGTGCGCACGAAGTTCGAGGCGTCGTTGAGGGAGTCGAACGTGCCCGTGTCGAGCCACGCCGTGCCGCGCGGCAGGATCTCGACCTGCAGCCGGCCCTCCTCGAGGTAGGTGCGGTTGAGGTCGGTGATCTCGAGCTCGCCGCGGGCGGACGGCTGGAGCACCTTCGCGCGCTCGACCACGTCGTTGCCGTAGAAGTAGAGGCCGGGCACCGCGTAGTTGCTCCTCGGGTGCGTCGGCTTCTCCTCCATCGAGGTCGCGACGCCGTGCTCGTCGAAGTCGACGACGCCGTACGCCGTGGGGTCGGCCACCTGGTAGCCGAACACCGCCGCGCCGTCCAGGTCCTCGAAGCGCCGCAGCTTCGTGCCGAGCCCCGGGCCGTAGAAGATGTTGTCGCCGAGCACGAGCGCGACCGTCTCGTCGCCGATGTGGTCCTCGCCGATGACGAACGCCTGCGCGAGCCCGTCGGGGCTCGGCTGCACGGCGTACGTGATCGCGACACCCAGCTGCGAGCCGTCGCCGAGCAGCCGGTGGAACTGCTCCGCGTCGTGGGGCGTGGTGATGATGAGGATGTCGCGGATGCCCGCCAGCATGAGCGTGGTGAGCGGGTAGTAGATCATCGGCTTGTCGTAGACGGGCACGAGCTGCTTGCTGACGCCGAGCGTGATCGGGTGCAACCGCGAGCCCGTGCCGCCGGCCAGGATGATTCCGCGCATGCGCTCACTCTAGGGTGGCGCCCATGCAGCGCATCCTCGTGACGGGCGGAGCCGGGTTCATCGGCTCGAACTTCGTGCACCACCTCCTCGCGCACACGGACGCGACGGTGACGGTCCTCGACAAGCTGACCTACGCCGCCAGCCGCGAGTCGCTCGCCGGGTTGCCGGCCGACCGGGTCGAGCTCGTGGTCGGCGACATCGCGGACGCCGCCGTCGTGGAGCCGCTCGTGGCCCGCCACGACGCGGTGGTGCACTTCGCCGCCGAGTCGCACAACGACAACTCGCTGAGCGACCCCAGCCCGTTCATCCAGACCAACCTCGTCGGCACCTTCGTGCTGCTCGAGGCGGTGCGCAAGGCGGACGTGCGCCTCCACCACATCTCGACCGACGAGGTGTACGGCGACCTCGAGCTCGACGACCCGCACCGGTTCACCGAGGCGACGCCCTACACGCCGTCCTCGCCGTACTCGGCGTCGAAGGCGGGCTCGGACCACCTGGTGCGCGCCTGGGTGCGCAGCTTTGGGGTGCGGGCGACGGTCTCGAACTGCTCGAACAACTACGGGCCGTGGCAGCACATCGAGAAGTTCATCCCCCGCCAGATCACGAACGTGATCGACGGCGGCCGCCCGAAGCTGTACGGCGCGGGGCTCAACGTGCGCGACTGGATCCACGCCGACGACCACTCGTCGGCGGTCTGGACGATCCTCCAGAGGGGCGAGATCGGGGAGACCTACCTGATCGGCGCCGACGGCGAGCGCAACAACCTCGAGGTGGTCGGCATGATCCTCGAGGCGTTCGGCCGCCCCGCCGACGACTTCGAGCACGTGACGGACCGCGCCGGGCACGACCTGCGCTACGCCATCGACTCCACCAAGCTGCGCACCGAGCTGGGCTGGGCGCCGCGGTACGCCGACTTCGCCGAGGGCCTGGCCCGCACCATCCAGTGGTACCGCGACAACGAGGCCTGGTGGCGCCCGCACAAGACCGCGGTCGAGGCGACCTACGCGGCGAAGGGCCAGTAACCGGTGGTCGAGGAGCGAGGAACGAGCGTCTCGAAGCCACGACGGAGGACCCGATGACCCAGCAGCTCAGCGTCGAGACCACCCCCATCCCGGGCCTCCTGGTCGTGCACCTGCCCGTGCACGGCGACAGCCGGGGCTGGTTCAAGGAGAACTGGCAGCGGGCGAAGATGACCGCGCTCGGCCTGCCCGACTTCGGCCCGGTGCAGAACAACGTCTCCTACAACGCGACGCGCGGCGCCACGCGCGGCATCCACACGGAGCCGTGGGACAAGTACGTCGCGGTGGCGACGGGTCGCGTCTTCGCGGCCTGGGTCGACATGCGCGAGGGCGACTCGTTCGGAACCACGTTCTGGATCGAGATCGACGAGTCGGTCGCGGTCTTCGTGCCGCGCGGCGTCGGCAACTCCTACCAGGCGCTCGAGGACGGCACGACGTACACGTACCTGGTCAACGACCACTACGTGCCGGGCCGCACCTACCCGGCGCTGCACCTCGGTGACGAGTCCTCCGCGATCCCGTGGCCGATCCCGCTCGCCGAGGCCGAGATCTCCGCGAAGGACCAGGGCAACCCGCGCCTCGCCGACGTCACCCCGATGCAGCCGCGCCGCGCGCTCGTCGTGGGCGCCCGCGGCCAGCTCGGGCGCGCCCTGCAGGCCGTGTTCCCCGGCGCCGACCTGGTGGACCTCGGCGAGCCGGGCGACGGGGTCGAGCGCCTCGACCTCACCGACGCCGACGCCGTCGCTGCGTGGCCCTGGAACGATTACGACGTGGTGCTCAACGCCGCGGCGTACACGGCCGTCGACGCGGCCGAGACCCCGGAGGGGCGGGTCGTCTGCTGGGCGGCCAACGCCACGGCGCCCGCCACGCTGGCCCGGCTCGCGGCCGAGCACCGCTTCACGCTGGTGCACGTGTCGAGCGACTACGTCTTCGACGGCACGCACCCGCTGCACCCGGAGGACGAGCGCCTCAGCCCGCTGGGGGTCTACGGCCAGGCCAAGGCCGCCGGCGATCTCGCGGTGGGCACCGCGCCGCGCCACTACCTGCTGCGCACGTCGTGGGTGATCGGCGACGGGAAGAACTTCGTCCGCACGATGCAGACCCTGGCCGGGAACGGCGTCACCCCGACGGTCGTCGACGACCAGCGCGGCCGGCTGACCTTCACCAGCGAGCTGGCGCGGGCGGTGCGGCACCTCGTGGACACGGGCGCGCCGTACGGCACCTACAACGTCACCGGCGGCGGCGACGTGCTGTCGTGGGCCGACTACGCGAAGCGGGTCTACGAGCTGGCGGGACGCTCGGCCGATGACGTCACGCCCATCACGACCGAGGAGTACGAGGCCGGCAAGACCCTGGCGCCGCGGCCGCGCAACAGCGCGCTCGACCTGGCCAAGGTCGAGGCCACCGGTTTCGTGCCGCGGGACGCACTGGAGCAGCTGGAGGAGTACGTCACCAGCGCGGACGCATGACGTCCTTGAGCGCGGGGCGCACGTCGGCGAGGTAGACGAAGGCCGCGATGGTGAAGCCGAGGTTGAGGATCGTGCCGAGGAAGCCCAGGTAGAACAGGAAGACCGCGAGCTGCAGGACGAAGCCGATGGCGAGGATCGCGACCCACTTCTGCTTCGTGAGCTTGCCGGCGGCGTCGTAGGCGTCGGCGCGGTGGGCGAGGGCGTTGACGAGGCTGAACCCCTTCACCAGGAGCAGCGCCACCAGCACGGCGAGCCCGATCCAGCTCTGCATCACGAAGACGTTCACGGGACCCCACACTAGGGTGTCGCTGGTGCGGCGTCCTCCGGCATCACGACCCGACCTGCCGTACACGCCCGCCTCGGTCGAGGCGGTACGCGGGGCGCTGCGGGTCGTGCTGGCGGACGACGGGCGGGTGTTCCGCCTTCCGCCGGAGGTCGGCGGGGACGAGTTCCTCGCCGCCGCCGACCGGCACCGCGTCGTCGTCTTCCTGTCGATGCACCTCGACCGCCTGGACCTGCCCGCGGCCGTGACCGAGCGGCTCCGCAGCGAGGGACGACGGGGCCGGATGCCGTGCCTCGTCATGGCCCACGACCTCCATCGGGTCCTCGACGTGCTCGAGGACGCGGGCGTGCGGGCGTTGACGGTGAAGGGGGTCGCCCTGGCCGCCCAGGCGTACGGCGACTACACCGCCCGCGGGTCGGGGGACCTCGACCTCCTGGTGCCGCCCGCGGACGTCGAGGTCGCCTACCGGGCCCTGCGGTCGGCGGGGTGGCACCCGAGCAGCGCCTACCCCGCACCGGGGCCGACGTGGGCCTGGCGGTTCACCGTGCGCAACTACTGCGAGGTGCCGCTGACGGGTCGGGGGGTCGCGGTCGACCTCCACTGGCACCTCGCGACGGCGCGCGACGCCTTCCCGACCTTTGACGAGCTGTGGGGCCGGCGGGCCCTGGTCGACGTGGGCGGCCGGGAGGTGGCGACGCTCGGCGTCCGGGACGCGCTGGAGCACTCGGCGAGCCATGCCGCCAAGGACGACTGGGCGTGGCTGCGGAGCCTGGCGGACGTGCGAATGCTCGAGCGGGTCGGTCACAGCGCGACGGTCCTGTCGACCCCCGCCCGGCGTCGCACGGCGGCGGTCGCAGCGTGGCTCCTCGGCTCCCCGCCGGCGGGGCGGCCGTCCGGCCAGGGGCTGGTCACGGCCCGTCAGGCGTCGGACCCGGAGGTGTCGGTGGGCCGGTTCCCCGGCCACCGCACGTTGGTCGGACTCCGGCGGTCCGCCCGGGACGTCCGGTCGGCCGCGGACGCCCGGCGGGTGCTGGCGGTGACGGTCTTCCACCCGAGCGAGCTGGGCGCGATCGAGGCGACGGGCACGTTCCGCGGCGCCGCCGCGGCGGTCGGCGTACGGACCCGCGCGTTCCGCGAGCGGACGCGTCAGTGGCAGCGACGCGGGACGGTGCCCTCGTCGGACCGTCCCGGCGCCGGGACGTAGGACGGGCCCGCGGCGACGCCGCGGGCCCGTCCTCGGTGCTGCTCGGTCAGTCGCCGACCTTGGCGGCGGCGTCCTTCGCGGCGGTGGCGGTCTTGGCCGCCGTCTTCTTGGCGGTGGTGCCGGTCGCCTTCGCCGTGCTCTTCGTCGTCGCGGCGCGCTTGCGCGTGGTCGCCGTGGCGTTCTTGGCCGGGGTGGACGTCGCGGCGTCCTTGGCCGCGGCGGCCGTGCGCTTCGCGGTCGTGGTCGCGGTCGACTTCGCCGACGACGCGGTCTTCTCCGCGGTGGTCGTGGTGGCCTTCGCACGGGAGGCGGTCGACTTCGCGGAAGCGGCGGCCTGCTGCGTGGACTCCTGGCGGCGGATGCGCGCCACCAGCGTCTCGCCCCGCTTCGCGAGGTCGGTGTAGGTGGCGGTCGCGGTCGAGACGTACTCGTCGGCGCGCTTCTGCGCCTTCTCCGGGATGGCCCGGGCCTCGGCCTGCAGCTCGGCGATCCGGGCCTCGACGGCCGCGCGGCGCTCCTTGGCCTCGGTGGTCAGTGCCTCGATGCGGGCGTTGACCGTGCTGACCGCCTGGTCGCGCAGCGCCTTCGGCTCGAAGTCGAACGAGGTGGCCCTCTTCTGCGCCTCGGTCACCCGGGCCTGGGTCGTCGCGACGTACTCGCGGACGGCCTCGACGGCGAGGTCGATGACGCCGGCGCCGGCGTAGAGGGTCTTGTTGGCCTCGGTCTTGATGTCGAACTTGGCGGAAGCCATGTTCACTCCTTCGGTTGGGGTGAGGCGGCTCAGGGCCGCGCTCGGAGGATGTGCACCGCGCGATCGAGCGGCGAGCAGTGCCGGTGGGTCAGCCGTCGCCCTGGCCGTTCAGCGCCAGGAACGACGCGTAGACCTCGAGCAGGGACTGCTTCTGCCGCTCCGTCAGCTGCGGGTCGGCGAGGACCGCGAGCTCGACCGAACCGCCCTCGCCGTCCGGGGGGCTGACGATGCCCGCCCGGAGGTAGAGCTGCTCGGCGGAGATCCGCAGTGCCTTGGCGATCTGCTGCAGCACCTCGGCCGAGGGCTTGCGGAGACCGCGCTCGATCTGGCTGAGGTAGGGGTTCGACACGCCTGCCTGGTCGGCGAGCTGCCGCAAGGAGAGCTGCGCAGAGGTGCGCTGCTCCTTGAGGTACTCCCCGAGAGTCTCGACGGTCTTGCCGACCTTGCCCTTCGCCATGAGTTCCATAGTGCTAACTGTAGCTAGCGCTGACAACCCCTGTTGCGGTGAGGCGGGCCACATGACGGTTGAAAGTTCAGGCGGGACGCGGCGGCGGTGCGCCGCTCGTGCGCTAGCAACTGCTTGCAGGCCCCAAGGGAGCCCGAGGCCCCGGGCGGGGCGCACGCAAGAGGTCCAGAACTTGTCCCAGCACCCTTTGTGCCCGCGGTGGGGGCGTGCCAGAGTAGATCGCGGAGTGACGCTGCCCCCGGGATCCCTGACGTCCGGGAGCCTGCGGCCTCCGCCGGGAGCCGCCCTGCTGAACCCCAGAGAGCAGGGCGGCTCCTCCTGCCCCGGCCCGGGTCGCTGGCAGGATGGCGCGGTGGCCACGACGCAGCACTGCCCGAGTCCTCGCGTGCTCGACGACCTGGAGCTCCGGGCTTGGGGTGTCCTCCCCGGGCCCGTCGATGCCGGCGAGTTCGACCTGCCGTCGGGTCTCGCAGCCGACGAGCCCGACCTGCTCGAGCTGGTCGATCCCGAAGGTCTCCCTCTCGCTCGCCTGCACGCTCGCGACGCGGGTGGCTGGACCGTGGAGCCGCTGGCACGCCCCGCCCACGGCCCGTTCCGGCGCCTGCGCCTGAGCCCCGACGAGGTGCGCGAGCAGCACCCCGGGGCCGTCCGTGTGCCGGTCGAGTCGCCGTTGTCGCCCGCCCAGCGCGCCGAGCTGGCCGCCGCGGACGGGGAGGTGCTGCTGCTCGTCCTCGCTGGCGACGGCTGGCCCCGCGGGACGAGCCCGCTGGGCCTGGTGCGGTCGACCCTGGCGGCGGTCCGCAGCCTGTCCTCGGTGCACGTGGTGGTGGTGCCGCTGGCCCGGACCGGCGACGTCGCCGTCGACGCGGAGCGTCGGGAGCGGGTCGTGGCCGCGTACGCCGGTGACGCGCCGGTGGTCGAGCTGGGTGACGGGGGAGGGCAGAGCAGCACCGCGGCGGCGGAGCGGGCCGCCGGTCTGGTGGTCTTCTTCACCGGGTTGTCGGGCAGCGGCAAGTCGACGGTCGCGCGGGCGCTCGTCGACCACCTGCTGGAGACGACGGAGCGCACGGTCACGAGCCTCGACGGTGACGTCGTGCGGAGGAACCTGTCGGCCGGACTGACGTTCTCCCGCGAGGACCGGGAGACGAACATCCGCCGGATCGGGTGGGTCGCGGCGGAGATCGCCCGGCACGGCGGGGTGGCGGTCTGCAGCCCGATCGCGCCGTACGACGCCACTCGCCGCGACGTGCGCCGCCTGGTTGCCGACGCGGGAGGCCGCTTCGTGCTGGTGCACGTCGCGACCCCCGTGGAGGAGTGCGAGCGGCGCGACCGCAAGGGTCTCTACGCCAAGGCCCGCGCGGGCGAGATCCCCGACTTCACCGGCATCTCGGCGCCGTACGAGGTGCCGGAGGACGCGGACGTCGTCGTCGACACGACGGGCCTGACCGTCGAGGAGGCGCTGGCGCCGGTCCTCGCCGCCATCGCGCCTGGGGTCGAGGTCGGCGGCGAACCGGTGGTCGAGGTAGGTCGCGAACCGGTGGTTGAGGTGGGTCGCGAGCCGCTGGTTGAGGTGGGCGCGCTAGCGCCCCTCGAAACCACGGCCGAGGTGGGCGCGCCAGCGCCCCTCGAAACCCCGCTCAAGGTCCTCGTCGTCTGCACCGCGAACATCTGCCGCTCGCCGTACATGGAGCTCGCACTCCAGGCGGCGGCGGGCGACGCCGTCGTCGTCGCGGGGGCGGGAACGCACGGCTACGCCGACCACCCGATGGACGAGCACATGGCCGCGGAGGCCCGCGCTCGTGGGCTCGACCCGGCGCAGTTCCGCAGCCGGCCGCTCACCCGCGCCCTGATCGACGACGCCGACCTGGTGCTGACGGCGGAGAGTCGTCACCGGTCTTTGATCCTCGACGAGAGCCCGGGGGCGTTCCGCAAGGTCTTCACTCTGGGGCAGTTCGCGCGCGGGGTCGAGGGTCTGGAGGGCCCGGTCGACGCCCGGGCGGCCGTGGCCCACGTCGGGGCCAATCGACCGAGCGCCGAGGGCCTCGACATCGCCGACCCTTTCCGCCGGGGCCCAGTGGCGGCTGCCGAGTGCGCGGCGCTCATCGACGGTCTCGTAGAGAAGATCGCGGACCACCTGGCGCGACCGTGACCCGCGCCGGCGACCCGGGCGGCCCTGGGGGACACTCGTTGAGTGAACGCGACCCGGGCTTGTCCTGTCTGCAAGGCGCTGACGCTCCATCTGGACTGGGACGTGGAGCGCCGGCCGTCCCATCTCCGCAGTGTCCAGTGCGAGAACGCGTGCGAGCTCAGCGGGGACCAGGTCGAGGAGCAGCGCTCCCGGCCGGTGATCTGATGGCCCCCGTCTCGCCGGCGGGACAAGCCAAGGGGTCGGCCGACCGAGGGTCCTGCCGAGTACGCTGCCCTAGGGTTGCGCCGTGCGCGTAGCGGTGTTCGGGGACTCGATCGCCAACGGCCTCGGAGTCCGCGGACCGCGTTACGCGGATCTCGTGACCGAGGCGTTGGGGGCGGAACTGCTCGACTTCACCGCGTCCGCCCAGACCGTGGCCGTCTCGGAGGCCCGGCTGCGCGCGTCCGGGGTCGACGGCATCGACCTGGCAATCATCGCGCACGGGACGACGGAGGCCATTCTTCGACCCTCCCAGCGAACGTTGCGGTGCGTGCCGGCCAGGTGGCGGCGAACCGGTTGGCTCGACCCGCGGCCATACTTCTCGACGAGTCGGCACAGGCGCTTGGCCCAACGCCTCGAGTCTGAGGCTCGTTGGCGGGTCAAGGTCGGCCTGCTCAAGTGGGGAACTGCTGAGCAGTTGCTGGCACTGCCCGCGTTCGTCGATCACATGGTCGGCCTGCAGGATGCGCTCCGGGCTCGCGGTGCCCACGTCGTGATACTTGGGCCGACCGACCTGGACGACCGCTACTTCCCGGGCTCGAGCGCTGCTCTTCGCGAGTACGCGAGCGGCTCCCGTTCCGTTGCCCGGAGCTACGTGCCCATGAACGGCGCGCTCCAGAGGTGGGACCACTACTGCCTCGACCACTTCCATCCCAACGAGGCAGGCCACCGGGCAATGGCAGAACGCATCACGGCTGCGCTCCCGTGACCGGGTGACGTCGGACGGCCTGAGCCGAAGCCCGGCCCCGATCGCGGTCAGGACGGGCGGGAGGCGCGCTGAGCACCCAGCCCCAGGCGAGCGCGACGGCTAGCCCCGACGTGGTGGCGAACGTCGAGCCGGCGACGGTGAAGGCCATGGAGAAGAGCACGGCCAGGCTGAGGTCGTTCCCGGGGAGCTTCCAGTCCGCCGCCACGGCGCGCTTCGCCGTGATCGCGGCGACCACCAGCATCGCCAGGAGTGCAAGGGGGCCGGCAGCCACGAGCAGGTCGATGTAGAGGTTGTCCGCCCGTTGAACGGAGGCACTGAATCCGGTTCCCAATGGTTGGCGCAGGGCTGGCCCGACCCCGTCGAGCAGCCGGAGGCGAGCCTCGAGCGACTGGTCGCCGCCCAGATCGGTGTAGCGCTCGACGGTGAAGACGTTGGTCTCGGCTGAGCTCGCGATGACGCGTGTCCCGACGGCGTACAGCACCGCGCTGGCGCCGACGGCAACGGTGACCAACGCGAGTGACCTTGTCTTGACCGCGGCGACCAGCAAGACGAGTGCCATCGACAACAGGCCGGTGCGCACGCCCGTGAGGAAGAAGGCAGGCGCAGCGACCGCCAGCGCCGTAACCCGCAGCGCCAGTTGTCGCCGAGCCGCACCACGTACAACGCCCTGGGCGACCACGCACATGAGCGCGCCGAGGACGAGTGCGTACGGACCTGGTGATTCCAGCGACCCGAACACCCTGACCTGGCCGGGCACTGGCGCACCGATCGAGCTGAGGTTGGAGGCGACCATCCAGGCCCGGTCCCACGAGGGCAGGAACTGGAATTGGACCAGCCCGTAGCCAGCGATGGCCAGCGTCGCCCAGGGCGCAGCTCGAGAGACCGCCTCCGATGCGTTGGGCAGCAGACCCGAGGCAGCCGTCGCCATCGCCAGGAAGCAGGTCGAGTAGACGATGGCCACGTAGAGCGCTTCCACCGAACGCTCGGAAAGCGCCCAAGAAATTAGCGGCAGGAACACGAGTGCCGCTAGCGCAAGACCAAGGACCGGGTCGGTTCTGCGCAAGGCCACGCCGCGGTCGCGCCCCACGCTCCACATGAGTGCGAGCGCCAGTAGAGCGATGGGCAACAGCAACAGCGGGTCCGTCTCGGTCCGGCCACCTGACGTGACACGCCGCACGAGACCCAGGGACACGACGCAGGCAAGCAGGATGACCAACGCTGTTCGTGCTCGAACGAGCAAACCCGCCAGGAGCAGGACGACGGCCAGCGCTAGCCGCGGCTCGACAGCGACCAGCACCCCTAGCGACGCGCACAGGAACATCGCCAGGGCCATCAAGAGGCCGCTACCCACACCGCGCATGAAGACTCCCAGCTGTCTGTCAGGTGGCAGCCTAGGGGAGAGGTGCAGTCGGCGCAGGCCGCCCGCTTCGGTCACCCTCGGCTGCTGTCCGTGCTCCCTCGCCATGGCGACTGCCGGAGCGTCGGCACCCGGCGCCGGGCGGGGTCTATCAAACAGGTGGGCCGTTCGGGGCGGACTCGCAACTCTGCGAGGGCGGCGCCGCTAGACCTGGGGTAGCGCCCGGCCGCGACTGAGCGGCTGGTCTCGTGACGACAGGGCGGGCCCAAGTGGCCGCGGCGGTTCTGCCTACTGCGGCATCACCCCTCGCCCGACCAGTCCCTGCCTCTCGGACGTCATGTGCCCGGAGCGCCCGGTAGCCTGCCGCCCATGAAGATCGCCGTCGCCGGCATGGGCTATGTCGGGCTGTCGAACGCCGTCGTCCTCGCGCAGCACCACGAGGTGGTCGCGGTCGACGTCGACCAGAGCCGCGTGGACCTGCTCAACCAGCGGCAGTCGCCGATCGAGGACGCCGAACTGGAAAAGTACCTGGCCTCCATCCCCCTGAACCTCTCGGCGACCCTCGACAAGGCGGCGGCGTACTCGGACGCCCGCTTCGTCATCGTCGCGACGCCGACGGACTACGACGAGCGCACGAACTACTTCAACACCAGCACGGTGGAGAGCGTCATCGCCGACGTGCTGGCGGTGAACACCGACGCGACGATCATCGTGAAGTCGACGGTGCCGGTCGGCTTCACCCGCCGCGTGCGGGAGGAGAACGCGGGCGCATCGATCATCTTCTCGCCCGAGTTCCTCCGCGAGGGCCGGGCGCTCTACGACAACCTGCACCCCTCGCGCATCGTCGTCGGCGACACCTCCGAGCGGGCGCGCGAGTTCGCGGCGCTGCTCGTCGAGGGCGCGATCGACAAGGACGTGCCCACGCTCTTCACCGACCCCACCGAGGCCGAGGCGATCAAGCTCTTCGCCAACACCTACCTCGCGCTGCGGGTGGCGTACTTCAACGAGCTCGACACCTACGCCGCGGTGCACGGGCTCGACTCGGCGCAGATCATCGAGGGCGTCGGGCTCGACCCGCGCATCGGGTCGCACTACAACAACCCCTCCTTCGGGTACGGCGGGTACTGCCTGCCGAAGGACACCCGCCAGCTGCAGGCGAACTACCAGGACGTGCCGCAGAACCTCATCAGCGCCATCGTCGAGGCCAACACGACGCGCAAGGACTTCATCGCCGACGACGTGCTGCGCCGCGGGCCCCGCACGGTCGGCATCTACCGCCTCATCATGAAGGCGGGCTCGGACAACTTCCGGGCGTCGAGCATCCAGGGCGTCATGAAGCGCATCAAGGCGAAGGGCATCGAGGTCGTCGTCTACGAGCCCGCGCTCGACACGGAGGAGTTCTTCCACTCGGAGGTCATCACCGACCTCGACGAGTTCAAGAAGCGCTCCGACGTCATCATCGCGAACCGGCGTACCGACGTGCTGGCGGACGTCGCCGAGAAGGTCTACACGCGCGACATCTACGGCCGCGACTGATCGGCCCCGCAGCCCGGCGCTGATCGGGCCGCTGGTTGAGGTGGCCGCCCCAGCGGCCCGAGCCGGTGGTTGAGGTGGCCGCCCCAGCGGCCCTCGAAACCACTCGGCGCCCACGGACTGATACGTGGCCGGGTGCTGAGACGGCCGTCCGTACTCTCATCGGGTGTCCGCGTCGCATCCCGACTACCGCCTGAGCCAGCTGGACCAGCTGGAGGCCGAGTCGATCCACGTCTTCCGCGAGGTCGCGGCCGAGTTCGAGAAGCCGGTGCTGATGTTCTCCGGCGGCAAGGACTCGATCGTCATGCTCCGCCTGGCCGAGAAGGCGTTCTTCCCCGCGAAGATCCCCTTCCCCGTGCTGCAGGTGGACACGGGCTACGACTTCCCCGAGGTGCTCGAGTGCCGCGACGAGTGGGTCGCCCGCCTCGGTCTGCGGCTGGTCGTCGCCAGCGTGGAGGAGGCGATCGCCTCCGGTGTCGTCGTCGACGACGGGCGCACGACCCGCAACCGCATGCAGATCGGCACCCTGCTGCACGCCATCGAGGAGGAGGGCTTCACCGCCGCCTTCGGTGGCGGTCGCCGCGACGAGGAGAAGGCCCGCGCCAAGGAGCGCGTCTACTCTCACCGCGACGAGTTCGGCCAGTGGGACCCGAAGAACCAGCGCCCCGAGCTGTGGAGCCTCTACAACGGCCGCATCCACTCGGGCGAGCACATGCGGATCTTCCCGCTGAGCAACTGGACCGAGCTCGACATCTGGCACTACATCGACCGGGAGCAGATCTTCATCCCGTCGATCTACTTCAGCCACCAGCGCCGCGTCTTCGAGCGCGACGGCATGCTGCTGACCGAGAGCGAGCACAACCCGCTGCGTGCCGGCGAGACCGCCGAGGAGCGCACCGTCCGGTTCCGCACCGTCGGCGACCTGACCCTCACCGGCTGCGTCGAGTCGACCGCGTCGACCACGACCGAGATCATCGACGAGATCGCCGTGGCCCGCCTCACCGAGCGTGGCGCCACCCGTGGCGACGACCGGTTCTCCGAGGCCGCCATGGAGGACCGCAAGAAGGAGGGCTACTTCTGATGGACCTGCTTCGCTTCGCCACCGCCGGCTCGGTCGACGACGGCAAGTCGACCCTCATCGGGCGGCTGCTGCTCGACTCCAAGGCGATCTTCGAGGACCAGCTCGCGGCCGTCGAGGCCACCAGCCAGTCGAAGGGCTACGACTACACCGACCTGGCCCTGCTGACCGACGGCCTGCGCTCCGAGCGCGAGCAGGGCATCACGATCGACGTCGCCTACCGCTACTTCGCCACCCCGAGCCGCAAGTTCATCATCGCGGACACCCCGGGACACGTGCAGTACACGCGGAACATGGTCACGGGCGCCTCGACCGCCGACCTCGGTCTCGTGCTCGTCGACGCCCGCCACGGGCTGTCCGAGCAGTCGCGGCGCCACGCCGTGCTGCTGTCGCTGCTGCGGGTGCCGCACCTCGTGCTCGCGGTCAACAAGATGGACCTCGTCGACTACTCGCAGGAGCGGTTCGACGAGATCAAGCGCGAGTTCAGCGCCTTCGCGACGAAGCTGACCATCCCCGACCTCGCGGTCATCCCGATCTCGGCGCTCAAGGGCGACAACGTCGTCACGCGCTCCGAGGCCATGCCGTGGTACGACGGCTCGTCCCTGCTGCACCACCTCGAGAACGTGCACGTCGCCTCCGACCGGGACCTGCGCGACGCGCGATTCCCGGTGCAGTACGTCGTGCGCCCCAAGTCCGACGACCACCACGACTACCGCGGGTACGCCGGACAGGTCGCCGGCGGCGTCTTCAAGCCCGGCGACGAGGTCGTCGTGCTCCCGTCGGGCATGACGGCCAAGATCGCCGGCATCGACCTGTTCGACCGCGAGGTCGACGAGGCGTTCCCGCCCATGTCGGTCACCATCCGCCTCGACGACGAGCTCGACGTGTCGCGCGGCGACCTCATCGCGCGGCCCAACAACCAGCCGCAGGTGACGCAGGACATCGACGCCATGGTCGCGTGGATGAGCACGACCCCGCTGCGCCCGCGCCAGCGGCTCCTGGTCAAGCACACGACGCGCACGGTCAAGGCCCTGGTGAAGGAGCTCGACTACAGGCTCGACGTGAACACCCTGCACCGCGACCAGGAGACCGGCGAGCTCGGCGTCAACGAGATCGGCCGGGTGCGCCTGCGCACCCAGCAGCCGCTGCTCGTCGACCCCTACTCGCGCAACCGCACCACCGGCGCGTTCATCCTCATCGACGAGGCGACGGGTGTGACGGTGGGCGCGGGAATGATCAACGACTAGGTCGTTGGTGGGCAGTGGTGTTGGTCCCACTCTCGACAAAGCGCCGTGAGCCCCCCTCGTGCCTTGGTACGTTCAACCGGTGAGCCCAGGGAGTGATGTCGCGAGGCCGTTGAGGGTTCTGCTTGTCACTCCCGATTTCCCTCCGGCGCACGGCGGCATCCAGCGGCTGCTCTACGAGATCACGTCACACATGCCATCGGCCGAGGTCCGGGTCGTGACTCTGTCGACCGAGGGAGCGGCCGAGTTCGACCGCTCGAGCAGAACTCCGACGCGACGTCTGCCGGCGGTCGGTCGGCGTCCGCTGGTCCGGAACGCCATGTTGAACGTGTCTCTGGCGTTCTTCCGCAGTTCGTGGCGCCCAGACGTGATCTTGAACGGTCACGTCGTAACCGCGCCTGCCGCCGTTGTCCTGGCTCGCCGGTTCAAGGTCCGCCAAGTGCTCTACACGTACGGCAAAGAGGTAGAGGGCAGGCCACGGACGGCCCGCTGGGCGATGCGCCGTGCTCACGCCGGGGTCACAGTTGCTGCCTACACCCGCGGCGCAATGGAACGTGTGGCCGGCGGACTTCTACCTCTCGAGGTGCGGGTGGTCCATCCGGGTACCAAGCCTCCATCAGAGCTGCCGTCCACCAGGGCTCAGCGACCTACGGTGCTGACCACCGCTCGCCTGAGGGACTGGTACAAGGGCCACGACGTCATGGTGCACGCCATGGAGAAGGTCGTGCGACGGGTGCCGGACGCGCGCTGGGTCGTCATCGGCGATGGGAGGCTCCGACCCGAGCTGGAGCAGCGTTGCGCCGATCGGGGCCTCGCGGAGGCGGTCACTTTCCTGGGTTCGGTCGACGACGCTACGCGTGATCATTGGCTCGGTCAGGCTCACGTGTTCGCGATGCCAGCCCGTTACCCGGAGGGCGAGGTCGGCGGAGAAGGCTTCCCGGTGGTCTACCTCGAGGCAGCGGCATGGGGGCTGCCGACCTTGGCCGGAAATGTCGGAGGGCCGGCAGAAGCGGTCTTGGATCGGCAAACGGGGCTGCTCGTCAACCCCGAGTCCGCTGACGAGGTGGCCGACGCTCTCTCGGCCTTGTTGCTGGATCCGTCTCTTGCTGCAACTTACGGAGTGGCAGCCAGGAACCGTGTGCTCGAGGAGTTCACGTGGGAATCAGTGGCAGCTCAGCTTGAGAGCCTTCTGCGGGACGTCGCCGGAGTAGAAGAGTGAGCCGGCCGATCGAACGTGCCCTCGTCATCGGCTCGTCCGGCTTCCTTGGTAGTTGGATAGCTCACGAGCTCGCTCGCGAGGGTGTGGAGGTCGTCGGGACGTCACGCGGAGGCGGTGGTCCCGTCATGCCCACACTGCAGGCGCCGGCACGCTGTCACGCGATCGACCAGGCCGATGGGCGCATGGAGGGTCTGCTGAAAGACGTGGACACGGTGTTCTTCGCCGCTGGGGTTGCATCCGTCCCACGCTCGATCGAAGACCCGGTCTCCGATCTGCTGGCCAACACGCACTCGGTGCTGCGCCTACTCGATCTCAGTCGTCGGTTGGATCGTCCGCCCGCGTTCGTGTTCTGTTCGTCGGCCGCGGTATATGGAACTGCGTTATCGCTGCCAATGCGGGAGGACCACCCCAAGAGGCCTGTCTCGCCCTACGGAGTTTCCAAGCTCGCGGCTGAGGAGTACGTCGCGCTGTACGCGCGGGAATTCGGAGTCCCGGCGGCGTCGACACGGCCTTTCTCAGTCTATGGTCCCGGTCAGCGTAAACAGGTGGTCTACGACTTGGCGCGACGGATCGGTGCCGACGCGACTTCGCTCGAGGTCGCGGGCGACGCCGATGTCTCGCGCGACTTTGTCTACGTCACGGACGCGGCGCGAGCGGTCATCTCGGTGGCCAAGCGGGCGCCCCTCAAGGGGGAGGCGTTCAATGTCGCCTCCGGGCTGGAAACAACGCTGTCCGCCCTCGTGTCTGCTCTGGTGGACGCGGCGGGCAGCACGATCCAAGTTCGCTTCACCGGCGAAGTGCGCGAGGGTGACCCGATCCGTTGGTGCGCCGACATCGCCGCTCTGAGAGCTCTCGGCCATGTTCCTGAAGTCCCGTTCGCAGACGGGATCCGAAGAACCTACGATTGGGTGGCGCAGCAGAATGATCTCTCGGCCTGAGGCGGGCAACTAGGTGGCTATTCTGAAGGCGCGACCGCGGGGCTATCAACCGACGTCGCGCCAGTACCGGTTGCCGCGACGTCCCACGACTTCGTTCGACGTACTTCGTTCTGGTATCAAGCGGCGTCTTGCTGACGGTCCCCTTGGTCGAGTTGCGCGAATGGCGGTCGAACGCAACATTCATGTAGTCGGACACCACGGCCCGGATTGCGAGATCCATCCGTCGGCCAGCGTTCAGAACGCTCACATCAACGCCACAAGTGGCGTTGTGAAAATCGGAGCACTTGCAATGTTGGCTCCGGGCGTGACGCTCGTGGCTGGTACCCACGACATGTCCAGGACGGGGGACGAGCGTCGCAAGGCCATCCCCGACGCGGGGTACGACATCACGGTGGGCCCCGGCGCATTCCTAGGCGCGAACTGCACGGTCATCGGACCTTGCAAGATCGGACCGGACGCGGTGGTCGCGGCCGGGGCGGTCGTCGTTAGTGATGTCGCCCCCGGCGCCCTCGTGGCTGGCGTTCCAGCCCGACATGTCAAGTTCGTGGTCTAGGCCGATAGGCGGTGACGTCGAGCGGCCCCTGGCGTCGACGCCGGCGTATGCCAGCGTTGGAAGCCCTGCGGGGGTCTGGAATAGCCCGCGCTGCATTCGGCCTCACAGGCGTGCAGCTGGTCGTAATGCTGTTGTCGTTCGCGACGGGACCGATCCAAGCGCGCGAGCTGGGTCCCGAGCTGCGGGGGCAGCTAGCAACGGTTCTTATCGTGGGTCAGATCGGCGCGTTTCTGTCCGACTTCGGCGCCCTCGGGTGGATTACGCGGCAGGTCGCACACGGGGAGCGGGCAGGCTCCGTTCTCCGATCGGCCGCGCCTCTCCTGCTCGCTGCTTGGCTGGTAGCCGTTGCACTCGCGTTCCCTATCGCCACCATGGTGGGCGGGAGCGACGAGTCATTGCTCTTCTGGCTGTTGCTGTTCCAGATCCTCCTGCTTCCTTTCAGTTCCTTGGTGCAGGCTGCGAGCGGAGTGGCGCTGGGTAGCGCCAACTGGCGGTTCATCGCCTTCGTTCGTCTCACCGGCGCCGTGGTGCCGTTCATCGGTCTTGTGGTCCTGTTGCTCGTTGACGAGGTTACGCTCCTTTCGACGGTGGTCTGTTATTACTTGGCGGCTGTGGCGGCTGGGGTCATCGCGCTGGGTGTTTGGTGGCGCTCGCGCCCGATTGCGACGGACGTTTCGGCCGTCAGGGATGCGTGGCGGTTCGGTCGGGGCGCTTGGTTGAGCACCCTGTTGAACGTGAGTAATCTTCGCGCGGACGGACTCATGGTCGCGGCAGTCCTCGACTTCCGGTCATTGGGAATTTATGCGGTGGCGGCCACCTTGGCCGCGTTGCCCGGAGTGGTGCCGGCGGCGGTAACGCAGGCGA
This sequence comes from Nocardioides sp. ChNu-153, assembly GCF_030466625.1. Taxonomy (GTDB): domain Bacteria; phylum Actinomycetota; class Actinomycetes; order Propionibacteriales; family Nocardioidaceae; genus Nocardioides. The sequence goes on from NZ_JADEVT010000010.1 coordinate 32,636, forward strand.
CTGCCCGCGCACTCTCGCTCGACAACCTGCGTGAGTTCGCAGCGGCAACCGTCGGAGCGGTTCTTGCCCTCGCTGCGATCGCGGCGTCTGCGATTGCCCTGACGGCGCCGGTTCTGGTGCCACTTCTGTTCGGCGACGAGTTTGACGAAGCTGTGCCAGTAGTGTGGTTCCTATTGACAGGGACCGTTCTCGGCGCCGCTGCGCAGACCCTCGGCAACGCCATCACGCTGGCAGCCAAGCCCGCCGTAGTCGCGTGGGCCCAAGGTGCGGGTGTCGTGACGATGCTGCTCGGGATGGCGGTCTTGGGGCCCCGTTTTGGCATTCTTGGCGTCGCCGCGGCGAGTGCCTCGGGTTATGGGGCGAGCTTCGCGCTGCTTCTAACCTATGCCCGAGTTAATTCGGGCATCCCGGTTCGGCGTTGGCTGCTGCTCTCGCCGCGGTCGGTCCAGTTGATATACAAGCGCCGAAAGGTCCAAGCTGAGCAATGACCGTAAAATGTTCTGTAATTGTCGGAACCTTCCGTGGCGGATACTTGCGCGCGACGCTAAAGAGTATTCTCGCGCAGTCTGAACCATCATTTGAAATCCTCTTGATGGACGATGCCAATAGTCCGGATGTTGCCGAATTGGCAGCAAGCCTTGGAGACAGCCGGATCAAGTACCACGGAAACCCAACGACGTTAGGGCCAGCGCTGAATCACGCTCGCGGCATCTCCCTGGCCTGCGGCAAGTACGTAGCGATCGTCAACCATGACGACCTGTGGGAGCCTGAGACCCTGGATACGTTGCTGAGCGGGCTTGAGCGGCACCCAGACTGCGTTGCAGCATTCTCTCGGCCCCGCGTGACCACGGCTGACGGGCGCTTCGACGAGAGCCGGACCTCTCATGCTTGGACTACGTGGGACCTCACTGACGTGCCTGCCGGGAGAATCGGAAACTGGGCACGAGACGTGCGGAGCACCAGGTTGGCATTCCCGTCCGTGGTGTGTGCCCTGATGAGGACGCCCGAGCTGCAAGCCGTGAAGATTCCAGCCGCCGTGGGCGGTTCATACGACTTCTGGATCGGCTACCAACTGAGTCGCACCCACCCGGTTCTCCACCTCGACGAGGCCGTTGGCTACTGGCGAGAGCATCCTGACAACCTGACGCGCGTGCGGTCGGCCAAGCGATCCTTCGAGATGGCCTACATCTACTCTCACGTCGCTCTCGATCGTGCCCTGCCGCCGAAGCGGCGGCTGTACGGTGCCGCGCGGCTCCCCCGCGCCTACGCGGTGACTGCCGCCGATTACGTTCGGGGGGCGCGTCAGGGGCGCTGAGTGGGCCTGAAGAGCGCCACGGCGAACGGTACCTATCGGGCAGCGCGAAGGGCCTCCTGGTAGATGCTGAGCAGGCGTTCAGGGGAGCCGTCGGCTGCCATGTCGGACACGAGGCGTCCGCCAGCTTCGCGCTCGGGCCGCGACTTGACCGGCCCGCGTGCGACCGCCCGGCCGAGGGACGCCCCGAACGCTTCGTCCTCCACCACGTCGAGCGGGACCCCGGGCTCTGCGCGTGACTGCAGGTACTGGGAGCCCGGGTTGCTGCTGGCCACCACGCGCAGGCCGTGGTCGATGCCCTCGAGGACCGGGATCCCGAAGCCCTCGTACTCCGAGGGCGAGGCGAGGACCCACGCCGAGCCGAGCACGTCGGCGACCTGGCTGTCGGCGAGCCCGGCCCGGTGCTCGACCCACGGCGACCAGCTGGCGGCGTCGTCGGCCGGTCCGATGACGACGAGGCGGACCCGGTCGTCCTCTGCGCGCAGTGCCTCGACGGCCTCTTGCACCATCCAGCCCCGTTTGCGGCCCCGGAAGCTGCCGATGAAGACCACGACGGGCTCTGCTCCCTTGGTGCCGCCGGTCGTGCGCTGCTGCCGGAGGTACGGCGGGAAGACGTGCTGGCAGCGGAACATCTCGAGCGACTCGGGAGCAATGCCCAGGCGCAGCTGCGCCCGCTTCGCAGACCAGAGCTCGGCCCCCGCCAGCACCACGTGGTTGGCCTTGCGCAGACCCGTGGACGACTTCGCCTCTCCCCACGACGTGCCGTAGAACGAGCGCACGATGGGCGCCGAGGTGCGCAGGAGGAAGTCGTCCCCATGGGCGTGCACCACGTCGGGCCGGGTGGCGGGCAGGGCGCGTGCCGCCCGCCAGGCCGAGGTGTAGTAGCGCTCGACCCGCGAGCCGGCCGGCGGGATCGTGACGAGCTCGACCCCCGGGACCGGCGCGGCCCCGGCGTAGGTGATGACGGTGAGGTCGACGAGCTCCTGCACCCGCGCCGCCAGGCGGGCGGCGTACCGGCCCACACCGCCCGAGTGATGGCCCTCGCGGGGCCACTCCAGGCTCACCCACGTGACGCGCATCTTGGTCATCGGTCCATCTCCTCGGTCCACTGGTGCCACTCGGTCACGGCGGGCAGGCGCCGCCCGCGGGCGATGGCACGGATGAAGCCGGCCCGGGCTGGGGTCGTCACCCCGATCGCGTACCTGCCCGTGGTGCGGTGCCCTGCTGCGACCAGCTCTCGGCGGGCGCCCGGTCCCAGAGCCGCGGTGCTCGTCAGTGCCTCCCGCAGCGCGTCGACGTCGCCGCACGGCACGAGGAAGCCGTTCACCCCGTCCTGCACCACCTCAGCCGGACCGCCCGGTCGAGAAGCGATCACGACACAGCCCGCGTCCATGCCCTCCAGGACTACCGAGCCGAAGGGTTCGGGCAGGACCGAGGTGTGGGCGAGCATGTCCATCTCCTCGAGCAAGAACCGGGGGTCGTCGACGTGGCCGTGGAACACCACACGGTCGTCGACACCGAGCTCGGCCACTGTCTCGCGCAGGACCGACTCGTAGTCGTGCTCGCCGAAGAGCGCTCCGCCGATGAGGTGGAGCCGCGTGGACGACGGCAGCGCGGCGGACGCGAAGGCGCGCACCGCCTCGAGCTGGCCCTTCCAGGGGCTGAGCCGACCCAGCACGGCGATGTTTCGAACCTGCTCGCCGACCGGACGCGCGACGCGGCGCAGGCGGGCACCGGGAGGGCAGATCAGGACCGGAGTGCGCCCGGCGGTCAACGACGCCAGGGTCGCGCGGCTGTTCACGATGATCCCGTCGACCAGGCTCGGCAGGACGCGCGAGAAGAACGGTGCTGCCGGACCGAGGTAGTCACGGCCGACCCGGTCGTGGACGCTCCACACCAGGGGCGTGCCGGAGAACGCCGTCGCGATGCGGGCGTACACCACGGCCTTCAAGCTGCCGGCAACCACGACGTCGGGGCGGCTGCCGCGGAGCTCGCGTCGTAGCCTCACGGCGTACCGCAACAGGGCCAGCAGCGCCGCTGCCTTGGCGCGTGCACCGGCGTCCCGCCGGGTCGCCCGCGAGGCCTCTGAGAGGGGTCGCACGTGCACGCGCACGCCGAGCCGGCGGTAGGTGTCCACCACCGGGCCGTCGGCGGCCAGGTGGACCTCGACGGTCGAGTGAGTCGGCCAGACCGATAGCGCCCGGCCCAGCGCGAGCTCGGCTCCCGAGGGAGCCGCCGAGTGGATGAGGTACGCGACGCGGGTCACGACATGGCCGAGAGGGAGGCCGCCCACGCGTCGGCCAGGCTCTGGTCGAGAGTCAGTTTTGGTCGCCAGCCGGTGAGGCGCGAGAGCCTGGCGTTGGAACCGGCGATCACGGACGGCTCGGCCGGGCGCAGGAGGGAGGCATCGACAGTGACCCCGTCGATGGGGACCTCTGCGATCTGGGCCAACGAGCTGAGGATCCTCGTCCCCTCGACCGCTCGCCCAGTACAGACATTGACGAGTTCACCTGGCGCGAGCCCGTCGGCGTTGAGCAGCGCGACGTAGGCGTCGGCCACGTCCCGGACGTCGGTGTAGTCCCGCTGCGAGGTCAGGTCGCCGAACGCTGGGGGTACACCAGTTCGCTGGGCCGCCTTCAGCCCGGCGATGATGTCCGGAACCAGGAACCCGGGGCCTTGACCGGGCCCGATGTGGTTGAACGGCCGCGCGACCGTGGCGGCCAGGCCGCGGCGGGCGTAGTAGAACGCCTGATGCTCGACGGCGAGCTTGCTGACCGCATAGGGCGATGTCGGCGCCGTACGGCCCGCCTCGGTGATAGGCAGGTCCTGGGCGGAGTCGTAGACGGCCCCGGAACTGACCACCACGACGCGAGCTGGCGAGTTGGCGGCCAACAACGGCTCGCAGACATTGGTCATCATCGCCGTGTTCGACGTCAGATAGTGCTGAGGATGGTCGAACGACGGTCCCACGGCCGAGAGGCCAGCGAGGTGCACGACGCCGGACGCGTGAATCACGGGCAACGGGTCACTGGCCAGGTCGACCGCCACATGGTCGACAAGCAAGCCAGCTATGTCGTCACCCGGTCTGGCGTCCCGGGACACCCCCACGACGCGACGCCCCGAGGCGACGAGCGATAGCACCAGGTGGCGGCCGACGAACCCGTTCACCCCGGTGACGACGACCGGCTCGGACATCAGGCGTTCGGGTCCGTCACCTTGAGGTCGTGCTGGACCATCCGGTGCACCAGGCCGGCGAAGTCCACGTCGCGCTTCCAGCCCAGCACGCGCTCGGCCTTCGCGGGGTCGCCGAGCAGGATGTCCACCTCCGCGGGCCGCATGAACTGCGGGTCCTGCTTGACGTAGGGCCGCCAGTCGTCGATGCCGATCTCGGCGAACGCCAGTGCCAGGAACTCCTCGATCGAGTGTGTCTCGCCGGTGGCCAGCACGAAATCGTCGGGCTCGTCGTGCTGCAGCATCTGCCACATCCCGCGGACGTAGTCGCCGGCGTAGCCCCAGTCGCGCTTGGGCCACAGGTCGCCGAGCACGATGTGGGGCTGCAAGCCGTGGTGGATGCGGGCCACGGCATCACTGATCTTGCGGGTGACGAACTCGAGACCACGACGCTCGCCCTCGTGGTTGAAGAGGATTCCCGTGGAGACGAACATGCCGTAGGACTCGCGGTAGTTCTTGGCGATCCAGTGGGCGTAGAGCTTCGCCACGCCGTACGGGCTGCGGGGGTGGAAGAGAGAGTCCTCGTTGTAGCCGGCTCCGGGCCGGTTGTAGTCGAGGCCGCCGAACATCTCGGAGGTCGACGCCTGGTAGAAGCGCACCTCGTCGGCGCGCCCGGAGGAACGGATCGCCTCCAGCAGGTTGAGCACGCCCTTGCCCGTGATGTCGGCAGTCAGCTGCGGGTTGCGGAAGGAGTAGCCGACGTGGCTGATGGCCCCCAGGTTGTAGACCTCGTCAGCCTCCGAGGTGCGGACGGCGGCGAGCAGTGACGTGGGGTCGGTGAGGTCTGCCTCGACCAGGTTCACGAAGGGGAACTCCGCCACGAAGGCCTCGCGGCGGGCGTTCCGCTGCCCGCGGATGAGTCCGTAGATCTCGTACCCCTTGGCGTTCAGGAGCTCCGAGAGGTGCTGCCCGTCCTGTCCGGTGATGCCGGTGATGAGGGCGCGCTTGGGGCTGGTCACTGTTCCTCCTGCTGGAGCTGCGGGTCGATGAGGGAGGCGACCTCGTCGCGCAGACGCGCGACGAACGCACTCTCGGTGAAGCGGCTGGCGTGCGCCGAGACGGCGCGCTCGTCCCAGACCGAGTCGAGGAGTCGGCGGACGCCGCCCGCGATCGAACCAGGGGTGGGGGAGTCGAAGAAGACCGACGTGACGCCGTCCTCCATCGTGTCGAGAAACCCCCCAGCCGCGAGCACGACGCTGGGCTTGCCGAACAGGGCCGCCTCGAGCGGGGTCAGGCCGTAGTCCTCGTGACTCGCAGCGACGAGTCCACGAGAACGCTCGTAGACGGTGCGCATCTGGCCGTCGGTGAGGTCGCGGAGGAAGGTGACGTTGTCCGGCGCATCTCGGCGGAGGGCGTCCCACTCCGGTCCCCGGCCGACGACGACGAGCCGGTGGTCCGGCAGCTGCACGAAGGCGCGGGTCACCTTGTCGACGTTCTTGTACGGCAGCAGTCGCGACACGCACAGCAGGTAGCCGCCGTCTCGCACCACGGGCTCGTCGAGCGGTTCTGCCGCCACCGCCCGCAGGCGGTCGCTCAGCGGTGCCGGCAGGATGGCCGACTCGATGTCGTACGTGGCGCGGATGCGCTCCTGCACGATGGTCGAGATCGCCAGGTAGCGGTCGGCTCGTGAGGCCGCCCGTCGGTCCCAGCGGCGCAGCGGCCCGCTGAGCGCCTTGAGCCCGGCTCGTTGCAGGCGGCCGGCGTTGCCAGAGAGGTACACGTCGGGTTGGTAGAGCCATCGCGCCGGGGAGTAGCAGTAGACGAGCGTCTTGTGGCTGCCGCCGAACCCGTGCGCCCACCCGCTGCTGCTGGCGATGACGACGTCGGCATTGACGGAGATCGACGAGGCTGCGGCGGGGAGGAGCGGGAGCGCCTTGCGGTGGTCCTTCCGCAGCGGTCCGACCCGGTTCAGGCGCGACGGGCGTACGTCGAGGTCACGGAACTCCGGGAAGGTGCCGTCCGCGTCGTACAGCGTCGTGTAGATGGGCGCGTCGGGGAAGCCCTTCGCGAGGGCAAGGACGACGCGCTCCGCGCCGCCGCGCTGGGTCAGGTAGTCGTGCGCGATCGCGATGCGAGGGGCGCTGCTGCCCGCGCCCTGTGTCCTCATCGCGTTCGTCCACCCCGTTCTCCGGCCATCTGTGGTTGCGGCTCCCGATGACCCTAGACGGGCGCGGGGGCCGTTGTCGCAGGATCCCGTCAAGGTCGGCGCGGGTTCCGTCACACGCCCGGTGCGTTCGGGAACCGGGGCTCAGGTCGAGAGCCCGTTGCCCCCACGAGCCTGGGAGGCCAGCAGGTCGCGGATCTCCGTGAGCAGGGCGACGTCCTCCGGCGTACCGGGCTCGCCCTCCGGGTCGGGGAAGAACCGCTCCTTCGCCTTCGTGTAGGGAAGCACGACGCCGAAGTAGACGACGGCGGAGACGATGAGGAACGAGATGACGGCGGTCAGCCAGGCGCCGACCGAGACGCCTCCCGGCTGGTAGGTGGAGAAGTCGGGCTGCCCGCCCACCTTGCCGATCAGGTCCATCAAGATCGCCACGGTGGCGGTCACGACCGTCGTGAACGCAGCGCCCACGACGAAGGCCACTGCCAGCTCGATCAGGTTGCCGCGCAGGATGAATGCCTTGAATCCGCTCACCGGTTGCTCCTCGTCCCGAGGCCCCGCAGGTCGCGGGGCTACCGGGCGGCCACGCTAGACCGGAAGGCGATGGTCAGGAAGTCCTGCGCGCCGGCGCGGGCGATGTCGAGCGCGTCACCCGGGTCGGCGGCGAAGACGACCAGTCGACCGCTGACCAGCTCTCCACCGGGATCGTCGACGGGCTGCGGGAGGGCGGAGACGCGGACGTTGCGGGCAACGGTGGTCGTCGTGCCGTCCTCAGCGGCCGTGGCGACGAGGTCGACGACGTCCCCGACCCGCAGCAGCGCGGCCATCGCAGGGTCGGGGAGACGGACGGGCACCGCCACCTCGCCGGACCCGGTCGCGAAGGTCGTCGCCGAGGAAAGGCGGGTCTCGGTGACGGCCTCGCCCTCCCCGATCGGACTCGCCGTCGCGCGACCGACGAGGTCGTCCAGGGCCGGGCTGGAGGGTGGCGCGGCCTCGACCGGGAGCGTCACGGTCGTCAGGTCCGCCGCGGTCAGCGAGACGCCGGCCGCGACCGGACGGGCCGCGACGACCACCTGCGTGGTGGGTCGGCCTGGGGCCGCGAACGCCTGCACGCAGGCGAGGACGGCGACCCCGAGGAGCATCGCGCCCAGTGCGCGACGGTGGCGGGCGAAGACGCGGCGCGGGCCGCGCGTCAGGGTCGCGCCGCGCGAGCGCGCGGCCGTCGTCGGTGGGGTGGCGAGAGGCATGCGACGACGCTAGGCCGGATCGAGGCGCGGCGTCGGCGGGCTTCCACAGGTGGTTTCGAGGGCCGCTGGCGCGGCCACCTCGATCACCGGGTGCTGGCGCGGCCACCTCAACCACCGCGTGTCGGCGCGGCCAGCTCAACCGGATGCTGGCGCGGCCGCGCCGGACGACCGCCCAGGATCAGGCGGAGGTGCTGGCGGCGCTAGAGCTGCTGGGCGTCTTCTTCTCGGTCGAGGTCGACGTGCTCGACGACTTGTCGCCCGACGACGAGGAGCCGGCGTCGCTCGAGGACTTGGTCGTCGACGAGGTGTCCGAGCTCGAGGCACCCGTGCGGCTGTCGGTGCGGTAGAAGCCCGACCCCTTGAAGACGACGCCGACGGCGTTGAACAGCTTCCGCAGCCGGCCGTGGCACTCCGGGCACTCGGTCAGGGCGTCGTCGCTGAAGCTCTGGACCTGCTCGAAGGCGTGACCGCACTCGGTGCAGGCGTACTGGTACGTGGGCACGTGGACCTCCGGAGACGTGTGCTGGCCGAGAGACTGGCACTCGGCGGGCTCGACTGCCAATTGTAGGTCGTGTCACCGGTAGTGCTTCATCCGGCCAAGCGGTGGATCGTGCTCACTGAACGGCCCATCCCCCCACCCTCCGTACGCTGACCCGATGACCTGGGTACGCCGCAGCTGCGTGCTGGCGTTCCTCGTCGGTGCGACGGCCTGGATGCTGTCGTCCATCACGAACGACCACCAGCCGGTGAAGATCCTCGTCGCGTTCAGCGACACCCACGGGATCGTCGCGAGCGACGTGCCGCGGCTGCTGGCGTGGGCGGTGCTCGTCGGGCTCGGCGTGCGCGCCCTGCGCTGAGACCGCCGAGGGGGTGGAACCGCACGACCCCGCCACGCAGGGCGTGACGGGGTCGCAGTGCGGGCGGAGCCCGCCGGTCTCAGTTGACGGTGGCGCAGACGGCCTGCACGACGAGGTCGTCGGCGACGTCGGAGGGGTTGGAGGCGTAGGCGGAGACGCTGGAGCCGTCCGGGTTGACGAGGAACTGCACGGCCTCGTCGCTGGTCGACCAGTAGGCGGCGCCGCTGAGCGCGGCGGTGCCCTCGGGGCAGTAGACCTCGCCGTACGCGTCGGACTCGAGCGCGCCGACGCTGACGAGCTCCTCCACGACCTCGTAGCCGTTGACGCCGATGAACGTCTTCTTGGTCGCGCCGTTGATCTGCGCTCCGAAGATGCTGGCGCGACCGAGGTCGGCGCCGGAGAGCGAGCCGTTCTTGACGTCCTTCGTCGTGATGGTCTCGTCGGCGATCTGCGCGCCGGTGATGAGCGTGGCGGCGAAGGCGCCGGTCGTGGCGCTGGCCGCGATCACGGCGGTGCAGACGAGGGCGGCGGGAGCGAGGCGACGGGCGGTCGACGTGGCTCGGGGGGCGGTGGAACGGCGGGAGAGCAGGGTCATGAGCGGAACGTACGGCGGCCGCTCGGGCGGCGCTCGCGGACGCCGGAACACGGCTCCGTGGGCTAGACCTGTGGTCGTGAGAACAGGCGGCGCGGAAGTGAACCCCGTTCTACTCAAGCGTCTCTAGGTTGACTCCTCAACAATCGCGCAAGCCGGCCGATGAGGGCCCTGCAACGTGGGACTGTCGGATGTCCGGATCGGGCCGGACGAGGTGAGGGGAGGCAGGGCGATGACGACGCAGACGTCCGTCGCCCCCCTGACGACGCCCGTGTGGCAGGCCCGTCGACCGCGACGCCTGTCGGGGCCCGCCGGCGCGGTCGACGCTGTCGCCTGGCTGCTCGCCGCCGTCGTCACGATCGGCACCGCCGTCGGGCGCGGCATCGTCGGCTCCGACGTGTACGGCGTGAACCCGGTGTGGTCCTCCGTCGGCGTCGGCACCGCCGCGTTCGTGCTCGCCCCCCGCTGGGGCAAGGTGCTCGTGGGCCTCGCGCTGCCGGCGTACATGGTCGTCAGTGCCGCCCTCGTGGGGTCGCCGCTCGAGGCCGCCGTGATCGTGGCGGTCGGCGGGACCGCGGCGTCGGCGGCCGCCGCCCTCGTGCTCGTGCGCTCCGGGGTGCGCTCGATCGACTCGATGGGCGCGTTCGGCTTCCTCGCCCTCGCCGCCGCCCTGGGGGCCGCCTGCGTCGGGGTGGGCGGGCTGCTGCTGAGCGGCGCCGAGGGGGCCGACGGGCCCACCGCCGGGGTTGCGGCCCTGGCCAACGCGACGGCGATCCTCGTGTGGTGCCCGGTGCTGCTCCAGCGGCCGCAGCGCACCTACGACCGCTACTCGGCCCGCGAGCTCGCGCTGCAGGTCGCCACGATGCTGGCGCTCTGCGCGCTCCTCGTGCTCGTCGGCGGGTTCGTCACGGCGGTCGCGAGCACCGCGGTGTTCGTCGCCCTCAGCTGGGCCGGCCTCCAGTTCGGCGTGCGGGTCACGGCCATCGAGCTCGTCGTGCTCTCCGCGATCGGCGTGCTCGTGTGGCTCGTGGGCGCCCCCCTCCACGTGCCGATGACCGGCATCCACGAGGGGCCGCTCGCGAACGTGGAGCGGTCGTGGTCGATCGGCGTCTTCGTCGGTACGGCGGCCCTGTGGGCCCTGCCGCTGGCCATCGTGGGCGACCAGCGCCGCGACGCCGAGCGGCGCGTCGTACGGGAGCTGCGGGCCATGGAGGTCGCCCGCGCCCGGTTCGTCGCCACCGCCAGCCACGAGCTGCGGACCCCCGTCACCAACGCCCTCGGGCGTCTCGACCTCCTGCAGGAGGGCGTCTTCGGGCCGCTGACCGACGAGCAGCAGGGCGTGGTCGAGACCACCGCTCGCAACGTCGAGCGTCTCGCCGACCTGGTCGAGAGCCTCGTGCTGCTCACCCAGGTCGACGGGCCCGCGACCTGCCCGCCGCGTGCGGTGCGGCTCGACGAGGTCGTGCGTCACTGCGTGACCGTCGAGCGCGAGCGCGCCGGCGCGTCCTGCGCCGGCCTGAGCATCGACGTGCGGCTCGGGGAGGTCGTCGTCACCGGCGACGAGGCCCTCCTCACCAGCGCCGTGCGCCACCTCGTGCGCAACGCCCTGACGTTCGGCGAGCACCGCGTGTGCGTCCAGGTCGGCCGCGTGCGGGGCACCGACGGCGCGTTCGAGGCGGTCGTCACCGTCGAGAACGACGGCGTCCCCATCCTCGGGCAGGAGCGCGACTCGCTCTTCGAGAGCTTCTACCGCGGCGGGTACGCCGAGAAGTGGGCCATCCAGGGCAGCGGCGTCGGCCTGGCCATCGTGCGCGCCGCCGCCGAGCGCCACGGCGGCAGCGCCCGCGTCGTCTCCGCCGAGGGCGACGGCGCGAAGTTCGAGATCCGCGTGCCCTGCGGCGGGTGACGTCGCCCGACGTGGGGCTGACCGACGTCACTAGGCTCGGCTCATGTCCTCCTCCGGTGTTCCCGGTCTCCCCGGCCCCTCCGTGTCGCCACTGGACCGAGCGATCGACTACTACGACGACCGGGTGGGTCTCAGGGAGTCCCTCGAGGACGATGCAGCCCGCCGGCGGTGGGACCTCGGGGCCGTCGCCGTGATCCACGGCCTGATCGGCAACGGCGGCCTCGTGGGCGCGATCGAGAACTGCGTCGAGACCGATGTCGAGTACGTGACCGACGGCATCGTCGCGCTCCGGTCGCTCGGTCTCGACCAGGTCGCGGACCTGGTCGACAGGGCGTTCGTCGAGTACCGACGGATGCGCCCGAACAGTTGCAGCGACGACCTGTCGCCTGCCGACGACGCGCTGTGGGAAGAGCTCGACGAGGCGTACTGGGCGGTGTCCGACGACGTCGAGCACGCCATCAGCGCCCGGGCGTCGGCCCTGCCCGACTGACGCGCGGCCCGGGACAGGGCCCTCAGCCCGTGATCGCCCCGTCGACGGGCACGTCGTGGGGCTCGGTCGGCACGTCGATGCCGACCTCGTCGGGGTGCAGCAGCACGTACGTCGGCACGGGGGAGCGGAGCGCGGCGAGCGCCCGGTCGTAGGCGCCGCCGCCGCGGCCCAGGCGCGCGCCGTCCGCGGAGCAGGCGAGACCGGGCAGCAGTACGACGTCGGCGTCCCCGAGCGCGTCGACCGCGTCGGCCGTCCCGGCAGCGCCCTCTGGAGCCCGCGGCTCGAGGAGGCCGCGCGAGGACGTGACGAGGGCGTCGCGCCCGTCGTACCGGCCCCAGTCCAGCGACCAGTCGGGCCGCAGCACCGGCAGCAGCACCCGCACGCCGCCCGCGCGCAGCGCGTCGAGGAGCGGGAGGGTCGCGGGCTCCGTGCCCACCCCGACGTACGCCGCCACGCACCGCGCGCCGGCGACCACCGGGTGGGCGAGGGCCGCCGTGGCGAGGCGCTCGCCGTACGCCGCCACCTCGGCCGGCGTGCGCGCGGCGCGGCGCGCGAGGATCTCGGCGCGGAGCGCACGTTTCGCCCGCCCGGGATGTTCTTCTGCCGGAGGTTGTGTGGCGGCCACCGGTTGAGCCTACGATCGCCGCCATGGGTTCCCCCGGGCTGCACCAGGCGGCCGAGAAGATGCGCGAGGCCGGGATCGACGAGACCGCGGTGGAGGTGTTCGCGCACTACTACCGGCTCCTCGAGCACGGCGAGACCGGCATGATCGCGGAGGACACCATCGACCCGCTCGACATGCCGTCGCTGGCCGACGTCGAGGTCGACGAGGCCGCCGCGGCCGACGCGCTGCAGAAGACCGCCGTCATCAAGCTCAACGGCGGGCTCGGCACGTCGATGGGCATGGACCGGGCGAAGTCGCTGCTGTGCGTGCGGCGCGGGCTGTCGTTCCTCGACATCATCGCCCGCCAGGTGCTGCACCTGCGCGAGCGCTACTCCGCGCCGCTGCCGCTCATCCTCATGAACAGCTTCCGCACCTCCTCCGACACCCTCGCGGCGCTCGCGCGCTACGAGGACCTGCCGGTGGAGGGCCTGCCGCTGGAGTTCCTGCAGAACAAGGAGCCCAAGCTGCGGGAGAAGGACCTGACGCCCGTCGAGTTCGCGGCCGACCCCACGCTCGAGTGGTGCCCGCCCGGCCACGGCGACATCTACACGGCGCTGCTCGGCACCGGCCTGCTCGACCAGCTGATCGAGGCCGGCTACCGCTACGTGTTCGTGTCGAACTCCGACAACCTCGGCGCCGTGCCCACGCCCGAGGTGGCCGGCTGGTTCGCGACCTCCGGCGCGCCGTTCGCGATCGAGGCCGTGCGCCGCACGCCGTCGGACCGCAAGGGCGGCCACTTCGCCCGCCGCAAGAGCGACGGCCGCATCATCCTGCGCGAGTCGGCGCAGACGCGCGACGAGGACAAGGGCGCCCTCGCCGACCTCGACCGCCACAAGTACACGTCGACCAACAACCTGTGGTTCGACCTCGCCGCGATGAAGCAGGCGCTCACCGAGCGCGAGGGCATCCTCGGCCTCCCGCTCATCCGCAACGTCAAGACGGTCGACCCGTCCGACTCCAGCACCGAGAAGGTCGTGCAGATCGAGACCGCCATGGGCGCGGCCATCGAGGTCTTCGACGGCGCGCAGACCATCGAGGTCGGCCGCGACCGCTTCATCCCGGTCAAGACGACGAACGACCTGCTGGTGCTGCGCAGCGACATCTACGCCATCGGCCCCGACTTCACGCTCGACCAGGTCGCCGCCGACGTGCCGTTCATCGACCTCGACGGCGAGCACTACAAGCTGGTCGGCGACTTCGACCGCCGCTTCCCCGAGGGCGCCCCGTCGCTCAAGGAGGCCGCGGCCCTGCGCGTGCGCGGCGACTGGACCTTCGGCCGCGACGTGAAGGTGCGGGGCGAGGTCACCCTCGAGGAGGCTCCTTCGGCGCAGCGCCTCGAGCCGGGTACCGTGCTGGGAGGCTGAGCCCGCGGCGAGCGCGGCGCGGGCTGCCCGCCGTACCGCCCACCAGTAGGAGCCTGATGCCCGACGCGACCTCCCAGCCGATCGGCGTCCCCGAGTTCTTCGAGCGGGTCATGGCCGGGGTGCGACCCCTCGAGCCGATGACCCACTCGTTGCAGGAGGCCAGTGGCCTGGCGTGCGCGGAGGACGTCGCCGCCGGGGTGTCGCTGCCGTCCTTCGACAACGCGGCGATGGACGGCTACGCGGTCGTCGCCGACGACGTCGCCACCGCCAGCGAGCACCAGCCCGTGAGCCTCCCCGTCGTCGGTGAGATCGGGGCCGGGCAGGCGCACATCATGGCGCTGAGCCCCGGCACCGCGGTCAAGATCATGACCGGGGCGCCGCTGCCCGCCGGCTGCGACGCCGTCGTCCCCTACGAGTGGACCGACCGGGGCGTCGCCAACGTGACCGTGTACGACGCGCCCCGCCCGCTGCAGCACGTGCGGCACCGCGGCGAGGACGTGCAGGCCGGCGACGTCGTCGTCTCCGAGGGCACCATCCTCGGCCCGCGCCAGATCGGCCTGCTCGCCGCGATCGGCCGCTCCCACGTGCGCACCCGGCCCCGCCCGCGCGTCGTCGTCATCTCCACCGGCTCCGAGCTGCGCGCCCCCGGCGACCAGATCGGCCACGACTCGATCTACGACGGCAACTCCTACATGCTGGCCGCCGCCGTGCGCGAGGCCGGCGCGATCGCCTACCGGGTCGGGATCGTGCCCGACGACCCGGCCACGTTCCTCGAGGCCGTGCACGACCAGCTCGTGCGCGCCGACCTCGTCATCACCAGCGGCGGCGTCAGCGCCGGCGACTACGACGTCGTCAAGGCCGCGCTCGCCCCGCAGGGCGACATGTGGTTCGGCTCCGTCGCGATGCAGCCCGGGAAGCCGCAGGGCTTCGGCACCATCGGCGAGGACGCGACGCCGATCGTCACGCTGCCGGGCAACCCCGTGTCGGCGTACGTCTCGTTCGAGGTGTTCGTGCTGCCCGCGATCCGCAAGCTCATGGGGCTCACGCCGTACGCCCGCCCCCTGCGCCGCGCCCTGCTCACCCACCCGGTGAGCTCGCCCGAGGGGCGCCGGCAGTTCCTGCGCGGGGAGTACAACGCGCCGTCCGGCGTCGGCGGCAACGCGGCCCGTACGGCGCACGTCACCCCGGTGGGCGGCCCCGGGTCGCACCTGCTGGGCGACCTGGCCGCGTCGAACGCGCTCATCGTCATCCCCGAGAGCGTCACGCGCGTCGAGGCCGGCCAGCCGGTCCACGTGCTCGCGCTGGACGAGCAGATCTGATGGGCACCCCGCAGGAAACCGGGACCGCCGCTCGCCTCACCCACGTCGACGAGCGCGGCGCCGCCCGCATGGTCGACGTCTCGGAGAAGGCGGTCACGGCGCGCACCGCGACGGCGTCGGGCCGGGTGCTCGTCTCCGCCGAGGTCGTCGCGCTGCTCCGCGGCGAGGGCGTCCCGAAGGGCGACGCGCTCGCCGTCGCCCGCATCGCCGGGATCATGGGCGCCAAGCAGACGCCTGCGCTCGTGCCGCTGTGCCACCCGCTCGCCGTCTCGGGCGTCGAGGTCGACCTCGAGGTCGCCGACGACGCCGTCGAGATCAGCGCGACGGTCCGCACCACCGACCGCACGGGCGTCGAGATGGAGGCGCTCACCGCCGTCTCCGTCGCCGCCCTCACCGTGATCGACATGGTGAAGGCGGTCGACAAGCGGGCCGTCATCACCGACGTGCGGGTCGAGGCCAAGTCCGGCGGCCGCTCGGGGGAGTGGACGCGATGAGCGAGGCCACCGACACCCCCGTCACCCCGCCCGCCCGCCCGGGCCTGCCCGCCGCCGTCGTCGTCGCCTCGAACCGCGCCTCCGCGGGTGTGTACGACGACACGACCGGCCCCCTCATCGTCTCCGCGCTGCGCGCCTGGGGCTTCACGTGCGACGACGCGGCCGTCGTGCCCGACGGCGAGCCCGTGGCGGACGCGATCCGCGCGGCGCTCGCCGCCGGCGCCCGCGTCGTGCTGACCACCGGCGGCACGGGCCTCACCCCGACCGACCGCACGCCGGAGGTCACCCGGCCGCTGCTCGACCGCGAGGTGCCCGGCATCGCCGAGGCGATCCGCGCCGCGGGCGTCGCCAAGGGCGTGCCGACCGCCGTGCTGTCGCGGGGGCTCGCCGGCGTCGCCGGCTCGTGCCTCGTCGTCAACCTGCCCGGGTCGCGCGGCGGTGTGAAGGACGCCCTGGCCGTGCTCGCCGACGTCGTGCCGCACGCCGTCGACCAGGTCACCGGGGGCGACCACCCCCGGCCGACGGCGAGCGCCTGAGGACCGTCGTGCGCTGGACCCACGCGGCGGCCTGGCCGGCGCGGATCACCGACCCGGACCCCGCCACCGGCCTCGTCCTGCGCTCCCTGCGGATGGGGGACGCCTCGGCGTGGCAGGAGGTGCGCGCCCGCAACCGGGCGTGGCTCGGCCGCTGGGACGCCACCGCCCCGCCCGGCTCGGAGTCCGAGCAGCCGACGACGCTGCGCCGCAGCCTCCGGTCGCTGCTGCGGATGGCCGACGCGGGACAGGCGCTGCCGCTCGTCATCGAGGTCGACGGCGCCTTCGCCGGCCAGGTGACGGTCAACAGCGTCGTGCGCGGCTCGGCGCAGTCCGCGTCGATCGGCTACTGGATCGACCAGCGGTACGCCGGCCGCGGCCTCGTGCCCCGCGCCGTCGCCCTGGCCGTCGACCACTGCTTCGGGCCCGGGCGGCTGCACCGCATCGAGATCGCCGTCCGCCCCGAGAACACGAACTCCCTGCGCGTGGTGGAGAAGCTCGGCCTCGCCGAGTTCGGCTACGCCCCGCGCTACCTCCACATCGACGGCGCCTGGTGCGACCACCGGCTCTACGCCGTCACCGCCGAGGAGTGCCCCGGCGGCCTGCGCGCCCGCCTGGGCTAGGCCGCGCCGGACCCGGCGGCGGGTGTGGCCGACTTCTCGACGCGCCACGCCGTTGGGATTCGACTCCGGGCGCCTCGCTGAGGCACCGTTCTCCCCGGCGCGGACGCAGCAGTCCCGCCGTACGCAGGCAGGCACGAGCA
This sequence comes from Nocardioides sp. ChNu-153, assembly GCF_030466625.1. GTDB lineage: Bacteria > Actinomycetota > Actinomycetes > Propionibacteriales > Nocardioidaceae > Nocardioides. The sequence goes on from NZ_JADEVT010000010.1 coordinate 49,509, forward strand.
GTCGTCGACGGGGGTGGACGTGGCACACGGCGCGAAGCGCTGGGCGATCGCCGTCGCGGGCACGCTCGTGGTCGTCGGGATCCCGTTCGGGGCCGCGGCCGTCGAGCGGATCAGCGAGCAGGGCGCCGCCACCGAGGCGGCCGCCGCCGAGGGTGCGGACGTCGCCGGCGGCACCGGCGAGACCGCCGCGCCGAGCCCGACGACCGACGCGTTCGAGCCCCTCGACCCCCAGGCGTCGGCGTCGGCCGAGCTGCCCGTCGAGCCCGTCGAGACGCCCACCCGCATCATGCTGCTCGGCGACTCCGTCACCCAGGGCGCGGGCGGCGACTGGACGTGGCGCTACCGCCTCGCCCGCACCCTCGACCGCGCCGGCACCGCCTACGACTTCGTGGGCCCCCGCCAGGTGCTGTACGACGCGCTGACGCAGGACTCGACGTCGACGGCCTACCTCGACCCGGCCTTCGACCAGGACCACGTCGCGCGCTGGGGCATGACGCTGGCCGAGCAGGACTTCCCCGTCACGACGCTCGTCACCGACCTGCGCCCCGACGTGCTCGTCGAGATGCTGGGCGTCAACGACCTCAACCACCGCGGCGACGACCCGGCCGTCGTCACGCAGCGGGTGCGGCAGCTCGTCGCCGACGCCCGCGCGGTGTCGCCGACGGTCGACGTCGTGCTCGTCGAGCTGCCGCAGACCTGGGTGGAGGGCGTCGACGAGTTCAACGCGTTCATCCGGCAGATGGCCCTCGAGCTCGACACCCCCGAGGCCCGCGTCGTGTCGGCCTCCACCGCCGGCGCCACGATCGCGCACACCCGCGACGGCATGCACCCGAACGCGGACGGCGAGGTGCTCATCGCCGACGGCGTCGCCCGGGCGCTGCAGCGCATCGGCGTGCCCACGCAGCGGCGCTCGCCGAGCGCTTCGCTGCGCTACTGACCCCACCCGTCCCACAAGTCACCGCCCGACACACCCCGCACGTCCCGGGTGTGCCGCGTCGGCGCTCCTAGGCTCGGCCCGTGGATCTGAGCGGTGTCATCTTCGTGGCCGTGGCCGTCGCGTGGGCGGCGTACCTCATCCCCCAGGCGCTCAAGCACCACGACGAGGCGGTGGAGAGCCGGTCGGTCGAGCGGTTCTCCGCGACCCTGCGCGTGCTCGCCCGCCGAGGCGCCGTCGAGGCGCCCCCCGTGACCGCCGTGCCCGTAGCTGCGCCCACCCCTGCGCAGCTCCGGGCCCGACGGGCGGCCGCGCGCCGCGCGATGCAGCGGCGTCGTCGCGTGCTCGGCGTGCTGGTCGGCCTGCTCGTCATCGGTGTGCTGCTCGCCGCGTTCGGCGTCGTGGCCTGGGGCTACGTCTCCGCGCCCGTCGCGCTCCTCGTCGCCTGGCTCGTCACCTGCCGGGTGATGGTCAAGGGCGAGCGCGCCGCGTTCGACCACGCCCGCCGCCCGGCGCCCGAGCCGGCGCAGCGCGGCCCCGTCGTCCTCGACGCCGCGAGCCGCGAGGAGGACCTGGTCGCCCAGCTCGAGGAGTACGACGACGGCGAGGTCGCCGAGCTGCTCGACGCCAGCGCCGACACCCAGCTCATCTCCGCCGTCTCCCGCGAGCTCGGCGACGAGCCGGCCGCGGTGCAGGACGACCGCGACCCCGCGACGCTGTGGACCCCGGTCGCCGCGCCGCTCCCGACGTACGTCGGCAAGGACCACGCCGCGGCCCGCGAGCTGCCCGCGTTCGACCTCGACGACAGCGGCATCTTCTCCTCAGGCCACGACCGCGCCGACTCGGAGCTGGTCCGCCGTACCGCCGTGGAGGCCGACGAGCAGCGGGCCGCCGACGCCGCCCGGGCGGCCGAGCGCCGCGTCGTCGGGCACTGACGAACGGGCTCCCGGGGCGATTCGGTGCCCCCCGCGCGGGGGTGCTAACGTTCCCTCTCGCGTCACGCGAGTGACGCACTGGGGCTGTGGCGCAGTTGGTAGCGCGTCTCGTTCGCATCGAGAAGGTCAGGGGTTCGAATCCCCTCAGCTCCACCACCACGAGAAGGCCGTCCCTCCCGGGGCGGCCTTCGTGCATTCCGGGCGCGTCCCCGGCCGTCCCTCCCGGCTGCGCGTGGCTACGGTGGCCCGGTGGCCAACGAGCTGATGCGGGAGACCTGGACCGGCAACGCCGACGGGTGGGTCGAGAACGAGGCGACGTACGACGCGATCTTCGCGCCCGTCACCGCCGCCCTGCTCGCGGCCGGCGCGCCGGCGCCGGGCGAGCGCGTGCTCGACGTCGGGTGCGGGAGCGGGACCCTGCTCGCCGCCGTCGCCGATCGCGGCGCCGAGCCCGTCGGTGTCGACATATCGCCCGGGATGGTCGCGGCGGCCGCCGCGCGCGTGCCCGAGGCGGTCGTGCGCACCGCCGACGCGCAGGAGGCCGACCTGGCGGCCCTCGCCCCCGGGCACCCGTTCGACCTCGTCGTCTCGCGCTTCGGCGTCATGTTCTTCGCCGACCCGGTGGCGGCCTTCGCCAACGTGCGTGCCGCCTGCGCGCCGGGCGCCCGCCTCGCCGTCGCCTGCTGGCGCACGCCGGGGGAGAACCCGATCTTCACCCTGGGTACGTCGGTGCTCGTCGCCGCCATCGAGGCCCACCACGGCCCCCGGCCCGTCCGGGCCCCCGACGCGCCCGGCCCGGTCGCCCTGGCCGATCCGGAGCGCGTCCGCACCCTGCTCGGTGACGCCGGGTGGAGGGACGTCGACCTGCGACCGCTCGACTACACCCACGCCCACGGGTACGACGGCAGCGACGGCGTCGAGAGCCGGCTGGCCGCCGTCCTGGGCACCACGACCGGGCGCGAGGCCCACGACGTGCTCGTGCCGGTGCTCGGCGAGGACGGCTGGGCGGCGCTGCTCGACGACGTGCGCGCCGAGCTGCGGGCCCATCTCGTCGACGGAGCCGTGCGCTACCCGGGCGCCGTGTGGATCGTGACCGCCCGGGCGTGACGCCGCGGGCCGGGGGTCAGGACTCCCGGGCGGGGCGGGTGGGCTCGGCGTCCAGGTCGCTGGCCGGGAGGGGGCGGAGGTCGAGGTGCGGGTGCATCCGCTCGACCGCGCCGAGGCGCCAGCGGTCCGGGAACAGCGCGAGGTGCACGCCGTCGGAGCGGTGCAGCACCTCGACGCCCGACAGCGCCGCCACCTCCGCCAGGTCGGCCTCGTCGACCGCCCGGGCGAGCTGGTAGCCCAGCGCGTCGAGCCGGATCGGCGCCCCGAACTCCGCCTGCATCCGCGCGGCGGCCACCTCGAACTGCATCGGCCCGACGGCGGCGAGCACCGGCTCGTGCTCGCCGCGCAGCTCCGAGCGCAGCACCTGCACGACGCCCTCCTGGTCGAGCTGCTCGATGCCGCGGCGGAACTGCTTGTAGCGCCCGGAGTCCGTGGCCCGGGCCGTGGCGAAGTGCTCCGGCGCGAAGCTGGGGATGCCCGGGAAGCGCACCGGCTTGCCGGCGTAGATGGTGTCGCCCACCCGCACGCTGCCGGCGTTGACGAGCCCGATCACGTCGCCCGGGTGGGCCACCTCGACGGCCTCGCGGCGCCGGCCGAAGACCGCGTGGGCGTACTTGGTGGCGAAGGGGCGGTCGGTCTGCGCGTGGGTCACCACCATGCCGCGCTGGAACACCCCCGAGACGACGCGCGCGAAGGCGAGGCGGTCGCGGTGGGCCTTGTCCATGCCGGCCTGCACCTTGAACACGAAGGCGCTGAAGTCGTCGTCGGGCGCCCGCAGGGTGCCGTCCTCCGCGCGGGTGCCCTCGGGCGCCGGAGCGATCTGCACCAGGGTGCGCAGCAGCTCGGCCACGCCGAAGTTGAGCAGCGCGGAGGCGAACAGCACCGGCGTGGTGCGGCCGGCCAGGAACGCGGCGTGGTCGTGGTCGGCGCCGTCGGCGGCCAGCAGCTCGTGCCCCTCCACCGCCTCGTCCCACGTCGCGCCGAGCAGCTCGTGGGCGCTCTCGGGCCCCATCCGGGTCTCCGGCGCGCGCGTCGCCCCGCCCGCGGTGCGCGTGTACGCGACGTACTCGCCCGTGCGCCGGTCGAGCACCCCGTGGAAGTCGCCCGCCTGGCCGACGGGCCACGTCAGCGGGGTGGGCCGCAGCCCGATGCGCTGCTCGATCTCGTCGAGGAGGTCGAGCGGGTCGCGGCCCGGCCGGTCCCACTTGTTGATGACGGTGATGACCGGCAGGCCGCGGTGGGCGCAGACCCGGAAGAGCTTCAGCGTCTGCGGCTCCAGGCCGCGGGCGGCGTCGACGAGCATCACGGCCGCGTCGACGGCCGACAGCACGCGGTAGGTGTCCTCCGAGAAGTCGGCGTGGCCCGGGGTGTCCACCAGGTTGACCACGTGGCCGTCGTGCTCGAACTGCAGCGCGGTCGAGCTGACGGAGATGCCGCGCTCCTTCTCCATGTCCATCCAGTCCGACACGGTCGCCCGCCGGTCGCCCTTGCCGTGCACCGCACCCGCCTCGGCGATGACCTGCGCGTGCAGCGCGAGCGCCTCCGTCAGCGTCGACTTGCCGGCGTCGGGGTGGCTGATGACGGCGAAGGTACGGCGCGTGCGCGCGTCGTGGGGGGTGTCGGACACGACGCAGACCGTACCCACGAGCGCGCTTCGCGACGACTCGGCGTGACTACGAGCGCGCTTCGCGACGACTCGGCGGGAACACCAGCGCGCGGGGAGCGTTGGAGTCGGTGTGAAGAAGATCGGGTTCCTGTCCTTCGGCCACTGGACGCCGTCGCCGCACTCGCAGACGCGGTCGGCGTCGGACACGCTGCTGCAGTCGATCGACCTCGCGGTCGCGGCCGAGGAGCTGGGGGTGGACGGCGCCTACTACCGGGTGCACCACTTCGCGCGCCAGCTCGCCTCGCCGTTCCCCCTGCTGGCGGCGGTCGGCGCCCGCACGAGCCGCATCGAGATCGGCACGGGCGTCATCGACATGCGCTACGAGAACCCGCTCTACATGGCCGAGGACGCCGGCTCGGCCGACCTCATCTCCGGCGGCCGGCTGCAGCTCGGCATCAGCCGGGGATCACCGGAGCAGGTGGTCGACGGCTACAAGTACTTCGGGTTCGAGCCCCCGCAGGGCATGAGCGACGCCGACATGGCGCGCGGCCACACGCAGGTGCTCCTCGAGGTGCTGAAGGGCGAGGGCTTCGCCCAGCCCAACCCGCGCCCGATGTTCCCCAACCCGCCGGGCCTGCTGCGCATCGAGCCGCACTCCCCGGGCCTGCGCGAGCGCATCTGGTGGGGCGCCGGCTCGCGCGCGACCGCCGAGTGGACCGCCGAGCAGGGCATGAACCTCATGAGCTCCACCCTGCTGACCGAGGACACGGGCGTGCCGTTCCACCAGCTGCAGGCCGAGCAGATCCAGCGGTTCCGCGACGCCTGGACGGCCGCCGGCCACGAGCGCGAGCCCCGCGTCTCGGTGAGCCGCAGCATCTTCCCGATCGTCGACGACCGGGACCGGGCCTACTTCGGCCACGAGGGCCGCAGCGAGGACCAGGTGGGCTTCCTCGAGGGCGGGGCCGCGCGTTTCGGCAAGACGTACGCCGCGGAGCCCGACCGCCTCGTCGAGCAGCTGGCGCAGGACGAGGCGATCGCGGCCGCCGACACGCTGTTGCTGACGGTGCCGAACCAGCTGGGTGTCGACTACAACGCCCACGTGCTGGAGGCGATGATGACCCACGTGGCGCCCGCGCTCGGCTGGCGCTGACCGAGGTACGAGGAGCAGGAGACGACATGGGTGAGGCGAACGCGGTCGAGGTGCGGGACAACCCCGAGGAGAAGCGCTACGAGGCGTGGCTCGACGGGGAGCTGGCCGGCTTCGCGGCGTACATCCCGGCCGACGGGATGCTGGTGCTGCCGCACACCGAGGTCGGGGACGCGCACGAGGGCAAGGGCGTCGGGTCCGCGCTCGCGCGGCACGCGCTCGACGACATCCGCGCCCGCGGGCTGCGGGTCATGCCGACCTGCCCGTTCATCGCGTCCTGGATGCGCCGGCACCCCGACTACCTCGACCTCGCCTTCAACGCGCCCGCCAGCCGCGTCGCGGACTGATGGGCGCCCCCGAGGGCCACGAGGGCGTGTTCCTCGACCGGGCCGAGCCGGAGGTGTACGCCGCGCTCGCGGCCACCGCCAAGGCCGTCACCGAGGCGGCGCGCCGGGCGGGCCTCGACCGGGGGTTCGTCGAGCTGGTCAACCTGCGGGTCTCCCAGCTCAACGGCTGCGCCTTCTGCCTCGACCTGCACCACCGACGGGCGCTCAAGGCGGGGGAGGACCCCCGCCGGCTCGCGGTGCTGTCGGTGTGGGAGGAGACGGCGCTCTTCGACGAGCGCGAGCGCGCCGCGCTGGCCCTGGCGGAGTCGGTCACCCGGCTGCCGCCCGTCGAGGAGCGTCGCGCCGTCGAGGCCGACGCGCGGCGGGTGCTGGGGGACGAGGCCTACGGGGCGGTCGCCTGGATCGCGGTGACGATCAACGCGTTCAACCGCGTCTCGATCACCAGTCAGCATCCCGTGGTGTGAGCGCGGGCCCGAGCGCGGGCCCGAGCGCGGGCTCAGCCGGACGCGCCGAGGGCGGGAGGAGCGTTGCTCCTCCCGCCCTCGGCGGTTCGTCGTGCGGGCGCCGGGCTCAGCCGGCCGCCTGGTCCGCGGTGGGCTCCACCGTGGGCCGCTCCTTCGGCTCGCCGAGCGGCGTGCCGAAGGCGATGACGTTGCGCTCGTAGTACTCCCCGTTCCAGTCCGCGCAGGTGATGAGGACGAGGTTGCCGTCACCGCGGTCCTGGCCGAACAGCTCCTCGGCCTTCTCCGCCACGTCGTCCCGGCTGTAGTAGCGCACCCGGTCGATCTCGTAGCGCATCCGGCCGGACTCGCTGACGACGTCCACCTGGTCGCCCGCCTCGAGCGAGCCGATCCGGTTCATCGACCCACCGCCGGTGTGCACGGTGTGACCGGTGATGACCGTCTGGCCCGTGGCATTGCCGGGCTTCGCGCTCTCGTTCCACCAGCCGACCAGCTCGGCGTCGCGGGGCGGGTCGAGGACCCCCTCCGTGCTGACGCTGATCGGGACGATGGGAGCGGTCACCTCGAGGCGGGGGACCTCGAGGCGGATCGGCGCGGCCGGGTCGAGCGAGGTGTACTGCGACGACGTGCCGTCGTCCGCCTCCCCGCCCGGCCACGCGATCCCGATGCCCACGAGCCCGACGCTCAGGACGAGGAGCAGGGTGGTCAGCGCCGTCAGGACCGCGGTGCTGCGGACCTTGCCTGCCCCCGTGCTCTTCTCGGTCATGGCGTCAGCAGGTCACGCAGCGTTGCGGGCGCGGACGAAGCGGGCCACACCGGCGGTGCCGGCGAGGAGCGTCATGCCGACCAGCGCGGCGGGACCCCAGGGAGCGGGCGTCTCGCCCGACATGCCGGCGGGGACCGAGGTGGGCACCGTCGGGGTGTCGGCGACCGGCGTGACCGGCGGCGTCGTCGGCGTCGGGGTGGGCTCGGGCTCGCCCACGGCGTACACGCCGCCGCGGCAGAAGGCCTTGCCGAGCTCGACGCTGGCGAAGCTGGTGCCGATGAACTGGCTGGCCGCCGGGAGCACCTGCAGGTCGAACGCGGTGACCTCGATGGAGTTCGGGGTCGGCTGGCTCTGCTTGTTGAGCGTCAGGCTCAGCAGGTTGTCGCGGACCGGCGCGAGCTGGTCGGAGATCTGGGCGATGACCAGGTCGTTGATCTGCTGGACGTAGGGCAGCAGGGCGGTCAGCGGGGCGAGGGCGCCCTGGAGGCCGTTGGTCAGCTGCGAGTCCAGGCCCACGAGGATCGCGTCCACGACGTCGTCGAGGTTGGTGACGACCTCCGTGTTCGGCGCGATGTCACCGACGGGGAGGTTGAGGATCTCCACCTCCTGGCCGGCGACCGTGACGTAACCGCGCAGGTCGGCGATGTTCGACGTGGCCTCGGCCGAGGTCGAGGTGGCGGCGCAGGAGCTCTGGATCGCGCCGGCCGACTCGATGACGACGCCGAGGTTGCCGAGACCGCCCAGCACCTGGTTGAGCACGTCGCTCAGCGGGGTGAGCAGCTGGGAGACGACCGGGCCGAGCGCGTCGTTCAGCGGCTGCGTCAGCGGGGCCAGGATGTTGCTCTGGATCAGCTGGGCGTTGCCCAGGTCGATCGTGCCGGGCACCAGGGTGACCTGGTCGCCGCCGGTGAGGCAGGTGCCGTCGCCGACCTCGGCCACGACGGCGCCGTTGCCCGCGACGCCGGAGCACGCGAAGGCGTTCGACCGGCCGCCGTTCGAGGAGGTCGTGGCGTCCTGGTAGATGACGCCCACGTCGACGTTGCTCTGCTGCGAGAGCACGTCGGCGACCTCGGGGCTGTTGGTGCCGGACTCGGTCTGGGTCGTGCCGTCGGTGACGACGGTGTACTGACCCGAGTCGACGGGGCTGCCGGCGATCGTGAGGATGGCGCCGGTCGCGCTGGCCTCCGCGGCGGGGTCGGCGGCCATGGCCGGAGCCGTGGTGACGCCGACGACGGCGATGGTGGAGAGCGCGGCAACGAGGCGCGCAGCGGGGCGTGACATAGGAATCCCTCCCAGGGTGGAACACGGCAGTCCCGACATCCGAGGCGTCGGGTCACTCGCTGTGCTGAACGACACAAGCGATCGCAGGCTACCCTCAAGATTGCCTCAAGGCGACTGAATGCGCAGATCAAACCCGGGTTGAGCACGTGACGGACGTCGCACTCCGGACCTGCGAGGGGCCTCTCGGGTCGATGGTTCGACGGGTGGCCCGCCGGGTGCGGGTGCGCCCGAGCGTCACTACGATGCGAATCCATCCGCAGGGTTTCCTGCACCGAGACACCCGTCGCGGCCCGCTGCGGCGCGACGAGAAGGAGCAGCCGCGTGAGCATCCCCGAGAGCCTCGAGGGCACGACCATCGCCGTCCTGGGCGGCACCGGCCCGCAGGGTCGCGGGCTCGCCCGCCGCTTCGCGGCCGCGGGCCTGAGCGTGGTGCTGGGGTCCCGCACCGAGGAGAAGGGTGCGGCCGCGGCCGCCGAGCTCGCCGCTGCGCTGGGCGAGGGCGCGGGCTCCGTCACCGGCGCCGACAACGCCGGCGCGGCCGCCGCGGGCGACGTCGTGCTCGTGGTCGTGCCGTGGGACGGCCACAAGGAGCTGCTGGAGGGCCTGCGCTCCGAGCTGGCCGGCAAGGTCGTCGTCGACTGCGTCAACCCGCTCGGCTTCGACAAGCAGGGCCCGTTCGCCCTGCAGGTGGAGGAGGGGTCGGCGACGCAGCAGGCCCAGGCCGTGCTGCCGGACTCCACCGTCGTCGGCGCCTTCCACAACGTCTCCGCCGTGCTGCTCGAGGACCCCGAGGTCACGAGCATCGACACCGACGTGCTCGTGCTGGGCGACGAGCGCGAGGCCACCGACCTCGTGCAGGACCTCGCGGGCGTGATCCCCGGTGTCCGGGGTGTGTACGCCGGCCGCCGCCGCAACGCCCACCAGGTCGAGGCGCTGACGGCCAACCTCATCGCCGCCAACCGCCGCTACAAGGCGCACGCCGGCGTGCGGATCACCGACGTCTGAGGGCTGGTCTCGAGGGTCGCCCCGCGGGGGCGACCACCTCGACCACCGGGTGGCCGCGGGGGCGACCACCTCGACCACCGGGTGGCCACGGGGGCGACCGCCCTCGGCTGCCGGGTGGCTGGCGAGCTCGCCGCCCGATCGCATCCACTCGTGGGCGCAGCGCCCCGTCGTGGCGCGGGCTCCGTGGTGCGAGTGGTGACATCCGGGCGATGTCGGGCGGGCGGTGGCCCCGCGCCCACGGGACCCCGCCGCCCCGACCACCGGGCACGCGGCCCGGTGGTCGAGGCGTCAGGTAGAGCCGCTACCAGCTCGACTTCGTGATGCCCGGGAGCTCGCCGCGGTGGGCCATCTCCCGGAAGCGCACGCGGGACAGGCCCGCCTTGCGCAGGTAGCCGCGGGGGCGGCCGTCCACCTGGTCCCGGTTGCGCAGCCGCACCGGAGAGGAGTCGCGCGGCAGGCGCGACAGTGCGCGGACGGCCTCGGTCAGCTCCCCGGACCCGGGCTCGGCCCGCCGCACGGCCTCGCGCAGGGCGGCGCGGCGCTCGGCGTACCGCTCCACGACCGCGCGGCGGCGCGCGTCCGCCGCGATCTTCGACTTCTTGGCCATCAGCGCTCCTCGCGGAACTCGACGTGGCGCCGCACGCGCGGGTCGAACTTGCGCAGCACGAGCCGGTCGGGGTCGTTGCGCCGGTTCTTGCGCGTGACGTAGGTGTAGCCGGTCCCCGCCGTCGACCGCAGCTTCACGATCGGTCGCACGTCGTTGCCTCGCCTGGCCATCAGAACCCCGTCCCCTTCCGCTGCAGCTCGGCGACCACGGACTCGATCCCGCGGGCGTCGATCACCTTGATGCCGCGGGCACTCACCCGCAGCACGACGTGCCGGCCGAGGCTCGGCACGAAGTACCTCTTGCGCTGGATGTTGACGTCGAACCTCCGCTTGGTGCGGCGGTGCGAGTGCGAGACGTGGTGGCCGAATCCCGGCTCCCGCCCCGTCACCTGGCACACACGTGACATCGGGACTCCCTTCGTGTCAGACTGAAAACGGTTCTCATTCTAAACACACGCAGGAAGAGGCAGATCCAGATGAAGCAGGGGATCCACCCCACGTACGGGCCCGTGGTCTTCCGCGACCGCTCGGCCGACCAGCTGGTGCTCACCCGCTCGACGCTCGCCGGCCGCACCGGCGGGGAGACCGTCGAGATCGACGGCACGACGTACCCGGTCGTCGACGTCGACGTCTCCTCGGCCAGCCACCCGTTCTGGACCGGCAAGGGTCGCGTCATGGACACCGAGGGCCGCGTCGAGGCCTTCCGCCGTCGGTACGGCGCCCGCGGCGCCGCGGGCGGGCGCAGCGCCGCCGGGGAGGGGGACGCGTGAGGACCGCCGTCGTGCTCGTGACCGGCGTCCACCCCGACGCGATGGCCGCGGCCCAGCTGAGCCTGGTGTGCGACCTGCCGGACGCCGTCGCGGTGCGCCACCACATCGACCTCGACCGCGGGGTGCTCGAGCGGGTCGTCAGCGACCTCACCGGGGTCGTCGAGCGCGAGGAGGTCGAGCTCGAGCACGCCTGCGTCAGCTGCGCGCTGCGCGAGGACGTGCTCCCCACCCTCGAGCGCCTCGCCCGCGACGGCCGGTGGCGCTCGGTGGTCGCGCAGCTGCCCGTGGGGGCCGAGGCCGACCAGGTCTGCGGCGTCATCGCCCGCGACCGGCGCCTCGCGCGCCGCCTGCGCCTGGCGGCCGTCGTGACCGCGCTGCCCGACGCGACGCTGGTCGACGACCTCCTCGGCGACGAGACGCTCGCCGAGCGCGGGCTGGCCACGAGCCACGACGACGAGCGCGGTGTGGGCGAGGTCGCCTGCTCGATGGTCGAGCTCGCCGACGTCGTCGTCACCACCGGCGCCGCGGGCACCGACGCCGGCCCGGACCTGCTGCGGGCGCTCGCACGTCCCGACGTACCGGTCGTGCGGGGGGCCGACCTGCTCGCCGGCACCGACCTCGTCACCCGCCCGCCCCACCAGCACGCCCGGTCGCGGGCGTGGGCCTCCCACGTGCGCGAGCTGCCCCTGCCCGTGCCCGCCTCCGCCGACGTGTGGACGCTCGACCTGGTCTCCGACCGGCCGTTCCACCCCGAGCGCCTCCTCGACGGGCTCGAGAGCCTTGCACTCGGGCGCCACCGCACCCGCGGCTGCTTCTGGCTGCCCACCCGCCCGGGACGCGCGCTGCTGTGGGAGGGAGCCGGCGGCCAGCTGAGCATCGGCGACGGGGAGCCGTGGGGCGACCGCGTGCCGCGCACCCAGCTCGCGTTCACCGGCACCGGGGCGCCCCCGCTCCACCTCGCGGCGGCCTTCGAGGGCCTGCTCGTCCCGCGCGCCGCCGTCGGCCGCGGGATCGGGTGGCACCAGGTCGAGGACGGCTTCGAGCCCTGGCTCGGCCCGATCCGCGACGTGGCCTGAGTCCCCGCCGCACCCACCCGCCGCACCCACCCGCCGCACCCACCCCCGCCCCACCCCCCCCGCCCTCCGGGGCCCGAGAGGAAGGACCCACCGTGGCCGTCCCGAAGCGCCGCACGTCGCGCAGCAACACCCGTCACCGCCGCTCCGCCTGGAAGGCGAGCGCACCGGACCTCGTGCCCGTCACCGTCGCCGGCGAGGAGCACGCCGTGCCCCGCCGCCTGCTGCCGGCCGTGCGGCGCGGGCTCGTCGACCCGGCCACCGGCCGGCTCGTCCGCTGAGCCCGGCACGACCGCACGACCCCCGCACCGCCCCGCACCCACCGCCGCTCCCGAGGAGGAGACATGAAGGTCCGCAACTCCCTGCGCTCGCTGAAGAACCAGCCCGGCTCGCAGGTGGTGCGCCGCCGCGGCCGCACCTACGTCATCAACAAGCAGAACCCCCGCCTGAAGGCCCGCCAGGGCTGAGTCGCCGGCGTCGCGGGGGTGCCGTCCGGGCGGGCGGCACCCCCGTCGCCGACGACGCCCGCCGCCCACCTCGTCTAGGCTCGGACCGGTCCCGACCCACCAGGAGGAGTCCGATGAGTGCACGCAACGGCATCCGCGCCGCCGCGCTGGCGGGGGTGCTCGCCCTCGGGTTGGGCGCCTGCAGCGGCGACGACGGCGGTGAGCCGGAGGCCGAGCGCACCGACTGGCCCGAGAACATCACGGAGGCGTGCCCCGAGGTCGCCGGCTTCGTCGCCTCGCAGGAGCTCGACGAGGGCACGACCGACTACGCCGGCATCGCGTCGGGCCTGCGCGACCTCGTCGAGCACGGCGACGACGAGATGGACGCGACGCTGACCCCGCTCGCCGACGCGGCCCAGGCCATGGCCGACAGCCCGGCCCTCGCGGCCGACGAGGAGATCGCCGACGCGGCGACCGACCCGGCCAACATCCCCACCGACCTCGACCCGGGGGAGACGGCCACCTACACGCTGCCCGGCCTGCCGACCGAGGCCGAGCTGGCCGAGATCGAGCAGCTCGAGGGCGACTTCTTCGCCGCGCTCTCCACGGTCTCGACGACCTGCACCGAGGCCGGCGAGCCGCTGGTGGACGAGGACGAGGTCGAGCAGCAGCTGCAGGACCTCGAGGAGATGGACGGCTCCACCGTCCCGCCGACCGAGGGCTGAGCCGCAGCTACCCCCGCCGCCCCCGGTGGGCGACGGGCGACGCACAGACGCCGAGGGCGTCCGACCCCGAGGGGCCGGACGCCCTCGGCGTCTGTCGGTGGTGCTGGCGTCAGCCGGCGACCGTCTTCTTCAGCGCGGCGGCGGCCTTGAACGCCGGCGTCGTGCTCGCGGCGATCTGGATCTCCTCGCCCGTCTGCGGGTTGCGGCCGGTGCGAGCGGCGCGCTCACGGGTCTCGAACGTGCCGAAGCCGGCCACGGCGACCTTGTCGCCGGCCGCGAGGGCCTTGCCGATCGCGTCGAACACCGCGTTGGCGGCGGACTCGGCCTCGCCCTTGCCCAGGCCGGTCGCCTCGGCGACCTGGTCGACGAGCTCCTTCTTGTTCATGTCTGACTCCTTGTCGCGGACTACTGGATTGCGGGGCGACCGTACCGGTCCCACGTCGTCCGTCACGCTACCGGGGCGGCGCTCGGATCGGGCGCCGACGCCCCGTCCCAGCGCGTCGTGTCGGCCTCGGAGGCCACCGCGGCACGCACGAGGGCCCGTCGGGCGAGCACCGCGAGGACGGTCGCGCAGGCCGTGGCGGTGACCGTGACGACGTACGCCGCGGTGTGGCCGCCGAGGTCCGCGAGGCCGCCGGGGAGGTCCCCGGCGCGGGCGGCGTCGGCGAGCCGGCCCGCGAGCGCCGACCCCGCGGCGTACCCGAGGCCGGTGGCGCCCGCCAGCAGGGTCATCGCCGTGCCGACCCGGGCGAGCGGGACCACGCGCTCGGCCAAGGTGAAGGTGGTGACCATGTACGGCGCCACGGCGAAGCCGAGCGCGAGCGTCACCAGCGCGACGCCCACGAGGCCGTCGACGAGCAGGAGCGGCGCCGACAGCACGAGCAGGGCGACCGCGGCCACGACGAGGCGGTCGGCGAGCCGGAACCGGTCGGGCAGCGAGGCGTAGACGATCGCGGCGCTCGCGCTGCCGACGCCCAGCAGGGCGTGCAGGAGGCCGGCGGCGCCGGCCACGTCCTCCGCGGTCGCCAGCACGGTCGTGCCGGTCTGGATCGAGCCGAAGAGGGTGCCGAGGAAGAACTGGGCGGCGAGCAGCACGAGGACCGCGCCGGTCACGAGCGGACCGGTGGCGCCGTGGTCGACGCGGCCCGCGCCGGGCGGGGCGGTGCGGTGCAGCCCGAAGAGGGTGCCGAAGACGCCGAGCGTCACCGCGGCGACGAGGAGGGCGCCCGCCGGCGAGATCAGGGCCGCCACGAGCCCGACGAGCGCCGGGCCGAGCACGAACGACGCCTCGTCGGCCGCGCCCTCGTAGGAGAACGCGGTGGCGACGAGCCGGTGCTGGTGCTGCTCGCCGCGGGTGACGGGACGCCAGCGCACCCGCGCGAGCGGGCCGACCTGGGGGAGGGCGAGGCCGGCGAGGGCGGCGACGACGAGCAGGACCGGCAGGGGTGCCCCCTGGGTCGCGCCGACGACGACGCCGACGAGGCCGACGGCCCCGACCGACGACTGCAGCAGCACGACGGGGCGCTGGCCGAGGCGGTCGGCGAGGCTGCCGGCGACGGGGGAGCCGAGGGCGTTGGCCACGGCGAGGGCGCCGGCGGTCGCGCCGCCGGCGCCGTAGCTGCCGGTCTCCTGCGCGACGAGGAGGAGGGTGCCGATCTGCGCCATGGCGAGCGGGATGCGCGCCACGAAGGCGACGGCGACGTAGGTGGGTCCGACGAGTCCGAGGAGACGTCGGTAGCTGTCGAGGGATGTCATGCGGGGCTCCGAGCGGGTACGGCGAGGCTGCGCGCCGTACCCACCTCCAAGACGCGCCCGAACCCTGAGCAACCGCCAGGGTAGCCCCCGGGGGGTCGGCCAGGCGAGCCTAACCTTTCTGGAACGGTTCCAGAAAAGGTGGCAAGGTGGGGCCATCGGCCGCTGCGGCGGCCACCCCGGACCCCGAGGAGAGGAGATCGCCATGAGCGACACCATCCAGACCACCGCCCCCACCGCGACCCACCAGGCGCGCCCGCCGTTCAAGGCGTCCCAGCAGCTGGCGGACCACCTGCAGGCCCTCAGCGCCGACCTCATCGACCTGCACCTCGTGGGCAAGCAGGCCCACTGGAACGTCGTCGGCAAGAACTTCCGCGACCTCCACCTGCAGCTCGACGAGGTCGTCGACGCGGCCCGCGAGTTCTCCGACACCGTGGCCGAGCGCATGCGCGCCGTCTACGTGACGGTCGACGGCCGCGCCGCCCGCGTCGCCACGCAGTCGAGCATCCCGGAGTTCCCCGCCACCGAGATCGACACGGCCCGCTGCGTCGACCTGATCGTGGGCGCGCTCTACGCCGTCGCCGGCACCGCGCGTCGCATCCACGACGAGGTGGACGCCGAGGACCCGACCACGGCCGACATCCTCCACACCATCCTCGAGCGTCTCGAGCAGCTCGCCTGGATGATCGACGCCGAGAACCGCACCGCCAACGCGAGCGAGCCGGCCAGCATCAACGAGTGATCCGGGCGGGGGCGGCGCGAGCCGTCGTACCCCGTCCGCACGGCCTCGAGCCGGTGCCCCCTGTCCTCTGTGGCGGAGCAGGGAGCACCGGCTCTCGTGCGTCCGGGGGCGGAGCCTCGGTCGCGGCTGCGTCAGAGGTGGGCGCCGTGCAGCACGCGCTCGACCTCGATGCGCAGCGCGACGCGGTCGGGGCGCTCCTTCGGCTGGCGGTAGCGGGCGGCGTACCGCTCGACCGCGCGGGCGACCTGCTGCGGGTCCGACGTCACGCTCGCGGTGCCCTCGACGGTGAGCCAGCGGCCGCCGTCGACGTGGCAGGCGGCCACGGGGCTGCCGGGGCGCTCGAGGAGGTTCCGCGCCTTGCGCGACTCCGGGAACGTGATGACCCAGGCGCAGCGCTGCTCGACGTCGAGCGTGACGCCGACCGGCACGACGTGCGGGCGGCCGTCGGCGCGCAGGGTGGTCAGGGTGGCGAGGTGGTACTCGCCGAAGAAGCGCTCGATCGGCTCCGGCACGGCGTCCCAGCCCGGCTTCCAGGTGGTCACGACTCTCCTCGGGGTACGGCGACGCGCGCGGGCGTGCGTCCGCGCCGCACCACCCCCACCGCGACGAGCGGCACGAGCGCGGCGACGCCGGCGACGAGGCCCACGACCAGCGACTCCGGGTCGCCGGCGAGGCGACCATAGGCCACCCAGGCGAGGCCCCACGCCTGGGCGAGCGCGACCGCCACCCGGCCGCCCCACGCGCGCGCCACCAGCGCCGTGACCAGCGCGACGCCGACGAGCACGACGACCGCGACGGTCACCGCCACGTCCCCGGTGCGCGCGGCCCCCTGGGCGGTGCTCGCGGCCGCCACGTTGGCGACGACCGCGAGGCTGACCCACCCGACGTACAGCCCGAAGGTGCCGTCGACGGCCACCCGTTCGGTCAGCCCGGTGCGATCCGTCCCGCCGGCCGGGTGGCGGGTGAGGCGGCGCACGATCTCGACGAGCACCGCGAGCAGGGCCGCGATGACCACGACGCTGGTCCACAGGTAGCCCTGCAGCGAGACGGTCAGCCACCCGGCGTTGAGCAGCGAGGCGGCGACGACGAGCCAGCCCGTCGCCCGGTGCCGCGCCGAGGTGGCCCGCGACGGGAGCCACTGCACGGCGACGTGGAGGGTGAGGCCCGCGTAGACGACGGACCAGATCGAGAACGCCGACCCGGCCGGCGTCAGCAGGGAGGCGTCGGCGGCGAAGGCCTCGTTGCCGGCCGTGCTCACCTCGACCGGGCCGACGACACCGGCGCCGAACAGGTTGCCGACGATGCACGCGACGTAGGCGACGGTGACCGCCACCTGCCGCGCCCGGTCGGCCGGCGCCGGGCGTCCCCGGTCGGTCGCTGCGGTCGCCGGCGGCGCGGGGGGAGCCTCGGAGGTCGTCATCCGGCCATCGTCCCCGCCGCGGGCAAGCACACCGCGGCTAGCGTCACCGGCATGACCTCGTGGACGACCGGCGCCGCCCGCACGCTCGACACTGCGCTGGACCGCGCGGTCGTGCCCGGCTACACCCGCCTCGGCGTGGCGGTGCGCCGCCGTCTCCCGACGTGGCCCGCCGACCCGGCGCCCGGAGCGCTCGCCGGGCGCACGGCCGCGGTCACGGGCGCCTCGTCGGGGCTCGGCGCGGCGACGGCCGAGGACCTGGCGCGGCTCGGTGCCGCCGTCGTCCTCGTCGTGCGCGACCCCGCGAAGGGCGAGGCCGTGCGCCGCGAGCTGCTCGCGCGCGTGCCCGGGGCCGAGCTGACGGTGCAGCGCTGCGACGTGGGTGACCTCGCCGACGTCCGACGTGCGGCCGGCGAGCTGCGCGCGGCGCTGGGGGAGCGGTCCCTCGACGTGCTCGTCCACAACGCCGGCGTCATGCCGCCGGAGCGCACGCTCTCGGCCCAGGGGCACGAGCTGTCGATGGCGGTGCACGTGCTGGGCCCGGCACTGCTGACGGAGCTGCTGCGCGACCGGCTCGCGGCCTCGCGCCACGGCGCGCGGGTGGTGTGGGTGACGTCGGGCGGCATGTACGCCCAGGCGCTGCGGCTCGACGACGTGGCCTACGACGTGGGCCCGTCCGACTACTCGCCGACGACGGCCTACGCGCGGTCCAAGCGGGCCCAGGTCGAGCTGCTGCCCGAGCTGGCGCGGCGCTGGGGCCCCGACGGGGTGGTCGTCGCCGCCGCCCACCCGGGCTGGGCCGACACCCCCGGCGTCGCCGACTCCCTGCCCGGGTTCCACCGGCTCACGGGCCCGGTGCTGCGCGACGCCGCGGAGGGCGCCGACACGGTCGTGTGGCTGGCGGGCGTCGAGCCGGCGCCCCGCTCCGGCGCGCTGTGGCACGACCGCCGCCCCCGCCCGACGGCCCTGCTGCGCCGCACCCGCACGAGTTCCGACGAGCGCGCCGCCCTCGCGGCGTGGGTCCGTGACCTCGCGGGGCTCGACGCCTAGATCCAGCGGTCGAACCAGATGCGGTCGAGCCACTCGGCGCGGGTCAGCAGCTGGTCGGTGTAGATGGGCCAGAACCACGCGAAGTTGAGGACGACGAGCACGACCACGGCGCCCGCGAGGACGACCCCCGCCGTACGACGGGGGGTGGGGACCGGTGAGCGGCCCACCACCCGGCCGAGCACGAGGGTCAGCGCGATGACGGTGAACGGGAGGATCGCCATCGCGTAGAAGAGGAAGATCGGGCGGTCGTCGTTGGAGAACCACGGCACCCAGGTCGAGCCGGCGCCCACGACGGCGACGCCGTAGCGCCAGTCGCGGGCGGCCACCCACAGCCCGAGGGCCGCGACGAGGGCCAGTGCGCCCGACCACCACAGCACCGGCGTGCCGAGGATGAGCACCTGGCGCAGGCACGTGCTGTCGGCCGCCGCCGTGCAGCCCTGGTCGCCGGGCTGGATGTCGTTCTCCGCGTGGACCCCGACCGGCCGGTTCAGCACGAGCCAGCCGACCGGGTCGGACTGGTAGGGGTGGGTCGAGCAGTTGAGGAACTGCGTGTGGAAGACGTAGAGGTCCTGGTGGTAGTACCAGAGCGAGCGCAGCGACTGCGTCACCTCGCCCAGGCCGCTGGCGTCCGGCTCCGTGGCGGTGGGCCAGCGCGCCTGCGGGTCCAGCGTCGCCTGGTCGTCGCAGTCGGTGGCCGCGGCGACGAACTGCGTGTACTGCGTCGAGGAGAAGGCCTCCTCCTGCTCGTCGGCGTGGAGCAGCCAGCCGGTCCAGCTCAGGACGTACGTCGCCAGCGCCACCAGCACGAGGTAGCCGAACGCCGGCACGCCGTCGACCAGCGCGGCGCGCACCAGCGAGCGACGCACCCCGAACATGCGGCGGGCCCCGGCGCTCCAGACCCAGACGAGGACGCCGAACGCGGCGAGGGGGTAGAGCGCGGTCCACTTCGTGCCGACCGCGAGGCCCCAGGCGACGCCGCCGCCGAGCAGCCACGGGCGCCACAGCAGCGCGCGGACGGGACCGGAGGCACCCCACCGGCGCGACCCGTCGAGCGGGTCGAGGGCGGCGGCCGGGTCGTCGGGCCGCTCCGGCACGAGCCGGGCCAGCCGCGCGCGCAGCCAGTAGCGGTCGTTGACGACGCAGGCCACGCCGCAGAGCAGGAAGAGCGCGAGGAAGATGTCGAGCAGTGCGAGGCGCGAGAGCACGAAGTGCATGCCGTCGAAGGTGAGCAGGAGACCGGCGACGCACCCCAGCAGCGTGGAGCCCGTCATGCGGCGCACGAGCCGGCACATGACGAGCACCATCAGCGCGCCGGCCACGACCGCGGCGATGCGCCAGCCGAACGGGTCCATGCCGAACGCGCGGATCCCCAGCGCGATCATCCACTTGCCCACCTCGGGGTGGACGATGAGCTCGGGCGCGTCCAGCCAGACGTCCGTGTCCCCGTCGAGGATCGACTCGTCCGCGCTGTCGGGGTAGTCGCGCACGTAGCCGTGGTTGAGCAGCGACCAGCCGTGCTTGGCGTAGTAGGTCTCGTCGAACGAGAACTCCCGCGGCGTGCCCAGGTGGTAGAGGCGCAGCAGCAGGGCGAGGACGAAGACGGCGAGGCCGGGCAGCCAGCCGCCCCAGCGGGTCCCCCACCCGGCGAGCGCCCGCGTGACGGCCGGCGGGGCCACGGCGCCAGGACGCACGCGCGGCAGGGTCGGCATCGTCACGGGGGTGAACTCTACGGACGGCGTCCTGGGATGATCGCCGGTGTGGACACCCCCCAGGCGACCGGCGACGCGGCACCCACCGGCGTGCTCGTGCTCGCGGGCACGCCGATCGGCCGCCCCGACGACGCGTCGCCCCGGCTCGTCGCCGAGCTGGCCCGCGCCGACGTGGTCGCGGCCGAGGACACCCGGCGGCTGCGCCGCCTGACGGGCGACCTGGGCGTCGAGGTCGGCGGCCGCGTGGCGTCGTACTTCGAGGGCAACGAGCAGGCCCGCACCCCCCAGCTGCTCGAGGCGCTGCAGGCGGGGCAGCGGGTGCTGCTCGTCACCGACGCGGGGATGCCGAGCGTGTCGGACCCCGGCTACCGGCTCGTGGCGGCCTGCGTCGAGGCGGGGGTGCCCGTCACCGCGGTGCCCGGGCCCTCCGCGGTGCTCACCGCGCTCGCGGTCTCGGGACTGCCCGTCGACCGGTTCTGCTTCGAGGGCTTCCTGCCGCGCAAGGCCGGCGAGCGGGCCCGCCGCCTCGCCGTGCTCGCCCACGAGGAGCGCACGATGGTGTTCTTCGAGGCCCCCCACCGCACCGAGGCGGCGCTCGCCGCGCTCGCCGAGGCCTTCGGCGGCGACCGGCCGGCGGCCGTGTGCCGCGAGCTGACGAAGACCCACGAGGAGGTACGACGGGGGCCGCTCGCCGACCTCGTCGCCTGGGCCGGCGAGGGCGTGCGGGGCGAGGTCACCCTCGTCGTGCAGGGCGTCGTCGCGAGCGCGAGCGTGGCCGCCGACCCCGACAGCCTCCGCGCCGCGGTCGCCGAGCGGGAGGAGACGGGCACGCTGCGCAAGGACGCGATCAAGGAGGTCGCCGAGGCCGCCGGCGTGCCCAAGCGGGTCGTGTACGACGCGGTCCACCGCGGCTGAGCCCGGTAGGTTCGGCGCCATGAGCTCGGAGCGCGTGACGACCTTCACCAACGACGGCCTCACCTTCGACGTGGTGGACTCCGGTCCCCTCGACGGCGACGTGGTCGTGCTGCTGCACGGCTTCCCCCAGCGCTCGTCGTGCTGGGACCAGGTGGCCCCGCTGCTGCACGCCCAGGGCTACCGCACCGTCGCGCCCGACCAGCGCGGCTACTCCCCGGGCGCACGCCCGAGCGGACGGAAGCAGTACACCCTGAACAGGCTCGTCGGGGACGTGCTGGCGCTGCTCGACGCGCTGGGCGACGCGGGCGCGCGGGTCCACCTCGTCGGGCACGACTGGGGCTCCGCCATCGGCTGGGGCGTCGCGGCCGCCCACGGCGACCGCATCCGCACCTTCACCGCCGTCTCCGTGCCGCACCCGGGAGCGTTCAGCAAGGCCGGACTGCGCAGCCCGCAGCTGCTGCGCAGCTGGTACATCGGCATGTTCCAGCTCCCCGTCCTGCCCGAGCTGCTGGCCGCGAAGCGCCCCCGCGACCTCGAGCGGATCCTGGCCCACGCGGGCATGCGGTCCGAGGACCTCGCCCGGTTCCGGCGCGAGATCCTCGAGTACGGCGCGTTCCCCGGCGGCGTCGGCTACTACCGCGGTCTGCCGTTCTCCGGCGGCGGGGGCTTCGCGCGCCGGGTGAAGGTGCCCACGACGCTGGTGTGGAGCGACGGCGACACCGCCGTCGACCGCGCCGGCGTCGACATGTCGGGGGAGTACGTCGACGCCGAGTACGAGCTCGTCGTGCTCACCGGCGTCAGCCACTGGATCCCCGAGCACGCGCCCGAGGCGCTGGCCGAGGCCGTCCTCGAGCGCGTCGGCGGCGCGGCCGGACACCCGTGAGCGAGGGGCCCCACGGCTCCCCGACGCCCGACGGCCCGACCCGGTCCCGGGCGGCCGCGACCGAGCAGGGCGCGCGCCGCGACCGCAGCCGCCCGCCGGCTCCGGAGCCGCTGCCGCACCCCGTCGTCGACAACCACTGCCACCTCGACATCGCCGACGGGCCCGGGCCCGACGACTGGCTCGGCGTCGAGGCGGCGCTCGCGGCCTCGGCGGCGGTGGGGGTGCCGCGCATCGTGCAGATCGGCTGCGACCTGCCCGGTGCCCGGTGGGCGGTCGCCGCCGCGGAGCGGTACGACGCGCTCGTCGCCGGCGTCGCGCTGCACCCGAACGAGGCGCCCCTGCTGGCCGCCGCCGGGCGGCTCGACGCGGCCCTCGAGGAGATCGAGCGGCTCGCCGCCGCCCACCCGGACGTGCGCGCCGTGGGGGAGACGGGCCTCGACTTCTTCCGCACCGGCCCCGAGGGCCTCGACGCCCAGCGGGAGAGCTTCGCGCGCCACGTCGACATCGCGAAGCGGCTCGACAAGACCCTCGTCATCCACGACCGCGACGCGCACGCGGCGGTGCTCGACGTGCTCGACGCCGTCGGTGCGCCCGACCGTTGGGTCATGCACTGCTTCTCCGGCGACGCCGCCTTCGCGCGCGCCTGCCTCGACCGCGGGGCGCACCTCTCCTTCGCGGGCACGGTGACGTTCAAGAACGCCGGTGACCTGCGCGAGGCGCTCGTCGTGACGCCGCTCGACCGGGTGCTCGTGGAGACGGACGCGCCGTACCTGACGCCCACGCCGTACCGGGGGAGGCCGAACGCGTCCTACCTGGTGCCCGTGACCGTGCGGGCCATGGCGCAGACCCGTGGGGACGACCTCGGCGAGCTGTGCGCGGCCATCGAGCGCACCACCTTCGCGGCCTTCGGCGGGCCGTGGGGGACGGCCCCCCGGGCCGGCGCCTGACCCCCGGCACCGCCGTCCCGGCCCGCCGCGGCGCCGTGTGAGCCGCGTTCCACCGGTGGACGACGGATTGGCTCTCGCCGCAGCGGCGGTTATGGTCGAGTTCTTGTCAGCCGGGATCGGGCGTCACGTCCAGCCGGCGCAGGGTGCGGCTCGCGGCCGCCTCCGCGGGCAGACAACCGCGGTGGCTGGTCGCTACTCCCCCAGTCGGCCCGACAGGTCCAGACGGTCCACGACGTGGTCCGGAGGCGCGTGCGCCCCCGTGATCCCGCCCGCGGACGGCTGCGGCCTGGGGTGCGCCGACGTCCGAGGGCCGGACAGAACTGCGTTCGGAGTGTTGTGCAGCTCATCAGCTCGAGCGGCGGCCGCGGCGATCTCGCCCGGTTCGTCCGCAGTCGTGGGTTCATCGCCGCCCTCGTGGCGGTCGTGGTGCTGGCGGTGGCCGGCACCACCGCCGGGTACGCGGCCCTCAGCAAGACGGTGACGCTCAGCGTCGACGGCCAGGAGCGGACCGTGTCCGCCTTCGGCGGCTCGGTCGGCGACGTCCTGGAGAGCGAGGGCGTCGAGGTCGGCGACCGCGACCAGGTGGCCCCCAGCGTGGACGAGGACGTCGTGGACGGCTCGCGCATCAGCGTGCGCTACGCCCGGCCCCTCGAGCTCACGGTCGACGGCGCGACCGACACCCACTGGGTGCTCGCCCGCGACGTCGACGGCGCCCTCGCCGAGATCGGTCTGACCGCCGAGGGTGCGCAGCTCTCGGCCAGCCGCAGCGCGGGCATCGACCGCGACGGCATGGCCCTGGAGCTCGTCACCCCCAAGACCCTCACGCTCGTCGTCGGCGCCGACGCCCCGGTGACCGAGCAGGTGGCCGGCCTGACCGTCGGCGACGTGCTCGCGCAGCTCGGCATCGAGCTCGCCGCGACCGACGCGGTCGTCCCCGCCGTCGAGACCCCCGTCGCCGAGGGGGGCACCATCACGGTGACCCGCTGGGCGCAGCAGGAGGTCACCGTCGCCGACCAGGTCGTGCCGCACGGCACGGTCGAGGTCGAGGACCCGTCGCTCTTCGAGGGCGAGGAGGAGGTCGAGACGGCCGGTCGCGACGGCGCCCAGGACGTGACCTACCTCGTGACGCTGCGCAACGGCCGCGGCGTCGAGCGCCAGGTCACCGCGTCGCGCGTCACCACCGCCCCCGTCACCGAGCGGGTGCGCGTGGGCACGAAGGAGCGCCCGGAGGAGACCCCGGCCCCGTCGAGCTCCTCGTCGTCCTCCGCCCCGGCCGGCGGCTCCAACTACGCCTCCGGCTCGACCGTGTGGGACGACCTCGCGCAGTGCGAGTCCGGCGGCAACTGGGCCATCAACACGGGCAACGGCTACTACGGCGGCCTGCAGTTCAACCTGCAGACCTGGCGCGCCTACGGCGGCTCGGGCTACCCGCACGAGAACAGCCGCGAGGAGCAGATCCGCGTGGCCACCAAGCTGCGCGACGACCGCGGTGGGTACGGCGCGTGGCCGAGCTGCTCGAGCAAGCTGGGCCTGCCCCGCTGACCCGAGCGCCCTCCCGCCGCTGACGCCGAGCCGCCGCCGACCCCACCCGGTCGGCGGCGGCTCGCGTCGTACCGGGGGTCGGTGGCCCACGGGGCGCCGAGCCGCCCGGGGCCCGGGGTTCGTAGGGTGGCCCTCGTGACCACGGCCGGCGCTCCGCGACTCCTCAGCGCCGCCGACGTCCGTCGCCTCGCCGCCGAGCTCGACCTGCGGCCCACGAAGCAGCGCGGGCAGAACTTCGTCATCGACCCCAACACGGTGCGGCGCATCGTGCGCGACTCCGGGGTCGGGCCCGACGATGTCGTCGTCGAGGTCGGTCCGGGGCTGGGGTCGCTGACGCTGGCGCTGCTCGACGTCGCCCGCCGGGTCGTCGCGATCGAGCTCGACGAGGTGCTCGCGGCCCGGCTCCCGGCCACCATCGCCGAGCTCGCCCCGGCGCAGGCCGACGCGTTCGAGGTCGTGGCCGCCGACGCCCTGCGCATCACCGAGCTGCCGGGCGATGCCCCGACCGCGCTGGTCGCCAACCTGCCCTACAACGTCTCGGTGCCGGTGCTGCTGCACCTGCTCGCCCTGCTGCCCTCGCTCGAGCGCGGTCTCGTCATGGTGCAGGCCGAGGTGGCCGACCGGCTCGCCGCGGGCCCGGGCTCGCGCACGTACGGCGTGCCCTCGGTCAAGGCGGCCTGGTACGCCGACGTGCGTCGCGCCGGGTCGATCGGGCGCAACGTGTTCTGGCCCGCGCCCAACGTGGACTCCGGCCTCGTCGCCTGGACCCGGCGCGAGCCGCCCGTCACCACCGCGTCGCGCACCGAGGTGTTCACCGTCGTCGACGCCGCCTTCGCCCAGCGCCGCAAGACGCTGCGCGCCGCGCTGCGCGGCCTCGCCGGCTCCACCGAGCGCATCGAGGCCGCCCTGGCCCACGCCGGCGTCGAGCCCACCGTCCGCGGCGAGCAGCTGCGGGTGGAGGACTTCGCCCGCGTCGCCGAGGGCCTGGCCCTGACGGCTCCCCCCGCGTCCACCGACACCTCCGCCCCCGTCGAGACCCCCGAGGACCCCGCATGAGCGCCCGCACCGCCCCCACCGGCCAGGGCGGCGGCCGGTCGGTGACCGTGCGCGCCCCGGCGAAGATCAACCTCTACCTCGCCGTCGGCGCCCCTCGCCCCGACGGCTACCACCCGCTGGCCACCGTCTACCAGGCCATCGGGCTGTACGACGACGTGACCGCCCGCCCCGGCGGCTCGGGCACGGTGCCGGTGCAGCTCGAGCTGACCGCGTCCGACCACGTCGACGGCTCCTCCGTACCGCTCGCGCCCGGCACCAACCTCGTGCACCGCGCCGCCGAGCTGCTCGGCGCCCACCACGGCCGCACCCTGCGCGCGGACGTGCACGTCGAGAAGGACATCCCGGTCGCCGGCGGGCTCGCGGGCGGCTCGGCCGACGCCGCGGCGACGCTCGTGGCGCTCGACCGGCTGCACGACCTGCAGACCCCCGACGACGCCCTCCTCGCCATCGCGGCCGAGCTGGGCAGCGACGTGCCGTTCTGCCTGCTCGGCGGCACCGCCGCGGGCGTGGGACGCGGGGAGCAGGTCGCGCCGTACGCCGACCCGGCCATCGTCGACGCCACCTGGTGGTGGGTGGTCGTGCCGTCGCGGGAGGGCCTCTCGACGCCGCGCGTCTTCGCCCACCACGACCGGCTGCGGCCCGACGCGGCCGCCGAGGGCGTCGTCGTGCCCGACCGCGTCATCGCCGCGCTGGCGTCGCAGGACGCGGAGCTGCTCGGCCAGGTGCTGCACAACGACCTGCAGCTGCCCGCGCTCGACCTGCGTCCCGACCTCGTGGACGTGCTCCAGGCGGGGGAGGACGCGGGGGCGGTGCGCGGCATCGTGTCCGGCTCCGGGCCGACCTGCGTGTTCCTCTGCACCGACGCCGACCACGCCCGCGAGGTCGCCGAGCGGCTGCGCGCGACGTACGACGTCGTGCTCGTCGCCACCGGCCCCGTCGCGGGCGTGCACCGGGTGGAGTACGTCTGATGGCTGCCCCGAACCTCGTCAACCTCGAGCGCGTCTCGAAGTCGTACGGCGTGCGCCCCCTGCTCTCGGAGGTGTCGATCGGCGTCGGCGAGGGCCAGCGCATCGGCATCGTCGGGCGCAACGGCGACGGCAAGACCACGCTGCTGGAGGTGCTGACCGGCCTCGAGGAACCCGACACCGGCCGGGTGTCGATGACGCGGGGCATCGAGATCGGCTACCTGCACCAGGGCGACGAGCTCGACGACACCCACTCCGTGCGCGAGGCCGTGCTGCAGGGGCGGCTCGACCACGAGTGGGCCGCCGACGCCACGACCCGCGAGGTCGTCGAGGTGCTGCTCGCCGGGGTCGACCTCGACCGACCCGTCGTCGGCCTGTCCGGTGGCGAGCGTCGCCGCTGCGCGCTGGCCGCGCTGCTGCTCGACCGCCACGACCTGCTCGTGCTCGACGAGCCGACCAACCACCTCGACGTCGAGGCGGTCGCCTGGCTGGCGCGCCACCTGGTGGGGCTGTCGTCGGCGCTGCTCGTCGTGACCCACGACCGGTGGTTCCTCGACGCGGTCGTGGGGTGGACGTGGGAGGTGCACGACGGCGTCGTCGACGTCTACGAGGGCGGGTACGCCGCGTTCACCCTCGCCCGCGCCGAGCGGTCCCGCCAGGCCGCGGTCAACGAGCAGCGGCGGGCCAACCTCGCGCGCAAGGAGCTGGCCTGGCTGCGCCGCGGGGCGCCGGCGCGCACCTCGAAGCCGAAGTTCCGCATCGACGCCGCCAACGCGCTCATCGAGGACGAGCCGCCGCCGCGCGACAGCATCGCGCTGCAGCGCTTCGCCACCCAGCGGCTCGGCAAGGACGTCGTCGACGTCGAGGACGTCGACCTGCGCCGCGGCGAGAAGGTGCTGCTCGAGGCGGCCACCTGGCGCATCGGGCCCGGCGACCGGTTCGGCATCGTCGGCGTGAACGGCGCCGGCAAGACCTCCGTGCTGTCGCTGCTCGCCGGCACCCTCGAGCCTCAGAAGGGCCGGGTGAAGCGCGGCCGCACGGTGGCGCTGGCGCACCTGACGCAGCAGCTCGACGACCTCGACCCCGACGCCCGCGTGCTGCCCTTCGTCGAGGACATCCGGCGGGTCACCCGCACCGCCGACGGCGAGATCACCGCGACGTCGATGCTGGAGCGCTTCGGCTTCACCGGCGACCGGCTGACGGCGCGCATCGGCGACCTGTCCGGCGGTGAGCGGCGCCGGTTCCAGCTGCTGTGCCTGCTGCTCGGCGAGCCCAACGTGCTGCTGCTCGACGAGCCCACCAACGACCTCGACATCGAGACCCTGCAGGTGCTCGAGGACTTCCTCGACGGCTGGCCCGGCACGCTCGTCGTGGTCAGCCACGACCGGTACTTCCTCGAGCGCGCCACCGACGCCACCTGGGCGCTGCTGGGCGACGGCAAGATCTCGATGCTGCCGCGCGGTGTCGACGAGTACCTCGAGCGTCGCGAGACCGACGCCCGCGCCGCGGCCGGTGCGTCCGGCGGGGGTACGGCGGGCGCCGGGGCCGGAGCCGGGGCCGGGGCCGGGGCCGGGTCCGCCGAGGGGAAGGCGAAGGTCGGCGGCGCCGAGGAGCGCGCCGCCCGCAAGACCGTCGCCCGCGTCGAGAAGCGCCTGGCGCGGCTGACGCAGGAGGAGGCCGCGCTCAACGCCGAGGCCCTCGAGCACGCGCAGGACTACGAGCGACTCGCGACCGTCAGCGCCCGGCTGCAGGCCCTGGCCGAGGAGAAGGACGAGCTCGAGATGGAGTGGCTCGAGGCGGCGGACCTGCTCGGCTGAGGTCGCCTCCCCGGGCGGGAGGTCGGCTCCCGGTGGTCGAGGTGGATCGTTGGGCCTCCGGCGTTTGAGGTGGGTTGCTCGGCTCCCGGTGGTTGAGGTGGGTTGCCCGGCCGCCGGTGGTTGAGGTGGGTTGCCCGGCCGCCGGTGGTTGAGGTGGGTTGTTCTGGCAACCCCTCGAAACCAGGTCTGGTTGCGGGTGGTGTTTCGAGGGCCGCTGGCGCGGCCACCTCGACCACCGGCCGCCGGTGGTTGAGGTGGGTTGCTCTGGCAACCCCTCGAAACCACGTCTGGTTGCGGGTGGTGGTTTCGAGGGCCGCTGGCGCGGCCACCTCAACCACCGGTCGGGGCGCTGGCGCGGCCACCTCGACCGTCCGCCCTACCTCGGCCCGGCCACCTCGACCGTCCGCCGTACCGCGCCGGCGTCAGGAGAACGGGCGCATCAGCTCGCGCAGCAGCGCGCCGAGGCGCTCGCGCTCACCGGCGGGGACGGAGGCGACGAGGGACGCCTCGGCCTCCAGCAGCGCCTCGAACGCGCCGTCCACTGCGGCGCCGCCCTCGCGCGTGAGGCGCACGAGCACGCCGCGGCGGTCGTGGGGGTCGGGGAGGCGGTCGACGAGGCCACGGGCGACGAGACGGTCGACGCGGTTCGTCATGGTCCCGCTCGTCACGAGCGTCTCGCGCAGCAGCCGTCCGGGGGAGAGCTCGTACGGCGCGCCCGCCCGCCGCAGCGCGGCGAGCACGTCGAACTCCCACGTCTCGATGGCGTGCGCGGCGAACGCCTTGCGACGCGCCAGGTCGAGGTGCCGGGCCAGGCGGCTGATGCGGCTGAACACCTCGACGGGCGCGAGGTCGAGGTCGGGGCGCTCGCGCGCCCACGCCTCGACCAGCTCGTCGACCTCGTCCCGCATGACAGCGATGGTACCGCCCGTCGAGAATCTTGACATCAAGAGGTTTCGGGCGGACGGTGGAGCTGCCGCCGACGCGAGGAGACCACCGTGCCCTGGGACCCCACGAGCTACCTGCAGTACGCCGACGAACGGGGCCGCCCCTTCGTCGAGCTGCTGGCGCGGGTGCGGGCCGAGGCGCCCCGCCGCGTCGTCGACCTCGGCTGCGGCCCCGGCAACCTGACCGCCCTGCTCGCCCGCCGCTGGCCCGGGGCCGAGGTCGTCGGCATCGACTCCTCGCCCGAGATGATCGACCGCGCCCGGGCGGAGCACCCCGCCGGGCCGCCCGCCGGGCAGCCCTGCGGGCCGTCCTTCGCCGTCGGCGACGTCCGCACCTGGCGACCCGAGCGTCCCGTCGACGTCCTCGTCTCCAACGCGACGCTGCAGTGGGTGCCGGGCCACCTCGACCTGCTGCCCGACCTCCTGGCGCGCGTGGCGCCCGGCGGCACGCTCGCCTTCGGGGTGCCCGGCAACTTCGCCGAGCCCAGCCACGTGCTGCGCGCCGAGCTGGCCGGGCGCGCGCCGTACCGGGAGCACACCCGTGACATCGACGTGCCCGCGGCGCACGACGCCGCGACCTACCTGCAGGTGCTCGCGGCGACGGGCGCCGAGGTGGACGCCTGGGAGACGACCTACCTCCACGTCCTGCGCGGCCCGGACCCGGTCTTCGCGTGGGTGCGCTCGACCGGCGCCCGGCCCACCCTCGAGGCGCTCCCGGACGACCTGCGCGAGCGCTTCGCCGACGAGTTCCGCGCGGCGCTGCGGGCGGCGTACCCGACCACCGAGGTCGGCGGCGAGCCGGCCGTGGTGCTGCCGTTCCGGCGGGTGTTCGTCGTGGCGACCCGACCCGGCGGCACGGGCGCGGCGGGGGAGTGACGTGTACGGTTACCGATGAGTAAGGTGGGGCGCATGGCCAACGTGCTCCAGCTGTGGAAGCAGACCACCTCGCTCCCCGTCGTCGGCCCGCTGCTGGGCAAGCGGGTCTTCTCGCTGGCGTTCAGCCAGCAGGCGCCCTACTTCGCGACGATCCGCCCGCGGTTCACCGAGCTGCGGCCCAACTACGCCGAGCTGCGCATCCCCAAGCGCCGCGGCGTGCACAACCACATCGGCACCGTGCACGCCATCGCCCTGTGCAACGGCCTCGAGGCCGCGATGGGTGCGCTCGCCGAGGCGACGATCCCCGCCGACAAGCGGTGGATCCCCAAGGGCATGGACGTCGCCTACACCGCCAAGGCGGACAGCGACGTCCGCTGCATCGCCGAGACCGACCCCGAGCAGTGGACCGGCGACGACCCGGATCTCCCGGTGCGGGTGCGGGGCGTGCGCGAGGACGGCACGGTCGTCATCGAGGGCGTCATCCGCCTGTGGGTGACACCGAAGAAGCGCTGAGCCCGCCCGTACGACGAGGGGCCCCGCACCTGCCCGGGTGCGGGGCCCCTCGTCGTACGCGTGCGTGCGGTCAGGTGGTGCTCGTCGTGCCCGCGCCCACCATCGGCACGTCGAGCTGCTTGCGCTCGCCGACGAGCTTGTGCTGCAGCCAGGTCGCCAGCAGCGTGAGCAGGATGTTGACGACGATGTAGATGCTCGCGATGACGATGGCGGTCGGCACCTGGTTCTGGAACTCCAGGTAGATCGGCCGCATGACCGCGGTGAGGCCCGGCGCGGTGATGTAGTAGCCGAGGCTCGTGTCCTTGAGCGCCACCACGCACTGGCTGACCAGGGCGGGGAGCATGATCTTCACGGCCTGCGGCAGCTGCACCAGCCAGATGACCTGCGACTTGCGCAGACCGAGGGCGTACGCCGCCTCGACCTGCCCGGCGGGCACCGCGTTGATGCCGGCGCGCAGCACCTCGGCGAGCACGGAGCCGTTGTAGAGCGTCAGGGCGATGACGACGCACCAGAACGGGCTGAGCGGACCGTCGCCGATCGAGAACGCGAGCCAGAGCCCCGTCATGAGCAGCAGCACGGGCACCGCGCGGAAGAACTCCACGACCGCCCACGACGGCCAGCGCACCCAGGCGTGGTCCGACAGCTTGCCGATGCCGAACAGCACGCCGAACACGATGGCCAGCACGATCGCGCCGAACGCCATCTTCAGCGTCTGCGTCAGCGCGTCGAGGATGACCTGGAGGTAGTCCGGGGTGACGAACGGCTCCCACAGCGCGTACTCGAGCTGGCCCTTGTCGGCCAGGCGCAGCACCACGAGGGCCACCACGCCGGCGAGCGCGAGCACGGACAGCACCGTGTAGATGCGGTGGCGCACCCGGGCCTTGGGGCCCGGGGCGTCGAAGAGGACTCCGGCGCTCATCGCGACGCCACCTTCCAGCGCCGCTCGAGCGCGTACGAGCCGAGGGCGAGCAGCTCGACGACCACGATGTAACCGATCGCGATGAAGAAGAAGATCTCCACCACCTGGTCGCCGTAGCGGTTGCCGAGCGTGCGCATCGCCGAGGTCGCCTCGGCGATGCCGAACGCGGCCGCGACCGAGGTGTTCTTCGTGAGGGCGATGATGACGCTGGTCAGCGGGGGTACGACGGCACGCAGCGCCTGCGGCATCACGACGTTCGTCATGTTCTGGGTGAACGTCAGGCCCAGCGCGCGGGCGGCCTCGGCCTGGCCGAGCGGGACCGCGTTGATGCCCGAGCGGAACGCCTCGCAGACGAACGCCGAGGTGTAGAGCGTCAGGGCGACGCAGGCCCGGAAGAAGAACGCCGAGATGCTCCAGTCGCCGACCGCGATCTCCTCGACGAACTTGAAGGTGATGCCGATCCGCGGCATCGCGATCGCCACGAAGATGAAGACCATCAGCAACGGGGTGTTGCGGAAGATCGTCACGTAGAGGCTCGCGGCCTTGGACAGCACCCAGATGGGGCCGACGCGCGCGGCGGCCAGCAGGGCGCCGAACACCAGCGACGCGACCCCGGACACGAGCACCAGCCCGACCGTCAGGGCGAAGCCCTTCAGGTAGAGGTCGTAGTCAGAGAGGACTGCCTCCACGCGGCGGCTCCTCCTTCCGGTTCAGGGGGGTGGCGGGTTCCCCGGTGCACCGGGGAACCCACCACTTCAGGGTGAAAGTTTCGTGCTGTAAGTGGCGGGTTCCCCGGTTCACCGGGGAACCCGCCACCTCACCTCACGCGCAGGGGTCGAGCGCGGGGGGCTCGGGGGCCTCGTCGAGGGAGACGCCCAGCGTGTTGTTGAACGCCTCCTCCCAGGTGCCGTCGTCGAACGACTCCTCGAGGGTCTCGTTGATCCAGCCGCACATCTCGGGGGCGTCGATCGAGTAGCCGATGCCGTAGCGCTCCTCCGAGAACGGGTCGCCGACGACCTTGAGGTTGTCGGGGTCCTCGGCGGCGTAGCCGAGGAGGATCGCGCCGTCGGTCGTCATCGCGGCGACCGTGCCGTCACGGACCTGGTCGACGCACTCGGAGTAGGTGTCGAAGCCGCGCGGCACCGCACCCTCGGCCTGCGCGTTGTCGAGCGACGTCGAGCCCGTCACCGAGCAGACCTCCTGGCCCTGCACGTCCTCGACGCCGGCGATGTCGCTGTCGGCGGGGACGAGCAGCTGCTGGCCGGTCACGTAGTACGGACCCGCCTGGCCCACGACCTCGCGGCGGGCGTCGGTGATCGAGTACGACGCGATGACGAGGTCGACCTCGCCGCTCTCGAGGAACGACTCGCGGTTGGCCGAGATGGTCTCGACCCACTCGATGTCGTCGGCCGCGATGCCCAGCGAGGCGGCCAGGATCGTGCCGACCTGCGGGTCGAAGCCGGTCGGGACCTCGTCGGTGGCGCCCTTGTAGCCGATGCCGGGCTGGTCGAACTTCACGCCGATCTTGATCGTGCCCTGGTCGGCGAGCTCGCGCATGCGCGTGCCCTCCTCGAAGCTCTCGGCCGCGTCGGAGTTGACGTCGACGTCGACCGACTCCTCCTCGTCGCTGCCGGCGTCGCCGCACGCGGCCAGCGAGGCGGCGAGCACCAGGCCGGTCATCGTGGCCATCGTCCTTCTGAGTCGCATCTCTCCTACTTCCAGGGCCGCCGAGGGGCCCGTCATCGGGTGATGGGGTGGTGGGGCTGCGCGGGGGCGTCGCGCCGGGGCGCGCGTCCCGTCGTACGTGCCGGTCGACCCGGGCACCCCGTCACCGGGGGCCGGGCCCGGCGGGTCTCAGTGCTTGAGGATCTTGCCCAGGAAGTCCTGCGCGCGCTCGCTCTGGGGGTTGGTGAAGAACTCCTGCGGGGTGCCGGACTCGACGATCTGGCCGTCGGCCATGAAGACGACCCGGTCGGCCGCCGTGCGGGCGAAGCCCATCTCGTGGGTCACCACGACCATGGTCATGCCGCCGCGGGCGAGCTCGACCATGACGTCGAGGACCTCCTTGATCATCTCGGGGTCCAGCGCCGAGGTGGGCTCGTCGAACAGCATCACCTTCGGCTCCATCGCCAGGGCCCGCGCGATCGCGACGCGCTGCTGCTGGCCGCCGGAGAGCTGGGCGGGGTACTTGCCCGCCTGGGCACCGACCCCGACGCGGTCGAGCAGCTCCTGTGCGCGGGCCTCGGCCTCGGCCTTCTTGACGCCGCGCACCTTGATCGGCCCGAGGGTGACGTTCTCGAGGATCGTCTTGTGGGCGAACAGGTTGAAGCTCTGGAACACCATGCCGACCTCGGCGCGCAGCCCGGCGAGCGCCTTGCCCTCCTCGGGCAGCGGCTGGCCGTCGAGCGTGATCGAGCCCTCACCGATCGTCTCGAGGCGGTTGATGGTGCGGCACAGCGTCGACTTGCCGGAGCCCGAGGGGCCGATCACCACGACGACCTCACCGCGGTGGACGGTGAGGTCGATGTCCTTCAGCACGTGGAGGTCGCCGAACCACTTCTGCACCCCCGACAGCACGACCAGCGGCTCGCCCTGCGGCGCCGCAGGGGTCGGCTCCTTCTCCAGCGTCGTCATGGTCGGGGAACCTAGACCCAACTGGTCCGTGCGAGCCAGCCGGAGGGGCCCGTTCGCGATGATCGGGACCTATTCGTGATGAGGACGCGCGCGTTCGTGTGGCGGCCGCGGGTCGCCGTACCCTGGTGCGGTCATGCCTGAGACCGCCACGCCCCGCACCTACGACGTCCGCACCTTCGGGTGCCAGATGAACGTCCACGACTCCGAGCGGCTCACCGGCCTGCTGGAGCAGGCGGGGTACGTCGCGGCGCCGGCCGGCGCGGACGCCGACGTCGTCGTGCTCAACACCTGCGCGGTGCGGGAGAACGCGGACAACAAGCTGTACGGCAACCTCGGTCACCTGGCGCCGGTGAAGGCGCGGCGCCCGGGCATGCAGATCGCCGTCGGCGGCTGCCTCGCGCAGAAGGACAAGGGCGAGATCACCCGCAAGGCCCCCTGGGTCGACGTGGTGTTCGGGACGCACAACATCGGCTCGCTGCCGGTGCTGCTGGAGCGGGCCCGCATCGCCGAGGAGGCGCAGGTCGAGATCCTCGAGAGCCTCGAGGTCTTCCCGTCCACGCTGCCGACCCGCCGCGAGTCGGCGTACGCCGCGTGGGTCTCGGTCAGCGTCGGCTGCAACAACACGTGCACCTTCTGCATCGTCCCGAGCCTGCGCGGCAAGGAGAAGGACCGCCGCCCCGGCGACGTGCTCGCCGAGATCGAGGCGCTGGTGGCGGAGGGCGTCACCGAGGTGACGCTGCTGGGGCAGAACGTGAACGCGTACGGCGTGGAGTTCGGCGACCGTCAGGCCTTCAGCAAGCTGCTGCGAGCCTGCGGCGAGATCGAGGGCCTGGAGCGCGTGCGCTTCACCTCGCCGCACCCGGCGGAGTTCACCGACGACGTCATCGAGGCGATGGCCGAGACGCCGAACGTCATGCCGTCGCTGCACATGCCGCTGCAGTCGGGCTCGGACACGGTGCTGAAGGCGATGCGCCGCTCCTACCGCCAGCGGAAGTTCCTCGGCATCATCGAGCGGGTGCGGGCCGCCATCCCCGACGCGGCGATCACCACCGACATCATCGTGGGCTTCCCGGGCGAGACCGAGGCGGACTTCGAGCAGACGCTGCACGCGGTGCGGGAGTCGCGGTTCTCGAGCGCGTTCACGTTCCAGTACTCCACCCGCCCCGGCACCCCCGCCGCCACCATGACCGACCAGGTGCCGAAGGCCGTCGTGCAGGAGCGCTACGAGCGCCTCGTCGCGCTCGTCAACGAGATCGCGTGGGAGGAGAACCGGAAGCTCGAGGGCCGCCGGCTCGAGCTCATGGTCGCCGAGGGCGAGGGCCGCAAGGACGCCGCCACCGCGCGCCTGTCGGGCCGCGCTCCCGACAACCGGCTGGTGCACTTCGCGTCGGACTTCTCGCTCGTGGGCGGCGAGGCTCCGCGCCCGGGCGACATGGTCGAGGTCGCGATCACGTACGGCGCGCCCCACCACCTCGTCGCCGACGGCCCCGTGCTCGCGCTGCGCCGCACGCGCGCCGGCGACGCCTGGGAGCGTCGTACGGCGGAGCCCCCCGCCCCCGCGGGCGTGTCGCTCGGCATGCCGAGCATCGGCGTCCCCGCGCCCCTGCCCGTCGTCGAGAACGCCTGCTCGGTGCGCTGAGGCCGTCGGCGGCCGTCAGGCGCCGGCGACGCCGGCGCGGAAGGCGTCGAGCGAGGCCTGCGTCGACTCGACGCGCCAGTCGGCCTCCTTGGCGACGTTGAACCACGTGAAGCCCGAGATCTCCGGGTGGGCGGCGAGCACGGCGAACATGTCGGTGATCCAGGCGGCCTTGTCGCCGCCGTCCTCGGCGCAGCCGACCTCGCCGATGACGAGCGGCTTGGTCGTCAGCGTGCGCAGCTCGGCGACGCCGGCGCCGAACACGTCGGTGAAGCTGCCCCAGGTCGACCAGTCCTGGCTCGTGCCCCAGTTGTAGCCGTCGAGGCCGACGGCGTCGACGTACGCGTCGCCGGGGTAGATCGAGGCGAGCGCCGGAGTCCCCGCGAACGGCACGTTGGGGCACCAGACGAAGCGGACGTTGCGGGCGCCCGCGTTGCGGAAGATGGTGACGACGCGGCGCCAGGCGGCGACGTAGCCACGGCTGGTGGTGCCGGCGACCCCGACGGACCAGGGGTACCAGGGGCCGTTCGACTCGTGGGCGAACCGCAGGCGCACGGCGCCGCCCCACGCGGCCGCCGCCCGGGCCCAGGCCTTGACGTAGACGTCGTGGCGGCCGCTGGCGATCGACGCCATGGAGAAGCGCGTCTGGGCGGTGCCCAGCGCGGGGTCCCACGGCTCCCAGGTGATCTCCGGGACGGCGCCCGCGGCGCTGACCTCCTGCACCTGGGCCAGGGGGAACGCGCCGCCGGTCGACCACGCGGCGTACCACATGACCAGCTCGGGCGCCCGTCCCACGGCCTCGCCGGCGACCCGCACGGAGTCGATGCTGCCGGGGTACGACGGCAGGAACAGGCCGTAGCCCCGCCCGGCGCCGGCCGCAGCGGCGGGGGACGCGAGGAAGGCGGGGGCTGCTGCCCCCGCGAGCGTGGTGGCGCCCAGGGCGCCCAGGAGGGAGCGGCGGCTCATGCGGGGAGCAGCGGCGACGGTGATGGGGAGCACGACGGAGACCTCTCGGGACCCCGCGCGCAGGAGAGGGGTTCGCGGGACCTGGTCCTCCTGTCGGCGGGCTCGCCGCCGACCTGAGGGATCCCGCGCCGCTCGGGTCCGTCAGTCGGCGGGCTCGGCGTCGCGGTCGACGTCCTCGTCGCCCTCCTGCTGCTTGTCCTCGCCCTCGGTCACGCCGTCGGGCAGGGCGTCCTCGTCGACGGCGGGGTTGCTGCCGGACGGCAGGTCCGGCGTGATCGCCTGGCCGGCGTCGCCGTAGCGGTCCGACTCGTCGATCGCGTCGGCCCCCCCGGGGTTGGGCTCGGCGGGCTCGATGGTGGGCTCGGGCTGCGGACCGGGGTCGCTCACGGCTGTTCCTCCTCGGGCTGGGGCGTCGCGAAACCGTAGGTCAGGTACGGCGTCGGCTCGCCCTCCACCGTACCCAGCGGCCCCACGACGCGGCGCAGCTCGGTGAGCGCCACGAGCTCGTGCGGGACGACCGGTTCGGGGAGTGCGTCGAGACCGAACCACCGCAGGTCGGCGCACTTCGCGCCCTCCATGATCCGCGGCTGGCCGGTCCACGACGTCGCCGTGAGGAAGAAGTCCACGCGCTCGTCGATGGGCGCCACGGGCTCGGGGCCGGGCGCCCGGCGCTGCATGGTGGCCAGCATCCGCAGGTCGGCGACGGAGACGCCGAGCTCCTCGACCGCCTCGCGGCGGGCGGCGTCGTACGCGGTCTCGCCCTTCTCCACGTGCCCGGCCGCGCCCGACGCCCAGTGGTCGTCCATGAAGCCCGTGCCCGAGCGCAGCTGCAGCAGCACCTCGGGGACGTCACCGCGGCCGGGTCGCAGGAGCAGCACGTAGGCGGCGGGCACCACGACGAAGCGCCCGATCCCGACGGGGTCGTCGGTGGTCGGGCGCTGGTCCGAGCGCGGCGCGGGGTCCGGCTCGGCGGGCGTCATCGAGCGGTGCCGCCGTCGTTGCGCCGGTCGATCTTGTCGAGGCCCTGCTTGGCCTTCGACGTGCCCTTCGCGATCTTGTCGGAGTACTTGCCCTTGGTCTTCGCGTCCGCCACGGCCGCGGCCTTGTCGATGCCGCCCGTGATCTTGTCGCCGTGCTCGGCGACCACGTCGCCGGCCTTCGTGCGGGCCTGGCCGAGCGCGCCCTTGAGCTTGTCGCTGAACGCCATGTGAGGTCCTCCTGGTGGGGCACCCGACGCCGCCGGATCGTGGCGGCGGCCGGTCGGGCACGTCGTCTCGTGCGGTCCTGGAAGGATAGCCAGCGTGAACCAGCCGCCCGTCCCGCCGATCGTGGCGGTGGTCGGGGCCACGGCGGCCGGGAAGACCGACCTCTCGCTCGACCTGGCCCAACGCCTCGGCGGGGAGGTCGTCAACACCGACGCGATGCAGCTCTACCGCGGGATGGACGTGGGTACGGCGAAGCTCCCCGCCAGCGAGCGCCGCGGCGTCCCGCACCACCTGCTCGACCTCCTCGACGTGACCGAGCCCGCCAGCGTCGCCGACTTCCAGGGCCGGGCGCGCGGCGTGATCGCGGAGGTCCGCGCGCGGGGACGGGTGCCGGTGCTGGTCGGCGGCTCCGCGCTCTACACGCGGGCGGTGCTCGACCGCTTCGAGTTCCCCGGCACGGACCCGGCCGTCCGGGAGCGGTACGACGCCGAGCTCGCCCGCGTCGGGTCGGCCGCGCTGCACGCCCGGCTCGCGGAGGTCGACCCCGCCGCGGCGGCCGGGATCCTGCCCGAGAACGGGCGGCGTGTCGTGCGGGCGCTCGAGGTGGTCGAGCTGACCGGGCGCCCGTTCAGCGCGTCGCTGCCGGTGCTCGAGCACGTGGACCCGCGCACCGTCCAGGTCGGCGTCGCCATCGACCGGCCCGCCCTCGACGAGCGCATCGCCCGGCGCGTCGACGCCATGTTCGCCGCCGGTTTCGTCGCCGAGGTCGAGCGGCTGCTGGGCGAGGGGTTGCTCGACGGGCTGACGGCGTCGCGCGCCATCGGCTACCGCGAGGTCGCCGAGCACCTGGCCGGCCGGCTGTCCCTTGCCGATGCCCGCGAGCGCACCGTGGTGGCCACGCGGCGGTTCGCGCGGCGCCAGGAGTCGTGGTTCACGAAGGACCCGCGCATCACGTGGGTTCCGTACGACGCGCCCGACCGCGTCGACCGGGCCCTCGCCGCCGTCGCCGCGCTGGGCTGAGGCGCGCCGTACCCCGTTCGTGGTGGCAGCGCCGCGGAATGTGTGGCGCTCCCACCACGGACCGCCGGCGTCCCCGTTCGTGGTGGCAGCGCCGCGGAATGTGTGGCGCTGCTACCACGAACGGGCGGCGGCAGGACGGGGGCAGGCCGGGGGGCAGGACGGGGGGCAGGACGGCAAGATCGGTCGGGCGCGCACGCCCCCGGCCGCCCCAGACTGGACCCCGTGACCGACCCCGACCAGCCCGGCAGCCAGCCCGGCAGCCAGCCCGGCAGCCAGCCCGGCAGCCAGCCCGGCAGCCAGCCCGGCGACCAGCCCGCGCCGCCGCGCGGCCGCGACCGTCTGCGCGAGCTCCTCGACGCCGTGCTCGACGACGCCCACCCGCGCCTGGGCGACATGGCGCGTGGGGCGCACGCGTCGCCGTACCACTTCAGCCGGCTCGTGGCCCGCGAGGCGGGGGAGCCGCCGGTGGCGCTGCGCCGCCGGGTGCTGCTCGAGCGGGCCGCATGGCGCCTGGCGGGCGGCGCGACGGTGACGGAGGTGGCGCTGGAGGCGGGCTACGACTCGACCGACGGGTTCGGGCGGGCGTTCGCGCGGGCCTACGGGCACCCGCCGAGCGCGACGACGAGCGGCACCGCGACCTGGCTCGCCGCCCCCAACGGCATCCACTTCCACCCACCGACGAACCTGTGGGTGCGCGAGCCGTCCGCCGGGCGGGCGCGGCTCGACCCGGTGCTCGCCGTGCAGCTGCACCACGGCGTCGCCGACACCACCCTCATGCTGGAGGCGGCGCGCGGGCTCGACGCGGCGGCGTACCGACGCCCGCTGCTGCCCGGCCACCGCGTCCACGCCTGGGGCCCGCCCGAGGAGAGCGTCGCCGCCCTGCTGCAGGCCCTCGTGTTCTCGCAGGAGGTGTGGGTCGCGAGCATCGAGGGCGCCGACCACCCGGGCGCCGGCACCGACGACCTCGACGACCTCCGCGCCCGCCACGCCGTGGCCGGGCCCCGCTGGGTCGCCGCCGTCGCCGACGTCGTGGCCCGCGACGCCTGGGACGACCGCCTCGTCGACGCGCTGTGCGAGCCGCCCGAGTCGTTCGTGCTGAGCGGGGTGGGCGCCCACGTCCTGCAGTACGGCGCGCACCGCCGCCTCCTCGTGCGCCGCCTGCTGCGCGAGCTCGGCGCGCTCGACGACGCCCCGCCCGCCCCCGACCTCGGCGACCCCGTCGAGTGGGTCCGCCAGCCCATCCGACAGCCGAGCCGCCAGCCGACCCGACAGGAGCACCCGTGACCACCACCGTCTACAACACCGCCAGCAGCCTCGACGGCTTCATCGCCACCCCCGAGCACTCCCTGGAGTGGCTGCTCCACCGCGACCTCGACCCCGAGGGCCCGGGCAACCACACGACCTTCATGGCGCGGGTGGGCGCGACGCTCATGGGCGCCTCGACGTACACCTGGGTCGCGCGGCACGCCGGCGACGACCCGTGGGCGTACGACGTGCCCACCTGGGTGCTCACCCACCGCGCCGCCGAGCTCGAGGCCGCGCGCCCGGCGGGCTGGGCCGGCGCCGACATCCGCTTCGTCGCGGCCGACGACGATGCCGCGGTGCGCGCGCTCCACGCGGAGGCGGCGGCCGTGGCCGGGGACCGCGACGTGTGGGTGGTCGGCGGCGGCGAGCTCGCCGCCCGGCTCGCCGACGTGGGCCTGCTCGACGAGGTCGTCGTGGCCTACGCCCCGGTGGTGCTGGGGGCCGGGGCGCCGCTCCTGCCGCGCCACCTCGAGCTCGCGCTGCGTGGCGTCGAGCGCAACGCCGACTTCGTCGTCACCACCCACGACGTGGTGCGGGGCGGCTGGACCGGCTAGGGCAGCTCCGGTACGGCGGGCGCCGGGCCCGGCGCAGCCGGGGCGCTCGGCGTGGCCGGATCAGTCGGTGCCCATCCGGGCGGCCCCACGACGTACCCGACCTTGTCGCGCCACCGCGTCGCCGCGCGCGCGTCCTGCCAGATCTCGCGGTAGTGCCCGTACTGCAGCTCGAGCAGGTTGAACGTCGTCACCGGGGTCGTCAGCCCGTACCGCGGCCGGTGCCGCTCGGGGGCGAAGGTGCCGAAGAGGCGGTCCCAGACGATGAGGATGCCGCCGTAGTTCTTGTCGAGGTACTCCGGGTCGCTGCCGTGGTGCACGCGGTGGTGCGAGGGCGTGTTCATCACCCACTCGACGGGCCGCGGAAGGCGGTCGACGATCTCGGTGTGGGTGAAGAACTGGTAGATCAGGTTGAGGCCGAAGGCCACGTAGAGCGTCCACGGCGCGAACCCGAGCAGCGGCAGCGGCAGCCAGAAGAAGAACTCGAACCACGGGTTCCACTTCTGGCGCAGCGCGGTGCCGAAGTTCATGAAGTCGCTGGAGTGGTGGGCCTGGTGCCCGGCCCACGCGATCCGCACCCGGTGGCTGAAGCGGTGGTGGGCGTAGTAGCCCAGGTCGACGCCGAGCACGACGAGCACCCAGTACCACCACGTGT
The DNA here is from genome assembly GCF_030466625.1 of Nocardioides sp. ChNu-153. Lineage (GTDB taxonomy): Bacteria > Actinomycetota > Actinomycetes > Propionibacteriales > Nocardioidaceae > Nocardioides. Next base: position 90,737 of record NZ_JADEVT010000010.1, read on the forward strand.
CGGTCGGCAGGTGCCACGGCGCCAGGTACGTCGAGACCGCCACGAAACCGACGAACGAGACGAGCTTGAACGCGGTGAGGAAGACGAGCGAGACGATCCCCATCGAGATCGAGGTGCGGGCGTCCTTCAGCGCGTAGCCGGTGAGGTTGTCGTCGTGGTCGAGCCAACGCAGCGCGGCGAGCTCGACCAGGATCGTCAGCACGAAGAACGGCGCGGCGTAGGTGACCGGGTTCTTCATCGGGTCGAGCAGCTCGTCCACGGGACCTCCAGGGGATGTGACCTCGAGGTAAGTTACCCCTAGGTCATATGACCTGGCTAGAGTCCGGCGCATGGCAGCACGCACCGGCACGAAGGGCGTCCCGCGCCGCGACCGCGAGGAGCAGATCCTCGCCGCGGCGCAGGAGGAGTTCGCCCGGGTCGGGTACGGCGCGGCCTCCGTCGTGACCGTCGCCCGCGCCGCCGGCATCTCGAAGCCGCTCGTCTACAGCTACTTCGGGTCGAAGGAGGGGCTGTACGTCGCGTGCGTCGACGCCGCGGGCTCCATTGTCGCCGACGAGGTCGAGCGCAGCGCCGGGCTCGGCGCCGTCGGCCTCGAGCGCGGGCTGCTCACCGTGGCGGGCCTGACGGCCGTGCTCGACGGCCGTCCGCACCTGTGGCGCGTGCTGTTCGACCCCACGGTGCCCGACGGCACCGAGGCCGCCCGGGCCGCCGCCCGCCACACCGACCGGCTCCACCGGCTCGCCGTCGAGGGCGTGGGGGAGATGCTCGAGCTCGCCGGCGACAGCGACCCCGCCGACCGCGCGCTCACCACCCGCATCTGGATCGGGATGCTCGACACCGTCCTGCGCTGGTGGGCCGAGCACCCCGACGAGCCGGGCGCCTCCGTGCTCGCCCGTGTCGAGCGCATCGCGGCGGGGCTGGCCGCCGGGCTCGGTGCCGGGCTCGCCGCCGGCTGAGCGGCGCCGTACCCCGTTCGTGGGAGCAGCGCCGCGGAAGGCCTGGCGCTCCCACCACGAACCGCCGCCGCCCCCGTTCGTGGGAGCAGCGCCGCGGAATGCCTGGCGCCCCCACCACGAACATGCAGCGGCTGGGCCGCGGTGGTCCGGGGTGGGAGGATCGACGCCGTGAGCGAGCACCCGACGTACCCCTTCGCCAAGGGCCACGGCACGCGCAACGACTTCGTGATCCTCCCCGACGCGGACGGCACGCGGCACGCGGACCTCGACCCTGCGCGGGTGCAGGCGCTCACCGACCGGCGCGCGGGCATCGGCGGCGACGGCATCCTCCGCGTCGTGCGCACGGCCGCGACCGACGACCCCGACGCGGTCGCGGCGCGCGACGCCGCCGAGTGGTTCATGGACTACCGCAACGCCGACGGCTCGGTCGCGGAGATGTGCGGCAACGGCATCCGGGTCTTTGTCCGCTGGCTCGTCGACCATGAGGGCGTCGACCCCTCCGCACCCGTCGCGGTCGCGACCCGCGCCGGCGTGCTCTCGGTGCGCGTGGACGACGACGGCCGCGTCAGCGCCGAGGTCGGTACGCCGACGCTGCTGCCCGCCTCCCAGGTCACCGTCGCCGACACCGAGGTGACCTGGCCGACGACGGGCGTCGACATGGGCAACCCCCACGCCGTCGCGTTCGTCGACGACCTCGCGGAGGCCGGCAGCCTGCTGGCCGGGCCGGCGTACGACCGTGCGCTCTACCCCGACGGGGTCAACGTCGAGTTCGTGGTGCGCCGCGGCGAGCGGCACGTCGCGATGCGGGTGCACGAGCGCGGTTCCGGCGAGACCCAGTCGTGCGGCACCGGCGCGGCGGCCGTCATGGTCGCCAGCGCGCTGGCCGACGGCGCCGTCCCGGCCGACGGCACCCCGCCGGGCGAACCGGTGGTCTACCGCGTCGACGTGCCGGGCGGCGAGCTCGACCTGACGTGGACGCCGCAGGGCACTGTGGTCCTCACCGGCCCCGCCGAGATCGTCGCCGAGGGCGTCTCCGCACTGTAGGGCCGTCGGGCGTCCGCCCAGCCTTCGCCCAGCCCCCGACGCGACGCCACCGCGGGTCGGCCCGCGGTTCACCCGCGCTCGGTCGAGTGCGGTGCGTGCCGACTTCGCGAGGTCTCGGGCAGGCGGTCGTGCGACGGCGGGGGCTGCTGGCCCTCGGCGGCGGCGTGGCGGGTGGGGTGATGCTGGGCCCACCCTTCGACGCGTTGCGCGACCCCGCGGTGGCGGCGCGCGCCACCGACCGGCCGGTGCCGCACACGACGGCCAACCTGGTGCGCACCCGCGACGGCATCACCCACGCGCAGACCGGTGACGTCACGCCGACCTCGGGGGTGCTGTGGGCCCGCGGGGAGGGCCCGGGGCAGCTGACGGTGCGCCTGTCGAGCGGCAGCCGGGTGATCGGCACCCGCGTGGGGCAGGTCGCGACCGCCGCTACCGACCTGACGGCGCGGATGTCGCTCGACGGGCTCGAGCCGGGCCGGGAGTACGCCGCCGACCTCTGGTTCACCGACGCCGCCGGGGTGGCGGGCGAGACCCGCCGCGTCACCTTCGCGACGCCGTCGACCACCCCGGCCCGCACCACGTTCGCGTGGTCGGGGGACACCTGCGGGCAGGGTTACGGCATCAACCCCGACGCGGGCGGGCTCGTGGGGTACGGCGCGGTGGCCGACCTGCGGCCCGACGTCTTCGTGCACTGCGGCGACAACATCTACGCCGACGAGCCCATCACCGACACCGTCGTCGAGCCCGACGGCACGGTCTGGCGCAACGTCGTGACCGACCAGGTGGCGCGCCCCGCGCAGACCCTGGAGGAGTACCGCGGGCGCTACCGCTACGTGCTCCTCGACGAGCACGTGCGCCGCCTGCACGCGTCGGTGCCGGTGGTCTCGCAGTGGGACGACCACGAGACGACGAACAACTGGTACCCCGGCGAGGTGCTCACCGACGAGACCACCACGCACCCCTACACCGACGAGCGGCGCGTCGACGTGCTCGCGCGGTGGGGCCGCCAGGCCTGGCAGGAGTACATGCCGATCGGCGAGGCCCACCTGCTCGGCCGCGGGGCGACGGGGTTCGCCGACCGGGGGATCTACCGCAAGGTCGCGCGAGGCGCCCACCTGGACCTCTTCTGCCTGGACCAGCGCTCGTACCGCTCCACCAACGACGAGGCCGACGGCGAGCGCCCCGCCGCCCTGCTCGGGGAGGAGCAGACCGACTGGCTCATCCGGGAGGTCACGGCCTCGCGGGCGACGTGGAAGGTCATCTCCGCCGACCAGCCCCTCGCACTGGGGCCCCGCAAGCCGGTCGACTTCGACGGCTACGGCAACGCCGACGGCGCCGCCCCGCGCGGTCGCGAGCACGAGCTGGCACGCATCCTGTCGGCCTTCCGCGCCGCCGGCGTGCGCAACGTCGTCTGGATCACCGCCGACGTCCACTTCGCCGCCGCCCACCGCTTCCGCCCGGACCGCGCGGCCTTCACCGACTTCGACCCCTTCTGGGAGTTCGTCGCCGGCCCGATCGCGTGCAGCTCGTTCGGCGTCAAGGAGCCCGACACCACCTTCGGCGCCCAGCAGGTCTTCGCGACCGGCTCGTCGGCGCCGAGCCGACGGGCGCCGACGCCGGATCAGACCTTCATCGGGTACGGCGAGATCGCCGCCGACGGCCTCCTGCGGGTCTCGTTGCGCGACGCGCTGGGTACCGAGCTGTATGCCGTCGACCTGGAGCCCGAGCCGTCCGGGGGATAACGGATCGCCAGGTGCGGCACCGCGGCCTACTCTGGAGGACGTATGAGCAACGCACCTGACTTCTCCCTCGCCGCCGAGCTGGCGGCCACTGACGACTGGGACGACGACGACTTCGTCTCGGGGTACGCCGACGAGCCCGACGACCCCGACGTCGTCGACGCCGACGGCCCCGACCCCGAGGACCTCACGACCGGCGACCTGGACCTGGTGGAGCGCCACCAGCTCCGCCGCGTCGCCGGCCTGCGCACCGAGCTCGAGGACATCACCGAGGTCGAGTACCGGCAGCTGCGCCTCGAGCGCGTCGTGCTCGTCGGGGTGTGGACGGGCGGCACGGTGACCGACGCCGAGAACTCGATGGCCGAGCTCGCGCTGCTGGCCGAGACCGCCGGCTCCGAGGTGCTCGACGCGATGTACCAGCGGCGCCAGTCGCCCGACCCCGCGACGTACGTCGGACGCGGCAAGGTCGACGGGCTGCGGGAGATCGTGCAGGCCACGGGCGCCGACACCGTGATCTGCGACGGTGAGCTGGCGCCCAGCCAGCTGCGCAACCTGGAGGACCGGCTCAAGGTCAAGGTCGTCGACCGCACCGCGCTGATCCTCGACATCTTCGCCCAGCACGCGAAGAGCCGGGAGGGCCAGGCGCAGGTCGAGCTGGCCCAGCTGAGCTACATGAAGCAGCGCCTGCGCGGCTGGGGCGGCAACCTGTCGCGCCAGGCCGGTGGCCGGGTCGCCGGCGGCGCGGGCATCGGTGGTCGCGGCCCCGGTGAGACCAAGATCGAGACCGACCGCCGCCGCATCAACACCCGCATCGCGAAGCTGCGTCGCCAGCTGGCGCAGATGAAGGGCACGCGGGAGACGATGCGCTCCGAGCGCCACCGCAACCAGGTGCCGAGCGTCGCGATCGCGGGCTACACGAACGCCGGCAAGTCGTCGCTGCTCAACCGGCTGACGGGCGCCGGGGTGCTCGTCGAGGACGCGCTCTTCGCGACGCTCGACCCCACCACGCGACGCACCACGACCTCCGACGGGCGGGTCTACACGATGTCCGACACGGTCGGTTTCGTGCGCCACCTGCCCCACCAGCTCGTCGAGGCCTTCCGCTCCACCCTGGAGGAGGTGGCCGACTCCGACCTCGTGCTCCACGTCGTCGACGGTTCCCACCCCGACCCCGAGGGCCAGATCGCCGCGGTCCGCGAGGTGTTCGCCGAGATCGGCGCCGACAAGGTGCCCGAGCTGGTGGTCGTCAACAAGGCGGACGCCGCCGACCCGCTCGTCATCGCGCGGCTGCAGCAGCGCGAGCCGCACGTGGTCGTCGTCAGCGCCCGCACGGGCGAGGGCATCGAGGAGGCCCTGCGGGTCATCGAGGGCGAGCTGCCGCACCCGGCGGAGCCGTTCGACGTGCTCGTGCCCTACTCCCGCGGCGACCTCGTCAACCGCATCCACCAGCAGGGCGAGATCGACCACCTCGAGCACACGGGCGAGGGCACCCGGGTGAGCGGCCGGGCGAACGCGGCCCTCGCGGGCGACCTGGCGCCGTACGCGGTGGGCTGACCCCGGCTGAGCCCGACTGACCCCGGCTGACCCCGACGACCTGACGACCTCGGGCCGCCCGACGGCGGCCGTGCACGATCCGACGCGCCCCGGGCCCGGCCCGGGGCGCGTGGTCGTCGTCGTGGTCGTGGTCGAGGAGCGTCGATGCCTCGCGGACGTCCGGTGTCTGTACCCTTTCCCGCGTTTGCGTTCTTCTCGCCCACGACAGAGCAGGTAGTGCATGTCTCGCGGAATCCTCGTCCGGCTGCTGTTCGTCGTCGCCCTGCTGGCCGCCTGCGCGGCCGCGGCGTGGAGCATCCAGCCCCGCCTCGGCATCGACCTCGAGGGCGGCAGCCAGATCACGCTGACGGTGCTGTCGGAGGAGGAGGGCGAGGAGCCCACCGCCGAGCAGGTCGACCAGGTGGTCGAGGTGCTGCGCCAGCGCGTGGACGGCATCGGCGTCAGTGAGTCGACCATCGTGCGGTCGGGCTCCGACCGCATCATCGTCGAGCTGCCGGGCGTGCAGGACCCGGACGACGCCCTCGATGTGGTGGGCCGCACGGCGCAACTCGAGGTGCGTCCCGTGGTCGACCAGTCGACCATCGACCCGACGGTGCTGGGCACGATCGTGGAGTGCTCCGAGGCCGAGGACGACGCGCAGTGCCAGGCCGCGGACGACCAGTCCGGCGCCCCCATCGTCATGGGCCCGGTGGCGCTCAAGGGTGACCAGATCACCGGTGCCGCCGCCGAGCAGCCGCAGAACTCCACCGGCTGGGCCGTCACCGTCGACTTCTCCGGCTCGGGCTCCGACGCGTTCGGCGAGCTCAGCAAGACCGCCGCGTGCGCCACCGGCGACGCCGGCCGCATCGCGATCCTGCTCGACGACGAGGTCATCTCGTCCCCGCAGGTGACCGTGGCCTGCGGTGCTTCCATCACGGGCTCCACGCAGATCACCGGCAACTTCAACCAGTCGCAGGCCAGCGACCTCGCCGTCCTCATCGAGGGCGGCTCGCTGCCGCTGCGCATCGCCTCGGAGGACGACGGCGCCGACATCGCGCCCGACGTCCGCACCATCGGCCCCACGCTCGGTGACTCGGCGATCGAGGCGTCCGCCGAGGCCGGCGTCATCGGCCTGCTGCTGACCGGCCTGTTCATCGTCTTCGTCTACCGCTTCGTCGGCTTCCTCGCCACGGTCGCGCTCGCGACGTACGCCCTCATCTCCTACGCGATGCTCGTCATCGTCGGGGCGACCCTGACGCTGCCCGGCCTCGCCGGCTTCGTGCTCGCCATCGGTCTCGCGATCGACGCGAACGTCCTCGTGTTCGAACGAGCGCGGGAGGAGTACGCCGCCAACCGGGCCTCCGGCCTGCGCCGGGCCCTGCAGGTCGGGTTCAACAAGGCGTTCTCCGCCATCCTCGACTCCAACGTCACGACGCTGCTCGCGGCGGTCCTGCTGTTCTTCCTCGCCTCCGGCCCTGTCCAGGGCTTCGGTGTCACCCTCATCATCGGCACCGTGGCGTCGATGATCTCGGCGCTCGTCGTCGCCCGGGTGTTCACCACCGCCGGTGTGCAGCCGCGCTGGGTCAACCGCAAGCCGAAGATCACCGGTCTCGCCAACGTGGGCCGCGTGCGCACGTGGTTGGAGCGCAAGCGCCCGAAGCTGGTGCAGCGCCGCAACGTGTTCCTCGGCATCTCCGGTGCCGCGGTCGTCCTGGCCGTCGCCGGCATCGCCACCCAGGGGCTCAACCTGGGCCTGGAGTTCACCGGCGGCCGCAACGTCGTCTACGCCACCGAGTCCCCGATCGAGCCGGACCGGGCCCGCGACGTCATCGCCGACGCCGGCTTCCCGGAGGCGACCGTGCAGAGCGCCGACGCCGGCGACATCTCCGTGCGCACGGGCCGGATCTCCGACGAGGAGGAGCAGCAGATCCGCGACGCCCTCGACGCGGAGGTCGGGGTCACCGACGTCGTCACGGACGACAACCTCGGTGCCGCCCTCGGTGGGGAGCTGCTGCGCAACGCGATCATCGCGTTCGTCCTGGCGCTCGCCGCCCAGATGATCTACCTGGCGTTCCGGTTCAAGTGGACGTTCGGCGCCTCCGCGGTGCTCGCCATGGCGCACGACGTGGTGATCGTGGTCGGTGTGTTCGCCTGGCTCGGCAAGCCCATCGACGGTGTCTTCCTCGCCGCGGCCCTGACGATCATCGGTCTGTCCGTCAACGACACCGTCGTGGTCTTCGACCGCGTCCGCGAGAAGTGGTGGGGGTCGAAGGACGACGACGAGTTCATCGACGTCGCCAACGACGCCGTCGTGGAGACCCTGCCCCGCACGGTCAACACCGGTCTCGGCGCCATGTTCATCCTCGCCGCGCTCACCATCCTCGGTGGCGACTCGCTGCAGGACTTCGCGCTCGCGCTGCTCATCGGTCTCGTGGTCGGCACGCTGTCGACGATCACGCTGGCGACGCCGCTGCTGACCTACCTCAACCCCTTCTCGCCGTTCGGCCGGGAGAAGAAGGAGAAGGTCGTGCGCGACCCGACCGACTCCGGCGCGGTGGTCTGACCCGCGTCACCAGCACGACCCACCGACGGGCCCGCCGCACCACGCGGCGGGCCCGTCGGCGTTCCCAGCCGTCCCCGCAACCGTCGCGGGGGCTGTGGAGGCGCCGTACGACGGGAGCCGCCGCGCGGCTAGGGTTCTCCAGTGCCCGAGGAGACCCCGACCCCCGACCGCGTGCGGGAGGTGCTGGCGACGGCGGTCTCCGGGCTGGGCGGTGCGGAGCGCGAGGGCCAGGTGCGGATGGCCGAGGCCGTCGCCGCCGCGCTGCGCGACGAGCAGCACCTGCTCGTCCAGGCCGGCACGGGCACCGGCAAGTCGCTGGCCTACCTCGTGCCGTCGATGCTCCACGGCGAGCGGGTCGTCATCGCCACCGCGACGCTGGCGCTGCAGCACCAGCTCGTCGAGCGCGACCTGCCGCGCCTCGTCGGCGCGGTGAAGGGAGAGGCGGGGGTCGACACGTCGTACGCGGTGCTCAAGGGCCGGTCGAACTACGCGTGCCTGCACCGCATCCGCGAGGGCGTGCCCGACGACCAGGGCGTGCTCGTCGACGTGCCCGAGGGCTCCATGGGCGCCGAGGTGCTGGCGCTGCGCGCGTGGGCGGAGGAGCAGGCCGAGTCGGGCGGCCCCGGCGACAAGGACCACGCGCCGCGCCACAACGACCGGCTGTGGCGCCAGGTGAGCGTGAGCGCGCGCGAGTGCCTGGGCGCGGCCCGCTGTCCGTACGGCGAGGAGTGCTTCGCCGAGCGGGCGAAGGAGAAGGCGGCCACCTCCCAGCTCGTCGTCACCAACCACTCCCTCCTCGCGATCGACGCCATCGAAGGCATCCCGATGATCCCGGAGTACGACGCGGTGGTCGTCGACGAGGCCCACGAGCTGGTCGCGCGCGTGACCCAGGCGGCCACCGACGAGCTGACCGCCGGCGAGGTCGACCGCGCGGCACGCCGGGCCCGGCGCCACGTCGAGGAGTCGGACTCCCTCGGCAACCCCGCCGACGACCTCGCCGACGCCGCCGAGGCCCTGCGGGCCGCGATGGGCGAGACCGAGGGCGGACGCCTCGACACGCTCGGCGAGGAGCTCTCCGACGCCCTCGTGCTGGTGCGCGACGCCGCCCGCGAGTGCGTCTCCGCGTTCGCGAAGGAACGCGGCAAGGACAAGGACGGGGAGGGCGACGCGGGCAAGGCCCAGGCCAAGGCCGGGGTGCAGGAGGTCTTCACGACCGCCGAGCGGTTGGTGGCCAACAGCGACCACGACGTCGTGTGGCTCTCGAAGCCGTACGCGCCGGGCCGCGACCGCGTGCCCGACCGGCTCTGCGTGGCGCCCCTGCAGGTGTGGGGCCAGATGCGTGACCGCCTGCTGTCGGAGTCGACGGTCGTGCTGACGAGCGCGACACTGATGCTGGGCGGCGACTTCGACGCGGTGGCCTCGACGATGGGCCTCAAGCCCTCCGAGCGCGTCGCCGAGGGCGCCGAGCCGCAGCGGCGCCGTACTCCCGGGGAGAGCGGGCAGGGCCCCACCGTGCTGCCGTGGCGGGGTCTCGACGTCGGCTCGCCGTTCGACTACGGCAAGCAGGGGATCCTGTACGTCGCGCGCCACCTGCCCACCCCCGGCCGCGACGGGCTCGGCCCGGCGCAGCTCGACGAGATCGTGCGGCTCGTCGACGCCGCGGAGGGCCGCACCCTCGGGCTGTTCTCCTCGCGGCGGGCCGCCGAGGCGGCGGCCGAGGCGGTGCGCGAGCGGCTGCCCCACCTCACGACCCTGGCGCAGGGCGACGCGCAGCTGTCGGAGCTGACGCGCCAGTTCGTCGACGACCCGCACACGAACCTGTTCGGCACCCTCGGGCTGTGGCAGGGCCTCGACGTGCCGGGGGACACCTGCCAGCTGGTCATCATCGACCGCATCCCGTTCCCGCGCCCCGACGACCCGCTGATGTCGGCGCGCCAGAAGGCCGCCGATGCCGCGGGCGGCAACGGCTTCATGCAGGTCGCGGCCACCCACGCCGCGCTGCTGCTCGCCCAGGGCGCGGGTCGTCTCATCCGCACCACGGAGGACCGCGGCGTCGTCGCGGTCCTCGACCCGCGGTTGTCGACCGCGCGCTACGGCCGCTTCCTCGAGGCGAGCCTGCCCTCGATGTGGCGCACGAGCGACCCGGCGGTGGTGGCGAAGGCGCTCGCGCGCCTCGCCTCGGTCACCGCCTGAGCCGCACGAGCCGCACGAGCCGCCTGAGCCGCCCGGGCCGCCCGGGCGACCTCACCAGCGCAGCAGCGACTTCCCGTCCCAGGCGGTGCGCCCGGTCATCGCCGGCAGGCCGAGGAACTTCGCGACCGTCGGGGTGACGTCGACGGTGTAGGCCGGCTCCGACGACGAGCCGCGCCGGATCGCCGGGTGCCCGCCGCTGAGGAAGAACGGGATGGGCCCGGTCGCCGGGTGCCCGTGGTTGCCGGGGATCGGGTTGCTGACGACACTCGGGTCCGAGAAGCGCCACCCCGCCTGGCAGTAGACGATGACGTCGCCCGCGTTCGGCCCGAGGCGCAGCGACGGCGTCCGTACCCGGTCGTGGGCCGAGAGCACGCCGGGCTGGGCCGCGGCGACCTGCAGCATCCGGCGTACGCCGGCCTCGCGGCCCGACGCCGGGCCGGTCCAGTAGAGGAGGTCCGCGCCGCCGTTCTGCGCGATGGCGACCTTGCCGCGCAGGAGCGGGTCGGCCTCGAGGGGCCGCGTCAGCGAGATGACCTTGTGGGGCAGCGACCAGTCCATCGAGTGGTCGGCGAGCACGACGAGCATCGACTTCTCCCAGCGGCCGGTGGCCTTGAGCATGTCGACGAAGCGCTTCACCTGCTGGTCGGTCGCGACGAGCGCGGTGCGGCGCAGCACCTCGAGCGAGAGCCCGCCGGTGAGGTCGGTGTGCCCGACGCGGTCGACGTCGCCGAGGTTGACGAAGACCAGGTGGGGGTCGAACTGCTCGACGATCGACAGCGCCGCGTCCATCGTGAAGGCGTCGGGCGCGTGCCCGCTGATGGGCACGATGGGCCGCGGCTCCCAGCGGAAGGTCGCCTGGCGCCCGAAGATGCCGTAGAGGTACTCCTTGCTCAGCACCGTCCCGGCGGTGAGGCCGTGCTTGCGGGCCCACCACAGCAGCGTGGGGGCGACGAGGTCGCCGGGCCGGTCGAGGGTCCGCTCCTCACCGATCGTGCGGTCGAAGATCGAGTTGGCCGGCACGCCGCTGCGGTCGGGGCGCACGCCGGTCATCATCATCACGTGGTTCGGGATGGTCTCGAGGATCGGCATCGACCGCCCGCGCGGGAAGTTGAACCCGCCGTCGCGCAGCGCGCGGAGGTTCGGCATGAAGCCGGAGTCGATCTCGTCGGGGCGGCAGCCGTCCACGACGAGCACGTAGGCCCGGTTCCAGCTCTTCGGCGCGGCCTGCGCGGGGGCGCCCGCAGCGGCGGAGAAGAGCAGGCTCGCGCCGCCCGCACCGGCGACCTTGAGGAAGGTACGACGCTGCGCCGCCGGGCGCTGCTGCTCGCGTTCGGGATCACCGTCGAGGAACGGCGAGGGCCCGGAGGAACGGTGGTCGTGGCCCATGTCAGTTTCCTCCCACGGGCCCGGCGGCCCGGCTCAGCTTGTTGGTGCCGGCGAGCGTCTGGAACGACGCCGCCCAGGTGGAGCCGGCGTTCCGCTGGTCGCGGGGGCCGGTGGTGTACCAGTCCATCTGCGCCCGGGCGGGCGTCACGTCGAGCACGGAGTAGCCGTGGCTGTCGAAGTCCAGGTAGCGCACGTGGCGGTTCGCCGTCCTGATGACCGTCTCGACGGCGAGGCTCGCCGTGCGCGGCGGGGCCCCGAGGATGTCCTTGAGGTTGTTCGACGTGACCGAGCTGGCGACGAACTCGACGCCGGCCGAGCGGCCCAGCGGGTAGGTGGCGACGTCGTACGGCAGGTCGGCGGCCCACCCCGAGTGGATGTCGCCGGTGACGAAGACGGTGTCGCGGATGCCCTGGTCGCGGATGTGGGTGAACAGCTCGCGCCGGTCGTCGGTGTAGCCGTCCCACTGGTCGACGTTGTAGGGCGCGCCGTCGCGCGGCAGCAGGCCGGTGACGTCGTTGACCGGGTCGATGAGGTCGGTCGGCAGCTGGGCGAAGGTGACGGGCGCGATCATCACGGGGTTGCCGACCAGCTTCCACTGCACCGCGGTGCTGGCCACCGCCTTCTTGAGCCACGCGAGCTGCTCGCGGCCGGTGATGGTGCGGGCGGGGTCGCTCACGGCCGGGTCGACGACCGGGTAGGCGACCTGCTGGTCGCGGTAGGTGCGCAGGTCGAGCATGCTCAGCTCGGCGAGGGTGCCGAACCGCAGGCTGCGGAACAGGCGGGTCCCGTCACCCAGCGCGGCGGTCGAGCCGAGCCGCACGGGCATCCACTCGTCGTACGCGCGGTGGGCGCGCGAGCGGCGCGTGGCCCAGTCGCCCTCGCCCGGCTGGTGGTTCTCGGCGCCGTCGCGCCAGGCGTCGTTGGTCGACTCGTGGTCGTCCCAGGTGACGACGAACGGGTACTTCGAGTGCAGCCACTGGAGGTCGGGGTCCTCCTTGTACTGCCCGTGGCGCTGCCGGTAGTCGGCGAGGGAGACCATCTCGCGGGCGGGCACGTGGCGGCGCACGTCGACGTCGTCCTGCCCCATGCCGTACTGCCCGGGTGCGTACTCGTAGAGGTAGTCGCCGAGGTGGAGGATCGCGTCGAGGTCGTTGCGGGCCGCGAGGTGGCGGTAGGCGTGGAAGTAGCCCGCCTGCAGGTTGGCGCAGGAGACGACGCCCATCCGCAGGCGTGCGGGCGCGCTCGTGTAGGCCGGCGCCGTCTTGGTGCGCCCCACCGGGCTGGCCACGCCGCGGTGGAGGAAGCGGTAGTAGTACCACCGGCCCGGCTGCATGCCCCACGCGTCGACCTTGACCGTGTGGTCGGCGGCGGCGTCGGTGCGCACGGTGCCGCGGGTGACGAGCTGGCGGAAGCGGGTGTCGGTCGCGACCTGGTACTCCACCGTCACCGCCGGCCCGCGGCCCGAGCCGGGGGTGGCGTCGGGGGTGGGGGTCACACGGGTCCACAGGACGACGCGGTTGGCGAGCGGGTCGCCGGAGGCGACGCCGTGGCGGAAGTACGGCGACGCGCCGGCCAGCGCGGCGCGGGCCTCGTCGTCGTCGAAGGGGCTGACGACGAGCGCTGCGGCGCCGACGAGGGCGCCGCCGGCGAGCACGGTACGGCGGGGCACGGACGGGAGGGCGAGCTGCTGCTCGACTCCAGCGTCGGTGCGGGTGGGGGATGAGGCCTCGGTCACACCTCATTGAACGACGAAAAACGGGCCAGGTCCCGCGAACGGTGATGTGAGCACCGTCCGGACGGCGGGAGTTCACCCGGAGGTCGACTGGGTGGGTGGGGCGGCGGGTGCGGGCGGCGGGTGCGGACGGCGGGTGCGGGTCAGAAGAAGGAGAGCACGTAGCTGCCGAGCAGCGCGACGATCACGAGGAGCGCCACGATGCGGGCCCAGGTGGGGATGGTGCTGGTGTGGTCGTCGGTCGCGGGCTGCGACGCCGGCACGTCGCGCAGCTCCGGCGGGTCGTCGAGGTCGCCGTCGTACGTCGCGCGGCCGAGCCCCGAGGGATGGTGACGCCGGGCCTCGAGTTCGCCGGAGCAGCGGTCGAACCAGGCGTCGACGGCGCGTGCGTCGTACACCTGCGAGCGGTGGACGAGGGCGAACGGCCGGGTGTCGAGGGGGCCGGGGTGGAAGCCGGTGCGGCGGCCGCGCTGCACGTCGTCGAGCAGCGTCGCGACGTGCCGGTCGACCGCGGCGATGTCGTAGCCGTCGGCGGCCTCCAGCACGGGGAAGCGGGGCGCGTCAGCCGACATGGCACCTCCTCGGAGCGGGTCCCCGCAAGGGTACGGCGCACCCCGCCCGACCGGGGCATCGACCGCGGGTGGGACGGCCGGTGCCCGGGCGGGCGCGGGTGCAGGTGGCTCAGAGGCGGCGCAGGACCGCGGTGACCTTGCCGAGGATGGTGGCGTGGGTGCCGTCGATCGGGTCGTACGCCGGGTTGTGCGGCAGCAGCCAGACCTGGCCGTTCTTGCGCTGGAAGGTCTTCACGGTGGCCTCGCCGTCGATCATGGCCGCGACGATCTCGCCGTTCTCGGCGTTGGGCTGCTGGCGAACCACGACGTAGTCGCCGTCGCAGATCGCGGCGTCGACCATCGAGTCGCCGGAGACCTCGAGCAGGTAGAGGGTGCCGTCGCCGACGAGCTGCTGCGGAAGGGGGAAGACCTCCTCCACGCGCTGCTCGGCCAGGATCGGGCCGCCGGCGGCGATGCGCCCGACGACCGGCACGTACGTCGCGGCCGGCTGGGCGTCGCCGATGCCGGTCTCGTCGAGGACGGCGTCGAGGTCGGGGTCGGTGACGGAGGAGACGGCGGCGCGCTCGGGGGAGCCGGGGGTGACGACCTGGATGGCCCGCGGCCGGTTCGGGTCGCGGCGCAGGTAGCCCTTCTCCTCCAACGCCTTGAGCTGGTGGGCGACCGAGGAGGAGCTGGTGAGGCCGACCTGCTCGCCGATCTCGCGCATGCTCGGCGGGTAGCCCTGGTCGTCGAGCGCCTGCGTGATGACGGCGAGCACCTTGGCCTGGCGGGGGGTCAGGCGGGCCTGGCCGGCGGCGGGCTCGGGAAGGGCGGACAGGTCCTCGACCGTGGCGCCCGTCTCGTCGCTCTTGCTGCTGCTGGCCATCTCCGCCTTCTTCCCGCGCCGGGGCGCGCTCCGTCTGCCTGTTCGGTGGACCGGTTCCGTCGTGCGCCCGGGCCACCGTGCCGCTGCGTCGGGCATCGGGCCGGGCCCGGTCGACGCAGGTCACGCTAGTCGTTCGTGACCTCCGGCATCAAACATCTGTTCGAACCGGCGTGTCGGTCGGCGTGCGGGGAGGCTCGAAGAAATGTTCGACTGCACCCTTGATTGGTTCGAACACCTGCTCTACTGTCGAGCACGTGTTCGATCGAACGGATGATCGACAGTGGGTCTGGAGCGGTTGCGGATCAGAACTGTCGGTGGCCGTCGGTAGACATCAGCTCGTCCGACCCGACTCCTTCCCCTGGAGGTCATCATGAGCAGCACGTACGCCGTTCCCGCCGTCCGCACCCGTCGTCCGGCCGCGCCGCGCTCCGTCGCCGCGCAGTCCGCTCGTCGCAGCACCGTGCGGCTCACCCACCGGGGTCGTGTGGTCGTCGTCGCGCTCGCGCTCCTGGTGATGCTCGCGCTCGGCGTCGTGCTGGGCTCCGTCTCGTCCGCTACCGACGAGCCCGGCCCGACCGGCACGACCGAGACGGTGCGCGTCGGCGCTGGCGACACGCTGTGGGCCATCGCGTCGGAGCGGGCCGCCGACGGCGAGAGCGTCCAGAGCGTCATCGACGAGATCCGCTCCCTCAACGCGATGTCGAGCGGCTCGCTGCAGGCTGGTCAGCTGCTGGTGGTGCCCACCAGCTGACCCCGGCCGCCCCGCGCCCGGCATCCCGTCGGCGCGCGCTCGGGCGGCCACAGACCCCGACAGGTCGCTTCGACCCCGACCTGTCGGTCCACCGGGGAAGAACCACGAGGGGCGGAGCTTCGGCTCCGCCCCTCGTGCCGTTGGTGGTGCGCGTCCGTCGCCCCCGGTGGTTGAGGTGCTCGCGCTAGCGAGCCTCGAAACCACGTCCTGACCCGCGGCGGGGCGACGGCACCGGTCAGTCGGTGAGGACGGGTGTGGCTTCGTCGACCTGGAGGGGCACGGGTGCGCTGGGCATGGTGACGGTGCCGGCGACGTCGAGCCAGGGGCCGCCGTTGACGCGGTAGCGGGCTGACCAGGTGGTGGTGACGGTGACGTCGTAGCTGCCGGTCTGTTGGTAGCGGTGGGTGACCTGCAGGTCGGGGTAGGGCGCGCCGGGCGTGCTGGTGGTGGCGGTGGTCCCGTCGCCGTAGGCCCAGGTGTACGACGTGGGCGTGATGTCGAGCTCGACGGCTTGGCCCAAGAGAGTGACGGTGGTCGTGAACGGAGCGGCCTCGGTGTAGAAGTTCGTGTCGAAGTTGACCAGGGTGAGCCCGTCGGGCGGCTGGATCGTCAGGACGGTCTCGGGCAGCGGAACGGACTGGAACGCCTGGAGAACGAGCGCCGGGGTGATGACCGGTGCGGCTGCCGCGGCGGGGGCTGCGCACTCGGACGTGACCGCCGATGCCCCGGCGAGCAGCCCGATGTGCGACACCGCATTCAACGCCCCCTCGCCGCAGGCCACCGGGGCGTAGCAGGGGTTGATCAAACTGAAAAAGCTGACCGGGGATGGCAAGCACGCGTGGGCGTTGTAGTTGGCCGCCCATGCGGCCATCGGATCGAAGTTCTGAGAGTTGCTGCTCTCGTTCTGGCGGCCCTGGCCGGCCTGGTATGTGCCGCCGCCCGTGACATTGCCACCCACAATGTTGAAGCTATCGATTCCGGGAGTCACCTCTTCCTCTCCGTCGGAGAGGGCGACCGCCGACGTTGTCGGTGCAACCAGGAATGCCGTGGCAAGCGCTGCCGCTAGGCCGCGGTTGCTGCGTCGAGCCATGACACCTCCCACGATCCGTCGGTCCGCTTCAAGCCGAAGGTGAGGGTTCCGGTGCCTGTAATCGCGGGGTCCTCGATCACGTTGTCGGCGATCTCAACATTCATGAGGACAACAACGTCGGTAGTGGCTCGATCGGGAGCCTGGGGATCGAACGTCTCGCCTCCATCAACGGTCCACGAGCCCGGTTCCGCGTCTCCGAAAGTGCTCTCGATGTTGTCGATGGCCGCGGCACAGTTTTCGCACCCGGGTGCCAGGGCCCTGGCGGAGTCGCCCACCCCGGTCAGGAAGGCGTAGTTCACCAACTCGACCCAGTGTTCGACGAACGCGATGGCGGCTGCGTCGTCGTCGCCGGTGGCCTCGTCGGGCAGTGGCGGGGGCGTAGAGGCGGTGCTGGTCGACTCGACCGGTGCGCCGGAGCTGCTGGTGCCGCCAGTGGGGTCGGCGTCGTCGGTCTCGCCGGAGCTGCTGGTGCAGGCGGTGAGTGCCGTCGTACCGGCCAGGGTGCAGGCGAGCAGGCGTCGTCGCAGGCGCATGGATCCTCCCGAGGTGTCCGGCGCCCCGATCGCGCCGGCGTGCTGTCGAATCTAACGAGACTCGCGGGGCGCGGCTACCCGTCGCACGGGCGCCTGTGGACGAAGGCGTCGATCAGCGGAGCCGCGCCCACGCGGTGCAGGACGAGGCGTGGCGATCGACTTCGCTGCGCAGGGAGCACGCCACCGGGCGTCGTGTCGACGGGCTGTGCGGGGGTCTGCTGAGCAGACGTGGCGCAGCAAACCTCCGCGCAGGTGAATACGGGTGGTCAGTCGGTGAGGATGGGTGTGGCTTCGTCGACCTGGAGGGGCACGGGTGCGCTGGGCATGGTGACGGTGCCGGCGACATCGAGCCAGGGGCCGCCGTTGACGCGGTAGCGGGCGGACCAGGTGGTGGTGACGGTGACCTGGTAGCTACCGGTCTGCTGGTACCGGTGGGTGACCTCAAGGTCGGGGTAGGGCGCGCCGGGGGTGCTGGTGGTGGCGGTGGTCCCGTCGCCGTAGGCCCAGGTGTACGACGTCGGCGTGATGTCGAGCTCCACGGCTTGGCCCAGGAGGGTGACGGTGGTCGTGAACGGAGCGGCTTCGGTGTAGAAGTTCGTGTCGAAGTTGACCAGGGTTAGGCCGTCGGGGGGCTGGATCGTCAGGACGGTCTCAGGCAACGGCACGGACTGGAACGCCTGCAGGACGAGTGCCGGGGTGATGACCGGTGCCGCGGCGGCGGGGGCTTCGCACTCGGAGCGGACGGCCGATGCTCCGCCGAGGAGCCAGCCGGCTGGGACGGCGTTCAGCTCGCCGTCCCCACATGCCACCGGCGCGATGCAGGGTGACGCTAGGCCCGCGATGGGTAGGCAGGTGTGCGCGTTGATGTTGTCTGCCCACGCCTGAACGGGGTCTACGACTTCGGGCGCCCGGGCACCGTTGGTTGAGCCTTCTGAGCGGGTTTCGGCGTACGTCTCCCCGCCAGTACCCGCGTCGCCCCATACATCAAAGCTGCCCGCGCCCGATCCGACATCGGTGTCGCGGTCACCAGCCGCCTGCCACGCCGTTCCGAGAATGCACCCTGCAGCGAGTGCTGTGACCCCGAGAGTTCTTGATACGGCGCGAGGGCGCTTCATGACTCTTGCCCGTCCGCCCAGGCCACGTTCCACGATGTTTCGTCGACGCTGGCGAGACCAAACGTGAAGATGCCCGATCGAGTGACCGTGGCGCTTGCCTCAGGGCCGTCGAATACCTCGATGTCCGTGACGATGACTATGTCGGTTCGAGGAGCATCGTCTCCCTGTGGTGCCAGTGCGTCGGGATTGGCAATCTGCCACCTGCCCGGCGGGCCCTCGCCGAATGTCGACTCGATGTGGTCCAGGGCAGCCGCGCAGGCCTCGCAGCCAGTGGACAAGGCGCGCGCTGGGACGGTGTCACCGGTCTGGAAGCTGTAGTTCACCAACTCCACCCAGTGCTCGACGAAGGCGATGGCGGCTGCGTCGTCGTCGCCGGTGGCCTCGTCGGGCAGCGGCGGGGGTGTGGGGGCGGTGCTTGTCGACTCGACCGGCGCGCTCGAGCTGCTGCTCGCGCCGCCGCTGGGGTCGGCGTCGTCGGTCTCGCCGGAGCTGCTGGTGCAGGCGGTGAGGGCCGTCGTACCGGCCAGGGTGCAGGCGATCAGGCGTCGTCGCAGGCGCATGGATCCTCCCGAGAGGTGTCCGGCGCCCCGATCGCGCCGGCGTGCTGTCGAATCTAACGAGACTCGTGGGGCACGGCTACCCGTCGTACGGGTGCCTGTGGAGAACCGTCAGCGTGCGGCGCGCTTGCCGCCGCTGGGCCGCGGGGGACTCTCGGGGGCGGTCGGCGCCGCCGGGCCGCCGAGCGTGCGCAGGGCTGCCGCGCCCAGCAGCAGCGCGATGAAGAGACACGCGATGGCGCCCAGCGAGGCCAGCGCCACGAACCACCAGGCAGCGCCCTCGCCGGCGCGCGCGGTGGCCCCGAAGTCGATGGCCACCCAGACGAGGTAGCCCCACGCGACGACCGTCACCGTGATGCCGAGGGCCAGTGCGGCGAGGCGGCCGCGGGGGCGGGGCGCAGCGGTGGACTCCCGTCGCGAACCCGCTCTCTTCCCTCCCCGCACCGCTCCATCATGTCCCACCGTCCCCAACCCCGCAGGCGGTTCGCCGGACCCCGTCCGCGGGCCTGTGAACGGCTTCGCCGGACCCCGTCCGTGGGGCCGCGACACGCCGTACCGGACGTCTCGCGGGGCGCTGACCTGCGGGTTCGCCGACTGGTCCGGACGGGTGTCGGGAGACACGCCGATCCGCTTGCACCTCTAGGGGACCGCGCGTACGGTTACCCCCACATCTAGTACTTACAGCCGTGTAGTTATCCACATCTAGTTCACAGGCCCGGGTCTGGATACCCACACGAAGTGCAGATCCATCCACAGGTAGACCCCGTTCCATACACACCCCCGCGCCCGAGAGGAGCTTCGTCGTGCACTGCCCGTTCTGCCGCAACAGCGACACGAAGGTCCTCGACTCGCGGGTCGCGGAGGACGGCGCCTCGATCCGTCGCCGGCGCGCGTGCCTCGGGTGCGAGCAGCGATTCACGACGGTCGAGCAGATGCAGCTGACCGTGGTCAAGCGCTCGGGCGCCTCCGAGCCGTTCAACCGCGAGAAGGCGATCGCCGGCGTGCGGAAGGCCTGCAAGGGCCGCCCCGTGAGCACCGACGAGCTCGCCTGCCTCGGTCAGCAGGTCGAGGACGCCCTGCGTGCCTCCGGCTCGGCGGAGTTCCCGGCCCACCAGGTCGGGCTCGCGATCCTCGGCCCGCTCCGCGAGCTGGACGAGGTGGCCTACCTGCGCTTCGCCAGCGTCTACCGCTCGTTCGAGTCCGCCGCCGACTTCGAGGCCGAGATCGCCCTGCTGCGCCTCGACCGGGAGGCCGCGGCGGCCGCCGAGGGGAGCGACACGAAGAGTGTCGGTGCCCCCGGTCAGCATCGTGAACGGGCCACGTCAGCCACCTCCGGCTGACCACCAGACCGCCCGGCGCGTCGTGGGGAAGCGGCGTGCCGGGCGCACCACTCCTTCCTCCGCAGCAGCACCCATCTACACCGCAGCAGCACCCAGCAACCGGAACACCCGTCGTCGCGGCCTTGTTGTGCAGAAGGCCTCTCCGGCCCGCGACGGCGACCCCAGAACGACACCACGCAGCGACCGAGAGTGACGAGGAGATTCCATGACGGAGACGGTGAGCGGCCCCGGAGCAGCGGGCGCCGCAGGTCGGTCGAACGGCTCGACGGGCCTCACCATCGACCGGGTGTTCAGCAGCGGTGTGCACCCGTACGACGAGATCACCTGGGAGCGTCGGGACGTCGTCCAGACGAACTGGAAGACCGGCGCGACCGTCTTCGAGCAGCGCGGGGTCGAGTTCCCCGACTTCTGGTCGGTCAACGCCTCCACCATCGTCACGTCGAAGTACTTCCGCGGCGCCGTCGGCACCGACGCCCGCGAGTGGAGCCTCAAGCAGCTCGTCGACCGCGTCGTGAAGACCTACGTGAAGGCCGGCGTGGAGCACGGCTACTTCGCGTCCGAGGCCGACGCCGAGGTCTTCGAGCACGAGCTCACCTGGCTGCTGGTGCACCAGTACTTCTCGTTCAACTCGCCCGTGTGGTTCAACGTGGGCACCCCGTCGCCGCAGCAGGTCTCGGCCTGCTTCATCCTGTCGGTCGACGACTCGATGGACTCGATCCTCAACTGGTACAAGGAGGAGGGGTTCATCTTCAAGGGCGGCTCCGGCGCCGGCCTCAACCTCTCCCGCATCCGCTCGAGCAAGGAGCTGCTGTCCAGCGGCGGTACGGCGAGCGGCCCGGTCTCCTTCATGCGCGGCGCCGACGCGTCCGCGGGCACCATCAAGTCGGGCGGCGCCACGCGTCGTGCGGCCAAGATGGTCGTCCTCGACGTCGACCACCCGGACATCGAGGAGTTCGTGGCGACGAAGGCGCGCGAGGAGGACAAGATCCGCGCCCTGCGCGACGCCGGGTTCGACATGGACCTCGGCGGCAACGACATCACCTCGGTGCAGTACCAGAACGCCAACAACTCGGTCCGCGTCAGCGACGAGTTCATGCGCGCCGTCGAGGACGGCACCGAGTTCGGCCTGCGCGCCCGCCAGACCGGCGAGGTCATCGAGACCGTCGACGCCCGCGACCTGTTCCACAAGATCGCGAAGGCCGCGTGGGAGTGCGCCGACCCGGGCCTGCAGTACGACGACACGATCAACGACTGGCACACCAACCCCGAGACGGGCCGCATCACCGCGTCCAACCCCTGCTCGGAGTACATGTCGCTCGACAACTCGTCGTGCAACCTGGCGTCGCTCAACCTGCTGAAGTTCCTGCGCGACGACGACACCTTCGACGGCGAGCTGTTCGCGAAGGCCGTCGAGGTCATCATCACAGCGATGGACATCTCCATCTGCTTCGCCGACTTCCCGACCGAGCCCATCGGCGAGACGACCCGCAACTACCGCCAGCTGGGCATCGGCTACGCCAACCTCGGCGCGCTGCTCATGGCCATGGGCCTGGGCTACGACTCCGACGGTGGCCGCGCGATGGCGGCGACCATCACGTCGCTCATGACCGGCACGTCCTACAAGCGCTCCGCCGAGCTCGCCGCGATCGTGGGCCCCTACAACGGCTACGCCCGCAACGCCGAGGCGCACCAGCGCGTCATGCGCAAGCACCAGGCCGCCAACGACGTGGTCCGCACGCTGCACACCAACGACACCGCGGTGCACCGCCTCGCGACCAAGGCGTGGGCCGACGTCGTCGAGCTGGGCAAGGTCAACGGCTTCCGCAACGCGCAGGCCTCCGTGCTCGCGCCCACCGGCACCATCGGCTTCATGATGGACTGCGACACCACCGGCATCGAGCCCGACTTCTCGCTCGTGAAGTTCAAGAAGCTCGTCGGCGGCGGCTCCATGCAGATCGTCAACCAGACCATCCCGCGCGCCCTGAAGAAGCTGGGCTACCAGCCGGAGCAGGTCGAGGCGATCGTCGCCTACATCGCCGAGCACGGTCACGTCATCGACGCCCCGGGCCTGCGCCAGGAGCACTACGAGATCTTCGACACCGCCATGGGCGCCCGCTCCCTCAAGCCCATGGGCCACGTGCGGATGATGGCCGCGGCGCAGCCGTTCCTCTCCGGCGCGATCAGCAAGACGGTCAACCTGCCGGAGACGGCGACCGTCGAGGAGATCGAGGACGTCTACCTGCAGTCGTGGAAGCTCGGCCTCAAGGCCACCGCGATCTACCGCGACAACTGCAAGGTGGGCCAGCCGCTCTCCGACGGTGGCGGCAAGGCCAAGAAGGACGCCGCGGACGCGGCCGACGCCGCTGCGGCCCAGGTCGTCGAGAAGGTCGTGGAGAAGGTCGTCTACGCCCCCACCCGCAAGCGCCTCCCGAAGTCCCGCGTCTCGCGCACCACGTCCTTCACGGTCGGCGGCGCCGAGGGCTACATGACCTCGGGTGCCCACGAGGACGGCGAGCTCGGCGAGATCTTCCTCAAGCTCGGCAAGCAGGGCTCGACCCTGGCCGGCGTGATGGACGCGTTCTCGATCGCCGTCTCCATCGGCCTGCAGTACGGCGTGCCGCTCGAGACCTACGTCTCGAAGTTCACCAACCTGCGCTTCGAGCCCGCCGGTCTGACCGACGACCCCGACGTGCGGATGAGCCAGTCGATCATGGACTACATCTTCCGCCGCCTGGCGCTCGACTACCTGCCCTTCGACGAGCGTGCCGGTCTCGGCATCTACTCGGCCGAGGAGCGTCAGCGCCACCTCGAGACGGGCTCCTACGAGCCCGTCGAGGAGACCGGCTCCGCGTCCGAGCTGCTCGAGGCCCCGGCCATCGAGATCAAGCCCGCCGCGGAGGAGGAGAAGGTCGCCGAGGCGCCCGTCGTGACGTCGGCCGCCAAGGAGGCGCACACCTCCGCCGAGCTGCTCGAGAAGATCACGGGTACGGCGGTCGACTCGCCGCTGTGCTTTACCTGCGGCACCAAGATGCGCCCCGCCGGTTCCTGCTACGTCTGCGAGGGCTGCGGCAGCACCAGCGGCTGCAGCTGACCCGGCAGCGTCACGGAGGGCCGTCACCCCACGGGGTGGCGGCCCTCCGCCGTACCCGGCCTGGATCAGCATGACGCCCCCGGCCACTCACCGCCCCAGCCGTTCCCGCCACAGCCGCACGACCTCGTCGGCGGCCGCCGCCATGTCGGCGTGCTCCCAGGTAGCGCCGCACGACCCACCCGGCGGCCTCGATCTCCGCGTCGGTGTCGCGGTCCCGGGCCGTGTTGTTCGCGATCTTCCACGCCCACCAGTCGGCGTTGCTGCGCGGCAGGTGGAAGTGCTCCGGGCACCCGTGCCAGAAGCAACCGTCGACGTAGACGGCGATGCGGGCGCGGGTGAGGGCCACGTCGATGGTGCGCCTCCGGTTGCCCGGAACCTTCTGCTGCAGTCGGAAGCGCAGCCCACGACGGTGCAGCGCCCGCCGGAGCTCGACCTCGGGCGCCGTGTCACGCCGGGCGAGCGTCGACATCTTGGCCGACAACGCGCCCCCTGGCGCGACCCGCCCGGGCTCCGGGGCGCGGGGTGCGGTCACGACGCCATCCTGCGGCCGCCACCCCCGGTTCGCCCCACCCTCAGCGACCGCCCGCAGCGCCCTCGGCCGCCCGCCCGCACCGCTCGCCGAGCTCCCGGAACGCCTCGACGAGCTCGGGCGGTCCGACCACCTCGAGGTCGGCGTCGTACCGCAGCAACGACGCTGCGAGCGCCGGCCACGACCACGCGCCCTGGATGAGTCGAGTACGCCGTACCCCCACGGCCTCCACCACCCCGTCGCCGGCGAACGGCGCGACCCGGCCCACGGGCAGGTCGACCACCACCTCGCCCGTGCACGGCCAGGCGACGCCGCCCGCGGCCGCCCCACGGAACCGCCCCACGACGTACGTCGCGACGTCGACACCGCCCGGCAGCTCCCGCGGCGCGAACCGCGGGCCGTTCGGCACCCGCGGCGTGATCCGGTCCGCCCGGAACGTCCGCCACTCGGCGCCGTCGAGGTCCCAGCCGACGAGGTACCACCGGCCCCGCCACGTCACCAGGTGGTGCGGCTCGGCCCGCCGCGGCCCCGCGTCGGGCTCGCCCGCGGCTCCGCCCGCCGCGCCAGCCGCCGACACGTAGTCGAACCGCAGCACCTCCCGGGCGTGCACCGCCGCGCCCAGCGCCACCAGCACCGCCCCGTCCACCTCGGCCCGGGCCGAACCACTGCCGGGCGGCATGCCCACCACCTCCAGCGGCAGGGCGTCGAGCCGGTGCCGCAGCCGCCCGGGCAGCACCTGACGCACGGAGGTGAGGGCCCGCAGCGCGGCCTCGCCCACCGCCGTACCGAGCCCGGAACCGCCCCGCGCCACCACCTGCAGCGCGACAGCCAGCGCGACCGCCTGGTCGTCGTCGAAGAGCAGCGGCGGCAGGTCGGAGCCGGCGTCGAGGCGGTAGCCGCCGTCGGGTCCCTTCGTCGCCGTGATGCGGTAGCCGAGCTCCCGCAGCCGGTCCACGTCGCGCCGCACCGTCCGCCCGCTCACCTCCAGGCGGTCCGCGAGCACCTCGCCCGGCCAGTCCCGCCGCGACTGCAACAGCGACAGCAGGGCGAGCAGGCGCGAGGAGGTCGTGGACACGGCCCCAGGATGCCGGAAGAACAGGACACTTCCTGACCTCTACCCAGGCCACGGTGGTCTCGAGGCGGTCACCCGGACCGCACCAGCAGAGGAGCACCCGTGAGCATCACCACCGTCACCCACGTCAACCTGCGCGGCACCGCCCGGGAGGCGCTGGCCTTCTACCGGTCCGTCTTCGGCGGCGAGCAGACCGTCGTCACCTACGGCGACGCCGGCCAGGCCGGCGACCCCGCAGGCGCCGACGAGGTCATGTGGGGCCAGGTCGTCTCGGCCGACGGCTTCCACGTCATGGCCTACGACGTGCCCGCCGACCGCCCGCACGCCGCGGGCATCGCGCCGTACTTCGTCTCCGTGCGCGGCGCCGACGCCGACGAGATCACCCGCTACTGGGACGCGCTGACCGCCGACGGCACCGGCACCACTGTCGTCGTGCCGCTGGGGCCCGCCGGTTGGGCGCCGCTCTACGGCATGGCCACCGACCGGTTCGGCGTCACCGGGTGCTCGACGTCGCGGTCCCGTACGCCGGCTGAGCCCCGGGCCACGCACGAGGGGGCGGCCCGGCGGGGAGCCGGGCCGCCCACACCCCCGACGTACCGTCGAGGAGGACCGGATCGATCCGGCCCCGCCCGGCGGAGCCTCGGCACGAAGGGGAGATGACTGCATGACGCACGACCACGACACCCAGGACGACGTCGCCAAGGTCGCGGAGCTCGTCGACCAGGCGCGCATCGCGATGCTGACGACCATGACGTCGGAGGGCCGCCACGTCAGCCGCCCGATGGCGCTGCAGGACGTCGAGTTCGACGGCGACCTCTGGTTCTTCACCTACGACGACTCGCCCAAGGCGGCCGAGGTGCGCACGCACCCGCAGGTCAACGTCTCGTTCTCCGACGACAAGCACAACGCCTGGACGTCGATCTCGGGTGCCGCCGAGCTCGTCCACGACCGGGCCAAGGCCGAGGAGCTGTGGGCCGCGCCGCTCGAGGTCTGGTTCCCCGAGGGTCTCGACACGCCCAACCTCGCGCTCATCAAGGTGCACGTCGAGACGGCCGAGTACTGGGGGGCCTCGCAGTCCCGGGTCAAGCGGCTCATCGGCGGCGTGCGCGCCGCCGTCACCGGTGACCCCGGCAAGTTCCCCTCCACCAACGAGACCGCGCGGCTGGACGCCTGATGAGCGGCCGGTTCACGCCCACCCGCCTGGTCTCGGCGGCCACCGCCGGGTACGGCGTCTTCGCCCTCGCCCGCCCGCAGCACCTGCCCGACGCCCTCGGCATCACGGGCACGGAGCGGGCGAGCTACCTCGGGCTCGCGAAGACGTACGGCGTCCGCGACGTCCTCGTCAGCCTCACCGGCGTGCTCGGGTCGAGGAAGGCCGGCCGCGTCAGCCTCGGGCTGCGCATCGCCTCCGACCTCACCGACTGCGCCCTGCTGCTGCAGAAGCTCGACGACCCTGCCGCGCAGCGCAAGACGGCTGCCGCCACGATCGGGTGGGCGCTGCTCAACACCGCGGTGCTCGTCGCGGACCTCAAGGACGACTGACCGGCGGCGCACACCGGCGCGGGCCCCCGTCGTACCGTTCCCGCCTCAGCGGAGCGGCGCGGCGGGGGCTTCCTGCTGCTCGGGCTCGTCGACCACGAGGTGGCGCAGGGCCAGGCCGGCGGCGAAGCCGAGCGGGAACATGATGACGCCGTAGACGGCGGCCGGCACGGCCAGCTTCTCGTTGTCGAGCACGCTCACCGCGACCGTGATGGCCAGCGTGCTGTTGTGGATGCCCACCTCGAAGGCCGACGACATCGCCTGCCGGGCGCCGACGCCGGCGGCGCGGGGCACGACGTACCCCAGCAGCAGGCTGCCGACGCAGAACAGCGTGGTCACGAGCCCGACGTCCGCGAGGTAGTCGCCGATGTCCTCGCGCTCCGCGAGCAGGGCGCCCACCACGACCAGCGCGAGCACGACCGCCGAGGCGATGCGCACGGGCTTGTCGGCCCGGGCGGCGAACCCGGGGGAGGAGCGTCGCACCGCCATGCCGATCGCCACGGGCACCAGCACGATCGCGAAGACCTGCAGCGACTTGCCGAACTGCAGGCCGATGTCGCCGGCGCCCGAGGGGTCGAAGTAGCCGATCGCCAGGTTGACCACGAGCGGCAGGCTGACCACGGCGATGACCGAGTTCACCGCCGTCAGGGTCACGTTGAGCGCGACGTCGCCGCGGAACAGGTGGCTGAACAGGTTGGCCGTCGTGCCGCCCGGCGACGCGGCCAGCAGCATCATCCCGACCGCCAGCAGGGGGTCGAGGTCGAGCGCCACCACGAGTCCGAAGCACAGCAGCGGCAGCAGCACCAGCTGCGCGGCGAGTGCGACCACGACCGGCTTGGGCTGGCGGCCGATCCGGCGGAAGTCGTCGACGGTCAACGACAGGCCGAGGCCGAACATGATGACGGCGAGCGCGAGCGGCAGGCCCACGGTCAGCAACGAGGTGTCCACGGCTCCTCCTGGGGACGGGTGGGCTGACTGTGACACGGATCACCCCGCCTGTCCCGCTCTTCGCCCGGCTGGCCGGTGCGGGGCGCCGTGCCAGACTCGCCCCGTGGAGCCGCACCCCGCGCCCGACGCCGTCACCGACCCGGCCGCCGACTGGCCGCCCCACGGCACCGAGCGGCGACCGTGGCGGTCGCAGTCGGGCCGCGGCCCCCGGGCCGACCGCGACGTCCGTTCGATCGACGTGCGGCTCCCGCCCCGCATCGCGGACGAGGTCTACGAGCCGAGCCGCGCGCTGCGCACCCACCTCGCGACGGCCCTCGACGGGTTGGTGCGCCTCGACCAGGTGCACGGGCGCAACCTCGGCGCGCTCAACCAGCTGCTCCTGCGCACCGAGTCCATCGCCTCCTCCAAGATCGAGGACGTCGAGGCGAGCCTGTCCGACTACGGCAAGGCCCTCGTCGGGCAGCGGGCCAACGCCTCGGCGGTGTCGATGGCGGCGGCGACCGAGGCGCTGTCGGGGATGGTGGTGCGCGTCGGTACGGCGGGCGAGCTCACCGCCGACGGGCTGCGCCGGGCCCACCACGACCTGTTCCGCCGCCACCCCGACCACGCCCGCAACGCGGGCACGGTCCGCGACCGGCAGAACTGGATCGGCGGCAGCGACTACTCGCCCCGCAACGCCCTCTTCGTCCCGCCCCCGCCGGAGACGATCGACGACTACCTGGCGGACCTGTTCGCGTTCGCGAACCGGGACGACGTGCTGCCGCTCGCGCAGGCCGCGATCGTGCACGCCCAGTTCGAGTCGATCCACCCCTTCGTCGACGGCAACGGTCGCATCGGTCGCACCCTCATCCACGCGGTCCTGCGGCGCCGCGGCGTGACCCGCAACCTCACGGTGCCCATCGCCTCGGGGCTCACGGCCCACCGCGAGCGCTACTTCGAGGCGCTCGGCGACTACCGCCGCGGCCGCGCCGCCACGATCATCGGCCTGCTCGCGTCGGCGACCATGTGGGCCACCCACGAGGCCCGCCGCACGGTCACAAGCCTCCAGGTGGTGCACGACGACTGGAGCGAGCGGCTCGACCACCCCGAGCCGGGTACGCCGCTCGCCCGGTCCCTGCGCGTGCTCATGGCCGAGCCGATCGTGACGCCGGGCGTCGTCGCGGCCCGCCTGGGGATCGACGACGTCGCGGTCGAGGAGGTGCTGCGCCGGCTCCACGCCGCGGACGTGCTCGCGCCGCTGACGCCGCGGCGGACCGACCGGGTGTGGGGTGCCCACGAGGTGCTGGACGAGGTCCGCGACCTCAACACCCGCATCGAGTCGCTCAGCCTCCGCGACGCCGGGGACCGGCGCGACGGGCCCGTCTGGGCGCGGGCGTGGGGTCGCTGAGCCATATTGTGATGGTGACAATTACTCGAGTAGCCTCCGTCTCGACGCACGCGACGGGACGGGGGACGGCATGAGCGGGACGTGGACCGACGACCAGGTCGACCGGGGGGTCGGCGTGCTCCTCGCGAGTGCGGCGGGCGACGCGCTGGGTGCCGGCTACGAGTTCGGGTCGGCGCCGTTGCCGCCCGTGTGCACCGCCCCCCGGATGATCGGCGGCGGGCTCGGCGGCTTCGCCCCCGGGGAGTGGACCGACGACACCGCGCAGGCCTTCGCGATCGCCGAGGTCGCGGCCACCGGCGCCGACCTGCGCTCCGAGCCCGCACTCGACGCGGTGGCCCAGCGGTTCGCGGACTGGTTCGCGGCCGGGCCGGCCGACGTCGGCATCCAGACGAGCGCCGTGCTGTCCATCGCCGGCGCGACGACCACCGCGCCGGCGATGCGCGCCGCCGCCGCCCAGGTGCACGCCCGCACCGGCCGGTCGGCCGGCAACGGCTCCCTCATGCGCACCGCCCCGGTCGCCCTCGCCCACCTCGACGACCCCGCGGCGCTCGTCAAGGCGGCCCACGCCGTCAGCGCGCTGACCCACCACGACCCGCTCGCGGGCGAGGCGGCCGCGACGTGGTGCCTGATGGTGCGCCACGCGGTCCTCACCGGCACGTACGACGGGGCGCGCGACCAGCTCGCCCACCTGCCGCCCGCGGCGCGCGACCGCTGGTCGAGCATGCTCGACGAGGCAGAGGGCCGCCCGCCGTCGACCTTCACCGAGAACACCTGGGCCGGGGGCGCGCTGCAGGCCGCGTGGTCGGCGATCGTCCACACCCCGGTGCCGGACGGGGCCCCGGCCGCGCACCTGCAGGACGCCCTGGCCACCGCGATCCGCATCGGCAACGACACCGACACGGTCGCGGCGATCGCCGGTGCCCTGCTCGGCGCGCGGTGGGGGGCGTCCGCCGTACCGCGGGAGTGGTCCGAGCCGCTCCACGGCTGGCCCGGCCGGGCGGCCGGCGGGGACGCCCGGGGCCTGGTCGCGCTGGCGACGTCGGCGCTCCGGGGTGGAGCGGCCGGGCACGGGGCGACGCCGTGAGCGACGACGCGCGGGGGGCCGCGCTCGCGGCGCTCGGGCCCGAGGTCATGCGCCTCGCCGCGCGCCGGTCGACGTCGTACGAGGGGTCGGTGCTCGACCAGTCGGCGTTCCGGATCCTGTGGCGGCTGGTCGAGGACGGGCCCAAGTCCCTGACCGACCTCGCCGACGAGCTGCAGCTCGAGCGCTCCACGGTCAGCCGGCAGGTCAGCGCCGCCGTCACCCGCGGCCTGGTCGAGCGCACCGCCGACGAGGACCTGCGGGTGCGGACGGTGCGCCCGACGGCCGCCGGCCTCGCGGCCTACCGCAACGACATCGCGCTGCGGGCCGCCGTGTGGGGCGCGGCGGTCGCCGAGCTGGGGGTGGACCGTGCCCGCGCGCTCGCCGCGGAGCTGCGGAGCTTCAACGACGCGCTCGACCGCGCGCACGGGCACGGCGCCCCCGAGGGCTGAGGGTCAGACGGCCTCGGCGGCCTCGCGGTCGACGGAGCCCGCCGGGCCTGCCGAGCCTGCCGAGCCCTCGGGCGCGCGGCGGCGCGGGATGAACGCGGCGATGGCGATGCCGAGGAACGCCGCGACGGCGCCGGCAGCGAAGCACAGCTGGAACGCGCTCTCCGCGGGGATCTCGATGCCGCCGCCCAGGGAGTGGGTGCGGCTCGTGAGGATCGTGCCCATGACGGCGGCCGCGATCGTCGTGCCCATCGAGCGCATGAGCGCGTTCAGCCCGACCGCGGAGGCCGCCTCGCGAGCGGGCGCCGCGTCCAGGATCAGCGTCGGCATGGCCGCGTAGCCGATGCCCACGCCAGCCGAGGAGACGCAGGAGGCGACGAGCAGCTGCCACGGCGCGTCCATCATGAACAGGGCGACCAGGTAGCCCACGCCGAGCACGAACGCGCCGGCCATGAGGGTCTGCTTGGCGCCGACGGTGGTGATGAGGCGGCTCGAGATGGGCGCGAACACCATCATCATCAGGCCGGCGGGAGCCATCCACAGACCCGCCGCGAGGATGCTCTGCCCGAGGCCGTAGCCGGTCATCTCCGGCAGCTGCAGCAGCTGGGGGACGACGATCGACTGCGCCATCATGCCGAACCCGATCGCGACGGCGGCGATGTTCGTCATCAGCACGGGCCTGCGCGACGAGGTCCGCAGGTCGACCAGCGGGTCGTCCTGGCGCAGCTCGTAGGCGCCCCAGGCGAGCAGCACGAGGAGGCCCGCGACGACGGCGCCGATGGTGCGGGCGTCGCCCCAGCCCCAGGTGGTCGCCTTGGAGATGCCGACGAGGAACGAGACGAGACCGACCGCGAGGCCGAGGGCGCCGACCACGTCGAGGCGTCCGGGCTGGGCGTCGTGCACGTGCGGGATCGCCACCCAGGTCAGCACGAGGATGACGGCGGCGAGCACCGTGGCGACCCAGAAGAGGGCGTGCCAGTCACCGACCTGCACGATCCACGCCGACAGGGGCAGGCCGATGGCGCCGCCGACGCCGAGGGTGGCGCTCATCGCGGCCGTCGCGGTCGCGGTCAGGTGGGGAGGCGTGACCTCCCGCATCAGTGAGATGCCGACGGGGATGAACCCCATGGCCAGGCCCTGCAGCGCGCGGCCGACGAGCATCGGCACGAGGCTGTCGGCCAACGCGCAGACGAGCGAGCCCACCACGAGGATCGCTGCGGAGGCCACGAGCACCCGCTGCTTGCCGACGAGGTCGGCGATGCGCCCGGCGACCGGCATCGCCACGCCCCCGGCGAGCAGGGTCACCGTGACGACCCACGCCGCGTTGGACGCGCTCGTGCCCAGCAGCTCGGGGAGCTCGGACTGGATGGGGATGACGAGGGTCTGCGTCAGGGCGGCGGCCAGGCCGCCGACGCAGAGCACGACGACGGCAGCCACGGGGCTGGCGCCGGCCGGGCGGGTGGGTGCGGACACGGGTTGCTCCTCGGGTGGACGACCCGTGCACCCTACACATGCTTGCCGATGGCAACTATCGAGACGGTGTGAGGTCCCGGTCACGCCGTGGTCCGCGACCGGTACGACGCGCCCCGTGCGGCAGACTGGCCCCGGGCCGGAGGTGCCCACCGCCGGCGAGGTGCGCCGGCGTACCCGTCGGAAAGGCTGTCTGGTGTCCACGCACGCGAACGTCCTCGACGATCTGGAGTGGCGCGGTCTCATCGCGAACTCCACCGATCGCGACGCCCTCCACTCCCACCTGGGCTCGGGCAGCGTCCGCTACTACGTGGGCTTCGACCCGACCGCGCCCAGCCTCCACATGGGGCACCTGGTGCAGGTGCTCACCGCCCGCCGGCTCCAGGAGGCGGGGCACACGCCGTACCTGCTGGTGGGCGGGGCGACCGGCCTCATCGGCGACCCGCGCGACTCGGGGGAGCGCACGCTGAACGCGCTCGACACCGTGAAGGAGTGGGTGGACAAGGTCCGGGGCCAACTCGAGCCGTTCCTGTCGTTCGAAGGCCCCAACGCCGCGACGATGGTCAACAACTACGACTGGACCGCGTCGCTGTCGACCATCGACTTCCTGCGCGACATCGGCAAGCACTTCCCGGTCAACCGGATGCTGGCCCGCGACACGGTGCGCCGGCGCCTCGACTCGGGGATCAGCTACACGGAGTTCAGCTACGTGCTCCTGCAGTCGATGGACTTCCTCAACCTCCACCGCGACCACGGGGTGACGCTGCAGTTCGGCGGCTCCGACCAGTGGGGCAACCTCACGGCAGGGGCGGACCTCATCCGGCGGGTGGAGCAGGGCCACGCCCACGCGTTCAGCACCCCGCTGCTGACGAAGTCCGACGGCACGAAGTACGGCAAGACCGAGGGGGGAGCGCTGTGGCTCGACCCCGAGATGCTCTCGCCGTACGCGTTCTACCAGTTCTGGCTCAACGTCGAGGACGCCAAGATCGGTGAGCTCCTGCGGGTGTTCACCTTCCTGAGCCACGACGAGATCACCGACCTCGAGGCCCGCAGCGCGGAGAAGCCGTTCCTGCGCCTGGGCCAGAAGGCCCTCGCCCGCGAGGTGACGTCGCTGGTCCACGGGAGCGAGGAGACCGACCGCATCGAGGCCGCCTCCGCGGCCCTCTTCGGCGGGGGCGACCTGCGCGCGCTCCCGGGTACGACGCTCGCCGCCGCCCTGGTCGAGGCCGGGTCGGTCACGGCGCCGGCGGGGGACGGGCGCCTGGGGGTCGTCGACCTGCTCGTCGAGACCGGGCTCGCGAAGAGCAAGGGGGAGGCGCGCCGCACCATCTCCGAGGGCGGCGCCTACCTGAACAACGAGCGGGTGACCGACGCCGACCTGGTTCCGGGACCCGACGACGCGCTCGACGGCGGATGGCTGGTGCTGCGCCGCGGCAAGAAGAACCTCGCCGGCGTGCAGCTCGTCTGACCCGGCCCCGCTCGACCCGATCGACTCCTCCGTGGGCCCGCTTCGTGCGGGCCCGCGGTCGTTCCCGGGACGGGGGTACGGCGGCCCGCCCCGCCCCGGGCGGGGGTGTCAACCGCCTGTGCGCCACGTCACGCCGCCAGCGTTTGACGGCCTCCACCTCCCGGCGTAATGTTCTTCCTCGTTGCCCGGAACGCGACGGGGAGCAAGACCGAGAGGTCGGGCTTCCGGCGCGGGTGACCACCACAAACTGAGCAGGCCTCGGAAGAGGTTGGAATTGCCGTGTGCGAAACCAGCTGATAATGAGGCTTACGAAGTATGCGGTGAATCGGACGAAAACCCCCGAGTTTGCATCTGGGAAATCATCCGGTAATGTTTCACCTCGCAAGCCCCGAGGGGCCGGAGAGATACCGGTCAAGCGGTGCGCGTGTGATTCTTGAGAACTCAACAGTGTGTCATATAAGTCGACGGATTAGTTTGTTTGTTTTTGCCTCGTCGGCTCGCTGGTGGCTGGT
>NZ_JADEVT010000011.1 GCF_030466625.1 Nocardioides sp. ChNu-153
CGGCCCCGTCGGCCGGGGCCGCGGGGGCGGGTGGTGCGGGAGCGGGCGCGGCCGGGGCGGGGGGCGGCGTCGCCGGACGCTGACCGCCGCCGCCGCTGGCGCCGGGGTCGACGATGGCCTCGATGCGCCAGCTGACGCCGAGGACCTTCTCGGCCGCCGCCCGCACGATGTCGACGCTGCCGCCGGACTCGAAGGAGGCGCGGGCGCCCGCGTTCTGGAACCCCAGGGTGAGCACCCCGCCGTCGAACGCCACCACCTGGGAGTTCTGCGCCAGGTGGATCCACGTGACGCGCCGCATGGCCTTGGTGGCGTCGACGACGTCGGGCCAGAGGCGGCGCACGTCGGCGAGCGACATGCCGCCGGCGGCGGGCGCGGGCGTCGACGCGGCGGGCCGCTCCGCCGGCGGGGCGGCGGCGGGGGCCAGAGCCGGGGCGGGCTCCGAAGCAGGCTCCGGGGCGGGTGTGGGCTCGGGAGCGGCAGCGGGCGTGGGCGCCGGGGAGGCGGGCTCGGGGGCCGGCGCGGGCGCCAGGGAGGCGGGCGCCGGGGAGGCGGGCTCGCGCTCGGGCTCGCGCTGGCGGTCGGGCTGGGACGGCTCGGTCGGGGCCTGCACCGCGGGCGGCTCCTCGGCCCGGGCCGAGGGCTCCGGCGTCGCGGGGCGCCCGGCCGGAGCAGGCGCCGGCGGGGCGGGAGCGGCCGGCGCGGGAGCGGCGGGGGCGAGCACCGGCGTACCCCCGTCGGGACGACCCCCCGGCATGGCCAGACGGCGCTCGAGGCGGTCGAGGCGCGCCATCACGCCGTCGCTCGTCGAGTCGGCGCCCGGCAGGAGCACGCGGGCGCAGATGAGCTCGAGCAGCAGGCGGGGGGCCGTGGCACCGCGCATCTCGGTGAGGCCGGCGGCGACGAGGTCGGCGGCCCGGCTGAGCTCGACCCCGCCGAAGCGCGCGGCCTGGGCCGTCAGGCGCTCGCCCACGTCGGGCGCGACGTCGAGCAGGCCCGTGGTCGCGGCGTCGGGCACGGCGGCCAGGATGACGAGGTCGCGCAGGCGGCGCAGCAGGTCCTCGGTGAAGCGACGCGGGTCCTGCCCCGTCTCGATGACCTTGTCGACGACCCCGAAGACGCCGCCACCGTCGCCCGCGGCGAACGCGTCGACGACCTCGTCGAGCAGCGTGTCGGGCGTGTAGCCGAGCAGCGCCGTCGCCAGCGCGTGCGTCACGCCGTCGGGCCCCGAACCACCGATGAGCTGGTCGAGCACCGAGAGCGTGTCGCGGGCCGAGCCCGCCCCGGCGCGCACCACGAGCGGCACGGCGGCCGGCTCGATCGGCACGCCCTCCTTCGCGCAGAGCTCCCCCAGGTACGACGACAGCAGCCGCGGCGGGATGAGGCGGAACGGGTAGTGGTGGGTGCGCGAGCGGATGGTCGGGATGACCTTGTCCGGCTCGGTGGTGGCGAAGATGAAGCGCAGGTGCGGCGGCGGCTCCTCCACCAGCTTGAGCAGGGCGTTGAAGCCCTGCGTCGTCACCATGTGGGCCTCGTCGATGACGTAGACCTTGTAGCGGCTGTGGACCGGCGCGAAGAACGCCTTCTCCCGCAGGTCGCGGGCGTCGTCCACGCCACCGTGGGAGGCGGCGTCGATCTCGATGACGTCGATCGAGCCAGGCCCGCCGCGCGCCAGGTCGGTGCAGGAGCGACACTCGCCGCACGGGTCGGCGATCGGCGCGCGCTCGCAGTTGAGCGCCCGGGCCAGGATCCGCGCGCTCGTCGTCTTGCCGCAGCCGCGGGGGCCGGAGAAGAGGTAGGCGTGGTTCACCCGGTTGCTCGCCAGCGCGGCGCGCAGGGGCTCGGTGACGTGGTCCTGGCCGATGACCTCGGCGAACGTCTCCGGGCGGTAGCGCCGGTACAGCGCGAGGGGTGACTCCACGACCAGCACCCTAACGAGGGCCGCCGACAACGACGACGGCGGAGATGACGGCGAGCCCACGACAGGCGTCCGGGGACGAAAAGGCCCCCCGCGCACCCGGTAGAGCTCACTTGCCCTTGCTGCCTTCCGGCCCTGGGGGGATTGGGCGAGGTGCCGCCGCACGGGGGGTTGCGGGCGAGTGTAGGCGAGGCGCGCGGACGGGTCCAAGACGACCCCTGCCGACGCGGCACGCGCGGGACCCGATTTCCACGGTCCCAGCGCCACCCGCTACCCTCCTCGCGGAGGATTCGCCTAGTGGCCTATGGCGCTCGCTTGGAAAGCGGGTTGGGTTAACAGCCCTCAGGGGTTCGAATCCCCTATCCTCCGCCATCGCGCAGGACCCGGACGCCGGGACGGACCACGGTCCGTCCCGGCGTTCTGCGTCCCGCCGCCCGGTCGCGTCCGGCTCAGATGACGCCCGCGTCGACGATCTGCCAGCGACCGTCCTCGCCACGCTCCAGCACGTAGCCCCACAGCCCGTCCTGCATCGTGGCGTCGCCGGAGAAGTCCGCGTCGAAGAAGACCCACGGGCGGGTCGGCGTGCCGCGGGTCTCGCGGAGCTGCTCGATGTCGATCGAGCCTGGCCAGCTGAACCGGTCGTGGTCGTCCGAGGGGGAGATCGCGTTCGCGGTCGCGAAGTCGCGGGCGCTGATCGCCTCGGCGTAGGCCACGACGACCTCCTCGGGCGTCGCGTCCGGCCCGGGCAGGGGTACGTCGCCCCGCGGCGACGTCACCACCCACACCGCCCCGGCGGCGACGGCGAGCGTGGTGCCGACCGCCCGGGCCCGGCGCGGCCACCGGCGGGTGGCGGCGAACGGGTCGCGGTCGGCGCGGTGGTCGAGCGTCGTGCTCACGTGGCCCCCTGGTGGCTCGGTCGGACCTGGAGGATCCCACGGTCCGACGTGAGGACGGGGCGTCTCGCCGGGCTAGCGGCGGCGCAGTCGACTGGTCGCCGGTCGCAGCACGAGGGCGAGCACCACGGCCGCGCCCGCGACGAGGCCCCACCACAGGAAGTCCTGCCGGGAGTCGTCGAGCAGGTCCTCCTGCGGCGTCGGCGCCTCGGCCTGGGTGGCGGGGCGAGGGGCGGACGCGCTGCGCGTCACCCTCCCGGTCTCGGGGTCGACCTGCAGCGTGCGGGTGAGCGCGTCGTACGGCTGCACGACCCCGGCGCCGCCGTACGCGTTCGGGGCGTCGGTGACCCCACCCGCGGTCTCCTCCAGACGCGTCGCGACCTCGGCCGCGGTCCAGTCGGGGTTGCGCTGGCGCAGGAGCGCGGCGACGCCGCTCACGACCGCGGTCGAGTACGACGACGCGAACTCGAGCGCGCACGAGCTGCCGTCCGGCAGGTAGGTGACGGCGCCCTGGCTCGGCGCGACGACGTCGGTGAAGTACGACGGGCGCGTCCCGTCCGAGGGCTCGGCGCCCCGGAACGGCATGGACCCCACCGAGAGCACGTTGGGCAGCACGGGGCTGTAGCCGGCGGGGTAGGCGACCACGTCGGCCGGGTCCTCGGTGGGAGGGTCCCCGAGGGGCGTCAGCCCGTTCTCCTCGCCCTCCTGGGTCGGCGGCACGTTGGGCGCGGCCGCCACGACCAGCACGTCGAGAGCGGCCAGCGCCTCGAGCCGCGGACGGAGGACGTCGGTCCCGGCCACACCCGGGTCGACGCCCAGGGACACGTTGACGACGCCGATGTCGTTGCCGCCGCGCACCTGCGCAGCGACCCAGTCGAGGGCCTGGGCGACGGCTTGGGGGGTCAGCGTGGTCAGGCCCTGCTCCCGCGCCTGGGCGACCGCCTGCTCGCCCTGCGCGTCGATGTCGAGCACCTTCAGCGAGACGATCTGGGCGCCCGGCGCGACTCCGACCCCGCGGTCGGCGACGCCCCCGACCGGGGCGCCCGCGATGATGCCGGCCACCTCCGAGCCGTGCGGGTCCACGGGCGTGCCGCGCGACGCACCGCCGAACGCCTGCTCCCCGACGAGGTCGACCGGCACACGCGCACCCACGCCGCTGTCCACGACCGCGACCTTCACCCCCGTGCCGTCGACGCCGAGCTCGTCGCGCACCTGGGCGAGGCCGAGCTGCTCGACGAGGGGCGAGCCCTCGTCGGAGGTGACCGGCTGACCGTCCTGGAAGGCGTTGAGGCACAGGGCCGGCTCCGCGGACGCGGGACCGAGCGGCCCGACGACGGGGACCGTCAGGCCGAGCGCGAGCGCGCCGGCCGCCGTTCCCCACCTCACCCGGTGCCCCCGGTGCCCCCGGAGCCGCCCGGCGCGGCCTCCGCGCCGTCCGCGTCCCGCTGCCCGGGGCAGGACTGGGCCACCTGCCGGTCCGGGCTCAGCGTCTTCAGCGCCTCCTCGCGGGCCAGGGCGACGCCGCACTCGAACCCCTCCACCCACGAGGCCGGTACGACGGGGGTCGAGCCACCGTCGTACCCGAGCTGGGTCAGGGCGTTGCCCTGCAGGGCGTAGCGGATCCCCTGCGCGTCGACGAGGAACGCGTCGCCCGCCTCGCCGCGGCCGAAGCCGCCGCTGTCGACGACCGCACCCCGTCCCTGCTGGACGGCGGGAGCGACGGTGCCCACGGGGACCCCGTCGGCCGCCGCGGCGTCGCCGGGCCGCACGGCCAGCTCGACGGTGGGTGGCACGTCGTCGTGGGTGCGCAGGACGGCGCAGAAGCTGTCGGTGCGGTCGCCGGTCGCGAACTCGGGCAGGTCGGTGGGCCAGCGGCCCGGGTCGCCGGCCGCCGAGCCGCGGGTGCCGACGTCGCCGCTCACCTCGACCGGCGCCGCCCCCCGCAGCGACTGGTAGACCGCGGCCGCGAACGCGTCCAGCGGCTGGTAGCCGCCGGCCTGCAGGACGACGGGGCCGTCGTTGTACGTCGCGAGCGTGCCGACGGTCGCGGGCGCGCCGTTCGCCAGGGTGACCCCGGCGAGGGGCTGCCCCGTCTGCCCCTCCACGGCGAACGACGCGTCGGCGAGCGGGTCGGCGGCCGGGAACAGGTCGAGCCACCCGCGGGAGACCTCCGGGACCTCCTCCAGCGCCGGGCCGCGCAACAGCCCCAGCATCTCGTTCAGGACGGCCGGGTCGGAGGGCAT
Source organism: Nocardioides sp. ChNu-153 (assembly GCF_030466625.1). GTDB lineage: Bacteria > Actinomycetota > Actinomycetes > Propionibacteriales > Nocardioidaceae > Nocardioides. Next base: position 5,052 of record NZ_JADEVT010000011.1, read on the forward strand.
CTGCATCCGGAAGGCCCGCGCGTTGCCCTCCTCGTCGGTCTGGCCGAGGGCGAGCAGGTGGTGCTCCTCGCCCACCCGCACGACCTGGGCGGAGCCGTCGACGGTCACGTCGGGTGACTCCTGCACGGCGATCCGGACGCCCTGCTCGCGACCCGTGCAGGCGGTCCAGCCCGAGCCGACCAGCCGGTTGGGCGACGGCAGCGACGGCGGCGCGTTGAGGATGCCGACGGTCTCGGTCAGCGCGTAGCGGTCGACCTCCTCCTGCGGCACCGTCGTCGGGGCGAGGTCGGGCCCGAGCACGAGCCGGGCGGAGGTGGTGTTGACGACGGGCACGAGGACCGTGTCGCCGCCCTCCTCGTCGACCTGCACGAGGAACTGCTCGCCGCTCTCCTCGACGATGACCAGGCCCTCGGTGTCGGCCCAGCCCGCGTCGGCGCGCGGCTTGAGGAAACCGACGACCGCGGCCGCGGCGAGGACGAGCACGGTGAGCGCGATGCCCCCGACGATGGCGCGCCCGGGGCGGCTGGGCTCGACCTCGCGGCCGCCCGGTGCCCCGCTGATGAAGGCGGTGACGAGGCGGCGGCGGCTGAAGCCGTAGGCCTCGACGAGGTCCCGCTTGGTGGCCACGCTCAGCCCCCGACGACGTCGAGCACGTCGATGGCGAGGACGAGGAGCGGCAGGAGCGCGACGAGGGCGAGCGTCTCGGCGACGTCGCCGAGACGGCCGCGGCGCAGGGACGGAGTGGACGGCACCAGGGTCGTGGCGAGCACGACCCCGCCCGCCGCGGCGAGGACGACGGCGGTGGTGGGCCGCCAGTCGGGGTGGATCACGAGCACCGCGGCGGCCGTGACGAGCAGGCCGACGATGCCGGAGGCCAGCCCGACGAAGACCTCGAGGCCCGTGCGGTACTGCCGCGTGCGCAGCATGAGGACGAGGCAGGACAGCACCGCCACGAGCGTGCCGAACAGCCCGAGCGACACCTCGAACGGGATCGCGACCACGACGAGCAGGCCCACCGAGGCCGAGACGCCGACGAGGATCTCGTGGGCCGTGCGGGCGTCGGCGAGCACGCGGTCGGCGTCGATCTCGTCGGGGTCGTTCGTGATGTCCTCGACGGTGACGACCTGGTCGACCCGGGTGCTCGTGGCGCTGAGCGCCAGCCACGGGAAGACGCTGCCGGCGATGACGACGAAGGTGGTGACGACGGTCAGCACGACGGCCGCGTCGAGGTCGGTGACGTCGACGAACCAGCCGCCGACGGCGAGCAGCGCGCCCACGAGCACCGGCGGCGCGAGCAGGGGGCGCCCGTCGTCGATGCCGATGAGCACGGCGAGCGCCACGGCGAGCACGCCCACCCCGACGTACGCCGCTCCCGGCCCCGTCAGCGTGCCGCCCTCACCGAGGAGCGCGCCGGCGACGCCGCCGAAGACCGACCCGACCAGCCCGAGCACGACCGCCGCCTGGCGCTCGCGCTGCACGCGGGAGAGCACGACCGCGCCGGCCGCGAGCACGACGGCGACCACGGCCGCCCCCACCCCCGCCAGCAGGTCGTCGGTCTGCAGGAGCAGCGACCAGGCGCCGACGAGCAGGAGGAGGGCGGCTGCCCCCAGGGCGGTACGACGGCCCGCCTCCGGCTGCCACGGCTTGAGCTCGCGCTCCACCACGTCGGTCATCGCCTCGACGATGTCGTCGTAGACCCGCGGGGGCTCCTCGTCGACGCCGGCGCTGACGGTGAGGAGGGTGCCGTCCTCGACGCCCTGGATGGTGAGACCGGCGTCGGCGGCCAGCTGGCGACCGTCCTGCGTGACGACCTTGTACCCGCCGTACACGGTCGCGGCGTCGAGCAGGCCGACGCTGCGCGCCAGCTCCGGCACGAGCTCCGCGACCGGGACGGCGGCGGGGAGGACGAGGTCCACCCGTCGGCGTCCGGACGCCACGGTCACCCGGACCAGTCCCGAGGCACCGGTCTGCAACTGGCTCATCGAGCGTCTCCCCCTCTCGCGCCCGCCGCGGCGACCCCGCCGGCTCCGAGCGACCCGCATGCTACCGGTCGTGACACGGCCGGGCCGGGGAGGCGAACGCCCCTCCCCGGCCCGGCCGTCAGCGTCGTCGCCGACGTCACCTCAGGACGTCGGGCCCGGTCGCCTCGTCGTCGATCCAGTCCTCGTCGACGAGCAGGTGGTCCCGGTCGTCGGCGCCCTGGCGACCCGAGCGGCCGCCCCGGCCACCGGCACCGCCCGCGGCACCCATCGCCCCGGACATGCCGCCCCGGCCACCGCGGCTGCCCACCGCGCCGGCACCACGGCCACCGGCACCGCCGGCGCCGCCGCGACCAGCAGCACCGCCGCCGCCCCCGGCGACCGTCGGTCCACCCCGGCCGCCGAGCGCACCCGGGCCGGCCGCGCGGTTCGTCGCACCGATGGCCCGACCGCCCGCGCCGGCCCCGCCGGCACCCCCGGCGGAGATCAGTCCGGCGCCCCCGCGCACGGCCGCGGCGCCGAGCGCACCGCCGGCCACGCCCGCGGCCGGGGCCACGGCACCGAGGCCGCCACCACCGCCGCCGGCGCTGATCGACGCACCGCCCCCACCCGTGACGTCGGGACCGCGGCCGAGCAGGCCGGTGTCGCCGGGCGAGGGGGGCGGGAGCACGCCGGGGAGGGTGCCGACGGGCTGGGGGTGGGGGCTCGGGACGAGGCTGCCGTTGCCGACGTCGTCCCCGTCGACGACGACCTGGCCGCCGTCGTCGGGACGGATCCCGACGTCCGTGCGGGGCGGGTCGCTGACGACCTCGCCCCAGTGCGCCCGGTCGATGACGCCGGCGCTGTTGCGCCCGGCCCCGGGGGAGCTGACCGCCCCGGGCGTCGGGCTCGAGGGACCGCTCGAGGGGGCGCGGCCCTGGTCGTCGCTGTGGTAGTCGTTGATCTGCGACCACAGCACCTGACTCTCGCCCATGCCGCCGCGCAGGCCGGTGAGGATCTGCGCGCACTTGTTCTCGCGCTCCTGCAGGGCCTGCTGGTGGCTCGCCACGTCGGCGCTGTGCTGGCGGTCCGCCTCGGTGCGCTGGGCCTGGTCCCACTCGGGGTCGTACGGCGCCTGCGTCGGGGAGGACGGGACGGCCGCGCCCGCGATCGGCGCGTACGCCGCCTCGGCGGAGGACACGCTGCCGTTCGCCGTCTGGAGCGCGCTGACGCCGATCCCCATGTTGCTGCTGAGCTGCTTGAACTGCACGTCGATGCCCTCGAGCACGGCGATCATCTGGGCGCGCGTCTCCTCGCCCAGCTGCTGCTCCGCGTCGAGCTTGAGGCGCGCGGCGCGGAGCGCGGCGGCCGCGTCGCTGGCCATCTGCGAGCCGGTGTGCCACCCCTCGCGCTGGGTCTGCAGCACGCCACGGCGGGCGCGGAGCGCCTGGATGAGCTGCTGCTCGTTGGGTCCGGGAACGGGCACGTCACACCACCATCGGTCGGTTCGGGCCACCGGAGATGCGGTGGACGGCGGCGACCATCGCGGTCGCGGCCATCTCGTCCGTCGCCTCGACGTCGGCGGCGACCTGGCTGAGGACGTCGCGCACGCCCACGAGCACCTCGTGGTGGGAGGCGAGGTGCTCGGACAGGGTGCGCTGCGCCCCCGAGTGCTCGGCGCGCACGGCATAGCCCGGCTGCCACTCGCCGTACAGGTCCGGGTCCACGGTCACGGTGTCGACGAACGTCGACTGGTACTGGGCGATCAGCTCGATCTGCTTGTCGATGCTCTTCAGCGTGAGGTCGATGACCTCGCGCGAGACTCTGGTGGTAGCCACGTCGTCCCCTCGTCTCTCGTGCGGCTGCGGCACTCCGGTGGTGCGGTGGGTGCTGCGTCGGCAGCACGTGCGGTGCGTTCGGGTCCGGCGGCGTGACCGCGCCCGGACCCGCAGCCGCCCCGACCGCGTGGAGGCGTCGGGGCGGCTGGTGGGTGGATCAGCCCGGGAAGCGGTTCGCGCCCCGCAGGTCGGCGGCGCGGTACTCCTGGTTGGACTGGCTGACCGAGGTGCTGGTCTGCTGCAGCAGCTCGATCATCTCGGCGATGGCCGCGTCCCAGCGGGCCTTGGCGACGCGGTAGGCCTCCTGGGCCTGGCCGCTCCACTCGCTCTGCAGGGGGGCGAGCTCGCCCTCGAGGCGGTCGAGGCGGGCCTCGATGCCGCGGGCCGCGCCGACGAGGTCCGCGGAGGCGGTCTCGAGCGCGCCGTGGTCGACTGTGATTCCGGAGGTGTTCATGCTGTCTGGTGCTCCTTCGACGTCGTGGGTGGCGCTCAGCCGAGGCGGCTGAAGCTGGAGGAGAAGGTGTCGGCCTGCGACGAGTCCGTCGAGGTCGTGTCGCGCTCGGTGTCGAGCAGCGAGCGCTCGAAGTCGTTGAGCGCGTCGTTGATCGTGCGCTGCTTCTCCTGCCACGCCACGTGCAGGCGGTGGAAGGCGGCGGCACCCTGGCCGCCCCAGCGGGCGCCGATCCCCTGGATCTGGCCCTCGAGGGTGCGGCACTTCTGGTCGATCTCGACCTTGGCGTCGGCCACCATCTGCGCGGCGTTGGAGAGGGTTCCCTCTCCCATCTGCATGTTGTCAGCCATGCTCTTTCCCTTCTTCCCCCGGTAGCGGCGAGCAGGCCGCCCGAGAACGTCTCGTGGATGTTGTCGTGAGCCGGCTGACGTCCCGATCACCCGGCGCGAGGGGCTGTGTACCCGGGTGGTAGAGGGGCGTAAACACCCTCAGCTGACGATTTCCCAGATCCGTCGGAAGAGGCCCACGGTCACCACGAACGCGGGCACGGCGAACGCCCCCGTGAGGGCCTCGGCGACCTCGGCCCGGCGCGACCACCACACCGACCGCCAACCGCGGCCCAGTGCGACCGCGACCGGCACGAGCGCGGCGCCCAGCACGAGCGCGGCGACCCCGAGGCGACCGGACCAACCCTGGTCGGCGACCGTGCCGACCAGGACGCACGCCAGGCACCACAGGCCGGCGGAGCGCAGCAGGAGCCGGGCGGCGACGTGGCGGTAGCTGCGGGCGACGAGCAGGTGGGTGGCCCCGACCAGCGCGACGAGCAGCGGCGCCCCGACGCGGTCCAGCGGCAGCGTGGTGGTCGCCAGCACGAGGGGGGCCGCCACGACGGTGGTGGCCAGCACGGCCACGCAGGCGGCGGTGACGACCCGGGCGCCCCGGGCCACCACGGCCTCGACGGCGCTGCGGCGGATCACCGTGCGCGAGCGCCGGCCGCCCGCGCGGTCGCGCGCCGACCAGGCCGAGACCGCCAGCCGCTCGATGTCGATGAGCGCCTGGTCGGGCACGTCGACGGCGGACCCGGGGACGAAGCGCCCGGCGAAGACGGTGAGGAGCAGGAGGGTCGCCCAGGCGACGCGCTCGTGCCAGCCGAGCACGGCCACGACGCCCGCGACGACGAAGACGACGATGCCGGCGACGACCCACACCCGCAGGCCCTCGTCCTCCTCCTCGGTGAGGGCGCGGCCCACGGCGGCGGTGACGGCCGCCGCCAGCGCGGCCACGCCGAGCACCATGGGCAGCCGCGCGCTCGCGGTGTCGGCGACGACCACCAGGGCGGCCGCCGCCCCGAAGGCCGGCGCGGCGAGCGCCCGCTGGCGGGCCGCCCCGCCCAGCGGGAGGACGCCGAGCACGGCGCAGCCGAGGAGGACGCCCCCGACGAGCTGCTCGTCGGCGGCGCCGGTCAGCGCGACGCAGACGGCCGCGAGCAGGGCTGCGACGGCGGCCAGCACGAGGGCGGCCGCGGTCACGACCGGGCCCCGGGGACCACGGTCGGCGCGGTCCGCCTCCGCGGCCTGCGCGGGCGGCGCCGGTGGTGCCTCGTCGGCCACCACGACCAGGCCGCCGGTGCGCACCCCGAGGTCCCCGAGGGCGGTGGCGGGCGGCAGGGCGCGGCCGCGTCCGTCGTACAGGCGCCGGGAGGCGGGGAGACCGGTCTGCTTCGCGTACTCCCGCAGGACGTCGGCCGCGGAGGCGCCGTCGGGGACCAGCAGGTCGAGGACGCCGGCCTCGCCGTGCACGCTCAGGGCGAGCGTGCCCACCGGCGCCGCACCCGCCGTGCTCTGGCTCATCGACCCGTCCCCCTCGTGCCCCCGGAGCCGCGGGCCGCGGGGCCCGGGGCTGTGCCGCCGGTCAGGGTAGTCCCTGCCGGTCGGCGGCACCTATCATCGCTCGCACCGCGGTGGAGCAGCCGGGGCCAGCACGAGGGGGAGCTCTTTGAGCACGACGCTGCGCAGCAGCCACCGCATCGACGCACCCGAGGTGCCCACCGGGCAGATCGTCCTCCAACCCCCGCCGCAGCTCGCGGAGCACGAGGGCGCCGGCGGCGTCCTGATGAACGCCATCCCGATGCTCGGCAGCATCGGCTCGATCGTCGTCATCGCCTCGCTGAGCAGCCAGGGCGGCAGCACCGGCGGGCGCAGCATGCTGGCGGCGGGCATGTTCCTCTTCGCCACCATCGGGTTCATCGGCGTGCAGATCGACCGGCAGCGCAAGCAGCGCAACCAGCAGGTCACGGGGTCGCGCACGGAGTACCTGCGCTACCTGGCCGGGGTCCGCAAGGCCGCCCGCGACTCCGCCGACCGCCAGCGGCGCGCCCTGACCTGGCACCACCCGGAGCCCGCGGCCCTGCCGGCCGTCGCCGAGGACCGCACCCGGCTGTGGGAGCGCTCCTCCTCCGACCCCCACTTCCTCCAGGTCCGCTGGGGCAGCTGCGCGCAGCCGCTCTCCGTCGAGCTGGTGCCGCCGGAGAGCGCACCGATCGACCAGGTCGACCCCGCCGCGGCCTCGGCCCTGCACCGCCTGCTCGTCGTCCACCGCATCCAGCCCGACCTGCCGGCCTCGGTCGACCTGCGGGCCTTCGACCGCGTCGAGGTCTGCGGCCCCGAGGAGCAGGCGCGCTCGCTGGCCCGTGCGGTGATCACCAGCGCCGTCGCCTTCCACAACCCCGACCAGCTCGTGGTCGCCGTGCTCAGCTCGGACGACCACCTCGAGCACTGGGACTGGCTCAAGTGGCTCCCCCACGCGCAGAGCGCGCAGCGCGCCGACGCGGTGGGCCCCATGCGGATGGTCTCGACCTCCATCGACGACCTGGCCACCCTGCTGCCGCCGGACCTGTCCGAGCGCCCGCGCTTCGGCGCCGACGAGCGCCCCGCCACCCCCCACGTGCTCCTCGTCGTCGACGGCGGCGCCCTGCCGCCGGGCAACCACGTCATCCCGCCGGACGGCCTCCACGGCGTCACGGTGCTCGACCTGCCCGAGCAGTGGGAGGAGCTCGAGGACCCGACCCGCCTGCGGCTGGAGATCGTGGGCCTCGACGGCCGCGGCCGCCCGCGCGTCGAGGCGCTGCGGATGCGCACCGACACCGTGCAGGGCACCGGCGACCAGTGCTCGCTGGCGACGGCCGAGGCGATGGCGCGCCGGCTCACCCCGCTGCACACCGTGACCGCCGGTGACACGGGCGAGGGCGTCAACCCCGCCGAGATGGCCGGGCCCGCCGACTTCATGGAGCTGCTGGGCCTCGGCGACGTCCACGCGTACGACGCGACCACCGCCTGGCGGCCCCGGCCCGCCCGCGACCGCCTGCGGGTGCCCATCGGCATCGGCGACGGCGGCATGGTCCACCTCGACATCAAGGAGTCCGCCCAGCAGGGCATGGGCCCCCACGGCCTGGTGATCGGCGCGACGGGCTCGGGCAAGTCGGAGTTCCTCCGCACCCTCGTGCTCGGCCTCGCGATGACGCACTCGTCGGAGCAGCTCAACATGGTGCTCGTCGACTTCAAGGGCGGCGCCACGTTCGCCGGCATGTCCCAGATGCCCCACGTCTCGGCGGTCATCACCAACCTCAGCCAGGAGCTGACGCTGGTCGACCGCATGCAGGACGCGCTGTCGGGCGAGATGGTGCGCCGCCAGGAGCTGCTGCGCGAGGCCGGCAACTACGCCTCGATCCGCGACTACGAGAAGGCCCGCGCGGCCGGCGAGGACCTCGCCCCGCTCCCCTCGCTCTTCCTCGTCGTCGACGAGTTCTCCGAGATGCTGACCGCCAAGCCGGAGTTCATCGACCTCTTCGTCGCCATCGGCCGCCTCGGCCGCTCGCTCGGCCTGCACCTGCTGCTCGCCTCGCAGCGCCTGGAGGAGGGACGCCTGCGGGGCCTGGAGTCGCACCTGTCCTACCGCGTCGGCCTGCGCACCTTCTCGGCCGGCGAGTCCCGGGCGGTCCTCGGCGTGCCCGACGCGTACGAGCTGCCCGCCGTACCGGGTCTGGGCTACCTCAAGCCCGACCAGTCCACGCTGCTGAAGTTCAAGGCGGCGTACGTCTCGGGCCCCCCGGCCACCAGCAGCCGCTCGCAGGTGCGCCGCGACGAGGGCGGCAACGTGCGCGGCATCCTGCCGTACACGATCTCCGAGGTGCAGACCCTCGACCCGGTCGAGGAGGAGGCCCCCGCCGAGGCTCCGCGCCCCACCGCGCACCAGGGCGAGCAGCCCTCCCTGCTCGACGTCGCGGTCGGCCGCATGGTCGGTCGCGGACCGGCCGCCCACCAGGTCTGGCTGCCCCCGCTCGACGTGCCCGACACGCTCGACCAGCTGATGCCCGACCTCACGACGACGCCCGAGCTGGGGCTGGTGTCGCCGCGCTGGCGCCAGCTGGGCGGGCTCACCGTCCCCCTCGGCACGGTGGACCGGCCCCGCGAGCAGCGCCGCGACACCTTGACCATCAACATGGCGGGCGCCGGCGGCCACGTCGCCGTCGTGGGCGGTCCGCGCAGCGGCAAGAGCACGCTGCTGCGCTCCATCGTCACGAGCACGGCGTTGACGACCACCCCGCTGGAGTCGCAGTTCTTCGTGCTCGACTTCGGCGGCGGCACCTTCGCGCCGCTGGCCCGCCTCCCCCACGTCAGCGGGGTCGGCACCCGTTCGGAGCCCGACGTCGTGCGGCGCATCATCGCCGAGATCCGCGGCATCGTGGACCGGCGCGAGGCCTACTTCCGCTCCCACGGCATCGACTCGATCGAGACCTACCGCAGCCGGCGTCGCGAGGGTCGCGCCGACGACGGGTACGGCGACGTCTACCTCGTCGTCGACGGCTGGAGCACCCTGCGCTCCGACTTCGACGACCTCGAGATGGAGATCCAGCAGATCGCGGGCCGCGGCCTGACGTTCGGCCTCCACATCGTCGTCGGCGCCTCGCGCTGGCCCGACTTCCGCGCCGCCATGCGCGACGTCTTCGGCACCCGCCTCGAGCTGCGCCTGGGCGACCCCATCGACTCCGAGATCGACCGCAAGGTCGCGGCCCTCGTGCCGACGGGGCGCCCCGGTCGCGGTCTCGTGCCCGGCAAGCTCCACTTCCTCGCGGCCCTGCCGCGGGTCGACGGCGCCGGGGACCCGGCCACCATCGGCGACGGCGTCGACGACCTGGTACGCCGGGTCGCCGCGGCCTGGACGGGTCCCGCCGGCCCCAAGCTGCGGCTGCTGCCGGAGCGCATCGAGGTCGACCAGGTGCTGGCCCAGGCCCGCGGCGTCGTCGGCGACGACGGCCGCTCCCTGCTCGACTCGGGCCGCATCGTGCTGGGCGTCAACGAGAAGGAGCTGGCCCCCGTCGGCCTCGACGTCGACGCCGAGCCGCACCTGCTGCTGTTCGGCGACGGGCGCTCGGGCAAGAGCTCGCTGCTGCGCACCTACGTGCGCGAGGTGATGCGCACCCGCACGCCGCAGCAGGCGCAGATCGTGGTCGTCGACTACCGCCGCTCGCTGCTCGGCGAGGTGCCGGAGGAGTACCAGCTCAACTACCTCACCAGTGCCGCGCAGGCGACGCCGTTGCTGCGCGACCTGGCGAAGTACCTCGAGAACCGCATCCCCGGCCCCGACGTGACGCCCGAGCAGCTGCGCAACCGCTCGTGGTGGACCGGCGCCGAGGTCTTCGTGGTGGTCGACGACTACGACCTGGTCGCCACCGCGCAGAGCTCCCCGGTCCAGCCGCTGCAGCCGCTCATGGCCCAGGCCCGCGACGTCGGCCTCCACGTCGTCGTCGCGCGCCGCTCCGGCGGCGCGTCCCGCGCCCTCTACGAGCCGGTCGTGCAGTCGATGCGCGACCTCGCCATGCCGGGCCTCGTCCTGTCCGGCTCGCCCGACGAGGGCTTCCTCATCGGCAACGTGAAGCCGCAGAAGGCCCCGCCGGGCCGGGGACGCCTCGTGACCCGCGACCGCGGCACCGAGGTCGTCCAGCTCGCCTGGTCCAGCCCGGCGGACCTGTGACGCGCGGGGACGGCCGCCGGGACGGGGCGCGGCTCGTCCGTATGATCAGCGCGTGATCTTCAAGCGCGTCGGCAGTGGACGGCCCTACCCGTCCCACGGGCTCGACGCCGCGGCGTGGGCCGCGGTCCCCCCGCGGCAGATCCGTCTCGACCAGCTGGTGACCACGAAGGACACGCTCCAGCTGGGCGCGCTGCTCGACGAGGACTCGACGTTCTTCGGCGACCTCTTCGCGCACGTGGTGCTCTGGCGGGGCGAGCTCTTCCTCGAGGACGGGCTGCACCGCGCGCTGCGGGCCGCCCTCCAGCAGCGCAACGTGCTGCACGCCCGCGTCGTGGTGGTGGAGCAGTGAGCGACCGGACCTCGGAGGGCATGTCGGCCCACACCCGCTCGGCGATCACCCTCGCGGTGCTCGTGGTCGTGCTGCTCGTCGGCCTCGTCCTGGGGTGGAACCGCGTGACGGCGCCGGTGCCGAGCGCCTCGCTCGGGGGCGGCGGCAACGAGGTGTGCACGCTGCGCTCGTTCGAGCCGGGTGACGCCCTCACCACGGCCGACGTGACCGTCAGCGTCTACAACGCGAGCGGCCGCTCGCGCCTGGCCAGCCAGACGATGGGCCAGCTCACCGACCGCGGGTTCGTGGCCGGCCAGGTGGGCGACGCGCCCGAGGGCGCCGTGGTGGACCGGGTCGAGATCCGTGCGGCCGCGCCGAGCTCGGCGGCGGCCGTCCTGGTGCGGGAGAACGTCGGCAGCCCGGCGGCGGTCGTCGAGGACCCGACGGTCGACGGCATCGTCGTCTACGTGGGGCCGTCCTGGCAGGGGCCGACCGGCGACGCGCGCGGGGACATCACGGTGGCGAACGCCGAGGAGGTCTGCGGCCCGCAGGAGACCGCGCTCCCCTGACCCGGTACGGCGGGCGTCAGCGCCGCCGTACCCCCGGACCACGGGTGCCCCAGCGGGCCAGCCGACCGTTCTGGGAGACCAGGCGCAGACGCGCCTCGGTGGCCTCGCGCAGGGCGCGCGGCGTGACGAGGATGAGGTCGTCGCCGCGGCGCAGCGCCGTGGTCGGCTCGGGCACCAGCACCGCGTCGCCCCGCACCACCAGCGAGATGGACGCCCCCACGGGCAGGCGCAGCTCCGCCACCTCGACGCCGTGCAGCAGCGACTCCTCGCTGATGCGCACCTGCAGCAGGTCGGCGGCCACGCGCTCCAACGGCGCCGCCTCGACCTCGAGGTCGCGCGCCTCGCCGTCGTCGGCCAGCCCGAGCCGCCGCGCCACCCACGGCAGGGTGGGACCGGTGAGCAGGGTGTAGACCACGACGAGCACGAAGACGATGTCGAAGAGCTGCTCCGAGCCCGCCACGCCGCCCGCGAGCGGGATGGTGGCGAAGACGATGGGCACCGCGCCGCGCAGGCCGGCCCAGGAGAGGAACGCCTGGTCGCGCCAGGGCGTGCGCGGCCGGCCCAGTGCGCTCACCACCACCGAGACGGGCCGGGCCACCACGGTCAGCAGCAGGCCGGCCGCCAGGGCGATGCCGATGGTCTGCCAGGTGAGGCGGGCCGGGCTGAGCAGCAGCCCGAGCATGACGAACAGACCGATCTGCGCGAGCCACGCGACGCCCTCGGAGAAGGACCGGGTGGCGGCGCGGTGGGGCAGGTCGGCGTTGCCGAGAACCAGCGCGGCGACGTACACCGCCGCGAAGCCGGACGCGTGGGCCGCGGCCCCGAGGCCGTAGGCGAGCACCGTCAGGCACAGCACGGCGATGGGGTAGAGGCCGGAGGCGGGCAGCGCGGCGCGGCGCATCGTCCAGGCGCCGCCGAGGCCCACGGCGAGCCCGAGCGCCAGGCCCAGCACCAGCTCGTAGACGATCTCGGCGACGAGGAACGCGACCCCGTGCTCGAGCGCGGCGCCGGAGCTGACCAGCACGACGAGGACCACCGTCGGCGCGTCGTTGAGGCCCGACTCGGCCTCGAGGACCCCGGTGATGCGGCGCGGCAGCGGCACGACGCGCAGCACCGAGAACACCGCCGCCGCGTCGGTCGCCGACGTGGCGGCGCCCAGGAGCACCGACAGCTGCCACGACAGGCCGAGCAGGAAGTGGGCCCCGAGCGCGACGACGAGCACCGAGACGCCCATGCCCACCGTGGCCAGCGTCAGCCCGAGCCGCATGCTGGGCCGGATCTCGCGCCAGTCGGTCGTCAGGCCGCCCTCGGCCAGGATGACGACGAGGGCGCCGAACCCCAGCGCGTGCGCCAGGCCGGCGTCGGAGAACTCGATGCCGAGGCCCGCGTCGCCCAGGGCCACGCCCATCAGCAGGTAGAGGATGAGGCTCGGCAGACCCGCCCTCGTGGAGACCCGCACCGCGAGGATGGCGAGCAGGGTGACCGCGGAGCCGACGAGCAGGAACCTGTCGAGGTCGTGCGCGTCGAAGGTCACGTGCACCTCGGGGGCGTCGGCGGTGGGGGCGTGCGCCTGATCCTAGTGCCGCGGCAGGGGCGCCTCCTCCACAGGCGCGGCGGACGGGGTTTGGGCCACCGTGCCGACCGGGGCACCCCGGGGTCGAGACGGGCGCGCACCGCGCCCGGGCACACCCCGAGGAGGAGACATGCTGCTGCCCGATCCGGACGCCCTGCGACGCCTGGCGACGACGTACGACGCCCGTGCCACCGCGATCCGCACCGAGGCCGACGCCCTGGTGGGCCGGGCGGAGGCCACGCCCTGGCTCGGGGCCGGCGCGGTCGCGATGCGCCTGGGCACGTCGTGCGCGGCGGACGACCTGCGTCGTAGTGCCGAGGACCACGCGGAGGTCGCCCGCGCCCTGGAGGCCCACGCCCTGCAGGTGGAGGTCTCGCTGGTGGCCGTCGAGGCGGCGCGCCGGGAGTTCCTGGAGATCGCGTCGTCGGTCGGCGCCCGCGTCGTCGACGTCGGCGGGGCCGTGGTGGACCTGGCCCAGGACGTCGCCGGCGGCGTGGCCGGCGGTCTCGCCGACCTCGTGGGCCTCGGCGACGACGCGGCCGAGGCGGCCGACGACCTGCGCGAGCGGATCGAGCGCATGGACGTGCCCGAGCCCGGCGACGCCGCCTGGCTCACCTTCGACGTGCCGGGCCTGCGATGAGCACCGGGACGCGGTCGGACCCGCCGTACGGGCCGGTGGTGCCGGGGACCGGAGCGGCGCCGGGCGCCGGAGCGGCGCCGGGCGCACCCGTCGAACCCGTCGTACCCGCCGTGCCCGTCACGCCCGTCGTGCCCGCCGAGGGCCTGCGGACCACGGGCGGCACCGCCAGCCTCGCCGCGACCTACGAGGCGGTCGAGCAGCTCGGCGGCCTGATGCTGGACACCGGTGAGCGGGCACTGGTCCGGGGCGCGGCGGCGGCGGACACGCTGGTCGACGGCGACCTGCTGATGTCCGTGGCCTACGCGCCCGTCACCTTCGCCCGGGTGGAGGCCCTGCTCGTGGGGCTCACCACGGGCCCGCACGGCCTCGCGGCGCAGGCCGCGACCTGGTCGGCGCTGGGGTTCGCCGTGCGGGAGGCGGTCCAGCACCTGCGCACCGCGGACGAGGCGGTGGCCCTCAGCATGGGCCTCCAGCGGTACCTGTGCTCCTACACCAGCGGCTGGGCCACGGTGCGGACCGCCCGCGCGTTCGGGTACGACGGACCGGTCCCCGGCGGCCCGGGGGACGACCTCACGTGGCTCCGAGGCGGCGGTGACCCTGACCCGGAGGACGCGGCCCGGACCGCGGCCATGGCGCGCCTGGCGGAGCGGCTCGCCCAGGACGACCCGACCGTGGTCGAGGGGCTGCTCGGACGCAGCAGCGGGTTCCTCGAGGGCGCGTGGGACGCCGACGACTCGTGGGTGCCGAGCCCGTTCGGCGGCGACACCTTCGTCCCGCACCTGGGCGAGGCCGCGGCCGTGTGGTCGGACGCCTACGTCGACGGGGTCCCGGTCGTCGAGCAGGTCGGGGCACCCGGCACGGGGGCCGCGGCCGTCGGTGCGGGCGGTCTCGTCGCGGCCCTCGCACGCACGGCCGCGCAGCCGGCCAGCGGGACCATCGAGATCCAGCGCGTCGGCACGGGCGCGGGCGCCCACCACGTCGTGCTGCTCCCGGGCACGGACGACCTGGGCACCCTGCCGTGGACGCAGGACACCGACGCGCGCGACCTCGGCACCAACCTGCGGTCGATGGCCGGGGAGAGCACCGTCTACCAGCGCGGGGTCGAGGAGGCGATGCGCGCCGCCGGCATCGGCCCGGACGACCCCGTCACCCTCGTCGGGCACTCGCAGGGCGGGATGGCGGCGGTGCAGGTGGCGGCGGGTGGGGAGTTCCGGGTGGAGGACGTGGTGACCCTCGGGTCCCCCGTGGCCCTCATGCCGGAGGTCCCGGCAGGCACCCGCGTCACGTCGCTGGAGAACACGCGGGACCTCGTGCCGCTGCTCGACGGCAGGCCCAACACACCGGCTGCGCACCACCTCACCGTGACCTTCGAGGGGGGCGGGGACGGGATGGTGGAGGGCCACTCCCTCGACACCTACGCCCGCGGGGCGGCGGCGATGGACGGCTCCGACGACCCGGCGGTGCGGCAGCGGCTGGAGGGCCTGCGGGCCAGCGGCGCCATCGACGGGGACGGTCCCGTCGAGGTGTCCACCTTCAGGATCACCCGCGGCGCACCCCCCGACCTGCCGTTCGGACCGGACCCGGCGTGGCTGGAGGAGCCGCGTCAGGCCGGGTAGCCGTCGGGGTTCGCCTGCTGCCAGCGCCAGGTGTCGGCGACCATGTCGTCGACCGTGCGGCGGGCGCGCCACCCCAGCTCCTCGGCGGCGCGCGTGGTGTCGGCCCAGTACGCCGGGAGGTCACCGGGGCGACGCGCGACGACCTCGTGCGGCAGCGGGCGGCCCACGACCGCGCAGAAGGCGTCGAAGAGCTCGCGCACGCTCGTGCCGCGCCCGGCCCCGAGGTTGAAGGCCCGCACGGGCGTGGCCATGGTGTCGAGGTGCTCGAGGGCGGCGAGGTGGCCCTCGGCCAGGTCGAGCACGTGGACGTAGTCCCGCAGGCAGGTGCCGTCGGGGGTGTCGTAGTCGTCACCGAAGATGGCGAGCCGGTCGCGGCGCCCGACGGCGACCTGCGCGACGTACGGCATCAGGTTGTTCGGCACGCCCTGGGGGTCCTCCCCCATGCGGCCGGACGGGTGCGCCCCGACGGGGTTGAAGTAGCGGAGCAGGGCCACGCGCAGCCCGGGCGTGGCGGCGGCGACGTCGGTGAGCACCTGCTCGGTCATCACCTTGGTGCGCCCGTAGGGGCTCGCGGCCGCGAGCGGCTGGTGGGTCTCGACGTACGGCACGGGGGCGTGGTCGCCGTACACCGTCGCCGACGACGAGTAGACGAGCCGGCGCACGTCGTGGCGCTCCATGGCCTCCAGGAGGGAGAAGGTGGAGTCGAGGTTGGTGCGGTAGTACTCCAGCGGGCGCTCGGCGCTCTCGCCGACGGCCTTGCGGCCCGCGAAGTGCACGACCGCGTCGGGGGCGGTCGCCGCGACGACGGCGTCGGTGCGGGTCGCGTCCGTGAGGTCCACCACCTCGAGCGCGGCGGGACGCCCGGCGAGCTCCGCGACGCGGTCGAGCACCGCCGGCCGCGCGTTCGAGAAGTCGTCGGCGACCACGACGTCGTGGCCCCGCTCCAGCAGGGCCAGCACCGTGTGGGAGCCGATGTAGCCGGCTCCGCCGGTGACGAGGATGCGCACCGGGTCATCCTAGGGATGCGCCAGGGCCCGCGTACTCGGATGTTTCGCCCTCCCGACCGCCGGGCAAGCAATCGGACGGACGGGGACCGAGCGGGAGGACGAGGGATGTACGGCGACGCCACAGTGATCCGCAGACGGGCCGCGCAGCTGCGCGAGCAGGCGGTCGACGTGCGCGCCCTGGCGGACCGCCTGGTGGCGGGCGCGGACGGCATCGACTGGAGCGGGCGTGCGGCGGAGGACCTCCGGCTGCGCATGCGCGACCGGGCCGCGCAGCTGCGGCAGGTCGCCGCGCTGCACGAGACGGCCGCCGAGTCCCTCGCCCGGCACGGCGCGGAGGTGGGCGACCTCAAGGACGCGATCGCCGACGCCGAGCGCAAGGTCGGCGCCCTCGTCGCCGAGGCCCGCACCCGCCAGGCCGAGCTGTCGTCGTACGACGACGCCGCCGGCGTCACCCGCACGCTGAGCCGAGAGGACCAGGAGCTCGTGGACGCAGACCTCCCCCCCGCCGGTCACAAGGACTGGCTCGACCTGACCCTGCAGGGCCGCTGACATGACGACCATCGATCTCGGGTCCCCGCCCGTCGCAACGCTGCCCCTGCTCGACGGCCTGCCGCGCCGGGTCGCGCTGACCCTGCCCGAGCTGCAGCACTGCGCGGTCGCCGCCGGCGGCGCGCCGCTCCCCTTCCTCCTGGCCGGCCCGGCCGCCGGTGACGCGCCGGCCGACGCCCTGGCGGACCGCCTGGGCGCGCAGCGCGCCGACACCGACGTGCAGGCGTACGCCGACGCGATCGCCTCGCTGCACGACCCGGCCGGCACCCTCGCCCGGCGCGGGCTGCTCGACGAGGAGGGGGTGGACGCCGGCGTGCTCGGCGCGATCGGCCTGCTCGCCGCGCCCCGCATCGGCGTGGACCTCGACGTGGTCGCCGGCGGCGTGCGCGCCAAGGCCTGGCACCGCCAGGCCGGCGGCGCCGTCGCCACGCTGGCCACGGTCGACGGCATCGTCTTCGACCTCGCCTGGTTCCCGAGCGACGCGTGGGCCGACGAGCTCGGCCGCGTCGCCGTGATCCCCGAGGACGTGACGCTGACGCCGTCGTCGGTCCCCGAGTGCGTCGACCTCCCCTACGAGCTCGTCGACGCCGCCGGCGAGGCGCTGCGCACCCACCGCGCGGACGTGCTGCCCGCCCTCGTGGCGCAGCACCTCGGCGCCGTGCGCGACCAGGACGGCCGCGTGCTCGGCGAGGGCGAGGTGCTCACCGTCGTGCAGGCGCTGCACACCGAGACCCAGGGCCGGCTGCGCGCGATGCTCGCCGACATCGCGGCCGAGGCCACGACCGTCGGTGTCGTCTCCTGGCTCCTGCTGGCCGACGGCTGGCACCAGCTCCGTCCCCACCGGGACGGCGACACCCACCGGGTGGAGGTGCGCCGGGTCGACCCCGGTGACTTCCCCACCGCTCTCGCACCCGTCCTCGCGGAGGTGACCGCATGACCGTCCCGGAGACCGCCCCCGAGACGACGCAGGACGGCACGGCCGAGACGGCCGGGCCCGACGCGGCGACCACGGAGGCCGCCGACCTCTCCCCCGCCGCGAAGGCCGAGGAGCGCTACGAGCGGATGCTCGGCCTCGCCGACCTGTTCGACGGCACGGGCGACGAGCTGCGCGCCCGGGCGCGCCTGGGCAAGGAGGTGCTGGAGGACGAGGCGGTCGCCGAGTCCGCCCCGCTCTCGCCCCGCACGTTCGAGACGGCCGAGGGCGACGTCCGTGCCGCCACGACGGGCCGCCACGGCCTGATGAGCCGCTCGGTCGACCTCGACGCCGACGCCCTCGTGGTGCGCGCGACCGTGCTGACCTACCAGTGGATCGACGAGCTGCAGGACGTCGCGTTCCGCACCCTGGGCTCCGCCGCGGGCCGGGCGATCGGCTACCTGGCGCCCGAGGTGGCGCTCGGCGGCGCGATCGTCTCCGCCGGGCTCATCGAGACCGACGCGATGGACCGCGACGGGCTGGCGGCGTACCTCGGGGAGCTCGCCGAGCAGAACCCCGAGCTGCTCGACCACGTCTCCACCGGTGGTGGGGGCCTGCTGGAGAGCCTGCAGATGCGGTCGCTGCTCACCGCCGCCTTCCTCGCGGGCGACCGCGGGCCGGCGGCCGGGCGGGCCGGGCTCGCCGCCGTCGGTGCCGGTGACTTCGCAGCCGACTCCGGCGCCGCCTTCCGCGACGTCGCCGTCGGGCTCGCCGACGTCGAGGCCTCCGCCGCACCCGGCGCGCCGGCGCCGGCGGCCGTCGACGCGGACGGGCTGACCGTCCCGCGCTCCATCGAGGACCTCATGACCTCCCTGGCCACGCTGACCCGCCGCGTGCAGGTGCAGCGGGTCGGCGAGGGCCGCTACATCGCCTACCTGCCCGGCCCCGACGGCGGCGCCCGCGGCCGGCTGCGGCTCGTCGGGGGCGACCACGCGGCGTACGGCGACGAGGTGGTCGCCGCGATCGAGCGTGCGGTCGGCGACGAGCCGGACGCGCGGGTCATGCTCGTGGGGTCGGCCCAGGGCGGGCTGACGGCCGCCGAGGTGGCCGCGGCCGCGTCGTCGGGCGTCTTCACCATCGACCAGGTGGTGACGGCGGGCGCGCCCTCCTCGCAGGTGCCCCGCATCCCCGAGGCCACGCGGGTGCTATCCCTGGAGGACCGCACCGACCCCGTCGCGCTGCTCGGCTCGCTCATCAACCAGGGGCTGACGAACCGCGTCACCGTCGTGTTCGACGGCGAGCACGCGCGAGGTGACCGCAGCGACCTCTACGTCGCGGGCGGGCGGGCGGCCGACGCGGCGACGCACCCGGCGCTGCGGGCGGAAATCGACCGCATCACGCAGCTGGGGTACCTGGCGGGCTGAGCCCGCCGGGCCCCCGCCCCGTCACAGCACGCGCTGCACGAACTCCTCGAGCTGCACGAGGTTGCGGCACTCGACCATGGGCACGACGGCGGCGTAGCGGGACGCCGCCGAGTCGCCGCTGTCCCAGTGCCGCGGGTGCTCGGGGTTGAGCCACCAGGCGGCGCGGATGCCGCTCGTCATGGCACGCAGGTCGTCGAGGGCCAGGTCGGAGTAGTTGCTGCGAGCGTCGCCGAGCACGAGCAGGGACGACGCCGGGCCCAGCGCGTCGCCGTACTGGCTGCGGAAGCTGTGCAGCGCGGCGCCGTAGCTGGTGCGGCCGACGAGCGCCGCGTGCTGGGTGCTGGCCACCAGCTCCTCCATCACCTCGGCCGGGTCGCGGCCGGGGCGCAGCACGTGCGTCACCTCGGTGGTGCGGTCGACGAAGGTGAACGCGCGCAGCCGGCCGAGGTTCTCGCGCAGCGCGTAGGTCAGCAGCAGCGTGAACTGGGCGAAGTGCGCCACCGAGCCACTGACGTCGCAGAGCACGACGAGATCGGTGCGGTGGGGCCGGCGCGGGCGGTGCAGCGTGCGGATCGGCACGCCGCCGGTGGACATCGAGGCGCGGACGGTGCGGCGGAAGTCGAGCGGCCCGCCGCGCTGCGCGGCGCGCTGCTTCGCGAGCCGGGTCGCGAGGCGCCGGGCGAGGGGGGCGACCTGGCGGCGCATCTCCTCGAGGTCCTCGCGCCGGGCGGCGGTGAACGCGAGCCGGTCGATGCTGGGGCGCACGGCGACGTCCGCGACGTACTCCGGCGACTTGCGCTCCGCGATCCGGCGCCGGGCGTCGTCCTCGACCAGCCGGGTGAACCGGCCCACGCCGCGCGCGACGCTGCGCTCCGCCCGCTCGCGGGCCGCCGGGTCCATCGCGTCGGTGTCGAGGTCGCCGAGGAGGCCGGCGACGACGCGGTCGGTGAGCTCGCCGGGGGCGAGGCGCCGCAGGGTCTGGTACGCCGAGTACGCCGTCTGCCCGGCGGTGCGCCCGGGCATGGCGCCGAAGCGGCCGACGGCCTCGGCAGCGAGGCGCGCCAGGTCGTCCCCCGGCGGGGCGGCGTCGCCGTCGCTGTGCTCGGAGCGCTCTCCCGCCTCCGCGGCGAGCGCGTCGGCCAGCGTGGTGGCGAGGCGCTCGCGGAAGGCGGCGACGGCCTCGGCGTTGTCGCGGCTCGGGTCGAGGGCGCGGCCGGCGGCCGGGTCCTCGGCAGCCGGGTCGAGCGTGGCCAGGCCCTCGCCGACGAGGTGGGGGAAGAAGAGGTCGAACAGGGTGTCGAAGGTGGTGCGCTGACCGGCCTTCTTGACCAGCGTGGCGGCGTACCCGGCCCGCACCGCGGAGCGGTCGGTCCAGTCGAGCCGGCGCAGGGCGGCGGTGGCGTCGAGCCCCTCGGCCAGGCTCACCGGCAGCCCGGCGCCGCGCAGCGCCTCGACGAAGGCGATGTGGCGGTCGATGAGGCCGCTGCGCACGGCGGACCCGGCGGGCTCGCGCGGCGGCGGGCCGGGGGGCGGCGGGGCGGGGGGCACGGCGCTCAGGCCCTCAGCCGCAGCTCGCGGACGGCGCGGTCGTGGTCGGTGGCGTGCTTGAGCACGGCGCCGAGGGTCGCGCTGATCGCGGCCTGGTCGAGCTCGCGCACCTCGAGCGCGACGAGGGTGCGGGCCCAGTCGATGGACTCGGCGATCGAGGGGGCCTTCTTCAGCTCGAGCTCGCGCAGCCGCACGACGGTGGCGACGAGCTGGCGGGCGACCGCGTCGTCGAGGTCGGGCACCTGGGCCGCGACGATCTCGCGCTCCCGCTCGGCGTCGGGGTAGTCGAGGTGCAGGTAGAGGCAGCGTCGCTTCAGCGCCTCGGAGAGCTCGCGGGCGGCGTTGGAGGTGAGCACGACCAGCGGCTTGCGGGTCGCGACCACGGTGCCGAGCTCGGGGATGGTGACCTGGAAGTCGCTCAGCACCTCGAGCAGGAGGCCCTCGACCTCGACGTCGGTCTTGTCGACCTCGTCGATGAGCAGCACGGTCGGCTCGTCGCGCCGGATGGCGGTGAGCAGCGGCCGGGTGAGGAGGAACTCCTCGGTGAAGATGTCGTCGTGCGTGGCGTCCCAGTCGGGGGCGGCGCCGTCGGCACCGCGCGCGGTCTGGATGCGCAGCAGCTGCTTGGAGTAGTTCCACTCGTACAGCGCCCGGGCCTCGTCGAGACCCTCGTAGCACTGGAGCCGCACCAGGCCGGCGCCCGTCGCGCGGGCCACGGCCTTGGCGAGCTCGGTCTTGCCGACCCCCGCCGGACCCTCGAGCAGCAGGGGCTTCTCGAGCGCCCCCGCGAGGTACGCCGTCGTGGCCGTCGCCGTGTCGGCGAGGTAGCCGGCGTCGCCCAGGCGGGCAGCAGCGTCGGTGGGCGAGGAGAACCAGGTCATGGCGTCATCCTCACCCACCGCGCTCACCGGTGGACGGTGGGTCAGGCGTGGGTCTTGCGACGGCCCATGATGCCCTCGACGAAGCCGACCAGCACGACGGCGGCGATGATCGCCACGATGGCGCCGATGATGTTGAGCTCGCCGAAGTCACCCGTGCCGAGCAGCGTCGCGACGACGCCGCCGATCAGCGAGCCGATGACACCCAGCACGAGCGTGCCGACGAGGCCGAGGTTCTGGCGACCCGGCTTGATGAGGCGCGCGACGACGCCGACGAAGAGACCGAACACGATGAAACCGATGATTCCCATGGGACACCAGTACCCACCCGGCCGCTCCCCGTGCGAATCGGCGCACGTCGCGCAGCCCACACCCCGGGTACGTCGAGCCGAACTCGCCGGGTCGTCGCTCGCGTGCCCGGCAGCACCCGATTCGGAACGCCGGGCGCCCGTCGGCTAATGTCTCCCGCGGTGGCGTGTCCGAGCGGCCTAAGGAGAACGCCTCGAAAGCGTTTGTGGGTGCAAGCCCACCGAGGGTTCAAATCCCTCCGCCACCGCCATACGTCCGGGAGCCCGGGCCCCACGGGGCCCGGGCTTCTTGCATCTCCGCCCACCCGTCGGCGCGACGCCACGCGAACCGCATCATGGTCCTGTGACCCCGGTCACGGGCCGCCGCGCGCTCCGGCGAGCGATCGTGACACCGTGGGCCACCCCAGGGAACCGAAGGGGCGCATCCGTTTCGAGTCACGGACCATGGTCTGACCGCAGGTCGGCCCGGCTGACGACGCCGCGCTCCCCGCCACGCCGCGCACCGAACCCAACCGGTGATGCGTTCCCCGTTCGACCCTCGAGAGCAGAGGTGCGGATGGTCCCGGGCGACGACCACCCGCGCAGTGGAGATTCCGCGCGACATCTGCGGCGTTCTCCGAACAAGGTCGGCGCTGCCTCTTACTCTCGGCATGTCCGGGCGAGCGAGGGGGTAGCGGTGTGGCCGCGACATTAAGTGGCACTAGGTCGTCACTGGGAATTTCAACGGAGGACGTGAGTTCCTACCGTTCGTACCTAACGTTCGACCCTCGTCCCGACGCTGTCGACCTGGCCTTACAGCAGATTGCCGCCTGGCTCCGCGAGAAGAGCTACGGGGAGCCAGACCTCCAAGTTTCGCAATTGTTGAGGGTTTCAAACTCCGCAGAACTCGTGGTTGCCCACCACGAAGCCAAGCGTGTGAGCGATTTCCGCATTCGACTCACCGAGACCGAACGCAACGGGACGCAGTGGCTTACCTCAGTAGCCATGCACTCGCCGGCCCGAGGCACTGGGTGGCTGTCCATTCGCAGCGGCCACACCGGCGGCAAACAGGCCGAGCGACCTAAAGTGGCGAAGTACCTCATCGAGGTTCTGGAACTGCGGGATGGCGACTACCCCGTCTCTGCTGGCGCACAGATCGTTCGTCCCGACGACGTTGAGGACCTGCTCGAGGCCGTATGCGACCTCAACCGGAACGGATTGCTATTCGTCGCCGCCACCGACAAGTCGCAAGCCGACATGCTGCCCGCTTTCGCGAAGCGGGCAGAGACGTGGGCCCGCCGCATTCACGGCATCGCTCAGTTCGTTGTGCTCGACCCGGAAGCCAGCACGGTCTTCAACGAGGGCGTTGGCCCGACCCACGCAGCGATACCCTGGACGGTCCGCACCTACGCCCCAGGCGTCGACCCCGCTTGGGAACCTGACGCACGCCGCCACCGCGTCCTCGGTACGCGACGACTGGCTGACGAGACTGATCAAGCCATTGCCGGGATCATCACCAGAGCGGCCCGCAAACACTCGGCTGGCCACAAGTTGCCCGACGCCGCCCGGACAGTCATAAAGGGATTGAACCGGGTAGAAGACCGGCTTCTCTTGGACGCACTTTTCTCTCCAGGGTCGCCCACTGCTCAATTACTTTCCGACGCGAGCGAGGGCCTCGCGGTCGCTGCGGACAAGTCGACTGGAACCGATCTCGCCCCACGGGAAGCCGTTGCGGAGACAGGAGCAGTCGCAGAGACGCTCGCCTCGGAGGCAGCCCAATTGCTCGCTCACGGGCCTGCAACGAACGGGGCCTCCATCGAAGTCGATACCGAGACTTTCGAAGCGGACTACTCGAGGGAACCCGATGACTCGAATATCACGACACCTCGCGACCCCCGTGCCCTCAACGGCATCTCAGCAAGCACCGCCCACGCGGCAAATGATGGCGAAACCAGATCAGTCGACTCCGAAGGTGACATAGCTGCTGTCGCCGCCGAATACCTTTCGATCATTGAACTCGTAAAGCAAACCCTTGGCGTTGACGACCTCACACCCCAGGCGCTCGAGCAAGTGGCCATGTCGGCAAGCCGGGCCTCGGACCAGGCGGCGGCTCGCGAACAGATGGCTGAACGAATCAGCTCGGAGTTGGCCGAGCGCCAAGGACGGATAGAGGCTCTCGAAGAAGAGGTGGAGGCGTGGCGGGAAACCGCCGAGGAGGCGCTCCTAGAGCAGGGCAGCGCTGAGGAGGATCGGCGCGCCATCCAGGACGAGGTGCTACGACTGCGCCGGTTCTTGCTCGAGCAAGGTCGCCATACAGAGGCACTCAGCCCGACCCCGACCTCCGCCTCGACCAGTGCGCCGAGAAACTTCGAAGAGCTTCTAGACCGGCTCGGCGAGTTCGAGCAACACGGCGTCGTTTTCACAGGCGACCGGCGACGGACCATAGGACTTGACGACAACGACACTGTCGGCAACCTCGTGGGCGCGGCATGGGAGTACCTACTGGTCTTGGCCGACTACGTACGGTCGAAAATGTTGGGTCACTTCGACGGCAACATGAAGAGCTACCTACTCCACACTCCAGCCGGCTACCGGCCCCTTCCCAAGAGCCGCTTTGGCGAGAAGGAGAGCAGGTCCACCCTCAACCAGTGGGGCGCCGACCGAGTTTTTCCTGTGCCGCCTGAGGTAGCGCCGACGGGGGAGATCCTGATGGAGGCGCACTTCAAGCTGCCCCGATGCGGCATGGTCACTCCACGTATCCATTACTACGACAACGCTCACGCCGACGGCAGGGTCTACGTCGGCTATATCGGTCCGCATCTTCGAACCAAGGCAACAAACTGATGGGCGGGCGTACGCCACGACCGCTGATCGTTGGACGGGACGGCCACCCGACGACGGGTGGCTAAACAAGGCTTCCTGCCCCCTGCCATCAGGACGCCCAAGCGGCCCAGGAACAAACCAGTTCGACGGTAAGCGTCCGCTATTCCGCGCACGGCCCGGCCGAGACCCAAGCTCGACAGCCTTCCCGTGTCGAAGGAGCGGTCCGTTCAATCCCGGCTAACCGTCACAGAACTCGGTCGTCTGCGGCGGCGTACCCTGAAGTCGAGCGCGCTTACCGCCATACCTCCCGGGAGCCCGGGCCCCACGGGGTCCGGGCTTCCGGCAACTCCGCCTCACCCGTCGACGCGGCGCCGAGCCAGGAGCATCATGGGTCTGTGACCCCGGTCACGAGCCGCCGCGCGCTCGCGCCGGTCGTGGGCAACGGCGCCCCCGGGGTCCACGGACGGACGGGAGAGCGACGCGTGGGCATGACGAGACACCTCCCGCCACGGCGCGACGGCGGGATGCGGTCGGCGGTGGTGGACTCCTGGCACCGCTCCGCCTCGGCGGGCGTGCGGCCCGACGACGCCACGGCGCCGATCACGCTGCCGGAGGACGCGCTGCGGGACCAGCGCGAGGCCCACCCGCTCGCCCGCGTGTTCCCCCTGCTCGACGACGTGCTCGGCCACGCCGCGCGCGACTGCGGCGCGGTCATGGCGGTCTCGGACGCCGACGGGCAGCTGCTGTGGGTATGCGGCACCCCGACGACGCTGCGCAGGGCCGAGGCCATCGGGTTCGTCGAGGGGTCGAACTGGGACGAGCGGCTCGCCGGCACCAACGCCCCCGGTCTCGCCCTCGCGCTCGACCAGCCCGTCAGCATCGTGCGCGACGAGCACTTCCGCTCCGCCGTGCAGGGCTGGAGCTGCGGCGCCGCCCCCATCCACGACCCCGGCACGCACGCGCTGCTCGGGGTCCTGGACATCACCGGCGGCGACCAGATCGTCGTACCCCAGACCATGGCGATGATCCGCGCTGCGGCCCGCATGGCCGAGCTCGAGCTGGCCCGGGACCTGCTGACCCGGCAGGCGCCGGCCCCCGCCTCGACCGCGCCCGGTGCCCACCTCGTGCTCGAGGGGCTCGGGCGCACCGACGCGCTCCTCACCGTCGAGGGCGCGGGCGGCGCCCCCCGGACCGTGCGGCTCTCCCCCCGGCACAGCGAGATCCTGCTGCTCCTCGCCTCGGCGCCGCAGGGACTGTCGGGCGACGAGCTGGCCGTGCTGCTCTACGCCGACGACGGGAGCGGCGGCAGCGGGTCCTCGACGCTGCGGGCGGAGCTCAACCGCCTGCGCCACCTGCTGGGCGGCGACCTGCTGGCGTCGCGCCCGTACCGCCTCACCGCCCAGGTCACCGGCGACTGGCTCACCGTCGAGGCCCTGCTCGCGACGGGCGACCTGCGGGCCGCCATGCGCGCGTACGGCGGACCCGTGCTGCCCCGCTCGACCGCCCCGGGCGTGACCCGGCTGCGGGAGAACCTCGGGTCGCAGCTGCGGGGGGCGCTGCTGCGCAGCCGCGAGGCCGACCTGATGTCGCAGTGGACGCGGTCGACGTGGGGCGCCGACGACTACGAGATGTGGCAGGCCCAGCGCCGCGCCGTCGGGGCGACGTCGCCGATGCTGCCGCTCATCGACGGCCAGCTCGCGCGGCTCGACCGAGAGCTGGGGGTCTGAGGGGGCGTGGTCTCGAGGGCCGCTGGCGCGGCCACCTCAACCACCGGGTGGCTGGCGCGGCCACCTCGACCACCGGGACGGGCCGCGCGGCCACCTCGACCACCGGGACGGGCCGCGCGGCCACCTCGACCACCGGGTTGTCTAGACCGGGCCATCCGGACGGCGGGGTGCGCCGAACGTGAGGCGGGACACACGTCCCCCGACCCGAAGGAACCGCCATGGCCCCCTCACGCCGTCCCCGCCTCCCCCGCGTCGCCCTGCCCGCCCGCCTCCGCTCGCTGCGCCCCACGCCGTCGCTCATCGTCGCCTCCCTCGCCCTCGCGGTCGCCGCGGGTGGCGGCACGGCGTACGCCGCCAGCCAGATCGGCGGGGAGAACATCCGCAACGGCTCCATCACGGGGTACGACGTGCGGGACGGCTCGCTCTACCGCGCCGACTTCGCGAAGAACCAGATCCCGGCCGGCCCGCGCGGTGCTACGGGCGCGACCGGTCCGCGCGGCGCGACGGGCGCCCCCGGTGCCCGCGGGCCCCAGGGCGCCCCCGGCACGCCGGGCGCGCCTGGCGCTCCGGGCCAGCAGGGACCCCAGGGCGAGCAGGGCGAGCAGGGCCCCGCCGGGCCGGGCGTCCGCTGGTTCCTCATCGACGCCTCGGGCGCGATCGTCGACCAGTCGGGCGGCTTCACGGTCGCCGCGGCGTACCCCGAGCTGGCCAACACCGCCCCGGCGGGCGCGCCCTCGAACGCGCTGCGCGCGGCCGGCAACGTCTACGTGAACGCGGGCGAGGACCTCACCGGTTCGGGCATCGTGGCGACCATCGCGCTGCAGAACCAGGTCGACCAGAACGGCGACGGCGTGACCAACGGCCGGGCGGGCGCGGCCGACGCCAACCCCGAGTTCTCCGGCGAGATCACCGCGACCACCTGCGGCCTGGCCGGGATCGTGGCCTGCGCTCCGACGGGCACGAACAACACGAACCACCTCGTCGTCAGCCCGCGCCTCAGCGACGGCTCGGTCACGACGTCGACGAACCGCAAGCGCTTCTACGTGATCGTCACCGACGGCGGGATCACCATCGGCTGACCGCCGTACCCCGGCCGCCTGCTGCAGGTTTCCCCGCCCAGGCGGGGAAACCTGTGGTCTGCGGCCGATGCCTGGGCCGCAGACCACAGGTGTTCGTCGCAGAGTCGCGGCGGCCCGGGGCCGAGGCGGGCCCGGGCGGCGGCGCCCGGGCGGCGGCGCCTGGGCGGCGGCAGGCGGTCGCCCTCGCGCGCCCGAGTGCGCAGGTTCAGCCGGAACGCGGGCCGAGGACTGAATCCACGCACTCCGCGGGAGCCCGCCGCCCCCGCCGACCGCCCGCTCCCGGCCGGGAGCGGCGCGCAACGGTCCTGCAACGTGGGCAGCCCTAGCGTGTGAGCGCAGTCACACACCGCCTCACGCACCGAGGAGATCCCACCCCATGACCGTCTACGCCGCTCCCGGCTCCGCCGACTCGCTCGTCACCGTCGAACCCCGCTACGACCACTACATCGGTGGCGAGTGGGTGGGCCCGGTGAAGGGCGGCTACTTCGAGAACATCTCCCCGGTCAACGGCAAGCCGTTCACCGAGGTCGCCCGCGGCACGAGCGAGGACATCGACGCCGCCCTCGACGCCGCCCACGCGGCCGCCGACAAGTGGGGCGCCACGTCGCCCACCGAGCGCTCGAACGTCCTGCTGAAGATCGCCGACACCATCGAGGCGAACCTGCCGGCCCTGGCCGTGGCCGAGACCTGGGACAACGGCAAGCCGGTGCGCGAGACGCTGGCCGCCGACCTCCCCCTCGCGGTCGACCACTTCCGCTACTTCGCCGGCGCGCTGCGCGCCCAGGAGGGCGGCGTCTCGGAGATCGACTCCGAGACCTACGCCTACCACTTCCACGAGCCGCTGGGCGTCGTCGGCCAGATCATCCCGTGGAACTTCCCCATCCTCATGGCCGTGTGGAAGCTCGCCCCCGCGCTGGCGGCCGGCAACTGCGTCGTGCTCAAGCCCGCCGAGCAGACGCCGTGGTCGATCCTCAAGCTCGTCGAACTGGTGGGCGACCTGCTGCCCGCCGGCGTGCTCAACGTCGTCAACGGCTTCGGTGTCGAGGCCGGCAAGCCGCTCGCCTCCTCGCCCCGCATCGCCAAGATCGCGTTCACGGGCGAGACCACCACGGGCCGGCTGATCATGCAGTACGCCAGCCAGAACATCATCCCCGTCACCCTCGAGCTGGGCGGCAAGAGCCCGAACATCTTCTTCGAGGACGTCGCCGCCGAGCGCGACGCGTTCTACGACAAGGCGCTCGAGGGCTTCGCGATGTTCGCGCTGAACCAGGGCGAGGTCTGCACCTGCCCGAGCCGCGCGCTCGTGCAGCGCTCCATCTACAGCGACTTCGTGCCCGAGGCCGTCGCCCGCGTCGAGAAGATCACGCAGGGCAACCCGCTCGACGACACGACGATGATCGGCGCGCAGGCCTCCAACGACCAGCTGGAGAAGATCCTCAGCTACATGGACATCGGCAAGCAGGAGGGCGCGAAGATCCTCACCGGCGGCGAGCGCAACGTGCTCGAGGGCGACCTGGCCGAGGGCTACTACGTGCAGCCGACGATCTTCGAGGGCGACAACTCGATGCGCGTCTTCCAGGAGGAGATCTTCGGCCCCGTGGTCGCGCTGACCTCCTTCGACGACGAGGCCGACGCGCTCAAGGTCGCCAACGACACCCTCTACGGCCTCGGCGCCGGCGTCTGGTCGCGCGACGGCAGCCGCGCGTTCCGCATGGGCCGCGGCATCAAGGCCGGGCGCGTCTGGACGAACTGCTACCACGCCTACCCGGCGCACGCCGCGTTCGGCGGCTACAAGCAGTCGGGCATCGGCCGCGAGAACCACAAGATGATGCTCGACCACTACCAGCAGACGAAGAACCTCCTGGTGTCCTACTCCCAGAACGCCCAGGGCTTCTTCTGATGACGACCCCCGACACCGGCTCCGGCGGCGCGCCGCTGCCGCCCGAGCCGGTGCGGGTGGCGGTCACCGACGCGGCGGCCGAGCTCGTGCGGCGTCTCACCGAGACGCACGGACCGGTGATGTTCCACCAGTCCGGCGGCTGCTGCGACGGGTCGGCGCCGATGTGCTACCCCGACGGCGACTTCCTCACCGGCGACGCCGACATCCACCTCGGCGACCTCGACGTCGGGCTGGAGCGCGCCGTGCCCGTGTGGATGTCGCGGGCGCAGTTCGAGTACTGGAAGCACACCCACCTCACCATCGACGTCGTGAAGGGACGCGGGGCCGGCTTCTCCCTCGAGGCCCCGGAGGGTCTGCGGTTCCTGCTGCGCTCGCGGATCCTCACCGACGACGAGTTCCTGGCGCTCGAGAAGAGGATCGCCGACGCGTCCTGACGCCCCGCCCCGGCGGGCTCAGCCGACGAGGAGCACGTGCAGCGTGCGGGGGCCGTGGACGCCCTCGACGCGGTCGAGCTCGATGTCGCTCGTCGCGCTGGGCCCGCTGATCCACGTCGCCGGGCGCGCCGGGTCGAGCAGCGCGACCGCGTCGGGCACGTCGTCGACGACCTGGTCGGCGCGCACGAGGCACACGTGCAGGTCCGGCACGAGGCTGATCGCCCGCCGTCCCTGGTCGGGCGCGTGGTCGAGCACGATCGTGCCGGTCTCCGCGATGCCCACCCGGGCCGCCGTGACGACGCCCTGGGTGTCGTCGAGCTCGAGCGCGCTGAGCGGCGCCCCCGGCGCGTCGACGACGGTGCCGACGTCGCCCGCCGACAGCGCCGCGACCACGTCCGGGTCGAGGTCGGGCGGGACGACGACCAGCGCGGCGGGGCCGGCGTGCCGCCGTACCGCCGCGAGCACGCGCTCGCCCACCTCGGCGGGCGAGCACCGCTCGACGACGGCCTTGTAGTCCTCGACCCGCTCGACGAAGAGGTCGAGCCGCTCCTGGGGCGAGTACGCCGGCACGCGGGGTGCGTCGGGCACCTCACGGGTCCGCTCGACCCCGGCCAGCGCGGAGCGCACCCTGCCGAGGATCTCGTCGCGGGCGCTCATCGCTGCTCCTCCCCACGGGTGCGCGCCCACCAGGCGCGGAAGGACTCGCGCGGCGGGGCCGGCAGGTCGCGCGCCCCGGTCCAGGCGGCGGCGCCCGGCCCGGGGAGGGGTCCGGCCGCCGACCGGCCGCCGGGCAGGTGCCGCTTGCCGAAGCGGCCCAGCACCCGGCCGCCGAGGCCCGACAGCTTCTCGACCCGGGCGAGGCGGCGGTGGTCGGACAGGGCCCAGGCCGCGCCCTTCATCGCCACGGCCTCGGCCTTCGGCACGCGGTCCTCGCGGTGGCCGTCGACCACTTTCGAGCGCAGGTGCACGAGCACCTCGGGGATGTCGATGCGCACGGGGCAGACCTCGAAGCACGCGCCGCACAGCGAGGAGGCGTAGGGCAGCGAGTCCGTCTGCGGGTCGCCGGTCCCCTTCATCAGCGGGTTGAGGATCGCGCCGATGGGGCCCGGGTAGACCGAGCCGTAGGAGTGGCCGCCGGTTCGCTCGTAGACCGGGCACACGTTGAGGCAGGCCGAGCAGCGGATGCAGCGCAGGGCCTGGCGGCCGACGTCGTCGGCCAGCGCGCGGGTGCGCCCGTTGTCGAGGAGCACGACGTGCACCTCCTGCGGCCCGTCGCCGGGGGTCACGCCCGTCCACGTCGAGGTGTAGGGGTTCATCCGCTCGCCGGTGGAGCTGCGCGGGAGCAGCCGGAGCAGGGGGTCGAGGTCGGCGTACGTCGGCACGACCTTCTCGATGCCCACGACGCTGACGAGCACCTCGGGCAGCGTCAGGCACATGCGCCCGTTGCCCTCGGACTCCACGACGACCAGCGTGCCGGTCTCCGCTACCGCGAAGTTGGCGCCGGAGACGGCCACCTTGGCGCGCAGGAACTTCTCGCGCAGGTGCGCCCGGGCCGCAGCGGCCAGCACGGCCGGCTCGTCGGTGAGGTCGGCCGGGGCGGGCCGGCCCACGGCGCCCATCTCGCGCAGGAAGATCTCCCGCACCTCGGCGCGGTTGCGGTGGATGGCCGGCACGAGGATGTGGCTGGGCAGGTCACCGGCGAGCTGCACGATGAGCTCGGCCAGGTCGGTCTCCCAGGCGGCGATGCCCTCGGCCGCGAGCGCCTCGTTGAGGTCGATCTCGGCGGTCGCCATCGACTTCACCTTGACGACCTCGTCGACCTCGTGGGCCCGGGCCACCTCGGCGACGATGCGGCAGGCCTCCTCGGCGTCGCGGGCCCAGTGCACCGTCGCGCCGTTCGCGACCAGGGAGGCCTCGAGGCGCTCGAGCTGCACGTCGAGGTCGCGCAGCGCCGAGTCCTTGACGGCGGCGCCCGCGAGGCGCAGGTCCTCCCACTCCGCCACCTCGCCCACGACCGCGGCCCGCTTGCCGCGGATGACGCCCGTGGCGTGGGCGAGGTTGTGGCGCAGCTGGGTGTCGCCGAGCGCGGCGCGCGCGGCGGTCGGGAACGCCGGCATGCCGACGAAGGTGCCGGTCACGTAGCACCCCCGGCGCGCGGCGTGGCGGCGGCCGGCGTACCCGCCTCGGTGGCGGAGCCCGTGGGCCCGGCCTCCGTGCTGGCGAGGATCTCCGCGAGGTGCACGACCCGCACGCCGGCCTGCTGACGCGAGAGCATGCCGCCGATGTGGAGCAGGCAGGAGTTGTCGCCGGCCACCAGCACCTCGGCGTTCGTGGAGCGCACGTGGCGGGCCTTGTCGGCCCCCATCGCCACGGAGGTGTCGGCGTTCTTCACCGCGAAGGTGCCACCGAAGCCGCAGCACTCCTCGGCGCCGGGCAGGTCGACGAGCCGCAGCCCGCGCACCTCCTCCAGCAGCTGCCGGGGCCGGTCACCCACCCCCAGCGTGCGCAGCGAGTGGCACGTCGGGTGGTAGGTGACGGTGTGGGGGAAGTAGGCCCCCACGTCCGTCACGCCCAGCACGTCGACGAGGAACTCGGTGAGCTCGTAGGTGCGCGGCGCGGTCTCCGCGACCGCGGCCTGGAGCCCGGCGTCACCGGAGCGGCGCGCCACCAGCGAGTGCTGGTGGCGCACCGAGCCCGCGCACGAGCCGGAGGGGGTGACCACGGCGTCGTACCCGGCGAAGGCCTCGACGAAGGTGCGCACGACCGGCACCGCCTCGTCGAGGTAGCCGGTGTTGACCATCGGCTGGGCGCAGCACGTCTGCGCCACCGGGAAGTCCACCTCGACCCCCAGCCGCTCCAGCAGCGTCACGACCGCCTGCCCCGTCGCCGGGAACATGGCGTCGTTGACGCAGGTGACCATCAGCGCGACGCGCACGGGACGCTCACCTGACCTCCTGCTCGACGTACGGGACCAGCCGGACCGGGCCCAGCAGACCATAGTTCTGCCGGGTCGCCACGCCGTACACCTCGGGGGTCACCGTGCGCAGGCGGTTGAGCAGGGTGGAGGCCACCTCGACCTGGATCGTGTTGCGGCCGCGGCGCAGGCGGCGACCGAGGTCGACCGTCGTGACCAGCGGGTCGCACGGGGGCAGCGCCTGGCCGTTGACCGACACCCGGAAGGTGTCCTCGACCGCGCCGAGCTCGAGCAGCGCGCCCGTGCCCGTCGGCCACTGCTGGCCGAGGTCGATCGTCACCGAGTAGCGGCCGATGCCGGAGACGTCCTCCAGCCCGGGGATCTGCGACCAGGGACGCAGGCCCTCCACCCGGGTACGGCGGGTGGTGCGGGTGGTCGTCGTGGCCGTGCGGCCCGGCGTCCAGTCCTCGACCTCGAGGTCCCACGTGCCCAGCGTCAGCGGCGCGCGGACCGAGGCGATGGTCGTCACCTTCGTGCGTCCGCCGGCGAGGGTGACCGTGTGGCGCCCCGCGGTCGAGGAGCGCACGACGATGCGGCGCTCGTCGCCCGACACGGCCTCGGCCGTGGTGGCGACGACCGAGACCGGACGCTCGGAGCGCGCCGGCGCGGCGAGCACGACGACGGTCGACTGGCCGGGCTGCAGGTCGACGCGCACCCGCACCTTCGACCCGGACCGCTCGTGGAACGCGACCGGCGTGAGCGTGCCGCTCCACGTGTCGAGGCGGTAGGGCACCGCGTCGGCGCGCGTGGCGGTCAGCCACACGTCCTGGGTGACGCGGGTGAGGCGGCGGTTCTCGGCGTGCTTGGCGTTGGCCAGGTAGTAGAGGTCGACACCGCCGCCCTCGGCGAGCACCCGGCGCACCGACATGACCGTCGAGCGCTCGTGGGTGACGTCGGGGGTGACGCCCAGCGCGGCCAGCGCGCCCGGCACGTCGGCGTTGGCGGTCGCGCCCACCGTGCGGGTCGTCGGCAGCGCCGCGACCGCGGCCATCTCGGCGCGGATCTGCGCCACGGTCTCCGCGGACTCGACGCCGACGGGCTCGGCCAGGTTCGCCCAGTCGCCCATGAGCACGACCTTGAGGCCGGCCTCGGCCAGCGCGCGCACCCGGCGGGCGGCCGACAGCTCGATCGACAGGCGGTTGCCCCGGAACTGGTCCGGGCCCACGATCATCACCTTGTACGCCGGACCGTCCGGCGCGAGCCGGCCGTCCCGCACGGTCGCCAGCGGCAGGTCGAGCAGCGCGGGCGTCGCGAACCCGTGGGTCCAGCCCAGCGGGATGCCGTCGTTGGTCGCCCAGGGGGCGCCGATGCCGGTGGACGCCCAGCCCTTGGGCCGCAGGAACACCACGTCGTACTTCGGGACACCGGTCTGCAGCACCAGCTGGGTGCGGGCGAGGTGGGCCGCGATGCCGGGCATGTGCTGCCACAGCGGCGTGCGCGGGCCCCACGCCTCGCCGAAGCCGATGGCGCCGTTGTAGTACGGCGAGAACGCCGCGAAGCCGGGCCAGGTCACGCCCGGCGCGGTGGCGTGGGCGAAGCCGTGGAGCACGGCCATGTTGACGCCGGCCGCGTAGATGCTGTGGATCGTCTGGAGCGCGCGCTCCCAGGTCGTCGAGTAGGCGCCGCCGTTGTAGCAGGCCGCCTCGCACGACAGCACGGTGCGGCCGCCGAGGTCGCGACCGCCCGCCATCACGCGGTAGTCGTCGAGGTTCTTGAACCCGAGCGACTCGGTCTCCGGCACGTCGACGACGGCGCTGTGCTCGACCGTGTCGGTCTCCAGGCCGTAGGGCTGCACGCGCAGGCCCATGTCGAGGGTGCGGGCGAACTCCTGGATCGGCTTCAGGTGGTGGTCGCGGTAGAGGTCGGAGATCGTCTGGTTGACGTCGTCGCGCACCCGGATCGTCGTCGTGGCGTCGAACGCGAACTGGTAGCGCTCGTGGAGCTCGAGGACGCAGGCGAGGTAGGGGCGCAGGTCGTAGCCGCGGCGCTCGGCGAACTCCTCGAGGAAGCGCGGCGTCCAGATCGTCGCCTCGGTCTCGATCTCGAGGGAGTCCTCGAAGAGGTAGCCACCGGCGGAGCGCAGGAGGCGGCGCAGCTCGTCGTCGAGGATCGTGGACTCCCACAGGTCGATCACGGCCTGCGAGCCGAGCGGCGAGAAGTGGTCGACGACCCAGCAGCGCGGGTCGGTGTGCGGGCCGGCCTCGGGCTCCTGGCCCGAGCCGCGCTGCCAGTAGGCGAGCAGCTCCCACGAGCCGGAACCGGCGGGCGCGGTCCACGTCAGCCGCCCGTCGACGACCTCGTCGGTCAGCTCGACGACGGAGGCGAGGTCGAGGACGGCCTCCGCGCGGGCGGTGCCCGGCGTGACGACGCGCGCGGCCTGGACGCCGACGAGCGTGCGGACGGTGGCGGCCTCGACGGGCTCCACGACCGGCTCCGGCAGTGCGTCGTCGTACGTCGCGCCGGCGGCGAGGGCGACCCGCCCGTGCACGAGCTCGGCGCAGGCGCCCTCGTCGTCCGGCGTCAGCGTCGGCACGGCGGCCGGCCACGAGGGACCGACGGTGATGTCGACGCGGACGCCGCGGCGACCTGCCTCGCCGAGGGCGGCCTTGACGCCGTCCACCCACGACCGGGTGCCCCAGCCCTGGGTGGCCAGCGGGATCTCGATGTCGCGGGCCCGGAGGCTGTGGGTGACGTCCGCGATCTCGACGGCGCCGAAGCCGGCGGCGGCGATCTGCTGGACCTCGAGCTTGATCTGCGCCGGGTCGACGGCGCCGTGCGGCCACCACCAGCGGAAGCCGGCGGCGGTCGCCAGGCCGGGGGTGGCCAGGCGGCGGGCCAGGTCGTCCGGCAGGCCCGGGTGCGGGTTGCCGGCCGCGGCGGCCGGGGAGGCGCCCGCACCGGTCGCGACGGTGGCGATGCCGGCCGTGGCCACGGCGGCGGTCAGGAGGCGGCGGCGGTCGAGGCGCGGGCCGCCCGTCGGCGTGCTGCCGGGGCCGGCGGAGGTGACGTCGTTGTCCATGGGGGTCTCCGAGAGGGGCGGGGCCGGGGAGGGCCGGGGACGCTCAGCCGACGGGCGTCGGTCGGGCGGTCTGGACGCGTCGCTCCGCGGCGGCCCAGTCGAGGTGGTCGCGCGGCTCGTAGCGGCGCAGCTGGTGGGTCTCGCGCAGCAGGGCGCGCATGGCGGTCAGGTCGGGGAGGTCCGCGCCGAGGGTGCGGGCCTGGACGAGCACGTTGCCGAGCGCGGCCGCCTCGCCGGGACCGGCCAGCACGGGCACGCCGACGGCGTCGGCCGTGAGCTGGCACAGCAGCGTGTTGTGCGTGCCGCCGCCCACGACGTGGAGAACGTCGAAGCCCTCGCCCGACGTCTCCGCCGCGGCCCGCAGGTGGCGACGGTAGGCGACGGCGAGCGAGTCGACGACCGTGCGGGTGACCTCGGCGCGCGTGGTGGGCACCGGCTCCCCCGCCGCCTCGGCGAGCGCGCGGATGCGGGTCGGCATGTCGCCGGGCGGCAGGAGGCTCGCGTCGTCGATGTCGACGACGGTGCGCAGCGCGGGCAGCTCCGCGGCCTCGGCGAGCAGGCCGGGCAGGTCGACCGTCGAGCCGTCGCGCTCCCAGGTGTGCACCGACTGCGAGAGCACCCACAGGCCCATGACGTTCTTGAGGTAGCGGACGGTGCCGTCGACGCCGGCCTCGTTGGTGAAGTTGGCAGCCCGCGCCTCCTCGGTGAGCACCGGGGCGCGCAGCTCGAGGCCGACGAGCGACCACGTGCCCGAGGAGATGTACGCCGACCGCTCGCCCGCCGCGGCCGGGACCCCGACGACGGCGGAGGCCGTGTCGTGCGAGCCCACCGCGACGACGGGCACCGGCGGCTCGTCGGCGCCGCGGCCCAGCGCCGCGGACACGTCGGGCAGCAGCGTGCCGACGCGGTCGCCGGCCTCGCGCAGCGGCGGCAGGATCGACCACGGGATGCCGAGGCGCGCGGCGAGGTCGGTCGCCCAGCTGCCGGTCGTGGCGTCGTACAGCCCCGTGGTGGAGGCGTTGGTGCGCTCCGCGCCGATCTCGCCGGTCAGCCAGTAGCCGAGCAGGTCGGGCAGCAGGAGCAGGGTCTGCGCCGACTCCAGCGCGGCCGTGCCGCGGGCGGCGGCGAGCTGGAAGACGGTGTTGAACGGCAGGTGCTGCAGGCCGGTGCGGGCGAAGAGCTCGGCGGCGGGCACGGTCTCCCACACCTGCTCCGGCACCCCGACGGTGCGGGCGTCGCGGTGGCTGTAGGGGTTGCCGAGCAGCACGCCGTCGCGGTCGAGCAGGCCGTAGTCGACCGCCCACGAGTCGATGCCGATGCCGTCGAGCGGGCCGGTGGCCGCGATGCGGCGCAGGCCGGCGACCACCTCGCGGTGGATGCCCAGCACGTCCCAGTAGAGCGAACCGCCCGCGCTGACGCCCCCGTTGGGGAAGCGGTGCACCTCGGCCAGCTCGAGCCGCCCGGGCCCGACGACCGCCACCATGACCCGGCCGCTGGTGGCGCCCAGGTCGACGGCCGCCACCCGCAGGTCACCGGGGCGCGGGGTGGGCAGGTCGGGGGTCACGGCTCGTCCTCTTCTCGGTGCGGGGTGGGTGGTGCCGGGGCGTGCTGGTGGGTGCTGCGGGTGCTGCGGGGTGGGGTGGCCCGGCGGCGGGCGGGATCGGCGCCCGCCGCCGGAGCCGTCAGGGGTTCCTCGGCGCGGGGGTCAGCGGAGGAACGCGGCGGCGACGCCCGCGTCGACCGGCACGTGCAGCCCGGTCGTGTGGGTCATCTCCGGGCCGCAGAGCACGAACACCGCGTTGGCGATGTGCTCGGGCAGCACCTCCTTCTTCAGGATGGTGCGCTGCGCGTAGAACTTGCCGAGGTCCTTCTCCTCCACGCCGTAGACGGCGGCGCGGTTGGCGCCCCAGCCCGAGGCGAAGATGCCGGAGCCCTGGACGACGCCGTCGGGGTTGACGCCGTTGACCTTGATCCCGTGGGCGCCGAGCTCGGCGGCCAGCAGGCGGACCTGGTGGGCCTGGTTCGCCTTCGTCGCCGAGTAGGCGATGTTGTTCGGGCCGGCGAAGACGGAGTTCTTCGAGGAGATGTAGATGATGTCGCCGCCCATCTCCTGGGCGATCATCACCGTGGCCGCGGCCTTGGAGACGAGGAACGAGCCCTTCGCCATCACGCGGTGCTGGAGGTCGAAGTCCTCGCCGGTGGTGTCGAGCAGCGACTTCGACAGCGACAGGCCCGCGTTGTTGACGACCAGGTCGATGCCGCCGAAGGCGAGCACCGCGGCGTCGATCGCCGCCTGCACCGCGACCTCGTCGGAGACGTCCGCCGCCACGCCGAGCGCGACGTCGGCGCCACCGATCTCGGAGGCCGCGGCCTGCGCCTTCGCCAGGTCGAGGTCGGCGATGACGACGCAGGCGCCCTCGGCGGCCAGCTTCTTCGCCGTGGCCTTGCCGATGCCGCCGGCGGCGCCGGTGATGAACGCGATGCGCGAGGCCATCGGCTTCGGCTTCGGCATGCGCTGGAGCTTCGCCTCCTCGAGCGCCCAGTACTCGATGCGGAACTTCTCCGCCTCGTCGATGGGGGCGTACGTCGAGAGGCCCTCGGCGCCGCGCATGACGTTGATGGCGTTGGTGTAGAACTCGCCGGCCACGCGGGCGGTCTGCTTGTCCTTGCCGAAGCTGAACATGCCGACGCCCGGGACGAGCACGATGAGCGGGTCCGCGCCGCGGATCGCCGGGCTGTCGGCCGTGGCGTTGCGGTCGTAGTAGCCCTGGTAGTCCTCGCGGTAGGCCTCGTGCAGCTCCTTGAGCCGCGCGATCGAGTCCTCGACGCTCGCCGAGGCGGGCAGGTCGAGCACGAGGGGCTTCACCTTGGTGCGCAGGAAGTGGTCGGGGCAGGAGGTGCCCAGGGCCGCCAGGCGCGGGTGCTCCGCGGCGGCGAGGAAGTCGAGGACGACGTCGGCGTCGCTGAAGTGACCGACCATCGGGCGGTCCTTGCTGGCGATGCCGCGGATGGTGCCCGCGAGCGCGGCGGCCTTCGCCCGGCGCTCGGCCTCGGGGAGCGCGCCGTACCCGTCGAGTGCGGGGCCGAAGGGCTCCGCCTTGGAGTTCTGGGCGATGTAGGCCGCGGCGGTGTCGATGATCCACAGCGAGTTGGCCTCGGCCTCGTCGCTCGTGTCGCCCCACGCGGTGATGCCGTGGCCGCCGAGGATGCAGCCGACCGCCTGCGGGTTCTTCTCCTTGATGGCCGCGATGTCGAGGCCCAGCTGGAAGCCGGGGCGGCGCCACGGCACCCACACGACCTTGTCGCCGTAGATCTTGCTGGTCAGCGCCTCGCCGTCCGCGGCGGTCGCGATCGCGATGCCGGAGTCGGGGTGGAGGTGGTCGACGTGCGCGGCGTCGACGAGGCCGTGCATGGCCGTGTCGATGCTCGGCGCGGCGCCGCCCTTGCCGTGGAGGCAGTAGTCGAACGCGGCGACCATCTCGTCCTCACGCTCGATGCCCGGGTAGACGTCGACGAGCGCGCGCATGCGGTCGAGCCGCAGCACCGCCAGCCCGGCCTCCTGCAGCGTGCCCAGGTCGCCGCCCGAGCCCTTGACCCACACGAGCTCGACGGGCCGGCCCGTCACCGGGTCCGTCTCGGTGCCCTTGGCGGACGTGTTGCCGCCGGCGTAGTTGGTGTTCTTGGGGTCCGAGCCCAGGCGGTTGGACCGGGCGATCAGCTGCTGGGGGACGGTGAGATCAGTCATCTCGGGTGGTTCCTCTGGGGTGTGAGGGTGTGCGGTCGGGTCGGTGCGTCCGGGGTGCGGCAGGCGGGGCGGGTCAGTTCCAGCCGACCTGCGTGCCGCCGACACGGGCGGCCTCGAGGCCCTCCTGGTGGCCGCTCGCGGCGTACGCCTTCATCGGGTGCGCGGGCAGGCCGCGCTCCTCGCGCCAGGCGGCGAGGTCGGCGCGGACGTCGGTGGAGAAGGCGTCCATGAAGATCTCGTGCGCCTCGAGCACCTCGCCGGCCTCCTGGGCGGCGGTGAGGGCCTCGCGGTCGAGCAGCAGCGCCCGGGCCGTCATCTCCTGCACGTTGAGCACGGAGCGGATCTGGCCGGGGATCTTCTTCTCGATGTTGTGGCACTGGTCGAGCATCAGCGCGACGTCGGAGTCGGCGTCGAGGCCGCCCCCGCGGATGACCTCGACCATGATGCGGAAGAGTTGGAACGGGTCGGCCGAGCCCACGATGAGGTCGTCGTCGGCGTAGAAGCGGCTGTTGAAGTCGAACGAGCCGAGCTTCCCCAGGCGCAGCAGCTGGGCGACGATGAACTCGATGTTCGTGCCGGGCGCGTGGTGGCCCGTGTCGAGGCAGACCTTCGCGCGGTCGCCCAGGGCGCTGACCTGCACGTACGACGTGCCCCAGTCCGGGACGTCGGTGTGGTAGAAGGCCGGCTCGAAGAACTTGTACTCGAGCACGAGGCGCTGGTCCTCGCCGATCCGGTCGTAGATCTTGGTCAGCGACTCGTGCAGGCGGTCCTGGCGGCCGCGCATGTCGGCCTGGCCCGGGTAGTTCGAGCCCTCGGCGAGCCAGATCTTCAGGTCGCGCGAGCCGGTGGCGTCCATGACGTCGATGCACTCGAAGTGGTGGTCGACGGCCTTCTGGCGGATCTTCGGGTCCGTGTGGGTCAGGGCGCCGAGCTTGTAGTCGTCGTCCTGGAACGTGTTCGAGTTGACCGTGCCCAGCGCGATCCCCAGGTCCTCGGCGTAGCGGCGCAGGGCCGCCCAGTCGTCCACGAGGTCCCACGGGATGTGCAGGGCGACGGCCGGCGCGAGACCGGTGAAGCGGTTGACGGTCGCGGCGTCCGCGATCTTCTCCTCCACCGAGCGCGGGGTGCCCGGGGTGCCGAACACCTTGAAGCGCGTGCCCGAGTTGCCGTAGGCCCAGGAGGGGACCTCGATCGCCAGGCGCTCGAGCGTCGGCGTGATGGCGGTGAAGCTGGTCATGCGGGGTCTCCCTCGGTACGACGGCTCGCGGCCGCCGCGCTGTCGCTGTGGTCGGTGGGGCTCGGTGCGGTGGTGCCCGGTGCGCTGGTGCCGGTAGTGCTGGAGGTGGCTGCGGCGAGCTGGTCCTCCAGGTGGAAGACCTCCTCGAGCTGCAGGAAGCCGGTGTCGGGGGCGGCGCCGTCGAGGTCGACGAAGAACTCGCCCATCTCGGCTTGCCAGCGGGCGTTGACCTCGGTGGCGGCCATCGCGGCCTGCGCGTCCTCGATGGTCGTGGTCACCTCGACGTACCCGACGAGCAGGCCGTCGGGACGCACGAAGAGGGAGTAGTTGCGCCAGCCGGACGCGTGGAGCGCCTCGAGCATGTCGGGCCACACGGCGGCGTGGCGCTCGCGGTACTCCGCCAGGCGGTCGGGCTTCACCTGGAGCTGGAAGCAGACGCGCTGCACGGGACCTCCTCGACACGGGATTGAATCGTTTTAATCCTACGCCACCGCGGGGTTCCGGCCGGTCGCGGTACCAGCGGTAGTCCTCGACTACCGCTGGTACCGCGAGCGCGGGTGGTGCGGTGGATCAGGTGGTGCGGTGCTGCGGTGCTGCAGTGGATCAGGTGCTGCGGGTGGCCGCGGGCGGCCGGGGGTCGACGTACGACCTGATCGACCGATCAGAAGTCGAAGTCGCCGATGTTCTCCGACGTGAAGACGGTCGGGTCGCCCAGGAGGACCTCGCCGTCGGCGCCGACGGTGTACTCGCCCAGGTCGCCGGCGGTGAAGGTGTCACCCTCCTCGCCGGTGATGTCGCCCTCGACGAGCGCGTGGGCGGCGTGCGCGGCCAGGTAGCCCAGGTCCTCGGGGTTCCACAGCGCGAACGAGGTGACGGTGCCGTCCTCGATGAACTCGCGCATCTGGTTCGGCGTGCCGAGGCCGGTCAGCGCGACCTGGCCCTTGTACTGCGACGTCGAGAGGTAGCGCGCCGCGGCGGCGATGCCGACCGTGGTCGGGCTGATGATGCCCTTGAGCTCCGGGTTCGACTGCAGCAGCGCCGCGGTCTTGTCGAAGGACGTCTGGTCGTCGTCGTCGCCGTAGACCGTCTCGACGATCTCGATGTTCGGGTACGTCTCGGCGGCGTAGGACTCCATGAGCTCGATCCACGCGTTCTGGTTCGTCGCGTTGGCCGCGGCGGACAGGATCGCCACCTGGCCCTCCTCACCGATCTGCTCGGCGATGAGGTCGACCTGCGTCTGGGCGATGCCCTCGGCGGACGCCTGGTTGACGAAGATGTCGCGGTACTCGGGGTCGACGTCGGAGTCGAAGGTGACGACCTTGACGCCCGCGTCCCGGGCCTCCTCGAGCGCGGAGCCCAGGGCGGTCGGGTCGTTCGCCGAGACGACGAGGGCGCCGACGCCCTGCTGGGCCGCCGTGTTGATGAACGGGACCTGCGCGTCGGGGGTCGCCGTGGTCGGGCCGACCTCCTCGAAGGTGCCGTCGAACTCGCCGACGGCACGCTCGCCACCGGTGCTGGAGGCGTCGAAGTACGGGTTGCCGAGGTTCTTCGGGAGGAAGGTGATGGTGGAGGCCGAGTCGCCGCCACCGCCACCCTCGCCGTCGTCGGAACCGCAGGCGGTCAGGGCTGCACTCGCGGCGAGCGTGAGGGCGACGAGCGCGGAGACGCGCCGGGTGTTGAACTTCATCGTTCTTGCCTTTCGATGGTGGTGACGTCGATGTGCGACGAGATCACGCGGATGGGCGCCGTCCGAGGCGGCCGAGCGGCCCCTTCGCTCCCGTGGGCATGCGCCCCGAGGCCCACGCGAGGAAGCGGGGTGCCACGACCGACGCCACGAGCAGGAGCCCGATGACGATCGTCGTGACGTTCTCGGTCTCACCCTGCAGGCGCATGGCGCTGGAGATGACACCGATGAGCAGGACGCCGGCGACGACACCGTGGAGGGCACCGCGGCCGCCGAAGATGGAGACCCCGCCGAGGAGCACGGCGGCGATCACCTGGAGCTCCATGCCCGTGGCGGCGTCACCGCGCGCCAGGTCGTAGCGGAGCGTGTAGTAGACGCCGGCCAGGCCCGAGACGGCGCCGGCCAGCAGGAACAGGACGAGCTTGGTGCGGGCCACGTCGACGCCGCTGAAGCGCGCCGCCTCGTCGTTGAGACCGATCTCGTAGACCCCGCGGCCGAAGCCGGAGAAGTGCAGCAGGGCGGCGAAGACGACGGCCAGCACGAGGAACACCACGAGCACCTGGGGGTAGCTGGTCTCGCCGAAGCGCTCCTTGACCCGGTCGGTCCACTCCTCGGGGAAGCCCGTCTTGGCCTCGGTGCCGAGCAGGCCCACCGCGATGCCGCGGTAGAGGGCGAGCGTGCCGATCGTGACCGCCAGCGAGGGGAGCCCGACGTACCCGACGAGGAACCCGTTGAAGGCGCCGCAGAGCGCGCCGACCGCGATCGCGGCGAGGGCGGCCATCGTGAACGACAGGCCGGCGTCGGCGAACAGCACGCCGGTGAGCACGCTGGTCAGCGCGACCGTGCTCGCCACCGACAGGTCGATCTCGCCGGTGATGATGATCATGGTCATCGGCAGGGCGATGAGCAGGATCGGCATGAGGTCGAGGAACAGGTAGTAGACCGTCAGCGGGCCGTCGAAGTTCGGGACGTTGACGTTCGCCCAGACGAGCACCACGACGAGGAGCGCGATGATGGCGGTCTCGCGGGTGAGCAGCCAGCGCTGCCAGGCCGGACGGGCGTACGACGGGTACGTGCGCGCCGCGCTCGCTCCGGTGCC
The DNA here is from genome assembly GCF_030466625.1 of Nocardioides sp. ChNu-153. Taxonomy (GTDB): domain Bacteria; phylum Actinomycetota; class Actinomycetes; order Propionibacteriales; family Nocardioidaceae; genus Nocardioides. Next base: position 48,382 of record NZ_JADEVT010000011.1, read on the forward strand.
CGGGCCCGACGCGGTCGGGGCCTTCGTGGGGGTGGAGGCGGACATCAGCCTTCCCTCTCTTCGTCGAACTTGCGGGCCTGGCGCAGCGCGAGGATCCGGTCGAGGACGACCGCGCCGAGGATGAGGGCACCGACGACGGCGCGCTGCCAGAAGTCGGGGATGCCGAGGATCGGGAGCGCCCGGTTGATCGTCACGAGCAGGACCGCGCCGATGGCCGCGCCCCACACCGTGCCGGAGCCGCCGAAGATCGCGACGCCGCCGATGACGGCCGCGCCGACCGCCTGCAGCTCGATGCCGTTGCCGACGCCGGAGCTGACCGTGCCGTAGCGGGCGGCGTGGACGACGCCGGCCAGGCCGGCGAGGGCGCCGCAGAGCACGAAGGCGGTGAGCACGCGGGTCGGGACCTTGAGGCCGTAGAGCTTCGCGGCGTCGGGGTCGGAGCCGATGGCGTAGAGCTCGCGGCCCGAGCGGGCCGTGTGGAGGTAGTAGCCGACGAGGGCCACCACGGCGACCGCGACGATCGTCAGCAGCGGGATGGTGAGGAACGACTTGGTGCCGAGCGCCAGGAAGCCCGAGGGCATGTCGCTCGCGTTGATCCGGTCGCTGCCGGCCCAGGTCAGCATGATGCCGCGGTAGCTGTACATCGTGCCGAGCGTGATGACGAGCGCGGGCACCTGGGCGTAGGCGACCAGGACGCCGTTGATGACACCGAGGAACGCACCGAGCGCGACGCCCGCCAGCACCACGACGATGATCGGGATGCCCGGCACGTCGATGAAGAGCCGGCCGGTCAGGTACGCCGTGAGCGCCATCGTCGAGCCGACCGACAGGTCGACGCTGCGGGTGACGATGACCATCATCTGGCCCGCCGCGAGGAGCAGCAGGATGGACGGGGTCAGCAGCAGATCGCGCCAGCCGTCACCGGTCAGCAGGAAGCTGTCGTTGCGCGCCGTCGCGACGGCGATGACCGCCAGCAGGAAGATCGCCACGGCGATCTCGCGGGAGCGCAGGGCGGCGCCGAGGGCGCCCCGGGCCGCGGCGCCGCGTCCCGGCGTACCGGCACCCGGGCCGGGGGCCGAGTGGGGCTCCGGCTTGGTCAGGGTGGCGCTCATGCGCCCACCTCCTTCAGGAGGGCGTCGGGCAGGACGGGGGCGAGCTCGCCGGTGGACTCGTGGCCGGCGGTGGCGGCCTTCATGACCGCCTCCGGGGTGGCCTGCTCACGGCTGAGCTCGGCGGTGATCTCGCCCTCGCGGACGACGAGGACGCGGTCGGCCATGCCGAGCACCTCGGGCAGCTCGGAGGAGATCATGAGGATGGCGAGGCCCTGGCCGGCGAGGTCGGAGAGGAGGCGGTGCACCTCGGACTTCGTGCCGACGTCGATGCCGCGCGTGGGCTCGTCGATGATGAGCAGCTCCGGCTCGGTGGCCAGCCACTTGGCGATGACGACCTTCTGCTGGTTGCCGCCGCTCATGGTGGTCGCGGCCATGTCGAGCGCGTTGGTCTTCACCTCGAGGCGGTCGGCCCAGGGGGCGACGGCCTTGTTCTCGGCGGCGGTGGTGAGCAGGCCCAGCTTGTCGAGCTTCGTGCGGATGACCGCGGCGACGTTGTGGGCCACCGAGTTGTCCACGACGAGGCCCTGCTTGCGGCGGTCCTCGGGGACGAAGGCCATGCCGGCGGCGATCGCGGCGCGGGGGCGGCGGGGCTTGACCGCCTTGCCGTGCATCCGCACCGAGCCGGCGTCGTAGCGGTCGACGCCGAAGACGGCGCGCGCGATCTCGCTGCGCCCGGCGCCGACGAGGCCGGCCAGGCCGACGATCTCGCCCGCGCGGACCTCGAAGGAGATGTCACGGAAGGTGCCGGCGGAGCTGAGGCCCTCGACCTGCAGGACCGGCTCGCCGATGGTGGCGGGCTGCTTCGGGAAGAGCTCCCCGACCTCGCGGCCGACCATCATCTCGACGATCGCGTCGGGCGTGGTGGAGGCGATGGCGGTGGTCGCGACGTACTCGCCGTCCCGCATGACCGTCACCTGGTCGCAGAGGGCGAAGACCTCCTCGAACCGGTGGGAGATGAACACGAGGCCGCGGCCCTCGTCGCGCAGGCTCCGGGCCACGGCGAAGAGGCGCTCGACCTCGACGCCGGAGAGCGCGGCGGTCGGCTCGTCCATGATGAGGAGGCGGGCGTCGAGCGAGATGGCCTTGGCGATCTCGATGATCTGCTGGTCGGCGATCGAGAGGCCGAGCGCGGGGCGCTTCGGGTCGATGTCGACACCGAGGCGCGCGAAGATCGAGCGGGTCTCGGCGAGCATCGCGGCCCGGTCGATGCGGCGGCCGCGGCCCAGGGGCTGGCGGCCCATGAAGATGTTCTCCGTGACCGAGAGGTCGGGGAACAGCGTGGGCTCCTGGTAGATGACGGCGATGCCGGCCGCCTTCGACTCCGCGGTCGACGTGAAGTCGACGTCGCGGCCCTCGAAGCGCAGCGTGCCGCCGTCGCGGCGGTGGACGCCGGCGACGATCTTGATCAGCGTCGACTTGCCTGCGCCGTTCTCCCCCACCAGGGCGTGGATCGACCCGGGGTGCACGGTGATGGTGCCCGACCGCAGCGCGGCGACGGGACCGAAGGACTTCCGCACGTCGGCCATCTCGAGCACCGGGGTCGCCGGTGTCGAGGCCGGCGCGGACGCCTTCGTCAGGGGGTCAGGCATGGGACCTGCTTCCTCGTTCGGGGGAACTGCCGCTCGGTCTTAAATCGTTTCAATATGAGCGGCGTCACGCACGCTATGACGGCAGTCACGACACTGTCAACCAATTCCGTTGAATCGTGTTAACGTCCGCGACATGCCCGAGGCCCAGGTGCGCGACGTCGCCCGCCTCGCCGGCGTCTCCCCCGGGACCGTCTCCAACGCGCTCAACCACCCGGAGAAGGTCTCGCCCGCCACGCGCGAGCGCATCCTCTCCGCGATCAGCGAGCTGGGCTTCGTCCCGAACGACGCGGCCCGCCAGCTGCGGCGCGGCACCAACGCGAGCATCGGCATGATCGTGCTCGACATCGCGAACCCCTTCTTCACCGCCGTCGCCCACGGCGTCGAGCAGCGCCTCGCCGAGGTCGGGCGCCCCCTCGTGCTGGCCAACAGCGGGCAGAACCACGAGCGGGAGGTCGCCTACCTCGACCTGTTCGCCGAGCAGCGCCTCTCCGGCGTGCTCGTCACGCCGGCCGGCCAGGTGCTCGACCGGCTGCGGCGCCTGCGCGACCGCGGCACCGCGATCGTCGTCGTCGACCGCAAGACCGGCGCCCGCGAGTTCTCCTCGGTCTCCGTCGACGACTCCCTCGGCGGGCGCCTCGCGACGCAGCACCTCCTCGAGATCGGCCGCCGCCGCATCGCCTTCATCGGCGGCCCCGAGGACCTCAGCCAGATCGAGCACCGCCTCGGCGCCGCACGCACCGCCGTCGAGGAGCACGGGTCCGGCGAGATCGTGCACCTCGACGTACCCACCCTCGACGTCGAGGCGGGCCGCACCGGCGCCCGCGAGCTGCTCGACCTCCCCGCCGCCCGCCGGCCCGACGCGATCTTCGCGGCCAACGACCTCATCGCCCTCGGCGTGCTGCAGACGCTGACGCTGCGCGGCGTGCGGGTGCCGGACGACATCGCGCTCGTCGGCTACGACGACATCGACTTCGCCGCCGCCGCGGCCATCCCCCTGACCTCCGTGCGCCAGCCCGCCGTCGCCATGGGCGAGGCCGCCACGACGCGGCTCCTCGACGTCATCGCCGACCCCGCCGGGTCACAGGTCGAGCACATCGTGCTCGAGCCCGAGCTCGTCGTGCGCCGCTCCACCGTCGCCTGAGGGGTACGGCGGGCCGCGGGGCGGGTGCGGCTGTTGCCGATCGCCCCGGGGCACCGATCGCGGCGGGGCACCGATCGCGGCGGGGCACCGATCGCGGCGAACGCGGCCGGATCGGGGCCCAGGGGCGGTCCGTCGGGGGCGATCGCCGCGATCCGTGCTGGTGGGCGACTCGGCGGCCGCGCACCGGTGGTTGAGGTGGCCGCCCCGGCGGCCCTCGAAACCACCTCGGGAGCGGCCGCCGGCTGGCGCTCCGAGGACACGCGAGATCGCTGATTCTCTTCTCCCCAGCCCGCCGCGCTCCCGGCCGAGACTGTCGGTGGCCACCTCTAGCGTTGTCGGTATGAACCACCCGAGCACCGCCGTCGTCGAGGGCCCTCCGGCCGTCGACACGACGGCGCTGCTCGCGACCGCTCGAGCCGCTTCGGCGACCCAGATGGCCGCCGAGGTAACGGCGTTCGTGGCGGTCGCTGACTGGGCCGAGGCCCACACCGACGGGGTGGTGGGTGACCCCATCGGGCCGCTCGGGCTCCGGCACGAAGACCCCAGCTCAGTACCGGGTGGCGACCGGTTCCTCGAGCTCGGCGGCCCGGGCGCACCCATGGTCTCCGAGTTCTGCCTCTACGAGATCTCCGCGGCCCTCGGCCGCTCCGTCACCTCCGGTCGGCCGTTGGTCGGTGACGCGGTCGAGCTGCGCCACCGCCTCCCGCGGCTGTGGGCCCGGGTCCTCGCCGGCGCCGACCCGGCCACGCAGAAGCGCGCGCTGCCGGTGTGGCGGGCCCGCAAGATCGCCGCTCTCACCCGGACACTGACTGCCGAGGCGGCCGACTTCGTGGACCGCAACCTCGCCCCCGTCGCGCACCGCGCCACGATGCCGACCGTCGAACGGCTCGTCGCCGAAGCGGTAGCGCGCTTCGACCCCGAGAACGCCGAGCTCGACCGCGCCGATGCGGACGAGGCCCGGTACTTCACCATCGAGACCACCCCGGTCGACACCGCCTCGCCCTGGAGCGGGGTCGTGCCCGTGCACGGCACCCTCGACATCGCCGACGCCCTCGACCTGGACAACGCCGTTCAACGAGTGGCTGCCGACCTCGCCGCCGCGGGCTGCGACGCCGACCTCGACGTCCGCCGTTCGATGGCGGTGGGTGAGCTCGCCCGCCGCCAGACCGCACTTGACCTGTACGGCGTCATTGACGACGCCGGCGACGCCGGCGGACGTGCAGCCTCGACGCGCACCCCGGCCCGGAAGGTCGTGCTCTACGTCCACCTCAGCGACGCCGCCATCGCTGGGAACCGCTCCGCCGACGACTTGGCGGCGGGGCCCGGCGTCGATACCGCGACCGGTGGCGTCGGGATCGACCTGGCCCGCCTCGAGAACACCCGGGACCTCATCACCGCCGACCAGGTCCGCGACTGGTGCCACACCCCGGGCACGACGATCACCGTCAAGCCCGTCATCGACCTGAACGAGCACGTGGCGGTGGACGCGTACGAGATCCCCGACCGCATCGCCGAACGGGTCCGGCTCGACCGGGCCACCTGCGCCTTCCCCTACTGCGGCCGACCAGCCAGGGGCCTCGATCTCGACCACATCCAGCCCTACCGGTGGGAAGCAGCACCCGGCGCCGGACAGACCTCCACCAGCAACCTGGCGCCACTGTGCCGCGGCGAACACCGCGCCAAGACCCACCCGTCGCCGACGGGGGTCAGCCCACCGGAGAACGAACCGACGGGCATCGACCCGCCCGGCACCGGTCCGCCCGACCGGCGATGGCATTACCGCCGAGACCTGCTCGGCACCTACATCTGGACCAGTCCGCACGGGTTGCAGTACGCCGTCGACTCGACCGGCACCACACCGCTGAACTAGTCCCGTCACCAGCGCCGACCCCGCCACCCAGCACCACGTGGCGGGGCCACCGGCATGTCCCGGCGTGGTTTCGAGGGCCGCCGGGGCGGCCACCTCAACCACCGGACGACCCCCACCAGCGGCATGTCCCGGCGTGGTTTCGAGGGCCGCCGGGGCGGCCACCTCAACCACCGGACGACCCCCACCACCGGCATGTCCCGGCGTGGTTTCGAGGGGTGCTAGCGCACCCACCTCAACCACCGGGACGCGCCCGCCGCCTCGACCACCAGGACGCCGCCACGTCGACCACCGCCGTACCCGCCCGGCCACCTCGACCGCCGCCGTACCCACGCACGTGCCGCCGCGGCGGGTGGGCACGTCGTACGGTCGTCGGGTGGGTCGACGTCTCCGTTCTGCGACGGTCACCGTCGTGACGACGGCGCTGCTGCTCGCGGCGTGTGCGGGCGCGCCCGACGACCCGGAGCCCGCGGAAACGCCGCGCGCCGCGGCCCCGACGGCGGCCGCGCCCGCAACCACCCAGCCGGCGACCACGACCGCCGCCCCCGCACCCGCACCCGCACCCGCACCCGCACCCGGTACGCAACCACCCGCGTGGCTCGGCACGCGCGTGCTGCCCGTGCGCTCGGACGGGTCGGTCGCGCCGCAGCCCACCCCGCCGGAGCTGGACCCGCGGCGCTTCACGCTGCCGGACGAGCTGGCGCCGCTGCCGGGGGACGGCTACGCGGCGGAGGTCACCTCACCGGCACCCGCCGACGTCCTGGCGCGGTCGACGTGGCGGCCGGGCTGCCCGGTGGCGGCGCGGGAGCTGGCGTGGGTGCGTCTCACCTTCTGGGGCTTCGACGACGCCCGGCACACCGGCGAGCTGCTCGTCGCCGCGGACGTCGCGGACGACCTGGTGAAGGTGTTCCGCACGCTCTACGCGGCGCGCTTCCCGATCGAGGCGATGCGGGTCACCCCGATGGCAGCGCTCGACGCGCCACCGACGGGCGACGGGAACACGACGGAGTCGTTCGTCTGCCGCGCGACGACCGGCGAGTCCGCGTTCTCCCAGCACGCCTACGGCACGGCGGTGGACGTCAACCCGTTCCAGAACCCCTACGACAAGGGCGCGGGCGCGGCCCGGGTGGTGATCCCGGAGCTGGCGACGTCGTACACCGACCGCACCGCCGTCCGCCCCGGCATGGTGCTGCCCGACGACGCGGTCGTCCGCGCCTTCGCCGCGGTCGGCTGGGAGTGGGGCGGCGCGTGGCGGACGCTGTCCGACCCCCAGCACTTCAGCCGGAACGGGCGGTAGCCGGGCCGAGCTCGACGGTCGTGGGCAGGTCGTCGGCGCGCACGTCGACGACGAGGAGGTACGGCTCGTCGGGGTCGCACGTCGCCCCCACGTCCGGCCACTCGGGCCGCAGGTGCGTGGCGTCGGCCTCGAACTCCGCCACGACGTCGGGTGCGGGCTGCAGCGGGCCACCCGTCTCGCAGGCGGCGAGGAGCCACGCGAACCGCCGGTACGCCGGGGCTGGCGCCGCCACCGTCACCGGGCTCCACTCCGACTCCACGGTCACGGGCACCTCGACGGCCCCCTCGACCTCGCGGCCCGTCCCGACCTCCAGCCCCGTCGCCGCCTCGACCCGCGCGAGGTCGACCGGCACCTGCCGGCTCTCGACGCGCTCGACGACCACGTCCGGGAGCTCGTCGCGGGCGACCTCGGGCGCGACGTCGAGGACGTAGACCTCCCAGTCCGGCTCCGCGCAGTGGACGCCGTCGGGGTCGTCGAGCGCCTGGTGCTCGCTGCCGCGCGGAGTGGCGACACCGACGGTGCCGTCGCGCTCCCACAGGACCGGTTCGCCGACCCGCCCGCACGCGTCGTCCACGAACTGGAAACGCCGCACTCCGGGCGCGAGGTCCGGCAGGTCGGCATCGACCTCGGCGACCTCCGGCCGCGGCTCCTCCCCCGCGCGCAGCTCGAGGGGGTGGTGCCCCGGAGCCACGTCGTCGACGGGCTCGTCGACGACCAGCCGCGCCTCGACCCGGCCCTCGACCCGGCCCTCCCGGCCCTCCCCCGGCTCACCCGGGCCACCCGGCTCGCCGGCGGACGGCCCCGTCGTACCGGGCAGCCCCGACCCGCCGCCCAGCAACCGGCCGCCGTCGCACCCGGCGAGCACCGGGCCGGCCGCGGCGACCAGCAGGGCGGCGAGCACCGCCGTACGCCCGCGGGCTCGCGCGTGGGTCATCCCGCCTCCTCCTCCTGCGGCCGGTCCGCCCGGCCCTCGCGGTTGGGACGCGCGCCGCGGCCCGGCGGTTCCGTACCCCGGGCGAGCACCGGCGAACCCGCCCGCCGGCGTCGGTTAGGGTTCCCTCACGTGCGCCGCCTCCGCCTGCTCCCCGACCCGGAGAGCCCGCCGCCCCCGGTGGTCGACGCCCGGCCCGCCACCGGCGCCGCCCTCCTGCGACGCACGCTGCGCCGCCACCGCGGCCGGCTCGGCGCCGCGTTCGCCCTCATCTCCACCTGGCAGGTCTGCGAGGCACTCGTGCCCGTCGCGATCGGCCTCACGATCGACCGCGCCGTCGCCACCGGCGACCTGAGGAACCTGGCGATCGCGGCGGTCGGGCTGTGCGTGCTGTTCGCGGTGCTGAGCTTCTCCTACCGCTTCGGCTCCCAGGTCGCGTGGCGGGCGATGCAGACGGAGACCCACCGCATCCGCACCGAGGTGGCCGACCACGTGCTCGCGCCCGCCGGGGCCCGCACCGGCGCCCTGCCCGGCGAGGTCCTCTCGTTGGCCACGGCCGACGCCGACGTCGCCACCGCCGTGGTCCGCCAGGTCGCGCAGAGCTGCGCCGCGCTGTGCGGCCTCCTCGTGGCGGTCGTCCTGCTGCTCGCCATCGACCCGCTGCTGGGGCTCGTCGTGCTCGTCGGCACCCCGCTCGTGCTGCTGCTGTCCCAGTCGCTGGCGCCGCGGCTGACCCGCCGTACCGCCGTCGCGCAGGAGCGCATCGCCCGCGCGTCCGGCCTGGCCACCGACGTCGTCACCGGCCTGCGGCCCCTCAAGGGCATCGGCGGCGAGGCGGTCGCGCTGGCCCGCTACCGCGCCGCCAGCGGCGAGGCCGCCCGCGCCGGTGTGGCCACCGCCCGCTCCGAGGGCCTGCTGTACGGCGCCACCGCGGGCGCCGCGATGCTCTTCCTCGCCGTCGTGGCCCTGCTCGCCGGGCTGCGCGCCGTCGACGGCCACCTCAGCGTCGGCGAGCTCGTCGCCGTCGTCGGCCTCGCGCAGTTCCTGGCGGAGCCGCTGCAGATGTGTGCCGCGACGATCGCGGCGCTGGCCGCCTCCCGCGCCTCGGCGGACCGGCTCGTCACCTTCCTCGCCACCCCCGAGCTCGAGCTGCACGGCGAGCGGCCCGCGGGCGCGGGGACCGCCGTACGTCTCGACGACGTCCACGCCGGCCCGCTGACCGGGCTCACCCTCGAGGTCGCGCCCGGCGAGCTCGTCGCGCTCGTGGTCGACGACCCGGCGGCGTCGCGGTCCCTGCTCGAGGTGCTGCGCGCCGAGACCGTGCCGGTGCGCGGCGCGGCCACGCTGGGCGGCGTACCGCTCCACGCCCTCGACCTCGCCGAGCGCCACCGCCACCTGCTCGTCGCGGGCCACCGCGTCGACCTCTTCGAGGGCACGCTGGCCGACAACGTCGACCCGGCCGGCGCACTCGACGGCGCGCGCCGCGACGCCGTGCTCGCCGCCTCCGCGGCCGACGAGGTCGCGGCGCTCGGCCCCGACGGCCTCGCGACCCCCGTCGCCGCCCACGGCTCGAGCCTCTCGGGCGGGCAGCAGCAGCGCGTCGCGCTCGCCCGCGCGCTGGCCGCGGACCCCCCGGTGCTCGTGCTCGACGAGCCGACCACCGCGGTCGACGCCGTCACCGAGCAGCGGGTCGCCGCGGGCCTCGCGGGCCTGCGCCACCCCCGCTCCCGCAGCGGTACGGCGCACCCCGCCGACCCCGCCCGCTCGACGCTCGTCGTCACCTCGAGCCCGGCGCTGCTCGACCTCGCCGACCGCGTGCTCCACCTGCGCGAGGGCCGGGTCGCCGCCGCCGGCACCCACGCCGACCTGCTCGCCACCGACGCCACCTACCGCGACGCGGTGCTGCGATGACCGCTCCTTCTCCTACCCCGGCCCCGGCTCCGATCTCGGACCGCGCGCTGCTGCCCGTCGCTGCGCCGCGCGAGGCGGCGGCGCTGGCGTGGCGGGCGCTGGACGGGCACCGCCGCCCCCTCGTGGTCGCCGCCGTGATGTTCGCGCTCTCGGGTCTCGCGGGCCTCGTCGCGCCGGTGGTGTTCGGCCAGGTCGTCGACGCCGTCGCCGACCCCGGGGACGGCGCACGGGCCGTCGTCGGGTGGGGCGCGGCGGCGATCGCGGTAGCGGCCCTCGTCGAGCTGGTCGCCACGACCGCGTCGGTGACCTTCCTCGCCCGCGCCGGCGAGCCGGCCCTGGCGTCGCTGCGCGAGGACGTTCTCGACCGGGCCCTCGCGCTCGACCACGCGGTCGTCGAGGGCGCCGGCGAGGGCGACCTGCTCTCCCGCGTCGGCGACGACGTGCGCGTGCTGGCCGAGGCGGTGACGACGATCCTGCCGATGCTCGTGCGCTCGGTCGTGGCGATCGCGTTCACGGCCGTCGGGTTCTTCGCGCTCGACTGGCGCCTCGGCCTCGCCGGGCTGGCCGCCCTGCCGTTCTACGCGCTCGGCCTGCGCTGGTACCTCCCCCGCTCCGGCCCCTTCTACCGCGCCGAGCGCCTCGCGAACGGCGAGCGGGCCCAGGCGCTCGTCACCGCCGTGCACGGCAGCGCGACGCTGCGCGCCCACGGCCTCGGCGAGGCCCACCGTCGCCGCGTCGAGGACGCGTCGTGGCGCTCCGCGAGCCTCACCCTGCGCGTGTGGGAGCTGCTCACCCGCTTCGGCCAGCGCACCAACCGCTCGGAGCTCATCGGGCTCCTCATCGTGCTCGGCACCGGCTTCTTCCTCGTGCGCGGCGACCTCGGCGCCCCCGTGAGCATCGGCGCCGTCACCACGGCCGCCCTGTTCTTCCACCGCCTCTTCAACCCGATCGGCGTCATCCTCTTCGTCTTCGGCGAGGTGCAGTCCGCCGGCGCCTCGCTGACCCGCGTGGCGGGCGTCGCCGGCCTGCCCGCGGCCCCCACGCCTCCCGCCGTACCCGCGCCCGGCCCCTCGGTCGGCACGCCGTCCGGCACCCCGTCCGGCACCCCGTCCGGCACCCCCGGTACGGCGACGCTCGAGCTCCGCGGCGTCGGCCACGCCTACGTGCCCGGCCGCCCGGTGCTCGCCGACGTCGACCTGGTGCTCGCGCCCGGCGAGCGGGTCGCCGTCGTCGGCACCAGCGGGGCCGGGAAGTCCACGCTGGGCCAGGTCGCCGCCGGCCGCATCGCCCCGACCCGGGGGTCCGTGCTCGTGGGCGGCACCCCCCTCGCCGACCTGCTCGCGGCCCGCGGTGGCGGCCGCCTGCCGGTCGCGCTCGTCACCCAGGAGGTGCACGTCTTCGCCGGCACGCTGCGCGACAACCTCACGCTCGCCGCCCCCGACGCCGACGACGCCCGGCTGTGGGCCGTGCTCGAGCGGCTCGGCGCCGCCGGGTGGGTGCGCGCACTGGCGGGCGGCGACGCGGGCGGCGGAAGCACGGCCGACGGGACCGCTGCGCTCGACGTCGTGGTCGGCGCCGGCGGCACGCCGCTGACACCGGCCCAGGCCCAGCTGCTCGCGCTGGCCCGCGTCGAGCTCGCCGACCCGCTCGTCGTCGTGCTCGACGAGGCCACCGCCGACGCCGGCTCGACCGGTGTGCGCGAGCTGGAGCGGGCCGCGACGACGGTGACCGACCGGCGTACGACGCTGACCATCGCCCACCGCCTCACGCAGGCGGAGGCCAGCGACCGGGTGCTCGTCATGGCCGACGGGCGGGTCGTCGAGGAGGGCACCCCGGCGCAGCTCGCGGCCGGTGACGGGCACTACGCCCGGCTCTCGGCGGCCTGGCACGCGCGCACCGCCCACTGACCACCCACCCGGCATGCTGGGGGGCGTGCCCGAGCAGAGCGAGACCTCGCCCGCGCCGCGCCTGCGCGTGCTGGTGACCGGAGCCGCCGGATTCGTCGGCCGGCGCCTGGTGCCCGCCCTCGTCGCCGACGGCCACGAGGTGCGTGCGATGACCCGCCACCCCGAGGACTACGCCGGGCAGGGCACCCCGGTCCACGGCGACGTGGACGACCCGGGCACGCTGGCCGAGCCGCTGGCCGGGGTGGACGTCGCCTACTACCTCGTCCACTCGCTCGACGCCGACGACTTCGAGGCCAAGGACGCAGCCGCCGCGCGCGCGTTCGGCCAGGCCGCCGCGGCCCACGGGGTGCGGCAGATCATCTACCTGGGCGGCCTCGGCGCCGACGGTGAGGACCTCTCGCCGCACCTGCGCTCCCGCCGCGAGGTCGAGCACCTGCTGGGCCAGAGCGGCGTGCCCGTCACCGTGCTGCGCGCCGCGATCGTCGTCGGCCACGGCGGCATCTCGTGGGAGATCACCCGCCAGCTCGTCGACAAGCTGCCCGCCATGGTCGCCCCCAGGTGGGTCAAGACCCTGACGCAGCCGATCGCCGTCGACGACGTCACCCGCTACCTCGTCGGGGTCGCGGACCGCGAGGAAGCCCTCGACCGCGTCTTCGAGATCGGCGGGCCCGACCGCCTCGACTACCTGGGGATGCTGCGCGAGGCGGCGAAGGTCATCAAGGGCCACGCGCCGCCGATCCTCCCCGTCCCCGTGCTGAGCCCCCGGCTCTCCTCGCGCTGGCTGTCGCTCGTCACCGACGTCGACACGACGACCGGCCGCAACCTCGTGGACTCGATGGGGGTGGAGGTCGTCGTCACCGACGACTCCATCCGCGAGCTCGTGCCCGGGGAGCCCCTGTCGTACGCCGAGGCCGTCCGCCGCGCGATCGCCGAGCGCGCCGCGGAGCAGGCCACCACCCCGACCGAGAGGTGACCCCGGCGCCGTGACCGCCGACCGCATGCGCACGACCGCCATCGCGACCGTCGTGGCCGGGGCCGTCGTGCTCGCCATGATGCTGCGCACCGAGCCCGGCTCGACCGCGTTCTACGTGGTCACCGTGCTGCTCGCCGCCGTGTGGGCGGGCGGCGCGCTGCTCGCCGGGCCGGTGCGGCTCGGCCGGGTGGGCCCGCCGCCGGGCCGGCCACCCGTCGTCGGACCCTTCCTGCTCGGCCTCGTGCTCGTCGGCGTCTTCGTGCTCGGCGCGCTCGTCGTGCGCGAGATCGGGCCGCTCGACGAGGCCATCCGCCGCGTCATGTCGTTCACCGGCGGCGAGGTGACCATCGGCATCCTGCTCATCACCATGGCCGCCGGCGTCGCCGAGGAGATGTTCTTCCGGGGCGTGCTCTTCGACGTGGTCGAGCGGCACCCGGTCGTGGTGACCACGGTCGTCTACGCCGTCGCCACCGCCGCGACCGGCAACGTCATGCTGGCCTTCGCGGCCCTGCTGCTCGGCGTCGTGACGGCGCTGCAGCGGCAGGCGACGCACGGCATCCTCGCGGGCGCCATCACGCACGTCACCTGGTCGGTCGGCATGCTGTTCGCGCTGCCGCCGCTCTTCCCGCCGCTGTAGCCCCCAGCAGCCCGCCGCGAGCCCGGGGTCCGACCGGGGGTCGGACCGGGGCGGGACCGGGCTCAGCCCGGGGGTGCGGTGGCCCCGTCGCCGACGGCCGCGACGAGCTCCTCGGGCGGCACGATCTCCTCGGGTGCGGGCACCTCCAGGCCGAGCGGCTCGTCCTGCTCCGAGAGCGTGTACGACGCGCTCGTCTCGCCCTCGGCGACGTCGGCGCGCAGCACGTAGGGCTCCCCGGTCGTCGCGACCCACAGCGTCACGGCCGACCCGGCGTCGTCGTCCTCCCGCTCGAGGCGCACGGCCGGCCGGCCGTCGACCTCGTCCTCCTCGCCGACGGTCCAGCCGTCCTGCTCGAAGGCCGTCGCGTCGTACGCGTCGCTGGTGAGCGCCTCGACGCCGCCGGAGCAGAGCGTGCCCAGGCTGGAGACGCCGGCGGTCTCGGAGCCGTCGATCCAGCGGTCCCCGACCAGCTCCTGCAGCGTCGCCGCGGTGGCGGCGTCCAGGCCCGAGGTCTCCCAGTAGTTCGCGCTGGGCCGGTAGAAGAACCGGTCGTCGACGCTCAGCACGGTGGCCTCGACGCCCTGGGCCTCGTAGGTGCCCTCGCACTCGCCGGCGTCGTCGACCCGCAGGTCGAGGGAGAACGCGTCCTCCCCGCCGGTGGGGGCGATGACGATGCGCACCGAGGTGAGGCCGTTCATCGCGGCGTCCACCTCGGCGCCGATCTCGCCGATCGACTTCTCGGCCACGCCGTTGTCCTCGCCGCCGCCATCGCCGTCGTCGTCGCCGCCGACCTGGGTGAGGGCCACCGCGGCGCCGGCCACGACCACCAGGGCCGCGGCGCCGCCGAGGAGCACCTTGCGGTCGGGGACCCGTCGCCGGGTCGGGCTGACCCCGCCGCGCACGAGGGTGACGCCGTCGTCGGAGGGCCGAGACACCTTCACTCGACGTGTTTCAGTGAACGTCTCTTCGACCTCGACGGTTTCCTCCGGGGGCTCAGCCACGGTTTGCTCCGATCGACCGCTCGACGTGGGCCACGTCACCTCGACGCGCCGACGGCGAACGCTACCCGCCGTTCCTGAGGGCCGCCGTACCCGTCCACGGGCTCAGCTCAGGCCGACGTCCACGGAGTCCACGACGCCGCGCTCCTCCGGCACGGGCACCTCGACCTCCGCGTCGTACTCGACCTGGTCGACCACCAGCGGCCGACCGTCGCGCAGGGTCTCGACCTGCACGTAGCGGTGCGGGGTGGTGGCACGCACCCGGGCGGTGGTGGGCCCGTGCACCGGGTCCGTCCGCGAGACCACCAGCACCGGCTCGCCGTCGAGCTCCCCCAGTCCGTCGACGCTGAGGTCGGCGTCGCCGTCGGGCGAGAAGAGGGCGCCGCCGAGCGCGTCGACGGCCGCCTGGCAGGCGAGGCCGACGTCGGTGAGGCCCGAGGCGACGTCGAGCAGCACCCACCGGTCGCCGGCGCGCTCGACGATGGCGGCGGCGTCGGCCGGGGAGTGGCCGAGGGTCTCGAGGAGGGCCTGGTCGAAGGAGGCGTGCACGTCCCCGCCGGTGCGCAGCAGCTCGACGGTGCCGTCGCCGATGCTCAGGGAGCCGGCGCAGTTCGCGTCCGCGTCGACCGCGACCCGGGCGACGACGTCGAGGCCGCGGTGGGTGGTGCGCACGCGGGCCTGCATCGTGGAGACGTCGACCATGTCGGCCAGCACCGCCGCGCCGACCGAGTCGGCGGGCAGCCGGGCGAAGCGCTCGGCCGCCGCCCGGTCGGTCGGCACGCCGGCGCCGGGGACCGGCGTACCGCTCGCGTCCCCTCGCCCGCCCCCGTCACCCGCGCCGTCGCTGCTGCACGCGGCCGTCGCGACCAGGACGACGAGCGCCGTCCCCACACCGGTACGGCGGACCCACCGCCCGCGGGCGCGCCCGGGTCGCGCGCTCATCGCCGGAGCTGCTCCTCGACCCAGACCGGCACGACCTCGCCGGCGCGGCCGTGGCGGGCCTCGTGGAACATCGAGCGGCCCTCGCTGGGCACGAGGTTGAGCTCGAGGGTGTGCGCGCCGTACGCACGGGCGACCTGCACGAACCCGGCCGCGGGGTAGACCGCGCCGGACGTGCCGATGGAGACGAACAGGTCGGCCTCGGCCAGCGCGTCCTCGATCTCCCGCATCCGGTAGGGGATCTCGCCGAACCACACCACGTCGGGGCGCAGGTCGCACTGGCCGCACCGGGGGCACGGCGGCAGGTCGGCGAGGTCCGCCAGCCACTCCGAGCGCTGGGCGCAGCTGCTGCACAGCGCGGACTTCAGCTCGCCGTGCATGTGGATGAGACGGGTGCTCCCGGCGCGCTCGTGGAGGTCGTCGATGTTCTGGGTGACGAGGAGGAAGTCGTCACCCAGGTGCTCCTCCAGCCGCGCGAGGGCGCGGTGCGCCGGGTTCGGCTCGACCGTGGCCAGCGCCTGGCGCCGGGCGTCGTAGAAGGCCTGGACCACCCCGGGCTGCATCTCGTAGGCCTCCGGGGTGGCGACGTCCTCGACGCGGTGCCCCTCCCACAGACCGTCGGAGTCCCGGAAGGTCGGGACACCCGACTCCGCGGAGATGCCCGCCCCCGTCAGCACCACGATGCGCATGACCGCATTCTCCACCCGGTCGCCGTGACCGCCGTCACCGGAGGGTCCGCGTCTCAGCCCTGGCGCGCGATCGTGCCCGCGAGCGCGACGAGGTGGCCCATGCGCGCGAGCTCGGAGTCGAGGAAGTCGGGGCCGCCGCGGCGCCCCACGACGATCTGCTCGCGCTCGCCGAGCGGGACGCCGCACAGCACGTTGATCTCGTCGCCCGGCGCCTCGAGGCGGGCCGGCCGGTCGTGCAGCGGGAACCAGGTCACGGTGCCGGGGGCCGCCCCCGTGGCGTGCACGAGGTCGGCGCTGCCGTCCCGGGCCCGGCGCGAGCGCACCGCCCAGTCGGCGCGGAACGTGATGGGCAGCAGGTCGACCAGGCGGTCGAGGGCCTCGTGGGGGTGGGCCGTCAGGTCCTCCACCGCCTCGAGGTCGAGGAAGAGGTTGCCGCCCGCCGCGTACCGGCTGATCCACACCACCCGCACGCCGTCGAGGGCGTTGCAGGCCGACACGATCGAGTCGGGCATCGCGCCGGGCGCGGTCTCGAGGAGCACGTCGTCGACCGCGGTGCCGTCGCCGCGGTGCTCGACGATCTCGATGGCCTCGATGTCGCCCCCCGCCTCGCCGATCGCGCTCGCGACACGGCCGAGCGAGCCCGGCACGTCGGGCAGCTCCACACGCAGGAGGAAGGGCATCACTCGGGCCTGTCGGTCGGGGTCGGGCGGACGCCACGATAGTGGCTGCCACCCCCGCCCACCCCCGTGTCCGGTGACCGGCCCTCCCCGTGTCCGCGGGCCCGCCCCCGGTGGCTGGCATGATGGCCGCGCTCACCACCCGACCGCAGAGCGGAGACCCATGCGCCGCCGCGCCCTCGCCGCGCTCCTCGCGACCGGCCTGATGCTGGCCGGTTGCTCCGACGACACCGCCGCCGAGCCCGACGAGCCGCACGAGCTGGCGCCGTCGCAGCCGCCGGTGGAGGACCCCGTCGTGACGGTCGACACGTACCCCGCGGTCGTGGACCCCGCCGTCCTCGAGGACGCCCCCGACGCCGGCACCCGCCTCGTCGTCGACGAGGCCGCACAGGTGGCCGTCGCCTGGCCCGACCTGGGGCTCGCCCCCGTCGACACGGTCCTCGCCGAGCGCGTGCGGGCCGGCGTGGCGGCGTACCGCACCGCCCACCCGGCCCCCGCCGCCGGCACGCCGTCGACCAGCGAGCTCAACGGCACCTGGAGCCTCGTGGGCTCGGCGCCCGACGTCGCCGGGGTGCTGCTCGACACCTCCGTGCACGCCGACGGCACGACCACCGACACCTGGGCCACGACCTGGTACGACGCGCGCGACGCCGCCGTCGTGCCCAACTCGGCGCTGCTGGCGGACCCGGCGCGCTTCGCCGACGCGGTCACGGAGGCCCTCGCCGGCCAGGACGCCGTCGACCCCGTCTCGCTGACCACCGTGCTCGCCGCCGGCGTGCCCGTGCTGGCGTTCACGGAGAACGGCGAGCTCTTCGTCGGGTTCGACGGGCACCAGCTGGCCGGGGGCCGCACGGGGCGCATCACCGTCGTGCTGCCCGTCGAGGCGACCGACGAGCTGCTGTCCCCGCTCGGCGAGCGCGCCCGCGACGCCCTCGTCGAGCCGACGCTCCCGCCCGCGCCCGACGGCGCCGTGCCGGCGCCGGGCGGCGAGGCGAGCGGCGGTACGGCGTCCGCCGAGGCCACCGGGACCACCGAGCCCACCGAGCCCACCGGGACCGGGGAGCCGGCCGAGCCCGCCGTGGACTGTGCCGTCGAGCGGTGCGTGGCCCTGACGTTCGACGACGGCCCGGGACCCGGATCGGCCGACCTGCTCGCCGCGCTCGAGGCGGTCGACGCCCCCGCCACGTTCTTCGTGGTGGGCCAGCAGGTCGCGACCTACCCCGACGCCACCGCGGCGATCGCGGCCGCCGGCCACGAGATCGGGGTCCACACCTGGGACCACAAGAACCTGACGCGGCTCGGCGGCCGCCACGTCGAGCGCGAGATCGACCGCACGGCGACCGCGATCGAGGACGCGACGGGCACCGCACCGGTGCTCTTCCGCCCGCCGTACGGCGCGACCGACCCCGGCGTGCTGGCCCGAGCCGGAGCGGCCGGCCTCGCGCAGGTGCTGTGGTCGGTCGACCCCGACGACGCGGCACCGGTCGAGCTGGGCGCGGCGGCCGACGCGGCCGAGCTCACGCGCCGGGTCCTCGATCGCAGCCGCCCCGGCGACGTCGTGCTGCTCCACGAGCAGCGGCCGGCGACGCTCGCGGCGCTGCCCGGCATCGTCGCGGGCCTGCGCGAGCGCGGCCTCGTGCCCGTCACCGTCTCCACCCTGCTCGGCACGCCCGAGCCGGGCGTCACCTACACGCAGCGCCCCACCGGCTGAGGCACAGCCGGCGGCGGGGCGGAGGCGTCAGGGGCGGGCCGCGTCGGGACGGGCCGCGTCGGGACGGGCCGCGTCGGGACGGGCGGACCGCAGCCGGTCGCGCAGGCCGCTGGCGCGCTGCACGTGCCGGGTGGCCGCCGCGGCCAGGGAGGCCTCCGCCCCGACGAGCCGCACCACCCGCTCGGCGCGGGTGACGGCCGTGTAGAGCAGCTCGCGCGTCAGCAGGCGCGACGCCGCGTCGGGCAGCAGCACCGTGACCTCGTCGGCCTGGGAGCCCTGGGCCTTGTGGATCGTCATGGCGTGCATCGTCTCGACCTCGCCGACACGGCTGACCGCGAGGTCGCGCACGCCCTCGGTGGTGGCGAAGACCGCCCGCAGCGACCCGTCGGCGGCGCGCACCACGACCCCGGTGTCGCCGTTGTAGAGGCCGAGCTGCCGGTCGTTGCGCACCACGATGAGGGGCCGTCCGGCGTACGTCCCGCCCGGCACCACGCCCGGGTCGTCCTCCGCCAGCCACGCCTCGACACGGCGGTTGTGGGCGGCGACCCCGTGCGGGCCCGAGCGGTGGGCGCACAGCACCCGGTGGCGGCCCAGCAGTCGCAGCGCCCCGGCGGAGTCGCCCGCCAGGGCGGCGGCGCGGATGTCCCGGGCGAGCGGGTGGAGCAGCGGGCGCAGCCGCTCGTCGAGCGTCGCCTCCGGCCGGGGGTCGTCGGCGGGCGTCTCCCACAGCTCGACGGCGGTGCCGTCCGCGCCCCGCCCCTCCGCGGCGAGCGCCCGGGTGACCGCCACGACGTCGTCGGCCGGGGCGGCCGGGGCGACCGGGGCGGCCGGGACAACTGGTGCGGCCGCGCCGTCACCGAGCCGCAGCGCCGCGGCGAGCCGGCCGATGCGCGCACCGAACCGGTGGGAGGTGCGCAGCCGCACCACCGGTCCGGCGCCGCCGTCCCCGTCGAGCTCGTCGGACCCGGCGAACCCGGCGACGAGGTCGGCCAGCACCGCGCCGGCCTCGACGGACGCGAGCTGGTCGGCGTCGCCGACGAGCACGAGCCGCGCCTGCGGCCGCACGGCCTCGAGCAGCCGCGCCGTCATCGTCAGCGACAGCATCGACGCCTCGTCGACGACCACCACGTCGTGGGGCAGGCGGTTGCCGCGGTCGTGGCGGAAGCGGGTGGAGGACCCGGGCCGCCACCCCAGGAGCCGGTGGAGCGTCGTGGCCTGGACGCCCCGCACCACCTCGTCGAGCACGGCCCGCTCCGGCGGCGCGAACGCCTCCGCCGAGGCCGCGATGGCCTCGCCGAGCCGGGCCGCCGCCTTGCCGGTGGGCGCCGCGAGCGCCACGCGCAGCGGCGCGCCGGCGGGCGCCTGGCCCGCCAGCAGCACGAGCAGGCCGGCGACCGCGGTGGTCTTGCCGGTGCCGGGGCCGCCGGTGAGCACCGTCGTACGACGGGTGACCGCGTGCCGCGCGGCCTCCCGCTGCTCGGCGTGGGTGGCGGCGGGGAAGACGCGCTCGAGCCCGGCCTCCAGGACGGCGGCGTCGACCGGCGGGGGTGCGGCCTGCTCGCGGGCGAGGAGGTCGGCGGCGACCTGCTCCTCCTCGCGCCGGTAGCGGTCCAGGTGCACCAGCGGCCCCGCGCGGTGCAGCACGCCCTGGGCCACCAGCGCGCTCGCGTCGACGGCCGCGCACCACGCCTCGTGGTCCGGCAGCGCCAGGCGCGGACCCTCGGGCGTCGCCGCGTCCGCCGCCTCCACCACGTCCCGGACCCTGACGAGGTCGAGGCACACGGAACCACCGCGCAGGGCGCGCACGCACAGGGCCAGGGCGAGGAGGGCGTGCTCGTCCTCGGCCGTGCGGCCGCACGCGGCGGCGGCGAGGTCGCCGACGCGCCGGGCCACCTGCACGTCCGCGGCGCTCAGCACGCCGGCCGCGTTGAGGTCGCGCAGGAGGCCGGGCCCGGCGGTGCGGGCGAGGCGGTGGTCGTCGGGGCCCTCGGGCTCGAACAGCTCGCTCACGAGGCGCCCCCGTCCAGCAGGTCGCTCACGGCCTCGACCAGCGCCACCGGCGGGCGCCAGGAGAAGACGCCGCACGGCGCCCCGTCGACCACCGGCGTCGCCGGGCCGCACATGCCGCGCAGGTAGAGGTAGAGCACCCCGCCCAGGTGCACCGCCGGGTCGTAGCCACGCAGCCGCCAGCGCAGGAAGCGGTGGGCGACGACGGCGTACAGCAGCGCCTGCAGCGGGTAGTCCGAGCCGCCCATGGCCGCGTCCAGGGCCGCGGGGGCGTACGCCGAGGCACGCAGCGCCGGCGGTTCGTCCGCCTCGGGCACCGGGCCGAGCCAGTTCGTCTTGTAGTCGACCACCAGGTAGGCGTCCTCGCCGCCCGCGGCCGCGCCGCGCACCCGCAGGAGCACGTCGACGGAGCCGCCGAGGTAGCCCCGCAGCGCCTGGTCGGCCAGCTGCGGGTCGCCGTCGAGCACCTGTGCGTAGGCCCGCACCGGGTCGGCCTCCGGGAGGTGGGCGCGCAGCAGCGGGGCGAGGTCGCCCAGGCGCGGGCCCTCCGTGCGGCCCTGCGTGCTGCCCTGCGAGCGGCCCCGCGCGAGGTCGCCGCCCGCGAGGGGCAGTTCGAAGTCGAGCTCGCGCAGGGTGTCGGCGGGCGGCACCTCGCGCAGGGTGCGCCCGGCGGCCAGCGGCCCCAGCGACGTGGTCGCCACGGCCTCGAGCGCGGCGACGAGCACCTCCTCGTCGAGGCCGGCGACCGGCCACCACGTGCGCTGCTCGGCGACGTGGCCCGCCAGCTCGGCGCCCAGGTCGGGGACGGTGAGGTCCGCGTGCTCGAGCACGCCGTGCACCAGCGAGCCGAACGTGGCGCCGACCGGCAGCGTCGCCATCGGCGAGACCGGGTCCTCCCCCGGCACCTCCGCGGCCGCGTCCCCCCGGCCGTCCCCCCGGCCGTCCCCCCGGCCGTCCCCCGGGCGAACGGGCAGGTCCGGCTCGTCCTCGCGGGGGGTCAGCTCGGGCTCGCTCGTCGCGGTCCCCGCGTCGGGTCCCGCGCCGTCAGCCGCTCCGGGCCCGCCCCCGTGGCCGGCGCCCGCGGCGGACAGCGACGAGTACGACGTGCGCCGCCACTCCACGTCGACCTCCCGGTCGAAGGAACGCACGGCCAGCGGCGGCTCGGCCACCGCGGGCAGCACGACGCGCGGCGGCGCGGCCACGGACTCCTCGACGACCGGCCCGCCCGCGGCCTGCAGCGCGCCCAGCCGCGACAGCGCCTCGTCGTCGCCGGGCAGCGCGGCGGGATCGGCGACGGCGCTCGAGCCCGCCGTGCGGCCGAAGAGCACGCGGTGCAGCGGCGCGCCGGGGGCGTTCGTCGTGGGTGCCCACCACGCGACGACCTGCGACTGGGCGCGGGTGAGGGCGACGTAGAGCAGGCGCAGGGACTCCCCGGCCTCCTCCTGCGCGTGCTCGGACAGGCTGCGCGCCCAGTGCGGTCCGCTGCGCCCGCCCACGTCGACGGCGCGGCGGCGTACCCCGTCACCGTCCGGCGGCAGGTGGAAGCGCGGCACCGTCGGCTCGCGGACCCAGCGGTCGGCGAGGTAGGGCAGGTAGACCACCGGGTACTGCAGCCCCTTGCTGCCGTGCACCGTCACGAGCTGCACGGCGGCGGCGTCGCTGTCGAGCCGGCGCGTGCGCTCGCTGATGCCCTCGCCCGCGTCGTCGCGCATCTCGCGGCGCAGCCAGGCCACGAGACCGGCGAGCCCCAGGCTCTCCCCGCGCGCGCCCTCGCGCCCGCCGCGCGCCTCGCCGCGGGAGGCCAGGTGCAGGGTCTCCGCCAGGTGCCGCAGGTCGGTCAGGTGGCGCTCCCCGTCGTCGCGGCCCAGCACGCGGGCGAACAGCCCGTGCCGCACCGCGGCCTCGAAGACCGCCGCCACCCCGCGCCGGCCGAGCAGGGCGGACCAGCCGCGCAGCAGGTCCGCGACCCGCTCGGTGGCCCGGTCCCCGTCGGCGTCGAGGGTCGTCGGCGTCTCGCCCACGAAGCACGTGAGGGCCGCCGCGCGCACCAGGGCGGAGCGGTGGGGCGCCTCCATGGCCTCGAGCAGCGTCACCCACTCCTCGGCGGCGGGCGAGGCGAAGACGCTGCCGCCGCCGGCGAACACCGAGCGGACGCCCACCGCGGTGAGCGCCTCCTGCAGCGAATCCAGCTGCCAGCGGGTGTGGGCCAGGATCGCGACGTCGCCGGCCCGGACGGGACGACCGTCCCACTCGGCGCCGGAGGCCAGCAGGGCGGCGACGTCGTGGGCGCAGTCGGCCTCGAGGTGGGGCCGCACGGTGCCCACCCGCAGCGCCCCCCGCGGCCGTGCGCCGGGGTCGACCGTCGTACGACGGACCACCCGCAGCCGGAACGGGTCGCCGTGCGGGGCGCCCTGCAGCCGGCGCGCCTGGTGGTGGGCCCGGACGGGGCGCACCGTGATGCGCTCGTCGCCGAGCGCCGCGCCCTCGAGCAGCCGCTGCACGGCCGCGACGAGGCCGGCGTCGGAGCGCCAGTTGGTCGCGAGGGTCTGGTGGGTCGTCGCGGTCGACGCCGCGTCGAGGTAGGTCACCACGTCGCCGCCCCGGAACCCGTAGATGGCCTGCTTGGGGTCGCCGATGAGCACCATCGTGGCGTGGCCGGTGAACGCCCGGTCGAAGACCTGCCACTGCACGGGGTCGGTGTCCTGGAACTCGTCGACGAGCACGACCTTCCAGCGCAGGCGCATGCGCGCTCGGGCCGCGGCGTCGTCGGCCTCGAGGGCGGTGGCGAGCTGGCTGAGCAGGTCGTCGTACCCCAGCAGGCCGGCCCGGCGCTTGCGCCGCTCCAGCTCGGCGCGCACGGCGCGGGCGAAGCGGGTGCGCCGCAGCGCGGGCGCCTCGTCGGCCGGGTGCTCGGGCACGACGAGCGCCTGCGGGTCCCCCACCACCGCGGCGCCGATCTCGCGGGCCTCCGCGACGGTGAACGCCGGGTCGGGGTCGTCGGCGAAGCCCCGCACGTAGAGGTCCTCCACGACCTCGTCGCGCAGGTCGTCCACGTCCTCGACCAGGCGCGCCGAGGGGTCGGTGTCGCCCGCGACGCCCAGGCTGCGCAGCACCTGCTGGCAGAACTGGTGGATCGTCGCGATGGTCGCGCCGTCGAAGTGGGCCAGCGCCGCGCTCACCCGCTCCCGCCGCGCCCGCAGCTCGGCGGGGGTGCCGGTGCACAGCAGCGCCACCACCTCGTCCGCCGGGCCCGGGGCCTCGGCGTCGTCGGCGTGCTCGGCCGCCGCCACGCCCTCGCCGGTCGCGGCGGCGAGACCGTCGGCGACCGCCTCGAGCTGGGTGCGCACGCGCTGCCGCAGCTCCTGGCTGGCCGCGCGGCCGAAGGTGACGACGAGCAGCTCGTCGAGGCGGGCGTGGCCCTCCGCGACGTACCGCGCCACCAGGGCGCCGATGGTCCACGTCTTGCCCGTTCCGGCGCTCGCCTCGAGCAGCGTCGTGCCGGTCGGCAGCCGCGGGGCGAGGATGTCGAACTCGTCGACGACCTCGTGCGGCATCGCCGCCTGACCCCAGTCCTCCGCCCCGCTCACAGCGGACCCACCCTCTCCGCGCCCTCGACCAGTGGCGCCCACACCCGCCAGGCGTACTGCCCCAGCCGCGTGCGGAACCCCTCGCCCTCGCTGGTCGGCACCCAGGTCTCGTCGGGACGCGGCGGGCCCAGGAGCACGTCGACGCCGGCGCGCGGGCCGTGGAGCAGCACGTGCTCGGCCGCGTCGGCCTCGCCCGGCACCTGCGCGCCCCACTGCGTCACCCAGGACCGCGTCACGACCTCCTCCAGGCTGGCCTCGTCGCCGTGGCGCTGGCGGTGCAGCGCCTCGGCGTACGCGCAGGCCGTCCCCACCGGCAGGGGCACCGGCTCGCGCATCCCCCGGTCGCGCACGTCCACCAGGTCCCGCAGCCAGCCGAGCGCGCGGTGGTCGAGCGGGCCGGCCAGCGCGCGCCGCGGCCCCGCCCGCCCGGCGCGGCCGACCGTGTGGGCGGTGAAGGCCTCGTCGGGGTACGCCGCCGCGAGCGCCATGAGCCGCACCCACGCCGCGATGCGGTGCTTGGCGCGCAGGGAGGAGAACTCGACGGAGACCAGCCGGGAGCCGTGCAGGCCCCCGACGGTGCCGACGAGGCGGCGCCCGTCGCCGAGGTCCACGTCGACGTCGACTGTCCGCGGGTCCCCGGCGCGCAGCTCGAGCGTGCCGGCGTACAGGCGGCGCACGTCCGACTCGGCCTGGGCGAGCACGCCGGAGCCCAGGGCCCGGGGCGGCAGCTGGCCGCGGCGGCGCTCGGCCTCGATGGCGTCGCCCGGCGCGACGCCCGCGAGCGCGTCGGCGAGCACGCGCGACCCGACGCCCCACTTCTCGAGCGCGTCGAGGTCGAGCGGCACGGCGTCGGCCACCTCGTCCTCGTCGAAGCGGGTCGCGACGTCGAGGCGGCTGCGCAGGAACTCGCGGGCGGGCGAGACGAGGAAGCGCACGAGGTCGTCGAGCGACACGACCTCGTCCGTCACGGCCGGCAGCGGCGCCCCCAGCAGCGGGTACGGCGTGCGGCGCGGCCCGCGCGCCGCCTCCGCCCCGGCGAGGGCGGCGGTGTCGAAGCTGAAGGGCGGACGGCCCGAGCCGTCCTCGGCCACGACGAGGTTCGAGGGGTGGAAGGGCTGCAGCGGGTGGCGCACCAGCACCGGCTGCTCGACCACCGCCGTGCGCTCCAGGGCGGACAGCAGCTCGCCGAGGGGCACGGCGGGCGGGCGGGGGGTGCCCGTGTGCTCGCCCGCGCCCGTGTAGGTGACGACGAGGTGCTCGGTCGCGGCCATCACCGCGTCGAGGAGCAGCTGCCGGTCCTCGCTGCGCGGGTCCCGCTCCCCGACCAGGGGCGAGCGCGCGAGCACGTCGTCGCCGTCGGTGATGCCCGCGCGGGGGAAGACCCCGTCGTCCAGGCCCAGCAGGCACACCACGCGGTGGGGCACCGAGCGCATCGGCACCAGGGTCGACACCGTCAGCGTGCCGGTGCGGAAGTTCGCGCGCGTGGGGCGCCCCGCCCAGGCGCGGGTGAGCATGGCCCGCACCTCCGGCAGCCCGAGCGGCGCCCGGTCGACGCCCGGGACACCCACCGGCGCGAGCCGGCGCAGCTCGCGCTCGAGCTCGGCCGCCTGCCAGGCGTCGCGGGGCGGCACCGCGGCCAGCGAGGTCACGACCTCGCCGATCGCGGCCACCCACTCCTCCGCCGACGCGGGCCCGTGCAGCCGGTCGAGCCCGTGCTCGAGACGGTCGACGAGCTCGGCGAACCGGCCGGCCAGGTCGGCGTCGCCGCTGCCCACGTCGTCGAGCGGCAGCGCGCTGCCCACCCACCGGGGCACGTCACCGGCCACGGCCACCCCCAGCAGCACGCGGTCGAGCCCGGCGCGCCACGTGTTCTGGGCGACGTGGCCGAGCCCGTAGTCGGCCCGGTGCTCCGCGTCGAAGCCCCAGCGCACGCCGGCGTCGCGCACCCAGCGCTCGACCCGGGACAGGTCGTCCTCGTCGAGGGCGAAGCGGCGCCGCACGACCGGCCGACCGGCCAGGTCGAGCACGTCGGAGGCCGTCACCCGCGAGCCCGCCAGCGCGACGAGGCGCTCCGCGAGGGCGAGCAGCGGGTTGACGCTGGACAGGGCGCGATCGGCCAGCCGGACCCGCAGCCGGTGGGCCGGGTGCTGGTCCGACGCCGAGGCCAGGGGATCGTCGGGGTCCCCCGACGCCAGCCCGAAGCCGGCCTCGACCAGCGGCGCGTAGGCCTCCACGTCGGGGCACATCACCAGCACGTCGCGGGGCTCCAGCGTCGGGTCGTCGGCGAGCAGACCGACGAGCACCTCGCGCAGCACCTCGACCTGGCGGGCCGGGCCGTGGCAGGCGTGCACCTGCACGGAGGTGTCGACCGCGCGGGTGCGCTCCGCCCGCTGCGCCGGGGTGGGCAGCCGGTCGGCCCGCACGTCGGCCTGCAGCAGCGTCAGCAGCGGCGCCGAGGGGGGCGGGTCGGGCACGTCACCGAGCTGCTCGACGCGGGCGTCGAGGCGCGCCAGCTGCTGCTGGAGCTCCCGGGCGTCGCGCCCCAGCGCGGCAAGCAGGGGGTGGCCGACCTCGGCGGTCATGTCCGCGTCGGCGCGGCGCGGCGCCGTGCGGCCCGCGAGGCCCCCCGCCGTACCGCCGGGGCCGCCCGCGAGGTCGAGCCGCGCGGACAGCGCCGGCGAGGCCACCGGCAGCCACAGGTGCACCTCGCGGCGGGTCGCCAGTGCCTCGAGCAGCTCGACCTCCGCGACGGGCAGGCGCGTGTGTCCGAAGAGGGAGAGCCGGTCCGGCAGGTCGAGCCCGTCGTCACCGGAGCGCAGGGCGGTGAGCGTTGCCGCGTGCCGCTCGTCGGGGGCCGGCGCGTCCACGCGCTCGACGACCCGGCGCCACAGCTCGGCCTGCCACCGCAGGTCCTCGGCCAGCACCCCTCCGGCACCGTCGGTGTCGCGCCCCGCCCGCCAGTCGGCGACGAGCGCGGGGCGCTGCGCGGCGTACGACGCGAACGCTCCCGCCAGCCGGCGCGCCACGGCCCACCGTCGGGTACGCCGCAGCTCGCCCAGCTCGGCCGGCTCCCCGGGGGAGAGCACGGCGCCGAGGTGGCGCGCCAGCGGCAGGGCCCACGCCTCGTCGAGGTGGGCGTCGACGGCCTCGAGCACGGGCCAGGCGAGCCGCCCCGGCTCCCACGGGTCGTCGTGCTCGCGACCCAGCAGCACCGAGACGAGGGAGTGGGGGGTGAGGAAGCGGACGCCCGCGCAGACGCCGTCCCCGCCCCGCGGGCCGGTGCCGAGGCGGTGGGAGAGCCGCTGCGTCAGCCACCGCTCGACCCCGCGGGCCGGCACGACGACGACCTCCTCGGCGAAGGGGTCGTCCACCGGCCGCGCGAGCAGCTCGCCGAGGGCGTCGGCGAGCAGGTCGGTGCGCGGCGCGCGGTGGACGGTCAGGCTCACCCGGCGAAGCCTGCCACGCGGCGCCGACGGTCCGCGGGCGTGCCTCCCGCGCCTGGGGACAGTGGGCCGACGAGCCGGGGCCGTGAGGCGGATCGCCCGCTCAGCCGTTGCCGAGGGCGGCAGAGATCCGCGCGTAGCGGTCCGCGGGGTCGAGCGTCAGCCCCGACTTCACGAACCTCGCCCAGTCGTCGCCCAGGACCTCCTGGGCACCCGACTCGACGGCGTCGAGCCCCGCACCGGCCAGCTCGGCAGGGCTGATCTTGGGCGCCGGCACGCCCTTGGCCATGTCGGTGTCGACGAGGCCCATGTGCACCCCGACGACGTGGGTGCCCTGCGCCGCCAGCTCGAGCCGGGTGCTGTCGGTCAGCATCCACGCCGCCGCCTTCGACGCGGCGTAGGCGCCGGCGCCCGGGGCCGTGAACCACGACAGCGCCGAGACGACGTTGACGATCGCGCCGCCGCCGTTGGCAGCCAGGACCGGCGCGAACGCGCGCGTCATCAGCAGCGGGCCGTAGAAGTTGGTGTCCATCTCGCGCCGGATGGCCGCCTCGTCGCCCGTCACCAGCGCGGTGCCGGTGGAGATGCCCGCGTTGTTGACGAGCACCTGCACGTCGCCCGCGGCCCGGGCCGCGGCCTCGACCTGGGCGGCGTCGGTGACGTCGAGCGCGATGGGCTCGACGCCGTCGGTCTCGACCGTGCTCGCGTCGCGGGCTGCGGCGTAGATCTTGGCGGCCCCGCGCTCCTTCAGCAGCTCGACGAACGCGGCTCCGATGCCCCGGTTCGCTCCCGTGACGAGTACGACCGCACTCTTCAGCTCCATGACGACCTCTTTCTGTAGTGACCACTATTGATCGAGGTGCGACCGTAGCACGTTCCGTAGCGACCGCTACGTTATGATCACCGTCATGGCCGGCCGACCCCGCAGCTTCGATCGCGACGCAGCGCTCGCCGTCGCCGTCGAGCAGTTCTGGCGGACGGGGTACGACGAGACGTCCGTCGCGACGCTGACCGCGGCCATGGGCGTGTCGCCGCCGAGCCTCTACGCGGCGTTCGGGGACAAGCACCGCCTGTTCGAGGAGGCTGCGGCCACCTACTTCCGCCGTACCTGCGAGGGCCTCGACGCCGCGGCTGCGTTGCCGACGGCCCGCGAGGCCGTCACGCGCATGCTCGACGACACCGCGCGCGCCCACACCGATGCGGGCACCCCGCCCGGCTGCCTCATGCTCACCGAGCCGCGGCTCACCGCGCAGCGCGAGGAGCTGCACCGGCGGCTGCAGGAGCGGCTCGACCGCGGGGTGCGTGACGGCGACCTGCCGCCGGACACCCGCACCGAGGCCCTGGCGTCGTTCCTCGTGGCGGTGCTCCGCGGCATGTCCGGCTGCGCCCGCGACGGCGGGACCATCGACGACCTGAGAGCGATCGCGCAGACGGCCATGGCCGCCTTCCCCCCGCCGTCGGGGGGTTGAGCGGGGCGCCGGAAAGGTCGTACCCGCAAGCCGCCACTTCCGGGTGGAAGCTTGGCGCCGGAAGTGGCGGGTTCCCCGGTGCACCGGGGAACCCGCCACCTGTGCGGAGGTCCGCTGAGCAGACGTCGAGCAGCAGACCTCCGCGCAGTCGCACCCCGAGTCTCGGCGGGCGAGCGCCCCCTTCAGCCCGCGAGCGCCCCCGCGAGCCAGCCCTGCGCGAAGCGCTGCCACTCCTCGCTCTGCCCGCGCCACGCCTGCCACACCTCGCGCGGGGTCATGCCGGGCGTCAGCAGCGCGGCCCGCGAGGCGTCGGCGCTGACGAGCACGACGCGGCCGGGCGCGTCGTACGGCACGTGCGAGCGGGCCCACGTCGCGAACCAGATCTGCTGCACGTGGTCGCCGTCGGTCAGCAGCTGCGTGCCGTCGGCGGAGAGCCGCACCTCGAAGGGCCGTTGCCCCGGCTCCTCCACCCGCACGCCGACGCGCCGGCTGCGCGGGATCCGCCGCCGCACGTCCACCGCGACGGCCTCGGGCCACCACAGCAGGGCGGCGTCGAGGAACGCGTCCGGCGTCAGCCGGATCGCGCCGTCGGGGGAGTAGATGCACGCGGTCACGTCCACCGCACCAGTCTGCGGTACGGCGGGGAGCCGGCCCCGCAGGGCGGCCCCGGCGATCCCTGGCCCCCTGAGTCGGTGCCCGGATCAGTGCCCGGCTCAGTGCCCGGCGACCACGCCCTGCGGCGCGGCGGCGGGCTTGCGGACCAGCGGGGCGATCGCCACGAGCAGCAGCGACACGAACGCGCCGACGAGGAACGCGGTGTGCACGCCGTCGGTGGTGGCCGCCGCGGCGGAGGCGCCGTCCTCGGCGGACCGCGTCGCCACGACCGTCATCACGGTGACGAACAGCGCCGTGCCGGCCGCCCCGGCGACCTGCTGGAACGTGCCGAGCACCGCCGAGCCGTGCGCGTAGAGCTCCGGGCGCACGGCGCCGAGGCCCGAGGTCATGAGGGGCGTGAACGTCGCGGCCAGGCCGAGGCAGAGCACCATGTTCGCGCCGACGAGCCAGCCCATCGTGGTCTGCTCGTCCACGGCGGTCAGCATCCACAGGGCTGCGCTGACGAGGATCGTGCCCGGCACGAGCAGCACGCGGGGGCCGCGGGCGTCGTACACGCGCCCCACGAGCGGGCCCGCCAGGCCCATGAGGAGGCCGCCGGGCAGGGTGATGAGACCCGTGCGCGTCGGGCCGTAGCCGAGCACCGTCTGCGCGAAGTAGGGCACCAGGATCAGCGTGCCGAGCATCGCCGCCATGGCCACGAGCATCGCCAGCATCGCGACGCAGAACTGGTACGACGAGAACACCCGCAGGTCGAGCAGCGCCCGGTCCTCGCGGGCCAGCACGAGCTGGCGGGCGACGAACGCGGCGAGCGCCACGGCGCCGACGACGAAGGGCAGCGCGACGGGAACCGCCTGGTCGGAGCCCTCGGCCGCGTGGCCCAGGCCGACGAGACCGTAGACGAGGCCGCCGGAGCCGAGCACCGCGAGCGGCACGGAGACGAGGTCCACCGACGCCTTGCTCGTGGGCGCCACCGAGCGCACCATCCGCAGGCCGACGACGAGCGCGGTGAGCGCGATCGGCAGCACGAGACCGAAGACCCAGCGCCACCCGAGGTGGTCGAGCACGAGGCCCGAGACGGTCGGGCCGAGCGCCGGCGCCACCGCGATGACGATCGAGATGTTGCCCATCATCACGCCGCGGCGCGCGGGCGGGACGATCGTCATGACCGTCGTCATCAGCAGCGGCAGCATGATCGCGGTGCCACTGGCCTGCACGACCCGGGCGAGCAGCAGCACGCCGAAGCCGGGCGCGGACGCCGCGATCGCCGTACCCACGCTGAACAGCGACATCGCGAGCCCGAACAACGGGCGGGTGCCGAGGCGCTGGATGAGGAAGCCGGTCAGCGGGATGACCACGCCCATCGTCAGCAGGAACGCCGTCGTCAGCCACTGGCCGGTACTCGGCGCGACGCCCAGCTCGGTCTGGAGCACGGGCAGCGCCACGCTCATGACCGTCTCGTTCAGGATGACGACGAAGCTCGCGACGAGCAGGACGCCGATGACCACGAGGTCGTGGCGGGCCAGTCCGGCCTCGGCCTCGGTCGCGACCGCGGAGGTCTCGAGGGCGTGCGACTGCGTCATGGTGGTGCTCCTGCCTCGGGTTCCCGCTCGCCTCGGTCGAGGCCCGGAGGGGTACGCCGCCCGTCACCGCCGCGGGTGGCGGCGGGCGCGCGGCGGCGCCGGTGGTGCTGCGTCGGGGGTGTCGACCCCTCACGCTCCCAGAACTCATCGCCCGCAGCGAGCGAGTTGTTCCCTTGAGGCTTCCTTGAGAGATCCTCGACGCCGCCTTGAGGATCGACTAGGGTCGTCCTGCCTCCCCTCCGCACCGCCGGACGGGGAGGTCCATGACGCCTTCTCGTCCGACACGGGGGACAGAAAGACGACGCCATGACCCCTCCCCGCGGCCCCCTCCTGCTCGGCGCCCTCGTCGGCGTCCTCGCCCTCGGCTCCGCCGGCGTCCGACCCGCCGACGTGCTCGCCACCGACACGGCTCCCCCGAGCGCGGCCACCGCGACCCGGGCGGGCACCGCCACCGAGCTCCGCGTGGACCTGGGCGGCGTGGCGATCCGCGACACGCTCCCCGCCACGTCCGTCACCACCTACACCTGGACGCCGGGCGACACCCAGGTCGCGTCGTGGCGCACGGTCGCCGACGGGGCGGGCCTCCCGCAGACGCTGGCCCCCGGGCCCGCCCTGCCCACGCGCCCCGTGGTGGGCGGCGAGGAGCTCGTCGTCGGCGCCGAGGCGCCGGGCGCGTTCCCCGTCGTGGGGTTCGGCGGCGCGCTGACCGACTCCGCGGCGCAGCTCATCGACACCTCCCCCCACCGCGACGCCCTCCTCGCAGAGCTCTTCTCCGACGACGGCGCCGGGTTCGACGTCGTGCGGGTGCCCATGGGCGCGAGCGACATGGTCGCGACCGGCGAGCACCGCAGCCTGGCCCACACCCCCGGCCCCGACCCCGAGCTGCGCAGCTTCTCGATCGCCCGCGACCTCGAGCACGTGGTGCCGGTCCTGCAGGACGCCCTCGCGCTCAACCCCGACCTCGTCGTCGTGGCGGCGCCGTGGTCCGCGCCGGGGTGGATGAAGGTCGGCGGCCGCTACACCGGGGACTGCTGGGGCAACCGCAACCACCTGCGCGACGACGCCTACGGGGTCTACGCGCAGTACTACGTGCGCTTCCTGCAGGCGTACGCCGACCACGGCGTCGACGTCGACCAGGTGTCGCTGGGCAACGAGCCGCAGCACTGCAACAGCTCCTACCCCACGATGACGATGTCGTCGGCCGAGCAGGCCCGGCTCGCCCGCGAGCTGCGCCCCGCGCTCGACGCCGCCGGCCTCGCCGACGTCGAGGTGCTCGGCTGGGACCACAACTACGTCGACCAGGGCACCGACCGCCCGACGACCTACCCCGCCGAGCTGCTGGCGGCGGCCGACGGCACCGTCGACGCCATCGGCTACCACTGCTACGAGAGCGGCCTGCGCCGGGAGCCGGCGGCGACGCAGACGCGCGCCGTACCGGCCTGGATGACCGAGTGCACCGGCAGCCTCCACTGGGACGACACCCGGCACAACCTCGTCAACGAGATGCACCTCGCCCTGCTCGACCCGCTGCGCCACGGCGCTGTGTCGTCCCTCTACTGGAACCTCGCGCTCGACGCCTCCGGCGGGCCGCGGCTCGGGGGCTGCACCGCCTGCCGCGGCATGCTCGAGGTGCGTCCCGACGGCTGGCAGCCGAACGAGGACCTCGCCTACTGGTCCCACCTCTCGCGGTTCGTGCAGCCCGGGGCGGTGCTGCGCACCTCCACCCAGCGCGACCGGGTCGAGACCGTGGCCTACGCGAACCCCGACGGCAGCCAGGTGCTCGTCGTGCTCAACGGCTCGTGGTCGGCCCAGGACTTCGACGTGCCGCCCGACGAGCCGGCGCCGACCGGGGAGCCGACCGGGGAGCCGACCGGAGAGCCGACCGGGGAGCCGACCGGGGAGCCGACCGGGGAGCCGACCCCGGTCGACCCGGTGCGCCCACGGCTCGACGAGGTGCTCGGCGGGGTGCTCGGCCTGCTGCGCGGACTGCTCGGCCCCTGACGCCGCCGCGCCTCCTAGACTCGGTGGCCGTGACCTCCGCCTCCGTGCCGCCCGTCCCGCCCGAGCTGGCCGCGCTGCGCTCGAGCATCGACAACATCGACGCCGCCCTCGTGCACCTGCTGGCCGAGCGCTTCAAGTGCACCCAGCAGGTCGGGGTGCTGAAGGCGCGCGAGGACCTGCCCCCGGCCGACCCGGCCCGCGAGGAGCGTCAGATCGCACGACTGCGCGAGCTCGCCCTGGCCGCGGGGCTCGACCCCGTGTTCGCCGAGAAGTTCCTCAACTTCGTCATCGCCGAGGTGATCCACCACCACCAGCGGATCGCCGAGGAGGCCTGAGCCCCGCCGGCCCGCGCCGGCCCGCGCCGCCCCGCCGTACCCCGGCTCAGTCGGTGAGCGCCTGCACGACGAAGGTCGCGAGCTCCGCGTAGGCCTCCGCGTCGGCGAGCTCGAGGCGCTCGAACATCCGCCCCCGCTGGATCTCGAACATGGTCGCGGCGACCATCTCCCCGACGAACGCCGCGTGCACCTGGCGCAGCTCCCCCGACGCCACGCCCTCGGCGATCAGCCCGCGGATCCGCTCGGCCGCGGCCTGCGTGTTGCGCCGGTAGACCGCGTCGGTGGCGGGCAGGCGCGCGATGTCGGCGAGGAAGACCTCCGACAGCGACTGCAGCCGGTCGGCCACGGCGCGCAGGTAGGTCTCGATGCGGGCCGCGGCGCCCTCGACGCCCGCGAGCCGGGTCTCGACGATGTCGACCGCCCGCCGGAACGACTCCCGCACGACCTCGACCGCCAGCTCCTGCTTGGAGCCGGCGAGGGAGTAGAGCGTCGTCTTGGAGCAGCCCAGCCGCACCGTCAGCTCGTCGAGGGTGAAGGCCGCGAAGCCCTCGGCCTCGCAGAGGTCGACCAACCGGTCGAGCAGCTGCTGCTGCCGCGCCGTGCGCTGCGGCCGCGTCGTGCCCGCCATCCCCTCGCCTCCTCCGTCCGTCGTACCGTACGCTGCACGATACCGCAGGACTCTTCACAGTATCGTCACCGCCGCACCGTCCAGCCGCCCCGTCGGGGCCCGGGACCGCCAGGAGGAAGCCATGCCCGCCCGTCGTCTGCTCCCCGACCAGGAGTCCGCCGACCTGCTCGCCCTCGTGCGCGAGCTCGTCGCCAAGGAGCTCGCCCCGCGTGCCGCGCAGGCCGAGGAGGACGCCGCCTTCCCCCGCGACGTGTTCCGCCTGCTCGGCCAGGCCGGCATCCTCGGCCTGCCCTACCCGGAGGAGGTCGGGGGTGGCGGCGTCAGCTACGAGGTCTACCTCCAGGTGCTCGAGGAGATCGGGCGGGCCTGGGCCAGCGTCGGCGTCGGCGTCTCCGTGCACGCGCTGTCCTGCTTCGGCCTCGCCACCTGGGGCAGCGAGGAGCAGAAGCACCAGTGGCTGCCCGACATGCTCGGCGGCGAGATGCTCGGCGCCTACTGCCTCTCCGAGGCCCACGCCGGTTCCGACCCCGCGGCCATGCGGACGACGGCGCGCCGCGACGGCGACGCGTACGTGCTCGACGGGGCCAAGGCGTGGACGACGCACGGCGGCCAGGCCGACTTCTACAAGGTCATGGCGCGCACGTCCGACGAGCGCAACGGCATCTCGTGCTTCCTCGTGCCCGCGGACACGCCCGGCCTCGTCGCCGACAACCCCGAGCGCAAGATGGGCCTGATGGGCTCGACCACCGCCACGATGCTGCTCCAGGGCGTGCGGGTGCCCGTCGAGCGGCGCCTCGGCGCGGAGGGCGACGGGCTGCGGATCGCGCTGGCGGGCCTCGACTCCGGCCGCCTCGGCATCGCGGCCGTGGCCACGGGGCTGGCGCAGGGCGCCCTCGACGCCGCACTGGCCTACGCGCAGCAGCGCGAGGCGTTCGGCCGTCGCATCATCGACCACCAGGGGCTGGGCTTCGTGCTCGCCGACATGGAGGCAGCCGTGCACGCCGCCCGCGCCGTCACGCTGCACGCCGCCCGCCTGCGCGACCAGGGCCTGCCCTTCAGCCGCGAGGCCTCGGTCGCCAAGCTCGTCGCCACCGACAACGCCATGAAGGTGACCACCGACGGCGTGCAGGTGCTCGGCGGCGTCGGCTACACCCGCGACTTCCCCCTCGAGCGCTACATGCGCGAGGCGAAGGTCATGCAGATCTTCGAGGGCACCAACCAGATCCAGCGCATGGTGATCGCCCGCTCGCTCGACGCGAAGCCCGACGCCGGGCTGGTCGTCGCCCGCTGACGCGGGTACCGCTCCCCCGCACCCGTCCGCCGTACCCCCACCGCACGACCCACCTCCGAGGAGACCCACCCATGCAGCTCGCCGACACCGCCGCCATCGTCACCGGCGCCGCCTCCGGGCTCGGCGCGGCCACCGCCGCCGCCCTCGCCGCGAAGGGCGCGCACGTCTTCGGCCTCGACCTGGGCTCGGCGGTCCAGGCCGCGCCGTCGGTCGACGGCGTCACCTACCTGCCGACCGACGTCACCGACGCCGAGCAGGTCGCGGCCGCCGTGGCCACCGCCGCGGAGGGCGCGCCGCTGCGCACCGTCGTCAACTGCGCCGGCATCGGCCCGTCGGCCCGGATCCTGTCCCGCAAGGGCCCCCACGACCTCGGCCTGTTCGCGAAGGTCGTGCAGATCAACCTCGTCGGCACCTTCACCGTGATGACGCTCGCCGCCGAGCAGATCGCCGCCACCCCCGAGCTCGAGCACGGCGCCCGGGGCGTGATCGTCAACACCGCGTCGATCGCCGCGTTCGACGGCCAGGTCGGGCAGGCGGCGTACTCCGCCTCGAAGGGCGGGGTCGTCGGCCTCACGCTCCCGGCGGCGCGTGACCTCGCCCAGCACGGCATCCGCGTCAACGTCATCGCGCCCGGCATCGTCGAGACCCCGATGCTCGCCACCGTGTCCGACGAGTTCCGGGCCGGGCTCGCGGCCGGCGTCCCGTTCCCGCAGCGTCTCGCCCGCCCCGACGAGTTCGCCCAGCTCGCCCTCGCGATCATCGACCACGACTACCTCAACGGCGAGGTCGTCCGCATGGACGGCGCGCTGCGGATGGCGCCGCGCTGAGGACCGCTAGTCGCGGCCGTTGACGATGCCGCGGGCGAGCGTCAGGTGGCGCCGCACCAGCTCGTCAGGGCTCAACGGGCCGTCGGGGCGGTACCAGGACGCCACCCCCAGGCAGAGCGTCGCGACACCGCGGCTCGCCGCCTTCGGGTACGGCGTGGTGAACGTGCCGTCCGCGGCGCCCTCCTCGACCACGTCGTCGAGGAGGTGCTGCAGCGCGTCGCGCAGGCCGACCACGTGCTCGCGGTTGGCCGGCGTGAGGCTGCGCAGCTCGCTCGTCGCGACGAAGGCGTGCTCGGTGCGGAACATGTGGAAGCGCAGGAGACACTCGACGAGGGCGTCGAAGCGCTCCGCCGGGTGGTCCCCGGTGCTGGCGAGCGCGTCGGTGCAGCGGCGCAGCAGGTCGGTGAGCACCGCGTCGAGCAGGGCACGGAGGATGTCCTGCTTCGACGCGTGGTGGTGGTAGAGACCGGGTACCGACAGTCCGGCGCGCGCGGCCAGCTCCCGGATCGACGCGCCGTGGTAGCCCTGCTCGGCGAAGGCCTCGAGGGCGCCCTGGAGCACCCGCGGCAGCTCCACGGCGTCGTACTCGCGCCAGGTCCCGTCCCCCGCTGCCATGACGAGCACCCTAGACGGGAGGGCCCGCCGCGCCGCTCCGGCGCACGGTCCCGGCGCCCGCGTCGGCCGGCCGGGCGCCCACCTGATGGTCTTGCGGAGTGACGCACGCAACACCGGACGTCACTTGCCGGTTCAAGGGAGCAGCCCTCACAGTGGACGGCTGTAAGTCCTCGCCGCGTCGGCGGGGCCGCCCAGGACGCGCCGAGGCCCGCCACGACCTGGGGAGAAACTGATCGCGTCCAGCGCGTGGCGGGCACGGGAGACCCAGCAGTACGCCGCCCCTCGGGGGTGCGGCTCGGGGTGAAGGTCGGTAGTCGCAGCGATGCGGCCCGGCCCGGACAACGGCAGTCCGAACCCGACAGGTCATCTTTCGCAGGCGTCGCCGAGGAACCCGAGATGTCTCTTTCCCCCGTCATGCCTGCGCGCGTCCACGCCGCCGGCGTCACCACCTCCCCCGACACCGCGGCGGCCCCCCGCCACCGCGCCGACGGCCGGGCCCGGCTCACCGCCCCCCGCGCCACCACGGCCGGCCCCGGCGTCGTCCGTCGCTCCGCCACCGCGACCGGCCTGGCCGTCGCGGCGGTCGTCTCCAGCGCCGCGCTCAGCGTCGGCGTGACGGCCGAGCCCGCCGCGGCGTACCCGGCCGGCATGAGCTCGTCGGCCAAGGCCTCCTACGAGCGCCAGATCGACCAGCGCAACTACCGCGTGCTCAAGGCCGCGCAGGCCCTGCGGGGCGTGAAGTACCGCTACGGCGGCACCACCCCGAGCAGCGGGTTCGACTGCTCCGGCTTCGTGGGCTACGTCTACGACAAGGTCGGCAAGGACCTGCCGCGCACCTCGAGCCAGATGGCGTCGTCGGTGCACCAGATCAGCCGCGCCTCGGTGAAGACCGGCGACCTGGTGTTCTTCCGCAGCGGCGGCCGCGTCTACCACGTCGCGATCTACGCCGGGAACAACAACGTGTGGCACGCCCCGGGCAGCGGCGAGCGCGTCAAGCTCGAGCGCATCTGGACCTCGAACGTGACCTTCGGTCGCGTCTGAGCGCCACCCCCCGCTCCGCTCCGTCCGGTCGGCGGCACCCCCGAGGGTGCCGCCGACCGGCGTCTGCAGGGGCCGTCGGCAGAACTCGGTGACCGAGGAGGGTCCGTGCGAGGTCGGGGTGTGGCGGTGGTGCTCGCGGCGGTCGCCGTGCTGGCCGTCTGGCTGGCGGGCCGCTCGGCCCAGGACGGCGCGGGCGGGCCGGGGGGTCCGGGCGAGCCCGACCCCGGTGCCGGTACGACGCCCGCGACGTCGGCGACCCTGGTCGCCGTCACCGACGGCGACACGCTGCGCGTGCGCACCGTCACCGGCGCCGAGGAGCGGGTGCGCCTCGTCGGCATCGACACCCCGGAGGTGCACGGCGACGTCGAGTGCGGCGGGCCGGAGGCCTCGGCGCTCGTGGCCGACCTCGTGCGCCCCGGCGACGCCCTGCGCCTCGTGGCCGACCCGACGCAGGACGACACCGACCGC
This sequence comes from Nocardioides sp. ChNu-153, assembly GCF_030466625.1. Classification (GTDB taxonomy): domain Bacteria; phylum Actinomycetota; class Actinomycetes; order Propionibacteriales; family Nocardioidaceae; genus Nocardioides. Next base: position 86,668 of record NZ_JADEVT010000011.1, read on the forward strand.
TACGACCGGCTGCTGCGCTACGTCGAGACCGCCGACGGCACCGACCTCGGCGAGGCCGTGCTGGCCGCCGGCTGGGCGGAGGTCTACGTGTTCGACACCGAGCCGCAGCGGCACGGTGCGTACGCGGCGGCGCAGACGGCGGCCCGCGACGGCGACCGGGGGATCTGGGGCGCCTGCTGAGCCCGGACGCCCGGGGCCGGGGCCTGCTCAGGTGCCGAGGTAGCGCCCGGGCCGGTGGTTGAGCGCCAGCACCAGGTTCAGCACGGCCGCGCCCACCGCGGAGAGCAGCACGTTCTCCACGGGCACCACGGTGAGGCCGCCCAGCACGACGGCGACGTCGAGCACCATCTGCACGTAGCCGGCGCGCCAGCCCAGCCGCTCCTGCAGCAGCAGGGCCACCACGTTGAACCCGCCGAGGCTCGCGCCGTGGCGGAAGACGATGAGCAGCCCGATGCCGATGAGCAGGTTGCCCGCCACCGCGGCGTACGGCGCCGCCAGGTCGGCGAACGACGCCATCCGCTGGTGCAGCTCGGAGAAGGAGCTGACGAGCACGACGCACGCGAGGCTGCGCAGCGTGAACGCCCAGCCCTTCTTGGCCACCGCGAGCGCGAAGAACGGCAGGTTCACGCCGACGAAGAGCACCCCGAACGGCACGGCGACGGCGTAGCTGAGCAGGAGGGCGAGCCCCGCCGTACCGCCGGTGACGGCGTCGACCTCGCGCAGGAGGAGCAGGCCGAGGGACACGACGAAGGTGCCGGTCAGGACGCCGAGGACGTTCTCGGCGGTCGAGTGGGGCACGGGCTCGACGGCGTTCACGGGCTGGACTGTGCTGGGCGCGGGCGCCCGCTGGCAAACCGGGACCGAGTATCACGCGCAGGGGCCGGGGTCCCGCACTCCCGGGCGTGTGCGAGCATCAGCGGCACACTGACGCAGCGCACTTACGCAGTGCGCCGACGGAGAGGATCCGGGCATCATGGTGAACGTGGCAGCGGCGCTCGACGAAGCCGGCCTGACCAACCCGCACGTGCGGGAGTACGTCGAGCACTGGGCGGAGGTGACCGGGGCCGCGCGCATCGAGGTGGTCAGCTCCTCCGACGACGCCCGCCTCGTCGCCGAGGCCCTCGAGGCCGGCGAGCTCCAGCCCGCCGGCGAGGGGCGCTACTACTCCCGCAGCTACCACAAGGACACGGCGCGCTCCGAGGAGCGCACGATCGTCGCGACCAACGACGAGGCCCACCAGGGCGTCTACAACAACTGGCGGCCCGCGGCGGAGATGAAGGAGCTGCTCACCTCGAAGATGCGGGGCCAGCTCGAGGGCCGCACGATGTACGTCGTCCCCTACCTCATGGCGCCGCAGGGCTCGCCGCTCGAGCGCTTCGCCGCCGGCGTCGAGCTCACCGACACCCGCACCGTCGTGCTCCACATGATCCGCATGGCGCGCGTCGAGGTCTCCTACATCAACGAGCTGGCCGACCCGGACTCGTTCGTCCGCGCCGTCCACGTCGCCGGCGACCTGGAGAGCCACGGCCAGGGCACCCCCGACGACCAGCGCTACTTCGTGACGGTCGCCGACGAGCGCACGATCCTGCACTTCGGGTCGTCCTACGGCGGCAACGCCCTGCTCGGCAAGATCGCCCACGGCCTGCGCCAGGCGGCGTTCGACGGCTGGGCCTCGGGCGAGTTCCTCTCGGAGCAGTTCATGCTGCTGGGCATCACCGACCGCGAGACGGGCCGCCGCTACCACGTGGCGGGCGGCTTCCCGAGCGCGTCGGGCAAGACGAACCTGGCGATGACGCTGGCCCCCGAAGCCCTGGGCGACCGCTACCACGTCGAGTTCTACGGCGACGACATCGCCTGGATCTGGCCCGGCGCGGACGGCCGGCTCTACGCGATGAACCCGGAGAACGGCGTCTTCGGCGTCGCGAAGGACACCAACGAGCTGACGAACCCGACGGCGCTCGAGTCCATCGCGGACGGCACCGGCACGATCTTCACGAACGTGGCCTACAACCCCTCCACCCAGGAGGTGTGGTGGGAGGGCAAGACGCCCGAGCCGCCGGCCGACGTCACGGGCTGGTTCGACTGGAAGGGCGACGCGATCGCGGACCGCTCCGAGAGCGAGCAGGGCGCGCCCTGGGCCCACCCCAACAGCCGCTTCACCACGACGCTGGCGAACGTGCCCAACGTCGCGCCCGACTTCGAGGCGCCCGAGGGCGTGCCGCTCGACGCGATCATCTTCGGCGGGCGCACCCGCGACCGCGAGCCGCTGGTGCGGGCGATCACCGACGTGGCCGAGGGCGTGTACGACGGCCTCACCCTCGGCGCGGAGGCGACGTTCGCCGCCGACGGGCTCGACGGCCAGCTGCGCTACGACCCCATGTCGATGCGACCGTTCATGTCGTACGCCGAGGCGGACTACGCGAAGCACTGGCTCGACATCGTCGGCCGGGCCAGCGACCAGCCGATCTTCGCGCACGTCAACTGGTTCCAGCGCGACGCCGAGGACGGCCACTTCCTGTGGCCCGGCTACCGCGAGAACCTGCGCGCCCTGCTGTGGCTCGTGCAGCTGAAGAACGGCGAGGTCTCCGGACAGCAGACGCCGGTCGGCACGATCCCGACGCGCGAGGAGCTCGACCTGTCGGGCCTCGACGTGCCCGACGCCGACCTCGAGCGCATCCTGTCGATCGACACGGAGCGGTGGCGCCAGGAGATCGGGTTCCGCGAGGAGCACCTGCGCCAGTTCACCGGGCTGCCCGAGGAGATCTGGGAGGCCCACCGCCGCGTGGCCGCCGCCCTCGGCGAGGGCTGAGCCCCGCCGTACCCCCCCGTTCGTGGTGGGAGCGCCAGGAGATCCGTGGCGCTCCCACCACGTTCCACGTCCGGGGCCGGTCAGCCCCGCAGAGCGGGCACCCCGCACCGCATGGCGGGCGCGCTGTCGAGCGAGAGCCGCGCTCCGGCGACCTCCGTGCCGGCGAGGGCGAGCAGCGGGTTGATGAGGCCGTTGCTGAGGCTCGTGGGGTTGCCCGGGTCGAGGAGCGCGTTGACCGCTCCCTTGACCGACGCGTCGAGGAACGCGCTGGCCTCCGCCGTGCTGAGCCCCACCCAGGCGCCGAGGGTGCCGTTGAGCAGCCCCAGGTGGGCCACGACGCTGGCGCCGGCGTTGACGGTCGGCGGGGCGGCGGTGATGCCGCCGGTGGTCGTCGGGTAGGCGGTGTCGAACTGCCGGGGCGGCACCGTGATCGTGTAGTCGGCGTTGCCCGACGGGCTGATGGTGGCGGTGACGTTGACCGTGGCGTTCACGTCGACCTGCACCTCGGCCAGCGAGACCATGCCGAGCAGCTTGACCTTGACCCGCAGGGAGGTGCGGATCGGCGTCTGGAACTTCACGGTCGCGAGACCGTTGCGCACCTCGAAGGTGGCGCTGGCGGGGTCGCCGCACACGATGCGCTTCAACGTCGTCTGCGTCGGCGCGAGCGAGAGGTCGAGCCCCAGGTGGTTGGGCTGGTGGACGGTGAGGTTCACCGGCGCCGAGACGATGCCGGGGACCGAGGCGAGCCCGACGACCACGTTGGACGGGTTGAGCGAGGTGTCGACGTGCACGCCGAGCTGCTCGGTGTCGCCCGGTCGCGCCGTGGAGTTCGGCTCCCCCGGGCGGCCGCAGAACTGCCGCGGCCCCTGGATGAGCTTCAGCGCGATGTTGGTGTTCGCCAGGCCCGGCAGCAGCGCACCCGTGTAGAGGTTGAGGGTGTTCTGCCCGTTGATGAGCAGCATCGAGCCGGCGACGAGGTCGAGCGCGTTGTAGCGCGCCCCGAGCACCGCGCCGGAGCCGGTGGCGACGCCGAGGATGCGGCCCACGTCGAGGGTCACGTTGGCGTTCACCCAGGTGCGCAGGGCGTTGAGCGCGGTGACGGTCGTGCCGCTGGTGCCCGCGGGCAGCGCGTTCAGCACGGCCAGGTAGTAGCTCTTGGCGCTCACGGTCGTCCTGGCGAGCTGGTTGAGGGTGCCGACGCCCAGCTCGGCGGCGAGCCGGTCGAGGTTGACGGCGACCGCGGCCAGGCCGGTGTAGTCGAGCGCCGCCAGCGTCGCGTTGCTCTGGCCGATCCGGCGCAGCACCGGGTTGAGCAGCGGCGAGCGGCCCGTGCGGACGAGCGCGGCGTACGAGCCGACCTGGTAGCACGCCGAGGAGGTCGAGGCGGCCACCGCCGAGCGGGAGGCGAGGCCGTCGCCGTCCGCGACGACGTACCCCACCGACGAGGCGGCGGTGACGCGCACGGCGGTCGGCACGGCGGAGTCGAGCACCGGCCGGAACGTGCCCGTGACCGTCATCTCGCCCAGCTCGAAGGAGAGCGTCGGGGGCTCGCCCAGGGAGTCGCCGTTGCGGGTCAGGGCCTGCTGCACCTCGTCGGCCACCGCGGTGCGCACCTGCGCGCCGGTGCGGCCGTCGAGGTGGCGCGACGCGTCGAGCGCCGCGACGTCCGCGACGGCCTGCAGGTCCCGGCGCATGACGCGCTGCATGCCGATGTCGACGACGAGCGAGGTGATGGCGAGCACGAGCGCGACGAGCAGGCCGACCATCACGGCGACGGCGCCGCGCTGGTCCTGCGCGCGGGAACGATGCCGAACGTGCCTCACGGGGCACCTCCATCCGAGAGCGAGCCGGCTCGCGGCAGGGGGGTTCGCGAGCGTAGGGCCAGATCGGCCCGCCGGGCGGCGACCTGAGGCAACCGGAGGGTGGACTTCGTCACGAGCACGTCACACGGGCCCACCACACTGGCGCCCATGACGAGCGAGACGAGCAGGACGCCCGACGCATCGACCTTCGGCGGCGGCGTCCGCTCGGACTCGACCCATGCGGCGCTGCGGGCCTCCGTGCGCCAGCTGACGACGCTGCTCGGCGAGGCCGTCGCCCGGCACGAGGGCGCCGAGGTGCTCGATCTCGTCGAGCGCGTGCGTCACCTCGCCCGCCAGCCGAGCGACGCCGACCTCCGCTCGGTGCTCGACGCGGTCGAGCCGGCCACCGCCGTGCTGCTGGCGCGGGCGTTCACGGCGTACTTCCAGCTCGTCAACACCACCGAGCAGCTGCACCGCTGGCAGGAGGAGGTCGACGAGGAGGGCCCGCTGGCGGCGACCGTCGGCCGCATCGCCGCCGCGCTCGAGGAGGGCTCGTTGTCGCGCGAGGAGCTCGGTGAGCTGCTCGGCCGGGTCGAGTACCGCCCCGTCTTCACCGCCCACCCCACCGAGTCCAGCCGCCGCACGGTGCTGCGGCTCCTGCGCAAGGTCGCCGAGGTCGTCGAGGCGCTCGAGGACCCCCGCCGGTCCGCGTCCCTGCGCGCCCGCGACGAGCGGCGCCTCGCGGAGCTCGTCGACCTGCTCTGGCAGACCGACGAGCTGCGGGTGGCCCGTCCCGAGCCGGGCGACGAGGCCCGCACGGCCGTGTACTACCTGCGCTCCCTGGCCGGCGAGGTCGTGCCCGAGCTGCTCGAGGAGCTCGACCGCCAGCTGGCCACCCTCGACGTCGCCCTCCCCGCGACCGCCCGGCCGCTGCGCTTCGGCACGTGGGCCGGCGGCGACCGCGACGGCAACCCGAACGTCACCCCGGCGGTCACCCTGGACGTCCTGCACCTGCAGCACGCCGCCGGACTGGCCGAGCTCGTCACCGCCACGGACGAGCTGCTCACCGAGATGACGGCGTCCACCCGGGTCGTCCAGCCGTCGCCCGCGCTGCTGGCCAGTGTCGAGGAGGACGCCCGCGCCCTGCCCGTCACCTGGGAGAGCGTCCGTCGGCTCAACGCCGAGGAGCCCTACCGCCTCAAGCTCAGCTTCGTCCGCGTCCGCCTGCTGCGCACCCGCGACCGGCTGCGCGAGGGCAGGCCGCACGAGCCCGGTCGCGACTACCTGTCCTTCGACGACCTCGTGGCCGACCTCGCGCTCGTGCGGGACTCGATGCTGGCCGCGGGCGACCGCCTCACCGGGGACGGCGCGATCCTGCGCCTGCTGCGCACGGCCGTGGCCCTGGGCGCCGGCCTCGCCACGCTCGACGTCCGGGAGCACTCGGCCCGCCACCACGCGGCGCTCGGCGAGCTGCTGGACCGCACCGGCGAGCTCGACCGCCCGTACGCCGACCTCGACCGCCCCGCCCGCATCGCGGTGCTGCGCCGCGAGATGGCGGCTCGGCGTCCGCTCACCGGCGCGGGCACCACCGGCCTCGGCGAGGCCGCCACCGCGTCGCTGGACCTGGTGCGCACCATCCGCGCGGCGCTCGACACCTACGGCGACGGCGTCATCGAGACCTACATCGTCTCCATGACGCACGACGTGGACGACCTGTACGCCGTCGTCGTGCTGGCCCGCGAGGTGGGGTTGGTCGACCTCGGCGGCGAGGAGGCGACGGCGCGGATCGGCTTCGCGCCGCTGTTCGAGACCGTCGCCGAGCTCGAGGCGGCCGGACCGCTGCTGGACGCGCTGCTCTCGGAGCCGTCGTACCGACGGGTCGTCGCGGCCCGCGGCGACGTCCAGGAGATCATGCTCGGCTACTCCGACTCCTCGAAGGACGCCGGCATCGCCGCCTCGCAGTGGCAGATCCACCGCGCGCAGCGCGCCCTGCGGGACGTGGCCGCCCGCCACGGCGTCGGACTGCGCCTGTTCCACGGCCGCGGGGGTTCGGTCGGCCGGGGCGGCGGCCCGACCGCCGAGGCGATCACCAGCCAGCCCGACGGCTCGCTCACCGGCTCGATCAAGATCACCGAGCAGGGCGAGGTCATCTCCGACAAGTACGGCCTGCCGGGCCTGGGGCGCCGCAACCTGGAGGGGGCCCTGGCCGCGGTCGTCGAGGCGACGCTGCTGCACCGCACCTCGCGGTCGCCGGCCGAGGTCCGCGAGCGGTGGGACGGCACCATGGACGTCGTCGCCGCGGCGGGGCAGGACGCCTACCGCGCGCTCGTGCGCGACCCGGCCCTCGTGCCGTTCTTCGTCGCCGCGACGCCCGTCGACGAGCTCGGCCGGATGAACATCGGGTCCCGGCCGGCCAAGCGCCCCGGCGGCGCCGGTGGCCTCGACGACCTGCGGGCCATCCCGTGGGTCTTCGGCTGGACGCAGTCGCGGTTCATCCTCCCCGGCTGGTACGGCGTGGGGTCGGGCCTCGCGGCCGCGGTCGAGGCCGGGCACGAGGAGACGCTGCGCGAGATGTACGGCTCCTGGCCCTTCTTCCGCACCTTCCTCTCGAACGTGCAGATGACCCTGGCCAAGACCGACCTCGCCATCGCGGCGGAGTACGTCGCGGCGCTCGTGCCCGACGACCGGGCCGGCCTGCTCGACGTGGTGCGAGCGGAGCACGGGCGCACCGTCGAGCAGGTCCTCGCCGTCACGGGCCAGTCGTCGCTGCTGCAGGACGCGCCCGTCCTGCGGCGCACGCTCGAGCTGCGCGACTCCTACCTCGCCCCCCTGCACGCGCTGCAGGTGTCGCTGCTGCGGCGGGCACGCGCCGTACCCGAGGGGGAAGAGCCGGACCCGGACGTGCGGCGGGCGCTGCTGCTGACGATCAACGGCATCGCGGCCGGCCTCCGCAACACCGGCTGACCACCTCACGGCAACCCGGCGGGCTACCGAACGTCGGTGCGGCGAGGCAGTCTTTACCTCGGCCGGTCCCCGATCCCCGGCCCCCGGCGAAAGGACGCGGCGATGACTGCGACCGACCCCTCCCCCGACACCGCACTGGACGGCGTGGTCGACGACGCCCTCGGCTCGTACGGCGCCGTCGACGCTCTGCTGGCGCGGTACGACGCGGTGCGGGCCCACACGGAGCGGCTCGCGGAGCCCCTCTCGCCCGAGGACCAGACGGTGCAATCGATGCCCGACGTCTCCCCGACGAAGTGGCACCGGGCGCACGTGACGTGGTTCTTCGAGACGTTCCTGCTGGCCGACGCGGAGCCGGGCTTCGCGCCGTACGAGGACCGGTACTGGTTCCTCTTCAACAGCTACTACGAGTCCCTGGGCCCGCGGTACTCCCGCCCCGACCGCGGGCTCGTCACCCGGCCGGGGGCCCACGAGGTCGGCGCGTTCCGCCGCAATGTCGACGAGCGGGTGCGGGCCGTGCTCGCGGACGCCGACGAGGGCACGCTGCGGCGGCTGCTGCCGACCGTCGAGCTCGGGTTCCACCACGAGCAGCAGCACCAGGAGCTGCTCCTGATGGACATCAAGCACGTGCTCTCGCGCAACCCGATGGAGCCGGTGTACGCCGGCGCCCCCGGCCCGCTCGCCGCGGCCGACCCCGGCCCGATGGGCTGGGTCGACGTCGAGGGCGGACTCGTCGAGGTGGGACACACCGGCGACGGCTTCTGCTTCGACAACGAGCTGCCGCGCCACCGGCAGTGGCTGGAGCCCTACCGCCTCGCGGACCGCCTCGTCACCAACGGCGAGTGGATGGCGTTCATGGCCGACGACGGGTACGCGCGGCACGAGCTGTGGCTCTCCGACGGCTGGGGGCGCGTCAAGGCGGAGGGCTGGCGTGCGCCGTTCTACTGGACCGAGCGCGACGGGGCCTGGTTCGAGCACACCCTGCACGGCACGCGGCCGGTCGACCCGACGCTGCCGGTGGCGCACGTCAGCTTCTACGAGGCCGACGCGTTCGCGTCCTGGGCGGGGGCGCGGCTGCCGAGCGAGGCGGAGTGGGAGCACGCGGTCGTCACCGACGGCCAGGCCGAGGTCGTCGCGGGCAACCTCGCCGACACCGCGACGTGGCACCCGCGCCCGGCCGCGCCCGCCGCTGCGGGCGGGCCGCGGCTGCGGCAGGTGCACGGCGACTGCTGGGAGTGGACCTCGTCGGCCTACCACGCCTACCCGGGCTTCCACCCGCCCGAGGGGGCGATCGGGGAGTACAACGGCAAGTTCATGTCGAACCAGATGGTGCTGCGGGGCGGCTGCGCGCTGACCCCGCCGGGCCACGCCCGCACGACGTACCGCAACTTCTTCCCGCACGCCTCCCGCTGGGCGCTGTCGGGCGTGCGGCTCGCCGACGGCGGCGCCCCGGTGGGGGTGGGCCGATGAGCACCGCCACGGAGGCCCTCGCCGCCGACGTCCGCCGGGGGCTCGGGTCGCGCCCGCTGCGGCTGCCGCCGCGCTGGCTCTACGACGACGTCGGCTCCGAGCTGTTCGACGCCATCACGCGGCTGCCGGAGTACTACCCGACCGAGGCCGAGCGCTCGATCCTCGCCGAGCACGCACCCGCCATTGCCGCGGCCTGCGACGCGGCGACGCTCGTCGAGCTGGGGTCGGGCACGAGCGACAAGACCCGGCTGCTGCTCGACGCGCTGACGGACTCCGGCCGCAGCCACGGGCCGCTGCGGGGCTTCGTGCCGCTCGACGTCGCCGAGGCCACGCTGCAGGACGCGGCGGTCCGCATCGCCGACCGTCACCCCGGCCTGGAGGTCACCCCCGTGGTCGGGGACTTCACGACCCACCTGGCTCGGCTGCCCCGCGGACCGGAGGTGGGCCGCCGGGTCGTGGCGTTCCTCGGCAGCACGATCGGCAACCTGTACGTCGAGGAGCGCGGCGCCTTCCTCGGCGCGCTCGCCGACTCGCTCGAGCCGGGCGAGTGGCTGCTGCTGGGCACCGACCTGCTCAAGCCGGTCGAGCGGCTCGTGGCGGCGTACGACGACGCCAGCGGCGTCACCGAGCGGTTCGTGCTCAACACGCTGCGGGTGCTCAACCGCGAGCTGGACGCCGACTTCGACCTCGACGCGTTCTCCTACGCGCCGCTGTGGGACCCGCGGCTGGGCCGGATGGACCTGCGCGTGCGCAGCGACCGGCCGCAGCACGTGCGGATCCCGGGGGCCGGGCTCGAGCTCGACCTGGGCTCCGGGGAGGAGATCCAGGTGGAGATCTCGACGAAGTTCAGCCGCGAGCAGGTCGCGGCCGAGCTGGCGGGTGCGGGGTTCGTCGTCGTGAGGGCGTGGACCGACGCGCCCGGGGACTTCGCGCTGACCCTGGCGCGGCGGGCCTGACCGGGGGGCCGGGCCTTCCGTGGTCCGGGCGCCCGGTCGGCGTATGGCGGGTGCGTCCTAGGCTGCGGGGGTGCTCGCCACCACCCGTGACGGATCCGTCTCGCTCCTGACCCTGCAGCGCCCCGAGCGCCGCAACGCGCTCTCCCTCGAGCTGTGCCGCGCGATAGCGGCGGCGGCCCAGGAGGAGGTCGACGCCGGCGCCCGCGTGCTGGTGCTGACCGGCGAGGGCTCGTCGTTCTGCTCGGGCGCCGACCTCGGGGGCGTGTACGGCGACGAGTTCCTCGAGGCGCTCTACGGGATGCTCCACGGCCTGACCCGCCTGCCGGTGCCGGTCGTGGCGGCGGTGAACGGTCCGGCCATCGGCGCCGGCACCCAGCTGGCGCTGGCGGCGGACCTGCGCGTGGCCGACGCGGGCGCGCGCTTCGGCGTACCGACCGCGCGCAACGGCATGGCCGTCGACGCCTGGACGATGCGCACCCTGCAGGAGGTCGCCGGCGGGGGGCTCGCGCGGCGGCTCATGCTCGCCGCCGAGACGGTCGACGTGGACGAGGCGGTGCGGTACGGCCTCGTCGACCGCACCGGCACCCTCGACGACGCCCTGGCCTGGGCCGCCGAGATCGCGACGTTGGCGCCGCTGACGCTGGCCCACAACAAGCTGGTGCTCAACGGCGGCAGCGACGAGGACGTCGCGCGCACCTTCGCCGCCTGCTGGGCGAGCGAGGACGTCCGCGAGGCCGCCGCCGCCCGCAGCGAGAAGCGCACGCCGGTGTTCCGCGGGGTCTGAGGTCCCGGACCCCGTTCGTGGTAGCAGCGCCAGGGTTTCCGTGGCGCTGGCACCACGAATGCCGGGCGCTCAGTCGCCCGGGGAGGCGTCCGGCTCGGGCGGGGGCGCCGCGGGGGCGGCCCGCCGTACGACGACGGCCCCGGTGACGAGCCGCAGCACGGCGAACAGCGCCGCTGACGCCACGACGGCCCCGGCGCCGTAGGTCGACAGGAAGCGGGCGGCGGCGATCCAGTCCTCGCGGGTGCTCCCGGCGACGTCGCGGGCCACGATCACGCACGACGGCCGGCGAGCAGCAGGGTCAGCACCCTGGAGGCCACGCGTCGCTCCACGTCCCGCACCCTAGGGCCCGCCGAGCCGCCACGTCCGCCGGTTCGTGGTAGCAGCGCCAGGGATTCCGCGGCGCTGCCACCACGAACGCCGGGCGCTCAGGCGCGGCGGGGGAACTGCGTGAAGTCTGGCGTGCGCTTCGCCTTGAACGCCTCGCGACCCTCCTGCGCCTCGGCTTGGCCGTAGAACAGCAGGTTCGCGTCGTGGGCGAGCTGCTGGATGCCGGCGTAGCCGTCCTCGTGGGCGTGGAACGACAGCTTGGACAGGCGCACCGCCCAGGGCGAGAGGGCCAGCATCTCGCGGCACCACTTGAGGGTCTCGGCCTCGAGGTCGGCCAGCGGCACGACGGTGTTGACCAGACCCATCGACAGGGCCTCCGGCGCGTCGTACTGACGGCAGAGGAACCAGATCTCCTTGGCCTTCTTCGGGCCGACGAGGTCGGAGAGGATGCTCGCGCCGTACCCGCCGTCGAACGAGCCGACCTTCGGCCCGACCTGCCCGAAGCGGGCGTTGTCGGCCGCGATGGTGAGGTCGCAGACGAGGTGGAGCACGTGGCCGCCGCCGATGGCCCAGCCGGCCACCGAGGCCACGATCGGCTTGGGGCAGCGGCGCATCTGCACGTGCAGGTCGGTGACGTGGAAGCGCCCCGTGGCGCCCGGGTCGGTCTTGTAGCCCGAGTCGCCGCGCACCCGCTGGTCGCCGCCGGAGCAGAACGCCTTGCCGCCCTCGCCGGTCAGGATGATCGCCCCGATGCCCTCGTCCTCGCGGGCCACGTCGAGGGCGTGGGAGACCTCGATCAGCGTCTGCGGGCGGAACGCGTTGTGCACCTCGGGGCGGTTGATCGAGATCTTGGCGATCCCGTCCTCCGTCGTGGAGTAGATGATGTCCTCGTAGTCGCCCGACGTCGTCCAGGTGGTCTCGCTCATGGGCGCCATTGTGGCCCCGGGCGCCGAACACCGGCTCCCTCGGGTACGGCGGACCCGTCCCCGGACGCAGACCGCCCCCGACGCCGAGGCGTCGGGGGCGGTCGCGACTGTGCGGGGCGACTCAGGCGGAGGCGCGCAGGCCGCCGTCGCCGGGGTCGCCGCCGTCGTCGTCGAGGCCGAGGGCCTGGGACGTGGCGACCATCAGCTCGCGGGCGCGCTGGGGGTCGGAGGCCAGCGGGGCGCCGTTGCTGGGCACCATCGCGCCGAGCGTCGGCTCCCAGGCGGCCCAGCGGTCGGGGAAGCACTGCTCGAGCAGGTCGAGCATGATCGCGACCGCCGTCGACGCGCCCGGCGAGGCGCCCAGCAGACCCGCGATGGAGCCGTCGGCGGCCGCCACGACCTCGGTGCCGAACTGCAGCACACCGCCCTTCTCCGGGTCCTTCTTGATGACCTGCACGCGCTGGCCGGCGACGATCTTCTCCCAGTCGCCCGGCTGGGCGGCGGGGTAGAACGCCTGCAGCTCGGCGAACTTCGTGCTGCGGCGCGCGACGAGCTGGCCGAGCAGGTAGCGCACGAGGTCGAGGTTGCGCACCGCCACCTGGAGCATCGGCACCAGGTTGTGCAGTCGCACCGACTTCAGCAGGTCGAACAGCGAGCCGTTCTTCAGGAAGCGCGGGCTGAACCCGGCGTACGGACCGAACATCAGACTCGGCTCGCCGTTGACGACGCGGGTGTCGAGGTGCGGCACCGACATGGGCGGCGCGCCGACGGCGGCCTTGCCGTAGACCTTGGCGTGGTGCTCGCCGACCACCTCGGGGTTGCGGGTGCGGAGGAACTCGCCGCTCACGGGGAACCCGCCGAAGCCGCGGATCTCGGCGATGCGCGACTTCTGCAGGAGCGTCAGCGCGCCGCCGCCGGCGCCGACGAAGACGAAGCGCGCGCGCAGCTCGAACTTCTCGCCGCGCTGCTTGCCGCGCACGACCCAGGTGCCGTCCTCGGCCCGCTTGAGCGAGCGCACGTCGGCACCGGTGCGCAGCTCCGCGCCGCCCTCCACGAGCGAGGTGGTGAGCAGGCGGGTCAGCGAGCCGAAGTCGACGTCCGTGCCCGCGGCGGCGTACGTCGCGGCGACGGGCTCGTCGCCCTGGCGGCCCTCGACGAGCGCCGGGGCCCAGGTGCGGATGACCTCGGGGTCGTCGGAGAACTCCATGCCGGCGAACAGCGGGTGGTCGCGCAGCGCGTCGTACCGCTTGCGCAGGTAGGCGACGTTGCCGGCGCCCCACACGAAGCTCATGTGCGGCGTGGGGGTGATGAACGCGCGGGGCTCGGGGAGCCGCCCGCTCTGCACGAGGAACGTCCAGAACTGGCGCGAGAGCTGGAACTGCTCGTTGACCTTCACCGCGGAGGTGATGTCGATCGAGCCGTCGGCCTTCTCGGGGGTGTAGTTGAGCTCGCACAGGGCCGAGTGGCCGGTGCCCGCGTTGTTCCACGCGTCCGAGCTCTCCTGGGCGAGCGAGTCGAGCCGCTCCAGGACCTTGATGTCCCACTCCGGCTCCAGCTGCTGCAGCAACGACCCGAGGGTCGCGCTCATGATGCCGCCACCGATCAGCACTACGTCGACTGGTTCGCTCACCCTGCGATTAGACCGATTGCAGGTGCGCGACGCACATCGAGAGGGCCTCAGCGGGCGGTTTGGAGACGAAGGTCACACGGTTCGCGCGGCGTGCACCGCTGCGCCCTCCGCCCCCGCGCTGGTAGACGCGCGGGGGCGGAGGAGCACCTGCGTTCAGGCCTCGACGAGCCCGGTGGCGCGGCCGGTGGTGTACCCCGGCGCCGTCTGCGTGCTGAGGCGTCGGGCGACGTCCAGCACCCGGTGGGCCATGGTGCCCTCGGGGGCGCGGACGTCCACCAGCGCACCCCGCTCGCGCACGGACCGCACGCCGGCGTCGAGCTCGCGCAGCCCGGCGGCCAGCAGGATGTCCACGTCGGCGAGGTCCACGGTCAGGGGGCCGCTGCCGCCGACTCGCGCTTCCAGGAACTCGCGCAGGTCGGGGCCGCTCAGCTGGTCCACGACACCGCGGACGTGGAGGACGGAGCCGTCGGGCTCCAGGCGTATCTCGAAGTCGTCGTTCTTCGCCATCATCGGGAGTTCCCTCGAACGGTCGTGCCGTCCCCGGGCTCTCGAGGGCGATTTCCTTCGACGGTACGCGCGTGGTCACCATCCGTCACCCCCGACTGCGGGTGTCCCACCCGTACGGGTGAGGAGGTCGATCAGGCTCAGGCGGGCGCCTGCGCCGCCAGCACGGCGGCCTGGATCCGGTTCCCGACCTCGAGGCGCAGGAGCAGCTGCGTGACGTGGTTCTTCACCGTGCTCTCCGAGAGCTGCAGCCGGCGCGCGATGTCCCGGTTGCTGCGCCCGTCGCGGATGAGGGCGAGCACCGCGCGCTGCTGGTCGGACAGCAGGAGGACCCGGGAGCCCACCTCCTGGCCGCCGGCCACCGCCCGGTCCGCGAACAGCCGGGGGTCGTGGACCGGGAAGCCCGCCGCGACCGCGTCCAGGGCCGAGGCGAGCGCCGCCTGCTCGCACCCGCTGGACACGCAGCCGTGCACGCCGTCGAGGTCCGTCGGGTCGCAGGTCTCGATGTCGACGGGGCGCAGCACCGCGAGGAGCCGGGCGCCGGGCGCGAGCGCGCGGAAGTGGGCGGCCAGCGCGGCGACCTCGGACACGTCCGGCTCGACGAGCACGACGACGAGCGGCACGCCGTCCGGTCCGCGCGGGGCCCGGACGGGTCGCGCGGACAGCGGCACCGTGCCGAGCAGGGGCGTGGCGGGCCTGGCGGCCACCAGCATCCGGATGCCCCACGTCACCATCCGGTCGTCCCCGACGAGCAGGACGGCCGCGCTCGGGTCGGTGCTCATCGGGCGCTCCAGGTCGGGGGAGGTCGGGGCCCCGGTCGGACTCGACCTGGACGCCGGCCTCGGTGCTGCGGCGCGGCGTCGCAGATTTTACTTTCGGGCGGGAGGCGGCTTGCTCAAGCCGCGCGCAAGGAAGGCCGCGTTTTGCGCCGGTACGGCGGCGCGACCGGGCGGTGCCGCGTTGCGCCGCCCCGCCAGGATGGGGTCCATGACCTACACGCCGGCCCCGGACCGCTACGACGTCCTGCCCTACCGCCGTACCGGCCGCAGCGGCCTCGACCTGCCGGCCGTCAGCCTCGGGCTGTGGCACAACTTCGGGGACGACGTGCCGTTCGACCGGCAGGGCGAGATCCTGCGCACCGCCTTCGACCTCGGCGTGACGCACTTCGACCTGGCCAACAACTACGGGCCGCCCTACGGCGCGGCGGAGGAGAACTTCGGGCGGCACCTGCGCACCGACTTCCGCGACCTGCGCGACGAGCTCGTCATCTCCTCGAAGGCGGGCTGGGACATGTGGCCCGGCCCGTACGGCCAGGTCGGCGGCTCGCGGAAGCACCTCGTCTCCAGCCTCGACCAGTCGCTGAGGCGGATGGGGCTCGACCACGTCGACGTCTTCTACCACCACCGCCCGGACCCGACGACGCCGCTCGAGGAGACGATGGGCGCCCTCGGCCAGATCGTGCGCAGCGGCAAGGCGCTCTACGTCGGGGTGTCGTCGTACTCCGCGGAGCGCACGCGCGAGGCCGCGCGCATCCTCGACGAGCTGGGGACGCCGCTGCTCATCCACCAGCCGTCGTACTCCATGCTCAACCGCTGGATCGAGACCCGCGGCCTGCTCGACACCCTCGGCGAGCTCGGAGTCGGGTGCATCGCCTTCTCGCCGCTGGCGCAGGGGATGCTGACCGACAAGTACCTCGGCGGCGTGCCGGAGGGCTCCCGCGCCAGCCAGGGCAAGTCGCTGTCGACCGACCTGCTGACCGACGAGGCCCTCGAGCACGTCCGCGCCCTCGACGCCATCGCCCGCGACCGCGGCCAGACGCTCGCCCAGCTCGCGCTGACGTGGGCGCTGCGCCGCCCCGAGGTCACGTCGGTGCTCGTCGGGGCCAGCAGCGCGGAGCAGGTGCGGGCCAACGTGGCCGCCACCGAGCGCCTCGAGCTGTCCGACGACGAGCTCGCGGCCATCGACCGGCATGCGGTCGACTCGGGCATCGACCTGTGGGCCGCGGCCCGCGACTCCGACGGCATCGCCTGACGGGGCGGGCGACCCACCGGGACCGATCTGCACAGAACCTCCACAGGTCGTCCCCCACTCCTGCGCCCCGGCGCTCCTAGCCTTCAGGCCATGAGCACCAACCGACGGGTCCTCGTCGTCGAGGACGACCCGGTCATCAACCAGGCGGTCACCGACCGGCTCGAGGCCGAGGGGTACGACGTCGTGCGGGCCTTCGACGGGCCCGGCGGCGTGGCCGCTCACGCCGAGCACGCGCCCGACGCGGTGGTGCTCGACGTGATGCTCCCCGGGTACGACGGGCACGAGGTCTGCCGGCGCATCCAGGCCGACCGGCCCGTCCCGGTGCTCATGCTGACGGCCCGCGCCGACGAGGCCGACGTGCTCGTCGGGCTCGGTGTCGGGGCCGACGACTACCTGACCAAGCCGTTCCGGATGCGGGAGCTCGTGGCCCGCGTCGGGGCGCTCCTGCGGCGCGTCGACCGCGCCGGCGAGCTGGCCGGGCGCCGGGCCCTCGAGCTCGGCGACCTGCGCGTCGACCCGCGGGCGCGCCGTACCTGGCGGGGAGGCGAGGAGGTGCGCCTCACCCCCACCGAGTTCGACCTGCTGCTCTGCCTCGCCGCCGACCCCGGCGCCGTCGTCACCCGCGAGCGCCTGCTCGCCGAGGTGTGGGGCTGGGCCGGGGCGTCGGGGACGCGCACGGTCGACAGCCACGTGAAGGGCCTGCGCGCGAAGATCGGCGCCGACCTGGTGCGCACGGTGCACGGGGTCGGCTACGCGCTGCAGACGGGCGGGGCGGCGTGAGCCCCGCGGGGCCCGAGGCCCCCGACGGCCCGGCTCCCGCCGGCCGCACCGAGCCGCTCGCCCGCGTGCGGTCGGTGAAGGTCAAGCTCGGCCTGCTCGTCGCGGCGAGCGTGACCGTCGCCGCGGTCGTCGCCTCGCTCGGGCGGGCGGCCGACGTGCCGGTCTGGCTCAGCATCCCCGTGACGGTGCTCCTCGCGCTCGCCCTCACCCAGCTGCTGGCGGTCGGCATGACGTCGCCGCTGCGGCAGATGACGGCCGCCGCGCAGCGGATGGCTCGCGGCGACCACTCCGTGCGGGTCGACGCGACCTCCCGCGACGAGGTCGGCGAGCTGGCCCGGGCGTTCAACACGATGGCCCACGACCTCGCCGGGGTCGACCGCCGCCGGCGCGAGCTGGTCGCCAACGTCAGCCACGAGCTGCGCACCCCCCTCGCGGGCCTGCGGGCCGTGCTCGAGAACGTCGTCGACGGCGTCGCGCCCCGCTCCCCCGACGCGCTCGCCGCCGCCCTCGCCCAGGCCGAGCGGATGAGCGACCTCGTCGAGGACCTCCTCGACCTCGCCCGCGTCGACGCCGGCAAGGCGCAGCTGTCCCCCGAGCCCGTCGACGTCGCCGACCTGCTCGGCGCCGCCGTCACCGAGGCGCGGGTGCTGGGCCGCGAGGTCGCGTACGACGTGCACGTCACCCCACCCGGGCTGGTCGTGCGGGCCGACCCGGCGCGGCTGCACCAGCTCGTCGCGAACCTGCTCGACAACGCGTCGCGCCACAGCCCCGCGGGCGGGACCGTGCGGGTCGAGGCGGTCGCCGGGGCTACGGACGGTCGGGCGGAGCGGTGGCGGCTCGAGGTCCGCGACGCCGGGCCGGGGCTCGGACCGGCCGACCGCGAGCGGGTCTTCGAGCCCTTCGGCACGCTCCGCCCGGCCGCGGGCGGCGGCGGCACCGGGCTCGGTCTCGCCATCGCCCGCTGGGTCAGCGACCTGCACGGCGGCGAGATCGCCTTCGTCGACCCGCCCCCCGGCGAGGGCGGCGCGCGGGTGCGCGTCGACCTCCCCCTCACCCCGCCCGACCGTCCCGCGGCGGTGGCGGCGTCCGCCGTACCGCCCGTCCCGTCCGCCCACCGATCGGAGGTCCTCGTGCCCGCATCTCCCGTGCCCACATCGACCGTGCCCGAGCCCACGGCCGCGGCAGCTACTGCCGTCCCCGCCCCCGGCCTGCTCGACGACCTCCTCGGCGGGTTCTGGCCCGACCGCGGCGTCCCGGCCCGCCCGGCGGTGCTGCTGGGCGCGCTGGGGGCCGGGCTGCTCGGCGGGCTGGTGCTGCCGTTCACGACGTGGGGGCTCGGCACGTTCCTCGTGCTCCTGGCCGCCGGTTGCGTGGTGGTGGGTGCGGCCCGCGATCGCCGCGACCCGTTCACGCTGACCTGCGCGGGGCTGTGCGTGCTGCTCGCCGCCACGGTGGCGGTGCGCGACGCGGAGTGGATCGTCGTGCTCTGCCTCCTCGCCGGGGCGGCGCTCTGCGTCGTCGGGGTGACCCGGGGCCGCACGCTGCCGGGGTTCCTGCTCGCCGGGATGGCGTGGCCCCTCGCCGGGCTGCGCGGGATGCCGTGGCTCGGGCGCACTCTCGCGTCGTTGACCGGGCGGGGCGGGGCGCTGCTGCGCACCCTCGCTCTCTCCGCGGCGGGTCTCGTCGTCTTCGGGGCCCTGCTCGCCTCCGCCGATCCGCTGCTCGCGGAGTGGGTCGACGCGGTGCTGCCCGACCTCACGCTCGACACGTTCGTGCTGCGGGCGTTCGTGACCGTCGCGGTGGGCGGGACGGTGCTGGCGGCGGCGTACCTCGCCCTCAACCCGCCGCGCGTCGACGGCGAGCACACCCCGCCGCGGCCCGTCGCCCGCCGGTTCGAGTGGCTCGCCCCCGTGCTCGTGGTCGTCGCCGTGCTGGCCGCGTTCCTCGCCGCCCAGGCCACGGTCGCGTTCGGCGGGCACGACTACCTGCGGCGCACGACCGGCCTGACCTACGCCGAGTACGTCCACCAGGGCTTCGGCCAGCTCACCGTCACGACCGCGCTGACGCTCCTCGTGGTGTGGGCCGCCGCCCGCAAGGCGCCCCGCGCCACCGCCGCCGACCGCGCCTGGCTGCGCGGCACCCTCGGCCTGCTCTGCGCGCTCACCCTCGTCGTGGTCGCCTCGGCGCTGCACCGGGTCGACCTCTACCAGGACGCGTACGGCTACACCGAGCTCCGGCTGCTCGTGACCGTCTTCGAGGGCTGGCTCGGGCTCGTCGTGCTCGCGGTGGTGGTCGCCGGGGTGACGCTGCGCGGCGCGTGGCTGGCGCGGTTCGCGCTGCTGAGCGGCGTCGTCGCCCTGCTGGGCCTCGCCGCGATCAACCCCGACGCGTGGATCGCCGAGCGCAACCTCGAGCGGTACGACGCGACCGGCCGCGTCGACTGGTACCACCTCCGGGGGCTGTCCGACGACGCCGTGCCGGCGCTGGCCGAGGCCGACCTGTCCGACGCCGAGCGCGCCTGCGCG
Source organism: Nocardioides sp. ChNu-153 (assembly GCF_030466625.1). Classification (GTDB taxonomy): domain Bacteria; phylum Actinomycetota; class Actinomycetes; order Propionibacteriales; family Nocardioidaceae; genus Nocardioides. Next base: position 106,173 of record NZ_JADEVT010000011.1, read on the forward strand.
CTGTCGGGGCGCACCGTCCCCGAGGACACCTGGATCGAGTGGAACCTGGGGCGCGACCGGGCGGCCGACGCGTTGGAGGAGGCGGGGGCAGCGGGGCTCCCGCGGTACATCACCTGCGACGACGGCTTCTGACGGGCACCGGGGTCGCCGGGACCCCGGCGTGGTTTCGAGGGGTTGCCAGAGCAACCCACCTCAACCACCGGGGCCGGGGCAACCCAGCTCGACCACCGAGGCCGGAGCAACCCACCTCGACCACCGCACGCACACCGCCCACCGGGCTCCTCCGGTGGTCGAAGTGGCCGCCCCGGCGGCCCACCCGGTGGTTGAGGTGGCCGCCCCGGCGGCCCTCGAAACCACCGCGCGGCAGGATGGGGCGCGACCCCACCCCCGACCGCAGGAGCGCACCGTGCAGCTGGACCTCTCGGGCCGGACGGCCCTCGTCACCGGATCGAGCCAGGGCATCGGTCTCGCCATCGCCACCGGGCTCGCCCGCGCCGGGGCGCGCGTCGCCCTCAACGGCCGCCGGGCCGAGGCGCTGGAGCAGGCGGCCGGGGCGGTGCGTTCCGCCGTACCCGACGCCGACGTGCTCCAGGTCGTGGCCGACCTGTCGACCGGTGCGGGCGCGGACGATGCGGTGCGCCAGCTGCCCGACGTCGACATCGTGGTCAACAACCTCGGGATCTTCGGCTCGCTCGACCCGTTCGAGGTCGACGACGCGACGTGGGAGCACTACTTCCAGGTCAACGTGATGTCGGCCGTGCGGATGCTGCGGGCCTACCTGCCCGGCATGCAGCAGCGCGGGTGGGGGCGCGCCGTGACGATCGCCAGCGACTCCGCCGTCGCGATCCCGGCCGAGATGATCCACTACGGCGTCACCAAGACGGCCCTGCTCGGCGTGACCCGCGGCTTCGCGAAGGCCGTCGCGGGCAGCGGCGTCACCGTCAACACGGTCATCGCCGGGCCCACGCACACCCCGGGCGTCGAGGACTTCGTCGCCGAGATGGTCGGCACCGACGGCTCGTGGGACGAGCGGCAGCGACAGTTCGTGCAGGAGCACCGCCCGTCCTCGCTCGTCCAGCGCCTGCTGGAGCCCGAGGAGATCGCGAACATGGTGGTCTACCTCAGCTCCGACCTGGCCTCGGCGACGACGGGCGGGGCGCTGCGCGCGGACGGCGGGTACGTCGACGCGATCCTGCCGTGAGGCGCCGAGGGTCCCCGCACGCGCCACGAGCCGGTACGGCGGGCCCGCGGGTCCGCCGTACCGGCTCGTGACCGGTGCTGCCGGGCGTCAGTGCGCGGCGACCCGCTCCGCCGGGGCGGCCTCGTCGACGACGGCGCGGGGCCGGCGCACGAAGAGGGCGACGACGACCGCGAGCGCGGAGATGACCCCGCCCCACAGGAGCGCGGCGTGCACGCCCTCGGCGGTCGCGGCGGCGACGTCGAGGCCGCCCTCGAGCTCGGCGGTCGAGCGGCGCGTCATCACGGTGATGAACAGCGCGGTGCCGGCGGCGCCCGCGACCTGCTGGACGGTGCCGACGATGGCGCTGCCGTGCGAGTAGATCTGCGGCGGCAGCGAGCCGAGCGCCGAGGTGAGCAGCGGCGTGAACATGAGGGCCAGGCCGATGCTCAGCAGCACGTGGATGGCCACGACCGTGCCGAGCGACGTGTCCTGGTCGAGCATCGACATCGACCACAGGGCGACGGACGCGACCACGGCGCCGGGCGCGACGAGCGGGCGCGGGCCGTGCTCGTCGAAGAGGCGGCCGACGACCGGCGCGAGCAGACCCATGACGAGACCGCCGGGCAGCAGCACGAGCCCGGTGCGCAGCGTCGACTCGCCGAGCACCGTCTGCAGGTAGATCGGCAGCAGGATGAGGGTGCCGAACAGCGCCATCATGCTGACCGCGACGAGCGCGACCGCGATGGTGAAGGTCGGCGTCGCGAAGGCGCGCAGGTCCATGAGGGCGCGGTCCTTCAGCGCCAGCTGGCGGGTGATGAACGCGGCGAGCGCGACGCCGCCGACGACGAGCGGGATCCACGGCGCGACCGGGGCGTGGCCGCCAGCGGACTCGCCGATGCTCGACAGGCCGTAGATGAGGCCGGCGAAGCCCAGCGCGGACAGCACGACGGAGAGCACGTCGAGGCTCGGGCGGGTCGGGGTGGTCACGTTGCGCACCCAGATCGCGCCGAGCAGCAGCGAGGTGAGCGCGATCGGCAGCACGATCCAGAACATCCAGCGCCAGCTCAGCGACTGCAGGATGAGGCCGGAGACCGTCGGGCCGATGGCGGGGGCGACGGAGATGACGATGGAGATCGTGCCCATCATCCGGCCGCGCCGCTCGGGAGCGACGGTGGTCAGGATGGTCGTCATCAGCAGCGGCATCATGATGGCGGTGCCGACGGCTTGGACGACGCGGCCCACGACGAGCACCTCGAACCCGGGCGCCAGCGCGGCCAGCAGCGTGCCGGCCGAGAAGGTCGACATGGCGAGCAGGAAGACGGTGCGCACGTGCAGGCGCTGGAGCAGCCAGCCGGTCAGCGGGATGACCACGGCCATCGTCAGCAGGAACGCCGACGTCAGCCACTGCGCGCGGGCCGCCGTGATGTCGAGGTCGACCATCAGCTCGGGCAGCGCGACGCCCATGATCGTCTCGTTGAGGATGACGACGAAGGCCGACACGACCAGCAGGGGTACGACGGCGCGCGGGAGGGCGGGCGGCGCCGCCGCCTCGCGGGGGTGGGTGGAGGGGAACTTCGGGGTGGTGCTCTGCTCGGTGCTCACACGGGTCCTTTCTCGACCGCCCTATTGTGGCAGTCACTGCCAAGAAGGCACGAACTGCCGTCGACGTGAGTCCGACGGCGAGGAGGCGCGATGACGACCGAGGTGACCGGCCCCACGCCGGTGGGCGAGGAGCCCCTGCGCCGTCGGCGACGACGGCAGACCGAGCAGGACATCTGCGAGGCCGCGCTGACCCTCTTCGAGGAGCACGGCGTCGCGGGCTGCACCGCTGACGACATCGCGCGGGCGGCGGGCGTCTCGTCCCGCACGTTCTTCCGGTACGCCGTGACGAAGGAACGCGCCGCGCTCGTCGTGACCGGCGACATCGAGGACGCGTTCGAGCAGGGCGTGGCCGCGCTGCGCCCCGACGAGCCGCTGCTGCCGCAGCTCGAGGCCCTGTGGGTCGAGGTGCTGCGGCGCCACGAGAACGGCCGCAGCGCGTCGGGCCGCCAGCTGCGCCGGCTCTACCGCCTGCTGCGCGCCGAGCCGAGCCTGCGTGGAGCGGCCGTCGCGGTCGACGACGAGCGGCGGGCGGGGTTCGCCGGCGCGCTCGCCGAGCTGACCGGCGCGACGCCCGACGACCCGACGCCGGCCATCCTGGTGGAGACCACCACGGCCGTCGTCCGCGTCGCGATGGACCGGTGGGCCGAGCAGCTCGAGGCCGCGCCCGAGGGCCCCGAGCCCGACCTCGTCGACCTCTACGAGCAGGCCGTCGCGGCGTTCCGCACGGTCACGGCGCCGGGGGCCTGAGCACCGGCACGCCGGCGGCGTGCGCGTCGTCCCACGTGTCGACGTCCTCGCCCTCGCGCTCGAGCGCGGGCACCTCGACGAGCCGCAGCCCGCTGACGAGCACGTGCACCGGGAGCCCCGCCCGGTCATCCGGCGGGGGCGCGACCGCCTGCAGCGCCGCCACGTCGAGCACCATCGCGAGCTGACGCCGGCCGTCGGCGCCGAGGAGCACGGCGCCGTCCGCCGCCTCCGCCCCGTCGTGCGCCGCCCCGAGGCGCGTCACCGTGGCCGCGGTGACGTGCGGCATGTCGACGGCGAGCACCACGACGCGGCGGACCGTCGCGCCGAGCGCGGCCACCCCGGCGAGCAGGCCCGCGGCTGGGCCGCCGTACGCCGGTTCCTCGCGCACGAAGGCGACCGCCCGCTCCGTCGGCACGACGGGACCGACCACGACGACCTCGCTCGCGGCGGCGCAGGCGTCGAGCGCCCGGTCGAGGAGCGTGCGTCCGCCGACGACGAGGCGTGCCTTCTCCACGCCGCCGAGCCGGTTGCCCCGGCCCCCGGCCAGCACGACGCCCGCGAGGTCACCCACGGGTCCAGCCTGCCAGGCGCGGGGTTCCGCCCGCGTTACACGTCATCAGCAGCCAGCGCGGGCCAGCGACAGCCCGAGGCGCGAGGTTCGGGTTGAATCGTCCCAAGGGGCGGGCGGGGGTGGGTGGGGTCGAGAGGTCCGCGGACAGCCGGGCCCGAGGGTGCTTCACTGACGCGACGAGGAGCGGGGGTGCGCGTGCGGAGGACCTGGGTGGCGAGCGTGGCTCTCGCCGTCGCGGCCGGCCTCGGCTGGGCACCGGCCGTCGCCGCGCCGCAGCCGTCGTACACGTTCCCCGACCCCACCCGTGACGTCACCGCGGACCGCGACGCGGGCTTCGGCGGCGGCTTCACCCCGCGGATCGACCCGCAGGCCGTCGACGTGACGCGGGTCGAGGTCGCACTCACCGACACGACGGTCTACGCGCGCATCGACGTGCGCGACTTCTACGGGGCGGGCCGGGTCGGCGGCCGGCAGCAGGGCGAGCAGTACTTCTCGTTCGAGATGGGGTTCGACAACTTCCCCCTGATGGCCGGCAACGTCTTCTTCGGCGTCGGCCACGCGCCGCGTGCCTACGCCTCGACCCACGCGGTGGCCTTCGCCTGGGCGGACCCCCCGCAGTTCGACGGCGGCCCGTGCCGGCATCCCGCATCGGTCGCGACGTCACCCGCGGACGATTGGGTCCTGCTGCGGCTGCCGGTGGCCTGCGCGACCAGCCCGATCCTCGAGGTCGACTACTTGTGGGGCCACGCCGGGCAGAACCTCGAGCAGCACGACGCAGGCGGCCGCGTGCTGTCACGTCGCCTGTTCCGGGACTGGGCCCAGCCCGCCCGTGGGTGAGGTGGCGGCGCTAGCCGGTGGGTGAGGTGGCCACGCCCTGCGGTGGTCGGGGTCGCCGCGCTGTACCGGTAGTTGAGGTGGCCGCGCTAGCGGCCCTCGAAACCGCGACCGGGGTCGACTGTCAGTGCGGACCCGCTCTGACCTGCGGAAACTCGTCCTGTGGAGAAGCACCGTTCCCGGCCAGAACTGTCGGTGCTTCCTGGTGTGATGGGTTCATGACCGAGACCGCGCTGCACCCCCTGGCCGGGGTCGTCGCGCGCGTCCACGGGGACCTCGACGACGGCTTCGAGCTCGGTCTGCTCACGCTGGGCCCGGCCGAGACGGGTGCCGCACTGGTCGACCTCGAGCGGGCCGCGCACCGTCTCGCGGCCTTGCAGTCGAAGCTGCTGGCGCACGCCGCCGCCGCGCGGGTCGAGGACGAGACGGGGGCAGCGTCTACCGCGGTGTGGTTCGCGACCGCGACCCGTACGACGCGGGCCGAGGCCCACCGCCGGGTCCGCACCGCGGTCGCCACGCAGGAGCAGTACGACGCCCTCGCCGCCGCGGGTGCGTCCGGCGCGGTGTCGCCTGTCCAGGTCGAGGTGGTGGTGCGGGCGCTGGACGACCTCGGCGACGACCTCGACGTGGACGTCCGAACGGAGGCCGAGCGGACGCTGGTCGGGTTCGCCCGTCAGCACGACGCGAAGGCCCTTCGGGTGCTGGGCCGGCGGATCCTCGACGTCGTCGCCCCCGCTGTCGGCGAGGCGCGTGAGGCGGAGCTGTTGGCGCGGGAGGAGCGCGAGGCTGCGGCGAAGGTGCGGCTGACGATGCGCGAGGACGGGCACGGCTGCGTCCACGGGAAGTTCACGATGCCGGAGATGCACGGCGCGATGTTCGCCAAGATGCTCGACGCCATCGCCTCACCCCGACGCGACCACCTGCGCGAAGAGGAGGGCGGCGCCGAGGACGCTGAGCCAGCCGCCGCACGGCCAGCGTGGGAGCGTCGCGGTCAGGCGTTCGTCGAGCTGATCGAGCGGATGCGCGACGCCGACCTCCCCGACGCCGCGGGTGCTGGCGCGACGGTCGTGGTCACGATGCAGGTCGACACCCTGACCGGTGGCCTGGCCGCGGCGTCGCTCGACACCGGGCACCGCATCTCTCCGGGTGAGGCCCGACGCCTGGCATGTGGTGCAGACCTGGTCCCGGCGGTGCTGGGCACGAAGAGCGAGGTGCTGGACCTCGGCCGGGCGGCGCGGTTCCACACCAAGCCCCAGCGGATCGCGATGCTCCTGCGCGACCAGGGCTGCACCGCGGAGGGATGCGACGCACCACCGCACTGGTGCGAGGCCCACCATGACGACCCCTGGTCGAGGGGCGGCCGCACGTCGGTCGAACGGGGCCGGTTGTTGTGCTGGCGCCACCACCGCGTCGCCCACGACCCGACGTACCTCACCGAGACCCTCGGCACCGGCAAGCTGCGGTTCACCCGGCGGAACTGAGCAGCCCCCCCCCTCAGCCGCACCGTGGTTTCGAGGGCCGCTAGCGCGGCCACCTCAACCACCGGACTAGCGCGGCCACCTCAACCACCGGGACTTACCGGTGGTTGAGGTGGGTTGCTCTGGCAACCCCTCGAAGCCACGCCCGGAGACCTGTCGTGGTTTCGAGGGCCGCCGGGGCGGCCACCTCAACCACCGTCGCCCTGCCGCCTCAACCACCACGCTGCCGGCGCGGCCACCTCAATCGGGGCGCTGTGACGGGTCGTCGACCCACCCCACGAACAACGGTGTGCCGTGGGCGACGTCATGGATGCAGTAGGCGAACGGGCGGTCCAACGTGAGGCTTGGCGGGACGAACGCCGACACCCCGTCCATCACCAGCGCCGTCGCCGCAGCCGCCTCGGTCCCGGCCTCGGTCACCTCGATCCACCCCTCGTGCACGACCGCGCCGATCACCAGGGCGAGCTCGACGCTCATCCCCGAGAAGTCGGCGCCCGGCCCGAACGCCGTCGGCATGCCGGCTGCGGACAGCGCCTCCTCCAGCCTCGCCTGTGTCCGCATCTCCCACCGCGGCAGCACGACCTGCACGTCGGTGACGGGTTCGACGGCGTCGAGCAGCCCCGGCAGGCCCCCGCCCGCGAGCCGCTCCACGAGCTCAGCCTCCTCGCCGGCCGCCGGCAGCATCACTGTCATCGCCAGCCGGCCGTCGGCGTACGGCAGCCGCGCCACCTGCACCCCGTCGGCCACGCCGTACCCGTCCGCGACGGACCTGCTCGACATCAGCGGCACTGTCACCTGTTCGCCGGCGCCCGTGGTGAAGACGCCGTCCTCCGTGGCAGCGACCTCGAAAGCGGTGGCCCACGGCGCGTGGAAGTAGACCGCGTTGACGAGCACCAGCCGCGTGGCGTCGCTGATGACGCCCGCAGGCACGAGCTCGGGGATGCGCTCCTCGGTCTGCTCCGCCACCCAGCCGTTGACGGCGACGCGCCCGGCCTCAGGATCGGCCGCGAAGTCCGCGAGCTGCAGGCCCGCGCCGTACGACGTCGCGAGCGCCTCGAGGAACGCCTCCTCCCACCTGAGGCCCGCCTGGCCGAAGACACGGTTGGCCACGGCCAGCACCACCTCCGCCGCCCCACCGTCCGCCAGCGTGACCCGGCCCGCCAGGCCCTCGACGTGGGCAGTCAGCGCGTTGAAGCCGTCGCCCAGCCCCTCGGCGTCCCCGCCGAGCACCGCCTCCATCTCCGCGGCGGTCGCGCCCCGGGCGCCGGCCAGCGTCATGGCCAGCGCCACGGCGACCGAGCACGGCGAGACCACTGCGTTGCGAAGCCGCCCGTCCACCTCCAGACCGGCCTCCGCGGCGTGCGCCACGAGGGCCGCCCCCACCGCGTGGGCGCTCGCCGCACCGACGGCGGCGAGCGCCGGATCCACCTCGGCCCCCGGTACGTCGGCCGCCGCCAGGTCGACGCCGCCGGCCGGGGACGACCCGTCCCCGCAGGCGGCGAGGGCCGGCGTACCCGCCAGCAGGGCGAGCAGGCCCGCCAGCCGCAACGTGTCGCGTCGGGTCAGCTCCATGCCCGCACGGACGCGTCAGCCGGCCCGGACGGTTCCCGCCTACGGCTGCAGGATCGCCCGCCCCCGCACGCGGCCGGCGTCGAGGTCGTCGATCGCGCTCTGGAAGTCGTCGAGGGCGTACTTCTGCGTGTGCAGCGTGACCAGGCCACGCGCGGCCAGCTCCATGAGGTCGCAGAGGTCCTCGTAGGAGCCCACCAGGTTGCCCACGTAGGTGATCTCGCGGCTGATGACGTCGATGGTCGGGACGTCGATGTTCTCGCCGTACCCGACGACGTGGTAGTCGCCGGCGTCCCGCAGCATCGCCGTGCCCTCGGCGGTCGCACCGCCCTCGCCGACGAAGTCGACCACCACCTCGGCGCCGTGCCCGCCGGTGAGGTCGAGCACCTCCTCGACCTGGCGGCCCTCCGCCACGACGCCGTGGTCGGCGCCGATCGTGAGCGCCAGCTTCACCGCGTCGGGGTTGCGGTCGACGACCAGGATCTCTGCGGCCGTGAGCGCCTTGAGCACCTGGATGCCGATGTGCCCGAGCCCGCCCGCGCCGATGACCGCGACCTTGTCGCGCGGCCCGAGCCGCCGCGCGGCCTTCGCCGCGGCGTGGTACGCCGTCAGCCCGGCGTCGGCGAGCGCGGCCACGTCGGCGGGGTGCAGCGACGGGTCGATCTTGACGATGCTGCGCGCGGACGTGCGCAGGTACTCGGCGTACCCGCCGTTCGTGTCGATGCCGGGGAACTGGTTGGCCTGGCAGTGCACGTCGTCCCCGGAGCGGCACGCGCGGCACAGCCCGCAGGTGATGAGCGGGTGCACGATCACCGTGTCACCCTCGGCGACGTGGGTGACCGCGGAGCCCACGGCGTGCACCCAGCCCGCGTTCTCGTGCCCGATCGTGTAGGGCAGCGCGACGCCGGACTTCTCCGCCCACTGGCCCTCGAGGATGTGCAGGTCGGTGCGGCACACGCCGGCGCCGCCGATCCGCACGACCACGTCGAACGGGCCGGTGACCTCCGGGACGGGCACCTCCGCCATCCGCAGGTCCTGGTGGTAGCCGACGACCTGGACGGCTCGCATCGTGGCGCTCATGTCAGTGGTCCTTCTCCTGGGTGGCGGGGGTGGCGGGGGTGGCGGGGGCGCTCGCACCCGCGAGCAGCGCCTCGACCGAGAAGAACGCCTCGTCGCCGCGGGGCGCCTGGTCGTCCTCCGAGCCGGGGTAGCGGGTGCGCAGCAGGCCCCGGCAGAAGTGGGCGTTGCCGTCGATCGAGATGCGCGTGGACCGGGCGCGGCGCAGGGCCATCGGCACCTGCTCGGGCGGGTACGGCGTGCCCGCGTGGTCGACGAGCACGACCGCGTCGGGGTGGTCGCCGAGACCGACCTCGGCGCGACGGCGCAGCAGGGCCCGGGTCGTCGGGGCCGCGGGCGGCAGCTGTCCCAGCGTCACGGCGCCGACCGCTGCCTCCGGCAGGTCGGGGTCGGCCCGCAGCAGCGCGGTGAGGCAGCGCTCCACCGCCGCCGTGTGGGCCTTGCGCCGGAACGTCGCGCGCAGCTCGTCGAGGCTGTCCTCGGCCTCGTGGCCGAACGTGCCGCGGTAGTCCGCGTCGGCCGCGAGACCCGCGTTGATGAGCCCCGAGTCGTGGTGGTCGTCGAGCTCGACGACGACCTCACCGATCCCCGGGAGCGCGGCGAGGGCGTCCTTCGCGTCGGAGGCCATGAGGTAGGCGAAGTTGGGCGAGCAGAACGACGTCGGCAGCCGCAGGTGCACCTCGACCCGCCCCTCGGCCAGGTCGACGCTGCGCACGAAGCCCAGGTCGGTGATCGGCTCGTCGAGCTCCGGGTCCGCGACGGTGGCGAGCACGCGTCGTACGTCGAGGAGCGTCGGCACCGCGGCGGCCCGGCCGACCGCGGCGGTGCTCACCGCGCCCCCACGAGGTCGGCGCGCTCGGGCTGGCGCGGGCCGGTCGCGGTCTCGTCGGCGTCGGGCAGGCGCAGGTGCTCGGGCACCTCGATGCCGTACATCTTCGCGGCGTTGAGGCCGAGGATCTTCTTCTTCTGCGCGGTGGTGAGCGGCGCGTACTCCGTCATGTCGTCGGGGATCTGGAAGTCGACGAACTGCTCGACGAGCCAGCGCGGGGTCCACAGCGCGTAGTCGGAGGAGAACTGGATGCGGTCCTCCCCGATCCAGTAGACGAGCTCGCCGATGATCTGCGCGAAGTAGCGCGGCCGGGTGTGCATGAACGGCATCGCGACGGCGAGACCGCCGTGCACGTTGGGCTCCTGCGTGGCGATCCAGCAGAAGTCCTCGAGCCGGGGCAGGCCGACGTGCTCGATGACGAAGTCGAGGTCGGTGAAGTCGGTCGCCACGTGGTCCACGTCGGCGACGTCGAACGCGTCGCGGTCGAGCGGGCGGATCGTCGGGCCCTTGTGGATGTGGATGTTGGTGATGCCCAGCTCGCGGCACAGCTCGAAGTAGCGGTAGGCCCACGGGTCGTCGAGCCGCCAGCCGCGGGACTGGCCGTGCCACTCGGCGGTGTAGAGCTTGACCCCCTGCAGCCCGAACCGCTCGGCGTCGGCGCGCAGCTGGTCGAGGCCGGCCTCGCCGTTGCGCGGGTCGAAGTGGTGGTTGTAGGTGAGGCGGTGCCGGTTCGCCTGGGTGAGCGCGAACGCCTCCTCGGTCTGGCCGAACCCGTTGCGGTAGAACTCGCCGAGGTGCGCCGGCTGGAAGATCGCGTGGTCGACGTACCCGTCCTCGAACAGGTCCTTCACCAGGCGCTCGCCGCCCTGGTACAGGTACTCCTCGTAGCCCCACTTCTCCGCGTCGGGCGAGAGGTTGGAGTGGTAGTCGTAGAAGCAGTCGATGAACTGCTTGCCGTGGATGTTGCGCTGGTTCTCGACCCGCGCGTCCCACAGGGCGACGTGGGCGTCGACGATGAAGTAGCTCTCGCCGTCCTTGGTGTACATGGAGGTCTCCGTCCGCTCGGGTGACTGGCGTCACACGTAGCGGCCACCGTAGGAACGGTCGGCCCTCGCCGCGGGGCTGCGGGCGTCTCAATCCGAGACGCGGGGTGTCTCAACCTGAGACGGTCGTCCAGATCCGCCACCGACGCCCGGTTGTAAACGTGGCTCACACCCGACGCCGGCCCCCGCCGCGCTACCGGGCACGGCCACGAGGAGGTGCGGCGATGACGGACCACGCGCTGCGCAGGGCGGACCTGCAGGCCGACGCCGCGCGGCTCGGGCGTCGTACGACGGACGCGGCCGAGCGCCGCGACGTGCCGGGCCGGGTGGTGGCGTCGTGGCAGCGCAGCGAGGCGTACGGCGTCTCCCTCGAGCAGGTGGAGCCCGCCTTCAGCGGCTCCTGGGACGAGGAGTCCCTGTTCGCCGAGTGCGGCCGCGAGGTGCTCGACGGCCTGCACGAGACGCTCGCCGACGACCCGGTCAGCGTCATGCTGACCGACGCCGAGGGCCTCGTGCTCAACCGGCGCTCGGGCGACCACGCCCTGCTGCGGGCGCTCGACGACGTGCACCTCGCGCCCGGGTTCCGCTACTCCGAGCGCGAGGCGGGCACCAACGGGCTGGGGCTCGCGCTCGCCGACCGCGTCCCCACCCTCGTGCGGGCCGACGAGCACTACGCGATGAGCCTGTGCACCTACACCTGCGCGGCGGCGCCCGTCATCAACCCGCTGACCGGGCGGCTGGAGGGCAGCGTCAACCTGACCACGTGGTCCGAGCAGTCCGGCAACGTGCTGCTCGCGCTGGCGCAGGCCGCGGCGGGCAGCACGGCGTCGCTGATGCTCGTGCGCTCGCGGGGGCACGACGCACCGCCCGCGCACCGGGGCGAGGTACGCCGCGTGCGGACCACCTGGCTCGAGCCCGGCGACGGCCCGGCGGGGGCGATGTCGCCGGTGTGGACCCGCGCGCTGGCCGAGGCCGAGCGGGGCGTGGACGCCCCCGGCGTCACCCTCGCGGTGGGCGAGACCGGGTCGGGCGGGTGACCGTGCTCGCCCAGGCGCTGCAGCGGCGACGGCCGCGCGACCGCGTGCTGTGCGCCCAGGCGCCCGAGGCGAAGGACGTCGACGACTGGCTCGCCGTCTGGGGCCCGGAGGTCGGCAAGCCCCGCACCCACGTCATCATCGGCGACGTCGACCGCCTGCCGGTCCGCACGCTCGACGCCCTGCGCGACCTCGCCGCCCGCACCCGGCGCGCGGCCGGTGGCGCGGCGGGCGGGGCTGCGGGCGCGGTAGGTGTGGGACCGACGCTCGCCATGACCGCCGAGTCGTTCGACGCCGTGGCCCCGTCCCTGGCGGACACCGTCGGCAGCATCGTCGCGGTGCCACCGCTGCGGGAGCGGACCGGCGACGTCGTCCCCCTCGCCCGGCACACCGCCCGCCGCCTGCGCGGCCGCGAGGTCGGGTTCACCGACGCCGCGCTGCGCGCCCTCACCGCGTGTCGCTGGCCCGGCAACGTGCGCGAGCTGGAGGAGGCGGTGCACCACGCCGCGACCCGCACCGACCTCGTCGACCTCCAGCACCTGCCCCCCGCCGTGCTCTCCGGGGTACGGCGCACCCTCACCCGCATCGAGACCTTCGAGCGGGACGAGATCGTCCGCGCCCTCACCCGCCCCGGCACGACGATGGCCGCCGCCGCCGCGAGCCTCGGCATGAGCCGGGCGACGATCTACCGCAAGGTCGCGCAGTACGACATCGCGGTGCCGTGGGACTGAGCCCGCGCGCGCTGTCACTCGCCGCTCCCACCGCCCCTGTAACGCGGTGTCCGGGCG
>NZ_JADEVT010000012.1 GCF_030466625.1 Nocardioides sp. ChNu-153
GTCGACGCCGCCCGCACGACCCACGGCGCCGCGGACGCCGCGGCGGCCGCCGCGCGCACCCGGGCGGAGGTGACCGCCGCCCGGGCGGAGCGCGTCGGGGCGCTCGCCGACGAGCTGCGGGCCGCGCTCGAGGCGTGGGAGCCGGTCCGGGCCGCCCACGAGGTCGCCGAGCGCGTCGCCACGCTGGCGTCGGGGCGCTCCGGTGACAACCGCCTGCGGCTCGCGCTGCCGGCGTACGTCGTCGCGTGGCGCCTGGGCCAGGTCGTCGCGGCGGCCAACGACCGGCTGGGGCGCATGTCGGGCCACCGTTACGCCCTCGAGCAGTCCGACGCACGGGGCGGCCTCGGCGTCGTCGTGCGCGACGACTGGTCCGGCGAGCGCCGCGACCCGGCCACGCTGTCGGGCGGCGAGACGTTCGTCGTCTCCCTCGCCCTGGCGCTCGGCCTGGCGGACGTCGTCACGCAGGAGTCGGCGAGCGACGGCGAGGGCAGCGACCTGGAGACGCTGTTCGTCGACGAGGGCTTCGGCTCGCTCGACCCCGACACCCTCGACGACGTGATGGACACGCTCGACGAGCTGCGCGAGGGCGGTCGCGTGGTGGGGGTGGTGAGCCACGTCGGCGAGCTGCGCACCCGCATCACGACCCAGCTGCGGGTGACGCCGGCGCGCTCCGGATCCACGGTGCGGCTGGTCCACGCGGACGGGTAGGTTCGCGCCATGAGCGTTCCCGACGTCGACCCCTCGTTCCTCGCGCTCCCGTTCCGCCGCCTCGCCGACGTGGCGCTGCGGCGGGCGACCGACCTCGGCGCCACCCACGCCGACTTCCGGTTCGAGCGGGTGCGCTACCAGGACCTCAACGTCCGCGACGGCTCCCTGCTGGGCACCCGCGACAGCTCCGACGTGGGCTTCGCCGTGCGGGTCGTGCACGGCGGTGCCTGGGGGTTCGCCTCGGGCGTCGTCCTCACCGACGACGAGGCGCGCCACGTCGCCGAGCGTGCGGTCGAGGTCGCCCGCGTGGCCGCCGCGATGACGCGCGTGCCCGTCGAGCTCGCTCCCGAGCCGACGTACGACGACGTCACCTGGGTGTCGTCGTACGCGGTGAACCCGCTCGACGTGCCCGTCGCCGAGAAGGTGGGCGTCCTCGTCGACCTGACGGAGCGGCTGCGCGCCCACGCCGCGGTCGAGCACGCGACGGCGACCCTGCAGCAGGTGGTGGAGAACAAGTTCTACGCCGACTCGTCCGGCACCCGCACCACCCAGCAGCGCGTCCGCCTGCAGCCCGGCCTCACCGCCATGGGCTCCGACGCGACGACCGGGGTGTTCGACTCCATGACCTCCATCGCGCCGCCGGTCGGCCGGGGCTGGGAGTACCTGGTGGCGCCGGTCGCCGAGGGCGGCTGGGACTGGGACGCGGAGGTCGCCGAGCTGCCCGAGCTCCTCGCCGAGAAGCTGCGCGCGCCGAGCGTCGAGGCCGGCACCTACGACCTCGTCATCCACCCGTCGAACCTGTGGCTGACCATCCACGAGTCGATCGGCCACGCCACCGAGCTCGACCGGGCGCTGGGCTACGAGGCCAACTACGCCGGCACCAGCTTCGCGACGTACGACGGCCTCGGCTCCCTGCGCTACGGCTCGCCCGTCATGAACGTGACCGGCGACCGCACCGTCGAGCACGGCCTCGCCACGATCGGGTACGACGACGAGGGCGTCGCGACCCAGCAGTGGGACATCGTGAAGGACGGCGTCCTGGTCGGCTACCAGCTCGACCGCGTGATGGGCCGCCAGCGCCCGGAGCTGAACGGCGGCCGGTCGAACGGCTGCGCGTACGCCGACTCCCCCGGCCACATCCCCATCCAGCGGATGGCCAACGTCTCGCTGCAGCCGGCCCCCGACGGGCCGAGCACCGAGGAGCTGATCGGCCGCGTCGAGCGGGGCCTCTACGTCGTCGGCGACAAGTCGTGGTCGATCGACATGCAGCGCTACAACTTCCAGTTCACCGGCCAGCGCTTCTACCGCATCGAGGACGGCCGCCTGGCCGGCCAGGTGCGCGACGTCGCCTACCAGGCCACCACGACCGACTTCTGGGGATCCATGGAGGCGGTCGGCGGCCCCGAGACCTACGTGCTCGGTGGCGCGTTCAACTGCGGGAAGGCCCAGCCGGGCCAGGTCGCCTCGGTCAGCCACGGCTGCCCGACGGCGCTGTTCCGCGGCGTACGGATCCTCAACACGAACGAGGAGGCAGGCAAGTGAGCGAGCAGACCCGGCCCCAGGAGCTGGTCGAGCGGGCCCTGGCCGCCACGCGCTCCGACGACGCGGTGGTGCTCGTGACCGCCCGGTCGTCGGCGAACCTGCGCTGGGCGAACAACACGCTGACGACCAACGGCGAGATGCGCGGCGTCGAGGTGACGGTGCTGGCGTTCGACCGGCGCGCCGAGGGCGTCGCGGTCGGCTCGGTCACGAGCGCGGCCGCCTCGGTGGAGCAGGTGCTGGCCCTCGTCGAGCAGGCGGACGCCGCCGCCGCGGCCGCCGGGGTGGCCGACGACGCGTCCGACCTCGTCACCGGCGGGGCCGCCGCCGACTGGGACGAGCCGCCCGGCACCACCTCGATCGGCGTGTACGACGCCGTGGCCCCCGCCCTCGGCGAGGCGTTCGGCACGGCCGGCGGCGCCGACCGGGTGCTCTACGGCTTCGTCGACCACGAGGTCGCGACGACCTACCTGGGCTCGACCACCGGCCTGCGGCTGCGCCACGTGCAGCCCACCGGGCACTGGGGATGCACGGCCAAGCCGTCCGACCTCTCCCAGAGCGCCTGGGCCGGCGGCGCGACCCGCGACTTCCGCGACGTCGACCCGGTCGCCTTCGAGGCCGACCTCGCGCGACGCCTGGCGTGGGGCCGGCGCCGCGTGGACCTCCCCGCGGGCCGCTACGACACCGTGCTCCCGCCGACCTCGGTGGCGGACCTCCTCATCTACACGCTGTGGGTCAGCTCGGGCCTCGACGCCCACGACGGCCAGTCGGTGTGGAGCCGTCGCGGCGGCGGCACCCGCGTCGGTGAGCAGGTGGCGCCGGCGTCGGTGCGGATGCACTCCGACCCGGGCTACCCCGGGCTCGAGAGCGCGCCGTTCGTCCACACCTCCACCTCGGACGAGTCGACGTCGGTCTTCGACAACGGCCTGCCCGTCGGGCCCACCGACTGGATCCGGGACGGGCGGCTGACCAGCCTCCTGCAGAGCCGCCACTCGGCCCGGGTGACGGGGCTGCCGGTCACCCCGGCGCCGGACAACCTGGTGCTCGACGTCGCCGGTGGCGCCGGCAGCACCGAGGACCTCGTGGCCGGCACCGAGCGCGGGCTGCTCGTGACCTCGCTGTGGTACATCCGCGTCGTCGACCCGCAGAGCCTCCTGCTGACCGGGCTCACCCGCGACGGCGTCTACCTCGTCGAGGGCGGCGAGATCACGGGCGTCGTCAACAACTTCCGGTTCAACGAGAGCCCGGTCGACGTGCTCGGCCGGTTCACCCACGCGGGCGCCACCGTGCCCAGCTTCAGCCGGGAGTGGGGCGACTACTTCTCCCGCACGGCGACGCCGGCCCTGCGACTGCCCGACTTCAACATGTCGAGCGTGTCCCAGGCGCAGTAGCAGCGCCGGGGCGGCGCGCGTCACCGTTGTCCCGCGGACCAGCGGGTACCGGCGGTGACCGCGCGAGAGGGAGTGCGTGCGGTGCGGGGCGCCACCGCGCCCCGGGACACATCGACACAGGAGGCGTTCAATGCGCAAGCTGACGTTGCTGCTCGGGATCGGAATCGGCTACGTGCTGGGGGCGCGCGCCGGCCAGCAGCGCTACGAGGAGATCAAGGCGCAGGCCTCGCGGGCGTGGAACAGCCCCGCCGTGCAGGAGAAGGCCGCCCAGGCGCAGGAGAAGGTCAAGGAGACCGCCCCCAAGGTCGGCGAGAAGGCGAGCGAGGTGGCGTCCACCGTCGCCGCCAAGGTGAAGAAGGACGACGAGGGCACCGGCACGAACGCGGACCCGTCGGGCACCCCCATCGCGGACGGCCTGGCGCAGCCGGGCTCGTCGGCCGGCGTCTGAGGTCGTCGTGAGCAGCGTCCGAGGAGACGAGTCCACCGGCGAGCTGATCTCGCGCCTGTCGACGCAGACCTCCGAGCTCGTCCGCGGGGAGATCAAGCTCGCCCAGGCCGAGATCGCGCGCAAGGTCCGGTACGCCGGCTTCGGCGCCGCCGGTTTCGGCGCGGCCGCCCTGATCGGCTTCTTCGGCCTGGGCACCCTCATCGCCACCATCATCATCGCGCTGGACCTCGTCGTGCCCCTGTGGCTGGCCGGGCTCATCGTGACCCTCGCCCTCCTGCTCCTCGCCGGTGTCCTCGCGCTCGTCGGCAAGAAGCAGGTGGCCCACGCCACGCCGGCGGTGCCCGAGCGCACCGTCGAGAACGTGAAGGAAGACGTCCGCACCGTCAAGGAGGCCCGTCAGCATGACCACACCACCTGAGTCCGGCGCGCACCGGGCCGACGGGCCCACCGACGGCGAGCCGAGCATCGAGGAGCTGCAGCACGAGGTCGAGCAGGTCCGGGCCGAGCTCGGCGAGACCGTCGAGGCCCTCACGGCCAAGCTGGACGTCAAGGGCCGGGCCCACGACAAGGTCGAGGAGGTCAAGGGCAACGTCGGTGACGGCGTCGCCCAGGCCAAGGACCAGGTCGTCGGGGCCGCCGGCCACGCCAAGGAGCAGGCCACGGCGGCCGTCGACCAGGCCCGCGAGGCCCTGACCGACGAGCGGGGCCGCCCGACCTCCGTCGCGCTGGGAGGCGCGGGCGGCCTGGTGGCGGTGGCCGTCCTGGTCACCGTCGTCGTCCTGTGGCGTCGTCGACGGTGAGGGGGCTCCGGTGCTAGGACGAGGGAAGAAGAAGACGCACGACCACGCGGCCGCCCACGCGACGCCGCGGCCCGGCGAGTCGACGGAGGAGCAGCGGAGCCGCACGGCGCCCGACCCCGACGACCCCCGCAAGCCGGACTCGATGGGCGACCTCGAGAAGGCGTCGTGGCGCTACGTCGCACGACGCACGATGCGCGAGTTCAGCAAGGACCAGTGCACGGACCTCGCGGCCGCGCTCACCTACTACGCGGTGCTCGCGCTGTTCCCGGGGCTCGTCGCCCTGCTCTCGCTGGTCGGCCTGTTCGGCCAGGGGCAGGCGACCGTCGACACGCTCCTGCAGATCCTGCGGGACGTCGGCGCCGGCTCGGCCGCGGACACCCTCGAGCCGACGCTGCAGCAGCTCTCCGCCTCCCAGGGCGCCGGCCTCGCGTTCGTCATCGGACTCGCCGCCGCCCTGTGGTCGGCCTCGGGCTACGTCAACTCGTTCGGGCGCGCCATGAACCGGATCTACGAGATCCGCGAGGGCCGGCCGATCTGGAAGCTCCGCCCCGTGATGCTCCTGCTGACCGCCGTGTCGGTGGTGCTGGTGGCGCTCGTGGCGCTCGGGCTGGTCATCTCCGGCCCGGCGGCGACCGCCGTCGGTGACGCGATCGGCGTGGGCTCGGCCGCGGTCACGGTGTGGAACATCGTGAAGTGGCCGGTCATCCTGCTCGCCGTGGTCGTCGTCGTGGCGCTGCTCTACTACGTGACGCCGAACGTGCAGCAGCCCAAGTTCCGCTGGATCAGCGTCGGTGCCATCGTCGCGATCCTCACCTGGGTCGTCGCCTCGGCGGCGTTCGGGTTCTACGTCGCGAACTTCGGCAGCTACAACAAGACGTACGGCTCGCTCGCCGGCGTCGCGGTCTTCCTGCTCTGGCTGTGGATCACGAACCTCGCGCTGCTGTTCGGCGCCGAGCTCGACGCCGAGCTCGAGCGGGGCCGGGAGCTCCAGGCCGGCATCGCCGCGGAGGAGACCATCCAGCTGCCGCCGCGCGACACGCGCACGACGGAGAAGGCCGACGAGAAGCACGCGGACGACGTCGAGGAGGGCCGTCGCCTGCGGGCCGACGGCGGACGTGAGGACGCCACCGCACAGCGGGGAGGAGATCGACGATGAAGCGAGAGGAACCGGGCAGCCGCTCGGCGAAGCTGCTCTACCGCCCCATCGGGCTCGTGAGCAGCCTGCTCGCCGGCGTCATCGCGGGTGAGATCTTCCAGCAGGTCTGGAAGAAGGCCGTGCCCACGGCGTCCGACGACGCTCCCCGGCCCCTGGAGTCGGAGTACCCGTTGCGCGAGATCATCCTCGCCGCGGCGGTGCAGGGGGCGATCTTCTCGGTCGTCAAGGCGCTCATCAACCGCGGCGGTGCGCGGGTCTACCAGCGCGCCACCGGCGACTGGCCCGGCGACTGAGCGGTACCCCCCGCACGACCGACCCCCGCACGGCCGACCCCTGCACGACGACGGAGCCCCGGGCCACCACGGCCCGGGGCTCCGTCGTACCCACGAGGGGTCGGGACGCTCAGTCGCGGTCCTCCGCGAACGCCTCGAGCGGCGGGCACGCGCAGACGAGGTTGCGGTCGCCGTACGCCTGGTCGATCCGGCCCACGGGCGGCCAGTACTTGTCCGGGTCGTGGCCGGCCGGGAAGACGCCGAGCTCGCGCGGGTACGCGCGGTCCCACTCCCCCGTCAGCGCCCGGGCCGTGTGCGGCGCGTGGCGCAGCGGCGACTCCTCCGCGCTCCACTCCCCCGCCGCCACGCGCTCGATCTCCGCCCGGATGGCGATCATGGCGTCGCAGAACCGGTCGATCTCCGCGAGGTCCTCCGACTCGGTCGGCTCGACCATGAGGGTGCCGGCCACCGGGAACGACATCGTCGGGGCGTGGAACCCGTGGTCGACGAGCCGCTTGGCCACGTCGTCGACGGTGACGCCCGTCGCCTTGGTGAGCGGGCGCAGGTCGAGGATGCACTCGTGGGCCACCAGCCCGTTCTCGCCGCGGTACAGCACCGGGAAGTGCTCCTCGAGGCGGGCCGCGACGTAGTTGGCGGCGAGCACCGCGACCGCGGTGGCGTGCGCGAGGCCCTCGGCGCCCATCAGTCGAACGTACGCCCAGGAGATCGGCAGGATCCCCGCCGAGCCGTACGGCGCGGCACTGATCGCGCCCACACCGGCCCGCTTCTCCTCCTCGCCGTGCAGCGGGTGGGAGGGCAGGTACGGCGCGAGGTGCGCCTTCACCGCCACCGGGCCGACGCCCGGGCCGCCACCGCCGTGCGGGATGCAGAACGTCTTGTGGAGGTTGAGGTGCGACACGTCGCCGCCGAAGGCGCCCGGACGGGCGTGGCCGACGAGCGCGTTGAGGTTCGCGCCGTCGACGTAGACCTGCCCGCCGTGGGCGTGCACGACCTCGCACAGCTCGGTGATCGTGTCCTCGTAGACCCCGTGCGTGGAGGGGTAGGTGACCATGATCGCCGCGAGGTCGTCGGCGTGCTCCGCGCAGGCCGCCCGCAGGTCGTCGAGGTCGACGCCCCCGTCCTCGGCCGAGCGCACGACCACCACCCGCATGCCCGCCATGACGGCCGACGCGGCGTTGGTGCCGTGCGCCGAGGAGGGGATGAGGCACACGTCGCGGCCCACGTCGCCGCGGTCGTGGTGGTAGGCCCGGATCGCCAGCAGCCCCGCCAGCTCGCCCTGCGAGCCGGCGTTGGGCTGCACCGACACGCGGTCGTAGCCGGTGACCTCCGCGAGCCAGCCCTCGAGGTCCGCGACGAGGCGGCGGTAGCCCTCGGCGTCGCCGGCCGGCACGAACGGGTGGAGGTCGGCGAAGCCCGGGAGGCTGATCGGCTCCATCTCCGTCGTGGCGTTGAGCTTCATCGTGCAGGAGCCGAGCGGGATCATGCCGCGGTCCAGCGCGTAGTCCCGCGCCGAGAGCCGGCGCAGGTAGCGCAGCATCTGCGTCTCGCTGCGGTGGCTGGAGAACACCTCGTGGGTCAGGTACGGCGTCGCGCGTCGCAGCGCGTCCGGCACCGCGTCGGCGGTGGTGCGGTCGAGCTCGTCGACGTCGACGCCCCTCAGGTCCGGCAGCGCCACCGCGAGGGCGGCGAGCACACCGTCGAGGGTGGCGCGGGTCGTGCGCTCGGACGTCGACATCCCGACGTGGTCGGCGTCGACGAGGCGCAGGTGCAGGCCCCGCTCGCGCGCCGCGGCGACGACCGCGGCGGCCTGGCCCGGCACCCGCACGGTCACGGTGTCGAAGAGGGCCTCGTGGACGGTCGTGCCGCCGGCGGCGCGCACCGCGGCGGCCAGCACGGCGGCGTACCGGTGGGTGCGGTGACCGATCGTGCGCAGGCCGTCGGGGCCGTGGTGCACGGCGTACATGCCGGCCGCGACGGCCAGCAGCACCTGCGCCGTGCAGATGTTGGAGGTCGCCTTGTCGCGACGGATGTGCTGCTCGCGGGTCTGCAGCGCCAGCCGGTACGCCGGGCGGCCCTCGGCGTCGACCGAGACGCCGACGAGGCGGCCGGGCAGGTTGCGCTCCAGCCCGGAGCGCACGGCGATGTACGCCGCGTGCGGCCCGCCGTGGAAGAGCGGGACGCCGAAGCGCTGGGTGGAGCCGATCGCCACGTCGGCCCCCAGCGCGCCCGGCGACTCCAGCAACGTGAGCGCGAGCAGGTCGGCGGCGGCGACGACGAGGGCCCCGACCGCGTGGGCGGCCTCGACGACGGGACGGGGGTCGAGCACCCGCCCGGAGGCGCCGGGGTACTGCACCAGCACCCCGCACGACCCGGTCTCCGCGACCGACGCGGGCAGGCCGTCGGTCAGGTCGGCGACGACCACCTCGATCCCCATGGCCTCGGCACGGGTGCGCACGACGTCGATCGTCTGCGGGAGGGCGTCGGCGTCGACGACGAACGGCCCGCTCGAGCGGCGCTGCGCCCGCCGGACCAGCGTCATCGCCTCCGCGGCGGCGGTGGCCTCGTCGAGGAGGGACGCGTTCGCCGTCGGCAGCCCCGTGAGGTCGCCGACCATGGTCTGGAAGTTGAGGAGCGCCTCGAGCCGCCCCTGGGAGATCTCCGGCTGGTACGGCGTGTACGCCGTGTACCAGCTCGGGTCCTCCAGCACGTTGCGGCGGATGACGGGCGGGGTCGTCGTGGGGTGGTAGCCCAGCCCGATGAGGGACTCCCCCGGCTCGTTGGCCGCGGCCAGCGCGCGGAGCTCGGCGGCGACGGTGGCCTCCGAGGCGGCGGGGGGCAGGGCCAGCGTCACGTCGCGGTCCCGGATGCCCGCCGGCACCGCGGCGTCCATCAGGGCGTCGAGCGAGTCGTGGCCGAGCCGCTCGAGCATGGCGCGGACGGCGTCGGCGTCGGGGCCGACGTGACGCTCGACGAAGGGGTGGGCCGCGTCGAGCTCGGCCAGGGTGGGCTGATCGGTCATGAGGCGCTCCGTCACCAGGGGTCGGTCGGTCCGCCTCCCCCTCTGTCACCGACGTCGCCGTCCGCTCCAGAGTCGCCTCGTCCGCTCGGTCCGTGCGCCTGAGAGGTTCCGGGGAGGAATTGCCCCTTCGGCGCTCCGTCGACGTCCGCTCGCGCGGGCGCACGGAGGCTCTCCCGTGCGGATTCGTCAGCGCTCGCCACGCTACCACCGCAGACGCGACGAGGGCCCGGCACCACGAGGGTGCCGGGCCCCCGACGGAGGTGGTCCGGTGGAGCTCAGCCGGTGGAGCGGGGTTCAGCCGATGCGACGGGCGCGCCGCGCGGCGAGCTCGTCGACGACCGACGCGCCGGCCTCGGCCGCGTCGTCCGCGGTGCGCTCGCTCGGCAGCTCGGCCAGCGAGCCCTCGATCTCGCGCCACACGCCGCCGATCGCGATGCCGAACACGCCCTGGCCGCCTTGGAGCAGGTCGATGACCTCGTCGTTGGTCGTGCACTCGTAGACCGAGGCACCGTCGCTCATGAGCGTGACGCGCGTCAGGTCGTCGGTGCCGCGCTCGCGCAGGTGGGAGATGGCGGTGCGGATCTGCGGCAGGGAGATGCCCGCGTCCAGCAGCCGCTTGATGATCTTGAGGATGAGGATGTCGCGGAAGGAGTAGAGCCGCTGCGAGCCCGACCCCTTGGCGCCGCGGATCGACGGCTCGACGAGGCCCGTGCGGGCCCAGTAGTCGAGCTGGCGGTAGGTGATGCCGGCGGCGTTGCACGCGGTCGGCCCGCGGTACCCCAGGTCGCTGGGCAGCGGCGACACGTCGTCGGTGAAGAGCAGCCCCTGCTCGTCGGCGAGCTCGGTCGCCTCGGCGACCGCCTGCTCGTCAGCCCCGCTGCGCGCGGGCTGCTCGTCGTTCCTGCTCACTGCGACCTCCGTCGGTTCCTTCGCGTCACGCAACTCCGGAGGGAAGTGGTCGTGCGGAGCACAACGGTGGAGTTACAACGAAGAGGGTCCCAACGTAGGCCCGGCACCCGGTCGGGTCAACGCGCGACACGCCGGTCGCAACCCTCCATCTCAGGTCGAGGGTCACACTTCGGCGACGGTCAGAGCGACTCGAAGTCGTCGGGCGTGACGTGGTCGAGGAACTCGCGGAACTTCTCCACCTCGTCCTCCTGCTCGGCCGGCACGGCCAGCCCGGCCTCGTCGAGCACGTCGTCGGCGCAGACGATGCGGGAGCCGGTGCGCAGGGCCAGCGCGATGGAGTCCGACGGCCGCGCGCTCACCTCGACGCCGGAGGCGAGCACGAGCTGGGCGTAGAAAACGCCGTCGCGGACCTCCACGATCCGCACCTCCTCGAGGCCGTTGCCCGTCGCCTCCAGCACGTCCTTCAGCAGGTCGTGCGTGAGGGGTCGCGGCGGCACCACCCCCTGCTGGGCGAACGCGATCGCCGTCGCCTCCACCGCCCCGATCCAGATGGGCAGGTAGCGCTCCCCCGAGCTCTCGCGCAGCAGCACGATCGGGTGGTTGGAGGGCATCTCCACACGGACTCCGACGACATCTACCTCGCGCACGTCCACCACCCTACTCCCGGGACCGAGCCGGGCCGGACCGCGCGGAGCGGGCCTCAGCGCCCGGGCAGCGAGCCCTTGACGAGGGTGGCGTGCAGGCGCACGGTCAGCGCGGCGATCCGGGCGGCGACATCGGCGGCGCGCGCCTCCGCGGCGGCGTCGCGGCTGCGGCGTACCGGGGCCACGACCTGCTCGACGAGGCCGACCTCGCGGTCGGCGGCGGCGCGAAAGGCGCGCAGGTGGCGCGGCTCGATGCCGAAGGCCTCGAGCTCGCGGGCGGTGTCGGCGACGACGAGGTCCTCGGCGTCGTAGTGACCCGTGCCCGACGGCCGCACGAGGCCGTAGTCCTCGAGCGTGGCGAGGAACGGCTCCTCGATGCCCGCGACCGTGAGCAGCTCGCGGCGGGTCAGGCGCACCTGGCCGCGGCGCCGGAACTCCTCGGGCCCGGGCAGCCCGTCGGCCGCCAGCGCCACCTTGGGCACCGTGGGCACGACGCCCTCGATGGGGGGCGGCTCGAGGCCGCGGTCGATGGCGTCGAGGTGCTCGCCGATCACCTTCAGCGGCAGGTAGTGGTCGCGCTGCATGACGAGCACGTAGCGCAGCCGGTCGACGTCACCGGGGGCGAACTTGCGGTAGCCCGACGGCGTGCGCTCGGGCTTGATGAGCCCCTTGTCCTCGAGGAACCGGATCTTGGGGATGGTGATGCCCGGGAACTCCGGTCGCAGGACGTCCAGCACCTGACCGATGTTCATCCGGTCGGCGTGGGCGCCCCCCTGCCGGTGCGGGTCGACGCCGGGGGCGGCCATGCTCAGACCGGCGCGCCCGAGAAGAACACCAGCCGGTACTTGCCGATCTGGACCTCGTCGCCGTCCTTGAGCGTGACCTCGTCGATGCGGTCGCGGTTCACGTACGTGCCGTTGAGGCTGCCGACGTCGGAGACGGTGAACCGTCCCCCGGTACGGCGGAAGTCCGCGTGGCGGCGCGACACCGTCACGTCGTCGAGGAAGATCTCGCTCTCCGGGTGGCGCCCGGCGGTCACGAGGTCGGTGTCGAGGAGGAAGCGGCTGCCCGCGCCCGGGCCGCGCTGCACCACGAGGAGCGCGTGGCCCGGCGGGAGTGCATCCACCGCGGCGGCGTCGACGGGGTTCAGCGCCCGGTCCGAGCTCTCGGTGGTGGAGGACGCACCGAACGTGATGGTGGCCGTCGACTCCGACGCGGCGGGGGCGGACGTCACCAGCTTGGTGCCGCACTGGGAGCAGAACCGGGCCTCGTCCGGGTTCTGGCTACCGCAGGCTGTGCAGAACGGCATGGTGATGGCCTCCTGGGGGGTCACGGAAACCCTCAACGGCGGGCTGAGGGTGACGAGGTCCGAACCTACCAGTCACGGGGCTCGGATCAACCGGGGACGGACGGTGGTCTGGTTCAGGCGGGGAGATCGGACTGGTACGTCGCGGCGTCGAGCAACGCGTCCACCGCGCCCGCCTCGGCGGGCACGACCTCGAAGAGCCAGCCGTCGCCGTACGGGTCGGAGTTGACGACCTCGGGGGTGGCGTCGAGGGCCTCGTTGACGGCCACCACCTCGCCCGTCAGCGGGGCGTAGATCTCGCTGACCGACTTGTGGGACTCGAGCTCGCCGCAGGGCTCCCCGGCACGCACCGACTCCCCCACCTCCGGGAGCGTCACGTAGACGATCCCGCCGAGCTCGTCCTGCGCGTAGTGGGTGACGCCGACGCGCACGGCGCCCGCGGTCTCGCCGGGCTGGCGGACCCACTCGTGCTCGGCGGTGTACTTCAGGTCCTCGGGGTACACGGGGCGCTCCTCGGGGTGCGGGGCGAGCTGGGGGCTGCGTGCGACGCGGGCAGCACGACGACCCTAGCGTCACCCGGCGGGGTCGGCGAAGGACGGCGTGTCGAGCTCGACGACGCTCGTCACCTCGACCGACTCCAGCTCCTCGGCCTCGACCTCGACGGCCTCCTCACCGAAGCGCTCCGTGGGCCCCCCGGGGAACGACATGGCACCGGCGAGGGTGTCGGGCGCGCCGATCACGTCGATGACGTACGGCGAGCTCAGCCGCACGCCGTCCACGGCGAGCCCGTCGCCGCCGGAGTCCACGAAGGTGTCGACCACCACGCGCACCTCGTCGTTGACCTCGATCGCCTCCGCACCGGCGGTGCGCAGCTCCTGGAGCATGTCGACGACGTCGGCCGGCTCGATGCGGCCGTCGTCGTCGGTGAGCGTCACGCGCAGTCCCGGGCCCTCGACCGGCACCGTGCCGGCCAGCACGGCGAGGGTGCGCGCCTCGCGCTGGGCCTGCTCGAGGGCGGTCGTGCGACCGGTCGTCGTCGAGCGCAGGTCGTCGCGGGTCTGCTCGAGGCGGGCGATCTCGGCCTCCGCCCGCTGGGTGGTGCCCGCGATGCCGCTCAGCAGGTCGATCAGGTCCTGCTCCCGGTAGCCCGAGTAGGTGTCGTCGGAGTCGATGGTGCGCACCTGGACGATGCCGGCGAACCCGACCACGGCGAGCAGCACGGCCACGACCAGCTGGCCGCGCGAGGGCCGCAGGAGCGCGTCGCGCAGGCGGGTGCGTCCCGTCGTACCGCCCCCGCTGCCGGGTGCTGCCCCCGGCTCGGGCACCTGGTCGGGCCGGGGCTCAGGCATGGAACACGTGGCGCCGGATGGCCGCCATGTTGGAGAAGATCCGGATGCCGAGCACCACGATCACGCCGGTCGACAGCTGGCCGCCCACGCCGAGCCGGTCGCCGAGGTAGACGATCACCGCGGCGATGACGACGTTGCTGACGAACGAGATGACGAACACCTTGTCGTCGAAGATGCCGTCGAGGTAGGCGCGCAGTCCGCCGAAGACCGCGTCCAGGGCGGCGACGACGGCGATGGGCAGGTAGGGCTGGAGGCCCAGCGGCACGTCGGGCTCGAGCACGAGCCCGAGCACGATGCCGATGAGCAGCCCGAGGGCGGCGATCACGGTCGGTCTCCCGTCGTCGACGGCTGGGTGGACTGCTGGGTGGACTGCTGGGGGGCGGTGGGCTGGTCGGGCGCGGCCGCCGTCATCTCCTCCGCGTGGCGCAGCACCGGGGCCGGGCCCGCGGGCAGGCGCAGCTCCCCCACGTTGTCGAGCTGGACGACGAGGCCGACGGAGGTGGCGATGACGTCGAACTCGCGGCCGGGGCGGGTGTCGGCCAGGTCGGCCTGCAGCGTGCGGGGGTCGCCGATCGCGTCGACGACGTACGGCGCGGTGAGGGGCCGGCTGTTGACGTTGACGGCGCTGCCGGAGTTGCGGATGGACGACAGCGGGGTGAGCCGCTGGCCGTTGATGGCGACGGCCTCGGCGCCGGCCTCCCACAGGCCGGCGACGAGGCGGGCCAGGTCCTCGTCCTGCACGCGGCCGGAGCCGTCGCCGGACGGGTCCTCGGGCGCGTCGTCGACGACCGCGCGCACCCCGGGGCCGACCACCTCGCCGTACCCCGTCACGAGGCGCAGCGCCTCGACGCGGCCGGTCGCCGCCCGCTCGCGGGCCTCCAGGCCCTCGAGCGCGACGGTGGCGGCGCCGTTGGCGTCCCGCAGCTCCGCGATCCGGTCCTGCAGCGCGGCGAGGCGCTCGCGGCCCTCGGTGGCCCGGCCCTCGAGGGTGGTGCGGCTCGTCTCGTCGGTGGCCGCGTCGCGCGAGCTCTGCACGGCCGCCGTCGCCGCCAGGAGGCCGAACACGCCGACCACCACGACGGTGGCCCGTCCCAGGCGGCGGCCCGCCGGAGCCGGCGTCCCCGTCCCACCGGCCCCACCGTCCCCACCGGCTGCGCGCGCCTGTGCCGCCGCGCGGGCCTTCTGCTCCGCCACGTGGGCGTAGTCCTCCTCCAGCGACTGACGGGTGACGAGCTCCAGCAGCGGGAGGGTGGCGCGGTCCGACGGCGTGGTCATCGGGGCCCCGGGGCCCCGTCGCCGGCGCGGCCGCGATCGCGGTGGGCGAGCGGCTCGGTCGTGGCGAGCAGCCGCCGCACCTGCCAGGCGTACAGCAGGCCCGCCCACCAGTAGAGCCCGATGCCCCACAGGGCGAAGGCCCAGCCGAAGACGAGGGCGAGCGTGGCCACGACGCCGGTGCCGTCACCCAGGAGGAGCAGCGGGAAGGCGTAGAGCAGGTTGAACGTGGCGGCCTTGCCCAGGAAGTGGACGGGCAGCGCGCTGTAGCCGCGGGTGCGCAGGAACGGCACGAGGCACCACAGGAGGGCGTCGCGCAGCGGCAGGATCACCACCACCCACCACGGGATCACCTCCCGCAGCCCGAGCCCGACGATCACCGCGAGGATGTAGAGCCGGTCCGCGACCGGGTCGAGCACCTCCCCCAGGGGGGAGCGCTGGTCGAGGCGACGGGCGAGGTAGCCGTCGAGGAAGTCGGTGACCCCGGACACCATGAGCACGAGCAGCGCCAGGCCGTCGGCCTCGGGCCCCAGCACGAGCCAGAGGAACAGGGGGACGCCGAGGAGGCGGAGGCCGGAGAGGACGTTGGGGATCGTCCACACGTTCGCCGTCCGGCTCGACTCATCGGACACGGGTCACTTACCTGCACTCACTCCGGTCGCGCCACGCCCCGCCGGGGGCCTTGCCGGGGTCACCCTAGTCGTCGGGGGACCCCGACGGGCTCAGGCCCCGTCCTCCGCGTGGGCGGCGTCGCGGATCTCGCCGACCAGCTCCTCGATCACGTCCTCGAGCGTCGCGAGGCCCAGCAGCTCGCCGTCGTCGCCGATGACCCGGGCCATGTGCGCGCCCCGCCGCTGGAGCACTTCGAGCGCGTCGTGGAGCAGGTCGCTGTGGCGGACCGCCGCGAACGGACGGATCCACTTGGCGTCGATGACGCGCAGGCGGCGGGTCTCGTCGGTCTCCAGCACGTCCTTGATGTGGAGGTAGCCGAGGAGCTCGTCGCCGTCCGCCACCGGGAACCGGCTGAAGCCGGTCGAGGCGCACAGGTCCTCGACGTCCGCCACCGTCGACCCGCGGGGCACGGTCGCCAGCGTGGCGAGCGGCATGATCACCGCGTCGACCTTCTTCTCGGTGAAGCCGAGCGCCCCGGAGAGGCGGTCGTACTCCCCCGCCGCGATGAGGCCCTCGCCGTGCGACTCCTCCACGAGGGCCGCCACCTCCTCGCGCGTGAAGGCCGACGACACCTCGTCCTTCGGCTCCACGCGCAGCAGGCGCAGCGTCGTGTTGGCCACCGCGTTCAGCGCGATGATCAGCGGCCGCAGCACCGTCACGACCACCATGAGCGGCGGACCGAGGACGACGGCGGCGCGCTCCGGGTCGGCCAGCGCGATGTTCTTGGGGATCATCTCGCCGAGCACGACGTGCAGGTAGACCACCAGCGTCAGCGCGATCACGAACGAGATCGGGTGGGTCAGGCCGTGGGGCACGCCCACCGCCTCGAAGAGCGGTTCGAGCAGGTGCGCCACGGCGGGCTCGCCGACGGCGCCGAGCCCGACGGAGCAGATCGTGATGCCAAGCTGGGCGCCGGCCATCATCACCGACACCTGCTCCATCGCCCGCAGGGTGATGCGCGCCCAGCGCGAGCCCGCACGGGCCAGCGGCTCGATCTGGCTGCGGCGGGCCGCGACGAGCGCGAACTCGGCGCCCACGAAGAAGAAGTTCAGGCCGAGCAGCACGACGGCGAGCCCGATCGCGACGTAGTCGTTCACGCGTCCTCCCCCTCGGGCACCCGGTCGAGCAGCAGCAGCGACACCCGGTCGACCCGTAGGCCGTCCATGTGGTCGACGGTGAGCACGGCGAGCTGCTGGCGCTCCTCGCCGTCCGGGTCGTCGCGCACCGGCACGGGCACCTCGACCACGTCGCCGGCGACGGGGATGCGGCCCAGCTCCCGCACGACGAGCCCGCCGACGGTGTCGTAGTCCTCGTGCTCCGGCAAGGCGATCCCGGAGGCGTCCTCCACCTCGTCGGGGCGCAGGAGGCCGGAGAGGGTCCAGGTGCCGTCGCGGCGCAGGCGCACGCGGGAGCCGAGCCGGTCGTGCTCGTCCGCGATGTCGCCGACGATCTCCTCGACGACGTCCTCCAGCGTCACGACGCCGGCCTGCCCGCCGTACTCGTCGAGGACGACGGCGAGCTGGAAGCCGTCGTCGCGCAGGAGCGTGAGGAGCGGGTCGAGGCGCAGCGTGTCGGGCACGAGCGTCGGCGGGGCCATGATCGAGCGCACCCGGGTCGTCGGGCGCTCGTGGACCGGCAGGGCGACGGCGTTCTTCACGTGCACGGTGCCCACGACGTTCTCGTCGGCGTCCAGCACCGGGAAGCGGGAGTGGCCCGTGGAGCGGGCGAGCTCGATGACGGTGATGGCCCGGTCGGTCTGCTCGACGCTGTCGGTCCGCACGCGGGGGGTCATGATCTCGCCGGCGGTGCGCTCGCCGAAGGACACCGAGCGCTCCATCAGCTCCGCGGTGTCCGCGTCGAGGGTGCCCTGGTCGGCGGAGCGGGCGATGAGGGAGGCCAGCTCGCGCGAGCTGCGGGCGGAGCGCAGCTCCTCCTGGGGCTCGAGGCCGAGCCGTCGGACCGCGCTGTTGGCGGACCCGTTGAGCAGGCGGATCGGGCCGGCCATGACGGCCGTGAAGACGCGCATGAAGACCTGGGTGGCCCGGGCGGTGCGCAGCGGGAGCGCGATCGCGAGGTTCTTCGGGACCAGCTCGCCGAAGACCATCGTCAGCGCCGTGCTGACGACGAGCGCGACGCCGACGGCGACCGGGGTGACGGAGCCGGCGGGCAGCCCCGCGGCCGTCAGCGGGTCGCGCAGCAGCGAGGCGAGCGCGGGCTCGGCGAGGAAGCCGACGGCGAGGTTGGTGACGGTGATGCCGACCTGGGCGCCGGAGAGCTGGGTCGAGAGGTGGCGCAACGCCTTCTGCACGCCCTCGGCGCCGGGCTCACCGTTCTCCGCGGCGCGGTCGACCTGACCGCGGTCGACGGTGACGAACGAGAACTCGGCGGCGACGAACACGCCACAGGCGGCGATCAGCAGGAACGAGACCGCGAGGAGGATCCACTCGGTCATCGGTGCCCCCCGGGGACCACGGTCGGGTCGGGGGGCTCAGGACTTCGGGGGCGCTCCATCGGGACGGACGAACCAGCTCTCTGCACGACGCACGGACGCCTCATCGTAGGAGGTGCGGCCACGGGCGACCACGTCCGGAGCGTCACGGCCACGTACGACGGGTGCGTGCCCGCCGCGGAAGTCGTCCGGCGGTTTCCCTCAGGTCGGGGCGGGGCGCACCGATCGGGGCCGGAGCAGGGCGGCAGGGCGCCGCCCGTCCTCGTCTCGGGAGGCCCCGTGAGCCGCTCCGTCGCACCGCCGGCCGGACGCACCAGCGCGCGCGCCAGCGCAGGCAGCGTCGCGCCCGCGGCAGCCTCGTCGTACACACCGCAGCGGTACCCCGGGGCGGCCCCGTTGGACCCTGCCTCGCTGCACTTCGCCCGCCGGCTGACCTACGGCTACACGCCCGCCCTGGCCGCGGAGATGGCGGCCGCCGGCGGCCGGCGCGCCTGGTTCGAGCGCCAGCTGCGCCCCTCGTCGATCCCCGACGCGGCGGCCGACGGCCTGCGCGCCTGGTGGCCCTCGCTGAACCGCACGCCGAGCGACCTGTGGGAGCGCCAGGTCGCGGAGATCGAGCACGGCTGGGTCGTGATGGCCGACTACGCGCGCTGGCTGATGATGCGGCGCCTCACGTCCCAGCGGCAGGTGCACGAGCTGATGGCCGAGCTGTGGGAGGGCCACTTCCACGTGCCGGTCAACGGGGACTCGCACTTCGTGCACCGCACGTCGTACGGCGACGCGCTGCGTGCCCGCGCCCTGGGCACCTTCACCGACCTGCTCATCACGGCCACCACGCACCCCGCCATGGGGCTCTTCCTCGACAACGCCATCTCGACGAAGACCCGCCCGAACGAGAACCTCGGCCGGGAGCTGCTCGAGCTGCACACGGTGGGCCGCGGCAACTACACCGAGGCCGACGTCAAGGACTCCGCCCGCATCCTCACCGGCTACCGCGTCGACGTGTGGAAGACGTGGGCCGCCAGCTACCGGCCGACGGACCACGCGACGGGCCCCGTCCGCGTCATGGGCTTCTCCCACCCGAACGCCGACCCCGACGGCCGGGCCGTGACGCGGGCCTACCTGACCTACCTCGCCCGCCACCCCGCGACCGCGCGGCGCGTGTGCCGGCGCATCGCGACCAAGCTGGTGCAGGACTCCCCGCCCGCGGCCCTCGTCGACCACCTCGCGTCGGTCTACCTCGCCAGCGGCACCAGCATCACCGCGGTGCTGCGGGCCCTCGTGGCCCGCCCGGAGTTCCTCGCGTCGGCGGGGCGCAAGGTGCGCGACCCGGGCGAGGACGTCGTGGGCACCTACCGCGCGCTCGGCGCCACCCTCGCGCGACCGACGGCCGACGGCTCGGCGGTGAACCAGCTGCTGTGGCAGGCGACCGCGCTCGGCTCCAGCCCGTTCAGCTGGCCGCGGCCCGACGGTCCCCCGATCGACAACGCGTCGTGGAGCTCCGGCTCGCGCGCGCTGGCCTCGTTCTCCTTCCACTGGAGCGCGGCCGGCCGGTGGTGGCCCAAGACCGACATCGCCTACGCGGCCCCCACCGACTGGCTCCCCCAGGCATCGCTCACGTTCGCGCAGCTCGTCGACCACCTCTGCGGCCGGATGCTCGGCGCGCCCTCGACGCCGGCGCTGCTGCAGGCGTGCTGCGAGGCGACGGGCTACCAGCCCTCGACGGTCGTCACGGCGACGCACGCCCTGGTCAAGTGGGAGTTCAACCGGCTCCTGGCCATCCTGCTCGACTCCCCCCACCACCTCACGCGCTGAGCGGAGCACCCCCGTGAACCAGCCCCGTCCCGCCACCGCCCCCGCCTGCTGCGACGAGTTCGCCGGCGTCTCGCGGCGCACCCTGCTGCGCGGCGCCCTGCTCGCCGGCGCCGCCGCCACCTTCGGCGGTGCGGTGGTCAACGTCTCCGCCGGGTACGCCGCGGCGGGCACCACGCCCAGCGACAAGGTCCTCGTCGTGCTCTCCCTGCGCGGGGCCGCCGACGGGCTGTCGCTCGTCGTGCCCCACGCCGACCCGGTCTACTACCGCGCCCGGCCGCGCATCGCCGTCCCCGCCGAGCGGCTGCTGGCCAAGGACGCCATGTTCGGCCTGCACCCGGGCTTCGCGCCCCTGCTGCCGATGTGGACCGCCGGCAAGCTCGCCGCCGTGCACGCCACCGGCCTGCCGGCCCCCAACCGCTCGCACTTCGCCGCGATGGAGGAGGTGGAGGACGCCACGGCCGGCAGCACGACGCGCGAGGGCTGGCTCAACCGCCTGCTCGGCCAGGACGCCTCGACCCACCCGCTCGACGGCGTCGCCGTGGGCGACGGCATGGTGCCCACGTCGCTGTACGGCGCCGAGGCGGTCTCCGCGATGCGGGACCCCGCGTCCCTCCAGCTCGCCGGCGCCGACCAGTGGGACACCTTCGGCGGGCGGCGCCGCTCCATCCAGTCGCTGTGGGGCGCGGACTCCTCGGCCCTCGGCACCGGCGTGCGCTCCGCGCTCGCGGCCGTCGACGACTTCGCCCCCGTCAGGGCGCTGCCCACGACCCCCGCCAACGGTGCGACGTACCCGAACACCGACCTCGGCAAGGCCCTGCGCCACGTCGCCCAGGTGGTCCGCGGCGACGTCGGCACGAAGGTCGTCACGGTCGACCAGGGCGACTGGGACATGCACACCGACCTCGGCACGCTGAGCTGGGGCGGCATGCAGCGCAACGTCGCCGACCTCGCGGGCGCGATGGCGGCCTTCTTCACCGACCTCGGGGCGCTGGGCGACAAGGTCACGCTGGTGACGCTCAGCGAGTTCGGCCGCCGGGTGCGCGAGAACGACAACTACGGCCTCGACCACGGCTACGGCAACGTCATGCTGCTGGCCGGCGCGGGTGTGCGCGGCGGGCGCTACCTCGGCTCGTGGCCCGGGCTCACCGACACCGCGGACGCCGACCTGCTGGTGACCACCGACTACCGCAGCGTGCTCGCCGAGGTCGTCTCGCGCCGCTTCGGGGCCAGCACCGCCCAGGTCTTCCCGGGCTTCACGCCGACCCGCGTGGGGGTCATGCTCTGAGGTCGGCGCTGAGGCCGGCGCTGAGGTCGGCTCAGCGGCGCGCGGCGACGTAGCAGGCCACCGCGCTCGCGGCGGCCACGTTGAGCGAGTCGATGCCGTGGTGCATCGGGATGACGGCGCGCCGGTCCGCCGTGGCCTGCCAGCGCTCCGACAGCCCGTGGCCCTCGGAGCCGAGCACGAGCGCGAGCCGGTCGACACCGCGCACCGCCTCCTCCACGTCGACGGCGTCGTCGGCCAGGGTGAGCGCCACGGTGGTGAAGCCGTACGACGACAGCAGCGGCAGCGCGTCGTACCAGTCGTCGAGGCGCGTCCAGGGCAGGGAGAAGACGGCCCCCATCGCGACCTTGATCGCCCGGCGGTAGAGCGGGTCGGCGCAGCGCGGGGCGAGCACGACCGCGTCGAAGCCGAGCGCGGCGCCGCTGCGGAAGATCGCGCCGACGTTGGTGTGGTCGACGACCTCCTCCAGCACGAGCACCGAGCGTGCGCCGGCGAGCACGTCGGCCAGCGGCGGCAGCGGCTGCCGCTCGAGCGACGCCAGCGCGCCCCGGTGGACGTGGAATCCGGTGACCTCCTCGGCGAGCTGCTCGGAGACCACGTAGCAGGGCGCGTCGGTCGTGGCCAGCACGTCGGCGAGCCCGTCGAGCCAGCGGGGCGCCATGAGGAACGAGCGCGGCACGTGGCCGGCCTCGACGGAGCGGCGCACCACCTTCTCCCCCTCGGCGAGGAAGAGGCCGTGGGTGGCCTCGACGTGCTTGCGCAGGCTGACGTCGCGCAGGTCGCGGTAGTCGGCCAGGCGTGGGTCGTCCGCCGCGTCGACCTCGACGAGGGTCGCCATGCTCAGCCCTCGCCGTACCGCTCGGGGTGCGCGACCGCGACCACCTCGCCGACCACGATGATGGCCGGCGGGCGCACGCCCTGGGTGGCGATGTCGTCGGCGAGGGTGCCCAGCGTGCTCAGCACGGTGCGCTCCTCCGGCATCGTGCCCTCGGCCACGACGGCGACCGGGGTGCCGGCGTCGCGGCCGCCGGCCACCAGGGCCTCGGCGATGGCGCCCGCGTTGGCGACCGCCATGAGCAGCACCAGGGTGCCGCGGAGCCGGGCCAGGGCGTCCCAGGCGACGAGGGAGTCGGGGTGGCCCGGCGGGATGTGGCCGGAGATGACCGTGAACTCGTGGGCGACCCCGCGGTGGGTCACGGGGATGCCGGCGACGCCGGGCACCGAGATGGAGGAGGACAGCCCGGGGATGACCGTGACGGGCACGCCCGCGGCGCGGCAGGCCTGGATCTCCTCGTAGCCGCGGCCGAAGACGAAGTTGTCGCCGCCCTTGAACCGCACGACCCGCTTGCCGGCCCGGGCGCGGTCGACGAGCACCGCGTTGATGGCATCCTGGCTCGCGGCCCGGCCGCGGGGCAGCTTGGCGACGTCGACGAGCTCGACGTGGGGGGCCAGCTCGTCGAGCAGCTCGCGCGGGGCGAGCCGGTCGGCGACGACGACGTCCGCGGACGCCAGCGCCTGGCGGGCGGCGACGGTGACGAGGGTCGGGTCGCCGGGTCCGCCACCGACGAGCACCACGCCGGGCGTGGTGTCGGCCGTGCCGGCGACGGCGAGGCGCCCGTCGACGAGGGCGGCGACGACCTCGTCGCGCAGCGCCGAGGAACGGCGGGGGTCGCGGTTGGCGAGGACCGCGACCGTGACGCCGCCGTGGCGGCCCACCGCGGGCGTCCAGGCGGAGGCCTCGCGGGCGTCGTCGGCGCGCACGCAGAAGATGCGGCGCTCCTCGGCCGCCTCGATCACCGCGTGATTGACCTCCGGGTCGTCGGTGGTGGCGATGGCGTACCAGGCGCCGTCGAGGTCGGACGGGGTGAACCGGCCCTCGCGCCACGTGAGCTCGGCCAGCATCCCCTCGAGGGCGGGGGTGAGCACCGGCGAGACGACGTGCACGCGGGCACCGGCGGCGATGAGCGCCGGCACGCGGCGCTGGGCGACGTGCCCGCCGCCCACCACGAGCACGCGGCGGCCGGTGAGGCGCAGCCCGACCGGGTACGGCGGGTGCTCGTCGGCCCGGGTGCCCATCACGCCTCCTTGCGGGCCACGCCCGCGGAGTCGAAGGTCGCCATCTCGGCGAGCACGAGCGCCGCGCTGCGCACGAGCGGGAGCGCCAGGGCGGCGCCGCTGCCCTCGCCGAGGCGCAGGTCGAGGTCGACGAGCGGACGCAGGCCGAGGTGGGCCAGGGCCGCGGTGTGGCCCTGCTCGGCGGAGCGGTGCCCGGCGACGAGGTAGGCGGTGACCTCGGGCGCCAGCGCCTGCGCGACGAGCGCGGCCGAGCCGGCGATGTAGCCGTCGAGCACGACGGGTACGCCGGCCGCGGCGCCGCCGAGCAGGTAGCCCGCCAGCGCCGCGTGCTCCAGGCCGCCGACCTCCGCGAGCGTCGTGAGCGGGTCGGCGGCGGGGCCGGCGCCGCTCGCGGCGAGCCGCGCCAGCGCGTCGGCGACCACCTGGGTCTTGAGGGCCAGGGTGGCGTCGTCGACACCCGTGCCGCGCCCGGTGGCGACCGCCGGGTCGACCCCCGCGAGCGCCGCGACGAGGCAGGCGGAGGGTGTCGTGTTGCCGATGCCCATGTCACCAGTCAGCAGCACGTCGTGGCCCCGCCCGACCAGCTCGGTGGCGACCGTGATCCCCACCTCGAGCGCGGCGCGGGCCTCGTCGGGGCGCATCGCGGCGCCGGTGCGCAGGTCGGCGGTCCCCCGCCGTACGTTCCGGTCCCAGACCACCGCGTCGGCCGCGACCGGCGAGGCCACCCCGACGTCGACGACCACGACCTCGGCGCCGCAGGAGCGGGCCAGCACGTTGACCGCGGCCCCACCGGCGCGGAAGTTCTCCACCATGCCCAGCGTCACCTCGGCCGGCCACGGTGAGACGCCCTGGGCCAGGACGCCGTGGTCCCCCGCGAAGACGGCGACCACCGGGCGCGCCGGGGCCGGCGGCGGGCAGGTGCGCGCGATGCCGGCCAGCTGCACCGACAGGTCCTCCAGGACACCGAGGGCGCCCGCCGGCTTGGTCAGCTGGGCCTGGCGCTCCGCGGCGTCGCGACGGGCCCCGGCGTCCGGCGGGACGATGCGGGCGAGGGTCTCCTCCAGAAGTGGCACGGCGGGCATTCTCCCCGACGACCGCCGCGGCGGACGTCGTGGTCCACCCTGGGAACGCTGGCTAGGTTCGTGACATGAGTCTCGAACGCCCCGTCAGCCCCGACCCGTACACCCTCCTGCCCGCCGCGGCGTCGTTCACGGTGACCAGCACGGACGTCACCGACGGCCAGCCGCTGAAGGACGACCAGGTCGCCGCGCTCGGCAACACCTCGCCGCAGCTGTCCTGGAGCGGCGCGCCGGAGGGCACGAAGTCCTACGTCGTCACCTGCTTCGACCCCGATGCGCCCACCCCCAGCGGGTTCTGGCACTGGGTGCTCGTCGACCTGCCGGCGTCCGTCACCTCGCTGGACACCGGCGCGGCCGCCGGCGAGCTGCCGGGCTCCTCGTTCCACGTGCGCAACGACGGCGGCACCCAGGGCTTCATGGGCGCCGCCCCGCCCCAGGGCGACCAGGTGCACCGCTACTACTTCGTCGTGCACGCCGTCGGAGAGGAGTCGCTCGGCGTCGACGCCGACGCCTCCCCCGCCGTCGTGTCCTTCCACCTGGCGTTCAAGACCCTCGGCCGCGCGATCCTCCACGGCACCTACCGCCACTGAGCGGGCTGGGCTTCGTGGCGGGTTCCCCGGTGCACCGGGGAACCCGCCACCCCACCCTCACCGCGGGTCGGAGCCCCGCAGCAGCTGCTCGAAGGGGATGACCTCGCCGAACTCATCGTCGGCGGCGGGCAGCGCGGCCTGGCGGCGCGGCGTCGTACGACGGGTGCCCGCGGCCAGGTCGGCGAGCTCGCCGGCGGCCCGGTGCACCCGGGAGGCCAGGTGGCCGTCGCCGGCACCGAAGTCCTCCGTCGCCGCGAAGACGGCCGTCGGCACGGTGGTGGCGCGCAGGTAGGCGAACAGCGGCCGCAGCGCGTGCTCCAGCACGAGCGAGTGCCGCGGCGTGCCCGCGGTGGCGGCCAGCAGCACCGGCGTACCCGCCAGCGTCTCGGGCTCCAGCACGTCGAAGAACGTCTTGAACAGCCCCGAGTACGACGCGCTGAACACCGGCGTGACGACCACCAGGGCGTCGGCGCGCGCCACCGCGCCGATCGCCTCGGCGAGGTCGCCGCTCGCGAAGCCGGTCAGCAGGTGGTCGGCCAGCGCGTGGGCGTGGTCGCGCAGCTCGACGACGTCGAGCTCGACCCGCTCGCCCCGCTCCGCCAGCGCCGCGGTGACGGCGTCGGCGAGGCGGTCGGCGAGCAGACGCGTCGACGACGGCTGCGAGAGCCCGGCGGTGACGACGACGACGCGGGTCATGCCGTCGCCTGCACGGGGGCGTCGTCCTCCACGCGGTGACCGGTGACGTCGTCGGTGGCGTGCACCGTCGTGTCCCGGGCGCCGCCGGCCGCGGCCACGAGAGAGCCGTGGGTCGGCGCGTCGGGCACGTGTGC
The DNA here is from genome assembly GCF_030466625.1 of Nocardioides sp. ChNu-153. Taxonomy (GTDB): domain Bacteria; phylum Actinomycetota; class Actinomycetes; order Propionibacteriales; family Nocardioidaceae; genus Nocardioides. The sequence continues at coordinate 25,628 of NZ_JADEVT010000012.1, forward strand.
GGGCCGGCCCTCGGCGAAGCCCTTGCGCATCTCCGGCAGGATCTCGCCCAGCAGGTCGAGCTGCTCGAGCACCGTCTTCAGCGGCAGCCCGGCGTGGTCGACGAGGAACAGCTGGCGCTGGTAGTGCCCGACGTAGTCGCGGAACGACAGCGTGCGCTCCAGCACCTCCTGCGGCGACCCGACCGTCAGCGGCGTCTGCGAGGTGAAGTCCTCCAGCGACGGGCCGTGGCCGTAGACCGGGGCGTTGTCGAAGTACGGGCGGAACTCCCGCACCGCGTCCTGGCTGTTGCGGCGCATGAAGAACTGCCCGCCGAGCCCGACGATCGCCTGGTCGGCGCTGCCGTGGCCGTAGTGCTCGAACCGGCGGCGGTAGAGCGCCACCATCTGCCGCGTGTGCGACGCCGGCCAGAAGATGTGGTTGTGGAAGAAGCCGTCGCCGTAGTAGGCCGCCTGCTCGGCGATCTCAGGGCTGCGGATCGAGCCGTGCCACACGAACGGGGGTACGCCGTCGAGCGGGCGCGGCGTCGAGGTGTAGCCCTGGAGCGGGGTGCGGAACTTCCCCTCCCAGTCCACGACGTCCTCGCGCCACAGGCGGTGCAGCAGCGCGTAGTTCTCGATGGCGAGCTCGAGGCCGCGGCGGATGTCCTTGCCGAACCAGGGGTAGACGGGGCCGGTGTTGCCGCGCCCCATCATGAGGTCGACGCGGCCGTCGGTGAGGTGCTGGATCTTGGCGTAGTCCTCGGCGATGAGCACCGGGTCCGTCGTCGTGATCAGCGTCGTGGCGGTCGAGAGGATGATCCGCTCGGTCTGCGCGCCGACGTAGGCGAGCGTCGCGGTGGGGTTCGACGAGATGAACGGCGGGTTGTGGTGCTCGCCGGTCGCGAACACGTCGAGACCGATCTCCTCGGCCTTGCGCGCGATCGCCACGGTCGCCTTGATCCGCTCGTGCTCGCTCGGCGTGCGCCCCGTGGTGGGGTCGGCGGTCACGTCGCCGACCGTGAAGATCCCGATCTGCATGTCGCTCACTCCTCGTGTAGTTGAAAGCGAAACTATCACGGGAACGACCGGGCCCGCCGGGCTATTCCCGGTGCAGCACCAGCACCGCGCGGTCGTCGTCGCCCCGCGCGACCTGGTCCACGATCCGTCGCGCCACGCCCGGGAAGCCGCGGCGGGCCACCTCCTCCGCCGCCGTGGCGCGCAGCCAGTCGAGCCCGACGCCGAGGTCGGCGTCCCGCGACTCGATGACGCCGTCGGTGTAGAACATCAGCCCCTCGCCCGCCGCGAGGGTCCCGGTGCTCGTCACCAGCTCGGGGCGGTGGTCCACCCCGAGCGCGGTCCCCCGCGCGTGGTCGGCCACCCAGCTGCCGCTCGCCGCGTCGTACCGCAGCGCCGGCGGGTGGCCGGCGCTGACGATGCCGTAGGCGCCCGAGGTCAGGTGGATCCGCACGTGCACCGCGGTCGCGAACGACTCGTCGTCCCCCTGCCGCAGCAGGAACGCGTTGGCCGCCGACATCAGCGCGACCGGCGGCAGCGCGCCGAGCAGCCCGCCGAGGGCGCCCGCGAACTGGAGGGCCTGCGTGCCCGCCGCCAGGCCCTTGCCGCACACGTCGACGAGGATCATCTCGAGGTGACGCCCGTCCTCGTCGAGCTCGGCGACGAGGAAGTCCCCGGCGTACGCCACCCCGTGCGCCGGGCGCATCGCCGACTCCGCCCGCCACCCGGTCGGGAGCGGCGGCACGGTGCTCTGCGCCTGCAGCCGGTCCCGCAGGTCGACCAGGAGGCCCTCGCTCATCAGGCTCGGCAGCCCGGTGCGCTGGCGTCGCCCGTGCAGCAGCGTCAGGCCCACGGCGACGAGCATCGCGACCAGTGACGACGTGCGGGCGCCCCCGAAGGACCCGTCGACCAGCACGGCCGTCACCCCCGCGACCAGGCAGACGAGCGCGTGCACCACCAGCGGCCAGAACCGCAGCAGCGCCGTGCCCGCGAGCAGCCACACGATGTACGCCGCGACCGGCATCAGGTCGTAGTCGACGAGCGAGACCGCGAGGCAGCAGGCCACGCCGGCGGCCAGCACGCCCACCACCCAGGCCTGCCCCGCGCTGGAGCCGGAGCGCCACCGCCCCACCCCGTCGCGCACGTACGTCGTCGCGACGCGCCGTGCCCGGGTCGTGGTGCTCACCGGAGCGAGACTACGGGTGCCGGGCCCGGCCCGCCCACGTCGAGGCGGGCGCGCCGCGGGCGCCCCGCCGCTGCCATCATGGGGCGCATGAGCCACGCCGTGACCGGGGCCGTCCCCGACCTGCTGGGTGCGCCGTACACCGCGGAGACCATCCCCCTGCCCCCCGACGACGAGGGCGAGGTCGTCACCACCCTCGTCCACCGGCCCGCCGTCGGCACCGCCCGCGGTGCCCTGCTGCACGTGCACGGCTTCTGCGACTACTTCTTCCACACCGAGTACGCCGACTGGTGGGCCGAGCAGGGCTACGACGTCTACGCGGTCGACCTGCGCAAGTACGGCCGGTCGCTGCGCGAGCACCAGACACCGGCGTTCGTCGCCGACCTCCGTGAGTACCACGGGGACCTCGACGCCGCGTGGGAGCGCATCGTCGAGCGGGACGGGCACACCCGGGTCATCGCGTCGGGGCACAGCACCGGCGGCCTCGTCCTCGCGCTGTGGGCCCACGACCGGCGCCCGCACGGGCTCGCGGCGCTGGTCCTCAACTCCCCCTGGTTCGACCTGCGCGGCTCCCTGCTCATGCGCACCGTCGGCACCCAGGTGATCGACCGCCTCGGCGCGGTCCTGCCCCGCCGCGTGCTCCCCCGCTCGGTCAGCGGGCTCTACGGCCGCAGCCTGCACCGCGACCACGAGGGCGAGTTCGACTTCGACCTGCGCTGGAAGCCCCTGGAGTCGCTGCCCGTCAGCCTCGGGTGGCTGCGGGCGGTGCGCCGCGCCCACGCCGAGCTGCACCGCGGGCTCGCGGTCGCCGTACCCGTGCTCGTGCTGTCCTCGGACCGCACCACCTCGCCGGCCGAGATGAGCGAGGACGTGCACAGCTCGGACGTCGTGCTCGACGTGGAGCAGATCAAGCGGTGGGCCCCGTACGTCGGCGCCCGCCACCTCACGCTCGTCACCGTGCCGGGCGCCCGGCACGACGTCGTGCTCTCCCGCGCCCCCGCCCGCGCCGAGGTCTACCGGGCGCTGGAGCGGTGGCTGACCGCCTGGGGAGGATGACGGCACCGGTCCCACGACCGCGGCTACGGTGGACGGGCGGCGCCGAGCGGCGGCCGTGGAAGGAGCCACCGTGAGCCACCTCCCTCCCCCCGGCGGGTACGGCGTGCCCCACCCGGCCGAGCGCGGCACGCCCCCGCCCCGTCCCGGTGACCTGGTGGACCGGCTCGTGGCCCGCCTCGTCGACTGGCTGGTCGTCGCCGTCGTCGCCGGGCTCGTCGTGCGCCCGCTGGTCCGTGCGCTGCTCCTGGGGCCCGACAGCGACGCGGTCGCCTCCTGGGTCGCGGGGGCGACGGTGACCGTGAGCCTGGCGGTGGTCGCGCTGGGCTACCAGCTCTTCTTCGAGACCACCACCGGCCGCACCCCTGGCAAGGCCCTCATGGGATTGCAGGTCGTCGGGCAGGGCGGGGCGAGGGTCACACCGACGCAGTCCCTGCGGCGCAACGCCTTCCACCTGGTGACGCTGCTCGGTCTCGTGCCGTTCGCGGGTCCGGCGCTGGCGTCGCTGGCCGAGGTCGTCGTGCTCGCCGCCATCGCCTGGTCCATCGCCTCCGACCCGGGGCTGCGCCAGGGCGTGCACGACCGGTTCGCCCGGCAGACCTACGTGATGAAGGTGCGCTGAGCCCTCAGCCGAGCAGGAACGCGGCGAGGGCGGCGACGCCCACGACCACGATGAACCCGCGCAGGACGTGGTCGGGCAGCTTGCGGCCGTACCGCGCACCGAGCTGGGCCCCGACGACCGCGCCGACGCCGACGAGCAGCACGACCGTCCAGTCGACGTCGACGAAGATCGCGAACAGCACGCCGGAGATGCCGTTGACGAGGGCCACCAGCAGGTTCTTCATCGCGTTGAGGCGCTGCAGGGTCTCGGGCAGCCCGATGCCCAGGAACGCCATGAGGATGATGCCCTGGGCGGCGCCGAAGTAGCCGCCGTACACCCCCGTCAGGGCCACCACCGGCCACAGCCAGCGCGGGCCGTGCTCCGGGACCTCGCCCGCGCCCCGCTCCTCGCGACGGCGGGCGATCGCCTTCGAGATCCGCGGGCCCGTCACCACCAGCACGAGCCCGAGCAGGATGAGCACGGGGACGATGGCGGCGAACGCGTCGTCGGGGAGCGTGAAGAGGAGCACCGCGCCCAGCACGCCGCCCAGCGCCGAGGCGCTCGCGAAGCGGAGCAGGCGGGCGCGCTGGCCCACGAGCTCGCGCCGGTAGCCCCACGCGCCCGAGAGCGAGCCGGGCACGAGCCCGATGGTGTTCGAGGCGTTCGCCGTGATGGGCGGCACGCCGAGCGCGATCAGCGTCGGGAAGGTGATCAGCGTGCCCGAGCCGACCACCGTGTTGATGGCGCCCGCCGCCGCGCCGGCGACGAGGATCGCCACCAGCTCGAGCGGGCTCACGCGCCGGCCTGGCGGCGCGTCCGACGGCGCGCCGACCAGCGGCCCTCCTCGAGGGCGACGGTCAGCGGGGTGTCGAAGGTGGCGGACAGGTTCCCCTCGGTGAGCGTCTCGGCCAGCGGCCCGGCCGCCACGACGCGCCCCTGGCGCAGCAGGAGGGCGTGGGTGAACCCGGGCGGGATCTCCTCGACGTGGTGGGAGACGAGGACCGTCGCCGGCGAGTCGGGGTCGTAGGCGAGCACGGACAGCGTGCTGACGAGGTCCTCGCGGCCGCCGAGGTCGAGACCGGCGGCGGGCTCGTCGAGCAGCAGCAGCTCGGGGTCGGTCATCAGGGACCGGGCGATCTGCACGCGCTTGCGCTCGCCCTCGCTCAGGGTGCCGAAGACGCGGTCGGCGAGGTGCTCGACGCTGAGCTCGCGCAGCAGCGCGTCGGCGCGGGCCTCGTCCACCTCGTCGTACTGCTCGCGCCAGCGCCCCACGACGCCGTGCGCCGCCGTGAGCACGAGGTCGCGCACCTTCTCGCCCCGCGGGATGCGCTCGGCCACCGCCGCGCTGGCCACCCCGATCCGAGGACGCAGCTCGAAGACGTCGACCGTGCCGAGCAGCTCGCCGAGGAGACCGACGGCGCCGTCGGTGGGGTGCAGCTGGGCGGCGGCGATCTGCAGCAGCGTCGTCTTGCCCGCGCCGTTCGGGCCGAGGACGACCCACCGCTCGCCCTCGTCCACCACCCACGTGACGCGGTCGAGCAGCACCGCCTCCCCGCGTCGGACCGTCACGTCGGCGAGCTCGAGCACAGCGGTCATGACGAGCACCCTATCGACCGGCGGCGCCGGCCCGGTCCGTACCCTCGGGGCGTGATCGCCGTGCCCGTCTCGCTGACGTTCGCGTGGTGGGGAACCGCCTGGCTGCGGGGGCGCGCGGCCGCCGACGACGTGCTCGATGCGCTCGCCGAGCACGGCGTGCGCCACGTGTTCGCCGCCCCCGGCGAGGACCCGGCCACCGCCGCCGAGGTGCTCGGCGGCCTGCGCCGCGCCGGCGCCCACGAGGTGGGTGCCGCGTTCCCCGCCCCCGGCGACCCCGTCGGGCTCGGCGGTCCCCGCGAGCTCAACGCCGCGGCGATCGACGCGGGCGAGGCCGTCCTGGCGCCGGCCGCCGGCGTCGGCTGGGTGCCCGTCGCCGTGGGCGCCGCCGTGGAGTGGGAGCAGCACCCCGCGTCCCGCCGTCCCCTCCCCGACGTCGGTGCCGCCGACCGCGCCCTGCGCGCCGCGCTGCTCGAGGTGGCGGAGCGCCTGGCGCGGCTCGACGTCGCCCGCTGGAACCCCGACCTCGCCGACGACCTGCTGGACCTCACCGCCGTGCCCCGCATCGACGCCCCCGACGGGGTGCCGGCCCGCTGCGTGCAGCTCGCCGCGCGCGGCCTGCGCCTGCTGCGCGTCGCCGAGCTCGGCGCCGGTGACGACGGTGCCGCGGTCACCCTGGGCGAGACCGTCGCGCGCCGCGCGGCCCTCGACGACCTCGCCCGCGCCGCGCGCCACGCCCTCACCGCGGCCGCCTCCCCCGAGGCGTGGCCCCCGGACTGACCCCGGACCCAGCCCGGACCCAGCCCGGACCCAGCCCGGACCCAGCCCGGACCCACCGCGGCGCCGCGCACCGGGTACGGCGCACCCGTCCCCCGGCGGTAGCCTTCGCCGCGATGAGCGAGCCCGCCGCCCCCCGCCAGCCGGAGCCGTCCGCCGTACCCGGCGGCGCCGGTCCCACGACCGACACGGTCCTGGTGACCCTGACCGGCAAGGACCGCCCCGGCGTGACCAGCGCCGTGCTGGCCACCCTCGCCGCCGGCGACGTGGACGTGGTCGACGTCGAGCAGATCGTGCTCCGCGGCCGGATGGTGCTCGGCGTGCTCGTCACCGCACCCGACGACGTCGAGCGGCTGCGGGCCGAGATCACCCGCGCCGCCGGTGAGCTCGAGATGCAGGTGGACGTCGAGCAGGGCACGGGCGACAACCGGCGACGGGGCGACGGTCGCGTGCACGTCTCCGTCATCGGGGCCCCCCTGCGCGCCGGGGCGCTGGCCGCCATCACCGGGCGCATCGCGGAGACCGGGGCGAACATCGACCGCATCGAGCGCATGGCCCGCTACCCCGTGACCGCCATCGACCTGCACGTCTCGGGCACCGCCCCCGAGCACCTGCGCGCCGCGCTCGCCGCCGAGGCCGCCCGCCAGGGCGTCGACGTCGCCGTGCAGCCCGCCGACCTGCTGCGGCGCGGCATGCGCCTCATCGTCATGGACGTCGACTCCACGCTCATCCAGGGCGAGGTCATCGAGATGCTCGCCGCGCACGCCGGCTGCGAGCGCGAGGTCGCCGAGGTGACCGAGGCCGCCATGCGCGGCGAGCTCGACTTCGAGGAGTCGCTGCGCCAGCGGGTCGCCCGCCTCGAGGGCGTCGAGGCCACGGCGCTCGACGCGGTCTACGAGGGCATCCGCCTGGCGCCCGGCGCGCGCACGATGGTGCGGGTGCTCAAGCGGCTGGGCTACCGCTTCGCGATCGTCTCGGGCGGCTTCAGCCAGGTCACCGACCGCCTCGCTGCCGAGCTGGGCATCGACTTCGCCCGGGCCAACGAGCTCGAGATCGTCGACGGCCGGCTCACCGGCCGCATCGTGGGCCCGGTCGTCGACCGCGCCGGCAAGGCCGTCGCGCTGCGGCAGTTCGCCGCCGAGGTGGGGGTGTCGGTGGAGTCGGTCATCGCGATCGGTGACGGCGCCAACGACCTCGACATGCTGAGCACCGCCGGGCTGGGCATCGCCTACAACGCCAAGCCCGCGGTGCGCGAGGCGGCGGAGGTGTCGGTCAACGTGCCCTACCTCGACACGATCCTCTACCTGCTCGGCATCTCCCGCGAGGAGATCGAGGCCGCCGACGCGGCCGCCGGCTTCGTCACGCCGTCGCCCGACCTGTCCTGACCCGCCCTCAGGCGCCGGCGACGTGGAAGTCCACGAGCCGGCACCCGCCCCACGCCAGCTCCGACCACGGCACCGGGCAGGCCAGGACGGTGACGGCGGCGGGCGGGTACCCCTGCGCCATCCGCACCGCCGCCCGCTCGTTGCCCTGCCCGTCGTGCAGCAGGTGGGCCAGCGACGCGACCGTCGGGTTGTGCCCGACGAGCACCAGCGTGGCGACGTCGCCGTCCGTCCCGCGCACGAGGTCCAGCGCCGTCTCGGGGCCGGCGGAGTAGAGCGGCGCCGCGTGCTCGACCGGCACGTCGAGCCAGCCGGCCGCGGTCGCCAGCTCCTCCCACGTGCGGCGCGTGCGCAGCGCGTCGGAGACGAGGGCCGCCGACGGCGCGTGCTGCTCGGCGAGCAGCCACCGTCCGGCGGCGGCTGCCGCGGCGCGCCCGTCGGGCGTCAGGTCGCGGTCGTGGTCGGAGGCCGCGGCCGGCGCGGCCTCGGCGTGGCGCAGGATCACGAGGCGCCGGGTCGGCGCGGGCTGGGGGGAGCTCACGCCCGATGGTCCCACCGACCGTGCCCCGCTGTCCGCCCGACCGGTCGAGTCACGCCCGGGTCAGGGGGCCTGCGGTAGGCTGAGCGGGCTCTCATGGGAGGGAGGCTCAGCCTCCCGGGGCACCACGCCCGCAGCTCCGACTGGGAGGGAGGAGCTGCGCTCGGTGTGGTGCCCCGCATCCCGGGGCACCACCGCCGTGCCGCGTCCCTCCGCCGGAGCGCGTCGGCCGACCGGCTCCGCGGAGGTCAGGCCCCCATGGCGTGGAAGCCGCCGTCGACGTGCACGATCTCGCCGCTCGTGGCCGGGAACAGGTCGGAGAGCAGGGCGCACACGGCCCGGGCCGTCGGCTCCTGGTCCTTGTTGTCCCAGCCCAGCGGCGCCTTGGTCTCCCACAGCGCCTCGAGGTCCTCGAAGCCGGGGATGGCCTTCGCGGCCAGGGTCTTGAGGGGCCCCGCGGAGACCAGGTTGACGCGGATGCCGTCGGCGCCGAGGTCACGGGCGAGGTAGCGCGCGGTGGACTCCAGACCCGCCTTCGCGACGCCCATCCAGTCGTACGCCGGCCACGCCACCGTCGCGTCGAACGTGAGACCCACGACCGAGGAGCCGCGCGAGAGCAGCGGGCGGGTGGCGACGGCGAGCGACTTCAGCGAGTACGCCGACACGTGCACCGCCTGCGCCACGTCCTCCCACGGGCCGTCGAGGAACCTGCCGCCGAGCAGCGTCTCGGGGTTGCCGTAGGCGATGGAGTGCACGACGCCGTCGAGGCCGTCGACGTGCTCGCGCACCGCCGCCTCGAGGCCCGCCAGGTGCTCGGGATCGGTCACGTCCAGCTCGAGCACGGCGGGCTCGACCGGCAGGCGCTTGGCGATGCGCCGCGTGATGCCGAGCGCCCGGCCGAAGTTGGAGATCAGCACGGTCGCACCCTGCTCCTGCGCGAACTTCGCGGTCGCGAAGCCGATGGAGGAGTCCATGGTGACGCCGGCGACCAGGATGCGCCTGCCCTCGAGAATGCCCATCTGCTGCGTGTCCTCTTCTCTACCCGTGACGGGTGGTGGTGGTCCGGTCGTGCGCGGGGGGTGGTGCGGTCGAGCGGGGCGGCTCGCTCAGTGCCCCATGCCGAGGCCGCCGTCGACGGGGATGACGGCGCCGGTCACGTACGCCGCGTGCTCGCTCGCCAGCCACGTGACGGCGCCCGCGACCTCCGCCGGGTGGGCGTAGCGGCCCAGCGGCACCTGCGTCCTGATGGCGTCGCGCTGGGCGTCGGTGAGGACGTCGGTCATGTCGGTCTCGACGAACCCGGGGGCCACCACGTTGGCGGTGATGCCGCGGCTGCCGAGCTCGCGCGCCGTCGAGCGGGCGAGGCCGACGAGACCCGACTTGGAGGCGGCGTAGTTGACCTGGCCCGCCGAGCCCAGCAGGCCGACGACGGAGGAGACGAGGACGATGCGGCCGCGCCGCTGCCGCAGCATGCCCTTCGCGGCCCGCTTCACCAGGCGGAAGGTGCCCGTGAGGTTGGTCTCGATGACCGAGGACCAGTCGTCCTCGCTCATGCGGAGCAGGAGCGTGTCCTTCGTGATGCCGGCGTTGGCGACGAGCACCTCGACAGGCCCCAGCTCGGCCTCGACCTGTGCGAAGGCCGCGTCCACCTGCGCGGGGTCCGTGACGTCGCAGCGGACGTCGAGCGCCCCCTCGGGGGCGCCGCCGTTCCGGGTCGTCACCGCGACCCGGTCCCCCTGCGCGAGGAAGGCCTCGGCGATCGCGCGGCCGATGCCGCGGTTGCCCCCGGTGACGAGGACGGTGCGGCCCAGCGGCCCGGTCTGCTCTGCGTCGCTCACGCTCCGCGACGCTAGTGCTTACCGACAGGTACCGGAAAACCCGTCCGCCGCCCGGTCACGCCGGGCGGCACGGCCCGCAGCGGCGGACGGGCGGTGCTCACTGGTCCTCGAGGCGGAAGCCGACCTTCATCGAGACCTGGAAGTGGTCGACCTGCCCGTCCTTGACGTGACCGCGCACCTGGGTGACCTCGAACCAGTCGAGGTGGCGCAGCGTCTCGCCGGCGCGGTTGATGCCGTTGCGGACTGCCTGGTCGATGCCGTCGGGGGAGGTGCCGACGATCTCGGTGACGCGGTAGGTGCGGCTGGTCATGGTGGTCTCCTCGTGGGACGGGGTCCGGCCCAGCACGGCCCGGGTCGGGTGATGCTACCGACGTACAGTGGAGGACATGCCGACGCGTCCCCGCCGTACCGCGCCGAAGGCCGACGCCGTCCGGATCACCACCGCCCCGGTCTCCCCCACCGACGAGCTCGACCAGCGCCGCCGCCGCTACTTCATCGCGATGTCCGTGCGCACCCTGTGCTTCCTCGGCGCCTTCGCCGTCGGCCCGGGCTGGCTGCGGTGGGTGCTGCTCGCCGGGGCCGTCTTCCTGCCGTACTTCGCGGTGGTCGCGGCCAACGTCACCTCCCAGCAGAGCGAGGACTTCGAGATCGAGCCCGTCGACGCGTACGCGCTCCCGCCCGCCTCCGGCGAGACGTTGCGGATCGGCCCCGGTGACGACGTCGCCGCGGGACCCGGCTCACCCCGCTCCCGGGACGACTCCGCGTGGGACGACGTCGACTGGGACGACCCGGTCTGGGACGACGACCTCGACGAGCGGCCCGCGGGCGGCCGGGCCGGCGCGTGAGCGCGCCCGCGACCTGCTCCGCGCGCGGCTGCCGTGCCGACGCCACGTGGGCCCTGCGGTGGAACAACCCGCGGCTGCACACCCCGGAGCGCCGCAAGATCTGGTTGGCCTGCGACGACCACCGGGCGTCGCTGTCGGACTTCCTCGGTGCGCGGGACTTCCTGCGCGACGTCGTGCCCGCGGCGGAGGTCGTGACCGACGACGAGCCCGACCCCGAGCCCGGCCACCGGGCCGGGGGCTGAGCTCGGGGGCTGGGCTCGGGGGCTGGGCTCAGCCGCCGATGGCGGACATGGACCGCGTCGGCTGCAGGAAGCTGGGGTCGTTGATGCCGTGCCCCGCGGCCTTCGTCCACATGGCGCGCCGCCACTGCTCGGCGACCTCGGCGTCGTCGGCGTCACCGCGCAGGGCGGCCCGCAGGTCCGACTCGGAGCGGGCGAACAGGCAGTTGCGCACCTGGCCGTCGGCGGTGATCCGCACGCGGTCGCAGTCTCCGCAGAACGGGCGCGTGACCGACGCGATGACCCCGACGACGCCCCGGACGGTGCCGGTGTCGACGAGGAACCGCTCGGCCGGCGCGCTGCCCCGGGCCTCCTCCGAGGGGACCACGGTGAACGCGGCCTGCAGGGACGCCAGGATCTCCTCGGCCGTGACCATCTCGGTGCGGGACCAGTCGTGCTGGGCGTCGAGCGGCATCTGCTCGATGAACCGCAGCTCGTAGCCGTTCTCCAGCGCCCACCGGGTCAGCTCGGGGGCCTGGCCGTCGTTGATGCCGCGCAGCAGCACCGCGTTGATCTTGACCGGCGTCAGGCCCGCTGCGGCCGCGGCCTCGACGCCCGCCAGCGCGTCGTGCAGGCGGTCGCGACGCGTGACCCTCGCGAACGAGTCGGGGCGGATGCTGTCGAGGCTGACGTTGACGCGGTCGATCCCGGCGTCGGCCAGGGCCTGCGCGGTGCGCGCCAGGCCGAGCGCGTTGGTGGTCAGCGACAGGTCGACGTCGGGCGCGTCGCGGCGCACCCGGGTGACGATGTCGACGAGCCCGCGCCGCACCAACGGCTCGCCCCCGGTGAAGCGCACCTCGCGGATGCCCAGGTGGTGCACCCCGATGCCGACCAGCCGGACGACCTCGTCGTCGGTCAGCGTCTGCTCGACCGGCATCCAGTCGAGGCCCTCGGGCGGCATGCAGTAGCTGCAGCGCAGGTTGCAGCGGTCGGTGAGGGAGACGCGCAGGTCGGTCGCGGTGCGGCCGTGGCGGTCGACCAGACCCCCCGCGGCGCCGCGGGGCAGCAGGGGGAGGTCGACGGACTGGCTCATGAGTCGAGTCTAGGTCGCGGACGGTCGCCGGATAGCCTCTGGAGGTGGGTTCCTTCCGCTTCCTGCTGTCCCGGCGCTGGATCCTGTTCGGGATCGCCGTCGTGCTGCTCACCTACCTGGCGTGGGTGCTGGGCCAGTGGCAGTTCCACCGGCTCGACGACCGCCGCGACCGCAACTCGATCGTGGAGCGCAACGAGGGTCGGGAGCCGGTCGAGGTGACCGACGTGCTGGGCGTCGGCGAGCCGGTGGACGCCGGCGAGGAGTGGACCGCGGTGACGGCGACCGGCACCTACGCCGTCGAGGACTCCGTGGTGGTCCGCTACCGCACCCGTGACAGCGCCCCGGGCGTCGACGTCGTCGTCCCGCTCGTCCTCGCCGACGGCACCTCCCTGCTCGTCGACCGCGGCTGGATGGCCACGGAGAACAGCGGGGGCCTGCGCGGCACCGACACGGACGCGCTGCCCGCTCCCCCGCCCGGCGAGGTGACCGTGACCGGCTGGGTGCGGCGCGACGCCACCGACGGCGGCAGCACCGCGGTCACGCAGCAGTCGACGCGCTCGATCTCCTCGGCCCGCATCGGCGAGGCGCTGGACCGCGAGGTGCTCACGGGCTTCGTCGACCTGGCCGAGGAGTCCCCCGAGGCCGCCGAGCCCCTCGACCCGCCGCCGCTGCCGGAGCTCGACGAGGGCCCGCACCTCTTCTACGGGCTGCAGTGGTGGTTCTTCGGCCTGCTCGCCGTGTTCGGCTTCTGCTACCTCGCGTACGACGAGTGGCGCGGCGGACCCGCCCGCCGTGACCGGCTGCGCGCCGAGCGCCGGGCCCGCGCCGAGGAGGAGGAGCGCAAGCAGGCCGAGGTGCAGGCCCGCATCCGCGCCGAGCGGGAGCGCTCCCGCACCTGACGCCCGTCAGCCGGCGGGCGTGACGTCGTCGCGCAGCTGGGTGCCGTGGAGCGTGGCGTAGAGCCCGCCCTGCGCCAGCAGCTCCGCGTGGGTGCCGCTCTGCACGATGCGGCCGTCGTCGACCACGAGGATGCGGTGGGCGTTGCGCACCGTCGAGAGCCGGTGGGCGATGACGAGCGAGGTCCGCCCCTCGAGCGCCGCGTCGAGGGCCCGCTGCACGGCCTGCTCGGACTCGCCGTCCAGGTGGGCGGTGGCCTCGTCGAGCACGACCAGCGGCGGCGCCTTGAGCAGCAGCCGGGCGATCGCGAGCCGCTGGCGCTCGCCCCCGGAGAGCCGGTAGCCCCGGTCCCCCACGACGGTGTCGAGGCCGTGGGTCAGCGAGCGCACCAGCGGGGCGATGCGGGCGGCCTCGAGGGCGTCCCAGATCTGCTCCTCGCTCGCGTCGGGCCGCGCGTAGCGCAGGTTCGCCCGGATCGTGTCGTGGAACATGTGGGCGTCCTGCGTGACGTAGCCGACCACGTCCTCCAACGACTCCAGCGTCACCGAGCGCACGTCGTGGCCGGCGACGCGCACGGTGCCGGACGTGGCGTCGTACAGGCGGGCCACCAGGTGGGTGATCGTGGTCTTGCCGGCGCCGGAGGGGCCGACGAGGGCGACCGTCTGACCGGGCTCGGCGACGAACGTGATGTCGTGCAGCACGGGCTCGGCGGCGGCGCCGCGGTCGGGGCTGGCGACCGCCTCGAGCGAGGCCAGCGTCGTCGTCGACGGGTCCGGGTAGGCGAAGCCGACGTGGTCGAACTCCAGCCGCACCCCGCGGCTCCCGTCCGCCACCCGCAGCGGCACCGCGTCGGCCCGCTCCGTCACCGTCGACGGCAGGTCGAGCACCTCGAAGACCCGCTCGAAGCTGACCAGCGCCGTCATCACGTCGATGCGCACGTTCGACAGGCCCTGCATCGGCCCGAGGAGGCGCAGCAGCAGGGTCGCCAGGGCGAGCAGCGTGCCGAGCGTCAGGTCGCCCCGCACCACGAGCCAGCCGCCGACGCCGTACACGAGCGCGGTCGCCATGGCCGGGACGAGCATCATGACCGAGGCGAAGAGGCGGGTCAGCAGGGCGATGCGGACGCCGAGGTCGCGGACCCGGGTCGCCTTGGCCGCGTAGAGCGCGTCCTCCTCGCCCCGGCGCCCGAACAGCTTCAGCAGCATCGCGCCGCCGACGTTGAAGCGCTCCGTCATGACGTTGCCGAGGTCGGCGTTGCCGTCCATCTGCTCGCGGGTGAGCCCGGCCAGGCGGGCGCCCACCCAGCGCGACACCCCGAACAGCACGGGGAACATCACGAGGCACAGCAGCGTCACCTGCCAGCTCAGGGCCACCATCGTCACGCCGACGACCACGACGGCCACCGAGTTGGCGACGACGTTCGACAGCACCGTGGTGAACGCGCGCTGCGCGCCGATGACGTCGTTGTTGAGCCGCGAGACCAGGGCACCGGTCTGGGTGCGCGTGAAGAAGGCGAGGCCCTGGCGCTGCACGTGGGCGAAGACCTGGGTGCGCAGGTCGAGGATGAGGCCCTCCCCGATGCGCGACGACAGCCAGCCGCCGAGCACGCCGAGGGCGGCGTCGACGAGCGCCACCACGGCCATGAGACCGGCGACGACGGCGACGACCTGCACGTCGCCCGCGACCACGCCGTCGTCCACCAGCCGCTGCACCAGCAGCGGGGTGACGACGACGAGCATCGCGTCGAGCACGGTGACGCCGGCGAACGCCGTGAGCACCCGCCGGTGGGGACGCGCGGCGCCGACCACCCGTCGTACGACGGCGCGGTCCACCCGCGTGCCGACCGCCGAGCGGTCGGTGCGCAGGTGACGCCACGCGGCACCCATCCCGGTCATCCCCGACATGCTCGTGACAACCCCCCACCACCCCGCCGTGTTCCCGCTCACGCGGGGTCCCCCGCACCCTACGATGCGACCCGTGACCAGCGCCGACGCCCGCAGCCCCTACGGCTCGCGGCTGCTCGGCGCCCCCGACCAGAGCCCGCAGGTGCTGCGCGTGCGGGTGCAGGCCCTGCTCACCTTCATCCTGCTGACCGCCAACCTCATCGGTGCCGGGGTCGTCATCGCTCTCCTGCTGCTCGTGCGCCCCGACGAGCCGCTGGGCCGCGACTTCCGGCTGGCGCACTTCATCGCGACGCCGGTGTACGTCGGGCTCGCGGTCGTCGTGGGCCTGGTCTGGATCACGCGGCGGCTCCTGCGCTCCCTGGCGTGGGCGCGGGAGGGCCGCTCCCCCACCGACCGGGAGCGGCACGAGACGCTGCGCGCCCCGCGCACGGTGATGGTGCGCCAGGGCACGCTGTGGTTCGTCGCCGTGCTGCTCTTCACGCTGCTCTCGCTGCTCACCCAGCCGAGCATCGCGCTCACCGAGTCGATCGCCGTGGCGATCGCCGGCATCGTGGTCTGCGCGATCTCCTACCTGTGGACCGAGTTCGTCCTGCGGCCCATCACGGCCCGGGCGCTCGCCGAGGGGCTGCCGCCGGTCGGGCGCGGCTCCGGCGTACGACGACGCCTCATCATCTTCTGGGTGCTCGGCACCGGCATCCCGGTCACGGCCCTCGTCTTCGCCGCGCTGCTCTCGCTGGCCGGCGACGACCAGGTCGACCGCGTCCGCCTGGCGATCCTCATCCTCGTGCTGGGTGGTGTCGTGCTGCTGTTCGGGCTCAACATCACGACGCTGACCTCACGGGCCGTCGTCGGGCCGATCGCGTCGGTGCAGCGCGCCCTGCGGCGCGTCGAGGCCGGCGACCTCGACGTGTCCGTCCCCGTCTACGACGCCACGGAGCTGGGCCACCTGCAGGCCGGGTTCAACCGGATGGCGGCGGGGCTGCGGGAGCGGGAGCGCATCCGCGACCTGTTCGGGCGCCACGTCGGCACCGACGTCGCCGACGCCGCCCTGCGTCAGCAGGTCGAGCTCGGCGGCGAGACCCGCGTCGTGTCCATCCTCTTCGTCGACCTCATGGGCTCCACCACGCTCGCCACGGAGCGCGAGCCCACCGCCGTCGTGGACCTGCTCAACCGGTTCTGCGCGGTCGTCATCGACGAGGTCGACCGCTCGGGCGGGCTCGTCAACAAGTTCATGGGCGACGCCGTCCTCGCGGTGTTCGGCGCCCCCGTGGCCCGTGAGGACCACGCCACGGCCGCCCTGCGCACCGCCCGCACCGTGGCGCGGCGGCTCGCCGTCGAGGTGCCGGAGCTGCGGGCCGGCGTCGGGGTCGCTACGGGGGAGGCCGTGGCCGGGAACGTGGGCGCCGAGCGCCGGTTCGAGTACACGGTGATCGGCGACGCGGTGAACTCCGCGGCCCGGCTGACCGACCTGGCGAAGGGCCGCCCCGGCCTCGTGCTCGCCGCGGCGGAGAGCGTCGACGCCGCGGTCGCCGACGAGGCGGCGCGCTGGCGCCCCGACGGCACCGAGGTGCTGCGGGGGCGCGCGACGCCGACGCGGCTCGCCGTACCGGTCGCCGACGAGCCCGCCGATGAGCCTGCCGCGCCCGCCGAGGAGCCCGCGGCGCGGGCTCAGGCCAGCGAGACCAGCTCGGCGTAGGACGCGTTCCAGAGGTCCTCGACGCCGTCGGGGAGGATGAGGACGCGGTCGGGCTCGAGCGCGAGCACCGCGCCCTCGTCGTGGGTGACGAGCACGATCGCGCCCTCGTAGCGGCGGATCGCGTCGAGCACCTCCTCGCGCGACGCGGGGTCGAGGTTGTTCGTCGGCTCGTCGAGCAGCAGCACGTTGGCGCTGGAGACCACGAGCGAGGCCAGGGCCAGGCGGGTCTTCTCGCCGCCGGAGAGCACCCCGGCCGGCTTGTGGGCGTCCTCGCCGGAGAAGAGGAACGAGCCCAGCACCGAGCGGGCCTCGGTGTCGGTGAGCTGCGGGGCCGCGCTCTGCATGTTCTCCAGCACGGTGCGCGAGGTGTCGAGGGTCTCGTGCTCCTGCGCGTAGTAGCCGACCTTGAGCCCGTGACCGGGGACCACGGAGCCCGAGTCGGGCGTGTCCACCCCGGCCAGGATGCGCAGCATCGTCGTCTTGCCGGCGCCGTTGAGGCCGAGGATGACGACCCGCGAGCCCTTGTCGATGGCCAGGTCGACGTCGGTGAAGACCTCGAGCGAGCCGTAGGTCCGCGAGAGGCCCTCCGCCGTGAGCGGCGTCTTGCCGCACGGTGCGGGCGACGGGAAGGTGATCTTGGCGACCCGGTCGGCGGCACGCTCGCCCTCGAGGCCGGCCATCATCTTCTCGGCGCGCTTGAGCATCGACTGCGCGGCCTGCGCCTTCGACGCCTTGGCCCGCATCTTGTTGGCCTGGTCGGTGAGCGTCTTCGCCTTGTTCTCGGCGTTCATCCGCTCGCGCTTGCGGCGCTTCTCGTCGGTCTCGCGCTGGGTCAGGTAGTGCTTCCAGCCCATGTTGTAGACGTCGATGACGCAGCGGTTCGCGTCGAGGTGGAACACCTTGTTGACGGTCTCGGCCAGCAGGTCGTTGTCGTGGCTGATGACGATGAAGCCGCCGCGGTGGGCCTTGAGGAAGTCGCGCAGCCACACGATGGAGTCGGCGTCGAGGTGGTTCGTCGGCTCGTCGAGGATGAGCACGTCGGCGCCGGAGAAGAGGATGCGCGCGAGCTCGACGCGGCGCCGCTGGCCGCCGGAGAGCGTCTTGAGCTGCTGGCCGAGGATGCGGTCGGGGATGCCGAGGCTGGCCGCGATCGTCGCCGCCTCGGCCTCGGCGGCGTACCCGCCCCCGGCGTGGAGCTCGGCGTCGGCGCGGGACCAGCGCCGCATGGCGCGGTCGGCGACGTCGGGGTCGGCCGACGCCATCTGCTCCTCCGCCTCGCGCAGGCGGCGCACGACGTCGTCGAGCCCGCGCGCGGAGAGGATCCGGTCGCGGGCGAGCACCTCGGGGTCCCCGACGCGCGGGTCCTGCGGCAGGTAGCCGACGTCGCCCGACGACGTGACGGAGCCCGAGGCGGGCTGGGCGTCGCCGGCCAGGATCTTCGTGAGGGTGGTCTTGCCGGCGCCGTTGCGGCCGACGAGGCCGATCTTGTCCCCGGCCGCCACCCGGAACGAGACGTTCTCCATCAGGAGGCGGGCACCCGCACGGACTTCGACGTTCTGTGCGGTGATCATCGGTCCGGGATCCTACGCGGGCCCACCCGGGTCGCGCGCATCGACGGGAGTGGCGCACGCCGCTCCCCGGGGCATCCCGACGCGCCTGACGCGCGGACGCCGACGCTAGAGCAGGGCCTCCAGGTGGGGGTACTGCCGCTGCAGCACCCGCAGGTACGGCGCGACGCTGGGGTGGCGGAACTTCCCGGCGAGCGCACCCTCGCCCTCCGCGGCGCGGGCCAGCACCCACTCGGCCCGGTTCAGGACGGTGTAGACCGCCGTCACCCGGGCCCCCAGGAGCGCCTCCTCGCGGGTGGCGAGGTCCTGGGGCAGCGCGGCGGCGTAGACGTCGACGAGCACCTCGAGGTCCTCCCGGGCCGACAGCGCGAGGTACCCGAGGTCCGCCCCGACGGCGCCGGTGCCGAGGGTGCTCCAGTCGAGGGCGAGCACGTCGTCGCCGGAGCGCGCGCGGAAGTTCGCGGGCACGGGGTCCCCGTGCTGCAGCACCTGCGGGAGCGCGTCGAGCGCCGCGAGGTGGCGGTGGCGTCGTGCCCAGAGCCGGTCCGCGACGTCCGCGATGTTGGTGCGGGCCAGCGTGCGCCACCCGCCGCGCCACTCCACCCGGCGCACCCGGTCCGCGAGCTGGCGGCGGGCCAGCCAGTCGACCTGCGGCACGGCGTTGCCGGCGAAGACGGCGAGGCGCGCGGCGAGGTAGGGGCCCGGCAGGGGGTCCGCCTCGACGTACTCCTGGCGCAGGGTGATGCCGGTGGGGTCCTCGCTCACGTCGAGGGTGCGCACCGACCGCAGCCCCGCCGTGGAGTCCACGACGCCCGCCTGGGCGACGGCGGCCGCGCGCCGCCACCACCCGGCGTGCCGGGGGTCGGCCAGCTCGTCGGGGTCGTCGGGGCCGGGCGGCACGAACCGCTTGACGACGCTGACCGGGTCGGTGGTGCGGTCCAGCCACACCCCACCGGTCGAGGTGCCGCTCCCGCCGGGGAGGGGCACCCAGCCGTCGTCGGGCCGCCACATGGCCCGCAGTCTGGCAGAGCGGAGCCTCCTGGCGCGGTACGCCGCGGCTACGTGCCCGGCGCGTTGACCACGTCGATGCGCACCGACGACGCGGTCACGACCGCGGCGTCGAGCTCGCCGCGACGGGGCTCGGGCACCGGCAGCCAGGGCTCCACGACCGTGTGCCGCGCCAGGCGACGGTCCTCCAGCACGGCGGCGACGGCGGTGCGGTCGCCGCCCACCACGAGCGGCAGTGCCGGCTCGCCGAGCACGACGACGGCGTGGTCGGTAGCCGCGTCGTACGCCGACCGGGCCTGGTTGTCGCGGCGACGGGCGAAGCGCTGCTGGCTCTGGCCGCCCGCCTTGCTGCGGCCCTGCACGTGGCGGCGACCGACCTTGCTGGCCACCACGCGCGGACCGGCGAGACGGGCCACCGCGAAGCCGCCCTTGCGCACGAGCAGCACGCCCCAGGTCTTCGGCGGGGCCGCGGCCGCCCGGAAGGCGTCGACGTCGGCGGCGCCGGCGTGGGTGCGTCCGAACGGCAGGACGGCGGTGAAGGTCGAGCCGTCACCGCCGGCGCCCGTCAGGCGGCCGGCGACGACGTCGGTCGTCACTCCCCCGTGGCGCTCGCCGAAGTTCGTCACCCAGCGCTCGAGGCGCTCGGGGGGTACGACGACGTCGACCACGGGGGCGGACCGCTCAGACGTTGAAGCCGAGGGCGCGCAGCTGGTCGCGGCCGTCGTCGGTGATCTTGTCCGGGCCCCACGGCGGCATCCAGACCCAGTTGATCGCGACGTCGTTGACCATGCCCTCGAGCGCGCTGACGGTCTGGTCGGTGATGACGTCGGTGAGCGGGCAGGCCGCCGACGTCAGCGTCATGTCGAGGACCGCGTTGGCGTCCTCGTCGACGTGCACGCCGTACACCAGGCCCAGGTCGACGACGTTGATCCCGAGCTCGGGGTCGACGACGTCCTTCATCGCCTCGGTGACGTCCTCGACCGACACGCTCGCGGAGCGGCTGCTGGAGACGCCGCCGCTCGCCTCGGGCACGTGCGGCAGGTCGCCGTGGTCGTGACCGTGGCCGTGGCCGTGGTGGGCGTGGTCGTGACCCGCGTGGTCGTGGTGGTCGTGACCGGCGTGGTCGTGGTGCTCCTGCGTGCCGGCGGCGAGCCCGTGGTCGCCGTGCAGCGCCTCGTGCTGCTCGTCGGCCTCGCCGGGCTCCTGCCCCTGGCCGTGACGGTGCGCGGCGCCCTGCTCGGCCGCGAGCCCGGCGGCCCGCGCGGGGGCGTCCGCGGTCGGGGCGACCTCGCCGGGGCGGGCCGTCGGCGGGGCGTCGGTGACCTCGCCGGTCACCGGCCCGTCGGTGGTGACGAGGCCCTGCTCGTCGTGCGCCTGCTGGGGGGACTCGGTGCTCATGCCTTCTCCTCGATGACTCGGGCCGTGGCGTCCTTCCAGGCCATCCACGACAGCAGGGCGCACTTCACGCGCGCGGGGAACTTGGCGACGCCGGCGAACGCGATGCCGTCCTCCAGGACGTCCTCGTCGGGCTCCACGGTGCCCTTGCCCTGCATGAGGGTCAGGAACGACTCGTGGATCTCCATCGCCTCGTCGACGGGGCGGCCGATGACCAGGTCGGTCAGCACCGACGCGGAGGCCTGCGAGATCGAGCAGCCGACCGCGTCGTACGACACGTCCGCCACCGTCTCCGCGCCGGGCTCCCCGGTCAGGTGCACCCGCAGGGTGACCTCGTCGCCGCAGGTCGGGTTCACGTGGTGGACCTCGGCCTCGTGCGGCTCGCGCAGCCCCTTGTTGTGGGGGTTCTTGTAGTGGTCGAGGATGATCTCCTGGTAGAGGGCATCCAGATCCTGGGCGGTCAACTCTTCACCCCAGCTTGAAGTAAGAACGGGTGTACTCGAGCGCCTCGACGAGGGCGTCGATCTCGGACGGCGTGGTGTAGAGGTACGACGACATGCGCGTCGTGCTCTGCACCCCGTAGCGGGCGTGCGCGGGCTTGGCGCAGTGGTGCCCGGCGCGCACCGCGACGCCGCGGCTGTCGAGCACCTGGGCGACGTCGTGCGGGTGGACCCCGTCGAGCTCGAAGGAGATCGCCCCGCCGCGCTCGGCCACGTCGAGCGGGCCGAGCACCTTCAGCCCGGGCACCGTGGCGAGGCCGTCGAGCGCGTACGCCGTGATGGTCCGCTCGTGGGCGTGCACGGCCTCCATGCCGAGCCCGGCGAGGTAGTCGACCGCCGCGCCCAGGCCGACGGCCTCGGCGATGGGCGGCGTACCGGCCTCGAACTTGTGCGGGATGCCGGCGTACGTCGAGCGCTCCATGCGGACGGTCTCGATCATCTCGCCGCCGCCGAGGAACGGGGGCAGCTGGTCGAGCACCTCGCGCCGGCCCCACAAGACGCCGATGCCGGTGGGCCCGACGACCTTGTGGCCGGTGAAGACCATCAGGTCGGGCCGCTCCGCCTCGTCCATCGCGGCGAGGTCGATCGGGATCTGGGGCGCCGCCTGGGAGGCGTCGACGACCACGAGGGCGCCGACCTCGTGGGCCCGCCGGGCGATCGCGGCGACCGGGTTGACCGTGCCGAGCATGTTCGACACCCAGGTGAGGGTGACGACCTTGGTGCGCTCGTCGATCAGCTCGTCGATGTTCGACAGGTCGAGCCGGTAGTCGTCGGTGAGGCCGAACCACGCCAGCGTCGCGCCCGTGCGCTGGGTGAGCAGCTGCCACGGCACGATGTTGGAGTGGTGCTCCATCTCGGTGGTCACCACGCGGTCGCCCTCGCCCACGGCGAGGTCACCGGTTGCCCACGCCAGCGTGTGGGCGACGAGGTTGAGCGCCTCCGAGGCGTTCTTGGTGAAGATCACCTCGTCCCGGGACGGGGCGCCGATGAAGGACGCCACGCGGTCGCGACCGTCCTCGAACGCCGCCGACGCCTCCGCACCGAGCTGGTGCATGGCGCGGGCGACGTTGGCGTTGTGGCGCTCGAGGTGGTCGACCATCGCGTCGATCACGCACTGCGGCTTCTGCGAGGTGTTCGCGCTGTCGAGGTAGACCAGCGGGACGCCACCGGCGAGCGTGCGCTCGAGGATCGGGAAGTCCTTGCGGACGACCTCGAGCTGCGGAAGCAGGCCTTCCATGGTGGCTCCTTTCAGACGGGTCGCGGTGCGATGGGTGGTGCTGGGCAAGACGGAGGAGCGAAGGCGGCCTGGGAGCGGAGCGGCCGTCGAGCGACGACAACGCCGCCCAGCGCTGCTCAGACCGCGGCGTTCACGTACTTGTCGTAGCCCTCGGCCTCCAGCTGGTCGGCCAGCTCGGGGCCGCCCTGCTCGGCGATGCGGCCGTTGACGAACACGTGCACGAAGTCGGGCTTGATGTAGCGCAGGATCCGCGTGTAGTGCGTGATCAGCAGGACGCCCTTGTCGCCGCCGGCCGAGAACCGGTTGACGCCCTCGGAGACGACCTTGAGGGCGTCGATGTCGAGGCCGGAGTCGGTCTCGTCGAGCACGGCGACCTTGGGCTGCAGCAGGTTGAGCTGGGCGATCTCGTGGCGCTTCTTCTCGCCGCCGGAGAAGCCCTCGTTGACCGAGCGCTGCGAGAACGAGGCGTCGAGGCCGTTCTCGCCCATGGCTGCGTTGACGTCCTTCACCCACGTGCGCAGCTTGGGGGCCTCGCCGTCGATGGCGGTCTTGGCGGTGCGCAGGAAGTTGGCGACGGAGACGCCGGGCACCTCGACGGGGTACTGCATGGCCAGGAAGAGGCCGGCGCGGGCGCGCTCGTCGACGCTCATCGCGAGGACGTCCTCGCCGTCGAGGGTGACGGTGCCGTCGGTGACGTCGTACTTGGGGTGGCCGGCGATGGAGTACGCCAGCGTCGACTTGCCGGACCCGTTGGGGCCCATGATGGCGTGGGTCTCGCCGTCCTTGATGGTCAGCGTGACGCCCTTGAGGATCTCCTTGGCGCCGTCCTCGGTGCTCACCGAGACGTGCAGGTCCTTGATCTCCAGCGTGCTCATGTCTTCTCTCGTCTCCAGCTCGGGTGTCTCGAAGTCAGGGGGTACGACGCGGGGCGTCGCGCCGGGCGTCAGCCCGGGGTGACGCCGTTCAGCGTCGTGGCCACGTCGACGTACAGGTCGTCGCCGCGGACCTCCACGGGGAAGGTCGCGACCGGCTCGGTCGCCGGGAGGCCGCTGGGGGCGCCGGTGCGCAGGTCGAACTCCGACCCGTGCAGCCAGCACTCGATGCGGCAGTCGGCGACGTCGCCCTCGGAGAGGGCGACCGCCGCGTGGCTGCACAGGTCCTCGACGGCGAAGAACTCGTCGCCCTCGCGGGCGATCGCCAGGTCCTGGTCACCGATGGTGACGGCCAGGGCCTCCCCCGCCGCCACGTCGCCCGTCGCGCAGGCTCGCTCGAAGCCCATCGCTCAGGCCGTCGGCTTCTCGGCGAGCACGTGGCGCTCGAGCTCGGACTCGACGACCGCCAGCAGGCGCTCCTCCAGCTCGGGCACGCCGACGCGGCGGATGAGGTCGTCGAAGAAGCCGTGCACGACGAGGCGGCGGGCCTCGGGCTCCGAGATGCCGCGCGAGCGCAGGTAGAACAGCTGCTCGTCGTCGAAGCGGCCGGTCGCGGACGCGTGGCCCGCGCCCTCGATCTCGCCGGTCTCGATCTCCAGGTTCGGCACCGAGTCGGCCTGGCAGCCGTCGGTGAGCACGAGGTTGCGGTTCTCCTCGTAGGTCTCGATGCCCTCGGCGACCTTGCGGATGAGCACGTTGCCGATCCAGACCGTGTGCGCTCCCTCGCCCTGCAGCGCGCCCTTGTAGACCACGTTGCTCTTGGTGCGCGGCGCGGTGTGGTCGGCGAAGAGGCGGTGCTCGATGTGCTGGCCCGCGTCCGCGAAGTAGAGCCCGAGCAGCTCGGCCTCGCCGCCGGGGCCGGCGTACTCGACGTTGGTCGTCGTGCGCACGAGGTCGCCGCCGATGGTGAACTCGCTGGCCCGCACGCGGGCGTCGCGCCCGACGCGGATGCCGACCTGGCCGGCGTGCACGCTCTCGTCGTCCCAGTCGTTGACCGTGACGAGGTCGAGCTGCGCGCCGTCGCCGACGAGCACGGAGGTCGCGTGGCTGTAGCGGGCCGCGCCCGCGTGCTCGACGAGCACCGTGGCCCTCGCGTGGCGCCCGACGCGGATGACGAGGTGGCCCCAGACGACCGCGTCGAGGCCCGTGCCGCGCAGGTCGAGACGCACCGGCTCGGTCAGCTCGGCGTCGGCGGGCACGTCGAGGAGCAGGACGTCGCCACCGTGCGCGACCGCGAGCGCCGCGAGGCGGTCCGACGGCAGGAACTCGCCGAGCTCGCGCGCCTCGTCCGCCCCGATCGGCGTGAGCGTCACGCCGGCGGGCAGCTGCGTCGTCCACTCGAGGTGCGCGTCCGAGGGCGCGTCGTCGAGCAGGCCCCGGAGCCGCTTCAGCGGCGTGAACCGCCAGATCTCCTCGCGGCCCGTCGGGACCGGGTGGAGCGCCAGGTCGTACGACGGCTCGGGGTGCAGGTGGCTGGAGACCTTGCCGGTCTCCACCGCCCGCGCGGCGGCGGGCGTCTCGTCGATCACAGTCACAGTCGTCTCTTCGTCGTCTCTTGTCGTCGGGGTGCGGTGGAGCGGGGGGCCGCCGGCGTCAGCCGACGGCGCCCTCCATCTGCAGCTCGATGAGGCGGTTGAGCTCCAGGGCGTACTCCATCGGGAGCTCCTTGGCGATCGGCTCGACGAAGCCGCGCACGATCATCGCCATCGCCTCGTCCTCCGCCAGGCCGCGGCTCATCAGGTAGAACAGCTGGTCCTCGGAGACCTTCGAGACGCTCGCCTCGTGGCCCATGGACACGTCGTCCTCGCGGATGTCGACGTACGGGTACGTGTCGGAGCGGCTGATCTGGTCGACCAGCAGCGCGTCGCACAGCACGTTGGACTTCGAGCCGTAGGCGCCCTCGTTGACCTGGATCAGGCCTCGGTACGACGTGCGCCCGCCGCCCCGCGCGACCGACTTCGACAGGATCGAGCTGGACGTGTGGGGCGCGGCGTGCACCATCTTCGCGCCGGCGTCCTGGTGCTGGCCCTCGCCCGCGAACGCGATCGACAACGTCTCGCCCTTGGCGTGCTCGCCCATGAGGTAGACGGCCGGGTACTTCATCGTCACCTTGGAGCCGATGTTGCCGTCGACCCACTCCATCGTCGCGCCGGCGTCGCAGGTCGCGCGCTTGGTGACGAGGTTGTAGACGTTGTTCGACCAGTTCTGGATCGTCGTGTAGCGGACGCGGGCGCCCTTCTTCACGACGATCTCGACGACGGCCGAGTGCAGCGAGTCCGAGCTGTAGATCGGCGCGGTGCAGCCCTCGACGTAGTGCACGTACGAGTCCTCGTCGGCGATGATCAGCGTCCGCTCGAACTGGCCCATGTTCTCCGTGTTGATGCGGAAGTAGGCCTGGAGCGGGATGTCGACGTGGACGCCCTTGGGCACGTAGATGAACGAGCCGCCGGACCACACCGCGGTGTTGAGCGCCGAGAACTTGTTGTCACCGACGGGGATGACGGTGCCGAAGTACTCCTTGAAGAGCTCCTCGTGCTCCTTCAGCGCCGTGTCGGTGTCGACGAAGATGACGCCCTTCTCCTCGAGGTCCTCGCGGATCGAGTGGTAGACGACCTCGGACTCGTACTGCGCCGCGACACCGGCGACGAGGCGCTGCTTCTCCGCCTCGGGGATGCC
The DNA here is from genome assembly GCF_030466625.1 of Nocardioides sp. ChNu-153. GTDB lineage: Bacteria > Actinomycetota > Actinomycetes > Propionibacteriales > Nocardioidaceae > Nocardioides. The sequence continues at coordinate 51,555 of NZ_JADEVT010000012.1, forward strand.
GAGCTTGTCGTAGGTGTTCTTGATGTCCTCCGGCAGCTCCTCCCAGCTGGTGGCCTGCTTCTCGGAGGAGCGCACGAAGTACTTGATGTTGTCGAAGTCGATGGTCTCGAGCTCCGCGCCCCACTGGGGCATGGGCTTGCGACCGAAGAGCTTCAGGCCCTTCATCCGCAGGTCGAGCATCCACTGGGGCTCGTTCTTCTTGCCCGAGATGTCGGCCACGACGGCCTCGTTGAGGCCGCGCTGCGCGGCGGCGCCGGCGGCGTCGCTGTCGGACCAGCCGAACTCGTAGCGGCCGATGCCGGCCAGGCCGGGGTTGAGCTCGTCGATGCTCGGTGAGGTCGTCATGCTGACGCTCCGTTCTGCTCGGGGTTCTGCGCGGGGTCCTGCTCGGGGTGGGGCACGGGGTGGGGCACGGGGTGCTGCGGGGGGTGGATCGATCGGGGGACGTCCGGGATGCACGTGGTGCAGACGCCGTCGCCGTGGGCGATGGTCGCCAGGCGCTGCACGTGGCGCCCGAGGACCGCGCTGATGGCCTCGGTCTCGGCCTCGCACAGCTGGGGGAACTCCTGGGCGACGTGCGAGACGGGGCAGTGCTGCTGGCACAGCTGCGGGCCCACGGGGGACTCGCGCACGCCCGCGGCGTACCCCTCCTCGGTCAGCACGCGCGCGAGCACCTCGGCCGGGGTGAGGTCGGGGTGCTGGTCGCGCACGCGGGTGAAGTCACGCTCGATGAACGCCACGCGGCGCCGCGAGAATTCCAGCACGGCCTCGTCGCCGCCGGTCTCGGAGAGGAACCGCAGGGCCTGCACGGCGAGGTCGTCGTAGGTGTGGTCGAACTGCTCGCGGCCGGCCTCGGTGAGCGCGAACACGCGGGCGGGACGGCCCCGGCCGCGGGTGCCGCGGACCCGCTGCTCGCGGGCCTCGAGCACGCCCTCCTCGACGAGCTGGTCGAGGTGGCGGCGGACCGCGGCGGCCGTCAGGTCGAGGGCCGCGGCGAGGTCGGCGGCCGTCGAGGGGCCTGCCTGGAGGATGGTCCGCACGACGCGCGCCCGCGTGGGGGCGTCGGCGACGGCACCCCGGGCGGCACCCGGTCGCACCTGTCCTCCGTCGAATTGCACAACACGAGTGTGACGTTATTGCCGGGGCCTCTTCAAGCAAGGGTGGCCTAACCCTCCCCGGCGCGGCCCGGCTCCTACACTTGCCCGGTGTCCGCGCCCGCTCCCGCCGTCGAGATCGACGGCCTGGTGATGCGGTACGGCGACACCCTCGCCGTCGACGGCCTCTCCCTCGACGTGGCGGCCGGGTCCATCACGGCGGTGCTCGGCCCGAACGGGGCCGGCAAGACCACGACGCTGGAGACGTGCGAGGGCTTCCGGCGCCCGCACGCCGGCACCGTGCGGGTCCTCGGGCTCGACCCGGTCCGCGACCGCGCCGCACTCCTCCCTCGCATCGGCGTCATGCTCCAGGCCGGCGGCGCGTGGTCGGGCGTGCGGGCCGTCGAGATGCTGCGCCACGTGGCCGCGCTCCACGCGCACCCGCTGCCCGTCGACCTGCTCGTGGAGCGGCTCGGGCTCGGCGAGTGCGGGCGCACGCCGTACCGGCGCCTGTCGGGCGGCCAGCAGCAGCGGCTGGGGCTCGCGATGGCGCTCGTCGGGCGCCCCGAGCTGCTCTTCGTCGACGAGCCCACCGCCGGCATGGACCCGGCGATCCGGCGCACGACCTGGGAGCTCCTCGAGGAGCTGCGCGCCGACGGCGTCACGACGGTGCTGACGACGCACTACCTCGACGAGGCCGAGCGGCTGGCCGACCACGTGCACGTCATCGACCACGGGCAGCTCATCGCCAGCGGCACGCCGTACGAGCTCACGAAGGCCGGCGGCGCCGCCACCATCCGGCTCGTCGTCACCGAGCCGTTCCCGCCCGACGCCCCGGCGTCGCTCGGCGCGGCCCTCGGGCCGGCCACGGAGGTCCTCGCCATCAACGCCCAGAGCCTGCTCATCACGGGTCCCGCCGACGCGTCCACGCTGGCCACGGTGTCGGCCTGGTGCGAGCAGCACGGTGTCCTGCCCGAGTCGCTGACGCTCGGCCAGCGCACGCTCGAGGACGTCTTCCTCCAGCTCACCGGGCGCGAGCTCGGCACCCCCGCGGTGGGCGCGTCGTGAGCGCGGGCACCTTCACCCCCGCGCCCGGCGCCGCCCCGTTCCCCCGGCAGGTCCTCGCGCAGGCGTCGATAGAGACGCGGCTGATGCTGCGCAACGGCGAGCAGCTGCTCGTCGCCCTCGTCATCCCCGTCCTCGCGCTCGTCGGCGGCGTCGTGGCCGCGGAGCGCGGCGGGATCGAGCTCGACGGCCGCGCGGTCGACGTGCTCACCCCCGGGGTGCTGGCCCTCGCCGTGATGTCGACGGCGTTCACGTCCCTGGCGATCGCCACCGGGTTCGAGCGCCGCTACGGGCTCATCAAGCGTCTCGGCGCCTCCCCGCTCTCCCGCACCGGCCTGCTGCTCGGCAAGCTCGGTGCCCTGCTCGTCGTGCAGGCCGTGCAGGCGGTCGTGCTGGTCGCGCTCGCCCTGGCCCTGGGCTGGAGCCCGGACGGTGGTGTCGTCGGCGGTCTCCTGGCCGTGCCCGTGGCGCTGGTCGGCTCCGCGGCCTTCGCCGCGCTCGGCCTGCTCCTCGCCGGCACGCTCCGGGCCGAGGCGACGCTGGCCGTGGCCAACCTGGTCTACCTGCTGCTCCTCGTCGGCGGCGCCGTCGTGCTCCCCCGCTCGTCGTACGGCGGGGTGGGCGAGGCCCTCGTCGTGCTGCCGTCGGCCGCGCTCGGCGACGCCCTGCGTGCGGCCCTGTCCGAGGGCCGGCTCGCCCTCGTGCCCGTCCTCGTCCTCGCGGTGTGGGCCCTCGTGGGCGCCGCGGCCGTGTCCCGAACCTTCCGCTGGGAGTGAGATGAACCCCTCCGTCACCGACGACGTCGTCGTGGCTGCCGCGCCGCGCAACCGGAGCCTCGCCGAGCGCCTGGTCGTGCCGCTCGCGGTCGCGAACCTGGTCGCCAACATCGGCATCGTGCTGACCGGGGGCGTCGTGCGGCTGACGGGCTCGGGCCTGGGCTGCCCCACGTGGCCGCGCTGCACCGACGACTCCTACGTGCCGCACGGCAGCCTCGGCATCCACGGCGCCATCGAGTTCGGCAACCGCCTGCTGACCTTCGCGCTGGCGATCGTCGCGCTGGCGACCTTCGTCGCCGCGTGGCGCGCGGGCCGGGCGCGCGCGGCGCGGCTGGCGTTCCTCGTCGGCCTCGGGGTGCCGGCGCAGGCCGTGATCGGCGGCATCACGGTGCTGACCGACCTGAACCCCTGGATCGTCGCGCTCCACCTCCTGCTGTCGCTGGCGATGGTCGGGGTGTGCGTGCTGCTCCTCGACGTGCTGCGCCACCCGCTCACGGGCGGGAGCGCGACCGCGGTGCGGCACTCCCCCGTCGTACGACGGGTGGCCCTCGCCGTCTTCGCCGCCGGCTGGGTGGCGCTCTACCTCGGCACGATCGTGACCGGCAGCGGACCGCACGCCGGCGACGCCGACTCCCCGCGGACCGGTCTCGACCCGGAGCTGTTCTCCCGCATCCACGCCGCGTCGGTGTACGCGCTCGTCGGGCTCACGCTCGCCGCGCTCGTCCTGGCCCGCCGCAGCGGCGACGCGCTGCTCGTGAAGGCTGTCGCCGTGCTCGTCGCGGTCGAGCTGGGGCAGGGCGCGGTCGGCTACCTGCAGTACTTCAACGGGCTGCCCATCGTGCTCGTGGCGATCCACCTCGTCGGCGCCGCGGTGACCTCCGCCGCCGTCACGTGGGTGCTCGTGCGGGCGCTGCGCCGCGCCGTACCCGCCTGAGCGGCGGCAGCAACAGCCGCGCGGGACGTCATGCGGAGCGAGCGCCCTGGACCACGATCGGGATGACGTCCCGGGCGGCAGCAATGGCCGCCGCCACACCCCGGCAGGACGCCACACGCGTACGCCGCCCGGGCCGCCGCGCCGCGGGCCCCGGGCTCAGCCGATCAGCGGGTCGATCGCGATGGCGACGAAGAGCAGCGACAGGTAGAGGTTCGAGGAGTGGAACAGCCGCATGGGGCGGATGACCGAGAGGTCCTCCGTGCCGACGGCGCGACGCCACATGCGGTGCGCCTCGACGAGGAAGACCGCGCCCAGGACGGTGGCGGCGGCGGGGTAGAACCACCCGGTGCCCGCGACCGGCCACAGCAGCAGCGAGACGGCGACGGTGGCCCACGAGTAGAGGACGACCTGGCGGCCGACCGAACCCGCGGGCGCCACCACCGGCAGCATCGGCACGGCGACGTTCGCGTAGTCCTCGCGGTAGCGCAGCGCGAGCGCCCACGTGTGCGGCGGCGTCCAGAAGAAGACGATGAGGAAGCAGACCACCGGCGGCCACGCGAGCTCGCCGGTCACCGCCGTCCAGCCGATGAGCGCCGGGAAGCAGCCCGCGGCGCCGCCCCAGACGACGTTCTGCGTGGTGCGGCGCTTCAGCACCATCGTGTAGACGAGCACGTAGAACGCGTTCGCCGACACCGACAGCAGCGCCGAGAGCGGGTTGACGAAAGCGAGGAACACCGCCGTCGAGACCACCCCGAGCGTCAGGCCGAACACGAGCGCGGCCCGCGGCGTCACGATGTGCCGCGGCAGCGCGCGACGGCGCGTGCGGCGCATCTGCTCGTCGATGTCGCGGTCGTAGACGCAGTTGAGGGCCGAGGCCGAGCCCGCCGACAGGGTGCCCGCGACGACGGTCGCGAGCACGACGCCCAGCTCGGGCACGCCGCGGGCGGCGAAGAACATCACGGGGACGGTGGTGAGCAGCAGCAGCTCGATGACGCGCGGCTTGGTGAGCCCGACGTACGCCGCGACCACGTCGCGCAGCGACGGGCGACCGGCGGGCGGCTCCTCGCGGACCCCAAGGTCGTCGGCCGTCTCCTCCTCGCCCGTCGTGGGCGGGACCGCCGGGAGCTGCGCCTCGACCTGACGGTCGGTCGGTCCGTCCGCTCGCGCTGCGGAGGAGGCCGACTGTCCGGCGAAGTTCACAGGTGTCCTCGGGTGGTGCGGCGCCCTCGGGAGCTCGGGGCTCCTCACGGGCGGACGGTCGAGTGCGGGGTCGAGTCTAGACCCCCTCAGCAGTAGGCTCGGCATCGGCGGCGGTGCCGGGCGACGACCCGGGTACCGAGGTCGTGCCGCACCATCACCGAGCACATCCGAGAGGACCTTCGTGACCGAGAACCAGCTGGAATGGACCGATCTCGACCGCAAGGCGGTGGACACCGCGCGAGTGCTGGCGATGGACGCGGTCCAGAAGGTGGGCAACGGCCACCCGGGCACGGCGATGAGCCTGGCGCCGGTGGCCTACCTGCTGTTCCAGAAGGTGATGCGCCACGACCCGTCCGACCCGAGCTGGATCGCCCGTGACCGGTTCGTCCTGTCGTGCGGCCACTCCAGCATCACGCTCTACACGCAGCTGTTCCTGGGCGGCTTCGGCCTCGAGATCGAGGACCTGAAGTCGCTGCGCACCTGGGGCTCGAAGACCCCCGGCCACCCGGAGTACGGGCACACCGCCGGCGTCGAGGTCACGACCGGCCCCCTGGGCCAGGGCGTCGCGAACGCGGTCGGCATGGCGATGGCGGGCCGCCGCCAGCACGGCATCCTCGACCCCGAGGCTCCGGAGGGCGAGAGCCTGTTCGACCACCAGGTCTACGCGATCTGCTCCGACGGCGACCTCCAGGAGGGCGTCAGCGCGGAGGCCAGCTCCATCGCCGGCACGCAGCAGCTCGGCAACCTCACCGTCGTCTACGACCGCAACCGCATCTCCATCGAGGGCGACACCGACGTGGCGTTCACCGAGGACGTGGCGAAGCGCTACGAGGCCTACGGCTGGCACGTCCAGACCGTCGACTGGACCAACGGCGGCGAGGGCTACGAGGAGGACGTCCCCGCCCTGCACGCCGCCGTCATGGCCGCGCGCGAGGTGAAGGACCAGCCGTCGCTCATCGTCCTCGACACCGTCATCGCCTGGCCGGCCCCCAACGCCCAGGGCACGGAGGCCGCCCACGGCTCCGCGCTGGGCGCCGAGGAGGTCGCCGCGACCAAGGAGGTGCTGGGCTGGGACCCCGCCCAGACCTTCGAGGTGCCCGCCGACGTGCTCGAGCACACCCGCTCGCTCGCCGAGCGCGGCGCCGCGTGGGGCAAGGAGTGGGACGGGAAGTACGCCGCCTGGGCCGCCGCCAACCCCGAGCGCGAGGCCCTGCTGCACCGCCTCAAGGCGCACGACCTGCCCGAGGGCCTCGTCGACGCCCTGCCGGTCTTCCCGGCCGACCCCAAGGGCGTCGCCACCCGCGCCGCCTCGGGCAAGGTCATCAACGCGCTCGCCCCGGTCATGCCCGAGCTGTGGGGCGGCTCCGCCGACCTCGCCGGCTCGAACAACACGACCATCAAGGAGGCCCCGTCCTTCATCCCGGCCTCGCGCTCCACGCGCGACTGGACGGGCGACCCCCACGCCGGCCGCGTGCTCCACTTCGGCATCCGCGAGCACGGCATGGGCGCGATCATGAACGGCATCGCGGCCGACGGCCTCACCCGCGTCTTCGGCGGCACGTTCCTGACGTTCTCCGACTACATGCGCGGTGCGGTCCGTGTGGCGGCGCTGAGCGGGCTGCCCGTCACCTACGTGTGGACGCACGACTCCATCGGCCTCGGCGAGGACGGCCCGACCCACCAGCCGGTCGAGCACCTCGCCGCGCTGCGGGCCATCCCGGGCCTCGACGTCGTCCGCCCGGCGGACGCCAACGAGACCGCCGCCGCCTGGGCCGCGATCCTCGGCCACGACGACCGCCCGGCCGCCCTGGCGCTGTCGCGCCAGAACCTGCCGGTCTTCCCGCGCGGGGAGGACGGGTTCGCCACGACGGACGGCGTCGCGCGCGGCGCCTACGTGCTGAAGGACGTCGAGGGCGGCCTGCCCGACGTCGTGCTCATCGGCACCGGCTCCGAGGTCCAGCTCGCGGTCGCGGCCGCGGAGCTGCTCGCCGAGGAGGGCGTGCGCGCCCGCGTCGTCTCCGCGCCCTGCCTCGAGTGGTTCGAGCAGCAGGACACGGCGTACCGCGAGAGCGTCGTCCCGCCCACCGTCAAGGCGCGCGTCGCGGTCGAGGCCGGCATCGCGATGCCCTGGTGGCGTCTCGTCGGCGACCACGGCAAGGTCGTCTCCATCGAGACGTACGGCGCCAGCGCCGACGCCGCGCGCATGTTCGCCGAGTTCGGGTTCACCCCCGAGGCCGTCGTGCGCGCCGCGAAGGACAGCCTGCAGATCACCACCGGCTGATCCGCTCCCCTACCCCACTACCCCAGGAGGTAGCTATGTCCGACCGTCTGAAGGCACTCGCCGACGCGGGTGTGTCCATCTGGCTCGACGACCTCTCCCGCGAGCGCATCGAGACCGGCAACCTGGCCGCGCTCGTCGAGGAGAAGTCGGTCGTCGGGGTCACCACCAACCCGTCGATCTTCGCCGCCGCCCTCGCCGACGGCGAGCGGTACGACGCGCAGCTGCGCGAGCTGGTCGCCGACGGCACCGACGTCGACGGCGTCGTCTTCGCGCTGACCACGAAGGACGTGCGCGACGCGGCCGACGTGCTCGCGCCCGTGCACGCCGCGACCGGCGGCGTCGACGGCCGTGTCTCCATCGAGGTCACGCCCGACCTGGCCTTCGACACCGACGCCACCCTGGCCTCGGCGAAGGAGCTGTGGGCGACGATCGACCGCCCCAACCTCCTCATCAAGATCCCGGCGACGACGGAGGGCCTGCCGGCCATCCGGGACGCGATCGCCGAGGGGATCTCGGTCAACGTCACGCTGATCTTCGGCCTCGGCCGCTACGAGCAGGTGATGGAGGCCTACGTCGCGGGGCTGGAGAAGGCCCTCGAGGCCGGGCGCGACCTGTCGGACATCCACTCCGTGGCGTCGTTCTTCGTCTCGCGCGTCGACAGCGAGATCGACAAGCGCCTCGACGCCGCCGGCGCCGATGCCGAGCTGTTCGGCAAGGCGGCCGTGGCGAACGCCCGGCTGGCCTACCAGGCCTACGAGCGCGTCTTCTCCGGCGAGCGCTGGGAGCGCCTCGCGGCCGCCGGCGCCCACCCGCAGCGCCCGCTGTGGGCCTCCACGGGCGTCAAGAACCCCGACTACCGCGACACGATGTACGTCACCGACCTCGTGGCCCCCGGCACCGTCAACACGATGCCGGAGAAGACGATGGACGCCTTCGCCGACCACGGCGAGGTCGAGGGCGACCAGGTCACGACGAAGTACGACGACGCGCAGGCCGTCATGGACGCCGTCGCCGCCGCCGGGGTCGACTACGACGACGTCATCCGCGCCCTGGAGAAGGAGGGCGTCGACAAGTTCCTCGCCTCGTGGGACGAGCTGCTCGAGACCGTGAAGGGCCAGATCGCCGCCGCCACGGACGCGAACGCGCGATGACCGACTGGAGCAGGGCGACCGGGGAGGGCTACGCCCTCACGTTCGGCTACGCCGACGAGGAGGCGTTCGTCCAGACGGTGCAGGACCTCGCCGGGGACCACGTCGCCTCCCGCATCGCGGCGGGCGACGCCACCCTGTGGGGCTCCGACGCCGAGGAGGAGGCCGGAAAGCGCCTGGGCTGGGTCGACCTGACCGAGACGTCGCGCCCCCTCGTGGCGCAGGTCGAGGCCCTGCGGGACGAGCTCGCCGCGGCCGGCGTCACCCGCGTCGTGCTCTGCGGCATGGGCGGCTCGTCGCTGGCGCCCGAGGTCGTCTGCGGCGCCGCCGGGGTCGAGCTCGGGGTGCTGGACTCGTCCGACCCCGACTACGTGCGCGGCTTCCTGACCGACCGCCTGGAGCAGACCGTCGTGGTCGTCTCGTCGAAGTCGGGCGGCACCGTCGAGACCGACAGCCAGAAGCGTGCGTTCGAGCAGGCGTTCCGCGACGCCGGCATCGACCCGCGCCGCCGCATCGTCGTCGTCACCGACCCCGGGTCGCCGCTCTCGCAGTCGGCCGAGGCGGACGGCTACCGGGTGTTCCTCGCCGACCCGTCGGTCGGCGGTCGCTACTCGGCGCTGACGGCCTTCGGCCTCGTCCCGTCCGGCCTCGCCGGTGCGGACATCGGCTCGCTGCTCGACCAGGCCGCCGCGCTGCGCCCGGCCCTCGAGGAGGACTCCGTCGACAACCCGGGCCTGCGGCTCGGCGCCCTCATCGGCGCCGCGAACGCGCGCGGCGTGGACAAGCTGGTGCTGGCGGCCGCGGACGCGCCGTACCCCGGTCTCGGCGACTGGATCGAGCAGCTCGTCGCGGAGTCGACCGGCAAGCTCGGCAAGGGCGTGCTGCCCGTGGTCGTCGAGGGCACCGACGCGCCCAACCTCGACCCGAGCACGCGGGACGAGGTGCTGGTGTCCTACGGCACCGGGTTCCCGTTCGACACCTGCCCGCCGGCCTCCGGCTGGGGCGCCGCGGTCGACGCCACGCTCGGCGGCCAGCTGCTGCTGTGGGAGTACGCCACGGTCGTCGCCGGTCGGGTCATCGGCATCAACCCGTTCGACCAGCCCGACGTGGAGAGCGCCAAGGCCGCGGCCCGGGAGATGCTCGACGGGGGCGGCGCGCAGCCGGAGCCCGCCTTCACCGCAGGCGACGTGACGGTCTACGCCTCCCCCGGCTGGCTGCCCGCCGACGTCGCGACCCTCGACGGTGCCGTCGAGGCCCTGCTCGGCCAGCTCGACGCCGAGCGCGGCTACCTCGCCGTGCAGGCCTACCTCGACCGCACCCGCGACGCCGAGCTGGGCGCCGTACGGGCGGAGCTCGCCGTGCGCACCGGGCGACCCGTCACCTTCGGGTGGGGACCGCGGTTCCTGCACTCGACGGGGCAGTACCACAAGGGCGGCCCCGCCACCGGCGTCTACCTGCAGGTGACGACGGCCCCGGAGGCCGACCTCGAGGTGCCCGGACGGCCGTTCACGTTCGGCGAGTTCATCGAGGCCCAGGCCGTGGGCGACGGCCAGGTGCTGGCCGACAAGCACCGCCCCGTGCTGCGGCTGCACCTCGCGTCCCCCGCGGCCCTCGCCACCGTGCGCGCGGCGCTGGCGTCGTGACCACCGAGGTACGCCGCTCGCCCGACGCGGGTGCGCTGGCCGCCACGGTGGCCACGGCGCTCCTGGCCCGTCTGGCCGAGGTGCAGGCCGGGGGGCACGACCCGCAGGTCGTGCTCACCGGCGGCACCATCGCCGAGGCCATCCACCGCGAGGTCGCCCGCCTGGCGCCCGACGCGGGCGTCGACTTCGCCCGCGTCGTGTTCTGGTTCGGCGACGAGCGCTTCGTGGCGCCGGACTCCGAGGACCGCAACGCGCTGCAGGCGCGCGAGGCGTTCCTCGACGCCGTGGGGGCCGAGCGCGTGCACGAGGTGGCCTCCACCGCGACGGCCGGCTCGGTCGACGAGGCCGCCGCGGCGTACGACGCGTCCCTGCGCACGCTGGGCAACGGCCGCTTCGACGTCGTCATGCTGGGCGTGGGGCCGGACGGCCACGTCGCCTCGCTCTTCCCCGGCTTCCCCCAGGTCGGCGTCACCGACGCGCTGGCCGTGGGCGTGACGGGCTCGCCGAAGCCGCCGCCCGAGCGGGTCAGCCTGACCCTCCCGGCGCTGCGCAACGCGGACGCCGTGTGGTTCCTGATCAGCGGCGAGGGCAAGGCCGAGGCCGTCGCCCGAGCGCTGGGCGGCCCCGAACGGGGCGAGCCCGCCGACGTGCACGAGACCCCCGCCGCGGGCGTCCAGGGCGAGCAGGAGACCGTGTGGTGGATCGACGAGGCGGCCGCGTCGGCGCTCTGACGTCGCGTCGCCGCTAGCGGCGCGCCTGAGCACGCGGATTCGTCGCAAGGCGCACGCCGCTGCTCGTCGGCGTCGACCGGTTCCGGCGCCGGGTGCGGACCGTCGTCACCGACGACGGGGCGTCAGAAGATCAGCTCGCCCGACGCGCGGCGCGTGCGCAGGGTCTTGAGCGCCTCGTCGAGGATGACCTTGGCCTCGGCGTCGGAGCGGCGCTCCTTCACGTAGGCCAGGTGGGTCTTGTACGGCTCCGCCTTGTGGGCCGGCGGCGGGTTCTCCGCGTCGAGGCTGGCGGGCTGGCCGCACTTCGGGCAGTCCCACGTCTCCGGGGCGACGGCCTCGACGGAGAACGTCATCACCGACCGGTGGTCGTGGGCGCAGAAGTACGTGACGGTCTGGCGGGCCGCGGCCTCGCCGCGTGCCTCCTCGCCCTGGGGACCCGAACCGATCCGGGCCCCGCGGATGGAGCTGCTCCTACCGGCCATGCGCGTTCCTCCCCGAGACCCTGGTCAGGACTGGCCGTCGTAGGCCAGCAGCAGACCGAGGGCGATGATGCTGGCGAACCAGATGATGCCGATCCCGATGGTGTAGCGGTCGAGGTTGCGCTCCGCGACCGACGAACCGCCCAGGCTGGTCGAGACACCGCCACCGAACATGTCGGAGAGGCCGCCGCCCCGGCCCTTGTGCAGGAGCACGAGGAGGATGAGGAGCAGGCTGGTGATCACCAGCACGACGGTGAAGAGGACAGTCACGGGACGAAACCTTACGTCACGGGCCGCCCCGGTCCGACGGCGCCACGAGGGGCCCGTCCCGGGTTCTCCGGCCCGGGTTCCCCGAGCCGGGTTCTTCACGGGGGGCGGCCCCGCGACGCGCGACGACGAGCCGCGCGCCGGGGACGGCTGAGCCGGGGAGAGCGGGGCGACGCGACGGCGGACGCGACGGCGGACGCCGCGAGCCGTACGGCGGGCCCGCTGCCGCTGGTGTCCGCCGAGGCCGCTCTCTCCTGCGGTGGCGGTGTCTGGTGCGGCGCTGGCGCCTCTGCTGCGCCCGCACACCACGTGTGCAGTAGCCCGGACACCGCGTTACACGGGCGGGGGCGATCACGGGCCAGGGGCCGCGGGCGCGGGCACCCCGGACGCGACGGACCCCCGAGCCCGGGGCTCGGGGGTCCGTCAGTGCGGGTGGTGCGGGACGTGCGCCTCAGAGGCGGGGCATGTCGTAGAAGCGGCAGATGCCGCCGAACTCCTCGGCCTGGAGACTGGCACCGCCGACGAGCGCGCCGTCGACGTCCTCCTCGACCATGATGCCGGCGACGTTCGCGGCCTTCACCGATCCGCCGTACAGCACCCGGAGGCCGTCGGCCGCCGCGTCGCCGTGCACCTCGCGCACGCGGGCGCGGATGGCCGCGCAGACCTCCTGCGCGTCCGCCGGGGTGGCGACCTCGCCGGTGCCGATCGCCCACACGGGCTCGTAGGCGACGACGAGGCCCGCGACCTGCTCGGCGCTGAAGCCCGCGAGCGAGCCGTCGACCTGCGCCAGGGTGTGGGCCACGTGCTCGCCCGCCTGGCGCACCTCGAGACCCTCGCCGACGCACACGATCGGGACCATGCCGGCCGCGAGGGCCTTGTGGGCCTTCGCGTTGACGACCGCATCGGTCTCGCCGTGGTGCTCCCGGCGCTCGGAGTGGCCGACCACCACGTAGGAGCAGCCGAGCTTGGCCAGCATCGACGCCGAGATCTCGCCGGTGTAGGCGCCCTCGTCGTGCACGGACACGTCCTGCGCGCCGTACTGGAGCTTCAGCCGGTCCCCGTCCACCAGGGTCTGCACGGAGCGCAGGTCGGTGAACGGCGGCACGACCACGACCTCGACGGCGTCGTGGTCGTGCTTCTTGTCCGACAGCGTCCACGCCAGCTTCTGCACCAGGCTGACGGCCTCGAGGTGGTTGAGGTTCATCTTCCAGTTGCCCGCCATGAGCGGCGTGCGCCCGGAGGTGCCCGTCTTCTTCGTGGCCATCAGTCCTCCAGCACCTTCACGCCCGGGAGCTCCTTGCCCTCGAGGTACTCCAGGCTCGCGCCGCCGCCCGTCGAGATGTGGCCGAAGGCCGTCTCGTCGAACCCGAGCGTGCGCACCGCCGCGGCCGAGTCGCCGCCGCCGACGACCGAGAGGCCGTCGACCTTCGTCAGCGCCTCGGCGACCGTGCGGGTGCCGCCCGCGAACTCGGGCACCTCGAACACGCCCATCGGGCCGTTCCAGAACACGGTGCGGGCGTCGGCCAGTGCGGCCGCGAACGCCGCGGCCGAGTCGGGCCCGATGTCGAGGCCCAGGCTGCTGGCCGGGATGTTCGACGCCGGTACGACGATCGGCTCCGGCCGCGTGTCCCCGGTCGGGAACTCGCTGTCGACGACGATGTCGGAGGGCAGGAGGATCTCGACGCCGGAGGCCTCGGCCCGGCGCAGGTACTCCACGCACGTGCCGATCTGGTCCTCCTCGAGCAGGCTCCGGCCGACCTCGTGGCCCTGGGCCTTGAGGAAGGTGAAGACCATGCCGCCGCCGATGAGCAGCTTGTCGGCCTTGCCGAGCAGGTTGTCGATCACGCCGAGCTTGTCGGAGACCTTGGACCCGCCGAGCACCACCACGTAGGGGCGCTCCGGGGTCTCGGTCAGCCGGGTCAGCACGTCGATCTCGGCCCGCACGAGCGCGCCCATCGTGTGCGGCAGGCGCTGCGCGACGTCGTACACGCTCGCCTGCTTGCGGTGGACCACGCCGAAGCCGTCGGAGACGAAGGCGTCGGCGAGGGCGGCCAGCTCGTCCGCGAACGCGCCGCGCTCGGCCTCGTCCTTGCTGGTCTCGCCCGCGTTGAAGCGCACGTTCTCCAGCACGGCGACCTGGCCGTCGCCCAGGTCGGCGACGACCTGCTGCGCGCTCTCCCCCACCGTGTCCGTGGCGAACGCGACGGGGGCCTCGAGCAGCTCGGCGAGCCGGCCGGCGACGGGGGCGAGCGAGTACGCCGGGTCCGGCGCGCCCTTGGGCCGGCCGAGGTGGGCGGTCACGACCACCCGCGCGCCGGCCTCGGCCAGCGCGCGGATGGTCGGGACGCTCGCCCGGATCCGGCCGTCGTCCGTGATGGTGGTGCCGTCCAGCGGCACGTTCAGGTCCGAGCGGACCAGGACGCGCTTCCCGCCGACCTCGCCGAGTCCGGGGTAGGAACCCACGTCAGAGGGTCTCGCCGATGTAGGAGATCAGGTCCGCGAGGCGGTTGGAGTAGCCCCACTCGTTGTCGTACCAGCCCGCGACCTTCACCTGGTTGCCGATGACCTTGGTCAGCGGCGAGTCGAAGATGCACGACGCCGGGTCGGTGACGATGTCCGAGGACACGATCGGGTCGGTCGAGTACTTGAGGAAGCGCCCGTCGGCGGCCGCCTTGACGGCCTCGTTGACCTCCTCGACCGAGGTCTCGCGCGACGCCTCGAAGGAGAGGTCCGTCAGCGAGCCGGTCGGCGTCGGCACGCGCAGCGCGTAGCCGTCGAGCTTGCCCTTGAGCTCGGGCAGCACCAGGCCGATGGCCTTCGCGGCACCGGTCGAGGTCGGCACGATGTTGATCGCGGCGGCGCGGGCGCGGCGCAGGTCCTTGTGGATGTTGTCCTGCAGGTTCTGGTCGGCCGTGTAGGCGTGGACCGTCGTCATCAGGCCCTTGTTGATGCCGATGGCGTCGTTGAGCGCCTTGGCCATCGGGGCGAGGCAGTTCGTGGTGCAGGACGCGTTGGAGATGACCGTGTGGGCCGCCGCGTCGTACTGCTCGTGGTTGACGCCCATGACGATGGTGATGTCGTCGTTGGTCGCCGGCGCCGAGATGATGACCTTCTTGGCGCCGCCGTCGACGTGGGCCTTGGCCTTCGTCGCGTCGGTGAAGAAGCCGGTGGACTCGACGACGACGTCGACGCCGATGTCGCCCCACTTGAGGTCGGCCGGGTTGCGCTCCGCGAACGCGTGGATCTCGGTGCCGCCCACGACGATCGAGGTGTCGGTCGACGCGACGTCCGCGTCGAGACGACCCAGGATCGAGTCGTACTTGAGCAGGTGCGCCAGCGAGGCGTTGTCGGTCAGGTCGTTCACGCCGACGATCTCGATGTCGGCACCCGAGGCGCGGACCGCCCGGAAGAAGTTGCGGCCGATGCGGCCGAAGCCGTTAATTCCTACGCGAACAGTCACTGCTACTCGACTCCTAGGGATGCGTGACCCGGGGCCAGGACCCGGCTCGTTGGCGGGTTGCCGCTGCCGACCCTACCGAACCGGGGCCGCGCCCCGACTCAGACCTCCTCGGCGAGCATGTCCGGGGTCAGGGACGCCTCCGTGTCGGGGATCCCGAGGTCCTCCGCGCGCTTGTCGGCCATGGCCAGCAGCCGGCGGATCCGGCCCGCGATCGCGTCCTTCGTGAGGGCCGGCTCGTGCAGCTGGCCGAGCTCCTCGAGCGACGCCTGCTTGTGCTCCAGGCGCAGGTGGCCCGCGGTCTTGAGGTGCTCGGGGGCCTCCTCGCCGAGGATCTCCAGCGCCCGCTCGACCCGCGCACCCGCGGCCACCGCGGCCCGCGCGGAGCGGCGCAGGTTCGCGTCGTCGAAGTTCGCGAGGCGGTTGGCGGTGGCGCGGACCTCGCGCCGCATCCGTCGCTCCTCCCAGGCCATGAGCGCCTCGTGCGCCCCCAGCCGGGTCAGGAGGGCGCCGATGGCGTCGCCGTCGCGCACCACGACCCGGTCGACCCCGCGGACCTCACGGGCCTTCGCCTGGATCCCCAGACGTCGTACGACGCCCACGAGCGCCAGCGCGGCCTCCGGGCCGGGGCAGGTGACCTCCATCGAGGACGAGCGACCCGGCTCGGTCAGCGAGCCGTGCGCCAGGAAGGCCCCACGCAGCGCCGCGACCGCGTCGCACGCGCCACCGGAGACGACCTGCGGCGGCAGGCCCCGCACCGGCCGTCCACGCCCGTCGAGCAGCCCGGTCTGGCGGGCCAGCGCCTCGCCGTCCTTGACCACGCGCACCAGGTAGCGGCTGCCGCGGCGGATGCCGTTGCCCTGCACCAGCACGACGTCGGAGTCGTGGCCGAAGACCTCCTTGACGTCCTTGCGGAGGCGGCGGGCGGCTGCGCCGGTGTCGAGCTCGGCCTCCACCACGATGCGGCCGCCGACGATGTGGAGGCCGCCCGCGAAGCGCAGGAGCGTGGCCACCTCGGCCTTGCGACAGCAGTTCTTGGTGATGTGCGTGTTGGAGAGCTCCGCCTTCACCTGGGCCGTCATCGCCATGCGCGCCATCCTGCCACGCCGCGCCGGTGACCGCTCGCCTCAGGAGGACGGGCCGGGCTGGACCGGTGGGCCCGCCGGGGCCGGCTCGGTCGTGGCGCCCATCACCCGACCGAGCACGGCGGCGAGCCGGGCGGGGTCGTGGCGGGGGGTGCCGTCACCCGCCGCCACGTCCGCGACGACCAGCCGCCCACCCAGCCGCGCGACCGCGGTCTCGAGGGCGCCGGTGTCCGCCACCGCGGCCGTGTCGGCCACGACCGTGTCGATCCGCAGGTCGGGCGCGTGCTCGAGCAGCGCGGCCAGGTGCTCCTCGGGGCCGTAGCCGGCGGTCTCCCCCGGCTGCCCCTCGAGGTTGAGGACGACCGCGACCCGCCCGCGCGTGCCGACGATGGCCCGCCGCAGGTCGGGGACCATGAGGTGCGGGATGACGGAGGTGTACCAGCTGCCCGGCCCCAGCACGACCCAGTCGGCGGACCGGACGGCGTCGACCGCCTCGGGGCAGGCCTCGGGGTCGGCCGGGTCGAGCTGGATGCCCTCGATGCGCCCGGCGGTGCTGGCCACCTCCACCTGGCCCCGGACGCGCACCACCTCGCCGTCGAGCGCGACGTCGGCCGTGATGTCCATGGGTGTCACCGCCATCGGCAGCACCCGGCCCTGCGCGCCGAGCAGGCGCCCGACCCAGTCGAGGGCCGGGACGCTGTCGCCCAGCAGCTCCCACAGGCCGACGATGAGCAGGTTGCCGACCACGTGGCCCCGCATCTCGCCCTCGCCGGCGAACCGGTGCTGCAGCACCTCCGCCCACGTGCGGCCCCAGTCGTCGTCGCCGCAGAGGGCGGCCAGCGCCATCCGCAGGTCACCGGGCGGCAGCACACCGAACTCGCCCCGCAGCCGCCCCGACGACCCGCCGTTGTCGGCCACCGTCACGACCGCCGTCAGGTCGCCGACGACGCGGCGCAGCGCGGCCAGCGACGCGTGCAGGCCGTGGCCCCCGCCGAGGGCGACGACGCGGGTGGCGGGCAGCGGGACCGTCCGCGGCCCCAGGGGGCCGGTCGGACCCAGTGCGGCGGCCGCGTCGGTGAACGAGCTCACTCGCGTCCGAGGTCGCGGTGGGTCGCCCGGACCTCGTAGCCGTGCTCGCGCAGCCGCGCGGCGATCTCCTCCGACATCGCGACGCTGCGGTGCTTGCCGCCGGTGCACCCGACGGCGACGGTCATGAACCGCTTGCCCTCGGCCAGGTAGCCCTCGGCGACGGTCTGCAGCAGGGGGACGAACTGCTCGAGGAACAGCTCCGCCCCGGGTCGCTCCTTCACGTACGTCGCCACGTCGGGGTCCTGCCCCGTGAGCGGGCGCAGCTCGGGCACCCAGTGGGGGTTCGGCAGGAACCGCATGTCGGCGACGTAGTCGGCGTCGACCGGGATGCCGTACTTGAAGCCGAAGCTCACGACCCGCACCTTGAGCCGGGTCGTGTCGGGCGTGCCGAACGCGTGCGCGACCCGCTTCGTCAGCTGGTGCACGTTGAGGTTGCTCGTGTCGATGACGAGGTCGGCGGTCGAGCGCAGCTGGGCCAGGACCGCGCGCTCACGCTGCAGCCCGTCGAGCAGGCGCCCGCCACCCTGGAGCGGGTGCGGGCGCCGGGCGGCCTCCTGCCGGCGTACCAGCACCTCGTCGGTGGCCTCGAGGAACACGAGCGTCGCGTGCCGGCCCGTGGCCCCCTGGGCGAGGTTGACCTGCAGGCTGTCGAAGAACGACCCCGAGCGCACGTCGACCACGACGGCGATGGGCTGCTGGGGCCCCTTGCTCTCGTCGACGAGACGCACGACGTCGCGCAGCAGCGCCGGCGGCAGGTTGTCGACCACGTAGAAGCCCAGGTCCTCCAGCTCCTTCGCCGCGGTGCTGCGCCCGGCGCCGGTCATGCCGGTCACGACCACGAGCTGACCCGCGGTCGTGGCGGCTGGGGCGGGGGCGGTGCTCGACGGGACGGGCTCGTCCACTCAGTCCTCCTCGATCTCACCGGTGGCGGTGTTGATCCGCACATTCTGGCCCCGCGCGCGCCGCTGCGCGTCGTCGGCCGCCAGCGCGTCCTTGATCGCCGCCGCCGTCGACGGCCCCACACCGGGGACCATGGCGATCTCCTCGACCTCGGCCTGGCGCAGCTTGCGCAGCGAGCCGAAGTGCTTGATCACGCTGCGGCGGCGCACCTCGCCGAGCCCGGGCACGTCGTCGAGCACGCTCTCGACCATCGACTTGGAGCGCCGCGAGCGGTGGTGGTTGATCGCGAACCGGTGGGCCTCGTCGCGGATGCGCTGCAGCAGGTAGAGGCCCTCCGAGGTGCGCGGCAGGATCACCGGGTCCTCCTCCCCCGGCACCCACACCTCCTCGAGGCGCTTGGCCAGGCCGACGATCGGCACGTCGTCGATCCCGAGCTCGTCGAGCGCCCGCTGCGCGGCCGCTACCTGCGGCGGACCGCCGTCGACGACGACGAGCCCCGGGGCGTAGGCGAACTTGCGCGGTCGCCCCGTGTCGGGGTCGACCAGCATGGGGCCCGTCGTGTCGTCGCCGGGCCGCAGCTCGGAGCGGGCCTGCTCGTCGAGCAGCCGGCGGAACCGGCGCGTGATCACCTCGTGCATGGAGGCGACGTCGTTCTGGCCCTCGACGCCCTTGACGACGAAGCGGCGGTACTCGCCCTTGCGGGCCAGCCCGTCCTCGAACACCACCATCGACGCCACGACCTCGGTGCCCTGCAGGTTGGACACGTCGTAGCACTCGATGCGCAGCGGCACGTCGTCGAGGTCCAGCGCGGCCTGGATCTCCTCCAGCGCCCGGTTCCGGGTCGTGAGGTCGCTGGCGCGCTTCGTCTTGTGCAGGGCGAGCGCCTGCTGCGCGTTGCGCTCGACGGTCTGCTGCAGGGCGCGCTTGTCGCCGCGCTGCGGGACGCGGACCTGCACCTTGCCGCCGCGCAGCTCGCCCAGCAGCTGCTCCACGGTGGCGACGTCGCTCGGCAGCTCGGGCACCAGCACCTCGCGGGGGATCGCGTCGCCGGCCTCCCCGCCGTACAGCTGCAGGAGGAAGCCCTCCACGAGCTCGGGGGTGCCGCCCTCGTCGGTGCGGTCGGCGACCCACCCGCGCTGGCCGCGGATGCGTCCGCCCCGCACGTGGAAGACCTGCACGCCCACCTCGAGCGGGTCGGCGGCCAGGGCGATGACGTCGGCGTCCGTGCCGTCGCCGAGCACGACGGCCTGCTTCTCCAGGGCCCGCTCCAGCGCGCCCAGGTCGTCGCGCAGCCGGGCGGCCCGCTCGAAGTCGAGGGCGTCGCTGGCGGCGAGCATCTCGCGGTGGATGCGCTTGGTGAACGCCGCCGTCTGCCCCGCCATGAACGCGCAGAAGTCGTCGACGATCGCGCGGTGCTCCTCCGCGCTGACGTTGCCGACGCACGGCGCGGCGCACTTGTCGATGTAGCCCAGCAGGCAGGGGCGCCCCACCTGCTGCGAGCGCTTGAACACCCCGTTGCTGCACGAGCGCATCGGGAAGACGCGCAGCAGCGTGTCGACGGTGTCCCGGATGGCCCACGCGTGGCTGTAGGGCCCGAAGTAGCGCGTGCCCTTCCGCTTCGCGCCCCGGCCGACCATGACGCGCGGGAACTCCTCGGAGACCGTGACGGCCAGCCACGGGTACGACTTGTCGTCGCGGTACTTCACGTTGAAGCGCGGGTCGAACTCCTTGATCCAGGAGTACTCCAGCTGCAGCGCCTCGACCTCGGTGCCCACCACCGTCCACTCGACGCTCGCCGCCGTGGTCACCATCGTCGCGGTGCGCGGGTGCAGCGCCGAGATGTCCTGGAAGTACGACGACAGCCGCGCCCGCAGGCTCTTCGCCTTGCCGACGTAGATCACCCGGCGCTGGGCGTCGCGGAACCGGTAGACGCCCGGCTGCGTGGGGATCTCCCCCGGCTTCGGGCGGTAGGTCAGCGGATCGGCCACGGCCGCGGCCCCCTCACGCGAACGTGACGTCGGTGCCGTCGACGGCGACCGCCACCTCGGGCAGCGGCTCCTCCGCCGGCCCGTCGAGCACCGCGCCGTCGTCGATCGAGAAGAGGCTGCGGTGGCACTGGCACACGATCGCGCGGTCCTCGACCTGGGTGACCCTGCAGCTCTGGTGGGTGCAGATCGACGAGAACGCCTTGAATGTGCCCGCCTGCGGCTGCGTCACCACCACCGCCGGGTCGTCGACGATCACGCCGCCACCCACCGGTACGTCGGCCGCCGCCACGATGACCTCGCCCGGGGCGCCGTCGGGCGCGGACACCTCCGTCTCGCCGCCGCACGCCGCGAGCAGCGGCGCACCGGCGGCGCTGCCCGCCGCGACCCGCACGAACCCGCGGCGGCCGAGCGCCGGCGTACCGGACGACCGGTCCCGGGGGCTCACGCCCGGCTCCGGGCGCCCGCGGTGGCCGGGGTCTTCCCCGCCGGGGTCTTCCCCGCCGGGGTCTTCCTCGCCGTCGCCTTCTTCGCCGGGGCCTTCTTCGCCGGGGCCTTCTTCGCCGGGGCCTTCTTCGCCGGGGTCTTCCTCGCCGCAGCCTTCTCGGCCTGGTCGGCGGCCGCGGCCGCCTTCGCCGCGGCCTTCACCGCACCCTTGCCGCGCAGCGGCTCGGGCGCCGGGTCGCGCGGGGGCTGGGCGCTCGCGGCCCGGCCCTCGAGCAACGGCGCGAGGAAGCGGCCGGTGTGGCTCTCGGGCACGGCCGCGACGTCCTCGGGCGTGCCGCTGGCGACGACCGTGCCGCCGCGCGAGCCGCCCTCGGGGCCCATGTCGACGACCCAGTCCGAGGTCTTGATGACGTCCAGGTTGTGCTCGATGACGAGCACCGTGTTGCCCTGGTCGACCAGGCGGCCGAGCACGTCGAGCAGGCGGCGGATGTCCTCGAAGTGCAGACCCGTCGTCGGCTCGTCGAGCACGTAGATCGTGCGACCGGTCGAGCGGCGCTGCAGCTCGGTGGCGAGCTTGACGCGCTGCGCCTCGCCGCCGGACAGGGTCGTGCCCGGCTGACCGAGGCGCACGTAGCCCAGACCGACCTCCATGAGGGTGGACAGGTGCCGGTGGATGACCGGGACGGCGGCGAAGAACTCGACCGCCTCCTCGATCGGCATGTCGAGCACCTCGGCGATGGTCTTGCCCTTGTAGTGCACCTCGAGCGTCTCGCGGTTGTAGCGCGCGCCGTGGCACACCTCGCACGGGACGTAGACGTCCGGCAGGAAGTTCATCTCGATCTTCAGCGTGCCGTCTCCGGCGCAGGCCTCGCAGCGCCCGCCCTTGACGTTGAACGAGAAGCGGCCGGGCAGGTAGCCGCGCACCTTGGCCTCGGGCGTCTGCGCGAAGAGCTTGCGGACGTGGTCGAACACCCCCGTGTACGTCGCGGGGTTGGACCGCGGGGTGCGCCCGATCGGCGACTGGTCGACGTGGATCACCTTGTCGACGTGCTCCGTGCCGGTGATCTTGCGGTGCCGGCCGGGCACGGCCTTGGCGTTGTAGATCTGCTTGGCCAGCGAGGCGTAGAGGATGTCGTTCACGAGCGTCGACTTGCCCGAGCCGGAGACGCCGGTGACCGCGACGAAGACCCCGAGCGGGAAGGTCACGTCGATGCCGTGCAGGTTGTTCTCCCGCGCGTCGACGACCGTCAGCTCGCGGCCCTTCGTCAGCGGTCGGCGCACGGCCGGGACGGGGATCTCGCGGCGGCCCGAGAGGTACTGCCCCGTGATCGAGTCGGGGTGCGCGTAGAGGTCGGCGACGCTGCCCGAGTGCACGACCTGGCCGCCGTGCTCGCCGGCGCCCGGCCCGACGTCGACGACCCAGTCGGCGACGCGGATCGTGTCCTCGTCGTGCTCGACGACGATGAGGGTGTTGCCGAGGCTCTTGAGCCGCAGCAGCGTCTCGATGAGCCGCTGGTTGTCGCGCTGGTGCAGGCCGATCGACGGCTCGTCGAGCACGTAGAGCACGCCGACGAGGCCGGCGCCGATCTGCGTCGCGAGCCGGATCCGCTGCGCCTCGCCGCCCGACAGGGAGCCCGAGGGCCGGTCGAGGCTCAGGTAGTCGAGGCCGACGTCGAGCAGGAAGCGCAGCCGCTCCTGGATCTCCTTGAGCACGTTGGCCGCGATCTGGCGCTGACGCGACGACAGCTCGAGCCCGTCGAGGAACTCCGACGCCTCGTTGAGCGGCATCGCGCAGACCTCGGCGATGTTGCGCTCGCCGACGGTCACGCTGAGCACGACGGGCTTGAGCCGGGCGCCCTTGCACGTGGGGCAGGGCACCTCGCGCATGAAGCCCTCGAACCGCTCGCGGCTCGTGTCGGACTCCGCCTCGCGGTGCCGGCGCTCGACGTACGCCCGCACGCCCTCGAAGTCGGCGTGGTAGGCCCGCTCGCGGCCGTAGCGGTTGCGGTGGCGCACGTGCACCTTGGTCGCGCGACCGTCGAGGATGGTGCCGCGGGTCTTGGCCGGCAGCTCGTCCCACGGGGTGTTGAGGTCGAAGCCGAGCTCGTCGCCGAGCGCGGCGAGCAGCCGCAGGAAGTAGTCGGCCACGTGCGCGCCGGTCCACGGCGCGAGCGCGCCCTCGCCCAGCGTCGCCGTCGGGTCGGGCACCACGAGCTCGGCGTCCACCTCCATCCGCACGCCGAGGCCGGAGCACTCGGGGCACGCGCCGTAGGGGGCGTTGAAGGAGAACGAGCGCGGCTCGAGCTCGTCCACCTCGAGCGGGTGCTCGTTGGGGCACGCCAGCTTCTCGGAGAAGCGCAGCTCGCGGTCGGGGTCGTCGTCGGGCAGGTCGACGAAGTCGAGGATGACGAGACCGCCCGCGAGGCCGAGCGCGGTCTCGACCGAGTCGGTGAGCCGCTGCTTCGACGACGCCTTCACCGCCAGGCGGTCGACCACGACCTCGATCGTGTGCTTCTTCTGCTTGTCGAGCGTCGGGGGCGTGTCGAGGGCGTGCGTCACGCCGTTGGTGCGGGCGCGCGAGAAGCCCTGCGTCGTCAGCTGGCGGTAGAGCTCGAGGTACTCGCCCTTGCGGCCGCGCACGACGGGCGCGAGCACCTGGAAGCGGCGCCCCTCCTCCAGGGTCAGGACGCGGTCGACGATCTGCTGCGGCGTCTGGCGCTCGATGACGGCGCCGCAGACGGGGCAGTGCGGCGTGCCGGCCCGCGCGTACAGCAGGCGGAGGTAGTCGTAGACCTCCGTGATGGTGCCGACCGTCGAGCGCGGGTTGCGCGACGTCGACTTCTGGTCGATCGACACCGCCGGGGAGAGGCCCTCGATGAAGTCCACGTCCGGCTTGTCCATCTGCCCCAGGAACTGCCGGGCGTACGCCGAGAGCGACTCGACGTAGCGGCGCTGGCCCTCCGCGAAGATCGTGTCGAACGCCAGGCTCGACTTGCCGGAGCCCGACAGGCCCGTGAAGACGATGAGGCTGTCGCGCGGCAGGTCGACCGAGACGTCCTTGAGGTTGTGCTCGCGAGCGCCTCGGATGATCAGCTGGTCGGCCACGGTGGTCCTTCTGCTCGGTGGGGACGGGCGCCAGGGATCGGCACCGTCGTCGCGTCGAACAAGTTTTCGACATCGGGCACGGATCTGCAAGCCGACGCGCACCCGCCAGGTTGTCACCCCGGGGCAAGCGGGCCGCACGGGCCCGGTCGAGCGCCCGCCGTGCCACCAGCCCGGCGGCCTAGCATCGGCCCATGACCTACACCGGCCACGTCGTCCCGGGCGGGGAGCCCGCCGTCCGCGAGCTCCCCGGGCTCGTCGTCACCAAGGTCGCCGTCGATGCGACGATGGCGAACAACGCCTACCTGCTGCGCTGCCGCAGCACCGGGGCGCAGCTGCTCGTGGACGCCGCCGACGACGCGCGCGTGCTGCTCCGCCTGGTCGGCGAGGGCGGGCTCGAGGCCGTCGTCACCACCCACCAGCACTGGGACCACCACCGCGCCCTCGCCGAGGTCGTCAGCGCCACCGGCGCCCCCACCCTCGTCGGCGCCCCCGACGCAGCCGCCGTCACCGAGCAGACGGGCGTCCCCGTGACCCGGGCGCTGGAGCACGGCGACCGCGTGCGCTTCGGCGACGTCGAGCTCGGCGTCATCGCGCTGGCGGGCCACACCCCGGGCTCGGTCGCGCTCACGTACGACGACGGCTCCGGCGCGCCGCACCTGTGGACGGGCGACTCGCTCTTCCCCGGCGGCGTCGGGAACACGTTCGGCGACGAGGCCGCGTTCGCGCAGCTGATCGACGAGGTCGAGACCAAGGTGTTCGGGACGCTGCCGGACAGCACGTGGTTCTACCCCGGCCACGGCGACGACTCGACCCTGGGCGCCGAGCGGCCCCACCTCGCCGAGTGGCGCGAGCGGGGCTGGTGAGGGTCCCGTTCCGGCGGGCCGAGCGGCCGACCTCGGACGCCGCCGCTGCGGGAGCCGGCTCGATTCCTCGCTGCTGCGACACCATGGCGTACCAGCTCGCCCACCGGTGCGACGTGCACGAGGACCCGCAAGACTGCCCGGACGTCGTCGTCATGGCGACCGGTGGTGGGTTCCGGTTGCCCATCCACGACGGCGGGAGCAGCGGCATCGCCATCGAGCACTGCCCCTGGTGCGGGACGCGGCTGAGCTGACCGCCGGACGTCATGCAGAGGGGGCGCCGGGTACCTCGGTCGGGATGACGTCCGCGAGGGTCGGGCGCCGCTGGCCCGGCTGACTAGGCTCGCTCCATGCCGCGCCTGCGCAGGACGTCGCCGGAGCAGCCGGGGTGGACCCGGCGGCGGGTGGGGCGCGGGTTCACCTACCTCGACGAGCACGGGCAGCGTCTGGGGCCCGCGGAGCGGGAGCGCGTCGAGGCGCTGGTCATCCCCCCGGCGTGGCGCGACGTCTGGATCAAGCCGTACCCGAACGGCCACCTCCAGGCGGTCGGCACCGACGACGCAGGCCGGCGGCAGTACCTCTACCACCCCGTCTGGCGCGAGCAGCGCGACGCCGCGACGTTCGACCGGATGGTCGACTTCGGCACCTCGCTGGAGCGCGCCCGGCAGAGCGTGCTGGGCCACCTCGGGCTCGACGGGATGCCCCAGGAGCGCGCCGCGGCGACCGCGGTGCGGCTGCTGGACCTCGGCTACTTCCGCATCGGCAACGACGTGTACGCCGACACGAACGGCAGCTTCGGCCTGACCACGCTGGAGCGTCGCCACGTGCGCCGGCGCGGCGGCGTGCTGGTCTTCGCGTTCACCGGCAAGTCGGGCGTCGACCACCGCATCGAGATCGACGACGTGGTGGTCGTCGAGGCGCTCGGCATCATGCGCCGTCGCCGCGGTGACGACCCGCGGCTGCTGGCCTTCAAGGAGGTGCGGCGCTGGCGCTCCGTGCTCCCCCCGCTGGTCAACGAGTACGTGCGGGAGACGACCGGCATCGACGCCACGGCGAAGGACTTCCGCACCTGGCACGCCACCGTGCTCGCCGCGGCCGCCCTGGCCGCCACCGACGAGCCGGGCGAGACCGCGGCCTCGCGCAAGCGGGCCGTGAGCGGCGCCATGAAGGAGGTCTCGTCGTTCCTCGGCAACACCCCGACACTGGCCCGCTCCTCCTACGTCGACCCCCGCGTCGTCAGCGCCTACGAGGAGGGACGCACGATCGGCGACGTCGTCGGCCGGGAGTTCGCGACGGTCGACGAGCGGCAGGCAGCGCTCGAGCGGGCGACCCTCGCGCTGCTCCGCGACGAGCAGCAAGTCGGATAGCTTGAACAGCAGTAGGTCGGCTGGAATAGGCGGGCGACGGGCGCCGTTGTGGCCTCTCGTGCCCGCGGGACCCCGCGGGCGGCGCGCCGCCCCCGGGCGCGTCCGTCGCGGCCCGACCCGGGCCTCTCGGAAAGGCAGCACCTCCCGTGCCCGACTTGACGCCCGACTCGACGCAGCGGACCTCCCGTCCGCGGCCCGCCCTCCTCCGGACGCCGTTCTGGGCGCAGATCGTGCTCGCCCTCGTGCTCGGCGTGGCGCTGGGCCTCGTGGCCCGCGTGGGCGAGGTCGACTGGCTCACGACCACCCTGCAGACCGTCGGCGACGTGTTCATCGGCCTGCTCAAGGCCGTCGTGCCGCCGCTGGTGTTCGTCGCGATCGTGGTGAGCATCGCCAACCTGCGCCAGGTCGCGAACGCCGCGCGGCTCGCCGCGCAGACGCTGCTGTGGTTCATGATCACCTCGCTCATCGCGGTGGCCATCGGCATCACCCTGGGCCTGCTCACCAACCCCGGCGGCGCGGCCGACGTGGCGCCGACGGACGCGTCGTACGAGGGGTCCACGGGCTCCTGGCTGGACTTCATCACGGGCCTCGTGCCGGCCAACTTCCTCGGCATCTCGTCGTCGGAGAGCGGCATCAGCTTCAGCGTGCTCCAGATCGTCGTCGTCGCCCTCGCCGTCGGTGCGGCCGCGCTGAAGGCCGGCGACAAGGCGGAGCCGTTCCTCGGCGTCATGCGCTCGTTCCTCGCCGTGATCCAGCAGATCCTGTGGTGGATCATCCGCCTCGCGCCGCTCGGCACGCTGGGCCTCATCGGTGCCGCCGTGGCCTCCTACGGCTGGGACCTGCTCGGCCCGCTCGCGGTCTTCACCATCGACGTCTACGTCGGCTGCGCCATCGTGCTCTTCGGCGTCTACCCGCTGCTCGCGAAGCTGCACGGCCTGTCCCCCACCAAGTACTTCTCCGGCGCCTGGCCCGCCATCCAGCTCGCGTTCGTCTCCCGCTCGTCGGTCGGCACCATGCCGCTGACCCAGCGCGTGACGGTGCGCAACCTGGGCGTGCCCGAGGAGTACGCGTCCTTCGCCGTGCCGTTCGGCGCCACCACGAAGATGGACGGCTGCGCCGCCATCTACCCCGCGCTGGCCGCCATCACGGTCGCGCAGATCTTCGGCATCGAGCTCGGCATCCAGGACTACCTGCTCATCGCGTTCGTGTCCGTGATCGGATCGGCGGCCACCGCCGGCCTCACCGGCGCCGTCGTCATGCTGACGCTGACCCTGTCGACGCTCGGCCTGCCCGTCGAGGGCGTCGCCCTGCTGCTCGCCATCGACCCGATCCTCGACATGATCCGCACCGCGACGAACGTCGCCGGCCAGGCGCTCGTGCCCACGATCGTGGCCAAGCGGGAGGGCATCCTCGACCAGGCGCGGTACGACGCGCCCCGCGGCGACGTCATCGGCGAGGACCCGCTCGAGGCCTCCGCGGCGAAGGCGGCCTGAGCCCCCGGCAGCACCCGGGTACAGCCGCCAGCAGGACCCCGCGCCCGGTCCCCGTCTCAGCGACGGGGGCCGGGCGCGACCGCTTCCTCGCCCAGCACCCGGGCGTAGCGGCCCTCGTGGTAGAGCAGCGGACCGGTGCCCGCCGTGCTGCGGGCGACCCGCCGTACCCGGCCGACGACGACGTCGTGGTCGCCCCCCGCGTGGACGGCCTGCACGGTCGCCTCGACGTGGGCCAGTGCGCCGACGAGACGCGGCGCTCCCCCGTGGCCGGGCTCCCAGGCGAGACCGGCGAACCGCTCCCCGGCGCCCGAGGCCATCGCCGTGGCGACCCCCGCCTGGTCCTCGGCCAGCACGTTCGCGCAGAAGCTCCCGGCGCGGCGCACGCGCGGCCACGTGCGCGACGTGCGGGCCGGGCAGAACAGCACGAGCGGCGGGCGCAGCGACAGGCTCGCGAACGACTGGACCGTCATCCCCACGGGCTCGCCCTCGTCGAGGGCGGTGACGACCACGACGCCGGTGGCGAACGTGCCGAGCACGTCGCGGAAGTGCGTGAGCGGGACGTCGCGGAGCGGGAGGCCTGGAGTCTGCGTCACCGGACCATCGTCCCACCGGCCCCGACCCGGGCACGCGCGGGCGCGCACCGGCGGCAGGTGACCGGTCGGTAACCCACCCTCGCCGGGCGCCCACGCGGGTCCTACAGTCGCCCCCGTGGGACTCCTCCGCCGCCAGCTCGCCCTCGCCGCCCTCTCCGCGAACGCGTTCCGGCCGCCGCGCGGCCTGCGCTCCGGCATGTACGCCTTCGCCGCCGGCTGGCTCACCAGCGAGCTCGCGCCCCAGCTGCTCGGGCTCACCGCCCTCGACGCCGCGACGCACCGGCCGGTGCCGGGCGACCGCCGGCGCACGGCGGGCCTGCTGCTCGCCGCGGGCAACGCCGCGGCGCTCACCACGATGGTGGTGCAGGCGCAGCGGGTCAAGGGCAGCACCGAGCGGGCGCTGGTCGAGGCCCTCGGCGTCGACTACGTCGAGCAGCTCGACGCCGCACCCACGCCGTCCGACCTCGCCCTGCCGTGGCGGCAGCTCGCCGTGCCGTTCCGGATCCGCACGCCGGGCGTGCACGTCGAGCGGGACATCGCGTACGCCGACGCGGGGCGCCGCACGATGCTCGACGTCTACCGGCCGAGCCAGCCCGTCCACCCCGACGGGGCGCCCGTGCTGCTGCAGGTGCACGGCGGCGCCTGGCGCGTCGGCAGCAAGGAGCACCAGGCGATCCCGCTGATGCAGCACATGGCCAGCAAGGGCTGGGTGTGCGTGTCGATCAACTACCGCCTCGCCCCGCGCGACCCGTGGCCGGCGCACGTCGTCGACGTCAAGCGCGCCATCGCCTGGGTGCGCGAGCACATCGACGCCTACGGCGGCGACCCGTCGTACCTCGCCATCACGGGCGGCTCGGCCGGCGGCCACCTGGCCTCCCTGGCCGCGCTCACCCCCGGCGACCCCGCGTTCCAGCCCGGCTTCGAGGACGCCGACACCCACGTCGACGTCGCGGTCCCGCACTACGGCGTCTACGACTTCGCCGGCGCCAGCGGCCTGCCCCGCGCCATCCGGATGCGCGACCGGTTCCTCGGCCCGTTCATCCTGCAGCGCCGCTTCGACGAGGAGCCGGAGGTCTTCGAGGCGGCCTCGCCGCTGCTGCGGGTGGGCCCCGACGCCCCGGACTTCTTCCTGCTGCACGGCACCACCGACAGCCTCGTCAACGTGCAGCAGGCCCGCCTCATGGTCGAGCGGCTGCGGGCGGTCTCGCGCCGCTCGGTCGTGTACGCCGAGCTGCCCGGCGCCCAGCACGCGTTCGACACCCTCCCGTCGATCCGCAGCGCCCACGTGGTGCGGGCCATCGACCGCTACCTGCACTGGCACTGGAACGGGTGGCGCGGCCGGCCCGTCGGCGACTCCCCCGCCGAGCTCGCGGAGGAGCAGCGATGAGCGCCGCGACGCCCGCGGAGTCGTCCGCCGGGATGCCCGCCGACCTGCTCGAGCACGCCCTGGCGGCGAAGGGCTTCATGCCGCCCGACGAGGGCCTGCTGCTGCACCGCTGGGCCCGGGCGCGCCTGCCCCACGGGGTCGTGCTGGAGGTCGGGACCTACTGCGGGAAGTCCGCCGTCTACCTGGGGGCGGCGGCCCGCGAGGTCGGCGGCACGGTCGTCACCGTCGACCACCACCGCGGCTCGGAGGAGAACCAGGCCGGCTGGGAGCACCACGACGCGACGCTCGTCGACGCCGAGTCCGGCCTGATGGACACCCTGCCGGTCTTCCGCCGCACCATCGAGCGCGCCGGGCTCGAGGACCTCGTGGTGCCCGTCATCGGGCGCTCCACCACCGTCGCCGCGCTCTGGCGCACGCCGCTGTCGATGCTCTTCGTCGACGGCGGCCACGCCGAGGTGCACGCCCACGCCGACTACACCGGCTGGGCCCGCTGGCTCGCCCCGGGCGCCGCCCTCGTCATCCACGACGTGTTCCCCGACCCCGCGGACGGGGGGCGGCCGCCGTACGACGTGTACTGCCGCGCCCTGGACTCCGGCGACTTCGCCGAGGTCGACGCGCTCGGCTCGATGCGCGTGCTCGAGCGCGTGCGGGGTGCGGCGGGCGACGCGGTCAGCTGATCGCCGCGCCCGGGACCGCCCCGCGGTCAGCGCTTGCGCTTCTCCCGCACGCGCTGGGTGATGACGATCGGCGTGCCCACGAAGCCGTACTCCTCGCGCAGCCGGCGCTCCACGAACCGCTCGTAGGACGCGTCGAGCTTGCCGGAGGTGAAGAGGATGAACGTCGGCGGCGCCGTGGAGGGCTGCGTGCCGAACATGATCTTCGGCTGCTTGCCGCTGCGCACCGGATGCGGGTGCTCGGCGACGAGGCGACCGAGGAACGCGTTGAGCGCACCCGTGCCGACCCGCGTCTCCCAGCCCTCGATGGCCCGGTCGAGGGCGGGCACGAGCCGGTCGACGTGCCAGCCCGTGCGAGCCGTGATGTTGATGCGCGGGGCCCACTGCACCTGCACGAGCTCGCGCTCGATCTCGCGGTCGAGGTAGTAGCGCCGCTCCTCGTCGACCGTGTCCCACTTGTTGAAGGCGATGACGAGGGCGCGGCCGGCCTCGCGGATCGTCTGCACGATGCGGAGGTCCTGCTCGGAGATGGAGGCGCCGCCGTCGACGACGAGCACGGCCACCTCCGCGCGGTCGATGGCGGTCGAGGTGCGCAGCGAGGCGTAGTACTCGTGGCCCGACGCCTCCTTCACGCGCTTGCGGATGCCCGCGGTGTCGATGAAGCGCCAGGTGCGCCCGCCCAGCTCGACCAGCTCGTCGACCGGGTCGACCGTGGTGCCCGAGGCGTCGTCGACGACGACGCGCTCCTCCCCCGCCAGCTTGTTGAGCAGCGACGACTTGCCGACGTTGGGCTTGCCCACGATGGCGATGCGGCGCGGGCCGCCGGGCACGGCGTCGACGAACTCGGGCGGCTCGGGCAGCACGTCGAGGATCGCGTCGAGGAGGTCGCCGGACCCACGGCCGTGGATGGCGGAGACCGGGTGGGGCTCGCCCAGGCCCAGGTTCCACAGGCCGTAGGCCTCGGTCTCGGTGCGCTGGTCGTCCACCTTGTTCGCGGCCAGCACGACGGGCTTGTCGGCCTTGCGCAGCACCCGCACGACCGCCTCGTCGGCGTCGGTGATGCCCACGGTCGCGTCGACGACGAAGAGCACGGCGTCGGCCAGCGACACGGCGATCTCGGCCTGGGCGCGGATCCGCTCGGCGAGGCCGCGGGCGTCGGGGTCCCAGCCGCCGGTGTCGACGACGGTGAAGGCCCGGCCGTTCCACTGCGCGTCGTAGGAGACGCGGTCGCGGGTCACGCCGGGGCGGTCCTCCACGACGGCCTCGCGACGCCCGATGATGCGGTTCACCAGGGTCGACTTCCCGACGTTCGGCCGTCCCACCACCGCCAGCACGGGCAGCGGTCCGCCGTCGGGGTCGCCGGGCAGGTCCCCGGCGGCGGCGGGCTGGTCGTCGTACTCGGTCATGGTGCTCCTGGTGGGGATCCGGGGTCGAGGAGGACGAGCCCCGCGTAGGGGTCCTCCTCCAGGTCGTCGGGCGGCAGCGGCCCGGGCAGGTCGCGCCCGGTCGCGGCGCGCGCGGCGTCGAGGGTGGTCAGCATGTACCGTCGCAGCAACAACGAGGCCTCCTCGACCTGTTCCCGCGTGCGCGGCCACGGCTGCCGCGGCAGCCGTAGGGGCTCACCGTAGTAGAGGTCGACGTGGGCGCCACGTCGCGGCAGGTCGCCGCTGCGCCCGCCGGGCTCGCGGGTGCCCAGGATCACGACCGGTACGACGGGTGCCCCGGTCACCAGGGCGAGGTACGCCGGGCCGCGGTGGAAGCGCGACAGGTCCCCCGGGCCGCGCCGGCCCTCGGGGAAGACGCCCACCACGCGCCCCGCGCGCAGCAGGCCGAGGCACGTGCGGATCGCCGCGGGGTCGGGGCGGAACCGGTCGAGCGGCACCTGCCCGCAGGTCCGCAGGAACGCCCCCAAGGGGCCGGTGAACATCTCGACCTTGGTGAGCGCGTGGGCCGGGCGGGGGCTGAAGATCGCCAGCAGCGGCCCGTCGGCCCAGCCGACGTGGTTGGCGGCCAGCACCACGCCGCCGCGCCGCGGCACCCGCTCCGGGTGGTGCAGGCGCACGGAGAACCGGCGGCGGATCAGCCAGCGCGACGCGGGTCGACCTCCGTGGAGCAGCCAGCGGCGGGGCAGCGGCACGCCGTCGCTGCGGGGGACCTCGCTGGGCCCGTCACCCCGGTCGGCGGGCCACCGCGCCGGGGACGCCGGCGCCGACGTCACGCGGGGGCCTCGACCGCCCGGGCGAGCGCCACCACCTGCCCGACGACCTCGTCGAGCGTGTACGGCGTCGTGTCGATCGCCACGGCACCGTCGGCCAGCACGAGGGGCGCCGTCGCCCGGCCGGAGTCGATCGCGTCGCGGGCCAGCAGCGACTGCTCGGTGGCGGCGACGTCGCTGCCCCCCTCCTCGCGGGAGCGGCGCGACGCGCGCGCGGAGGGGTCGGCGCTGAGGTAGACCTTGACGGGGGCGTCCGGCCACACGACGGAGCCGATGTCGCGGCCCTCGACCACGATCCCGCGGCCGGACGCGAGCGTCTCGGCGATGATGGCGCGCTGCTGCTCCAGCAGGCGGGTGCGCACCTCGGGCACCGCGCTGACCGGGCTGACCGCGCCGTTGACCTCGGGCGTGCGGATCGGGGCCGAGACGTCCTCGCCGTCGACCTGGATCGTGGGCGCCGCCGGGTCGGTGCCCGAGACGAGCCGGGGCTCCGTCGCCCGGTCCGCGACCGCGGCGGCGTCGTGCACGTCGACGCCGCGACGCAGCATCCACCAGGTGATGGCCCGGAACTGCGCGCCGGTGTCGAGGTAGGCCAGCCCGAGCCGCTCCGCCACGCCCCGCGAGGTGCTCGACTTGCCCGAGCCCGAGGTGCCGTCGACGGCGACCACGAGGGGCGCGCCGGCGTGCTGCGGCTCGTGCTCGGGGGCGGGCGGGACGGGCGTGTCGGTCGGGCTCACGGGCGAGCAGCCTACCGGTGCGTCACCCAGGCCCGCTCCTCGAGCGAGGCCAGCAGGTGCTCCGCCCGGGTCGCGTCCACGACGAGCTCGACGAGACCGGTGGGGCGACCCGGGTCGTGGTCGATGCGGATGTCCTCGATGTTGACGCCGCTGGCCACCGCGTCGGCGAAGAGGCGCGCCAGCGCTCCCGGGGCGTCGGGGACCGAGACCCAGACCGAGCGGAGGGGGCGCGGGGGTCCGCCGTGCTTGGCGGGGATGGCCCGGGTGCCCGCGACGCCGCGCTCGAGCACGGCGCCCAGCTGGTGCCGGTCCCCCTCCCCCACGGCGGCGATCACGCGGTCGAGCTCCGCCCGCACCTCGGTCAGCAGGTCGAGCACGGCGTCCGCGTTGCCGGCGACGATCTGGCCGTAGAGCGCGGGGTCGCCGGCGGCGACGCGCGTCACGTCGCGCACCCCCTGACCGGCCAGCGCGAGGTGCTGCTCCGGCGCCTCGGCCAGACGCCCCGCCACGAGCGCGGAGAGCAGGTGCGGCACGTGCGAGGTGCGGGCCACCGCGCGGTCGTGCTCGGCCGGGGTCAGCCACACGACGACGGCACCGCAGGTGCGCACCACGGCCTCCACGAGCTCCACCGCGGACCGCGGCGCGTCCGGGTGCGGCGTGATGGCCCACGGTCGGCCCTCGAACAGGGTGGACGAGGCCGCGAGCGGGCCGGACCGCTCGCTGCCCGCCATCGGGTGCGACCCGACGTACCGGGCGACCTCCCCGGCGGCCGGACCCGCGAGCACCTCGCGCAGCGGCTGGTCCTTGATGCTGCCGACGTCGGTGACGACCGCGCGGGGGTGGCGCAGCAGCCGGTCGGTGACCACCGCGCCCAGGGCGTCCGGGGGCACCGCCACGACGACGAGCGCCACGTCGGGGTCGGGCACGGTGGCCGCGTCGAGACCGGCCCCGAGCTGCGTGGCGGTGCGGACGTTCTCCGGCTGCGCGTCGGCGACGAGGACGTCGTGGCCGGCGGCCGTCAGCGCCAGGGCGACGGAGGTGCCGATCAGCCCCGCTCCGACGACGAGGACGGTGCCGGGGGCCGCTGCGGTCCCCGGCGGCGGGAGATCAGGGGGCGCCTCGGACACCGGCACAGGCTACTGCCCGGGCGCGGGGGTCGGAGCCGGGTGGTCGGGGCCGGGTGTCAGAGCCGGGCGCTGTCGAGCAGCGCGCCGAGCTCCTCGCGGGTCAGCTCGCGCAGCTCCCCGTTCCGCATGCCCCGCAGGTCGACGGGGCCGATGCGGGTGCGGGTCAGGCGTCGTACCGGGTGACCCACCTCGTCGAGCAGGCGACGCACGATGCGGTTGCGGCCCTCGTGCAGCACCAGCTCGACGATGGAACGGCCCCGCGCGCCGCCGGCGCCACGCTCGACGAGGCGGACGCCGGTGAGCGTCACCGGCCCGTCCTCGAGCTCGACGCCGTCGCGCAGCCGGGTCAGCGTCTCGCGGCTGACGTCGCCGTCCACCTCGGCCACGTAGGTCTTGTCGACCTCGTACGACGGGTGCGCCATCCGCTGCGCGAAGTCGCCGTCGTTGGTGAGCAGGATCAGCCCGCTGGTGTCGGTGTCGAGCCGCCCGACGTGGAACAGCCGCTCGGGGCGGTCCGCCACGAGGTCCGACAGGGTGCGGCGGCCCTCGGGGTCGCTCATCGTCGAGACCACGCCGCGGGGCTTGTTGAGCACGAGGTAGACGTGGTCGGAGATCGGCGGCAGCCGCTCGCCGTCGACGCGGATCACCGCGGTGCGCGGGTCGACCTTCGTGCCGAGGCGGGTGACGACCTCGCCGTCGACCTCGACGAGGCCGTCGAGCATCAGCTCCTCGCAGCGGCGGCGCGACGCCACCCCCGACTGGGCGAGCAGCTTCTGCAGCCGCACCAGGCCCTCGGCGTCGGTCTCGATCTCCCTCATCGTCCGGGCTCCTCCAGGTCGTCCATCGCGGGCAGGTACGGCGCGAGCTCGGGCAGCTCGTCGAGCGAGGTGATGCCGAGGCGCTCGAGGAAGTACGACGTCGTGCGGTACAGGTGCGCGCCGCTCGTCTCGTCCTGCCCGGCCTCCTCGACCAGGCCGCGGGCGAGCAGGGTGCGCATGACGCCGTCCACGTTGACGCCCCGCACCGCCGAGACGCGGGCCCGCGACACCGGCTGCTGGTAGGCGACGATCGCGAGCGTCTCGAGCGCGGCCTGCGTCAGGCGGGCCGACTGCCCCTCGAGGACGAACCGCTCGACCACGGGCGCGAACTCCTCGCGCGTGTAGTAGCGCCAGCCCCCGGCGACGGCGCGCAGCTCGAAGCCGCGCCGCTGCGCGGCGTACCCCGCCTCGAGGTCGCGCAGCGCGGCCTCGACCTCGTCGACGGAGCGCCGGAGCGCCGCGGCGAGCACGACCGCGGGCAGCGGCTGGTCGGCGACCATCAGCACCGCCTCGAGCGCCGGGTGCAGGTCTGCGGGGTCGAGGCCGGGGTCGGGGCCGGCGTCGGGGGTCGGGCCGTCGGGCTGGGTGGTCATCGGTCCTCCTGGGCCGGCACGGGGGTGCCGTCGAACTCGTCGGTGATCTCGACGTCGGTGGTCTCGCCCCCGGTCCAGCGCACCGTGAGCTCGCCGAGGGCGACCGCCTGGTCGAAGGCGACGACGCCCTCGCGGAACAGCTCGAGCAGCGAGAGGAAGCGGGCCACCGTCGTCAGGGTGTCGGGGGCGTCGGCCACCAGCGAGCGGAACGTCAGCGCGCCCTGGCGCCGCAGGCGCGCCACGACGACCGCCGCCTGCTCCCGCACGCTGACCGCCGGGGCGTGGATGTGCGCCAGCGACACCTCCGGCGCGGCGCGGGGCGCCGAGGCCCGGGCCGCGAGGCGGGCGAACTCCTCCAGCCCGATGCCGATGAGCACCTCCGGCAGGAGCGTCGCGAACCGCTCGTCGAGGCCGACCGCACGAGGGTGGCGCAGGGACTCCTCGGCCAGCCGACGCTCGAGCACCCCGGCGACCTGGCGGTACGCCTTGTACTGCAGCAGCCGGGCGAACAGCAGGTCGCGGGCCTCCAGCAGCGCGAGGTCCTCCTCGTCCTCCACCTCGGCCGACGGCAGCAGGCGGGTGGTCTTGAGGTCTAGCAGGGTCGCCGCGACGAGCAGGAACGACGTCGTCTGCTCCAGGTCCCAGACCGGGCCACCGGCCTTGACGTGGGCGATGAACTCGTCCGTCACCCGCGACAGGGCCACCTCGGTGACGTCGAGCCGGTGCTTGGCGATGAGGTTGAGCAGGAGGTCGAACGGTCCCTCGAAGTTGTCGAGGCGGACCGCGAAGGCCGGCGCCGCGTCAGCGGTGGGCTCGGGGTCCGCGAGCGTCATCCCTCGCCACGCAGGCGCCGCGCGAGCGCGCTGGCCTCGCCGTTCTCCTCCAGGTCGGCCAGCGCCAGCGCGACGGCCTCGCGGACCAGCCGCCCCCGGTCGACCGCCGTGCCCAGCTCGGCCCGCAGCCGCAGCCGCGCCTGCTCGATGTCGAGCAGCTCGGCGGAGGTCACGTAGACCGTCATCTTCTCGTCGTGCTTGACGCGCCCGCTCGGTCGTCGCGCCCCCGCCGGCTGCGCCGAGGCGCTCGCCGACCCGTCCGCCGGGGCGGGTACGGCGGGTGGCGCCGGCGCTGCGTCGCCGTCCGCGACGGGCGCGGTCGGGCGGAAGAGGTCGTCGGCCGGCGGCAGGCTCACGCGCCGGGCCACCGGGCGAGCACCTCCTTCGCGAGCTGGCGGTAGGAGTCGGCCCCCGTCGACTTCGAGGCGTAGCTGGTGATGGGCTCGCCGGCGACCGTGGAGTCGGAGAACTTCACGGTGCGGCGGATGACGGTGTGGAAGACCGTGTCGCCCCACGCCTGCACCAGGCGCTCCATGACCTCGCGGCCGTGGAGAGTGCGCCCGTCGTACATGGTGCCGAGCACCCCGTCGATCGTCAGGCGCGGGTTGAGCCGCTCCGCGACCTTGTCGATGGTCGTCTTCAGCAGGGCCACGCCGCGCAGCGCGAAGTACTCGCACTCCAACGGCACGATGACGCCGTCGGCGGCGGTCAGGGCGTTGACGGTCAGCAGGCCGAGTGAGGGCTGGCAGTCGATGAGCACGACGTCGTACCGCTCGACGGCGGGTGCGAGCACCCGCGCGAGGGTCTGCTCGCGGGCCACCTCGTGCACGAGCTGCACCTCGGCGGCCGACAGGTCGATGTTGGAGGGCAGCAGGTCCATGCCCGGCACGCCGGTCTCCACGACGACGTCGTCGATGGTGACGTCGCGCTCCATCAGCAGGTTGTAGACCGACAGGTCCATCTCGTGCGGGTTGAGACCGAGGCCGACCGAGAGCGACCCCTGGGGGTCGAAGTCGACGAGCAGCACGGTGCGGCCCAGCTCGGCGAGCGCGGCACCCAGGTTGATCGCGGTCGTCGTCTTGCCGACGCCGCCCTTCTGGTTGCACATCGCCACGACGCGGCCGTTGCCGTGGTGGGTGACCGGCGGGGGCTCCGGGAAGACCGGGAGCGGCCTGCCGGTGGGTCCGAGCCGCTCGGTCGCGGTGTCGGTGGCGAACGGCAGGGGGTCGGTCACGCGGTCTGGCTCCTCCACGGTGGCGGACGGTCGGTCCTGTGCTGCGGGCGGTCCTGTGCTGCGGGTGGGCGGCGCACCGGGCCCGGGACCCGGGTCCGTCGACTAGTCGACTCGGCCCGCGGGCGACTCTACCGCCGCCCCCGCCCGGCGTCAGCGCCGCCGCACCGCCGTGGTGAGCAGCAGCAGCTCGCCGGTCTCGTCGGTGGCGTCGAGGTCCACCGCCGACTCGATGATCCAGTCGTGGTGACCGGCCGGGTCGTCGAGCACCTGCGTGACCCGCAGCAGCCGCACGACCGGCGCGTCCTCGCCGTCGGGGTGGCCCGGCGCCGGGCCGCGGTCCTCGACGACGTCGAGCAGGGCGGGCCCGCGGGCATCGGCCCCGGTGCGCACCTCGTCGTGCTCGGCGAAGTACTCCTCCAGCGCCGCGTCCCACACCGAGCGGCCCACCAGCACCTGCCGGGGCGGCTCCACGCGGTCCGCGGCGAGGCGCTCGGCCCGCACGAGGCCGTCGAGGTCGTCGCGCGCGAAGCGCAGCACGCGGGCGAACGCGGCGTTGCGCACCATCACGCGCAGCGCGGGCTGCGCCGAGAGGGGGCGGCTGCCGCCGGGCACCGGGGCCACGCCGGCGGCGCGCTCGGCCGCGGCCCGCCGTACCGCCTCGGGGTCGTCCGAGCCCAGCGCCTCCCACTCGTCGACGAGGCTGGAGTCGGTCTGGCGCACGGTCTCCCCCAGCCACGCCACGATGTCCTCGAGCTCGTCGGTGCGGTGGGCGGCCGGGACCGTGCTGCGCAGCGTGCGGTAGGCGTCGGAGAGGTAGCGCAGCACCACGCCCTCCGAGCGCGCGAGCCCGTAGCGCGAGACGAGGTCGGTGAAGCTCATCGCCTGCTCGTACATCTCGCGCACCACCGACTTCGGCGACAGCGCGTCCTCCGGCAGCCACGGGTGAGCCGTGCGGTAGACCTCGTAGACGCCCTCGAGCAGCTCGCGCAGCGGCTGCGGCCAGGTGATCTGCTCGAGCAGCGCCATGCGCTCCTCGTACTCGATCCCGTCGGCCTTCATCTCGGCGACGGCCTCGCCGCGCAGCGCGAACTGCTGCGCCATCAGCACCTGGCGCGGCGGGTCGAGCACGGCCTCGATCGTCGAGACGACGTCGAGGGTGTACGTCGGGGACTCCGGGTCGAGCACGTCGAGCGCGGCCAGCGCGAAGTGCGCCAGCGGCTGGTTGAGGGCGAAGTCGACCGGCAGCGCCTCGGTGAGCACGTAGCGGCGCCCGTGCGCGTCGGGCTCGTCGAGGCGGCGCACCACCCCCGAGGTCAGGAGGCTGCGGGTCAGGCGCAGGGCGCGCCGGGCCAGGCGCAGCTGGTTGCGCCGGTCCTCGTGGTTGTCCGTCAGGAGCCGGCGGAGCACCGGGAACGCGTCCTCCTGGCGGGCGAGGACGGCGAGCAGGATCGCGTTGGTGATGCGCATCCGCGAGGCCAGCGGCTCGGGCGCGCCGGCGACCAGCTTGTCGAAGGTCTGCTCCGACCACACGATCGTGCCCTCGGGCGGCTTGCGCAGCTGCGCCTTGCTCTTCCGCTTGGCGCGCTTCTCCTCGCTCATCGCGGCGTTCCTCGCCTCGGCCTTGGCCTTGGCCCGCTCGTTCTCGATGACGTGCTCGGGGGCCTGCACCACGACGTACCCCATGGTGTCGAACCCGGCCCGGCCGGCGCGCCCGGCGATCTGGAGGAACTCGCGGGTGCGCAGCACGCGCTGGCGCGAGCCGTCGAACTTCGCGAGGCCCGTGAAGAGGACGGTGCGGATCGGCACGTTGATGCCCACGCCGAGGGTGTCGGTGCCGCAGATGACGGCGAGCAGCCCCTCCTGGGCCAGCTGCTCCACGAGGCGCCGGTAGCGCGGCAGCATCCCGGCGTGGTGCACGCCGATCCCGGAGCGCAGCAGCTTCGAGAGCGTCTTGCCGAAGCCGGCGCCGAAGCGGAAGTCGGCCAGGTGCGCCGCGATGCGGGCCTTCTGCTCCTTCCACGCGTCGTCGCGCCGACCCGTCAGCACCGTCAGCCCGCCGGGGCCGACGAGGCCCACGGCGTGCTCGACGGCCGCGGCCTGGGTGAAGTGCACGACGTAGACCGGCGCCTGCCGCGTGGAGACCAGCTCCTCGAGCGTCTCCGCCACCGGCGTCAGGGACCACCGGAAGTCGAGGGGAACGGGACGCGGGGCGTCCGCCACGAGCGCGGTCTCCCGCCCGGTACGACGCGTGAGGTCCGCCCGGATCGCCGTCGTGTCGCCCAGCGTGGCCGACATGAGCAGGAACTGGGCGTGCGGCAGCGTCAGGAGCGGCACCTGCCAGGCCCACCCGCGGTCGGGCTCGCCGTAGTAGTGGAACTCGTCCATCACCACGAGGCCGACGTCGGCCCCCTCGCCCTCGCGCAGCGCGAGGTTGGCCAGGATCTCGGCGGTGCAGCAGATGATGGGCGCGTCCGCGTTGACGGCGGCGTCACCGGTGAGCATGCCGACGTTCTCGGCCCCGAAGAGCGCGCAGAGGTCGAAGAACTTCTCGCTGACGAGCGCCTTGATCGGAGCGGTGTAGAAGCTGACGCGGTCCTGGGCGAGCGCGGCGGCGTGCGCCGCGGCCGCGACCAGCGACTTGCCCGACCCGGTGGGCGTGGCCAGCACGACGTTGGCCCCGCCCAGCAGCTCGAGGACGGCCTCGTCCTGGTGGGGGTAGAGCGGTACGCCGCGCTCCTGCGCCCAGGCGGTGAACCCGTCGTACAACGCGTCGGGGTCGGGGCCCGCGGCGTCGACGACGGCGAGCAGCGGCTCCTTCACCGGGGGCACGGGGCCCACGGCGCTCACCGGGCTCACCGGGCGCGGGGGTGCGCGAGGGCGAAGGCCTCGCGCAGGTTGTCGACGGTCACGAGCGTGTAGATCTGCGTCGTGGTCACCGAGGCGTGGCCCAGGAGCTCCTGCACCACGCGGACGTCGGCGCCGCCGTCGAGCAGGTGGGTGGCGAAGGAGTGACGCAGCGTGTGCGGCGAGACGTCGGCCCGGACGCCGGCGCGGTCGGCGGAGCGCACCAGCACGGTCCACGCGCTCTGCCGCGACAGGCGCCCGCCGCGGGCGTTGAGGAACAGCGCGGGCGTGCCGCCGCCCGTCGCGACGAGCTCGGGCCGGGCGCGCACCAGGTAGCGGTCGAGGGCCTCCAGCGCGTACGAGCCGACGGGGACGACGCGCTCCTTGCCGCCCTTGCCCCGCAGCCACACGGTGCCCTCGGTGCGGTCGACGTCGTCCACGTCGAGTCCGACGGCCTCGGAGATGCGGGCGCCGGTGCCGTAGAGCAGCTCGAGCAGCGCGCGGTCGCGGAGCGCGAGCGTCGTGCCCGCGGCGCCGGCGGCGTCGAGGATGGCCTCGACGTCGCTCAGCGGCAGCGCCTTCGGCAGCCGCTTGGTCGGCGTCGGGGGCTTCACCTCGGCGGCCGGGTCGTGGGTGACGAGCCCGTCGCGCAGCGCGAACCGGTGGAACCCGCGCACGGCGACGAGTGTGCGCGCCGCCGAGCTGGCGCCGAGCGGCGGGTGGGCGTCGTCGCCGGTGCGCAGCGCGACGAGGAAGTCGGCCACCACCGGCGTCGTGACCGCGTCGAGCGTGGAGATGCCGCGGGCGGCGAGGTGCGCGGCGTACCGGCGCAGGTCGCGGCGGTAGGAGACCAGCGTGTTGCGGGCCGACCCGCGCTCGACCGTGAGGTGGTCGAGGTAGGTCGCGACCGCCCGCTCGATTCCGGTCGGGCCGCTCAGGACGTCGGCTCCGGCTCGCCGGTCACGC
The DNA here is from genome assembly GCF_030466625.1 of Nocardioides sp. ChNu-153. Lineage (GTDB taxonomy): Bacteria > Actinomycetota > Actinomycetes > Propionibacteriales > Nocardioidaceae > Nocardioides. The sequence continues at coordinate 92,982 of NZ_JADEVT010000012.1, forward strand.
CCCGGACGCGCCGCGCGTGCAGCACGAGCACGGCGATGACCACGGGGGCGTCGGTGATGCGTCCCGCGAGCACGCCGTCGAGCAGCTCGGCGAACGGCACCCACAGCATCTCCATGTCGGCCTCCTCGTGCTGGAGCACGAAGTCGCCGCGGTCGGTGGCCCGCAGGCCCTCGGCCAGGAAGATGGAGGCCTTCTCGCTGCTGATCCCGGGCGAGGGGTACGTCGTGACGAGGTGCGTCCAGCGCTCCGCCTCGAACGCCGCCTCCTCGCGCAGCTCGCGGCGCGCGACCTCCAGCGCCGGCTCCCCCGCCACGTCGAGCAGGCCCGCGGGCAGCTCGACGAAGCGCGTCCGCGCGGCGTGGCGGTACTGGCGCAGGCACAGCACGCGGTCGTCGTCGTCGACCGCGAGGACGACCGCCGCGCCGGGGTGCTCGAGCACGATGCGCCGGAACGGCGCCTCGTCGTCGGCGCCGGGGCGGCGGATCCGGTCGGCCCGCAGCGCGACGACCCACCCGTCGCGGTGGAGGTCCTCGCTGGACTCCACCGGCCAGGCGGCGGGCTCGTCGCGGAGCTCCCCGGGGTCGCGCTGCTCGTCGGTCACCGGGTCACTCGCCCCCGTCGATCGGGATGAGCAGCTCGCGCTGGCGCACGAGCGCCGCCCGCACGAGGCCCGCGAAGAGCGGGTGCGGCCGCGTCGGGCGCGACATCAGCTCGGGGTGCGCCTGGGTCGAGACGTAGTACGGGTGCACCTCGCGCGGCAGCTCGACGAACTCGACGAGCTCGTCGTCGGGCGAGCGACCGGAGAACACGAGACCGGCCTCCTCCAGCCGAGCGCGGTAGGCGTTGTTGACCTCGTAGCGGTGGCGGTGGCGCTCCTCCACCCGCCCGGTGCCGTAGACCTCGCGCACGATCGAGCCCTCGGCGAGGTCGGCCGGGTAGAGCCCGAGCCGCATCGTGCCGCCCAGGTCGCCGGCCCCCTCGACGTACGCCGCCTGCTCGGCCATGGTCGCGATGACCGGCTCGGGGGTGGCGGGGTCGAACTCGGTCGAGTCGGCGGCGCCGAGGCCCGCCACGTTCCGCGCGTACTCGATGACCATGCTCTGCAGGCCCAGGCACAGCCCGAGCGTCGGTACGCCGTGGGTCCGCGCGTGCGTCAGGGCGCCGAGCTTGCCCTCGAGGCCGCGGATGCCGAAGCCGCCGGGCACGCAGATCGCGTCGACGTCCTCCAGCGCGCGGGCGGCGCCGGCCGGCGTGGCGCACTCGTCGGAGGGCACCCAGCGCAGGTGCACCTTCGCCTCGTGCGCGAAGCCGCCGGCGCGCAGCGCCTCGGCGACGGACAGGTAGGCGTCCGGCAGGTCGACGTACTTGCCGACGAGGGCGACCGTGACCTCCTCGGCCGGGTGGTGCACGCGGCGCAGCAGGTCGTCCCACGACGACCAGTCGACGTCGCGGAACGGCAGGTCGAGGCGGCGCACGACGTAGGCGTCCAGGCCCTCGCGGTGCAGCACCTTCGGGATGTCGTAGATCGACGGCGCGTCGGCGCAGGTGATGACGGCCTCGTCGTCCACGTCGCACATGAGCGCGATCTTGCGCTTGATGGAGACCGGCAGGTCGCGGTCGGCGCGGCACACGACGGCGTCCGGCTGGATGCCGATCGAGCGCAGCGCGGCGACCGAGTGCTGCGTGGGCTTGGTCTTCAGCTCCCCCGACGGGCCGATGTAGGGCACCAGCGAGACGTGGATGAAGAAGCAGTTGTCGCGGCCGACCTCGTGGCGCACCTGGCGCGCCGACTCGAGGAACGGCTGCGACTCGATGTCGCCGACCGTGCCCCCGATCTCGTGCAGCACGACGTCGACGCCCTCGCCGCCCATGGCGAGCATGCGGTCCTTGATCTCGTTCGTGATGTGCGGGATGACCTGGACCGTGTCGCCCAGGTAGTCGCCGCGCCGCTCCCGCTGGATGACGGTCGAGTAGACCTGCCCCGTCGTGACGTTCGCGATCTGGTTGAGGTCGGTGTCGAGGAACCGCTCGTAGTGCCCGATGTCGAGGTCGGTCTCGGCCCCGTCGTTGGTGACGAAGACCTCACCGTGCTGGAAGGGGTTCATCGTGCCGGGGTCCACGTTGAGGTACGGGTCCAGCTTCTGCATCGTGACCGTGAGCCCGCGGGCCTTCAGGAGGTTGCCGAGGCTAGAGGCCGTGAGCCCCTTGCCGAGGGAGGAGGCGACGCCCCCGGTGACGAATACGTGCTTCGTGGGCGTCGAGTGCTTCACGGGCTTCCACCCTACCCGAGATCCGGCGGTGCTCAGCCGACGGGAACGGCGCCGTCGGCCCCGGAGGCCCCGAACGCCCCCGTGGTGCCGTCCAGGGCGGCCGCGAGGGCCAGCACCGAGGACACCTGGCCCACGGTGGTCTCGCCGCCGTCGACGGTGCTCACGCCCTCGACCTCGGAGCGCAGCTGGGCCAGCGTGCCCTCCTCGCCCGACGCCGTCGTGCCCACGACGACCTCGCCGACGGCCGCCGCGGCGAGCCCCTCGGTCAGGCCGGCCACGAGCGCGTTCGCCGCGGCGTCCTCCCGGTCCTCGCCGAGCACGACGAGCACGAGCGGCACGCGGCCCGGCGCCGTCGCCGGCCCGTCGAGCATCTCGCCGGTGCGCAGCGCCTCGAGGATCGTGCCCGCGGCGGCGTCCGCCTCCTCGCCCTCGGTCTCGGTGCTCGCGACGGCCCGGCCGATGAGCCGGCCCACGCGCTCGTGCGAGGGCAGGTCGCTCGGCACGGTCTCGGCCAGGTCGAGGTCCTCGACGAGGCGGGTGGCCAGGGAGTCCGCCATGCCCTGGTCGTCGGGCAGGGTGAGGCGCTCACGGCCGTCGTAGCGCGCCGCGACCTGGGCGCCCGCGGCCTCGACCTGGCCCACGACACCCGCGACGACCTCGGGGTCGGCCCCGGCCAGCGTCACCAGGGCGACCTGCTGCCCCGCGAGCCGCTCGCCGTACAGCGCGGGCGCCGCGGTGGCCGCGAACTCGTCGCCGTACGACGCACGCAGCCCGTCGTCGGAGCGCGTGGTGGTCGGGGCCGCCGCGGGCTCGTTGCGACCGACCTCCGAGAGCGGGCCCCCACCGAGGACGACGCCCACCGCCAGCGCGGCGAAGACGGCGACGAGGGTGACGAGGTGCTGGCGGAACGTGATCACGAGAAGAGTCCTTGGATGTAGTCGACGAGGTCGCGGGCCCGGGCGGCGAGGTCGTCGCCCCACTCCTGGCCCACGGGCGTCACGGAGATGGCGGCGACGAGGGCCAGCAGGCCCACGAGCACCAGGAGGAGCAGGTGCACCGGACGCACCCGGCCGGAGTAGAGCGTCGGCACGGCGGCCGCGTCCACGAGGCGGGGGCCGACCTTGAGCCGGGTCAGGTAGGTGCTGGCGAGACCGGCGCGCTGCCGGTCGAGGAAGTCGTGGAGGGTCGCGCCGACGCCGACGCCGACGATGACGGAGGCCTCCTGGCGATCGGCGACGAGCAGGGCGACGTCCTCCGCCGTGGCCTGGGTCTGCACCTTGCGGGGCCGCACGCCGAGCCGGTCGAGCTGCGCGGAGGCCTCGCGGCTGATGCCCTCGGGCACGACGGCGATGACGTCGGTCGCGGCCTTGAGCGCCTTGGTCGTGGGCAGGGCGGCGTCGAGGCCGCTGCTCAGCACGACGACGTCGGCGGGCCGCCCGGCCTCGAGGAGGTCGTCGGCGGCGCGGTCGACGCCGACGAGGACGGGGCGCTGCTCGCGCAGGAAACGGGACAGGCCGTCGAGCTGCGCCGCGCTGTCCTCGCCGCGGACGACGACGACCACGGGGCGCCCCTCGATGGGCGTCGCCGGCAGCGGCACGCCCTGGCCGTGGAGCAGGAGGTCCTGCTCGCGGCGCAGGAACTCGCTGGCGTTGTGGGTGAAGGTGTCGAGCTGGCTGGTGAGGCCCTCGCGGGCCGCCTCGAGCTGGCGGGTGACGAGCGCGGCGTCGACCACGCGACCCGTCGCGACGGCCTCGGCGACGTCCCCGACGTGCACCCGGCCCTCGTGCACCCGGACCACGGCGCCGTCGCGCAGGCCGCCGGCGGAGCCCAGCTCGTCGACGACGACCACGCCCGCGTCGACCAGCACCTGGGGCCCGCGGTTGGGGTAGCGGCCCGAGATCATCGACTGCAGGTTGAGCACCGCGACCACGCCGACGTCGACGAGCGACTGGGCCGTCGAGCTGTCCATGTCGACGAGGTCGACGACGGCGACGTCCCCCTTCCGCAGACGGGGCAGCAGCGCCGAGACGCGTCGTCCGACGCGTGCGGTGCCGGTGGTGCCGGGGAGGACGTCGGGGCCGTCGGATCGGGTGCGCAGTCTCATGACCCGTCCATGGTGACAGCGCCCGGGCCCCGTGGGCGGCAAGCGGGACGGGCGCGTCGCGGTGCCCTCGGTCTCGTCCCGGGGCAACCCCGGAGCCGCCCCGGAGCCGCCCCGGCGGGCGCTCGGGCGCGCAGGCGGGGGCTCAGGCGGGGGCTCAGGCGCGGGCGGCTGCCGCGCGGTCCCGCGCGGCGCTGGCCAGCAGCTCGCGGGCGTGCGCCACGGCGGTGTCGGAGGACTCCAGGCCCGCCAGCATCCGCGACAGCTCCTGCTCGCGTGCCCCCTCGTCGAGCACCGTCAGGCCCGAGCTGGTCACCGAGCCGTCGCTCTCCTTGCGCACGAGGACGTGGGTGTCCGCGTACGCCGCCACCTGCGGCAGGTGGGTGACCACGAGCACCTGCTTGTGCACGGCGAGACCCGCGAGGCGGCGCCCGATCTCGATGCCCGCCTTGCCCCCGACGCCCGCGTCGACCTCGTCGAACACGAAGGTCGGCACCGGGCTCGTCGCTGCCAGCGAGACCTCCAGGGCCAGCATCACCCGGGACAGCTCACCCCCCGACGCGCCCTTGGTCAACGGGCGCGGGTCGGCGCCGGTGTTGGCCGCCAGCAGCATCTCGACCTCGTCGAGGCCGTGGCGGGCGAAGCGGAGCACGCGCTCCCCCACCCGCAGCGGCGCCCGCTCGGTGCCGTCCCCGGCGCCGTCCCCGTCACCGGCGCCGGGGTCGACCTCCTGCTGGCGCACGTCGATCCGGAAGCGGGCGTGCGGCATGGCGAGGTGGCCCAGCTCGGCCTCGACCCGCTCGGCGAGCCGGCCGGCGGCGTCGGTGCGGGCGGTGCTGAGGCGGGATCCGACCTCGGCCAGCTGGTCCCGCAGCGTGCGGCGCCGCGCGCGCAGCTCGTCGATGCTGTCGTCGGCGGACTCCAGCTCGGTCAATCGGCGCGCGGAGCGCTCCGACCAGGAGAGCACCTCGGCAATGGTGTCGCCGTACTTGCGGGTGAGGGCGATGAGCGCGGCGCGGCGCTCGGAGACGGCGGCGAGCCGGGCGGGGTCGACCTCGACGCCCGTGGCGTACGACGCGACGTCTCCCGCGAGGTCGGTGAGGAGGTAGCCCACCTCGGCGAGCCGCTGGGCGAGCGCCGCGGCGGCCGGGTCGTGCTCGGCGACACCGTCGAGCGCGCTGCGGGCCGCCGCCATGGCGCCGAGCGCGTCGGGGGCGCCCACCTCGCTCGACAGCGCCTCGCGGGCGGTCTCGGCGGCCGTGCGCAGCTCGTCGGCGTACCCCAGGCGGGACTCCTCCGCGGCCAGCTCGTCCTCCTCGCCGGCACCGGGCGCGACCTCCGCGATCTGGTCCAGCCCGAAGCGCAGCAGCTCGGCCTCGCGGGCCCGCTCCTGGCTCGAGGCGACGACGTCGGCGAGCTCGCGCTCGGTCGTGACGAGCGCGTCGTGCAGCTCCCGGTACGCCGCGGCCGCCTCGGCGACGGGAGCGCCGCCGAAGCGGTCGAGCGCCTCGCGCTGGGCAGCGGCCCGCAGCAGCCGGTGCTGGTCGGACTGGCCGTGCACCGCGACGAGCGGCTGGGCGAGCTCGCCCAGCACGGCCACGGGGACGGTGGCGCCGCCGGCGTACGCACGGCTGCGACCCTCGGCGGAGATGTTGCGGGCGAGGACGGCGCGGTCGTCCTCGACGACGCCGCCGGTCTCCTCCACCGCGGCGGCGAACCCGTCGAGCCCGCCGGTCAGCACGACACCCTCGACCCGCGCGGCCTTGGAGCCCGAACGCACGGCCCCGCTGTCGGCCCGTCCGCCCAGCAGCAGGCCGAGGGCCGTCACGACCATGGTCTTGCCCGCGCCGGTCTCACCCGTCACCACCGTGAGACCGGGGCCGAGGGTCAGGGTCGAGGAGTCGATGACCCCGAGCGAGCGGATGCGGATCTCCTCAAGCACCGGGCTCTCCCGTCGGGTGGGTCGGGTGGGTCGGGTGGGTCGGGTGGGTCGGGTCCGCGGGGCCGGCGGTGGCGCCGCCGGGGCCGACGGGGGTGCTCGCGGCGGCGGTGGCCTCCGCGTCGACGGCGAGGTCGCGCAGCCGGCGCTCGGCGGCGCCGCGCCACCCCTCGACGGGCAGGCCGAACTTGGCGACGAGACGGTCGGCGAACGGCGAGGCGTGCAGCCGCACGAGCCGCACGGGCCGCGTCCCGCGGGTGACCTCGATGCGGGCCCCCTGGGGCAGGTCGACCGCGCGCCGCCCGTCGCACCACAGGACCCCGGCGCTGGTCCCGGGCGTGACGATCTCGACCGCCAGCACGGAGGTGGGGGCCACCACCATGGGGCGGGCGAACAGGGCGTGCGCCGAGATCGGCACCATCAGCAGCGCCTCGACCTCGGGCCACACGACGGGCCCGCCCGCGCTGAAGTTGTACGCCGTGGACCCCGTCGGCGTGGCGAGCACGACGCCGTCGCAGCCCCACCGCGACAGCGGCCGCCCGTCGATCTCCAGGACCAGCTCGAGCATCCGCTCGCGCGCGGCCTTCTCGACGGAGGCCTCGTTGAGCGCGAACGTGCGCTCGACGACCTCACCGCCCACCACCACGGTGACCTCGAGGGTCAGCCGCTCCTCGGTGGTGTAGCGCCGCTCGACGATCGCCTCGATGGTCGAGGCCACGTCGTCGTGCTCGGCCTCGGCCAGGAACCCGACGTGGCCCAGGTTGACCCCCAGCAGCGGCGTCCCCGACGCGCGGGTGCGCTCGGCGGCCCGCAGGATGGTGCCGTCGCCGCCGATGACGACGGCGAGCTCGAGGCCGGCGTCGGCGAGGTCCCCGTCCTGGACGACGCGCACCGCGCCCGCGTCGAGGTCGAGGTCGGGCGCCTCGTCGGCCGGCACGAGCACCTCGAGCCCGCCCGCGTGCAGCGCCCGGCAGAACTCCTCGGCCACCACCCGGGCACCGGCCCGGCCGGTGTGGGTGAGCAGGAGGACCCTGCGGACGTCCGTGGGCACGTCGGTGGTCACCGCGAGACCTCCTCGAGGATGTGGCTGGCGTCGATCTCGGCGGGCCCGCGGCGCAGCCACAGGAAGAACTCCACGTTGCCCGACGGGCCCGGCAGGGGGCTCGTCGCGACGGCGCGCGCGCCCCAGCCGCGGGCCGCCGCGGCGTCGGCCACGGTCGTGACCGCCTCGGCGCGCAGGGCGAGGTCGCGCACGACGCCGCCCTTGCCGACGCGGTCCTTGCCGACCTCGAACTGCGGCTTGACCATGAGGGCGAGGTCGCCGTCGGGTGCGGTCACCGCCAGGAGCGGTTCGAGCACGAGCACGAGCGAGATGAAGGACAGGTCGCCGACGACGAGGTCGACGGGCCCGTCGGTGACGGTGAGGTCGAGCTCGCGGATGTTGGTGCGGTCGCGGACCACGACCCGGGGGTCCTGCCGCACCGACCAGGCGAGCTGCCCGTAGCCCACGTCGACCGCGACCACCTCGGCGGCGCCGCGGCGCAGCAGCACGTCGGTGAACCCGCCGGTGGAGGCCCCGGCGTCGAGGCAGCGGCGGCCCTCCACGAGGAGGCCGGCGGGGCCGAAGGCGTCGAGCGCGCCGACCAGCTTGTGACCGCCGCGCGACACGTACTCCGGGCCGCCCGGGTCTTCGCGCACGACGATCGCGACGTCGGTGGTCACGCCGGTGGCGGGCTTGGTCGCGACGGCGCCGGCGACGCTCACGCGACCGTCGGCGATGAGGGTGCTGGCGTGCTCACGGGAGCGGGCGAGGCTGCGACGCACGAGCTCGGCGTCGAGCCGCAGGCGGCGGGGAGGCATCGAGCGCGGTCACCCGGCCGTCGTGCCGTCGAGCACGCGGCGCAGCCCGGCGTGGACGCTCTCGAGCACGGCGACGTGGTCGACGACCGGCGTGCCGTCGAGGGCGGCGAGCTCGGCCACGACCGCGTCGACGTCCGCGTCGCCCGTCGGCTCCACGACGACCGGGCCGACGCGGTCGTCGAGGTCGACCGGGGGCACGGGACGGGAGTCGGACATGCTGCCGAGGCTACCTGTCGGCTCCCCCGTCGTACGGCGGCAGCCCCGGGCTGTGGACGGCGCCCACGTCCGCGGGCGCACCGGTGACGTCGAGGTGGTGCCACAGGGCGACCGCCGCGGCGCGCCACCAGTCCGACGCCGTGCCGGCCGCGTCCCCGCGGCCCTCGACCTGCAGGCGGCCGTCGGTCACCGCGGCGCTCCAGGCCCCGAGGTCGACGCGGCCGTCGACCACCTCGACCGCGGGCTGCGGCTCGAGGAGACCGCCCAGGTCGGCGGCGACGTACGACGGCCGGTGCCCCACCGCGCACGTGGCGAGGTCGGCCAGACCGGAGACGCCCGTCATCACCAGCAGCGTCGGCACGTCGACCGCGATCCCGCCGTCGATGTCGGTGTCGAGGCGGTCGCCGACCATCAACGGCCGCTCGGCGCCGCAGCGCTCGATCGTCGTCTCCAGCAACGGGGGCGAGGGCTTGCCGGCGACTTCGGGGGTGACGCCGGTGAACCCCTGGAGCATGGCGACGAGCACGCCGTGCCCGGGGGCGGGCCCGCGCGGGGTCGGGATCGAGCCGTCCGTGTTGCTCGCGGTCCAGGGCAGCCCGTCGCGGATCCGCACGGCCACCGTCATGAGGTCGCGCCACACGACGTCGGGCCCGTAGCCGGTCGCCACGGCCACCGCCTCGTCCTCGGCCCCGACGGGCACCAGCCCGACCTCCTCCAGGGCCTCGCGCAGGCCCGCCGCCCCGAGCGCGACGACGCGCGCCCCGGCACCCCAGCGGGCACGCAGGCGCATCGCCGCGGCCTGCGCGGAGGTGACGACGTCCGCTACCTCGGCGGGTACGCCGACCTCGGCCAGGTGGGCCGCCACGACGCCCGGGGGGCGGGAGGCGTTGTTGGTGACGAAGGCGAGGCGGGTGCCCCGTTCGCGCACGTGTGCCAGGTGGGTCGCCGCACCCGGTACGCCCTCCCCGCCGACGTACACGACGCCGTCCAGGTCGAGCATGACAAGGTCGTGCGCCTCGCCCAGCGGTCGCTCGGTGGTGGCCAGCACGGGTCGCCCCTTTCGTCGGTCGGGTTGCCGCGGCACCCTACGATGCCTCGGTGGAGCCCGACGACGTGACCATCGCCCCGGCGGTCGGTCCTCCCGTCGAGCTGCACCCCTTCGCCGCCACGCGGCTCTCACCGGCGCGGGTCGGCGACCCGGCGTCCGCGCGCCTCCTGGCCCGTCCCCACCGGGCGGTGCCCGAGCGCATCCAGCGGTGGCGCCGCCTGGGCAACCTCGTGCAGGACGACCGCCCAGCCCTCTACGTCCATGAGTACAGCAGCCAGGGGCTGGCCGTCCGGGCCGTGGTCGGTCTGGCCGCCGTGCACCGCTCCGCGGCCACCCTGGCCGGGCCCGGCATCGTGCCCCACGAGGACGTGGACCGGCACCAGGCCGAGGAGCTGGCCGCGCGCATGCACGCCATGCGGGTCAACCCCGCCCCCATCCTGCTGGCCCACCGTGCGGGTGCGGCCACGCGCGCGTGCGTCGACGACGCCACGCTGGCCGCGCCGCTGACGGACTACGTCGACCGCGCCGGGCAGCGGCACCGGTTCTGGGCGGTCACCGACGAGGCCGCCGTCGCAGACCTCGCGGCGTCGTTCCGCGAGGCACGGCTGCTGGTGGCCGACGGGCACCACCGGCTCGCGGCCTACCAGCTGCTCGACGCCGAGGAGACCGAGCCCGGCTGGGACCGCGGCCTCGTGATGGCGGTCGACCAGTCGGACACCCCGCTGTTCCTGGGCGCCATCCACCGGGTGCTGCACGGCGTGGACGCCATGGCACTGGTGGACGCGGTGCGCCTGCGGGGGATCGGCGACCTGCGGCACCTGGGAGACGCCTCCCCGGTGGTGGCGCTGGACCAGCGGACGCTCGTCGTCACCACGGGTGAGGACTCGTGGGCCGTCACCATCCCCGAGTCGAGCACCTTCGCTCCCGTCGAGGTGCTCCACCGCGAGCTCCTCCCCCACGTGCCCGCGCACCGCGTCGAGTTCCACCACACGGCCGAGGCGGCGTTGGCGCGGTTGACGTCGCCCGCACGGGGAGCCGAGGAGCGCACCGTCGTGCTCGTGCCGGCTCTCACGTACGACGCCGTGGACGCCGTCGTCGCGGCCGGGCGCCGACTCCCCGAGAAGGCGACGTCCTTCCAGCCGAAGTCGAGCATCGGCGCCATCATGCGCGCGTTCTGACGACCCCGCGGCCCTGCGTCGCCCTGACCGTCCTCGGCGAGTCGAACCGAGCCGTCAAGAACGTCGGGAAATAGCACTAGGGCGACCCTCCGAAGAGGGTCGCCCTAGGCGAAAGGATGTCCGGCGGCGTCCTACTCTCCCACGACCTCCCGGTCGCAGTACCATCGGCGCTGAGAGGCTTAACTTCCGGGTTCGGAATGGGACCGGGTGTTTCCCTCTCGCTATGACCGCCGTAACTCTATTGACTTACACAATCCCCGCATGTCGTCCCCACCGGTCAAGTGTGGGGGCAGCGGGATGGTGTGTTGTCTCAGACACCAGACAGTGGACGCGAACAATAACAAGCAGCATGACGATTG
>NZ_JADEVT010000013.1 GCF_030466625.1 Nocardioides sp. ChNu-153
CGTGCGGCGGGGGCCGCGGGGGCGGCCGGCGCGGCAGGACGGGCCGCGGGAGCGGCCGGACGCGGTGCGCCGGGGCGCGGGGCGGACGACTCGGCAGCCGGGGCAGCGCCGCCGGCGGCCTTCAGCTCGGCGCCGAACTGCTTCTTGAAGCGCATCTCGACGGGCGGCTCGACGGTGGAGGACGCCGACTTGACGAACTCCCCCATCTCCTTGAGCTTGTCGAGGACGAACTTGCTCTCGACGCCGTACTGCTTGGCGAGCTCGTGAACTCGGGTCTTGGCCACGTTTCTCCTTCTGGCCCGTGACCCGGTTCGGGGGTCTCAGACCGTTGGTGGGTGTTGCAAACTCATCGCGAGGTACTCATCGAGTGCTCATGAGCTGCGTGCTCCAGCTTCTGGTCGCGGTCGCCCGGGGCGGGCGACCTCGTCGGTCGGTCAGGTCGTGGTGCTGCGTGCTGCGAGCGAGTCGAGGTGCTCGGCCACGGCGTCGGCGGGCAGCGCTCCCCCGCGCCGCAGGGCACGGGAGAAGGCCTTCCGCCGGACCGCGGTGTCGAAGCACTCGCGTGTGGGGTGCAGGTGGGCACCCCGCCCGGGTGCGGACGACGTCGGGTCCGGGGCGACGACCTCGCGGCCGTCGGTCCCGAGCCGCACGGTCACCCGCAGCAACTCGTTCTTCGTGGCCCGTGCCCGGCACCCGACACAGGTCCGGACGGGCCCCTCCTCCGCGAGGGAGGTGGTGGGGGTGTCCGGCCCCGCGGCAGACTTCCGCGCGCGAGCCACTCGTCACACTCTACTCCCCGCGGGGCGGGACGCCGAACTCAGGCCTCCCCGGCCTCCCCGGACCCGGCGTCCTCCTCGTCGGAGCGGATGTCGATGCGCCACCCGGTCATGCGCGCGGCCAGGCGGGCGTTCTGCCCCTCCTTGCCGATCGCCAGGGAGAGCTGGAAGTCGGGGACGACGACCCGCGCCGCGCGGGCCTCGGCGGAGACCACGGTGACGCTGGTGACCTGCGCCGGCGACAGCGCGTTCGCCACGAGGCGCGCGGGGTCGTCGGCCCAGTCGACGATGTCGATCTTCTCGCCGCTCAGCTCCGCCATCACGTTGCGCACGCGCTGGCCCATCGGGCCGATGCAGGCGCCCTTGGCGTTGACGCCGGGCACGGCCGTGCGGACCGCGATCTTGCTGCGGTGCCCCGCCTCGCGGGCGATGGCGGCGATCTCGACGGTCCCGTCGGCGATCTCCGGGACCTCGAGCGCGAACAGCTTCTTCACGAGGTTGGGGTGGGTGCGCGACAGGGTGACCTGGGGGCCGCGCATGCCCTTGCGCACCGACACGACGAGGCACTTGATGCGCTGGCCGTGCTCGTAGCGCTCGCCCGGGACACGCTCGCCCGCGGGCAGCAGCGCCTCGAGCCGGCCGAGGTCCACCATCACGTCGTCGGGGTTGCGGCCCTGCTGGATGATGCCCGAGACGATGTCGCCCTCCTTGCCGGAGAACTCGCCGAACTTGATCTCGTCCTCGGCGTCGCGCAACCGCTGGAGCATGATCTGCTTCGCCGTCGTCGCCGCGATGCGGCCGAACCCGGCGGGGGTGTCGTCGTACTCCCCCACCTTCGTGCCGTCCTCGTCCAGCTCGGCCGCGAGCACGCGCACGTGGCCGGACGTGCGGTCCAGCTCCACGCGGGCCTGCTCGCTGGCCCCCGGGCTCTTTTGGTACGCCGTGAGCAGCGCCTGCTCGATGGCCTCCAAGAGCACGTCGAGCGGGATCTCCTTCTCGCGCTCCAGCATCCTCAGGATGCTCAGGTCGATGTCCATCAGGCGTCCTCCTCCCCGGCGGAGCGCCGGTTGAACTCGATCTGCACGACGGCCTTGGCGACGTCGGCGTAGGCGATGCGGGTGGCGACCTCGCCCCGGGTCTCGGGGTCGATCTCCACCCCGGTCTCGTCGCTGGCCCCGATGCGGCCGGTGACGGTGCCGCCCTCGACGAGGGTGACCTTGACGAGGCGGTCGGCGTTGCGGCGCCAGTGGCGCGGGTGCACGAGGGGGCGGTCGACGCCGCGCGAGGTGACCTCGAGGGTGTAGGGCTGCTCGCCCAGCACGTCGGAGTCGTCGAGCACCTCGGAGACGGCCTTCGTGGCGGCGGCGACGACGTCGAGGTCCACGCCTCCGTCGCGGTCGACCGCGACCCGCAGCACCCGGCGGCGGCCGGCGGGGGTCAGCTCGACCGACTCCACGTCGAGGCCCAGCGCGCCCAGCGGCCCGGTCAGCGCCGCCTCCACGGACTCCACGACGGCGTCCTGCCTGCTGCTCACGGTGCTCGCCTCCTGTGCTGTTGTCGACCTGCGGCGCGCACCGCGGCCCGAGGGCGGCGCGCCGGACCACCATAGCCCGCGCGGAGCCCCCGCCCCCAACGCGCGGAGTGCCCCGGCGGCGACCCCGGGCGCCACCCCCGACGCGGACGGCGACGCGCGCTAACCTCGGCGCGTGCCCGCCCCGACCTCCCTCGTCGCGACGCGGCGTGCCGTCCTCGCGGCCCCCGCCCTCGCCGTCGTGCTGGCCGGGTGCGAGGGCGGGCCCGGCGACCTGCGCGACCTGGTCGGTGACGACGCGGCCGGGGCCACGGACGCCGACCGCGAGCGGGTCGACGCGGCCGTCGCGGCCGTCCTCGCCGCTCGCGGCACCCTGCGCACCGTGACGGCAGCCCAGCCCGGGGCCGCGGCGGCGGCCGCGGGCCTGCTGGCCCTCCACGACGCCCAGCTGTCGCTGCTCGACGACGGCGGCCGCAGCGACGCGGGCGGCGGCGCGGACGAGCCCTCGGCCGTCGGGAGCCCCACCGGTCCCCCGGACGCGGCGGAGCCCGCGCCCGCCACCGACCTGCCGACCGCCCTGCGCGCGGTGCGCGTCGCGGCGACCCTGGTCGCGACCCGGCTGACGGACCTGGCGGTCGAGGCCGACAGCGGCCTGCTGGCCCGCACGCTCGGCTCGATGGCCGCCGCCGTCGAGCAGCACCTCGCCGTCCTGCCGACGGGGACGGCCGCATGAGCAGCACCGCGGACGAGCGGGACGCGCTCGCCACCACCCTCGCGGCCGAGCACGCCGCGGTCTGGCTCTACGGCCTGCTCGGCGCCCGGGTCTCCGCCTCCGCCGAACCCGTGCTGCACGCGGGGCTCGTCGCGGCGTACGCCGCCCACCGCGGCCGGCGCGACCTGCTGGTCGCGCTGGTGCGCGACGACGGTGACGTGCCGGTGGCGGCGGCTCCGTCGTACGTCGAACCGGGCCCGCTCGACGACGTCGCTCAGGTGCGGGCCGCGGCGCAGGAGGCCGAGGCCGCCAGCGCGGTGACATGGGGAGCGCTGGTGGCGAGCACGAGCGGTGAGCGGCGTCGTACGGCGCTCGCGGGGCTGCGCGACGCTGCCGTGCGCCACGTCGCGTTCGGCGGGTCGCCCAGCACGACGGCCGAGGGGCCGGCGGCACCGGCCTGACCCGGCCGCACCCCCCGGGCGCGCGCACAGCCCCGGAACGCAAGGGCCCCGGAACGCGAGGAGCCCCGGCCTGGTGGCCGGGGCTCCTCGTGACTCGCGGCCCGATCCGCGAGATTCACCCGAGAGGTGCAGCGACGGACTCGGCCCCTCCGAGGAAGTCCCGAGATCTCCCTCGAGGGAGTCGAGTCCGGCGCTGCTGTCGAAACGCTGTGTCAGTTCGTTCCGTCCTGCACGAGTGTGTAGCCCGCAGCCCACGCCCGTAAACAGGAGGCCGTCTGCAGGTTCGTGCATTGCGAGAACCTGAGGGACGGGCGGCGCCTCACATGTGGCCGGTCTCCAGGTAGGACAGGTGCCAGGCGAAGGCCTCGCCGAGCAGGTGCGGCGTGTGCCGCGCGTCCGGGCGCGCCGCCTTCGCCCGCTCCACGTAGTCGCTGAGCCGGTCGCGGTAGTCGGGGTGGGCGCAGTGGGCGATGACGCGCTCGGCGCGGTCCGTCGGCGACAGCCCGCGGAGGTCGGCGAGGCCCTGCTCGGTGACGAGCACGTGCACGTCGTGCTCGGTGTGGTCGACGTGGCTGACCATCGGCACGATCGACGAGATGGCGCCGCCCTTCGCCGTCGACGGGGAGACGAAGAAGTTGAGGTAGGCGTTGCGCGCGAAGTCGCCGCTGCCCCCGATGCCGTTCATGATCGCCGAGCCCATGACGTGGGTGGAGTTGACGTTGCCGTACAGGTCCGCCTCGATCATGCCGTTGATCGCGACGACGCCCAGGCGACGCACCAGCTCGGGGTGGTTCGAGATCTCCTGGCTGCGCAGCAGCACCCGGCCCTTGTAGGAGCCCGGGTTGTCGAGGAAGCGGCGCACCCCCACCGGGGACAGGCCGAACGACGTCGCGGAGACCGCCGCCAGCTTGCCCGAGTCGAGCAGGTCGAGCAGGCCGTCCTGGATGACCTCGGTGAACGCGGTCATGCCCTCGAACTCCGCGTCGAGGAGGCCCTCCATCACCGCGTTGGCGACGTTGCCGACGCCCGACTGCAGCGGCAGCAGGCTGGGGGGCATGCGCCCCGCCGCGACCTCGTGGCGCAGGAAGTCCACGAGCAGCTCGGCCATGCGGTGCGACGCCGCGTCCGGCGGGTCGAAGGGGCTGTTGCGGTCGGGCGCGTCCGTCTCGACGACCGCGACGACCTTGGCGGGGTCCACCCGCAGGTAGGGGTCGCCGATCCGCTGCATCGGGTGGGTCAGCTGGATGGGGATGCGGTGCGGCGGCAGGGCCGTGCCGTGGTAGACGTCGTGGAAGCCCTCGAGGTCGCGCGGCTGCCAGCTGTTGACCTCGAGGATCACCTTCTCGGCCCGGTCGAGCCACGTCTTGTTGTTGCCCACCGAGCTGCCCGGCACCAGGAGGCCGTTGGGCAGCACGGCCGCCACCTCGACGACGGCCACGTCGAGCGGGCCGTAGAACCCGAACCACGCCTGCTGCGCCGAGTGCGACAGGTGCGCGTCGACGTAGTCCACCTCGCCGGCGTTGATGAGCCGGCGCAGCGTGGGGTCGCCGTTGTAGGGCAGCCGCTTGTCGAGGCCGTGCACCTCGGCGAGGCGGCCGTCGACCTCGGGCGCCGTCGAGGCCCCCGACCACAGCCCGACGCGGAACTCCTCGCCCCGTGCGTGCGCTGCGGCCATGCGCTCGGCCAGGGCGCCGGGGACCGCCTTGGGGTAGCCGGCGCCGGTGAAGCCGCTGATGCCGACGGACATGCCGTGCTGGACGTGGCGGGCCGCCTCCTCGGCGGTCGTGACGCGGTCGACGAGGACCGGGCAGGTGATGCGCCCCGAGGTGCTCACCGCGCTCAGCCCCGGACGACCTGCGTCACGCGGGCCACGACGTCGTCGACGGCGACGTCCTCCCGCTCGCCGCTGCGCCGGTCCTTGACCTCGACCACCCCGTCCGCGAGGCCCTTGCCCACCACCACGATGGTGGGCACGCCGAGCAGCTCGGCGTCCTTGAACTTCACGCCCGGGCTGACCTTGCCTGCGCGGTCGTCGTACAGGACGTCGAGGCCCGCCGCCGACAGCTCGGTGGCCACCCGCTCGGCCGCAGCGAAGAGCTCCTCGCCCTTCCCGGCCGCCACCACGTGCACGTCGGCGGGGCTGATCTCGCGCGGCCACACGAGGCCCGCGTCGTCGTGGTTGTACTCCGCGATGACCGGCACCGCACGGGAGACGCCGATGCCGTAGGAGCCCATCGTCACCGTCACGAGCTTGCCGTTCTCGTCGAGCACCTGCAGGCCCAGCGCCTCGGCGTACTTGCGGCCCAGCTGGAACACGTGGCCCATCTCGATGCCGCGCGCGAGCTCCAGCGGCCCCGACCCGTCGGGGGCCGGGTCGCCGGCGCGCACCTCGGCGGCCTCGATCGTGCCGTCGGGGGTGAAGTCGCGCCCCGCGACGAGGTCGATCACGTGCTGGCCCTCGACGTTGGCGCCGGTCACCCAGCGGGTGCCCGTCACGACGCGGGGGTCGACGAGGTAGCGGATGCCGGTCTCGGACTCCTCGCCGAGCACGGTGCGCCCGCCGTGGGCGGGACCGATGTAGCCCTTGACCAGCGCGGGGAACGCCTTCATCTCCTCGTCGGTCATGGGCTCGACCGTCGTCGGCTCCAGCTGGCCCTCGAGGCGCTTCTGGTCGACCTCGCGGTCGCCGGGTACGCCGACGGCCAGGGGCTCGCGGCTGCCGTCGGGGTGGGTGAGCACCAGCAGCACGTTCTTCAGCGTGTCGCCGGCCTCCCACGGCCGGTCGTCGCGGGGGAAGGCGCCGTCGAGGTGGTCGACCAGCGTGGCGATCGTCGGCGTGGCCGGGGTGTCCTCCGCGTGGGCGGCGGGGACGTCGTCGTACGGCAGCGGCTCGGGCGCGAGCGTCGTGACGGCCTCGACGTTCGCGGCGTACCCCCCGGGGCTGCGGACGTAGGTGTCCTCGCCGACGTCGAGGCGCGCGAGGAACTCCTCGCTGCGCGAGCCGCCCATCGCGCCCGACGTGGCCTTGACGATCGCGTAGTCGAAGCCGAGGCGGTCGAAGATCCGCACGTACGCCGCGCGGTGGGCCTCGTAGGAGCGCTCCAGCCCCGCGTCGTCGACGTCGAAGGAGTAGGAGTCCTTCATGACGAACTCGCGACCGCGCATGAGGCCGGCGCGGGGGCGCGCCTCGTCGCGGTACTTGGTCTGGATCTGGTAGAGCCAGACCGGCAGGTCCTTGTAGGAGGAGTAGAGGTCCTTCACCGCGAGGGTGAACATCTCCTCGTGGGTGGGGCCCAGCAGGTAGTCGGCGCCCTTGCGGTCCTTGAGGCGGAAGATCCCGTCGCCGTACTCGGTCCAGCGGTTCGTCGCCTCGTAGGGCTCCTTGGGCAGCAGGGCCGGGAACTGCAGCTCCTGGGCCCCGATGCCGTCCATCTCGTCGCGCACGATCTGCTCGACCTTGCGGTAGACGCGCAGGCCCAGCGGCAACCACGTGTAGATCCCGGGCGCGGCACGGCGGATGTAGCCCGCGCGGACCAGCAGCCGGTGGCTCGGCACCTCCGCGTCGGCGGGGTCGTCGCGGAGCGTGCGGACGAACAGCTGGGACAGGCGCAGGATCATGCCCCGAAGGCTAGCGGGACGCCCGCGCCCGGCTCGCGGGGGTTTGCCGGCCCCCGGCCCCCCCGCCGGACCCCCCGCCGGGCTCAGCGACCGGCGGCGCGCAGGGCGATGCGGATCATCGGCACCTGCAGGGGCAGGCGGGCGACGGTGCCCCAGCGGTAGACCTGGTTGCGGCTGCGGCGCGCGCGCCACGCCATGGTCACGTTGCCGGGGAAGACGCCGGCCAGCAGCGCAGCGCTGGCGAGGCCGGCGGCGGGACGCGTGCGCGGGTGCAGCAGCCCGGCGGCGCACACCAGCTCGGCGACGCCGGAGCCCTTGATGAGCGCCGTGTGGGCGGGCAGCGCCCGCGGCATCAGCGGCTCGAAGGTCTCCGGTCGCACGAGGTGCACGACGCCGGAGACGGCGAAGCCGGTGGCGAGGCCCGCGGCCCCGAGGGTGAGCGGCGGGGTGCCGGCCGAGGTGGTCATGCCGCGAGGCTACCGCCGGGTACGGCGCGCCCGCCCGCCGTCCGGCCCGCGGGCGTCACATCATCACGGTCGTGAACCGGGCGGTCTCGGCGAAGCCCACCCGCGCGTAGGTGCGGCGCGCCGCGGTGTTCCACTCGTTGACGTAGAGGGACACGACGGGGGCGACGTCGGCGCGCACCGCCGCCACCACGGCGGCCATCCCCGCGGCCGCCAGACCGCTGCCCCGGTGCTCCGGCGCCACCCATACGCCCTGCACCTGCGCGGCGTACTCGGTCGCGCACGCGACCTCGGCCTTGAACACCACCCGGCCGCGGCCGTCGAAGCTGGCGAACGACCACCCCCGCGCCACGAGCTGGGAGACCCGGGCGCGGTAGAGGTCGGCCCCGCCGCCGCGCTCCGGCGAGACGCCCACCTCCTCGGTGTACATCGCCACGCACGCCGGGTAGAGGGCGTCGAGGTCGCTGCGCGTCGTACGACGCACCGCGGGGTCGGGCGCGACGTGGGGCGCCGTGCGGATCTCGAGGTGCGGCTGGCCCGCGCGCACCTCCCGGGCGCGGCCCCAGCGGCCCTGCACCTCCGACCAGAAGGTGTCGACGGCGACGCGGGGGCCGACGATCGTCGACACCGACCGGATGCGGTGCTGGGCGTGCTCGGCGAAGGCGAGGGCGGCCTCGGCATCGGCCTCGACCGGCACCAGGTTGGCCGCGACGTGGCAGGCGGCGACGAGCTCGCCCCCGGCGTACCGGCCCCAGACCTCGCCGCCGAGCCAGCGCGGCTGCAGGTGGGTGGTGCGGGCGCGGTGGGCGGCGAAGACGTTGACGACCGGGTCCCGGTCGACGAGGCGCAGGAACTCCTCCACGTCGGCCGGGCCGAGCACCCGGATGCCCTGCCTCGTCGTCACCACGGAGCGAGCCTAGTCGTCGCCCCGCTGGTCGGCCCGGTGGTCGGCCCGGTGGTCGGCCCGCTGGTCGGCCGGCTCAGGAGACGGAGACCTCGGCCCCGGCGCCCTCGACGGGCTCCATGGACTCGGCGATGCGCAGGGCCTCCTCGATGAGGGTCTCCACGATCTGGCTCTCGGGCACGGTCTTGACGACCTCGCCCTTCACGAAGATCTGCCCCTTGCCGTTGCCGGAGGCGACGCCGAGGTCGGCCTCGCGGGCCTCGCCGGGACCGTTGACGACGCAGCCCATGACGGCGACGCGCAGCGGCACCTCGAGGCCGTCGAGGCCCGCGGTGACCTGCTCGGCGAGCGTGTAGACGTCCACCTGGGCGCGGCCGCAGGAGGGGCAGGAGACGATCTCGAGGCGGCGCGGGCGCAGGTTGAGCGACTCGAGGATCTGCAGGCCGACCTTGACCTCCTCGACGGGCGGCGCCGACAGCGAGACCCGGATGGTGTCGCCGATGCCTTGGCTGAGCAGCGCGCCGAACGCGGTGGCGGACTTGATGGTGCCCTGGAAGGCCGGGCCCGCCTCGGTCACGCCGAGGTGCAGCGGCCAGTCGCCCTCGGCGGCCAGCAGTTCGTAGGCGCGGACCATCACGACGGGGTCGTTGTGCTTCACCGAGATCTTGAAGTCGCGGAAGCCGTGCTCCTCGAAGAGCGACGCCTCCCACTTCGCCGACTCCACCAGCGCCTCGGGCGTGGCCTTGCCGTACTTGTCGAGGATGCGCTTGTCGAGGCTGCCGGCGTTGACGCCGATGCGGATCGAGGTGCCGTGGTCCTGCGCGGCGCGCGCGATCTCCTTGACCTGGTCGTCGAACTTGCGGATGTTGCCCGGGTTCACGCGCACCGCCGCGCAGCCCGCCTCGATGGCGGCGAAGACGTACTTCGGCTGGAAGTGGATGTCGGCGATCACGGGGATCTGCGACTTGCGGGCGATGGCCGGCAGCGCGTCGGCGTCGTCCTGGCTGGGGCAGGCCACCCGCACGATGTCGCAGCCCGACGCGGTGAGCTCGGCGATCTGCTGGAGGGTGGCGTTGACGTCGGAGGTCAGCGTCGTCGTCATCGACTGCACCGAGATGGGGTGGTCGCTGCCGACCCCGACCGAGCCGACCTGGATCTGGCGGGTCGTGCGACGGGGCGCCAGGACCGGCGGCGGGGCAGCCGGCATGCCGAGGGCGACAGTGCTCATGCCCTCGATGCTACGCGGGCCTGCGAGCGCTCAGGAGTACGGGCTGAGCGGCACCACGAGGTCCCCGACGATGAGCACGACGCCCATCACGAGGATGGCCGAGCCCACGACGTACGCGACCGGCAGCAGCTTCGCCACGTCCACGTGGCCGGGGTCGGGACGACGTCGCAGCCGGGCAAACCCGCGGCGCAGCGCCTCGTAGAGGGCCCCGGCGATGTGGCCGCCGTCGAGCGGCAGGAGCGGGATGAAGTTGAACATCCCGATGAAGAAGTTGAACCCGGCGATCAGCAGGAGGAGGAAAACGACCTTCTCGGTGACCGGGAAGTCCTCCAGCGCCGTCGTCTCGCCCGCGATGCGTCCACCGCCGACGATCGAGACGGGGCTCTCGGGGTCGCGCTCCTGCAGGCCCACGATGGCCCTGGCCACGCCGTACACCTTGACGGGCAGCTCGCCGAGCGCCCGGACGGTGCGGACGGCCATGCCGCCCATCTCCTCGAGCGTGTAGAGCACGCCTCCCGTCGCGAGCTCGGTGCGCGGGGTGATGCCGAGGAACCCGACCGGCTCGGTGACCTCCGGGTCGTCGGCGGTCGGGCGGGGCGTGACGAGGGTGTTGGTCGTCAGCGTCATGCGCTGCCCGTCGCGCACCACGTCGATCGCCGCGGCGCCGTCGGAGTTGCCGCGGATCAGCGTCTGCAGCTGCTGCCAGTCGGTGACCTCGGCGCCGTTGAAGCCCACGATCTCGTCGCCCTGCTGCAGGCCGGCCGCCTCCGCGGGGGTGTCGGGGTCACCCGTCTCGCAGACCCGGCCCGTCTCGTCGGCGGGGACGACGCACGGCGAGACGGCCTGGACCGTGGTCGTGGTCCGCACGTCCTCGACGTTGCCGTAGGTGGCGAAGAGGCCCGCGAAGATGCCGAAGGCGATGAGGATGTTGACGCTCGGCCCGGCCGCCATGACGACGACCTTCTTCCACCACGTCAGCTTGTAGAACAGCCGGTCGGCGTCCTCGGGGCCGATGGTCTCCCACTCGGCAGCGCGGGCGTCGCTCACCAGCTGGGTGAACATCCCGGTGTTGGACTTGCGCACCCGGTAGACCGGCCGGCCGTCGGGGTCCACCCCGACCTGGTCCGCGTGCTCGTCGCCGCCCGGCGGCAGCATCCCGACGATCTTGACGTAGCCGCCGAGCGGGATGGCCTTGACGCCGTACTCCGTCTCCCCCACCTGCTTGCTCCACACGGTGGGGCCGAACCCGATGAAGTACTGCGTCACCTTCGCCCCGAACGCCTTCGCCGGGACCATGTGGCCGAGCTCGTGCAGGCCGATCGAGACGAGGATGGCGACGACGAAGACGACGACCCCGAGGGTGTAGAGCAGCACTTCGGTCATGCGGGGTCCTTCAGTGGGCGGGGCGCTCGGAGGGGGCGACCAGGGCGGCGGCGGTCTCGCGCGCCCAGGCGTCGGCGGCGAGCACGTCGTCGACGGTGAGCGACTCCGTCGAGAGTACGTCGTGCGCCCCCAGCACGCGCGCGATCGTCGGGACGACCTCGACGAACGGCAGCCGGCCGGCGAGGAACGCCTCGACGCACACCTCGTTGGCCGCGTTGTAGACGGCCGGCGCCGTGCCGCCGGCGGCACCCGCCTCGCGGGCCAGCGCGACGGCCGGGAACGCCTCGTCGTCGAGGGGCGTGAACTCCCACGTCTCGGGGCGCGACCAGTCGACGGCCGGGGCCGCGCCGGGGACGCGCTCCGGCCAGCTCAGGCCCAGCGCGATGGGGATCGTCATCGTCGGCGGGCTGGCCTGCAGCAGCGTCGAGCCGTCGACGAACTCGACCATCGAGTGCACGACGCTCGTGGGGTGCACGACCACGGCGATGCGCTCGAGGGGCAGCCCGAAGAGCAGGTGGGCCTCGATCACCTCGAGACCCTTGTTGACGAGGGTGGCGGAGTTCACGGTGATGACCGGGCCCATCGCCCACGTCGGGTGCTGCAGCGCCTGCTCGGGCGTCACGTCCGCCAGCTCGTCGCGGCTGCGGCCGCGGAACGGGCCGCCGGACGCGGTCAGCACGAGGCGGCGTACCTCGTCGGGGGTGCCGCCCCGCAGGCACTGGGCGATCGCCGAGTGCTCGGAGTCGACGGGGACGATCTGGCCGGGCGCGGCGGCGCGGGTGACGACGGCGCCCCCGACGATGAGCGACTCCTTGTTGGCCAGCGCGAGCGTGGTGCCCGCCTCCAGGGCGGCGAGGGTGGGGCGCAGCCCGACCGCCCCGGTGATGCCGTTGAGCACGACGTCGGCGGCCATGCCGGCGGCCTCGACGGAGGCCTGCTCCCCCAGTCCGGCGTACGCCGGCGCGAGCTCGTCGACCTGCGCGTCGAAGAGGTCGGGGTTCGACCCGCCGGCCGTCAGGCCCACCACGCGGTAGCGGTCGGGGTGGCGGCGCACCAGCTCGATGGCCTGGGTGCCGATCGACCCGGTGGAGCCGAGGATGACGACGTCGCGGCGGGGATGGCTCACCCGGGAAGTGTGGCAGCCCGGGGGCCGGCCCCGCCCCTCACCCCGCGCGGCTGGCGGGACGCGACAGGATGGCGGGGCACCTGTCCACCACCGACGCCCCCGGAGGCCGTCTTGATCTTCATCACCGCCGTCTTCCCCGTGAAGCCCGAGCACGCCGACGCCTGGCCGGAGCTCACGGCCGACTTCACCCGCGCCTGCAACGCCGAGCCCGGCTGCAAGTGGTTCTTCTGGTCCCGCTCGGTCGAGGACCCGACCGAGTACGTGCTGGTCGAGGCGTTCGCCGACGGCGACGCCGGGGCCGAGCACGTGCGCTCCGAGCACTTCCGCACCGCGACGCGGACGCTGCCGCAGTACCTCTCCGCGACGCCGCGCATCGTCAGCCAGAGCGTGGACCAGGACGACTGGTCCGAGCTCGGCGAGATGGCGGTGCCCGGGGCCTGAGCCCGGGCCGGCCCGCCTCAGCCGACGAGGCGGACCGTGCGCCCCCCGAGGAGGGCACCGAGGCGGCGCCCCACCTGGGTGCCGGCCTCGGGCACCTCGGGGAGCAGCACCGCTCGCTCCCCCACGACGTACGCCGTCGCCGTCGCGGCCGCCGCGTGCGCGTCCGGCGCCGCGCCCGGGGCGGGCTCGTCCTCGCGCGACGCCGGTGCGGGGTCGGTGCGCCCGGCGCGCAGCGCCAGGTCCCAGTCGACCTCGACCTCCGGGTCGACCGGCGTCGGACCGCGGTAGAGGACGGCGGCCGGTCGGTGCACGTGGCCGGGCCACTCGTGCGCCGTGACGACGACCTCCGGGCGGTGCCGCACCGCGAGGGTCGCGGCCGACGGGTGGTGACCCGGGACGCCGACGGCGTCCGCGTGCACGCGGTCCACGAGCACCGGCAGGGCGCGCAGGCGCAAGGTGGCCAGCAGGGTCAGCAGCTCGTCGTACTCGTCCGGCAGCGCCACGAGCACCGTCGAGCCGGGGACCGTGCCGAGGGCCCGCAGCGCCCCTGCGAGGGCCGCGACCTCCTCGGTGAGCGTGGCGAAGTCGACCGTGCGGGTCGGCGTCTCGACCGCCGGCTCGGTGGCGCGGCCGCGCACGACGTGCAGGTCCAGGGCGTCGAAGGCGAGGTTCGTCACGCAGGTGAGCCTACGGCGCCGCCGGACCCCACGGGGCGCCCACGTAGGGCACGGTGGGTCAGGCCGCGCGGACCGCGTCGGGCGCACGGCGGGCGGCCACGACCTCGCGGTAGTGCCGCAGCAGCAGCGCGTTCACGGCCGCCCAGGAGCGGCCCTCGACGCTGCGCCGGGCCGCGAGGGCGACACGGCGGCGCAGGGCCGGCTGCTGCGCCAGCAGCGCGACGTACGACGCGAGCGCCGCCCCGTCGCCCGGCTCGTAGAGGAAGCCGGCCGTGCCGTCGTCCACGACGTCCACGGGCCCGCCGGCGCGCGGCGCGACGACGGGCACGCCCGACGCCAGCGCCTCCTGCGCGGCCTGGCAGTAGGTCTCGTGGCGGCCCGTGTGCACGAAGACGTCGAGGCTGGCGTAGGCCGCGCCCAGCTCCTCGCCGTGCAGGACGCCGAGGAACGCGGCGCCCGGCAGCAGGGCGCGCAGCCGCTCCTCCTCCGGCCCCCCGCCGACGATCACCACGCGCACGCCGGGCAGGCGGTCGACGTGGGCGAGCAGCTCGAGCTCCTTCTCCGGCGCGAGCCGCCCGACGTAGCCGACGAGCACCTCGCCGTGCGGCGCGAGGCGCGAGCGCAGCTCCTCGTCGCGGCACGCGGGGTCGAACTGCGTGAGGTCGACCCCGCGTGGCCAGTGGCCCAGACCGGCGACCCGCATCGCCTCCAGCTGGCGCAGGCTCGCGGTCGAGGGGGCGAGCGTGCGGTCGACGCTCGTGTGGATGCGACGCGTGAGGTAGGCCATCGCGCGGGTGCCGCCGGCGATGCCGTAGCGGTCGGCGAACCCGACCAGGTCGGTCTGGTAGATCGCGACCGTCGGGATGCCGAGGTCGTTCGCGGCCCGCGCGGCCTGGTAGCCGAGCGTCGCCGGCGAGGCGATGTGCACGACGTCGGGGCGGTAGCGCTCCATGACGGCGCGCAGCCGCCGCCGGGTCTCCAGGCCGATGCGGAAGTCGCGGTAGAACGGCAGGTGCGCCCCCCGGCAGGTCGTGACGGGGAACCCGGCGTACGTCGCGGGGCCGGTCGGCGCGACGAGCTCGGCGTCGTGCCCCTCGGCCGCCAGGTGCTCGAGCACGCGGCGCACGGAGTTGGTGACCCCGTTGACCTGCGGGAGGAACGACTCGCTGACCACGAGCACGCGGAGACGACCGGCCGCGGCGGTGGGCGTGGGCAGGGTCGTGACGCTGCCGTGGCGACGGAGGGTACGGCGGGACGCGGCCCGCACGGGCCGGCGGGGCGAGGCCGTCGTCGCGCCGGCCGGCCGGCGGACGGGGGCGGTGGTGAGGCTGCGGCGCATCGCACGTCCCTTCGCACGCGAGGCCCCCCGGGCGCAGGCGTCGCCGCCGCGGGGAGTGCTGTCACGACGGGACGCTAGGCACGTCCGCGAACCGCGGGGGTGGGCCGCGGTGGACGCCAGTTGAACCGGGCGGGAACCTCGGCCACGACCGGTGACGGGTCGGCCACCGGGCGTTGCCCGGGTGGTCGCCGCGCGTTCAGGCGTCGGGCCCGGGGCCCGGGCGCACCGGACCCGGTGCGGCTCAGTCCTCGGCGGCGGCGAGCTGTCCGCAGGCGCCGTCGATCTCGCGTCCGCGCGTGTCGCGGACGGTCGTCGGGATGCCCTTGGCGACGAGGCGCCGCACGAACTCGCGCTCGTCGGCGGGGTCGGAGGCCGTCCACCGCGAGCCCGGCGTCGGGTTGAGCGGGATGAGGTTGACGTGGACCCAGCCCCAGTCGCCGTGCGCCCGCAGCACGTCGGCGAGCAGGTCGGCGCGCCAGGCCTGGTCGTTGATGCCGCGCATCATCGCGTACTCGATCGAGACCCGGCGCTTCGTGCGCGCGGCGTACTCCCACGCGGCGTCGACGGTCTCGGCCACCGAGGAGCGGGTGTTGATGGGCACCAGCTCGTTGCGCAGCTCGTCGTCGGGGGCGTGCAGGCTCAGCGCCAGCGTCACCGGGATGCCCTCCTCGGTGAGCTGGCGGATGCGGGGAACGAGGCCGACCGTCGAGACCGTCACGCCACGCGCGCTGAGGCCGAGGCCGGCGGGCGACGGCTCGGTGAGGCGGCGGACGGCACCGATGACGGCCTTGTAGTTGGCCAGCGGCTCGCCCATGCCCATGAAGACGACGTTCGACAGGCGTCCCGGCCCGCCGGGCACCTCGCCCCGCGCCATGGCGCGCGCGCCGTCGACGACCTGGTCGACGATCTCGGCGGTGGTCATGTTGCGCTGCAGCCCGCCCTGGCCGGTGGCGCAGAAGGGGCAGGCCATGCCGCAGCCGGCCTGGCTCGAGACGCAGATGGTGGCGCGGTCGGGGTAGCGCATGAGGACGGACTCGACGAGGGCACCGTCGAACAGGCGCCACAGCGTCTTGCGCGTCGTGCCCTTGTCGGCCTCGAGCGTGCGCACGGGCGTCAGCAGCTGCGGGAAGAGGGCGGCCGCCAGCTCGTCGCGCTGCCCGGCCGGGAGATCGGTCATCTCCGCCGGGTCGCTGGTGAGGCGGGAGAAGTAGTGGTTGCTCAGCTGCTTCGCGCGGAAGCCCGGCAGCCCCGACTCCTCGAGCAGCGCCTTGCGACCGGCCTCGTCGAGGTCAGCGAGGTGGCGCGGCGGCTTGGCGCGGCCGCGCGGCGCCTCCATCACGAGCGGGAGCGCACGGGCGCCCTCGGGAGGCGCTACGGGGGTGGGGGTGTCATCGGCCATCGCCCCCCGATCATCGCACCCGTGGCTGCACGCACCCAACCGACGCGGACGCCGGCGAGCCCGCTGCCTCAGGCGTCGAGCCGCATGAGGCCCCACAGCACGAGCGCGGCGACGCCGACGACCACGACCGCCGTCACCGCGAGCCCGAGCAGCGCGTAGGCGCCGAACCGGCGCGTGCGGGGCAGCACCACGAGCACCAGCGGGACGGCCAGCAGCAGGAGGCCGTAGGGAGCGACCCGCGCCGCCGTCCCGGCGTCCGACACGTCGCCGGCGTCGAGGACCCAGCTCACGAGCGTCAGGTAGAGCAGCGGCACGACGAGCATGGCGACCATCCCGGCGTAGAACCCGGCGAGCGCCGTGCCGGTCCCCCGGGGCGCGTCGTCGTCCCGCGGCTCGTCACGGGTGTCGCGGGGCTCGGCGGGCTCGGCGGGCTCGGCCCGGTGGGCCGGGGCACGCACGGGCTCGGGCTCCGGCTCCAGGTACAGCGCGACCGGCGGGGTCTGCGGTACGGCGGACGCCGCCGGCGGGACGGCCGGCTGGGGCTGGGGCTCGGGTTGGGGCTCGGGTTGGGGCTCGGGTACGACGACGGGCTCGGGCTCGGGCTCCGGCTCCGGGGCGACGGCCGGCTCCGGCTCGGGCGTCGGGGCCGGGGACGCGGGGTCGGCCGGCGGGACGACCGCGGGGGCGGGCACGGGGGCGGGCACGGGGGCCGGCGCGGCGGCGGGGGGCGTCGTACCCGGGGGCGGGGCGGGTGCACCGGCCGGCGCACCGGTCGGCACCGCTGCGCGGCGCGCCCGACCCGCGACGTACGTCGCCGCACCGGCGGCGAGCGCCGCCGTGACCCACTTGCCTCGCATCAGGCGACCTCTCCACGCACGACGGGGTGACTCAGAAGACCAGGTAGTGCAGGAGCAGCCAGATCGGGGCGACCGTGGCCAGGAGGGAGTCGAGCCGGTCCATGAGCCCGCCGTGGCCGGGGACGACCTGGCTCATGTCCTTGAGCCCCAGGTCGCGCTTGATGACCGACTCGCACAGGTCGCCCAGCGTGGCCATGACGACCGTGATGAGCCCGAGGAAGATGCCCACCCACCAGTCGCCCTCGAGGAGGTACTCGACGAGCACGAGCCCGGCGACCACGCAGAAGACGGCCGAGCCGGCGAAGCCCTCCCACGACTTCTTCGGCGAGATGACGGGGGCCATGGGGTGCTTGCCGAACAGCACGCCCGCGACGTACCCGCCGATGTCCGAGGCGATGGTGACGACCACGAACGCGATGACGCCGCGCACGCCGTCGTCGAACGACTCGAAGTCCGTCGCCCCGCCCTCGGCGAGGAGCAGCGCCACGAACGAGCCCAGGAACGGCACGTAGATGAGCGCGAACACCGCAGCGGACGCGTTGCGGACGTAGCCGTCGACCCCCCGGTGGAGCAGCCACAGCATGATGGCCAGCGCGGTGACCGCGGTCGCCGTCACCAGGGCCGGGGGGCCGAAGAAGTAGGCCACGACGACCATTACGACGCCGCCCAGCATGAGCGGCTGCTCCGGCAGGTCGATGTCCTTCGCGAGGAAGCCGCGCCGCAGCTCCCACACCGCCACGACGACGGCGGCGGCCACGATGAGCATGAACGCCGTCTTGTAGACCGCCAGCGACGCCGCGATGGCAGCGAGCAGCAGGATCGCGGACGCGACCGCGGCCGGGAGGTTGCGTCCGGCCCGGCCGTGGTCCTTGACCGGCGGCGTCGTGGGAGGGGTGGTGGTCACGGGTCGTCGTCCCTGCTGCTCAGACCTCGAGCAGCTCGGACTCCTTCGACTTCAGCATCTCGTCGATCGCTTCGACGTGCTTCTTGGTGAGGCCGTCGAGCCGCTTCTCGGCGCCGGTGACGTCGTCCTGGCCGACCTCGCCGTCCTTCTCGAGGCGCTCGAGGCCCTGCTTCGCCGTGCGGCGCAGGTTGCGGACCGCGACGCGACCCTCCTCGGCCTTGGTGCGGGCGACCTTGATGAACTCCTTGCGGCGCTCCTCGGTCAGCTCGGGGAAGACGCAGCGCAGCATGCGGCCGTCGTTCGACGGGTTCACGCCTAGGTCGGAGTCACGGATGGAGCGCTCGATGGCACCCATCGCGCCCAGGTCGTAGGGCTGGATCAGGATGACCCGCGCCTCGGGGGCGGTGAACGACGCCAGCTGCTGCAGCGGCGTCGGCGACCCGTAGTAGTCGACGAGGATCTTGCTGAACATGTTCGGGTGCGCGCGGCCGGCGCGGATCGCGGCGAAATCCTCGCGGGTCGCCTCGACCGACTTGTCCATCTTGGCATCGGCCTCGTTGAGGACGTCGTTGATCACTGCGGGCTCCTTCGTCGTTGCAGGGACGCCGGTCGAGCGGCGTCTCGTCGGGGGCGTCGGTGGGGGGAGCGATCAGCTCTCGGCACTGACGAGCGTGCCGATCCTCTCACCCTTCACGACCCGGAGGATGTTGCCCTCGGGCTCCATGCCGAACACGACCATCGGCAGCTTGTTCTCGCCGCACAGGGCGAACGCCGTCTGGTCCATGATGCGCAGCCCGCGGCTGATGGCCTCCTTGTAGGTGACCGCGTCGAGCTTGACCGCGTCGGGGTTGGTGCGCGGGTCGTCGGAGTAGACCCCGTCGACGCCGCTCTTCGCCACCAGCACGACGTCGCACTTGGACTCGAGCGCGCGCTGCACCGCCACCGTGTCGGTGG
Source organism: Nocardioides sp. ChNu-153 (assembly GCF_030466625.1). Classification (GTDB taxonomy): domain Bacteria; phylum Actinomycetota; class Actinomycetes; order Propionibacteriales; family Nocardioidaceae; genus Nocardioides. Next base: position 18,775 of record NZ_JADEVT010000013.1, read on the forward strand.
AGAAGAACGGCATGCCCATGCCGGCGCCGAAGATGACGACGCGACCCTTCTCCATGTGCCGGATCGCGCGGCGCGGGATGTAGGGCTCCGCGACCTGGCCCATCGTGATGGCGGTCTGCACGCGCGTGTCGACGCCCATCTTCTCCAGGAAGTCCTGCAGAGCGAGGCAGTTCATGACGATGCCGAGCATGCCCATGTAGTCGGCACGGACCCGGTCCATGCCGCGCTGCTGCAGCTCCGCGCCGCGGAAGAAGTTGCCCCCACCCGTCACCACGGCCACCTGGACGCCGGCGTTGGCGACGGCCGCGACCTCCTGGGCGATCTTCTGCACGACGTCGGGGTCGACGCCCACGCTCCCCCCGCCGAAGACCTCGCCGGAGAGCTTGAGCAGGACACGACGGTAGGCGGTGGTCACGGGGTTCCCTTCGATCGGACGACGTGCGGGCGGACGCCGCGCGCTCCCCGGCCCGACGGCCGGGGACGCGGAGGCGCCGGGCACGACGAAGGCCGGCCCGTGACGGCGGGATCGCTCCACGTCACACGGACCGGCCTCCTTCGTGCGGTGGCGGGGAGGTCCCCGCCGGGTCGGGTCGCTGCCGGGGCAGCGGCCCAACCCTACTGGCCGGAGGGCCTCAGGCGCCGACCTCGAAGCGCGCGAAGCGCGTGACGCTCGTGCCGGCGGCCTCGAGGACCTGCTTGACCGACTTCTTGTTCTCCGTGACCGACGGCTGCTCGAGGAGCACGACGTCCTTGAAGAAGGAGTTGAGGCGACCCTCGGCGATCTTCGCCGCGACCTGCTCGGGCTTGCCCTCCTCCTGCGCCTGGGCCTGGGCGATCTCCCGCTCCTTGGCCACGACGTCCGCGGGGACCTCGTCGCGCGTCAGGTACTGCGGGCGCATCGCGGCGGCCTGCATGGCAGCGCCACGGGCGGCCTCGGCGTCGCCGGTGTACTCGACCAGCACGCCGACGGCGGGCGGCAGGTCGGCGGAGCGGCGGTGCAGGTAGACGACGACGGGGCCGTCGAACACGGCCACCTGGCCGAGCTCGATCTTCTCGCCGATCTTCACGGCGAGGGCCTCGACGAGCTCGCCGACCGTCTGGTCGCCGACCTGGACGGCCTTGAGCGCCTCGGCGTCGGCCGGCTTGGCCTCGGCGGCGGCGTCGGCGATCTGCTGGGCGGCGGCGACGAAGTCGTCACCCTTCGCGACGAAGTCCGTCTCGCTCTTGAGCTCGACGAGGGCGGTGCCCGAGGTCGCGACGAGACCGGCGGCGGTCTCGCGCTCGGCGCCGCGCGCGGCGGCCTTGGCGGCACCCTTGACGCGGAGCAGCTCGACGGCCTTGTCGAAGTCGCCGTCGGTCTCGGTCAGTGCCTTCTTGCAGTCCATCATGCCCGCGGCGGTGAGCTCGCGGAGCTTCTTGACGTCAGCGGCAGAGAAGCTGGCCATGGTCTCTTCTTCCTCTGGCTTCCTGGGGGTCGGTAGGTGGTCCCACGGCGCGCCGGGCCCGCAGACGAGACGTCCGCGGGCCCGGCGCACCGGTGCTGGAGAGGCTCAGGCCTCGGAGGGAGCGGCCTCGGCCTCGGGGGCCTCGGTCGCAGCCTCGGTCGCGGCCTCGGCGGTCGCAGCCTCCGACGGGGCGGCGTCGGCCGGGGCGGCCTCGGCAGCGGCGTCGGATGCGGCACCCTCGGAGGAGGCGCCGGTGGACTCGCCCGCCGGGACGTCGCCCGCCTCGCCGCCGGTGGCGGCGACGGCGGCCTGCTCGGCCTCACCCGTCAGCAGCTCGCGCTCCCACTCGGCCAGCGGCTCCTGCGCGGCCGCGGCGTCGCCCGACTTGCCACCGGAGCGCTCGATGAGGCCCTCGGCGACGGCGTCGGCGACGACGCGGGTCAGCAGGCCGACGGCGCGGATCGCGTCGTCGTTGCCCGGGATCGGGAAGTCGACCTCGTCGGGGTCGCAGTTGGAGTCGAGGATGCCGATGATCGGGATGCGCAGCTTGCGCGCCTCCTCGACCGCCAGGTGCTCCTTGTTCGTGTCGACGATCCACACCGCGGAGGGGGTGCGGCTCATCTCGCGGATGCCGCCGAGCGTCTTGTCGAGCTTGTCGCGCTCGCGCTTGAGCTGCAGCAGCTCCTTCTTCGTGCGACCGGAACCGGCCACGTTGTCGAAGTCGAGCTCGTCGAGCTCCTTGAGGCGGTTGATCCGCTGGTGCACGGTCTGGAAGTTGGTGAGCATGCCGCCCAGCCACCGCTGGTTCACGTAGGGCATGCCGACGCGGCGCGCCTGCTCGGCGATCGCCTCCTGCGCCTGCTTCTTGGTGCCGACGAACATGATCGTGCCGCCCTTGGCCACCGTCTCCTTGACGAAGGCGTAGGAGCGGTCGATGTAGGCCAGCGACTGCTGCAGGTCGATGATGTAGATGCCGTTGCGGTCCGTGAGGATGAACCGCTTCATCTTGGGGTTCCAGCGACGGGTCTGGTGCCCGAAGTGGACGCCGCTCTCGAGGAGCTGGCGCATGGTCACGACTGCCATGATGTTCTCTTCTCCGGGAGACGCACCCGTGCCGCCCGCCCTTGGCACGGCGCGGGCGCCGTGAGGTGCGGACCGGGAGCGGAGCTCCTGATCGATTCCCAGTTGTCGCGGCCGGCGGGTGCCGGTCGCCCTGACGCCCGCGCGCGGCCGGACCGGCCGACGGCCGGACTGAGGACCGCACCCGCGACGGCCACGGGATGGCGCCACGGACTGCGAGCGTGCGAAGTCAACCCACGAAGGGCTGCGCGGCACAGCGTAGTGCGGCACGACGGCGGGGGCCAATCGAGCCGGTCCGAGCCGGTACCCGTCCCCAGGCCGGCCCGTCGGGGCGCCCGTCCACAGCGGACGGAGACCTCGCCACCGGCCGGCACGGTCCGTCGGAGAGTGGCGCGGTGAGCATCCTCCCCCGGCCCCGCAGCCGCCGTACCCGCCCCTGTCCCGCGGTCGTCGTGCTGGTGGTCGCGGCGCTGACGGTGCTGGCGACGCCGTCCACCGCCCCGGCCCTCGCCGCCCCCGACCCGGTGCCGGTCGGCACCTGGCCGCTGGCACCGCAGCCCGAGGTCGTCCGCACCTTCGACCCGCCCGAGAACCCGTACGGCGCCGGTCACCGCGGGGTGGACCTCCTCGGGCGCCCGGGCCAGACGGTGGTGGCCGCGTTGCCCGGTCGGGTGTCCTTCGCGGGGCCGCTGGCGGGGCGCGGCGTGGTCGTGGTCGACCACGGCGCGACCCGCACGACGTACGAGCCGGTGACCGCGAGCGTCGCGGTCGGCGACGAGGTCGCTGCGGGGGCACCGCTCGGCACGCTCGTGGCGGCCGGGTCGCACTGCCGCCCGCGCGCCTGCCTGCACTGGGGCTGGCGGGAGGGCGACACCTACCTCGACCCGTTGCTCCTCGTCGGTGCCGGGCCGGTGCGGCTGGTGCCGCTCGACGGCCTCGCCCGTCCGGCCGAGGCCGGGGTGCGCCGACCGTACGACGGCTGGTCCCCGCCCGCGGCCCGCCCGGCGGTGCTCGCGACGTGGCGGTCGGCGGCGCTCGCGGTCGGGGCGGCGCTGGGCGGGTGAGGAGGGCCCGGCCGGCGCGCGGATGGCGCCTAGGCGCGGGGTGGCGTCTAGGCGCGCGGGTGGCGTCTAGGCGCGCGGGTGGCGTCTAGGCGCGGGGGTGCGCCTGCCGGTACGCCGCGCGCAGCCGGTCGGCGCTCACGTGCGTGTAGATCTGGGTGGTCGCCAGGGACGAGTGGCCGAGCAGCTCCTGGACGGTCCGGAGGTCGGCGCCGCCCTCGAGCAGGTGGGTGGCCGCCGAGTGGCGCAGACCGTGCGGGGCGATGTCCGGGGCGTCCGGCACCGCGGCGATCCGCCGGTGGACGGTCGTGCGGACCGTGCGCGGGTCGATCCGTCCCCCGCGGGCACCGAGCAGGAGCGCCCGCCCGGAGCGTTCCGTGGCGAGGACCCCTCGCACCGCCAGCCACGCGTCGAGCGCACGGGCGGCCGGGACGCCGTAGGGGACGGAGCGCTCCTTGCGGCCCTTGCCCAGCACCCGCAGCACCCGTCGTCCCGGGTCGGGCGCGTCGAGGTCCAGCGCGGTCAGCTCGCCGACACGGATCCCGGTCGCATAGAGCAGCTCGAGGACCGCCACGTCACGGACGGCCACGGCGCGGGCGACGGCGTCACCCTCGAACGCGGCGCCGTCTGCACCGCCCGCGTGGCCCGCGTCGGCGTCGGCGTCGGCGCCGCCCGCGTCGCCGCCGGCGTCACGCGCAGGGGCCAGGGCGTGCCGGGCGGCGGCGTCCAGCAGGGCCCGCGCCTCGTCCTGCGTCAGCACGGCGGGCAGCGTGCGGTGCGGCCGCGGTGACGCCAGGGATGCGCCGACGTCGGCCGGGGCACGCCCCGTGCGGGCGAGCCAGGCCGTGAACACGCGGGCCGCGGTCGCCCGGCGGCCGATGGTCGTGCGGGCGCGGCCGGTGCTCTGCTGCCGGGCCAGCCAGCTGCGGAGCACCCGGAGGTCGAGGTCCTCGGCGCGATCGATCCCCGCGCGCCCGGCGTGCTCGAGCAGCGCGGCCACGTCACCCAGGTAGGCCCGCACGGTGTGCTCGGTGAGGTCGCGCTCGTGCCGCAGGTGGACCTCGTACTGCCCCAGCAGACGGGCGAACCCCTCCGAGAGGTGCTCCCCGGCGGGCTGTCGGCCGCCCGCAGCAGGCTCCCCGGCACCCGCCGCGGCACCCCCGTCGGCAGGCTGTGCCGAGCCTGGGGGCGCAACGTCCGTGGCGCGGGGCGAGGTCACCCGGCGAGTCTAGGAACGGCGCTCCCCCGGGTCCGGACGCCACGCGGCCGGCCCCGTCGACCACGCGGCCGGCCACGCGGCCGGCCACCCGGCTCGGCCACCCGGCTCGGCCACCCGGCCGGCCACCCGGCTCGGCCACCCGGCCGGCCACCCGGCCGGCCACCCGGCTCGGCCCGCCGCGTCGACCGGTCACGCGATCGCGCGTCGCGCCAGGCGCCAGCCCGTGCCGCCCTCCTCGACCAGCCCCTCGCGGCGCAGGACCCACAGCTCGCGCTCGGTGACGTCGACGGCGATGCCCGCCGTGCGGGCCACGGCCTGGGTGGTTGCTCCGCGCACCACGGGCACCGCGTCGAGCACCTGCTGCTGGCGACCGGTGAGCCCGTCGCGGATGCGGGGCGCCTCGCGCAGCGGTGGCAGGAGTGCGTCGCCGGCGTCGCCGGTGACCTCCCGGACGTCCGCGCCGCTCGTGACGAGCAGACCCGCGCGGGTGCGGATCAGCTCGTGGACGCCCTGGGAGAGGCCGCTCGTCACCGGCCCGGGGACGCCCATCACGACCCGGTTGAGCCGCTCGGCCCACCCCGCCGTGTTGAGGGCGCCGCTGCGCACGGCGGCCTCGACCACCACCGTGCCCCGAGAGAGGGCGGCGATGAGGCGGTTGCGGGCGAGGAAGCGGATGCGCGTCGGCGCCCCGCCGAGCGGCGCCTCGGACACGATCGCCCCGCGGTCGCCGATCACCTCGAGCAGCGCCTCGTGCGCGGAGGGATAGGCCCGGTCCACGCCGCAGGCGAGGACCGCGACGGTGTCGCCACCGGCGGCGAGGGCGCCGCGGTGCGCCGCCTGGTCGACGCCGAAGGCGGCGCCCGAGACCGTGCACCACCCGTTCGTCGCGAGGTCGGCCCCGAGGTCGGCGGCGACGGTGCCGCCGTACGTCGTGGCCGCCCGCGAGCCCACCACGGCGACCGAGTGCCGGGTGCGGTCGAGGCGCAGCGGACCGCGCACCCACAGCCCGACGGGCACCTCGGCCCGGCGGTGCAGGGCGGCGTGGTCGGCGAGGTCGTCGAGCGGCGCGGGCCACTCCTCGTCGCCCGGCACCACGAACCGGACGCCCTGGCGCAGCGCCTGCTCGAGCCGGCGCTCGGGCCGCACCCCCGCGAGCCGGGTGGCGACGTCGCTCAGCGTGCCGTCGAGGTCCCGCTCGGCGAGGAGCGCGTCGTACAGCTCGACCGCCCCCATCGTGCGCGCCAGCCGCAGCAGGCGGGGGTCGCCGGGCTCGGCGAGGTGGCTCAGCGCGACCCGGGCGATCCGCTCCGCGTCGTCCACGCTCATCCGACGCCCTCCACCACGGCCAGGCGCAGCGGGCCACCGGTGCGCAGCTGGAGGGCCGTCTCGACCTCGCCCGGCCCCGGGCGGTCGAGGCCCGCGAGATCGGCCACCGTCCAGGCCAGGCGGTGCACCCGGGTCGCACCCCGCCGCGTGAGCGCACCCGCCACCACCGCGCCCTCGAGCAGGGCCCGCGACGGCTCGTCGAGGGGCCAGGACTCCCGCAGGGCCGGGGCGGGGGCGTGCGCGTTGAGGCGCCAGCTCGTGCCGGCGTACCGCCGGCGCTGCCGCTGCCGGGCCGCCGTGACCCGCTCGCGCACCACCGCGGTGCTGTCCCGACGTGCGAACGGGTCCGTCGCGCTGTGCGGCGACGGCGGCTCGAGGCGCCGGACGATGTCGATGCGGTCGGCCAGCGGACCGCCCAGCTTGCGCTCGTAGGTGCGCAGCCGGTGGGGCTCGCAGCGGCACGTGGTCGCCGCGGTGCCGCTCCCGGCCTCGCCGCACGGGCACGGGTTGGCGGCGAGCACGACCATCCCCCGGGCCGGGAACGTCGCCGACTCCTCGCCGCGGGCGATGGTGACCTCGCCGCTCTCCAACGGCTGGCGCAGCGCCTCGACGACGTCGGCGTTGAACAGCGGGAACTCGTCGAGGAAGAGCACGCCGCCGTGCGCCCGACTGATCTCGCCGGGCCGCACGCGGCCGGTGCCGCCGCCGAGCAGGCTCGCCGCGCTCGCGTTGTGGTGGGGGGCGAAGTACGGCGGGCGCCGGAACAGCCCGCCCGCCGGCGGCAGCGCCCCGGCGAGGGAGTGGATGGCCGTCAGCTCGAGCGCCTCGTCGGCCTCCAGGTCGGGGAGGATGCCGGGGATCCGCTCGGCCAGGGAGGTCTTGCCGGCGCCCTTCGGGCCGGTGAGCAGCAGGTGGTGACCGCCCGCGGCAGCGACCTCGGCGGCGAACAGGGCCTCGGGCACCCCGACGAGATCGGCCATGTCGCCCTCCTCGAGGCGCTCCTGGCCGCGCCAGGCCAGCAGGTGGCTCGTCGAGTCGGCCGCGACGGGCGGCGCCTCGGGCACCTCGACGCCGCGCAGCTCGGCGACGACCTGGGCGAGCGAACGCACACCCAGGACCGCCATCCCGGGCACCAGGGCGGCCTCCGCGGCCTGCGGCTCGGGCACGAACACCCGGCGCACGCCCCGGGACGCCGCCGCCATCACCATCGGCAGCACCCCGGGGACCGGCCGCAACCGCCCCTCGAGGGTGAGCTCGCCGATGAGCACCGCGTCGTCGGTCGGGATCGGGGTCTCCTTCGCCGTGTCCACCGACGCCGCGAGCACGCCCACGGCGATCGCGAGGTCGAAGTGCGTGCCGCGCTTCGGCAGGTCGGCGGGCGACAGCAGGATCGTGGTGCGCCGCGTGGTGGGCCACTGGAAGCCCGAGTTCGACACCGCCGTCCGGCACCGGTCGCGGGCCTCGCTCAACGCGGCGTCGGGTCGCCCGACCAGCACGGTCGTCACCAGGCCCGGGGACACGTCGACCTGGATGTCGATCAGGTGGCCGACCGCCCCCTGCAGGGCGATCGTCTGGGTCGTCGCGACGGGCATCAGTCGGCCCTCGGCGCGGGTGTGGCTTCTGGACTCATGGGTCACCTCCACCCCCGAGCCTGGGCCCGGGCCGCCGGCCGCGGTACGACGTGCCCCGCCGCTGTGGAGGGCCGGCGACGCCGCCGGGGTTGGGGACGGGAAGTGGTCTGGGCCGCCCTGGGGGCTCAGCCGACGCCGGCGACGTGCTCGACCGATCCGGGGCCCGTCCGGGGGCGCAGCACCCCGACCACGTCGATGCGGACGTGCCGGGCCCGCACGTCGTGCTCGGCGACCCACCGCGCGCCCAGCCGGCGCAGGCGGTGCAGCTTCGTCGCCGTGACGGCCTCGAACGGCGAGCCGTAGGCGTCCGAGGAGCGGGTCTTGACCTCGCAGACGACGAGGACGGCGCCGTCGCGCAGCACCAGGTCGATCTCACCGAGCTCGCAGCGCCAGTTGCGGTCCAGGACGACCATCCCGGCCTCGACGAGGTGGCGCGCGGCCACGTCCTCGCCGTACCGGCCCAGGCCGAGGTGACGACTCCCCCGCGGTGTGCTCATGACGGCCTCACCCCCCGAGCCTGCGCGATCGGCGGCGTCACCGCACCCCGCCCCCCGCCGACCTGTGGAGGACGTCTCGACCGAGGACGTCTCAACCGCGCAGCGCGAGGCCCTCGCAGCTGGGGGTCGGGATCCCGTAGGCGTCGATGCCGAAGACCTCGAGCCCCAGCATCGGTGCCAGCACGTCGTTCACCAGCGCGTCGACGGGCCCGAGCGCCGTGCGGACGAGCGAGGTGAGCAGCGGTGCCAGCTCTGCCTGCAGGTCGGCGGTCACCGCAGCCCGGTCGGCCGCGTTCAGGCGGCCGGACGTGACGGACACCGCGACCGTGGGCTCGATGCGCAGGCTCGACAGGTTCAGGCCGTCCGAGCGGATGGGTACCGCGATCTCCCGGCCCGGCTCGGACGGGACCTCGACGTCGTACGTCGTCCCCCCGGTGAGCGGCGCACGGGCGAGGGTGAGGTCGACCTCGGCCCCCACCGTGACGTTCACGTCGCCGAGCCCGAGCAGCCCACCGACGAGGCCGAGCAGCAGGCGGTCCAGGAGGGCGGTGAGACCCAGCCCGTCGAGCAGGGTCCCGAGACCGACCGAACCCGACAGCTCGAGCCCGAGGTGGCCCGAGACCGTGACGGCGCCCCCCTCGACGGCGAGCTGCAGGCTGTCGGGCGAACCGCACCGCACACCGTGGAGGGTCGCCCTGGCCTCGGCGACGCCGATGTCGAGCGACAGCGGGTCGGCGCGGCCCCGCAGCCGCACGATGTCCAGGAGGTTCAGGTCGAGACTGCCCAGGGCCTCCAGATCGGCTCCGACCTCGAGGGCGACGGCCGAGCTGGTCGCGGTCGCGGCCGCCGCGGTGCCGCCCGCCGGGACACCGCACCCGGGCCTCGGCGGCGTGATCATGCTCAGCCGCACCGTGGGGTCGACCAGGCCCGGCACGGGTGCCGCCAGGTCGAGGTCGACGAACCCGGTGCCCCCCGACACGAGCAGACCCGCCGTGACCAGGTCGAAGACGTTCAGGCCCGTCGTCAGGGCGGCCCCACCCGCACCCGTGGCGACCTGGACGAGGTCACCGACCGTGATGCGCTGGCCGGTGGGGACGGCCACGTCGACCCCGCCCGCCACCACCGCCGTCACGAGGGTGTCGAGCACCCCGAGAGCGGCGGTCGCCCCTGCGTCGAGGCCCACGCCGGCGAGGTCCCCCCGGGCCTCCAGTGCGTCGGCGGTGAGCTGCAGCAGACCCAGCGCGTCGAGCTCGGTGGACAGGAGACGGTCGAGGTCGCCCGCCGAGAGACCGAGCGCGACGAGCATGTCGAGGAGCGACACCTCGGCGTCGGCCAGGCCCTGGTAGCCGACGGCGGTGAGGTCGACGGAGCCGCCGAGCAGGTCACCGAGCACGGGGGCGAGGAGCCAGGAGCTGCCGGAGTCCACGCCCGCCAGGAACGTGCCGATCTTGAAGCAGGCCGACGGGTCGGTCTTCACGGCGAGCGCCGCACGCCGGGCGCCGCCGTCCCCCGGCGCGAAGGAGTACTGGACCGTCGTCCCGGCGCGGACCCGCACCGCGTCGGGCACGGCGTCCGCGTGGGCGGCGTCGTACGCGAAGGACCCGCTGGCCGGGTCGGTCCAGTCGGTGAACGGCTGGAACCCGACGCCGGGCACGTGGCTGCCGATCTGGATCTCGACCTCGGGGGCGGCGCCCAGGGTGTCCTCGTTGCGCTCGAGCGAGGTGCGCAGGGCGGAGCGCAGCGCCGGCGCGCCCGCGGGTGAGGGCGCGACGACGTCGGCGAGCGTGCGGCCCCGCAGCTCGCGGGCGATGTCCAGGGCGACCACGTCGGCGAGCGCCTGCATGTCGCGGCGGGCGACCCGCTGCATGCCGATGTCGACGGCCAGGGCCGCGACCACGAGGAGCAACGTCATCAGCGCGGCGACCATCACCGCCACGGCGCCCCGCTGGTCACGGGCGACCCGTCGCCGGTCGGCGCCGGACACTCAGCTCACCCGCGCGGAGGCGGCGTACTCGATCTCGTCGGGCATGACGCCGCCGACGAAGGGCAGCGGGATGAGGGGGCGGTCCTCGTAGTCGTAGGTGAGACGCACGGTGACGCACTGGGGCTGCGGCGAGCCCGACCCGCAGTTCGTGGGCGCCGAGACGTCGCACGAGCCCGCCGTGTCCCCGCGGCGCTGCAACGCCCCGGTGGGGGTGCAGCTGACGCCGTACACCCCGAGGGCCTCGTTCAGGGCGGCGCGGGCCGACTCCTGCGCGGACCCGCCCGACCCGGCCTGGTGGACCGCGGCAGCCCGGGCGCCCTCGGCCGCCGCCTGGCTCATGGAGCCGCGGAAGCTGAGCATGTAGCCGTACGCGATGATCCCGAACACGAGCAGCAGCAGGATCGGCAGCACGAGGGCGAACTCCACGGCGGCCGCGCCCCGCTGGTCACGGCCGGCGCGCCCGCCGCGCCGTCGCGCCGCGTTCGTCGTTGCACCCATCTGTCTCCGCCTCGATCCGGGGACGCACGTCTCCCCTCTGGCGGAAGGTTAGGACCGCCGGAGCGCGGCTGTCCGGCGTTTGCGGAGCCGACCTCCCGGGAGGCCCGAGATTTTGCCGCCGGGGTCTCAGCCCTTGGGTGGCTCGAGGTCGCTGGCCGCCAGCTCCTCGACGTTGACGTCCTTGAACGTCAGGACCTTGACGTTCTTGGCGAAGCGGGCGGGGCGGTACATGTCCCACACCCACGCATCGGTCATCGTCACGTCGAAGAACACCTCGCCGTGCTCGCTGCGCGCCCGCACGTCCACCTTGTTGCACAGGTAGAACCGGCGGTCGGTCTCCACGACGTACTTGAAGATCTTCACCACGTCGCGGTACTCACGGTAGAGCGTGAGCTCCATCTCGGCCTCGTAGCGCTCGAGGTCCTCGGTGCTCATGGCGACTCCTCCTGCTCGGCGGGCACGTCGGGCTGCGCGTCCCCCGGTACGGCGGGGTCGCCGCCGTCGGGCGGCGCCGCCCCGGGCGAGCCTAGCGACGGTTCGAGCCCGGCGGCACGGCGGACGTTGACGAACCGCATCCGGTGCACCGGCGACGGCCCGTGCGCCTCGAGCCGCTCGGTGTGCAGGTCGGTGATGTAGCCCTTGTGCACGTCGAAGCGGTACCCGGGCCACCGCTCGTGCATCCCGCACATGATCCGGTCGCGGGTCACCTTGGCCAGCACCGAGGCCGCCGCCACGCAGGCCGCGACGCGGTCGCCCTTCCACACGGCGAGGCCCGGTGCCGGCAGCCCGTCGACGGGGAACCCGTCGCTCAGCACGTACGACGGACGCACCCCCAGCCGCGCCACCGACCGGCGCAGCGCCTGGACGTTGGCGACGTGCATGCCGAGGCGGTCGCACTCCTCGGCGTCGACGACCACGACCGACCAGGCGAGCGCCCGGCGCACGACCTCGTCGTACGCCCGCTCGCGGGCCCGGGCCGTGAGGAGCTTGGAGTCCGCCAACCCCGGTACGACGCCCGCCCGCCCGGCCGGGAGGATCGCGGCGGCCGCCACCAGGGGGCCGGCGCAGGCGCCCCGCCCGGCCTCGTCGGTGCCCGCGACGTGCTCGAGACCCACGCGCCGCAGCGCGCGCTCGTAGCCGTACAGGCCCGCGTCGCGCCGGACGGTCGAGCCCTTGGGGAGCTGCGTCACGCCTCGCCCACCACCACGGGTCAGTCGGGGTCGGGGACCGACGCGAACGTCTCGGGCCGGGTGAGGCGGTCCCAGTGCTGGCGCGGCCAGACGACGGCGAGCACCTTGCCGACGACCAGGTCGGTGTCGACGAAGGCGCGCGTCGGCGAGCAGGCGTTGGTGTCGTTCGGCGGGCACAGCCGGGCGGCGGAGTCCTCCGACTGGGCCCGGTTGTCGCCCATCACGAACATGTGGCCCTCGGGGATCGGCCCGGTCTCCCAGCCGACCTCGCCGGCCGCGACCCGGGTGCACACCTCGGCGTCGAGCTCGGGGCCGTTGCACTGCAGGCCGTCCGCCAGGTAAGGCTCGTCCAGCGGCTGGCCGTTGACCGTGATGCGGCCCTGCTCGTCGCAGCACGCGACGACGTCACCCTCGAGACCGATGACCCGCTTCACCAGGTGGCCGCCGCTCGGGTAGAGACCGATGCGGGCCAGCACCTGCGCGGCGGGGTTGGACGGGCCCCCCGCCGTCGTCGGGCCCAGCCACTCCCCCGGGTCCTCGAAGACCACGACGTCCCCCCGCTGCGGGCCGTTGCCGCCCCAGTAGGAGACCTTCTGCACCACGATCCGGTCGTCGACCTGCAGCCCGGGGACCATCGAGACCGACGGGATGTAGAAGGCCTGGAGGAAGAAGGCCTTGATGACGTACGCGAGCACCAGCGCGACCACGAGGAGCAGCGCCGTCTCCTGCCACAGCGGCAGCTGCTTGCGCCGCCGCCGCGACGAGCGGCGCCCGCCCTCGGCCTCGGCGACCGCGGTCGCCCCGCCGGCCTCGCTCCCGTCAGCACCCGTGGGGGCCCCGGACGACGACGACCGCGGGCCCGGCCCCTCGTCGAGAGGGGCGGCGGACTCGCGGTCGTCGGACGTCACGGGAGGAGACTAGCCACCCGTGGGGCGCCCCTCGGCGAGGGGCGGTGGCCGGTCGCCTCAGGCGTCGCGGCGCTCCTTGATCTTGGCGGCCTTGCCGCGGAGGTTGCGCAGGTAGTAGAGCTTCGCGCGACGCACGTCACCGCGGGTCACGACCTCGATCTTCTCGAAGATCGGGGAGTGCAGCGGGAAGGTGCGCTCGACGCCCACGCCGAACGACACCTTGCGGACGGTGAACGTGCGGCCGATGCCGGAGCCCTGCACGCGGATGACGACGCCCTGGAACACCTGGACGCGGGAGCGGTTGCCCTCGACGACCTTGACGTGGACCTTGACGGTGTCACCGGCGCGGAAGGCCGGGATGTCGTCGCGCTTGGCGGCCAGCTCGAGCTGGCTGATGACGTTGGTCATGATGATCTCCTCGCGAGTGCCACAGGTCAGCCGCGGTGGGTCGGTTCCGAATGGGTGCGACGGCGGTCGACGGTTCCCCTGTGGCAGAAGCGTCCGCGCGTCGCGACCAGGCATGTTCGCACAGGAGGCCCGCCCCGGGCGAATCCGGGACGGGCCTCCGTGGGGTGGTCGACGACCGCGCCCCACCGCGGCCGTCGAGCTGGGGGCGATCAGTCGAACGCGTACGCCTCGCCGTGCTGCAGGTCGACGCCGGCGACCTCGTCCTCCTCCTTCACGCGGAAGCCGATCGTCTTCTCGATGAGCATGCCGATGACGAAGGCGACCACGAACGAGTAGGCGATGACGGCGACCGAGGAGACGAGCTGCGCGACGAGCTGCTCGGGACCACCGCCGTACGCGAGGCCGGTCTCGGGGTCGAAGGCGAAGATGCCGAGCCAGATGCAGCCGATGAAGCCGGCGACGAGGTGCAGACCCACGACGTCGAGGCTGTCGTCGAAGCCGAGCTTGTACTTGAGGTCGATCGCGAAGGCGCAGACGGCACCGGCGACGAGCCCGAGCACCATGGCCCAGACGGGCGTGATGTGGGCGCAGGCCGGGGTGATGGCCACGAGGCCGGCCACGATGCCCGAGGCGGCACCGACCGCGGTCGACTTCCCGTCGCGGAACTGCTCGACGACGATGAAGCCGATCATCGCGGCCGCCGGGGCGGCGATGGTGTTGAGGATGATGAGGCTCGTCTGGCCCTCGTCGGCGCCGAAGACACCGGCGTTGAAGCCGAACCAGCCGAACCACAGGATCGCGGCGCCGATGAGCACGAGGGGCACGTTGTGCGGCACGGCCTCCTCCTTGGTGAAGCCGACCTTGCGGCGGCCAAGCACGAGCGCCAGGGCGAGGGCAGCGGCGCCGGCGTTCTGGTGCACCGCGGTGCCGCCGGCCCAGTCCAGCGTGCCGGTCTCGCCGAAGTTGTAGATCCAGCCGTTGTCGGGGTTGAACACCCAGGCCTGGACCGGGAAGTAGGCGAAGACCGCGAAGAGCCCGGCGAAGATCATCCAGGGCCAGAAGCGGGCGCGGTCGGCGATGGCGCCAGAGATGAGCGCGATGGTGATGACCGCGAACGTGCCGCCGAAGGCCGCCGTGGCCAGCGAGCCGTCCGTGGCCTTGGTGGCGTCCAGCAGGCCGACGTCCTGGAAGGGGTCGCCGAAGAACTTGGTGATGCCACCGTCGGAGATGGCGCCGACGCCACCCGCACCGACGAGGATCCACAGGACCCAGACGACGCCCATGGCGCCGAAGCTGAGCATCATCATGGAGACGACGCTCTTGGCCTTCACCAGGCCGCCGTAGAAGAACGCGAGCCCGGGGGTCATGAAGAGCACCAGGGCCGTACAGATCAGGGTCCACGCGAGTTCGGTCGACATCACTACCTCGTTGTTCTGTCTCGGGAGAGAGCGGGCGGGCGGGCACCGTTGCCGCCAGCACGACGCTGCGTGATGCTTCCGAGGTCGTGTTGCACCGAGGCCGCGCGCATGTTTCGGCGGCGTAACACCCTCGCCGGGTGTGTGACATCCGGGGACACACGCCCGTCACCGGGGTCTCAGGAACCGCTCAGGCGCGAGGGGCCCGCTTCTCGAGCAGCACCGCCCCGGGGTCGCCGAGGCCCACCGCGCGGTAGCCGGCACGGCGGTACATCCGCAGGTTGCGCCCGCTCCCGGCCCCCGTCTGCAACCGGTACGCCGTCACCTCGCCCGAGGCGACCAGCGGCGCGGCCAGCTGCTCGGCGTACCCCAGGAGGCGGCGGCCGAGGCCGCGGCCCGCGAGGTCGGGGGCGACCATGAGCCGTCCCACGTGCCAGGCGTCGCCCTCGCGACGCCCGCGCACCGAGCCGACGAGCCGGCCCGACGCGCGCACCACGACGGTGTGCCACTCCCCCAGCGACGCGAGCACGTCGTCGAGGGACTCGGTGGTCGCAGGGATGTGCACGCCCGGGTTGTCCTGCAGCTCGCCCAGCCAGCAGGCGCGCGTCAGGGTCCACAGCTCGCCCGCGTCCGCCGGGGTCGCCGGCACGACCGGGAGGTCCTCGCCGTCGAACGCGAGCGCCGCGGGGGCCAGCAGGTCGGGGCGCCGCTCGGCGGTGCGCCGCTCGGCCTCGGCGCGCCGCCAGCGGGCGATGGCCGCGTGGTCGCCGCTGAGCAGGACGGGGGGCACGTCGTACCCCCGCCAGGTGGCGGGCTTGGTGTAGACGGGGTACTCCAGCAGCCCCTCGTCGCCGTGGGACTCCTCGACGAGCGAGTCGGGGTTGCCCATGAAGCCGGGGAGCAGCCGCACGACCGCCTCGACGACCGCCAGTGCCGCGACCTCGCCGCCGTTGAGCACGTAGTCGCCCAGGGACACCTCGCGCACCTGTGCGCCCGCGGCGGCCGCGTGCTGCACGACGCGGGCGTCGATGCCCTCGTAGCGCCCGCAGGCGATGACGAGCCGCTCGCGGCCGGCCAGCTCCGCCGCCACCGACTGCCGGAACACCTCGCCCGACGGCGTCGGCACCAGCAGGGTCGCCCCGGCGACGTCGAGGTCGTCGAGCGCCTCACCCCACGGCTCGGGCCGCATCACCATGCCCGCACCCCCGCCGTACGGGGTGTCGTCCACGGTGCGGTGGCGGTCGTGGGTCCAGTCGCGCAGGTCGTGCACGCGCAGGTCCAGCAGGCCGCTGCGCTGCGCCCGGCCCGGCAGGGACAGGTCGAGCGCGCGCAGGTAGTCGGGGAAGATCGAGACGACGTCGATCCGCACGTCTCAGGCCTCGGCCTCGTCGGGGAACGGGGCGACGAGACCGGGCCGGTCCGCGACGACGACCCGCCCGGCGGCGAGGTCGACCTCGGGCACGAGCGCGGCGACGAAGGGCACCAGGGCGTCGCGTCCGTCGGGGGTGCGGACGCCGAGGATGTCCTGGGCCGCGCCGTGCAGCACCTGCGTCACCTCGCCGATGCGCTCGCCTGCGAGGTCGTGCACCGCGAGCCCCACGAGCTGGTGGTCGTAGAACTCCTCGGGGTCCTCGGGCTGCTCGTCCTCGTCGAGGGTGACGTGCAGGAGGAGGCCGCGCACGGCCTCGGCCTGGGTGCGGTCGGCGACGCCGGCGAAGCGCACGAGCAGCACGCCCTGGTGCCACTTGGTGCTGGCGACCTCCAGCTCGGCCACCGGGGCCGTGGCGCCGCGCGGGGCCTCCACGCGCAGGCGGGCGCCGGGGGCGAACCGGCGGTCGGGCTCGTCGGTGCGGACGTCGACGGTGACGTCGCCCCGGATGCCGTGGGGCTTGCCGACCCGGCCGACGAGGACCTCCACGCTGCTGCTCACGAGGGGTGAGGGTACGGCGCGCCGCACCCGCCCGCGAAACGCACGACGGGCGCCGCTCCCCGGCCGCAGCCGGAGGACGACGCCCGTCGGGGCGAGGTGGGGACGCTCAGCGGCGTCGGTCCACGTCCACGAAGTCGATGCGCGCACCACCGCGACCGGCGAGCGCGCCGACCACGGTGCGGAACGCCGTGGCGGTGCGGCCGTTGCGGCCGATCACCTTGCCCAGGTCCTCGGGGTGCACCCGCACCTCGAGGACCGAGCCGCGGCGCAGCTGCTTGTCCTGCACGGACACGTCGTCGGGGTGGGCGACCACCCCGCGCACCAGGTGCTCGAGCGCATCGGCCAGCATCGCGATCAGGCCTCGGCGGTCTCGGCCTGCGCGTCGGCGGCGGGCGCCTCGGCGGGCTCCGCGGCCGGCTCCTCGGCGGGCGTCTCGGCCGCCTCGGCCGGCTTGTCCGCCGACTTCTTGGCCGACTTCTTCGTCACCGCGTCACCCTTGGGCTCGCTCTGCGCGTCCTTGAGGGCCTGGTTGAAGATCTCGAGCTTGTCGGCCTTGGGGGCCGCCACCTTCAGCGTGCCCTCCTCGCCCGGGAGGCCCTTGAACTTCTGCCAGTCGCCGGTGATCTTCAGGATGGCCTCGACGGCCTCCGACGGCTGCGCGCCGACGCCCAGCCAGTACTGCGCCCGGTCGGTGGTGACCTCGATGAACGAGGGCTCCTCCTTGGGGTGGTACTTGCCGATCTCCTCGATCACCTTGCCGTCGCGCTTCTTGCGCGAGTCGACGACGACGATGCGGTACTGCGGGACCCGGATCTTGCCCAGGCGCTTCAAACGGATCTTGACGGCCACGGTGGGTGGTGTCTCCTCGAAAATCAGTGTGGATGGGGCTCGGTTCCGGGGTGGGGACCCGTTCTCCTGCCCCGATGGGCGGTCGGCACGCGGGTGAGAGGGTCCGCGGTCCGCACGACTCGACCGGCCATGATGCCAGACCCGGGAGCCGCGGGGGAAATCGCCCCGCACGGCTCCCGGGCAGCGCCGACCGGCCGGTCGTGCCGGTCAGCTGGCCGGCTCCTGCGCCTCGAGCAGGGCGTCGCGGCGCTCGCGGCGGGCGCGCTGCTCCGCGGGGTCCGGCACGGGTACGGCGGCCACCAGCCGCTGCGTGTAGGCCTCCCGCGGCGCGGTGCAGATCTGCGCGCTCGTGCCGAGCTCGACGAGCTTGCCGTGGTGCATCACGGCGATCCGCGAGGCCAGCATCTCCACGACCGCGAGGTCGTGGCTGATGAAGAGGCAGCCGAAGCCGTACTCGCGCTGCAGCTCCTGGAACAGGTCGAGCACGCGCGCCTGCACCGACACGTCGAGCGCCGAGGTGGGCTCGTCGGCGACCAGCAGCTGCGGCTCGAGCGCCAGCGCCCGGGCGATGCCGACGCGCTGGCGCTGGCCGCCCGACAGCTCGTGGGGGTAGCGGTTGCGCATGGCCCGCGGCAGGTGCACCTGGTCCAGCAGCGCCTCGACCCGGCGGCTGAGCTCGGTTCCCCGCACGCCCGTGTGCAGGCGCAGCGGCTCACCGATCGACTCCCCCACCGGGATGCGCGGGTTGAGCGAGGAGCCCGGGTCCTGGAAGACGATGCCGACGCGGCGGCGCAGGTCCGCGAGGTCGCGCTTGCGGGCGCTCGCCATGTCGACCCCGTCGACCCGCAGGCTGCCGCCCGCGACCGGCAGCAGGCCGACGGCTGCGCGTCCGATCGTGGTCTTGCCCGAGCCCGACTCGCCGACGAGGCCGACGACCTCGCCCTTGGCGATGCTGAACGAGACCCCGTCGACGGCGCGGAACACCGGCTGCGACCCGCGCTTGGGGTACTCCAGCACCAGGTCCTCGAGCTCGAGCACCGGGGCGCCGAGGGCCACGCCGTCGACGACGGTGCGGTCCTTCTCGGTCACCACGGTGCTGGTGTGGCGCCCGAAGTGGGGCACCGCCGCCAGGAGCTGCTGGGTGTAGGGGTGCTGCGGGCGCGTGAACACGTCGGTGGTGGCGCCGCGCTCGACGACGCGGCCGTCCTTCATGACGATCATCCGGTCGGCCATGTCGGCGACCACGCCCATGTCGTGCGTGATGATGACGATGCCCGAGTCGATCCGGTCCTTCAGGTCGGTGATCAGCTTGAGGATCTCCGCCTGCACCGTCACGTCGAGCGCCGTCGTCGGCTCGTCGGCGACCAGCAGCGTGGGCTCGCAGGACAGCGCCTGCGCGATCATCGCGCGTTGGCGCTGACCACCGGAGAGCTGGTGGGGGAACGCGTCGAAGCGACGCTCGGGCTCGGGGATCTCGACGAGGCGCAGCAGCTCGAGCGCCCGCTCGCGCGCTGCCGACGGGGACATCGAGAAGTGCGAGCGAAGCGCCTCGACGATCTGGAAGCCGATCGGGTAGACGGGGTTCAGCGCGGTCATCGGCTCCTGGAAGATCACGGCGATCTCCTTGCCGCGCACCTTGCGCTGGGCGCTGCCGCGCAGGCCGAGCACCTCGCGCCCGTTGAGCTTCGCGCTCCCCCGGGCCCGGCCGTTCGGCGGGAGCAGCCCGAGCAGCGACATCGACGACTGGGTCTTGCCCGACCCGGACTCGCCGACGATCGCCAGCACCTCGCCCGGCGCGACCGCGTAGGAGACGTCCTGGGCGGCCGGGATCCACTGGTCGTCGACGAAGAACTCGACGGTCAGGTCGGTGACCTCGAGGACGGGCGGGCGGCCCGCGGCGTCGTCCCGGGGCTGGTCGAGGCTGGTCACTGGGCACCTTCCACGGTGGTTCGGCGGTCTGCGAGGCTGCGGTCATGACGAGTCCCACCGCGGGAGCCGGCGCCGGGAGCGGCGGCCCCACCCCGTACGTCCAGGTCTACCGGCCGGGCTTCGCCCGCGCGCTGGGCGGGACGCTCGTCGCGCTGGCCGTGGTCATGGTCGTGCTGCTGGTCGTCACCGGGGGCCCGGACGCCCTGCTGCGCTACACCGGCGGCGTCGCGCTGGTCGGACTGGTCGGCTACCTCGGCTACTGGCGCCCCCACGTGAGCGTGGACGACGACGGCGTCGAGGTGCGCAACCCGCTCCGCTCCGTCCGCGTGCCCTGGTCGAGCCTGCTGCTCGTCGACGGGCGCTACGGCCTGCGCCTGGTCACGGCCGACGGCCGGTACGACGCGTGGGCCGCCCCGGCGCCCACCGGCATGGCGCGCGCCCGGCACCAGACCAGCGCCTGCGCCACGATGGTCACCCGTCGCTGGGAGCGGGAGACCGGCCTGGCCGGTCCGGACCGCCGCGACGGCGACCGCGCCGCGGACACCCCGGTCGGCGCCTGGGACCGCGACGAGGCCGCGACGGGCGCGGCCGCCGTGCTCGCTGCGCTGGCCGTGCTCGGGCCGCTGCTGGGCTTCGTGGTCTGACGCGAGCGCCGCCGTCACGACGTGGCCTTCGCGTCCTGGCGCGCCATCCGGCCCGCGGCGCGAGCCATCTTGCGGGCCGACGGGATCTTCTTCTGGCGCGGGTCGAACGCGTCGCGCAGGCCGTCGCCGACGAAGTTGATCGACAGGGCCAGCGCGATGACGAACAGTCCGGGCCACCAGAAGAGCCACGGCCGCGTGTTGAAGGCCTGCTCGTAGTCCGAGATCATCTTGCCCAGCGACGTACCCGTCTGGATGCCGAAGCCCAGGTAGCTCAGCGACGCCTCGAGGATCACCGCCGCCGCCATGAGCAGCGTGGTGTTGACGATGACGACACCCATCGCGTTCGGGATCATGTGCTTCACGATGATGCGGAAGTCGCTGGCGCCCGCCACGCGGGCGGCGTCCACGAACTCGCGCTCGCGCAGCGACAGGAACTCGGCCCGCACGAGGCGGGCCAGCGTCGTCCAGCTCACCGCGCCGAGCACGACGGCGAGGATGAACGGCCCCGCCGCCCCCACCATCTTGCCGAGCACGGCGCCGATGACGATGAGCGGGAACGTGATGATGAGGTCCGTCAGGCGCATGAGGACCTGGTCGGTCGCCCCGCGGTAGAAGCCCGCGAGCGCTCCCACCGCCATGCCGAGCAGCGCGGAGACGCTGCCCACCACGATCATGACGAGCAGCGACGTCTGGGTGCCCTGCATCGTGCGGGCGAAGATGTCGCGGCCGAGCTCGTCCTGGCCGAACGGCGCGTCGCCGAACGCCAGACCGTCGCCTCCGAGCCACGTGGGCAGCCCCATCGTGGGCGTGCCCTGCGGGTTCACGAGGGGGTTCTGGTCGCTCGGGGCGTGCTTCCACCAGCCCGGGACCGGACCGACACCGATGGACGTGATCGCCAGCAGGGCGATGAGCGCGATGACGGCGAGCCCGGCCATCGCGCCCCGGTGCCGCAGGAAGCGGCGCCGGATGATCTGGCCCTGCGAGAGGCCGGCGACGTCCTTCAGCTCGATCGCGTTCTCCGAGCGCTCCTCGGGGATGCCCGAGGGTGGGGTCTCGACAGTCATGCCGTCGCTCCTTCCGCTGCGGCCAGCAGGGTGGTCGTGCGCGCGTCGCTCATGCCGCCACCCGGATCCGCGGGTCGAGCACGGCGTAGAACAGGTCGGCGACGAAGTTCGCCACCACCGCCAGGATCGCGATCACGAGCAGGTAGCCCATGATCGGGTCGATGACGTTCTGGTCGAGGTAGTTGGCGAACAGCCAGCCCATGCCCCGCCAGTTGAAGATCCGCTCCGTGATCACTGCGCCGCCGACGAGCGTGATGATGTCGACGGGCACGATCGAGGCCAGCGGGATCAGCGCGTTGCGGAACGCGTGGCGCATGATCACCGTGCGCTCGGTCAGGCCCTTGGCCCGCGCCGTGCGGATGTAGTCCTGGCCCAGCACCTCGAGCGTGCTGGCCCGCGAGTAGCGCGAGTACGACGCGAACGAGATGAGCACGAGCGTCAGCGTCGGCAGCAGCAGGTGGCCGAAGAGGTCGAGCGTGTTGAGCCAGAACCCCGAGTCGAAGCCGGGCGTGCGCCGCGACGCCGTCGAGATCGGCCGGCCCCGGATGAGGCCGTGGTCGACGTAGTTGTCCCACGAGCTCATGAGGCGGTCGACGAACAGCAGGCCGGCCACGGGCAGGGCGGTGAGGGCCGCCGTACGGGCCACGGTCCAGCGGTCCGGACCGCCCCAGGCGAGGCCGACACCGAGGCCCACGAGCACGGCCAGCAGGCCCAGCCCGAGGACGATCGGCCAGGACGCGTCGACGTAGTACCAGAGGTAGAGCACCGGGTAGTACAGCGCGACGCCGAGCGCCGCCACCGTGAGGGAGGCGTAGAGCGAGCGCCGGTCGCTGAGCCCGGTCGACAGGGCGGTGATGCCGAAGGCCATGCCGACGCCGAGCACGCCGACGAGGACGATGCCGAGGCCCGGGGTCACGAGGAAGTCGGTGAGGTCGACGTAGAGCATCACCGCGAGGCTCACCAGTGCGGCGACGCCGAACACGCGCAGGCGCCGCGCGGCCGATCCGCCGACCGCGGCCATCACCACCGTCGCCGTGCCGAGCACCACGAGGGCGTGGAACCACCAGGCGATCTGCGGGTCGGCGAGGAAGTCGTTGAACTTGATGGCCAGGAACTGCTTGAGCAGCACGGCCACCCAGAAGGTGGGCAGCGAGTAGAGCACGAAGGACACGAACGTCAGGCCGTAGTCGAATCCGGAGTACTGCCGCAGCGCGCTCACGATTCCGACGAAGACACCGAGCACGATCGCGAGCAGGGTCGCCACCGTGACGAGCTGCAACGTGGTGGTCACGGCGCCGGACAGCAGCTCCGTCGTCGGGGTACCGGTGCGCCAGTCACGGCCGAGGTCGCAGCTGCCGATCAGGCAGCGGCTCGCGCCGGAGAGCCAGTCCAGGTACCGCAGGAGGACGGGAGAGTCGAGGTCCAGCATCGCCGTGCGGGCCGCGATGCGGTCCTCGGCACCGGGACGGGTGTCCGTCCGCAGGTCCTCGAGGGGGTCGATCGCGATGTCGACCAGGACGTACATGACGACCGTCGAGACCAGCACGACGAGGACCGACGTCATCAGCCGTCGGGCCAGGAACATGAGCATGCGTCACACCTTCGCAGAAGGGTCGGGCGCGCGGCCGGGCACCACCGAGGGCCTCGTGCCGCGCGGGATCGGGGCCGCGCCCCGCGCCGTCACGTCCACCGACGAGGCGAGTGGACGTGGGCGCACGCGGGGCGGGGACCGCCGGTCGTCGACCGACGGCCCCCGCCCTCCGTTGCGCAGCCGGAGCTGTCAGTCGACGAGCGACCAGTTCCAGTAGCCGTGGAAGATGGTCGGGCTCAGCGGAGCCGGCTCGACACCCTCGAGGCGCTCGGAGTTCCAGGCCGCCACCGACGGGAACTGGAACAGCGGCAGGCCGTACGCGTTGTCGTACAGCATCTGGTCGATCTGCGTCTGGAGCTCGACCTGGCGGTCCTCGTCCGTGGTCACGGACAGCTCGTCCCACAGGGCGTCCATGGCCGGGTCGGTGTACCCGGTCAGGTTGTTGAGGCCGCCCGTGTAGTAGGTCGCCTGCGACTCGGTCACACCGGTGGAGGTGGACTGCCACGCGAAGAAGGCGGCGTCGTAGGTGCCGTCACCGAGCTTGGAGCCCCAGTCGACGTTGCGCGCGTCCTCGACCACGAAGCCGGCCTCCTCGAGGGCGGGCTTGATGATCTCGAACTGGTTCTCGCGACGGACGTTGTCGGCCGCGAACATGATGCGCACGGTCGGGGCGCTCACGCCGACGCTCTCGAGCAGCGCCGCGGCGGCGGCCGGGTCGGACTCGGCGTACTCGTCCGAGCCGTTGGCGCCGACGATCTCGTCGTACGTCGGGGAGCCCGGCGTCACGATGAAGGAGTCACGCGTCTCGGCGCCCTCCTCGAGCGGCGCGATGAGCCGGTCGATGATGTCCTGGCGCGGGTACGCCGTCAGGAACGCCTGGCGCACGGTGCGCGCGGTCTCCGCGTCGCCGCCGTACGTGGCCGGGTCGAACGGGCCGCCGTTGTCGACGACGAGGTCGACGTGCTCGTAGCTGGCCTCGACGCCGGTCTCGACCTCGGTGCCGTCGATGTTCTGCAGGGCCTCGACGATGTCGGTGGTGGCCTGCGGGCCGACCAGGTCGATCTCGCCGTTGGCGAGCTGCTGCGCCTGGGCGTTGGGGTCCTCGTTCCACTGGACCGTCACGGTCGGGATGGAGGCCGGGCGGTCACCCGTGTACTCCGGGTTCTCCTCGAGCGTGGCGTACTGGCCGTCCTCCATCTCCGTCAGCACGTAGGCGCCGCTGGAGAGGTAGAGCGACTCGTCCTCGGGGAGGCTCTTGAAGTCGAAGCCCGAGTTCCAGAACGACGAGATCGGGCCCAGCTTGGTGGCGTCGTTGGCCATGACGGCGTCGATGAGGGTCTGCTTCGCCTCCATCGGGTCCGTGATGTCGAGCGCGTTCATCACCGTCGCGTGGGCCGCGACGCCGCCGCCGTCGATCTGGAGCTCCCAGTCGGCGAACGGCTCGCTGTAGGTGAGCGTCATCGACTTGTTGTCGTCGGAGATCTCCGGCGTCTCGGTCAGCGGCAGACCCGCGGACGAGCTGTCGAAGTAGACCTGGCCCTCGCCGAGCACCGGGACGTTGTTGTCGTCGGTCTCGACCTGGTCGGCCTCGATGGTGTTGACCTTGCCGCTGCCGGCCGCCCACGCGAGGAGCAGGTCGGCGGCGTCGACGGGCGTGCCGTCGGACCACCTCGCGTCGTCCGCGACGGTGTACTTCACCGTCAGCGGGTCGTCGCTGATCTTCTCGTAGGTGCCGAAGGACTCGTCGGTCTGCAGCTCCTGCTCGGCGTCGTAGAAGTTCATGGTCGAGCGCGTCAGGTACACCAGGATGGCGTTCGCGGTCGCGTTGCCGTTCGACGTGTCGTCGTTGTACGAGAAGAACGGCTGGTTCCAGCCGACGGTGATGCGCTCGGCACCGCTGTCGCTGTTGCCCTCGTTCTCGTTCTCGTCCTCCGGCGGCGCGCATGCGGCCAGGGCCGCGCCGAGAGCTACTGCAGTCGTCGCAGCAGCGATTCTCCTGAGTCTCACGAATCCTCCAGGTGTAGGTCAGATCTGCACAGCCCCATGCGATTCCGAGACCACCCGGACGGCGCCGTGCCGCGGAAACGTAACCCGCGGGCCGGAGGGCGAACAGGTCCCGGCATCGTCTAGACCTCTATCGTTACGCAAGCGAGACGTGCGGCCGACCGGCCCACCGAGCCCCAGGACGACGCCCGCAGCGGTCCCCGCGCCGCAACCTGTCCCGGCGTGCGGCTCAGGAGCCGGAGACGATCCGCCCGCGCAGCACGACGGCCACCGGGCGGTGGAGGGTCGCGAGGTCGCGCAGCGGGTCGGCGCGGGTCACGAGGAAGTCGGCCGGCGCGCCCTCCTCGAGCGTCGCGTTCCAGCCCAGCCACGCCCGTGCCCGCCACGAGGCCGCGCCGAGGGCCTCGCGGACCGGCAGGCCGAGGGCGGCGAGCGCCACCACCTCGCCGACGACGTTCCCGTGGCGGGCCACGCCGCCGCCGTCGGAGCCGGCGTACATCGGGACCCCGGCCTCGAACGCGCCCATGAGCGTGTCGCGCCGCCGTACGTGCAGGTCGGTCATGGTCGAGGCGTACGCCGGGAACCGCGCCGCGCCCGCCGTGGCGTGCTCGGGGAACTTGTCGAGCTGCATGACGGTCGGCACGAGGGCCGTGCCGGCCGCCGCCATCCGCTCGACGAGGTCGGGCGTCAGGCCGGTGCCGTGCTCGATGCAGTCGATGCCGGCGTCGACGAGGCCCGGCAGCACCTCGTGACCGAAGCAGTGCGCCGTCACCTTCGCGCCGTTCTCGTGCGCGGCCGCGATCGCCGCCGCGAACGCCTCGGGCGGGAAGGACGGGGTGAGGTCGCCCGCCTCGCGGTCGATCCAGTCGCCGACGAGCTTGACCCACCCGTCCCCGCGCCGGGCCTCGACCGCCACCTGGGCGGCCAGCTCCGCCGGCTCGACCTCCGCGGCGTACCCCCGGATGTAGCGCCGGGTGCGGGCCACGTGGCGCCCGGCCCGGATGAGGCGCGGCAGGTCCTCGCGCTCGTGCATCCAGGAGGTGTCGAGCGCGGAGCCGCAGTCACGGATCAGCAACGCTCCCCCGTCGCGGTCGGCGATCGCCTGCGCCTCGGCCTCCGCGTCGTCCACCGCGCCGTGGTCGGCCAGGCCGATGTGGCAGTGCGCGTCGACGAGGCCGGGGAGGATCCAGCCCTCCGCCGCGGTCTCCGCCCCCGGCTGAGGTTCGTGGGTGACGTGGCCGTCGACGACGTAGAGGTCGCGCACCTCGCCGTCGGGCAGCACCGGACCTCGGAACCTCTGCACGGTCATGCCCGCACGCTAGCGGGGACCTGGGGTTTCCCCGCCTGAGCGGGGAAACCTGCGGTCTACGGCCGATGCCTGGCTCGTAGAGCACAGGGTCAGGACGCAGAGCCCAGCCGCACGCCCCGCCGTAGGCGTCCTCGTTCGAGGGCCGCACGAATTCTCGCAGCGGTGGCGGTGGGGTCGGCCAGGTCCGCCCACGTTATGCGGATGCACTCCCACCCGGTGGCTGCCGCGATGCGTTCCTGGCGGCGCTTCTCGCGACGTATGACGTCCGCGGCCATCTCGCCCGGCTGCAGGAGCGTCGTGTACTTGACCTGCCCGTCGAACTCGACGAAGACCCCCGCGTCGGGGAAGGCGAAGTCCACCCGCCCCAACAGGCGCCCGTCCTCGCGCACCTCGTACTGCGGCACGGCGCCTCGGATGCCGTTGCAGTGGAAGAGGTACGTCGTCCGGGACTCGCCGACCGTCTCGACCCGAGGGTCCGCCAGCGAGAGCAGGACCGGCGCGGCCAGGGTCCCGGGCCAGTGGCGGGCAACCTGGGCGGCGGCCGTGAGTTCGTCGGGTGTCACGACCTTCCGGTGCAGGAAGTCGTCTGCGATGCAGAGGGCCACCTCGACACCGGCTGTGGACAACATCTCCAGGACAGCGCGCGCCGGCGCTGTGTGGGGCAGCCCCCGGGTCACAGCGAGCTCGCCCTCCTCGACGACGACGCGGTGACGTCGGACGCCGGCCTCGGCTCGACCGCTCCTTGCATCTTCGCGGGCCAAGTGCACCTCGTCGAGGTCCAGGCCCCAGTCCGGTGCGCCGTGGAGGACCACGCTGGTCGTGTGGGAGAACGCGACCCGCGTCCGCGCGGCACGTCGTACGGCGCAGGCGGCGAGCACGTGACGCTCCCGGTCGTCCGTCGCATCCCACACCGACCCCGCGACGTACGCCCCGTGCCGGACCCGTTGCCACCTCCCGCTGCGCAGCTCGCGGGCGATGCCGTTGTCGTCGTAACCGGCGGCTACCGCGTCACGGCGCAAGAAGACGCCGTGGTCGAGGGTGATCAGCTGCAGGGCGGGGTGCAGTCCGGGCATGAGGCGAGGCTGCCCGGCCGGAGCGCAGCGAACGGGCACCCCGCCGCCTCGGTGGACAGGCGACGCCGCGCAGCGCCCTGTGGACGACAACCGGCTCTGGTGCCCGAGCGAACGCCCCCTTCGGACCCGGCCGCTGCCCCAGACGCGGTCTCTGCGAGTTCACCCTGTGCATTGCGGCCCAAGCATTGTTCGTAGACCGCAGGTTTCCCCGCCTAGGCGGGGAAACCTCACCCCCCCTCACATCCGGTCGAGCAACCAGGCCGGGCCGACGGCGAGGGCGCCGAGGTGGGTGACGCGGGCCTGGAGGGCGCGGTCGGCGGTGACGACGGTGACGCGCGATCCCGCCCCGTCCGCCACGGCGTCGGCGACCTGCCGCGCGATCTCGGCGTCGCCGTCGCGCGCGGCGTGGACGGTGCGGACGTCCCCGTCGCGCCCGGCCCGCACCCCGGCCTTGGCGCCGCCCTCGAGCACGAGGACGACCTCGTCGACGTCGACGTCGGCCGTCATCAGGCCCTCGTGCAGGCGTCGCGCGGCACCCGCGCGGTCCTTCCACCAGCCGTCGGGCCGGGCACCGACGACGTTGGCGCCGTCGACGACCAGCACCCTGCGCACGCGCGCCACCGGGCCCGGCTCAGCGGGTCACTTGAGGAACTTCGAGAAGTCGGCCGGCAGGTCCAGCGCCGCGGCGGCCTGCTCGTAGTCGACCGGACCGTCGGCGTTGCCGAACGGGTTGCCCGGGGCGGCCGCCTTCTCCTTGGCCGCCTTGGCCTGCTCGGCGGCCTTCGCGGGGTTGCCGGAGCGCTTCGCGCCCTTGCCCTTCTTCTGCTGGGGCTTGGCCTTGCCGCGCTTGGGGCCGCCCACGCCCGGCATCCCGGGCATGCCCGGCATCCCCGGCATGCCGCCGCCGCGCGCCATCTGCTGCATCATCTTGCGCGCCTCGAAGAAGCGGTCGACGAGCTGGTTGACGTCGGAGACCTGGCGGCCCGAGCCCTTGGCGATGCGGGCGCGGCGCGACCCGTCGATGATCTTCGGGTTGGCCCGCTCGGCCGGGGTCATCGACTGGATGATCGCCTGGATGCGGTCGATCTCGCGCTCGTCGAAGTTCTCCAGCTGGTCGCGGAACTGCGCCATGCCGGGGAGCATCCCCATGATCTTCGACAGCGAGCCGAGCTTGCGGACCTGCTGCATCTGCTCGAGGAAGTCGTCGAGGGTGAACTCGCCGCCCTGGCCCGACAGCTTCTGCGCGGCCTTCATCGCCTGGTCGGCGTCGAAGGTCTTCTCGGCCTGCTCGATGAGGGTGAGGACGTCACCCATGTCGAGGATGCGCGAGGCCATCCGGTCGGGGTGGAAGAGGTCGAAGTCGGTCATCTTCTCGCCGTTGGAGGCGAACATGACCGGCTTGCCGGTGATCGAGGCGATCGAGAGCGCCGCGCCGCCGCGGGCGTCGCCGTCGAGCTTGGTGAGGACGACCCCGTCGTACCCGACCCCGTCGAGGAACGCCTGGGCGGTCGTGACCGCGTCCTGGCCGATCATCGCGTCGACGACGAAGAGCACCTCGTCGGGACGCACCGCGTCGCGGATGTCGGCGGCCTGCTGCATGAGCTCGGCGTCGACGCCGAGACGACCGGCGGTGTCGACGATGACGACGTCGTGCAGGCGGCGCTTGGCCTCGTCGATGGAGGCGCGCGCGACCTGGACCGGGTCACCGACGCCGTTGCCCGGCTCCGGCGCGAACACGGGTACGCCGACCCGCTCGCCGTTGACCTGCAGCTGGCGGACCGCGTTGGGGCGCTGCAGGTCGCACGCGACCAGCAGGGGCGACTTGTCCTGCTGCTTGAGCCACAGCGCGAGCTTGGCCGCCAGCGTCGTCTTGCCGGCGCCCTGGAGGCCGGCGAGCATGATGACGGTCGGGCCGTTCTTGGCGTAGCGCAGCCGACGGGTCTCCCCGCCCAGGATGGTCTGCAGCTCCTCGTTGACGATCTTGACGATCTGCTGCGCCGGGTTGAGCGCCTGCGACACCTCGGAGCCGCGGGCACGCTCCTTGACCGCGCCCACGAACTCCTTGACCACGGGGAGCGCGACGTCGGCCTCGAGCAGCGCGATGCGGATCTCGCGTGCGGTGGCGTCGATGTCGGCCTCGGAGAGCCTGCCCTTGCCGCGCAGGTTCTTGAAGGTGGCCGACAACCGGTCGGAGAGTGTGGCGAACAACCTGGTCCTCGGGCTCGTCTCGGGAGAGGGCCGCGCGGCGCGCGCGACCGCAGGGGGTACGACGTCCCAGGGTAACCGGCCCCTGCCCCGTGCGACGCAGCCACGGCAGGCGCCGGGAGGTCAGGCGCGCCGTACCGTCGCGGCGAGCACGTCGCGCAGGGCGTGCGCCGCCTCGGCGGCCCGCTCGTCCGACAGCGCGCCCGCGGCGTCCTCCTGCACGTAGAAGACGTCCACGGCCTGCGGGCCGAGCGTCGAGATGTGGGCGGAGCGCACCGACACGTCCAGGTCGGCCAGCGTGCGGCACACCAGTGCGACGACGCCCGGGCGGTCGTCCATCCGCACCTCGATCACGGTGGCGGTGGTCGACGCCTCGGGCCGCACGACGACCGACGGTTCGCGCCGCGACGTCACCTGGCGCGCGATGCGCTCCCGGGGGTCGAGCCGTCCCTCGGCGATGGCCGCGACCTGCTGGCGCAGCACGGCGACGTCCACCTCGTCGGCCGTCTCCCACACCGACACGGCGAACCGGTCCTGCGACCACGCCCGCGCGGCGCGCACCGGCACGCGCTGCACGGCCAGCGCCGCCGCCACGTCGGCGAGCACGCCGTTGCGGTCCGCGGCCACCGCGGTGATGCGCGCGCCGTCCCCGGTGCGCTCGACCTCGACCGCCACCGCCCGGCCGTCGGAGCGCACCTCGACGGGCACGGCCCACTCCTGGTCCGGTCCCCGGGGCGCGGCCGCGCCCGTCGCCCCGGCGAGCAGGGCGGCGAGGGTACGGCGCGACAGCTGCCGCACGAGCCCCGCGCGCCACGTCGACCACGCCTTCGGCGAGGTGGCGCGGCAGTCGGCCTCCGTCAGCGCCCCGAGCAGCGAGAGCGCCTCGGGGGTGCGGACGTGCTCGGCGACCAGAGCGACGGTGGCCGGGTCGTCGGGGTCGCGCGTCGTCGCGGTCTCCGAGAGCAGCAGGTGCCAGCGGACGAGGTCGCCGACGAGGTCGACCTCGTCGGGGGCGAACCCGACCCGCTCGGCGACGGCCCGCGCGATCGACTCCCCCGCCACGCTGTGCTCGGTCAGACCGCCCTTCCCGATGTCGTGCAGCAGCGCCGCCACCATCAGCACGTCGGGTCGCGCGACGGTGCGGATGAGGGCGCTGGCCTCGATGCAGGTCTCCACCACGTGCCGGTCGACGGTGAAGCGGTGCACGACCGAGGCGTGCGGCAGGCTCCGGATGCGCGACCACTCGGGCAGCAGCCGGGCGACGACGCCGGTCTCCTCGAGGGTGGACCAGGTGTCCAGCAGGCCCGGCCCGGACGCCAGGAGGCGCACCAGCAGCTGCCGGGCCTCGGCGGGCCAGGGCTCGGGCAGCGGGGCCGACTCCCGGGCCAGGCGTGCCGCGGTCGCCGGGGCGAGGAGCACGTCGCGCTCCGCCGCCTCCGCGGCGGCCCGCAGCACGAGGACGGGGTCCTGCGCCGGGCGGGCGCCCCGGTCGAGCACGACCTCGCCGGCGGCCAGCGCCACCCCGGGGGCGATGCGCTGCAGGCCGGGCGTGCGGGGCCGGGTCGGCACGCGCTCCTGCGCCAGGACGGCGTCGACGCGGCGCCACGTGGTGCGGGAGATGTGGTCGATGCGCCGCCCCACGTCGCGGACGTGCACCTGGGCCGCGACGGCGTCGGGCAGGTCGAGCCGCTGCGCGAGCCCGTCCCACGCCTCCGGGGCGATCCGGTCGGTGGCGCGCCCGGCGATGTCGTGCACGTGGTCGCGCACGTCGAGCAGCGACCGCCGGGCGTGCGCGAGGTCGGTGTGGGGGATGTCGACGAGCCAGGTGGCGACGAGCGCCTTCAGCACCGTCGTGTCGCGCAGGCCGCCCTCGGCCTCCTTCACGTCGGGCACCGAGGCGTGGGCCAGCTCGCCGACCATCTCGTGGCGGGCGCACACCAGGGCGCGCAGGTCCACGAGCCGCTCGCGGGCCCCGCGCCGCCAGGCGGCGAGGAGCAGGGAGCGCAGCCGCAGCGTCAGCCCGGGGTCACCCGCGAGGTGACGCACGTCGAGCAGGCCGAGCGCGACCTTGAGGTCGGCCGCCGCGGCCTCCGTCGTACCGCTCACGCTGCGCACGGAGTGGTCGATCTTCGCGCCCGCGTCCCACAGCGGGTACCAGACCCGGCCCGCCAGCTCGCCGGCGTCCACGTCGTCGTCGTGCAGGAGCACGACGTCGAGGTCCGAGTACGGCGCGAGGTCGCCGCGGCCGTAGCCGCCGACGGCGACCAGCGCCGTACCCGTGTCGGTGCCGCCCGAGGCGGCGTACGCCCGCGCGCACAGGGCGTCGGCCTCGGCGGTGCGGCGCGCCCGCTCGCGCGCCGTCACCGCCGCTCCCCCGCCCGGGGACGACCAGCGGAGGTCAGATCGCCGCTCCGTCGCGGTCGCCGGTGCGCACACGCACGACGGTGTCGATGCCGGAGACCCAGACCTTGCCGTCGCCGATCCGCCCGGTCTGGGCGGTCTTCACCACGATGCCGACGATGTCGTCGGCGTCCGCGTCGTCGACGACGATCTCGATGCGGATCTTGGGCACGAGCGCGATGTCGTACTCCGCGCCGCGGTAGACCTCGGTGTGGCCCTTCTGCCGGCCGTACCCGCTGACCTCGCTGACGGTCATCCCGGTGACGCCGAACGTCTCGAGGGCCTCCCGGACGTCCTCCCACTTGTGCGGCTTGATGACCGCGGTGACGAGCTTCATGGTCACGCTCCTTCTGCGAGGTGGTGGGACCCGCCGATGCCGCTCCGGGCGCCGACGAGATCGTAGGCGGACTCTCCGTGCTCGAGGCCGTCGATGCCCTCGATCTCGTCGTCGCCCTCGATGCGGAGGCCGACGACCATCTTCACGAGCAGGCCGACCGCGAGGGTGGCGATGCCCGACCAGACCATGGCGAAGACCGCCACGGCGACCTGCACGACGAGCTGCTTCACGCCGTCGCCGTACAGCAGCCCGCCCGAGGTGGCGAGGAGGCCGATGCCGACGGTGCCGATGAGGCCGCCGACCAGGTGGACGCCGACGACGTCGAGCGAGTCGTCGTACCCCAGGCGGTACTTGAGGCCGACGGCGAGGGCGCAGACGGCGCCCGCGACGAGGCCCAGCACGATCGACCCGACCGGCGACAGCGCGCCGCAGGCCGGCGTGATGGCCACGAGGCCCGCGACGACGCCGGACGCGGCGCCCAGCGAGGTCGCCTTGCCGTCGCGCATCTTCTCGACCGCGAGCCAGCCGAGCATCGCGCCGCACGTGGCGACGGTGGTGTTGAGCCACACGAGGCTGGTCTCGGAGAGCCAGTACGCCCCGGCCTCGTCCCCGGTCAGGTCGCCGGGGATCCAGGAGCCGACGTTGAAGCCGAACCAGCCGAACCACAGCAGGCCGGCGCCGATCATCGTCAGGGTCAGGTTGTGCGGCTTCATGGGCTCGCGGCCGAACCCGAGGCGCTTGCCGAGCAGCAGCGCGAGCACGAGGCCCGCGACGCCGGCGTTGATGTGGACGACCGTGCCACCCGCGTAGTCGATGGGCGCGACCTGCGCGCCGCCGTCACCGGAGAAGATCATGTCGGCCAGACCGCCGGTCGCGCCGCTGAGGAAGCCCCCGCCCCAGACCATGTGCGCCAGCGGGAAGTAGGACAGCGTCACCCAGATCGGCACGAAGACGAGCCACGCCGAGAACTTGAGGCGGTCGGCCACTGCGCCGCTGATGAGGGCGGCGGTGATGACCGCGAAGGTCAGCTGGAAGCCGACCGTCAGGTACGTCGCACCCTCGACGTCGCGCAGGCCGAACAGCTCGAAGGGGTTCGCGAACAGCATCGCGATGTCCTGCGAGCCGTAGGACATCGACCAGCCCCACAGCACGTAGACGATGCCCACGATGCCCATCGCGGAGAACGACATCATCATCATGTTGAGGACCGACTTCGAGCGGCTCATGCCGCCGTAGAAGAGGGCGAGGGCGGGCGTCATCAGCAGCACGAGCGACGCCGAGGCCAGCATCCACGCTTGCAGGCCGTAGTCCATGGGACCTCCAGGATCGGGCGTGCCGTGGGGGGTGGCGCGCGGTACCCGGTGCGGCCCGCGGCCCCACGGCCGTGGCGCAACACTCGACCCCCGAGGTTTCCCCGCGTCCTCGGCCGTGTTTCGGGCGTGCAACACGACCCCGCCGCGTGTTACTTCCCGATGACGGCGGGGTCGTGGCTGGTGCGCTGGGGGGTGTGCGGGCCCCGGGAGGCTCAGCCCAGGAGCGCGTCGACGAAGGCGCCGGCGTCGAAGGGCGCCAGGTCGTCGGGGCCCTCGCCCAGGCCGACGAGCTTGACCGGCACGCCGAGCTCGCGCTGCACGGCGACGACGATGCCGCCCTTGGCCGAGCCGTCGAGCTTGGTGAGCACGATGCCGGTCACGTCGACGACCTCGCTGAACACGCGGGCCTGGACCATGCCGTTCTGGCCGGTGGTCGCGTCGAGCACGAGGAGCACCTCGGTGACCGGCGCCTGCTTCTCGATGACGCGCTTCACCTTGCCCAGCTCGTCCATCAGGCCGGCCTTGTTCTGCAGGCGGCCGGCGGTGTCGACCAGGACGGTGTCGGCGCCCTCCTCGGCGCCCTGCTTCACGGCCTCGAACGCGACGCTGGCCGGGTCGGAGCCCTCCGGGCCCCGCACGACGGGTACGCCGACCCGCTCGCCCCACGTGCCGAGCTGCTCGACCGCGGCGGCGCGGAAGGTGTCGGCCGCGCCGAGCACGACCGAGCGGTCCTGCGCGACGAGGATGCGGGCGATCTTGCCGACCGTCGTGGTCTTGCCGGCGCCGTTGACGCCGACCACGAGCACGACGCCCGGTCGGCCGTCCTCGCCCGTCACGTTCAGGCGGCGGTCCATGTCGGGGCCGACGAGGGTGACGAGCTCCTCGCGCAGCACGGTGCGCGCGTCGGGGGCGCCGCCCTCGACCCGGAGGCGGGTGCGCAGCGCGTCGACGAGCTCCTGGGTGGGGGCGACGCCGATGTCGGCGGTGAGCAGGGTGTCCTCGATGTCCTCCCACGAGTCCTCGTCGAGGCGGTCGCGGGACAGGATCGCGAGGAGGCCGCGACCCAGCGTGCCCTGGGAGCGCGAGAGCCGCTGGCGCAGCCGGACGAGGCGGGAGGCCGTGCCCTCGGGGCGGTCGAGGACCGGCGCCGCAGGGGCGGCGAGCTCGTCGACCTGGGGGAGCTCGGGCGCCTCGGTGTCCGTGCCCTCGAGGTCGGGGTCCGCCCGGCCGGGTGCCTCCGCCGGCGGGACCGGCGGGGCCGGGCGCTCGGGTGCGAGGACGTCACGGTGCTCGACCGGCGGGGCCGAACGTCGGCGGGACCCGCCGACCAGCAGCCCCCCGAGCAGGAGGACGGCGGCGACGGCGACGCCGATGACCAGGTAGAGCCACTCTTCCATGGGCCCCATCCAACCACCCGCGGCCCGGGTCCCGGGGGTCGGGAGGAGCGGGAGGAGCGGGGCGGGGAGGAGCCCCGGCGGATGGCCGGGTCGCGCCTCAGCGGCGCAGGTGCAGGTCCTCGTCCTCGCGGATCACGGGCAGCTCGGGGACCGCGGCGCGGACCCGCTGCACCCAGGCGTGGGTGGGGGCGTCGGGAGCCTGCGTCGAGCTGGCGGCCAGCACGACGACGGCACCGGCGACGGCGAGGATGACGAGCATCGACAGGGCGACGACGATCAAGAGGAGCCTCCGAGAGTGCGGGGAAGGACACGCGTGGGATTCATGGTGGCACGGCCGGCCAACATCCCTCGCAACGTCGCCGACCCTGCGCGCCGCGGACCCGTCAGGGTCGCAGCAACGGCTCGACGGCGGCCCGGATCTCGGGCGGGAGCGGGGCCGTCGGGCGGTTGCCGGCGCCGTGCGTGTTGTCGACGTAGACGTGGACGAACCGGCCCTCGGCGGCCGCCTCCTCCTCCGGTCCCCCGTCCGGGCCCTGGAACAGGCCGATGCGGTAGACGACCGACGACGTGCCGACGCGGTCCACCACGAGGCCGGTGTCGATGGGGGCGGGGAACCCGAGCTCGCGGAAGTAGCGGCAGGACGTCTCCGCCACCACCCCGATGCGCGGCAGCGCCCGCACGTCGACCCCGGTGGCCTCGTACAGGTAGGCGTTGACCGCGGTGTCGAACAGCTCGTAGTACGTCGCGTTGTTGAGGTGCCCGTAGGCGTCGTCGTCGCGCCACCGGGTCGTGACCCGGCGCCAGGCGACGAAGTCGCCCCGGGTGGGGCGGGGTGCGCGCTCGCTCATGCCCGCACCGCCTCAGCCCCGTCCCGCAACCGCTGACTGATCACCGTCGAGACCCCGTCGCCTCGCATCGTCACGCCGTACAACGCGTCCCCGACCTCCATCGTCCTCTTCTGGTGGGTGATGACGAGGAGCTGCGAGCTCTCGCGGAGCTCCTCGTAGATCTGGAGCAGGCGCCCCAGGTTGGTGTCGTCGAGCGCCGCCTCGACCTCGTCCAGGATGTAGAACGGCGAGGGCCGCGCCTTGAACAGGGCGACGAGGAAGGCCACGGCGACGAGCGAGCGCTCCCCGCCGGACAGCAACGACAGTCGCTTGACCTTCTTGCCCGGCGGGCGGGCCTCGACCTCGACCCCCGTGGTCAGCAGGTCGTCGGGGTCGGTGAGCAGCAGCCGCCCCTCCCCGCCCGGGAACAGCCGCGCGAAGACGTGGTCGAAGGCGGCCCGCACGTCCTCCCACGCCTCGCCGAAGACCTGCTCCACCCGGGCGTCGACCTCGCGCACGATGTCGAGCAGGTCGCGCCGCGTGCGGCGCACGTCCTCCAGCTGCTCGGTGAGGAACTGGTGGCGCTCCTCGAGCGCCGCGAACTCCTCGAGCGCGAGCGGGTTGACCTTGCCGAGCTGGGCCAGCGCCCGCTCGGCGGCGAGCAGCCGCTTCGCCTGCTCGTCGCGCACGTACGGCGTGGTCCGCGGCGCCGCCGGCTCGTCGCCGTCCCCCGCCTCGTCGCCGTCGCCCACCACGTCGCCGCCCGTCGCCTCCGGCGGCAGCGGGACGGGCACGTCGGGGCCGTACTCGGCGACGAGCACGTCGGCCTCGACGCCCAGCTCCTCGATCGCCCGGTCCTCGAGCTGCTCGATGCGCATGCGCTGCTGGGCGCGGGCCATCTCGTCGCGGTGGACGCTGTCGACGAGCTGGTCGTGCTCGCGCGCGAGGTCGCGGAGCCGGGCGCGCACGGCGAGCAGCTGCTCCTCGCGCTCCCGGCGCGACTCCTCGACCTGGGTACGGCGGACCGCGGCCTCGGCGACGGACAGCTCGAGGCGGGCGAGGGCGACGTCGGCGCCGGCGACGACCGCGCGCGCGGCGGCGGCCTGGCGGCGTACCCGCTCGCGGCGCTCGGCGGCCCGGGCGCGGGCCTCGCGCTCCTGCCGGGCCTGGCGCAGCAGGCTGTCGGCGCGGCCGGTCAGGGAGCGGGTGCGCTCCTCGGAGGTGCGCAGCGCGAGACGGGCGTCCATCTCGGCCTGGCGGGCGTCGCGGGCCGCGGCGGCCAGCTCCTCCCGGTCGGCGGTGTCGGGCTCCTCCTCGGGCGCGGACTCGGCCCGGGCCAGCCGCTCCTCCAGGTCGGCGAGGCCGGCCACGCCCTCGTCGCGCGCCCGCTCAGCGGCGGCGATGGCGGCGCCGAGACGCTCGGCCTCGCCCCGGGCGGCGCGGGCGTGGGCGCCGTGCTGCGCCAGCTCCTCGGCCACGGCGGCCAGGGCGGCGTCGGACTCGTGGAGCCGGGCGAGCGACACGTCCACCCGCTGGCGGGCGGTGGCACGCTGGGTCTCGGCGGAGCGCAGGGTGAAGGTGAGCCGCTCGACGTCGGCGCTCGCGGACGCGAGGGCCGCGGCCGCCTCGTCGACCGCGGCCTGCACCTCCAGCAGGCTCGGCTGCGCCTGGGAGCCGCCGACCGCGTGGTGCCCGCCCAGCACGTCGCCGTCGCGGGTCACGGCCACGAGCCCGGGGGCGTCGGCGAGCAGGGCCGTGGCCGCTCCGAGGTCGTCCACGACCACGACGCCCGCCAGGAGCCGGTCGACCGCCGCCCGCACCTCGGCCGGAGCGTCGACGACCTCGCGGGCCCAGGTGGCCCCGGCGGGCAGGTCGGGCACCGGCCCCCCTGCGGCGCCCGGCCCGTCGGCCACGACGAGGCTGGCGCGGCCGGCGTCGTCGCGCTTGAGGAGGTCGATCGCGGCGAGCGCGGCGTGACGACCGGCGACGACGACCGCGTCGGCGGCGGGGCCGAGGGCGGCGGCGACGGCGCTCTCGAACCCGGGTCGCACGGCGAGGACGGACGCGACCGGACCCAGCACGCCGTCGACCCGGTCACCCGCGGCGAGCAGCGCCCCCGCCGCGTCCTTGCGGGCCAGGCCCAGCTCGAGCGCCTCCTTGCGGGCGACGAGCGCGGCCCGGCGCTGCTCGGCCTGCTGCAGCGCGGCCTGCACCCCGGCGATCGTCTCCTCGACCTCGGCCAGCGCCTCGCTCGCCTCCTCGTGCTCGGCGTCGAGGCCCTCCTCGCCCGCGTCGAGGCCCGCGACCTCGGTCTCGAGCGCGGTGAAGTCGCGCTGCGCCTGCTCGGCACGGGCGACCGCGTCGGCGCGGGCCAGCACGAGCCGGCCCACCTCGTCCTCCGCCGCCCGGGCGCGGGAGCGGACCGCGTTGACCTGCCCGACGAGACGGGCCAGGCCCTCGCGGCGGTCGGCGGCGGCGCGCTGCAGCGCCGCGATCCGTCGTTCCTCCGCCGTGGCGGCCTCCTCGGCCTCCGCGCGGCGGGCGACGGCCTGCTCGAGGGCGGCCGCCCGCTCCGCGACCTCGGCGGCGCCGCGCTCCTCCTCCTCGCGCGCCCGGGCGGCGTCGGCCTCGAGCCGGTCGGGGTCGCGGCCCGTGCCCACGGGCCCCTCCCCCACCTGCGAGGTGCGCACGCGCTCGGCGGCGAGCGACCGGGTGCCCTGGAGGCGGTCGCGCAGGCCCGCCAGGGCGAACCACGTCTCCTGGACCGCCGCGAGCGCCGGCAGGTCCTCCCGCAGCGCCGCCTCGACGCTCGCCTCCCGGGCCCGCGCCGCCTCGAGCTCGGCGGCCACCGCGGCGCGGCGCTCCAGCAGGACGGTCTCGTCCGCGATCTCCTGGGCCAGCGCCTCACGGGCGGTGACGAGGTCGTCGGCCAGCAGCCGGGAGCGCGCGTCGCGGGCGTCGGCCTGCACGGTCTGGGCGCGCCGCGCCACCTCGGCCTGGCGGCCCAGCGGCTTGAGCTGACGGCGGATCTCGCTGAGCAGGTCGGCCAGGCGGTGCAGGTTGCCCTCGGTGGCGTCGAGCTTCCGGAGCGCCTTCTCCTTGCGCTTGCGGTGCTTGAGGACGCCCGCGGCCTCCTCGATGAACCCGCGGCGCTCCTCGGGGGTGGCGCGCAGGATCGAGTCGAGCTGGCCCTGGCCGACGATGACGTGCATCTCGCGCCCGATGCCCGAGTCGCTCAGCAGCTCCTGCACGTCGAGCAGCCGGCAGGCGGTGCCGTTGATCGCGTACTCCGAGCCGCCGTTGCGGAACATCGTGCGGCTGATGGTGACCTCGGCGTACTCGATGGGGAGGGCGCCGTCGGTGTTGTCGATCGTCAGCTGCACCTCCGCCCGGCCCAGCGGCGGGCGGCCCGAGGTGCCCGCGAAGATGACGTCCTCCATCTTGCCGCCGCGCAGGCTCTTGGCCCCCTGCTCGCCCATGACCCAGGCGAGCGCGTCGACGACGTTGGACTTGCCCGACCCGTTGGGGCCGACGATGCAGGTGATGCCGGGCTCGAGCTGCAGGGTCGTCGAGGACGCGAAGGACTTGAACCCCTTGAGGGTCAGGCTCTTCAGGTACACGCGCGCCCTCCTCGCCGGCCGCCGCGCCGGACCCTCGCGGGCCCGTGCGTCGGGCCAGGCTAGTACGCCGCACCCCCGGCCCGCGGGCGGCGACCGGCCCGCGGCGCCTACTCCCCCGCGTGGGCGATGTGCGGCAGCTGGCGCCAGATGAGGACGAGGATGAGCGCCGAGCCGACGAAGCCGAACCACAGCGTGGCGCGCACCCCGCCGTACTGCGCGAGCACGCCGCCCAGCAGGGCCCCGACGACGAGGCCGGCCTGCATCCCCAGGAGGTAGACGCTGGTGACGCGCCCCTGCACGTGCGCCGGTACGGCGCGCTGCCGCACCGTCGTCGACGTGGTCCCCCAGATCGACGCCTGCACCCCGAACGCGCCGAGCACGAGCATCGCCACGGCCGGCCACGTCGTCAGGGCCAGGATCCCGTGCGTCGCGGTCTCCACCAGGAGGCCGACGCGCATCATCGAGCCCAGCGAGAAGCGGCGCTCGAGCGGCCCGTAGGCCAGCGCCCCGACGATGCCGCCGACGGCCGCGCACGCCGTGAGGAGGCCGAAGCCGAAGCCGCCCAGCCCGAGCCGGTCGTCGGCGTACACGACGAGCACCGACCACGTGGCGCCGAAGGTGACGTTGAAGGTCAGGATGGTGAGCGCGAGCGTGCGCACCGCCGCGTGCCGCGCCAGCCAGGCCACGCCGTCAGCGGCATCGCGGAACAGCGACCGCTCCCCCGCCGGCGGCACCAGCGACGGCAGCCGCAGGCGGGCGACCTGCAGCACCACCAGCGCGATGCAGACGCCCTGGGCGACGACGGGCCACACGGTGCCGGCGACGAAGAGCGCGGCGCCCAGCGGCGGTCCGGCGAGCTGGTTGATCGTCATCACGCCGACCATCACGCGGGCGTTCGCGACGCCGAGGTCCTTCTTCTCCACCAGCATCGGCATCAGCGTGGAGGCGGTCGTGTCGCTGAAGCACTCGGCCGTCCCGAGCAGGAAGAGGCTGACGAGCACCCAGGTGACGCTGACGACGTCGGTGGCGATCGCCGCCCCCAGCACCGCCACCACGCCGAGCCGCACGAGGTTGGTGCCGAGCATCAGCAGGCGCCGGTCCACCCGGTCGGCCACCACCCCGGAGTAGAGGCCGAACAGCACCCAGGGGACGCGGGGCGCGGCGGCGCCGAGGGCGACGAGGAAGGGGTCGGACGTCA
Organism: Nocardioides sp. ChNu-153; assembly: GCF_030466625.1. Classification (GTDB taxonomy): domain Bacteria; phylum Actinomycetota; class Actinomycetes; order Propionibacteriales; family Nocardioidaceae; genus Nocardioides. The sequence goes on from NZ_JADEVT010000013.1 coordinate 59,127, forward strand.
GCGAGGCCAGCAGCAGGGGGCCTGCGGCGATCATCACGCCGTCGGCGAGGTTCGCGGTCCAGAAGGCCAGGACGAGGTGGCGGAAACCGGGCCCGAGGCGCGCCGGCGCGATGAACTCCCAGATCCGACCCACGGTCGGAGGAGGTTACGCGGATCGGTCCCGCGGCCGGAATCGGGCCGCGCGGGGGGTGGTGCTCAGGCGGGCTGCAGCTGGTCCGCCGACTCCTCGATGTCGAGGAGGACGGCGGCGTGCGCCGCGGTCAGGCGGTCGTTCTCCGCCTGGAGGCGCAGGACGAGCTGCTCCAGGTCGCCGACCCGGGCGCGCAGGCGGGCGTTGTCCACCTCGAGGCGGGAGGGGACCCGACGGTCGCTGTCCAGGTAGCCGATCAGCGCCTTGGCCATGGAAGATCCTCCGGAGCACGTGCAGGTGGGTGGTGGGCGGCCCGGTCCGGGCCGTCGTCAAATGTCTCACCCGTTCCAGCGGGGGTCAATCCGACGCGACACCCGGGCGTTTCGGGGCCACCGCGGGCCTCGGGGAGCGCGCCGGGCGGGGTGCGGGCTGGCACCGCGGGCACCAGGAGGACGAGCGGTTCATGAACGCGGTACGCCGGATCGCGGCGCCGCAGCGGCGGCACGGCCGGCCCTCCTGGCCGTAGGCGTCGAGCGAGCGGTCGAAGTAGCCCGACTCCCCGTTCACGTTCACGTAGAGGGCGTCGAACGAGGTGCCGCCCTGGGCCAGGGCCTCGGTCATGACGTCCCGCACGTTCGCCAGCAGCGTGCGCACCTCGACGGGCCGCAGCCGGTCCCCCGGGCGCTCGCCGTGCAGGCGGGTGCGCCACAGCGCCTCGTCGGCGTAGATGTTGCCGACCCCGGAGACGACCTTCTGGTCCAGCAGGATGCGCTTGACCGCCGAGCTGCGGCGCCGGACCGCGGCCACGAACGCGGCGTCGTCGAAGGCGGGGTCGAGCGGGTCGCGCGCGACGTGCGCCATCTCGGGCGGCAGCTCGGCGCCGCCGAGGCTCACGGCGAGCCCACCGAACATCCGCTGGTCGACGAAGCGGAGCTCGCGGCCCTCGTCCGCGCCGTCGAGGCGCAGCCGCACCCGCAGGTGGCGCTCGTCCGGCGCGTCGGGGGGCTGCACGAGCATCTGGCCGCTCATGCCGAGGTGGGCGGTCAGCGCGTCACCGCTGTCGAGCGGCAGCCACAGGTACTTGCCGCGGCGCCGGGCGCCGACGAGGGTGCGCCCGCGCAGGGCGGCGGCGAACCCGTCCGGGCCGCCGGGGTCCCGCCGTACCGGACGGGGGTGGAGGACCTCCACGTCCACGACCCGCGCGCCCACGACGTGGCGCTCCAGGCCGGCGCGGACGACCTCGACCTCAGGGAGCTCCGGCACCCGGGTCGTCCGCAGGAGGGCTGGTCGGCGCGGCGCCGGCCGGCGCGGGGCTGGCCGGCGCGGCCGCGGCGATCTCGCCGTACGCCGTCTGGGCGGCCAGCTGCTCCGCCTCCTTCTTCGAGCGGCCGACGCCGTGGCCGTACTCGCCCTCGCCCACGCGCACGCGGGCGGTGAAGGTCTTGAGGTGGTCGGGGCCCTCGTCGGTGATGAGGTACTCCGGGACGCCGAGGGCGCGCTCGGCGGCGAGCTCCTGCAGCGAGGTCTTCCAGTCGAGGCCGGCGCCCATGGCGGCGGCGGCCTCCATGACCGGGTCGAACAGGCGGTGCACGACGTCGGCGGCGACGGTGATGCCTCCGGAGAGGTGCACGGCGCCGATCACGGCCTCGAGGGTGTCGGAGAGGATCGACGGCTTGTCGCGCCCGCCGGTCGCCTCCTCGCCGCGCCCCAGCTTCAGGTGCTGGCCGAGCCCGATCGTGCGGGCGACGTCGGCCAGCGCGCGGGCGTTGACGACCGCGGCGCGCAGCTTCGCCAGCCGGCCCTCGGAGAGGTCCGGGTGCTGGGTGTAGAGCGTCTCGGTGACGACGATGCCGAGCACGGAGTCACCGAGGAACTCGAGCCGCTCGTTGTGCGGCAGCCCACCGTTCTCGTAGGCGAACGAGCGGTGGGTGAGCGCACGCTGGAGCAGCTCGGGAGCCAACGAGGGGCTCCCGAGCGCTGCTCGGAGGTCGGCGTAGTCGGTCAGGACGTACGTCGGGTCGTGCGGGGGCGTCGCGTCGCCGGTCAGAGGACCTGGCGACGGCTCGCCTTGGCGCCGTACTGACCGCACGTGCCGCACGCGCGGTGCGGGAGGTGCTGGGCACCGCAGGCGGGGTTGGCGCAGGTCACCAGCGAGGGCACGGACGCCTTCCAGGCCGAGCGACGGTGACGGGTGTTGCTGCGCGACATCTTCCGCTTCGGGACAGCCACTTTTCTTCTCCTCGAATCACGCCGGCTGGCGCCGGCCGTTCCACACCCACCGGGGAACCGGTGAGCCCCCGGGTGGGGACGTTCAGTTGTCGTGCCTGTGCGGGCCCGCCGTGTCCGGCGCACCGTCGCGTCCTGAGCCCAGCGCCTCGGTGAGACCGGCCCACCTCGGGTCGATCGCCTCGCCGTGCGTGTGCTCCGGGTCGTCCGCGAGCCTGGCGCCGCACTCGACGCACAGGCCCGGGCAGTCCTCCGAGCACAGCGGCTGGAACGGCAGCGCGAGCACCACCGCGTCCCGCAGCACCGGCTCCAGGTCGACCAGGTCGTCCTCGAGCCGGCGAACGCCGGACTCCTCGTCGTCCTCGACCTCGAGCCCGGCCTGGCCGTCGTCGTGCACGAACAGCTCCTGGAAGGTCGCCGACGCGTCGTCGGTGATCTCCTCCAGGCACCGCACGCACTCGCCGACGAGCTCGACGTGCGCCGTACCCGTGACCAGGACGCCCTCCATGACCGCCTCCAGCCGCAGGTCGAGGTCGACCGGCGAGCCTTCGGGGACACCGAGGACCTCGATGCCGAGATCTGCCGGTGCCGGCACCGTGGTGACCACCTCGTGCTGGGACCCTGCTCGGCGGCCCAGCTCGCGGGTGTCGATCACGAGCGGCGCTCTCGGGTCCAGACGGGTCAGGGGATCACTTCCGGTGCTGGGGCAGGACAGAACCGGGAAAGACTAACCACCCGCGACGGGCTGGGCCAAACCGCTGGCCCCCCGGGCCGGGCCTCACACCCCGCCGGCGCCGCCGCGACGCTCGGCGAGCCGCGCCAGCAGCCGCTCGTGGACCGCCGGCGACAGGAACGGCGCGACGTCACCGCCGAGCGACGCCACCTCCTTGACCAGGCTCGACGACACGTGGGTGAGCTCGGGGCGGGCGGCGACGAACACCGTCTCGACGCCGCTGAGGTGGTCGTTCATGCGCGCCATCGGCAGCTCGTACTCGAGGTCGCCCGCCCCCCGCAGCCCCTTCACCAGCGCCGCGGCGCCCTGCTCGGCGCAGAAGTCGGTGAGCAGCCCGGAGAAGCCGGCGACGCGCACGTTGGGCAGGCCCGCGGTGGCCTCGGCGAGCATCTCGAGGCGCTCGTCGTCGCTGAAGAGCCGCCGCTTGGAGGCGTTGACCCCGACCGCGACGACGACCTCGTCGAACAGGCGCGCGGCGCGCGTGACGATGTCGACGTGACCGAGGGTGACCGGGTCGAAGGAACCGGGGCAGACGGCGCGGGTCATGGGGTCCTCCGGGGGATCCTCGGGGGTCTCCTCGGGGTCGGCCGAGGCCGCGCGACCGTACCAGAGCGTCGTCTCGCCGTAGCGCTTCGACGTCACGCGCTCGAGGCCGTCCGGCCAGGCCGGCTCGGGGCTGCGCGAGGAGCGCTCGACGACGACGAGCGCGTCCGGCGCCAGCCAGCCGCCGGCCACGAGCGCGGCCAGGTCCGCGGCGACCGCCGCGTCCGCCAGCGGGTACGGCGGGTCGCTGAACACGACGTCGTACCGCTGCGGCGCCGGCCCGGCGAGGGCGGTGGCGACGGTGGCGCGGAGCACGGTCGCCGCCGCGCCCGCCCCCACCTCGCGGGCGTTGGCCCGCACGAGGGCGTGCGTGCGCTGGTCGTGCTCGACGAGGAGCACCGATGCGGCCCCGCGCGACCACGCCTCGAGCCCGACGGCGCCGGAGCCGGCGTACAGGTCGAGCACCGCGGTGCCCTCCAGCGAGCCGAGCCGGGCCTCCAGCGCCGAGAAGAGCGCCTCGCGCACGCGGTCGGAGGTGGGCCGCGTGGCGTCGCCCCGCGGGGTGCTCAGCCGGCGCCCGCCCGCTCGGCCCGCGACGATGCGGGTCACGACCGCTCCAGGTAGGCCGCGCCGGCGGACGTCTCGAGCTCGACGACCGCGGCGCCGAGCTGCGGCAGGCCGCGCAGGTCGGGGTCGTCGGCGAGCAGGGCGGTCGCCACCTCGCGGGCGGCGACGATGGTGCCCTCGTCGCGCAGCACGCGGAGGGTCTGCAGGCTGGAGCGCCGCCCGGACTGCGAGGCGCCCAGCACGTCGCCCTCCCGCCGCTGCTCCAGGTCGACGCGGGACAGCTCGAAGCCGTCGGTGGTCGCGGCGACGGCGTCGAGGCGCTCGCGGGCCGGGGTGCCGGCCGCGGCGTTGGTGACGAGCAGGCACAGGCCGGGGAGGCCGCCCCGGCCGACGCGGCCGCGCAGCTGGTGGAGCTGGGAGACGCCGAACCGGTCGGCGTCGAGCAGCACCATCGTCGTCGCGTTCGCGACGTCGACGCCCACCTCGATGACGGTGGTCGAGACGAGCACGTCGACCTCGCCGGCGGCGAAGCGGCGCATCACCCGGTCCTTGTCGTCGGGGGCCATCCGCCCGTGCAGGGCCTCCACCCGCAGGCCGGCCAGCGGGCCCTCGCGCAGCAGCGCGACGACGGACTCCACCGCGGCCGGGCGGGTGGTCGGCGGGGCGACCACCTCGCCCTCCGCGTCGAGGTCGACGGCGTCGCTCTCCCCCTGCTCGGCGGTCTCCTCGCTGATGCGGGGACACACGACGTAGGCCTGGTGGCCCTTCTCGACCTCCTCCCGCACCCGCTGCCAGGCGCGGTCGAGCCAGCGCGGCGCCTCGGCCAACGGCACGACGTTGGTCTGGATCGGGGCGCGCCCGGCCGGCAGCTCGCTGAGCACCGAGGTCTCGAGGTCGCCGAAGACGGTCATGGCGACCGTGCGTGGGATGGGTGTGGCGGTCATGACGAGCACGTGGGGCGGCTTCTCGGCCTTGTCGGTCAGCGCGGCGCGCTGCTCGACACCGAAGCGGTGCTGCTCGTCGACGACGACGAGGCCGAGGTCGGCGAACGACACCCTGTCCTCGAGCAGCGCGTGCGTGCCCACGACGATCCCCGCCTCCCCCGACGCGATCCGCAGGAGCGCCTCGCGCCGCTGCTGGGTCGTGCTCGACCCGGTGAGCAGGGCGAGGCCCGTCGCCTCGTCGGCCCCGCCCAGCATCCCCGGCTGCGCGAGGTCGCCGAGCAGGCGCCCGAGCGAGCGGTGGTGCTGCTGGGCGAGCACCTCGGTGGGGGCCAGCAGCACGGCCTGCCCGCCGGAGTCGACGACGCGGAGCATGGCCCGCAGGGCCACGAGGGTCTTGCCGGAGCCGACCTCGCCCTGGAGCAGCCGGTTCATGGGGTGGTCGGCCGCGAGGTCGGCCTCGATCTCGGCGCCGACGGCGACCTGGCCCGCCGTCAGCTCGAAGGGCAGGCGGGCGTCGAAGGCCGCGAGCAGGCCGCCCCGGGTGCCGTCGGGCCGCTCCCCCGTGCGCGGCGCGGCGGCGACGGCCCGCAGCGCGGCGCGTCGGCGGGCCAGCACGAGCTGGGTCACGAGGGCCTCGTCGAAGCGGAAGCGCTGCAGCCCGCGGGTCACGTCGGCCCACGAGTCGGGCTGGTGCACGCGCTCGAAGGCCTCGCGCACCCCCACCAGGTTCCGCTCCTCCCGCAGCCACTCGGGCAGCGGGTCGTCGGGCTCGGCGAGCACGCTCAGCGCGAAGGCCACCGCGGCCTGGAGGTCCCACGACTCCACGCCGGCCGTCGCCGGGTAGACGGGGAAGAGCGCCCGCATGCCCGCGACCGCCGCCCGCGCGGCGTCGTCGCCGGGAGACGACGGGGCCGGACCCTCCAGCGGCACCATCGTCGGGTTCGTCAGCTGCCACTCGTCGCGGAACCGGTCGACCTTGCCGATGAAGACACCGAGGGTCCCCACCGCGTGCCGGTTCTCGAAGTGGGTCGCGATGCCCTTGTTGCGGGCGAAGTAGGTGAGCCGCAGCGACGGGCCGTCGGTGTCGAGGCGGACCTCGAGCCGGTACGCCGTGCGCTGCGTGCGCCGGTCCTGGTAGCTGCGCAGCCGGGCCTCGCCGACCCGGCCCACGATGCTGATGTGCTGGCCCGGCGCCAGGTCGGTGACCGTGCTGGGCTCGTCGACCTTCAGGTAGGTGCGGGGGAAGTGACGCAGCAGGTCGCCGACGGTGCGGATGCCGAGCTGCTCCTTGACCTTGCCGACCTTCTTCGCGGCCCCGCCCAGCACCGCCTCGACCGGGGAGTCGAGCGTGATCACGCCGCCTCCCCCGTCCGGGCGCCGCCCACGCGGCTCACTCCACCGAGACCAGCAGCGCGTAGCGCGGCTGGCCCCCCTCGTAGGTGACGACGTCCACGCCCGGGTGCTCCTCCTCGACGTGCGCCGCCAGGCGGGCGGCGAGGTCGCCGGAGCCCGCCCCGGCCACCACGGTGACCAGCTCCCCGCCCACCGCCAGCAGCCGGGTGACCACCTCGACCGCGACCGTCAGGCGGTCGTGCCCGACCACCGCGAAGTCGCCCATGACGACGCCCAGCACGTCCCCGGCCTCGCACGGGCCCGCGGTGGTCATCGCGCGGCGCGACGCCTCCGTCACGGCGCCGTGGCGGCAGTGGCGCGCGGCGGAGGTCATCTCGAGCACGTCGGGCCCGAACGCCCGGCCCGGCTCGTGGACCGCCAGCGCGGCGAGACCCTGCACCTGGGCCCGGCTGGGCACCACCGCGACGACGACGTCCCCGTCCTCCTCCGCCGTCCGGGCGGCGACCTCCGCCGTGCGCACCGAGTCGGGGTCGTTGGGCAGGATCACGACCTCGGCGGCCCCGGTCCGCCGTACCGCGTCGAGCAGCATGCCGGCCGACGGCCGCTCCCCCGGGCCGCCGGGCACCGCGACCGCGCCCGCCTCCTCGAACACGGCGGCCAGGCCGGGCCCGGCGCTCACCGCGACGACCGCCCGCCCCGTGCGGCGGTGCGGCGCGGCGGCGGACGTCCCGGCCTCGCCGGTCGCCCCCGCCTCGGCCACTCCGTCGCTCGCGCGCTCCGGGCGGTGGCCGTGCCCGTGCCCGTGACCCGCGCCGTCGTGGCGGGCGTGGTCGCGGAAGTGCGTGACCCGGATCTGGTGGGGCCGCCCGGCCGCCACGCCGGCCTCGATGGCGGCGCCGGCGTCGTCGACGTGCACGTGGACGTTCCACAGCCCCTCGGCGCCGATGACGACCAGCGAGTCCCCGATCGCCGACAGCTGCTCGCGCAGCCGGGTGACAGCCGCGTCGTCGGACCGGTCGAGGAGGTACATGACCTCGTAGGCCGGGGTGTACGGCGGGGTGTAGCCCGGGAGGTGCGCCGGGGCGTGCGCCGCGCCGGACGACGCACCGTCCGTCGCCGGAGCGGGCGGGTGCCCCGAGGACGCCACCGAGGACGCCACCGGGGACGCCACCGGGATCGTGTGGTGGCCCAGGCGCACCGGGACGGGCAACGGGCGGCGACCGGTCAGTGCCGTCTCGGCGGCGTCGAGGATCACGCACAGCCCACGGCCGCCGGCGTCGACGACGCCCGCGGCGGCCAGGGCCGGGAGGAGCTCGGGGGTTCGGGCCAGCGCCTCGCGGGCGGCGGCGGCCGCGGCCACGTAGACGTCGCGGGACCGGGGGCGCTCGGCGCGCGCCGCCTGCTCGGCGGCCTCGCTCGCGGCGCGCGCCACGGTGAGCATGGTGCCCTCGACCGGCTCGCCCACGGCGGCGTAGCTGGCCCGCGTGGCCTCGGTGAGGCCGCCCGCGACGAGCACGGCGGTGCGGCGCCCGTCGGCCGCGGCCCCGAGGTGCGCCGCTACCGCCCCCAGCATCTGGGCGAGGATCACGCCGGAGTTGCCGCGGGCGCCGAGGAGCGCGCCGCGGGCCAGGGCCCGCAGGACGGTCGCGAGCTGCTCCGGGCCGACCTCGGCCGCGACGGGCCGGCCGGCGTGGGCGTCGCCGGCGATGCCGGCGAGACCGACGGCGTCGAGCGCCTGCACCATGGCCTCGCGCGCGGCCGACATGGTGAGGAACATGTTCGTGCCGGTGTCGCCGTCGGGCACGGGGAAGACGTTGAGGGCGTCGATCTCCTCGCGGGCGTCGGCCAGCGCGTCGGTGGCGATGTGGACGAAGCGGGCGACCACCTCGAGCCGCACGGGCTGTCCGGCACCGCTCATCTGGCCCCCTCCGCTCCGTGCTCCCCTGCGCCCGGACCCGTGCCCGGACCCGTGCCTGCGCCCCCGCCGCCTCGCGCTGTCCGTCCGCGGGGGCGGGCGACGCTGCGGGAGGTGGCAGGATGCCACGTTAGCGGCGGCGGACCGCGCGGCGACCCCGTCGTCCCCCGGGTCTCCCCGGCCTCGCTCGGCGATTGGCCTGCTCCGCGCGCGATCGGCTACTCTCCTCCGGTTGCCTACGTGAACGTCGCCGCACCTCGTGCGGAGCCCACGTCGGCGTACGACTCGAACTGTTCTCGACTTCAGGAGTACCGGTGGCTGCCGTCTGTGACATCTGCGCCAAGAAGCCCGGCTTCGGCAACAACAGGCCGTGGTCGCGGAAGATCACGAAGCGTCGCTTCAACCCGAACATCCAGCGCGTCCGCGCCAAGGTCGGCGGCACGCCGACCCGGCTCAACGTCTGCACCGGCTGCCTCAAGGCCGGCAAGGTCACCCGCTGACCTGAGCGCACCGACGCCCGAGGGCCCGTCCAGCACTGCTGGGCGGGCCCTCGTCGTCTCCCCGGGGGTACGGCGGACCCGGCGCGCTGCGGGCGGCCGGGCGGCTCAGAAGTGCTGCCAGCCGGTCGGGCCCTCGGGGGCGACGCCGTCCACGGTGACGGGAGCGAGGGCCGCAGCCGGGTCGTGGGCGTGCACCCGGCCCACGACGGTCCAGCCGTCGGGCAGGGGGGCGTCCGCCGGGAAGGTGGCGACGAGCGCGTGGTCGTCGCCGCCGGTCAGCACGAAGCCCAGGGGGTCCGCGCCGAGGGCCGAGCCCACCGCGTGGAGGGGCTCGGCGACGTCGAGGGCCGCCGTCTCCACGTCGATGCGGACCCCGGAGGCGACCGCGACGTGGCCGAGGTCGGCGAGCAGCCCGTCGGAGACGTCCACCATCGCGGTGGCGCCCGCCTCGGCGGCGGCCGGCCCCGCGTCGTACGGCGGCTCGGGGCGCCGGTAGGCCTCCACCAGCACCCGGGGCGAGCGGAAGCCGCGGCCCAGGACGGTCAGCCCGGCCGCCGCCCAGCCCTGCCGCCCGCAGAGCGCGACGACGTCGCCCGGGCGGGCGCCGGAGCGGAGCACGGGCCGCTGGGCCACCGACCCGAGCACGGTGACCGCGACCACCACGGCGTCGGCCCGCGTGACGTCGCCGCCGACCACGACGGCCCCGACGAGCCCCGCCTCGGCGACGAAGGCGTCGGTGAACTCCTCCACCCACCGCAGCGGCAGGTCCTCGGGCAGCGCGAGCCCCAGGGTCAGGCTGGTCGCGCGGCCGCCCATCGCGTTGACGTCGGAGAGGTTCTGCGCCGCGGCGCGGTGGCCCACGTCGGCGGCCGAGCACCAGTCGCGGCGGAAGTGCCGGTCCTCGACGAGCAGGTCCGTCGAGACGACCGCGTGCCCGCGGCGGATCCGCAGCACCGCCGCGTCGTCGCCCGGCCCCACGAGCACGTCGTCGTTGCCGCTCAGGCGGGAGACCACGGCCTGCACGACGCCGAACTCGCCGACGGCGGAGAGGGGGGTGTCGGCTCCGGTCGCGCGCGGCGGGCGGGGGTTCTCCATCCCCCCATCCCACCAGACCCGCTCCCCCGCGACGGGCAGACCCGCCCCGCCCGACCCAGCGGCACCGCCCGGTAGGTTGACCCGGCGCGCGGCCCCGCGAGGGCCCCGCCCGTCCCCGCCCCCCGCACCGCCCCGGAGGCCCCGATGCCCGCCGCCCGCACGCGCCGCGCGCCGCGCGCCGTCACCCTGCTGGCCGGCGTCCTGGCGGCGCCGGGCGTCCTGGCCGGGTGCTCCGCGGGGCCGGTGCAGGTGGAGGGCGCCCTCCTGCTCGACGACCTGCCGGCGGAGCAGCGCGCGGCGTGCGCCGCGCTGCTGGAGGACCTGCCCGACGAGGTCGGTGGCGAGGAGGAGCGCGACGTCGCGCCCGAGGGGGTCGCGGCCCGGGCCTGGGGGACGCCGGCGACCGTGGTCGTCTGCGGCGCGGAGCTGCCGGCGTCCTTCACCGACACCTCCGACTGCGAGGTGGTCGGCGAGGTCGGCTGGTACGCCGAGCCCGCGACGTACCAGGACCAGACGGTGGACGTCGTGGTCACGACGATCGGCCAGGAGCCCACCGTGCAGCTGCGCCTGCCGGCCGAGCGGCGCCCGCCGGTCGAGGAGGAGATCGACGTGGCCCCGGCGATCCTGGCGCACACCGAGCTCGTCGACCCCTGCTTCTGAGCTCGGGCCCGGCTTCTGAGCGCGGGCCCGGCGGGTCGGTCGGGCCGGGGTCGGTCGGCGGGGCCGCGGGTCAGCGCAGCCCGGTGTCGCGGGCCAGCGCGCCCCGCACCAGCCGGTCGACCAGCGTCGGGTAGTCGATGCCGCTCGCGGCCCACATGCGGGGGAACATCGACAGGCTCGTGAAGCCCGGCATCGTCTCCACCTCGTTGAGCACCACGCGGCCGTCGGGCATGACGAAGAAGTCGACGCGCGCGAGGCCCTCGCAGTCGAGCGCGTCGAAGGCCGCCACGGACAGCTCCTGCACGCGGGCGGCCACCTCGTCGGGCACGTCCGCAGGCACGTCGAGCGCCGTGTTCTCCTCCGGCAGGTACTTCGCCTCGAAGTCGTAGAACGAGTGCTCGGCGGTCACGCGGATCTCGGCGAGTGCGCTCGTCGTGTGGTCGCCGGCCCCTTCTCCGGCCAGCACGCCGCACTCGACCTCGCGCGCCCCGACCGCGGCGGCCTCGACCAGCACCTTCGGGTCGTGGCGGCGGGCCTCGGCGAGCGCGGCGTCGAGGTCGGCGAGGTCGTCGACCCGGGTGATGCCGAAGCTGGAGCCGGCCCGCGCGGGCTTGACGAAGACGGGGAGGCCGAGGGCGGCGACGCGCTCGCGCACGCCCACCTCGTCGCGCGCCCAGTCGCGCGGCGTGATCGCCACCCAGGGCAGCACCGGCAGCCCGGCGGCCTCGAAGAGGCGCTTCATGTAGACCTTGTCGGTGCCGACCGCGGACGACAGCACGCCGGCGCCGACGTAGCGCACGCCGGCCATCTCCAGCAGGCCCTGGAGCGTGCCGTCCTGGCCGAACGGCCCGTGCATCACGGGGAAGACGACGTCGACCTCGCCGAGCACGCGCGGCACGTCGCCCGCGTCGCGCACGACGAGCTCGGGCGTCGCGCCGGGCGTCAGCTGCACGGCGGCGTCGCCGCGCACCTGCGGCAGCGCACCGCCCGGACCGAGCTCGAGCCGGTTGAGCGACGGGTCCTCGAGCACCCAGCGCCCGTCCGTCGCGATGCCGACGGGGACCACGTCGTACTGCTCCGGGTCGAGGGCGGCGATCACGCTGCCGGCCGAGATGCACGAGATCGAGTGCTCCGCGGAGCGGCCCCCGAACACGACGGCCACGCGCGGACGACGGGGGGCGGACTCGCTCATGGCGCTCGACCCTACCGGCCCCCTCCCCCGCTCCCGCGCACCCCGCGCGGCGACGGACCCCCGACGCCCACGCCGTACGCTGGCGGGCATGCCCGAGCAGCCCTCCTCCCCCGGCACGACCCCCGTCCCCACCGGCTCCGACGGGCACCCGGCGGCCCTGCGGCCCGCCACCCGCGCGGTGCACGCGGGTCGTCCGGCCCGCACGCCCGACGCCCCCCTCAACACGCCGCTGACGATGGCCGCGACGTACGTCGGGGGCGGCGACGTGGAGTACGGGCGCTACGGCAACCCGACGTGGCTGGCCTTCGAGGAGACCCTCGGCAGCCTCGAGGGCGGCCGCGCGCTCGCCTTCTCCTCGGGCCTCGCCGCGGTGGCCGCGCTGCTCGACCTCGTCGCCCCGGACGGCGTCGTCGTGGCGCCGCAGCACTCCTACCAGGGCACGCTCGGCCAGCTGGGCGACCTCGAGCTGCGCGGCCGCGTGCGGACCCGGCTCGTCGACGTCGAGGACGTCGACGCCGTCACGGCCGCCTGCGAGGACGCCGCGCTGCTGTGGATCGAGTCGCCCACCAACCCGGCCCTCGAGGTCGCCGACATCCCGGCGCTCGCTGCGGCCGCGCACGCCGCCGGCGCGACCGTGGTCGTCGACAACACCTTCGCCACACCCCTGCTCCAGCAGCCGCTGGACCTGGGCGCCGACGTGGTGCTCCACTCCGCGACCAAGTTCCTGGCCGGGCACTCCGACGCGCTCCTCGGCGCCGTCGTGGTCCGCGACCCCCAGCTGTACGACGTGGTGAAGGGCCGCCGCGACCTGCTCGGCGCCGTGCCCGGCACCCTCGAGGCCTGGCTCGCGCTGCGCGGCCTGCGCACCCTGCACCTGCGGGTGGAGCGTGCCCAGGCCAACGCCGCGGAGCTCGTGCGGCGCCTCGAGGCGCACCCGGCCGTCTCGCGCGTCCGCTACCCCGGCTTCGGCGCGATCGTCGCGATCGAGCTCGCCGACGGCCCGCTCGCCGCGGACCTGCTGTGCCGCTCGACGCGGCTGTGGGTCTTCGCGACCAGCCTCGGGGGCGTGGAGTCCACGCTCGAGCGCCGCCGCCGCTGGAAGACCGAGGCGGCCACGATCCCGGAGTCGCTGGTGCGGCTCTCGGTCGGCGTCGAGGACGTCGACGACCTGTGGGACGACCTCGTCGCCGCGCTCGAGGCCCGCTGAGGCCTCAGTCCGCCTCGGCCTTGGTCTCGCGGGCCACGAACGCCGTCATCATGTCGCGCGCCGTGATGGTGCCGGCCACGACCTCGTCGACGTGCTCGGCGATGGGCACGTCGACGCCGGTACGACGCGCGAGGTCGCGCAGCGAGCTGCAGGACTTCGCGCCCTCCGCCACCTGGCGGGTCGAGGCGTAGATCTCCTCGGTCGTCATGCCCGCCCCGAGCCGCTCGCCGAAGGTGCGGTTGCGGCTCAGCGGCGAGGAGCAGGTGGCGACGAGGTCGCCCAGGCCGGCGAGGCCCATGAGGGTCAGCGGGTTCGCGCCGAGGGCGACCGCGAGGCGCGCGGTCTCGGCGAGGCCGCGGGTGATGACGGACGCGGTGGTGTTGTCGCCGAAGCCGAGGCCGACGGCCATGCCGACGCTGAGGGCGACCACGTTCTTGTAGGCGCCGCCGATCTCGCAGCCGACCACGTCGGTGCTCGTGTAGGGGCGGAACGCCGGGGTGTGGCACAGGCGCTGCAGGCGCCGCGCGGTCTCCTCGTCCTCGCACGCCACCACGGAGGCGGCGGGCTCGCGGCGGGCGATCTCCTTCGCGAGGTTGGGGCCGCTGACGACGGCCACCTGGCGCGAGGGCACGTCGAGGGACTCGGCGATGACCTCGCTCATGCGCTTGACCGTGCCGAGCTCGACGCCCTTCATGAGCGACACCGAGACGGCGTCGCGTGGCACGAGGTCGCGCCACTGCTCGAGCGTGCCCCGCAGCGTCTGGGACGGCATCGACCACACGACGACGTCGGCGCCGGCGAGCGCCTCCTCGGGGTCGGTGGTCGCGTCCACGCTGCCGGGGAGCTGGATGCCGGGCAGGTAGTCGGCGTTCTCGTGACGCGTGTTGATGCGCTCGACGACCTCCTCGCGACGACCCCACAGGGTGACGTCGCCGCCGCCGTCGGCCAGCACCAGCGAGAACGCCGTGCCCCACGACCCGGCGCTCAGCACCGCCACCTTCGTCATGCACCCTCCCCGTCACCGGTCGGACGGCCACCCGGCACGCCCGGCTCGTCGTCCGCGCGCGGCTCCACCGCGCGGGGGCGACCGTACTCGCTCACGCCCCGCCGGCGGGGGTCGAACGGCTCGGCAGGCGGCTCCTCGCCGCGGATGCCGGCCAGCAGGTCGGTGATCGCCGCCATGATCCGGGTCGTCGCCTCGGCGGCGGCCCGCGCGTCCGTGCGGCCGACGAGGTCGTCGAGACCGACCGGGGCACCCGCCCGCACGGTGACGTGCTTGCGGGGCAGCAGCCGCGGTCGCGACGAGTACGGCGCGAGCACGTCCTGCGCGCCCCAGTGGGCCACCGGGACCACGGGGCAGCCCGTGGCCAGCGCGATCCGTGCCGCGCCCGTCTTGCCCGTCATGGGCCACAGGTCGGGGTCGCGGGTGATGGTGCCCTCGGGGTAGACCACGACGCACTTCCCGGCCCGCACCGCCTCGACCGCGGCGGCGTACGCCGAGGCGCCCGCGCTCTCGCGCTCGACCGGGATCTGGCCCGCGGCCGTCATGAACGTGGCCAGCGCGCGGGACTCGAAGAGCCCGGACTTCGCCAGGTAGCGCGCGATGCGCCCGTGGTCGTAGAGGTAGTGCGCGGCGAAGAGGGGGTCGACCTTCGTCACGTGGTTGAGGGCGACGACGAACCCGCCGGTCGCGGGGAGGTGCTCACCGCCCTCCCAGGTGCGGGAGGTCGCGGCCGTCAGCGTCGGCTTCAGGATCGTCGCCGCCACCGTGTACGCCCAGCCCCGGCGCTCGCTCAGCTTCCTCGTCGCCAAGGTCCGTCCTCTCCCTACGTCCTGCCCGGTCCGGTGCCGCGGCACCGCAGGGCAGGATAGGCGCTGCAGTGCTCCGGCGACGGCGGCGCGGTCGGACCGCCCGCGCCGCGTGGCTCGCGGGCTGCGAGCATGGGCCGGGTGAGCACGTCCCCGTCCGCCGCGATCCTGCTGCCGGTCAAGCCGCCCGCCGTCGGGAAGTCGCGCCTCGGTCACGGTCGCGCGCCGCGCCCGGAGCTGGCCGCGGCGTTCGCCCTCGACACCGCCCGCGCCGCCCTGGTCACGCCCGGCGTGGCCGGCGTGCTGGTGCTCACCGACGACCACCGGTTCGCCGGCTCCCTGGCGCAGCTCGGGTGCACCGTCGTGCCGGACCCCGTCGACGGGGACCTCAACGGCACCCTGCGCCAGGGGGCGCAGGAGGCGGCCCGGCGCTGGCCCGACGCGCGACCGGTGGCCCTGTGCGCCGACCTGCCGGCCCTGCGTCCCGCCGACCTCGCCGAGGCGCTGGTCCAGGTCCTGGCGGCCGACGGTCCGGTGTTCGTCAGCGACGCGGAGGGCACCGGGACGACCCTGTACGGCGCGCCCCTCCCCCTCTTCGACCCGCGCTACGGCCCGGGGTCGACCCGCGCCCACCTCGAGGCGGGCGCCGTACCGGTCGGGGGGGCGCTGCCCACCCTGCGGCACGACGTCGACGACGCCGCCGCACTGGACGGCGCCATCGACCTCGGGCTGGGGCCGTGGACGGCGGGCCTGCTGGCCCGCCACCCCGGCTGAGCCCGCTGCGTCAGGCCGGGGGCTCGGTCTGGGCCGCCGGGGAGTTCTGCGACGGCGTGCGCGGGCCCCCGTCGTCCGGCTGGTCCGCGACGGACGTCGTGGCGGTGGTGCGGGCCACGGGCGTCGTGCCTCCGGGCTCGGTGCCGGCGGCCGCGCGCGACGCCGCGTCCTTGGTGGCCGTCGCCTTGCTCGCCTTCTTCGCGGGGGCCTTCTTCGCGGGGGCCTTCTTCGCGGGGGCCTTCTTCGCGGGGGCCTTCTTCGCGGGGGCCTTCGTCGCGGGGGCCTTCGTCGCGGGGGCCTTCGTCGCCGGGGCCGTGGCGGTCCCCTCGGCGGGAGACGCCGGCGCGTCCGCGCTCGGCGGAGCGTCCACCGGTGCCTTCGCCACGGCGGTCTTCCGGGCCGGGGCGCCCGCCGACGGCGACTTCTTCGCGGGCGCCGTCGTCGCCGGGGCCTCCTCCGCCGCGGGGGCCTTCTTCGCGGGGGCCTTCTTCGCGGGGGCCTTCTTCGCGGGGGCCTTCTTCGCGGGAGCCTTCTTCGCGGAAGCCTTCTTCGCGGGGGCGGTCTTCACCGTCGTCCGGGTGGCCGGCGCCTTCTTCTCCGCCTTCGTCGCGGGCGTCGTCGCGGCGGCACTCCCACCGGACGACGCCGTGCCGAGCACCTGGTCGATCGACACCTCGGTCGTGCTGACGGACGCCTCGTCGCTGTCGGTGCCCTCGTCCGACGACCCTCCCGAGCGGCGCGCGCCGCCCTTGCCGGTCACCTTCGCGACGACGGCGCTGGCGGCCTCACCGGCGGCCCCCACGGTGGCCGCCGGCAGCTGCTTCGCCCCGGAGATGACGTTGCGCAGGTTGGCCGCGGGGGTGAACTTGGGCACGACCCCCTTCGCGGCTCCGGCGCCCTTCTCGAACGCGCCGAACCCGGTGATGGCGACCTTCTCGCCCCGGGCGACCTCACGGGTGATGGTGTCGACGACGGCGTCGAGGGCGTGGGCGGCAGCCTTCTTGTTGCCCTCGAACCTCGACGACAGCGCCTCGATGAACTGCGACTTGTTCACTGGTGTCCTTCCGGTACGTCCCGGTGCGGCGCCTGCCCCACGGGTGTCTCTGCGCACGCTAGGCGCGCGGACGGGCCACGACAACAGCGGCGGGCCCGATGTGACCCGCCGGTACCCACGCGTGGCAGGGGGACGCCACCGGTGGTGACGCCCCCCCTGCGCGGTGCGGCTCAGCGGCCCAGGAACTCCAGCAGGGCACCGTTGAACTCGGCGGCGTGGCTGACGTTGAGGCCGTGCGGGGCGTCGTCCACGACGACGTACGTCGCGCCCGTCACCGCCTGCGCGGTGCGCTGGCCCGAGACCTCCACGGGCACGGTGGCGTCGCCCGAGCCGTGGATGACGAGGGTGGGGACCGCGATGGTGGCCAGGTCGGCGCGGAAGTCGGTGCGCGCGAACGCCTCGATGCAGCCGGTCAGCGCGGCGTCGGCGGCGGGCGCCTCGAGCTCGAGCGCCTTCTGCCGCTCCTCCTCGCTGACCTTCAGCGTGCCGTCGACGGAGAAGAAGTCGGTGGTGAACCCGTCGAGGAAGCCCTCGCGGTCCGCGCCGACCCCGTCGACCATGCCCTGGACGTCCTCCTCGGCGAGGCCGCCGTCGGGGTTGTCGTCGGTCTTCAGTAGGTACGGCGGGACCGCGGCCGCGAAGACGGCCGAGCGGACGCGGGCGTCGCCGTACGTGCCGAGGTAGCGGGCGACCTCGCCGCCGCCCATGGAGAACCCGACGAGCGTGACGTCGGTCAGGTCGAGCTCGGTCAGCAGGCCGTCGAGGTCCGCGGCCAGCGTGTCGTAGTCGTACCCGGCGTCGGGCTTGTCCGAGGCACCGAACCCGCGACGGTCGTAGGTCACCACGCGGTGGCCGGCCTCGGTCAGCGCGGGCACCTGGTGCTCCCACGAGGCGCCGCTGAGCGGCCAGCCGTGGATGAGCACGACCGGACGGCCGTCGCCGCCGGTGTCGGTGTGGTGCAGCTGCACGCCGTTCGTCGAGATGGTGCTCACGCGATCTCCTCGTCGTCGAGTGCCGGGAGCGCCGGTCGGCCTCCCGGTCCGTACGACGGTAGTTCGGAGCCGGTGGCGCTCCGGGCGGGTCAGACGCGCTGCGTCACCGGCTTCCACGCGGGGCGGGCGGCCTCGTACGCCGCGATCTCGGCCTCACGGCCCAGCGTGATCCCGATGTCGTCGAGGCCCTCGAGCAGGCGCCAGCGGGTGTAGTCGTCGATGTCGAACGAGTCCTCGACGGCGTCGACGCCCTCCCCGGCGCGCACGGTGCGGCTCTCGAGGTCGACGGTCACCGTGGCGCCCGGCTGGTCCTCGAGGATGGCCCAGATGCGCTGGACGACCTTCTCGTCCACCTGCGCGGCGACGAGACCGGCCTTGCCCGAGTTGCCCCGGAAGATGTCGGCGAACCGCGAGCTGATGACGGCCTTGAAGCCGTAGTTCTGCAGCGCCCAGACCGCGTGCTCCCGCGAGGAGCCGGTGCCGAAGTCGGGACCGGCCACGAGCACGGACCCCGCGGCGTACGCTGGCTGGTTGAGCACGAACGCCGGGTCGTTGCGCCACGCGGCGAAGAGCCCGTCCTCGAACCCGCTGCGAGTGACCCGCTTGAGGTAGACCGCCGGGATGATCTGGTCGGTGTCGACGTTGCTGCGTCGCAGCGGCACGCCGACGCCGGTGTGGGAGGTGAACTTCTCCATGACGGCTCCTGGTCAGCTCGCGGCGCCGGCGGCGGCCGGCTCCAGGTCGGCGGGGGACGAGAGGGTGCCGCGGATGGCGGTCGCGGCGGCGACGGGCACGGAGACGAGGTGGGTGCGCCCGCCCTTGCCCTGCCGGCCCTCGAAGTTGCGGTTCGACGTCGACGCGCTGCGCTCGCCGGGGGCGAGCTGGTCGGGGTTCATGCCCAGGCACATGGAGCAGCCCGCGCCGCGCCACTCGGCGCCGGCCTCCTTGAACACGACGTCGAGGCCCTCCTGCTCGGCCTGGAGGCGCACGCGCACCGAGCCGGGCACGACGAGCAGGCGGGTGTCGGCCGCGACGCGGCGCCCCTTGACGATGTCGGCGGCGAGGCGGAGGTCCTCGATGCGCCCGTTGGTGCAGGAGCCGACGAAGACGGTGTCGACCTTCACCTCGCGCATCGGGGTGCCGGCCTCGAGACCCATGTAGGTCAGCGCGCGCTCGGCGGCGACCTGGTCGCTCGGGTCCTCGAACTCGGCCGGCACGGGGACCGCGCCACCCAGGGGGACGCCCTGGCCCGGGTTGGTTCCCCAGGTGACGAACGGCGTCATCGTGGAGGCGTCGAGCACGATCTCGCGGTCGAACTCGGCGTCGTCGTCGCTGACCAGCGTGCGCCAGTGGGCGACGGCCTCGTCCCAGTCGGCACCCTTCGGCGCCTCGGGGCGGCCCTCGATGTAGGCGAACGTCGTGTCGTCGGGCGCGATGAGCCCGGCCTTGGCGCCCCACTCGATGGACATGTTGCAGATGGTCATCCGCGCCTCCATCGAGAGCTCCTCGATGGCCTGGCCGCGGTACTCCACGATGTAGCCCTGCCCGCCACCGGTGCCGGTGTGCGTGATGAGGGTGAGCACGAGGTCCTTGGCGGTGACGCCCTCGGGCAGCGACCCGTTGACCGTGACCGCCATCGTGCGCGGCTTGGACTGCGGCAGCGTCTGCGTGGCCAGCACGTGCTCCACCTCGGAGGTGCCGATGCCGAACGCGATGGCACCGAAGGCGCCGTGGGTCGACGTGTGCGAGTCACCGCAGACGATCGTCATGCCCGGCTGCGTCAGCCCGAGCTGCGGCCCGACGACGTGCACGATGCCCTGCTCGACGTCGCCCAGCGGGTGCAGCCGCACACCGAACTCCTCGGCGTTGCGGCGCAGCGTCTCGACCTGCGTGCGCGAGACCGGGTCCGCGATCGGCTTGTCCCAGTCGATCGTCGGGACGTTGTGGTCCTCGGTCGCGAGCGTGAGGTCGGGCCGGCGGACCCGACGCCCGGCGAGCCGGAGCCCGTCGAACGCCTGGGGGGAGGTGACCTCGTGGATGAGGTGCAGATCGATGAACAGGAGGTCGGGTTCGCCCTCCGCGCTCCGGACGACGTGCTCGTCCCAGACCTTCTCCGCCAACGTGCGGCCGCCCGTACGGCTCATGATTCCTCCAACAACGCCACAGCTGTCTCCTGACAGCACGGACCTTACCTCTTGCGTCCCACGAACTGAGACGTCAGTATTGCCATATGGACAAGGGAAGTGGCGTCGGCGTTCTCGACAAGGCGGCTCTGGTGCTCACGGCGCTGGAGGCCGGGCCGGCGACGCTGGCGGGCCTGGTGGCCAGCACGGGGCTCGCGCGGCCGACCGCGCACCGGCTCGCGGTTGCCCTCGAGCACCACCGCCTCGTGGCGCGCGACATGCAGGGCCGCTTCGTCCTGGGCCCCCGCCTCGGCGAGCTCTCCGCCGCCGCCGGCGAGGACCGGCTGCTGGCCGCCGCCGGCCCCGTCCTCGCCCGCCTGCGCGACATCACCGGCGAGTCCGCGCAGCTGTGGCGCCGCCAGGGCGAGAACCGCGTCTGCGTCGCGGCCGCCGAGCGGCCCTCCGGCCTGCGCGACACCATCCCCGTCGGCTCCCAGCTGACGATGCGCGCGGGCTCCGCCGCCCAGGTGCTGCTGGCGTGGGAGGACCCGGACCGCATGCAGCGCGGCCTCCAGGTCGCCGCCTTCTCCGCGACCGCGCTGTCGGGCATCCGGCGCCGTGGCTGGGCCCAGTCCGTCGGCGAGCGCGAGCAGGGCGTGGCGTCGGTCTCCGCCCCCGTCCGCTCCCCCAGCGGCAAGGTCATCGCCGCCGTGTCGGTCTCCGGTCCCCTCGAGCGGCTCTCGCGGCAGCCCGGGCGCATGCACGCCCCGGCCGTCCTGGCCGCCGCCGAGCGGCTGTCCGAGTCGCTGCGCCGCGCCGCGGCCGAGTAGGGCCCCCGCCGGGGGCGCTCACGCCGGTCAGGGGACGAGGGCCGGTACGACGACCGCGGCCGACGCCCCGGCGCCGGCCACGTGCCCGCCCCGCGCGGCCCGCACCACCACCTCGTGGGCGAGGCGCGGGTCGGCACCCGCGAGCACCACGTCCGTCGGCGCCAGCCCCGAGGCCCGGACGTAGGGCAGGTTCAGCCGCACCTCCTGCCACGTCCCCGTGCCCACCGGGCGGTGGGCCACGACGTACCCCGTCGCCCCGGCGGGGCGCTCCCAGCCGACGACCAGGCCCTGCGGTCCGTGCTCGGCCCGCAGCCCGGCGGGCGCCTGGGCGGGGCCGGCGGGGGGCAGCACCAGCGGCGGCAGCGGCTCGGTGACCCGCCCCAGCTCCGCCAGCGCCCCGTGGACGGCGCGGGCGATCCGCACCTCGCCCGCCGCGCCCGGGTGCAGGCGGTCCCAGAAGTCGGCGGCCGTGAAGCCGCCGGCGGAGCGGGCCACCACCACCGGCGACGCCGGCGTCGCCAGCTCGGCGGCGAGCACGTCGAGCCGGGCGTTGTAGTCCGCGACGAGCGGGAGGTGGACGTGCGGCAGCTGGGCGAGCACGACGTCGACGTCGGGCGCGGCCGAGCGCACCTCCCCGACGAAGGTGCGCGCCGCCGCGGCGAGGTCGCCCGGGGTGACGCCGTTGCGCAGGTCGTTGATGCCGATGAGGAGCACCACGACGTCCGGCGCGGTGGCGGCGGCCAGCTCGGGCACGTCGTACCGCATGCGGGTGAGGTACATCCCGCCCGACGCCGCGTGGTCGGTGTCGAAGTCCGGGTCGGCGTAGTCGTGGTGGCCCGTCAGGTCGAGGACCGGGTCCGCCACGTCGTCGCGGTTGCCGACCAGGTCGTACGTCGTGCGCCGCTCGGCCCGCAGCAGCTGCCAGAGCCGGTAGCGCCAGGTCCAGTCGCCGCGGTAGCCGTGGGTGAGCGAGTCTCCCACGAGCAGCACGCGGGTGGGCTGCGCGACGGGCGGGGCGGCCGCGGGCGGGCGGGTCGGCTCGGGGCTCGCGACCGACGGCCGCGCGACCACCGCCAGCAGCACGACCGCCACCGCGACCGCGGCGAGCACCACGGGCAGCAGCACCTCCCCCGACCGTCGGTGCCCCTGCGTCCCCTGCTCGACCATCCCGTGCCTCCCCCGTCGGATCCGTCACCGGGGAGACCTCCCGGGGTACGGCGGACGTTCCCGGCGGCGGGGCTGGTCTGGTCCACCCCGCGGAGGTCCGCGGGGCCGGGGGTTAGGCGCCCGGCGCCGGCCCGCCCACGACCCGGCCGAGCGCGACGGCGGCGAGCAGCAGGGCGGCCAGGGTCTCGCCGTCCGGGACCTCCCCGGCGGCGACCATGTGCAGCAGCTCCGCCCACGGCACGCGGCGAACCTCCGAGATGCCCTCGACGGCCTGCTCGAGGCGCTCGGGCGCCGGGCTCAGCCCCTGGGCGAGGAACACCCGGCCGGGGGCCCGGCAGACCCCGTTGAGCGAGGTGACCGGGCCGAGGTCGTCCCACTGTGCGGCGACGAGCCCGGCCTCCTCCCCCAGCTCGCGGCGGGCCGCGGTGAGCGGGTCGTCGTCGTCCGCGCCGCCGGCGGGCACCTCCCAGCCGGGGCCGGTGGTGTAGCGGTCGCAGCGCACCAGCACGACCTCGTCGGCCTCGGTGACGGCGACGACGAAGACGGCGGGGCTGCGCAGCTGCACCACGCCGTACGTGCCCGGGGTGCCGTCGGGTCGCACCACCTCGTCCTGCGTCACGACGATCCACGGGTTCTCGTGCACGACCCGGCCGGAGACCCGCTGCCAGCCCGTCGTCGGGCCCGTCCCGGGCTGCGTCATCAGAACAGCGCCCCCTGCTCGAGGTCGAGCAGGGCCTGCTTGCGCTCGACCCCGCCGGCGTACCCCGTCAGCGACCCGTCCGCGCCCACCACCCGGTGGCACGGCACGACGACGGGCACGGGGTTGCGCCCGTTGGCCAGTCCGACGGCGCGGGAGCCGTGGCCGGTGAGCCCGAGGGTGCGGGCCACCGCGCCGTACGACGTCGTCGCGCCGTAGGGGATCTCGGCGAGCGCCGCCCAGACCTTCTGCTGGAACGGGGTGCCGACGGGGGCCAGCGGCAGGTCGAAGCGGGTGAGGCCACCCGCGAAGTACGCCGCCAGCTGGGCCGCCGTCTCGACGAGCACCGGCCGGTCGTCGTCGCGCCCGGGCGCGTCCTCCGGCGACGCCGCGTCGCGGGGCGCGCGCACGGCGGCGGGGAACGGCGCGAACTCGATCGCCGTCACCGCCCCGTCGTGCTCCACCAGGCGCAGCTCGCCGATCGGCGAGTCGACCACGGTCCACATGTCAGGGTCCTTCCTGGCCGGCGTGCACCGGCGGCATGAGGGTGTTCCACAGGTGCAGCAGCGCCGAGGAGCGCCAGGGACGCCACGCCGCCTCGACGTCCGCGGGCACGACGGCCGGGTGGCCGCGCGCCAGCAGCACGCGCCGCACGCCCACGTCGGTGGGCAGGAAGACGTCCGGGTCGCCGAGGGCCCGCATGGCGACGTAGTCGGCCGTCCAGGGCCCGATGCCCGGCAGCGCGAGGAGCGCGGCGCGCACCGCCGCCCGCTCGGCGCCGCGGTCGAGACGCACCTCGCCCCCGGCCAGGGCCCCGCCGAGGGCCACGAGCGCCCGCCCGCGGGCCCGGGGCATCGGCAGCTCCTCGGGGTCGAGGCCGGCGAGCGCCGCGGGGTCGGGGAACAGGTGGGTCAGTCCCGGTACGACGCCGCGCAGCCCCACCGGCAGCTCCCGGCCGTGGGTGGCGACGATGCGGCCGGTGACCGTGCGCGCCCCGGCGAGGCTGACCTGCTGGCCGACGACGGCACGGGCCGCCACCTCCGCACCGTCGACGGCGCCCGGCACCCGGAGCCCGGGGGTCAGCCGCACGAGGTCGCCGACCACGGGCGCCGCGGCGAGGTGGGTGTCGGTGGCTACGGGGTCGGCATCGGCGTCGAGCAGCCGGCGCACGCGCTCGAGGGCGGCGGTGGTGTCGCGCAGGTCGGTCAGCCACACCCGCAGGGGCACCTCCGCAACGCCGCCCGGCCCGCCGGGCACCGGGTGCAGGTCGACGGCCAGCACCGCATCACCGTGGGGCAGCCGCAGCGTCCGCGCGTAGGTGGCGCC
Source organism: Nocardioides sp. ChNu-153 (assembly GCF_030466625.1). Classification (GTDB taxonomy): domain Bacteria; phylum Actinomycetota; class Actinomycetes; order Propionibacteriales; family Nocardioidaceae; genus Nocardioides. The sequence continues at coordinate 82,964 of NZ_JADEVT010000013.1, forward strand.
GTGCACGACCTCCACCCCGGGCACGAGGTGGGCGTCGAGGAACCCCAGCAGCTCCGGCGCGGCGTACGGCGTGCGCACCGTGAGGTGCAGCCGCAGGGGCTCCACGGCGCCCGCGGCGGCCCCGGCGGTTCCGGTGGCCCCGGCGGCCCCGGCGGCCCCGGCGCGGTGCACCCCGAGGGCCCGACCTCGGCCGCGCAGCTCGCCGGGCGTGGCGGCGTACACCTCCCGCACGGTCGCGTGGAACTGCCGGACGCTCGAGAAGCCCGCGGCGAACGCGACGTCGGTGACGGCGAGGTCGGTGGTCTCCAGGAGCACGCGGGCGGTGCGGGCCCGGCGGGCGCGGGCCAGGGCCAGCGGCCCGGCGCCCAGCTCGGCGTCCAGCAGGCGGGCGAGGTGGCGCGGGGTGTAGCCGAGCGCGGCGGCCAGGCCCCCGACGCCCTCGCGGTCCACCACCCCGTCCCCGATCAGCCGCATGGCGCGCCCGGCGACGTCCGCCGCGACGTCCCAGCCGGGGCTGCCGGGCACCGCGTCGGGCAGGCAGCGCTTGCAGGCGCGGAAGCCGGCCCGCTGCGCGGAGGCGGCGCTGGGGTGGAAGGACACGTTCCGGTACGCCGGGGTCCGCGCCGGGCACGAGGGCCGGCAGTAGATGCCGGTGGTGTGCACGGCCGTGAAGAACATGCCGTCGAACCGGCCGTCCCGGCTGCTGGCCGCCCGGTAGCAGACCTCGGGGTCGAGGCCGGCGGGGACGGGGCGGTCGGTCGGCACGTCCTCCATCCTGCCGCAGCGCACCGACCCCGGCTGGCGGGAATCGGACACGGCAGCGGCCGCGCGCCGGCGCTCGGGCGGGGAGCCCGATGCGGAGCCGGGCGGAGCCGGCGAGCCTCAGGCGGAGCGTCAGGCGGAGCGCAGGCGGGCGTCGAGGTTGGCCAGCAGCTCCCCGTGGATGCGCTTCAGCCCGGCCGGGGCGAAGGTGCGCTCGAAGAAGCCCCCGACGCCGCTCGCGCCCTCCCAGGTGGTCGTGGCGACCACGGCGCTGCCGTCACCGGCGGGGGTGACGCGGAAGGTCGTGACGAGGGTCGAGTTGCGGTCCTTCTCGACGACCGTGTCGGCCGTGGTCTCGACGTCGGCCACGACGTGGCGCACCCGCTTCTTCGTGGCGTGCAGGCGCCAGCTCGCGACGGTGCCGGCGCCCGTGCCGCCCTCGGTGACCGCGTAGTCCGTGTAGTGCTCGGTGAGGATCGCGGGACGCGTCTCGCGGTAGTCGGCGAGGGCCGCGAGAACGGCCTCCGGCGGGGCGGCGACGGTCGTCTCGGCGCTGGCGGTGACTCGGGACACGGGACGCACCCTCTCGGTGGCGGCGGGGACGGACCGCGTCAGCCTAGCGACGCCCCGCACGGGCGCTGCGGACCGCGGTGCCCGGGAACGACGAAGGGCCCGGTCTCCCGACCGGGCCCTTCGCGCGTCACGTACCCCCGACCGGATTCGAACCGGCGCTACCGCCGTGAGAGGGCGGCGTGCTAGGCCGCTACACAACGGGGGCATGTCCTTCGGTGAGCCTCGCGGCCCGCCTGTGACGACTCGGAGACTCTAGCGAAGCCTTCGTCTCATTCAAAATCCGGGCCCTGCGGGCCCGGATCTCGCTGGGATACTAGGACTCGAACCTAGACTAACTGGACCAGAACCAGTCGTGCTGCCAATTACACCATATCCCATGGTCAGGCCCCTGGTGGGGCCGAGGAGAGACCATACACGCGACCCCGGGACCCGATCAAAACGGCCGAGTCCGCGGCGCGCGCCAGGCCCATCCCGCGGTGCACCAGCACCGCGAGCGCGAGGTAGACGAGGGTCTGCGTGAGGGTGACGGGCAGCGTCAGCCAGCTGCCCCCGCTGGGCGTCAGCACCTCGTCCATGTCGCCCACCGCGAGCGCGAGCCCGAAGGCGAACCAGTTGTTCATCACGTGCATGGCGATGGACGCCTCGAGGCCTCCGGTGCGGATGACCAGGTAGCCCGCCATCACCCCGAACGCGAGCCGGTCGAAGAACACCGGCGGGCTCTGCGCCCCGTGCGCCAGGGCGAAGAGCACCGCGGGCACGACGATCGCGACGGCCGTGGCGACCCGGGGCGAGGAGAAGATGCCGCCCGCGACCTGGGTGACGTAGCCGCGGAACAGGTACTCCTCCCCCGCCGCCTGGAACGGCGTGACGAGCAGCACGACGAACAGGAAGTTGCGGGTCGTCTCGGTGAAGGCGTTGAGCGAGCCCACCTCGGAGCCCTCGGGCACCGCGCCGGGGTCGAGCGCGCTCACCAGCACGGAGACGACGAGGCTGGCCACGAGGGCCACCACCGACAGCCCCGCGCAGGCCAGGAAGTAGCCCCAGCGCATCCGGGGCGCCACCGACGTCGTCCAGCCCGGCCGCAGGCCGTGCAGGTACCGCGTGACGAGCCACACGACCGGCGTGAGCAGCGCCAGGGTCGAGAGCAGGTAGGCGAGCGACAGCGGCGTCACCGTGTCGAGCGACAGCATCTGGTCGACCCCGTCCCCCACGTCCGCGCCCACCACGGCGAGGCCGAGGGCGAAGAGCGCGAGCGTGACCATCGACAGCACGAGCACCATCGACACGGCGGCGACGACCACGCCCACCACCGGGCGCCACCAGCCCCGGTCGCCCGCCCGGTGCAGCCGGTGGTACTCCAGGGGCGGGTACGCCGCCGCGAACTCCTCGGCGCTGAGCGTCACCGCCCCGCGCGGGGCGGGCGCCGTGCCCGCCGGGCCCACCGGCCCGGTCTCCGGCGGGTACGACGGCTGCTGCGAGCCCGGGGACTGGCCCGGGGGCGGGCCCGGGGGCGGGCCCGGGGGCTGGCCCGGGGGTGGCAGGGGGTGGCTCATCGCTCCAGCGCGCTCCGCAGCCGTGTGAGCCCGCGCTCGCGCCCGAGCAGCTCGAGCGACTCGAACAGGGGCGGCGACACCCGGCGGCCGGTGACGGCGACCCGCACCGGACCGAAGGCGTTGCGGGGCTTGAGGCCCCGGCCCTCGACGAGGGCGACGCGCAGCGCCTCCTCGATGGCGGCGGTGGTCCACTCCGCCAGGGGCTCGAGCGCGTCGTACGAGGCCTGCACGACCGCGATGCCGTCCTCGGTCAGCACCTTCTCGACGTCGGCGGGCTCGCGGGTGAACGCGGCCTCGTCGACGAGGAGGAAGCCGAGCATGTCGACGACCTCGGTGAGCTTGTTGATCCGCTCCGCCACGAGCGGCATGGCGCCGGCCAGCAGCGCGTCCTGCTCGGGGGTGGGCGGGTCCGCCACGAGGCCGGACTGCACGAGGAACGGCACGCAGCGCCGCGTCACCTCGGGCACGCCGAGCATGCGCAGGTGGTCGCCGTTGATGGCCTCGCACTTCTTGAGGTCGAAGCGCGCGGGGTTCGGGTTCACCCGGCTGATGTCGAAGGCGTCGACCATCTCGTCGAGCGTGAAGACGTCGCGGTCCTCGGCGATCGCCCACCCCAGCAGCGCCAGGTAGTTGAGCAGGCCCTCGGCGAGGAACCCCTGGTCGCGGTAGGCCAGGAGGTGGGCCTCGGGGTCGCGCTTCGACAGCTTCTTGTTGCCCTCGCCCATCACGTAGGGCAGGTGGCCGAAGCGCGGCGTCGTGCCGTTGCCGACCCCGACGGCGGCGAGCGCGTCGTACAGCGCCACCTGGCGGGGCGTCGAGGACAGCAGGTCCTCGCCGCGCAGGACGTGGGTGATCTCCATGAGCGCGTCGTCGACCGGCGCGACGAGGGTGTAGAGCGGGTCGCCGTTGGCCCGGCACAGCGCGTAGTCGGGCACGAACTCGGTCTCGAAGGTGATCTCGCCGCGCACCAGGTCGTCGAAGGTGATCGAGCCCTCGGGCATCCGGAACCGCACGACGGGCGCCCGGCCATCGGCGCGGAACGCCGCCACCTGCTCGTCGCTCAGCTCGCGGCAGAACCCGTCGTACCCCATGACCTTGGACCCGGCGGCCTTGCGGCGCGCGGTGACCTCGTCGGTGGTGCAGTAGCAGTCGTAGGTGTAGTTGCTGGCTCGCAGCTTCGCGAGCACGTCGCGGTAGAGCTCGCCGCGCTCGCTCTGGCGGTACGGCGCGAACGGGCCGCCGATCTCCGGGCCCTCGTCCCAGTCGAGCCCGAGCCAGCGCAGCACCTCGAGCAGCGAGGTGTAGGACTCCTCGGTGTTGCGGGCCGCGTCGGTGTCCTCGATGCGGAACACGAACGTGCCGCCCGCGCCGTGGCGGGCGTGGTGGCGAGCGAACGCCCAGTTGAACAGGGCCGTGCGGGCCAGGCCGACGTGCGGGCTGCCCGTCGGCGACGGCGCCATGCGCACGCGCACGGGGCGGTCGCTGGCCAGGGCGGGGGTCGTGCTCATCGGGAGACCACCTTGTTCGTCAGCGCGCCCAGGCCGTCGACGACGACCTCGACCTCGTCGCCGGGGAGCATGGGACCGACGCCCTCAGGGGTGCCGGTGAGGATGAGGTCGCCGGGCAGCAGGGTCATGACGCTGCTGACGTGGGCGACCAGGGCGGGGATGTCGAAGATCATGTCGGCCGTCGACCCGTCCTGCACGACGTCGCCGTTGAGGAAGGTGCGCACGCGGCGGCCCTGGCTGAAGTCGTGGGGGTCGAGGTCGGTCTCGACCCAGGGCCCGATCGGGCAGAACGTGTCGAAGCCCTTGGCGCGGGTGAACTGCACGTCGCCCTTCTGCAGGTCGCGGGCGGTCACGTCGTTGGCGATGGTGTAGCCGAAGATGACGTCGGTGGCCTTCTCGGCCGGCACGTCGCGGCAGATGCGGCCGATGACGACGGCGACCTCGCCCTCGTACTGCACGTTCGTCGACTGCGACGGGTAGGCGATCGCGTCACCGGGGCCGACGACGGAGGTGTTGGGCTTGAGGAACATGAGCGGCTCGCTCGGCACGTCGTTGCCGAGCTCGGCGGCGTGCGCGGCGTAGTTGCGCCCGATGCCCACCACCTTGCTGCGCGGCAGCACCGGCGCGAGGAGCCGCACGTCGGCGAGCCGGTGCTCCTCGTCCAGCAGCTTGATGCCGACGTAGAGCGGGTCGCCGGCGAGGGCCACGATCGTGGCGTCCTCGGCCAGCTGGCCGTGCTCGTCGAGGTCGCCGGTCACGACGCCGTACTGGGGGTCTTCTGAGGCTGCGAAGCGGACGATGCGCACCCGGTGAGCCTAGCGAGGTCGCGCGGCGGCCCCGCACCGATGCCGGTCGACCCCCGGCGCGCACCTACCCTGGCTCCTCGTGGAGGTGCTGGACCCGGACGACCTGGCCCGTCGCCGCGCGGCCCACGAGGCCCGCGTCGACGCGTTCACCGCTCCCCACCTGGCCCGGCGCGCGGAGCGCGTGAAGCACCCGGTGCACGACTTCCTCTTCACCTACTACTCCCAGCGCCCCGCGCAGCTGCGGCGCTGGCACCCGGGCGCCGGGGTGGCCGTGCCCGCGGCGGCGGGTGCGTCGTACCGGGGGCTGAAGGGGTACGGCGAGCTCGACGTCCCCGGCCACCCCGGCGCCGTGGGGGTCACCGCGGCGCACGTCGCGAGCCAGCGTCCGCTGCTCGAGGGACTGCTGCGCCTGCTGCGGGCGACGGCCGCGCGAGCGCCGAGCTTCGGCTGCTTCGGGCTGCACGAGTGGGCGATGGTCTACCGGCTCACCCCCGAGCAGGTGCTGCACGCGGACTGGCCGCTGCGCCTCGGCGCGGCCGGCACCGACGCGGTCGTCGAGGGGCACAAGGTGACCTGCTCGCACTTCGACGCGTTCCGGTTCTTCACCCCTCCGGCCCGCCCGCTCAACCTCCTGTCCCCCGCCGCCGACGACCGCCCGGCGTTCGAGCAGCCGGGCTGCCTGCACGCGGGCATGGACCTCTACAAGCACGCGTTCCGGCTGAGCCCGATGATCTGCTCCGACCTCGTCGCGGACTGCTTCGCGCTGGCCCGCGACATCCGCGAGCTCGACATGCGCGCCGCGCCCTACGACCTGCGCGACCTGGGCTTCGAGCCCGTGCCGATCGAGACGGCCGAGGGCAAGGCGACGTACGTCGCGGCGCAGCGCGCCTTCGCCGAGCGCGGCGCGCCGCTGCGGGCCCGGCTGGTCGAGGAGTGCGAGCGGCTGCTCGCTCCCCTGCCCGTGTGACGCGGCGGCGCCCTGGAGCGCGAGCCGGTCGCACTGCGCGGAGGTCCGCTGCGCGACGTCTGCGCAGCAGACCTCCGCGGAGAGGTCCGCGCCCGGGAGAGCCGGGTGCGGACGGCCGCGCCCGTGCGTAGCGTCGGGCCGTGACCACGCCCGACCCCTCCCCCGCCGCCGGCGCCGACCGCGTCCTGCGGCAGTTCATCGCGGACGACGGCTCGCTGCACACCATGCCGACGAAGCGGGCGAAGCGGTTGGTCGTGCTCGACCACGTGGTGCAGGCGTTCGAGCTCGGCGTCGTCTACCCCGAGACCGAGGTGAACGCGGTGCTGCGCCGGTTCCACCCGGACGTGGCCGCGCTGCGGCGCTACCTCGTCGACGACGCGTTCCTGACCCGGGACGCCGGTCACTACTGGCGCTCGGGCGGCACGGTCGACCTCGGCTGAGCGCGCCGGGAGGTCGAGCCCTCGCCGGCCGGCAGCGCCGCGCAGGTCAGGGGACGGGGATGATCCCGTCGTGCCACCCCTCGAGGGGCCCCTCGGACGCCAGCACCCGCACCAGCAGCGACGGGTCGGCCGGGCCCGGCTCCGGCACGAAGGTCCACTCGGTGCGGGCGAACGCGTCGACCAGGCTGCCGCCGGGGGCGCTGGGCAGGTGGAGCGCCGAGGCCCACACCTGCCGCGCCAGCTCGGTCGCGGCCTCGTCCCCGACGTACGGCGGGCGCTCCGGCCCGGTGAGCACCAGCTGCACGCCCGGGGTGCCACCCCGCACCAGCCGGGCCAGCGTCGTCAGCGCGGGGGTCTCCCACCCGGTGGGGGCGTCGGCGAGCACCACGACGACGGGGCGCAGCACCTGCGGGTCGAGCGCGTCGAACGCGCCCGCCTCCCGCGCCGCGTCGACCAGCGCGGTACGACGCTCGAGGTCGCCGAGGAGACGCGTGAGGGCGGGCGGGGTCGTCACCGACGGGGCGGCGAGCCCCGGCGGCAGCCCGAACGAGCCGCGGGTGCGGGCGAGGTCGACGAGCACGATGCGCGGGCGGCCGGTACGCATCGCCAGGGCCGCCCGCACGCCGAGGAGGGCCGCCACCCGGTCGGCCGCGCCCTCCCCGCCGTCGTCGGTGGTCACGAGCACCGGCCGCGCCGGGACCGGGAGCACCATCGGCAGCGCGAAGTCGGTGTCGGGCAGGCCGGGGACCGTGAGGTGCCCCGCCCGGAACGCCCGCGCCGAGTCCCCCGGGCCCGGGGGCCGCGTGGCCACGACGTCCCAGCGCGCGAGGGCGGCGGGGAACGTGCGCTCCAGCCCCTCCACCTCGGTGCGCAGGGTCGCGAGGTCGCGCACGTGGGCCTGGCGGGCACGGGCGACGAGGTCGTCGCGTCGGGCCTGCGCCGCGGCGCGCGCGGCGTCGCCGGCTGCGGACAGGCGCAGGGCCGGGTCGCCGACGATGCGCTCCAGCTCGGCCTCGAGCGTGCGGTCGGCGAACTGCGTGCTCGACTCGTACGACGCGCGACTGCGCGCGGTGTCCTCCAGCACCATCCCGACCAGCTGCGCGGCCCGGTCGGGATCGACGAGCTCCCCGGGGGCCGCGGGTGGCGGTGCGGCGGGCGGCGGTGCGGCGGGCGGCGGTGCGGCGGGCGGCACGGGCGGGGCCGGGGGCGCGAGCGGG
>NZ_JADEVT010000014.1 GCF_030466625.1 Nocardioides sp. ChNu-153
ACCGCACCCTCGCCGACGGCTGGGCCTACGCCCGCCACTACCCCTCAACCCAGCAACGCGACGACACCCTCGAGACCTGGCTGCACTTCTACAATCACCACCGGCCCCACACCGCCATCGGCGGCCAACCACCCATCACCAGGCTGACCAACGTCCCTGGACATCACAGCTAGCGCGGCCACCTCAACCACCGACCGGCCAGCGCGGCCACCTCAACCACCGGGCGGCCAGCGCGGCCACCTCAACCACCGCGCGGCGTACGGCGTGGTTTCGAGGGCCGCTAGCGCGGCCACCTCGACCACCGGGCCCCGCGCGGCCACCTCGACCACCGGGCCCCGCGCGGCCACCACGACCGCGCGTGGGTACCGGCGCGAGGTGAGCCCCGCCGCCATCGACCTCCTGCCCGAGGAACACCTGCGCACCGCCGTCGACACGCTCGTGCGGCTGGTGGAGGCCGCGGGCGCCGCCGTCATCTTCATCGGCGCCGTCATCGCGGTCGTGCAGTTCCTGCGTGTGCTGCCCCACCGCAACCCGCGCGAGTTCACGCGGGTGCGGCTGACCCTCGGCCGGTTCCTCGCCCTGGGGCTGGAGTTCCAGCTCGCCTCCGACGTGCTGCGCACCGCCATCGCGCCGTCGTTCGAGGAGCTCGGTCAGCTCGCCGCCGTCGCCGCGATCCGGACCGCGCTCAACTTCTTCCTCGCCCGCGAGATCCGCGAGGAGCAGGAAGAGGTCGGGGCGCCGCCCCCGTGACGGCCGTGCTCCTCGGGGCCGCGGCGCTGACGTCGGCCGCGGCCGTCGTCACCGGGCTGCTGGGCGTGGTCACCACCCGGCGCCTCGGCGACGCCACCGCCCTGCTGGTGGACCTGCTGATCGCCGCCGCGCTGCTGCGGCTCACCGCCCAGCAGGACTGGCCGACGATCGGGGTGACGGGCGTGCTACTGGCGGTGCGGTACGCCGTGGGGCGCCGGCTCGCCGCTCAGACGTCGTAGACGGCGCCCGCGACGGCGACGGAGGTGGGGCCGTCGTACCGGGCCACGGCCTCGGTGCGGGCGTCCTGCGGGTCGAACCAGGCGGGGACGTGGGTGAGGACGAGCCGACCGACGGCGCCGCGCGTGGCGAGGTCGCCCGCGTCGGTGCCGGTGAGGTGCACGCCGGGCGCGTTCTCGTCCCGCGCCCGGAATGCGGCCTCGGCCAGCAGCAGGTCGACGCCGGCGGCGGCGCGGTCGAGGCCGAGGCACGGGGCGGTGTCGCCGGAGTACGTCAGCGTCCGCCCGCCGGCGCTCACGCGCAGCGCGTAGGCCGGCACCGGGTGGAACACCTCGAACGGCTGCACGCTGAACGGGCCGACCTCGATCGCGCGCCGCTCCACGGCGTACTCGCGGAAGTCGAACTCCTCGCGCATGCCCGGGTCGAGCGGCAGGTCGTACGCCCGCGCCATGCGGTCCGCCGCGCCCTCCGGTCCCCACACGGGGATGCGCGGCTGCGGGCCGGCGGGGTGGTACTTGCGCAGCACGTAGTAGCCGCACAGGTCGAGGCAGTGGTCGGGGTGCAGGTGGCTCACGAAGACCGCGTCGACGGCCAGCGGGTCGGCGTGGTTGTGCAGCGCCCCGAGCGCGCCGTTGCCCAGGTCGAGCAGGATCCGCCACGTGCGCGTACCGCCGTCGCCGTCCGGGCCCTCGGCCTCGAGCAGGTAGCAGCTCGCGGGCGAGGTGGGCCCCGGGTAGGAGCCGGCGCAGCCGACGATCGTGAGCCTCATGCCGGACCTCCCGCGAACTGGCTCGCGAACACGAGCTCGGGGCCGAGGAAGCGCCGGCCGATGCGCTCGAACTCGCCGGGCTCGCCCGTGGTGACGAACTCGTACGTCGCCTCGCCCGCGGCCCGCATGAGACCGCCCGTGGCGAGCATCTGGTAGACCGCCTTCGCGCTCTCCTCGGCGCTGCTCACCAGGGTCACCCCGTCGCCCATGACGTAGGAGATGACGCCCGTCAGCAGCGGGTAGTGCGTGCAGCCCAGCACGAGGGTGTCGACGTCGGCGGCGATGAGCGGGTCGAGGTAGGAGTGCGCGGCCTCGAGCAGCTCGGGGCCCGAGGTGACGCCCCGCTCGACGAACTCGACGAAGCGCGGGCAGGCCTGGGTGACCAGCTCGACCTGGGGGGCGGCCGCGAACGCGTCGTCGTAGGCCATCGACGTGGCGGTCGCCTGCGTGCAGATCACGCCGATCCGCCCCGTGCGGGTGGCCGCGACGGCGCGGCGGGTGGCCGGGTAGATGACCTCGACGACGGGCACGTCGTACCGCTCCCGCGCGTCGCGCAGCATCGCGGCGCTCGCTGAGTTGCAGGCGATGACGAGCGCCTTGACGCCGCGGGCGACGAGGTGGTCGAGGCACTCCAGCGCGTACTCGCGGACCTCGCCGATCGGCTTCGGGCCGTAGGGCTGACGGGCGGTGTCACCGAGGTAGACGATCGACTCGTGGGGCAGCTGGTCGATGACCGAGCGCGCGACGGTCAGCCCGCCGAAGCCGGAGTCGAAGATGCCGATCGGTGCGTCGGCGAGGTCGTCCACCACAACGGGTCAATCTAGGGGTTACGAGCACGTGAAGCGACGCAGCGGCGGTGTCGTCACTCTCACGGCCGTGAGACGCGTCCCGCGCCCCCACCCCGACGCCTCCGGCTCAGCGCTCGCCCGGCAGCGGCCAGGGGTTGAAGCGGCAGCCGTCCAGCCCCTTCGACTGCTGCATCATCACCGGCGCCCGGTTGCCCGGCGCCGAGCAGCCGACGTGCCCGCGCCCCAGGAAGTGGCCGACCTCGTGGTTGACCACCATGTGGCGGTAGTCGCGCAGCGTGCCGCGGGCGGCGTTCCACGACGGCGACGCCTCCATCCAGCGCGTGTAGTTGATGATCACGTTGCGCCCCACGCGGCAGCTCCACTGCGTGCTGCACTCGCCGGAGTAGCGCGGCAGCCGGTCCGCGGTGGCGAGCACCAGGGTGAAGCTCGAGCGCGCACCGCTGGCCGTGCGCTGGAAGTGGGTGCCGCCGGCGCGCCAGCCGCGGGGGTCGGCGAGGGTCTCGCCCGACTGCACGCCGAACTCCTCGACGCGGAACCCGGGGATGGACCCGTCGACGCGCACGTCGTAGGTCACCGTGCGGCGCCGCGGGGTCGCGTCGCCGACGACGGGCGTGGGCTGCGAGAGGTGGCGCGACGAGGCGTAGCCCGCGCGGCCGACCGTCACGACGTACCGGATCCGGTGGCCGACGTCCTCGTGCGTGACCCGGTACGTCGAGCCCGTCGCGCCCGGGATCGGGGTGTAGTCGCGGTGCCACTGCACCTGCCCGCTGGTGGCGCGCGGCGTGCGCCAGGCGACGACGGCGGTCAGCGTGCCCTCGTAGCGGGCGGCGCCGCGGATCGTGTCGGGCCCCTCCGGGGTCAGGGTGGGCGCGGCCGCCTGCACCCCCGGTACGGCGGACGGCAGCGTCGGCGCACCGCTCGCCCCCGCGGGTGGCACGACGGCCAGACCGAGCCCGGCCACGGCCGTCACCAGCCAGGCGCCGAGACGCCCTCTGCGCACGCGCGCCCCGTTCACGCCCACAGCTGCCCCTCCAGACGGTCCTCTGCCTCGTCGACCGTGCCCTCGTAGGCCCCGGTCGACAGGTACTTCCACCCACCGTCGCACACGACGAAGGCGATGTCAGCACGTTCCCCGGCCTTCACGGCCTTGGCCGCCTGGCCCAGCGCGGCGTGCAGGATCGCGCCCGTCGAGACGCCGGCGAAGATGCCCTCCAGCTCGAGCAGCTCGCGCACCCGGCGCACGGCGTCGCGGGGGCCGACCGAGAAGCGGGCGTCGATGAGGTCGGCGTCGTACAGCTCGGGCACGAAGCCCTCGTCGAGGTTGCGCAGGCCGTAGACCAGCTCGCCGTAGCGCGGCTCCGCGGCCACGATCCGCACGTCGGGCTTGGCCCGGCGGAAGAAGCGGGAGACCCCCATGAGGGTGCCGGTCGTGCCGAGACCGGCGACGAAGTGGGTGATCTCGGGGAGGTCGGCGAGGATCTCGGGGCCGGTGCCCTCCTCGTGCGCGAGCGCGTTGGCGGGGTTGCCGTACTGGTAGAGCATCACCCAGTCGGGGTGCTCCTCGGCCATCCCCTTCGCCACCCGCACCGCCTCGTTGGAGCCGCCCGCGGCGGGCGAGGAGTAGATCTCCGCACCCCACATGCGCAGCAGCTGGCGGCGCTCCTGCGAGGTGTTCTCCGGCATGACGCAGACGATGCGGTAGCCCTTGAGCTTCGCCGCCATGGCCAGCGAGATGCCGGTGTTGCCCGACGTCGGCTCGAGGATCGTGCAGCCGGGGCGCAGCAGGCCGTCGGCCTCCGCCTGCTCGATCATCCTCAGCGCCGGGCGGTCCTTGATCGAGCCGGTCGGGTTGCGGTCCTCCAGCTTCGCCCAGATGCGCACGTCGGGGCTCGGCGAGAGGCGCGGCAGACCCACGAGCGGGGTGTTGCCGACGGAGGCGACCAGGTCGTCGTAGCGCATGGCCGCCATCCTCCCATCACCGCAGGAACAGCTCCGGGTCGAACTCCTCCAGCGGGATGATCCGCACGCGCGGGAGCGGCACGTTGAAGGCGCGGACGTCGTCCTCGAGGTCGTGGATGCGCACGCCCATCGAGGTGAAGCCGGCGTTCGCGTACTCCCGCAGCGCCAACAGGCCCACGCGGCGGTCCGGGTGCTCGACGAGCGGGCGCAGGTCGTCGAGGAAGTCGCCGTCGTGGCTGACGAGCAGCACGTCGGCGTCGTGGGCCAGCACCGCCTGCAGCGTCCGCTGGATACCGAGGTCGACGACCTTCTGGTCGCCGCGGCCGGCCAGCGGGACGGGGCGGTAGCCGAGCGCCAGCAGCGCCTGCACGAAGGCGCTCGGCAGCGAGCCGCCGCTCGCGTTGAGGAAGAACAGACCGGTGACCGGCTGGTCCCACAGCTGCTCGGCGTACGCCGTCACGCGCTCCCAGCGCGGCCGCTCCTCGGGCGTCGGGCGACGGCCCAGGAGCGAGTTGCCCAGCGTGGCGTCGATGTTCTCGCCGTCGACGAGGACGAACGTGCGCCGCTGCGGCGTCACCGGCTCGGTCATGGGCGGCACTCTACGCACCCGGGCCGGTACGCCGAGGGGCCGCCGGACCGTGTGGTCCGACGGCCCCCTCGGGCGGTGCGGGATGGTGCTGGGTGGCGCGGGGTGGTGCTGGGTGGTGCTGGGTGGGTCAGCAGCCGCCGGCGACGGCCGGCAGCACGACGACCTGGTCGCCGTCGGACAGGCCGGCCTCGAGGCCGCCGATGAAGCGCACGTCCTCGTCGTTGATGTAGACGTTCACGAAGCGACGCAGGTCGGCGTCGTCGCCGTCACCGTCGACGAGGCGGCCCCGGATGCCCGGGTGGTTCGCCTCGAGGTCGTCGATGAGCGCGGCGAGGGTGTCGCCGTTGGCGGACACGGCCTTCTCACCGTTGGTGTAGGTCCGCAGGATCGTCGGGATCCGCACCTCGATGGCCATCTGGTTCACTCTCCACTTTCGGGGACTGTCGGGGCTGGTAGCTGCTCGACGACGTCGACCTCTTCCTCGGTCACCTCGCCGTCGACGATTCTGTAGGACCTGAACTCCACAGGTCCCTCGTTGTTCCCGTGCTCCCGGGTGCTGACGAGCACGTAGTGCGCGCCGGGCTCGCTGGCGAGCCCGATGTCGGTGCGGCTGGGGTAGGCCTCGGTCGCCGTGTGGGAGTGGTAGACGACCACCGGCTCCTCGTCGCGGTCGTCCATCTCGCGGTAGAGCGCGAGCAGGTCGAGCGAGTCGAACTCGTAGAACGTCGGGCTGCCCGCGGCGTTCACCATCTCCACCAGGCGCTCGGGCCGGTCGGACCCGACGGGTCCGGCGACGACGCCGCAGGCCTCGTCGGGGTGGTCCCGCTTGGCGTGGGCGACGATGGCGTCGCGCGTCGCGCGGTCGATCCTCAGCACGCGGCCCAGGGTACGGCGCCGCCCACCGCCCGCCCGCCGCCGCCACCATGCGGACCGGCGGGGTCGGGTGCGGGCAGGATGGGCGGGTGAGCACCCTGACCGGACTCGGCGCCTTCCCCCTCTCCCCCGTGCGCGACGACGCCCTCGACCTGGCCGCGCTGCGCCGCCTCGTCGAGCGCGCGGTGGCGGCGGAGGTCGACACGGTCGCCGTCCTGGGCTCGACCGGCTCCTACGCCTACCTCGACCGCGACGAGCGGCGCCGGGTCGCGCGCGCCGCCGTCGAGGCGGCCGGCGGCACGCCGGTCGTGGTCGGTGTGGGGGCGCTGCGGACGTCCTGGGCGCGGAGGCTCGCGGACGACGCGCAGGAGGCGGGGGCCAGCGCGGTCCTCCTCGCCCCGGTCTCCTACCAGCCACTGACGGACGACGACGTGCTCGGCCTCTACACCGACGTCACCGCCGGGCTGTCGGTGCCGCTCGTCGTCTACGACAACCCGACGACGACGCGCTTCGTGTTCGGCGACGACCTGCTCGCCGCGGTGGCGGCGCTGCCGCAGGTCGGCTCGGTCAAGATCCCGGGCGTGCCGACCGACCCGGGGCAGGCACGGGCCCGCGTCGACGCGCTGCGGGCCCTGCTGCCCGACCACGTGACCATCGGCGTCTCGGGCGACGCCCTGGGCGTGGCGGGGCTGCTCGCCGGCTGCGACGCCTGGTACTCCGTCGTCGGCGGGCTGCTGCCGCGGCTCGCGGTGGCGCTGACCCGGGCGGCCCGCGCCGGGGACGTGGCGACGGCCGAGGCCGGCGCCGCTCGCCTCGCACCGCTGTGGGAGCTCTTCGCGACCCACGGCAGCCTGCGGGTCACCGCGGCGCTGGCCGAGCACCTCGGGCTCGTGACCGCGCCCGCGCTGCCGCGGCCACTGCAGGGCCTCGGCGACGCCGACCGGGCCGAGGTCGCGCGGGTCGCGGACGCACTGGCGCTGGCCGACTGAGCCCCGACCGGGGCTGGGCCGGGGCTCAGGTAGGCCGGGGCTCAGCCGATCGCGGCGCTGATCTCGTCGGCGATGCGCTGCGCGGACTTGCGGTTCTTCCGGCCGTCGAGGAGGGCCTTGGGCCGGCCCGGCGCCGTGTCGAGGGCCACGTCGACCTGCGAGCCGCCGGGGGTCGGCACGACGGTGACCTGCACGTCCAGCTCCCAGCTGAGGACGGACTTGCGGGTGCGGAACAGCACCTGGGAGCCGTCGGGGCTGACGGGACCGGGCGCGTAGCGCTGCTCGGCGATGACGCGGTGGACGGCGGCGAGCACCGCCTGCGGCGGCGCGGCGGACTGGAAGCTGGTGGTGGCGAGCGTGGCCATCGGTTCCCCCTCGTGGTCCGGGCGCCACGGCGGCGCCCGGTCGCGGACGATGCTAGGAGCCCGGGCCGACCACCTGTGCGGGGCGCCCCGCGAACCTGTGAACTTCCGGTGAGGGCACCCTCACCCCTGGCGCCCGGCGGCCCCATCGGGTTGCATCGGAACAGTTGCACCTACAACCGTCGGTTGGGACCTACAAGCACCCGGCCGATCCGCCTCTCGGACCAGGAGAACCCCATGTCCTCGCTCTCCCCCGCCCGCCGCTGGCTGCTCACCGCGGCGACGCTGCCCGCCCTCGCCCTCGCGACCGCCTGCGGCGTCGGCCAGTACGACGACGCCTCCGACTCCTCCGGCAGCTCCTCGCAGGAGGCGACGACGGACGCGACCACGGACGCGACCACCGACAGCTCGGCCGGCACCGACGCCGGCACCGACGCCGGCGCCGCGACGGGCGCGTGGACCGCCGGCACCTACGAGGCCGAGGGCAGCTACAGCACCCCCGGCGGCGAGCAGTCCGTCGGCGTGGAGCTCACCCTCGACGCCGCGGGCACCGTCACCGACGTGACCGTCACCCCGCAGGCCGAGAGCGGCAACTCGGTGCAGTACCAGTCGCAGTTCGCCGACGGGATCGCCGACGAGGTGGTCGGCCAGCCCATCGACGGCCTGGAGGTCTCGAAGGTCGCCGGCTCCTCCCTGACGAGCGGCGGGTTCAACGCCGCGATCGAGCAGATCCTCACCGAGGCGCAGGCCTGAGCGTGGGCGCCCCGACCGCCTCGCCGGACCCGGCGGCTGCCGTGCCGTCGTGGTCCTTCGAGGCGATCGGCACCCGCTGGCAGGTCGACGCCGCCGTGCCGCTGACCCCGGCGGCCCGCCGCGCCGTGGCGCTGCGCGTCGACGCCTTCGACCGGGACTGGTCACGCTTCCGGGCCGGCTCGGTCGTCGACGCCCTCCGCGCGGGCCCCGGCCGGCACCGGCTGCCCGACGACGCCGACCCGCTCGTGCGGCTGTACGACGCGCTCCACGCCGCGACCGACGGCGCGATGAGCCCCGCCGTCGGCGACGGGCTCGAGCACCTGGGGTACGACGCGTCGTACTCGCTGCGACCGCGCCCGGGCCACCGCGGCGCGGTCGACTGGGGGCAGGTGCGGTGGGAGCCGCCGTACCTGGTGACCACCGAGCCGTTCGTGCTCGACGTCGGCGCGGCCGGCAAGGGCTACCTGGCCGACCTCGTGGCCGACGAGGTCGAGGCCGTCCAGCGGGCCGAGGGCGCGACGGGCACGGTGACGGTCGACGCCAGCGGCGACCTCGTGCACCGCGTGGCCCCCGGCGGTGCGTCGCTCCGGGTGGCCCTGGAGCACCCGCTGCGGCCGGGGTACGCCGTCGGCGTCGCCGACCTGCCCGGCACCCCCGGCGCCCGGGCCCTGTGCGCGTCGGCGACCAACCGTCGTACGTGGGCCGACGGCGTGCACCACGTGCTCGACGCGCGCACGGGTGTGCCCGTCACCGACGTGCTCGCCACCTGGGTGGTCGCGGGCTCGGCGCTGGTCGCCGACGGCCTGGCCACCGCCCTGTTCCTCGTCCCGCCCGACGCCGCGACGGCCCTCGCGGCCGACCTGGGCGCGACCTTCGTCCGCCTGGACCGCACGCCCACCGGCACGCGCGTCCACCACTCCCCCGACTTCCCCGGAGAGGTCTTCGCATGAGCTCGTCCACCACCTCGGCGCCCGCCCCGCGCACCGGCGGCTCCCCCCTCGCGCGCGTCGACGCCGCCCTCGGGCGGGTGCCGATGTACCGCGTCGTCTCGCTCGCGCTCGGCGCCCTCGTGCTCGTCTCGTTCTTCCTGGCGATCACGCGCTCCCTGCTGCCGAGCGTGTTCCGGCTCGAGGCCATGGCGCTGACCCTCGTCGTGCTGGTCGGGGTGTCGGTGGTCGCGAACGCGCTGCTCGGGCTGGCGTTCCGCGTGCGGGCCCACACCGAGTCCGCCGTCATCACCGGTCTGCTGCTGTGGTTCCTCTACTGGCCCACCACCGACACGGCGCAGCTCGCCTGGCTGGCGGCGACCGCGGTGCTGGCGAACGCGTCGAAGTACCTCCTCGCCGTGCGCGGGCGCCACGTGCTCAACCCGGCCGCCGCGGGCGTCGTGCTCGTGCTCGTCGTGCAGGAGCTGGCGTCGGTCGACCCGGCGCACCGCGTCTACACGACGTGGTGGATCGCGAACGAGCCCGCGCTGGTGCCGCTCGTGCTCGCCGCGCTCGTCGTGCTGTGGCGCACCCGTCGCCTCGACCTGGGGCTGCTGTTCGTGGCCCTCGCCGGTGTGCTCGTCGTGCTCGGACTGCTCAACTCCACCGACCTCGGCGCGGGCACGGCGCTGGAGCAGTACGTCGTGTCCTCGCCCGCGATCTTCCTCGCCGGCTTCATGCTGAGCGAGCCGCTGACCCTCCCGCCGCGGCGCGCCCAGCGTCTCGGTGTGGCGGCGCTGGCGGCGTTCGTCTTCGCCTGGCCGCAGTTCCAGACGATCCTGCTGCCCCAGCCGGTCGACCTGTGGGTCTTCGAGTCGACGGCCGAGCTGGCGCTGCTGGCCTCCGGCGCCGTCGCGTTCGTGCTCGGCCAGCGCGGTGGCGTGCGCCTGCGCCACACCGGCACGCGCCGGGTGGGCGCCGAGGTGTGGGAGCTGCGCTTCGCGCCCCGTCGTCCGGTGCGGTTCCGCCCGGGGCAGTACGTCGAGCTCGCCCTTCCCCACCGCGGCTCCGACCGGCGCGGGGTGCGCCGCGTGTTCAGCATCGTCTCGCCCAGCGACGACCCCGAGCTGGCCGTGGCGCTGCGCGTGCCGGAGCCGTCGTCGTCGTACAAGAAGGCGCTGCTGGCGCTCGAGCCGGGCGCGGTGCTCGGCGCGACGGGCGTCGGTGGCGACTTCGTCCTGCCCCGCCGGCCCGGCCCGGTCGTGCTGGTCGCCGGTGGCATCGGCATCACGCCGTTCCTGTCGTGGCTGCGCTCGCCGGAGGCCGAGGGGCTCGACGCCGTGCTCGTGCTCGGCGTGCCCGACGCCGACGACGTGGCCTACCGCGACGAGCTCGTCGCCGCGGGCGTACCCGTCGTCCTGGTCGCGCCCGGCGCCCCCGCCGACCTCCCGCCGGGGTGGCGGCACCTGCCGTCGGCGTTCCTGACCGCCGACGTCGTCGTGGACGCGGTGCCCGACCTCGGCGAGCGGACGGCGTACGTCTCCGGTCCCCCCGCGATGGTCACCGCCGTCGCGGGCGGCCTGCGGCGCCGGGCGCGGAAGGTGCGCACGGACTCGTTCGCGGGGTACTGAGCCGGTCGGCGGGCGGGTGGTCGGCGGGCCGCGCGGTCCGGTCAGGTGCGTCACCACCGCTGGAACCGCGTCGCGGGGTGTGCCACCGTGGAGGGCGAGCCCGCGCCACGTCGGGCTCCCGGACGAGGGGCGCCGTACCCGGTCGACGACAAGACGGCCCGTGGAGGCCTGTCGTGTCCTGGTTCCTGCTCGTCGTCTCCGGTGTCCTCGAGGCCGTGTGGGCGACCGCCCTCGGTCGCTCGGAGGGCTTCACCCGCCTCGTGCCCACCGTCGTGTTCGGCGGCGCGCTCGTCGCGTCCATGGCCGGTCTCGCGCTCGCGATGCGCGACCTGCCCGTGGGTACGGCGTACGCCGTGTGGGTGGGCATCGGCGCCACCCTCACCGTCGTCTGGGCGATGGCGACGGGGACCGAGCCCTTCTCGCTCGCGAAGGCGCTGTTCCTCGTGATGATCGTCGGCGGCGTCGTGGGGCTGAAGCTGGCCCACTAGCGGCTAGAGGTCGACGACCCGCGCGGCCCAGACCTCCTTGGTGCTGCGCACCGACCCGGAGGAGTACGGCGCGGTCCGCCCGGTCGGTCGGAACCCGAGGCGCCCCCAGAACGGGCCGGCCGCGGCCGCGTTTGTCGCGACGACCGCGAGCTGGAGGCGCGTCACCTCCGGCCAGTCGCGGACCCGCGCCAGCACGGCGTCGAAGGTGTGCCGCCCGAGGCCGCCGCCGTGCAGGCGGCCGTCGGTGACGAGCAGCCCGAGGTGGGCGCTCTCCGGCGAGGGCCAGCCCCGCAGCAGGTCGGCGAACCCGAGCAGCCGTCCCGGGTCCGTGGCGTCCCACAGGCCGATCGCGTGCTTCCGCTCGGCCGGTACGCCGGGGGGCGCCGCGGTCAGCGCGTCCGCGGCGTCGTCCGGTGCCGGCGGGCGGCCGGAGACGCGCTGCGAGAAGTCCGGGACCGAGGCGAGGAGGGCTGCCAGCGCCGTGACGTCGCGGGGGTCCGACCGGTCGAGGTCGCGGACCACCAGTGCCATCAGCGCACGAAGCGGGCGGCGACCTCGTCGGCCAGGGCCGCGTCGATGCGCCCCCGCATCTCGGCGCTCAGCGGCGGGAGGGCGTCGAGGGTGAACCAGCCCACCTCGCTCGACTCGTCGTCGGCGACGTGCGCCTCGCCCTCGAGCCACGTGCAGGCGAAGGTGTGGTCGAGGTAGCGGGTGCGGTCGCCGTTCGGGTAGGTCACGAGGTCGGTCGTCGCGACGGACGCGAGCCGGTCGACGCGGATCGTCACGCCGGCCTCCTCGAGCGCCTCGCGCCGGGCGGCCACCGCCGGCTCCTCGCCGGGGTCGACGATCCCCGTCACCGGGGTCCAGGCGCCGTTGTCGGCGCGGCGCACGAGCAGCAGCTCGACCGCGCCCGACGGCCCGTCCGGGGCCGGGCGGGTGACGACGGCGGTGGCGGCGGGGAGCCAGAGCTCGTCGGTGCCGACCTTGCGGCGCAGCGCGACGATGAAGTCGGGGATGGGCACGCCGTCATCCTCCCAGACGGATCGCGGCCCGGGGCGAGGGCGGCGGACCGAACCCGCCGCTTCCGGGTGAAAGCTTGGCACCGGAAGTGGCGGGTTCCCCGGTGCACCGGGGAACCCGCCACCAACCGTTCGAGCCCCTCAGCCGCAGGCGAACGACGCGGTCACGGTGACCGTCTCGTCCGGCACCTCCATCTGGATGAGCTCCGCCTCGACCTCGACGCCGGTGCCGTCGGGCTGGGCGACGAGGCCGGGCTCGCCGGGCGCGGAGACGAAGGAGCCGCTGCCGGTGTCGACGATGACGCCCGCGTCGAAGCCCTCGCCGGCGGCGTACACGGTCAGGACGTACCCGTCCGGCGACGTGGTCTGGTAGGTGGTGGTGGGGCCGTAGTCACCCTGCGGCGAGACCGCGCCCTCGTTCTCCCAGGCGGCGCTGACGGCGCCCTCGAGCGTGACGGACGCGGGGCACGCGGCGCCCTCGACGCCGGGCAGCGGCTCGCCGGTGGAGACGGTCTCGGGCGGCACGACGACGGGCGGCTCGCTGCTGGTGGGCTCCTCGGTCGCGGTCGACGACCCGCCGTCGGCCGGGGTCGTGGAGCTGGAGGACCCGCCGTCGGCGTCCTCCTCGCTGCCGCCCCCGCAGGCGGCGAGGGGCGCGAGGGCCAGGGCGAGCACCGTCACCGAGATCGATCGCTGAGCACGCATGCCCTCCATTCGAGCACGCGGGCCCGAGCGTGTCGAACGCGCCGCGGTCAGCGGGTGAGGGCCCCCACCAGGGTCTCCTGGAGGTAGCCGACCCACTCGAAGATGTCGTGCGCCTGCGCCCGCGGGTCGTCGTCGGGCAGGGCCATCCACCGGGCCTCGTCGCCGTCCTCGATGCCGAGCCGGGTCGCGAGCGCGAGGCGGATGTCGGTGAAGGAGCGCATCCACGTCTCGGCGACGGGCTCGTCGAGCTCGACGTCGATCATCAGACCGTCCTCGGTGAGCTCGTCGGGCAGGCCCGCCTCCTCGAGGTCCTCGATGATCCGGCAGGCGGCGGCCGTCTTGCCGTCGCGCAGCCCGCCCTCGGTGTAGCGCCGGAACTCGCCCGCCGCCTCCTCGTCGCCGGGGTACGCCGTGGGGAACAGCCGGGCGAGCACCGGGTCCTCCGGGGCCACGGTGGGACCGGTGAAGTCGAGCATCGCCTTGAGCGGGTCGAGGTCGTCGCGGGGCACGGCGGCCTCGTTGCGCAGCAGCTCGACGAGCTGCCCGGCCAGCGAGCGCAGCAGGTCCGCCTCGAACCCGGTGAAGGTGGCGATGATGCGACGGCTGCGGCGGTGGCGGGTGAAGCCGCTCACTCGGCGCGCTCCATCGTGGCCCACAGCCCGTACTCGTGGAGGGCCTGCACGTCGCGCTCCATCGCCTCCCGGGACCCCGTGGACACGACGCTCTTCCCGTCGTTGTGCACCTCGAGCATCAGCTGCTCCGAGTGCGCCTTGGAGTAGCCGAAGTACTTCTGGAAGACGTAGGTCACGTAGCTCATCAGGTTGACCGGGTCGTCCCAGACGATCGTGACCCAGGGCGTCGCCGGGAAGGACGACTCCTCGGGGACGAGCGTCGGCTCGACCTCGACGGGGCTGGCGGCAGACACGTCCCCATCGTGGCACAGACCCGGCGACGCCCCGACCGGCCCGACCGGCCCGATCCGGCCGCGTGCGCCGTACCCCTTGCCCTTCCGCCCGGTCCCGTTTATATTGTCAGCATGACTATTACTCAGTCGGGCTCGACGGCGCTCCTCACGGACCACTACGAGCTGACGATGCTGCAGGCGGCCCTCGCGTCCGGCACCGCCCGGCGCCGCTCGGTCTTCGAGCTGTTCGGCCGCAAGCTGCCGGAGGGGCGGCGCTACGGCGTCGTCGCCGGCGTGGACCGCGCGCTCGACGCGATCGAGCGGTTCCGCTTCGACGACGCCACCCTGGGGGTGCTCTCCGACGCCCGCGTCGTCGACGACACGACGCTGGCCTGGCTCGCCGACTACCGGTTCTCGGGCGACGTGCGGGGCTACGGCGAGGGCGAGGTCTACTTCCCGGGCTCACCCCTGGTCGTCGTCGAGTCGACCTTCGCCGAGGCCGTGCTGCTCGAGACCGTGCTGCTGTCGATCTACAACCACGACTCGGCCATCGCCAGCGCCGCGTCGCGGATGACCTTCGCCGCCGACGGGCGCCCCTGCATCGACATGGGCTCGCGCCGTACCCACGAGGAGGCCGCGGTCGCCGCGGCGCGGGCGGCGTACGTCGCAGGCTTCGACGCGACGAGCAACCTCGCGGCCCGTGCCCGGTACGGCGTGCCCTCGACCGGCACCAGCGCGCACGCCTTCACGCTGCTGCACGACACGGAGGAGGACGCGTTCCGCGCCCAGGTGACCAGCCTCGGCGTCGGCACCTCGCTGCTCGTCGACACGTACGACGTGGCCGAGGCCGTGCGCCTCGCCGTCGAGGTGGCGGGCCCCGAGCTGGGCGCGGTGCGCCTCGACTCGGGCGACCTCGGCCTGCTGGCGCAGGACGTGCGCCGCCAGCTCGACTCCCTCGGCGCCACGGGCACGCGGATCATCGTCACCAGCGACCTGGACGAGCACGCGATCGCGGCGCTGGCCGCTGCGCCCGTCGACGGGTACGGCGTGGGCACCCGCCTCGTGACCGGCTCGGGCCACCCCACGAGCGCGTTCGTCTACAAGCTCGTCGCCCGCGAGGACGCGGACGGCCGGATGCAGCCCGTCGCGAAGCGCAGCGCGAACAAGGCCTCGGTCGGCGGCGAGAAGCAGCCCGTGCGCCGCCTCGCGGAGGGGGTCGCGGTCGCCGAGGTCATCGGTGTCGACCGCACGCCCACGCCCGAGCCCGGCACGGCCGACCGCCCGCTGCACCGCCCGCTCGTCACCGCCGGCGAGGTCGTCGGCCGCGAGAGCCTCGACGACGCCCGCGCCCGGCACCGAGCGGCCCGCGCCGAGCTGCCGATGGCGGCGCGGTCGATGGCCCGCGGCGAGCCGGTCGTGCCGACCGTCTACGAGAACTGACCCACCCACCCGGCACCACGCACCTGAGAGGCTGACCCCATGACCCGCGCACTGATCGTCGTCGACGTCCAGAACGACTTCTGCGAGGGCGGCTCGCTCGCCGTCGCCGGCGGGGCCCGCGTCGCCGCGGAGGTGAGCGCGCTGCTCGCCGGCCCGCACGACTACGCCCACGTCGTCGCCACGAAGGACCACCACGTGGACCCGGGCGCCCACTGGTCGGAGGACCCCGACTTCGTCGACTCCTGGCCCGTGCACTGCGAGGTCGGCACGCCGGGCGAGGAGTTCCACCCCGCGCTCGACACCTCCGCGATCGAGGCGGTCTTCCTCAAGGGCGAGTTCGAGGCGGCGTACTCGGGCTTCGAGGGCTCGGCCTCCGACGGCTCGTCGCTCGCGGCGTGGCTGCGCGAGCGCGGCGTCGACGAGGTCGACGTCTGCGGCATCGCCTCCGACCACTGCGTGCGCGCCACCGTGCTCGACGCACTGGGCGAGGGCTTCACGGTGCGGGTGCTCACGCACCTCGCCGTCGGCGTCGCGCCGGAGAGCACCGAGGCCGCGTACGCCGCGATGCGTGACGGCGGGGCGCAGCTTGTCTGAGACGCCCGCCTTCGCGACCACCGCGCCCGGCGTCGAGGTCACCCTCGACGCCGGGCTGCTGCGGGTCGTGCTCGACCGCCCGGAGCGCTTCAACGCGCTCGACGGCCCGATGATCGAGGCCTGCGCGGTGACGCTCGAGCGCTGCTACGGCCGCAGCGACGTGCGCGCCGTCGTGCTCGCCGGCCGCGGCCGCGCGTTCTGCTCGGGCGCGGCTCTGGAGGGCGACTCGCCCCTCGACACGTTCGACGACCAGGCGATGGAGCGCGCCAACCGGCTCGTGCGCGCCGTCGTGGCGCTCGACAAGCCCGTGGTGGCGGCGGTCAACGGCGTCGCCGCGGGCGTCGGCTGCTCGCTCGCGCTGGCCAGCGACCTGCAGGTCGTCTCCAGCGCGGCGTCGTTCGCGCTGACGTTCACCCGCATCGGCCTCATGCCCGACGGCGGCTCGACGGCCACCGTGGCCGCCGCGGTCGGGCGCGCTCGAGCCATGCGGATGACGCTGCTGGGCGAACGGCTCCCCGCCGCCGAGGCCCACGCCGCCGGTCTCGTCAGCCACCTCGTCGAGCCGGACGCGCTCGACGCCGAGGTCGACCGGGTCGTCGCGGCGCTGCTCGCCGGGCCGCCACTGGCCCTGACCGCCACCAAGAAGGCGGTCAACGCGGCGACCCTGACCCAGCTGGAGAGCGCGCTCGACCGCGAGAACCTCGGCCAGCTCGCGCTCTTCCGCACCAGCGACGCCGCCGAGGGCATGCGCGCCTTCGTGGAGAAGCGCACGCCGCGGTTCACCGGCGACTGATCCGGCCCGCCACCGCGTCACCACTTCCCCGCCCGCGGCCCGCAGCGGCGCGGCGTACCCGCGAGGAGTGGATGCGGCCGGGCGGGCGGGCAGGCTCAGGCGAACGCGGCGAGGCAGCGGCGGACCCAGGCGCCGTCGTGCATCACCTGCTGCCAGGTGAAGCGCAACACCCGCCATCCCGCCACGGCGAGCACCGTGTGGCGCCAGCAGTCGGAGCGGAACGCCTCGGCGTCGCCGTGGTAGGCCCACGACTCCGCCTCGACGGCCAGCCGTCGTCCCGCGTCCCCGACGTCGGGGTGCAGCACCCGCCCCTCGACCCGTACGGCGAGCTGGGCGACCGCGTCGAGTCCCGCCTCGAGGGCGTGGGCCCGCAGGACCGACTCGAAGGGGTTCGCGGCGCGGCCGTCGGCGTGGGCCGCGACGCGACGCAGCTGCCCGGCGCCGCGGCCACCCACGCGCTGGGTCGCGATCCGCAGCTCGAGGGGCTCGACGTCGCCGTGCCGCAGCGCGGAGTCCGCCACGGTGAGGGCCTCCTCGAACGGCAGGCGCCGCGCGCAGTCGAGGACGGTGCGCAGCGGACGGGTCACGTCGCCCGGTTCGTCGCCCAGGTCGGCGCGGTAGGTGTGCGGCGTCCAGACCTCGCGCCGCCGGCTGCCCCGCGGCACCGTGAACCAGGCGTCCGTCGGCGGGCGGGCCACCTCCCAGCCGTGGAGCACGGCAGCGCTGAGGTGTGAGGCGACACCGCCGATGCGGCGTGCGACCACGAGTGCCTCGTCCGCCTCGGCCACGCGGTAGCGGCCGCGATCGCAGCGCGTCAGCTCACCTCGGCGGACCGCCTCCCGCAGCGAGTGGCGGGTCACGGCAGGCCGGAGGTCCGCCCAGCAGGCCACATCACCCAGCTCGCGCACGGCCTGGACCGCGGGCACGCGGGGCCGGTCAGCGATCACCCCGGCATCGTGCCCCGCGGGCGGCCCGGGCCGGGCCGCTCGTCCACAGACGCGGGCCACCCGGGCGGCCGCCCGACCGTTACCACTCCCCCGCCCGCGGCCCGCAGCGGCGCGGCGTACCCGCGACGAGTGGATGCGGCCGGGCGGCTGCGGGCCGCCCCCGGACGCGGGCGCCCCAGATGTCACCACTCCCGCAGCCCGTACCCGCGACGAGTGGATGCGGGCGGGCGGCTGCGGGCCGCCCCCGGACGTCATCCCCGACGAGGCCCCCGCCCCCCGCTCCGGATGACGTCCCGCGACCGGGCCGCCGCCTCACACCTGCGGCGCACCCCCGGGCACGGCGACGAGCCCGCGGACCACGCGCATGCCCACCGAGAGCCGGGCGAGGTCGGGCTCCTCGGCGCAGACCTCCTCGAGCGTGCGGGCGGCGCGGGCGACGACGGTCGCCTGCGTCTCCTCCCACGCGGCGACACGCGCCGCGGCGGAGTCGTCGTCGGAGGTCGCCGCCAACACCTGCGCGGTGAGCAGCGCGTGCACGGCGTGCAGGTCGTCACGCAGCGCGGCGCGGGCGGTGGCTTGCCAGCGGTCGTTGCGCGGCAGCGCCAGGATCCGCGACAGCAGCGTCGCGAACCCGAGCCGCTCCCCCAGCGCGAAGTGCACCTTGGCGACCGTCTCGGCCGGCAGGCCGCGGCGGGCGGCGGTCTCCACGATCCCCAGGAGCCCGTACGACGGGGGCAGCGCCGCGATGCGGGCTGCGAGCCCGTCGGGGACCCCGTCCGCGCGCAGGGCGGCGAGCCGCTCGTCGTGCGCCACCGACTCGCGCCCGGTCAGCAGCCCCGCGAGGCCCGGGTCGCCCTGCAGCACCTGCTGGATGCGGACGCCGAAGAAGTCGACGGTGCCCTCCGCGTCGGTGTCGGGGCGCCGCAGCACCAGCCACCGCGCGGCGCGCTCGACGAGGGTGCGCAGCTCGATCCGCATGCGGGTCTGCACGGCGGCGTCGAGCTGGTTGTCCTGGCCGGCGATCTCCTCGCGCAACGCGGCGGCGCCGTAGATCTCGTCGGCCACGAAGCTGGCGCGGGCCAGCTCGGCCGCGGTCGCGCCGGTCTCGTCGGCCAGGCGCGGCCAGAACGTCATGCCCGCCGTGTCGACCAGCCGGTTCACGACCTGAGTCACGACGATCTCGCGGCGCAGGGGGTGCTCGTCCATCCGCTCGCGGAACCGGTGCCGCATCGGGGTCGGGAAGTAGGCGTAGAGCTCGCCCCGCAGGTAGGGGTCGTCCGGCAGGTCCGAGGCCAGCAGCTCGTCGGCGAGCACGATCTTGGTCCAGCTCAGCAGCACCGCCAGCTCGGGCAGGGTCAGGCCCTGCCCGGCCTCGAGACGCCGGCGCACCTCCCCGCTCGACGGCAGGTCCTCCAGCCGCCGGTCGAGGTGGCCCTCGGCCTCGAGCCGGCGCATCCACCGCTCGTGCACGTGCAGCAGGGCCGGCGCGTTCGCGGCGGCGTTGGCCAGCGCGAGGTTCTGGTCGTAGTTGTCGGCCAGCACCAGCTCGGCGACCTCGTCGGTCATCGACGCCAGCAGCTCGTTGCGCTGCTTGCCCGTGAGGTCCCCGGCCGCGACGAGGCGGTCGAGCAGGATCTTGATGTTGACCTCGCGGTCGGAGGTGTCGACGCCCGCGGAGTTGTCGATGAAGTCGGTGTTGAGGCGGCCGCCCGCGGCGGCGTACTCGATGCGTCCCGCCTGCGTCAGCCCGAGGTTGCCGCCCTCCCCGACGACGCGGGCGCGCAGCTCGCTGCCGTCGACGCGGATCGCGTCGTTGGCCTTGTCCCCGGCGGCGGCGTGGGTCTGGGTCGAGGCCTTCACGTAGGTGCCGATCCCGCCGTTCCACAGCAGGTCGACCGGCGCCTGCAGGATGGCGCGCATCAGCTCGTTCGGCGTCAGCCGGGTGACGTCGTCGCCGAGGCCGAGCACGCGGCGTACCGGCGCGGAGATCGGCACCGACTTCGCCGAGCGGGGGTGCACGCCGCCGCCCTCGGAGATGAGCGAGCGGTCGTAGTCGCGCCACGACGAGCGGGGCAGCGCGAAGAGCCGCTGGCGCTCGGCGAACGAGGCCGCCGCGTCGGGGTCGGGGTCGAGGAAGATGTCGCGGTGGTCGAACGCGGCCACGAGCCGCAGGTGCGGCGAGCACAGCATGCCGTTGCCGAACACGTCGCCCGACATGTCGCCGATGCCGACCACGGTGAACGGCTCGCGCTGCGTGTCGAGGCCCAGCTCGCGGAAGTGGCGGCGCACGGAGACCCAGGCGCCGCGCGCGGTGATGCCCATCGCCTTGTGGTCGTAGCCCACCGATCCGCCCGACGCGAACGCGTCGCCGAGCCAGTAGCCGTAGTCCGCCGAGAGCGCGTTCGCGATGTCGGAGAAGGTCGCGGTGCCCTTGTCGGCCGCCACCACCAGGTAGGTGTCGTCGCCGTCGTGGCGCACCACCCGCTGCGGCGGCACCACCGCCCCGTCGACGAGGTTGTCGGTGACGTCGAGCAGGCCCGAGACGAACGTCCGGTACGCCGCCACGCCCTCCGCCTGCCACGCCTCCCGGTCCGCGGGGTCGGGGAGGCGCTTCGCGTAGAAGCCGCCCTTCGCCCCCACCGGCACGATCACGGTGTTCTTCACCATCTGCGCCTTGACCAGGCCGAGCACCTCGGTGCGGAAGTCGTCGCGCCGGTCCGACCAGCGCAGGCCCCCGCGCGCCACGGCGCCGAAGCGCAGGTGCACACCCTCGACCCGGGGCGAGTAGACGAAGATCTCGAACGCGGGCCGCGGCGCGGGCAGGTCGGGGATCGCCGAGGGCTGCAGCTTCAGCGACAGGTGCGAGCGCACGCCACCGGCGTCGGGGCGCTGGTAGTAGTTCGTGCGCAGCGTGGCCCGCACGTGGGTGAGGTAGGAGCGCAGGATGCGGTCGTGGTCGAGGCTGACGACCTGCTCCAGCGCGCTGGTGACCTCGTCCACGAGCTGCTGCTCGGCGGCCTCGCGGCCGTCCGCCCCGCCGACCGCCCCGCCGACCGCCCCGTCCCCCGCGCCGTCGCCCGTACCCGTCAGGTCGGGGTCGAAGCGCGTCTCGAACAGCCGCACCAGCAGGCGGGTGATCTCGACGTTCGCGGCGAGCGCGTCCGCCATCGACGTGGTCGAGAACGGCGAGCTGCCCTGGCGCATGTAGCGCCCGTAGGCGCGCAGCACCATCACCTGGCGCCACGTCAGCCCGGCCCGCAGCACGAGGGCGTTGAACCGGTCGACCTCGCTGTGCTCGGCCCACACCGCGCGCAGGGCGTCGGCGAACAGCTCGCGCTGGTCGGGGCCCGCCTGCGCGTCGGTGCGCAGCGCGAACTCGTAGACGAACGTCGGCTGGTCGAGGTCCTCCAGCTCGTAGGGCCGCTCGTCGAGCACCTCGACGCCCATCGACGAGATCATCGGCAGCACGGCGGAGAGCGAGAGCGCCGGGCCGACGCGGAAGACCTTCAGCATGCCCTCGCCGGCCGGCGCGTCGACCGGCTGGTGGAGCGCGACGTCGAAGCCGCCGGCCGGGCCGGCGGCCGCCCGGACCGCCTCGAGCCGACCGATGTCGGAGGCGGCCGTGCGGGCGTCGAAGTCCTCTTTGTAGGCCTCCGGGAACGCGCCGAGGTAGCGCCGGCCGAGCCGCGCCCCGTCGACCTCGCCGTGCTCGGCGAGCAGCGCGGCGTGCAGGTCGTCGCGCCAGGAGCGGGCGACCTCGTCGAAGCGGTGCTCCAGCTCCGCGACGAACTCGCGGTCGGCCTGGCGGATGCTCAGCCCCTCCTGGGGACGCACGACGAAGTGCACGCGCACCATGGCCGAGTCCGACAGCTGCACCGCGAACTCGATGGCCGAGGAGTCGAGCCGCTGGCGCAGCACCTCGGCGAAGCGCTCGCGCACCGCGGTGCTGTACCGGTCGTGCGGCAGGTAGGCGAGCACGGAGAGGTAGCGCCCGTAGGTGTCGCGCCGCACGAAGAGCCGCAGCTGGCGGCGGCGCTCGCGGGCGAACATGACGGCCTGCGCGATGGGCGCCAGGTCCTCCGTGGGGGTCTGGAAGAGCTCGTCGCGCGGGAAGTTCTCCAGCGTGTCGAGCAGCGCCTTGCCGGCGTGGCTGCGCTGGTCGAAGCCCAGCTGCTCGCGCACCGCCTCCGCCTTCTCGCGCAGCAGCGGGATGCGGGTCAGCGACTCGGTGTAGGCGGCCGAGGAGAACAGGCCGATGAGGCGCCGCTCGCCCGTCACCACGCCGTCGGCGTCGAACGTCTTCACGCCCACGTAGTCGAGGTGCACGGGCCGGTGCACGGTGGCGCGGCGGTTGGCCTTGGCCAGCACCAGCAGCTCGGGGTCCCGCATCCGGTCGCGCACCTCGGCCGTGACGCGGGGCCCGTCGGCGCCGGTGGGCGCCACGCCCGGCCGGTCGTCGCGCAGCAGCCCCAACCCGGTGCCGGGCACCGCGACGAGCTCGTCGCCGTCGGCGCCGGTGGCCAGCGTGTACTCCCGGTAGCCCAGGAACGTGAAGTGGTCGTCGGCGATCCACTCCAGCAGGTCGGCGCCCTGCCGCACCTCCGGCTCGGGTACGCCGGCCGCGACCTCCGCGGGCCGCTCCCGCAGGTCGGTGGCCACCGCCGCGACGGCCTCCTTCATCTGCTGCCAGTCCTCGACCGCGACGCGCACGTCGGCGAGCACCTGGTGGACCCCCGCCTCGATGGCGGCGGCCGTGCCGTCGTCGCCGTCGGTGCCGAGGCGGCCGATCTCGACGTGGATCCACGACTCGCGCGTCGCGGTCTGGTCGGCGTGGTCCTCGACCTGCACCGAGCCCTCCGCGATCGGGCCGACCGCCAGCAGCGTGCCGTCGGCGGCGCGCCGTACCCGCAGCTGGGGGTGGAGCACCGCGTGCACGTCGCAGTCGAGCCGGTCGAGCAGCATCGTCACCGAGTCGACGAGGAACGGCATGTCGTCGGTGACGACCTCGACGACGGAGTGGCCGCCGGCGGTCCAGCCGTCGTCGGCCACGGACGGCGTCAGCACCCGGGTGAGCACCTCGCCGGGGGCGCGGTGCTCGGCGAGGCGGCGGTGGGAGGCGGCGGCGCCGTACAGGTCCACGGGGGTGCGGTCGAGGATGTCCTCGGGGGCGACGTGGCGGTAGTACGCCGACAGCACCGCGTCCGGGTCCGCATCACCCTCAGGCCCGGCGAGGGAGCCGTTGCGGCCCCGGGCCAGCGCGGCGGCGTCCGCCACGAGATCGGCCTTGCTGCGGTCCAGGTTCCTGCCGTCCAGCGTCGTCGCCACCCTCCCGACCCTAGGGGTCCCCCGGTGCCGCAACAACCCGGCTCCCGGGGGTGCGCCATGATGGCCCGCGGCGGGGCCCGGCGCCCCGTCGACCAGCACCCCGCACCGGGCCGAGGCCCGTGCCGAGTCGGACGGAGATCCTCCCCATGGCCAAGCGCGTCACCCACGAACTGACCTACGACGCCCCGCTCGCCGACGTGCGCGCGATGCTGCTCGACGAGGCGTTCCGCCGCTCGGTGGCCGCCGAGCAGCGGGCGCTGCGCTCGACCGTCTCCGTCACGGGCGACGTCGTGCGCTTCGAGACCGTGCAGCCCGCCGCCGGCATCCCGTCGTTCGCGAAGAAGTTCGTCGGCGACGAGATCGTCGTGGTGCAGGACGAGAAGTGGGGCGCCACCGCGGCGGACATCCACGTCACCATCCCCGGCAAGCCCGGCGACATGACGGGCACGGCCACGCTCCGCGAGACCGGCACCGGCACGACGGAGACGGTCGACCTGCAGGTCAAGGTCTCCATCCCGCTCGTCGGCGGGAAGATCGAGGGCCTCATCGCCGACCTGCTCGTCAAGGCGCTCAAGGCCGAGAACCGCGCCGGCCGCGCCTGGCTCGCCAAGGGCTGAGGCCCAGGACGCGAGCGCGGGGCGGCACCGGTCCGGTGCCGCCCCGCCGCGTGTCAGCCCATGTGCGGGTAGCGGTGGTCGTGCGGCGGCACGAACGTCTCCTTGATCGAGCGCGGGCTGGTCCAGCGGGTCAGGTTCGACGCCGCGCCGGCCTTGTCGTTCGTGCCCGACGCGCGCCCGCCGCCGAACGGCTGCTGGCCCACCACGGCGCCGGTCGGCTTGTCGTTGACGTAGAAGTTGCCGGCGGCGAACCGCAGCTCCTCGGCCGCCCACGCCACGACGCGCTGGTCGCGCGCGAACACCGCACCGGTCAGGGCGTACGGCGACGCGGACTCCAGCTGGCGCGTCACCTTCTCGAAGTCGGCGTCGTCGAAGACGTGGACGGCGAGGATCGGCCCGAAGTACTCCGTCGAGAACATCTCGTCGGTCGGGTCGCCGCCCTCGACGACGGTGGGGCGCACGAACCAACCGACGCTGTCGTCGCACTCACCGCCGGCGAGGACGTCCAGCCCGTCGCTCGCGCGGGCCCGCTCGATGGCGGCCACGTGCTTGGCGTAGGCCCGGTCGTCGATCACGGCGCCGAGGAAGTTCGACAGGTCGGTCGGGTCGCCCATCGCCAGGCCGTCGACGTCCGCCACCAGCTGCTCGCGGATCCGCTCCCACACCGAGCGCGCGACGTACGCCCGCGAGGCGGCGGAGCACTTCTGGCCCGCGTACTCGAACGCGCCGCGCACCAGCGCCACCCGCACCGCGTCGGGGTCGGCCGAGGGGTGGGCGAGCACGAAGTCCTTGCCGCCGGTCTCGCCGACGAGGCGGGGGTAGCCGCGGTAGCCCGACAGGTTCTCCCCGACCGTGCGCCACAGGTGCTGGAACGTCGGCGTGGAGCCGGTGAAGTGGATGCCCGCGAGGTCGGGGTGGGGCAGCAGCACCTCGGAGGGCTCGACGCCGTCTCCCGGCAGCATCGAGATGACGCCGGGCGGCAGGCCCGCCTCGGTCAGCAGCTCCATCGTCAGCGACGCCGCCAGCTGCTGGGTGGGCGACGGCTTCCAGATCACGGTGTTGCCCATGAGCGCCGGCGCGGTCGGCAGGTTGCCCGCGATCGCCGTGAAGTTGAACGGGGTGATCGCGTAGACGAAGCCCTCGAGCGGACGGTGGTCGGTGCGGTTCCACACACCCGGCGCGTTGCGGATCGGCTGCTCGGTGAGGATCTGGCGCCCGTAGTGCACGTTGAAGCGCCAGAAGTCGATGAGCTCGCAGGCGGCGTCGATCTCGGCCTGGAAGGCCGTCTTCGACTGGCCGAGCACCGTGGCGGCGTTGAGGCGCTGGCGCCACGGGCCGGCGAGCAGCTCGGCGGCCCGCAGCAGCACCGCGGCGCGGTCGTCGTAGCTCAGCGCCCGCCAGCCCGGCGCCGCGGCCCGCGCGGCGTCGACCGCGTCCTGCGCGTCCTTGCGGGTCGAGGACCGGAAGGTGCCGAGCACCCGCTGGTGGTCGTGGGGCTCGACGACGGCGACCTCGGCGCCACCACCGGCCCGCCAGTCACCGACGTACGCCGGGAGGTCGCGGGGGGCAGCCCGCAGCACCTCGACCTGCTCGAGCAGCGCCAGCCGCTCGGCGCTGCCGGGGGCGTAGGTCAGGTTCGGCTCGTTGACCGGTGCGGGGGGCAGCGTGATCGCGTCCATGCGCCCGATCGTGTCAGGCGGCGCCGACGCCCTCAACAGCCCCCGCCCCGCGGTCAGAGGAGGGTGCGGATCTCCTGCGTGGCGAACCACGCGAGGTCGTGGTCGAGCTCGACCCCGTCGACCGAGTCGGGCAGCTCCTCGCCCGAGAGGTACGCCGCGACCGCCGCCGGCGGGAGGTCGACGACGTCGACGTGCGCCGACGCGATCCGCTTCCACGGCACGTCGGCCTCCACCTCGACGAGGGTGGGCTCCGCCTCGTCGTCCAGCGGTCGCACCTGCGGCACGTCGGCGGCCAGCACGAGGCGCCGGGGCTGATCGCCCTCGACGCGGCGGGCCAGCGACTCCGTGCCGGCCGCGGCCTGCGCGGCGTACTCCCACTCCTCGGTCGAGCCGTCGGGCCACGCCTCCTCCAGCGCGGGCGTCGCGGCGTGCGCGCGGAACGGGCCGGCGAGCCGGCCCTCGGCGACCACGCGCGCGAGCTCGGAGGAGGTGAGGGGCACGAAGACGCGCGTCGTCACGAGGTCGCTCCTGGGCCGGGCGCGGGGTCGGCGGCGGGGCCGGGCGCGGGGTCGGTCGGGCCGGTGGCGGGCCGCGGGCGGCTGCGGCCGCGCGGCGCCCGGGGGCGGGTGTCGCTGGCGGTGTCGACCAGCTCGTCGAGGGCGTCGCGCAGGCACTGGGCGAAGATGTCGAGGTCGTCGATCACGTCGCGGTCGCCGGTGACGCCGTAGTAGACGTGCCCGTCGTACGACGTGACCCCGATCCCCAGCGCGTGCCGGGGCAGCAGCGGCGGCACCGGGTAGGTCGCCACCATGCGGGCGCCCGCGGCGTACAGCGGGAACTGCGGTCCGGGGACGTTGGTGACGGTGAGCTGGAAGCGCCGGGAGCCGAGCTCGCCGAGGGCCACCCGCGTGCCGAGGGCGTGGAAGGTCGTGGGCGCGAAGCCGGCGATGCCCGCCAGGCGGTTGGCCGCCACCGCGCGGCCGGTCTCGCCGTGGGCCTTGAACG
Organism: Nocardioides sp. ChNu-153; assembly: GCF_030466625.1. GTDB lineage: Bacteria > Actinomycetota > Actinomycetes > Propionibacteriales > Nocardioidaceae > Nocardioides. Next base: position 26,164 of record NZ_JADEVT010000014.1, read on the forward strand.
AGTAGGACACCTGGTGCAGCCGCACGACGGGGCTGGCCTCGCCGACGGGGAGGTCGACGAGGTGGCCCTGGATCTGGGTGCCGAGCGAGGTGGCCTCGAGCTCGTCGTCGATCACCGACATCGGCACCAGCGCGCGGACCTTGCTCTGCGGGCCGATGCGCTGGTCGCGGGCCATGAGCCAGTTGCGCAGGCCGCCGGCCACGGTGGCGAGCACCACGTCGTTGACGGTGCCCCCGTGCACCTCGCGCACCCGGCGGTGGTCGGCCAGGGAGGTGCGGACGCCGGCGACGCGGCGCTGCTGCGACAGCGCGGCCGGGGTGATCGGCGACTCGCTGACCGGGGGCTGCGCGGCCAGCGGCCCGCCGAGCGGGGCGAGCGGACCTGCCAGCGAGGTGAGGCGGCGACGGACGCCGAGGGTGCGGCGGGCCACGGACTGGCCGAGCACCCGGCCGTTCGCGAGCAGCGCGGAGGGCTCGGTGAGGGTGTCGCGCAACGCGTCGGCGACGAGGCCCGGGTTGGTCGGCCGGCGCGCCGGCTCCCACTCGTCGGGCTCCATGACCTTGGGCGTGGCCGAGACGTCGAGGAGCACCTGGCCGAGGTCGACCGTCTCCATGCCGTCGACCAGGATCTGGTGGGACTTGGACAGCACGGCGACCCGACCGTCCTCGAGGCCCTCGATGAAGTAGACCTCCCACAGCGGCCGCGTGCGGTCCAGCGGGCGCGACACGATGCGGGCGACCAGCTCGAGCAGCTGCTCCAGCGTGCCCGGGCGCGGGATCGCCGAGCGGCGCACGTGGTAGGCGAGGTCGAAGCGCAGGTCGTCGCTCCAGACCGGCGTGGCCAGGTGGCCGGGGACGGTGAGGAGCCGCTGGCGGTAGCGCGGCACGAAGGTGATGCGGTCGCCGATGAGCGCGACGAGGCGCTCGTGGTCGAACCCGGACTCGCCCGGGTCGAAGATCTCCAGCGTCGCGTTGTGCAACGGCGACGTCGTCGAGTCGGTCGCCAGGATCGCCATGTCCCGGGAGCGCAGCCGCTCGCCCATCCCCCACCTCGCTCCCGCTCGACGCTGTACGTAACCTCGACGTGGATCATGTCATCCGCCCCCGACCGGCACAGCCCCCGCCGTGCCCGGGTGGGGGTCGCCGGACCGGGCCGGCACCGTGTCGTCGTACCCGAGGGAGAAGAGAGTCACCGTGTTCCGTCGCGCCCTGCGCCCGCTCACCACCGTCGCCGTCGCCGCCACCCTGGCCGTGACCGCCTCCGCCTGCGGGGGGACCGCCGACGAGGCCGGCCCGGAGGAGTCGACGTCGTCGAGCAGCACGACCACGTCCGGCGCCACCTCGGGCAGCGCGTCGGCCGAGCCCGGCGTCGAGCCCGTCATGATCGACGTCGTCGTGGACGGCGACTCGGTCTCCCCCAACGCGAGCCGCGTCGAGGCCGCGGTCGGCCAGCCGATCGTCTTCCGCGTCACCACCGACGTGGCGGCCGAGATCCACGGCCACACCGACCCGGAGTTCACGATCGACGCGGAGCCCGGCACCAGCGAGCACACCGTCACCATCGACCGGGCCGGCAGCTACGACGTCGAGCTGCACGACCCCGAGCGCCTGCTCGTGCGCGTCGACGTCCGCCCGTGACGCCGGACCCCTCCGACCAGGTCACCCTCGCCCACAGCGGGCTGGGCAACGCCGCCGACCTGCCGATCCCGCTCGAGGCGGTCGTCATCGGCTCGGTCGTGGCGCTGGCGGCGTCGTTCCTGGTGCTCGCCGTCGCGTGGCGCAAGCCGCGGTACGACGGACCCGGGCCCGGCACCACCCGCATGCGGCCCTGGGCGCCGGGGGCGGTACGGCGCATCGGCGCCGTGGTCGACCACCCGGTCGTGCGGGTGCTCGCCCGACTGCTCGGGGCGGCGTTCTTCGCCTACATGATGTTCGCGCTCGTGGTCGGCCCCGACTACGCGACGAACCCCGGTCTCGGCATGTTCTACGTGCTGCTCTGGGTCGGGATCGTACCGGCGTCGCTGTTCCTCGGCCGCTTCTACCGGGCCGTGAGCCCGGTGCGCACCATCAACGCCGGCCTCTCCCGGCTCGCCGGCACCGACCCGGAGCACGGGCTGCGCGAGCTGCCGTCCTGGGTGGGCTACTGGCCGGCGGCCATCGGCCTCTACGCGTTCGTGTGGCTCGAGCTGGTCAGCACCAACGGCGTCGAGACGAGCGCCGTGCGGCTGTGGCTGGCGGCGTACTTCGCTCTGATGCTGGTCGGCGGTGCGGTCTTCGGCAACGTGTTCTACGAGCGCTGCGACCCGTTCGAGGCCTACTCGACGCTCGTGGCGCACGTGTCGGTCTGGGGCCGCGACGCCGACGGCACGCTGGTGGCACGCAGCCCGCTCGCGAACCTGGCGACGCTGCGGCCCGCCGCCGGGCTGGTGGCGCTCGTGGCCGTGCTCTTCGGCAGCACGGCGTACGACTCCTTCCGCGAGTCGCTGCCGTTCGTGCGGTTCGTCAACACGAGCACGCTCGACTCCGACCTCATCCTCAACGTCGCGCTCATCGGCGTCATCGCGATCGTCGGGGTGCTGCTGACGCTGGCGTCCGCGGCCGTGCCGGCGCGCGAGGGCATCCCGCGCCGGGCGCTGCCGTCGCTGATGGCGCACTCGATCGCGCCGATCATCGTCGGGTACGTCGGCGCCCACTACCTGACCTACCTGCTCGAGTTCGGCCAGCAGGTCGTGATCTACATGAGCGACCCGCTCGCCCAGGGGTCGAACTGGCTGGGCACGGCGAACCTGCAGCCGTCGTACTTCCTGTCCGACAACATCGGCCTCCTGGCGTTCGTGCAGGTGTCCGGCGTCGTGGTGGGGCACGTCGTGGCCGCGGTGGCGGCACACGACCGGTCGCTGTCGGTGCTGCCGCGCCAGCACCAGCTCGTCGGTCAGCTGCCGATGCTCGGCGTGATGATCGCGTTCACCGGCGGCGGGCTCTACCTGCTCTTCGCCTCCTGACGGGCGCCGCGGCCCCGGGTACGACGCCCGCGGCCGCGGCGAGCACCGCCCGGGCCAGCGGACCGTCGCCCCCGTCGAGCAGCGAGCGTCCCGTCACGAGCGCCCGGTCCGTCGCCGGGCGGTCGTCGGGCAGGAAGTGCAGCGACGCGGGGCGCACGAAGTCGGCCAGCATCGACGCCACCTCCCGCTCCGACCAGCCGAGCGTGGACCGCATCCGGTTGACGACGACGTGCACGTCGCCGCGCCCCAGCTCGCGCAGGTCGGCGAGGCCGCGGGCCAGACGTGTCAGCCCTACCGGGTCGGCCGTGCCGACCACCACCACCGCGTCGGCCAGCTCGACCGCCGTGGTGGTCAGCTCGTTGCGGGCGGGGCCGACGGCGAACCCGCCGTCGTCGTGGTCGAGCGCGAACCCGGTGTCGAGCACCACGTGACCGACCTCGCGGGCCAGGTCGACGAGCTGCTCCAGCGCCCCGCCGTCGACCTCGGCCCAGCGGTCGGCGCGGGGCAGCCCGGTCACCACGTGCAGGTGCCGGTCGAGCGAGCGGACCGCGCCGAGCCAGCGCTCCTCCAGGTCCCCCGCGCCCGCGTGCCGCGCGACCGCCAGCAGGCCCGAGACCTCGTCGAGCACCCCGAGGTGCTGCGCGACCGTGCCGCCCCAGGGGTCGGCGTCGACGAGGAGGGTGGGCTCACCCCGGGAGGCCAGCGCGGCCGCCAGGGCCGTCGCGACCGTCGTGCGCCCCGGCGCGCCGGCCGGGCCCCACACGGCGACGACGCGGCGCGGCACGGGCTCCGGAACGGCCGCGTCGGCGCCCGGCGAGGTCGGCGCGGGGGCGCCGGGGGCCGCGGTTCCCGCGGGCCCGAACGGCGACACCGCGGCCTGGGTGGCGGTCGAGGTGGGGTCCGCCCCACGGTGGGGCGAGGCGGCTGCGGGGCCGGACGCGGGGCCGGACGCCGGGCCGGGCGTGCGGCGTACCGCCGTCGGGTCCGGGGGCGCGAGCACGGCCGTCACGAGGGCCGGGCCGTCGTCGGCCGGCACGAGGGAGCGGACCCCGAGGCGCGCCGCACGGGCCCGCACGGTGTCGGGGCCGCCGGTCTGGTGGGGCTCCACGACGCCGACGGTGCGCACGCCGTGGCGCCGCAGGTGCTCGACCGCGGCGCCGTCGAGACCGGGCGCCTCGAGCCCGACGAGCGCGACGTCGGCCTGGCCGAGCGTCGCGGAGGCCAGGAGGTCGTTGACGTCGACGCAGCGCCGGAGCACGGCGACGTCGTTGCGGTCGGCGAGCGCCGTCAGGGCGCCCTGCTCCCAGGCGGCGCCCGAGCCGACGACGAGGACGCAGATCACGGTTCAGCCCCGCTGGGCGACAGTGACGGTGCCGCTCGTCATGGCGGCGAGGGCGGGACCGATGGCGTCGTGCTGGTCCTCGGGCACGGCGAGCACCAGCTGGCGGTCGGCGAGGCTGCCGATGCCGTCCTGGGCCGAGGGCGCCTCGACGACGCGGACCTCCTCGAGCAGCAGCACCGCACCCGGTGCCGACGGGTCCGGGGCACCCGTGCCCTGCTGGCCCTGCGCGGGGCCCGGGGCCGTGCCCTGGCCGGGCTGGGTCGTCGCGGAGGTGCCGGCCGCGTCGGCGGGCACCTCGGCGCCGGCGGCCCAGACGTCGACGACGCTGCCGGCGACCACGCCCGGCGGCACCCGCGTCGCCTCGACCGCGACGGGCACGTGGCGCAGCCCCTCGTCCTCCCCCTCCCCCAGGGCGGCGGCGGGCAGCAGCTCACCGGCGCCGACGTCACGGGCGAGCCGCGCGCCGTCCTCCGGTGGCTCGGAGGCCCGCAGGTAGGAGTCGAGGGACTCGCCGTCGCGGAAGCGCACGCGCACGGCCACGAGGTCGTCGGCCGACAGCGTCGACCCCGCCACGAGGTCTGCGTCGGCCGCCCAGACCTCGACCGTGTCGTCGGCCGAGCCGAGCACCCGCGCGCCCACCAGGACGGAGACGGCGACGATGAGCAACCCCACCCACAGCCGCGGATCGCGCCAACCCGGCGCGGTCGCGCGCGTCGCCCGCTGGGGAGGGACGGTCCCGAGATGTCCACTCACCCGGACATCATCACCACAACCGCCGGGTCCTCGCACCGGTCCGTCCACAGGACGTCCCCCGATGCTCACGCCGGTGACAAGTCCTGCTGCTGCAACGCGGTGTCCGGGCGACGGGAGACGCGGTCGACGGCGTGCACGGACACCCCAGCACCGCGCCAGAGGCGCGGGCTCCGGTTCAGCGTTCGCAGACGACCCCGTCGCCGTCGCGGTCCTGGTACCAGTCGTACTCGGCGTCGACGCCGCTCACGTAGTCGCCGTACCCGGCGTCGTTCGCCGCCCCGCACGTCCCGAACCGTGGGTCCGTCGAGGACGCGGGAGCCGCCTCGGGCGCGGTCGCAGCACCCGAGCCGGACCCACCGCCCGAGCCCGACGAGCCGGACCCGCCGCCCGAGCCGCTGGCCGGCCGCGACGCGAGCGCCTGGGCGACGGCGTCGTCGACCGCCCGGCGCTGGGCCTCCGCCTGCGCGACCCGTTCCGCCTCGACGGCCTCCGCCACGGCGACGTCGGTCGCGGCGTGCGCCTCGGCGACCTGCGCGGCTGCGGCCGCCTCGGCGGCGTCGAGCTGGTCCGCCGCCGCGTCCGCGGCCTCGTCGCGCGCCTCCTCACGGGCGGCCGCGACCTCGCGCTCCGTCGACTCCTCGACAGCGGCGCGGCCCTCGGCCTCGGCGCGCGCCAGCGCGTCCTCGTCCTCCCCGGAAGCGCCGAGGCCGAGCACCAGCCCGGCCAGGCCGGCGGCGATCCCGACCTTCGCGCGGGTCCAGAACGGGCCGCGGCGGCGCGGCGTCCTCGTCATGTCGTACGGCTGCATCGTGGTCTCCCCCTCGCGCCCGCCGTTCGCGAGGCGCGCGACCAGTGAACGCGTCGTACGCCGCCCGCGTCCGCCGAACGGCGCGTCCGGCTCCGCTGGCCTGGACCACCGCCCGCGCCGTACCGCCGGCGGTCGCCCCCCCGCCGTGTAACGCGGTGTCCACGCGTCTGCACACGCCGCCCACCACGTGTGCAGTCGCTCGGACACCGCGTTACACGAGCCCGTACGGCGGTGCGGCGGTGCGGCGGGCCGCTGCGGCGCCGCGGGCGTCAGCCCAGGACGCCGAGGTGGTCGAGCAGGATGCGCAGCCCGATGAGCACGAGGATCACGCCGCCGACGAGCTCGGCCCAGGTGCCGAGGCGCTCGCCGACACGGGAGCCGACGAACACGGCGACCAGCGACAGCGCGAAGGTGATGACGCCGATGATCACGACGGCCTGGACGACGGCCGCGACGGTCATGTCGAGCACGCCGAACGTGACGCCGACGGCGGCGGCGTCGATCGAGGTGGCCACGGCCAGGGGTACGACGACGGCGAGCGTCAGCGGGGCGTACGCGGCGAGGGCGCCCCCCGCCGTACCCGTGCCGGCGCCCGCGTCGGCGGGCTCGTCGTCGTCGTCGGAGAACGACTCCTTGATCATCAACCCGCCGAGGACCGCCAGCAGCACGAAGGCGATCCAGGGGGCAGCGGCGCTCACGACGCCGGCGAACCAGAACGACAGCACCCAGCCACCGAGCGGCATGACGGCCTGGAAGAGACCGAACGCGCCGGCCAGGAAGAGCGCGTCGCGCCAGCGGGGGCGGTGCATCCGCAGGCCCTGCGCGACGGACACGGCGACGGCGTCCATGGCGAGGGCGAAGGCGAGCACGATGAGTTCGGCGATGGTCACCGAGGGGTTCCTCTCGTCGGGCTGGTCGAGGGGATCCGGGTACGCCGAGGCCTCGACCAGCATCAGCTGGTCGAAGGTCTCGTCCACCACCGGCTCCCCGCGTCCTGCGACGCGGGCGGCCTCGGGCGGGACGGCCGGGTGACCACGTCGCCGCGGGCACCAGCATGTCGACCGTCCCTGCCGACGCGAGTCGGCCGGGCTACTCCCCTTCGACCTCGAACCCTAGGTCATCGCCGTAGTGTCGCTGCGAGCGGCTACGGTGAGCGCGATCACAGGCGGAGGACCCCGGAAGGGGCGGAGGAGGAGCGCATGCGGCTGCACCTGACGGAGGAGGACGCGGCGTTCCGCGCCGAGCTCCGGGAGTTCTTCACGACGCAGGTCGACGAGGACATCCGCACCGCGGTCCGCGACCGCGCCCACCTCACGCAGGAGCAGATCGTGCGCAGCCACCGCACGCTGCACGCGGCCGGCCTCGCCGTGCCGCACTGGCCCGCCGAGTGGGGCGGGCGCGACTGGAGCTCGCTGCGTCGCCACCTGTGGCACGAGGAGATGCAGCGCGCCTGCGTGCCGCCGCCGCTGGCGTTCAACACCTCGATGATCGGCCCGGTCATCGCCCAGTTCGGCAGCCAGGAGCAGAAGGAGCGCTTCCTGCCGGCCACGGCCAACCTCGACATCTGGTGGAGCCAGGGCTTCTCCGAGCCCAACGCGGGTTCCGACCTGGCGTCGCTGCGCACCTCCGCGGTGCTCGACGGGGACACGTGGGTCGTCAACGGCCAGAAGACGTGGACCACGCTGGGGCAGTACGGCGACTGGATCTTCACCCTGGTGCGCACCGACCCGCACGTGAAGAAGCAGGCGGGCATCTCGATGCTGCTCATCGACATGACCAGCCCCGGCGTCGAGGTCCGTCCCATCGAGCTCATCGACGGCAGCCACGAGGTCAACGAGGTGTGGTTCACCGACGTGCGCGTCCCCTCGGAGAACCTGGTGGGCGAGGTCAACTCGGGCTGGACCCAGGCCAAGTTCCTCCTCGGCAACGAGCGCGTCGGCGTCGCGCCGGTCGGCGCCACGAAGCGGCTGCTCGCGCAGATCAAGGAGTGGGCCACCACGGTGACCTCCCCCCACGGCACGCTGCTCGACGACCCGTTCGTCGCCGCCCGCATCGCGGAGCTGGAGAACGAGCTGAGCGCCCTCGAGCTCACCGCGCTGCGCGTGGTCGCGCACTCGGCCGACGGTCGCCCGCACCCCGCCTCCTCGGTGCTCAAGCTCAAGGGCAGCGAGCTGCAGCAGGCGGTCTCGGAGCTCGCGATCGACGTCGCCGGCCCGGGCGCCCTGGCCTCCGGCGCCGACGACGAGACCAGCGACCTGCCGGCCTGGCAGCGACGCGGCACCCCGGCGTACCTGAACCTGCGGAAGGCCTCCATCTACGGCGGCTCCAACGAGGTCCAGCGCCAGATCATCGCCGGCACCATCCTCGGGCTCTGACCCGCACGCGAGAGGACGAGACGTGGACTTCACCTACGACGAGGAGCAGGTCGCGCTGCGCGAGGCGGTGCGGGGTCTCCTCGGCCGGGCGTACGGCGACTTCGAGAACCGGCGCCGCGCGGTCGCGGACGACCCGGGGTACGACGCGGCCACCTGGGGCCGGATGGCCGAGATGGGCCTGCTGGCCCTCCCCTTCGCCGAGGACGACGGCGGGGTGGGCGCCGGCCCCGTGGAGGTGGGCGTGGTGGCCGAGGAGATCGGTCGCGTGCTCGCCCCCGAGCCCTACCTCGCGGCCGTGGTGCTGGCGGGCGGCCTCGTCGCAGCCCTCGGCACCGACGAGCAGCGCGCCGAGCTCGTCGGCGGCCTGGCGTCGGGCGAGCTGGTGCCGGCCCTGGCCCACGCGGAGCCGGGCAGCCGCTGGAGCGCCGAGGCCACCGCGGTGACCGCGCAGCAGGCCGGCGACACCTGGACCCTCGACGGGGTGAAGGAGCCGGTGCCGTTCGGCGCCTCCGCCGACGTCCTGCTCGTCACCGCGGCCCTGCCGGGCGGCGGCACCGGGGTGTTCGTGGTCGACCCGGCGGCCGACGGCGTCACCCGCGACGGCTACCGCACGCCCGACGGCGGGCGCGCCGCCCGGGTGCACCTCGAGAGCGCGACGGGTACGCCGCTGGGCGAGGCCGGCGTCGACCGCACGGCCGAGGTCGCGGCGGCCCACGACGCCACCCGCGTCGCGGCCGCGCAGCAGGCCGTGGGGGCGATGCAGGTCGCGCTCGAGACGACGGCGGGGTACCTCAAGAGCCGCGAGCAGTTCGGCGTGCCGCTCAAGACGTTCCAGGCGCTCACCTTCCGCGCCGCGGACATGTACGTCGCGCTCGAGCTCGCCCGCAGCCTCGCGCTCTGGGCGACGATGGTGCACGCCGACCCCGACGCCACCCCCGAGGAGAAGGCCGACGCGGCTCGCCGGGCCTGGGCCCAGACCTCCGCGGCGGGGCGCCACGTCGGCCAGGAGGCCATCCAGCTCCACGGCGGCATCGCGATGACCGCGGAGTACTCGACGGGCTCCTACACCGCCCACCTCACGGCGCTCGACCACCTGCTGGGCGACGCCCGGCACCACCTCGGCCTGCTGGCGCTCGACGTCGCCGGCCACGGTGAGGTCGACCCGCTCCGCTGAGCCCCGCCGTACCCCGGTTCGTGGTAGCAGCGCCAGGCACTCCGCGGCGCTGCTACCACGAACCTCCGTAGGGGACGGCCGCACCGGCCGCTCAGCGCGGCAGCGGCACGACCCACTCCAGCAGCGTCCCGCCGCCGTGCTCGCTCATCACCCGCGCGGTCCCGCCCAGCGCCTCGGCGCGCCGGCGCACGTTGACGAGCCCGCTCTCGACCGCGCCGTCGAAGCCGACGCCGTCGTCGAGCAGCCGCAGCGCCACGATGTCGTCGTCGGCCTGCAGGTCGATCGTCACCGCGCTCGCCCGCGCGTGCCGCACCACGTTCGACAGGCCCTCGCGCAGCGTCGCGAGCAGCTCGTCGGACTCGCGGTCCGGCACCGTCGTGTCGACCGGGCCGCGCACGTGCACCTCGGGGGTGAAGCCGAGCGCGTCGGCGTACTCCGCGGCGAGCTGCAGCACCTCGGCACGCAGCGAGGTGCCCTGGAGCCGGCTGAGCTCGAAGATCGTCGTGCGGATGTCGCGGATCGTCTGGTCGAGCTCGCGCACGGCGGCGTCGAACCGGGGCCGGGCGTCCGGCGCGACCTGGGCGCGCAGGCCCTGCAGCTGCAGGCCGGTGGCGAAGATGCGCTGGATGACGACGTCGTGCAGGTCGCGGGCGATGCGGTCGCGGTCGGCGAGCACCATCAGCTCCTGGCGCTCCCCCACCGCCCGGATGCGGTCGATGGAGGAGACGGCGTGCGACACGAACGACTCGAGCAGCTCGAGCTCCTCCTCGGCGGGGGCCCGGTCGCCCGGCCGGAGCGCGACGCCCAGCACGAGCGGCTCGGCGAGCTCGGAGCGGAACGGCACGAGCACGACGACCGTGCTGTCGGCCCGGGCGACCACGGAGCGGCGGGACCGGTTCGCGGCGTGCACCGCCTCGAACACCGCGGCGCCGGGCGCCAGGTGCTCGGCGGGCACCAGGTGCTCCGTGCTCGACACGTCGTCCTCGGCCACCACGACCACGGCGTCGGCGACGAGGCGCACGAGCACCACCGAGCGCGCCCGGAAGACCCAGCTGACGAGCTCGGTGACGTGGGCCAGCGCGGCGTCGGCCGCGATGGGCGGTTGCAGCAGCTCGGCGAGCCGCTGCGAGACCGTCAGCCACTCCGAGCGCCGCACGGCCCGCTCGCGTGCGCCGGCGACGTCGAGCACGTGGGCGGCGCGGTCGGCCAGCCAGCCCAACAGCCGCTCGTCGTCGGGGGTGAAGGGGGCCCGGTCGTCCTCGTCGCCGAGGTAGAGCATGCCGAGCCGCCGCTCGCGCCGGTCGATGCCGACGCCGACGAACCGCTCGACCGGCGGGTGGCCCGGGGGCAGCAGCGTGGCGAGCGGGTGGGCCGTGACGTCGTCGAGACGCATCGGCTCGTCGGAGCGCAGGAGGCAGCCGAGGACGCCCCGACCGACCGGGAAGTCGCCGATCTCGTCGCGCGCGGACTCGTCGAGGCCGTGGAGGTAGAAGTCGCCGAGGCGCCCGTCGATGTCGAGGACGGTGAGGACGCCGTACCGGGCCCCGACCAGCTCGCAGGCGCTCGAGACGACGTCCTGCAGCAGCGTCCGGACGTCGCCGTCCCCGGTGAGCCGGGCCAGCAGGTCGAGGACGTGCGGCAGCCGGTCGCCGCCGACGATGCCGGTGATGGAGCGCGGGGTGGGCCGGGGGCTCGAGGCCATGCCCGCCACCCTAGGTCGTCGCTGCGCGCGGCGGCGGAAATGGGACGACCCGCAGGCGTGGCCCCTCGGGAGGGGCCGTCTCCAGTAGGACAAGGTCTGGAGCGCCTGCGGGCCGGGTGACTGCCCTTGGATTGCCAGCGGCTCGACGCCGCCGACTGCGTTCTGCTGCGACCGGCACCTCGCCGGTCGGGCGTCCCGCGTCTGGTGCGGAGCTGCTAGCGAGCAGCCACCTCACGCGTCCTGGAAGAACTCATTCTCCGGACCACCTCCTTTCCCGTGTGCACCAGAACGTACGCCGGTGCCCGGGGGGTCTCAAGGGGTTTTCCGGGCCGTTCGCCGAGGGCGAATCGGGTGCCGGTCACGGCGCCCGGGTCAGGGCGCCAGGCGCCGCACGGTCCAGCCGTCGCCGGAGCGCCGGTAGACGAGCCGGTCGTGCATCCGCCCGGTGCGGCCCTGCCAGAACTCGACGGCGTCGGGCACGACGTCGTACCCGCCCCAGCCGGGGGGCGCCGGCACGTCGTCGGTGCCCGCGAAGCGGCGCTCGGCCTCGTCGTAGGCAGCGGTCAGCTCGTCGCGCGAGGCCACCTCGGCGGACTGCTGCGAGGCCCACGCGCCGATGCGGGAGCCGCGGGGGCGGCGCGCGAAGTACTCCTCGACCTCCGCCCGCGGCACGGGTACGGCGTGCCCGTCGACCCGCACCTGCCGCTCCAGCTGGTGCCAGGGGAACAGCAGCGCGCAGCGGGGCTCGGCCGCGAGGCCGGTGCCCTTGCGGGAGCCCGTGTGGGTGAAGAAGCGGAAGCCGTGGGGGCCGAACCCCTTGAGCAGCACGAAGCGCGACGAGGGCGCGCCGTCGACGTCGACGGTCGAGACGACCATGGCGTTGGGCTCCCCGATCGCGGCGGAGGCGGCGTCGTCGTACCAGCGGGAGAACATCGACACGGGGTCGGGCGTCAGGTCGCCCTCGGCGAGCCCGCCGCTCGCGTAGTCCTCGCGCAGGTCGGCCAGGTCCCTCTCGTCGCTCATGCCCGCCACGGTACGGCGGAGCGCGCCCGACCACCGCTCGGACGCCCCCGTGGCGGGCCCGCGGAGCGCGCGGGCACAATGCGACGCGGCACACACGCCACCAGCACGCGAACGTGAGCACGCGGGAACCGCGCCGACGAAGGAGTCGCCCCATGACCGAGGTCCACCACGGCCTGGAAGGCGTCGTCGCCTTCGAGACCGAGATCGCCGAGCCCGACAAGGAGGGCTCCGCGCTCCGCTACCGCGGCGTCGACATCGAGGACATCGTCGGCCGGGTGCCGTTCGAGAACGTGTGGGGCCTGCTCATCGACGGCAGCTACACCCCCGGCCTGCCGCCGGCGGAGGCCTACAACCTGCCGGTGCACACAGGTGACGTGCGCGTCGACGTGCAGGCGGCCATCGCGATGCTCGCCCCGGCGTTCGGCTTCGGCCAGACCTACGACATCAGCGACGAGCAGGCGCGCGACGACCTGGCGCGGGTGGCGGTCATGGTGCTGTCGTACGCCGCGCAGTCGGCCCGCGGGCTGCACCAGCCCGTCGTACCCCAGAAGGCGGTCGACGAGGGCGCGACGCTGGCGGAGAAGTTCCTCATCCGCTGGAAGGGCGAGGCCGACCCGAAGCACGTCAAGGCGATCGACGCCTACTGGTCGTCGGCGGCCGAGCACGGCATGAACGCCTCGACGTTCACCGCCCGCGTCATCACCTCGACGGGCGCCGACGTGGCGGCCGCGTTCTCCGGCGCGATCGGCGCGATGAGCGGCCCGCTGCACGGCGGCGCCCCCTCCCGCGTGCTCGGCATGATCGAGCAGGTGGAGCGCCGCGGCGACGCCCGCGCCTACGTCAAGGAGCTGCTAGACGGCGGCGAGCGCCTCATGGGCTTCGGCCACCGCGTCTACCGCGCCGAGGACCCCCGCGCCCGCGTGCTGCGCCGCACCGCCCGCGAGCTCGACGCCCCGCGCTACGAGGTCGCCGAGGCGCTGGAGCAGGCGGCGCTGGCCGAGCTGCGCGAGCGTCGCCCCGACCGCGTGCTGGAGACGAACGTCGAGTTCTGGGCCGCGATCGTGCTCGACTTCGCCGAGGTGCCGGCGCCCATGTTCACGTCGATGTTCACCTGCGCCCGCACCGGCGGCTGGTCGGCGCACATCCTCGAGCAGAAGCGCACGGGCCGCCTGATCCGCCCGTCCGCGGTCTACACCGGCCCCGCCGCCCGTCCCGCCGACGCGGTCGACGGCTGGCAGGAGGCCTGGGGCGCCTGAGCCCCCTCCCTGCGCCGAGCAGGTACGACGACGGGCGGGTCCCGCAGCCGGCGCTGCGGGCCCGCCCGTCCGTCGTACCAGGGGTGACCGGGGCTCAGCCGCCGGTGTACCAGCTCGTGAGGCCGCGCGCGCCGGCCCAGCTCAGCGACACGTGCACGTGGTCGACGTGGCGCAGCGTGGGCGAGCACTTCGCGACGCTCGTGCAGTTGGCGTGCAGGTAGGGCTTGACCTGGAAGCCGTTCCAGGCCGACCAGATGCGGTCGTTCCAGATGACGTACATGACGCCCTGGCGACGGGCGCGGGCGGCGACGTTGCCGGCGGCGTCGGTGGCCTGCAGCTCGGCGAGGAAGCGGTAGAACGCCTGGCGCTGGTTGGCGTTGCGGGCGTCGAGGTTCCAGTCGAGCGCGCGGCTCTCCTTGTGCTCCGAGCGACCGCCCGAGCTGCAGGCGCGCGTGATGCCGATGATGCGGCCGCCGTAGCGGGCGGTCAGCTGGCTCGAGTACGCCTGCATGCCGGGCATGATCTTCGACGTGCAGCCGGTCTGCGGCTCGTAGCGGGCGAAGGGCTCGACGGGCGACGCGACGCGGGCGTCGGCGGTCGTCGGCTGGGGGCCGATGACGGCGACGAGGGCGAGCAGGACGGCGCCGACGATCGTGAGCAGGCGCGGGTGACGCAGGGACATGACAACTCCTCCGAGGGGACTCGTCACCCTTTCGGCCGTGTCGCTCCCGACCTGAGCACCCCAACGGGTGGTATCGGGATCCGCTGGGTCAGTCCGAGCCCGGCTCGGGTACGACGCGCGTCGTCGCCGCGAGGTAGGCCCGGCCGCGCGGCGACAGGTCGTAGCCCACGTCGAAGCTCTGCGTGAGCCCGAGCCCCTTGAGCTTGCGGACGTCGATCTTGAACGGGTCGCGCTCGCGTCCGACCTCGGCGGCGAGGTCGGGGGCGCGGGTGTGGGGGCGGCGGCGCACCAGGTCGAGGGTCTGCATCGTCCACGGGCCGTGGCTGCTGGCGCGGTCGAGCCGCTCGAGGCGGCGGTCGATGTCGGCGACGTCGTCGGCGGTGAGGTCGGCGGACTCGCGCAGCGCGATGCGGGGGTCCTCCCCCGCCCAGGTGAGGCCGACGCGGTAGACGACGGGCTCGCCGGCGCCGGGCCGGGCGGCCTCGTCGACGGGGCGCAGGCGGCGGCGCAGCGCGTCGGCGTCGGGAAAGCCCGCCGCGCGGGCGTCGTCGGGGGTGATGGCGTGCTCGTCGACGACGTCGACGCTGGTCACGCGCACGACGCCGGCGGAGCTGCGGAACTCCGACCCGACCCGCACGTCGGGGCGCGCCCACCGGCGGAACGCGAGCGTCACCGACCCGTCGGCGACGCCCTGGGCGACCTTCGGCGGGAGGCGCACCGGCTCAGCCCGCCTGCTCCAGCGGCGAGAGCCGCCGCCCGAGGTGCACCGACTTGGGCGAGCACCTGTAGTGCCCGTACGGCGTCACCGCCGCGTAGCCCGCCGCGGTGTAGAGCGCGATGGCGGTCGGCTGCATCGTTCCGGTCTCGAGCACGAGGGAGTCGAAGCCGGCGCGCAGCGCGTCCTGCTCGAGGTGGGCGAGCACCAGCTTGGACAGCCCGCGCCCGCGGTGGGAGGGCACGACGTACATGCGCTTGATCTCGGCGATCCGGCCCAGCCCCGGCTCGTCGAGGTCGAGGTGGGAGCGCCAGGCGCCGGTGGCGACGGGCACCTGCGTGCCGTGCTCCTCGACGTACCCGACGAAGAAGCTGCCGGTCGGCGGCTCGAACATCTCGGGCTCGAGCGGGGTCTCGTCGGGGCCGCCGTAGAGGCTGCGGTACTCGTCCTGCACCTGCGCGACGAGCCGCGTCGCGTCCTCGTGCCCGTAGCCCACGCGCTCGAGCCGCAGACCGCTCATCCCTCGTCCTCCTCGCCGTGCCCGATCCCGCCGGTGGGAGACTAGCCCGGTGACCCGCGCGCTCGAGATCCCCGCCGACCTGCTGCCCGCCGACGGTCGTTTCGGCTCCGGCCCGTCGAAGGTGGCGCAGTCGTCGCTCGACGCGCTGGCGGCGTCGGGGCGCTCGCTGATGGGTACGTCGCACCGCCAGGCCCCGGTCAAGGACCTGGTGGCGCGGGTGCAGGGCGGGCTCGCCGACCTGTTCGCGCTGCCCGACGGCTACCGGGTGGTGCTGGGCCTCGGCGGCTCGACGGCGTTCTGGGACGTGGCGACGTTCTCGCTGGTGCGCGAGCGCAGCGCGCACGGCGTCTTCGGCGAGTTCGGCGGCAAGTTCGCCACCGCCAGCGCCGCCGCGCCGTGGCTGGGCGAGCCGGTGGTGGCGCGGGCCGAGCCCGGCTCGGTGGCGGTGCCCGAGGCGGTCGCCGGGGTCGACGTCTACGCGTGGCCGCACAACGAGACCTCGACGGGCGTGATGGCGCCGGTACGGCGGGTGCCCGGCGCCGACGCGGACGCGCTCGTCGTCGTCGACGGCACCTCGGCCGCCGGCGGAGCGGCCGTGGACCTGCGCGAGACGGACGTCTACTACTTCGCGCCGCAGAAGGGCTTCGCCGCCGACGGTGGCCTGTGGTTCGCGCTGATGTCGCCGGCCGCGCTGGCGCGGGTGGAGGAGGTGAAGGCGTCGGGGCGCTTCGTCCCGGCGTTCCTCGACCTGGCGACCGCGGTCGAGAACTCGGCGAAGCACCAGACGCTCAACACCCCGGCGATCGCGACGCTGTTCCTCATGGAGCGCCAGCTCGCCTGGATGCTCGCCGAGGGCGGGCTGGAGGCGATGGCGGCGCGCACCGCCGCGTCGTCGGCCGCGCTCTACGGCTGGGCGGAGGCGTCGTCGTACGCGACCCCGTTCGTCACCGACCCGGCCATCCGCTCGCAGGTCGTGGGGACGATCGACCTGGCGACGTCCGGTGACCGGGCCGTCGACGCGGCGCAGGTCGCGACGGTGCTGCGCGCCAACGGCGTCGTCGACGTCGACCCCTACCGCAAGCTCGGCCGCAACCAGTTGCGCGTCGCGATGTTCCCGGCGATCGACCCGGGTGATGTCGAGGCGCTGACGCGCTGCGTCGACTGGGTCGTCGAGCGGATCTGAGGGGCGTCAGCCGGCACGACCGCCCGGGTGGCCTGTGCGGAGGTCTGCTGCGACTCGTCTGCTCAGCGGATCTCCGCACGTGCCCGGCAGCCGGCGCTCGCCGCTCCTGCGCACCCGAAACTCGGTGGACGCTGCGGTCGCGCCGCTCGATGCTGGCCCGGTGGACGTCCTCCTGGAGCAAGCCATCGCCCCCGTGATGCGGGACCTCGTGCGGTCGGGGATCGCACCTCCACGCCTGCTCGACTACGACTGGCTCGACGACACCGCTGTGGCTTCGGCGATGCTCCACACCCCCGATGGGGCCGGCACCGGGATCACCGTGTCGCGCCTGGCGACCGAGGCCGAGCAGGTCGCGTGGGTCGCCGACGCGGTGCAGGAGGCGGTCATCGACTACCTCATGCCGACCGGCCCCAACAACTGGCCGCCGTGCCCGCTGCACCCCCGCAACCACCCTCTGCTCGCGGCGGTCCACGACGAGGCGGCGGTGTGGGAGTGCCCGAAGACCGGCTCGCGGGTAGCTGCCATCGGCGCTGTCTGAGGGGCCGGTGGCCCGCTACCTCGGCGCTGGCGCGCTTGTGCGGAGGTCTGCTGCTCGACGTCTGCTCAGCGGACCTCCGCACAAGGCCGGCGACCGGCGGCTCGCCGCCGCGCCTCAGCCGTCCTGCGCGTCGGCGGGCGGCGTACCACCGCCGGGGGGCGTGCCGCCCATGCCGCCGCCCATGCCCGTCGACTCCTGCTGGGTGGCGCTGCCGGCGTAGTCGTTGGTCGGGTCGCGGTAGATCGTGTGCACGTGGCCCCAGCCCGACGTGGTGACCCCGTCGACGTCGGCGCCGGCGGAGCCCTGCTGGGCGGCGAACTCGACGTACGCCTTCGGCCCGGAGATCTGGAAGTAGATGCCGTCGCCCTGCGTCATGTCGTAGACGGTGGCGCCCGACCAGTTCACGTAGGTCTCGTCGAGGGTCGCCTCGATCTCGGCGAGCGCGGTGGCGGTGGTCTCCTCGTCGGCGAGGCCCACCCAGTTGGCGATCACGTCGAGCAGAAGCTGCTTCTGCTCGTCGGTGAGGTCCGCGCCGGACAGGCCGGTGCCGGTCGGGTAGCTGCAGGTGCTGCCGGGCGCGCACACCATCGCCGCGACGGACTCGCCCTGGTAGAGCGCAGCCTTCTGCTCGTCGGTGAGGCTGTCGTAGAACGCGAAGGCGGTCTCGTAGATGGTGCCGAACGGCTGCACCTCCTCGCCGTCCTCGTTCGTCCAGACGGCGGGCTGCACCCCGAGGTGCGTGGGCGCGAAGGTGATGGCGTCGGTGCTGCCGTCGAGCGTGGCGTTGATGCCGAGGTGGTGGCCGCCGAACTGCACCTCGAAGGCCGTGGTGTCGGACGGGTCGCCGAAGAAGGCGATGTAGTACTGCCCCAGCGACTCCTCCGTGCTGCTGCTGTTGTCGAGGAGGTACTGGTCGCCCGCCATGATCCCGGTGACCGTGGCGTACCCCTCGTCGCTCAGCAGCGCCTCGAGCACCTCCATCGCGGCGACCTGCTGCTCCTCGGTGAGGTCGGCCAGGTCGAGGCCCGCACGCTCCACGAAGGTGACCGGGAAGTTCGACCACGACGTCGTCTTCGTCTCGTCGTCGTAGTCGTAGAGCACCTGCTCCCGCTGCTCGTCGGACAGCGTCGCGAGGAACGCCTCGGCCGCCGCGGCGGTGTCGGTGATCGTCGCGGCGGTGGTCGTGGCGTCGGTGGTCGACGTCGTACCGGCGGCGGCAGCGGCCGACGACACCGCCGACGACGACGCACCGGACGAGGACGACGTGGTCTCGGCGGCGCACCCCGTGAGGGTGAGGCCGAGGGTCAGCGTGGTGGCCGCGATCCAGCGGGCGGTACGGCGGGCGCGCGGGGCGGCGGTCGCGCCGCCGGGTCGGGTGTTCACGTTCATGGCAGGGACGCTAGGAACGGATCCTGTCCGGTTCCTGTGCGTCGTCTTTGCGTGCCCCACGAGCCCGTGGGCGGTCGCACGCGCCGCTGTAATGCGGTGTCCGGGCTACTGAACACGCCGCAGACCGCCGCACCAGACACCCCAGCGCCGCAGGAGACATCTGCACCGCACCAGAAGAACGGCCCCCGAGGTACGTCGCGGGCCCGCCGTCGCCGAAGCCCGAGCGTTCCGGGCATCGCGGCGCTAGCCTGCGGCGATGCGGGTCGTCAGCGTCGTCCACGTCATGGCCGAGTACTTCGCCTCGCCTCTCTGGGACCGCACGCCGGGCGGGCCGTACGGCGACATCGAGCTCGAAGAGCTGGCGATCAGTCCCGACCTGGCCGACGCACTGTCGGCGTGGAACGACCGCTACGGGGTCGAGCCGGAGTCGCCGTTCGAGGTCGACCGGGTGGCGGAGGCGTGGCGCTGGTGGAACGACGGTCTCCACCTCTCTCGCCGTCTGCAGGGCGAGCTGGGCTCCGAGGTCGAGGTCGTCTACTTCGAGGAGGAGCCCCCGCGCCCCTGACGCCCTCGCGCTGGGTGCGACGCCCGGCCCGCCGCTGTAACGCGGTGTCCGGGCTACTGCACACGTGGCGGACCGCCGCACCCGACACCCCAGCGCCGCAGGAGACACCACCACCGCACCAGAGCGCTCCTCGAGCAGTACGCCGCGCGTCAGCCGCCCTCGCCTCGACGCCCCTCGCGTTCCAGGGCGGCGTCGAGCCAGGACCGCAGGCCGTCGCCGGCCACCGCCGCGTCGTCGACGGCTATCCACCCTTCGCCCATCGACCGCCCGGCGCCCATCTCGGCCCGGCGAGCGCCCGCCGCCCGCACCAGCTCGGCGTCGCGGGCGGGCGACACCCGCACCAGCAGCGCTCCCCCGCCGGTCGAGACGCAGACGGCCATGGCGCCGTCGACCATGAACGCGAGGCCGCCGAACATCTTCACCTCGCGGACCTCCGACTCCCCGGCCAGGGCGCCCCGGACGCGGGCGGCGAACTGCTCGTCGTACGCCACCGGGGTCAGGCCAGACGCTCGCGCAGCGTCGCGACGCCGTCGCCGGCGAGGTGCTCGAGCGCGGCGGCGCGACCGGTGATCGCGAGCAGCAGCGCCTCCGCGCGGCCGCGCACGACCGGGCCGCTGCCGTGGGCCCAGTCGACGTCGTCGGCCTCGAACCGCAGTCCGTCCAGCGCCCCGCGGGGCACGAAGCTGCGGTCGCGCGACGAGGCGAGGAAGTTCAGAGTCGCGGTCAGTCGTTCCGCCGGTACGTCGCGCGCCAGCCCGAGCGGCCACCGGACGTCGAGGCCGTGCACGAGGAGGTCGGTCAGGGGCGCCTCGGGGCCGTGGCCGGGAGGGGTGAACCGGGAGTCGGCCTTCGCCCGCAGCACCCCGGCGAGCTCGGCCAGCGGGCGGCGCGCCTGCTCGTGGGCCAGCCGCACGTTCGCCCGGTGGAAGCTGCCGCGCGCGACGATCATCGCCCGCGCGAACCCGCCGAGCCCCACCTCGAGCGGCACGACCAGGTGGGCGGCGACGTCGTGCACGGTCCACCGGTCGCAGAGACTCGGCGTCGCGGCTTGCGCGGGGGTGAGCCCCGTCAGCAGCGCGGCCAGGGCTCGGCGCTCGTCGGCGATCGCGGCGAAGGTGTCCACGCGGTCATCGTCGCGCGCCGGCCCGGCCGCGTCCGCGTGTCGCGGCGACGTGCGCCGTACCTCTCCGCTTGACGGACGCCGGCGCCGGACGGGACCGTTGCCCTCGGCGGCCGAGCGGCAGCCGGGGCGACAGGGGTACGTGATGGTGCGCAGGACGTGGACGGCAGCAGCCCTGGTCGCGACCGCGATGGGGCTCGGTGCGGCGCCCGCCGCCAGCGGCGCGGCGACGGCCCCCACGATCGTCGTCGACGACGCCCGCGGCGACGTCACCCTCGACCCCTACGCCAGCTCGGGTCCGTCGTTCACGCCGCGCATCGACCCGGCGGCGGTCGACCTCGAGCGGGTCACCGTCACCTCCAACCGGGACACGATCTTCGTGCGCGTCGACCTGAGGAAGTTCTACGGCGCGGCCAAGGTGGCGAACCGGCAGCAGGGCGCGCAGTCGGTGGTCGTCGACCTGTACGACGGCACGTCCGCCTTCCTCACCGGCACGGCCATCTGGGAGGTCGGGGCCCGTCCCCAGGTCACGGCGACCATCTCCGAGCGCGACGGCGTCTGCCGGAGCCCCGCCACCGTCAGCACGTCGACGGTCGACCACTGGATCCTGCTGCGCCTGCCCGCCGCCTGCGTGCGGTCCGGCGCCACCCTGCGCGGCGCCGAGGTGCAGTCGTCGCAGGTGCTCGAGCAGCGCAACGGCGCCGGCACGGTCACCTCGCGGCGCGTGTACGGCGACGCGGCCACCTCGCCGGGTATCTGAGCAGCCAGACGCGATCCACAGTCAGGAAGCCGACCCGCGCCGACCCGCCTCGGCGGCCTGCCGCTTCTTGCTGTAGACCGCCCGGATATTTGCGATCTTGCGGCGCTGTCCCTCGGTCAGAGGATCGCGCTGGGACGACGACCTCACCGGGACGCTCGCACCCGCTGCCGAGGACTTCTGGTCCTTGCTCATCTCGCCTCGCCTCTCCTGAGCGTTCTGCGCGACGCTCGTCGCGCCCGGTCCACCCACGACGGACCGTCCACGGTACTCCGCGACGACAGCCGCGTCGGCGGGTTCCCGGGGACGTCGAGCTCCTCGATGGCCTCGACCACGGCACGCTAGGGGAGGCCACCGACAGCGACCCCAGGCGCCGTGGTCACCAGTTTGCGGACGGCGCCCCGAAGAGCTGCGGCTGCCCGGCGACGACGGCCTGCACCGCGGGCCACAGGCCGTCGAAGCTGAACTCGTCGTACGCCGCGTCGCCCGATCCGCGGACGGACAGGTCGACGTCCGGCACCGCCGCCGGCGGGTCCGACACCAGCGCAGCACGCCCCGAGAGGATGGCCTCGGCTGCGGCCGACATACCGAGCAGGCGGCAGCTCGCGATGACCCGGTCGAGGGGGAAGCCGACATCGCCGTCGAGCTCGGCCACGGCGGCCCACAGGCTCCGGTCCATCGCCAGGTCGTCGAACGTGAGGACGTCCCGGAGGGCTCGGTCGCCCACCTCGAACGTCTCGGCCGGGAAGTGCTCGGCGAGCGCCTCGTCGTACACCCCGACGGCGTCCTTCGCGCGGCTGAAGACGACGGTGTCGAAGGACAGCTCGAAGAGCGGCGGCCCGTCCCACGGCTCGACGTCCCGCTCCGTCGGCTCGGCCTCGAACTCGGTCACACCGCGCTCGCGCAGGCCCTCCAGCACCCGGGCGCTCACGGTGAGCATGGAGTTGCGCTGCGTCGTCAGCCCCGCGCGCACCTCTCCGCGCCCGATGGGCTCGACGAGCCCCAGGTAGTCGGCCTCGATCACGCGCCGACGGCGGTCCAGTATCGCCGCCGGGTAGGTCATGAGGTCGTCGAGCACCCCGAGCTCCCCGAGCGCGTCGACGAATCGTCGCGAGACCACCTTGGTCCTCGATCCGCCGCCCCAGAGGAGGTCGCCGCGGCGCCGCCCACGGGAGCCCTCGACCTGGCGGAACCAGAACGGGAAGCCGAGCTCGTCGGCCTGGCCGTCCTCGATGAGCCGCGGGATCTCGCGCCCGTCGGGCAGGAGCCACGGCCCGAGCTTCGGCTGGCCCTCCCACTCCGGCGCGACCCACAGGTCCCTGATCGCCGACTTCCCGCGCAGCGAGAACCACTCACCGTCCACGTCTCCCCCTCACTCGATCGCGCTCGCCGCGAACTGCGACCGGTAGAGCGCGGCGTACGCGCCGTCGGCCTCCAGCAGCTCGCCGTGCGTCCCCTGCTCGACGATGCGCCCGGCCTCCATCACGAGGATGACGTCGGCGTCGCGGATGGTGGAGAGCCGGTGGGCGATGACGAACGACGTCCGGTCCTCGCGCAGCGCGCCCATCGCCTTCTGCAGCAGCAGCTCGGTGCGGGTGTCGACGGAGCTGGTGGCCTCGTCGAGGATCAGCAGCGCCGGGTCGGCGAGGAACGCGCGGGCGATGGTGAGCAGCTGCCGCTCGCCGGCCGACAGGTTCTCGCCGTTCTCGGTGACGACGGTGCCGTAGCCGTCGGGCAGCGAGCCCACGAACCGGTCGACGTACGTCGCGCGCGCGGCCTCGAGGATCTCGTCCTCGCCGGCGCCCGGGCGGCCGTAGGCGATGTTGTCGCGGATGGTGCCCTCGAAGAGCCAGGTGTCCTGCAGCACCATGCCGGTCTGCGCGCGCAGGTCGTGGCGCGACAGCTCGGTGACGTCGACCCCGTCGAGCGTGATGCGCCCGGCGTCGAGCTCGTAGAAGCGCAGCACGAGGTTGACCAGCGTCGTCTTGCCGGCGCCGGTCGGGCCGACGATCGCGACGGTCTGGCCGGGGCGCGCGACGAGCGAGAGGTCCTCGATGAGCGGCCGGTCGGCGCTGTAGGAGAACGAGACGTGCTCGAACGCGACCTCGCCGCGCCCCCGGGGTGCCTCGGCCGCGGCGGCGGCCCGGGCGGCCACGATGGTGGCGTCGACCTCCTCGTCGGCGTCGAGCAGCTCGAAGACCCGCTCGGCGGACGCGACGCCCGACTGCAGCAGGTTCGTCATCGACGCGACGGTGGTCAGCGGCTGGTTGAACTGCCGGGAGTACTGGATGAACGCCTGCACGTCCCCGATCGTGATCGCGCCGGCGGTCACGCGGAACGCGCCGACGACGGCCACCACGACGTACGACAGGTTGCCGATGAGCATCATCACGGGCATGAGGAGCCCGGAGACGAACTGGGCGCGGTAAGCCGCGTCGTAGAGCGCGTCGTTCTGCTCGGCGAAGACCTCCTCGGCGGCTCCCCGGCGACCCATGACGGTGACGAGCGCGTGCCCGGAGATGGACTCCTCGACGTGGGCGTTGAGCGAGCCGGTGCGGCGCCACTGGGTGACGAACTGCGGCTGGCTGCGCTTCATCACCGCGCCGGTCAGCACCAGCGAGACCGGCACCGCGATGAGCGCCACGACGGCGAGCAGCGGCGAGATCCACAGCATCATCGCGAGGATCCCGACGACGGTGAGCAGCGAGGTGAGCAGCTGGCTCATCGTCTGCTGCAGGGTCTGCCCGACGTTGTCGATGTCGTTGGTGACGCGGCTCAGCAGCTCGCCGCGCGGCGCCTTGTCGAAGGTCGCGAGCGGCATGGCGTGGATCTTGCGCTCGACGTCGGCGCGCAACTCGCGGATGGTCGACTGCACGACGTCGTTGAGCAACCACCCCTGCAGCCACGCGAGCGCGGCAGCTGCGACGTACACGGCGAGCACGACGAGCAGCGCCTGCCCGACGGCCCCGAAGTCGACCCCCCGACCGGGCACGAGGCCGTCCATCCCCGACACGAGGTCGGCGAGCTCGCCCTGGCCGCCGGCCCGCAGCACGGTCTCGGCCTGCTCCGCGGTCTGGCCGCCGGGCAGCTGGCGGCCGATGTAGCTGGCGAACACGAGGTCGGTGGCGCGTCCGAGCAGCCACGGCCCGAGCGACATGAGGGTGACGCTGCCGATGGCGAGCAGCACCACGAGGGTGGCCTTGGCACGCTGGGGGCGCATGCGGCGCAGCAGCCGGCGGGCCGACGGCACGAACGCCATGGCCTTCTCCCCCGCGCCCATGGCGCCGGCGGGCCCGGGCCCGCGCTGGGGTACGGCGATCCGCTCGGTCGCGCGCAGCCCGCCGCCGTGCTTCTCGTCGGTGCGCTGCTCCTGGTCGGTGCTCATGCCGCCTCCTCCGCGCTCAGCTGGGACGCGACGATCTCGGCGTACGTCGGGCAGTCGTCGACGAGCGTCTCGTGGGTGCCGGAGCCGACGAGGTGCCCGTCCTCGAGCACGAGGATGAGGTCGGCGTCACGGATGGTGGAGATGCGCTGGGCGACGACGAGCACGCACGCGTCGGTGGTCCACGGCTTCAGCGCCGCGCGGAGCCGGGCGTCGGTGGCGAGGTCGAGGGCGGAGAACGAGTCGTCGAAGAGGTAGACCTCGGGGCGGCGCACGAGGGCCCGCGCGATGGCGAGGCGCTGGCGCTGGCCGCCGGAGAAGTTGGTGCCGCCCTGGGCGACGACCGAGTCGAGCCCGTCGGGGAGCGCGGCGACGAAGTCGCGGGCCTGGGCGACCTCGAGGGCCTCCCACAGCTCGTCGTCGGTCGCGTCGGCCTTGCCGTGGCGCAGGTTGCTGGCGATGGTGCCGCTGAAGAGGAACGCGCGCTGGGGCACCAGCCCGATGCGCGACCACAACAGCTCGGGGTCGACCTGGCGCACGTCGACGCCACCGACGAGCACGCGGCCCTCGGTGGCGTCCATGAGCCGGGGCACGAGGTCGACGAGGGTCGACTTGCCGGAGCCGGTGGAGCCGATGACGGCGACGGTCTGGCCGGGGCCGGCGGAGAACGAGACGTCGGTGAGGACGGGCTTCTCGGCGCCGGGGTGGGTGAAGCCGGCGTGCTCGAAGCGCAGCGTCGCCGACTCGGGCAGGTGGGTGACGGGCTGCTCGGGCGGGTGGACGCTGGAGGAGGTGTCGAGCACCTCGCTGATGCGATCGGCGCAGACCGCGGCGCGCGGGATCTGCATGAGCATGAAGGTGCCCATCATCACCGACATGACGATCTGCATGAGGTAGGCGATGAACGCGGTCAGCTGGCCCACGCCCAGCTCGCCGGAGTCGACGCGGTGGCCGCCGAACCAGATGACGGCGACGCTCGCGACGTTGACGACGAGCATGACGAGCGGGAACAGGGTGGCCAGCCAGCGGCCGGCGCGGATGGAGACCTCGGTGAGCTGGGCGTTGGCGTCGTCGAACCGGTCGGTCTCCTCGCGCTCGCGCACGAAGCTGCGCACGACGCGGATGCCGGTGATCTGCTCGCGCAGCACGCGGTTGACGGTGTCGATGCGGCCCTGCTGGGCGCGGAAGCTCGGCACCATGCCGCGCACGACGATCGCGACGACCACGAAGAGGGTGGGCACGACGACGGCGAAGATCCATGACAACCCGACGTCGGTGTAGAGCGCCATCGCGATGCCGCCGAACATCATGATCGGCACCGACACCGCGATGCTGCACGTCATCAGGGTGAGCATCTGCACCTGCTGCACGTCGTTCGTCACCCGCGTGATGAGCGACGGCGCCCCGAACTGCCCGACCTCCCGCCCGGAGAACCCGGTGATGCGTCCGAACAGCTCCGCCCGCATGTCCCGCCCGACCGCCATCGCGGTGCGCGCCGAGAACCAGACGGCCGTCACCTGGCAGGCGATCTGCCCGAGGCAGATGAGCAGCATGAGCGCGCCGATGCGCAGCACGTGGCCCGTGTCCCCCTGGGTGACGCCCTCGTCGATGATCGAGGCGTTGAGGTTGGGCAGGAACAGCATCGCCCCCGTCGACCCCAGCTGCAGCAGCCCGATGACGAGCAGCTGGCGGCGGTAGGGACGCAGGTGGTCACGCAGCAGGCGGAACAGCAAGTGGGCCTCGGTTCGAGCGGTGGGGGTACGGCGGCAGTCGCGGTGGCGGCGCGTCTGCGGCGGGGTGCGAGGCCCGTCAGGCGGCGCGTCGCGCGCCGGTCGCCCACGATATCGGGGGTGGCCTCGCCGGGCTTCCGACTTTCGGCGGGGTTCGGGGGTCTCGGGTACGGCGTGCGGGTGCGGCGTTCGCGGCACGTGGGCGGGCGAGGGGCCTACGGTGGCGCGCGTGGGATACACGAGATGGCGGACGAGCCGGATCATCGCCTGGCCGGGGATGCTCCTGGTGCTCGCCCTGTTCCTGAGCCCGGCGCTGGACCACCTGTCGTTCCCGCTGCGGATCCTCATCGGTCTCGCGGCGCTCGGCGTCAGCGCCACCGTGCTCGAGCGGGTGATCTACCGCGTGTGGACCGCGGTCGACGAAGCCGCCGAGCGGCGCGCGGCCGCCCGACTCCCCTGAGGCGCCCGCGGGATCGCGGGTGAGCAGCACCCGGCGGTCTCCGTGAGGGGTCAGTCGGTGGCGAGGCCGAGCGCCTCGCACTCGTCGGCGACGTCGTCGAGGGCACCGGACAGCGCGTCGGTGTCATAGGTCTGCAGGGACCTCCCGATGACCTGCGCCGCCTCGGCGAGGTCGGCGTACTCGTCGTCGGCCGTCCCCGCTGCGCTGGCGAGCGGCGCCATCGCGGACAGCTCCCAGAAGGCGGGGTCGTCCATGGCGGAGTCCTCGGTCAGCGGCTCGTCGCGGTCGATGTCGACAAGTAGCCCGCAACCCGTCGAGGCGTTGCGCTCTCCTCGGTCGTCGCTGCCGCCACCCTCGATGAGCAGCCCGATCGCGATGCCCGCGCCGACGCCCACCAGCGCGGTGGCGAGCGCGAATAGGGGCCAGGCGAGGCTGCGGCGGGCACGGCTGTGGGGAGGCTGCTGGCTCACGGGGCCCACGCTCCCCCGGTACGACGGCACGAAACGCCCCGCCTCGTCCGACCGCCCGGCTACTGCCTGTACGTGCTGGCGCTGTCGAAGGCGTAACGCCTGGACTCCGAGACGGTGCGCGTTCCGACGACGACCTCACGGGTCAGCACCATGTTCACCCCCGCCGAGAGGTGGTCGTACCACAGCTCGTCGGGGAGGCACGCGTCCGGCAGCGTGAGGCCGACCAGGTCGTGCACGCGGGAGAACGTCACCTGCCCGGCGGTCGCGCAGCGCTCCCTGCTGCCGTCCGCGTGCCAGGTGACGGTGGCCTCGACGAAGAACGCCGTCCCGGCCTGGGTGGGGCGCACCGAGACCTCCACACCGCGGTACACGCCGTGCACGCGCTGCTCCGCCACGTTCAGGTCCCGCCTGTCGCCGGACCGCGCGTACTTCAGGAGGTAGACGAAGACGTCCTCCACCTTGATTTCCAGCAGGTGGTTGGCTCCCACCTGCTTCACCGTGACCCACTCGACGTCCACGCTGCTCATGGGCACGGCGGGCGTGAAGCTGGGGCCGTACGCGCCGACGTAGCTGACGCCGACGTCGCCCCGCTCGTCGTCGATGCGCTCGATCACGGCCGCGGCGCCCGCCGGCATGGCGGTGACTGCCGTGAGCGACAGCGCGGCCGCTGCAGCACCTGCCCCGACGATGGTCTTGCGGATCCAGCCCATGATCTCCCCCGTTTCGGCTCACGCCCTCGCGGCGCTGCACGCCCATAATGAGAACGCAGACACAGGCGACTCGTCTCGCTTGTCACCGGTCTGGCGGCGGCGTGAGCACTGCCCAGCGGTTCTGGCCCCCGTCTCGGCACGACGGGCGCAACCACCAAGCGCGGGAGCGGGTGGCGCTCCTAGTGATCGGCACGTCGTTCCTGCTGCTCGCCGCGTTCGCCTCGTTCGTCGCCGTGCGCGCAATGCTCGGCGGCCACGAGGCGGAGCACTCGAGCGTCGGCATCGCCATCGCGGCGCTGAGCCTGGCGATCATGCCGCTGCTGTCGTGGGCCCAGGGGCGGGCGGGGCGCGAGCTCGGGTCGCCCTCGGCGGTGGCGGACTCCCACCAGACGCTGCTGTGCACCTACCTCTCGGCGGTGCTGCTCGCCGGGCTGCTGCTCAACAGCCTGTGGGGCATCAGCTGGGCCGACCCCGTCGCCGCGATGGTCATCGCCGCAGTCGCGGTGCCGGAGGGCGTCGGGGCGCTGCGCGGGGACGCGTGCTGCGCGCCGACGGCGCCGCGGGACCTTGGCGCCGACGGGTCCGTCGAGGCGGAGGCGTGCGGCTGCTGCGCCTCCTGCTGAGGTACGGCGGTCAGCCGAGCGCCGCGGCGATCTCGTCGTAGGCGCGGCGGCCGTAGGCGACGAGCCGGGCCTCGCGGACCTGCGTCGGGGTGGTGCGCAGCGTCTCGACCGCGCAGGCGATGGCGTCCTCGCGCGGCCAGCCGTAGATGCCGGCGCTGACGAGCGGGAACGCCACCGTGCTCGCCCCGAGCTCGTCGGCCACCTCGAGCGCGCGGCGGTAGCAGGACTCCAGCAGCCCGCGGTCGCGCTCTCCGGCCGAGTAGTTCGGACCCACGACGTGAATCACCCACCGCGCGGGCATCACTCCGGCGGTCGTCCAGCCGGCGTCACCTGTGGCAAGCCCGTCGGGGAAGCGGCGCGCGCAGTCGGCCAGCACCTCCGGCCCACCCGCGGCGTGGATCGCGCCGTCAACGCCTCCCCCGCCCCGCATGCGCCGGTTCGCGGCGTTGACCACCGCGTCGACCCGCTGCTGCGTGATGTCGCCCTCGACGACCGTCACCTCGGCGAACCTGATCATCAGACCTCCCTCAGTACGACGACCCTCGCCGCGACAGTACGCCCGGGCGGACGACACTTCGGAACACCGGACGCTGCGGCGCAAACTTCGACGCACCGCCCGCGAATGACAGAGCAAATGACTGGACCCGGCGGATGCCCAACCCGGACACGTAGCCGCAAATCCACCGCATGTACCCCTGCCGACGGTCGTTGCGCGTCCCCGCGCGGGATCGGTCCTACTCGCTGCGCGCGTTGCCATCGGTGGTCAGCCTGCTTTGAGGGTCATCCTGTTCCGTAGGCTGCCCGCGTGAACGCAACAAACCTCGTCGAGCAGGCCGAACTCCGCCGCTCGACGACCTTGGCCAGACTGAATCCGGAAGATCGGGCGCGGCGGGGTCAGTACTTTACGCCGGCGAAGGCTGCTGAACTGCTCACTAACATGGTCACGCTCCCGTCTGACGGCACATTCCGAGTGCTCGACCCAGGAGCCGGAACTGGATCGCTGAGTGCTGCGCTTGTAGCTCGGCTCATCTCACAGGCTCCGGGAGTGCACCTTCACCTTGTGTGCTACGAACTAGACCCTGTGCTCCTCGGCCCACTTCAAGAGACTATCGCGGAATGCGAAACCGCTGCCACTACCGCTGAGATGTCACTGACATGGGAGATCATCAACGCGGACTACATCCAGTCTTCAGTTGGCATAACTCGGCACTCCCACCTGGGTGGCTTCGATCTGGTTCTCATGAACCCCCCCTACGGCGAGTTGGCCGGGATACACCCTGCTAGGCGCGAACTGGCAGGACACCTAGTCGACACACCAAATCTCTACGCGGCCTTCATGGCCCTGGGTGTGAATCAACTAAATGACGGCGGTCAGTTGGTTGCCATAACTCCCAGGTCTTTTGCCAATGGGCCCACATTCGCCCCATTTCGCAGATACCTGCTGAGCGTCGTTCACCTTACCCATATTCACGACTTCGCCTCCCGCTCGGCGGTCTTCTCCGACAGCAAAGTCCTTCAAGAAACAATTGTCATTGCCGCACAGAAGGGCCGTCACGCTGACCAAGTGATCCTGTCAACGAGTTTCGGGCATCTCGATGAGCCTCTCCGCCGGCTGGTCCGCGCCACGGACGTTGTCGATCCCAGTGATTCCGCCCAGTTCATACGGATCCCCACGGAAGATGCCGATGTCGCAAAAGTGCTCGCTTTGCCAGGCGATCTGGCCTCTTTGAACATTTCTGTCTCAACCGGAAAGATTGTAGACTTTCGCTTGCGCGAAAACCTGATGACCGAGGCCGACGAGACGTCCGTTCCGATGATCTATCCACTCCACTTTGACGCCGGCGTCATTCGATGGCCGGTTGCCCGGGCGAAGCCGCAGCACTACGCGCTGCGAACCGAGCGAGACGCCCGACGCTTGCTGCCCTCTGGCAATTATGTAGTTGTGAAGAGATTCTCCACGAAGGAAGAGAGGCGACGCGTAATCGCCGCAGTTTGGTCACCCGAGGTCTCGGACTCGGGCATAGCGTTCGACAACAAGACCAACGTTTTGCACATCCGCGGCGCAGGAATGGACCTGGAACTCGCCCGCGGCTTGTGCATCTGGCTAAACAGTACGCCGGTTGATAAGTTCTTTCGAACCTTCTCCGGCCACACTCAGGTGAACGCAACTGACATGCGGATCATGCGTTTTCCATCGGACCAGACGCTTCGCGTCTTAGGCGCGTCTTGGTCCCCCCCGCTCGTGCAGAACGAGGTCGACGAACTCGTCGACAGATGCGTCTTTGGCAGTGTCGGAGCTGTTAACTGACTCCAGGCGTCTCAGGGCTTGCCGGACACACCAGGATTGGCGACCCCGACCAAGCTGGCTCCGCGATGCTTGTGGTGGAAGCACATGCCCATGACCACGACCATGCGTCATATCTGCCACCGCGGCTCATCTAGGGATCGACGACAACGGCACCTCTAGCCTGCTCTCTCGACACTGATAGCGAATCGAGAACCTCTGAGTAGACCAGAACCTTCTGTTTAGGCCCTCCATTCTTCAACCTACTCTTCAATCTATCTGCGTAGTCGTTCGCTATGTAGTTCAACACAGACCTGTAAGGCGACCAGTCTATGCTGTGGGCGCCCGAACTCCTCGCCTTGCCAGATGACAATAGCTCCGAGAGAATCCTGGGCCGGTTCGCATTATGACTTTTGTCCACGATCTGTAGCAAGTGAGAAATCGACTCCGCGAGCCTGCGCACATCCCCTGGCAACAGCTCGGATTCCCACTCGGCTTTGAGTATCGAGATAATGGCATTGAGTTCGTCAATTTCGGGACTCGCAGCCGGTAAGGCTGGTGTCGCCGCGAGGGTCTCGACGCTTCCGATCACTACTTCGGCTTGCTCAAGGGTCGCCCGAATTTGATGCGCGATCCGTTCTCGGCGCCAGTCTCGTTGCTCAGTCTTATAGATCAGGTCATGGGTCGCCACGCCCCACGCGTGCTGCAGAAAGGTTTTTATCTGAATCTCAAAGAGCGCACCATCAGGGATGCTCGTCCGTTCGCCCTCGGTGCGGATGTATCGCACGTACAGTCGTACGTCATCGAACCGAAAACTATCCGGAGACTTGCTCGTGGATTCCGGCGAGGGGGGGCGCCTTTCGTGCAGTGCGTACTTGGACGTCACGACGTCTTCGGCAACTGAAACTTGAGTGACGTCGGGCACGACTAATGTAGCGGCGAAAACGTCCTCGATTTCATGAAGCGCAGAAATCCGTCCAGTCTCAACTTTGAGTGCAAAACTTTCCAGGTTCTTGACACGACTGACGTAGTGCCAGGATGGAAGTTTTCGCGTCTGCAGGTCGCGGTCAACCTCTTCACGGAGGCTCTTCGCGATCCGCTCTTGGCGGTTGAAGGACTCGCGCAGATTGGGGTCAATTTTCAACACAATTAACTCAACTGCATGGCTTCGCGCAGAGCGTTCAATCGGGCGACGCGCTGGGGCTCTTCGGTAGTAGCGCCAACAGAGGCGGCCTTGTACCGCGCTGCTAAGAGTTCGACGGCGCCTTTCTCGGCTTGCAAGGCCGACTCATCGTCCCCGGTCGTCAAGTCGTGTGCAGCTACTGCTTCCATGAATTCTCGGTAGCGGATGCTAAACGCAATAGCATCACCCGGCGCATCGCCGAGGCCATCGAGGTAGGCCCAAAGAGTATAGAAGTGCAAGAATGGCTGAGCAGCCTCAGATACCACGCCGGAACGTTTGTCGAGATCGTCCAACCAGTCACGGGTAGCAAAAAACTTGCCAGTAAATTCTTCCAGGTCGAAGGCCGAATCTTCGTCTTCGGCCTCATCATGCTCCGCAAAGAAGGCATCAAGGTCCTCCTGGTCAAACCCAGAAACCCGATTTCGAATCGTCACCATTGCAAGTTCAGCCAAATTCTGAACGTCCGCCATTCTCTTCTCCTTGGCGGTGGTATGGATTTTGAATCTCTTCCACACCGGCTGAAGAATCTCTTCCTCGAGAAAGTTGATGAGCCAACCGTCGAATCTCGCGTGCCTAAGTTCCTGTGGGGTCAGCTTCCGAGAGTTCTTATTGAGACGTTCGAAAACCTCGCGAACGAACGTGGGTGAGACGTCGTCAATTTCTTCCACCGTCACCCGGTAGTTCCATAGCCGCAAACGCGCCTCGTCATCGACCGCCAGATCGCGCCATCGTTTCCCATCGAATCGCGAATCGCCAAAATCGTTAGGCAAATATACTTTGTTCTGAATGAACTGGAGGACTGTGCTTAACCTCTGTTTCCCGTCCACTACGTGATACATCGCTTGACCCGTGGCAAGATCGATTGTCTTGTGCAAGAAAATTGGGGGAGATGGGTAATTCTTAAAGATTGTATCCATGAATGAGCGCCGATCTCTTGGAGTCCACACACTCCGGCGCTGATACGGCGGATCCAAGTCGAGTTGGTTTCTGCGGTTCTGTTCAAGCAGCCAACTCATGTCCTGCGTGGTCACTGTTCTATTGACCGTCTCGTATGGCTGCTCTGACACAATTCCTCATTCCTATGCGAACGTGACTGTAGTCGACCATGACGACTCGGATTCCGCAAGGCTATCAAGCCGCATCGGTGGCCCATGCTGCTCCTTGACGTCAAGCCCGTGCTGACAGAGACCCGCGCCACAACGACTCCCGGTTGGGTCCGAAGGTAGACCGGTAGGCAGTTGATTGGCCCGCACGGTTGTCGGCCCCTGGCGTTCTGGAACAATCGGACGAACGTGGCCTGCTATCACGATCACGTCACGCGGCGCCGAACGCTCCGCCAACTGGCGGGCAGAGTCGTTCGAATCCGTTTTACGCTCGAGTTCTAGGAGGGCAAACAACATTCTTAAATGTACCCGCTAGCGGCCGGAAACGGCGTCCCGTTCGAATGCGTGGCGTTCACGGTCGCATTGACTTGCTGTCGGACGCCAAGTGAACCGTCAATCTTGTCGCGGGACCGTGACGGCGCCCGCAGCAGGGGACCTGAACCTGATTCCGCACATGGAGACAGGGTCAGGCGTTGCGGAGAGTCGACCGACGAAGTCTTGGTTGACCGCGCTAGTTCGAGCAGCTGAGATCGTAGTCCTTCTCAATACTATTCAGTGACCTCACGCTTGGCGTTCCCAATGTCAGGCATCTATTCCCCACCGGTGGGCGTCTCCGTGTCTGGGCTAAGAACGTCCTCCCGTGGCGACGGTAACTTCCGTACGCTCGTCCCGTGGCAAAAGACATCAGAGAGTTCGACGGCTGGCTCGACGAGTACGACTGGCCGCGAGTGGCCTGCCCTACGTGCGTCTACGGCAGCCTCTCCTTCAATCCGGCCGAGATGACAAGGTCGACCGACACCCACAGCACCGAGCTTGTCGATCTGCACCTCAAGAACCTGGGCCCGCCCGAGGAACTCACAGGGACCTTCCACGGGCACTTGGACTGCGACAACACTGGGTGCGGGGAACGCGTCACCCTCGCCGGCGACTGGCAGCTGGTCTTCAACGAGGGTTTCGACCCAAGTCGCGGCCAGCTCGGCAACATCTACCGGGTTCGGTACGTCAACCCGCCGCTGCGGCTCATTAGGCTCCCCAAAGACACTCCTCCTAAGGTCGCTGATGGCGTGACGAGCGCCGCCAAAGTTATCTGGGTGAGTCCGAGTTCGGCCGCCAACCGTCTGCGTTACGCGGCAGAGGCATTGCTGGCTCATGAAGGCGTGCCGCCCACTAGCCCGAGCGGCGGATTGGTCCCCCTCGGGCGGCGCATCAGTGAGTACGCGAAGACGGAGCCCGAGCTGGCGAAAGCACTGAAAGCCGTTTCGTACATCGGCAATGAGGGCAGCCACGACGAACTGCTGACTATTACCCAGGTCCTTGAGGGAGCGACCATACTCGCACACGTGATCGCGGCACTCTATGACAAGTCAGAGGCTGCTATGGCCGCCAGAATCAAGGCCATCAACGACGCCATGGGGGTACTCAACCTGCCGTGAAGCCTCCCGATGTCGCACGAGTTGCGACAGGATGGCCTATCGGGCCGCCTTTCCAAACGGAACCTGAACCAACGCCGACCCCGCACGGGGACGAATCTCGCCAAGGGCTTCATTCGCTATGAATCCGCGGCGGCGCTATCCATGCCGGCGACCGTTACGTCTACGGACGACGCAAACCACCCTCAATACAGCGGTCGAATGTAGATACTACTGAAAGTCCAGTATCCACCCAGGTGGGTCACTCGGCCGCTGGTACCGCGCTCTAAGCGGAAGCGCTTAACTCATTACAGGGCAACGACACCTAGCAATCCGCAGCGGTAGGCAACCCACGCTAGCCCTCTCCTTTCCTCCCTCTGCATGACGGCGTCACGCTGATGGGCGGCGCTGGGCCGCTCTCACCTGCTTTCAACAAGTCGGGCTTACCGGAGGGGAGGGCGTCGTACTGGCGTGCCCCCTCACACCACCGACAACGGCAACAACTTCCGACCGGTCGGGCCCACCTGGATCTCGGTGCCCATCTCGGGGCAGACGCCGCAGTCGTAGCAGGGTGTCCAGCGGCAGTCCTCGACCTCGACGTCGCTGGAGCCGTCGGCCACGGCGAGCGCGTCCTCCCAGTCGGCCCACAGCCAGTCCTTGTCGAGGCCGGAGTCGAGGTGGTCCCACGGCAGGACCTCGTCGTACTCACGCTCGCGGGTGGTGAACCAGTCGAGGTCGACGCCCGTGCCGGCCAGCGCCTTCTCGGCGGAGGTGATCCAGCGGTCGTAGGAGAAGTGCTCGCTCCAGCCGTCGAAGCGGCCGCCGTCGCGCCAGACCTCCTCGATGATCGCGCCGACGCGGCGGTCTCCGCGCGAGAGCAGTCCCTCGATCGTGCCGGGCTTGCCGTCGTGGTAGCGGAAGCCGATGGCGCGGCCGAACTTCTTGTCCTCGCGCACGACCTCGCGCAGCTTGCGCAGCCGCTCGTCGGTGGTCTCGTGGTCGAGCTGTGCGGCCCACTGGAACGGGGTGTGCGGCTTCGGCACGAACCCCCCGATGGAGACGGTGCAGCGCACGTCGTTGCGCCCCGACACCTCACGGCCCTTCGCGATCACGCGCTTGGCGAGCTCGGCGATCTGCAGCACGTCCTCGTCGGTCTCCGTGGGGAGGCCGCACATGAAGTAGAGCTTCACCTGGCGCCAGCCGTGGGAGTAGGCGGCGGCGACCGTGCGGATGAGGTCCTCCTCGGTCACCATCTTGTTGATGACCTTCCGCATCCGCTCGCTGCCGCCCTCCGGCGCGAACGTCAGGCCGGAGCGCCGGCCGTTGCGGGAGAACTCGTTGGCCAGGCTGATGTTGAACGCGTCCACCCGCGTGCTCGGCAGCGACAGCGAGACGTTCGAGCCGTCGTACCGGTCCGCGAGGCCCTTCGCGACCTCGCCGATCTCCGTGTGGTCGGCGCTCGAGAGCGACAGCAGACCGACCTCCTCGAAGCCCGACTTGCGGATGCCGTTCTCGACCATGTTGCCGATCGTCTCGATCGAGCGCTCCCGCACGGGCCGCGTGATCATGCCGGCCTGGCAGAAGCGGCAGCCGCGCGTGCAGCCGCGGAAGATCTCGACGCTGAACCGCTCGTGCACCGTCTCCGCGAGCGGCACCAGCGGCTTCGCCGGGTACGGCCACGCATCGAGGTCCATCAGCGTGTGCTTGCGGACGCGGTGGGGCACGCCGGGCAGGTTCGGCTCGTACGCCGTGATGGTGCCGTCCGCGCCGTACGTGACGTCGTAGAACCGCGGCACGTAGACGCCGCCCGAGACCGCCAGGCGGCGCAGCACCTCGTCGCGCGGGCCGAGGCCCAGCTGCGGGTTGCCCGGGCAGCCCTGCGTCTTCCACTCCTGCACGACCTCGGAGATCGCGAGCACGACCTCCTCTCCGTCGCCCAGCACCGCGGCATCGATGAAGTCCGCGATCGGCTCCGGGTTGAAGGCCGCGTGGCCGCCGGCGAGCACGATCGGGTCGCCCATGGCGCGGTCGCGGGTGTGCAGCGGGATGCCGGCCAGGTCGAGCGCGGTCAGCATGTTCGTGTAGCCCAGCTCGGTCGAGAAGCTGAGGCCGAACAGGTCGAAGGCCCGCACCGGACGGTGGGCATCGACGGTGAACTGCGGGATCGGGCCCTGCTCGTCACCGGCCCGCAGCACGGCCTCCATGTCGGGCCACACGGCGTACGTGCGCTCCGCGACGATCCAGTCCCGCTCGTTCAGCACCTCGTAGAGGATCTGGACGCCCTGGTTGGGCAGGCCCACCTCGTAGGCGTCGGGGTACATCAGCGCCCAGCGCACCGTCGGGCCGGTGCCGGCCTGCTCGCCGCAGTCCCAGTCCTTGACGGTCGAGTTCAGCTCGCCGCCGACGTACTGGATCGGCTTCGAGACGCCCGGCAGCTTCGGCTCCAGGCGGGGGAACACGGACTCGGGCCCGGTGGTGGTGGGCGCGAAGGACGGCACGAGGACACCTCGGTGGTCGGGGACGGCGGTGCAGCCTGGTTCCAGGCCAGCGTCAAGAGTACGGCGCGAGCCCCGGCCCTGCCGAGTCTGCGGCCCTCGCGGGCCGACCGTCCGCTCAGCGCCGACGGCGCCGCGCGCCCGCCGAGCGCGGGGGCGCGGCGCGCATGTGCTCGCGCACCGGGCTCAACAGCTCCCCGAGCGCCCGCGTGCCCGCCTCCGACAGCGGCGCGAACAGCTGATGGCGCACCACCTCCACGTGCCCGGGCAGCACGCGCTCGATGAGCGCCCGGCCCGCGGCGGTGACCATGACCGTCACGCTCCGCTCGTCGTCCGGCGACGGGGCGCGCTCCACGAGGCCGGCCTTCTCCAGCAGCCCGGCCTGGTAGGTCAGGCCGCTGCGGCTGTAGACCACCCCGTCGGCCAGGTCGGTCATCCGCTCGCTACCGCTCGGCGAGTCCAGCGCCAGCCGGGCGAGCAGCTGGAACTGCACGTAGCTGAGGTCGCCCTCCTCCCGCAGCTGCTGCTCGACCGCATGGCGCAGCAGGCCCGCGACCTCCATCAGCGAGAAGTAGGCGCCGAGCTCGACGGGGGCGAGGGGCGGGGGCGTGTCGGGCATGACGCCACCCTACCGACTAATTCATCTTCGAAACACTTGCTTCGACTTCGAACCAGCGCTACCGTCCTCCTCGTGCTTCGAACTCGAAGCACTCCGTCGAAGAGAGGTACCGCCATGAAGGCCATCCGTTTCCACCAGTACGGCGACGCCGACGTACTGCAGCTCGAGGACGTCGCCGACCCCACCCCCGCCGCCGGCGAGGTGCGCGTGCGCGTCGCGGGCACGTCGTTCAACAGCGTCGACGGCAACATCCGCGCGGGGTTCATGCAGGGCCCGATGCCCCTGACGCTGCCGCACGTGCCCGGCCTCGACGTCGCCGGCACGGTCGACGCGCTCGGCGAGGGCGTCACGGGGCTCGCGGTCGGCGACCGGGTCGTCGGCTTCCTGCCGTTCGTCGTCGACGGCGCCTCCGCGGAGCTCGTCGTCGCCCCCGCCGACGGCCTCGCCCCCGCCCCGACCACGATCCCGCTCGCCGACGCGGCCGCCCTGCCCGTCGTCGGCCTCACCGCCTGGCAGGCCCTCTTCGAGCACGCCGACCTCCAGGCCGGGCAGCGCATCCTGGTGAACGGCGCGAGCGGCGCCGTGGGCGGGTACGCCGTGCAGCTCGCCGCCGCGGCCGGCGCCCACGTCGTCGCCACCGGCAGCGGGCGCAGCCGCGAGCAGCTCCTCGCCCGCGGCGCGACGGAGGTCGTCGACCACACCGCCACCGACGTGACCGCGGCGGTCACCGAGCCGGTCGACGTCGTGCTCAACCTGGCGCCCGTGGACCCCGAGCAGCTCACGGCCCTCGCCGGGCTGGCGCGCGACAACGGCGTCGTCGTCAACACCACCGTGTGGATGCCGGCTCCCAGCGACGAGGCGCGCGGCGTACGGGGCATCGACCTCTACGTGCGCAGCGACGCCGCCCAGCTCGGCGAGCTCGTCGCCCGCGTCGACCGCGGCGAGCTCGTCGTCGACGTCGCCGAGCGGGTGGCGCTGGCAGCCCTGCCGTCGGTGCACGCCCGCGCGGCCGCCGGGGCGCTCAGCGGCAAGGTCGTCGTCGTGGCGGCCGAGGAGGGATGAGCGGGCGGGCCGGTACGGTCGGCGCACCCCACGCGGAGGAGGCCACCATGACGACCGCGCTCGTGCTCGACGACGTGCCGCTCACCGACGTCGTCGACGACCTGGTGCACCACCTCGTGGCCGCCGGGGAGGACGTCGCCCTCGTGCCCACGGCCGCGGTCGTCGACCCCGGCCGGCCGTGGGGCGGGCCGTGGGCGGAGATGGTGCGCTCCCCCGGCCTGCCGCCCGACCGCGCCGACGCGGCCGACGCCGTCGTCATCGCCACCGTCGTCGCGCTCGTGGCCGCCGGGACGCTGCGGGCGGTCGACGGCACGGTCGCCGGGACCGCCGCGCCCGAGCAGGCCCTCGACGTGCTGCGGTCGGCGCGTGAGCCCGGCGTTGACGTGCTCCTCCTCGTCGAGCCCGCGCCCGACGAGACCGACGCGTCGTGGGCGGCGCTCGCCGCCCGCTTCCCCGCCGCCCACTGGCTCGACGCGAACACCGGCGACGTCACGGCCCCCGGGGCGACGCCGCCGCGGCCCGCGCCCACGGCCGACGAGGCGGTCGGGGCGTTCGACGCCTCGAGCGTCGAGCCGTGGGCGTGGCTGCCGGACTGAGGCTCCGGGCGGCGGAACTTGTCAGGTGCGTGACAAGTCCCGGCACCGGTACGGACCACGACCGTGCCGGTTCACCGAACCCCGGTACGGCGGGTGCGCGCCGCCGTACGCTCGCTGCGCGGGCGAGCGCCCGGCGAGGAAGGGACGCGAGCAGACCGATGACCGGCACGACCGTGGAGCGGCCCGCCCCCCGCCGCACGCCCCCGCGCACCGCGAGCCGCGAGGACTGGCTGGCGTGGGGCTCGCTCACCGCGACGCTGACCGCCGTCGTCGCGTCGTTCCTCGAGCAGCCGTGGGTGCCGGCGCTGCTGATGGTGGCGGGCTTCGTGCTCGCCCTCGAGGCCAAGGGCGCCACCGGTCCCGCGCGCGTCGGGCGGATCGCGGCGCTGACGCTGCTCGCGCTGCTGCTCGTGCTGTTCGCGGCGTTCACCGCGCTGTGGGTGTCGCTCGAGAGCGGCGGGGCCTGAGCGGCCCCGGCCGTCAGCGGCGCCCGGCGGGTGCCAGCCGCGGCGCGGTGGCGTAGCGCGCGACGGCGCCGTCCTCGCCGCGCAGGCCGTTGCGCAGGTGGATGCTCTGCAGCACGCCGACGGCGAGCATGACCGCGAAGACCGAGCTGCCGCCGTACGACACGAAGGGCAGCGGCACGCCGGTGACGGGCATGATGCCGAGGCACATCCCGACGTTCTGGAACGCCTGGAACCCCAGCCAGCACGCGATGCCGCCGGCGGCGACGCGGCCGAACGCGTCGTGGGAACCGGCCGCGATGCGCAGCGCGCGCCACACGACGAGGCAGAGCAGCAGCACGATGACGCCGGCGCCGACGAGGCCGAGCTCCTCCCCCGCGACGGTGAAGATGAAGTCCGTCTGCTGCTCGGGCACGAAGCCCGAGCGGGTCTGCGAGCCGTCGAAGAGGCCCTGGCCGAAGAGGCCGCCGTTGCCGATCGCGATGCGCGCCTGCTCGACGTTGTAGCCGGCGCCGCGCGGGTCGAGGTCGGGGTTCGTGAACGCCATGAAGCGGTCGACCTGGTAGGCCTTCAGCACCCCGGCCGCCACCGCGACGGTGGCCGCGGCGACGCCCGCGACGAGCAGGCCGACGATCCACGCCCGCGGAGCGCCGGCGATTGCGAGCACGCCGAGCACGGTCGCGGTCAGCACCAGCATCGTGCCGAGGTCGGGCTGGCCGAGGATGAGCACGGCCGGCACGGCGGCGATCGCGAGCAGGCCCACGACCTCCTTCGTGCCGATGGAGCGGCGCCACGTGCCCTGCGTGCGCTCGGCGACGAGCAGGGCCATGCCGATCACCACCGAGAGCTTCGCGAACTCCGCGGGCTGGATCGACATGCCGCCCAGCTGGATCCACGAGCGCGAGCCGTTGATCGTCGATCCCATGACCAGCACGAGCACGAGCCCGATCACCGACACCACGTAGACCAGCGGGGTGAGGATGCGCAGCCAGCGGTGGTCGGTGGCCACGACGACGACCATCATCACGACGCCGATGGCGACGTTGACGAGCTGGCGGCGCAGGTACGCCGTCGTGTCGTCGCCGACGAGCGCCTCGCGGGTCGCGGTGGCCGACCAGACGAGCAGCGTGCCGAGCACGAGCAGCAGGGCGACCGCGGCCATCAGCACCCAGTCGAGGCCGGGCACGCGGGTGCGCTCGCGCAGCGCGCCCGCGGTGGGCCGCGGCGTGGCGGCGCGGGGCCGCATCGGGATGACCGTCACGACGTCTCCTGCGGGTCGCGGGCGGGCGGGAGGATCGAGCCGTCCTCGGTGAAGGTCGGCAGCGCGCCGGTGGCGACGACGCCCGGGATGGCGGTGGTCGCGGGGTCCACGGCCTCGCCCTGCACGCCGTACAGCGACTCCCAGATCGCGCGCACCGCGGGGCCGGACGTGCCCGAGCCGGTGCCGCCCTGGCTGACCATCATGATCACGACGTAGTCGTCGGTGTAGGACGCGACCCACGACGTCGACTGCTTGCCGTAGACCTCGGCCGAGCCCGTCTTGGAGCGCACGGCCACCTGCTCGAGCGGGAAGCCCGTCATCCGCCACGACATCGTGCCGGTCTCGGTCACGCCCAGCAGCGCCTGGTCGATGTAGTCGACGACCTCGCTCGGCACGTCGACGGTGCCGCCGACGACCGGGGCGATCTCGCGCACCAGCTGCCCCTCGGGGTCCACGACCGCCTTCGCGACGCGCGGCTCGTAGAGGGTGCCGCCGTTCGCGAGGGCGCCGTACGCACGGGCCAGCTGCAGCGGGGTGACGATCGTGTCGCCCTGGCCGATGGAGAAGTTCACGGCGTCGCCGGCGCGGTAGGCGAAGCCCTCGACGCAGAACTCGCGGGCGAAGCGGTGCTGGAAGTCGTCGCCCTCCTCCTCGCCGAGCGCGCAGTAGTAGTCCTTCTGCGCCGCGTAGTACTCCTGCTTCCACGCGCGGTCGGCGATGCGGCCCGACGCCTCGCCCGGCAGGTCGACGCCGGTGGCGGTGCCGAAGCCGTACTCCTTGGCCTCCGCGACGAGCGGGTCCGGGGCGTCCACGTCGCTCACGTCGGAGCCGTAGCGCTGCCAGTAGTCGTAGCCGATGCGGTAGAAGAACGTGTTGCACGAGACCTCGAGGGCCTCGTCGAAGCCGATGCTGCCGTAGGCGCCCGACTCGTAGTTCTTGAAGTCGCGGTTGCCGACCCGGAAGCTCGACGAGCAGTTGAGCCGCGTGTCGGTGTCGTAGCCGTTGGTCAGCGCCCCGGCCGTCATGAACGGCTTCCACGTCGAGCCCGGCGCGAACTGCCCCTGCGTGGCCCGGCTCAGCAGCGGGGTGCCGGCCTCCTCCGAGTACAGGTGGTCGAGGTCGCTCTGCGAGATGCCGCCGACCCACACGCCGGGGTCGTACGTCGGCTGGCTCGCCATCGCGACCACGCGCCCGGTGCGCGCCTCGAGCACGACGGCCGCGCCGGCGTCCGCCACGTAGCGCTTGCCCGTGACGGTGTCGACGGTCGCGCGGGCGGTCTCGATGGTCGAGGCCAGCTGCTGCTCCACCACCGCCTGCACCTGCGCGTCGATGGAGGTGACGAGGGTGTCGCCGGGCGTCGCCTCGATCTCGGAGTCGTCGCCGAGCACGCGGCCCATCGAGTCGACCGCGACGCGGCGGTAGCCCGGCATGCCGCGCAGCCACGCGTCGTACTCCTGCTCGATGCCGGCGCGCCCGACCACCGAGGCGCCGTTGACGGAGCGGTCGCCCGCGGTCTCGGCCGCGTCGAGCTCGCTCTCGGTGACGGGGCTCAGGTAGCCGAGCAGGTGGGCGGCGTTGACGCCGTACGGCGAGGGGTAGTCGCGCAGGGTCTCGCGGTCCACGACGACGGCCGGGTAGTCCTCCGGCTGCTCGTCGATCGCGAGCGCGACCTCGCTGTCGACGTCGACGGCGACGGGCACCGGCTGGTAGGGCGAGCCGTTCCAGCACTCCCCCTCCACCGAGCCCGGGTCGCCGCAGTCGAGCAGCGCCGCGTCGATGGCGGCGCGGTCGACGCCGAGCGTGGTCGAGAGCCGGCCGAGCAGGTCGTCGGCCGTGGCGTCGTCCATGCCGCCGAGCACGGTGCGGTCGACGCCGACGGTCCAGGCGGTGCGGTTCGCGACGAGCGGGCGGCCCTGGGCGTCGACGATGAGACCGCGCGCGGGCTGCACGACGATGTCGCGCACCGACTGCGACGCCGCCTTCGCCTGGTAGGCCTCGCCGTCGGCGACCTGCAGGAACCACAGGCGCACCAGCAGGGTGCCGAAGAGGGAGAGCACGAGCGCCTGCACCACGATCAGGCGCAGGCGGCTGCGCCGGGCGCCGGGCGCCTCGGTGGTGGAGCCGCTCACGCGAGCCTCCGCTGCGGCTCGAACCGGGTCAGCAGCACCATCAGCGGCAGCAGCACGAGCGGCGCGACGATGAGGTCGCCGGCGACGCC
The DNA here is from genome assembly GCF_030466625.1 of Nocardioides sp. ChNu-153. Lineage (GTDB taxonomy): Bacteria > Actinomycetota > Actinomycetes > Propionibacteriales > Nocardioidaceae > Nocardioides. The sequence continues at coordinate 69,136 of NZ_JADEVT010000014.1, forward strand.
CGCGACGACGGCGAGCAGCACGTCGGTGACCGCGACGCCCGGGTCGCCCGTGACGACGCCCAGCAGCCCGAAGACGGAGGCGCCGACGAACGACGCGACGGCGGCCGTCACGAGCACGACGGGGATGGTGGGGCGCTCGTCACGGCGCACGAGGCCCGCGACGAGGCCGACCGCCATGAGCGCGAGCGCCCAGCGGCCGGCGAGGTGGTCGGCCGGCGGCGCCAGGTCGAGCGCGAGGCCCGCGCAGAAGCCGAGCACGACGCCGAAGTGCGCGCCGCGGGTGAGCGCACCGGCCACGACGACGAGCAGGCAGAGGTTGGGCACGACGCCGCGCCAGCCCACGTGGGGCAGCAGGGCGGCCTGGAGCACGATGGCGAGCAGCACCGCGAGCGCGGTGACGCCGGTGCGGAGCGCGGTCATCGGACCTCCCCGTCCGGGCCGATGACGGCGCGGTCGCTGGCCGTGCCCTCGGGCACGTACACGCCGACGACGTCGAGACGGCTGAGGTCGACGAACGGGTCGATGATCGCCCGCTGCGTGGTGTCGCGCGGGGTGGAGAACAGCTGGGTGACGGTGCCGATCGGCACGCCCGCCCGGTAGGGGCCCTGGCCCTCGGCGCTGCCCCAGGTGAGCACGACGTCGCCCTCGGCCGGCACCGCGGAGGCGTCGACGAGCTCGAGGTCGAGGCGCGTGGGGTCGGTCAGGCTGCCGTTGCCCGAGAGGAACCCGACCTCCGACGAGCGCCCGACGCGGGCGCCGACGGTGGAGTCGGAGTCGACGATGAGCAGCACCGTCGCCGTCGTCGAGGTCGCGGCGATGACGCGGCCGACCAGGCCCTCCGCCGCGACGACCGTCATGTCGGGGCGCACGCCGGAGGTGAGGCCGGCGTCGATCGTGACGGTGCGGGTGAAGGTCTGGGCGGCGCCGTGGGCGACGACGCGGGCGGGCACGATGCTGCCCTGCTGGTCGCGCGCGGCGGCGACCAGTCCGTCGTACTGCTCGAGGCGGGAGCGGTCGAGGTCGGAGGTCGCCAGCTCGTCGCGCAGCGCGGCGTTCTCGGCCTCGAGCGCGGCGACGTCGTCGCGCAGCGAGCCGCGGGTGGTGAAGAAGTCGGGGATGGCGGCCAGCGGGCGCACCACCGTGCCGGCGGCGACCTCGAGCGGGCCGACGACCTCGCCGACGACGCTGCGGACCGGGTCGACCGGCGAGTCGTCGCCGCCGACCTGGTCGAGCGTCATCAGCGACAGGCCGGCCACGACCAGCGCCACCACGAGCAGGCGCGGCGGGCGGCGCTCGGCCGCGTCACCGGGGCCCCACGAGACGGCCAGCGGCCAGCGGCGGCGGTCCCAGTGCGGGCGGGTACGGCGGCCCGACGGCCGGTTGCCCAGGTCGCCGAGCGAGGGCGGGAGGGGGGTACGCAGCGCCATCAGTACCTCCGCCGGTCGGAGACCAGCACCGCCTGCAGCGCCTCGAACTCCTCCACGCAGCGGCCCGCGCCGAGCGCGACGGAGGTCAGCGGGTCGTCGGCCAGGTGCACCGGCATGCCCGTCTCGTGGCGGATGCGGTCGTCGAGACCGCGCAGCAGGGCGCCGCCGCCGGTGAGGACGATGCCGCGGTCCATGATGTCGCCGGCCAGCTCGGGCGGCGTCTGGTCGAGCGTGGTGCGGACGGCGTCGACGATGGCCTGGACCGGCTCCTCGAGCGCCTTGCGGATCTCGCTCGCGCCGACCGTGACCGTGCGCGGCAGGCCCGAGACGAGGTCGCGGCCGCGCACCTCGACCTCCGGCTCGCCCGTCGACGACGGGAACGCCGAGCCGACCGTCTGCTTGATCTCCTCCGCGGTGCGCTCGCCCATGAGGAGCGAGTGCTCCTTCTTCATCCACGCGATGACCGCCTGGTCGAGGTCGTCGCCCGCCGTGCGGATGCTCAGCGAGGTGACGATGCCGCCCAGCGAGATGACGGCGACCTCCGTCGTACCGCCCCCGACGTCGACGACCATGTTGCCCGTCGCCTCGTGCACGGGCAGCCCGGCGCCGATCGCGGCGGCCATCGGCTCCTCGACGATGTAGACCCGGCGGGCGCCCGCCTGGTAGCCGGCCTCCTTCACCGCGCGCTGCTCCACCGCGGTGATGCCGCTCGGCACGCAGACGACGAGGCGGGGCTTCGCCAGGTAGCGGCGCTTGTGCACCCGCTGGATGAAGTAGCGCAGCATCTGCTCGCACGCCTCGAAGTCGGCGATGACGCCGTCCTTCAGCGGGCGGACGGGGGTGATCGTGTCGGGGGCGCGGCCGATCATGCGCTTGGCCTCGTGCCCGACCGCCAGGATCTCCTGCGTCTGGGTGTTGAGCGCGACCACGGACGGCTCGTCCAGCAGCACGCCCTTGCCGCGCACGTAGACCAGCGTGTTGGCCGTGCCGAGGTCGACCGCCATGTCGCGGCCGATGACGCCTCTCATCATCGCGGGTGCCTTCGCTCTGTTGTGGACCCCGGCGAGCGCCGGGAACCTCGGGGAAGTGGGGGTACGACGAGCAGCCGCACCCGAGCGACGAGAGTAGGAGCGCGGAGGTCCCGCCGTGGGGAGGCACGCCGGGGGTGGGGCGGTGGTGGCCCGGTGGGTCGGTGATCCCCGGTGGTCGAGGTGGGCGCGCTGGTTCCCGTTCGGTGGTTGAGGTGGCCGCGCCAGCGGCCAGCCCGGTGGTTGAGGTGGCCGCGCCAGCGGCCCTCGAAACCACGGCGCGCCACCCCGGTGGTCGAGGTGGGCGCGCCAGCGGCCGGCCCGGTGGTTGAGGTGGCCGCGCCAGCGCCCCTCGAAATTACGCCCCGGTCCTGCGGCGGCCCGCCGCGCACGGGCCTGCGGCGGCGAGCACCGCCGTACCGGCCCGGGGGCCCACGTCTCCCGCGGTGCTGATGTCTCCTGCGGTGCTGAGTGTCTGCTGCGGTGGTCCACCGCGTGTCCAGTAGCTCGGACACCGCGTTACACGCGGGTACGCCGGATTCGCGCCTCGTCCACCCGCCTCACCGCGCCCGCACGACGCGCCCCTCGTCCCAGACGGGCTCGGGGGTCTCGCGCACGTGGCCGTCGGCGCCGTACGACAGGAAGCGGTCGAACCCGCGCGCGAACCAGCGGTCGTGAGTGACGGCGAGCACCGTGCCCTCGAACGCCGCCAGGCCCTCCTCCAGCGCCTCGGCGGAGGCGACGTCGAGGTTGTCGGTCGGCTCGTCGAGCAGCAGGAGCGTCGCGCCCGACAGCTCGAGCAGCAGCACCTGGAACCGCGCCTGCTGCCCGCCCGAGAGCTGCTCGAACACCTGGTCGGCGCTGGCCGCCAGCTCGTAGCGGTCCAGCACCCGCGCCGCCTGCTCCCGCCCCATGCCGGCGCGGCCGTGGGCCGAGCCGTCGCCGCGGTGGAGGATCTCGGTCAGCGTGCGCCCGACGAGCTCGGGGTGCTCGTGGGTCTGCACGAACCACCCCGGCCGCACCCGCGCCCCGAGCCGGGCACGCCCGGTGTGCGGGACGGGTTCGGGTACGACGTCCCCCACCGGCCGCTGGTCCGGCTCGGGGTCGGTGCCGCCCGCCGCGAGGAGGCGCAGGAAGTGGGACTTGCCCGAGCCGTTCGCGCCGAGGACGGCGACGCGCTCGCCGTACCAGACCTCGAGGTCGAAGGGCTCCATCAGCCCGGTCAGCCCGAGCTGCTCGCAGACCACGGCGCGCTTGCCGGTGCGGCCGCCGCGCAGCCGCATCGTCACCTGCTGCTCGCGGGGCTGCGCCGCGGGCGGGCCGGCCTCCTCGAACTTGCGCAGCCGCGTCTGCGCCGCCTTGTAGGCGCCCGCCATGCCGTCGTTGAACTCCGACTTCGTGCGCAGCCGGTGCACCAGCGCCTTGATCTTGGCGTGCTCCTCGTCCCAGCGGCGCCGCTGCTCCTCGAAGCGGGCGAAGCGGTCGCTGCGCGCGGCGTGGTACGACGCGAAGTCGCCCGGGTGCGTCCACACCGAGTTGCCGGCGCCGGCGCTGCCGAGCTCGACCGTGACGACCCGCGTGGCCGCGTTGGCCAGCAGCTCGCGGTCGTGGCTGACGAAGAGGATCGTCTTGGGCGACTCCGCGATGCGCTGCTCCAGCCAGATCTTGCCGGGCACGTCGAGGTAGTTGTCCGGCTCGTCGAGCAGGAGCACCTCGTCGGGGCCGCGCAGCAGGTACTCCAGCACCAGCCGCTTCTGCTCCCCGCCCGACAGGGTGCGCAGCACCCGGTGGCGCGCCCGCTCCCATGGCACGCCGAGCGCCGCGGTGGTGCACGAGTCCCAGACGACCTCGATGTCGTAGCCGCCCGCGTCGGCGAGCTCGGCCAGCGCCTCGGCGTACTTCATCTGCGTCGGCTCGTCGTCGGTCTCCATCAGCGCCAGCTCGAGGGTGTCGACGCGGGCGAGCGCCTGCTGGACGCGCAGCGGCGCGACCGAGGCGAGCAGGTCCGCGACCGTCGGGGCCTCGACCTCGACGCCGTCGGTGGGCCGCACGACGCCCTGCCCGACGAACTGCCGCATGACGCCCAGCCCGCCCGAGCGGTTCACCGCGCCCTCGTGCGGCGCCAGGTCGCCGGTGACGATCTTCAGCAGCGTCGTCTTGCCCGCGCCGTTCGCGCCGACCAGCGCCACCTTGTGCCCGTCGCCGACGCGAACGACACGTCCGCGAGCAGCACCCTCCCGTCGGGCAGCTCGTAGCGGACTCCCTGGACGTCGACGTGACCCACGAGCAGCCATCCTCCGGTACGGCGGCGCTCGCCGTCATCCGAGTTGTCGGGGCGGTGGTGGTGTCGGCGCACCGGTGGAGGTGGGGGGCACGCCGACGCACCGGCGCAGGTGGGGGCGCCAGCGGCCCGGCGGTCGAGGTGGCCGCGCCAGCGGCCCGGTGGTTGAGGTGGCCGCGCCAGCGGCCCGGTGGTCGAGGTGGCCGACGGGTTCGCTCCGGCGGTTGAGGGGCCGGCGGGTTCGCTCCGGTGGTTGAGGGGCCGGCGGGTTCGCTCCGGTGGTTGAGGTGGCCGCGCCAGCGGCCCTCGAAACCACGCCGGGCAACATCGGCGGTCGGGCGCTCGGGCGAGCGAAAAAACTACCGAACTTCTTTCCCCAGCCCCCGTTCTCGAAGCCAAGAATGTCGGTGCCCACGCCTAGCGTTGTCGCTATGAACCAGCCGAGCACCGCAGTCGTCGAGGCCCCGCCGGCCATCGACACGACCGCGCTGCTCGCCACCGCCCACGAGGCCGCTGCGGCACAAATGTCGGCTGAGGTCGCGACGTTCGTCGCGGTGGCGGACTGGGCCGACGCCCACACGGACGGCGTGGTGGGCGACCCCATCGGTCCGCTCGGTCTGTGGCACGAAGACCCGTCCGCCGTTCCCGGCGGTGACCGGTTCCTCGAGCTCGGTGGACCGGGCGCACCCCTGGTCTCGGAGTTCTGCCTCTACGAGATCTCCGCGGCCCTCGGCCGATCGGTGGCCTCCGGTCGGCCGCTGGTGGGCGACGCGATCGAACTGCGCCACCGGCTGCCTCGGCTGTACGCCCGGGTGCTGGCCGGAGCCGACCCGGCGACGCAGAAGCGCGCACTGCCGGTGTGGCGGGCCCGGAAGATCGCCGCCCTGACCCGCACGCTCACGGCCGAAGCGGCGGACTTCGTCGACCGCAACCTCGCCCCCGTCGCCCACCGCGCGACCATGCCGACCGTCGAACGACTCGTCGCGGAAGCGATCGCCCGGTTCGATCCCGAGAACGCCGAGCTCGACCGGGTCGACGCCGACGCCGGCCGCTACTTCACGATCGAGACCACCGCCGTCGACGCAGCATCACCCTGGACCGGTGTCGTGCCCGTCCACGGCACTCTCGACCTGGCCGACGCGCTCGAGCTGAACAACGCCGTGCAGCGGGTGGCCGCCGACCTCGCCGCCGCCGGGTGCGAGGCCGACCTCGACGTCAGGCGGTCCATGGCAGTCGGAGAGCTCGCCCGACGACAGACGGCGCTCGACCTCTACGGGGCTGACCCGGCCGGCGGCGAGCCCGCAGTCACCTCGACCCGGGCGCCGGCGCGTCAGGTCGTGCTCTACGTCCACCTCTCCGACGCCGCCATCACCGCACACCGCAGCGGCGGGCCCGGCATCGACCCGGCCACCGGCCGTACAGGTATCGCCCTCGCCCGCCTCGAGAACACCCGCAGCCTCGTCACCGCCGACCAGGTCCGCGACTGGTGCCGCACGCCTGGCACGAAGATCGTCGTGAAGCCCGTCATCGACCTCGCCGAGCACGTCGCCGTCGACGCCTACGAGATCCCCGACCGCATCGCCGAACGCGTCCGACTCGACCGCCCCACCTGCGCCTTCCCCTACTGCGGACGACCGGCACGCGGGCTCGACCTCGACCACATCGAGCCGTACCGCTCGAACGCGGCACCGGGCGCGGGTCAGAGCTCGACCGCCAACCTCGCCCCGCTCTGCCGCGGCCACCACCGGCTCAAGACCCACGCATCGCCGACCGGCTCCAGTCCGCCGGGCGGCGACCCACCCGCCCGACGATGGCGGTACGACCGCGACCCCCTCGGCACCTACCTCTGGACCAGCCCCCACGGGCTCCAGTACGCCGTCGACCCCACCGGCACCACCCCGCTCGACTAGCCGACCCCGCCACCCCGTGTCGGGGCCACCGGCATGCCCGGGCGTGGTTTCGAGGGCCGCTGGCGCGGCCACCTCAACCACCGTCGTACCAGCGCGGCCACCGCGACCAGCCGGATCGTGCGCCCGCACCCCTCAGAACGACACCTCGCCGCCGCGGACCAACTAGCCTGCGGCGGTGGCGCTCACCCTCACCTCGATCCACCGCTTCCCCGCCAAGTCGATGCGCGGCGAGGCGCTCGACGCGTGCGCGGTCGAGCCGTGGGGGCTGGCGGGCGACCGTCGCTGGATGCTCGTCGAGGGCGAGGGCCCGACGGCGGGCACGTTCCTGTCCGCGCGCCGCGACCCGAGCCTCGTCCTCCTCGAGCCGACGCTCCTCGACGGCGCCCTGCGCCTCGCGGCGCCGGAGGCGGCGGGCGGGCCGGAACCCCTCGTCGTACCGGAGCCGGACGGCGCCGAGCAGGCGCCGCTGACGCTGTGGTCGTCCTCGATCACCGCGGCGGCCGCCGGGGCGGCGGCGGACGCGTGGGCGAGCGCGTACGTCGGGCGGCCGGTGCGGCTGCTCCACCTCGACGACCCGACGCGGCGCCCGACGAACCCGGGGTTCAGCCGGCCGGGGGACCGCGTGTCGTTCGCGGACGGCTACCCGCTGCTCGTGACGACCGAGGCGTCGCTGGCCGCGCTGCACGCGGCGATGGTGGAGACGGGCTCCGAGGAGCCGCCCGTGCCGATGGAGCGCTTCCGTCCCAACCTCGTCGTCGACGGCGACGAGCCGTGGGCGGAGGACGACTGGCGGCGGATCCAGGTCGGCGACGTCGTCCTCCGCGCCGTCAAGGGCTGCGCCCGCTGCGCCATCACCACCGTCGACGCCGCCACCGGCACCCGGGGCAAGGAGCCGCTGCGGACGCTCGCGCGGGTACGGCGCTTCGACACCGGCGTGTGGTTCGGGGTGAACCTCGTGCCGGACGTCGAGCCGACCGGCGCGGACCCCGCGGCGGGCGACGCCGCGGCGTACCCGGTGGTGCGGGTCGGCGACCCTGTCAAGGTGCTGGACGCCGTGACTTCGGGCCGCGGACCGTTGCGGGCCGCCCCTGCCCGGGTGTCCTGACCTCTGGTAGAACCGGCGTGAGCGGCGTCACGACGACGCCCGGCTCCCCACCGCCGCACCCCTGGAGGACCTTCCATGCCCGCATCCCCCGGCCTCTCCGGCAAGACCGCGATCGTCACCGGCGCCAGCCGCGGCATCGGTCTCGCCATCGCCCAGCGCCTCGTCGACGAGGGCGCGCGCGTCGTCATCACCGCGCGCAAGGACGACGCGCTGCAGGCCGCGGTCGCCGAGCTCGGCGGCCCCGAGAAGGCCATCGGCGTCGCCGGTCGCGGGGACGACGCCGACCACCAGGCCGACGTGGTCGCGACGGCGCTCGACACGTTCGGGAGCCTCGACCTGCTGGTCAACAACACGGGCATCAACCCGGCCTACGGCCCGCTGATGGACCTCGACCTCGACGCCGCCCGCAAGATCCTCGAGGTCAACGCGATCGGCACCCTCGCCTGGACCCAGCGCGCCGTCGGCGCCTGGATGAAGGAGCACGGCGGCGCCATCGTCAACGTCGCCTCCGTCGCCGGGCTGCGGCCCGCGCCGGGCATCGCGTTCTACGGCGCCTCGAAGGCCCTGCTCATCCACCTCACCGAGGAGCTGGCCGTCGAGCTCGGCCCGAAGGTGCGCGTCAACGCCGTCGCCCCCGCCGTCGTGAAGACCCGCTTCGCCGAGGCGCTCTACACCGACCGCGAGGAGGAGGTCGCCGCGGCGTACCCCCTCAAGCGGCTCGGCGAGCCCGCCGACATCGCGGGCGCGGTGGCGTACCTGCTGTCCGACGACGCCGCCTGGACCACGGGCCAGACCCTCGTGCTCGACGGCGGCCTGACGCTCAACGGCGGCGTCTGAGCGGGCGGGGTTTCGAGGCTCGCTGGCGCACCCACCTCAACCACCGACGGCTGGCGCGAGCACCTCAACCACCGAGGGCGCTCAGCCCAGCGGGTACGACTGCACGAACTCGGTCAGCCGCTTCAGCTGGTCGGGGTCGGTCGACGGGATGACGCCGTGGCCGAGGTTGAACACGTGGCCCTTGGCGGCGCGGCCGGCCTCGATGACCTCGGCGGCACGGGCGGTCATCACCTCGGTGGGGGCGAAGACGAGCGTGGGGTCGAGGTTGCCCTGCACGCCGCGGTCGCCGACCCGCTCGATGGCGTCGGCCAGCGGGGTGCGCCAGTCGACGCCGACGATGTCGGCGCCCGCGTCGCCCAGGTGGCCGAGCAGATTGCTGGTGCCGACGCCGAAGTGGATGCGCGGCACGCCGAGCTCGCCGATCTGGGCCAGGACGCGGGCGGAGTGGCGCTGCACGTGCTCGACGTAGTCGGCCGGCGTCAGCGCGCCCGCCCACGAGTCGAAGAGCTGCACGGCGGAGGCGCCGGCGCGCACCTGCACCTCGAGGAACGCCGCGGCGATGCCGGCGATCTTGCGCATGAGCGCGTCCCACACGTCGGGGGCGCCGAACATCATGGCCTTGGTGCGCGCGTGCTCCTTCGAGGGCCCGCCCTCGACGAGGTACGACGCCACGGTGAACGGCGCGCCCGCGAAGCCGAGGAGCGGGGTGCCGCCGAGCTCGCGCACCAGCGCCTGCACGGCCTCGGTGATGAAGGGGACGTGCTCCGGGGTCAGGTCGGGGATGGCCTCGACGTCCGCCAGGGTGCGCACGGGCTCCGCGACGACAGGGCCGATGCCGGGCTTGATGTCGAGGTCGACGCCGACGGCCTTGAGCGGCAGCACGATGTCGGAGAAGAAGACGGCCGCGTCGACGCCGTACCGGCGCACGGGCTGCAGCGTGATCTCCGTGGTCAGCGCCGCGTCCATGCACGACTCGAGCATGCCGACGCCCTCGCGCACCTTCAGGTACTCCGGCAGCGAGCGCCCCGCCTGCCGCATGTACCAGACCGGGGTGTGCGGCACCGGCTCCCCACGGGCCGCCTTGAGGAAGGCGGAGTCGGCGAGGCGGAGGTCGGGAGCGGGGGTGCGGGACACCCCACGATCCTCGCAGGTCAGGCGGCGTGGCGCACGGGCGACCTCGGGCGGGAGGCTTACCGTGAGCCCCATGGTGGCAGGACACGACGCGCGTCCCGGCTCCGCATCGGGTCCGGCGCCGCGCGCCTTCACCGAGGCGGTCGCGGCGCTGCGCAGCGCACGGGTGCGCCCCGAGGTGCACCTCGAGGAGATGGGCGCCCCGCAGCGGATCGCGCCGTACGCGGTCGCACTGACCGGTGACGTCGAGGTCGACGAGGACGAGGTCGCGACCGGCCGCATCATCCTGCTGCACGACCCGGCCGGCAACGACGCGTGGGACGGCACGTTCCGCTGCGTGACCTACGTGCGCGCCGACATCGACGGCGAGCTCGCCACCGACCCGCTGCTCGCCGAGGTCGGCTGGTCGTGGCTCGAGGAGGCGCTCGCGGCGCACGGTGCGGGGTACGCCGCCGCGGCCGGCACCGTCACGTGCGTCACCACCCAGAGCTTCGGCCAGATGGCCGGCGAGGAGACGACCGCGCAGATCGAGGTGCGTGCCTCCTGGACCCCGTCCGGCCTCGACCTGGACAGCCACGTCGAGGCGTGGGCCGAGCTGATGTGCACCGCCGGCGGGCTGCCGCCCGTGCCCGACGGCGTCGCCGTCATGCCGAGCCGGCGCGGCCAGCGGGGCAGGTCGTGAGCGAGGAGTCCGCCGCCAAGAACACGACCCCCGGTACGACGGACGCCCCCGCCCCCGAGCAGGCCCCCGCGGAGGCCCCCGAGCAGGCCCCCGCGGAGGAGGAGGCGCCCCCGGCGCCGCTGCTCGAGCTGCGCGAGCCGCTGACCGACGTCATCGACACGCCGGCGGCGCTCGCGGCGTACTGCGAGGCGCTGGCCGCCGCGACCGGCCCGGTCGCGATCGACGCGGAGCGCGCGTCGGGCTACCGCTACTCCTCGCGCGCCTACCTCATCCAGCTGCGCCGCGAGGGCGCCGGCAGCGCGCTCGTCGACCCCATCGCGTTCGACTCGCTCGCCCCCGTGCAGGAGGCGATCGGCGACGCGGAGTGGATCCTCCACGCCGCCACGCAGGACCTGGCGTGCCTCGCCGAGGTCGGGCTGCGCCCCACGTCGCTCTTCGACACCGAGCTCGCCGGGCGCCTCCTCGGCCACCCGAGGGTCGGGCTCGCGAGCCTGGTGGAGACGCTGCTGGGCCGGCGCATGCGCAAGGAGCACTCGGCCGTCGACTGGTCGAAGCGGCCGCTGCCGCGCCCGTGGCTGGAGTACGCCGCCCTCGACGTCGAGGTGCTCCTCGAGCTGCGCGCCCTCCTGGTCACCGAGCTGGCCGAGACGGGCAAGACCGAGTGGGCGCGCCAGGAGTTCGAGCACCTCCTCGACTTCACCCCGGCCGTGCGCGCCGAGCCGTGGCGCCGGGTGTCGGGCAGCCACCGGCTGCGCGGGCGCCGCGCCCTCGGCGCCGTGCGCGAGCTGTGGACGACCCGCGACGAGATCGCCCGCACCCGGGACGTCACCCCGGGCCGCGTGCTGCCCGACGCCGCGATCATCGCCGCCGCCGAGGCCATGCCGACGACCCGCGCGGCGCTGCTCGCGACCCCGGGCTTCAAGGGCCGCGGCGCCGACCGGTACGCCGCCCGCTGGGTCGCCGCCGTCGAGGCCGTGCTGGCCATGCCGGAGTCGGAGCTGCCGGCGCGCGTGCCTCGCGGCGACGGTCCCCCGCCCCCGCGGGCGTGGGCCGACAAGGACCCGGTCGCGGCCCGCCGCCTCGTGCTCGCGCGCGAGCGCACGGTCGCGCTCGCCGAGGAGCTGCACCTGCCGGTGGAGAACCTGCTGACCCCCGACTACCTGCGCCGGCTCGTCTGGACGCCGCCGGCCACCCGGGTACGCGCGGACCTGCTGGTCGCGGTCGGCGAGCAGCTCGCGTCGTACGGCGCGCGCCCCTGGCAGGTCGAGCTCACCGCCCCCGTGCTGACCGACGCCGTGCTCGACGGCGACGTCGAGCCCCCGGTCACCTCGCCCGACGAGGCGGCCGCGGCCGCCGACGACTGAGCCGGCCGCCGGAGCGATCGGAGCGACCGGTGCCGGTCACTCCTCCGCGGGGGTGCCGCCCAGCACGAGCTGCGACTCCTCGTCGATCTGGCCCGTGATGGCCTCGATCGTGTCGGGGTTGAGGATCGCGAGGTTGAGCAGGTCCTCCAGGTAGGGCTCCACCGCGGCGTCGAGCGCGGCGCGGTCGGGCACCGGCGGCAGGAACGTCGTGTAGCGCAGCGCGTCGAAGAAGACCGAGGAGTTGAGCGGCATCGCCTCGGGCTGCAGGTAGGCGTCGGACTCGGCGACCTCGACGTTCGACGGCACGAAGTAGCCCGTCTCGGCGACCGGGGTCATCGCGTCGGCGGAGACCAGGTCGACGATCGTGTCGGCCGCGGCCTCGACGTTCTCCGAGCCGGCCGAGACGCAGATGCCGTCGGCCGTGCCGACCGTGGCGCGCTCGCCGACCTCCGGCGTCATCATCACCTCGAACTGCAGGCCCTCGACGGCACGCAGCTGCGGCACCAGGGAGCGGGGGCCGATCATCATCCCGAGCCGGCCGCCGGTGAACCACTCGAGCGGGTCGGCCTGCGCCAGCTCCTCCGGCGTCAGGGTGACGGCGGCCTGGCGCAGCACCGACAGGATCGGCACGAGCGCCTCGACGGTGCCCTCCTGCGACAGCGCGAGGCTGGTCGGCTCGGGCGCGTCCTCGAAGACCTGCCCGCCGCCCGACAGCACGAACGGGGACAGCTGGTCGAGGGTGGGCGCGACGTGCACGCCCTTCGTGCCGGCCACCGGGTCGCTGGCGAACGCGGCGGCCGCCTCGAACTCCTCCAGCGTCCAGCGGACCCCGTTGGGCGTGTCGAGGCCCTGCGCGGCCATCGCCTCGAAGTCGACGAGCGCGGGGTTGTAGTAGACGACCAGCGGGTCGATGGCGTACGGCATGCAGAGCAGCCGGTCGTTGACCGTGAAGGCGCGGACGCCGTCGAAGGAGAAGCCGTCGCCGAAGTCGAGCTCGCGCGCCTGGAGGTAGGAGTCGACCGGCTCGAGCAGGTCGGCGTCGTCGAGCCACGCCAGGTCCTCGCTCGAGGCGAAGAAGAGGTCGGGCAGCGGCTCGCCCGCGGCGACGGCCTCGCGCAGGCTGGCCGAGCCGTCGCCGGTCACGGTGACCTGGCGGGTCTCGGTGTCGGCGTTGACGGTCTCGACGGCGCTCGTCAGCCCGGCGGCGACCGGGGCGGGCAGCCCGTAGAGGCCGAGGCCGAGGGCGGCGGGCGTCTCGTCGACCGGCGGCTGCGGCTCCGTGCCGCCGCCGTCGTCGTTGCAGGCGCTCAGCGCGGTCGCGACCAACGCCAGCGAGACGGCGCTGGTCCATCGAGCCATCCGGCGACGCTGCACGGGCAGAACTCCTCTCCTGCCCCGTTCCCGAGGCCCCCGGTCAACGATACCGGCCGGTCACCTTCGGGTACGGCGGGGAGGTGGCGGTGCACCGGACCGGGAGCGCCTCACGGCGCGTGGCCGCTCGAAGCGGCTTCCATTGGGACCCGGGGCTGCCACGGCCCGGTGCACCGACGTCGATCGTACGACGCACCCGGCGCCCGCACGAGGGTCAGCCGGTCAGGCGGTGGAACCGCTCGAAGTCGCGCTGGTCCCCCGCCTTCCACAGCGGGACGCTGGCCTTCAGCACCAGCGTGAGGGCGACGACGAACTCGGGGTCGTGCAGCGCCTCGCCGAACAGCTCGTTGATGCGCTTCCAGCGGTAGCGCACCGTCTGGGCGTGCACGCCGAGCCGGGCGGCGATGGCCGGCGCGCTGTCGCGCGACTCCAGCCAGGCGAGCAGCGTCTCCGACAGGATCTCTCGCGAGTTCGGCGTCTCGGCCAGCAGCGGCGACAGCAGGTCCTGCACCATGCCCTGGCGCAGCAGCGGCTCGGCGTGCAGCCACAGCTGGGTGCGGTGCTCGGCGCAGCGCAGCACCGCACCGTCGGGCACCACGCCGCTGGCGGCGAGGGCCAGCGTCGTGCGCACCCACCGCAGCGCGTCGCGCAGCTCGCCGGGGCCCACCGCCCAGCCGACGCCGAGCCGGTTGCCGCCGCCCGTGACGACGGGGTCGAGCACCTCGAGCACCTCGTCGACCTCCGCGGCCGGCACGAGCAGCAGCAGGCCCGAGGCGTCGGGGCGCACGAGCACGCGGTCGAGCAGGCGTGAGCCCGCGAGCAGCCCCCGCACCTCCTGGCGCAGGTGGGTCGCCGCCTCCTCGCCCGCCTCCCGGTCGCCGTGCTGCAGCCCGGCGACGACGACGCGCTCCGGCACCCGCCACTGGGCCGCGGTCGCGAGCGTCCGCAGGCCCTCGCCCTCGGTGCCCCGCAGCAGCGCGTCGAAGAGCCGGCGCCGGGCGCGGCCCCGGTCGGCCTCGAGGCGGCGGCGGGCGACGTCGTACCCGATGCGGGTCTGCTCCACGAGGTGGTCGAGGTAGGCGAACATGCGGTCGCCCAGCACGCCGAGGGCGTGCGCGGAGAGGCCGTGGGTGCGGGCCAGCGAGCGCAGGTGGCGCCAGGCGTCCTGGGTCGCGATGCGGAACGCGGCCTGCGTCGCGTCGAGGTCGCCCTCCTCGAGCGCCTCCCCCTGGCCCATCTGGCGGAACATGTCGTCGACCCGCGCGTTCGGGAACGGCCGGCCCTCGGTCACGGCCAGCGGGTGCTCGATCGCCGCCACGACGGCGTCCTCGATGAGCCGGTGCCGGCGCCCGTCGGGCGGCCCGGCGTAGCTGGCGACCTTGTCCTGGATCTCGTCGGCGATCTCCGCCGCGAGGTCCGCCGCGACCGCCCGCGCAGCCGTGGCCAGCCGCGCCAGCGCCGCGGCGTCGTCCCCCTTGATCGGCAACGTCACGCTTCCCATGCCTGCTCCCCCATGTGCCTCTCTCCTCCCGTGTCCTGCTCGCCGACCCGTCGCACCGATCTCCCGCCCGGTGCGACCGGGCCGTTCACACCAGCACGCCGGCTCCCGCCAGCAGCAGCCCCACCACCGCGAGCGCGAGGCCCGCGACCCGCAGCGCCCGCACCCGCCCGGGCAGCGCCCGCAGCGCGGCCAGGAACCGCTCGACGCGCTGCACGGCCAGGTCGGGCAGACGTACGACGGGCCCGCCCGCGGTGGGCGGGCGCGCCCCCTCACCCGTGCTCAGCCACAGCGCGGCCTCGCCGGGCGCCGCGCCCCAGGTGCCCGGCCCGGCGACGCAGGCGACGGTGCGCCCGGTGGCCCGCAGGTCCGTCACGACCGCGCGCCAGCCGTCGGCGTCGTCGGCCGGGGTCACCTCGCCCGACGTCTCGGAGGCGATCCGCTTCGCCTCGAGGTCGCCCGCCGCGCTGACGAGGCGGGTCGTCAGGCCCGCGTCGGCCAGGCGCACCAGGGCGCCCGCCGCCTCGGGGCGCACGCGCTCGGCGACGGTGATGCAGCCGAGGGTGCGGCCGTCGACCTCGACGGCCACCGTGTGCCCGCCCGTCGCGACCGGCGGCGCGGTCACCCCGATCCACCGGGGGTCGCCGACGCGCACGGGGTGGCGGTCGACCGCGCCCTCGATGCCGGCGCCGGGCACGCGGCGCACGTCGGTCACCCGCCCGCTGCTCGACAGGCGGGCGATGGCCCGGGCGACGGGACCCTCCCCCTGGTGCTGCAGCGCCCCGGCGAACCACCGCAGGTTGCGGTCGTGGTCGGGCTCCACGGGCTCGACCGCCACCACCTGCAGCTCGCCGTCCGTCACGAAGCCGCTGACGTCCGCGACCAGGGCATCGACGCGGCGGGCGACGGCGAGCAGCGCGCCCCCGCGGGGCAGCACCACGCCGTCCGCGCGCAGCGGCGCCAGCGCGATCGTCTCGGCGAGCAGCACGAGGAGCACCGCGGCGAGCAGCAGCACGGCGGCAGCGGCGACCAGGGCCGTGGTCCGTCGCCGAGCTCGACGACCCGACGGCCGAGCCCACGGTGAAGCGCAACCGGTTCGCCGCCGACCTCCGGCTCGTCGACGACGTGTGGCTGCTGGAGGACCTGCAGCAGGTGGCGGTGACGCTGTGAGCGCCGCCCTCCCCGCCGTCCTCCCCC
This sequence comes from Nocardioides sp. ChNu-153, assembly GCF_030466625.1. Lineage (GTDB taxonomy): Bacteria > Actinomycetota > Actinomycetes > Propionibacteriales > Nocardioidaceae > Nocardioides. The sequence continues at coordinate 84,967 of NZ_JADEVT010000014.1, forward strand.
TCCTGCGCCGCGGTGCCCCGTGGGTCGCCTCGGCCGCGCTCGCCGCGGTCGGCGTCGTCGGCCTCGTCCAGGCCGACGAGGTGCGCTCCACCCCGTCGGCCGAGAACACCGCGCTCGTCGACGCCGCCACCACCGCCGAGGTGCAGGCGGCGCTGACGCAGGGGCTGGGCAAGGTGCTCAGCTACGACCACGCCGCGCCCGATGCGACGACCGCCGCGGCCGACGCGCTGCTCACGGGCGCCGCCCGCGAGGAGTTCGACACCCTGTACGCCGGTCTCGCCGAGCGCGCCGGGGACCAGGAGCTGGTGCTCTCGGCGCGGGTGCAGTCGGTCGCGGTGCGCGAGCTGACGGGCGACACCGCCCGGGCGCTGGTGTTCCTCGACCAGACGAGCACGCGGGCCACCGACGAGGAGAGCACCGTCTCCGCGGCCCAGCTCGCCGTCGTCGCCGAGCGCGACGGGTCGACCTGGACCATCACGGAGCTGACGCCGCTGTAGTGCGCGGTGGCGCTCAGGCGGTGGTCACGCGAGGGTGCCGGCGAGCTCGAGGTGCCCGGCGTGCTCGAGCTGCTCGGAGAGGGCGAGCACGCGCTCGGTCTCGTCCTCGGCCACCTCGAGCGCGGCGCGGCCGACGGCCACGACGCGGGCGAAGGCCGCGGCGCGCAGCAGCACGTCGGCGAACTCGCGCTCCGCGATGCCGCGCAGCACCTCGTCGATCATCCGGCGCAGCTCGTCCGGACCCGGGGGCTCGGAGACGCCCGCCACGACGCGGGCCAGGGGGGCGCGCAGGCGCCCGGCGTCGAACTGGCGCGCGGCGCCGACGGGGTCGGCGTACACCCACGAGCGCAGCGCGTAGAGGCGCCACAGGCACCCCGACAGGGTGTCCGCGCCGGCGCCGGACCACAGCTCGGCGAGGGTCTCGAGGCCCTCGGTGTCGGCGAGCCGCACGACCCGGTCGGCCAGCGTGCTGTCGTCGGTGGCGGCGGCGCCGCGCACCAGCAGGTGGGCGGCACGGTCGGCGGCCGCGGTCAGCTCGGCGGGGTCCGGGCCCCCGTTCCGCGCCTCGAAGAACGCGGAGCCGGGCCGGGTCGGGCGGTGGTGCGGGCGCGGCTGCTCGGTCATCGCCCCAGCCTAGGACGGGCGCGGGAGCGCGCCGGGCGCACCCGCGGACGCACGCTCAGCCCGCGAGCGCCTTGCGGATGCGGGCGTCGCTGACGGGCACCGCCGTGCCGAGCTGCTGCGCCCACAGCGACACCCGGTACTCCTCCAGCAGCCACCGCACGGTGCGCAACGCCTTGCCGGGCGGGCGGCCCGCGGGCAGCGCCGCCACCTGGTGCGCCCACGCGGCCTGCAGGTCGCCGATCTGCGCCATCAGCTGCCGGTCGCGCGACAGCGCCGTCGTGCCACCGGTGACGAGGCGCTCGTGGCGCTCCTCCATGGCCCGCAGGTACGTCGGGTAGCGACGCAGCTGCGCCGGCCCCGCCTCGCCCACGAAGCCCGGACCGACGAGCCGGGCGAGCTGGGCCTTCAGGTCCGTCAGCGAGGTCAGCAGGTGCATGTCGGCGCGGCCGGTGAGCCGCTTGTCGACGGCGCGGTGGGCGGCGAGGGCCCGGCCGACGTCGGCGACGACGCCGCGCACCCGCGGCTCGAGGTCGGTGCGCACGGCGGCGAGCAGCGCGTCGTACGCCGCCTGGTCCCGCACCGCGGGCCGCGCGTCGACGGCCTCCCCGACCACGGCGGCGCGGCAGTCCTCCAGCAGCTCCGCGGTCGAGGGGTACGGCGAGCCCACGAGCCCCAGCTTGTCGGTCGTCGACAGCCCGTCGGCGACCCGCTTGAGCAGCCCGGGCTCGGCCTCCTCCAGCGCCAGGAGCAGCAGGCGCCGCACGCCGAGGCGGTGGCGGGCCTCCTGCTCGTCCTTCGAGCCGACGACCCGCAGCGCCACCGACGCGCCCTCGTCGTCCAGCGTCGGGAAGCCGCGCACCTCGTGGCCCGCGCGCTGCTGGGTGAAGGACGGCTCGATGGCGCCGAACACCCAGGCGGTGGCCCCGGTGACGGTCTGGCCGGCGTCGGCGGCGACGTCGGCGATGGCCTGCTCCAGCGAGGGGCGCAGGGGCTCGGCGAGACCCGCGAGGTCCTTGCCGCGCGACACCTCGCCACCGGTCTCGTCGACGACGCGGAAGGTGGGCCGCAGGTGCGGGGCGACCTTCGACCAGTCCCACGCCTCGCGCGGGATGATCGCGCCGGTCGTCGAACGGGCGTAGCGCTCGAGCGCGTCGAGCAGCGGCTCCTCCCCCGGCGGCGTCTCGGCGAGGAAGCGGCGGGCGTGGTCGGGCGCGGGCACGAGCGCGGTGCGCAGGTTCTTCGGCAGCGAGCGGATGAGCGCGGTCACCAGCTCCTCGCGGAGCCCGGGCACGTTCCACGAGAAGTCGCCGGGCTCCAGCTGGTTGAGCGAGGCCAGGGGCACGTCGATCGTCAGGCCGTCGTCGGCCGCGCCGGGCTCGAAGTGGTAGCTGATGGGGAACGTCAGGTGCCCGCCGCCCGCGCCCGTCGCGCTCCACTGCTCGGGGTAGTCGTGCGCCCGGATCTCCTCGGCCGAGGAGTGGGTGAGCATCGACGGGTCGAAGACGAGGAGGTCGGGGCGCTTCTGCCGCTCCCGCTTCCACCACTGGTCGAAGTGGGCCGCGCTGACGACGCTCGCGGGCACGCGGGCGTCGTAGAACTCCAGCAGGGTCTCCTCGTCGACCACGATGTCGCGGCGCCGCGCCCGGTGCTCCAGCTCCTCGGCCTCCGCGAGCAGGCGCTGGTTCTCCACGAGGAACCGGTGGCGCCCGGTCTCCGCGGCGCCCCACTCGCCGAGCACGAGGGCGTGGCGCAGGAACAGCTCGCGCGCCAGCGGCGCGTCGACGCGGCCCAGCTGGACCGTGCGGTCGACGACGAGCGGCACGCCGTACAGCGTCACGCGCTCGTTCGCCACGGCGCTGCCGCGCTTCTTCGACCAGCTCGGCTCGGAGTAGGTGCGCTTGACCAGGTGGGCGCCCGCCCGCTCGGCCCACGCGGGGTCGATGGCCGCGGCCTGCCGCGCCCAGAGCCGGCCGGTCTCGACGAGCTCGGCGGCCATGACGAACGGTGGGTTGCGGCCCTTGAGGACGCTGCCGGGGAAGATCGCGAAGCGGGTGCCGCGCGCACCGAGGTACTCCCGCGGGCCCGGACGACGGCCCTTCTGCCGCTCCTTGGCGCGGGTGCCGTCCTCGCGCTCCTCGAGCAGGCCGATCTGCGAGAGCAGCCCCGACAGCAGCGCCTGGTGGATGCCGTCGGCGTCGGGCTCCTCGGCGGGCGTGCCGATCTCGACGCCCATCTCCTTGCAGACCTGCCGCAGCTGCGACTCGAAGTCCTGCCACTCCCGCACCCGCAGGTAGTTGAGGAACTCCGCCTTGCACATCCGGCGGAACGCGCTGCCGGACAGGTCGCGCTGCTGGCGCTTCAGGTGGCGCCACAGGTTCAGCCAAGTGAGGAAGTCGCCCGACTCGTGCTTGAACCGGGCGTGCGCCTGGTCGGCCTGCGCCTGCTGCTCGGCGGGGCGCTCGCGGGGGTCCTGCAGGCTGAGCGCGGCGGCGATGACGACGACCTCGCGCACGCAGCCGAGGCGCTCGGCCTCGATGATCATGCGCGCCAGCCGCGGGTCGATCGGCAGGCGGGCCAGGCGGCGGCCCACGTCGGTGAGCCGGTGCCGCGGCGCCTCGCCGCGGGGGCGCTCCGCGCCCTCGTCGGGTACGACGCCCGCCAGCGCCCCGAGCTCCTCGAGCAGCTGCGTGCCGGCCGTGACGTTGCGGCGGTCCGGCGGCTCGACGAAGGGGAAGCGCGCGATGTCGCCGAGCCCGAGGCTGGTCATCTGGAGGATGACGCTGGCCAGGTTGGTGCGGAGGATCTCCGGGTCGGTGAACTCCGGGCGGGACTCGAAGTCCTCCTCGGAGTAGAGGCGGATCGCGATGCCCTCGGCCACGCGCCCGCAGCGCCCGGAGCGCTGGGCCGCGCTCGCCTGGCTGATCGGCTCGATGGGGAGGCGCTGCACCTTGGTGCGCGCCGAGTAGCGCGAGATGCGCGCGACGCCGGAGTCCACGACGTACCGGATGCCCGGCACCGTCAGCGACGTCTCGGCGACGTTGGTGGCGAGCACGACACGGCGCCGCGACCCGCTCGGCGAGAACACGCGGTGCTGCTCCGCCGACGACAACCGGGAGTAGAGCGGCAGCACGTCGACCCCGCGGGGGCCCTGCACCTTCGCCAGGTCGCCCAGCGCCTCCGCGGTGTCGCGGATCTCCCGCTCGCCCGGCAGGAAGACCAGCACGTCGCCGGGGCCCTCCGCGGACAGCTCCTTCACCGCGTCGACGACCGCCTCGGTCTGGTCGCGGACGATGACCTCGCCGTCCTCGTCGTCCTCCGGCGTCTCCATGAGCGGGCGGTAGCGGACCTCGACGGGGAAGGTGCGCCCCGACACCTCGATGATCGGGGCCGGCTTGCCCGAGCGGTCGGCGAAGTGGGCCGCGAAGCGCTCGGGGTCGATCGTCGCCGAGGTGATGATGAGCTTCAGGTCGGGGCGCCGCGGCAGCAGGCGGCGGAGGTAGCCGAGCAGGAAGTCGATGTTGAGGCTCCGCTCGTGGGCCTCGTCGATGATGATCGTGTCGTAGCGGCGCAGGTCGCGGTCGCGCTGCAGCTCCGCCAGCAGGATGCCGTCCGTCATCAGCTTCACGCGGCTGCTGCGGGAGGTCTTGTCGGTGAAGCGCACCTGGTAGCCGACGAGGTCGCCCAGCTCGGTGCCCGTCTCCTCCGCGATGCGCTCGGCCACCGCGCGCGCCGCGATCCGGCGGGGCTGGGTGTGGCCGATCAGGCCGCCGCGACGGCGGGTGCGTCCGTCGCGACCGACGTGCTCGCTCGCCTGCCCGCGCCCCAGCTCGAGGCAGATCTTCGGCAGCTGGGTCGTCTTCCCCGAGCCCGTCTCGCCGGCGACGATGACGACCTGGTGGTCGCGGATCGCGGCCGCGATGTCCTCGCGGCGCGCCGAGACCGGCAGCTGGGGTGGGTAGTCGATGCGCACAGCCCGCCCATTCTCCCCGACGGACCCCAGCGGCGCGAACGGGTTCCCTCCTGTCCTGCGCCCGGGTCCCGTTCGTGGTGGCAGCGCCAGGCTTTCCGCGGCGCTGCCACCACGAACCGGGTCAGCTGCCGGGTGCCTGAGCCCCCGGCGGCACCTGCCCACCTGGCGGCACCTGCCCACCGGGCGGCACCTGGCCACCGGGCGCGAACTGGCCGCCCCGACCCCCCGGTCCGCCCTGGCCGGCCTCGTCCGCGCCGTCGCTCACCGCCCCGAGCGCCACGGCGCCCCCGGCGCCGAGGACCACGCTCGCCAGGGCCACGGCGGCCGTCGCCCGCAGCGCCATCGCGCGCTGGCGCAGCGTGCGGCGCGGCGGGGCCGGTCGCTCGGCGGTCGGGGCCACGGGCGGCGGGCCCG
>NZ_JADEVT010000015.1:0-41454 GCF_030466625.1 Nocardioides sp. ChNu-153
GGGACGGGGGCGGCGCGTGAGCGGCAGTGGGGACGGGGGCCGGCGGCCCGACGGGGGTGGGCACGTCGCGGCGCGGCGGACCGAGCCGCGACGTGCGCCGAGCCGGTTGCGCCGGCCCGTGGTGCGCGACGGGCGGCGGTGCCGGGGCGGCGGCTGGGGCGACGGGTACGACCGCAGGCGCAGGCGCAGGCGCAGGGGCAGGCGCAGGGGCAGGCGGCGGGGCAGGCGGCGGGGGTACGACGGTCAGCGGCGCGGCGGCGGGCGCGACCGGTGGAGCGGGGTGCCGCGACCCGACCACCTCGTCGCGCAGGGCGCCGCCCAGGGCGTCGCGGTCGCGCGCGTCCGGGAAGGTCCAGCGCACCGGCAGCAGCCCGTGCACCTGCACCACCAGGCCGGTCGGGCCGACGGGCTCGGCCACGACCACCTCGCCGACGGGCCGGGCGAGGAGGTAGTCCGGGCCCTCGCTCCACACCAGCGCCCCCGAGCTGAGGCCGAGCACGCCGCGCACGCCCGCCCGCTCCACGCGCCAGAGGCGGCGGTCGGCGGGCAGGGAGGCGACGGCCGCGGCGAGGCCCGGCGCCCAGGCGGCGACGGCCGCGTCATCGACGTCCATGGGCAGCACCTCTCGTCCGGTGCTCGACATGATCGACCCGCCGGGCCCCTCCGGCGCCTCCGCGCCGCGGGACCAGAGGGGATCTTGTCGGCGCCTTGAGACGGGGGTCACACCTCGCGCCGCCCGTACGCCGCCGAGTCGTCGCAAACCGCGCGCCGTACGCCGCCGAGTCGTCGCAACCTGCACGCCGTTACCGACGACTCGACGCCCGCCCGCGTGCCGTTACCGACGACTCGACGCCCGCTCGTGCGCCGTCACCGACGGCTCGGGGTCAGCCGGTGGTGGCCGGCGCGCCGGCGGCGGGACGCGAGGGGGTCGCGGTCGCCGACGGCTGGCGCGTCGGGTTGGCCGTGGTCGGCTCCTGCGTCGGTTCCTCGTCGTCGTCGCTCCCGGCGTCGCCGTCGTCGCTCGTCGCGCCGTCCGACGGCTCCTGCGACGCGTCCCCGGTGGGCTCCGACGACCCGGTGGCCGACGGGTCCGACGTACCGGTCCCGGAGGTGGCCGGTGCCGCGGGGCCGCCGTCGTCGTCCACCGACGCGCCGCCCCCGCCCGTCAGCTGGGAGAACGACGTGCGCGACCCGCCCTCCGACCCGCCCGTGATCTCGGAGGCGGAGCGGCCGACGGCGAGCTCGATGACCGTCAGCACGAGCATCGCGGCCAGGAACAGCCCGGCCGCCCAGGTGGCCACCCGCTTCCACGGCACCGAGACCAGCAGGGAGTGGCGGGCGGAGGGGTCCGTCGTACCCCCGTCGGACGTGCCGTCCGCGGGATCGGAGGGGTCCGCGGCGCCGTCCGCGGCGCCCACCCGCTGGACGCGCGCGGTGTCGTCGGCGGGCGGGCCCGGGGGGTCGCCCTCGGCGACGTCCTGGGCGGCCACGTGGAGCACGAGAGGTGAGGTCGCGTCGCCCGGCTCGCGCCGCCGCAGCGGCACCTGCACCGCCAGCACCTTCTGGCGGCTGCGCTCCAGCGAGGCGGAGTAGAGGCTCGCGCTGACCGAGGCGATCACGCTGCCCAGTGCCGCGCCCAGGAGGGTCCCGACGGCGCCGAGCGTCGAGAGCAGGAAGGCCGAGGAGACGGCGGCGAGGGCTCCCGCGACCAGCTTCACCCAGTCGAGATCGAGCCGTGGGGTGGTCTGAGTGTCATCGTCCGGCATCGAGGTCGAGTATGCCCGCCGGGCCAACCGCGACGGGTCCCCCCGGGGGCCCTCCGGCAGCGGTCGGCGTGGCCCGGCGGTGTTGGATGAGACCCGTGCTCGACGACTGGCCCGTGGCCGCGACCTTCGCCTTCCTGTGGGCGGTCGCGACGCTGCGGGGCGGCGCGACGTACGCCCTCGGCCGGGGTGCGCGCGGCGCGTCGGCCCGCACCGACCGGGCGTCGCGGCTGCTGGCCCGCCCGGAGGTGGCGCGGGCGGAGCGGGTCGTCGGGCGCTTCGGCGCCCCCGCGGTGACGCTGTGCTTCCTCACCGTCGGCGTGCAGACCGCGGTGAACGCCGCGGCGGGCGTGCTGCGGATGCCGCTGGCCCGCTACGTCCCCGCCCTCGTCCTGGGCGCCGCCCTGTGGGCCACGGTCTACGTCACGGTGGGCCTCGCCGTGCTGTCCGCGGTGTGGGGCGGGCACCCCTGGCTGCTGCTGGTCGCCCTGGCCGTGGTGGTGCTCGTGGTCCGCGTCGTGCGCCGCCGCTGGCACCGCGACCTGGCAGGCTGAGCCCCGTGCACCTCGTCGGCGTCGACCTCGCGTGGGGGGAGCGGCGTCCCACGGGCGTCGCTGTCCTCGACGACCGCGGGCGCCTGCTGCACACCGCCACGGTCACCACGGACGCCGAGATCACGGCGGAGGTCACGCCGTACCTCGACGGGGACTGCGTCGTCGCCCTCGACGCCCCCCTGGTCGTCACGAACGCCACCGGCACGCGGCCCGCGGAGCAGGCGCTCAACGCCGACTTCCGCGCCTTCGAGGCGGGCACGCACCCCACCAACCGGGGCAAGCCGGAGTTCGCCGACGGCCCCCGCGCCGCGCGGCTGGCGCAGCGGTGGGGCCTCGACCTGGACCCGGGCGCCCGCCGGCGCGCGCTCGAGGTCTACCCGCACGCCGCGACCGTCGCGCTGTTCCGGCTGGGCCGCACCCTGAAGTACAAGCAGCGCCGCGACCGCACCTTCGCCCAGATGCGCTCGGAGATGCTGCGGCTGACCGAGGAGCTGGAGAAGCTCTCCCGCGCCCGCACCCCCCTGCTGCTCAGCCGGCGCCCCGTGTGGGAGTCGCTCGTCACCCTCGTCGAGCAGGCCACCCGCAAGTCGGAGCTGCGGGTCGCGGAGGACCAGCTCGACGCGGTCGTCTGCGCGTACGTCGCGCTCCTCGCCGTGCGCGAGCCCGAGCGCCTCACGACGTACGGCGAGCCCCGCTCCGGCGCGATCGTCACGCCCACGCTGCCCGAGGGTCTCGTGCCCGCACCGCGTCCCAGTCGCACCGAGCGGGCCCGCGAGAAGGCCGTCCAGGCCTACGCCGCGCTGCTCCCGACGACCCAGCGGGCCACCGACCAGGCCCTGGCGCTGGTGCGCGCGGCGCTCGACGACGCCGGCATCAACTACCTGTCGGTGACCGCGCGGGCCAAGTCGGTGGCGTCGTTCGCGGCGAAGGCGGCCTCCGCCGAGGAGGGCCGGCAGCGCTACGAGGACCCGCTGAGCGAGATGGCCGACCAGATCGGCGTGCGCGTCGTGACCTACCTGTCCAGCGACGTCGAGGCCGTGGCCGAGGTGCTCTCCGACGAGCTCGACGTGCTCGGTGACCGTGACAAGGGTCTGGAGACGGCGCGGGCCGGGCGGTGGGGCTACTCGAGCCGGCACCTCGACCTCACCCTGCCGGCGGCCGACACCTCCGAGGAGCCCGACCCCGCCGTCGACTCCCTCGGCGGTCGCATCATCGAGGTGCAGATCCGCACCGCGCTGCAGCACGCGTGGGCCGAGTTCGAGCACGACATCCGCTACAAGGGCGAGGTGCCGCCCGAGCACGCCTCCGAGCTGGACCGCCGTTTCACCCTCGCCGCCGGCCTCCTCGAGCTGGCCGACCGGGAGTTCTCGACGATCCGCGACCAGCTGCGCGGCGACCAGGTCGCCGGTGGCGCGGCGAGCGGCGTGTGGCCGGGTACGGCGGAGGGCCCGGACCGCCACCGGCTCACGGCGGGCGACCTCGCGGCGTACCTCGCCGGTCGCTACCCCGGCGCCGGCTGGTCGCGCACCGACCACTACGAGTGGATCGCGGGGCTGCTCGCCGAGCTCGGGATCACCTCCGCGGTCGACCTCGCCGCGACCATGGCCGCCGTCGACTCCGAGGCCGTCACACGGCGGATGGGCTACCGCTACCCCCCCGGCGCCGTGCGCCGCCTCGACGACGACCTGCTCGCGGCGTACGGCGAGCGGTACGTCGCGCTCGCCGGCAACGGCCACCGCGTCGACCTGCTGACCTCGCGGCTGGCGAAGCTCGGCGACCTCGCCGACCGGACCGAGCCCGGCGCCTGAGCCCCGCCCCCGTCCCGCCCCCGTCCCGCCCCCGTCCCGCGCGACGCCGCGGTCAGGAGCGGCAGACGTGGCCGGCGGCCCGGCACCCGGCGAGACGTCGACCCACGAGCACGCCTCCGCGCACGAGCCCGTGCGCGGACAGGGCCTGCAGCCCGTAGCGCGAGCACGACGGCGTCAGGTTGCACACCGGCGCGGCCCGGCGGGGCGAGACGTGGAGCTGGTAGGACCGCACGCCGCGGGCGGCGACGCGCGCCCCCCACGACCGGGGAGGCGGCGTGTGCGGGTCGACGGCGCCGGGGGCGAACGCGCCCAGCAGCGCCCGGAGCAGCACCGTCACCGTCATGACGCTCAGGCAGTCGAGCGAGGTGCAGCCGCAGTCGCTGCAGTCGATGCAGTCGTCGCGACGCTTCTTGCGCCGCGCCCGGCGCTGGCGCCGCACCGGGTCGTGCCGTCGCCGGCGCCGCCAGGCCTGCAGCCCGTCCCCCACACCCATGTCTCCCCCTCAGCCCCGGGCGACCGTCACAGGTCCGCCTCGGGGAACGCGATCACCGACAGGAACCGGATCGGCAGCTCGACGAGCTCCACCGGCCCGTGGGCGCCCTCGCCGTCCATCTGCAGCGAGTCGCCCGGGTGCAGACGGTAGACCGTCCGCGAGTGCGAGTAGTCCATGACGCCCTCGAGCACGTAGACGAACTCCGTGCCCGGGTGCTGGAACAGCGGGTAGGTCTCGCTGGCCGCCGTGAGCGTCACGTGCAGGCACTCGAGCCGCTTGTGCTCGCCGCGCAGGGAGCCGAGCAGCTCGTACTCGTGCCCCTCCTTCGTCCCGGCCCGCACGATCCGCGCGCCGGTGCCCCGCGCCACGAACGCGGCCGGCCGCTCGGCGTCGGCGCCGCGCAGCAGCGACGTGACGGGCACGTCGAGACCCACGGCGAGGCGCCCGAGCGTGGAGAGGCTGCACGAGGTCTGCGCGTTCTCGATCTTGCTGAGCATCGCCTTGGAGATGCCCACGCGCTCGGCCATGTCCCCCACCGACAGCCCGTGCTGGGTGCGCAGGCTGCGCACGTTGCGGGCGATCGCCTCCTCCAGGCCCAGCTGCTCCAGCGGCTCCGAGGGGTGGCGCTCGCGCGCGGTCCCCGCGGTGTTGCGCAGCAGCGCGCCCTGGTCCGGCCCGGCCCCGCGGTTCTCCTCGGTGGTCATGGGTGAACCCTAGGAGACCCGGCCGCTCCCCCGGCGGTGCCGGCCTCCCCGGCCTCCCCGGCCTCAGTCGCCCAGCAGGTCGGCGAGCACGTCGGCGAGGGCGACCGCGCCGGCCTCGGCGTCGACGTCCTCCACGTGCTCGTGCGGGGAGTGCGACACCCCGCTCGGGTTGCGGGTGAACAGCATGGCGGTCGGTACGGCGCCCGCCAGCACCCCGGCGTCGTGGCCCGCCCCGGTGGCGAGCACCGGCGCGCCCGGGAGCACGCCGCGGATCCGGTCCCGCAGCGCCCCGTCGAAGTGGACGGTGCCGCCGTACGACTCCTCCACCAGGGTCACGGTGCAGCCCTCCGCGGCGGCCAGCTCCTGCGCCCGGGCGTGCACCTGCTCCACCAGCGCCGCGGTCACGGCGTCGTCGGGGTGCCGGGCGTCGAGCCAGAGGTCGACGCGCGACGCGATGACGTTGGTGCCGCCGGGCACCGGCTGGAGGCGGCCCACGGTGGCGCGGGCGTCGTCGTACCGGGCCGCGACCTCGCGCACGGCGAGCACGACGGCCGCCGCGGCCACGAGGGGGTCGCGCCGGTCGGCCATCAGCGTCGTGCCCGCGTGGTTGCCCTCGCCCTCCACGACGAGGCGCCAGCGGCCGTGGCCCAGCACCGAGGAGCCCACGGCCACCGGCCGGTCGAGGTCGACCAGTCCCCGGCCCTGCTCGACGTGCAGCTCGACGAACGCCCCGATGCCGGCCAGCCGGCGCGGGTCGGCGCCGATGTGGGCGACGTCGAGCCCCGCGGCCCCGGCGACCTCGGCGAAGGTGCGGCCGTCGGCGTCGCGCAGCCCGCGGGCGCGGTCGGGGTCGACGGCCCCGGTCAGCAGGCGCGAGCCGAGGCAGGCGACGCCGAACCGTGCCCCCTCCTCCTCGGGGAACGCGACGACGGCGAGCGGTCGCTCCGAGCGCACACCCCGCGCGTCGAGCAGGTCCACGGCGGCGAGGGCGGAGGCGACGCCGAGCGGCCCGTCGTACGCCCCGCCGCCCGGCACGGAGTCGAGGTGGCTGCCGGTCACGACGGCGCTCGGTGCGCCAGGGCTGCCAGGGCTGCCGGGGCCGCCCCCGTGCCGCCACGCCCACAGCGCGCCGTTGCGGTCGGTCTCGACCTCCATCGAGCGGCGCTCGGCCTGCTCGGTGAACCACTCGCGCAGCGTCAGCTCGGCGTCGTCGTAGACGTAGCGGGAGTAGCCGCCGCGGGTCGCGTCGCGCCCCACGTCGGCGACCTCGGCGAGCAGGCCGGCGACACCCGGGCCGACCCCCGGGCCGACCCCTGCGCCGCTCACGCGCCCACCGCCGCGAGCCGGAAGGCGGGCGGCGCCGCGGCCGCGCCGGTAGCGACGTCGGCCGCCACCTGCCCGATCAGCGGCGCGAACTTGGCACCGTGGCCCGAGCACGGCGAGACGACGGTGATGCCGTCCGCCCCGTCCACGACGAAGTCCTCGTCGGGGGTGTTGGTGAACAGGCAGGTCGTCTCGGCGTAGGGCTCGGGCACGAGGCCCGGGAGGTGCTGCTCGACGTACGCGACCACGCGGTCGCGGTTGGCCGGGTCGACGACGCCGTCCGCCGCGGCCGCGGAGCCGACGACGCGCCCGCCGTTGTACTCGGCGACCTTCTGGCCCCGGAAGCCGGCGTCGCGGCCTCCGGGGAGCCCGTAGACCTGGATGCCCGGCGTCTTGTGGATGAACGTCGGCCAGGGCCGCGCCGCGTCGCGGTAGGGGAAGTGGAACGCCTGCTCCTGGCGCACCTGCAGCGGCGGCACCCGCCGGGCGAGCGACGCCGGCAGGGTCGCCAGCAGGTCGGGCAGCCAGCCGCCGGCGCTGACGACGACGCGGTCCGCCCGCAGCTCGGCGCCGGTCTCGGCCACCACCCGGAACCCGGCGCCGTCGCGCACCAGGCGGGCCACCGGCCAGCCGGTCAGCACCGTCGCGCCCGCCTCCTGCGCCAGCCGCGCCATGGCGAGCACGGACGTCTCGGCGTCGATGACGCCCGCGCCGGGGTGCCACAGCACGGGCGAGTCGAAGACCATCCCGGGCCACCGCGCCGCGGCCGCGGCCGGGTCGAGCAGCTCGTGCTCGACGCCCGCCGCCGCCAGCCGGGCGGCGAGCTCGACCGGCCGCCGCTCCGCACCGTGGTCGAGCGAGCCGCTCGGCGCGACGAGCTGCTGCCCGGCGAGGGCCTCCAGCTCGTCCCACGCCTCCCGCGCCCGCACGACCAGCCCCGTGTAGAAGGGGTCCGGGTAGCCGTAGCGGAAGATCCGTGCCGAGCCGTGCGAGCTGCCGTGCTCGTTCGCGGGCTCGGTGCGCTCGACGAGCACCACGTCCTCCCCGCGCCGGGCCAGCTGCCACGCCGTCGCCGAGCCCGCGAGCCCCGCTCCCACCACCACGTACGACGTCACCGTCGCCCTCCCGTCCTCACGTCCGTCTCCTCCGCAGGCCGCGGCGCTGCCACCGCGACCTCCACCACCGCGACCTCCACCACCGTGCACGTCCCCGCCGTCGCCACGGCACCCGCCCCGTCCGGCAGCAGCACCCGCCCGGGGCCGGCAGGTCCGTCCGGCGCCTCCCCCGACAGCGACCCCGCCAGCACCCACAGCGCGACGACGTCCGGGTCCCACTCGAGCCGGCCGGTCACGGTCCGGACCCGCATCCTCCCGCTCGCCCGCCCCCGCTCGAGCACGAGGTTGAGGTTGGCGACCGGGCCGGCCACCGGGGTCCCGTGGACCGGCACGTCGCCGGGGTGGGACACCACGACGCCCCGGGGCGCCGCGACCGCGCGCCCGTCGACGACGAGAGCGAGACCCTCGCCCGCGACCACGCAGGACCACCGCCGGGTCCCCGGCATCGGCGACCACGGCGCGGGTCCCGGTACGGCGGCCACGCTCACCCGCCAGCCCGCCGCGACGTCCGAGCGCAGCGCGCGGGTCGTCCCCGCCCCGTTCTGCCACGGCACCGCGGGCAGGTCCGCCGGGTCGACGACCCGGACGGTGCCGGTGCGGGCGCCCCCGCCGGCGGCGCTCAGCGGCCCTGGCCCGGCACCCAGTCGGTGCCGGCGAGCGGCACCCGCGCCATGGCCGCGGCCTCGATCGTGAGGGCCACGAGGTCCTCGGGCTCGAGGTGCGTCACGTGCGCCTTGCCGCAGGCGCGCGCGATGGTCTGCGCCTCCATCGTGAGCACTCGCAGGTAGTTCGCGAGGCGGCGGCCGCCCTCGACGGGGTCGAACCGGGCGGCGAGCTCCTCGTCCTGCGTCGAGATGCCGGCGGGGTCGCGCCCGTCCTGGTAGTCGTCGTAGTAGCCGGCCGCCGAGCCGATGGCCCGGTACTCGTCGTCGAGGCGCGGGTCGTTGTCGCCGAGGGCGACCAGCGCCGCCGTACCGATCGCGACGGCGTCGGCGCCCAGCGCGAGCGCCTTGGCCACGTCGGCGCCGTTGCGGATGCCGCCCGAGACGACGAGCTGCACGCCGTCCGCCTTGCGGTGCACGCCCAGCTCCTGCAGCGCGCGCACGGCCTGCGGGATCGCGGCCAGCGTCGGGATGCCGACGTTCTCGATGAAGACGTCCTGCGTCGCGGCCGTGCCGCCCTGCATCCCGTCGACGACGACCACGTCGGCGCCGGCGTGCACGGCGAGCTTCACGTCGTAGTAGGGCCGCGAGGCGCCGACCTTGACGTAGATCGGCTTCTCCCAGCCGGTGATCTCGCGCAGCTCCGCGATCTTGATGGTCAGGTCGTCCGGCCCCGTCCAGTCGGGGTGGCGGCAGGCGCTGCGCTGGTCGATGCCCTGGGGCAGCGTGCGCATGCCGGCCACGCGCTCGGAGATCTTCTGCCCCAGCAGCATCCCCCCGCCGCCCGGCTTGGCGCCCTGGCCCAGCACGATCTCGATGGCGTCGGCCGAGCGCAGGTCGTCGGGGTTCATGCCGTAGCGGCTCGGCAGGTACTGGTAGACGAGGTGCTTCGACTGCCCCCGCTCCTCCGGCGTCATCCCGCCGTCGCCCGTCGTCGTCGAGGTCCCGGCCTCGCTCGCGCCGCGGCCGAGCGCCTCCTTGGCCCGCCCCGACAGGGCGCCGAAGCTCATGCCCGCGATCGTGACGGGGATCGCGAGGTGCAGGGGGTACGCCGCGTTGCGGCCGCCCAGCACCACGTCGGTGCCGCACCGCTCGCGGTAGCCCTCGAGCGGGTAGCGGCTCATCGAGGCGCCCAGGAACAGCAGGTCGTCGAAGTGCGGCAGGGGGCGCTTGGCGCCGCCGCCGCGGATGTCGTAGATCCCGGTGGCCGCCGCCCGCTGGATGTCGTGGATCGTGGCGGGGTCGAAGGTGGCCGAGCGGCGCAGGCCGCGGCGCGCCAGGGCGAGGTCGTGGTCGTTCATCGCTAGGGTCCTCCGGGGCCGTCAGTAGGCCGACGCGTTGTCGACGTGGAAGTGGTAGAGCGTGCGGGCCGACCCGTAGCGGGTGTACGCCGCGGGGTCGTCGTCCTCGAAGCCCGCCGCCTTCAGCAGGGCCGCCAGCTCCTCGAGGTGCTCGGGGCGCATCTCCTTGGCGACGCAGTCGGCGCCCAGCGAGGCGACCTCCCCGCGCACGTAGATGCGGGCCTCGTAGATCGAGTCGCCCAGCGCCTCGCCGGCGTCGCCGCGCACGACGAGGCGGCCCGCCTGCGCCATGAAGGCGCTCATGTGGCCGATCGAGCCGCCCACGACGATGTCGACGCCCTTCATCGAGATGCCGCAGCGCGCGGCGGCGTCGCCCTCGACGACGAGCAGCCCGCCGTGCGCCGTGGCGCCCGCCGACTGCGAGACGTTGCCCCGCACGACCACCGAGCCGCTCATCATGTTCTCCGCGACGCCGACGCCGGCGTTGCCCTCGATGACGACGTCGGCCCGCTGGTTCATGCCGGCGGCGTAGTAGCCGACGTGGCCGGCGACCCGCACCTGGCGCGGGGCGTCGAGGCCGACGGCCACGGCGTGGGCGCCGCGCGGGTTCACCACGGTGACGCCCTCGTCGGCCCCGAGCGGGGTCTCGCCGGTGACCTCGCGGCCCTGGAGCAGCGCGTTGAGGGTGCGCAGCGGGGTGGTCGCGAGGTCGACCTCGCGGGTGGGGACGGTCAGCGCGTCCATGCGTAGATCCTCTCGGGCTCGGGCTCGAAGATGCGGGCCTGCGCGATGCCGGGCAGGCCGACGAGGGCGCGGTACTCCGACGCCACCGCGACCCAGTCGTCGTGCTCGGCGACGACGGCGGGCTTGCAGGCGATCGCGTCGCGCACGACGGCGAACGAGTCGCGGTCGGCGACGAGGAGCGTGTAGAAGCCGTCGAACGTCGTCGTCAGCTCCTTGAGCGCGGTGGCGACGTCGTAGCCCGCGGCGAGCCGGTCGGCGACGAAGCGGGCGCCGACCTCCGTGTCGTTCTCGGAGTCGAACTCCACGCCCGCGGCCCGCAGCTCCCGGCGTACCGAGGCGTGGTTGGCGAAGGACCCGTTGTGCACGAGGCACTGGTCGGGGCCGACCGCGTAGGGGTGGCACCCGCCCGGCGTCACGGCCGACTCGGTGGCCATCCGCGTGTGCCCGACGCCCTGCCAGCCCTGCGCCGCCGGCAGGCCGTAGGCCGCGGCCAGGTCGCGCGGGTGGCCGACGCCCTTGAGCACGGCCAGGTCGGTGCCGAAGCCCGCGACGAGGCCGTCGGGGTACGTCGCGCGCACCGCCGCGACGAGCGCGTCCGTGCCGACCTCCGCCGGCACGTGGGCCACGAGCGTCGGGCCCGCGTCGACGACCTCGACGGGCGAGCCGAGCGCCGCGGTGAGGGCGGCGACGGCCTCGGCGTCCGTCGTGCCGCTGCCCAGCCCGGTGGCGGAGGCTTCGGGCACGAACGACACGGTGACGTGGCCCGCGGGCGACCAGCGGGGGTCGCCGTGGACCGCGACGCCGGCGGAGTCCGCGCCCCGGTCCTGCATCTCGCAGAGCATGCCGGTGAGCAGCTCACCGAGCCGCGGGTGGAGCGCTGGGTCGCGCAGGTGCAACCCGACGATGCCGCACATGGGGGTTCCTCTCCGGAGGTGGTGGGTGGAGGGTGGTGAGGGGTGTCCCGGCCTCAGTAGGCCGTGAGGTAGTGGTCGACCTCCCAGGTCGTGACCTGGGAGTGCCAGGCGAAGAACTCCTCGCGCTTGGCGTCGGCGAAGTACGCCGCCACGCGGTGCTCGCCGTCGGCGGCCGCGTCGAGCGCGCCGGCGACGACCGGGTCCGCCTCGAGCGCCTCGACGGCGTGGAGGAGGGTGCGGGGCAGGGCCGGGCGGGTGGTGCCGTTGTCGCCGCCGACCGTGCCCGGGTCCAGGTCGCGCTCGATGCCGTCGAGGCCCGCCCCGAGGGCGGCCGCGACGGCGAGGTAGGGGTTCGCGGACCCGTCGCCGCCGCGCAGCTCGATGCGGTGGCGGTCGGGCACGCGGAGGAAGTGGGTGCGGTCGTTGCCGCCGTACGTCGGGAACCGCGGCGCCCACGAGGCGCCCGAGGTGGTGGAGACCGCCCCGGTGCGCTTGTAGGAGTTCACGCTCGGCCCGAGCACCGCCTGCAGCGCCGAGGCGTGCTCGAGGATGCCGCCCGCGAACGCGTAGGCCACCGGGCTCAGGCCCAGGCCGCGCGGGTCCTCGGCGTCGGGGAAGGCGGACTCCCCGTCGCGCCACAGCGACAGGTGCAGGTGCAGGCCGGAGCCGGTGCGGTCGGCGAAGGGCTTCGGCATGAAGGTCGCGACCATGTCGCGCTCCTCCGCGATCATCGAGATGAGGTAGCGCAGGGTGACGACGCGGTCGGCCGTCGTCAGCGCGTCGGCGTAGGCGAAGTTCTGCTCGAACTGGCCGTTGCCGTCCTCGTGGTCGTTCGCGTAGTTGCCCCAGCCCAGGTCGTTCATCGCCCGCGAGACGTCGGCGAGGTGGTCGTACATGCGGGTGACGCCGCGCGCGTCGTAGCAGGGGCGCGCCGCCCGGTCGCCGGGGTCCGCCGTCACCAGCGTGCCGTCGGCCTCGCGGCGCAGGAGGAAGTACTCCACCTCCGCCCCGACGTACGCCTCGAGGCCCTGGCTCTCGCGGAGGCGGGCCAGCACCGAGCGCAGGATGACGCGGGGCGCGAACGGCCACGGCCGGCCCTCGACGTGCGGGTCGCAGTGGACGATCGCCAGGCCCTCCTTGATGAAGGGCACCGGGGTGAAGCTGGCCGGGTCGGGGATCGCGACGAGGTCGGGGTCCTTCGGCTCCTGGCCCATCGACCCGACGGCGTAGCCGGCGAACCCGACCCCCTCCGTCTGCAGCTCGTGCACCGCCTCGACCGGCACGAGCTTGGCGCACGGCTTGCCGTTCAGGTCCACGAACAGCGCGAGGACGAACGTCGTGCCCGCCTTCTCGGCCAGCGTGGCGAGGTCCGCCGCCTCGGTGCTCTCCGTCATGTCGCGCCCCTCCACCTTGTCCACTGTAGTGAATCATTGTCCACGAGTAGTTAACAAGCGGCGCGTTGCAGGCGGGTTACGTCGACGTCACGACGCGGTGGCACCTCCCGGACGCGACGAGCCGCCACGGACCGGGGTCCGTGGCGGCTCGCGCGGCGGCCGTCGGTGACGGCGGCGGGTGGGTCAGGGGTGGATCAGGGGTGGGTCAGGGGCGACCGCTCGGCGTCGCCCACACCCAGAAGGAGCGCACGCTGGTGCGGTACGCCGGGTCGTCGGGCACGAACGTGACGACGACCTGGTAGCTGGCCTTCACCCGCGGGACGACCGGGGTCGCGACCGTGGTGCGGCTCCCGCCGTACGCGTGGGCGGTGGCCACCAGGCGACCGCTCCCCGCCTGGCGCAACGTCGTGTAGACCGTGCCGCTGACCCGCGCGCCGTCCTCGCCCTCGTAGTAGACGGCGATCGGCTTGGCGGCACCGGTGCGGGCGTAGCGCCACTGCGGGGCGGGCGTGATGCTCGACCCGGTGCCGAGGCTGCCCGGCGCCGGCACCTCGGGCTCGGGCTCGGGGTCGACGGGCCCGGCGGTGCAGGTGATGGCCCCGACGCGGAGGGCGTGGCCGCCGGTGCTGGAGTCGTCGGCCCACACGACCTCGCGCAGGCCGTCGGTGCAGCGCGCGACCGGCGCGAGCGCGAGACCCTCGTTCGCCACGTCCGGCATGCCCGCCGGGCGGTCGTAGGTGACGGTGGGGGCGAACGCCCCGGAGCCGTCCACCTCGAACAGCGTGGTGCGCCCGGAGCAGGCGTCGTCGCAGGAGACCCACACCGCACCCGTGGCCGGGTCGTGCTGCAGCTCCATGACGCCCGGGAAGCCGCTGGCGAAGGACGCGATCCGCGTGAACGAGCCGGAGGCGCCCAGCGCGTAGGCCAGCACGTCGCCGGTGGCCTCGACCCCGACGAGGAACACGCCGTCGGCGTCGGGGTAGCGCGCCGGGTCGTAGGCCGCGCCGGTGCTCTGGTCGACCAGGCCCTGCGCGACCAGCACGGACGACGGCACCCAGGTGATGCCCTCGAGACCGGCGTTGGCGCCGATGCCCGGCAGCTCCGGGGCCAGGTTCCACTCACCGGTGGCGCTGAGCGCGCCCCCGGCCGCGGCGGGCGCGTCGTACCGCAGGATCGAGGGGCGGCTGCCGCCCCCGTCGTTGTTCCGCTCGCTCGCCACGTAGAGGCCGTCGGGGCCGACCGTGACGCCCTCGGCGTCCACGTTGCCCGTGCCGTCGGCGTAGTGGAGCGCGCGGCCGCCGGTCCAGCCGGCGTCGGCGACCCACTGCTCGCCCGAGCGCACGAGGCGGTGCAGGCTGCCCGGGTTGTTCTGCACGGCCCACAGCGCCGCGCCGTCGGGCGCGAAGACGAGACCGCTCATGTTCTCGGCGTAGGTGCCGGCCGGGTCGGCCGTGCGCACCTCCGCCGGGCCGGGCCAGGCCTCGGCGACGACGTCGCCGGCGCACTGGTTGACCGCGCCGCGGGTGGGCGCGGCGGTCGCGGCGAAGTCGCCCGTGCCCTCGGGGCAGCGGCCCCAGGTGGTGGCCGCGTGCGCGGTCCACGAGGTGGCGTCCAGCAGCGCGCCGGTGGCGTCGAACAGGCGGGCGCTGTCGGCCCCGCCGAGGCCGAAGCCGCCGTCGCCGCCCTCCACGTCGACGACGTGGTGGCCGCCGGCGGGGATGACGGTGCCCGCGGGCACGGTACGGCGGTGCGTGTCGTCGTCGTCCGCGACGACGAAGCCGGAGACGTCGACCGGCGCGGCCCCGTTGTTGACCAGCTCGACCCAGTCGCCCGGCGTCCCGCCGCTCGACTCGACCTCGTTGATCCGCACCGGGGCGCCGCAGTCGTTGACCGCGCCCTTGGTCGGCGAGGTGGTGACCACCCAGGCGTCGCCGCACAGCCCGTACGACGTCGGGGCGTGGGCGGTCCAGGAGCGCTCGTCGACGACGGTGACGCCGTCGGGGGCGAACAGGCGGGCCTGGTCGGAGCTGCCGAGACCGAAGCCCAGGGTGGCCTCCTCGACGACGAGGAACCCGCCCGCCGGGGCGACCGAGCCCGCGGGCAGGACGGCCCGGTGGGTGGCGTCGCTGTCGCCGACGACGTACCCGGACAGGTCGACGTCGACCGTGCCCCGGTTGCGCAGCTCGACCCAGTCGCCCGGCGTGCCGCCGCTGGACTCGACCTCGTTGACGACGACGTCGGGCGTCGCGACCGGCACGGGTGCGTTGGCGGCACCCCGCGTGGCGGCGGCCGTCTCGGCGAAGGCGCCGGTGCCGTCGGGGTAGCGGCCCCAGGTGGTGGCGGCGTGCGCGGTCCAGGCGTGGCGGTCGACGAGCACGTCGCCGTCGAGCACGCGCGCCTCGTCGGCGCCGCCCAGGCCGAAGGTGGGCTCGACCACGTGGAAGGCGCCGGGCGCCAGCACGGTGCCGGCCGCGATGGTGTCGGTCCGCGCGTCGTTGTCGTCCTTCACCACCAGGCCGGAGAGGTCGACGGGGACGGTGCCGGTGTTGACCAGCTCGATCCAGTCCGGTCCGCCCGCGGGGTCGGACGACTCGACCTCGTTGATGCGCACCACGTCGGCCGGCTCCGCCGCGCACGCGTTGGCGGCGTCGCGGGTGGGGGCGGCGGTCGGCGTGAACGCGCCCGTGCCGTCGGCGCAGCGGCCGTAGGTCGTGGCGGTGTGGTCGGTCCAGGCGAAGGAGTCGACCGGGGTGTCGCCCTGCCCGGCGGGCAGGAGCAGGCGGACCATGTCGGCCCGCCCCAGCCCGAACCCCGTGCGCCCGGGCACGTCCTCGCTCACGTCGACCGACAGGTAGCCCCCGGCCGGGACGACGGAGCCGGCGGCCAGGGCGAAGTCACGGGTGTCGTCGTTGTCGAGCAACCGCCACCCGGTCACGTCGACCGGGGCGCTGCCGGTGTTGTGCAGCTCGACCCAGTCCGTCTCGCCGGTGTTCTGGGCGATCTCGTTGATGACGACGGTGCCGGCGGCGGCAGGGGCGGGGGTCTCGGCGGCCTGTGCACCCACGGGTGCGAGGAGGCCGAGGCCGAGGAGGGGCAGGGCGCCGAGTGCGGCGTACCTGGTCCGGGGGGCGGGCATGGGCGACCTCTCGACGGCGGCGGTGGGGCGTCGGTCAACGTCGCGCACCCGCCCCCGTCACCCGTGAACCCGCGGTGAACGGCCGCCCGGGGCCGCGGGAACGCTCGGCGTCGACCGGTCTGGACCGGTCGGGGGTACGGCGCCCCTCACCGCCACCGGTCGCGCAGCGCCGCGGCCACCATCAGGGCGCCGCCGAGCACGAGCACGCCGGCCACGAGGCCCACCGGCGCGCTCGCCCCGGACCCGGGACCGGCCCGCACGCCGACGGGCTCCCCCAGGTCGAGGGCGCCGACCAGCCCCGCGACGAGCACGCCGAGGCCCACCAGGACGAGCGTGGCGCCCGTGACGAGGGCCACCAGGGTGAGCAGGCGCCAGGCCGAGCGGGTACCGGTCATCCGACGACCCTCCCACGCCCCCGGGCCCGGTTGGGGGGTCGCGTAGTTTCGTGGAGACGTCCCCCCGACGACAGGAGTCGTGATGGAGAAGCGCCGGTTGATCGTGATCGCAGTGATCGTGCTGCTCCTCGTGGGCGGGGGTGCGATGGTCGCGATCGGCATCGGTCTCGGCGACGACACCGACGGCGAGGGCTCGCAGGGCGCCCCGGCAGCGCCGGTGGTGGCCGAGGCGCCCGCGCTGGTCGCCTGACCGTCCCGCCGTGATCCCGTGATCCCGTGACGCCCGAGTCGCCCGTGACCCGCTGCGCGGGGCCGCGATGACGCCGCAGGCGCGGCGGCGGGCGTACGTCGTCATGATGACCACCTGCCTGACCCTGTTCCTGCTGGCGGGCCTGGTGGTCCGGCACCACTCGACGACCGCCGCCGCCCTCCTGTGCGTCGTCGCGGCGGTGCTGCCGCCGGCGGCGGTCGTGGTCGCGAACCACGGCGCCGTCGCGGCCCACCGCCCGCCCCCGCCCGAGCCGGACCCCGACCGCTAGGCCGGGGTCCGGTCCCGCGCGCCGAGCGCGAGGTCGACGAGCAGGAACGCCGCGAGGCTGGCGCCGAGCACGGGCAGGAACCACCCGACGGCCACGGCCACCGCCCCGACGACCGGCAGGCCCCACCGCGGGAGCGCACGCCAGGCGCCCCGCCGTACGGGCCGTCCCGGGCGCAGGCGGTGCCCGCGGGTGGGGCGGCGCTGCCACCACATCCGGTAGCCGCCGACCACCATCGCGACGAGCCCGGCCGCGAGCACGAGCAGGGCGAGCTGGTTCGCCCACCCGAACAGGACCCCCATGTGCAGGTCCACGCCCCAGCGGGCCAGCTTGGCCATGAACGGGTAGTCGGCGAACCGCACGACGTCGACCACCTCCCCCGTCGCCGGGTCGACGGCCGCCGCGTCGGCCTGGGTGGGCCACCCGCGGTCGAGCTCCTGGACGACGTACGCCGCCCCGTCGGCCGGGTGCCCCATCTCCACCAGGCCGACGAGACCGGCGTCGCGCGCCGCGTCGTACGTCGCCTGCCAGCCGACACCGGGGGCGTCGTCGGCCGGGTGGCCGGCGTGCCCCGCGTGGTCGCCGTGGTCGGCGTGGTCGCCGTGGTCGCCGTGGCCCGCGTGGCCGCCACCGCCGGGCTCGTCGCTCCCCGCGGCCTCGAGGTCGGACACGACGGCGGGGGTGGACCAGTCGAGCGCCGCGCGCAGCTCGGTCACGTTCGCCCCGGCGAAGCGCGACCAGGTCAGGCCCGTCGCCGAGAGCACGAGGAAGCCGAGCACCAGCCAGGTCCCCAGCACGCCGTGGAGGGCGCGGGTGCGCTGCCGGGGCCGGAGCCCGTGCCGCCGCGGCACGAGCCGGTCCCGCACGGGCCGGGCGCCGGGGCGCCGGGCGCGCCGCACGCCGCCCCACCAGAGCCCCACGCCGGCCAGCGCGACGACACCGAGCCACGAGGCGGCGAGCTCGGAGTAGATCCGGCCGGGCTCGCCGAGGTGGAGGTTCCGGTGCAGCTCGCTGACCCACGTGCGGAACGGCAGGCTCCCGGAGGTGCCGTACGCCGTCAGCTCCCCCCGCACGTCGCCCGTCACGGGGTCGACGAAGACGGCGAGGCGCCGGCTGCGGTCGGCCTCCCCGGCGTCGAGGAGCACACGGGTGGTGGTGCCCTCCTCGGCGGCGGGTCGCACCGCGAGCAGCGGCAGGTCGGGCCGGGCGGCCCGCGCGGCGGCGACCTGCTCGTCGAGCGGGAGGGCCTCGCCGCGGGAGTCGGTCGTCAGCTCGTCGGCGTGCACGACCTGCTCCAGCTGGGGCGTCGCGGCGTAGAGCGCGCCGCTGAGCGCCGCCACGAGCAGGAAGGGCGCGACGAGCACGCCGGCGTAGAAGTGCAGGCGCAGCAGCAGCGGGCGCCACGTGCCCCGCGGCGGGTCGGCCGGGCGGGACGGGCCAGGTGGGACAGGCGGGGCGGTGGGGTCGGTCGGGTCGGTGACGGCTCCCGCGGGGCGGGAGTCGGGGATGGTCATGGGTCTCCTGGGAGGCGCGGTGGGCACGGCGGGGCACGGCGCGACCCCGGGGGTCGCGCCGGCGGCGGACGCGGTGCGGGCGCGGCGTCGTACCCCCGACGGGAGGCACCGGGCCGTCAGGGGACGGGGAGCGTGGTGCGGGTCGGGTCAGTACGCCGGCGCGCCGGGCCGCGGCGGGGCGCGTGGCGGCGTGGGCCGCAGGAGCACGAGGGCCGTGGCGGGGCGGGGGCGGGCGTGCCCGAGCGGGCCGCGCGGGCGACGGGCAGGCCCTGCGGCGCGGGCCCGGAGCAGCAGGACCCAGCGGCCGACGAGCCGGGCGACGAGGCGCCCGACGAGGCGGGTCACGGGGCGCACGAGGGCGAGGTCGAGCAGCGTCCACACCGCCCGCTCGCCGGCGGCGAGCCAGAGGCCCCCGACCGCGGCGGCGAGCAGGTGGAACGCCACCATCGCCAGGTCCCCGGCCCCGGCGTCGACCGGGGTCGGGTGGGCGTGCGGGGCGCCCGCCGGGCCGGGTGCGAGCACCATCAGCCCGAGGTGGGTGGCGGCCTGGCCGACGACGAGGAGCAGCGTGGTCTCCAGCGCGTCGACCCGCCGGCCGAGCAGCAGCGCGGACCCGGCGGTGAGCAGGAGCAGCAGCGGCAGCGCCGCGAGCGGGGAGGGCAGGGCACCGCCGGCGAGGGCGTGGCCGGCGCCGCCGGCCAGCAGCACGACGAGGGCGAGCACACCGCCGCGCGCGAGGCGCAGCGTCCAGCCCGTCGTCGTCACGGGCGCCATCCTCCCCGAGACGCCGCGCCGGCACGAACCGCAGGGGTCCGTGCCGGCGTGGGTCGGGCCGGACCGGGGTGGGGTCAGGCGGGGTCGCTCGCCGCGGCGCGGGACTCCTCGGCCTCCGTCCGGGCGGCGAGGGCCGCGATGCGCTCGGCGCTCGGCGCGCCCGAGAGCCGGTCGGCGCGGGCCTCGCCGAGGGAGCCCCCGGAGCGCTCGATGTCGTAGGCCGACTCGGAGTGCTCGGCGAGGTCGAGACCGGCGAACTCCTTCTCCTCGTCCACGCGCAGCCCCATCGTCTTGTCGAGCACCTTCGCGATGATCCAGGTCATCACGAACGCGTAGCCGCAGGTGGCCCCGATGGCGACCACCTCGCGCCACGCGATGTCCCAGCTGCCCCCGAACAGGACCCCCTTGATCCCCGCCGGCGAGCCCGAGTAGCCGATGAGCACGACGCACAGCGAGCCGACGATCCCGCCCATGCCGTGCACGGCGAACGCGTCGAGGCTCTCGTCGACCCCGAGCTTCGCCTTCCACGTGCAGGCCCAGGCGACGAACGCGCCGGACGCGACGCCCACGACGATCGCGCCGAGGGCGTCGACCGCGTCGGCCGACGGGGTGATGCCGACGAGGCCGGCGATGATGCCCGACGCCATGCCGAGGGTGGTGGGGGCGCCGTCGCGGATCTTCTCGACGAGGCAGAAGCCGATCATGCCGGTGGCCCCGGCGATGAGGGTGGTCATCACGGCGTACTGCGCGAGGAAGTTCGCGCCGCCCGCCGTACCCCCGTTGAAGCCGAACCAGCCCATCCACAGCAGCCCGGCCCCGAGCAGCACCAGCGGCAGGTTGTGGGGTCGCGAGCCCATGTTCTTGCGGGGGCCGAGCACCATCGCGAGGGCGAGCGCGCCGAGACCGGCGGACATGTGGACGGCGGTGCCGCCGGCGTAGTCGTGGAGGCCGAGGTCGTTGCGCATCCACCCGCCCTGGGTGCCCTCGCCGTCGAAGGCGAACACCCAGTGGCCCAGCGGGAAGTAGACGAGCGTCGCCCAGACGGCCGAGAACACCAGCCAGCCACCGAACTTCATGCGCCCGACGGCGCCGGAGGCGACGATCGCGACGGTGATGGCGGCGAAGAGGATGTAGAAGGCGAACCAGTAGGGGTCGACGAGCTGGGCCTCCCCGGGGTCCTCGTAGATCCCGAGGAACCCGAGGTAGCCGTCGGGGTTGCCGATGAGGCCCCAGCCGCCGACGGAGTCGCCGACGACGAGGCCGTGGCCGAAGAGGACGTAGAGCACGGTCACGGTGGCGAGGGTGCTCATCGTCATCATGATCATGTTGAGGGCGTTCTTGCTCCCCACCATGCCCCCGTAGAACAGGGCGATCCCGGGGAACATGATGATGACGAGCGCCAGGGCGGCGAGCATCCACGCGACGTCTGCTGCGGGCATGGGGGTGTCTCCTCGGGTGGGCGGCGGCGGGCCGCGGTGCTCAGTGGTGCGGGTGGTCGCGCAGCCACGCTGCGGCGCGATGGCGGTAGGTGGCGATGCCCTTGTAGTCGGCCATGTCCTCGGGGAGCTCCGCGATGACGTCGGCGGCCCGGGCCCGCCACGGCTCGACCCGGGCCAGGTCGGCGAGGGGCAGCAGGTAGCTGCGGATGAGGAACATGACGGCTCCCGACTCGGGGAGCCGCACGAGGTGCTGCACCTCGGTGCGCAGGTGCACGAGGCGACCGAAGGCGTCGTCGTCGACGGTGCGGACCATCGCACGGTCGGGCCCCCACTCCGGGTAGCGCTCGGTGGAGACGTCCAGCCGGCGCCCGATCGTGAGGGTCCAGTTGGTGCGGCGGTAGGTCTCCCCCGGCTGCAGGCCCTTGAGGAACTCGTGGGCGCGGGTGATGACGCCCTCGGGGTGGATGCGCGGCACCGGGCCGTGGATCTCGAGGAAGCTCATCCCGACGTCGAAGCCGAACGACCAGTCGGCCGCGAAGGTGACGACGCCCGCGTCGCCGAACAGGGTGCCGTCGCGCTGGTCGAGCAGCACGACGTCCTCCTGCACCTGGGAGGTGATCCACGCCAACGGCTCGGCGGGCAGCGTGGCGGGGTCGCCCAGCACGAAGGTGTGGTCGATGTCGAGCAGCCGGTTGCGCCAGCGGTACGACGGACGCGCACCCCCCGCGACGGGCTCCAGGTCGAAGGACCCGGGGCGGGCCAGGGCCAGCTCGCGCATGAGGCAGAGCATCGCGTCCCAGCAGGCGACGTCCATGTGGGGCAGCACGGCGTACCGCGACGGGTCCTGCTCGAGGATGGCGGCCCGCTCGTCGAGCTCGCGGTGGTACTCGGCGTCGACGTCGACGACCGCGTCCCCCCACTGGCCGGCGGGTGTCGTGACGACGCCCCGGGCGGGCTCGACGTTCGTGGAGTAGCGGTAGGTCGCGTTCGGGAACGGGAAGGGGAACCCGGCGACGAGGTCGGGGGCGGTGGACGTCACGGCGAGACCTCCAGGTGGGCGCGGCCCGTGGCCGGGTCGGGGAGCGCGCGGGAGACGCACGCCATGAGGCAGTCGCCGGCGGCGCGGGCGGCGTCGTCGAGGTAGAGGTCGCGGTGGTGCACCCCGGTGCTCGCGGCGGGCGCGACGCGCAGCCGGCACTCGCCGCAGACGCCCTGCCGGCAGAGGTGGGGCACGTCGTACCCCTGCTGCTCGAGCGCCTCCAGCAGGCTCGTGCCCGACGGCACCTCGAGCGTCGGGCCCCCGGTGACCGTGACGGTGAAGGGGTCGCCCGGGTCGAGGGCGGCGAGCCCGAAGTGCTCGAGGTGCAGCCGGCTCTCCGGCCAGCCCAGAGCGCGGGCCGCGGCGAGGACCGCGTCCATGAAGTCGGCCGGCCCGCAGGTGTAGAGGTGGGTGCCGATCGGCTGGTCGGCCAGGAGCGCCGGCAGGTGCGCGGCCAGCGCGGCCCGGCCGTCGAGCACCGTCACGCGGTCGCCCCCGAGCGCGCGCACCTCGTCGAGGTGGGCGCCGCGGCCCCCGCGGCAGACCTGCACCAGCTGCACGTCACGGCCCCACCGCAGCGCCGAGCGCAGGTGCGAGACGAGCGGCGTGATGCCGATGCCGGCGCCGACGAGGAGGTGGCGGGTGGCGCGCTGCACGGGCGGGAACGCGCTGCGCGGCGCCGTCGTCGTCACGGTGTCGCCCACCGCGAGCCCGTGGACCCACGCCGAGCCGCCGGCCGCCCCCTCCTGGGGGTCCCGGCGCAGCACGGAGACGGTGTAGGCGCTCGGGTGCACGGTCTCGCCCGTCAGCGAGTAGGCGTTGGCGAGCCGGCGCTCCCGGCCCGCGCCCGGTGGCACCTCGACGACGAGGTGGCTGCCCGGGGTCCACGACGGCAGGGCGCCCCCGTCGGGTCGGGCGAGCGACAGGCTGCGCACGCCCGGGACGCTGTCGTCGACGGCGACGACGACCAGCGCCAGTCGCTCGCCCGCGCCCAGCGGCGCCGGCAGACCGGGAGCCGGGAGAGCGGTGGGCGGGGTCGCGGTACGGGGAGCCGTCGGGGCCGGTGCGGTGGTGCTCACGCGGACTCCTCCCACGGCTGGTCCTCGGCGTCGACCATGAAGCCGAGGTGGTGACCGGTGCGCCGGGAGACGTGCTCGTAGACGAGGAGGGACCGCGCGCAACCGGGGCAGGCGACGACCCCGCCGGCCGCGACCGCGGCGGTCGTCGTGGCGGAGCAGTGGACGCACCAGACGGTGCGCACGTCGGCGGCCACGGCGCCGAAGCGCAGCTCGTCGTCGGCGAGCCCGGCGCGCACCGCGGCCGCGCGCACGGCGAGGCACGCCTCGGCGGTGCCGGCCACGAGCACCCGGTGGCCCACACGGGCGACCGCGAGGTCCGCGTGCAGGGCGTCGACGGCGACGGCGGCGTCGGCGCAGTCGTGCCGGTGGACGGGGGCCGCCCCCAGCTCTTCCTGCCACCCGGCGGCGACCGCGCGCACCGCCGTACCCGTCTGGCCGTCACCGGGGCCCACGACGAGGAGCGTGTGGGTGCGGCCGGTCGGGTCCGCGGGCTCGACGTGGGGCTCGCGGGCCCATGGCGGCACGCTGGTCGCGCTCGGGCTCACCATGACGTCCCTCCCCCGCTGCATCGTGTCCGGCGCCGGACGTCCGACGGTCGTGGTCCCCGAGGGCACCCAGTCGACAGCCCGCGCGTTTCGGGGGCGTGAAGGGGGCGTTCCGCGGTCGCGACACCGCGCGCACGGAGGGTGAGGTCGTTCACGTCGCGCTCCTCGGGTCGGGGGCGGTCAGCCAGGCCATCGCCGGCTCGCGGTAGTCGAGGAAGCCCTTGTAGGCGGCGACGTCGTCGGGCAGCTCGAGCACCACCCGGGCCAGCTGGTCGCGCCACGCCGGGACCTGGCGGACCTCCTCGAGCGAGGTCATGTGGGTGCGGATGTTGAAGGTGACCGCCCCCGTCATGGGGAGTCGCACGAAGTGCTCCACCTCGATGCGCAGCTGCAGGCGGCCCCAGTCCTCGTCGCGGACCAGGGCCGGGATGTCGGTGCCCCACGCCGGCAGCTCCTCGAGGCTGACGTCGAGCTTGCGGGAGCCGGAGGCCGAGAGCGTCCAGTTGATCCGCCGGTAGACCTGGTCGGCGGGCAGCCGGCGCAGGAAGTGCTCGGCCCGTGCCGTGACGCCGTCGCGGGTGAGGCCGGGCACGGGCTGGTGGATCTCGTCCATGCTCATCCCGACGTCGAACGACACCGACCACGCGGCCGCGAACGTGACGAGCCCGGCGTCGAAGTGCAGCCGCCCGTCGCGTTCCTTCACCAGCAGCAGGTCGTCCGGCACCTCGCGGCCCAGGAACGTCAACGGGTCGCAGGGCAGGCTCGCCGCGTCGCCCAGCACGAAGACCTGGTCGGTGCCCAGCGCGTGGTTGCGCCAGTGGAAGCGGTCCCCGGCCGGGACCGTGGTCTCCTCGAGCTCCATCACGTGGGGGTACGACGCGGCGAGGTCGCGCAGGTAGTAGACGAGCAGGTCCCAGCAGGCCGGGCCCATGCCGGGCATGACCCGCACCCGCGTCGGGTCCGCCGCCAGGATGCGGCGCCGCTCCGCCATGATCGCGCCGTACTCCTCCCCGCCCAGGTCGACGAGGTGCGCGCCCCACTCCCCGGCGGCCGTGCGCCGCACCACGCGGGCGGGCTCGACGTTGACCGAGTAGCGGAACGCGGTCAGGTCGTCGGGGAACGGCCACGGCAGGCGGGCCGTGTGGCCGCGGGTCGGGAAGGGTCGCGCCGTGGCGGGCCCGGTCGTGACGGTCATCAGAGGTCCACCTCGATCTCGGCCCCGGTGTGCCCGCCGCGCGAGACGCAGCTGAGCATCCGGTCACCGGCCTGCTTCTCGGACTCGGACAGGACGAGGTCGCGGTGCTCCAGCGCACCCGACCGCACGGGCACCAGGCACTCGCCGCACACGCCCTGGCGGCACAGGTTCGGCACGTCGTGGCCCGCCTCGAGCAGGGCCGTCAGCAGGCTCGTGCCCGGGGGCACGGCGAGCCGCTGCCCGGTGGAGGCGACCCGCGCGGTGAAGGCCACGCCGGCCTCCAGCTCGGGCGCCGTGAACCGCTCCAGGTGCACCCGCGCCTCCGGCCAGCCCGCGGCGGCGGCCGCGGCGACGTACGCGTCGAGCAGGGGCACCGGGCCGCAGGCGTAGGCGTGGGTGCCGAGCGGCTGGTCGGCGAGGCGCTCGGCGAGCAGGCGGGCCGTGGCCTCGACCGAGGTCGCCTCGTGGAGCGTGACGCCGGGGCGGGCCGCGAGGGCGCGCAGGTCGTCGAGGTGCGCGCCGTGC
This sequence comes from Nocardioides sp. ChNu-153, assembly GCF_030466625.1. Classification (GTDB taxonomy): domain Bacteria; phylum Actinomycetota; class Actinomycetes; order Propionibacteriales; family Nocardioidaceae; genus Nocardioides. Next base: position 24,953 of record NZ_JADEVT010000015.1, read on the forward strand.
CCGGGCCGGTAGGAGTAGAGGACCTCGCAGGTGCCGCCCCAACGGGCGACCGCGCGGGCGTGGGAGAGCACCGGGGTGACGCCGATGCCGCCGGCCACGAGCAGGGCGTGGCGCTGGTCGTGGCGGGGCGCGAAGCTGGAGCGCGGGCCCTCGACCTCCACGAGGTCGCCCACGGCGAGCACGTCGTGCACCCAGTCGGACCCCCCGCCCTGGCCGCGCCGCAGCACCGAGACGGCGTACTGCCGCGGGTTCACCCCGTCGCCGGTCAGGGAGTAGGCGTTGCGCCCGCCGGCGCCGGTCGTGAGGACGAGGTGGGCGCCGGGCTCGTAGGAGGCCAGCACGCCCCCGTCGGGCGCCGCGAGCACCACGTGGCGCACGGCGTCGGTCAGCGACACGGTGTCGACGACCTGGAGCACCCGCACGCCGGTCGCGTACGCCGGGTGCAGGTGGGCCGGGTAGCGCTCGACGACGGGGGCGCTCACGCGAGCTCCCGGGCACGCGCGTCGGAGGCGAGGAAGCTGCCACGGGTCGCGGAGAGGTGCGGGTGGATCTCGAGGAGGCGGGCGCAGCCGGGGCACGTGGCCTCCCCGCCGTACGGCGCGTGCACCCGGTGCGTGTCGCGGCAGTGGGCGCAGTAGACGGGCAGGTCGGTGGGCAGCCCGGCGGCCGCCGCCGCGCCGTCCACGGCGAAGCTGCGCAGCTCGGCCTCCCCCGCGCCGTGGGTCCGGGCGAGCGCCAGGGCGAGGAGCACGTCGCACTGGCCGCCGACGAGGAGGATGCGCACCCCGGTGCGCGCCGCCACGAGGGCCGCGACGAGGTCGGACCGGCCGGTCACGACGTCGTCCGCCACCACCAGGCGCGTCGGTGCCTGCGCCTCGGCCGCCCGCACCCAGCGCGCGGCCACCTCGGCGGTGCGGGCCGCGGTGCCGAGGGCCACGACCAGGTACGACGTGCCGCTCGGGTCGACCGGCTCCGGCTCGACCGGCCACACGGGCAGGCCGAGCACGGGCCCGGGCGCCGTCACCGTGCTCACCGCGCCTGTCTCCCGGCCCGGCTCAGAGCAGGCCGGCGTCGCGGTCGCCGGCGTAGAACGCGAGGGCGTACGACGGCGTCGAGAACGCGATGCGCGAGCCCTTCGGGAAGAAGATGGCGTCCTTCGCCCGGGCGACCGTGCGCTGGCCCGTGTCGACGTCCTCGAGCAGGAACTCGCCCTCGAGCACGACCTTCATCTCGTCGTACTCGTAGAGGTAGACGAGCGGCTCGTCGGTGTGGCGCAGCTCGAAGAAGCCGGAGCACATCGAGCTGCCCTCGGGGTTCTCGTAGGTGTCGCCGATGTAGCCCTCGCTCGCCGGGAAGTCCGTCATCCGCGGCAGGCCCTTCCAGGCGTCCGCGGTGACGCGGAACGGGGCCTTGGCGGTGGTGCTCGGGGGTGCTTCGGGGCTGGTGGTCATGGGCCGCTCCGATCACGAGAGGAAACGATGTCTGCCGTGATGAAACCCAGGCGGTGTTTCCGACGTCGCGGCGCCGCGTAACGATCCCGTTTCCGCGGGGCCCGCCCCAGCCGGGGTACGACGACGCCCCCTCCACCCGGGGGGCGGAGGGGGCGTCGGGGCCGGGCCGTCGGGGCCGGGGGGCTCAGAGCGCGCGGAGGATGTCCTCCACGCGGTCCTTGGCGTCGCCGAACAGCATCTGCGTGTTCTCCCGGAAGAACAGCGGGTTCTGCACGCCGGCGTACCCCGCGGCCATGGAGCGCTTGAAGACCACGACGTTCTCGGCCTCCCACACGGTCAGCACGGGCATGCCCGCGATGGGGCTCGACGGGTCCTCGGTGGCCGCCGGGTTGACCGTGTCGTTGGCGCCGATGACGAGCACGACCGAGGTGGCGGCGAGGTCGTCGTTGATCTCGTCCATCTCGAGCACGATGTCGTAGGGCACCTTCGCCTCGGCCAGCAGCACGTTCATGTGGCCGGGCAGCCGGCCCGCGACGGGGTGGATGCCGAAGCGGACGTCGACGCCGCGCTCGCGCAGCTTCTTCGTGAGGTCGGCGACGGGGTACTGCGCCTGCGCCACCGCCATGCCGTAGCCCGGGGTGATGACGACGGAGGAGGCGTTGCGGAGCAGCTCCGCGGTGCCCTCGGCGTCGATCTCGCGGTGCTCGCCGTAGTCGGTGTCGCCCGCCGGGCCCGCCTCGATGCCGAAGCCACCGGCGATGACGGAGAGGAACGAGCGGTTCATCGCCTTGCACATGATGTAGCTGAGGTAGGCACCCGAGGAGCCGACCAGCGCGCCGGTGACGATGAGCAGGTCGTTGCTCAGCAGGAAGCCCGCGGCGGCCGCGGCCCAGCCGGAGTAGCTGTTGAGCATCGAGACCACGACGGGCATGTCGCCGCCGCCGATCGAGGCCACCAGGTGCCAGCCCAGCGCGAGGGCCAGGACGGTGACGACGACGAGCAGCCACAGCTCGCTGTCGATGACGTACCAGACCGTCAGCACGACGAACGCGACGAGCGCGCCCACGTTGAGCAGGTTCTTGCCCGGCAGCACGAGAGGCGCCGACTTGATCTTGGCGCTGAGCTTGAGGTTCGCGACGATCGAGCCGGTGAACGTGACGGCGCCGATGAAGACGCCGATGAAGACCTCGGCGTGGTGGATGTCGGCGAGCGCACCCGAGTAGTGCGGCGCCTCGAGGTGGCCGTTCCAGCCGACGAGCACGGCGGCGAGACCGACGAAGGAGTGCAGCAGCGCGATGAGCTCGGGCATGCCGGTCATCTCGACCACGCGGGCGCGCCACAGGCCGATGACGGCGCCGATGACCATGGCCACCACGAGGAGGACGACACCGAGGGCGTCGTCGGAGTCGATCGCGACGTCGGCCACGACCACGAAGGTCGCGACGAGCGCGATCGCCATGCCGGCGATGCCGTAGACGACCCCCTGGCGCGAGGTCTCGTGCTTGCTGAGGCCCGCGAGGCTGAGGATGAAGAGCAGGGCGGCGACGATGTACGCCGCGGTGGAGATGCTGAGGGCGTCCATCGATCAGTCCTTCGAGAACATGCTGAGCATGCGTCGGGTCACGGCGAAGCCGCCGAAGACGTTGATGCTGGCCAGGAGCACCGCGACGAACGCGAGGGCGCGCACGGCGGTGTCGTCGGAGGACAGCTGCAGCATGGCGCCGACGACGATGATGCCGCTGATCGCGTTGGTGACGCTCATGAGCGGCGTGTGCAGCGCGTGGGCGACCTTGCCGATGACGTAGTAGCCGATCACCACCGACAGCACGAGCACGGTGAAGTGCTGCGGGATGGGGTCCGGGGCCGTCGCGTTGACCGCGAACAGCGCGAGCACGCCGACGGCGATGGCGGCGTACCGACGCCGCGCCAGCGTCGCCGGCGAGGTCGGCGCCTTCTCCGGTACGGCGGGCGCGGCCGCCGCCGCGGGGGCGGCGGGCGCGGCGGAGACCTGGACCGGGGGCGGCGGCCACGTCTTCTCGCCGGCGCGCACCACGGTGACGCCGCGCTGCACGACGTCGTCCATGTCGAGGACGAGCGTGCCGTCCTTCTCGGGGGTGAGCAGCTTGAGCAGGTTCACCAGGTTGGTGCCGAACAGCTGCGAGGCCTGGGTGGGCAGGCGTCCGGCCAGGTCGGTGTAGCCGAGGATCGTGACGCCGTTCGCGGTGACGACCTTCTCGCCGGCGACCGAGCCCTCGACGTTGCCGCCCTGGGCGGCCGCCATGTCGACGATCACGCTGCCCGGCCGCATCGCGGCCACGTCGGCGGCCGTGATGAGGCGCGGGGCCGGGCGGCCCGGGATGAGCGCAGTGGTGACGATGATGTCGACGTCCGCGGCCTGCTCGGAGTAGATCTCGGCGGCGCGGGCGTCGTACGCCTCGCTCGTGGCCTTCGCGTAGCCGTCGGACGAGACCTCCTTGGCCTCCTCGGCGACGACGACCTCGAGGTACTCCCCGCCGATCGACTTGACCTGGTCCGCCACCTCGGGGCGAGGGTCCGTGGCGCGGACGATGGCGCCCAGGCTGGAGGCGGCGCCGATGGCCGCGAGGCCCGCGACGCCGGCGCCCGCGACGAGCACCTTGGCCGGCGGCACCTTGCCGGCCGCGGTCACCTGGCCGGTGAAGAACCGGCCGAACTCGTGGGCCGCCTCGATCACCGCGCGGTAGCCCGCGATGTTCGCCATCGAGGACAGCACGTCCATCGACTGGGCGCGCGAGATGCGCGGCACCGCGTCCATCGCGAGCGCGGTGATGGGGCGCGTCGCCAGCTTCTCGACCAGCTCGGGCCGCAGCGCGGGGCTGAGCAGGCTCACCAGCGTCGCACCCTCGGCCAGACGGTCGATCTCGGCGTCGGTGGGCGCGTTGATCTTCAGCACCACCGCGCTGCGCCAGGCATCCTCGGCCCCGACGACCCGTGCGCCGGCCTCGGCGTACGCCTCGTCGGTGAACGAGGAGGCCGCACCCGCGCCCGCCTCGACCACGACGTCGTACCCCAGGCCCACCAGCTGCTTCACGGTCGCCGGCGTGCCCGCGACCCTCGCCTCACCGGGCGTCGACTCAGCGACGATCCCGAGCTGTGACTGACTCATCCGATACCGGTCCCTCGTCAACCCGTGCGGGACGACGAGCCGTCCCGCCGGACGCGCGGCGCGCGACCTCGGTGCAGGTTAGGGGCAGACCGGCCCCGGAGCGGGCCGCCGTCCCGCCATCTTGAATCATGAGCATGGATTCGGGCCGATTGGATCGTTCCGAGCGGGTTACGTGAGACGCACGTCACGCGCCGGACATCCCGGCGACACCTCGGTACGACGAACGGTCGCCCCCGCGCGACGAACGGTCGGGCGGGGGCGTCCGGTCCGGGTGGTCTCGAGTGCGGTGCGTCAGCGCGAGGTGAAGGTGAACAGCTCGCCCGCGCCCACGACGTACCGCTTCGTCGTCGTGCCGACCTTGACCGCGACGACCTGCGAGGTGGTCGTGTGGTTGACGCCGACCACGCCGACGGTGCCGTCGGGGTTGCGGAAGCCGGCGACCGCCGTGCCCGCCACCGACGAGGAGACCGGCAGCACCCGGGCGCCGGGCTGGGCGGCGCGGGTGAGGTGGGCGAGCAGGTAGAACTCGGGCTGCATGCTGACGCTCGAGCCTTCGACCCGCAGGAGGCCGCGGCAGTCCTTGCAGCCCCAGCGCGAGCCGGCGTCGACCGGCCCGGAGGCGCCGTCGAGGGCGAGGTTCCACATCAGCAGGCCCGAGGAGCCGTTCGCCACGGGCGACGCGACGAGGTTCGCCATCTGCCAGGCGAACGAGCTCGCCCACCCGTCGGTCGTGCCGGTGCACTCGGAGATGATCCGGAACGGCGTGGGGCCGTTCATCTGGCCGGGCTGCCCGCCGTAGCAGTGGTACGCCGACCCGTCGAACGCGCCGGGCGCCCCGGCGACGACCTGGTCGTAGGCCCAGCGGTGCTCCCAGTTGTGGTCGCCGGCCCACAGCGCGACGTCGGCCGGCAGCGCCGGGCCCACCTGACGACCGAGCGCGGCCATCTGCGCCACCGACATGGTCATGGAGGCGTAGTCGGAGGAGTGCGCCGGCTCGTTGCCGAGCGTCAGCGCCCGCACGGGCACGCCGCGGGCGGCCAGCTCGCGGGTCTGCGCGAGGAGCAGGTTCCCGTACGACGGGACCGCCGCGTCCGCGAGCCCGCCCCCGCGCAGGGTGCCGCTGGTCTTCATCGCCGCGGGGGCGCTCCACGGCGTCGCGACGACCTTGAGGTCGGGGCGCAGCGGCAGCACGGAGGAGGTGACGGTGTCGATGGCGGCGAGGGCCTGCGCGGGCGGCGTGGCCCGCGTGCCGTCCCAGCCCCACGCCCACTGCGTCGGGGAGAAGTCGGTCGCGCTCAGCGGCAGCCGGAGCGTGTCGAGGCGGGCGCCGTCGGCGCGGGTGGGGTCGAAGAGCAGGCCGGCGGCCGCGGGGGCCGAGGCGAGCAGCTGCACGGAGGCGTCCGTCAGCGCCGCGCCGGTGCCCCACCACGTCTGCTGCGGGCGGGTCGTCTCGACCGTGAACGTGACGGTCGGCGTGCGGGTGGTGGTGGCCGCCACCGGCAGGAGTCGGCGGCTCGCCGCGGTCGGCGAGGTGACGACGAACGAGGTCGTCGGGGTGGTCACCGCGGCCGCCCGGGGCGTCGCGAGCGCGACCGCGTCCGACGGACCGGTCGCGGCGACGACGGAGGCGGACAGGAGCGACGAGAGGAGGGCGACGCCCAGGGGCGTGGAACGCAGACGCACGGGAGGAACCTCGGCTGGAGGGGGACGGGGCAGAACCTCCTATCGGCGCCGGGGGCCACGACCTGAGCGGTCTCGCTACCGGGTCAGGAACGCGCGTCGGCGTCGGCGCCGGCCGACTCCTCGACGTACGGGTGCGCGTCGACGAACTGGCGGGTCTCCGCGTACATCCGCTGGATGTAGGCCTCCAGCTGCTCGGACTCGACCCGCCACTGACCGCGGCCGCCGATCTTGATGGCCGGGAGGTCACCGCGGCGCACCAGCGCGTAGACCTGGGCGCTCGAGGTGTTGAGCACCTCCGCCACGTCGGCCAGGGTGAGGAAGCGGGCGACCATGGTGCCTACTCTGCCACTACCGCCGCGGCCGGCAGGCGCGGCCCGCACCCCGGCTGTGGAGAACCGCTCAGCCCGTCTGCCCGTCGAGCGTGACGTCGACCTCGCTGGAGGTCTCACCGCGGCGCACGGTCAGCGTGATGGTCTCGCCGGGGGCGTAGCTGCGGATCGCCACGATGAGCTCGGCGCCGCCCGTCACCGGCTGACCGTCGACCGCGGTGACGACGTCACCCTCCTCGAGGCCGGCCTCCTGGGCCGGGCTGCCGTCGTTGATCTGGTCGACCACGGCGCCCTGCCCCGTGTCCTCGCCGCCCACCATCACCTGGGCGCCGATGACCGGGTAGCTGGCCTCGCCCTCCTGGATCAGCTGCTCGGCGGTGCGCAGCACCTGCTCGGACGGGATCGCGAAGCCGACGCCGATGCTGCCGCCGGAACCCGTCATGCCGCCGGTGGTGGCGATGGCCGAGTTGACCCCGACGACCCGACCCTCGAGGTCGACGAGCGGGCCGCCCGAGTTGCCCGGGTTGATCGCCGCGTCGGTCTGGACCGCGTTGATGTAGGACTGGTCGTCGCTCGAGCCCGTCGTCACGGGCCGGTTCTTCGCGCTGACGATGCCGTGGGTGACCGTGGCCGAGAGACCGAGCGGCGATCCGATGGCGACGACGCCCTCGCCGACCACGAGGTCCTCGGCGGGGCCGAACGAGACGGCCTGCAGGTCCTGCGCCTCGTCGGCCTGCAGCACGGCGATGTCGTAGACCGCGCTGCGGCCGACGACCTCGACCTCGAACCTCCGGCCCTCGTCGGTGAGCACCTCGACGGTGCCGCCCTCGGCGGCGTCGGCGACGACGTGGTTGTTGGTGATGATGTGGCCGGCGTCGTCGAACACGAAGCCCGATCCCGTCGCGTCCTCGCCCTCGGCGGACGAGAATATCTGCAGCGTGCTGGGCAGCAGCTCCGCCGCCACCGCCGCCACGGAGGTGTTGTCGGCCTCCAGCGGCGGGGCCGTCGACACACCCTCCCCCTCGACGTCCAGGCTCGAGGAGGCGGCGCGCGGGCCGTCGTCGTCCTGCCAGGCGTCGTACGCCGCCGCGCCGAGCGCTCCGCCGCCCGCGCCGACCACGAGGGCCAGTGCCGTCACAGCGGGCCACACCCAGCCGGGCACGCGCCCGCGCCCGGCACGCTCCGCCCGGCGGCGCTCGCGCTCGGCCCGCCGGCGCGACGCGCGGTCCTCACCGGGCGCGGCGAGCGGGGCGCCGAACGCGGCGTACCCGTCCTGGGTCCCTCCGTGGGCCCCGTCGTGGGTCCCGTCGTGCCGGCCGGGGCGCGCGGGGAGGGCCCCGGTCTGCTGCCCGGGGGCGGGGTACCCGGCGTGCGGGTCGTGCGGGTCGTACTGGTCGTGCTGGTGCGGCGGGGAGGCCCGGTGGGCGTCGCCCGTCCCGCCGTCCGTGACGTCGCCCCCGCCGTGGGCCAGGGGGCGGGTGTGCTCGACGTCGTCCGCGCCGTCCCGGGGATCGTCGCGGGGGTCGTCGCGGAAGGGGTCGCGGGAGTCGCTCACGGGGTGGCACCGTCCTCGTCGGGCTGGGGAGACGTCGTCACGTCCGCCACCGGGGTGCCGGTGCCCGTGACCGGCGCCGGTCCGGCGGTGCGGGCCCGCAGCGCGTCCGTCACCTGCAGCAGGTTCGCCGTCGGCGGGCGGCGCTCGGCGGCGGGCGGCTGCGGGGAGACCCCGAGGGCCACGATCCCCAGCATCGCAGCGCCCACGGCGCCGCCGCCGATCGCGGCCACCGTCCACCGGTGGCGACGCTCGTCGTCGGCCGCGGGCGGGTTGGCCCACTCGGGCGCGGCGGCGTACGACGCCACGAGGCGGTCGGCGCTCAGGCGCCCCTTGAGGGAGTCGGAGACGCAGTCGGGGGCGGCCGTCGCCAGCGTCGAGAGGGTGCGCTTGACCCAGGCCTCCGTCTCGACCTGCTGCTGGCAGGAGGGGCAGTCGGCGACGTGCGCCCAGGCGCTCGCGCTGGCCCGCTCGTCGAGCCGCTCGTCGAGGAGGTCGCTGACCTTCGTCCCGAGGTGTCCGAGGAGGGTCATGACCTCACCGCGGCCCGGCCGGGACGACACGGCGGGCGACCAGGCCCTCCGCAGCGGTGCCGGTGACGCGGCGCGCGGCCTCGGCGGCCCCACGGACCACGGGCAGCGGACCGGTGCCGGGGCCGGCGTACCGGGTGCGGCCCGCCGACGGCGCGCGGTGCGCCAGCGCCTGGCGCAGCTGGGCGCGGCCGCGGTGGATGCGGGAGCGCACCGTGCCGAGCTTGACGCCGAGGATGTCGGCGATCTCGTCGTACGACATGCCCTCGATGTCGCACAGCACGACGGCGACACGGAAGTCGGGGGTGAGCTGGGCGAGCGCGTGCTCGACGTCGTCGTCGAAGGTGCGGTCGCCGACGGAGGTGGCCGGGCCGGGGACGGCGGAGGCGAGGGACTCGGCGCGCTCGGAGGAGAGCTGGTCGAAGCGCAGGCGCTGGCGGCGCCGGGCCTGGTCGAGGAAGAGGTTGGTCGTGATGCGGTGCAGCCAGCCCTCGAACGAGCCGGGGCCGGACTCGGTGAACGAGTCGATGCTGCGGAACACGCGCACGAAGACCTCCTGCGTGAGGTCCTCCGCGTCGTGACGGTTGCCCGTCAGGCGGTAGGCCAGCCGGAACACGCGGTCGGAGTGCCGGTCGACGACCTCGTCCCACGTGGGCGCCCCACCGGGGCGACCGGGACCGTCGTGGTCCACCTCGTTCACGGCATCCTCCTGGTTGTCCGACCGTTCCGACCCCACCTGGCGACGGAAGACGAAAATAGGCGGTCGTACTGAGAGGAACCTGTGAGGGGTCCCCCCTGTTCCCGCCGCGGCGGGCGTGGGGCGGCCCCCTCCGGCTCCCGGCCCCCGGTACCCCGTTCCCGCCGGTCGGGGCACGCGGGTCGAGGCGGTCCCCCGTGCCCGGCACGGCGTGGGCCCCGCGGGGCCGCGCGCCCACTAGAGTTCGACGCGCCACACGCACCCAGGAGGCCGTCATCACCACCCCGATCACCGCTGCGAGCTGGACCTACTCGGAGGAGTTCGTCGTCGAGGACGACGTGCTGGCCGCTGCGCGCGCCCGGGCCGAGGAGGTCGGCGTCGTGCCGGTGTCCCCCGGGGCCGGCGCCGCCCTGCGCTTCCTCGCGGCCGTGCTCGACGCCCGCGCGGTCGTCGAGATCGGCACGGGCACCGGCGTCTCGGGCCTCTGGCTGCTGCGCGGCATGCGCGCCGACGGCGTGCTCACCAGCGTCGACGTCGAGGCCGAGCACCAGCGCCTGGCCCGCGAGACGTTTGCCGAGGCCGGCATCCCCAGCCAGCGGGTCCGCGCCATCCCCGGCGCCGCGCTCGACGTGCTCCCCCGCCTCACCGACGGTCACTACGACCTCGTGCTCTGCGACGGCGACAAGCTGGAGTACTCGGCGTACCTCGTCGCCGCGCTCCGGCTGCTGCGTCCCGGCGGCGTGGTGGTCTTCGACAACGCGCTGTGGCACGACCGCGTCGCCGACCCGGCCAAGCGGGACGAGACGACCGTCGCCGTGCGCGAGCTCGGCCGGGAGGTCGCCGCGTCCGAGGAGCTCGTGCCCGTGCTCCTGCCCGTGGGCGACGGCCTGCTGGCCGCCAAGAAGGTCGGCTGACCCCCGCCGTACGTCGCGGCGCACCGCCCTGCCCACAGCCCCGTCGACGGCCCGTCCTCGGCCCCGCCGTCAGCGGGCCCTCAGCGGGGCAGCGCGGTCGGGTCGAGGCCGGCCAGCCAGTCGAGCAGCAGCCGGGCCCCGAAGCCGGTCGGGCCGGCCGTCCACTCGTGGGCGTCTCCCGCGGCGTCACCCACGGACGCGATGTCGAGGTGGGCCCACGGCCGGCCGCCCGTGAAGTGGCGCAGGAACAGCGCGGCCGTGATGGCGCCGGGCCCGCCGGGGGCGTTGTCGGCGTCGGCGACGGTGGAGGCCAGCTTCTCCTCGTAGACGTCGGCGAGCGGCAGGCGCCACAGGGGCTCCCCCACCGCGCGTCCCGTGGCGAGCAGGCCCTCGGCGAGCGCGTCGGACGTGGCGAACAGCCCGCCCGTGCGCTGGCCGAGCGCGACCTTGCCGGCGCCGGTCAGGGTCGCGATGTCCACCAGGATCGCCGGGTCGAGCTCGTCGACCGCGTAGGCGAGGGCGTCGGCCAGCACGAGGCGGCCCTCGGCGTCGGTGTTGGTGACCTCGGTGGTGCGCCCGCCGTAGTGGCGCAGGACGTCGCCCGGGCGCAGGGCGTCGCCGCCGACCGCGTTCTCCGCCGCCGCCACGAGACCGGTGACGCGCACGGGGCAGTCGACCGCGGCGAGGGCGGCCAGGGTGGCGATGACGACGCCACCGCCGGTCATGTCGCGCTTCATCGTGCGCATGCCCTCGGCCGGCTTGAGGGAGAGACCGCCGGAGTCGAACGTGATGCCCTTGCCCACGAGCACGACGCGGGGCAGGCGGCGGGCAGCGGCCCGCGACGTGCCGCGCGGCACGTAGTCGAGCCGCACCAGGCAGGGTGGCGTGGCCGAGGCGCGACCGACGGCGGCGATGCCACCGAACCCGCGGCGCTCCAGCTCGGGACCCTCGACGACCTCGACCTGCAGGCCCTGGGCCTCGGCGACGCCGCGGGCCTGCGCGGCCAGCCAGGCCGGGGACTTCACGTTCGAGGGCACCGTCGCGAGCAGCCGGGCCAGCCACGCGGCGCGGGCCACGGCCGCGGCCCGGTCGACGACGGGGACCAGCGGGTCGGGCAGCCCCGCCAGCACGACCGTGCCGACGGGGGTCGACGCGGGCGCGGAGGCGCCCCAGGTGAAGGAGAAGGAGCCGAGCGTCAGCCCGGCGACGTGCGCGGTGACGGCGGCGTCGTCGTCCGTCACGGCCGCGACGGTCGACACCACCCGGTCGCGCCCGCGGCAGGCGCGGCCGATCGCTGCGCCGGCCCGGCGCAGGTCCGCGGGCGAGCCCGCCCCGACGCCCGCCAGCAGCAGCAGGCGCGGCACGGCGTCCTCGTCGGCCGGGTCGAGCAGGGGCACCCGCGTGATCTCGCCGGCGGCACCGCTGGCGCCGTGCGCCTCGAGCAGGACGAGCAGGTCCAGCGACCAGCGCTCCGCGACCTCGGGCCCGCCGGGGCCGACGACCGGGCCGGTGGGGTCGGTGTCGGCGTCGCTGTCGGCGGCGGCGTCGACGGGTGCGTCCGTCGTGCTCTCCCCCGGCTCGCCGCGCAGGACCGGCACGACGATCGTCGTGCCGGTCCGCGGGGCGTCGTGCTCGGCCGACCCGTCAACGGGCGCGTCGTCCCAGACGTCGGCCAGCGCCGCCACCACGAGGACGGTGGGCGGCTCGGGCTGGGACGGCAGGCCGTCGAGCGGGAGTCCGGTCAGGGGGGAGGGCACGGCGGGAGGCACGTGTCAGGCGACGACGGCCTTGAGGGCGTCACCGAGCTCGCCCGCCTCGACGGCGTTGAGCTCGACGACGAGCCGGCCACCGCCCTCGAGGGGCACGCGCATGACGATGCCGCGACCTTCCTTGGTGACCTCGAGCGGACCGTCACCGGTCCGCGGCTTCATCGCCGCCATCCGTGCACCTCTTTCTCTTGGTGGATCGAACCGTCGGCGCGTCGGCGACGGAGCGGCCGGTGGGTGGGCCGCCGACCATTATCCCCCATCCGCGCGCGAATCCCCGGAAGACCTCACAGGTCGTCCCGGGTTCGTGCGGCGCGCCGACCGGGGTGGGGCGCTCAGGCTGCGCCGGCGGAGCGCTGCAGCAGGGCCGCGATGCGGCGCGAGGCGTGGGTGCGCATGTAGGTCGCGTCGGGGTTCGTGCCGTACTCGACGGTGAGCGCGACGCCCGGGTAGTTGTTGTTGAACCAGCCCGTCATCGTGCCGTGGCAGACCCCGCCGCAGGTGAAGCGCTTGCCGGGCAGGTCGAGCGTCTCGGCGGTGGCGCGGGCGAAGCTGGGGAACTTGGTGTCGAGGTCCACGCCGTTCAGCGGCTGGTGGAAGCTGAGGATCACGTCCGGCTGGATGCGGCTCAGCAGCCGCACGGCACCGGCCGTCTCGGGCTCGGAGACGGGGCGCGGGCCCGAGTAGTAGTTGCCCGTCAGGCGACGCCAGTCGTTGTCGAAGTTGCGGTTGAGGTCGACCCCGCGGGCGTTCTGGCGGTCCCGGCGCAGCAGGCCGTCGGGGTTGTACGACGGGACCACCCACAGGTTGACCGCGCTGAAGCGACCCGCCGCGGCGAGGTCGCGCAGGCCCGGGTAGACGGGGCCGACACCGCGCTCGTTGCCGTGCATCCCGATGACCACCACGGCGGTGAACTCGGCGTCCCAGTTGCCCATGCGGTGGGCCACGAGCGGTCGCCCTTGGACGGAGGTCCCGTAGGTCCACGACGCGAACTGCTGCGCGGCCGCCGCCTGCGGGACGACGGCGGCGGGACCGGCCGTGGCGCGCGGCGCCGCCTGGGTGGCCGGCGTACCGGCGAGGAGGACCGCGCACAGCGCGGCCACGACCGCGGCCAGGAGGAACGGGGACCGTGTGCTGCGCGGCGACGACGTCACCGGCGCATCGTGTCACAGGTCACCCGCCGCGGGGAGGGCCCGCGAGGGCCCGCGCCCGGCCCTCCGGCGTGCTGGTGCGCGGGGACGTGGGTGGCGGGTTCCCCGGTGCACCGGGGAACCCGCCACTTCACACACGAAACTTTCACCCGGAAGTGGCGGGTTGCGGCGTCAAGTGTTGTGGCGAGGCGATTCCCGGGCTGGTACGGCGGCGCGTGCGGGTCGGCGTACCCGCTGCGGGTGGGCGTCACCGCCGGGGCGACACCCGCCTCAGACCGACCCGGAGAGATAGGCGAGCGTGAAGACGACCGCCGACGCGGCGACGCCGAGGTGGCCCAGCAGCGCGAGGCCGAGGCCGACGAACCAGCCGCGGTCGCGGGCGTCGGAGTGGCGACCGCGGCTGGGCAGCCAGCGGCCCAGCAGCAGCAGGCCGGCCCAGCCGGTGATCCACCACAGGCCCAGGCCCACGACGCCGAGCAGCGAGTGCCAGGTGGCGCCGTCCTGGTCGACGAGGAGGAACACCACCCACAGCAGGCCGCCCGCGAGTCCCGCGCCCGTGTGCACGTCGAGGAGCCACGGCGAGACGCCGTGGCCGTGGCGCGGGCCCTGCCGGGCGCTCGTGGACCTCCGTCCGAGGACGCGACGGGTCAGCAGCACCACCACGACGGCGAACGCCGTGAGCAGGTGGACGGCCAGCGGGTCGGGAACGGGCACGGCGGCTCAGTGTGCCGCACGCGGCGGGTCGTCGTCATCCGCGGGAGGAGCGGCGGGAGCGGCGACGGGGCCAGCGACGGGGCCAGCGACGGAGGAGGTCGCCGGCCGGTACAGGTCCAGGCCGTCGCGCTCGGCGGCCAGGCGGGCGAGGAGCGCGTCGACGTCGGCCGGCCGGTAGCCGCGCAGGACGAGGGGGAAACGCACCCGCCGCAGGTCGTCCGCGGTCAGCGGCCCCTGCGCCGGCAACCCGCTGTCGGGTCGGTCACCGTGCTCCCGGGCCAGCGGGGTGCCGTGGCCCGCCGCGACCGCGGCCGCGCCCACCATGGCAGCGACGGCGAGCACCGCGAAGACCCACATCACCGGGGCCCACCTCCTGGTCTCGTCTGCGGTCGGGCCGCACGCCCGGCCACCCGCACGGCTGCGGCGTGCGGCTCACTCAGGGTAGGAGCCGGCCGGTCGCGACGAGGAACCGCCCTCGAGACGGTCGACCACGATCCGCACCGCCTCCTCGGGGTCGTCGGTGAGGTGCAGCTGGTCGAGGTCGCTGGCGCGGATCTTGCCGTCGGCGAGCACGACGTCGCGCATCCAGTCGATGAGCCCCTGCCAGTACGCCGTGCCCAGCAGCACGACGGGGAACTCCGTCACCTTCTGGGTCTGGATGAGGGTGAGCGCCTCGAACAGCTCGTCCAGCGTGCCGACGCCGCCGGGGAGCACGACGAAGCCGCTGGAGTACTTCACGAACATCGTCTTGCGGGCGAAGAAGTAGCGGAAGTTGATGCCCTTGTCGACCCACGCGTTGAGCCCGGTCTCGAAGGGCAGCTCGATGCCGAGGCCGACGCTGACGCCGCCCGCCTCCGACGCGCCCTTGTTGGCGGCCTCCATGGCGCCCGGCCCGCCGCCCGTGATGACGGCGTACCCGGCCTCGACGAGCAGCCGCCCGACCTCCTCGCCCTGCGCGTAGTGCGGGTGGTCGGTGGGGGTGCGCGCCGAGCCGAAGACGCCGATGGCCGGCCCGAGCTCGGCGAGCGCCCCGAAGCCCTCGACGAACTCGGCCTGGATGCGCATCACGCGCCACGGGTCGGTGTGCACCCAGTCGGCCTCGCCCGTGGAGTCGAGGAGGCGCTGGTCGGTGGTCGTCAGGTCGACCTGGCCGCGGCGCAGGAGCATCGGGCCGCGGCGCTTGATGCGCTCGCGGAGCGGCACCGCCGCCGTCGGCACCCGCTCGGGACCGGTGGGCATCGGCTCGCGCTGCCCGCCCGAGGCATCCGGCTCGGCCGGGTCGGTGGACCCGGTCAGCTCGGTGTCCGGCGCCGGCCGGCCGTGCTCATCGTCGTGCTGGTCGTCGTGCTGGTGGTCGTGCCCGTGGTCGTTCACGCCGCTCCCCCGTCCTCGCCCAGCCAGGTGCGCAGGGCCTGCTCGCAGTGCACGACGTCGGCGGCCGGCACGAACTCCTCCTGCTTGTGGGCGTACATCGGGTCGCCCGGGCCGAAGTTCACCGCCGGGATGCCGAGCGCGGTGAAGCGCGCGACGTCGGTCCAGCCGAACTTGGGGGCGACGTCCCCGCCGACCGCCTCGACGAACGCCGCGGCCGCCGGCACCCCGAGCCCCGGGAGCGCGCCGGGGGCGGAGTCGGTGAGCGTCACGTCGTACCCGGAGAAGACCTCCTCGACGTGCGCCAGTGCCTCGGCCTCGCTGCGGTCGGGCGCGAAGCGGTGGTTGACGGTGACGACGCACTCGTCGGGCACCACGTTCCCCGCGACGCCGCCGGAGACGAAGACGGCGTTGAGGCCCTCGTGGTACTCCAGGCCGTCGATGACGGGGCGCCGGGGCTCGTACGCCGCGAGCCGGGCCAGCACCTCGCCGGCCGCGTGGATCGCGTTGACCCCGCGCCACGAGCGGGCCGAGTGGGCGCGCTCGCCGCGGGTGCGGACCTCGACGCGCAGCGTGCCCTGGCAGCCGGCCTCGACGGCGGCGTTCGACGGCTCCATGAGGATGGCGAAGTCGGCGGTGAGCAGGTCGGGGTCGGAGGCGGCGAGCTTGCGCAGTCCGTTGTGCTCGGCCTCGATCTCCTCGGCCTCGTAGAGGATGTAGGTGACGTCGCGGTTCGGCGCCGCCAGCTCGGCGGCGAGCTTGAGGATGACGGCGTCGCCGCCCTTCATGTCGCACGTGCCGAGCCCGTGGAGCAGCTCGCCGTCGGGGGTCTGCTCGCGGCGGTGCGGCAGGTTGTCGTTGACCGGCACCGTGTCGAGGTGGCCCGCGATGACCACCCGCTCGGCGCGCCCCAGGTCGGTGCGCGCCACCACCGTGTGACCGCGCCGGGTCAGCGTGAGGTGCGGCAGCCCCGTGAGGGCCTGCTCGACCGCGTCGGCGATCGCGCCCTCGTCGCGGCTGACGGACTCGATGTCGACCAGCTGCGCCGTCAGCGTGACCACGTCGGCGCCCAGGTCGAGGCGGGGTGCGGGGGGCGGGATGGGCATGGGGGTCATCCAACCAGGCGGGGTGGCGGGGTGCCCCGGGGACCGGGGGACCCCCCCCGGCACGCCCCAACCAATCACCCCGCAGGGGGGGGG
>NZ_JADEVT010000015.1:41464-87302 GCF_030466625.1 Nocardioides sp. ChNu-153
CCCCGGGGGGGCCCCCCGGGGGGGGGGGGGGGGGGGGGGGGGGGGGGGGGGGGGGGCCCCCCCCCCCGGGGGGGGGGGGGGGCCCCGGGGCCCCGGGGCACCCCGCCACTTCACGCACGAACCTTTCACCCGGAAGTGGTGGGTTGCGTGGACAACCTTTCCCTCAGGCCCCCGCCAGCGCCCGCCGGCTCTCCCGCCAGCGCCTCAGGCGCCCTCGGCGCACGCCAGCTCGGCCTTCCAGGTGCGGAAGCCCTCCTCGGTGCGGCCACGCCGCCAGTAGCCCGAGACCGACAGGTCGCGCTTCCCCACGCCGCGGCGGCGCAGCACCGGGCGGACGTGGTGCATGACCGCCTCGGCCTCGCCGTGCACGAACGCCTGCACGCGCCCCGTGGGCCAGGCGCCCGCGTCGAGCTCGGCGACCGCGACGGCGAGCGGGGACCCGGCGCCGGTGAGGTGCGGGGGGGCCTCGTGGGCCGTCGTACCGCGGTGGAGCCAGCGCAGCTCGACGCCCGCGGGGACGGCCAGCGGCAGCTCGTCGCCGGGGCCCGCCACCTCGACGAGCGCGAGGCCGCGCGCGTCGGCGGGCAGCGCCTCGACCGCGGCCGCCAGGGCCGGCAGCGCCGACTCGTCGGCGACGAGGAGGTGGAAGTCGGCCATCGGGTCGGGCGCGTACGCCCCGCCCGGGCCGTTCACCCACAGCGGCGTGCCCACCGCGACGCTCGCCGCCCACGGGCCCGCGACGCCCTCGTCGCCGTGCACCACGAAGTCGATGGCCAGCGTGCCGGCGGCGACGTCGAGCTCGCGCACCGTGTAGGTCCGCACGACCGGCTGGTCCTCCGGCGCGACCGCGGCCCGCACCTCCCGCAGGTCGAACGGCTCCGGGTAGGTCACCCCCGGCCGCGGGAAGACCAGCTTCACGTAGCGGTCGGTCGCGGTGCTGTCGGCGAACGCCGCCAGGTCCCCGGAGAAGCGGACACGGACGAGGTGCTCGGTCAGTGGCGCGGAGCCGGTGACGGTGAGCAGGGTGGCGCTGGGCAGGACGACTCCTCGGGTGGGGTACGGCGGCACGCACCGTCCGGCACGCACTTAGGCAAGCCTAACCCCGGGCTGTACGAGTGATCCCCGTGGTCTGCGACCCAGGCATCGCGCGTGGGTCACGGGTCTCCCCGCCTCAGCGGGGAGACCCGTGACCCGTCAGGCCTTGGCCAGCGCGATCGTCACGACGGCGCCGTCGCCGACGGTCGCCTCGGCGGTGGACGCGCCGGCCGGGGCGTCGCCGCCCACGGCGTACGACGTCGCGAGGGTCTCCCCCGCCACCAGGGCCTCCCACGTGCGCAGCGCCGCGGCCGCCTCGTCGGGGCCCGTGAGCACGAGCGCGATGCGGTCGGAGACGTCGAGCCCGGCGTCCTTGCGCGCCTGCTGCACCGCGCGCACGACGTCGCGGGCCAGGCCCTCGGCCGCCAGCTCGGGCGTCACCGTGGTGTCGAGCACGACGAACCCGCCGCCCGGCAGCACGCCGATGGCCTCGCCCTCGCCGGCCTGCGCGACCGTCTCGAGCGTGAACTCGCCGTCGACGAGCGCGAGCCCGCCGGCGGTGACGGTGCCGTCCTCGGCCACCGACCAGTCGCCCGACTTCGCGCCCTTGATCGCGCGCTGCACGTCCTTGCCCAGCCGCGGGCCAGCGGCGCGGGCGTTGACGGTCAGGCGCTGCGCGACGCCGTACGACGACGCCTCCTCCGCGTCGGCGGGCACGAGCCGCACCGCCTTGAGGTTCAGCTCGTCCGCGACGAGGGCGGCGAACCCGGGCAGCACGGCCTCGAGACCGGCGGGGTCCTCGACCACGACGGTCAGCGACGCCAGCGGCAGCCGGGTGCGCAGCTTCGCGCCCTTGCGCAGCGCGGAGCCGGCCGAGCAGACCTCGCGCACGAGGTCCATCGCGGCCACCAGCGCGTCGTCGCCGGGCAGCTCCTCGACGTCCGGCCAGTCGGCGAGGTGCACGGAGCGCCCGCCGGTCAGGCCGCGCCACACCTCCTCCGTCGTCAGCGGCAGCAGCGGCGCCGTCACCCGGCAGACCGTCTCGAGGACGGTGAACAGGGTGTCGAACGCCGCCGTCGACGCGTCGCCGTCGGTGGCCCAGAAGCGCTCACGGCTGCGCCGGATGTACCAGTTCGTCAGCACGTCGAGGAACCCGCGCGTCGTCTCGCACGCGTCGGCGATCGCGAGGTCGTCCAGCTGGGTCGTCATCGCCGCGACGTACTGGCGCAGCTTGGCGAGCACGTAACGGTCGAGCGGGTCGGTCGAGTCGGTGCGCCGCTGCGCCGTGTAGCCCTCGGCGTTGGCGTACAGGCTGAAGAAGTACCAGCTGTTCCACAGCGGGATCATCACCTGGCGCACCGAGTCGCGGATGCCCTGCTCGGTCACCACGAGGTTGCCGCCACGCAGGATCGGGCTGGCCATGAGGAACCAGCGCATCGCGTCGGCGCCGTCGCGGTCGAAGACCTCGGAGACGTCGGGGTAGTTGCGCAGCGACTTGCTCATCTTGTTGCCGTCGCTGCCCAGCACGATGCCGTGGCTGATGCAGGTCGAGAACGCGGGCTTGTCGAACAGCGCCGTGGCCAGGACGTGCAGCGTGTAGAACCAGCCGCGGGTCTGCCCGATGTACTCCACGATGAAGTCGGCCGGGAAGTGGCCCTGCAGGCCCGCCGCCCCGTCGAACCAGTCGGCGTTCTCGAACGGGTAGTGCACCTGCGCGAAGCTCATCGAGCCCGAGTCGAACCACACGTCGAGCACGTCGGTGACGCGCCGCATCGTGGAGCGCTCGCCCTCGGGGCGCGGGTCGTCGGGGTTCGGCCGGGTCAGGTCGTCGACGAACGGGCGGTGCAGGTCGGGCTCGCCGGCGGCGTTGCGCGGCAGGCGGCCGAAGTCCCGCTCGATCTCGGCGAAGGAGCCGTAGACGTCGAGGCGCGGGTAGGCCGGGTCGTCGCTCTTCCACACCGGCACCGGGGAGCCCCAGAAGCGGTTGCGGGTGATCGACCAGTCGCGGGCGTTCTCCAGCCACTTGCCGAACTGGCCGTCCTGGATGTGCTCGGGCACCCAGCGGATCTGCTGGTTGAGCTCGAGCATCCGGTCCTTGATCGCGGTGACCTCGACGAACCACGACGAGACGCCCTTGTAGATGAGCGGCTTCCGGCAGCGCCAGCAGTGCGGGTAGGAGTGGTCGTAGGTCTCGCGGCGCAGCAGCACCGTGCCGAACGTGACCGCCCCCAGGTCGGCGGCGTCGCGGCCCGCGACGTGGTCGAGGGCGTACGTCGCGTTCTTGAGGTGCTCGATGACGAGCGGGTTGGCGTCGAAGACCTGGACGCCGGCGTACTCGGTCACCGGCGCGGTGAAGCGGCCGTCCTTGCCGACCGGCATGACCGCCTCGATGCCCTCGCGGTCGGTGACGACCTTGTCGTCCTCGCCGAAGGCGCCGGCGGTGTGCACGAGGCCCGTGCCGTCGGTGGTGGTGACGAACTCCGCGGTGACGATGCGGAACGCGTTCTCGTGGCCCAGGTAGTAGGAGAACGGCGGCGTGTAGTGCCGCCCCGCGACCTCGGCGCCCGTGTACCGCGCGACCACCTGGTCCTCGATGGCGTCGCTCGCCTCGTCCTTCAGCTCCCGGGCGTACGACGCGAGCCGCGCCTCCGCGAGCAGGTAGCGCTCCGGCGTACCGGTCGAGGAGGACTCGACGACGACGTAGTCGATGTCCTCGCCCACCATCACCGCGAGGTTCGACGGCAGGGTCCACGGCGTCGTCGTCCACACCAGCGCGAGCACACCGGCCAGGGGGTCGTCGCCCCCGTCGGGGCCGTCGCCGTGGATGCGGACGCCGACCGTCACGGCCGGGTCCTGCCGCACCTGGTAGACGTCGTCGTCCATCCGCAGCTCGTGGTTGGAGAGCGGCGTCTCGTCGTTCCAGCAGTAGGGCAGGACGCGGAAGCCCTCGTAGACCAGGCCCTTGTCGTGGAGCGTCTTGAACGCCCAGATGACCGACTCCATGTAGTCGGGGTTGAGCGTGCGGTAGTCGTTCTCGAAGTCGACCCAGCGCGCTTGGCGCGTGACGTAGTCCTGCCACTCGCCGGTGTACTTCAGCACCGAGGCGCGGCAGGCGTCGTTGAACTGCTCGATGCCCAGCTCGAGGATCTCGTCGGTGGTCTTGATGCCGTTGAGCCGCATCGCCTCGAGCTCCGCGGGCAGGCCGTGGGTGTCCCAGCCGAAGCGGCGCTCGACGCGCTTGCCGCGCATCGTCTGGTAGCGCGGCACGATGTCCTTGACGTAGCCCGTCAGCAGGTGGCCGTAGTGCGGAAGCCCGTTGGCGAACGGCGGACCGTCGTAGAACACGTACTCGTTGCTGCCGTCGGCGCCCGCGTCGCGCGCCGCGATGCTGGCCGCGAACGTGCCGTCGCCCTCCCAGTAGGCGAGCACCTGCTTCTCGATGTCGGGGAAGCGGGGGGAGGTCGGGATGCGGTCGAGACCGCTCGTGGAGACCCGGGGGTAGGCCATCGCGCTGCTCTCCTGGTACGTCGCTCGGGCGCCGGCAGGGCTGCCGGAACTGTCTGGCCACGAGGACGACGGATGCCGCGGTACCACCTCGCTTGCCGCCCCACCCCGGTGTCCCGGGACGGCGCGACCGCTTCGTCGGGGGCTGTGACGGGCCCACCCGTCCGGTTCTACTGAGCGACCCAGGTCGCTGTTCTTCCGGAGGCTCGCCGCTGATGACGGCTCGGACGCCTCTGCGCGGGATGGTACGCCGCGGCGCGGGGCCCCGCGAATCCGATCCGGGGTCGGCCGGGGCCGGCCGGGGTCAGCCGGTCGGGGCCGGGGGCAGGACGCCCGCGGCGTCGAGCGCCGCCGCGGTCAGCCGGCGGCCGAGCTCGACCATCTCGGTCGCCCGGTGGAAGTCGAGGGTGCGGCAGGCGTCGACGGGCACGTCGACCGTCACGTCGGCGGGGAACGCCGCCTGGCGGTAGCGGTGCACGAGGCCCTGCATCGCCTCGAACGACTGCGCGGTGACGTCGGTGAGGCGCAGGTCCTTCGGCAGCGGGTCGGTGCCGCCCGTGACCGGTTCGGCGGCCGTGGCGGGCTGCAGGCCCCCGCCGCCGTCGCCCGCCAGCACGGGGGCCCGCTCGGCGGGCGTCGGGGCGTCGTGGTGCCGCCCGTGGCGCCCCTCGTGCAGCTCGTCGGCGTCCGGCTCGCGGCCGGTGACGCTGGCGATCGTGCGGCGCAGGCGGTCGCGCCACTCCTCCAACCGCTGCGGGGCCGCCGACTCCTGGGCGGGCGCCTGCCGGTCCGCGCGGGCGCGCCGGCCCAGCAGCGAGACCGCGACCGTGAGGTCGGCCGGCACCGCCGTCGTCGGGTCGACGGGCACGGGGTTGAGCAGGCCGCCGTCGACCAGGAGCCGCCCGTTGATCATCACCGGCGTGAACAGGCCCGGGATGGCGATCGACGCCCGGACCGCCGGCAGGAGCGGGCCGCGCTGGAACCAGACCTCGCGCCGCGAGCCGAGGTCGGTCGCCACCGCGGTGAAGGGCACCGGGAGGTCCTCGATGTCGGTGCCGTCGAAGAGCTCGCCGATCGCCCCCAGCAGCCGGTCGGCGGCCACCGCGCCGGGCGCGGACAGCTTGAAGTCCATGAGCCGCAGCACGTCGCGCTGGCGCAGCCCCGCGGCCCAGGCGAGGAAGTCGTCGTCGCGGCCGGCGGCGGCCAGGCCGCCCACGAGCGCCCCCATGGAGGTGCCGGCGATGGTGACGATCTCCCCGCCCCGGGCGCGGATCTCGTGGATGGCGCCGAGGTGGGCGTACCCCCGGGCGCCCCCGCTGCCGAGCGCGAGGGCGACGCGGACGGGCGACGGGGCGGACATGGCGCCGAGGCTACCGACGGCCGGCGCGGGTCGCGCGGGGGCGGCCGGCGCCTCAGCAGGTCGGGTCGGTCGCCGGCTCCCCGGCGAGGCGGGCACGCGTCCACGCCACCAGCTCGGCGGTCAGCGGGGAGGAGTCGGCGACGAGCGAGCCGTGGTCGAGCCCGTCGTACTCGACGTAGCGGGGCGTCTCCCCCGCCGCGCACCGCTCGGCGATCCACCGGCGCTGCAGGTCGGCGCGCACGACGACGTCCGCGGCGCCCTGGGCGACGAGGACCGGCACGTCGGGCACGGTCGGGGTGTTGGCCACGAGCCGGTCCGCGACGTCGGCGCGGTCCAGGTCGTCCTCGCCCAGGACGGGACCGCGCAGCTGGCTCGCCGCGGCCCACGCGGCGACGGCGTCGCGGCCCACGAGGCAGCGCGAGGCCACCCGGTCGGCGAGGTGGGCGGCGAGCCAGCCCTCGTCGTCGCGCAGCCCCAGGTCGTAGGTCTCGTCCCAGGTCACCGCGAGGTAGGCGTTGAGCACGCGGTCCCCGCCCGGGCCGGAGAGGTCCCGCACGAGCGCGGTCAGGTCGGTGGCCGGCGCGAGCGCCGCGACGCCGGCGACCCCGACCTCGGGGGCGTACGACGGGGCGAGCCGCCCCGCCCACAGCGCGGCGTGCCCGCCCTGGGAGTGCCCCCACACGACGGTGGTGGGCGCGAGCGCCCGCAGCTCGCCGGCGGCGCGCACGGAGTCGAGCACGTTCGCCCCGGCCGCCGGGCCGTCGAGGTAGGCGTGGCGGCCCGGCGCCCCCAGGCCCACGTAGTCGGTGGTGACGGCGACGGCACCCGCCGCGACCACCTCGGCCAGCGCGGCCTTCGCGCCGGCGAACGGGTCGCTCGACGCCGACGGCGCGCACGGCCGGGCCACGCCGGTCGTGCCGTGCCCGACCGCCACCGCCGGCAGGGCCTCGGGGCGCCCGGTCGGGGCGACCACGGTGGCGCTGGCCAGCGCCGGCTCCCCCGCCGCGTCGCGCGTCGTGTAGAGGATCCGCCACCCCTCGGCGCCGTCGGGCACGTCGGTGGTGAAGGGCTCCTGGCGCACCAGGCGGCCGGCCTCCGCGGGCACCTCGTCGTCGTCCGGGGCGGCGTAGAAGGCGTCGAGGGTGGGCCGGGAGCCGACGTGCACCACCACCGTGGCGACGAGGAGCAGCACCGGCACCGCGGCCGCCCCGACGAGCAACCAGGTGGGCACGCGGGGCCGGTCGCGCCCGGACCGGCGCGTGGGGCCGCGGCCGGTGTCCGCCTGGTCGCCGCGGACGCGTCGTACGACGTCGTGCACCCCGGTCCGCAGGGCGACGAACCCGCCGCCCACGACGAGCGCCACGGCGAGCAGCCACGGGAGCACGCGCAGGGTCGTGGTGGGCCACGCCAGGGCGAGGAGGACGAGGGCGGCGAGGCCGACGACGACGGCGGTCCGACGGATCACGGGGCCATCCTGCTCCCCGCGACGACCGGCTCGGCGCCCGGGCGTA
This sequence comes from Nocardioides sp. ChNu-153, assembly GCF_030466625.1. GTDB lineage: Bacteria > Actinomycetota > Actinomycetes > Propionibacteriales > Nocardioidaceae > Nocardioides. The sequence goes on from NZ_JADEVT010000015.1 coordinate 48,875, forward strand.
CCGTGACGCGTCGTGCAGCTCCGCGGTCTCCTCGCCGACACCCGCCCGCTGGCGGTGCCGGCCTTCCGGCGCCTGTGGCTGGCCAACATCGTCACCGTCGTCGGGGCCCAGCTCACCGTGGTGGCCGTGCCGGCGCAGATCTACGCGATGACGGGCTCCTCGGCGTACGTCGGGCTGACCGGCGTCTTCGGGCTCGTGCCGCTCGTCGCGTTCGGCCTGTGGGGCGGCGCCCTCGCCGACCACGTCGACCGCCGCCTCCTGCTCGTGGTCACCACCCTCGGGCTCGTCGCGACGAGCGTGCTCTTCTGGGTGCAGGCCGCGCTGGGGTCGCAGGACGTGTGGGTGCTGCTGGGGTTGTTCTCGGTGCAGCAGGCCTTCTTCGCGGTCAACCAGCCCACGCGGACCGCGATCCTGCCCGCGCTCGTCGACACCCCGCTGCTGGCCGCGGCGTCGGCGCTCAACACGACCGTGATGCAGGCCGGGGCGATCGCCGGGCCGCTGGTGGCCGGCGTGCTCATCCCGTTCACGGGCTTCGCGTGGCTCTACCTGGCCGACGCCGTGTGCCTGCTCGCGACGCTGTACGCCGTGCTGGCGCTGCCGCCGCTGCCCGTCGTCGGCGCCGTCGGCACGCCGGGCCTGCGCTCGGTGGTCGACGGCCTCGTCTACCTGCGGACGCAGCCGGTGCTGCTCATGAGCTTCGTCGTGGACGTCGTCGCGATGCTCTTCGGGATGCCCCGAGCGCTCTTCCCCGAGATCGCGCACCTCGACTTCGGCGGCCCGGACGGCGGCGGCATCGCGTTCGCGCTGCTCTTCGCCGCCATCCCGGCCGGCGCGGTGGTCGGCGGCGTGTTCTCGGGGTGGGTCTCGCGGGTGGAGCGCCAGGGCCTGGGCGTCGTCGTCTGCATCGTCGTCTGGGGCCTGGCCGTGACCGCGTTCGGCCTCGCCGCGGGGCTGGCGGACGGGTCGGCCGGGACCTGGCTGGTCGTGGCCGTGCTGGCGCTGTCGATCGGCGGCGGCGCCGACATGGCGAGCTCGGCACTGCGCCAGTCGATGCTGCTCACGGCCGGGACCGACGAGGTGCGCGGCCGCCTGCAGGGCGTCTTCCTCGTGATCGTCGCCGGCGGCCCCCGCCTGGCCGACGTCGCGCACGGCGGGGCGGCGGCGGTCGTCGGGGCCTCGGTCGCCGCGGCCGGCGGCGGGATCCTCACCGTGGTGGGCGTCGTCGTCGCCGCCCTCGCGGTGCCCGCGTTCGTGCGCTACCGCGTCGCGGTCAGTCCCCGCTGAGGCCGGCGCGCACCACGGGCTGGGGGCCGCGCATCGTGTCGATCCAGAACGTCACCTCGTCCGGCGAGGGCCAGCGCGGCAGCACCGGGCCGGCGAACGGGTCACCGGGCTCGACGGTGCGCACGCGGATGTAGGCCAGCCGGCCCTCGTCGACGCGCAGCCCCACCACCAGAGGCTCACCGTCGTCGCCCACGAAGCGGGCGTGGACGGGGAACTCGGCGTCGGCGGGCACGGCCAGCGGCACGTCCCCGGCCACCTCGAACGTCGCGAAGTCGACGGCCTCGTGCTCGCCGCGCTCCGCGTCGGTCGTGACGGCGCGCAGCAGCTGGGCCCGCAGCGCGAGCGCGCCGTAGTCCTCGGTCTGCGACAGCAGCGCGTCGGTCAGGGCGCGCACGTCGGCGTCGAGCGGGCGCTCCACCCACTCCAGCTCGCCGGGCTCGGGGGTCTCGTCCGCGGCGCCGCGGCCGAGGCGGTCGCGCACCCAGGCGCGCGGGTCGCCCACGAGGTCGACGGGCACCGCCGCCCGGGCGGCCTCCCACCCGGCCCAGGCGAGCCCTCCGACGAGGGACGCGGCCGCACCGCGTCGTACCAGCCGCAGCGCCTCGCGGCGCGCTCGGGATTCGGGGTGCATGCCCCCGACGGTAGCCGGACGGTCGGCGCGGTTCCGTAGCATGGGTCCACGTGACCGCAGCCAACGCCGCCGACGTGCCGACCTCGACCTCCGGGCCGACCCCGCCGACCTCCGCCTGGGGCGTGGGGCTCGCGACCACCGCCCCCGACGGCACGGTGCTCGACGTCTGGTTCCCGGCCCCCGCGCTGGGCGAGGCGCCCGCGGCCGACGCCCCCGACGCCGTGGCCGGCGCGGACCTCGACGCCCTGGCCGGCGTCGACGAGCTGCGGGGCGTGGTGCGGGAGGTGCGCCGCGTCGAGATCGCCGACCTGCAGGCGCCGCCGACCTCGACGGAGGACGTGTGGCTGCGGCTCCACCTGCTGTCGGCCCGCCTCGTCGTGCCGCACTCGATCTCGCTCGAGGGCCAGTTCGGCCTGCTGGCCAACGTGGTGTGGACCTCGGCCGGCCCCTGCGCCGTCGAGGGCTTCGAGCTCACCCGCGCGCGGCTGCGGGCCGCGGGCACCCACGTGAGCGTCTACGGGATCGACAAGTTCCCCCGCATGACGGACTACGTCGTGCCCTCCGGTGTGCGCATCGCCGACGCCGACCGCGTCCGCCTCGGCGCGCACCTCGCGTCCGGCACCACGGTGATGCACGAGGGCTTCGTCAACTTCAACGCCGGCACGCTCGGCGCCTCGATGGTCGAGGGCCGCATCTCGGCCGGGGTCGTCGTGGACGACGGGTCCGACGTGGGTGGCGGCGCCTCGATCATGGGCACGCTCTCGGGCGGCGGGAAGCAGGTCATCTCGATCGGCCGCCGCTGCCTGCTGGGGGCGAACTCCGGGCTCGGCATCTCGCTGGGCGACGACTGCGTCGTCGAGGCGGGCTGCTACGTCACCGCCGGCTCCAAGGTCGCCGTCATCGAGCCGGGCGCGGAGCCCCGCGTCGTCAAGGCCGCCGAGCTCTCGGGCGCCTCCAACGTGCTGTTCCGCCGCAACTCCGTCTCCGGCGCGCTCGAGGCCGTGCCGTGGCGCAGCGAGGGCGTGTCCCTCAACGCCGCGCTGCACGCCAACGACTGAGGGTGCGGGCATCGACGGCGCGGACGGGGCCGCTGGTGGCGCCGGCGGGACCGGGCGGGTGAGCCGCCGGCTGCTCGTCGGCGCCGTCGTCGTGGCCCTCGTCGTCGGCGTCGTCGCCCTCACCGGGCGCTGGGTCTACCGCAGCGTCGAGGGATTCCTGCCCGGCGCGCAGGGGTGCGTCGCGACCCTCGACGTCGACGGCACGACCGCCGAGGTCGAGCTCGACGTCGAGCAGGCGGAGCACGCGGCGCTCATCGTGGCCACCGCCGTGCGTCGCGGCCTGCCCGCGCGGGCCGCGACGATCGCGCTCGCCACGGCGTACCAGGAGTCGAAGATCCGCAACATCGACTACGGCGACCGCGACTCCGTCGGCCTGTTCCAGCAGCGGCCCTCCCAGGGCTGGGGCACCGAGGAGCAGCTGACGGACCCCTCCTACGCCACGAACGCGTTCTACGACGCACTCGTCGAGGTGCCGGGGTACGCCGACCTGCCCGTCACCGAGGCCGCCCAGGCCGTGCAGCGCTCGGGCTTCCCCGAGGCGTACGCCGACCACGAGGCCGACGCGCGGGTGCTCGCCTCCGCGCTCACCGGGTGGACCGGGGCGGCGCTGACCTGCCGCGTCGACACCGACGTGCGCACCGAGGCCGGCGAGGAGCTCGACGCGTCCGGCCTGACGGAGCGGGCGGCGACGGTGCGCACCGAGCTGGCGGCGGCGTACGGCGAGCTCTCCCTCGGCGGGTTCGCGCCCGGCGGGGTGAGCACCGGGCACTCGGAGGGCTCGGCGCACTACGACGGCCGGGCCATCGACGTCTTCACCCGGCCCGTGACCGAGGAGACGCAGCGGCTGGGCTGGTCGGTGGCGCAGTACCTCGTGGCGCACGCCGAGCGGCTCGACGTCGCCACCGTCATCTACGACGACATGATCTGGACGGCGCGGCGCTCCGGGCAGGGCTGGCGCCCCTACGACGTGGACACGTCCGGCGTCGACGAGGACACGGCGGCGATCCTGGAGCACCGCGACCACGTGCACGTGGACGTGTTCGCCAGCTGACCGCTCCCCCGGGCCGGCGGGGCGCAGGCAGGGACCGGCGGGGCGCTCAGGCCAGGCGCGCGGCGGCGGCGGCGATGCGCTCGTCGGTGGCGGTGAAGCCCACCCGCACGTGCTGGGCGCCCGCGGCGCCGTAGAACGAGCCGGGGGCCACGAGGATCCCGCGCTCGGCGAGCCACCCGACGGTGGCCCAGCAGTCCTCGCCGCGGGTCGCCCACAGGTAGAGCGACGCCTCGGAGTGGTCGATGCGGAACCCGGCGCGCTCCAGCGCCCCCCGCAGCTCGGCGCGGCGCGCGGCGTACCGGCTGTGCTGCTCCGCCACGTGCTGGTCGTCGTCGAGGGCGGCGGCCGTCGCGGCCTGCACGGGCGCGGGCACGATGAGGCCGAGGTTCTTGCGCACGGCGAGCAGCTCGGCCACGACGGCCGGGTCGCCGGCGACGAACGCGGAGCGGTAGCCGGCGAGGTTGGAGCGCTTCGACAGCGAGTGCACGCTCAGCAGACCCTCGTGGCTGCCGCCGCAGACGTCGGGGTGCAGCACCGAGGTGGGCGGGCGCTCGGCGTCCCAGGCGCACTCGAGGTAGCACTCGTCGGAGACCAGCAGCGTGCCGCGCTCGCGGCACCACTCCACGACCTTGCGCAGGTGCTCGGGCGGCAGCACGCGACCCGTGGGGTTCGACGGCGAGTTCAGCCACAGCAGCGCGGGTCGCTCGGGGCCGATGGCCGTGAGCGAGTCCGCCGCGAGCACCCGGGCGCCGGCGAGCGCCGCCCCCACCTCGTACGTCGGGTAGGCGAGCTCGGGGATGACGACGAGGTCGTCGGGGCCGAGCCCGAGGTGCACGGGCAGCGCACCGATGAGCTCCTTGGAGCCCACGCTGGGCAGGACGCCGTCGAGACCGAGGCCGGTCACGCCGAAGCGGCGGGCCAGCCAGTCGACGACCGCCTGGCGCAGCCGCGGCGTGCCGATGGTCGTCGGGTAGCCCGGCGCGTCGGAGGCGGCGGCCAGGGCGTCCCGCACCACGGCGGGCGTCGGGTCGACCGGCGTGCCGATCGAGAGGTCCACGACCCCGTCGGGGTGCGCGCGCGCCGTGGCGGCGTACGACGCCAGCCCGTCCCAGGGGAAGTCGGGCAGCCGGCTCGAGACCGGCCGCCGGCCCGTCGGGGTCACTCCTGGTTCTGGGGCGGCAGGGCGGCGACGAAGGGGTGGTCGGCGTCGATGGCGCCCATCTTCGCGGCACCGCCGGGCGAGCCGAGGTCGTCGAAGAAGTTGACGTTCGCCGCGTAGTAGTCCTTCCACTCCTCCGGCGTGTCGTCCTCGTAGTAGATCGCCTCGACGGGGCAGACCGGCTCGCACGCACCGCAGTCGACGCACTCGTCGGGGTGGATGTAGAGCATCCGCTTGCCCTCGTAGATGCAGTCGACCGGGCATTCGTCGACGCACGCGCGGTCCATGACGTCCACACACGGCTGGGCGACGACGTAGGTCATCTTGAGGTCCTCCTGAGACGGGCAGGGCGGGTCGTTCGCGATCGGGGGGTGCGCTCGCGCGCACCGGCCCACCCTAGTATCCGCACGGTGACGCCTCCCGACGAACCCCAGCATGCGGGCACCCCCGCGGCGCACGACCTCGGGGCGCACGGTCTGGGTCCGCACGTGGTCGGCACCCGCGTGGTCGTGCGACGCGTCGTCCCAGGTCAGGTGGGTCCCACCGGCGGCCCGAGCTTCACCGACGTGCTCGGCGTGGCCGAGCAGTGGTCTCCGTCACTCGTGGTGCGCCGCGCGGACGGCACGCGCGTCGAGGTGCCGCACGACCTCATCGTCTCCGGCAAGCCGGTGCCGCCCCGCCCGAGCCCGCGCCTGCGGGTGGACGCCGGGGCCGCCGAGGCGCGGATGCGGCTGCTGTGGCCCGGCACCGAGCGCGAGCGGCTCGAGGAATGGGTCCTCCAGGCCTCGTCGCCCACCGGCGGCCGGCTGCGGCGGCGCACCAACTCGGTGCTCGCGGCCGGGACGGTCGACCTCTCCCCCGCCGACGCACGGGCGCACGTCGCGGACTGGTACGCCGCGCGGGAGCGCCGACCGCTCGCCATGGTCGTCGTGGGCTCGGCGGAGGAGGAGCTGTTCCGCGACGGCGGCTGGCACGAGCCGGTCGACGTGGACGGGTGGCAGGTCGCGCTGCAGCTCGCCTCCCTCGCGCAGGTACGGCGCGCGCTCGCCCGCCGCGGGGCGTCGCCGTACGCGGACCTGACCGTCGTCGAGACCCACCGCGACGAGCACCTCGTCGTGCTGCACGCGGAGGCGGAGGTCGACGAGCCCGGCGCGGAGCGGGTCGTGGTCGCGCGGGGCGGCGCCGCGGTGCGCGGCGACTGGGCCGGCCTGCACGACCTCGCGGTGGAGCCGGCGTACCGGCGGGCGGGGCACGGCACCGCCGTGCTGGCGGCCCTCGTCGACGAGCTCGCCGCGCGGGGAGCGACGACGCTGGCCCTGCACGTGCTGACCACGAACGCGCCCGCCCTCGCGCTCTACGAGGGCCTGGGGTTCGTCACCCACCACACGGTGACGTACCTCGCCCCGCCGGGCTGAGGGCGGCCGGGGCCTGGGACCTCCGGCGCTCAGCCCGTCGGGGCCGCCGGGTCGGCGATGGTCTCCTCCGGCGCGGCCGGCGGCGTCGGCGCGGGGGCCGGGTCGGGCTGCGGGGCGCGGCACACGACCGTGTCCGACGGCGTGTAGGTCGTGCTGAAGACCTCCTCGCGCACGACCTCGCCGGAGCCCGGGCGCTTGAAGATGCGGGTCACGTCGACGTCGAAGCCGCGGTAGCCGGTGTGCGGCTCGCAGTCCGGGGTGGTCAGCGTGCGCGTGCTCGGCTGCGTGAAGTTGTGGCGCTCCGAGGTGGTCTCCTCGATGTCCCACACCTTGGTGGAGTACATCCGCACCGTGATCGAGCCCGGCGACCCCGGCGAGCTCGCGTCGAGCTGGGTGTCGATGAGCACGCCGTGCTCCGTGTCGTTCTTGAAGCGCAGGTCGAGCGCCCCCCAGACCACCGTGGCCTCGCGGCCCACCGGGTAGCGGTCGATGTAGAACGAGTGCGGCTTGTGCTCCACGTCCTCCAGCCCGGCGAAGAACATGGCGTTGAACAGGGTGGTCGCCATCTGCGAGACGCCGCCGCCCAGGTCCTGGCGCAGGATGCCGTCGCTGATGACGTAGCCCTCGGTGAAGCCGTTCTCGCGAGTGCGCTCGCCGACGGTGTCGTTCATCGAGAACGTCTCCCCCGGCAGCAGCAGGGTGCCGTCGATGAGCTCGGCGGCCCGCCCGATGTTGGTGTTGCGGTAGGACGCGTGGGGGTACGACGTCGTGAACTCGCTGACCAGCTCGGTGACGCCGAGCGCCTCGGCCTCCTCGGTGGTGAGCTCCGGCTCGGCGGCCGTCGCCTCGACGACGCCTTCGCGGCTGCCCGCCGGCGCGGTGACGAGGCCCTGGAAGACCGTCGCGAGCGTCTCGGGGAGGTAGTCGACGCCCGGCTGCGCGGGCACGACGGTGGGTCGGCCGTCCTGCAGCACGATCGAGGCGTCGACCGGGCGACCCGGGTCGCCGACGCGGTCGTCGACCACGTCCTTGAGCACGGCGCCGTCGACGACGCCGACGAGCCCGCCGTCGCGGGCCTCCATGCGCAGCGCGGGCGAGAACTCGGCCGGGGCGAGCTCGACGGGGGTGTCGCCGAAGGTGAGCGTGACGGGGGCGGAGACGGCCGGGTCGGCGAACGCGGCGCGCGCGGCCTCGACGTCGGCCGCGTCGACGGTCGGGGTGATGTCGGCCAGCTCGAGCTCCGTGGCGCCGCCCTCGGCGACGAACGCGTCCTCGATGCGCTGCGCGGCGGCCTCGCGGTCGAAGCCGCGGCCCGGGGTGGGCTCGGTGACGACGACCGCGCCGTCCTCGAACCCGACGGCGCCCTCCACCGCCGGCTGTCCCGCGGCCTGCTCCAGCTCGGCGAGCGCCTGCTCGACGGCGGCCGGGTCGGAGTCGACGACGGCGGGGAGGTCCTCGCCGCCGGTGAAGTAGGTCCAGAGCCGCTCGGGGCTCCAGCTGCGGCGCCCGCCTGCGTCGGCGACGGACGCCTCGTGGTCCACGGCGAGACCGAGGGCCGCCGGGTCGAGCTGCCGGGTCACGTCCGTGCCCGCCACGCTCACGTCGAGGGGCTGGGCGACGCGGTCCGAGAGGCCCGCCTCGAGCGTCGCTGCGGCCTCGTCCTGCGGCTGGCCGCCGATGTCGACGCCCGCGACCGTGGTGCCCCGGGCGACCTTGTCGCCCGCCACGACGTACGCCGCGACGTAGAGGCCGCCGAGCACGAGGAGGAGCCCGAGCAGCGCGTACGCCGCCACCCGCCGCCCGCGGCGCCGGCGCGGCGGCACCGGGTCGGTGTGACCGGTGTCGTGGCCGGTGTCGTCGGCCTCGTCGTGGGTGTCGGGGAAGCCGGGGACGAACGGTCGCTCGGCGGTGTCCGCGCGCTCCCGCTCCGGGTCGGGGCGGGTCGCGGCGTCGCGGCCGGTCCGGGGGCCGGCCGCACCACCCGGCGCGGACTCGTCAGCACTGCTCACCGCGCCATAGTAGGGAAGGCGGCTCGAAGTCGGTCGTCGCGGCGCCCGGCTCACCCGTGCGGGTGAGACCCCGGCGCATCGGCGGGCGGGGTGCGCCGTACCCGACCGCCCGCGGCGAGCACCACCACGCCGACGAGGGCGACGGCGAAGGTGAGGCCCAGCAGCGTGTAGCCGCGCCCGTTCCCCTGGATGAGGTAGTCCCCCTCCGGGCGCGTCCGCAGCGCGAGGAGGACGGGTGCGACCCAGCCGACGACGAACGGCACGACCGTGCCGCGCCGCGTGGGCACGGCCCAGAGCACGGCCGCGGTGGCGGCGGCCACGAGCGGGAGGCCCCAGTCGTGGCCGGTGACGACCACGGCCGCCGCCCCGGTCAGGGCGCCCACGAGCAGCAGGCCGGCGCCGAGCAGTCCGGCGCCGAGCACGTACGCGGGGCCGGTGCGGCTCACAGCCCCGCGAAGAGGTCGTCCTCGAGCCCGTCGGCGCCGACCGGCCCGCGGGGACCCTTGGCGAGGCGGTAGAACTCGATGCCCCACACGGCGTTGCCGAGGTTGTTCGAGAGCGCGAAGAAGGGGCCGTCGACGGTGATCTGGGTGGCGTGGGCGCGCATGGCGTCCATCTTGGCGTCGGCGTGGTCCCCGCCGTCGACGCGGCAGTCGAGGTCCTCGTCCGGCGAGCCCATCGGCATGGGGCCCTCGGGGTCGACGCCCTCGAAGGTGATGGTGTCGCCGGCCGCGCGCAGCTTGCGCAGGCCCTCGCGCAGCTGGGTCGCCGACATGGCGCCCCAGTAGACCTTCGCGACGTCGTGGGCCTCGCCCAGGTCGCGGCGGTAGGAGGGCACGGCGGCCAGCGCGACGGCGTACGTCGCCACGCGGTGCGCCTGGATGTGGTCGGGGTGGCCGTAGCCGCCGAACTGGTCGTAGGTGACGAGCACCTGCGGGCGGACCTCGCGGATGATCGCGACGAGGTGGTCGGCGGCCTCGGTGAGGTCGGCGTTGGCGAAGGCGCGCTCGTCGGTGTCGTCGGCGGCGATCGCGTGGCCGTCGGCGTGCCACTTCATGCCGGAGTCGCGGTAGCGGCCGAACCCGCCGAGGAACCGGTGGTCGGTGACGCCCAGCACGCGCATCGCGTCGGCCAGCTCGCCGCGGCGGTGCTCGCCCAGCGCGTCGTCGCGGTCGGCGGCGAGGTGCTCCAGCTCGGGGACGAGCACCTCGCCCATCTCGCCGGCCGTGCAGGTGACGAGGGTGACGCCGCGACCCTCCGCGACGTACCTGGCCATCGTGGCCCCCTGCCCGATCGTCTCGTCGTCGGGGTGGGCGTGCACCAGCATCAGGCGCTGCGCGGGTGCGGTGGTGTGCTCGGGCATGGGGACGAGCGTACGGCGAGCCGCCCACCCCCGGTCGCGGTAGGAGCGGTAGTCGTCGACTATCGCTCCCGCCGCGACCCGGAGTCGGCTGACGCCCCGGACCCGGTTGCGGTACGAGCGGTAGTGGATCGCTACCGCTCCTACCGCGACCCGGGCTGGGCGAGCGCTGCGGCTCGAGGCGCCGCGCGATGCAGCTCGGCCGGGGTGGGTCAGGTGGTGGTGGGGTCGGCCGGTGGGCGCTTGATCCGCTTCGGGGCGGCGGGGAGGTCGAGCGGCGGGAGCGCCGGGGCCGGGGCGTCCGGGCGCGCCTCGTCGAGCCAGCCGTCGAGGTCGTCGACCACCACCTCGAGCACGAACGCCGGCGCGTCGGTCAGCACCGCCCAGGGGTGGTCCTCGTCGTCGTCCTCGCCGGCGAGGCGCTCGCGGACGACCTCCGCGTCGTACCCGTCCCGGCGCAGCCGCGCCGCAGCCGCCTCGGCGTCGTCGTCGCTGAAGAAGATGGCCCGCACGGTGTCCATCATGCCGCAACCCTGTCCCGCCGGAGGTCGCGGTAGGAGCGGTAGTGGATCACTACCGCTGGCACCGCGACCCGTCCGTCAGGCCGCTGCCGCACCACCGCGGCGGGGTACGCCGAGCGCCACCAGGTCGGCGACCACCTCGCCGGGCTCGGTGCGCAGCTCGACGGCCGCGCAGCCGATGACCACGCGCCCCGGACCGCTCAGCCGACGGTGCCGGCGCTTGTCGGCCACCCAGTGGGCGACCTCGAGGTGGAAGGCACCGTCGACCTCGAGCACCACGACGGTGCCGTCGGCCAGGTCCCACTCCGCATCCGTGTAGCGGCGACGGCCCCCGGCGTCGAGGCGCACCCGCTGCCGGTGCGGCGCCACGAGCCCGGCGGCGGCGCACACGACACCCAGGTCCATCTCGGCGACCGAACCGGCGCCGCCCACCACCTCGACCAGCGCCTCGGCGAGCAGCCGGGCCCGGGGCAGGGGCGCGAGCCGGGGCAGCCAGTCGAGCAGCTGCTCGCCCGTCGTGACCCGTTGCTGGACGCAGGCGGCGATCAGCCCCGCGGCGGAGCGGGGGTGCCGCAGGCGCGAGGCGGCGAGGAGGGCCGCCGGCTCGGCGCGGAGCACCGGAAGACCACGGCGGTGCGTCGTCCAGCGCTCGAACGGGCGTCGCGTGCGGTGCACCTCGATCCCGTCGGCGGGCAGGTGCTGCCCCGTGCGCACCACGACCGACACCTCACGCGTCGACCAGCCGCTGAGCCCGTGCAGGGCGAGGGCGGTCCGACCGGCCAGCGCCGACGGCCCGGACGGGTGGAGGACGGCGATCCACAGGCGCTGCTCCTCGACCGGCGGACCGCTGGTGGTGCTCACGACGGTGGGCGTGCGGACGACCCACGTGCCGGCGGCGACGCGTCGGCGTACCTCCTCGCGGTGGAAGCCCAGCTCGCGCAGCTGGTCCCGCGAGACCACGCCGGCCTGCTGGTCGGCGACGGCCCGCAGGGCGGCGAGCTGCTCCGTCCTGCGGCGCCGCAGCGCGGCGGCGTGGCGGTCGGCGATCTCGTCGGGCACGCGTCGAGTCTCGACGCGCCGGGCCGTCCCCGCGACCGGCCGTCCACAGGGGAGAGGGGTCAGCGGTGGCGACGCCTGACCGGGCCGGGTCGCGGTACCAGCGGTAGTCGGCGACTATCGCTGCTACCGCGACCCCGAGGCCGCAACCGGCGCGGTCCGCGACCCAGGCGACCCCGGACCAGGCGTCAGGAGATGACGCGCAGGCGCACGGTGCCGCCGATGTCCCCCAGCTCGGACAGCGCGGCGTCGGGGATCGGCGAGTCGGTGTCGGTCACCGCGTAGCCGAGGTCCCCGCGCGTGGCGAGCGACTGGTAGCCGATGTTGATCGCGTGGCGGCCCAGCACGTCGTTGAGCGCGGCGAGCACGCCCGGCACGTTCTGGTGCAGGTGCGTGATGCGCTGCGTGTGCGGGGTGCGCTCGGGCATGAGCGTCGGCAGGTTGACCGACAGCGAGGTCGCGCCGCGGCGCACGTAGTCGCGCAGCTTGCCGCCGACGAAGCGCCCGATGTCCTCCTGCGCCTCCTCGGTGGAGCCGCCGACGTGCGGCGTCAGGATCACGTTCGGCAGGTTGCGCAGCGGCGAGTCGAACGCGTCGCCGCGCTTCTTCGGCTCCTTCGGGAACACGTCGACCGCGGCACCGGCGAGGTGGCCCGACACCAGGGCCGCCCGCAGCGCGTCGTAGTCCACGACGAAGCCGCGCGAGAGGTTGAGGAACAGCGAGCGCGGCCGCATCATCGCGAACTCGGCCGCCCCGAACACCCCGGCGTTGGCCTCGCGGCCGTCGACGTGCAGCGTCACGGTCTCGGCCACCTCGAGCAGCTCGGCCAGCGAGCTGCAGCGCGTCGCGTTGCCGAGCGACAGGCGGTCGTCGACGTCGTAGAAGTAGACGCGCATGCCCAGCGCCTCGGCCACGACGGAGAGCTGCGAGCCGATGTTGCCGTAGCCCACGATGCCCAGCGAGCGCCCGCGGATCTCGTGGCTGCCGTCGGCCGACTTGTCCCACACGCCCGCGTGCAGCGCCTTGTCGCGCTCGGTGAGGCGGCGCGCCATCGCGATGATGTTCGCGATCGCGAGCTCCACGACGGAGCGGGTGTTGGAGTACGGCGCGTTGAACGTCGCCACGCCGAGCGTCGCGGCGCGGGCGAGGTCGATCTGGTTGGTGCCGATGCAGAAGGCACCGATGGCCGTCAGGTCCGGGCGCGCGTCGAGGACGCGCTGCGTCACCTCGGTCTTGGAGCGGATGCCGAGCAGGTCGACGCCCTCGAGGGCCGCGATCAGCTCGTCCTCGTCGAGCGCACCGGAGTGCTCCTCGACGTCGAAGCCGGCCTCCGTGAGGATCTTGCCGGCGGTCGGGTGCAGGTTCTCCAGCAGCAGGGCTCTCACGTCCCCTACTTTCCCACTCCCCACCGGCCTGGGGCACATCCGCGCGGATGGTGGGACGCCGTCCTGGTCCGGGCCGGTTCGCCCGGGGTTCGTACCGTGGCGAGATGAGCACCCCCCTCCTCGTGCGCCGCAGCGCCTCCCGCCGTGCCCTCGTCGACGAGCTCGCGCAGCGGTACGGCGGACGCCCCGGCCTCGGCGCCCTCCTCTCCGACCTGCCCGGCCGCGCCCACCGGGCCCCCTGGGCGCGCCTGCTCGGCCACCGGGTGGAGCAGGCGTGGGGCTGGGAGGCCGCGGACCGCCGTACCGCCCAGTGGTGGCCCCAGGGCGTCACGACCTCCGGCGACGCCACCGCGCTGGGGAGCACCCCGGCCGGCCTGGAGGGACGCCGCGTGGCGGTGGTGAGCTGGTACGCCAAGCCCGTCCCCGGCCCGGCCGGGAAGGACGAGAAGCACGGGGTGCGCCTGACGTTCCTCGACCTCGACAGCCTGCGCTACCGGCACGTGCTGCTCGTGAGGCCGGTACGGCGCGAGGACGGGCAGGTGGGCCTCGAGCCGGTGACCGCCCACGCGGGCGGCATCGTCTGGGCCGGGTCGTGGATCCACGTCGCGGCCACCGGGAAGGGCTGCGTCTCGGCCCACCTCGACGACCTGCTGTGGCTGCCCGAGGGCGAGGAGGACACCGCGCACGGCTACCGCTGGGTGCTGCCGACCCGCGTCGACCACCGCGGCGGCGTGGAGGAGCCAGCACCCACGAGCGCGCAGCCCGGCGCGGAGGTCGAGAAGCTGCGCTGGTCGTTCCTCTCGCTGGCCGAGGGGACGCAGGGGCCGTCGCTGCTGGTGGGCGAGTACGGGCGGGGCGAGAAGTCGACGCGGGTGGCGCGCTTCCCGCTGGGCCCCGACGGGGTCCCGGCGGGCTCGCCGGGCGACCGCCGCACGACGTACGCGAGCGAGGTCGTCGAGACCGGCGTGAAGGGCATGCAGGGCGTCGCCGACGTCGCGGGCCGCCTCCACGTCACCACCTCCCACGGCCCGTGGGGCGCGGGGAGCCTCGTGACGGCGCAGCACGGGGCGGGCCTCGCCGGGGCGACCTGGCGGCGCACCGCGGCCGCGACGCCCATGGGTCCGGAGGACCTGTCGTGGTCGCTGGGCCGGCTGTGGGTGCCGACCGAGCACCCGCGGCGCCGGTGGCTGGTCGCGGTGCGACCGGTGGGCTGAGGGCACTGCGACCCGTGGGCTGAGGCCTTCAGCCGCGCGGCACGCGGGCCAGCTGGCGCGCCTGGGCGACGAGGCGGCCGGCGGAGTCCCAGACCTCGCAGTCCTCCTCGAAGAACCCGCCGGCGACGTTGCGGGTGGCCTGGCGCACGCGCAGCCACCCGGGGGCCGGTACGGCGCGCACGTGCGCCGTCAGCTGCACGGTCGGGGCCCAGCCCGGCCGGCCGAGGTCGAAGGTGACGGGCGGCATCGCGTCGAGCGTCATGAGCAGCGACAGCGGGTCGGGCTCGCGGTCGGCGAGGCGGAACCACGCCTGCAGCGCGCCCCGGCCCGACGGACGTCCGGCGATCCACCCGGCGCAGGCGGGGTCGAAGCGCATCTCGAACCGCTCGACGAGCGGGGCGAGGCGGCGGAACTCCTCGGGCGCCGACGACGAGGCCGGGCACTTCTCGACCGGGGGCAGGGCGGGCGGGGCGCCCGTCGTACCCACCTCGTCGGTCAGCGCCCCCAGGTCGCCGAAGGTGGCGAGGGCGGTGATGCGCGTCGTACCGCCCTGGGCCACCTCTGCCGCCACCGTGGTGAGCGTGCCGCGGCGCACGACCCGGGTCACCAGCTCGGCGGGGCCCTCGACGCAGGCGCCGACGTATGTCGCGGCCACCGCGACCGGGTCGGGCCGCTCGGGCACCGTCGCGCGGACCGCGGAGCCGATCAGGGCCAGCAGGAAGCCCCCGTTGATGCCGCCGCCGACGGACCAGCCGCCCGGCAGGTGCGCGGTGAAACGGCGCTCGTCGTCGCCCTCCTCCCCGGCGCCCGGGGTCAGGGTCAGGTCGCGGTCGAAGGCGGACTGCTCGCTCACGGCGCGGAGCCTACGTGCGCACGAATCGGCGCGGACGGCCCCCCGCCCCTAGACTCCTGGAGGCCCCTCGGGCCTTCCCACCCTTCGACGGAAGCGACGCATCCTCACCATGACCACCCTCCGTTCCGACCTGCGCAACGTCGCGATCGTCGCGCACGTCGACCACGGCAAGACGACCCTCGTCGACGCGATGCTCCGCCAGGCCGGCGCCTTCACCGCCCACCAGGCCGAGAGCGTCGCCGAGCGCGTCATGGACTCCGGGGACCTGGAGCGCGAGAAGGGCATCACGATCCTCGCGAAGAACACCGCAGTGCACTACGCGGGTCCCGCGGCCGACGGCAAGCCGATGACGATCAACATCATCGACACCCCGGGCCACGCGGACTTCGGCGGCGAGGTCGAGCGCGGCCTGTCGATGGTCGACGGCATCGTGCTGCTGGTCGACGCCTCCGAGGGCCCGCTCCCCCAGACCCGCTTCGTGCTGCGCAAGGCGCTCAACGCCGACATGCCGGTGATCCTGGTCGTCAACAAGACCGACCGCGGCGACGCCCGCATCGCCGAGGTCGTGGACGAGACCTACGAGCTGTTCATGGACCTGCTCGACGAGAGCCACAGCCAGGACGCGCTCGACTTCCCCGTCGTCTACGCCTCGGGCCGCGCCGGTGTCGCCGGTCTCGACCAGCCGGAGAACGGCGAGCTGCCCGACTCCCCCGACCTCGAGCCGCTGTTCAAGACGATCCTCGAGACCATCCCGGCCCCGACCTACACCGAGGGCGCGCCGCTGCAGGCGCACGTCACCAACCTCGACTCCTCGCCGTTCCTCGGTCGCCTCGCGCTGCTGCGCATCCACGAGGGCAACCTGAAGAAGGGCCAGACCGTCGCGTGGATGAAGCGCGACGGGGACGTCAAGAACGTCCGCATCACCGAGCTGCTCGTCACCGAGGGCCTCGAGCGCAAGCCCGGCGAGTCGGCCGGTCCCGGCGACATCGTCGCCGTCGCGGGCATCCCCGACATCACCATCGGCGAGACGCTGGCCGACCCGGAGAACCCGGTCGCGCTGCCGCTCATCCACGTCGACGAGCCGGCCATCTCGATGGTCATCGGCACCAACACCTCGCCCCTGGTCGGCCGGGTGAAGGGCTCGAAGGTCACCGCGCGCCTCGTGAAGGACCGCCTCGACTCCGAGCTCATCGGCAACGTGAGCCTGCGGGTGCTCCCGACCGAGCGTCCCGACGCCTGGGAGGTGCAGGGCCGCGGCGAGCTGGCGCTGGCCATCCTGGTGGAGCAGATGCGCCGCGAGGGCTTCGAGCTCACCGTCGGCAAGCCGCAGGTGGTCACGAAGGAGATCGACGGCAAGCTGCACGAGCCCGTCGAGCGCCTGACCATCGACGCGCCGGAGGAGTACCTCGGCACGATCACCGAGCTGCTCGCCACCCGCAAGGGCCGCATGGAGCAGATGACGAACCACGGCACCGGCTGGGTCCGGATGGAGTTCCTCGTCCCCGCGCGCGGCCTCATCGGCTTCCGCACCGAGTTCCTCACCGACACCCGCGGCACGGGCATCGCCCACCACATCTCCGAGGGCTACGAGCCGTGGGCCGGCGAGATCCGCTCGCGCAACAACGGCTCGCTCGTCGCCGACCGCAAGGGCGCCGCGACGGCGTACGCCATGACCTCGCTGCAGGAGCGCGGCGTCATGTTCGTCGAGCCCGCGACGGAGGTCTACGAGGGCATGATCGTCGGCGAGAACTCCCGCGCCGACGACATGGACGTCAACATCACCAAGGAGAAGCAGCAGACCAACATCCGGTCCGCCACCTCCGACAACTTCGAGAAGCTGATCCCGCCGAAGAAGCTGTCGCTGGAGCAGTGCCTGGAGTTCTGCCGCGACGACGAGTGCGTCGAGGTCACGCCGGAGATGGTCCGCATCCGCAAGGTCGTCCTCGACCAGAACGAGCGCGCCAAGATGGCGTCGCGGGCCCGCAAGTCGAAGTGACCCCGGGCGCCCCGCGCGCCTGAGCCACCCCAGCTCCACCACCGCCCCGTCCGGGTCTCCCGGGCGGGGCGGTGTCGTTCGTGGGTCCGTCAGGCGGGGCTCAGGCGGCGCGGAGCCGCACGACCCAGTACTGCACGCCGTACGGCGCGTCGTCGTGCAGCACCTGCGCGGTCCAGGTGAGCCCCGTCGCGGCGACGGCGGCCAGGTGGCGCCCGAGCGCCGCGAGCGGCGCGACGTCGGCCCACAGGGCGGCGGCCAGGGCGAGGTCGAGGCCCGCGAGGGCCTGCGCGTCGGCGGACGCGAGCGCGGCCCCGACAGCGGCGTCGAAACCCTCGGCGCGCTCGTCGAGGTGGCCCGGCGCCTTCTCGGTGCGGGTCGCGGACCCGTTGGCCACGACGAGCAGTCGTCCGGCGTCGGCCGGCACCTCGCCGGCCACCCGGGCGTCGACCTCGCGCACGTCCGTCGCGCCGGCCTCGGCGAGCAGGTGCCGCGCGACCCGCAGGCCGACCGCGGGGCCGGCGCTGCGGCGTACCTCCGCGGGGGTGGGCGGGCTCGCCAGCACGGTGACGGGCTGCGGGGGCTCCCCCACCAGCCCGGGTACGGCGGCGCGCACCGCTGCGCGCAGGTCCGCCACCGGGTCCACGAGACCCGCGTGCTCGGGCAGCAGCGCGGGCACGCCCGGGACGACGAGGACGTCGTGCGCGGGCACCTCAGCCGCCGTGGTGCGGCGGCACCTGGGCACGCAGCCACGCGTCGCCGGCGGCCTCGCCGGACCCGGGGCCCTCGCGGTCGTCCCGGTCGTCGCTCGTCTGCTCCGGCAGCGTCTCGCCGAAGACCGCGGCGAGGCGCCGGCGGCGCTGCTCGGGGGTCTCGGGGGTCCCCGGGGTGCTCCCGGCGCCCTCCGGTGCGGACGGACCCGGCATCAGGCGCAGAGGCCGTTCTGCTCGGCGATCTCCTCGGGCGTCAGCGCCTCGGCGGGGTCGCTGTCGGTCGGCTCCGAGGTGGCGGAGTCGGTGTCCGTCGGCTCGGAGGTGGCGGACGAGCTCGGCGGGGCGGTGGTGGACGGCGCGGCCGTCCCGCTGCCGCCCGGCGCGATCGTGCCGGTCGAGTCCGTCGCCGTGATCGCCTCGCCGAGGAACTCCCCGGTGAGGGGCTGGTCGGTGCGCACGAGCTCCCAGAGGTCGTCGGCCTCCTCGGTCCACACCAGGCGGTTCGGGTCGGGCGCGTACTCCTCGTTCGGCACGGTGATGAAGGTGATCTGGTCGAGCCCGATGCCGTTGAGCTGCAGCCCGAGGTTGCCCAGCTTGGCGAGGCTGCGGTACTCCGACGAGATCGTCATGGAGCCGGTCACGGCCTGGAGGAAGCCGCTGACGCGGTTCGGGTTCGTCAGGGTGTCGGCCGAGACCACCTTGTTCACCATCGACGCGAGGAACGCCTGCTGGCGCTTGATGCGCCCCAGGTCGCCGTTGGGCGAGCCCTGGTGCCGCTCGCGCACGTAGTCGAGCGCCTGCTCCCCCGTGGCGTTGTAGGTGCCCTCCGGGAGGCTGATGTTGTACTGCTCGTCCTCGATCTCGTTCGGCACGCAGATCTCGACGCCGTCGATGGCGTCGACCATCCGCTCGAAGCCCTCGAAGTCCATCTCGACGACGGCGTCGATCGGCACGTCCGTCAGCGTCTCGAGCGTCTTGACCGTGCAGATGGCGCCGCCGGCACTGTACGCCGTGTTGAACATGACCATCTCCTCGCCGGGGACGGTCTCGGAGTTGTCGTCCACGCAGTCGGGGCGGTCGACGAGCGCGTCGCGCGGCAGGCTGATGCCGTAGGCGAAGTCGCGGTCGGCCGAGACGTGCATGAGGATCGTGGTGTCGGAGCGACGGCCGCCCTCGTCCTCCTTGTCGGAGCCGACGAGGAGGATGTCGAGCGGCTCGCCGTCGGCGACCTGCTCGGGCCGCTCGTAGTCGAACTGCTCCTCCTCGTTCGCGAACTCACCCAGGTTGCTCTCGAGCTGGCGGTAGAGGAAGGTGACGCTCAGCGCCGTGACGAGGGCCAGGGTGAACGCCGTGCCGAGGACGGCGCGCAGCACCGTGTGCCGGCGCTTGCGCCGGGCACGCCGCTTGGGGGTGGACATCGGTCTGCTCCTGGATGCTCGTCGGGCCACGCGAAATCTACGCGGAACCGCCAAGTCGTCGCGTATCGGCGCATGGAGCGGCGACCGGTGGGTACCCACGCACCGCCTGCGAGCCCCCCGCCCGGCGGTGGCAAGATTGCCCGCGCGGCCCCAGTAGCTCAGCGGATAGAGCAGCCGCCTCCTAAGCGAAAGGTCGCAGGTTCGACTCCTGCCTGGGGCACCACGCCGTACCCGCCCCGCGGACGACACGCGGGCCCGCGTCGGAGCGCCACCGCCGGGTACCGGCCGGTCACGGCGCCCGGGTCCCCGCGCGCTGCCCCGAGAGCCATCGAGGAGCCCCATGTCGACCGACGCGATCGTCCTCCTGAGGGACGACCACCAGCAGATCCTCAAGACCTTCTCGGACTTCGAGGCCGCCGGCGAGAACGCGCTGAAGACCAAGCAGCGTCTCGTCGACCGGATGATCGAGCTGCTCACGGTGCACACCTACATCGAGAACGAGGTGATGTACCCCCGCGTCCGCGAGCTCGTGCCGGACCTCGAGGACGACGTGCTGGAGTCCTACGAGGAGCACCACGTGGCCGACCTGCTCGTCGTGGAGCTGGCCGGGCTGACGCCCGAGGCCGAGCGGTTCGACGCCAAGACCACCGTGCTCATCGAGAACGTGCGTCACCACATCGCCGAGGAGGAGGACGAGTGGTTCCCGAAGGTCCGCGAGGCCCTCGGCCGCTCCGTCCTGCAGGAGATCGGCGCCGACATGATCGAGGCGAAGAAGAAGGCGCCGCGCCGGCCCTCGGAGCCCAGCGCGCTCAAGAAGACGATCGACGCCGTCATCAAGTAGTCCCCGCCGCTGCCGGACCCACCGGATGACCGTCGGGGCGGGGCCCCCCCCCCCGGCGCCCCGCCCCGCCGCGCCCGACCCCGCGGGGGGGGGCCGCCCGGCGGCGGGCCGCGGGGCCACGACGGCCGCGGGCAGCGCGTGGCCCATCCCCGGTA
Organism: Nocardioides sp. ChNu-153; assembly: GCF_030466625.1. GTDB lineage: Bacteria > Actinomycetota > Actinomycetes > Propionibacteriales > Nocardioidaceae > Nocardioides. The sequence continues at coordinate 68,991 of NZ_JADEVT010000015.1, forward strand.
CGACGACGCGCCGCGCCAGCGGGACCCGCGACGCCAGGCGCTCGGCCGTGGGCGGCGGAGCGACGGGGTCCGCGGGCGCGTCGACGACGAGCACCGGCACGACGATCGCGCTCGTGTCGCGCTCGAGGCCCCGCTGGTCGGCGCGGGCGTGGGCGGTGGCCGCGGAGGGCGTGCCGCGGTGCTCGGCCACCCGGCGCTGACGCTCCTCGTGCTCGGCCGCGTCGAACGGCAGGTCGGGGCCGTGGAGCAGCCGGGCGTGCCGCAGCTGCCACTCCCGCTCGTCGACCGGAGAGCGGTCGCGGCCCATCTCGGCCCACACCTCGAGCAGCTCGGGGAGCGGCGCGGGGGCCTCGCGGTCGTCGAGTGCCGGCGTACCGAGGATCGTGGCACTGAGGAAGCGCTCGGGGTGGTCGACCAGCTGCACCTGCAGCAAGGTGCCGCCCAGCGACATCCCGACCGCGTGGGCCCGGTCGACACCCAGGGCGTCGAGCACCGCGAGCAGGTCGCGGGCGAGGTCCCGCAACGCGTAGGGCCGCTCGTCGAAGGCGTGGGTCGAGCGGCCGGTGTCCCGGTGGTCGTAACGGACCACCCGGTGCCGCTCGGCGAGCCGGTCGACGAGCGCGTCGGGCCACTCGGGACCCGAGGCGTTCGCCCCCATCACCAGCAGGAGCGGCGGGGCGGACGCGTCGCCCGTCGCCTCGACCCACAGCCGGTAGCCGTCGCCCACGTCGACGAACTGCTCGTCCCGGTGGGACCGGTCGGGTCCGTCGGGTCCGTCGGGTCGCCGTTCGCCGCTGTCCACCCGGCCACCGTACGCAGCCGCTCAGCGCGGCGTGCGGTCCACGAGGTCCAGCACGCGGCGGGCGACGCAGCCGTCCGCCGCCCGCACCTCGACGACGACCCCGCACGTGCGGGCGGCCCGGACGCCGTCGTCCAGCTCGCGGACCCCGACGGTGTGGAGCACCTCCACCTCGGTGAGGTCGACCACGAGCCGCCGCACGCCGGTCCGCAGGACCAGCTCGACGAACTCCCGCAGGTTGTGCGCGGCGGGGGCGTCCACCACCCCCCGCACGCCGACGGTGGCGTTGGCGCGGTCGAACGTGATCTCGAGCGATCGTTCCTGCTGGTCCACGGGGCACCTACGAGGCCGTACGACGGGTGCCCGCTGCTCGAGCACCGTCCGGTACCCATCGCCCTTCCCCCGAACCCGACCGGCAGGACGTGACCGACGGGACCCCGCCGGCGGGCCCCGGCGGGCGAGCCCCGGCTGGCGCGACCCTCCCCCGCCATGGGATCGTTGTTGCATGTTGTTCGCGATAAGCACGGAGGGGGCGGGGTGACCACCACGGACGCACCCCCCGTCGTCGCGACGGGACCGCCCGGGCGCGGGGGCCCGGGCGGTCCCCGCGGGGACGGTCCGCGCGCGGACGCCGAGGGCCGCGACCTGCTCGGGCTCGCGGCCCAGCGTCGCCGGGCCGCGCTGTGGACCACCGGCCTGGGCGTGGCGCTGCTGGTGACCGTCGTCATCGGCGTGGGCGCCGGCCCGGTCGGCGTCTCCCCCGGCGACTCCGCGCGGATCGTGCTCCACCACCTCGTCGGCCTCCCGGGCGACGTGACGTGGGAGAGGCGCCACGACGCGATCGTGTGGGAGATCCGCGCGCCGCGCGTCGTGCTGGGCGCGGCCGTGGGCGCCGGGCTCGCGCTGGCGGGGGTCGTGCTCCAGGCGATGGTGCGCAACATCCTGGCCGACCCCTACGTGCTGGGCATCTCCTCGGGCGCGAGCTGCGGCGCCGCGGGCGCCATCCTCTTCGGCGTCGGCGCCGGGTTCGGCGACTACGCGCTCCAGGGCAGCGCCTTCGTCGGCGCCCTGCTCGCCTCGCTCCTCGTCTTCCTCGTCGCCCGCAGCTCCGGGCGGATCACGTCCGTGCGGCTCCTCATGGCCGGCGTGGCCGTGGGCTACGCCCTGTCGGCGGCCACCAGCTTCCTCATCTTCGCCTCCGACTCCGCCGAGGGCTCGCGCTCGGTGATGTTCTGGCTGCTGGGTTCCCTGGGCCTGGCGGCGTGGAACGGGGCGCTGGCCGTGGTCGTCGTCGTGGTCGCCGCCACCGTCGCGGTCCTGGCCGTGGTGGGACGCCGCCTCGACGCGCTCGTCGTCGGCGACGAGACCGCACTGACGCTCGGCGTGCACCCCGAGCGGTTCCGCACCCTGCTCCTCGTGCTCGTCTCCCTCGTGGTCGGCGTCCTGGTCGCCATGGCCGGCAGCATCGGCTTCGTCGGTCTCGTCGTGCCCCACCTCGCCCGCCGCCTCGTCGGCGGGGCCCACCGCGCCGTCGTACCCGTCGCCGCCCTGCTGGGCGCCGTGCTGCTCGTGTGGGCCGACGTGCTCGCCCGCACGCTGCTGGCGCCGCAGGAGATCCCCATCGGCATCATCACCGCCCTCGTCGGCGCCCCCTTCCTGCTGCTCCTCGTCCGCCGCCTCCACGCGGTGCCGTCCTGACCCCGGAGGAACCCATGTCGTCGACCCGCCCCGCCGTCCGTCGCCGTGCCGCGACGGCGACGGCCGCCGCCCTGCTGCTGCCCCTCGTCGGGTGCGGCGGCGAGGCCGCCGGCGACGCGGCCATCTCGGTGGAGAACTGCGGCGCGACCGTCGAGCTCGACGCCGCGCCCGAGCGGGTCGTGATGCTCAAGAGCGCGGCCGTGCCGACGCTCCACGAGCTCGGCGTGCTCGACCGGGTGGTGGCGCGCGCGGGGCTCTACCCCGACGAGTACTACGACGCCGAGACCCTCGCCGCACTCGAGGAGGTGCCGCTGCTGACCGACCGCACCGACACCAGCGGCCACCTGCAGATCTCCCGCGAGGAGGTCGTCGCCGAGACGCCCGACCTCGTGCTCGGCGAGACCGAGAACCTCACGCGAGAGACCCTCGCCTCCTCCGGCATCGAGCTCGTCGAGGAGCCCGCGTTCTGCGGCTCGCTCGAGGGCGACGCGACCTTCGAGGACCTCTACGACCAGGTGCGCCTCTACGGCGAGGTGTTCGAGCGCGCCGACGAGGCCGACGCCTACGTGGGCGAGCTGCAGGACCGGGTGGCGGAGATCGAGGCCCGCGTCCCCGCCGGCGAGGACCGCACCGTCGCCGTGCTCTACCCGACCGTGGGCGGCGGCGTCACCTACGCGTACGGGCGGGGCTCGATGTCCGCCCCCCTCGTCGAGGCCGCGGGGCTGGAGAACGTGTTCGGCGACGTCGGCGAGCGCGTGTTCGAGGTCGGCGCCGAGGAGCTCGTCGAGCGCGACCCCGACGTGATCGTCGTGCTCCACAGCGACGGCGACCCCGCCGAGGTCGTCGACGCGGTCGCCGACCTGCCGGGCGCCGACGCCCTGCGCGCGCTCGAGTCCGGCGCCGTGCTGCCCCTGCTCCTCAACTTCGCCGAGCCCCCCACGCCGCTGGCCGTCGACGGCCTCGACCGGCTCGTGACGTTCCTGGCGCAGACGCCCGCCGGGCCCACCGCGTGATCGCCGGGCACCGGGTGCGGCACCGCTACGGCGACGCCGTCGTCGTCGACGGTGTCGACATCGCGGTGCCGGCCCGCCGGACCGTCGGACTCGTCGGCCCCAACGGCAGCGGCAAGACGACCCTGCTGCGCGCGCTCTACGGGTCCCTGCAGCCGACCGAGGGGCGCATCGAGCTCGACGGGCGCGACCTCGCCGACGTGCCGCGCCGCGACCTGGCGCGCGCCGTCGCCGTGGTCGTGCAGGAGCACAGCGTCGACCTGCCGATGCGGGTCGCCGACCTCGTCCTCCTCGGCCGCCTGCCCCACCAGGGGCTGTCGGGGCGGCCGTCGGTCCACGACCAGGAGGTCGCGACCGACGCCCTGCGGCAGGTCGGCGCCCTCCACCTCGCCACCCGTGAGTACGCCGGGCTGTCCGGCGGCGAGAAGCAGCGCGTGCTCATCGCCCGGGCCCTGGCGCAGGAGGCCGAGCACCTGCTGCTCGACGAGCCCACGAACCACCTCGACATCCGCTACCAGCACGAGGTGCTCGACCTCGTCGCGCGCCTGCCGGCCAGCGTCGTCGTGGTGCTCCACGACCTCAACCTGGCCGCCCGCTACTGCGACCACGTCGTCGTGCTCGGCGCCGGTCGGGTCGTCGCCCAGGGCCCGCCCGACGAGGTCCTCGTCCCCGAGGTCCTCGAACCCGTCTACGAGGTCCAGGTGCGCCGCGTCGACCACGACGGCGACATCAACCTCGTCTTCCGCAAGGCCACCACCACGAGGAGCAGCGCATGACCCTCCAGCAGACCGCCGTCGGGGCGCCCACCACCCCCGGGACGACCTCCGGGACCGGCGCCGGCGACGACGTCGACCTGCAGGCCCGGCTCGACCGCTACTGGAGCGGCCGCGCCGCGGCGTACCACCAGCGGCAGGTCGAGGGCGAGCGCGCCCCGCACGACCGGGCGCTGTGGCACCGGGTCTGGGGTGGCGCGCTGCCGCCCGCGCCGGCGCGCGTGCTCGACGTCGGGACGGGCACGGGGTACGTCGCGAGCGTGCTCGCCGAGCTCGGCCACGACGTCGTGGGGCTGGACAGCTCCCCCGGCATGCTCGCGGAGGCCGAGGACGACGCGGCCCGCCGCCGGGCCGCGGGCCTGCCGGCGGCCCGCTACGTGCTCGGCGACGCGGTCGCGCCCCGCGGCGTCGCCGTCGGCCTCGACGCGGTCACGAGCCGCTACCTGCTCTGGACGCTGCGCGACCCGGTGACCGCGATCCGCGCGTGGGCCCGCCTGCTGCGCCCCGGCGGCACCGTCGCGTGCGTCGACGCGAACTGGTACCCCGGCGGCATCGACCGCGGCGTCGCCGTCGAGTCCGCGGACGGCCCCGGCGCCTTCGGCGCGACGTACGACGCCCCCACCGAGGCCGGGCTGCCGCTCGCCAACGCGACCGGCGTCGAGGACCTGGTCGCCGTCATGGAGGCGGCCGGCCTCGTCGGCGTGCGGACCACCCGCCTCGACGAGGTCGCCGAGCTCGACCGCCGCTTCGGGATGTCGCCGGGGCACGAGTCCCGCCCCCAGTACCTCGTCACGGGCCGCACGCCGGCCTGACCCGCACCCCACCCGGTTCGTGGGGGGAGCGCCGCGAAAACACTGGCGCTGGTACCACGAACCGAGGATCAGGCCCCGGGCTCGGCGTCGGACCCCGGCTCCGCGCGGTGGCGCGGTCGGGGCTCGAGGCGGTAGCGCGTGGTGCGGCTGCTGTTGGCCACGACCGCGATGGACGAGGCGTTGTGCAGCACCGCCGCGGCGACCGGCGACAGCGCGCCGGCGGCGCTGACGGCGAGCCCGGCCGCGTTGACCGCGATCGACATGCCGTAGTTCTCCCGGATCGTCGCGACCGTGTGCCGCGAGAGGCCCCGCAGCTCGAGCAGCTTCGCGAGGTCGTCCCCCGCCAGCGCGATCTCGGCGGTCTCCAGCGCCACGTCGGTGCCGCCGATGCCCATCGCGATGCCCACGTCCGCCAGCGCGAGGGCCGGGGCGTCGTTGGTGCCGTCGCCGACCATCGCCACCGTGTAGCCCTCGGCCTGCAGCGCCCGCACCACGTCCTGCTTGTGCTCGGGCATGACCTCGGCGCGCCACTCGTCGATGCCGAGCTCGGCGGCGACGGCGGCGGCCACCTGCGGGTGGTCGCCGGTGAGCATGACGATGCGCTCCACGCCGTCGGCGCGCAGCGCCCGCACCACCTCGGCCGACTCGGGGCGCACGGTGTCGCGCAGGCTGACGAGCCCGGTGAGCACGCCGTCGACGGCGAGGAGCAGCGGCGTCTCGGCCTGCGCCTGCAGCTGGGCGATCCAGCGCTCGGCGGCCGCGTCGACCGCGATGCCCTCGCGCTGCAGCAGCGCGGTGCTGCCGAGCAGCAGGGTGCGCCCGTCCGCGATGGTGCGCATGCCGAGGCCGAGGAGCACCTCGCACTCCTCGTGCTCCGGGATCGCGATGTGCCGCTCCTCGGTGGAGCGGATGACGGCCTGGGCCAGGGGGTGCCGCGAGTGGATCTCGGAGCTGGCGGTCGCTGCGCACGGCGGTGACGGGGTGCCGGACGGCGCGGTCCGCCTCGCGGTGACGTCACTGCTCCACATGCTCGACGGCGAGGCCCTGCTGCAGGCCATCCTGCCGCGCCCCGACCTGGAGGAGGAGCGGCTCGTGGCCGCCGCCGGCCTGTACGCGGCCGTGCTCACCGGCCGGCTGGACATCACCGGCGACTGAGGCGGCGACCGAACGCCGTCACCGGCCGACGGCGTACCCCTGGGCCCCGCGCGGGTTGGCGGCGCCGAAGAGCAGACCGGTGGCGAGGTCGCGTCCGACGGTGGAGATGCGCCCCAGGGTCCACGGGCCCGAGAGCGTGACGTCGTGCCCGCGCTCGCGCAGCTCGGCGACGACGTCCGCGCCCAGGCGGTCCTCGACGACGACGCCGCCGGGCTCCCACGTGCGCGGCCAGAACGAGCTGACGATCGAGGTGGTGTGGAACGCGGGGGCGTCGATCGCCTCCTGCGGGGTGTAGCCGCCGACGAGCAGGCGCAGCAGGTAGAGCAGCTGCCACTGGTCCTGCTGGTCGCCGCCCGGCGTGCCGAGCGCCGCGAACGGCACGCCGTCGCGGCTCAGCACGGTCGGGCTCAGCGTCGTGCGCGGGCGGGTGCCCGGCCGCAGCGCCGACGGGCTGGCCTCGTCGAGCCACGTCATCTGCAGCCGGGTGCCGAGGCAGAAGCCGAGCCCGGGGATGGTCGGCGACGACTGCAGCCACCCGCCCGACGGCGTCAGCGCGACGAGGTTGCCGGCCGCGTCGACGACGTCGACGTGGCAGGTGTCGCCCCGGGTCTCGCCGTTGCGGGCCACGGTGGGCTCCCCGACGCCGACCGGGCGCGCCGGCCGCCCCGCCGGCTGGCCCGGCCCGGGCGGGCCCGCGACCTCGACGTCCTCGGGTCGACGCAGGGGCGGGACGAACGGCACGAGTCCCGCCACCTCGCCCGGCCGGAACTCCAGCGACGCCGTCTCGCCGACGAGCCGGGCGCGGGCTGCGGCGTACTCGGGCGAGAGCAGGGCCTCGAGCGTGGCGCGGTCCGCCGAGCCGCCGTAGTGCGCGTCGCGGTCGGCCATCGCCAGCTTGAGCGCCTCGACGATCGTGTGGACGCCGAGCGCCGTCGAGGGGTCGAGCCGCTCGTCGGGGAGGTGGTCGAGGATGGCCAGGGTCTGCAGCAGCACGGGGCCCTGGCTCCAGAAGCCGGCCTTGTGGATCGTCGTGCCGCGGAAGGACGCGGTGACCGGCTCCTCGAGGCGCACGGGGTCGTCGGCGAGGTCTGCGAGCGTCAGCACGCCGGCGTGGTCGGTGCCCGACGAGTGCCTGTTCGGGGTGCGGCCGTGGGCGACGACGGCCTCCGCGACGCCGCCCGCGCGCCACTCGGCCCGCGCGGCGCGCACGCGGTCCTCCCGGGTGCCGCCCGCGGCGTCGGCCAGGTCGGGCGCCTCGGCGGCGGCTACGAGGCGGCGCAGCGTGGCGGCGTACGCCGGGTTGCGGACGACCTCGCCCGGCTCCGGCGCGCGGCCCTCCGGCATCCACAGCGCGGCCGAGTCGGGCCAGTGCTCGGTGAAGTGGTCGCCCATGACGGCGACGGTGCGGCACAGCTGGGCACCCGCCGCGTGCCCCTCCTCGAGGTAGTGCACCGCCGGCGCGAGCACGTCGCCGAGCTCCCACGTGCCGTGCTGCTCGAGGAGCGCGAGGAGCGACTCGACGGCGGCCGGTACGGCGGCGGCCAGCGCCCCGCTGCCCGGCACCGTGGTCAGGCCCTCCGCGCGGAGGTGCTCGATGGTGGCGCCCGCCGGCGCCGGTCCCTGGCCGTTCACGACCACGGGGTCGCCGCCCGCGGGGGCCAGGATGCCGACGAGGTCGCCGCCGGGACCGTTGAGGTGAGGCTCGACCGCGTGCAGCACGAAGGCGGCGGCCACCGCCGCGTCGACCGCGTTGCCGCCGCGCTCCAGCACGGACTGGGCGCTGCCCGCAGCCAGCCAGTGCGTCGCGGCGGCCATGCCGAACGAGCCCGTCAGCGTGGGGCGCGTCAGGTCGGCCGGCGGCGGGGTGAAGGACCGGCCGGGCGCGGAGCCGGGCGTGGGGGCGGGCGAGGGCGTGGAGGTCGCGTCGGGCACGCGTCGAGCATGCCAGGCGCGGTGACCACCGCCGGTCCGTGGTGGCCCGGGATTCGTGGTAGCAGCGCCGCGGAAAGCCTGGCGCTGCTCCCACGAACGGGGACGGGCGGGCAGGCCGTGCGCCCCTGCGGCCTCCGGCTCAGCGCCCCGAGGTCTCCTCGGCCTCCTCGACGGCCTCCTCGGCGCTGTCGCCGGTGACGTCGTGGGCTGCCTCGTCGGAGAGGTGCGCGCCGCCGAAGGGCTCGCCCGACCAGCGCAGCAGGCGCCACCCGGCGTCGGGGTCGCCCTCGAGCACGGCGCCGCCGGTGTTGCCGAGGCGGGACCCGGCGAGCTGGTCGCGGTCGGCCTGCGCGACGCGGATGCCCACGTACGCGCGGATCGCGGCGCCGTGGCTCACCACGAGCGAGGCGGCGCCGTCGGTGGACCGCTCGGCCACCACGCGCAGCGCGGCGTCGTAGCGGGCGAGGAACGCGTGGCCGCTCTCGCCGTCGACGAGGGCCGCGTCGAGGTCGCCGTGCAGCCAGGCGGCGACGCACCCGACGTACGCCCGCACGGCCTCGACGCTCGTGCCCATCTCGTGCTCACCCGCACTGATCTCCCCGAGGCCGTCGACGACCTCGAGCGCCAGCCCGTGGGCGGCGACGAGCGGGGCCGCGGTCTCCTGGGTGCGCACCCGGTCGGACGCGTGCGCCCGCGCGAAGGTCTCGCCGGCGAAGGAACCCACGAGCGCGTCGGCCTGGCGACGTCCGAGGTCCGTCAGGGAGGCGCCGGGGGCGGCGGTGTCGAGGGCACCGGCGACGTTGGAGGAGGTCTGGCCGTGCCGCACGAGGATCAGGCGCACGGGACCACCCGCGCCGGCGGGGCCGCGGTCACGGCGGGGACGAGGGGGGCGAGGGGCACGCGTCGAGCCTAGCGACCGGGGCGGCGGCTCAGCCGGGCCGGACGGTGAGCAGCTGGTTGCTCGTGCCGACGGGTCCGGTGGCGTCGTGCAGCACGCTCGTCGTCACGCCCAGCCCCTGCGGCCCGAACGAGACGGTCGTGTCGAACCCCAGCCAGTCGCCCGTGGGGGCCCGCAGCAGGTGCGCCGTCAGGTCCACGTTGGGGAACGCGACGCGGCGCGGGTCGACCCGCACCGTCATCCCGTTGCTGATGTCGAGCAGCCCCGCAGCACGGGCGGTCGGGCTCACCGGCTCGTCGGCGACGAGCGGTACGGCGGGGCGCGCCCAGAACGAGGCCCGTCCCGGCTCGATCTGGCGGCGGCGCACGTCGACCGACGCGATGAACCCGCCCGGCCAGACGGTCGTCGGGTCCCACGCCGGGACGTCCTCGGGGCCGGCGATGCGGGGCAGCGCCGACGCGGCGACGGTGGCGGTGGTGCGCTCCTCGAGCAGCCAGGCGCGCAGCGTCACCGCTGCACGACCGCCGGCGCACATGGTGGCCTGCACCAGCTCGATCGTGCGCCCGGGGCGCAGCACCTCGACCTCCACCTCGACCTCGCCGAGCGGCATGGTGCCGAGGACGTCGGCCGAGATCCGGGCGGTCAGCAGCGCGTCGTCGCGCCGGGCGTCGCGGTCGAGCTCGATCGCGTGGACCAGGAGGCCGAGGGCGGGTGCGACGTGCTGGGCCGTGGTGTCCCAGGCGCCGCCCGTGTGCTCGGTGGCCCGGAACCGGCCGGGCCCCGTCCGCTCGTAGTACGCATCGCTCACGGCGGGTCCCCCTGGTCGTCGGCGGTCCCGTCCGGGGCCGCCCGGTGATCTTCCTCGCCCCCGGCCGTCGGCGCCACCTCCACGAGCACGGAGCCGAGCGCGACCTGGGCGCCGGTGCTCGCGCCCAGGACCGCGACGGTGCCCGCGAACGGCGCGCGCAGCGCGATCTCCATCTTCATCGCCTCGAGGACGACGAGCACCTGGCCCGCCGCGACCGCGTCGCCGACGGCGGTGCGCACGTCGAGCACGGTGCCCGGCATGGGCGCGGTGAGGGCGCCGTCCCCGACCGGTGCAGCGCGGTCGCCGGGCGGCAGCGGACGGGCGAGGACGTGGCGCTGGCCGCGGTGCGCGACCTCGACCGCGTGCCGCCGGACGGCGACCGTGACGTCCACCCGCTCGCCGTCGACGAGGAGCGACAGCTCGCGGACCTCGGCCCCTCCGGCCGCGTCCCCGGTGCCCGCGGGGAGGACCCGCTCGCCGAGCAGACGCACCTCTGCGGTCCCGCCCCCCTCCGGCGTCACCCCCGTCCCGTCGACCACGACGGCGGTGTCGCCCAGCACCGTGCGCCACGGCGCCCGCGCACCCGCGATCCGCCAGCCGTCCGCCCGGAAGGCGCCGCCACCCGCCCGCGATCGCCCGGCGCGCGCGTCGGCCCACGCGCCGACGACGAGGGGCACCGCCGGGTCGGGTGCGGGCACCTCGGCGTGGTCGAGCCACGCGGTGTGGATGCTGGCGTCGCGGAACTCGTCGGAGGCCACCAGCGTGCGCAGGAAGCCCGTGTTCGTCGTCAGCCCCAGCACGACGGTGCTGTCGAGCGCGGCCAGCAGCGCGCGCCGGGCGGCCTCGCGGTCGGGGCCCTCGGCGACGACCTTGCCGAGCATGGGGTCGTACGCCGTCGTCACCTCCTGGCCCGACTCGAGCGCGTGGTCGACGCGGGCCGCGGTGGGCCACCGCACGTACGACGCCGTGCCCGCCTGCGGGAGGAAACCGCCGTGGCTGTCCTCGGCGTACACCCGCGCCTCGATCGCGTGCCCGACCAGCACGAGGTCGTCCTGGCGCACCGGCAACGGCTCGCCCGCCGCGACCCGCAGCTGCCACTCGACGAGGTCGATGCGCGCCGGCTCACCGGCCGCGCCCGCGGGACCACCCGCCCAGCCGGCACCCCGCACCCGGCAGACGGCCTCGGTGACCGGGTGCTCGACCTGCAGCCGCGTGTTCATCTCCAGGAAGAAGAAGTCGCCGGAGTCGACATCGAGGAGGAACTCGACGGTGCCCGCCCCGACGTACCCCGCGTGCTCGGCGAGCCGCACCGCGGCGCTCGTCAGCCGCTCCCGCAGGGCGGCGTCGACCGTGGGTCCGGGGGCCTCCTCGAGCACCTTCTGGTGGCGCCGCTGCGTCGAGCAGTCCCGCTCGAAGAGGTGCAGCACGGTGCCGTGGGTGTCCCCCACGACCTGCACCTCGACGTGGCGGCCGCGCTCGACGTACCGCTCCACGAGGATCGTGTCGTCCCCGAACGCGCTCAGCGCCTCGCGGCGGGCGGCCGCGACGGCCTCGTCGAGGTCGCGCGGGTCGCGCACGACCCGCATGCCCTTGCCGCCCCCGCCGGCGGCGGCCTTGACGAGCACGGGGCCCGACCAGCCGCCCGCGTCATCCGCGTCACCCGCGTCGCCCCGGGGCACGACCGGTACGCCGGCGGCGACGGCGATCTCGCGGGCGGCGTCCTTGCGGCCCATCTGCTCCATCACGGCCGCGCTCGGCCCGACGAGGGTGACGCCCGCGGCCTCCAGGGCGGCGGCGAACGCGGCGCGCTCGGAGAGGAACCCGTAGCCGGGGTGCACGGCGTCGGCCCCCGCGGCGACCGCGGCGGCGACGACCTCGTCGACGTCGAGGTAGGACGCGACCCGCACCGCCCGGTCCGCCGCGCGCACGTGCGGGGCGCCGGCGTCGAGGTCGGTGTGGAGGGCGACGGTGCGCAGCCCCATCCGGGTCGCGGTGCGCAGCACCCGGAGCGCGATCTCGCCACGGTTGGCGACGAGCAGCGTGCGCAGGGGGCGCGCGGCCGGGGCGGTGGAGGTCGGGGTGGCGGTGCTCGGGGTGGTCATGGCCTCACATCCGGAAGACGCCGTAGGCGGGCGGGGGCACCGGTGCGCCCGCGGCGGCCGCGAGGCCGAGCGCGAGCACGCGACGGGTGTCGACGGGGTCGATGACGCCGTCGTCCCAGAGCCGGGCGGTGGAGTAGTACGGCGAGCCCTGCGCGTCGTACTGGGCCCGGATGGGCGCCCGGAACGCCTCCTCGTCCTCGGCCGACCACTCCTCGCCGCGGGCCTCGAGCCCGTCGCGGCGCACGGTGGCGAGCACCGCGGCGGCCTGCTCCCCGCCCATGACGGAGATGCGGGCGTTCGGCCACATCCACAGGAAGCGGGGGTCGTAGGCGCGTCCGCACATCCCGTAGTTGCCGGCGCCGTAGGAGCCGCCGACCACCACGGTCAGCTTGGGCACCACCGAGCACGACACGGCGGTGACGAGCTTCGCGCCGTCGCGGGCGATGCCGGCGTTCTCGTACTCCCGGCCGACCATGAACCCCGAGATGTTCTGCAGGAACACGAGCGGGATGCCGCGGGCGTTGCAGAGCTCGACGAAGTGGGCGCCCTTGAGCGCCGACTCGCTGAAGAGGATGCCGTTGTTGGCGACGATCCCGACCGGGTGGCCCTCGATGCTCGCGAACGCGCACACGAGCGTCTCGCCGTAGAGCGCCTTGAACTCGTGGAACCGGCTGCCGTCGACGATGCGGCGGATCAGCTCCCGCACGTCGTACGGCGTGCGCGGGTCGGCGGGCACCACGTCGTACAGGCTCTCGGCGGGGAACGCGGGCTCCTCGAAGTCGGGGTCGTACGGCGCGCCCCGCCCGCCGTCGAGCCCTCCCCCGAACACCCCACCGCTGCCCGGCACCGGGGTCGGCGGCAGCGTCGCGACGGCGTCGCGCAGGATCGCGAGCGCGTGGTCGTCGTCGTCGGCGAGGTGGTCGACGACGCCGGAACGCCGGGCGTGCACCTCCCCGCCACCGAGCTCCTCGGCGGTGACGACCTCGCCGGTCGCGGCCTTCACCAGCGGCGGGCCGCCGAGGAAGATCGTGCCCTGCTCGCGCACGATGACCGTCTCGTCGCTCATCGCCGGCACGTAGGCGCCACCCGCGGTGCACGAGCCCATGACGGCCGCGAGCTGCGGGATCCCCTGCGCCGACATCTGCGCCTGGTTGAAGAAGATCCGCCCGAAGTGCTCGCGGTCCGGGAAGACCTCGTCCTGCATCGGCAGGAACGCGCCGCCGGAGTCGACGAGGTAGAGGCAGGGCAGCCGGTTCTGCAGCGCGACGGTCTGGGCGCGCAGGTGCTTCTTCACGGTCAGCGGGTAGTAGGTGCCGCCCTTGACCGTCGCGTCGTTCGCGACAACGACGACGGTGCGCCCGCTGACCCGGCCCACGCCCGCGACGACCCCGGCCGACGGGACGGTGTCGGGACCGCCGGGCTCGGCGCCGTACATGCCGGTCGCGGCGAGCGGCGCGATCTCGAGGAAGGGGCTCCCCGGGTCGAGCAGCCGCTCCACGCGGTCACGCACCAGCAGCTTGCCGCGGTCGGTGTGCTTGCGGCGGGCGGCCTCGGAGCCACCGGCGCGGCCCTCGGTGAGCGCCGCCATCCGGGCCCGCAGGTCGGCGGCGAGCTCGCGCAGGTCAGCCATCGGACGTCGTCCCCTCTCGGTGGTCGCCGGACTCGCCGATCTCCACGGTCGCGCTGGTCTCGCCGGTCGCGCCGCGCTCGGCGAGGCGCAGCACGCGCCGCGCCTGGGCGTAGATGGGCCCGTCGACCATGCGGCCGCCGTGGGTGCCGACCCCGCCGGCGGCGTGGGCGGCGAGCAGGTCCCGCGCCCAGGCGACGCGCTCGGCGTCGGGTGCGAAGGCCTCCCGGATGACCGGCACCTGGCTCGGGTGGATCGCCACGCCGGCGTCGAAGCCGACCGCCACCGCGTCCTCGCAGGCGGCGCGCAGGCCGTCGGTGTCCGCGATGTCCATGTGCACGCCGTCGAGCGCGAGGCGCTCCGCGGCCTTGGCGGCGACGAGCACCCGGGAGCGGGCGTAGCGCACGACGTCGCGGTAGGAGGAGTCCGCGCGGCGGCTGGCCGTGCCGCCGAGCCCGGCGACCAGGTCGTCGGCGCCCCACATCATCGCGACCACGCCGGGCACCTCCGCGAGCACACCGGCGTGCTCGACCCCGCGTGGGGTCTCGACGAGGCAGAGCACGTCGTGGCCCGCGGCGACGACCGCGGCGACCTCCGCCGGGCGCTCCGCCTTGGGCAGCATCACGCGGCGCACACCCGTCGCGGCGGTGAGGGCGAGGTCGGCGGCGAGGTGCGCCGTACCGGCCGCGTTGACGCGCACGACGGTGCGGTCGGGATCGAGCACCCCGTCCGCCGCCAGCTGCCGTACGGCGGCCCGCGCCGCCTCCTTCGCCGGCTCGGCCACCGCGTCCTCGAGGTCGAGGATCACGACGTCGGAGCGCTCGAGCGCCTTGGCGTAGCGCTCCGGGCGGTCCGCGGGGCAGAAGAGGAAGCCCGGGCCCGGCTCCCAGGCGCTCACGCGGCGCCCCCGTCGGCGCCCCCGTCGGCGCCCGGCGTGCCGTCCGGGGCGGTGCGCACGAGGGTCTGGCGGGTGGCGGTGGCGACGACCACGCCGTCCTGGTTGCGCGCCGTGTGCTCGAGGGTGACGACGCCCTCCCCGGGCCGGCTGCGCGAGAGGCGCTTGTCGACCACGAGCGTCTCGGCGTAGAGCGTGTCCCCGTGCCGCACCGGCGCCGGGAACGCGATCGCGGAGAACCCGAGGTTGGCCACGATCGTGCCCTGCGTCAGCTGCGCCACGGACAGCCCGACGAGGGTGGAGAGGGTGAACATCGAGTTCACCAGCCGCTCGTGGAACGGGCCCTGCTCCGCGCTGGCCGCGGCGTCGAGGTGGAGCGGCTGCGTGTTCATCGTCAGCGTCGTGAAGAGCACGTTGTCGGTCTCCGTCACCGTGCGTCCGGGGCGGTGCTCGTAGACGGTGCCGACCTCGAGCTCCTCGAACCACAGGCCGCGCTGGGTGATGCGGCGCCGCTCGGCGCCGCTGCCCGTCGGGTCGCTCATCGGGCCGCTCACTCGACCGGGAGACCGAGGCCGCGGGCGATGAGCATGCGCTGCACCTCGGAGGTGCCCTCGCCGATCTCCAGCACCTTGGCGTCGCGGTAGAACCGGGCGACGGGGTACTCCTCCATGAAGCCGTAGCCCCCGAACACCTGTGTCGCGATGCGCGTCGCGGTCACCGCCGCCTCCGTCGTCTGCAGCTTCGCGATCGAGGCGGCGTGCTTGAACTTCTGGTACGGCGCGCCCGCGTCCTTCAGCGCCGCCGCCCGGTAGGTGAGCATCCGGCCCGCCTGGAGCATCACCTCGAGGTCGGCGACCTGGAACGCCACCCCCTGCTTGCGCCCGATCGGGCCGCCGAAGGTCTGGCGCTCGCCGGCGTACGCGACGCAGAGGTCGAGGCAGGCCTGCATGCAGCCGACGCTCAGCGCCGAGATGGCGACCCGGCCGTCATCGAGGGTGGCGAGGAACTGCGCGTAGCCGCGGCCCCGCTCGCCGAGCAGGTTCGCGGCCGGCACCCGGCAGTCCTCGAACGACAGCGGGTGGGTGTCCGAGGCGTGCCAGCCCAGCTTGTCGTAGGCCTTCTCGGCGGTGAAGCCGGGCGTGCCCGCGGGGATCATCAGCGTGCTGATCTCCGGTCGGCCGTCGGGGCGCGTGCCGGTGCGGGCCGTGATGTTGACGAGGCTCGTGATGGCCGAGCCCGAGTTGGTGATGAACTGCTTGGCGCCGTCGACCACCCACTCGTCGCCGTCGAGGCGCGCCTTGGTGGCGGTCGCGCCCGCGTCGGACCCGGCGCCGGGCTCGGTGAGCCCGAAGCCCGCGAGCGTGCGGCCCGCGACGAGGTCGGGCAGCCACGTCTCCTTCTGCTCCGCCGTCCCGTAGGTGAGCACCGGGTTGATCCCCAGCCCGACGCCGGCCTGCAGCGTGATGCCCATCGACTGGTCGACGCGCCCCAGCTCCTCGATCGCCAGGCAGAGCGACGTGAACCCGCCGTCCTCGCCGGAGAGCCCGGCCCCGCCGTACTCCTCCGGCGCGGTGAGCCCGAACAGGCCGAGGTCGCCCATCCGGTGCACGACGTCCGTCGGGAAGTGGTGCTCGCGGTCCCAGCGCGCGGCGTGCGGCGCGATCTCGGCCTCGGCGAACTCCCGCACCGAGCGGCGGAACTCCTCGTGCTCCCGTGACAGCTCGAACATGACGTCCTCTCGGATGGGGTGGCGCGACCGTCGGTTAATGCTCGCTAACCGCGGGCGGGGTGAGGTTATCGGTCGTTAACCCAGCGGGCAAGAGGTGGGAGGGTGGGCGCCTCACGCGCCGCCGAGGCCGAGCAGGTCGGTGCTGCGCTCGCGCATCTCGACCTTGCGGACCTTGCCGGTCACGGTCATCGGGAACTCGTCGACGACGAGCACGTGGCGCGGGATCTTGAAGTGGGCCAGCCGGCCCTCGCAGAAGGCGCGCACGGCGGCCGCGTCCAGCGGCTCGGCCCCCGCGCGCACCCGCACCCAGGCGCAGAGCTCCTCGCCGTACCGCTCGTCGGGCACCCCGACCACCTGCACGTCCTCGACGTCGGGGTGGGCGTGGAGGAACTCCTCGACCTCGCGCGGGTAGATGTTCTCGCCGCCGCGGATCACCATGTCCTTGATGCGGCCGACGATGGTGCAGTAGCCGTCCTCGCGCATGACGGCGAGGTCGCCGGTGTGCATCCAGCCGTCGGCGTCGACCGCCTCCGCGGTCTTCTCCGGGTCGTCCCAGTAGCCGAGCATGACGCTGTAGCCGCGCGTGCAGTACTCCCCCGGCTCGCCCCGCTCGACGGTCGCGCCGCTCACCGGGTCGACGACCTTGACCTCGAGGTGCGGGTGCACCCGCCCGATGGTGGCGGTACGGCGCTCCGCGTCGTCGTCGGCCAGGGTCTGGCACGACACGGGCGAGGTCTCGGTCATGCCGTAGGCGATGGACACCTCGGCCATGTGCATCTCCTCGACGCAGCGCTTCATCACCTCCACCGGGCACGGCGAGCCGGCCATGATCCCGGTCCGCAGGCCGGTGAGGTCGGTGGTCGCGAAGTCGGGGTGGTTCTGCAGCGCGATGAACATGGTGGGCACGCCGTAGAGGGCCGTGCAGCGCTCCTCGGCCACGACCCGCAGCACGGTCGCGGGGTCGAAGGCGGGGCCCGGGACCACCATCGTGGCGCCGTGCGTCACGCACCCCAGGTTCGCCATCACCATCCCGAAGCAGTGGTAGAAGGGCACGGGGATGCACAGGCCGTCGGCCGCGGTCAGGCGGATCGTCTCGGTGACGAGGTGGCCGTTGTTCAGGATGTTGCGGTGGCTGAGCGTGGCGCCCTTGGGGAAGCCCGTCGTGCCGCTCGTGTACTGGATGTTGATCGCGTCGTCCGGAGCCAGCGTCGCGGCGACCTGCGCGGTGGCGTCGTCGGGCAGGTCGGCGCCCGCGGCGGCGAGGGCGGCCCAGTCGTCGGTGTCGAGCAGCACGACCTCGCGCAGCGCCGGGCACTGGTCGCGCACGCCGTCGAGCATCGCCCGGTAGTCGCTGCCACGGAACCCGCTGGACGCCACCACCAGCGAGACCCCGCTGCGGTGCAGGGCGTAGGCGAGCTCGTGGCTGCGGTACGCCGGGTTGATCGTCACCAGCACCGCCCCGATCCGCGCCGTGGCGAGCTGGGTGATCGTCCACTCCGCGCAGTTGGGCGCCCAGATCCCGACCCGGTCCCCCGGCTGCACCTCGCGGGCCAGCAGGCCTCGGGCGGTGCGCTCGACGTCGTCGGCCAGCTCCCGCCACGTCCACCGGCGCCCGCTCGCCACCTCGACGAGCGCCTCGCCGTCGGGGTGCGCGGCCACGGTGCGGGCGAACGCCTCGCCGATCGTCTCCTCGAGCAGCGGCGGCTCGGTCGGGCCGGAGTCGTAGGACAGCATGCGGGTCTCCCTCGTCGTGGCGGACCCCGCCAGCCAACCCGCCTGTGACCCGCGACACAACCCTCCGGGGAGGGGTACGGCGCGCTCGCCCCGGCGTCGCGGTAGGAGCGGTAGTCGGTGGCTATCGCTGGTACCGCGACCCTCCGCCGGTGGTTGAGGTGCTCGCGCTAGCTGTGATGTCCAGGGACGTTGGTCAGCCTGGTGATGGGTGGGTGGCCGCCGATGGCGGTGTGGGGCCGGTGGTGATTGTAGAAGTGCAGCCAGGTCTCGAGGGTGTCGTCGCGTTGCTGGGTTGAGGGGTAGTGGCGGGCGTAGGCCCAGCCGTCGGCGAGGGTGCGGT
>NZ_JADEVT010000016.1 GCF_030466625.1 Nocardioides sp. ChNu-153
GCCCCGGCGCGACCCCGGGGACGCCCGGCGGCCCGGGCACCCCGCCCGCGACCGGGCCCACCACCCCGCCGACCGCGCCGCCGACGAGCCCGCCCACCGACCCACCCGCCGCCGCCCTGCAGGCACCGACCGGCGTCACCGGCACCGTGGTGGCCGACGGCGTCGTCGAGGTGCGCTGGGCCCACGCCGGGCCCGCCGCCACCGCCTTCGACGTCTCCGTCGTCGACAACGGCGCCCTCTTCGCCAGCGTCGACGGGAGCGAGCGCACCGCGCGGCTGACCGTGCCCCTGGGCCAGCCGGTGCGGTTCGTGGTGACCGCCGTCGGAGACGGCGCCCGCCAGGCCTCCGCTCCCTCCGCCCCCGTCACCGCGAGCAGCCGCCCGGGCGCGCCGGCCGCCGTCGGCGGGTCCGTCGCCACGGGCGCCCACGACGCCGGCGCCGTGACCGCGACGGTCACCTGGGGCGAGGCGGAGGCGTACGGGTCGCCCGTGACCGGCTACACCGTCGTCCTGTCCAGCGGTGGCGCCGGCGGCGCGACGCAGACGCAGCGGGTGGGCGCGGACGCCCGCACGGCGACGTTCACGGTCCCCTGCACCGACACCGGCGGCGAGCAGTGCGATCCCGGCACCACGTCGGTGAGCGTGCACGCCACGAACGCCGAGGGCGACGGCCCCGCCGCGACCGCCACCATCGGCGAGGGCGGCGCAGGCGCGGCCCGGCTCCCGGGCGCCGGTCGCCAGCACGTCACCGGGCACACGGGCGGCGACATCACCTACGAGGGCTTCGGCGAGGTCACGCTCTCCCTCGCGCCGCCGGCCGACTGGGCCGCGTTCACCGGCACGTGCAGCTACACGACCGACGCGGGGTCGTTCACGCTCCCCTGCGGCGAGACCTCGCTGACGATCCAGTACAACGAGGAGATCGCGTACGTCGAGTGCGGGCGCCCGGGCGGCGTCGGGGGCGGGCAGCAGCCCCTCACCCGCCAGCGCCAGGTCGTCTTCACCGCCGACAACGGGCGCACGAGCGCGCAGAGCGCGACGTACACCTTCACCACCGAGCAGGCGACGTGGTGCCGGGGCACCCCGCTCCCGTGACGCCGTACCGGGACACCCGCACCCACCTGCCCCCGCCCGTACCGATCCCCACACCGATCCCCAGCCCCGAGAGGATCCACCTGTGACCGCCACCGCCGAGGGCCGGGCCCACCCGTCCCCGACGTCCGTCTCCGAGGCCGACGTCGCCGAGTTCCGCCGCCTCCACCAGCGTCTCGGGGACGCCGTGGAGAGCGCCGTGCACGGCAAGCGCGCGGTGGTCGACCTGGTGCTCGTCGCCGCCGTGGCCGGCGGGCACGTGCTCCTGGAGGACGTGCCCGGCACCGGCAAGACGACGCTGGCCCGGGCCGTCGCCCGCGCCCTGGGCGGCGAGATGCGGCGGGTGCAGTTCACCCCCGACCTGCTGCCCAGCGACGTCACCGGCACCACGGTGTTCGACCCGGCCAGCGGGCAGGTGCGCTTCCGCCCGGGGCCGGTCTTCTCCCACGTCGTGCTTGCCGACGAGATCAACCGGGCGGCCGCGAAGACCCAGTCCGCCCTGCTCGAGGTCATGGAGGAGCACACGGTCACGGTCGACGGCTCCACGCGCGCCGTGCCCGACCCGTTCCTCGTCATCGCGACGCAGAACCCGATCGACCTCGACGGCACCTACCGCCTCCCCGAGGCGCAGCTCGACCGCTTCCTGCTGCGCACGTCGCTGGGCTACCCCGACGCCGAGCACGAGATCGACGTGCTCCGCCCGGGCAGCACGGCCGGGCGGGTGGCCGACGTGCCGGTCGTCGCGTCCCCCGGCGAGGTCGCCGCGGCCGGTCGCCAGCTGGCCTACCTCCACGTCGCCGACCCGCTGCTGCGCTACGTGCGGGAGATCGGCGTCGCCATCCGCACCGACCCCCGGGTGCGCCTCGGCGCCTCCACCCGCGGGCTGCGCTCGCTCGTGCGCTGCCTGCAGGTGTACGCCGCCTCGCAGGGTCGCCACTACGTCGTGCCCCACGACGTGCAGCGCCTCGCCGAGCCCGTGCTGGCCCACCGCACCGTCCTGACCCGCGACGCGCTGCTCGCGGGCCACCGGCCGGTCGACGTGGTGCACGAGGTGCTCGACGGCGTCCTGCCGCCGCAGCCCGACCAGGGCTGAGCGTGGCCCGGCCCGCCCCCGCCGCCTGGCGGGCGCTGACCCCGCGCGGTCGGGGCACCGCCCTGCTCGCGGTCGTCGTGCTGGTCGTCGGCGTCGTGGCCCGCTACCCGGTCCTCGCCGGCCTCGGCGCCTGCCTGCTGGCGCTCGTCGTCGTCGAGCTCGCCGCCGTGCTGCGCCGCCACGCGCTCGCACTGCGCCGTACCGTCGAGCCGGCCGTCGTCGTGCGGCACGAGCCCTGCCACGGCACGCTGCGGGTGGCGGGGCGACGACGCCGCGGTCTGGTGCGGACCGAGGCGGTCGACACGGTCGACGGCGTGCTCCACCCCGTGCGCATCCCCGACACCGACCGCGCCGAGGAGGTGCGCGTGGAGTACCCCGTGCCCACCCGCCGGCGCGGCGTCGTACCGGTCGGGCCGCTCCTGCTGCGCCACCACGGGCTGCTGGGCCTGGCCTCGCACGGCACCGAGCACGGCGAGGTGACGAGCGTGCGGGTGCTGCCCCGGCGGGTCCCGCTCAGCCGCACCGCGCCCGGCACCCGGCGGGCCGTCGTCGGCGCCACGGAGGCCGTCGACGTGGGCGGCACCGACCTCGTCGGGCTCCACGAGTACTCGGCCGGCGACGACCTGCGGCGTCTGCACTGGGCGACGAGCGCCCGCTCCGGGACCCTGATGGTGCGCGAGGACGCCGAGCCGGCCGAGCCGCACGTGTGCGTGCTGCTCGACGACCGCTCGAACAGTTACCCCGCCGACGACCGGGACGACCTGTTCGAGGACGCCGTCGAGCTGGCGTCGGCGCTGTGCCGGGTCACCGTCGCGGCGGGCCAGCCCCTGCGCTTCCGGGTGGTCAGCGGACGGTACGCCGTCGACGTGCCCGCCTCCCCCGCCCGGCTGCCGCGTCCCGAGGGCGACGAGGTCGAGCTGCTCCTCGCCGAGATCGGCGCCGTCGGGCCGGACACCGCGCCCGTCGACGTGCGGGGCGTGCGCGACGCCGACGTGGCCGTCGCGGTCTCGGGCGCCCGGGCCGACGACCGCGAGCTGGCCCTGCTGCTGGGCGACGGCGCCCGCCGGGTCGTGCTCTCCCTCGACCCCCGGCCGCTCGTGTCGTCGGGCCAGGTGGGCGACGTGCTCGTGCTCCGCGGCGGCGGGGCCCTCGGCCTGGCCGCGCAGTGGGACGTGGCGGTGGGGGCGTGAGCGGCGCGGGCCGCACGGAGCGTGCGGGGCTGCCCGGCGCCGCGGCGCTGGTGTGGAGCGCGAGCCTGCCCGCCGCGGGGGCGCTCTCGGTGGCGACCGCGTGGGGCGGGTGGCGCATGCCGCTGCTCGTCGTGGCCGCGGTGGTCGTGCCCTTCGCCCTCCTGGTGACCGTCGTGCGGCTCGGGGTGGGCCGCTGGGCGGCGACCGCCGCGCTCACGGCCCTCCTCGTGCTCGTCGCCTACGTGCTCGGGGCGGGCGCGGGCACCACGTTCGTCGGGACGGTGGGCGACGCCGTACCCCTGCTGCTGACGGAGCCGCAGCCCCTCGCCCTGCGGGCCGACCTGCTCGTGGCCCCGGTGCTCGCCTGCGGCCTGGTGGGCATCGCGGTCGGGCTGCGCTCGGTGCGCCCGACCCGGCTCGCCCCGCTGGTGGGCGGGCTGGTGCTCTACGCCGCGGGCGCGTTCCTCACCGGCGGCCGCGGGGACCGCGTCGGGGTCGTGGCGGCCCTGCTGCTGGTGCTGGCCGTGCTGGGCTGGTGCCTGCTCGACGAGACCGGCGAGCCGCGCCGGCGCCGCCTCGTGCTCGCCGGGCCGGTGCTCGTCGTGGCGGTCGGCGTCGTCGCCTCCACCGCGCTCGTGCCGGTGAGCGGCGCCTTCGACCCGCGGTCGGTCGTCGAACCGCCGATCGTGCGCACCGACGTCTCGAGCCCCCTGCCCCAGCTCGCCGCCTGGGCCGCGAACCCGGACGTGGAGCTGTTCACCACCGCCGGCGACACGGGCCCCACCCGCCTGGTCGTGCTCGACGAGTACGACGGCACGCAGTGGCGGGCGGCCACCCGCTACGGCCCCTTCGGGGCGACGGCGGACGACGTGCTCCCCGCCGGCGAGCAGCGGCGCCGCTCCACGATGGCGGTGCGGGTGGCCGAGCTCGGCGGCAGCTGGCTCCCCGCCCCGGGCACGCCCACCGGTGTGTCCGGGACCGAGGCGCTCGTCGACCCCCGCACGGGCACCCTCCTCGAGCCTGCCGGCGCGGCCGACGCCGAGTACGAGGTGACGGCGGAGGTCGACGACCCCGACCCGGCCCGCCTGCCGGGGGCCACGCTCCCCGACCCCTCCGCCGACCTGCCGCTGGAGCGCTACCTCGAGCTGCCCGACGTGCCGACGGACCTGTGGGTGTACGCCGGGCAGGTCACCGCCGGCGCCACCACGCCGTACCAGCGGGCGGTCGCCGTCGAGGACGCCGTGCGGGGCCAGCGGCGCGTCGCCGAGCGGGCCATCTCCGGCTCGGCGCTGTGGCGCGTCGAGGACTTCCTGCTCGGCGAGGTCGGCACCGCGGGCGCCCAGGAGGGGACCTCGGAGCAGTTCGCCACCGCCTTCGCCCTCGTCGCGCGGTACGCCGGGCTGCCCACCCGCCTCGTCGTCGGCTTCGAGCCCGGCGACGAGCAGCCGGACGGCACGCGGGTGGTGCGCGGCGAGCACGCGCTGGCGTGGCCCGAGGTCTACTTCGACCGGCTCGGCTGGGTGGCCTTCTCCCCCACGCCCGACGCCGACCTGGGCGGGGAGCGCCCCGACGCCCCGCTCGACCCGCCGACCACGCCGCCGCCGGCCCCCACGCCCAGCGCCGACCCGTCGCCCGACCAGGTCGACGACCACGCCGCGGACGACGCCGGCGGGTCCACGCTGCCGCCGCGCACCGGCGCCTTCGCCGCCGGGGCGCTGCTCCTCGCCGTGCCCCTCGGGCTGCTGCTCGCCCGGGCCCTGCGCTCGTGGGGCCACCGGCGACGCGGCGCGCGCGGCGCCTGGGCCGAGGTGCTCGACGCCCTGGTGCTCGCCGGCCGCCCCGCACCACGCAGCACCCCCGCGCCCGTGGTGGGCGACGGCGTGGCGATGCGGTACGGCGCGCCCGCCGCCACCCGGCTCGCCCGCGCGGCCGACCGCGCCGCGTTCGCCCCGGGCTCGACGGGCGCCGGAGCCCCGACGACCGAGGACCGGCGGGCCGTGCGGGAGGTACGGCGGGCGGTGCGCCGCAGCGTGCCGTGGTGGCGCCGCGCGTGGTGGTACCTCGACCCGCGGGTGCTCCGGCGCCGCTGACCCGCTCGTCCCTGCAGCGGCCTCAGGACGTCGGGGCGGTGATGCAGCGGACCTCGGACAGCCCGACCGGGCCCGTCGGCATGACGAGGAGGATGGCGTAGCACTGCCGTCCCCCCGCGGCCAGCGCCCCGGGCAGCACGACCTCGCGGGTGCCCGGCGCGAGCTCGGCCTCGTAGGAGACGACCGACCCCTGCGGGCCCGACGTGCGGGCGACGAAGAACCGTGCGGTGCCCTCGCTCGGGTCGGTCCACGCCAGCTCGAGGTCGAGCCCGGAGGCGTCGAGGGTCTGGAACACGACCGCCAGCTCGGGGTCGGGGCGGGGGTCGAGCGGCGGGTCCTCCGCCGGCGGCGTGCTGGCCGTCGGCACGGCGCCGACCGTCGGCGTCTGCTGCGGGCGGTCGGCCTCGTCGTCCCCGCCGCGCAGTCCGAACCCGACCACGCCCAGGCCGAGGCCCAGCACGAGGGCGAGCACGGCGAGGACGACCAGGGACCGGCGGCGCCGTGGCTCGTGCGGGTCGGTGGGCCCGTCCTGCTCTCGCTCCCGGCGCGCGTCCCGGCCCCTCCCGCGACGACCGCGACCACCGCGACCACCGCGACCGGCGGGGGGCTCGTCGGACCCGGCGACGGCCGGACCCGGCACGGCCGCGGGCGAGGCGCCGGTGCTCGTCGGGGCGGCGTCGGGAGTGGTGTCGACCGGGGCGTGGGCGAGCGCGGAGAGCGCCAGCGGCTCGGGGTCGGCGGACGCGCCGGGTGCCCACGCGGGCTCCACCGGCGCAGGAGCGGGCGTGGGGGTCGGGGTGGCGTCCGCGGCCGGGTGCGGCCGCGGCGCCGTCGGCGCCGGGCGGGGCTGCTCGACCGGGTGCTCCTCGACCGGTACGGCGGGCCCCGGCTGCGCGGGCTGGGCTGCCTGGGCCGCCTGGGCCGGCTGGGCGGGCTCGGCGGGCGCGACCGGTACGGCGGGAACGGCCGGCTCGGAGGACGGGAGCCAGGCGGACGTGCGCAGCGCGCCGAGCGCGTCGCGCAGCTCGCCCGCGGTGGCCCAGCGCTCCTCGGTGGGCTTGGCCAGGCACCGGTCGATGATACCGGCGAGGCGCTCGGCCCCGGGCACCTCGAGGGTGCGGTGGGGCTCGGTGCGGGCGCGGCGGATGTAGGCCAGCGCGGAGTCCTCGTCGGGGTCGTCGCTGGCGAACGGGGGCCGCCCGTCGAGGAGGGTGAAGAGCGTCGAGCCCAGCGACCAGAGGTCGTCGGCCCGGGACGGCTTCAGGCCGTCGAGCACCTGCGGCGCCGCGTGCCGGTAGGTGAAGGTCTCGACCGAGGACGTGTGCTCGGAGCCCGCCATGCGGGCGATGCCGAAGTCGGCGAGCACCCAGGAGGTGGGCAGGACGAGGACGTTCTGCGGCTTCACGTCGCGGTGGAGCACGCCGCGCTCGTGGGCGAACGCGAGGGCGTCGGCCAGCACGTAGCCGAGCTCGACGACCTCGTGGACCGGGAGCGGACCGTGGGCGCGGAGCCGGTCGTGGACGGTGCCGGCCTCGACGAAGTCCATGACGAGGTAGGGGCGGCCGGCCCCCGTCGTACCCACGTCGAGCAGGTTGACGATGTTGGGGTGCTGCCGCCCGAGCTCGATGGTGATCTCGACCTCGCGGCGGAAGCGGGCCGCGCGGGTGGGGTCGTCGGTGCCGAGCACCTTGATGGCGACGACCCGGTGGGGCGAGACCTGGCGGCCGCGGTAGACGACGGAGTCGCCACCGCGGCCGACCTCGGTCAGCTCGACGTAGCCCGGGACGTCCTCGGGCTCCGCCGTGGGCGGACGTGCCGGGGAGGCCGGAGGGCGCCAGGCGCCGTCCGTGCGCTCCTCCCCGGTCATCGCGTCACACCCGGTGGGGCATCAGCTCTTCGCCGCGTCGCCCTCGGCGGCCTCGTCGGCCGTCTCGTCGGCGGACCCGGCGTCGTCACCCTCGGCGACCTCGGCGGCGTCGGCCTCGGTGTCGTCGTCGCCCTCGGGCTGCGGCTCGCCGATGGTGCCGTCGGGCAGCAGGTTCTTCAGCTCGACCGGGTTGCCGGACGCGTCGGTGACGACGGCCGACTCCACGATCGCCGCGAGCGCCTTGCCGCGCAGGATCTCCTGCACGAGCTCGGGGATGTGGTTGTGCTCGAACATGTGGTTCGCGAACTCCTGCGGGTCCTGGCCGGACTGCTGGGCGCGACGCACGATGTGCTGGCTGAGGTCCTGCTGCTCGACGCCGAGCTCCTCCGCCTTGGCCACCTCGTCGAGGAGGAACTGGGCGGCGACGGCGTCCCGCACGCGGCGCTCGAGGTCGGCCTCGAACTCCTCGATGGTCTGCCCCTCGTCCTCGAGGTACTTCTCCATCGTGATGCCGGCCATCGCGAGCTGCTGCTCGACGCCCTCGCGGCGCGAGTTGAGCTCGTCGGCGACGAGGGTCTCGGGCAGCGGGATCGAGACCTTGTCGAGCAGGGCCTCCAGGACGGCGTCGCGGGCGGCCGCGGCCTGCTCGA
This sequence comes from Nocardioides sp. ChNu-153, assembly GCF_030466625.1. Lineage (GTDB taxonomy): Bacteria > Actinomycetota > Actinomycetes > Propionibacteriales > Nocardioidaceae > Nocardioides. The sequence continues at coordinate 7,982 of NZ_JADEVT010000016.1, forward strand.
GACGCTTGCCGCGGGTGAGGCGCTCGCGCACGTCGGCGACGAGCTCGTCGACGGTGTCGAACTCGGAGGCCATCTGGGCGAACTCGTCGTCCAGCTCGGGCAGCTCCTGCTCCTGCACGGCGGTGACCGTGACCTTCACCTCGACGTCCTCGCCCACGAGGTCGCCCCCGACGAGCTGCGACGTGAAGTCCTTCGACTCGCCGGCCGAGAGACCCTCGATGGCCTCGTCGAGGCCCTCGAGCATCCCGCCGCGGCCGACCTTGTAGGACATGCCGGCGACCTCGGCACCCGGGACGACCTCGCCGTCCTTGGTGGCCACCAGGTCGATGGTGACGAAGTCGCCGTCGGCGGCCGGGCGCTCGACGTCGATGAGGGTGCCGAAGCGCTCGCGCAGGTTCTGCACCTGCTCCTCGACGTCCTCGTCGGTGACCTCGAGGTCCTCGACGGACGCCTCGATGCCCTCGTACTCGGGGACCGTGATCTCGGGCTTGACGTCGACCTCGGCCGTGAACTCGAGGAGCTCACGGTCCTCCAGGCGGGTGACCTCGATGTCGGGCTGGGCCAGCGGCTCCAGCGAGTTCTCGCGCAGCGCCTCGACGTACACCTTCGGCAGGGCCTCGTTGATGGCCTGGTCGAGGACCGCCCCGCGGCCGACCTGGCGGTCGATGACCGCCGCCGGCACCTTGCCGCGGCGGAAGCCGGGCACGTTGATCTGCTGGGCGATCGTCTTGTAGGCCTCGTCGAGGCTCGGCTTGAGCTCGTCGAAGGGCACCTCGACGGTGAGCTTGGCCCGGGTCGGGCTCAAGGACTCGACGGTGCTCTTCACAGGTGGTTCTCCTCGTCGGTCGACATGCTGCTGCAGGGTTCGGATCAGTCGGGGCGACAGGACTCGAACCTGCGATCTCCTGCTCCCAAAGCAGGCGCGCTAGCCACTACGCTACGCCCCGCCAAGAGGGCCTCCGACGCCCCGGTCGCAGGCGTCTGACCTGCGGCGACAGGCTGTCGTCGACCACACTTGGAGCGGATGACGGGAATCGAACCCGCGTAGCCAGTTTGGAAGACTGGGGCTCTACCATTGAGCTACATCCGCCTGCGCGCCGCAGCGCCCGGACCACTCGCCCGGGCGCGGACACGCGGACGTCATGGTGCCACACGCCGCCCGGGGCGCCCCAACCCAGGTGCCGCGCGGGCTCAGGTGCGCCGGAGCACGAGGAGCGCGCAGTCGTCGGCCCCCGGACCCAGGTCGGCCAGCACCCGGTGCCCCAGCCCGGCCAGCCCCGCGGGGGCGTGGCGCAGCAGGTGCTCGCTGAGGAGCGCGATGCCGTCGTCGATGTCCGTGCCGCCGTCCTCGACCAGGCCGTCGGTGTAGAGCACGACCGCGTCGCCGACGTCGAGCCGCAGGCGGGCGGGCGGGTAGTCGGCGCCGGGGACGACACCCAGCAGCGGGCCGGACAGCTCGACGCGCTGGACCTCGCCGCAACGGCGGATCACCAGCGCCGGCGGGTGCCCGGCGGTGTAGGCCTCCACGTCGCCGCTGCGCAGGTCCACCGACAGGTGCACCGCGGTCGCGAACCCCTCGTTCCAGCCCTGGCGCAGCAGGAACTCGTTGGCGGCCGGGACCAGCTCGGCCGGCGGCACCGCGGCGACGAGACCGTTGAGCGCGCTGGAGAGCTGCAGCGCCCGGGTTCCGGCCTTCACCCCCTTGCCCGACACGTCGACGAGCACGGCGTCGAGCCGGCCCCCGCAGGCCGTCTCGGAGAAGCAGAAGAAGTCGCCGCTGAAGGCCGTGCCGTCGGCCGTGCGCACCACCCGGTCGGCCGCCCACCCCTCGGGCAGCTCGGGCAGCCGGCCCTGCGCCTGGATGCGGTCGCGCAGGTCGACCAGCATCGCCTCGCCCTCCGCGCCGCCCAGACCGAGCCGCACCCGGCGCAGCGAGGTGACGAGCACGAGCAGCCCGATCGTCGTGTAGACCGCGACCGACGCCCACAGCTTCGGCGTGAAGGCCGTCTGCTGGGTCAGGGCCAGCCCCAGCACGACCATCGCGAAGACGATGTAGCCCGCCAGCTGTCGCGGGCGCAGGAACAGCGTCGAGGCGACCATGGGCACGGTCAGGGTGTTGAGGGGGACGGTGTCCGGCCACAGCGCGACGAGGCAGCCGACGACGGTCGTCGTCACCACCAGCGCGCCGAGCGCCCGGTGGGCGACGGCGGAACGGCGCACGTCCCGGAGCACGAGGCCCCGGGGGCGCCGGGGGCGGCCCCTACCTTCCGTCCGAGACGACGCGTGCAGAGCGGTCATCGTGCCCTCCCACGTCGGATTCCTCCGTCACTGTACGCCCCGGGGGACGTGGCGCCGTTGGCACCGACCGCACCAGAACAGGTTGCGCTGGGCGAGCTCGGCCCGACGCACGGGCGAGCCGCACACCAGGCAGGGCAGGCCGTCGCGCCGGTAGACGTAGACCTCGCCCCCGTGGTCGTCGACGCGCGGCTCCCGGCCCATCGCCTCCGGGGTGTGCTCGGGCCGCACGGTGTCGATGCGGCCCGTGCGGACGCCGTCGTGCATGAGGTCCACCAGGTCGGCCCACAGCTCGTCGTACCGCCGGCGCCGCAGGCTCTCCCCCGGGCGGTAGGGATCGAGCCGGTGCCGGAACAGCACCTCGGCGCGGTAGACGTTGCCGACCCCCGCGAGCACCGTCTGGTCCATCAGGAGGGCGGCCAGCGGGGCACGGCTCCGCCCGATCCGGGCCCAGCCCCGGTCGGGGTCGGCGTCGTCGCGCAGCGGGTCGGGGCCGAGGCGGTCCGCCACGGCCCGCACGCCCGCGCCCGTCACCAGCTCGCAGGCGGTGGCCCCGCGCAGGTCGGCCCAGGCGGCGCCGCCGTCGTCGCGGGCGGCCACCAGCCGCAGGCGCACCTGCCCCACCGGGGCCGGCACCGCGTCGTCGACCGCGGTGGCCCCGAGCACGAACGTGCCGTAGAGACCGAGGTGCACGTGGACGAACCGGTCCGCACCGAGGTCGAGGAACAGGTGCTTGCCCCACGCCTGCGCCCCCTCGAGCACGGCGCCGTCGAGCAGGGCCGCCTCGGTGGCGAACCGGCCCTGGGGGCTGGAGACCCGCACGACCCGGCCCGCGAACGCGTCACCGAGGTCGTGGGCCAGCCGGTGGAGGGTGTGGCCCTCGGGCACGCGCGCGGCCCGCTCAGGAGGCGGTGTCGGCGCTGCCCGCGTCGTACCCGGGGAGGGCCGAGGCCGGCAGCGGCGGGAGGTCGCGGGTGACCTCGTAGTCGCCCAGCTGGGCGATGCGGCGCACGTGGCGCTCGTCGTCGCTGAAGGGGGTGGTGAGGAAGACCTCGACGAAGCGGGTCATCTCCTCCAGCGTGTGCTGGCGCCCGCCGACGGAGATCACGTTGGCGTCGTTGTGCTCGCGGGCCAGGACGGCGGTCGCCTCCGACCACACGAGGGCGGCCCGGACGCCGATGACCTTGTTGGCGGCCATCTGCTCGCCGTTGCCGGAGCCGCCGATGACGACGCCCAGGCTGTCCAGGCCCTCGGCCTGGTCGGCGGCGACGCCCTCCGCCGCCCGCAGGCAGAAGACGGGGTAGTCGTCGACGGCGTCGAAGACGAAGGGGCCGTGGTCGACGGCCTCGTAGCCGCTGTCGGCCAGCCAGTTCAGCAGGTGGTCCTTGAGCTCGAGGCCGGCGTGGTCGGAACCGAGGTGAACGCGCATGCGCCGATCCTCTCAGGCGTGCTGGCGCAGGAAGCCCGCGACCTGCCACATGAGCGGCTCCGCCGCGTCGTACGTCGCGGTGTGGCGCCAGAAGCCGTGCAGCTGGCCGAGGTAGCGGGTGCCGACCACCTGCACCCCCTCTTCCGCGAGCCGGGCGGCGAGGTGCTCGCCCTCGTCGCGCAGGGGGTCGTGCTCGGCGGTGACGACGAGCGTCGCCGGGAGGGTGCCCAGGCGGTCGGAGCGCAGCGGCGCCAGGTCGGGGTGCTCGAGGTCGGCGGGGGTGGCGGCGTACTGCTCCCAGTACCAGGCCGCCTCGCGGGGGTCGAAGCCGTGGTTCTCGGTGGTGAACGACCCGAACCCGCCCTGCGGGTCGAGGAACGGGTAGATCAGCACCAGGGCAGCGAAACGGCCGGGGTGGCGCAGGGCGGCCACGAGCGCGAGGTTGCCGCCGGCGCTGTCGCCGTGGACCGAGGTCGGACCGGCGAGTCCCTCCTCCTCGGCGTGGGCGTCGAGCCAGGCCAGCACCGTGTCGACGTCGTCGGGCGCGGCCGGGAACCGGTGCTCGGGCGGGCGGCGGTAGTCGACGCTCAGCACCGCGACGCCCGCGCGGTTGGCGAACATCCGCACGGCGGCGTCGTGCACCTCGACGTCGTTGAGCACGAAGCCGCCCCCGTGGAGGTGGACGACGACGCCCGGACGCGCGTCGGCCGGGCGGTAGAGCCGGCACCCGACCCCGTCGGCGTCGACGTCGCGGACCTCGGCGACGTCCTCCCGCGGCTGCGCGAGGGCCGCCTCGCGGTCGGCGGCCCGGGCCGCCGCCACGTCGAAGTCGGGGTCGGTGACCTTCTGCTCGTCGGCCGAGGACTCGAGGGCGCGCCGCGCCTGCGGGAACAGCATGGCGCCAGCCTAGGTCCCCCCTCGGCTTCAGGAGTCCAGGCGGGCGAGCTCCTCGTCGACGACGGCCGGGTCGAGCTTCGTGAAGACCGGCGTGGGCTTGGCGACCGGCCGGCCCACCTCGACCGGGGTACGCCGCCACGGCCGCGCCGCGGCGTACTCACCCGTGATCGTGGGGTAGGACCGCGACGGGTCGTCGAGGTCGTCGACCTCCTCGATGCGCGGCATCGGCTGGACGTCGCCGGCGCCGCCGAACACGCGGTCCACCGCGTTCGCCGAGAACGGCAGGAACGGCGACAGCACCGTGTTGAGGTCGGCCACGCACTGGGTGAGCACGTGCAGCACGGTGCCGAGACGCTCGCGCTGGTCGTCGCCCTTGAGGGTCCACGGCGCGGTGTCGGTGACGTACTTGTTCACCTCGCCCACCGCCTTCATGGCCTCGCCGATCGCGGCCTTCTGGCGGTGGCGGGCCAGCAGGTCGCCGACGGTCGTGAAGGTCTGCTCGACCAGGTCCAGGAGCGCGGCGTCGCCCTCCTCGAGCGGGCCCGCGGGCGGGATCGCGCCGAAGTTCTTGGCCACCAGCGTCGCCGTGCGGTTGACCAGGTTGCCCCATCCGGCGACGAGCTCGTCGTTGGTGCGGCGCACGAACTCGGCCCAGGTGAAGTCGCTGTCCTGGTTCTCCGGCCCGGCCGCGGCGACGAAGTAGCGGAACGCGTCGGGCTGGTAGCGCTCGAGGAGGTCGCGCACGTAGATGACGACCTTCTTCGACGAGGAGAACTTGCGGCCCTCCATCGTGAGGAACTCGCTGGACACGACCTCGGTGGGCAGCGCCAGCTCGCCGTACTCCCCCGGGCTGCCGCCCTTGTCGCCCTTGCCCGCGTACGCGAGCAGCTCGGCGGGCCAGATCTGGCTGTGGAACGTGATGTTGTCCTTGCCCATGAAGTAGTAGCCGAGCGCGTCCTCGCCGCCCTCGGGGGCGGGGTTCCACCACGCGCGCCACGCGTCGGGGTCGCCCGTACGGCGGGCCCACTCGATGGACGCGGAGAGGTAGCCGACGACGGCGTCGAACCAGACGTAGAGCTTCTTCGTCGGGTTGTCGCGCCAGCCGTCGAGCGGCACCGGGATGCCCCAGTCGATGTCGCGCGTCATCGCACGGGGCCGGATCTCCCCGAGGATGTTCTTCGAGAACCGGATGACGTTGGGGCGCCACGTGCCGGAGGCCTCGCGCTCGTCGAGCCACTCCCCCAGGGCCTCGGCCAGCGCCGGCAGGTCGAGGAAGAAGTGCTGCGTCTCGACGAACTCGGGCGTCTCGCCGTTGATGCGCGACACGGGGTCCTTCAGGTCCGCCGGGTCGAGCTGGTTGCCGCAGTTGTCGCACTGGTCGCCGCGGGCGCCGTCGTACCCGCAGATGGGGCAGGTGCCCTCGATGTAGCGGTCGGGCAGCGTGCGGCCCGTGGACGGCGAGATGGCGCCGTACGTCGTGCGCTCGACGAAGTAGCCGTTCTCGTGGACGCCCGTGAAGAGCTCCTGCACCACCGCGTAGTGGTTGCGCGTCGTGGTGCGGGTGTAGAGGTCGTAGGAGATGCCGAGCGCAGCGAGGTCCTCGACGATGAGGCGGTGGTTGCGGTCGGCGAGCTCCTGGGCGCTGACGCCGGCCTCGTCCGCGGCGATGAGGATCGGGGTGCCGTGCTCGTCGGAGCCCGACACCATGAGGACGTCGTGGCCCGCCATGCGCATGTACCGGCTGAACACGTCGGAGGGCACGCCGAAACCGGCCACGTGGCCGATGTGGCGCGGGCCGTTGGCGTACGGCCAGGCGACGGCGGACAGCACATGAGTCATGGGGGCGATCCTAGGAGCCCCGGTCCCCGCGCGCCGCAACGAGGCGGCGGGGCCGTGCCACGTCAGCGCTGCTGCACGACCCAGGCGGCACGGCCGGACGAGGGCCGACTGGTCGCGGTGCCGAAGTAGGTGACCTGGACCGTGTGGGTGCCGACGCCCGGCTTCACGGTCAGCCCCAGCGTGCCGTAGCCGTCGACGAGCGTCGCGTCCTGCACCCGCACTCCGTCGACCGCGACCCGGACGCGGCCCGCCGCCGGCGTGCCGTCCGTGTTCGAGACCGCGAACCGCACCCGGTTCACGCCGCCGCGCAGCGTCGTCGGCGCGTCGAGGCGCACGTAGGTGCGGGTGTCCTGCACGCGGGCGGCGTCGATGCGGTCCTGCGTCTGGCGGCGGATGGCGTCCATCGACGCGTACACGTACCGGCCCGGGCACGCCGTGTCGTTGGTGTCGCGGTGACCGTCCATCACGTGCAGGTACGCCGTCGTGCCCGACGGGTACTTGTCGCTGCCCTCGGAGACCACGTCCCGCTTGTCGAGCGGGCTGAGGCCGGCCTGGTCCAGCTTGTACGCCGCGAGCGACGTCAGCTGCGTGATCGCGGCCGCGCTCGGCCGTGCGCCCTCGTGGTTGCCGATGAGGGCGATGCCGCAGGAGGTGGCGTTGAACCCGAGGGTGTGGGCGCCCCGGACGAGGCGCTTGACGCCGCCGGCCCGGCCCTCGAAGGCCCGGCCGAACTTGTCGACGAGCAGGTTGTAGCCGATGTCGGACCAGCCCAGGGTCTGCGTGTGGTACGCGTACATCGCCCGGATGATGCGCGGCACGTCCTCCGCGCCGTACGCGTTCGCGCCCGCCGTGTGGTGCACGTGCACCTGCTCGAGCCGGTCGCAGTAGCGCAGCGAGCCGTCCCGCAGGGACTCGTCGGCGCCCCAGTCGGCGCGGGAGTAGACGAACGACATGGGCGCGGTGCGCTCCGCGCGTCGCGCCGGCACCGCCTGGGCGTCGGCGTCCAGGAGCTCGACCGCCAGCCCCGTGACCGGGCCGTCGGCGGCCACCTCGACCGCGTCGGCGTCGCCGACCCACACGAGGTCGCTCGCCCGGGTGCGGCGGGCGGCCCGCCCCTCCTCGCTGTCGGGGCTGGGGCCGTCCTGGAGGTGGCCGACCGCCTGCCACCCCTGCCAGGTGCCGTCGAGACCACGCACGCGCAGCGACAGCGCCGGGGAGCCCGTGGCCCAGGTCAGCGCGACGAGGGCGAAGCGGTCGGCCGTGACCGTGGTCGAGCGGGGCGCGCCACGGCCGGCGAGGGCCAGGGGCACGGTCGCGCGGCGCACCCCGCCGGACGCGGTCGTCGCCAGGCGCGCCCGGGTGGGACCGGCGGCGGCTGCCGCGGCGGGGGCACCGACCGACAGGGCGGTGGTCGACACCGTGGCGGCGCCGGCGCCGAGACCGGCGCCGACGAGGAGGGAGCGGCGGGAGGGGGTGGGTCGCGCGGGACCCTCGTGGTTGTCCGAGACCATCGCACCATCGTGGACCACGGCGCCGACGAGCGCGGATGATTCCGTGAGGTGGCCGTTGAACCGGCCGTCGGGGCGCGCTTCGATGGGGCGCATGGCGCTCATCGCGGAGGACCTCCTGCTGCTCCTGCTCGACGACGAGGACGGCACCCTGCTGCAGCAGTCCTTCCTCGACCAGGCGCTCGCCGGGGCGGTGCTCGCGGAGCTGGCCGCGGAGGGGCTCGTCGAGCTGGGCGAGGAGCGGCGCTGGGGCGCGAAGCCGCACGTGCTCGCCGTACGCGGCGCGCACACCGACGACCCGGTGCTCGCCACCGCGCTGGAGCGCGTCGCGGAGAAGCCGCGCGACGCCCAGGGGCTGCTGCACCCGCTCGCGAAGGGCCTGCGGGCCACGCTGCTCGACCGGCTCGCCGAGCGCGGCGTCCTGCGCCGGGAGGAGGGCCGCGTGCTGGGCCTGTTCCGGCGCACCACCTGGCCGGCGGTCGACTCGGCGCACGAGGAGCAGGTGCGCGACGAGCTGGAGGCGACGCTGGTCCACGAGCGCCCCGCCGCGCCCCGCGCCGCGGCGCTCATCGGCCTGCTCCACGCCATCGGTGTGGTGCACCGGGTGGTCGACCGCGAGGGCGTCTCGGCCGCCGAGGTGAAGCGCCGCGCGAAGGCCGTCGCCGAGGGCGAGCTGGCCTCCGAGGCCGTCGGCTCCGCCGTCCAGGCGATGTACGTCGCGATCTGGACCGCGACCATCGTGCCCGTCATCACCACCACGACGAGTTGAACGCGAGTGGCGGGTTCCCCGGTGCACCGGGGAACCCGCCACCCCGCGGGCTCAGCTGAAGTCCAGGTCCCCGGTGCGGGTGCGCTTGAGCTCGAAGAAGTACGGGAACGACGCGACGGTCACCGAGGCGTCCCACAGCTTGCCAGCGTCCTCGCCGCGCGGGATCTTCGTCAGCACGGGCCCGAAGAACGCCGTGCCGTCGATCGCGATGACCGGCGTGCCGACCTCCATGCCGACCTGGTCCATCCCGGCGTGGTGCGACGCCTTGAGGGCCTCGTCGTACTCGGTCGAGTCGGCGGCGTCGGCCAGCTCGCGCGGCAGACCGGCCTCCTCGAGCGCCTCCTCGATCACCTCGCGGGTGAAGTCCCGCTCGTCGAGGTGCCGGCGGTTGCCCAGTGCGGTGTAGAGCGGCAGCAGCGCCTCCTTGCCGTGGGCCTGCTCGGCGGCGATGCAGACGCGCACCGGGCCCCAGCCGGTCGAGAGCATCTCGCGGTAGTCGTCCGGGATGTCCTTGTCCTCGTTCAGGTAGGACAGGCTCATCACGTTCCAGGTCACCTCGATGTCGCGCACCTTCTCCACCTCGAGGATCCAGCGCGAGGTGATCCAGGCGAAGGGGCAGAGCGGGTCGAACCAGAAGTCCGCGCGGGACCTGTCGGCGGTGGGCACGGCTGCAGCGGCGTCGGTGGTCATGCCTGCGGCAACCCGGCCGCGGCCCCCGGCATTCCCGCGTGCCCGCCTCCCGCCGTACCCGGGTCGGTGGAAGGATCGGCCCATGCCCGGAACCAACCTGACCCGTGACGAGGCCGCCACCCGCGCGGCGCTGCTGTCCGTGGAGTCCGCGAGCGTCGAGCTCGACCTGACCGTCGGTGAGGAGACGTTCGCCAGCACCACCGTGCTGCGCTTCTCCAGCACCACCCCGGGGGTGACGACGTTCGCCGACCTCGTGGGCGCGAGCGACCTCTCCATCACCCTCAACGGGGGCGAGCTGGACCCGGCGGCCGTCTACCGCGACAGCCGCATCGAGCTCGCCGGGCTGCGGGAGACCAACGAGCTGCGCGTCACCGCGCGCCTGCCCTACAGCCGCACCGGCGAGGGCCTGCACCGCTTCGTCGACCCGGCGGACGGGCGGGTCTACCTCTACAGCCAGTTCGAGGTGCCGGACGCGCGCCGCGTCTACACGACGTTCGAGCAGCCCGACCTCAAGACGGTCTTCACGTTCACCGTGCGCGCGCCCGAGGGGTGGAAGGTCGTCTCGAACGCCGTGACGCCCGAGCCCCAGCCGGCCGGCGACGGCGCCGCGACGTGGGCCTTCCCGCCCACCGAGCGGATGTCCACCTACATCACCGCGCTCGTCGCGGGTGAGTACGTCGAGGTGCGCGACACGTACGCCGGCAGCCACGGCGAGATCGATCTCGGCCTGTTCTGCCGCACCTCGGTGCGGCCCTACCTCGACGCCGACGAGCTCTTCGAGCTGACGCGGCAGGGCTTCGCGTTCTTCGAGGAGAAGTTCGACTTCCCCTACCCGTTCGGGAAGTACGACCAGCTGTTCGTGCCGGAGTACAACATGGGCGCGATGGAGAACGCGGGCTGCGTGACCTTCCGCGACGAGTACCTGCCGCGCTCGCGCCAGACCCACGCGTTCTACGAGCAGCGCGCCAACACGGTGCTGCACGAGATGGCGCACATGTGGTTCGGCGACCTCGTGACCATGAAGTGGTGGGACGACCTCTGGCTCAACGAGTCGTTCGCGGAGTGGGCGAGCCACTGGGCGCTCGTCGAGGCCACCCGCTACACCGAGGCGTGGACCGGCTTCACCAACGCCCGCAAGAACTGGGCCTACCGCCAGGACCAGCTGCCCTCGACCCACCCCATCGCGGCCGACAACCACGACCTCGAGGCCGTCGAGGTCAACTTCGACGGCATCACCTACGCCAAGGGCGCCTCGACGCTCAAGCAGCTCGTCGCGTGGGTCGGCATCGACGGCTTCCTGGCGGGGCTGCGCGCCTACTTCAAGGCGCACGCGTTCGGGAACTCGACCTTCGCCGACCTGCTCGCCGCCCTGGAGCGCGAGTCGGGCCGCGAGCTCGGCAGCTGGGCGCAGGAGTGGCTGCAGACCTCGGGCGTCAACACGCTGACGCCGGTCGTGACCTCCGGTGAGGACGGCACCATCACGGCCTTCTCCGTGCGCCAGAGCGCCGCGGCGGAGTACCCCACGCTGCGCCGCCACCGCCTCGGCATCGGCCTCTACGACCTGGTCGACGGCCGGCTCGTGCGCCGCGCGGCGGACGACGGCGTCGGGGGGTACGTCGAGATCGACGTGCACGGCGAGGAGACCGAGGTGGCCGCGCTTGTCGGCGCCCGGCGCCCCGACCTGCTGCTGCTCAACGACGGCGACCTGACCTACGCCAAGATCCGCCTCGACGAGGTGTCGCTGGCGACCACGGTGGCGCACGTCGACACGATCGACGACACCCTCGTGCGGGCGCTGCTGTGGGGCGCGACCTGGGACATGACGCGCGACGCCGAGATGGCGGGCAGCGACTTCGTCGAGCTCGTCCTGCGCGGCCTGGCGACGGAGACCGACATGACCGCGGTCGGCCGGCTCCCGACGTACGCCGGCACGACGGTCGCGTACTACACGGACCCGTCCCACCGCCCGGCCGTGAAGGCGCGCTGGGAGGAGGGCCTGCGCGGGCTGCTGGAGTCGGCGGAGGCCGGCTCGGACCGCCAGCTGGCGTTCGCCCGGGCGTTCGCGGGTGCGGCGCACTCCGACGCGGCCCTCGACCTCGTGGCGGCCCTGCTCGACGGCAGCACGACCGTCGAGGGCCTCGTGGTCGACACGGACCTGCGCTGGGCGCTGCTCACCTCGCTGGCAGCATCGGGCCGCGTCGACGAGGCCGAGATCGCGGCCGAGCTCGAGCGCGACTCCACCATCTCGGGCCAGGAGCGGGCGGCCGCCGCCCGAGCCGCCCGGCCGACCGAGGAGGCCAAGGCCGCCGCGTGGCGCGACGCCGTCGAGCGCGACGACGTGGCGAACGAGACGCAGCGGCAGGTGGCCTACGCGTTCTGCCGCTCCGACCAGGCGGACGTGCTGGCGCCGTACCTCGAGCGCTACCTCGCCACCGCCGAGCACATCTGGGAGTCCAAGGGCGTCCAGCGCGCCTCGACCGTGCTCGTCGGGATGTTCCCGCTCCCGCTCGTCTCGCCCGAGACGCTGGCGCGGGTCGACGAGTGGCTGGCGTCGTCGGGCGCGAACCCCGCGGCCAAGCGGTACGTCGCGGAGGGCCGCTCCGACATGGCGCGGGCCCTCGAGGCCCAGGCTCGGGACGGCCAGGCGGTCGCGGCCGGCTGAGCCGGGCGGCACCGGACGGTGCCGGAACGCGACGCGCCCCGTGGGTCGGACCCACGGGGCGCGTCGTACCTCTGCAGCGGTGCGGACCGGATGCTCAGAGCCGGTCGGGGCTGTCCAGGTCGGGCTCGGCGCCCTTCGCGGGGTCACCCGCGGCGGCCGCGCGGCCGGCCTTGGCGGCCTCGGCGAGCTGGGTGATGCCCCGGTTGATGCCGCCCACGATGTCGCCGTCGGCGAACGCGGACTGCATGACCGCAACGGTGCGCAGCACCACGGTGTCGTCGACGGCAGCGCGCACCTTGCCGCCGGTCACGATCTCGAGCACGCGCTCCGTCGGGTCGACCAGGATGAGGATGCTCTTGGGCGGCACGACGAGCGAGTTGTGCAGCTGCGTGGCGAACGAGCGCGGGTCACCGTTGACGTGGCCGACGTAGACCGAGAACTCGAACCGGCACAGCTGCTCGGCCGCGCGGATCGTCGCGTCGACCTGCTGGCGGTCGTGCTTGGAGAAGACCTCACCACCGGCCACTTGCGCCACCCGCCTGCGACTCCTCGGTGTCGGGCGCGGCCAGCTCCTCGGGGGCGCGGCGGGGGCCGCCGAACCACTCCGCCTCGACGGCGTGGGCGGCGCCGGGGCGCACGTCCTTGCCGCGGGCGATGGCGGGCAGGTAGACCGCCGCCGCGATGAGCAGGATGAGGCCGAGCGGGATCCCGACGAGCAGCCAGAGCACGTGGAGCGGGTCCACCGACTCCTGCGCGGGGTCCCAGCCCAGCGGCACGTCGGCGTGGGCGGGCCCGGCGGCGAGGACGGCCAGCGCCGGCGCCGCTGCGAGCACGGCGACGCGACGGACGGTGCCTCGGGAGGTACGTCGAGCGGGGCGGGGCTCAGGGTGCGCAGTCACGCACCCGAGGATATCGGTGGGGAGCGCCCCACGGATACTGGGCACCATGTTCTCCGTCCCGCTCCCCCTGGTCGAAGACGTGTCGCAGTGCGCCCCCGACCAGACGATGTCGTGCCGCCTGACCTGGCGGCTGACCGAGAACGAGGTCGTGGCGGACGTGACCAGCGCGATCGTGGGCGCGATCCTCGCGCTCGGCGGCATCTTCCTCGTCGCGTGGGTGGCGCGCTGGCTCGCGCACCGGGCCATCGACCGCATGGTGACGCGCGCCGCGTCGGGTGTGCTGCCCACCGGCCTGGGGCGGCTCAGCAAGGGCGACCGCACCACCGGGGCGAGCGAGAGCAGCCCCATCGCCACCTCGCGCCGCGCGCAGCGCACCCGGACGACGGGGTCCCTGCTGAAGAGCATCGTCAGCGCCATCATCGGCACGATCGTCGTGATCATGTCGCTCTCGGAGCTGGGCTTCGACGTCGCGCCGCTGATCGCCAGCGCCGGCGTCGTGGGCGTCGCGCTCGGCTTCGGCGCGCAGAACCTGGTGAAGGACTTCCTCACCGGCGTCTTCATGATCTTCGAGGACCAGCTCGGGGTGGGCGACGTGGTCGACGTCGGCACCGTCTCCGGCACCGTCGAGGCCGTCGGCCTGCGCATCACGCGGCTGCGGGACACGGACGGCACCGTCTGGTACGTCCGCAACGGCGAGATCCTGCGCGTCGGCAACAAGTCGCAGAACTGGGCGCGCGCCATCATCGACGTCGCCCTCCCCTACGCCACCGACGTCCACCAGCTCATCGACGTGCTCCGGGCCACCGGCCACGACCTGTGGGAGGACGACGACTTCCGCGGCGTCCTCATCGAGGAGCCGGAGGTGTGGGGCGTGCAGGAGCTGACCCACGACCTCCTGACCGTCCGCATGACCGTCAAGACCGCCCCGCTCGAGCAGTGGCGGGTCTCCCGCGTGCTGCGCGAGCGGATCAAGGTCCGCCTCGACGCGGCCGGCCTCACCGGCACGCCGCTCCCGTGAGCCCGACGACCGCCCCTCGGGCAGGATGGACACGATGACCTTCTACGACGAGATCGGTGGCGAGGCCACGATCACGACGATCGTGCACCGCTTCTACGAGGGCGTGGCGCAGGACCCCCTGCTGCGCCCCATGTACCCCGACGAGGACCTCGGGCCCGCCGAGGAACGCTTCCGGCAGTTCCTCGTGCAGTACTGGGGCGGCCCCACGACGTACTCCGACGGCCGGGGCCACCCCCGCCTGCGCATGCGCCACGCCCCGTTCGCCGTGACCCCCGCGGCCGCCGAGCGCTGGCTCGTGCACTTCCGCGCCGGGCTCGACGCCGCCGACCTCACGCCGGAGCAGGACGAGAAGTTCTGGGGCTACGTGACCCACGCGGCGCAGTTCATGGTGAACAAGATGGAGGACGTCGCGCCCTGAGCCCGGGCGCGGCGGCGCCTGACGTCGCTGCGGCGGTCGAGACGGGCGGGGTACGCCGTCCGTCGGCGTGGGCGCGCCGGCGCCCCGCGTCCGGTGGTCGAGGTGGCCGCGCCAGCGCCCCTCCAAACCACGATGTCGAGGTGGCCGCGCGCTGGGGTGCGGTCATTGAGGTGGCCGCCCCAGCGGCCCTCGGTTCGGTGGTTGAGGTGGCCGCGCCAGCGGCCCTCGAAACCACGATGTCGAGGTGGCCGCACGCTGGGGTGCGGTGGTTGAGGTGGCCGCCCCAGCGGCCCTCGAAACCACCCGACGAACGTCCGTCGGCCGGCCGCCTCGCGACGCTCTCGAGTCTCTACTTCCGACTTTCCCCAGTCCCCGTCCACCGGGGCAAGACTGTCGGTGGCCACCCCTAGCGTTGTCCGTATGAACCACCCGAGCACCGCGGTCGTCGAGGCCCCACCGGCCGTCGACACGACGGCGCTGCTCGCGACCGCCCGCGAGGCCGCCGCCGCCCAACGCGCAGCCGACGTAGCTGCGTTCGTCGCGGTCGCCGACTGGGCCGAAGCCCACACCGACGGCACCGTTGCCGACCCACTCGGCCCGCTCGGTCTGTGGTCCGAGAACCCCGATGCGATTCCTGGCGGCGACCGGTTCCTCGAGCTCGGCGGCCCGGGCGCGCCGCTGGTCTCTGAGTTCTGCCTGTACGAGATCTCCGCAGCCCTCGGCCGATCCGTCAGTTCCGGCCGCCCGCTGATCGGTGACGCCATCGAATTGCGCCACCGCCTCCCCCGCCTCTGGTCACTTGTCCTCGCAGGCGCCGACGCCTCGACGCAGCGACGCTCGGTGCCCGTGTGGCGCGCGAGGAAGATCGCCGCCCTCACCCGGACATTGACCGCCGAGGCGGCCGACTTCGTCGACCGGAACCTCGCCCCCCTCGCGCACCGCGCCACCATGCCCACCGTCGAGCGCCTGGTCGCCGAGGCCGTCGCCCGGTTCGACCCCGAGAACGCCGAGCTCGACCGCGCCGACGCCGACGCCGGCCGCTACTTCACCATCGAGACCAGCCCCGTCGACGCAGCAGCACCCTGGACCGGGGTCGTCCCCGTCCACGGCACCCTCGACCTCGCCGACGCCCTCGACCTGGACAACGCCGTGCAACGAGTGGCGGCCGACCTCGCCGCTGCTGGCTGCGACGCCGACCTCGACGTCCGCCGCTCCATGGCCCTCGGCGAGCTGGCCCGCCGCCAGACCGCGCTCGACCTGTACGGCGTGACCCACGACGGTGACGGCGCCTGCGGGAACGCAGCCGCAACGAGTAAGCCCCCGCGGCAGGTCGTCCTCTACGTCCACCTCTCCGACGCCGCCCTCGCCGCCCACCGCTCCGCCGACGGGCTAGAGGCAGGGCCCAGCATCGACACCGCGACCGGCCACACCGGCATCGACCTCGCCCGCCTTGAGAACACCCGCGCCCTCATCGCCGCCGACCAGGTCCGCGACTGGTGCCGGACCCCGGGCACGACGATCACCGTCAAGCCCGTCATCGACCTGAACGAGCACGTGGCGGTCGACGCCTACGAGGTCCCCGACCGCATCGCCGAGCGGGTGCGCCTCGACCGGGCCACCTGCGCGTTCCCCTATTGCGGGCGACCAGCACGCGGGCTCGACCTCGACCACACCGAGCCCTACCGGTGGGAAGCGGCACCCGGTGCCGGGCAGACGTCGACCAGCAATCTTGCGCCACTGTGCCGAGGCGAGCACCGCGTCAAGACACACCCATCACCGACCGGAGCCAGCCCACCAGGCCCATCCGACGGTCCCGACGACCCACCGCGCGGCATGCCACCCGATCGACGATGGCGCTACCAACGCGACTCGCTCGGCACCTACATCTGGACCAGCCCGCACGGGCTCCGCTACGCCGTCGACTCCACCGGCACCACACCCCTGAACTAACCCGCTAGCGCCGACCCGCCACCCAGCAGGACCTGGCGGGGCCACCGGCACGCCCGGGCGTGGTTTCGAGGGCCGCCGGGGCGGCCACCTCAACCACCAGACGCCACCACCGCCGTACCCGCACGGCCACCGGCGTGTCCAGGCGTGGTTTCGAGGGGTGCCAGCGCACCCACCTCGACCACAGGGAAGCGCGGCCACCTCGACCACCGGGAAGCGCCGCCGCCTCGACCAGCGGAACGCGCGGGCGTCAGGCGCGGAGGTTGTCGAGCAGCACCTGGCGGAACTCGGGGGGCGGGGAGGCGGCGCGCTGGGTCTTCGCGTCGAACGCGACCAGCGTGCAGCGGGAGCGGGACAGCAGGGTGTCGCCGTCGCGGACCTCGGCGGACACGTCGTAGGAGGACGTGCCCACGCGCGAGATCCAGCTCCACGCGTCGTAGGGCTCGGGGCGGAAGAGGATCGGGCGCTTGTACTCGACGTCCATCTGGGCGACGACGACGTTGATGCCGTGGTCGTCGCGCAGCCCGGAGAACAGGCGGTCGAAGACGACGATGCGGGCCTCCTGGAAGTACTCGAAGTACTTCACGTTGTTGACGTGGCCGTAGACGTCGACGTCGGAGAACCGCACGGGCACCGCCCAGTGCCCCGACGGGTCGAGCTGGGAGGGCGGCAGCGCCAGGCGCTGCTGGGGCTCGCCGGGCTCGAGGAAGCGGGCGAGGGCCGTGCGCTCGGCCTCGGTCAGGCGGCGCGGGCGCTCCTCCGCGAAGACGAAGGGCGTCAGCAGGGACGTCGCCCGGAGGTAGACGATCCGGTCGCCGTTCTCGTCGGTGTCGAACACCTCGTAGGCCAGCGTGAACGAAGCGGCTCGGATGTCCGTGACCCACACCTCCACCGCCACGCT
Organism: Nocardioides sp. ChNu-153; assembly: GCF_030466625.1. GTDB lineage: Bacteria > Actinomycetota > Actinomycetes > Propionibacteriales > Nocardioidaceae > Nocardioides. The sequence continues at coordinate 25,254 of NZ_JADEVT010000016.1, forward strand.
CTCGCGCAGGGTCAGCGGCCGCAGGTAGGTCACCCGGTTGGTCGCGACGACGACGCCCTCGGCCAACGCGTCGGCCCGCGGGTCGGGGTTGTGCGTGCGGAGCATGTCGACGCGGGCCTCCTGGAGGTAGTCCACGTAGATCACGTTGTTGACGTGCCCGAGCATGTCGAGGTCGGCCCACCGCAGCGGGCACACGTAGAGGTGGCGCACCTCCGTGATGCTGCCAGAGCCCGCGCCCAGGCGCGCGACCGCGTCCGTGACGCCGGTCACCCCGTCGCCCGGCCCGTCAGGCGGGCAGCAGCTCGGCGAGCTCCTGGCCCCGCGCGCCGGCCAACCGCTCGGCGCCCGCGCGCACGGCGGGGTCGGTGGTGAGGTCCGCGCCGCGCCACGACTGCAGGACGAGACGGAGGCGGCGTCCCGACGACCGCGGTCGCCACGTGCCGACGACCTCGCCGTCGCGCCACACCGCGCCCGGCCGCCCGAGGGTGCGCCACAGGTCCTTGCGCTGCGCCTCGTCCGGCACCACGAGCTCCCGGTCGCGGGTCTGCAGCAGCGGGTCGAACGGGTCGAGCAGGTGCAGCCCGCGCGGAGCGGGCGCGACCTGCGCCGCCGCGACGTCGGCGGCGAGGAGGTAGCGCGGCCCCCGCCCCGGGTCGCCGTCGACGACCACCTCGACGGCGTCACCCCCGGCGACCAGCTCCGCCACCCGCCGGCGCACGTCGGCCTGCGCCGCATCGAGGTGCCCCGCCAGCTGGGCGACGGACAGCGGCCCGTTGACGGCCAGCTGCGCCCCCAGCGCGTCGAGCCGCGGCGGCACGACGGTGGACGGGCCGCTCCAGCGGGGGACGGGCCGCAGCACCGGCGGCGAGGTACCGGGCTCGATCTCGAGGCCGGCGGGCAGCGCGGCGAGCCGGAACGGCTGCTCGAACACGTGGACGGCGGCGCACGGGCGGCACTCCCGCAGGTACGGCGCCGGCAGGCGCCGCGTGAGCTCGGTCGACAGCTCGCCCTTGGTCGTCGGGCCCGTGACGATGTCCCGGACGTGCCCGGCCAGCACCGCGAGGGCCTCGATCACCGGCACCCCCGCCGCCCGCAACGGCCGGGCTGCGTCGAACACGCGCTTCGCCGCGTCGGCCTCCGAGTACGGCGCCATCGCCGCCGCGACGCCCGCCAGGTCCGCGCGACGCACCACCAGGGGCGCCCCGCGCGCGGCCCACACCAGCGCCAGCGCCGCCGGGTCGAGGTCCGGCCCGGGGTCGGCGCCCCGCAGCGCGAGCGACCACCGCGCCCCGGACGGCCCCGTGTCCTGCACCCCCAGGTCCAGCACGCGCTCCGCGCCCCGGTCGCCGGTCAGCCCGTGGGCCCGCGCCCGGAACGCCAGCACCTGCGACCGGTCGAGACGGAGAGCGCCACCCACACGATGCTGTCTAGCACGACCTCCGCGCGCCGCCTCGTAGGATCGGGGGCGTGACGGAGGAGCTCGCGGACGAGACGCGCTGGCTCGAACCCGACGAGCAGCGGTCCTGGCGGGCCCTCCTCATCGGGACGACCCTGCTGATGGACCAGCTCGACGAGGAGCTGCGCTCGGAGTTCTCCCTGTCGTTGACCGAGTACGAGATCCTCGTGCGCCTCTCGGAGACCCCCGATGCCTCGATGCGGATGGCGCTCCTCGCCGACGCCGTGCGCCACAGCCGCAGCCGCATCACCCACACCGTCACCCGGATGGAGAAGGCCGGCCTCGTCACCCGCAGCACCTGCGTCGAGGACGGGCGCGGGGTGCTCTGCGTCATGACCGAGCACGGCTGGGACGTCCTGCGCCGCGCCTCCCACGTGCACGTGCGCGGCGTGCGCCGCCACCTCGTCGACATCGTCGACCCGGCCGACTTCGCCGCCCTGGGCCGCGTGATGGACGCCGTGGCCGACGCCCTCATCGGCGCCCGCCCGGGCCTCGAGATCCGCTGACCCGCACGCACCGAGGGGCCGTACGGCGGGTGCTCCCCGTCGTACGGCCCCTCGGGTCGTGTCGTGCCGCGCGCCTGCGGGCGCCCGGCGTCAGTCGCGCGTGAGGCGGCGGTGCGTCACGCGGTGCGGACGCGCGGCCTCGGCGCCGAGGCGCTCGATCTTGTTGGCCTCGTAGGAGGCGAAGTTGCCCTCGAACCAGAACCACTTCGCCGGGTTCTCGTCGTCGCCCTCCCAGGCCAGGATGTGGGTCGCGACGCGGTCGAGGAACCACCGGTCGTGCGAGGTGACCACGGCGCAGCCGGGGAAGTCGAGGAGCGCGTCCTCGAGCGCCGACAGCGTCTCGACGTCCAGGTCGTTGGTCGGCTCGTCGAGGAGCAGCATGTTGCCGCCCATCTTCAGCGTCAGCGCCAGGTTGAGGCGGTTGCGCTCACCACCGGAGAGGACACCGGCCTTCTTCTGCTGGTCGGGACCCTTGAAGCCGAACGACGCGACGTAGGCCCGCGAGTTCATCTCGAAGTTGGCGACCTTGATGAAGTCCAGCCCGTCGGACACGACCTCCCAGACGTTCTTGTTGGGGTCGATGCCGCCGCGGCTCTGGTCGGCGTACGAGATCTTCACGGTCTGGCCGACCGTCAGGACGCCGCCGTCCGGCTCCTCGCTGCCCGTGATCATGCGGAACAGCGTGGTCTTGCCGACGCCGTTGGGGCCGATGACGCCGACGATGCCGGCGCGGGGCAGCGTGAAGGACAGGTCGTCGATGAGGGTGCGGCCCTCGAAGCCCTTCTCGAGGCCCTTGGCCTCGAGCACGATGTCACCGAGGCGCGGGCCCGGCGGGATGTTGATGTCGGAGGTGTCGATCTTGCGGGCGCGGTCGGCCTCGGCCGCCAGCTCCTCGTAGCGCGCCAGTCGCGACTTGCTCTTCGTCTGGCGGGCCTTGGCGTTGGAGCGGACCCACTCCAGCTCCTTCTCGAGCATCTTGGCGCGCTTCGCGTCCTTCTGCCCCTCGATCTTGAGGCGCTCCTTCTTCGTCTCCAGGTAGGTCGAGTAGTTGCCCTCGTACCCGTGGATGCGGCCACGGTCGACCTCGGCGATCCACTCGGCGACGTTGTCCAGGAAGTACCGGTCGTGGGTGATCGCCAGGACGGCGCCCTTGTAGCTCTTCAGGTGACCCTCGAGCCACTGCACCGACTCGGCGTCGAGGTGGTTGGTGGGCTCGTCGAGCAGCAGCAGGTCGGGCGCCTGCAGCAGCAGCTTGCACAGCGCGACGCGGCGGCGCTCACCACCGGAGAGGTTGTCCACCAGGGCGTCCGGCGGCGGGCAGCGCAGCGCGTCCATCGCCTGGTCGAGCCGGCTGTCGAGATCCCACGCCTCGGCGTTCTCGAGGTCGGTCTGCAGGTCGCCCATCTCGGCCATGAGGGCGTCGAAGTCGGCGTCCGGCTCGCCCATGAGCTCGCCGATCTCGTTGTAGCGGTCGAGCTTGCCCTTGATCTCGGCGACGGCCTCCTCGACGTTCTCGAGGACCGTGCGGCCCTCCGTCAGGGGCGGCTCCTGCTGGAGCATGCCGACCGTTGACTCGGGGTCGAGGAAGGTGTCGCCGTTGTTGGGGTGCTCGAGGCCCGCCATGATCTTGAGCAGCGTCGACTTGCCCGCGCCGTTGGGACCGACGACGCCGATCTTGGCGCCCTTGAGGAACGACTGCGACACGTTGTCGAGCACGACCTTGTCGCCGTGGGCCTTGCGGACGTTGCGCAGGGTGAAGATGAAGTCGGCCATGACGCCGAGCCTAGTTGAGGTGGCGCCCGGCGCGCGCCTCGGTGTCCCCACCCCGCGCCCGTCCCCGGCGCGGCGGCGCAGCGCTCACGCGACGCTCACGCGGCGCGCTCGCTCGCCTCCGTGGTCGGCCCGGTGGCCGGCTCGGCGACCGGCTCGACCTGCGACTGCGCCCCCGTCGTGACGTCGGGCGCGGGACGCTCGCGGACGGGCCCCGAGCGGTGGAAGCGCGCGGTGCCCTTGGTCAGGTCGTGACCGAGCGCGGTGGCCTCGATGACGTGGCGCGTCGCCGTGCCGCCCTCCTGCCGCTCCCACGTCTCGACGACGAGGCGGCCCGTGACGACGACCGGCTGGCCGCGCAGGACGGAGTCGGCCACGTGGTCGGCGGTGTGGCGCCAGGCCTTCACCGTGTACCACGCCGTCTCCCCCGACTGCCACGACCCGTCGCGCGCCTGGCGCTGGGGCGTGGACCCCAGCCGGAAGGAGGCCACCGGCGTGCCGCCGGCGGAGACGGAGTGGTTGACGTCGCTGCCGACCCAGCCCTGGACCGTGATGTAGGTGCTGCTCACGGGTGTTCCCCTCTCGCTCGCGCCCGGCCCCGTGCCGGGCGACGCGTCGAGCCAACCGCAGGTCCGCCGTACGCGCGGGGGCGGCGGCGCGCCTGGGGACGGGCGGACGCGGGGGGCGTCCTGGGGACGGGAAGTGGCGCAGGCGGTGACGCGGTCAGCGGCGCCGCAGCTGCGCGGCGGCGACCTTCTGGCGCACCTGCCGGTAGGCGTCGAGCTCGCCACGCACCGGGGTGAGCACGTGGCGCTCGACCGCCTGGTCGCTGGCGCCCCGCAGGGCCTCGTCCGCCTCCTCGGCGGCCCGTCGCCCCGCCCCCGGGGCGGCGCTGCGGCCGACCAGGGCGAGCACGACCGAGAGCACGAGCGCGACGACGGCGAGCGCGAACCCGGCCGGCAGGCCACCGACCTCGGCCGACGGGGCGGCCCCGACGAGGTCGAGCACGCCCCAGAGCAGGCCGCCCAGGGTCGCGGCGAGGAGGAGCCACTGCGCCACCCGCACCGCCTGCGCCCACCCGGGCAACCAGCCGGTGCGCAGGTCGCTGCGCCCGAGGGCTCCGTCGATCTCGGTGACCAGCTCGTCGACCTGCCCGGTGGCCGCGTGCTGCACCGACTCGGCCCACGCGGGCACGAGGCCGTCGGAGACCCGGTCGCCCAGCGAACGGGCGGCCATCTCCACGCGGGAGCGCTGCACGGTGCCGGCCGCCGGGGCACGCTCGCCCGTCAGGAGCGCCGCGGCGTCGCCGAGGTCGACCTCGACGCGGCGCAGCGGGTCGCGGCCGAACCAGGCCACGGGCGGCCAGGCGGTGGCGCGGCGTACCCGGCCGGTGACCACGGTCTCGACGCTCCCGACGAGCGCAGGCACCCCGGCGGCGGTCGCCACCGCGGTCCGGATCTCCTCGACCGTCGCGCCGGAGAGCTCCGGGGCGGCGGCGTCGCCGGTCGCCACGGACAGCTTCTCGGCGGCCTCGACGATGTCGGCGTCGATGCGCGCGACCATCGCCTTCTTCGCCTCCACGCGGTCCACGATCTCCGCGCGCAGCTCGTCGACGCCCCAACCCTCGCGGGCGCTCATCGGCAGCACGGGGACGCGGGTCAGCCCGTCGTCGTCGAGCAGCTGGCGCACGTCGGCCAGCATCGCGTCGCGCCGGTCCTCCGGCACCGCGTCGAGCTGGTTGAGGACGACGAGCATGACGTCCTGCTGCGCGACGTACGGCTTGAAGTAGCGCTCGTGGACGGCGGCGTCCGCGTACTTCTGCGGGTCCAGCACCCAGATGAGCAGGTCCGTCTTGGTGACGAGGCGCTCGACCTCGAGGTGGTGCGAGACCTCGGTCGAGTCGTGGTCGGGCAGGTCGACGAGCACGACCCCCTCGAGGTCGCCGGACTCGCGGCTCGAGTCGAGCATCGAGTCGCGGCTCGTCTGGTGGCGCGGCGGGATGCCCAGCCACTCCATCAGCTCCTCGGCGCCGTCGGCGCCCCAGATGCACGCCGTGGCCCAGGAGGTGGTCGGGCGCCGCACGCCGACCGACGACAGCTCGAGGCCCGTCAGCTGGTTGAACGTCGACGACTTGCCCGAGCCGGTCGCGCCGGCGATGCCGACGACCGTGTGCGCCGCCGAGAGCCGGATGCGGGTCGTGGCGCGGGCCGCGACCTCCTCCACGTGCGTGACGAGGTCGTCGTCGAGGCGGCCGCGCGCGGTCGCGGCGGCCTCCTCGAGCGCCGTCACGCGGGCGCCGAGGTCGGCGGCCGGCGTCGACGGGCCGGAGGAGGTGGCGGGGGGAAGGGGCGAGCTCATGATCTCCCTCGGGCGGGTGGTCTCGAGGTACGGCGGCGGGCGGGGCCCACCCTAGGGCACGGGCCGTTCAGCGCCGGGTCGCCTTCAGTGCACCGCGGTCCGCGAAGCGCAGGTCGTCGACCCGTCGCGAGGCGGAGCGGACCCGGGCGGCGGCGTCCTCGCTGACCTCGAGGCGGTCGACGACACCGGCGTAGCGGGCCCGCTCCCCCTCCAGCACGGCGCGCACGCGCTCGCGCAGCGCGGTCGTGGCGGACTGCACGAGCCGCGCGGTGGACTGCGGGCCCAGCACGGCGTTGAGCAGCTGGCGACCGGGCGACGCGGGGTCGCTGGACAGCACCACGACCGCGAGGGTCGCGCCGATGCCGTCGACGCCGAAGGCCAGGAAGCGGGCCGAGGTGCGCTTGTCGCCGGACTCCTCGCGGACCAGGTCGGTGACCTCGCGCTGCCACTCGCGGATCGTGCGCTCGGCCTGGCGGGCCACCTCGCGCGCGGGACGCTCCAGGCGGTCGCCGTCGCGCACGAGGCCGGCGCCGGCCTCGGACTCGCGCCACCGGGCGACGAGCGTCGTCGTCGCCCGCTCCGCGTGGGCCACGACCTCCGAGCCCACCGTGGAGGCGACCGCCGCCGCGACCTGCTCGGCCTGCTGCGGCTTGCCCTTGACGGCGTTGACGATGCGGTCGCGGATGAGACCCACCCGCGTCTCCAGCGAGCGCAGCAGCTCCCCGTTGCCGACGAACTCCTGCCAGCGGGCCTCGAGCTCGCCCGCGACGAGCGAGCCGTCGGTCAGCGTCTGCTCGGCCTCGAAGACGACCTCGTCGAAGACGCTGTCGACGCAGAACCGCAGGCGCCGGGCCTCGTCGACCTGCACCTCGGCGGCGTCGGCGATGCTGTGGCTGCTCAGCGACAGGGTGCGCACCGTGCCCGACAGGGTCTGGCGCACCACGGCCTCGCGGGCCTTCTGGTCGGCGGCCAGGCTGGCGAGCCAGGTGACGACGTCCCCGACCTCGTGGGGGGCCAGCACGCCGTCCGGGCCGACGTCGCCCTCGTGGACGATGAAGAGCGGCGAGTCCTTCAGGCCGCGGCTGGCCAGCATGCGGGCGAGGTGGGCGGCGACGGTCTCGACGGCGTCGGCCGGCGTGCGGTCCAGCACGATCGCGACCGCGGTCGAGCGCTCCCCCGCCTCCTTGAGGAACTCCCACGGCACCTGGTCGGCGTAGCGGGCGGCCGAGGTGACGAAGAGCCACAGGTCGGCCGCCGCCATCAGCTGGGCGGCGAGCTCGCGGTTGTGCTTGTCGACGGAGTCGACGTCGGGAGCGTCGAGGATGGCCAGGCCCTTCGGCACCGCGTCGGTGCCGACGAGCTGGAGGCAGCCGGGGTCGGTCGTCGGGTCGGTGACCCGGCGCAGCTCGGGCAGCAGGCGGTCGGGCCCGAACCACGACCCGTCGTCGGGGTGGTGCACGAGCACGGCCGAGCGCGTGGTGGGCCGGAGCACGCCGACCTCGGAGACCTTGTGGCCGACGAGCGAGTTGACCAGCGTCGACTTGCCGGCGCCGGTCGAGCCGGCGACGACGGTGAGCAGCGGCGCCTCGACGGCCATGAGCCGCGGGATCGCGTAGTCCTCCAGCTGGTCGACCATCTCGGCGCGGGCGTCGCGCGCCGTCCCCACGCCGGGCACCTCCAGGGGCAGCACGACCGCCTGCAGCGCGCTGCGCAGCTGCACGAGCGCCGTGAGCATCGGGGCGTTGCCACCGACGCCGAGCCCGCCGGCCCCTCCGGACGCGCTGCGGTTCGACCGCGAGCCCGCGGTCGGGGAGGACCCGTTGTCGGGAGGAGTCATCGAGCGGTCACCACCTGTGGAGGGATCGGGATCTGCGGGCGGGTCGCCGTCATGCGGCGCAGGTGCGCCTGTCCCCGCCGGACGAAGTCGTCGGGTGCCGTGCCGCGGAGGACGCGGTGGTGCAGGAACCCCAGCTCCACCGCCGCCTCCTGATACTCCCGCACCACGCCCTCGGCCGCGACGCCGCCTCCCCGGCGCGCGTCCCGTCGTACCTGCCGGCGCAGCCGGAGGTCCGCGATCCAGGGGATGTCGGAGGCCGGGAGCAGACCGCGGGCCGCCGCGTCCTGCAACGCGGTCGTCAGCACCCTCCGCTCGGTCGAGCGGCACCAGACGGCGGCCGCGACGAGGCCGAGGAAGGCGGGGAACATGAGGAGCGTGTAGGTGCCGAGGAAGCCGACCGGCAGCGCGCTGGACGCGTTCCACAACGCGTGCCACCCCACCGCGACGGCGTACCCCACCAGCGGGGCGGCCAGGCGCACGAAGCCCGAGCGCGAGCCCACCGCGACGCCGACGCCGATGCCGATGAACGCGGTGAAGAACGGGTGCGCGAAGGGGCTGAGCAGGCAGCGGACGACGAACGTGCCGGTCAGCGCGGCGACGCCGCCGGGCCCCACGTCGGCACCGCCGTCGTACGCCGCGGCGAGGTAGAGGATGTTCTCGGTGAAGGCGAAGCCGACGCCGACCATCCCGGCGTACACGATGCCGTCGAGGACGCCGTCGAGCTCGTGGCGGCGCCACCACAGGAGCAGCACGAGGAAGAGGCCCTTGGTCGCCTCCTCCGTCACCGGCGCCACCAGCACCGCGGAGGTCACCCGGTCCATCGGCGCCACGAGGCCGCCGACGCCGCCGAGCACCACGGCCGCCGTGGTGGCCACGAAGGCGCCCCACAGCAGGCCCGCGACGAGGAGGTTGCGCGGCTCGGGCTCGTAGCGGTCGAGCCACAGGTAGACGGCGACCACGGGTCCCACCGGGACGGCGGCCAGCACCGTCGCCACGAGCAACGTGCCCGGCGCGCCCGAGAGGGCCAGGAGGGCGAGCACCCCGAGGGCGCCGAGCCCCACGAGCGACCACACCACCACGGTGAAGGCGACGTTGTCGCGGTGGCGGGTGGGCATGCCCGCCACCCTAACCGAGCAGGGGCGCCCCCGCGGGGCCGTCGCCGACGGCTCTCCCCAGGTCAGCGGGTCCGGCGCGGGCCGCGCGTACCCTGGCCGCCATGGGTGAGGAGAGCGCACAGGCCCCCGACGTCACGACCCCCGCCGAGGGCGGCGAGGACCTGAAGGTGGAGTCGCACGACCCCGCGGTGCCCGAGGCGTACGCCGCGTTCATGCGCACCGGCTGGGCCGACGTCGAGCGCGAGCTGCCCCCGCACCCCGTCGTGCCGTGGGCGGAGCAGCGGCGCGCCCGGCTGGCCGAGGCGTTCCCCGGCGAGCGCCTGGTGCTGCCGGCGGGCACCTTCAAGGTGCGCTCGAACGACACCGACTACCGGTTCCGGCCCGACACCGCCCACACCTACTTCTCCGGCAACCAGACGACCGACGCGGTGCTCGTGGTGACCGACGGCGAGCCGGTGCTCTACGCCCGCCCCCGCTCGGGACGCGACACCGACGAGTTCTTCCGCGACCGGCAGTACGGCGCGCTGTGGGCCGGCGAGCGCCCGTCGTTGCGCGAGCTCGAGCAGTCCCTCGGCCTGCCCGTGCGCCACCGCGACGAGCTGGCGGCCGAGCTGGCCCGCACCGGCACGAAGACCCGCGTGCTGCGCGGCCTCGACGCGGAGGTGGACGCCGGTGCCGCCCCCGACGAGGCCCGCGACGCCGAGCTGGCCCGGGTCGCCTCCGAGCTGCGGCTGGTGAAGGACACGTGGGAGGTCGACCAGCTCCAGGAGGCCTGCGACATCACCACCCTGGGCTTCGAGGACTCCGTGCGCGAGTGGGACCGCGTGCGCGAGCACGGCGAGCGCTGGCTGGAGGGCACCTTCTTCCGCCGGGCGCGCGCGATGGGCAACGACCTCGGCTACGACTCCATCGTGGGCGCCGGCTCGCACGCCACGACGCTGCACTGGATCGACAACACCGGGCCCGTCCTGCCCGGCCAGCTGATCCTCCTCGACATGGGCGTGGAGAACCGCAACCTCTACACCGCCGACGTCACCCGCACCCTCCCGGTCGACGGCACCTTCACGCCGCTGCAGCGCGACCTCTACGAGCTGGTGCTCGCCGCCCAGCAGGCGGGCATCGACGCGGTGCGCCCGGGCGTGGCGTTCACCTCGGTCCACCAGGCGTCGATGACGGTGCTCGCCCACGGCCTCGGCGACCTCGGCCTGCTCCCCTGCTCCCCGGAGGAGGCGCTGTCCCCGGACAGCCGCGTCTACGCGCGCTGGACGCTGCACGGCACGAGCCACATGCTCGGCATGGACGTGCACGACTGCGCCCGCTCCGCCCCCGAGGTCTACCCGCGCGGCGACCTCGCCGAGGGGATGGTCCTGACGGTCGAGCCCGGGCTCTACTTCCAGGCCGACGACCTGCTGGTGCCCGAGGAGCTGCGGGGCATCGGCATCCGCATCGAGGACGACGTGCTCGTCACCGCCGACGGCGCCCGCAACCTCTCGGCGGCCCTGCCGCGCACCGTCGCCGACGTCGAGGCGTGGATGGGCTCGCTGCTCCCCTGACGGGCACTCCCCCGGCGGGGCACTCCCCGACCGGGCACTCCCCCGGCGGGGCACTCCCGTGGGGGTGCGGCGGGGATCAGGCCCGGCCGCGGGCCAGCGTGCAGAAGCGGCCGACGGCCACCTCGCACGCCCGCGCGAGCTGGTCGCGCGTGCCGGCGTCGAGCCCCGGCTCGGCGAGCCCGGTGAGGACCGACGTGGCCCAGCGGGAGCGGCGGGCCACGTCGGGCTCGGCCGAGACCTCGGCGTCGTCGCCCACCACGTCGCACGCCAGGGCGCCCTCGACGCAGAGGTCGACGAACCGGGACCGGGCCGTGGCCACGGGCCGCACGAGCTCGTCGACGGCGCGGGTGACCTGCTCGACGAGGAGCACGTGGAGGGCGATCGCGTCCATGCCCGCCCCAACGAGGGACGGGTCGGGACGTCACCGCCCCCGGGGGACGGCCGCGTCACCCCCCGCGGGGTGCGGCATCACCAGGGGCTGGGCTCGTAGTCCTTGAGGAAGCAGCCGAACACGTCCTCACCGGCCTCGCCCCGCACGATCGGGTCGTAGACGCGGGCGGCGCCGTCGACGAGGTCGAGCGGTGCGTGCCAGCCCTCGGCCGCGATGCGCAGCTTCTCGTGGTGGGGGCGCTCGTCGGTGATCCAGCCGGTGTCGACGGCCGTCATGAGGATCTGGTCGGTCTCGAACATCTCCCCCGCGCTCGTGCGGGTCAGCATGTTGAGCGCCGCCTTCGCCATGTTGGTGTGCGGGTGGCCCGGGCCCTTGTAGCGGCGCGAGAACTGGCCCTCCATGGCGGAGACGTTGACGACGTACGCGCGGCGGGCGCCCCGCCGTACCGCCTCGCGCATGGCGGGCCGCAGCCGGCTGATGAGCAGGAACGGAGCGACCGAGTTGCAGAACTGCACCTCGAGCAGCTCGAGGGGGTCGACCTCGTCGACGACCTGGGTCCAGGAGTTGTTGGTCTGCACGTCGGGCAGCAGGCCGCCCGCGTCGACGGCGGTGCCGGCGAGGTGCGCCTCCAGGCTGGCGTTGCCGGCCTTGAGCGCCAGCGCGGTCATCGTCGCGGCGCTGTGCGCGGCCAGGGCGTGCTCCGCGGACTCGCCGTCGTGGTGGGCGACCGCCACGTCGGCCAGGGCGCCCGCGATGGCGGCGGGGTGGGCCTCGGACACGCGGTCGAAGGTGACCATCTCGGGCAGCACGCGGTCGGTGGGCAGCGGGGCGGACTCCATCTCCACGAGCTGGGAGTAGGCGCCGGGGCTGCGCCGGACCGTCTGGCAGGCGTTGTTGACGAGGATGTCGAGCGGGCCGTCGGCCATGACGTCGTCGGCCAGCGCGAGCACCTGGGTGGGGTCGCGCAGGTCGATGCCGACGACCTTGAGGCGGTGCAGCCAGTCGTCGGAGTCCTCCAGCGCCGCGAACCGGCGCACCGCGTCGCGGGGGAAGCGCGTCGTGATGGTCAGGTGGGCGCCGTCGCGCAGCAGCCGCAGCGCGATGTACATCCCGATCTTCGCCCGGCCCCCGGTCAGCAGCGCGCGGCGACCGGTGAGGTCGGTGCGCTGGTCCCGCTTGGCGTGGCTCATCGCGGCGCAGCGCGGGCACAGCCAGTGGTAGAACGCGTCGACGAGGGTGAAGTCCTCCTTGCAGATGTAGCAGCCGCGCGCGGTGATGAGCTCGCCCGCGAACGCCCCCTTCGCCGTCGAGACCAGGGGGATGCCGGCGGTCTCGTCGTCGATCCGCATCGCCGACCCGGTCGCCGTGCTCTCGATGATCCGCTGGTCGTGCACCTGCCGCGTCATGCGGATCTCGGCCCGGCGGGTCTTCTTGATCAGCTTGTACATGTACGACGCGGCGCGCTTCACCGTCGTCACGTCGGGGTGGTCGGGCGGCAGGTCCGCGACCTGCTGCAGCACCCGCAGCGCGGTCGCCATCTCGGCGGGGTCGATGCCGGCAGGACCGGCGCTGGGTACGGCGTCACTCACCGGGAGAGGGTACGGCGCCGGGCGTCGGCGGGCGGAAACGCCGACCACGGCCCCGGCCGGCGCGCCCGGCCGGCCTCAGCCCCGCGCCACGCCCCGCAGCGAGCCCTCGACGAGCTCCTCGCTGGACGCGAAGCACGCCACGCGGCGCTCCCCCGCGTCCCAGGCCTCCTCGGTCGGGGGCACGAACGCCGGGTAGGTCGTCTCGGCCCCGGCGTAGTTCGCCTCGCCCGCGTACGAGAAGAAGAGGTCGTCGCAGTCGAAGCCGACCTCGTCCCACAACGTGTCCTCGTCGGGGTAGTCGTCCCCGTCGACCTCGACGAAGCCCGCGAGCTCCGCGTCGTGCCACCCGGCGCAGTCGACCGTCGCCGCCACCGTCTCCAGCGGGTCGCCCCACCAGAGCTGGTAGTTCAGCTCGTGGTCGAGCACGCAGTCGCCGGCCGCGAGGTCCACCAGCGGCACGTCCTGGGCCAGCGGCGTCACCGACGCCCGCTCCTCGGCGTCGCCCAGCTCCTCGGGGTCCATCGCGTAGTCCTCGTCGAACCCCTCGTCGAACCCCGCGTCGAACCCGGCGCCGACCTCGTCCAGCTCGTCGCGGAGCTCCTGCACGTCGCCCTGGAGGCGCTCGACGGTCGCCTCGCGCCGGGCGGTGTCACCGGCCTGGACCAGCAGGACGGTGCCGACCACGGCCGCGACGGCGAGCCACGCCGTACCGACCACGAGGGCGGCCACCGCCATGCCGCGACCGGGGCGCCCGCGCGGCCGGGACCCCAGCCCGATTGCGCCGAGCACGACACCGAGGAGGTTGGTGACGACGAGAGGCACGCACGCCAGGGCCAGCGCCAGCGTCGGCACGAGGCCGGCGTCCTCACGGACGGGCGGCTGCCACGGCAGGGGGTACGGCGGGTGCTGCGGCGCGGGCGCGGGGTGCGGCGTCTGGGTGCTCATGCGTCTGACCGCCCGAGCGAACCACGGCGGAGCTCCTCCGACGTGGCGACGCAGACGATCTCGCGGTCCCCGAACTCCCAGGACTCCGGGGTCGGCCAGTAGAAGCTCATCCACACGTCCGCGTAGGCGCCGGCCTCGCCGGCGTACGTGTCGTAGTGGTCCCAGCACCGGTCCTCGGTGTCGGCGAAGAACGCGTCGTCCTCCTCCGGCAGCTCGTCGACCCGGTACGCCCCGACCACCTCGAGCGGGTGTGCCTCGCTGCAGTCGACGAGGTCCACCTCCTCGCTGACGAACGGCTCCCCGCTCGACTCGGGGTCCAGCAGCCCGTCGAAGAAGCAGTCACCGACCTCGAGGTCGAAGAGCGCGACCTTCTCGGCGTCGAGGTCCTCGACGTACCAGGGGTCGGCCGCCTCGCTGGTCACGCTCGACGCCTCCTCCGACCACGCCGACCCGCCCTCGAGACCGACGACCGCGAAGGTCCCGACGACCACGGCACCGAGGAGACCGACGACCGCGACCCCGGCGACGACCAGGCCGACGACGAGACCGGTACGGCGGCGGCGCGGCGGCGCGGGCGGGCCGGGGTACGGCGCGCCCCACCCCCCGGCGTACGGCTGCGGCGCGTGCTGCTGCGGTGGGAACGGCTGCTGCACGGGCGGCTCGGGCGCGGGGCCGGGCGGCGGGTACTGCGGCTCGTCGGGCATGGGTCGTCGGTCCCCTCGGCTCGTGGTGCGGTCGTACGAGCCCGTCGGCGTCGCAACGCCCGCATGCTCCCATCCCGCGCGGGATCACGCGGGCGGAACGGGGCAACAGCCGGTGCCCCCGAGCGGTGATCCGGGCAACAGGCCTCAGCGGAGCACGACGGTGCCGCGCGCCCGACGCGCCGGCTCCCACCAGTCGCGCAGCCCCGAGAAGGCGACGACGAGGAACAGCGCCACCCCCACGGCGAAGACCACGATCCCCCAGCCCGGCCCGACGTCCTCGGCCGACAGCGAGAGGAGGGCGAAGATGCCGGCCACCACGGTGCCGACGACGAGCAGCGTCGCGGTGAGCCCGACGACCTTCTGCGTGCCCGCCGTGGCGGAGGCGGTGGCGATGAGGGCCAGCAGGTAGAGGGCGACCACGGTGACGAGGAGGAGGCCGAGGAACCCGATCCCGGCCGCGATGGAGAAGCCCTCGACGTCGCCCTCGCTGTCGCGGAAGGTCAGGGCGCGGAAGCCCGTGGTCAGGAGGCTGGCCATGACGTCCTCCTCGTCGGAGCCCTGGTTGACCGGGATGAACGGCAGCAGCTGGCCCAGCACCAGGCAGATCGCGCTGGCCCACGCCACCGCCCTCACCACCAGGTCCTCCAGCCGCTCGACCCGCTGCCCCAGCAGGCGCAGCTCGCGCTCCACGATCGTCTCCACCGCTCCACTCCTGTCGTCGCTGCCCCGGCGCGCCCGGGCCGGCGGGTGCCCTACCCCGCGGGAGCCGGCCTCACTCCCCGCTCTCGCGCACGCGGTCGGCGGCGGCCCCTACACTGCTGCCCGGACCGGCGTCGTGGCCGGACGGACCCTCCGGTCCCGTCCCCGCGAACGGTCCCCGCCTCCGTAGCTCAGCTGGATAGAGCAGCGGCCTTCTAATCCGCCGGTCACAGGTTCGAATCCTGTCGGGGGCACCGCGCAGGACGTCCGCCCCGCTGCACGAGCGCGCCCGGGGCCGCAGGTTTGGCGGCGACCACCCGAAGGTAGGGAGGGGGCGGCGCCGCGGGAGGCGGCGCCGTACCCGATCAGAGAGAGACACCCCCATGCGCAAGCGCCAGAAGTTCGCCTCCGTCGCCGTGGCCGCCGTCCTCGCGGCCTCGCTCACCGCCTGCGGCGGTGACGACGAGTCGAGCGACGACGCCGAGAGCTCGGAGTCGAGCACCACCGAGGACGCGTCCGAGGAGCCCGCCGACGAGGAGACCTCGGAGGACGAGGAGTCGGAGGACTCCGGCAGCGGCTCGGCGGGCGGCTCTTCCGCCAGCGAGCTCACCGAGCCCGGCGCCCAGCTGAAGCTGGGCGAGACCGCGACCGTCCCGATGTCGTACGCGGGCGAGGACGGCGTCATCGAGGTCACCGTCACCGAGATCCGCGAGGGCGACCCGGCCGACCTCGCCGACGTCGAGGACTCCGACGGCATGACGCCGTGGCACATCTCCTACGAGATCTCGGGCGTCGAGAACGCCGAGGCGATCGGCGGCATGCAGCTGAGCCTCGACGGCCTCACCGCCGCCGGCGACAGCGCCGCCCAGCTCATCAGCTTCTCCGGCGGCATCGGCGGCTGCGAGACCGAGTCGGCCGCGTCCGACTGGGACGGCTCGGCCTTCGAGACCTGCAACACGGTCGTCTCGGCCGAGCCGGTCACGCAGGCCGCGTTCGGCGAGGGCGACGACTACAGCCTCATCCTGGGCTCGCCCGTCATCTGGGAGTGAGCCGGGGGCGGACCGTCCACCCGCAGCAGCACGCCGTACGACGGCAGACGACGACGCCCCGGGGATCCCGACCCCCGGGGTGTCGTCCCGTTCCCGGCGGCCCGTCTTGTCCCCGGGGGCACGATCGGGGCATGGACATCGACCACACCCGACCCGACGGCGTCGACGACGCCACCGTGGAGGCCCTCGGCAAGCTGTCGGAGGCCCTCGAGGCCGTGGAGGAGGCGCGCGGCCACCTCTACGCGTTCCACCGCCGCTGCGGCACGGCCGACCTGACCCTGGGCGACGCCGTCGACCAGCTGCGCGCGGCGGGCCACGGCGAGCTCGCCGACCGGCTGGACCGAGAGATCGTCGGGCGCAACATCATCCACGGTCGCTGGTCGTTCCAGGTGGTGGAGGACTACGACGACGGCTACTACGCGACCTTCAAGGCGCTCGAGAAGGACGCCCGCGACGCCCTGCTGGAGGGCCGGAAGCACGTCTACGAGTCGGAGATGAAGGAGGGGCGGCGCACCCACGGCGAGCCGGGGCACGAGTACCGCCCGTGAGCGTCCTGCGCACGGCAGGCCGCCTGCTGCTCGGCTCCGTCATGGTCGGCGCCGGCGTCGCGCACCTCACCACCGCCCGCACCGAGTTCCAGGCCCAGGTGCCCGCGTGGGTGCCGGTGGACGAGGACCTCGTGGTCGTCGGGTCCGGCGTGGTGGAGATCGGCCTGGGGGCGGCGCTCCTGCTGGCCCCGCCGCGCCACCGGCGTCTCGCCGGCGGGCTGCTCGCCGCGTTCTTCGTCGCCATCTTCCCGGGCAACGTGGCGCAGTACGTCGAGGGCACCGACGCCTTCGGCCTGACGAGCGACCGGGCGCGGCTGGTGCGCCTCTTCTTCCAGCCGCTGCTGGTGCTGTGGGCCCTGTGGGCGGGCGGGTGGCTGCGTCGCTCGCCCGACCGGCAGGATGAGCGTCCGTGACGTTCACCGAGGTCCTGTTCCCCGGGCGGCACCACGCCGTCACCGCCTTCCAGGTCGAGCACCTGCGCCGCCTCCTGGCGGGCGACGTCCGGTTCCCCGACGGGCGTCCCGTGGAGGTGACCTCCGACGCGGTCGTCGTCTGGCCCGTCACCTCGGCCACCCACGCCTGGACCCGGCGCAACCCGCTGCCGGGCCACCGCCGCGAGGCGCTGGTCGAGCGCGTCAGCGCCGCCGCCGGGCTGCCGAGCCTCGTCGTACCGGTTCCGGACGTGCCGCAGCACCCCCGGTTCGCGGCCCTCGTCGTCACCACCGTCGCCACCGCGCTCCCCCACCGGCCGGCGCCCGCGCCCGACCACACCCTCGTGGCCTGCTCGACCCCGGCCGTCGCGGACTCCTACCGCGAGCTCGGGTTCACCGTCGTCGGGGTCGAGGACACGGTCGAGGAGGAGCCCGAGGACCAGCCCGGCCGCCCCTGGGAGGTCGTGCAGCGCCTCGCCCACGGCGACGAGTCGTGGCGCCTGCTGGCCCACCCCGAGACGGTGGCCTTCTACGAGCGGTACGGCGTGCCCGACCTCGTCGTCGACCTCTTCTCCGACCCGGTGGTCTCCAGCGAGGGCGACCTGACCACGACGCGGGACTACCGCACGTACGCCGCGTCCTTCGAGACCGCCTCGGCCCGCAAGTTCGAGCAGGTCGGGCCGCTGCTGCAGCCGGGCCGCGTCGTGGACGTCGGCTGCGCGACCGGTGGGCTGCTGGAGCAGGTCGCGGCCGACCCGCGGTTCGAGGAGTCCGACCTCTTCGGCGTCGACGTCGCCCGCCCGCTGCTCGAGGAGGCCGAGCACAAGAAGGCCACGGGCGTCTTCGCGAACCCCAACATCTGGTTCGTGCGCGCCAACATCCTGGGCGGGCCCGTGATGCCGGCGGGCTCCGTCGACTCGACCGTCACCGTGGCGCTGACCCACGAGCTGTTCTCGTACGGCGCGGGTCGCGCCGACGTGGAGGCGTTCGCCCGGCGGGTCCACGAGCACACCCGCGTCGGGGGCGTCTGGGTGAACTCCGACGTGCTCGGCCCCGCCGAGCCCGACCGCGAGGTGCTGCTCCGGCTGCGCGCCGACGACGGCGCGACCCCCGAGCAGGCCCGGACCGACCTCGACGACCTGCCGGCCGAGGACGTCGCGGCGTACGTCGAGGGCCTGTCGACCGCTGGCCGGATGGTGCAGTTCGTCCACGACTTCCCGCGCCTGTCCGGCTCCGGCTTCACCGCCACCCGGGAGCCGCTCGACGTCGAGGTCGAGGGCACCACCACGTGGCGGCTGCGGCTCGGGGACGCGATGGAGTTCCTGACGACCAAGGACTACGCCGACAACTGGCTGAGCGAGTGCCACGAGCAGTTCTGCGGGCTGTCGATGGCCGACTGGCGCGACCTGCTCACCGACGCCGGGTTCGAGCTCGACCCCGGCCACGGGGCGTGGCGCAACGACTGGATCGTCGAGCACCGCCTCGCCCCCGTCGCGGAGCTGCTCGACCCCGCCACGGGTGAGGCGCTGCCGTGGCCGGACACCCACGTGCTGAGCGTCGCGCGGCGCCCGCCGGGCTGAGCGCGGCCCCGGGACACGCCGGAGGCCCTCCCCGCTGCTGCGGTGGAGGGCCTCCGGTGGTGGTACGGCATCAGGGACTCGAACCCCGAACCCGCTGATTAAGAGTCAGCTGCTCTGCCAATTGAGCTAATGCCGCGCGGTGAAGCGGGTAGAACTCTACCTGCGAGTGACGAGGGAGCAAAATCGGCCGCGCGCGCCCGGCGGCGCCGGCCGGGACGGGCCGCACCCGTCCACGTTCTGCGCGCAACGGCTGTCGTCGGGCCGCCCAGCGGTCACAATGGCGCGGGGAGCCGGCCGCCGGGCGGTCGGGACGCGGGAACGGGAGGGTCGAGTGGCCACGCAGGAGCACGTCGTGACGCGCCCGGTGGCGCCCGCGTGGCTCCCCGTCGCGGTCCTCGTGGGCGCCCTCGCCGTCGGTGTCGTGGTCGTGCAGCTCGCGCACTCCTGGGTGGAGGCGTTCAGCGTGTCCCCCGTCGGCCTCCTCACGGGGGCGGCGCTCCTCGCCCACCGCTGGTGGCGCCTGCCCGTCGTCGCGGGCGGCGGCCTGGTGGTCGCGGCCACCCTCACCTCGGTCGGGGCCCAGGGCTCGACCGTCCTGGGCATGAGCCTCAGCACCGTGCTGCAGGCCGGCATCGGCGTCCTCGTGCTCGCCCGGACCGGGCAGCGGGACGGCCGCGCCGCCCTGCGCACGCAGGGCGACCTGGCCCACTGGCTCGCCGCGGGACTGGCGGGCCCGCTCGTGGGCGTCGCCGCGCTCGCCGGCGTGTTCGTGGCCGACGACCGCGAGCTGGCGCCCAGCACCCTGGCGCTGCTGCTCGTCGCCGCCGTGCTCTCGCAGCTGCTCCTCGTGCTGCCCTTCCTCGACGTCGACCGGTCCCCCCGCCCGGCCAGCGAACCCGAGCGGGCCGCCCAGTGGGGGGCGGTGCTCGTCTCCACGGTGGCGGTGTTCCTCCTCCAGACCGACGTCGCGTGGGCGTTCGTGGTCGTCCCGCTCCTGGCCTGGGGGGCGCTCCGGCTGCGGCTGCGCGAGATGGTGCTGCAGCTGCTGGGCCTCAGCACCACCGTGCTGGCCCTCGCCGCCATCGGGGTGGGCCCCTTCGGGCTCGCCGACACCGGCGACGCCGTCGTGGAGGCGACGCAGCTGCTGCTCTTCCTCCTCAGCGGCGTGCTGCTCGTGGTGCCCTACGCCCTCGTGGCCCAGCAGTTGCGGGACCGCTCCGCCGAGGCCCACCGCGAGCGCGAGCTCGTCGGCCGGATCATGGCCTCGGCCACCCGCACCGCGATCATCGGCACGGACCGGAACGGCCGGATCACCCTCTTCAACGTGGGCGCCGAGACGCTGCTGGGCTACACCGCGGAGGAGATGCTCGGGCGCACCCCCGACGTGCTCGTGCCCCGCGCCGAGCTGCAGAGCCAGGCCGACGCGGCCGGCGCGGCGCCCCAGTTCGTGCGCATCGCCCGCGCGCTGTCCCGCCAGACCACGGAGGCGCGCGACTGGCGCCTGCGGCGCAAGTCCGGCGAGGTGCGCACCCACTCGCTCACCATCACGCCCATGAGCGACGAGCGCGGCGCGACCGTCGGCTTCGTGTGCACCTCGGAGGACGTCACCTCCCGCGTGCAGCGGCAGGACGCGCTGCTCGCCGCGCTGCTGACCGAGCGCGAGGCGGTCCAGCGGCTCGAGCAGGCCGACCGCATGAAGGACGCCCTGGTCTCGACCGTGAGCCACGAGCTGCGCACGCCGCTGACGAGCATCCTCGGCTACGCCACGATGCTGGCCGACGGAGACTTCGGCGACCTGCCCGCGCCGGTGGGCCAGACGATGGAACGGATCCTCAACAACGGCGAGCGGCTGCGCTCGCTGGTCGAGGACCTGCTGGTGCTCTCCCGCGTCAACGCCGGGGCCCTCGAGCTCGACGCGCGGCCCACGGACGTGCGGGACGTGGTGCGGTCGGCGTACGACGTGGTGGCCCCGTCGGTCGACCGCCGCGACCTCGACGTGCGCCTCGAGCTGCCCGACGACGCGGCCGTGGTCGACGGTGACGCGGGCATGTTGGAGCGGGTCGTGCTCAACCTCCTCACGAACGCCGTGAAGTTCACGCCCGACGGCGGCCGCGTCGACGTGTCGGTCAAGCTCGAGCCCGACGAGGTGGTGCTCGAGGTCAGCGACACGGGCATGGGCATCCCCGTCGAGGAGCAGGACCAGCTCTTCACCCAGTTCTTCCGCTCCTCGCTCGCGAAGCAGGAGGCCGTCCAGGGCACCGGCCTGGGCCTGTCCATCGCGCGCGCCATCGTGGACCAGCACGGCGGGGTCATCGGCGCCACCTCGGAGCCGGGCACCGGCACGACGTTCCTCGTCGTGCTCCCCCGCCTCCTCGCGCCGGCCCCCGCCGTCGAGCCCGGCGCCCGCCGGGTCGACGTGGTGACCCCCGTCGACGCCCTCGACGCCCTCGACGCCAGAGGTTAGGGTCGCCTAAGTCTCCCGTCCGGGCGGCGGGGAGCCGACGAGGAGGCAGCGGGTGGAGCGGCTGGAGCGCGACGCCCACGGCATCGCCCACGTCCACGCGGACACCCTCGCGGGGCTGGCCCGGCTGCACGGCGCCGCCACCGCGCAGGACCGCACGTGGCAGCTGGAGCTCGTCCGCCGCCGCGCGACCGGCACCGTCGCCGCCCTCGTCGGCCCGGCGGGCGTCGCCTGGGACACCCTCGTGCGGCGCGCCGACCTGCCCGCCCTCGCCCGCCGCGCGTACGACGACCTCGACGCCCCGACGCGCGACTTCCTCGCGGCCTACGCCGCCGGCGTGAGCTCCGGGCTGCGCGACGACACCCCCGAGCTGGTCGCCCTCGACGCCGCCCCGGTCGCCTGGGAGCCCTGGACGCCGGTCGCCGCCCTCCTCGGGCACAACCTCCTCTTCGGCAGCTTCCCGCAGAAGCTGTGGCGGCAGCGGGTCGTGGACGCGCTGGGCGAGGCCGGAGCCCGGCTGCTGTCCGCCGAGGGCGTCGCCACCTCCGGCAGCAACGCGTGGGCCGTCGGCGGGGCACGCACGGCGTCGGGCCTCCCCCTCGTCGGCGGCGACCCCCACCGCGTCATCGAGGCCCCGGGCGTCTACCAGCAGGTGCGGCTCGTGCTGGCCGGCGACCCGAGCGGTGGCGGCGGCTTCGACGTCGCCGGGTTCGCGTTCGTCGGCGTCCCCGGGGTGCAGCACTTCGCGCACGCCGGCCCGGTCGCGTGGGCCATCACCAACGCGATGGCCGACACCGAGGACCTGTACGCCGAGCGGCTGCGGCGCCGCGGGCGGCACGTCGAGGCCCTCGGCCCGGACGGCTGGGAGCCGGCCGGGGTACGGCGGGAGCAGGTCGAGGTCCGCGGTGCCGACCCGGTGGAGGTCGACGTGGTGACGACCCCCCGCGGCGTCGTCGTCTACGAGGAGGCCGCCACCCCCGACGCCGACGGCTCGACGACGAGCAGCGCCACGAGCCTGCGGACCGCCCCGTGGGTCGCCGGCCGGTGCGGGCTGGACGCCCTCCTGCCGCTGCTGCGGGCCCGCACCGTCGACGACGTCGACCGCGCCCTCGACCGCTGGGTGCTGCCCGTCAACAACGTCGTCGTCGCCGACGACCGCGGCGCCGTGCGCTACCGCGTGGCCGGCCTCGTGCCCCGGCGCCCGGACGCGCACCGCCGGGGCGTGGTGCCCGCCGAGCGCGTCGGACCCGACGGCGGGTGGGACGGCTGGCTGGCCGACCTCCCCCGGCACGACGTGCCGCCCGACGGGCAGGTGGTGACCGCGAACGAGCGCCGCGGGGCGGAGAGCGAGCCGATCGGGGCGTCGTTCGCGCCGCCGTACCGGGCCCGGCGCATCGCCCGGCTGCTCGACGGGCGCACGGGGCTCGAGGCCGACGACTTCGCGGCGATCCACCGCGACACCCTGCTGCTGAGCGCCGCCCGCACGCAGGCCCTGCTGGCCGCGCTCCCCGAGCCCGGGCCGGCCGGGGCGCCCGTGCGCGAGGCCGTCCTGGCGTGGGACGGGCACGCCGAAGCGGGGTCGGGCGGCGCCGCCGCCTTCGCCGCCTGGCGCTCCGCCCTCGTGCGGCTCCTCGTCGCAGAGCCGGCCTTCGACGCGCTGCGCGACCCCACGACGTACGGCGGGGAGCTCGCGCCGTACCAGTCGCTCACCGCCCGCCTCGCCCTCGCGCTCGACGCCCTCCTCGAGGCCGAGCGGCCCTTCGGCGTCGACGTCGCGGCGCTGGCCGTGCGGGCGTTCGAGGACGCCGCCGGCCACCCGGCGACGTGGGGCGAGAGCCACGTGCTCGACCCCGCGCACGGCTTCGAGCTGCTCGGCGTCGACCTCGCCACGCACCCGGTGCCGCTGGTGACACCCCGCGTGGCGCTCTCCGGGGACGGCGACACGGTGCGTTGCACGGGGTCGCTGCCCGGCACCACCGACGCCAGCTGGCGGGGGTCGGTGGCCCGCTACGTGTGGGACCTCGCCGATCGCGGTCGCGGCGGGTGGGTCGTGCCGCTCGGCGCGTCCGGGCACCCCGGGGCCCACTCCCACGACCAGCTCGACGCCTGGGTGCGGGGCGACCTGCTGCCCTGCCCCACCGACCGTCCTGCCACCGACCGTCCCGAGGAGGACGCATGACCGCTCCCCTGCCCGAGCCCCCGTCCCCCGCCCGCCCGGTGCTCCACGAGCGACGCGCTCCCGGCCTGGGCCACCTCACGCTCGCCGAGCTCGACCCCGCCACCGAGGCCGGGATCGTGCACGCCTGGACCCGTGAGGAGCGCGCCCGCTTCTGGATGATGGGCGACAAGTCGCCGGACGAGGTCCGCGACATCTACACGTGGATCGACTCCCAGCCCACGCACGCGGCGTACCTCGTGCGCCTCGACGGCGAGCCCACCGCCCTCTTCCAGACCTACGACCCGCGGGCGGAGGAGGTCGGGGAGCTGTACGACGTGCAGCCCGGCGACGTGGGCGTGCACCTCATGACGGGGCCCCTCACCACCCCCCGGCCGGGGTTCACGCCGCAGGTGGTGGCGCTCGTGCTCGGGGCCTGCTTCGCCGACCCGGCGACCACGCGCGTGGTGGCCGAGCCCGACGCCCGCAACGCGAAGGTGCAGGCCCGGCTCGACGCGATGGGCGTGGCCCGGGGCCCCGAGGTTCGGCTCAGCACGAAGCCGGCCGTGCTGCGGTTCCTCGACCGCGCGACGTACGACGCCCTCGTCGCCACCCTCGGCTGAACGGCCGGAGCCCCCGACGCGCGAGGCGTCGGGGGCTCCGGACGGTGGGGTGAGTAACGGGACTTGAACCCGCGGCCCCCTGGACCACAACCAGGTGCTCTACCAGCTGAGCTATACCCACCACGACCACGCGCACGGCTTGCACCGCGACGGGCCGGGAAGAAGTGTAGCGGCACTCAGGCGGTGCTCTGACCACCCGGGTCGGCGACCGGGGCGTGGAGGCCCGTGAGCGATCCGCCGTGGCGCTTCGCGATCTCCTGGGCCTGGGCCGACGTGGGCCCGGGCGAGGGCACGAACACGGCCTCGCGGTAGTAGCGGAGCTCCTCGATGCTCTCCTGGATGTCGGCCAGCGCCCGGTGGTTCCCCCGCTTCGTCGGCGCCTGGTAGTACGCCCGCGGGAACCAGCGGCGCGACAGCTCCTTGATCGAGGAGACGTCGACGATGCGGTAGTGGAGGAACCCCTCGAGCTGCGGCATGTCGCGGGCCAGGAAGGACCGGTCGGTGGCGACCGTGTTGCCGGCGAGCGGGGGGCGGCTGCCGTCGGGGCAGTGCTGGCGCACGTAGGCGAGGACCGCCGCCTCCGCCTCGGCGAGCGGGAGGCCGCCGTCGAGCTGCTCCAGCAGACCCGACTTGCCGTGCATGTCGCGCACGAAGTCGCCCATCTGCTCGAGCGCCTCCGCCGGGGGCTTGACGATGATGTCGACACCCTCCCCGAGCACGTTGAGCTCGAAGTCGGTGACGAGAGCCGCCACCTCGATGAGGGCGTCGGCCCCCAGGTCGAGGCCGGTCATCTCGCAGTCGATCCACACCAGTCGGTCCGTCACGTCGGCCCACCCTACCGATGCGGCACCGGGCCCGCGTCCGGCCGGACGTCGACGCCCGCGTCCCGCCCGGCGCCGACGGCTCAGGATGGGTTCAGGGAACGTGCCTAGGGTGGTGCGTCGCCACCCCCGACACCGAGCGAGACGAGGACGACGACGATGGCCAAGCCGGCGAGCAGGTCGACGGAGAGCGCGGCGTCGCGCGCGGCGAAGGCAGCCGCCGCCCGCCGCGAGGCGCAGCGCAAGGAGCGCCTGCGGGAGATCGGCATCGTGGTCGCCGTCGTGGGCGTGGTCGCCGCGATCATCCTCGCCGTGGTGCTGCTCACCGGCGGTGACGACGGCGAGGGTGACGCGACCGCCCCGGGGGTCGGCAGCTCCTCGAGCTCCTCGGGCACGTCCACCGCGACCGACGGCGCCGCACCCGGCGCGGGTGACGGCACGAGCTCGCTCACCGGCGAGGTGACCGACGACTACGGCATCGCGTTCGGCGACCCCGACGCCGAGCACCGGGTCGTCATCTACGAGGACTTCCTCTGCCCCTTCTGCGGCCAGCTCGAGCGCGAGACCACCGACGACCTCACCCAGCTCGTCGACTCCGGCCAGGTGGTCGTGGAGTACCGCGCGTTCAACCTGCTGAGCCGCATCGGCGACTACTCCGAGCGGGCCGCGAACGCCTTCGCCGTCGTGATGGACACCGCCGGACCCGACGCCGCCAAGGCCTTCCACGACCTGCTCTTCGCCAACCAGCCCGCCGAGAGCGGCGCCCTGCCCGACGACGACTGGCTCGTCGACATGGCCGTCGCCGCGGGCGCGGACGAGGAGGCCGTGCGGAGCCCGATCGAGTCCCTGGCGTACGGCGACTGGGTCGCCGAGGCCACGGACGCGGCCAGCGACAACGGCGTGCAGGGCACGCCCACCGTCCGCGTCGACGGCGAGGACGTGGGCGGCGCCACCGTCAGCGAGCTCGGGGACGCGATCTTCGAGGCCGTCGGCGGTCGCCCCTGACCGCCCTGCACGACGCACCCGGCGCCCGGTCGACCCCCGCGGTCGGCCGGGCGTCGGCGTCTGGACGGGGAGGGCTCAGGCCGGGGCGGCGTCGGTGACGTCGGCGACCGTGGCGTCGAGCGCGGCGAGCATCGCCTCGGCGTCGACCGTGAGACCCACGCCGTGCTCGCCGCCGCCGAGCGAGACCGCACCGCCGCGGACGCGCTCGTCCGCGACGACCGGCCAGGGTCCGTGGGGGCCGGGGCGGGCCCCGAACGGCGTGATGGTGCCGCGCTCGTAGCCCGTCGCGGCCAGCGCCTCGTCGGCCGGGGGCATCGACAGCCGCGTGACGCCGAGCAGCGCGCGCAGGCGTGGCCAGGCGATCACGCGGTCGCCGGGCACCAGCACGAGGAGGTGGTCGTCCTCGCCCCGGCGCACGACCATCGTCTTGACGAGCCGGTCGGGGCTCACGCCGCGGGCGGCGGCCGCCTCGGCCAGCGACCGGACGGGGCCGTGACGGGTCACCGTCACCTCCAGCCCGAGCGCCGCGGCGGCCGCGACGGCCCGCTCCGCGCTCACCCCGGGAACCCGGCGACGCCGTCGCCGCCACCGGGCGCCCAGCCCAGGGCCGGCCCCAGGGAGCCCGCGAGGTCGGTGAGCACCTGGACCTGGTCGTCGAAGGAGAACGTGAACGGCAGCGTCACGACGACCTCGTCGACCGCCTGGAACCCGGCGTGCGCGCGCAGCGCCGTGACGAGCTCGTCGGTGGTGGCGACGAGGTCGGGCGCGAACAGCATCCGCGCCGGGCCCTGCGGCTCCCGGGTGCGGGGCAGGCGGGACGCGGCGTACTCGGTGTAGCGGCGCCGCTGCTCGGGCGTCGCGCTGTCGGTCGGGATGATCACGAGGCCCTGCGAGACGCGCGCCCGCCCACCGTCCGGGTGCGCCGCGCGGAACGCGTCGACCTGGGCGCGCTGCACGCGGGCGAAGTCGGTGTCCTCGCCCTCGGCGCGCACGACGCTGCTGGTCAGGAACCCCAGGCCCTGCTCCCCCGCCCACGTCGCCGAGCGGAGCGAGCCCCCGCCGTACCAGACGCGCTCGGCGAGGCCGGGCACGTGCGGCTGCACCCGCTCGGAGAACTCCTCGATGCCTTGGCGGCCGCTGAAGGTGCTGGCGGGCTCGCCGCGCAGCAGGCGCAGGAGCCGCAGCACCCGCTCGTAGGTGAAGTCCTCGACGTCGGCCGAGTCGGGGTAGAGCGCGTCGCGCACGTGCTCCCACTGCAGCGGCGGCCCGACGCTCACGCCCGGCTGCAGCCGCCCGCCCGACAACACGTCGACGGTGGCCAGGTCCTCCGCGAGGCGCAGCGGGTTCTCCCAGCCGAGCGGGGTCACGGCCGTGCCCAGCGCGATGCGGCTCGTGCGCTGCGTCGCCGCCGCGAGGAAGGTGAGCGGGGAGGAGATGCCGTGCTGCAGGTGCCGGTGGCGCACGTGGGCGCTGTCGAACCCGAGCTCCTCCCCCACCTCGACGAGACGCAGGGTGGCCTCGTGCCCCGGGCGGGGGTCGGCGGGGTCGAAGAGCCCGATGGTCAGGAAGCCCAGGCGGCGCAGCGGACGCTGCGCGTCATCGCCGCCCGCCCCGGCCACGTGTCAGCGCACCGCGTCGAGGGCGGCGAACTCGTCGTCGCTCAGCTCGATGCCCGCCGCGGCGACGTTGGACTCGAGGTGGTCGACGCTCTTGGTGCCCGGGATCGGCAGCACGGCCGGGGAGCGGCGCAGCAGCCAGGCCAGCGCGAGCTGGGCCGGCTCGGCGCCGTGCTCGGTCGCGGCCTGCGCGAGCGGGCCGTCCTGCTTCGACAGCTCGCCGGTCGCCAGGGGGAACCACGGGATGAACCCGATGCCCTCGGCCTCGCAGTAGTCCAGGAGCGGCTCCGCGTCCCGCGTCGTCAGGTTGAACAGGTTCTGCACGGTCGCGATGTCGGTGACCGCCCGCGCCTCCTCCACCTGCGCGATGGAGACCTCGGAGAGCCCGACGTGGCGCACCTTGCCCTCGTCGCGCAGCTTCGCGAGCTCGCCGACCTGGTCCTCGAGCGGGTACGCCGGGTCCACCCGGTGCAGCTGGAAGAGGTCGATGGCCTCGACGCCGAGGCGGCGCAGGCTCAGCTCGCACTGCTGGCGCAGGTACGACGGGTGGCCCAGCGGCACCCACACGTCCGGCCCCGTGCGCAGCAGCCCCGCCTTGGTGGCGATCACGACGTCGTCGGCGTTCGCCTGGGCGGGCTTCGCGTCAGTCACGCCGACCACCCTGCCACCGCGGTCAAGGCACGTCACGCGTCCCCGGCGACCTCGTCCCGCAGCTCGACCACGCCCTGCTCGGCGAGGTCGGCGAGGGCGGTGCGCGTGCCGGCCAGCGCGTCCCCGTCCGGCGGGGCGCCGAAGCGCTCGACCAGCCCTGCCGCGACGGTGGCGACGGGCACCCAGCCGTCGTCGCCGACGAGCTCGACGAGCACACCGGCCAGCGGGGAGAGGACGAGGACGGTCGCGTCCACCATCACGGCGGTCTCGTCGTGGCCGGCGTCGCCGGTGCCGGGGTAGACGTCGCGCACCCGCCCGGTACGGCGGACCCGCCCGCTCACCGCGCGCCCTCCCCGCACCAGGCGTCGAGCAACGGCTCGAGCGTCGCCGCCTCGCGGTAGCGCACGCGGCGCAGGCCCCCCGCCCGCTCGACCACCGCGGCGAGGCGGTGCAGCGGGCGCGGCGTGCGGGCGAGGGAGGAGGTCTGCCCGGCCAGCTCGGCCAGCGCGCGCACCACCGGGACCTCCTCGACCTCGGGCACCTCGGGGCCGTCGGGGTGCCGCTCGAGGACGGCGAGGGCCCCCACGACCGGCGCGACCGGTGGCCGGGCGAGGCCGAGCGCGTCGGGCGCCACCTGCTCCTTGAGCGCGGCGCCCGGTGCGGGGATCACCGACAGCGGCTTGGGGTAGGCCAGCACACGGCCATCGGCGTCCACCCCGGCGGTCTCGTCGCTGAGGTAGCCCCACCGGGCGCCCAGCGTGCGCGTCGTCGTCGTCTTGCCGGTGCCCGACGGCGCGACGAGGACGGCGACGCGCCCCGTGGTCGGGTGCGCCAGCGCGCAGGCGTGCAGCAGCACCAGCTCCCCCGCGCGGGCCTCGAGCAGCCGCAGGGTCACCGCCGGCGAGAGGTGGTGCAGCAGCGTCGGCAGGTCGGTGGCCGCCGTCGCGCCCCGCCCCCGCGCCGCCGCGACCACCTCGTCGCGCGGGTCGAGCACGACCTCCAGCGCGGGACCGTCACCGGCCCCGACGGGTGGGACGAGGCAGCGCGCCCACGCCTCGCCGACGGCGGCGTGCAGCGCGTCGGCGTGCCGGCCGCGCAGCCGCAGCCCGAGCCTCGTGCCGAGCCCGGCGACCACCACGTCGTGGCCCGGGCCCTGCCCGGGCACGCCCCCGGCTGGCACGATCACCGCGTGGACCTCGACGACGGCACGGTGCTCGCGCGCAACCCGACGACCGTGTCGGCGCGCATCGAGGAGACGGTGGTGCTGCTGGACGAGCAGCGCGAGCACGTCGAGCTCGAGGGCGTCGGTGTCACCGTCTGGGAGGCGCTGGCCGCGCCCACCACCGTCGGCGCGCTCGTCGGGCTGCTCGCGCAGGAGTACGACGCGGAGCCCGCCACCGTGCGCCGCGACGTCGTGCCGTTCCTCGGCGAGCTCGTGCGTCGCGGCGTCGTGCGGGCGGGCTGAGCGCGCCTCACGCCGCTCCACCTGCGCGGAGGACCCGCCGTACCAGCGCCGCCACCGGCGGCACCGTGGCCGCCAGCTGGTCGGCGACGGCCGCGTGGACGGCGGCGTCGCGGCCCATCGGGTCCGGTACGTCGAGGTCCTGCTGCGCCACCGCGACCCGGCGCCCGGACAGCGAGCGCACGACCCGCCGTACGCCGTCCGCGGGGGCCGGCTCGTCCACCTCGGCCTCCAGGGCGGCGAGCTCGCGCAGGGTGAAGGCGCGGTGGAGGACGGCAGGCGCGGTCGCGACGGCGGCCGTGCGCACGTCCCGCGTCGCCGTCAGCACGAGGTCGGAGGCCCCCAGCAGCTCCGTGGTGGCCCGCCGGGAGCGGAAGCCCGCCGGGTCACCGCCCAGCCGCGCCAGCTCGGCGGCGGCGAGCGCGTGCATCTCCCACCCGTCCTGCGCCCCCACCCCGACGCTGCCGAGGGTCACGGCACCGCAGGCGACCTCGGGGGCCAGGTCGCGGGCCAGGAGGCGCTCGGCGAGGGGGGAGCGGCAGATGTTGCCGACGCAGGCGACGAGGATGTGCACGGCGCCACGCTCCCACGACACTCCCCGTTCTGCTGCGGAAGCGCGGTGCAGCAGTGGACCATCGTCCGGTGGTGCCGCCGGGCCGCGCCACGGACACGGAAGGTCATGGATGTCACTCGCCGACTACCTGCTCGCGCTGCGCAACCACTGGGTGGGAGCGGTCGCCCTCAGCCTCGTCGGGCTGTGCGCGGCGCTGGCCTGGTCGCTGAGCCAGCCGGCGGTCTACGCCGCCGACGCCAACGGGTTCGTCACGACGGGCGCCGGGGCCGGGACCGACGACAACGTCGCGCTCGGCTCGGTGGGTGACGCGCTGTCGAAGTCGCGGGCGAAGTCGTACGTCGACGTGGCGACGAGCCGCGCGACGGCGCAGCGGGTCATCGACGAGCTGGACCTCGACGCCTCCCCCAGCGGCCTCATCGGCCAGATCGAGGTGGAGCAGCCGGTCGACACGGTGCTGCTGAAGATCACCGCCCGGGCCTCCTCCCCCGAGCTGGCCCAGGGCCTGGCCGACGCGTGGGTCACCGCGCTGGCCGCCGAGGTGGCGGAGATCGAGAACCCCGACGCCGTCCCGGACGCCCAGGTGCCCCAGGTGCGCTCCATCGAGTCGGCGGCGCTGCCGTCGGCGCCGATCTCGCCGCGGCCGCTGCGCGACGGCGCGCTCGGGCTGCTGGTGGGGATCCTCCTCGGCGTCGCGTACGCCGCGCTGCGCTCGCAGCTCGACCGGCGCCTGCGCACGACGCAGGAGGTGGAACGGAAGTTCGGCGTCTCGGTCGTCGGCGCCGTGCCCGCCACCCGGGGCCTCGAGCACGAGCGCGGCGAGCCGGCCGAGCTGGCCGTCGCCGCGAGCGACGAGACCGCGTCCTTCGCCGCCGCGGAGGCGTTCCGCAAGCTGCGCACCAACCTGTCCTACATGGACATCGACGACCCGCCGCGCACCATCGTCGTCACCAGCTCGCAGCCCTCCGACGGCAAGTCGACGGTGTCGACGAACCTGGCGGCGGCCGTCGCGGCCTCCGGCCAGCCCGTGATCCTCGTCGACGCCGACCTGCGCCGCCCCGTCGTGGCCGCGACCCTCGGCCTGGTGGAGGGCGCCGGGCTCACCGACGTGCTCATCGGCCGCGTCGAGCTCGACGACGTGCTGCAGGAGCACCCCCAGGTGCCCGGCCTCTTCGTGCTCGCCGCCGGCGGCACGCCGCCCAACCCGAGCGAGATGCTCGGCTCCCGGACGATGCGGACGCTGCTCGAGCAGATGGCTCGCGAGCACATGGTGGTGCTCGACGCGCCGCCCCTGCTGCCCGTGACCGACGCCGCGGTGCTGACGACGATCGCGGACGGCGCGCTCGTCGTCGTGTCCCACGGCCGCACGCTCGACGGGGAGCTCGAGAGCTCGCTGGCGAACCTGGCGGCGGTCAAGGGTCGGGTGCTGGGCGTGGTGTTCAACCGCGTGCCGCGGCGCAACGCGGCCGGGGGCTACTACGGGACCTACTACTACCAGCAGGACGACGCCGCGGGAGGGCGTCGCCGACGCCACGGTCGCGGCCGTCAGGGCCGGCGCCGGCGTCCCGAGTAGGCCGGCAGGCGGTCCGCGGGTCCGCAGTGCGCCCGGTCCGGCGTCAGAGGCCCGGCGTCAGAGGTAGAGGCCGGTGGCGGAGTCGCCGTACCGGGTCGCGGCGACCGCGTGCACGTCGCGCTCGCGCAGCACGACGTACGTCTCCCCGTGCACCTCGACCTCGGCGCGGTCCTCCGGGTCGAAGAGCACCCGGTCCTCGGGCTCGACGGAGCGCACCTGCGGGCCGACGCCCACGACGCGCGACCAGGCCAGGCGACGCGCGCCCATGGCGGCCGTCGCGGGGATCACGATGCCGCCCGACGAGCGGCGCTCCCCGGCCTCGCGGTCGAGCTCCACGAGCAGCCGGTCGTGGAGCATCTTCACGGGGACGCCGTCCCCGGCCCCCACACCCGTGAGGGCGCCGCTCACGACGTGATCTTGCGGACGACCACGATGAACGTGACGAAGCCCGCGACGCCGCCGGCGACCTTGAGGATGTTGTCCGTGCGCGGGGCGCCGGTCTCGGCGTCCACGAAGTAGCCCTTGACGCTGGCCACCTCCCGGCGCGCGATCGTCTTCGGGCTGGTGCGGTAGAGCAGCTGGTCGATGGTCGTCGCGAGACGCTCGCGCGTCTGCTCGATCTCGTTCTCGAGCGAGCCGAGGTCGTTGCTCACGTGCACACCCCTTGGGGACAGAAGGACGGTCGGGGCGCAACGTTACCCGTCCCGCGGCGGCTGCGGCCGACGGGCGCGGGGCGGGAGCGCTCGACTAGGTTGGGCGTCCCCGCCGGTTCCCTCGAGAGGTTGCGTTCCCGATGACCCAGACCCGTCTCGCCGTGGGCGACGTCGCCCCGGACTTCACCCTGACCAGCGACACGGGCGACGAGGTCACGCTGTCCTCGCTGCGCGGGCGGAAGGTCGTCGTCTACTTCTACCCGGCCGCAATGACGCCCGGGTGCACGACGCAGGCGTGCGACTTCAGCGACTCCCTCGACGCGCTGCGCGCGGAGGGCTACGAGGTGCTCGGCGTCTCCCCCGACGCCCCGGAGAAGCTCGCGAGGTTCCGCGAGCGCGACCACCTCACCATCACGCTGCTCTCCGACCCCGACAAGGGCGTCCTCACGCAGTGGGGCGCCTTCGGCGAGAAGAAGAACTACGGCAAGGTCGTCCAGGGCGTCATCCGCTCCACGGTCGTGGTCGACGAGGAGGGTCGCGTCGCGCACGCGGCGTACAACGTGCGGGCCACCGGCCACGTCGCCAAGCTCCGCCGCGACCTGGGGCTGGTCTCCGCCTCCTGAGGCGCTCCGGCGAGCCCTAGACTCCCCGCTGCCCGGCCGGAGTGGTGGAACTGGCAGACACGCAGGTCTTAGGAACCTGTGCCCTCGGGCGTGCGGGTTCGAGTCCCGCCTCCGGCACCCCCCCGAGACCTCGGGCCCTCAAGCCCTCAGGCCCTCAGGCGAGGAGCGCCGCGATCTGCGGCGCGATCTCCCGCATGGCCTTGCCGCGGTGGGAGATGGCGTCCTTCTCCTCGCGGTCGAGCTCGGCGGTGGTGAGGCCGGGACGGTCGTCGGCGACGAAGAGCACGTCGTACCCGAACCCGCCCTCGCCGCGGACCTCCCGCGCGACGCGGCCGTCCATGCGGCCCTCGACGACGAGCTCGCCGCCGGGGTGGACGAACGCGACGGCGCAGGCGAAGTGGCCGGTACGACGCTCGTCCGGCACGTCGGCCAGCTGGGCGAGCAGCAGCTCGTTGTTGCGCGCGTCGCTCTTGGGCGGCCCGGACCAGCGGGCCGACAGCACGCCGGGCATGCCGTTGAGGGCGTCCACGCAGATGCCCGAGTCGTCGGCGACGCTCGGCAGGCCGGTGGCGGCCAGGCCGGCCCGGGCCTTCAGCAGCGCGTTGCCCTCGAAGGTCGGCTGGTCCTCGACCGGCTCGTCGTAGGGCTCGACGTCGTCGAGGCCGAGCACGCGCACGCCCGGCAGGTGCGCGGCGAGGATGCGCTCCATCTCGGCGAGCTTGCCGCGGTTGCGGGAGGCGAGGAAGACGGCGGGGACGCTCACGACGACAGCGCCTCCGTCTGCAGGCGGGTCAGCTCGGCGCAGCCCGACTCGGCGAGCCCGAGGAGCGCGTCGAGCTCCGAGCGCACGAACGGGGCGCCCTCGGCGGTGCCCTGCACCTCCACGAAGGCGCCGGTGCCGGTCATCACGACGTTCATGTCGGTCTCGGCCCGCACGTCCTCGACGTAGGGCAGGTCGAGGCGCGGGACGCCGTCGATGATCCCGACGGAGACGGCGGCGACCGAGCCCGTCAGGGGCTCGCCCTTCAGGGCGCCGCTCGAGCGGAGGTGCGCGACGGCGTCGGCGAGCGCGACGTACGCGCCCGTGATGGCCGCCGTGCGGGTGCCGCCGTCGGCCTGCAGCACGTCGCAGTCGAGCTGGATCGTGTTCTCCCCCAGCGCCTGGTAGTCGACGACCGCGCGCAGGGAGCGGCCGATGAGGCGGGAGATCTCGTGGGTGCGCCCGCCGATGCGGCCCTTCACGGACTCGCGGTCCGACCGGGTGTGGGTGGAGCCGGGGAGCATCGCGTACTCGGCCGTCACCCAGCCCAGGCCCGAGCCCTTGCGCCAGCGCGGCACGCCCTCCGACGCCGACGCGACGCACAGCACCTTGGTGCGGCCGAACTCGACGAGCACCGAGCCCGCGGCGTGGTCGAGCCAGTTGCGGGTGATCCGCACCGGGCGCAGCTCGTCGTCGGCACGGCCGTCGGGGCGCGGGGTCGGGGTCGCTGCGGCGGGGGTGGTCATGACGACGAGCGTAGGCGGAGCGGGCGCCGACCGCCGACGCGGCCTCGCGCCGTACCCTGGTGCGCGTGCCCCGCCCGTCCACCCCTGCCGAGCCGCGCCCGTCGCGGCGCCAGATCGGGCTCACCGCGGCCGGCGTGGTGCTCGTCGCGGTCGTCCTGCTCCTCGACGTGAACGAGGGCTTCGCGGGGCGCCGGACCGTGGGCATCGTGCTGGCCATCGCCGGGGCCGGGCTCGTCGCCGGTGTCACCTACTCGTTCTGGGGCGCGGCGCCCGTGCGCACCGTCCGGATGCACGCCGCGCTCCTGGCCGCGATGGTCGGCGGGGCGACCGTGACGGCCGCGGCGACGTCGGCCGCCGAGGACGACGCCACGACCGTGTTCGCCAACGAGGTGCTCGGCGCGATCGGCCTCGCCGGCCTCGCCGTCGCCGTCGCCGGGCTGCTCGCCCAGGCCCGGGCGGCCGGGGTGCCGCCGGCGCCGGGCGCACCCGCACGAGGAAGAGGGACCACCCGATGATCGAGCTGCTCACCCCCCGCCAGGTCGACGAGATGCGCCCCGCGGGCCGGTTCGTCGCCGAGGTGCTGACCCGCCTCGTCGAGGTCGCCGACGTCGGGGTCAACCTCCTCGAGCTCGACGCCCTGGCCCACGACATGATCCGCGAGCGCGGCGCGGAGAGCTGCTACGTCGACTACGCGCCCTCGTTCGGCCGCGGCCCGTTCGGCAAGGTGCTGTGCACCTCGGTGAACGACGCCGTGCTGCACGGCCTGCCGCACGACTACGCGCTGGCCGACGGCGACCTCGTCAGCTTCGACTTCGCCGTCTCCGTCGACGGCTGGGTGTGCGACTCGGCGGTCAGCACGATCGTTGGCACACCGCGCGAGGAGGACCAGCGCCTCATCCGCACGACCGAGGAGGCGCTCGCCGCCGCCATCGAGGTCGCGCGCCCGGGCAACCGGATCGGCGACATCGGCCACGCCGTCGGCGAGGTGGCCCGCGCCGCCGGCTACCCCGTCAACCTCCAGTTCGGCGGCCACGGCGTCGGTCGCACCATGCACGGCGAGCCGCACGTGCCCAACGACGGGCGTCCCGGCCGCGGCTTCAAGCTGCGCCCCGGCCTGGTCATCGCCATCGAGCCGTGGTTCCTCGCGACGACCGACGAGATCAAGATGGCCGACGACGGCTGGACGATCCTGTCCCAGGACGGCTCACGCGGGGCCCACAGCGAGCACACCATCGCCATCACCCACGGCGACCCCGTCGTGATGACCGCCCGCGACTGAGCGGCGCCGCACGACGGGACGCACCACGGGGCGCACGACGGGCCGCAGCGTGCGGGCCTCCGCCCACGCGGCCCGCGCCGCCCACGGTCCGAGGTCGCGCGCCCGCCGGCCGACCCACGGCGCCCCCTCGGTGACCATCCACGCCAGGTCGGTGCGCCAGCTCGGCACGTACGTGCCGTCCGGCTCCGCCGCGGGCGGTACGACGGGCACCCCCGCCGCCGCCAGCTCCTCGGCGAACGCCCGGGCCAGGGCGCGGTGCCCGCGCTCGGAGGGGTGGAGCCGGTCCACCGACCAGCAGTCGCGGCGTCGTACGTCGACGCAGCTCGCGAGGTCGACCCGCAGCCCGCCGAAGCGGGCGTGCACCTCGTCGTAGACGTCGTTGACGACCTCGATGCGGCGCAGCATCGGGCGCCGCAGCAGCTGCGGGAGGCCCAGCACCTCGCCGTGGTCGTGGAAGCGCACCGTCAGCAGCACCGCCCCGTCGGCGGTCAGCCGCTCGGCGGCCCCCAGGAGGTCGGCGCGCAGCGCGGTGGGGTCCCACGACGAGCGCATCGTGTCGTTGAGGCCGACCACCAGCGAGACGAGGTCGGGGCGGTGGTCGACGGCGTCGTCGAGCTGGCGCTCCACGACGTCCCGGGCGGTCGCGCCGGAGACGGCGAGGTTGCAGAACGACACGTCGTACGACGTCTCCAGGGCCCGCGCGAGCAGCACGGCCCAGCCGCGCCAGGTGCCGTCGCGCCCGGTGGCCCCGGCGCCGAGGCCGCCGGGGTTGCCGGGCACGGGATCACCCACGCCCACCGTCGTGCTGTCGCCGACGGCGGCGAAGCGGAGGTAGCTGCGGACCCGGCTCGTCGCACCCTGGACGGTCACGGAAGACGAGCGTGGCGGCGCAGCCGGAACGCTGCGCCGCCACGCGGGTGACAGGTCGGGCAGGACTCGGTGAACACTCCCCCGCGGCCTCCACGAAGGCCCGCCCGACCGGTCAGGCCGAGGTCACTTGACCTCGGCGCGCAGCACCCGGGTGATGCCGAGCACCAGGGGCAGCACGAACCAGATCGCGCCCGAGACCAGCAGGTGGCCCCACTCGACGCCGCCGAAGCCGTTGGCCAGCGGAGCCTGGGCGGACACGAAGTCGACCCACGGCACGACGTCCGCGAACCAGTCGAAGTAGAACCCCGCCAGGTTGAGCAGGCCGGGGATCACGGTGAAGTAGGCGAAGAACACGACGATCGCCGCCGGCGTGTTGAGCAGCAGCGTGCCCAGCGCGAAGCCGACGAGGAGGCCGAGCACCTGGGCGACGGTGAACGCGGCGATGCCCTCGAGGTTGGGGTCCCAGTCGACGTCGGCGCCGAGGAGCGCGGCGAAGCCCGACATGACGGCACCGATGACGACCGCGACGGCGATGGAGAGCACGGCGGCGACGACGGCGGCGACGAGCTTGGCGGCCACGACCCGCTCGCGGTGGGGCTCGAGCGTGAACGTCGTCATGTTCGTGCGCTGCGACCACTCGCTGGTGACGGCCAGGATGGCGAGCACCGGGAGGAGGAAGCCGGTGACCCCGCCGGCGACGCTGGTGAAGTCGAAGAAGGCGACGGCGCCGTCGCGCTCGGCCCACGCGAAGATCGCGCTGCCCAGGAGGATGAGCGCGGCCATGACGATGAGGAGCCAGCGTCCCGAACGGGTGTCGACCAGCTTGCGCAGCTCGACGGAGACGAGGCGGACGAACGGGGTCCGCGGGGTGCTCGCGACGTCGAACGTCGCGGGGCGGTGGGTGGCGGTGCTCATGCCGGGACTCCTTCGGTCTTCGACTCGCGCTGCGTGTCGGCGGTCAGCTGGAGGAAGAGGTCCTCGAGACCGGCGCCGTCGGCGGCCCGCAGCTCGAGGAGGGCGACACCGGTCTCGAGCGAGGTCTCGCCGATGACCTGCGGTTCGGCGTCGACGACGATGCCGAGGCCCTTGCCGTCGGGGCGCACGGTGACGCCCTTGGCCTGCAGCGCGGGCGCGAGGCGGGCGTCGTCGACCGAGCGCACGAACGCGCCGGTCGAGGTCAGCAGCTCGGCCTTCGTGCCCGACGCGACGATCCGGCCGTGGCCGATGACGAGCATCGTGTCGGCGATCTGCTCGACCTCGTGGAGCAGGTGGCTGGACAGGAGGACGGCGCCGCCGCGCTCGGCGTACCCGCGGAGCAGGCCGCGCATCCACCGGATGCCCGCCGGGTCGAGGCCGTTGGCGGGCTCGTCGAGGATGAGGACCTGCGGGTCGCCCAGCAGGGCGTGCGCGATGCCGAGGCGCTGACGCATGCCCAGGGAGTAGTTGCGGATCCGGCGCTTCGACTCGGCGTCGGTGAGGCTGACGAGCTCGAGCATCTCGTCGACGCGCGAGGCGGGCAGGCCCATCGTCTTCGCGCCCAGGGTGAGGACCTCGCGACCCGTGCGACCCGCGTGCTGGGCGGACGCGTCGAGGAGGATGCCGACGTGGCGGCCGGGGTTGGGGATCTGGCGGTAGTCGTGCCCGCCGATCGTCGCGACGCCCCGGTCGGCACGGGTGAGCCCGGCCAGGATGCGCATGGTGGTCGTCTTGCCGGCACCGTTCGGCCCGAGGAATCCCGTGACCTCACCGGGTCGCGCCACGAAGCTGACGTCGTCCACGGCGGTGAACCCGCCGTAGACCTTCGTGAGTCCTTCGACTGTGATCATGCGGCCACCCTGCCGCGCCGCGCTCCGCCACGGCATCCGCCGCGGGGCCACCGCGCGCCGACCAAAGTAGGGGTCGGCCGGGACGCGGGGCCGGGGCGGCGGGCACCCGCCGCGTCCTAACCTGGGGCCCGTGCCGCCCCCCGACGACTTCCAGCCGCGCCTCGGCGCGTGGGGGCACGCCTGGCGGGCGCTGCTGGCGCTGCTGATCAGCGCCCTCCTCGCGGTCGAGACCTACCCCGTGCTGTGGGACGACCACCGGTGGTGGATCGCCGGCGACCTCGCCCTCGGCCTGGTGGCCCTCGTGGCGGTGCACTGGCGCCGGCGGTGGCCGCTCGGCGTCGCGCTCGGCACCATCGCGCTCGCCACCGTCTCGACCGCCGCGGCGGGCCCGTCGCTGCTGGCCCTCGTCTCCCTGGCCACGCGGCGCGTGTACTGGCAGGTGGTCGTGGCCGGCCTGGCGAGCGTCGTGTCGGCCGAGGTGTTCTACCGGGTCGTGCCCAGCTCGAACCAGGACCCGGCGTGGGTCACGTTCACCGCCAACGTCGCGGCCGTGCTGGCCCTCCTCGCCTGGGGCATGTTCATCGGCTCGCGCCGCGAGCTGCTGTGGACGCTGCGGCAGCGGGCCGAGCGCGCGGAGAGCGAGCAGGAGCTGCGCACCGGCAAGGCCCGTGCGGAGGAGCGCGCCAGGATCGCCCGCGAGATGCACGACGTGCTCGCCCACCGCATCAGCCAGGTCTCGATGCACGCCGGCGCCCTGTCGTTCCGCACCGACCTCGACGCCGACGCGCTGCGCGCCGGCATCGGGGAGGTGCAGCAGCAGGCCAACCTGGCCCTCGACGACCTGCGCGGCGTGCTGGGGGTGCTGCGCGACCCCCTGACCGGCGAGGCGACGCACCGCCCCCAACCGACGTACGACGACCTCGGCCCCCTCGTCGCGGCCTCGACCGCCGCGGGGGCCCGGGTGGAGCTGGTCGACGAGCTGCCGTCGGCGCCGCCGGTCGCCGTCGGGCGCACGCTCTACCGCCTCGTGCAGGAGGGCATCACGAACGCCCACAAGCACGCCCCCGGCGCGCTGCTCACCATCGAGGTCACCGGTGCCCCCGACGACGGCGTCGAGGTGCGGATGCGCAACCCGTTCGGCTTCGGCACCCCGAGCGCCCCCGGCGCGGGGCTCGGCCTCGTGGGTCTCACCGAGCGCGTGGAGCTCGCGGGCGGGCACCTGGTGCACGGCCGGGAGGGGGGCGCCTTCCTCGTCCACGCATGGCTACCGTGGTCGCCGTGACCTCACCCGTCCGTGTGCTCGTCGTCGACGACGACCCGCTCGTCCGCTCCGCCCTCGGCCTCATGCTGGGCGGCCGACCCGACGTCGAGGTGGTGGGCGAGGCCCGCGACGGCCGCGAGGGCACGTCGATGGCGGCCTCGCTGCGGCCCGACGTGATCCTCATGGACATCCGAATGCCCGAGGTCGACGGCCTCGAGGCGACGACCGCGATCCACTCGCGGCCCGACCCGCCGCGCGTCATCGTGCTGACGACCTTCGACGCCGACGACTACGTGCTCGGCGCGCTCGCGGCCGGCGCGGACGGCTTCCTGCTGAAGGACACTCCCCCGGCCGACATCCTGGCCGCCATCCGCCGGGTGGCCGACGGGGAGCCCATGCTGTCGCCGTCGGTCACGCAGACGCTGATCCGCCGCGTGCGGCAGCACACCGACCCCCGGGTCGCCGACGCCGAGCGCCGCCTCGCGACGCTCACCGACCGCGAGCGCGAGGTCGCCGTCGCCGTCGGCCGCGGCCTGTCGAACGCCGACATCGCCGCCGAGCTCTACCTGTCGGTGCCGACCGTCAAGGCCCACGTCTCGCGCCTCTTCGACAAGCTCGGCGCCACCAACCGCGTCCAGATCGCCATCTGCGTCCACGACGCCGGCCTGGTCTGAGCACGGCCCGCCGCGCCGTGCCGGTGGATGAGGTGGGCGCGCTGCCGGTGGATGAGGTGGGCGCGCCAGCGCCACCGGTGGTCGAGGTGGGCGCGCAGTGCCGGTGGTTGAGGTAAGCGCGCGCTGCCTCGGTGGTTGAGGTGGGCGCGCTAGCGCCCCTCGAAACCACAGCCGTCGAGCTGCGCGCCGCCCCGGTGGTTGAGGTGCGCGCGCCAGCGCCCCTCCAAACCACAGGCGTCGAACTGCGCGCCGCCCCGGTGGTTGAGGTGCGCGCGCCAGCGCCCCTCCAAACCACGGGCTTCGAGCTGCGCGCCGCCACCGATGGTTGAGGTGGGCGCGCGCTGCACCGGTGGTTGAGGTGGGCGCGCTAGCGCCCCTCGAAACGACTGCGTCATCCACAGGCCCCGGACCCACGGCGTCGACCCGACATGCACCGGGAAGACCCCGCCCATGCCCTGGGCCTACCTCCTCGAGTGCAGTGATGGCAGCTACTACGCCGGCAGCACGGTCGACCTCGAACGGCGACTGACGGAGCACCAGGACGGCGTGGGCGCCGCCTACACGCGTCGCCGGCGCCCCGTGCGCCTCGCGTGGTCCGGGGAGTTCGACCGGATCGACGAGGCGTTCGCGTTCGAGAAGCGCATCCAGGGATGGGGCCGGGCGAAGCGTCGAGTGTCGCGTGCCGGGTTCAGTGGAGGCTCTGAACTGACGCGCTGACGGTAGTCGGCGCGGTGTTGTGCCGGTAGTAGTCCTCCTCGAACTCGACCGGTGGGACGAGCCCGATCTCGCCGTGCAGGCGTCGATGGTTGAACCAATCGACGTACTCCGCGACCGCGATCTCGAGGTCGTCGATGCTCTTCCACGGCCCCTTGTTGCGGACCAGCTCGGCCTTGAACAGCGAGTTGAACGCCTCGGCGAGGGCGTTGTCGTAGCTATCGCCCGTCGACCCCACCGACGCGACAGCGCCGGCCTCGGCCAACCGCTGGGTGTAGCGCACCGCGAGGTACTGAACGCCCTTGTCGCTGTGCGCGATCAGGCCGGTGGTGTCCTGACCCGCGTGCTCGCGGGTCCACAGCCCCATCTCGAGGGCGTCCAACGCGAGGTCGGTGCGCAGGCTCTTCGACAGCTGCCAACCCACGACTCGGCGGGAGAAGACGTCGATGACGAACGCCGCGTAGACCCAGCCGGCGAAGGTGCGGCAGTAGGTGATGTCCGCGACCCAGACCCGGTTCGGTGCCGGCGCCTTGAAGTCACGATCGAGCAGGTCCGGCCGGGTGTCCGGGCCGCTCCCAGGGACTGTCGTGCGCGGTCCCTTGGCTCTGCTGATCCCGCGTAGGCCCTCGGCGCGCATCAGCCGGTGCACGGTGCACCTGGCGATCCGATGGCCGCGACGGTTGAGCTCGGCGTGCATCTTGCGGACCCCGTAGACGCCGTAGTTCTCCTCGTGGACACGACGCATCACCGCCAGCCGCTGCTCGTCGACGACCACACGCGCCGAGGGCGGACGGGACTTGCTGGCGTAGTAGGTGCTCGGGGCGATCTGCATCCCAGCCGCTCGTAGGACGGTGCAGATCGGCTCGACCCCGAACCGCTCCCGGTGCTGGTCGATGTAGTCGACCAGCACCGGAGTCGGCACCGCGGTGCTCACTTCAGCTTGCGGTCGAGCTCCGCCGCGGCGAAAAACGCCGACGCCGTCCGCAAGATCTCGTTCGCTCGCCGCAACTCACGGTTCTCGCGTTCGAGCTCACCGATCCGCTGCGCCTCGGCAGTGGTCACGCCGGGGCGGTGCCCCTCGTCGATCTCGGCCTGCTGAACCCAGTTGCGCAGCGTCTCGGGGTTGATCCCCAGCTGCTCACCGACCCGACGCAGAGCACCCGACCTCGCGGCCGGGTCACGCCGCAGATCGACCGCCATCCGGATAGCCCGCTCCCGAAGCTCCTCTGGGTACTTCCTCGGTGCCGCCATGACTCTCATCCTTCCGTGGAATGAGAGCCTCCATCAGACCCGGCACGCGACAGGCCGCTAGCTGTGATGTCCAGGGAGGTTGTCCCGCTACCTGGCGGTGAGCCTGTCTGACAGGCGAAGGCCTCCGGTTGTGAAGTGGAGCTGTCGAGGTAC
This sequence comes from Nocardioides sp. ChNu-153, assembly GCF_030466625.1. GTDB lineage: Bacteria > Actinomycetota > Actinomycetes > Propionibacteriales > Nocardioidaceae > Nocardioides. The sequence goes on from NZ_JADEVT010000016.1 coordinate 67,533, forward strand.
CGCTTCACCCACCGGAGGCCTTCATGTCCCACGCTAACGCCGCACTGACCCCACGCGCTCGTCTACGTCTTGCCCGCCTGATCGTGGAAACCGGCTGGACCCACACCGCTGCCGCGAAGATGTTC
>NZ_JADEVT010000017.1 GCF_030466625.1 Nocardioides sp. ChNu-153
GGCCGCGGGCCGGGCGGGCGAGACGCCCGGGCGCCACAAGCCGCAGCTGCCCGCCGCCCCGGCGCGCCCCGAGGCCGGCCCGGCCCCCTCGGGCGCCCGGCGCGTGCTCGCCGCCCAGCAGAACGACCGGATCGAGGAGGTCAAGGCCGGCGTCCACGCCCAGCTGCTGCAGCAGCTGGGCCCGCAGCTGTACGACGCGAAGATGGACCAGGCCGAGCTCGACGCCCGGGTGCGCTCGGTCCTGCACGACGTGCTGGCCACGCAGGAGCGGCCGCTGAGCAACGCGGACCGCGTGCGGGTCACCCAGGAGATCAGCGACGACATCCTCGGCTACGGCCCCATCGAGGTGCACCTGCGCGACCCCGAGGTCTCCGAGATCATGGTCAACGGTCCGCACCAGGTGTGGGTCGAGCGCAGCGGCCGGATCGTGCCCGTGGAGTCGACGTTCGTCGACGAGGCCCACCTGCGGCGCATCATCGACAAGATCGTGTCGCGGCTCGGTCGACGCGTCGACGAGTCCAGCCCGATGGTCGACGCCCGGCTGCCGGACGGCAGCCGCGTCAACGCCGTCGTGCCCCCGCTGGCGATCGACGGGTCCGCGCTGACGATCCGCAAGTTCGCGGCCGACCCGCTGACGGTCGACGACCTCATCGCGTTCGGCTCGCTGACGCCGCGCACGGCGGACTTCCTCGAGGCCTGCGTGCGGGGTCGCCTCAACATCATCGTGTCGGGCTCGACGGGCGCCGGGAAGACCACGACGCTCAACGTGCTCTCCTCGTTCATCCCCAGCGACGAGCGCATCGTGACGATCGAGGACGCCGCCGAGCTGCAGCTCAAACAGGATCACGTCGTGCGCCTGGAGTCGCGGCCGCCGAACGTGGAGGGCAAGGGCGAGGTCTCCATCCGCGACCTCATGAAGAACAGCCTGCGCATGCGCCCCGACCGCATCATCGTCGGCGAGGTCCGCGACGCCTCGGCGCTCGACATGCTGCAGGCGATGAGCACGGGCCACGACGGCTCCATCGCCACCGCCCACTCCAACGGCCCGCGCGACACGCTGTCCCGGATCGAGACCATGGTGCTGATGGCGGGCATGGACCTGCCGATGCGCGCCATCCGCGAGCAGATGGCCTCGGCGATCGACCTGATCGTGCACCAGACCCGCCTCAAGGACGGCTCGCGCCACATCACCCACATCACCGAGGTGGAGCGGATGGAGGGCGACGTCGTCACGCTCCAGGACATCTTCGTCTACGACCACGGCGCCGGGTTCGACGCGACGGGTCGCTCGCTGGGGCGCCTCAGGTCGACCGGCCTGCGGCCGAAGTTCCTGGAGAAGATGACGTACCACGACGTCACCGTCGACCCCATGCTCTTCGCCATGGACAGGTTCTGATGCCCCACCCCCGCTCCCTCCCGCGGGCCGCGACGCTGACCGGCGCCGTGCTGCTCGGCGTGCTCGCGCTCGGCGCGGCCCCCCCGTCCGCCGGCGCGGCCGAGCCGGGCGAGGTCTCGATCGACCTGATGGAGGCCGGCGAGGACTCGCTGCGCGTCCTCGTCTCCCTGCCCGACGGCGCCGTGGCCGACCTGGACGAGGTCGCGGTCACCCTCGACGGCGAGGACGCGGAGGTGGCGGCCTCCGTCGCGGGCGACCAGGTCCGTCGTACCGCCGTGCTCGCGATCGACACCAGCACCTCGATGGCGGGCGAGCGGATCGAGGCCGCCGAGGCGGCCGCGCGCACCTTCGTCGCGTCGGTCCCCGACGACCTGTTCGTCGGCGTTGTCACGTTCGACGGCGAGGCGCGCACCGTCCTGCAGCCCACCCAGGACCGGGCGGCGGCCACCGCGGCCGTCACCGACCTGGAGATGGACGAGGACACCGCCCTGTACGACGGCGTCCAGGCCGCCGTCGCGCTGACCGGCACCGAGGGCGCCCGGCAGGTGCTCCTGCTCTCCGACGGCCAGGACAGCGTGGGCGGCTCGCTGCCCGCCGCGGTCGAGACGCTGCGCTCGTCCGGCGTGCGCGTCGACGCCGTCGCGCTCGACGACGACGCCTCGCCGCAGGCGCTGACCGACCTCGCCGTCGCGTCCGGCGGCACGCTGGTGGCCGCCGACCCCGACAGCCTCGCCGGCGTCTTCGCCGGGCAGGCGGAGACGCTCGCCAACCAGCTCGTCCTCGACGTCACCGTCCCGCCGGGCGTGGACTCCGCGACGGCGCCCATCGCCGTCAGCGTCGGCACGACGGGGGGTCAGGCGCTCGCGGCCTCCGCCCTCGCCCCGCTCGGCGACCTCGGCTCCGCGGCGGCCCCGCAGGGCCCCGACCTCGCCGCGGCACCGTCCTCGGGCTCCGGCACGACGCTCCCCTCCTGGGCCATGTACGCCGGCGTCGGCGTCTTCGGGGTCGGCATCCTCGGCGCGCTCGCCCTCGCCGCCGCGCCCCGGCGCCGGGGACCGATGACCGCGGAGGAGCGGGTCACGACGTACACCGAGGCCGTCCGCGCCACGAGCCCCGGCCGCCCGGCGGAGAGCACCCGACGCGACCCCGACGCGGCCCTCACCCAGGCGAAGGACGCCGCCACCCAGGTGCTGCGACGCAACCAGGGGCTCGAGTCGGCGATCTCGGCCCGCCTCGAGGGCGCCGGCAGCGCGCTCAAGCCCGCCGAGTGGCTGCTCGTGCACGTGGCCGTGTTCGTGGGCGCGGGCATCGTCGGACTGCTCGTCGGCGGGGGCAACCTGCTGATCGGCCTGCTGTTCCTGGCGGCCGGGGCGGTGCTCCCGTGGGTCTACCTCGGGCGGCGACGGACGAAGCGGCGCAAGCGGTTCGACTCCGCCCTGCCCGACACGCTGCAGCTCATGTCCGGCGCCCTCTCCGCGGGCCTCTCGCTGGCCCAGGCCTGCGACACGATCGCGCGCGACGGCCAGGAGCCCGTCGCGAGCGAGTTCAAGCGGGTACTGGTGGAGACACGCCTCGGTGTGGGCGTCGAGGACGCGTTGACCGACGTGGCCGACCGCTTCGAGAGCAAGGACTTCCGATGGGTGGTGATGGCGATCCGCATCCAGCGCGAGGTCGGCGGCAACCTGTCGGAGCTGCTGCAGACGGTGGCGGGCACGATGCGCGAGCGGGAGTACCTGCGCCGCCAGGTGCAGTCGCTGTCGGCGGAGGGGCGGATGTCGGCCGTCATCCTGGCCGTGCTGCCGCCCGGGTTCATGCTGTTCCAGCTGGTCGCCCAGCCGGCGTACATCATGCCGCTCTTCGTCGACCCGCGCGGGTGGGTGGTCCTCGGGGCCGGTGTGCTGCTCCTGGCCCTCGGGGTGTTCTGGATGAGCCGCATGGTCAAGGTGGAGGTCTGAGATGACGATGCTCCTCGTGCTCGGCGGGGTGCTCCTCGCCGCCGCCCTCGTCGTGGCCTGGCTGGCCGTCGGACGCGCCGAGGCCGAGGCCGGGGGCATCACGCGCTCGCTGGCCCTCCTCGAGGCCATGGGTAGCGCCCCGGACGAGCTGAAGCAGGACGTCGACAAGTCGTTCGACGAGCGCGTGCTGACACCTCTCCTCGAGCGCTTCAACCGGGTCGGGCGCCGCCTGACGGGGGGCGAGTCCCGGGGGCGGATCCAGCGCAAGCTCGACCTCGCCGGAGGACCCGTGGGCTGGACGGTCGACAAGGTCGCGTCCAGCAAGGTGGGCGGTGCCGTGGCCGGCTTCGTCGGAGGGTGTCTGCTCGCCCTGCTGCTGAGCCCCCGGCCTGCCCTGGCCCTCCTGCTCGTCGTCGGCGCCGGCGTGCTCGGCTTCTACGCCGTGGACCTCTGGCTCTACCAGCGCGCCTACGACCGGCGCGAGCGGATGCAGCGGGACCTGGCGGACGCCATCGACCTCCTCACCATCAGCGTCGAGGCCGGCCTGGGCTTCGACGCCGCGCTGCAGCAGGTCGCGCGCAACACGGACGGGCCGGTGGCCGAGGAGTTCGCCCGCATGCTGCGGGAGATGCAGCTGGGCAAGAGCCGGCGAGCGGCCCTCGAGGCACTACGCGACCGGTCGCCGATCGAGGACCTCAACGCATTCGTCGGGGCCCTCGTGCAGGCCGACGCCTTCGGTGCCCCCATCGGCCAGGTGCTCCGCACCCAGGCGGGCGAGATCCGCGTGAAGCGCCGTCAGCACGCCGAGAAGCGGGCCCAGCAGGTGCCCGTCAAGATCATGGTGCCGCTCGTGCTCTTCATCCTCCCGTGCCTGTTCATCGTCGTCATCGGGCCGGCGGCCCTGTCCATCATCGACTCGGGATTCGGTGGCTAGGGGCATCACCCGTCCCGCGCCCGTCCACTTCGCGACGGGCGCCCTGACCCGTGTGCTCGGCCTCGTCACCATCGGGGTCCCCGCGGTCGTCGCGGGCGACACCGACGGCCTCGTCGTCGTGATGGCCTTCGCCGTCATCTGGGCGGTCGCCATCACCCTCTCGGCGACGACGCGCATCCCCGTCCTCGCCGCGCTGACCGCCGAGGCGGTCGCGGTCTCCGCCGCCTGCGGCTTCGCCCTCGACCGCACGGGCCTCATCCACGCCGCCGCGCTGGCGGTCGTCCCGTTCCTCGGTGGCCTGCGAAAGGGCGTCCGGGGGTTGGTCCTGGTGATCCTCGTCCAGGTGGGGACGCTGCTCAGCGTCGTCGCGGCCCTCGTCGGCACCGTCGACGCGGGGCTGCTGGCACAGCTCGTCGCGGGGTACGTCGTGGCCCTGGGGCTGGGCCTCCTCGGCTGCTTCGTGCGCAACGCCCAAGCCTCGAGCGAGGAGCTGACGCCCTACCGCGACGCTCGCGTGCTCCTGGAGCAGCTGCTCGAGCTCTCCGACGTGCTCGACGCCGGGCTCGACGCGCCCTCGATCGGGGCCCGGGTGATCTCCGCGTTCCAGGATGCAGTCCCGGCGACCAGGGTCTCGCTGTGGGTCGTGGTCGACGGGGAGATCCGGCCGCTCGTCACGGGCTCCCTCCTGGAGGCCCCCGACCACGGCTCCCGCACCGCCGCGGACGCCCCGCTCGATCTCACGCAGGTCCTGTCGAGCGGCCGTCCCGTCGTGCTGGGAAGCCGGTTCGCCGTGCGCCCCGTCGGGGTGGCGGGACGGGCGGTGCTGCTCGAGGGCGAGTGCTCCCCCACCCTGCCGACGACCCGGCGCTCGCTCGAGCAGCAGCTGCAGGCCGCTGCGGACGGGCTGCGGCGGCTCACCGCCCAGCTCGACACCGCGCTCATCTTCGGCGAGGTCAACCTGGCCGCGACCCGCAACGAGCGGCGGCGGCTGGCCCGCGAGATGCACGACGGCGTGGCCCAGGACATCGCGTCGATGGGCTACCTCCTCGACGCCGTCGCCGCCGGGGACCTGCCCGACGACGTACGTCCCCAGGTCGAGCTGCTGCGCGCCACGATCAGCCGCGTCGTCAGCGAGGTGCGGGCGTCCGTCACCGCGCTGCGGATGGACGTCGACGCCAACCAGAGCCTGGGTGAGGCCATCTCGGGCCTGGCCCGACGACTGAGCGACTCCTCCGGCATCTCCATCCGCTGCACCGTCGACGAGCGCACGGCCCGCCTGCGCCCCGAGGTCGAGGCCGAGCTGCTCCGCATCGCCCAGGAGGCGATGACCAACGCGGTCAAGCACTCCGAGGCCTCGGAGATCGACGTCGAGTGCCTCGTCGACGCACCCCGTGCCCGCATCGTGGTGCGCGACAACGGGCGAGGCCTGGGGCCCCGCCGGGCGGATTCGCACGGCCTCACCATCATGCGGGAGCGGGCCACGCTCGTCGGCGCGTCGCTGACCATCGACAGCAGCCACCTCGGCACCGTCGTCTACGTTTCCCTCGGGTCGCGCCGCGGCGCGATCCGAGGAGCACCGGAAGGAGCACTGTCATGACCGCACACCCCGACGAGGTCCGGTCCGGCGTCCCCGGGGAGGCGGCGGGTGAGGCCATCCGGGTCGTGCTGGTGGACGACCACGAGCTCATCCGGGCCGGCTTGGCCGCCGCGTTCATGCGCGACCCCGGCATGCGGGTGGTCGGCCAGGCGGGCTCGGTGACGGAGGCGCTGGACGTCATCGCGGCCACCGAGCCCGACGTCGTCGTCACCGATCTCCAGCTGCCCGACGGCACCGGCATCGACATCGTGCGCCGGTGCCGGGGCGACTCCGCCGAGATCGGCCTCGTGCTGCTCACGATGCACTCGGGCGACGACCAGATCTTCGCGGCCATGGAAGCGGGGGCCTCCGGGTTCGTCGGCAAGGACGCCCCGGCGGCCGAGGTCGTGCGGACCGCTGCCCACGCCGCCCGCTCGCCGCGCACGTTCGTGTGCGCCGGCCTGGCCCAGGCCATGGTGCGCCGCATGTCGGGCGAGTCGACGCGGCTCTCCGAGCGCGAGCACGACATCCTCGTGCTGCTCGCCGACGGCCTCGGCACCCAGCAGATCGCCCGCCGGCTCCACGTCAGCGAGTCGACGGCGAAGTCCCACATCGCCCGGATCTACCAGAAGCTCGGCGCCACGAACCGCGCCCAGGCGGTGGTGACGGCCATGCGGATCGGGCTGCTGTCCAGCGTGCAGCCGCCGCGCGCCTGAGAGCGCCGGCGCCACCGCTGCGGACACCGAGCCCGCACACGGGTGTCCGGTAGGTCGCCCGCGCGCGCCAGGGGCGGGACCTAGGTGGTGGGACCTATGGCCCCCCGGTCGGTGAAGGGGCGGGACGTGGGCCGAAGGTCCTAGTCATTCCGCGTCAGCGAGGTGCGGACGTTCACTCGATGTCCCGGGGGGTCGTCGCGTCGCAGGATTGGGTCAACGCCGGGGAGACCCGGTCGAACCCCCGAAGCTCCACCTCCCCGAAAGGCACCCCCATGATCGAGTTCCTCTCCATCCTCCTCGGCGCCCAGAAGTCCAAGATGGACCAGCGCGGCGCCTCCGCCGTCGAGTACGGCCTGCTCGTGGCCCTCATCGCGGTGGCCATCATCGCCGCGGTGGTCCTCCTCAGCGGCTCCATCTCCGGCATCTTCACCAAGGCCAGCAGCTCCATCAAGTGACCTGAGCTCGGCTGGAGCGGGGCGGACCACACCCGGTAGGGGGTCCGCCCCGCTCTGCATTTCCGAGCGGAGACGACTCGAGTGAGGCCACGTTGAACCCACCACGGAAGCCTGCCACGCGCCGCGACCAGCGCGGCGCCACGAGCGCCGAGTACGCGCTCCTCGTCTCGCTCGTCGCCGTCGCCCTCATCGCCGCAGTGCTGGTGTTCGGCGGCGCCGTCGACGGCCTCTTCGACACCTCGGGCTCGCGCGTCTCCGACCTGCCCTAGTCCCGGTCCCATCCCCGCGCCACCGCGATCCGCTCCATGGTCGTCGGGTGGCTGCCGAACCAGAACTGGCCCCAGGTCGACGGCGTGGGGTCCGCGACGGCCCGGACGGCGAGCTCGCGCTGCAGCGCCACGAGCGCCTCCGGGGCGTCGGTCGTCTCCAGGGCCACCACGTCGGCCCGCCGCTCCACCTGCCGGCTGATGCCGTTCTGCACGGGCGCCACCAGGACGGTGCCGACGGCGAGCAGGGCCAGCACGAGCGGCACGACGGCCGGGTCGGCCATGCCGGAGGCCCCGCCCCGGCGGCGCAGGGCCGGCGTACCGACGAGGGCGGCCAGCAGGCCGACGCCCACCACCGCGCCGGCGGCACCGAGGGCGGTGCCGACCGCGACGTCGTGGTTCTTCGCGTGCGCCAGCTCGTGGGCGACGACCGACAGCAGCGCCTCGCGCGGCAGCGCCTGCACGGCCGTGTCGTAGAGCACGACCCGGCGGGTCCCGCCCAGGCCGGAGACGTAGGCGTTGAGCGTCGTGGTGCGCCGCGACGCGTCGGCGACGAGCACGTCGTCGACGGGGACGCCCTCCGTGGCGGCCACCTCCTCGATCTGCGTGCGCAGCTCGCCGGCGGGCAGGGGCGTGAAGTCGTTCGACAGCGGCTCGACGAGCACGGGGTAGGCGAACGAGCCCAGACCCACCAGCACGGCCGCCAGGCCCGCGGCCACCCCGGGCCACGCCCGGGGCCACCGCCGGGCGCAGGCCACGACGACGAGGAGCACGACGGAGGTGCCGACCACGTTCACCCCGACACCCGTGGCCACGTCCCGCAGGTAGTCGCCCCACCCCTGCGTCGAGAGCCCCTCCGAGACCCGCCGCCGCCACAGGGCGATGCCGAACGGCAGCGTCACCAGCCGGCCGATGACCGCCAGCGCCAGCACGCCCAGGGGCACCTGCACGCACCACGGCCCCGGCAGGCGACGGACGAGCGCCGCCCCACGTCGGCCGAGCCCCAGCCACAGGGCCAGGAGCGTCGACACGGCCAGCGAGGTCCAGCTGACCGCGCGGCTGTAGGCACCCAGCGCCTCGCCCCGTGCGACCTGCTCCGCGCTCAGCACGGTCGTCGGGTCGACCGGGTCCGGCACTCCCCCGGGCACCGGGTGCCACGGCACCAGCAGGGCGGCCAGGGCCACGAACGCGACCGCGCCGACGGCCGCCACCACCAGCCCGGTACGACGAGACCCCCGCTCCCGCGCGGGTGCGCGGAGGGCGGGGGTCTCGGTCACGACGGCCAACTGTGCCAGCCGACGGCAACTGCCGCGGCGGCTCAGCCCGGGCGGACGGCGCCGGTGTAGGGCATGGAGCCGACGCCGGCCACGGCCACGCCGGAGCGCGGGTTGGCGGCGTGCACGATCTGGCCGCCGCCGATGTAGATGCCCACGTGGCTGATCGGGCTGTAGTAGAAGACCAGGTCGCCGGGCTGCAGCTCGTCGCGGCCCACTTTGCGGCCCGAGCTGTACTGCGCGGACGACGAGTGGGGCAGCGAGACGCCGGCCTGGGCCCAGGCCATCGAGGTCAGGCCGGAGCAGTCGAAGGCGTCCGGGCCCGAGGCGCCGTACACGTAGCTGTCGCCGACCTGCGCGAGCGCGTACTGCACGGCGGCGGCGGCGCGGCCGGAGACGGGCACGTCGGGGGCGCCCGCGGCGATCTCGGCGGCCTCGCCCGGGTCGGTGGTCGTGGCCTCGGCCGCGAAGATCTCGGCCTGCTCCTCGGCCTCGAGGCGCTGGAGCAGCTCCTCGGCCTCGGCGACGTTCGCGTCGATCTCGCGGCTCTCGGCCGCGGCCTGCTCCTCGATCGCGCGGATCTGCTCGACGCGCTGCTCGGTGGCCTCGCGACGGATCTCGAGGGCCTGGAGCTCGGTGGTGTAGGTGTCGACGATGCGGCCCTGCACGTCGTTGTACGACGCGATGGTCGACATCTGGGCGAGGAAGCCGGCCGGGTCGTCGGAGAGCGCGGCCTCGGCGAGCGGCGAGACGCCGGTGCCCTGCGACTGGGCGACGACGGCGTCGGCGACCTGCTCCCGGACCGTGGCGAAGCCGGCAGCCCGGGCCTGCTCGTCGGCCTGCAGGAGCGCGAGCTCCTCGGTCAGCCGCTCGAGCTCGAGCTCGGCGTCGTTGCGACGCTCCGCGGCCTGCTCGGACGCGTGGTAGAGGTCCTCGACCTGGGCCCGGACGTCGTCGACGTCGGGCTCGGCCTGGGCCGGGGTGCTCGGCAGGAGGGAGATCCCCACCACCGCTGCGGCCGCGAGGCCGACCTTGATCCGCTTCCGTCCGTCGAGCACGAGCGGGCGCTCTCCTCACAACGTCGTACGCCTACCAGGTGAGCTGACGGGTTCGGGCACGACTTGCCCTACACGCACTCCCCACCACCGGTCGGCGGCGGCTCGTGCGCGATTCACCCCAGGGAGACCGGGTCCCCGGCTCCGGACCACCGCGAGATGGGCCGGACTCGGCGCGGCGTCCGCGCGGACCTGGTTGGACCACTGCCACGGACGCCTCGGGCGAGGGTAGTCGCGGCCTCCGCGACCCGGCAAACCGCCCGTCCACGGGCGCGACGTGGCACGGATCACACCGGGCCCGACGGGCCGCCGGCCCCTCAGCCCGTCTCGACGTCGGGCCCGGTCAGGGGCGTGACCATGCGCAGCGGCGGCACGAGCCCGCCCGCGGCGAGGGTCTCGAGCGCGCGGCGCTCCTCGACGTCGAAGCCGGTCGTGGGAGGCGGCCCCAGCAGGGCCGTCACCACGCAGTCGTGACAGTGGAGCCCGCGGACCTGGCAGGTGTCACAGTCGATCGTCGTCATGTGCCGGGACCCTGCCGGTGGCCACCGACATTTCCCGTCCGGCCCCGCCCGGGACCGCCCCGGCGACCCCCGTCGTGGCCCCTGCCGCCTCACCCACCGGCGTCGCGGCGGGTCGCGCCGGGCGCCACGTGGCCGCGGCCACGAGCAGGTCGGCGACCGTGTGCACGACCCGCGCGAGCAGCGCCACGGCGGTGGCCATCGGCAGCCCGGTCAGGGGCGAGAGCACCGCGACGAAGGTGGCCTCCCGCGCCCCGAGCCCGGCCGGCGCCACGACGACGAGCACGCCCGCGACGTACCCGAGGGCGAACGCCCCCGCGAGCGCGGCGAGGGAGCGCGGGGACCGGTCCTCGACGAGGAGCAGCAGCGCCAGCGCGTAGGCCGTCCAGGTCAGCGCCATCAGCCCGACGACGGCGAGGGGCTCGCGCCACCCCACCGCGAGGTCGGCGCCGGCGGCGCGGCGCAGCAGCCGGCGGCTCACCGCAGGCACCAGGCCGAGCGCGCAGCCCGCCGCGGCCAGCACCCCCAGCCAGCGCGGTCCCGGCGCCGGGGCCAGGTCCGCCGCCACCAGCACCCCGCCGAGCAGCCCCGCGGTCAGCAGGTGGATGCCCGTGAAGACGAGCGCGGTCGTGATCGTGACGCGCACCGGCACGTGGTGACGGGCGGCGAGGCGCGCCTGGACACCGATGGCCCACACCGCCCCGGGCACGTACTTGCCGAGCTGGCTGGTGAAGAAGACCGACCGCGCCTCGCGGGGCGGCACGGCGTACCCGAACGCCGCCAGCGTGCGGCGCCACACCACCGAGGTGGCGAGCAGCCCGACGCAGGTCAGCAGGACGGCGCCGGCCAGCGGGACCGGGTGCACGCGGCGCACGGCGTCGCCCACCTCGTGCCAGCGGCCGTCCAGGCTCCACGCCGCGCACCCGAGGACGACGGCGAGGAAGAGGAGGCGGACGGCCCAGGCCCGCGCCCGGCCGGCGCTCACGCGGCCCGGGCGGCGGGGGCGAGCCGGAGCAGCGCCGTGCGCGTGGGGTAGGGCAGGGTCGGGGTGCGCCCGCGGGTCCACGTCACGCTGACGGTGTCGCCCAGCACGGCCCGCACCTCGTCGATCGCGTCGCGGTAGCGCTCCCGGTCCACGTTGTCGACGACCACGACACCGCCCGGCGCGACGCGGTCGACGGCCCGCAGCAGGCACGCCTCCCGGGCCCGCCCGTCCACGACGACGAGGTCCAGCTGGCCGGTCACGTGGTCGACCTCGGCGACGTAGTCCGCGAAGTCGAGGTCCTCGAACCCCCGCTTGCGCGACGGCACGACCTCGCGGGTGAGGCGGGTGCGCGCGTCCCGCGGGGGTACGACGCGCAGCTCCGCGTTGGCGGGCAGCACCCGCTCCATCGCGCGCGCCCACGCGGCGTCGTGCTCGATGGAGACGACTTCGGCGCAGCGCGCCGCGAGCCACACCGTCGAGGCGCCCGACCCCCACTCGAGCGCCCGGGCCCCCGGCCGCTCCCGCAGGAAGGCGTCGACGGCGTCGGCGGCCTCGAAGGTCCACCAGGGCACGTCGTGGCGCACCAGCTCGTCGAGGTCGTAGATCGACAGCCAGGAGCGCACCCACAGACCCGTCCGCGAGCGCGCGGCCCACCGGTCGAGCAGGCCGAGCAGCCCCGTCACCCGCAGCACGCCCCGCAGCGCCCGCAGCACCCGCACGTAGAGACCCTTCACGTCACCCGTCACCTCCTGCGCCGCCGGCGCCGCCGGTCAGCTCCATCGTCAGCAGGCGGGGACGGTCGTCCCCGCCCCCGTCGTCCGCGTACCCGTCGGCCCCGCCCTCGCGCTCGAGCGCCACCACGACGCGGCCCTCGCCGTACGCCGCGAGCACGGAGCCCGGCACCGTGGCGACGAGCGCGCCGCCCTCGACCCGGGCGTCAAGCTCGGTGCCGTTGACCAGCACGCGGATGCCCGCGGCGTCGGTGAGGCCGACCCGCAGCACCCGCTCACCGGTGCCGGGCAGCGTGAACCCGACCTCGGCGCGCTCGCCGTCGAGCCGGATGCCGGGCTGCGCGGTGTGCGCCGTCCAGCCCCCCAGCTCGAGGTCGCCGCCGTCGCCGCCCGGCCCGAAGGTGAGGAACGACCCGTCGTGGTCGGGCAGCACGAGCTCGCACCGCGCGAGCCGGTTCATCACGTCGCGCTCCGGGAGCCCCAGCAGGGTGCCCACTCCCGGCAGCGGCCCCGGGCGGTCCACCCTCGCCACCTCGGTGCAGTTCGTGCCCGGGCGACGCGGCCCGGCGGTGACGGCCCAGAACTCCGTCGGTCCCAGCGCCGGCCCCGCGACCGGGTCGGTGCCGCGCACGTCGGCGTACGCCGAGAGCGGGCCGATGAGGTCGACGGCACAGTTCTCGTCGCCGTCGAGCGAGCGGCGCAGCGAGCGGCGCTCCTCGTCGAGCGCGGGCGAGCACGTCACCCAGCCCGCGGGCACCGAGGGGGCGAGCTCGCGCACGCTGGTGCGCCAGTAGTCGGAGTCCGCGGCCTGCGCGACGCCGTACGACGGGAGGGTCGCGAACGTGTAGCCGTAGGGGTGCAGGCGGAGCTGGTCGAGCGTGGGCGCGACGAGGCCCACGACGACGAGCGCGAGCAGTGCCCCGGGCAGGACCCGGGGCCGCACCCGGGACGGGCGGGCGGGCGCCGCGGTCTGCGCGGCCTCCCGGGCCCGCGCCGCCCACCCGACGAGCGCGGCGACGGCCAGCGTCGCCAGCAGCGCCATCGCGGGCACCATGAACAGCAGCTGGCGCAGCCCGTTGTAGAGGTTCGACTCGCGCACGACGGCGAGCAGCGGCAGCGTCCACGCCTGCACGCCCACGAGCAGCCAGGCGCTGGTGGCGGTGTCGCCGGCCGGCAGCCGCAGCCCGGTGAGCACGCGCCGCAGGGCCACGACGCTCCCGGCGAGCACCAGCACGAGCAGCAGCAGCGGCACCTCGCCGACGAGCAGGGCCGGCACGTAGAACCACTCCCCGCGCGCGTCGTCGAAGCGCGACGACGACGCGGCCGACTCCCACAGCGTGGTGAGCGGCGTCGCGAACACCGCGGGGTAGACGGCCAGCAGCACCAGCCACGCCGCCACCGGCGTCGTGGCGAGCACCCAGGGAGCGGACCGCAGCGGCGCTGCCGACCGCAGGCGCGGGTGGAGCACGACGGCGGCCGCGACGTGGCTGGCCACGAGGGTCGGCCAGATGCCGGGCCTCGTGCCCAGCGCCAGCACCCACCCGGCGAGGACGAGCAGCGCGGCCGGCAGCACGAGCAGCACCGCGGCGGGCACGCCGTACCGGGCCGTCCCGGCCCCGCGTGCCCGGGTGACGAGCAGGACGAGGCCGGCGGTCACGAGGGTGCAGCCGGTCGCGACGGGCACGTCCTTGACGTTGAACATCGCGTGCCCGGTCCACATGGGGATGCTGCCGAGCACCGCGGCGGCGACGAGTCCCCAGCCCCACGAGCGCAGGAGGACGCGGGCGGTCAGCGCGACGGCCGCCGTGCCGACGAGGGCGATCGTGACGACCACGAGGTGACGCACGGCGTAGGCCTCCCCCGTCGCGACGACCTCGCCCGGCCCCTCGAGGCCGGCCAGCACGACGGCGGCGTGCATGAGCAGCGCGGTCACCGGGGCGTAGACGTAGGCCTGGTCCTCCCAGGCCCCGGGCCGGTCGCCGTCGAGGTCGCCCTCGAGCAGGTACCACCCGTGCTCGAGGAAGCTGCGCATCCGCGCCACGTGGTAGGTCTCGTCCCACGAGACCCCCGTCTGCCAGGCGCCGAGGACCGCGACGACCGTCGTGGTCGCCACCACCAGGGCGGCCACGGCGAGCAGCGGCCGGGGCACCGGGGGTACGGCGGGCCGCGGCGCCGCGGGTGCGTGCGGGGCGCGGGGGCGGTCGACGACCTCGGTCACGCGGGGCGCTCGGCCGCGGCCGGCACCGCCGACCCGACGGGAGCAGGCGCCGGTGATGCGGGGGCGTCGACGAGGCGGCGCGCGTCGTACGTCGGGCGGACGCTCGGCGCGGGCGCCGTCTGGTGCCGCGCGTGCACGACGAGCTCGGCGAGCAGGCCGAAGAGCAGCAGCTGGAGGCCCACGAGCACCAGCAGCACGCCGGCCAGGAGCAGCGGACGGTCGCCGATGGTCGCGCCGGTCAGCACCTTCAGCACCGTGAGGTAGCCGAGGACGAGGGTGCCCAGCCCGAGGGCCGCGCCGCCGATGCCGCCGAACAGGTGCGAGGGCCGGTTCTCGTACGAGAGCAGGAAGCGGATGGTCACCAGGTCGGCGAACCCGCGCCAGAAGCGGGCGAGGCCGTACTTGCTCGACCCGGACATCCGGGGGTGGTGCTCGACGGCCACCTCCGCGACCCGGTGCCCGAGGTCGTGCGCGACGACGGTGAGGTAGCGGTGCATCTCGCCGTACAGCATCGGCGCCACGTCGGCGGCGACCTCGGCGCGCATCATCTTGAAGCCCGAGTTGAAGTCCTTGCCCGGGGCGCCGGAGAGCACGGCGGTCGTGCGGTTGTAGAGCCGCGACGTCGTGCGCTTGACGAACCGGTCGCGGCGCGTGAGGCGCGCGCCGGTGACGAGGTCGGCGCCGGCCTCGAGCGCGGCCGCGAGCTGCGGGAGCTCGGCGGGGTCGTCCTGGCCGTCGGCGTCCATCATGACGACGACGTCGGCGCCACCCTCGAGCGCGCGCTCGAAGCCGCGGCGCAGCGCGGCGGCCTTGCCCATGTTGTGGCGCAGCATCTCGAGCTCGACGGCCGGGTGGGCCGCGGCGAGCTCGCGCATCACGGCCGCGGTGTCGTCCGTGGAGCCGTCGTTGACGACGAGGACGCGGGCGTCGGGCGAGAGCGCAGCGGCGTGGTCGACGACGCGCGGCACGAGGACCCGGAGGTTCTCGGCTTCGTTCAGGGCAGGGATGACGACCCAGAGCAGCACGATGACCTCCCGGTCGGACGACGGACCAGGCCGTTCTCGCGTCCGCACCTGAACGGCAGCCGAACCCGGCGCGTCACGGGCGTGCAGATCCCCCGAACCCCTGCATCCGGAGCGCCGGCGGCCGATCATGACCGCATGAGTGCCGTGACCTCCATCCGCCAGCGCACGGCCGCGTGGGCGGTGGCTCTCTTCGTCGGTCTCGTCCTCTGCTACGGGGCCACGAGCGACCGGTCCGGCACGAGCGTCGACGTCGCATCGGCTTCGCTGGCCTCCTGGAGCATCGCCACGACCGGGGACCCGTGGGTGGAGGACGTGGACCTGGCCGGGATCGGACTGGAACGCGCCGGCACCGACGACGTCGCCGACCTCGAGCAGGCGCTGTTCATCGGCGAGGCGCCCAACGGCCATCGCGTGCCCCACCGCAGCCCGGGTGTCATCGCTGCGGGCGTGCCCGCCTACGTCGTCGCGGCGGCCGTCGGGGTCGACGAGTTCTCCTTCGTCCCGCAGGCCCTCACCGCGGCGCTCCTCACCGCCAGCGCCATGACGCTCTTCTTCCTCCTCCTGGCCGGGCCGGTCGGCCGTCCGACGGCGGCGCTCGCGACCCTCGTCCTGGCCCTCGGCACACCGCTGTGGTCCGTGGCCGGGAGCGCGACGTGGACCCATTCCGTCACCGTCGTCGGCATCGTCGGCCTCGCGTGGGCGGCCCGTCGCGAGGCGTGGTGGCTCGCGGGGACCTTCGGCGGGGTGGCCGTGTGGGGTCGGGCCCACACGGCGCTGATCGTCGCCGCGGTGGGCCTGGGACTGGCGTGGTCCCGCCGGTCGCCCCGTGTCGCGCTCGTCATCGGTGGCGTGTCGGGCGGCTTCCTGGCCGCTGCGAGCATCTGGACGAGGTGGGCCTACGGGTCCTGGTCGCCGCTCGGCGGCTACCGGAGCCGGACCGTCGCGCTGGGCGCCGGTGAGGACGGTTGGTGGGCCACCGCCGTGAACCACCTGGGTTTCTGGGCGTCTCCCGATCGGGGGCTGCTCGTGTGGACGCCACTCCTGCTGCTGCTCCTCCCGGCGGTCGTACGGTCCTGGCCCCGGCAACCGGACTGGGCGCGTTGGCTGGCACTGGGCGGGCTCGGGTACCTCCTCGTCCAGGGGCAGCTGAACGTCTTCCACGGGGGCGACGCCTTCTGGGGCTATCGACTCCCCCTGGAGACGCTGGCCTGCGTGGCGCCGCTCTACGCCCTGGCGGTCCCGGATGCCGGTAGGTGGGCACGGGCGGCCCTCGCCCCCGTCATCGGTCTCCAGGTGGCTGCCGTCTCGCTCGGCGCCGTCTTCGACCTGGGCGGGATGAGCCAGGCCGATGCGTGGCGTGCCAACGCGTTCGTCCACGCGCTCGTCGAGCAGCCCCTCGTCGTCGCCACGTGGACCGGTCTGGTGGTCGTGGTCTGCTACCTGGCGGCCGGTGTCCTCACCGGACGAGCAGCCCGGCCAGAGCCACGGCGTCCATGACGGTCGCCCCGGCGCGGCGCACGTCGCGGGCGACGGCCTGGTCGCTCGTCACCACGACGACCACGCGCCCGGCCGGCTCGAGGGCCACGAGGTCACGGATGACGTCGTCGGCGATCACGTTCTCGGGGCTGAAGGCGACGCGCACCCCACGCGGCGCCGCCACGACCGGGCGCACGGGCGAGGACGCGGCGTCGAAGACGACGGTGGTCTCGGCCCCGGTGCGGGCCACGACGGGGGCGAGGCCGTTCACGAGGCGCATCCGCTGCACCTCGAGCGAGGCGCTCCCCCACGTCTGCTTCGTGACGTTGTAGCCGTCGACGAGCAGGCGGGCCCGGGGCATGGACAGAAGCTGCTCCAACAGGGCGGGGCTGCCGGTGCCCATGGCCCCGGCCGCCGAGGTCGTACGCGTCCCCTCGGCGGCCATCGCGGCCTCCAGCCGCTCGCCCGGGGTGCCCTCGCTGGGCGGGAGGGCGAGCTCGCGCTGCAGGCCCTGGGCGGCCGCGGTCAGGGTCTCGAGCAGCAGCCGCGTGCGGACGGTCGCGGCCTCCCGGCCGGCGCGGGCGCCCGACCGCTCGTCGGTACGGCGGGACGCGAGCTCGGCCTGCAGCTCCTCGACCTGCTTGCGCAGGCGGCGGACGTCGCCCTGGGCGGCGGTGGTCGCCGAGCCCGCGCGCGCCTCCACGTCGGCGAGGCCCGACCGGGCGACCTCCGCCTCGGCGCGAGCCGTCCGGGCCTCCGCCCGGGCCTCCCCCAGCTTGCGGCGCAACGCCGTGTTCTCGGCCCGCGCCGCGTCGAGCTGCTCCTTGGCCTCGTCGCGCTGGCGGACCAGCTCGTCCTCGAGGTCGGCGACACGACGCTCCAGGCGGTCGCGGTCGCGGACGTCCTGCTGACGGTTCGCGTCCTCGAGCGACGCCGCGTGGCGGGCCAGCGCGGCGCCGTACGGCTCCTCACCGCCCTCGGGGCGCAGCAGCCAGAGGAGGGCGGCAACGTCGAGGGGGTCGAGCGCCCCGAGCTCGTCGGCCGCCCCCTCGGCTGCACCGGTCGCCGCGACCAGGCGCCCGACCTCGGCCAACGGGCCCCGCGCGGCGACCTGGGTGCCCACTCGCTCCCGCAGGTCGGGATCGTCGAGGAGGGCCGCCAGGATCTGCGTCCCGCCCAGCCGCGCGCGCCGCTGCGGCGTGAACGCGGCCACCGGTCGCAGCGCCGGCGGCAGGACGCCCACCGCGGGCAGCACCTGGGCGGCCAGCTGGCCCACCCTGGCGCGCACCGGATCGGGCAGCGGTTCCCACGGCGGGGGGAGGTCGGGCCGCTCGGCCGGTGCGTCGTCGGGGGTCATGGCGTCCTCGAGCCTAGTGCCGCGACGGACGGCCCGTCCGACCGAGAACGTCGGCGCCACCCCCTAGCGTCCCCGCCCATGAGCAGGAACCCCCCGCGCGCCCCGTCGTCCGCCCCGTCCCGGTGGGAGGAGCAGCGGGGGTTCGACACCCTCGGGCGCCCGCTGCGCGACGTGACGTTCTGCGTGGTGGACCTCGAGACCACGGGCGGCTCCGCGGCGGCCGGCTCGAAGATCACTGAGGTCGGTGCCGTCAAGGTGCGCGGCGGGGAGGTGCTCGGCGAGTTCCAGACGCTGGTCAACCCCGACGAGGCCATCCCCGCCTTCATCTCGGTGCTGACCGGCATCACCGACGCCATGGTCGTGCAGGCCCCGCGCATCGACACCGTCCTGCCCGCCTTCCTCGAGTTCGCCCGCGGCTGCGTGCTCGTCGCCCACAACGCGCCGTTCGACGTCGGGTTCCTCCAGCACTACGCCCGCGAGCTGGGGCGGCCGTGGCCCGGCTTCGAGGTGCTCGACACGGCCCGGCTCGCCCGCCGCGTCATCACGAAGGACGACGCCCCGAACTGCAAGCTGTCGTCGCTCGCCCGGCTCTTCGGCGCGGCCACGACCCCTGACCACCGGGCGCTGCACGACGCCCGCGCGACGGTCGACGTCCTCCACGGCCTGATGGCGCGACTGGGCAACCTGGGCGTGCACACGCTGGAGGACCTGCAGGAGTTCAGCTCCCGCGTGACCGAGGCGCAGCGCCGCAAGCGCCACCTCGCCGAGGGCCTCCCCCACGCGCCGGGCGTCTACCTCTTCACCGACGACGCCGCCCGGGTGCTGTACGTCGGCACGTCGAAAGACCTGCGCACCCGGGTGCGGTCCTACTTCACGGCGTCGGAGACCCGGTCCCGGATGGGCGAGATGATCGGCATCGCCACCGCCGTGAAGGCCGTCGAGTGCGCCACCCCCCTCGAGGCCCGCGTGCGGGAGCTGCGCCTCATCGCGCAGCACAAGCCGCGTTACAACCGGCGCTCCCGGTTCCCCGAGAAGACCCACTACGTGAAGCTCACCCGGGAGCCCTGGCCGCGGCTCTCCCTGGTCACCAAGGTGCTGGCCGACGACGCGACCTACCTGGGCCCCTTCGGCTCCCGGCGCACCGCCGAGCGCTGCCTCGACGCCCTCCACGAGACGTTCCCCCTGCGCCAGTGCGCGGGGCGCCTGCCCCTCGAGCCCTCCCGCAGCGCGTGCGTGCTCGCGGAGATGGGGCGCTGCCTGTCGCCGTGCGACGGCAGCGTCGACCCCGCGACGTACGACGCCGTGGTCACCCGGGTGCGCACCAGCCTGGTCGCCGACCCGACCCCCGTGGTCGACCACCTCACCGCCCGGATGGCGGGGTTCGCGGCCGAGGAGCGCTTCGAGGAGGCCGGCACCCACCGCGACCGGCTGGCCGCCCTCGTGCGCGGCGCGTCGCGCACGCAGCGGCTCGTCGCCCTCACCCGCTGCGCCGAGCTGGTCGCCGCCCACCGCGGCCCGGACGGCCGCTGGGCGGTGCACGTCGTGCGCCACGGTCGGCTCGCGGCCGCGGGCGTCATCCCGCCGGGGCAGGACGCGCACGCGTACGTCGCGTCGTTGCGCGCCGGCGCCGAGACCGTGCGTCCCGCCCCCGGGCCCGTGCCGGCCGCCAGCGCCGAGGAGAGCGAGGCCGTGCTGTCGTGGCTCGAGACGCCCGGGGTCCGCCTGGTCGACGTCGACGGCGAGTGGAGCTGCCCCGTCGCGGGCGCCGCCCGGCACCTGTGGATCGGGGAGGCGGGCGAGCAGGCGCGCACGGCCGCCGCGCCATTCGAGGACGCGCGCTCGCTCTCCCCGCAGCACCGTCCGGCCCGTTAGGCTCACCGGCCATGATCACGGCCATCGTCTTCGTCAACGCCGAGGTGGACCGCATCCCCGAGGTGGCCGAGGCGATAGCAGCGCTCGAGGGCGTCAGCGAGGTCTACTCGGTGACCGGGCAGATCGACCTGATCGCGCTGGTCCGGGTGCGTCACCACGACGACATCGCGGCCGTCGTGGCCGACCGCCTCAACAAGGTCGACGGCGTGCTGTCGACCGAGACCCACATCGCGTTCCGGGCCTACTCGCGCCACGACCTCGAGTCGGCCTTCTCGCTCGGGCTGGACTGACCCGTGGCGCGGACCCCCGGGGCCGCGCCCGCGTGGTTCGGGCCGAGCGTCGGCCTCCTGCTGCTCCTCGCCGGGCTCGCCCTGGTCGTGGCCGGCAGCCAGGGGCCGCTGCCGAACGACGACACCTACTTCCACCTGCGCTTCGGGCGGGAGTTCCTCGACGGCGCCTGGAGCCTGCGCTCGCCGGGCAGCGTCTCGACCTTCGCGACCCAGTCCTGGGTCCCGACCCAGTGGCTCCCCCAGGTCGCGATGGCCTGGCTGGAGCGGCACGGCGGGCTCGGGGCGGTCGCCGCCGCCTCAGGTGCGCTCGTCGTGGCCTACCTGGGCCTGCTGTGGGCGCTCGTGCGTCGCCACCTCGGGCCCGTCGCCGCCGCCGCCCTCGTGCTCGCCGTCATGCTCGCCAGCGCCGGGCACCTCACGGCACGCCCGCAGGTCATCAGCTACGTCCTGACCGCCTGGTTCACCGCCGCGTGGCTGCGGGCGGTCGCGGACCGGCGCGCGCCGTACCACCTCGTGCCCCTCACCTGGCTGTGGGTGACCTGCCACGGGATGTGGCCCGTCGGCCTCCTCGTCGGGGTGCTGGCCTGCGCGGGCGCGTGGCTCGACACCCGTGACGGGCGCACGGTCCTGCGCCTCGCCACCGTCCCGCTCGCCGGGGCGGTCGTCGCCGCCCTCACCCCCGTGGGGCCCGCGGCGTACGGCGCCGTCGTCGCCGTCGGCGGGCGCTCCGAGTTCTTCGCCGAGTGGGGGCCCACCGACTTCACCGTGCTCAGCCCGGCGGCGCTGGCCCTGCTCCTCGCCCTCCTGGTCGCGGTGCTGGCCCGTCGGCGGCGGCGCCCGTCCTGGACCACGTGCCTCCTCGCGCTCCTCGCCCTCGCCTGGGCGCTCTACTCGGCCCGCACCGTCCCCGTGAGCGCAGCCGTGCTCGCGCCCGTCCTGGCGCACGCGCTCCGGCGTACCGACCCCCACGACCCCGACGACCCCGACGAGCCGGGCCACGGCGCACCGAGCCGGCTCGAGCGGGCCGCCGGCGGCGCGGCGGTCGCGCTCGCGGTGGTCGCCGTGGTCGTGCTCGCCCTGCGCACGGCTGACGAGCCCGACGACGACCTCGCGTGGGCCGCGCCCGTGCTCGAGGCGCTGCCCGCCGGCACGGTCCTGCTCGACGACTGGGGCTCGGGCGGGTACCTCATGTGGCGCCACCCGCAGCTCGACCTCGTCATGCACGGGTACGGCGACACGTTCACGGTCGCCGAGCTGCGTCGCAACGCCGACATCACCGACGTGGAGCCGCGGTGGGACGAGATGGTGGCGGAGACCGGGGCGCGGTGGGCGCTCCTGCAGGAGGACTCGTCGCTGGGCTACGCGGTCGAGCGCGACCTCGGCTGGGAGCGCGTCGACGCCGGGGGGGACCACGTCCTGCTGCGCCACCCGGGTGAGTGAGTTCACAGCCACGACCCCGGTCCGGCGCGCAACACGCTCGTAACATTCCAGGGTGACGTGGCTTCTGGAGCACTGGCTCCCCCTCCTGGGCTGGACGGGCTCCGCGCTGCTGGTGTGCTCCATCCTCCAGACGCGGGTCCTGCGGTTCCGCGTGCTCAACGCCGCCGCCACCGTCACCCTCGCGGTCTTCAACCTCCTCATCGGCGTCTGGCCGATGGTGGCCATGAACGTGGTGCTGCTGGCCATCAACGTGTGGTTCCTCGCGCGCGTCCTGCGGCAGCCGGAGTCGCACCGCGACTTCACGGTGCTGGCCGTGGGCTCCGGTGACGCCTACCTCAACCACGTGCTGCGCGCCCACGACGTCGACATCCACCGCCACCAGCCCGACTTCGCGTGGAGCCCGTCGGACACAGACCGTCAGGCCTACCTGGTGCAGAAGGGCGACGAGACGGTCGGCGTGGTCGTGCTGCGCACCGACGGTGACGTGGCGCAGGTCGAGCTCGACTGGGTCACCCCGGGCTTCCGCGACTGCGCCGCCGGCGAGTACGTGTGGCTGCGCAGCGACATCCTGCGCCACCGCGGGATCCGGCACGTGATCACGCCGCCCAACATGAAGGACCCCTACTACGAGCGCCTCGGCTTCCGCCGCAACGGGCGCGCGTACGTGCTCGACCTCGCCTCGGTCTGACGCGCCCTCGGGTCGCTCCGGGCACCGGCCGTCAGCGGGAGGCCGCGACCCACTTCTCGAGCGTCGCGGCCGCAGCACCGGAGTCGATCGCGACCGCGGCGGCCTCCGTGCCGACCCGCAGCTGCTCGACGACGTCGTCCGTCGCCGGCGACTCCGCGTGCACGGCGAGCGCCGCGCCCGCGTTGAGCAGCACCGCGTCCCGCACCGGCCCCCGCTCGCCGGCGAGCACGCGGCGCACCACGTCGGCGTTGTGGTCGACGTCGCCGCCGCGCAGGTCCTCGGTGGTAGCGCGCGGCAGGTCGAGGTCGGCGGGGTCGACCGTGGCGGCCACGACCTCGCCGCCCCGCACGACCCAGACCCGCGACGTGGTCGTCGTGGTGAGCTCGTCGAGGCCGTCGTCACCGCGGAAGACCCACGCGTCGACGCCGCGGCGGGCGAAGACGCCGGCCATGACCGGGGCCATGGCCGGGTCGGCGCAGCCGATGGCCTGGGCCGCCGGGCGGGCCGGGTTGGTCAGGGGGCCGAGGAAGTTGAAGGTCGTGCCGATGCCGAGCTCGCGGCGGGCCACGGCGGCGTGCCGCATCGCGGGGTGGAAGGCGGCGGCGAAGCAGAAGGTGATGCCGACCTCGGTGGCGAGCTCGCCCACCCGCTCGGGGGCGAGGTCGAGGCGGACGCCGAGGGCCTCCAGCACGTCCGCGCTCCCCGACTTCGAGGAGGCGGAGCGGTTGCCGTGCTTGACGACCCGGGCGCCCGCACCGGCGGCCACGATGGCCGACATGGACGAGATGTTGACCGACATCGACCGGTCTCCGCCGGTGCCGACCACGTCGAGCAGGCGGCCGGGCACCTCCAGCCGGGTGCCGGCGGCCATCATCGCGTCCGCCAGACCGGCGACCTCGTCGATGGTCTCGCCCTTGGCGCGCAGCGCCACGGCGAACCCGGCGACCTGGGCCGGGGTGGCCTCCCCGGCCAGCACCTCCGCCATCGCCCAGGAGGCCTGGTCGGGCGTCAGGTCACGCCGGGCGACGAGCGCGGAGAGGACCTCGGGCCAGCTGTGGGTGCCCATCGCGGGTCAGCGGGCGGCGACGGCCGGGCGCCCGCGCAGCAGGCCGGCGACCGTCTCGGCGAGCAGGACCGGGTCGAGCGGGTGGGGCACCGCCGCCTCGGCGCGCGACCACGTCGCGAGCCACGCGTCCTGGGGGCGGCCGGTCAGCACGAGCACGGGCGGGCACGCGTAGATCTCGTCCTTCAGCTCCTTCGCGATCCCCATGCCGCCGGCGGGCACGGCCTCGCCGTCGAGGACGGCGAGGTCGATCCGGCCGGTGTCCAGCTGCTGGCGCACCACGGCGGCGGTCGCCACCTCGACGTACTCCAGCTCGGGGAGGTCGGGGTGCACCCGGCGACCCAGCGCGAGCACGACCTGCTCCCTCGTGCGCACGTCGTCGCTGTAGACCAGCACGCGCAGCCGGGTCGCGCCGGGCCCGTGGCCCTCGGTCGAGGCAGTCGTCGTCGCGCTCACTCGCGCGATGCTACCCGCTGCCGACGGGGCCCGCAGGGGGCCCGCCGGGCGCCCGCCGGGCGCCCGATCCCCAGCGGCCCCGAGGCGTCTACGACGCTGCGTAAGACTTCTTCCGGGGGGTGGGGTCACAAGCCTCGGTGGACAGGACATAATGACCGCGTGGCGACAGCAACTGCAGCGATCCCGGCCTCCCGTCTGCGTGGGCAGCACGGCCGGCCCGACATGGTCAGCGTCGGAACGATCATCTGGCTCTCCAGCGAGCTGATGTTCTTCGCGGCGCTGTTCGCGGCGTACTTCACGATCCGTGCCGCGGAGCCCGGCCTGTGGGCCGAAGAGACCCAGCACCTGAACGTGACGTTCGCCTTCGCGAACACCGCGATCCTCGTGCTGTCGTCCTTCACCTGCCAGTGGGGCGTGTTCGCCGTCGAGCGCACCGCCGCCCAGGGCGGCCCGAAGGTCGGCCGCAGCGGCAAGGTCTGGCAGGTCGGCCAGTGGGGCATGCGTGAGTGGTTCATCCTCACGTACGTCATGGGCGCCGTCTTCCTCGCCGGCCAGGCGCTGGAGTACGCCGAGCTCGTCCACGCCGGACTGACGCTGCAGAGCTCCGCCTACGGCTCGATGTTCTACCTGACGACCGGGTTCCACGGGATCCACGTCGCCGGTGGCCTCGTCGCCTTCCTCCTCGTCCTGGGCCGCACGTTCATCGCGCGCCGCTTCACCCACGAGCAGGCGGTCTCGGCGATCGTCGTGTCGTACTACTGGCACTTCGTCGACGTCGTGTGGATCGGCCTCTTCGCCACCATCTACTGGATCCAGTGACCCACCGGTCACCGACCCCTCCCCCGACCCACCGCACGACCGAATCGTCCGGACCAGAACAAGGGACATCACGTTGCGTTTCCTGAACCGATCCGCCGGCCGGCTCTCCCGCCACCGCCGGGGCCCGCTCGCGGGCCTCGTCGTGCTGCTGCTCGGCCTCGTCCTGACGGGCACGGCGTACGCCGCGTTCGCGCCCGCCGGTCAGGCCGAGGAGGCCGCTGACAACGCGGAGCTCGTCGAGCAGGGCCGTGAGCTCTTCCTCGTCGGCTGCGCCACGTGCCACGGCCAGAACGGCGAAGGCGTGCTCGACGTCAACGGCAACCAGCTCGGCCCCTCGCTGCAGGGCGTGGGCGCCGCCTCCGTCGACTTCCAGGTGGGCACCGGCCGCATGCCGATGGTCCAGCCCGGCCAGCAGAACCCGAGCAAGAACGTCGCCTACTCCGACGAGGAGATCGAGGCGCTCGCCGCCTTCGTCGCCTCCCTGGGCCCCGGCCCGGGCATCCCGGAGGAGGAGCAGTACTCGAGCGACTACCTCGACAGCCTCAGCGCGGAGGAGCGCGACGCCGCCATCAACCGCGGCCAGCAGATCTTCCTCACGAACTGCACGGCGTGCCACAACTTCAACGGCCGCGGTGGCGCCATGCCGCGCGGCGGTTACGCCCCGGGCCTGCGCGAGACGAGCGAGAAGCACATCTACGAGGCCATGCTCACCGGCCCCGGCCAGATGGACGTCTTCTCCGACGGCAACATCCCGCCGGAGAACAAGCGCGAGGTCATCGCGTTCCTCACGACCCTCGAGGAGGAGCCCCAGCAGGGCGGCTTCAGCCTCGGCGGTCTCGGCCCCGTGAGCGAGGGCCTCTTCGCGTGGCTGCTCGGCATCGGCGGCCTCGTCGGCTTCGCCGTGTGGATCGCGGCGCACACCACTCGCACCCAGAAGGGCAAGGGACAGGCGTGAGCGAGCACGACAACCTCCCGGCGCAGCAGGGCGGCACGGACACCACGCCCACCTCGCGCCCGCTCGAGGACCAGGCCCCCGGCCTGCCGGCGCACCTGTGGCGCCCCACCGACGTGGACCGCAAGGCCGAGAAGCGCGCCGAGCGCCAGGTCGCCGCGTTCTTCGTCTTCTCGATGATCTGCGCGGTCCTCTTCGTGGTCGCCTACTTCGCCTTCTCCATCGGCGACGAGATGGACACGTTCCTGGGCCTCGGCGCCTCGAACCTGTTCCTCGGCCTCACGCTCGGCGGCGTCATGCTGGGCATCGGCGTCGGCGTCATCCACTGGGCCCGCAAGCTGATGGCGGACGAGGAGATCTCCGAGCTGCGCCACCCGGCCAGCTCGTCGGCGGAGGACCGCGACACGACGCTCGCCGCGCTGAACGCCGGCCTCGACGAGTCGGGCATCGGTCGCCGCCCGCTCATCCGCAACACCCTCCTGGGCGCGCTGGGTCTCGCGGGCGTGCCTCTCGTGGTGGCCTTCCGCGACCTCGGACCGAACGACATGAGCCCCGCGCAGCTCGAGAAGACGTTCTGGATGCCGGGCATGTACGTCGTGCGCGACGTCGTCGGCACGCGCATCAACAAGGCGGACCTCCAGATCGGTGACCTCGTCAACGGCGAGCCCGAGGGTCTCGTCGCGGACAGCGAGGGCCACCTGCCGCCGCCGCTCGACGCCAACGGCGAGGAGCTGCGCCCGGCGCTGGAGCACGAGCGCCTCAACATCGAGAAGACCAAGGCTGCGGTCATCCTGCTCCGCATG
This sequence comes from Nocardioides sp. ChNu-153, assembly GCF_030466625.1. Lineage (GTDB taxonomy): Bacteria > Actinomycetota > Actinomycetes > Propionibacteriales > Nocardioidaceae > Nocardioides. The sequence goes on from NZ_JADEVT010000017.1 coordinate 26,321, forward strand.
TCCCCCGGTGACATCGTCCGCGCTCCCGACCGGGAGAACTGGGACGTCGACGGGATCGTCTGCTACTCCAAGATCTGCACGCACGTCGGGTGCCCCATCGCGCTCAACGAGCAGCAGACCCACCACCTGCTGTGCCCCTGCCACCAGTCCACGTTCGACCTCGCCGACAGCGGCAAGGTCATCTTCGGGCCGGCGGGCCACGCGCTCCCCCAGATGCACCTGGCGGAGGACGAGGACGGCTTCCTGTACGCCGTGGACGACTTCAGCGAACCCGTCGGACCGAGCTACTGGGAGCGTGGCTGACCATGAGCACGACGTCCAAGGTCGCCTCGACGAACGGCGCCACCGCCGTCGCCGGGGGCAAGCCGTCGAGGATCGGTGCCGGGGCCCAGTGGGCCGACGAGCGCCTGGGCCTCGCGGGACTGGCCAAGAAGAACCTCCGCAAGGTCTTCCCGGACCACTGGTCCTTCATGCTCGGCGAGATCGCTCTGTGGAGCTTCGTCGTCCTGCTGCTCACCGGCGTCTTCCTGACCTTCTGGTTCAACCCCAGCATGGTCGAGGTCGAGTACCAGGGTTCCTACGCCCCGCTGCGCGGCAGCTACGTGTCGGAGGCCTTCAACTCCTCGATGCACATCTCGTTCGAGGTCCGCGGCGGTCTGCTGGTGCGCCAGATGCACCACTGGGCGGCGCACCTGTTCATCGCCTCGATGATGATCCACATGATGCGCGTGTTCTTCACGGGCGCGCACCGCAAGCCCCGCGAGCTCAACTGGGTGATCGGCTCGCTGCTGCTCCTCATCGGCACGCTCGAGGGCTTCACGGGCTACTCGCTCCCCGACGACCTGCTGTCGGGCACGGGCGTCCGGGCCGCCGACGGCTTCATCAAGTCCATCCCCGTGGTCGGCACGTACGGCTCGTTCCTGCTCTTCGGTGACGAGTTCCCGGGCACCGCGATCATCCCGCGGCTCTACATCATCCACGTGCTGCTGATCCCCGGCGTGCTGCTGGCCCTCGTGGCCGCGCACATGCTGCTGCTCGTCTACCACAAGCACACGCAGTGGCCCGGCCCCGGCCGCACCGAGGGCAACGTCGTGGGCTTCCCCATGCTCCCGGTGTACGCCGCGAAGGCCGGCGGGTTCTTCTTCATCGTCTTCGGCGTCACCGCGGTCATGGGTGCGTTGATGACGATCAACCCGATCTGGATGTACGGGCCGTACGACCCGTCCAAGGTGACGGCCGGCTCGCAGCCTGACTGGTACATGGGCTGGCCCGACGGCCTGCTGCGCATCATGCCGGGCTGGGAGTTCGAGTTCTGGGGCGTCACGTTCCCGTTCAACGTCTTCCTGCCGATCATCGTGGTGCCCGGCGTGATGTGGACGATCCTGCTGCTGCTCCCGTTCATCGAGAACTGGATCACCGGCGACAAGCGGGAGCACCACCTGCTCCAGCGACCGCGGGACGCTCCGACGCGCACGGCGCTGATGGTGTCGCTCATGACCTTCTACGCCATGGCGTGGATCGCGGGCGGCAACGACATCATCGCCATCCGGTTCGACCTGTCGATCAACCAGATCACGTACTTCCTGCGGGCAGCCATCTTCATCGGACCGCTGATCGCCTTCATGATCACGCGTCGCTGGTGCATCTCGCTGCAGCGGCACGCGAAGGAACAGGCGCTGCACGGCTACGAGACCGGCATCATCGAGCGCTCGCCCGACGGTGCCTACTCGGAGCGCCACCAGCCCCTGCCGGCGGCGAAGCAGCTGGTCATCACCGGTCGTGAGGGCGACCGGCTGCCGGAGCTCGAGCCGGGCACGGACGCCAACGGCGTGCGCAAGCCCGGGTCGCGCACCGACGGTCTCCGCGGCCGCCTCAGCAAGCTGTGGTTCGCCGACAACGTCCAGCCGCCGACCCAGGCGGAGATCGACGAGGCGCACCACCACCACGACGGTGCGCACGAGCTCGGGGCGGGGTCCTCCGCGGACGACGACGACCACGTGACGCTGACCAAGGGTCACTGAGTCCCGGCACCCGCCGCGACCCTCCGCCCTTGACGACGGACGACGCACGAGCGTCCGGATCCTCCACGGATCCGGGCGCTCGTCGTCGTTCCGGGGCCGCGACGGGCGCCCCTCCCCTCCCCCGCCCCGCCCCGTCCGGTCCCGCGCCCGCGCGGTGGCCGTGGTGGCTGCCGCCGCTCCTCGTCGTCGCGCTGACGCGGCTCGTCGACGTCGTCGTGCTCTGGCAGCTCGGCCGGGAGCAGAGCGCCCTCGACGTCGGACAGGGCTTCTACCTGCTCGAGCCCGTGCCTGCCGCCCCGGGGTACGGCGACCTCGCCAGCAACTGGGACGGGCAGTGGTACCGCACCATCGCGGAGGACGGCTATCCCACCGACCTCCCCCGCTACGAGGGCAAGGTGCAGCAGAACCCCTGGGCCTTCTTCCCGCTGTTCCCGTTCGCGACGCGACTGCTGATGGCGCTCACGGGCCTGTCGTTCGGTCTGGCCGCCGCCGTCCTCGGCATCGTGGCCTCCACGGTCGCGCTCTGCCTCCTGCACCGGATGGTCGCGCGTCGGGCGGGCGCGTACGTCGGGCTGCTCACCACCGCCGCGCTCAGCGTCAGTCCCGCCGGCGCGGTCCTCGTCACCGGCTACTCCGAGGCCGTCAGCCTCCTCGTGCTCGTGCTCGTGCTGGACGCCCTCTCCCGGCGCCGCTACGGCCTGGTGGTGCTGGGGGCCGTGGTCCTCGGTTTCACCCGCCCCATCGCCCTGGCCCTCGTGCCCGTCGTCCTGGTCCACGCCGCGCTGCGCTGGCGCGCCGAGGGCCCCCTCCCCCGCGCCGAGGTGGTCCGGCTGGCCGTGACCGCCGCAGCGGCGACCGCGGCCTTCGGCCTGTGGCCGCTGACGGCCGCGGTGGTCACGGGCGAGCCCGACGCCTACCTGAGCACGCAGGCCGCCTGGGTGCTCACCGACGAGCGCAGCTGGCAGACCTGGGCGGCCCTGCTGCTGGGCTCGGGGGGCGTGGGCCCGGCGGTCGACGTCGCCGTGGTCCTGGCGGTCGTCCTGGCGATCGTCCTGCAGCCCGCTGCCCGGGTCTGGGCGCCGGAGCTGCGGGCGTGGGTGCTGTCGTACGGCGCGTTCCTGCTGCTGACGACCCGGCCCACGCCGAGCATCACCCGCTACGCCCTGTTCCTGCTCGTGGTGTGGTGGCCGTTCCCCACCCTGGGACGCACGTGGCACCGCGCGGCGCAGGCCCTGGTGCTCGTCGGGGTCCTGGCGCTGGGGTTCGCCCTGCAGCACGAGTGGCTGCGCACCCACTACGTGCTCTCCCCCGAGCGGCTCGCGTACCCCTGACGGGACGCATCCCCGCGACGCGTCAGAGGGCCGAGCCGGCGGCGTACTCCTCGGGGGTCGCGTTCCAGTCGCCGAACCCGTTCTCCATCGTCATCCGGCGGTCCGTGCCCGTGACCTCGACGACGTCGCCGCGGCGGGTGTTCTCGTAGACCCAGGCCGCGTCCTGCGTGGCCATCCCGACACAGCCGTGGCTGACGTTGGCCACGCCCTGCGAGCCGGACGACCACGGGGCGGCGTGGAGGAACTCCCCCGAGTTGGTGACGCGCAGCGCGTACTCGACGTCCTCGATGTTGTAGTACTCCGGGTCGTCGGGGCTGATGCCGGTCGTCGCCGCGTCCATCGTCTTGGTGCGGAACTTCTCCATCACGACCTTCACGCCGGAGCGCGTCTCGAACCCGGGCTTGCCGGCGCTGATGGGCATCCGGCGCGCCTGCGCGCCGTCGATCACCGTCGTCATGGTGTGGGTCGCCGCGTCGACGCGGTGGATCACCGAGCGGCCGACGCGGAAGGTCACGGAGCGGCTCTCCTGGCCGTAGATGCCGCCCCCGGCCGGCACGCCGTTCACCGCCACGTCGACGGTGACCGTCGTACCGGGCTGCCAGTAGGCCTCGGGGCGCCAGCGGACCTGGGTGTCGTCGTACCAGTGCCACGACCCGGGCTGGGCCGGCTCGCTGGTGACGCTCATGTGCCGCTCGAAGGAGGCCCGGTCGGTCACGGGCAGGTCGAAGGACACGACCACCGGCATGCCGACGCCGACCTCCTCGTCGGCGAGCGGGGCGATGGAGGGGAAGGTCTGCTCGTCGAGCGAGAGCGCCACGGTCGAGAACGGCACCTCCGCCGTCGCCTCGCCGCCGCCGTCGCTGCGGGCGCTGGCCCGCAGCAGGTACGACGTACCCGGGTCGAGCAGGGCCGTGGCGGCCCAGCTCAGGCCGTCCTCGAGCACCTCGCCGGGCACCTCGGCGCCCTCCACCGTCGTGACGGTGACGGAGGCCAGCCGGCCGCCCTGCGCCTCCACGCGGAGGAGGTGGTCGACCGGCACCTCCTCGTCAGCGCCCACGCTCGTGACGATGGTGGGCACGGGGGCGGACGCGTCACCCGACGCGGCCGAGCCGCTGCCGGTGTCGTCGTCCGAGGTGCAGGCCGCCAGCGCACCACCGGCGACGGCGGCGATGCCGACAGCGCCGACGATCCGGACGAGGCTGCGCCGTCCCAGGTGCACCCCGCGGGGCGTGCGGAACTCCGACATCCCTCTCCCTCCGGCCCGGCCGAGCACCGGGCACCACGCGAAAAGCGCCCGTCGGGAGACCCGACGAGCGCTTTCCAGCGTAACCCCGGCGACCTCGCCCCTGCGGGAGCAGGGGCCGGACGCCCGGACGATCAGTGGGCGTGCACGCCCCGGTAGTACTCGAACACCCAGCCCGAGAGGGCGAGGATGCCGAGAGCGCACCCGATGATGAACAGCCACCAGCCGAAGATGACGCCGAGCACGCACACGCCGAAGGTCGACGCGGCCCACAGCGGCCACCAGGAGTACGGCGGGAAGAAGCCGAGCTCGCCCGCGCCCTCCACGATCTCGGCGTCCTTGCGGTCCTCCGGGCGCTCGTCGAGCTTGCGCGCCTGGAAGCCGAGGTACCAGGTCACCATGGCCGCCAGCAGGGTGGTCATGACCAGGGCGGACGTGCCGGTCCAGTCCCCGCCCTCGCCGCTGGCGTCGGTCACGAACCAGTACGCCGGCGAGACCAGGATGAGGAAGATGGTGCAGATCGCGAAGATCCAGACCTCCGCGCGCAGGGCCTTCACTTGTCGTCGTCCTTCCTGACGTCGACACCTCGGTCGTTGAGGAGCTCCTCACGACCCTGGGTGTCCGGGGCGTCGGCGAACCGACCCTGGTGCTCCGCGGCGTTCTGCTCGAGCTCGAGGGCGGCGATCTCCGGGTGGTGGAGGTCGAACGCCGGCGACTCCGAGCGGATGCGCGGGATGGAGTGGAAGTTGTGGCGCGGCGGCGGCGAGGACGTCGCCCACTCGAGCGAGCGGCCCCAGCCCCACGGGTCGTCCACCTCGACCTTCGGCCCCTTCGCGGAGACGTAGACGTTGTAGAAGAACGGCAGGAGCGACGCGCTCAGCACGAAGGCACCGATCGTGGAGATCTGGTTGAGCGTGGTGAAGCCGTCCTCGGCGAGGTAGTCGGCGTACCGGCGCGGCATGCCCTCGACACCCAGCCAGTGCTGGACGAGGAACGTCGTGTGGAAGCCGAAGAACAGCAGCCAGAAGTGCAGCTTGCCGAGGCGCTCGTCGAGCATGCGGCCCGTCATCTTCGGCCACCAGAAGTAGAAGCCGGCGAACATCGCGAACACGACCGTGCCGAACACGACGTAGTGGAAGTGCGCCACCACGAAGTAGGAGTCGGAGACGTGGAAGTCCAGCGGCGGGCTCGCGAGCAGGACGCCCGTCAGACCACCGAAGAGGAACGTCGTGAGGAAGCCGATCGACCACAGCATCGGGTTGTCGAAGGACAGGGACCCGCCCCACATCGTGCCGATCCAGTTGAAGAACTTCACGCCGGTCGGGACCGCGATGAGGAACGTCATGCCGGAGAAGAACGGCAGGTTGACCGCACCCGTGACGAACATGTGGTGGGCCCACACGGCGACCGAGAGGATCGCGATCGCCAGGGTCGCGCCGACCAGGCCGACGTAGCCGAAGATCGGCTTGCGGCTGAAGACCGGCAGGATCTCGGTGACGATGCCGAAGAACGGCAGGGCGATGATGTACACCTCTGGGTGCCCGAAGAACCAGAACAGGTGTTGCCACAGGATCGGGCCGCCGTGCGACGCGTCGAAGACGTGGGTGCCGATCGAGCGGTCCGCCTCCAGCATGAGGAGCGCGCCGGCCAGGATCGGGAAGGCGATGAGCACGAGCAGGCTCGTGATCAGGGTGTTCCACGTGAACAGCGACATCCGGAACATCGTCAGCCCGGGGGCGCGCATGCAGATGATGGTGGTGATGAAGTTGACCGCACCGAGGATGGTGCCGAGACCCGCCATGTAGAGGCCCATGATCCACATGTCACCGCCGACGCCCGGCGAGCGGACCTCGTTCGACAGCGGCACGTAGGCGAACCAGCCGAAGCTGGCGGCGCCGTTCGGCGTGAGGAAGCCCGCCGCGGCGATGAGGCCGCCGAACAGGAACAGCCAGTAGCTGAACATGTTGAGGCGCGGGAACGCCACGTCGGGTGCGCCGATCTGCAGCGGCATGATCACGTTGGCGAAGCCGAAGAACAGGGGCGTCGCGAAGAGCAGCAGCATGATCGTGCCGTGCATCGTGAACATCTGGTTGTAGACCTCGTCGTTCACGACCTGCTGGCCGGGGAACGCGAGCTCGGACCGGATGACGAGGGCCATCAGTCCGCCGATGCAGAACCAGGCGAACGAGGTGACCAGGTACATCTTGCCGATGAGCTTGTGGTCCGTCGTGGTCAGCAGACGCACGACGTTCTCGCCGAGAGGCTTCCTCCCGGGGACCACGGTCCCCGTCGTGGGAGCTTGTGTGGCGGTCACTCGTCGCCTCCGTTGGGGTCGTCGAAGTTGCGCAGCGAGGTGCGGGACTCGGTGCCACCGAGGATGGGCCCGTCGTCCGAGACGTCACCGGCCTCCACGAGGCCCTCTACGTACGCGTCGTAGTCCTCCGGGGACACGACCTCGACGTTGAAGAGCATGCGGGAGTGGTAGGTGCCGCAGAGCTCGGCGCACTTGCCCTTGAACACGCCCAGCTCGGTCGGGGTGACCTGGAAGCTGTTCGTGCGGCCCGGGACGACGTCCATCTTCATGAGGAAGCCCGGGATCCAGAAGTTGTGGACCACGTCGGGCGAGTGCAGGTTGAACCGCACCGTCTCGCCCTGCGGGAGAACGAGCGTGGGCAGCTGCGACGCGGTGCCCACCACGTACGCGTACTCGCCCTCGTCGACGCTCTCCTTGTCGGTGTCACCGACGCCGTCCGTGGGGTGGTTGAACGTCCACGACCACTGCTGGCCGACGATCTCGAGCGTCATGTCCGGCTCGGAGTCGTCGAGCACCGTGTTCTGCACGCTGACCGTGTGGAAGAAGAAGACGATCACCATCATGACCGGGGCGATCGTGTAGAAGATCTCGAGCGGCAAGTTGTACCGCGTCTGCACGGGCACCTCGTCGGCGCTGCGGCGGCGGAAGCGCACGACCACCCACAGGATGAGGCCCCACACGATGATGCCGGTGGCGAGCGCGGCGACCCACGACCAGATCCACAGGTCGGCGATGTACGGCGCCTCCTCCGTCGCCTGGCCGGGCAGGCCGAGGTGACGCAGCTGGTACTGGCTCTCCTCGGAGCACCCGGTGAGGACGAGGAGGGCGAGGCCGAGCGACGCGGCGAGCGCGGCGCGTCGGGGCTTGCCCGCGGCGGCGCCGCGGACAGTGCCGGCGCCGGACCGCCGGTGGAGTTGCAGACCCACGAACGAGCCTCTCTCTTGGACGATCACACGACGGGGGGAACTTTATCCGAATCACAGGGAGGAGCGACCCCCAGGGTCGCCTCACCTCCTACACAGCGTAGGACTAACGTCGGTACCCGTGGAAGGCGAGGAGCAGACACCCGCTCCCGGCGGCGCCGTGACGGGCCCCGGGGACCTCGGCGCGCCCCCGTCGGACGGGCCGCCGGCCCCGTCGGGCCCCCCGTCCGCGGCTCCCCCGCCCCCGTGGACCGACCTGGACGCCGCGTCGGCCCGCCCGCTGCACCCGGCCGCCCGTGCGGCGCTGCTCGCGGCGTACGAGCAGGGGTACGCCGACCCCCGCCGCCTGCACCACGGCGGCCGGCAGGCCCGCCGGCTGCTCGACGACGCACGCGAGGTGCTCGCCGGGTCCCTCGGCGTGCGTCCCGACGAGGTCACCTTCACCGGCTCGGGCACCGAGGCGGTCCACCGCGGCCTCCTCGGGCTGGCGCGCGGCCGGCGCCGCGCGGGCACCGTGCTCGCCCACTCCGCCGTCGAGCACTCCGCCGTCCTGCACGCCACCGACTGGGCCGTGCGGGACCTGGGCTGCTCCGCCCGACCCGTCGCGGTCGACGCGTCCGGACGGCTCGACCTCGACGCGCTGCGGGAGGCCCTGGCCCCGGGCGACGTCGCCGCCCTCGCCCTGCAGTCGGCCAACCACGAGGTCGGCACGACGCAGCCCGTCGCCGCGGCCGCCGAGCTCGCCGGGCTCGCGGGCCAGGTGCCCCTGCTCGTCGACGCGTGCGCGTCGGTGGGCTGGCAGCCGCTGCCCGCCGGGTGGGGCGTGGCGGCCGCGTCCGCGCACAAGTGGGGCGGGCCCGCCGGGGTCGGGGTGCTGCTGGTCCGCAAGGGCGTGCGCTGGCGCGACCCGTACCCCGCCGACGACCGCAGCGACCTGCGCGCGAGCGGGTTCGAGGACGTGCCCGGCGCCGTCGCCGCCGCGGCCGCGCTCCGGGCCGTCGTGTCCGAGGCCGAGCAGACCGGCGCACGGCTGCACCGGCTCGTCGACCGGGTACGCCGCGAGGTGGCCGCCCGCGTGCCGGACGTGGACGTCGTGGGCGACCCGGACGACCGGCTCCCCCACCTGCTGACCTTCTCGTGCCTCTACGTCGACGGCGAGGCCCTCGTCACCGAGCTCGACCGCGCCGGCTTCGGCGTGGGCAGCGGCTCCGCGTGCACCGCGTCGACCCACGAGCCCTCGCACGTGCTCGCGGCCATGGGTGCGCTCACCCACGGCAACGTCCGCCTCTCCCTGCACCCCGGTACGCCGGAGCACGAGGTCGAGCGCTTCCTCGACGTCCTGCCGGGCGTGGTCGCACGGCTGCGGGCGGAGGTGGGGATGTGACCGAGCTCGACTGCCGGGGGCTGCCGTGCCCGGCGCCGGTGCTGGCGCTCGCGAAGGCCGCGCGGGGACGGCCCGACGGGACGGAGCTCGCCGTGGTGGCCGACGACCCGGCGGCGCGCGTCGACGTGCCGGCGTGGTGCCGCATGCGGGGGCACCGGTTCCTCGGCGAGGACCGCGCGGCCGACGGGGTGGCCCGCTACCGCGTGGCGCTCGGCGCCTGAGGGGCCGGGCGCGGGACGTCGGTCAGGGGCGGAACGTCTGGAGGTGCGGCTCGACCTCGGCGACGGCCTCGGGACCGTAGGTGCCCTCGAGGCGCTCGAGGAACGCGGCGCGGCCGAGCGTGTACTCCTGCGTGCCGACCTGCTCCACGACGTACACGGCGAGCAGGCAGCCGACCTGCGCGGCCCGCTCGTGCTCGAGGTCCCAGCTGAGCGCGGCGAGGAAGCCGGCCCGGAACGCGTCGCCGACCCCGGTGGGCTCGACCTTCGCGATCTCGGGCACGGCGCCGACCACGACCGGCTCGGCGCCCTCCTGCTCGAGGCGCACCCCGTCGGGGCCGAGCGTGATCACCCAGGTGCCGACCCGCTCGAGGACCTCCTCGTGGGTCCAGCCGGTCTTGGAAACGATGAGCGCGGCCTCGTACTCGTTGGAGAAGAGGATGTCCGCGCCGTCGACGAGGGGGCGGATGAGGTCGCCGTCGCCGAAGGCGAGCTGCTGGGAGGGGTCGGCGACGAAGCGGTAGCCGCGCTGGCGGCACTCGTCGGTGTGGCGCTGCATCGCGGCCGGGTCGTTGGGGCCGACGAGCACGTAGTCGGGCGCGCCGACGCGCTCGACGATCGGCTGCAGCTCGATCTCGCGGGCCTCGCTCATCGCGCCGGCGTAGAACGTCGCGAACTGGGCCATCGCGGCGTCGTTGGTGCAGACGAAGCGCGCGGTGTGGCGCGTGTCGGAGACGTGCACCGAGTCGCAGTCCACGCCGTGGCGCTCCAGCCAGGAGCGGTAGTCGGCGAAGTCCTCGCCCACCGCGCCGACCAGGATCGGCCGCAGGCCGAGGTTGCCGAGGCCGAACGAGATGTTCGCGGCGCACCCGCCCCGTCGTACGTCGAGGTCGTCGACGAGGAAGGAGACCGACAGCTTGTCGAGCTGGTCGACGACGAGGGAGTCGGCGAACTTGCCCGAGAAGGTCATGAGGTGGTCGGTGGCGATGGATCCCGTGATGAGGAGCGACACGACGCCCGACCCTACGCGAGGCCCGGCGGAGCACCCAGCCCCCGTCCCGCGGCGTCGCGCGGCGCGGGCCCGGGACACTACCGTCAGGTAGCCCTGGGTCTACCCGGCGGTAGCGCCTACGTTCGCGACATGACCCCCGCCACGCCGTCCCCCCGCCCCGCCTACGCGGACCCCGCCGCCCCCGCCGACCTGGTCCAGGACTGCCGGGCGGCCACCCGCGAGCTGCGCCTCGACACCCCCGCCGCGCGCCTGGCCCGCGCGGCGCTGCGCCCCGCACCCTCGCTGGCGTACGACGACCAGCCCCGCGAGGTCCGCAAGCCCGAGATCGCCGTCAGCGCCGCCGCCGCGCGCCTGGCCTCCGCGATCTACCAGGACTGACACCCGCCGCCAGCCTCTCTCGGCGCCGGGGGCGCCGGGACGACGAAGGCCCCACCTCCGTGGAGGTGGGGCCTTCGTCGCGCTCGCGCTGGTCCGCCGGCGACCCGGCGGACGCGGCTCAGTGGAACGAGTCGCCGCAGGCGCAGGAGCCCGTCGCGTTCGGGTTGTCGATCGTGAAGCCCTGCTTCTCGATGGTGTCGACGAAGTCGATCTCGGCACCGTTGAGGTAGGGGACGCTCATGCGGTCGACGACCACGGTCACGCCGTCGAAGTCGGTGACGACGTCGCCGTCGAGGGTCCGCTCGTCGAAGAACAGCTGGTAGCGCAGGCCCGAGCAGCCACCGGGCTGCACCGAGATGCGGAGGGAGAGGTCGTCGCGACCCTCCTGCTCCAGCAGGCTCTTGACCTTGGACGCCGCGGTCGCGCTCAGGTTGATCTGGTCGGTGCGACGCTCGGTGGTCGTCTGGATGTCCACCTGCTCGGTCATGTGCACTCCCTGGAGGTTCGGCGGTTGTTCGTGCAGTGAGGTCAATGGTGACACACCCCTGCCGTATTCCCGAGGCCTGGACGGACGCGATCCGGACCGCGGCCCGGTTCGCTCCCACGGTGCCCGGCCGCGCCGCCCCGCGCGAGGCGGGGGTGTCAGCGTGGGGCGGGCCGTCAGCGCGACCAGGCCCGGGCCACGCGGGCCGCCGTGCGGGCGAGCGCGTCGTACGGGTCCGAGGTCGCCGCCTCCCGCCCCGCCACGTCGACCACGGCGTAGGCGGTCTCCACCCCCATCGCACGCATCTCCCGGGTCCCCACCAGCACCTCGCCGGCGACGACCACGCACGGCCGGACCGCACGGGTCGCCACCTGGGCGACGCCGTGGGGGGCCTTGCCGGTCCGGCTCGCGGGGTCGAGCCGGCCCTCCCCCGTGACGACGAGGTCCGCCGCGCGGGCCCGGTCCTCGAGACCGACCGCGCCGAGCACCAGCTCGACACCCGGCGCCGCAGCGGCCCCGAGCAGCAGCAGCCCGTACCCGACCCCGCCCCCGGCCCCGGCCCCCGGCTCGAGCGAGGTACGCCGGCCCGCGGCCGCCGCCCACCCCTCGAGCAGACCGTCGACGGCCGGCACCCGCTCCTCGGCGATCCCGCGCTCCACCCCGGCGGCCTTGGCCGTCCCGAACAGGCCGGTGAGCGGGATGGGCACGTCGTGGGCCACGACCAGCTCGACGCCTGCCACGGCCGCGCGGGCGGCCGAGAGGTCCACCTCCCGCACGCCGTCGAGCGCCACCGGCCCGGCGTCGAGCGCGCGGTCGGCCCGGGCCCCCAGCGCGGCGAGCAGCCCGGCCCCGCCGTCCGTCGCCGCGCTGGGACCGACGCCGACCACGACCCGCCGCGCACCCGTGCCGACGGCCGCGGCGACCAGCTGCCCCACGCCGTACGACGACGCCCGCTCCGCCGTCGCCGGGTCGCCGGGCCCCACCGCGCAGGCCTGGGCCGACGCGACGTACGCCGTGTCCCCCGCCCGCAGGACGGTGGCGGGGACGGTGCCGCCGAGCGGGTCGCGGACGGCCACCGCGAGGAGGTGGCCCCCCAGGGCGGCGTGGAGCACCTCGACGAAGCCGGAGCCGCCGTCGGCGACCGGGGCGAGGTCGAGCTCGTCGCCCGGGGCGCGCGAGCGCCAGCCGTCGGCGACGGCGCGGGCCGCCTCACCGGCGGTCAGGGTGCCGGCGAAGGGGCCCGGGGCGATGAGCACACGCACGCGCCCATCCTGCCCGGCGCTTACCATGGAGCCCATGACCACCGTCGAGCTGACCCTGCTCCCCCTGGGTCGCGGCAGCGACCTCGACTCCGAGCGGGGCGTCGACTGCCCCGGCGACCTGCCCCCGGCCTCCGACCCGACGCTGGTCGCGCGCGCCCGGGCGGCCAAGGAGGCGCTCGGCGACCGGGTCTTCGTGCTCGGGCACCACTACCAGCGCGACGAGGTGATCCAGTTCGCCGACGTCACGGGCGACTCGTTCAAGCTGGCCCGCGAGGCGGCGGCGCGCCCCGACGCGCCGTACATCGTGTTCTGCGGCGTGCACTTCATGGCCGAGTCCGCCGACATCCTCACCTCGGACAGCCAGCAGGTCGTGCTGCCCGACCTCGCCGCCGGCTGCTCCATGGCCGACATGGCGCTGCTGCCCCAGGTCGAGGACGCCTGGGACGCGCTCGTGGACGCCGGCGTCGCCGACGACGTCGTGCCCGTGACCTACATGAACTCCTCCGCCGACATCAAGGCGTTCTGCGGGCGCAACGGGGGCGCCGTGTGCACCTCGTCCAACGCCGACGTCGCCCTGGAGTGGGCGTTCGCGCAGCGCCCGGAGGGCCGGGGAAAGGTGCTCTTCCTGCCCGACCAGCACCTCGGCCGCAACACCGCGGTGCTCGAGATGGGTCTCTCGCTCGAGGACTGCGTGGTGTGGAACCCGCACCGCCCGAACGGCGGGCTGACGGTCGAGCAGCTGCGCGACGCCAAGATGATCCTGTGGAAGGGCCACTGCTCGGTGCACGGCCGCTTCTCCCCCGAGGTCGTGGACGAGCTGCGCGCCACCATCCCCGACGTCAAGATCCTGGTGCACCCCGAGTGCCGCCACGAGGTGGTCACCCGCGCCGACCTCGTCGGCTCGACCGAGTTCATCATCCGGACCATCGAGGCGGCCGAGCCCGGCTCGCGCTGGGCGATCGGCACCGAGCTCAACCTCGTCAAGCGGCTCGCCGCGGCGCACCCCGACAAGGAGATCTCGTTCCTCGACCGGACGGTCTGCTACTGCTCCACGATGAACCGCATCGACCTGCCCCACCTGGTGTGGGCGCTCGAGTCGCTCGTCGCGGGCCAGGTGCCGAACGTCATCCGGGTGGACGACGAGACGCAGGAGTGGGCGAAGGTCGCCCTGCAGCGCATGCTCGACCTGCCGGGGCGCACCGCGCGCTGAAGCCCCGGCCCGGGGCCTCAGGAGTCGGGCAGCTCGACCCAGGCCACGGTGCCGCCACCCTCGCGGGGCTCCAGCCCGATGCGTCCGCCGTGGGCCTCCACCACCCGTCGGCACGTGGCGAGGCCGATGCCGGACCCGTCGGCCTGGGTGTCGAGGCGCACGAGCGGCTCGAACACGCGCCCGGCGTCCTCCGGTGCGATCCCCAGCCCCCGGTCGGCGACCTCGATGCGCCAGCCGCCGTCCACGCGCCGCCCGGCGACGTCGATGGCCGCCGGCTCGCTGGGCCGGGTGAACTTGGCCGCGTTGGCCACGAGGTTCTGCAGCACGGCGCGCAGCTGGGTGGCGTCGCCGCACACGGTGGGCAGCTCGCCCACCGTTACGGACGCGCCGGACAGCGCACCGTCCAGGTCGCCCAGGACGGCGGCGACGACCTGGCCCAGGTCGACGTCGTCGCGGCGCAGGGTGCCCCCGACGCGGGCGAACGCCAGGAGGTCCTCGATGAGGGCCTCCATCCGCTTCGTGCCGCGCAGCGCGCGGTCGACCGTGCGGGCGCCGCCCTGCTCCTCCAGCTGCTCCTGCAGCAGGTAGAGCGACATGGCCACGGTCGACAGGGGGTTGCGCAGGTCGTGGCTGACCTGGCCGGCGAAGGCCGCGAGGTGCTCGTTGGAGCGCGCGAGCTCGTCCCGCATCTCCTCGGTACGGCGCAGCGACGCGTCGAGCGCACGGGCCCGCCGGGACAGCTCGAGGATGTCGACCACGCGGTCGGCGAGCGTCGAGAGCGCCAGGCGCTGGGTCTCGTCGAGCTCGCGCGGCTCGGTGTCGAAGACGCACAGCGTGCCGATGACGACGTCGTCCTGCGTCCGCAGCGGGTGCGCGGCGTAGAACCGGACCGTGTTGATGCGACCGTCGACGAACGGGTTGGCGCTGAAGCGCTCGTCGAGGCGGGCGTCGGGCACCACGACGGGGCTGCCGAGCTCGACCGTGACGGCGCACATGGAGTCCTCACGCCGGCAGATCGAGGCATCGAAGCCGACCGTCGCGATCTGGTGCTGCTGGGTCGAGGTGATGACGTTGACGGTCGCCAGGGGCACGCGGGCCACGAAGGCCGCCATCTCGACGACCGCCTGCACCTCGCGGGGCGGGGGGTCGAGCAACCCGTAGCGGTCGATCGCCTCCTCGAGGTCCTTCGCCTGCTGGCCCATCGGCCCGTCCTCCTCCCACCCCGCGCCTGCGCGGGGCCTCGGTCCAGCGGTTCAGAGCCCGGGTGCGCCCCAGAGCGCGAGCCAGCGCTGCAGGCTCGGCTCCACCGGCAGCTCGGTCGCGAGCTGGTCGCGCACGTTGATCTCCGTCAGGTTGTCACGCGTGTCCGCGCCGGTGGGGGCGAACGGGTAAAAGGTGCCCTGCTTGTAGAGGTACACGAGGCCCAGGCGCGGACCGTCGCCGGGGGCGGCGAAGCCGACGACCGAGCAGAGCAGCGACGGCCCGAACCCCTGCTCCTCCAGCAGCACGTTCACCGCGTGCAGGTCGGTGCACAGGCCCGCGACGTCCGCCGGGTCCCGTCGTACGACGAGCCAGGTGAAGCCGAACTCGTCGACGGTGCGCTCGGCGGCCGGCGTGCGGGGGTCCGCGTCGAGGAGGGCCACGATGTCGGCCTCCGTCGACCGGAAGGCCGCTCCGTCCGCCGACCGGAAGCAGACCGAGCCGACGCCGGTGGGCTCGAGCCCCAGGGCGGTCTGCAGGGTGATGGCCGCGCTCGGCACGCCGAACAGCGCGTCGAGGTCGGCCTGCTTCGGCGCACGGCGCCCCAGGACCGCGTCCCAGAACCCCACGTCACACCCCCGGTCGGCCGAGGTCGGCCTGGATGCGCGCCAGTTGCTCGAGCCGCTGCTCCAGCGACGGGTGCGTGGAGGTGATGGTCGACAGCGACGCCCCGCTGATCGCGGGAGCGATGAAGAACGCGTTCATGGCCCGCGACGTGCGCAGGTCCCGCTGCGGGATCGAGGCCATCTCCCCGGTGATCTTCTGCAGCGCCGACGCCAGCGCCGCCGGCTTGAGCGTCAGGTAGGCGCCCGAGCGGTCGGCGCACAGCTCGCGGTAGCGCGAGAGCAGCCGGGTGAGGAAGAAGCTGATGGCGTAGACCACGAGCGAGATCACCAGCGCGAGGAGCAGGGCCGCGGCGCCCCCGCCCTTGCCGTTGCGGTCCCGGCCGCCGCCCATGAACGCGCCGTACTGCGCGCCCCGGGTGACCATGCCGGCCACGATGCCCGCGGACGAGGCGATGGTCATGACCATGACGTCGCGGTGCGCGACGTGCGACAGCTCGTGGGCGAGCACGCCCTCGAGCTCCTCGGCGTCGAGGCGGCGCAGGATCCCGGTCGTCACGCAGACCACCGCCCGGTCCGGCGAGCGCCCGGTGGCGAACGCGTTGGGGATGTCCATGTCGGCGACCCCCACCCGGGGCTTCGGCATGTCGGCCAGCGCGCAGAGCCGGTCGATCATGCCGTGCAGCTCCGGCGCCTCCTGCGGGGAGACCTCACGGGCGCGCATCGCGCGCATCGCGAGCGTGTCCGAGGACCACCACTGGAAGAACGCGATGGCGAGACCGACGAGGCCCACCACCACCGCGAGACCGGGGCTGCGGACGGCGTACATGATCCCCACCACCAGCGCCACGAACAGGGCGCCGAGGAGGAAGAGCACGAGCGTCATCCGGGCGGTGAGGCCCCGATCGGGGAGGAAACGGGTCCGAGCCATGCGGTGCCCGGCGTCAGCCGGGGATGAGACCGTCGTCGCCGAGCATCGCCCGGACCTCCTCGAGGGAGGCGTCCTCCGGCGGGAGGATCAGGTCGGACTCGTCGAGCGCGTCGGCGGCGTGCGGCACGCCCTCGGCGCGCACGCCGGCGAGCAGCGCGGCCAGCGCGGGGCGGAAGGCCGCCTCGTCGCCGTCCTCGACCGCCTTCTCCACGGCGTCGTCGAGCGCGTTCAGGGACGCGAAGCAGGCGTCGGTGATGTCGAACTGGCCCTCACCCAGGATGCGGACGATCACTGCTGACCGCCCTCCGTGCGCTTGACCGCCTCCGGCTGGAGGATGTCGCCGCTCGCCGGCGCACCCTCGATGGCCTGGGGGGCGGACGGGGCCGAGAGGCCCTTGAGGGCGGCGAGCTCGGCCTCGACGTCGGCACCCGAGCTGAGCGCGTCGAGCTCGCGGGCGATGTCGTCGCCGCGGTTGAGCGACGAGGCGTCCTCGAGGGCACCCGAGGCCAGCAGCTCGTCGATCGCGCCGGCGCGGGCCTGCATCTGGGCCGTCTTGTCCTCGGCGCGCTGGATGGCCAGGCCGACGTCGCCCATCTCCTCGCCGATGCCGGACATCGCCTCGTTGATGCGCGTCTGCGCCTCGGCCGCCGTGTAGGTGGCCTTGATGGTCTCCTTGCGCGTGCGGAAGGACTCGACCTTGGCCTGCAGGCGCTGCTGCGCCAGCACCAGCTTCTCCTCCTCGCCCTGCAGCTGCGCGTGCTGCGTGCGGAGGTCGGCGATCTGCTGGCTCAGGCCCGACTTGCGCGTGAGGGCCTCGCGGGCCAGGTCCTCGCGGCCGACCTGGATCGCCTTCTGCGCCTGGTCGGTGAGCTTCTGGGCCTGCTGCTCGAGCTGGTTCACCTGCAGCTCGACGCGCTTGCGGCTCGTGGCGACGTCGGCGACGCCGCGGCGCACCTTGCTCAGCAGCTCGATCTGGCGCTGGTAGCTGTAGTCCAGGGTCTCCCGCGGGTCCTCGGCCCGGTCGAGGGCGGTGTTGGCCTTCGACCTGAAGATCAGGCTCATGCGCTTCATCAGACTCATCGGGTGGCCTCTCCTCGGGCGGTGCTCGTGCGGCGGTGCGTCCGGTGCTCCCGACCGCGGTCGGGGCCCGCTGCGGCTTCCCGCTCAACACTAGGCGCAAACCTCAAGGCGGGCGAGGGTGGGTGCGGCCCGCGGCGGGCCGGTACCCTGGCACCTCCGCGAGCGTCCCGGCCCCGTGCCGTGCGCTCCCCACCGTCCGTCCTGTGAGGCCAGCGTTGTTCCGTCGTAGCTCCACCCCCGTCGACCCGGGCCCCTCGACCACCGAGGCCCCCGACCCCGCGGGCGAGGTGGACGGACGCCCCTCGAGGAACCCCGCCGCCAAGGGTCGCCCCACGCCGAGCCGGCGCGAGGCCGAGGCGGCGGCGCGGGCCCGCGCGAAGCCCGCCCGCTCCCGCAAGGAGCTGGCGGCCAAGGAGCGCGCCGACCGCAAGGCCCGCCAGGACAAGGTCCGCCAGGCCATGAAGACCGGCGACGAGACCTTCATGCCGAAGCGCGACCGCGGGCCGGTGCGCCGCTTCACCCGCGACTTCGTGGACTCGCGCTTCTCCTTCACCGAGCTGACGCTGCCGGTCATGGTGCTCTCGCTCGTCCTGCAGTACTCGGGCAACGCCGACCTCGTCGCCATGGGCACCCTGGTGCTGACGACGATGCTGCTGCTGGTCGTGCTCGACGTGCTCTACCTGCGCTTCCGCCTGCGCCGCGAGGTGCGCCGCCGCTTCCCCGACGAGCCCTTCAAGGGCCTCACCTTCTACGCGGTAAGCCGCTCGCTGCAGATCAAGCCGTGGCGCCTGCCCAAGCCGCGCGTCAAGATCGGCACCCGCCTCGGCGACGACTACCGCTGACCGGGTGAGCGGCCCGGCCGAGGAGGTCGACGGGCGGCGCGCCCTGGTGCGCCAGGGCCTGGCCATCGGCGTCGCGACCGGCCTCTACGGCACCTCCTTCGGGGCCGTCGCCGTCGCGGGCGGGCTCGACGTCTGGCAGGCCTGCGCACTGTCGCTGCTGGTCTTCTCCGGCGCCTCCCAGTTCGCCTTCGTCGGCGTGCTCGCCGCCGGCGGCTCCCCCTGGTCGGGCGCGGCCACCGGCCTGATGCTCGGGGCGCGCAACATGCTCTACGGCCTCGGCCTGGTGCGTCTGCTCGGCTGGCGGGGACTGCGGCGCGCCGGCGCCGCGCAGCTCGTGATCGACGAGTCCAGCGCCGTGGCGACCGCCACCACCCGCACCGACCACGCCCGCCTCGGCTTCCTCGTCACCGGCGGGTCGGTCTTCGTGCTGTGGAACCTCATGACCCTCGTCGGCGCGCTCGCCGGCACGGCCATCGGCGACCCCCGTACCTACGGTCTCGACGCGGCCGTCGCCGCCGCGTTCCTCGCCCTGCTGTGGCCGCGGCTGGGCGACCGGCCGGCCGTCGTCGTCGCCGTGGTGGCGGCTGCGCTGGCCCTGCTGCTCGTGCCCGCCACGCCGGCCGGCGTACCCGTGCTCGCGTCCGCGTCCGTGGCCCTCCTGGCCGCGCTCCTGCCCCGGCGCTCGCCGCCAGGCCCGGTCCCCGCCGAAGGGAGCGCGTCGTGAGCACCACGTGGGTCGCGCTGCTGGTGCTCGCGGCCGGCAGCTACCTGCTCAAGCTCGCGGGCCTGTCCCTGCCCGCGGAGGTGCTGGAACGGCCCGTCGTACGACGGGTGGCCCTGGCCCTGCCCATCGCCCTGCTGTCCGCCCTGGTGGCGGTGCAGGCCGTCGCGGACGGGTCGCGGCTGGTCGTCGACGCCCGGGTCGCCGGGCTCGCGGTGGCGGTCGTCGCCCTCGCTCTGCGCGCGAACTTCCTCCTCGTCGTGGTGCTGGCCGCGCTCACCGCCGCGGGGCTGCGCGCGGCGGGCGTGGGCTGAGCCCCGCGCGGTCCGCTCCAGCGCTCAGTCGAGGTCGAGGAACGCCTCGAGCCCGACCGTGAGGCCGGGGTGGGCGCCGATCTCGCGGACGCCCACGAGCACGCCGGGCGCGAACGACGCGCGGTCCATCGAGTCGTGGCGGATCGTGAGGGTCTCCCCCGGGCCACCGAGCACGACCTCCTGGTGGGCCACCATCCCGCGGATGCGCAGGGCGTGGACGGGCACGCCGTCCACGACCGCGCCGCGGGCGCCGTCGAGCGCCGTCGACGTCGCGTCCGGCATCGGCGGGCAGCCCGCCTCGCGCCGGGCCGCGGCGACGAGCTCGGCGGTGCGGCGCGCCGTACCCGAGGGGGCGTCGGCCTTCGTCGGGTGGTGCAGCTCCACGACCTCGACCGACTCGTAGAAGCGGGCGGCCTCGGCCGCGAACCGCATCATCAGCACCGCGCCGATGGAGAAGTTGGGGGCGATGAGCACGCCCGTGCCGGGCGAGTCCGCGAGCCACGACCGGAGCCGGTCGAGACGCTCGTCGTCGAACCCGGTGGTGCCGACGACGGCGTGGATGCCGGCCGCGACGCACACCTCGAGGTTGTCCATCACCACGTCGGGGTGGGTGAAGTCCACGACCACCTCGGCGCCCGAGGTGCGCAGCACCGCGACGTCGTCCCCGGCGTCCACCTGCGCCACCAGCTCGAGGTCGTCGGCGGCCTCGACCGCCCGGCAGATCTCCTGGCCGACCTTGCCGCGCGCGCCCAGCACGCCGACCCGGGTCCGCTGCGTCCCGTTCTCGCTCACAGCAGGACAACCTACGCGGGCCGCGGCCGCCGTCGCCCACCCGGTCGAGGGGTCCGCCGGCCGTGGCGGTGCCAGCACCCGCTCGGCGCAGGTGGCAGGCTGTACCGCATGAGGCAGCAGACCATCCCGGCCCGGATCCGTTGGGGAGTCGACGTCATGGACGTCCAGCCCGGCGACCAGCTCCTGGAGGTCGGTTGCGGGCCCGGCGCGGCGGCGGAGCTCGTCTGCTCCCGCCTGGAGACCGGCAAGCTCTTCGCCATCGACCGCTCGGAGTCGGGCGTGGACCGCACGAAGCGGCGCTGCGCGGCATACGTCGACGCGGGCCGGCTGACGGTGCGCCAGATCGACCTCGCGACCCTGCGCGTGCCCGTGAAGCGGCTCCACAAGGCGTTCGCCTTCAACGTCAACCTGTTCTGGGTGCGCGGCGCCGCCGACGAGGTGGCGCTGCTGCACGAGAAGCTGCTGCCCGGCGGCAAGCTGTTCCTCTTCTACGAGGCCACGCGTCCCGAGGGCAAGCAGCGCATCGTCGAGTCGGCGAGCCGGGCCCTCACCGAGGGCGGCTTCCGCGTCTCGGTCGTGCAGAACCCGCAGCAGGGCTCCGTCGGCATCGTCGGGCAGCGGGTCACCGCCCAGATCTGACCGGCCCCGGCCGGCCCCGGGCCGGCCCGCGTCAGGAGGGGCCGACCACCGCGAGCACCTCGGGGCCGCCCAGGACGGTCGCGGCCAGCTCGGCCACCTCGTCCACGGTGACCGCGTCGATGCGCTCGATGACCTCGTCGACGCCGAGCAGCCGCTCCCCCAGCAGCTCGCCCTTGCCCAGGCGGTGCATCCGCGAGGCCGTGTCCTCCATGCCGAGCACGAGCCCGGCCCGCAGCTGGCCGGCGCCCCGGCGTACCTCGTCGGCGTCGAGGCCGCCGCGGGCCACGGCGGCCAGCTCGGCCCGCACCACCTCGAGGGTCGCGTCGAGCTTCGCGGGCAGGCACCCGACCGCGACGCCGACGAGCCCGGCGCCGACGTGCTGCGTGGTGAAGGCGTAGACGGAGTACGCCAGGCCGCGCCGTTCGCGCACCTCCTGGAAGAGGCGCGACGACGTGCCGCCGCCCAGGCCCGTGGTGAGGATGCCCATCGCGAAGCGGCGCTCGTCGCCCCGTGCGAGGCCCGCCGTGCCCAGCACGACGTTGACCTGCTCGAAGCCGCGGGTCGCGCTCGCCCGTCCCGGGCGCACCCGGCGCACGGTGGGGCGCGGCGCCGCGTCGGCGAGCGGCGGGGTCTCGGGGGCCGCCTCGGTGTCGAGGAAGCCACGGCGGCCGAAGGCGCGGGTCACCAGGGCGACCAGCGCGTCGTGGTCGACGTTGCCCGCCGCCGAGACCACCATCCGCGGCGCCCGGTAGTGACGACGGTGGAAGCGACGCACCGCCGCGGGCGACATGGCCTCGATGGAGGCCTCGGTGCCCGCGATCGGGCGGCCGTACGGCGAGTCCCCCCACGCCTGCGCGGCGAAGAGGTTGTGGACGACGTCGTCGGGGTCGTCGTCGTGCATGGCGATCTCGTCGAGGATCACCTCGCGCTCCGCCTCGACGTCCGCGTCGGCGATGAGCGAGGAGGTCAGCATGTCGCCCATGACGTCGAGCACGAGCGGGACGTCGGCGTCGAGCACCCGCGCGTGGAAGCACGTGTACTCCTTCGCGGTGAACGCGTTCACCTCCGCGCCGACCTCGTCGAGCTCGACGGAGATGTCGAGCGCCGAGCGGTCGCGCGTGCCCTTGAACAGCACGTGCTCGAGGAAGTGCGAGCCGCCGTGCAGCGCGGGCACCTCGTGGCGCGAGCCCACGCCGATCCAGACACCGATGCTCGCCGAGCGCACGCCGGCGACGTGCTCGCTCACGACGCGCAGGCCGCTGGGCAGGACGGTACGGCGGACGCCCGCCGGCAGCGGGGTCGGCTCGACGCCGCCCCCCGCGCGGGCCGGGGAGGGGGCCGGGAACGGGGCCGGCCGGCCAGCAGCGGACTGCTGGCCGGCCGGACCGGTGGTGTGCGGGGAGGTCACTCCGCGGAGTCGCCCTCGACCTCGGCGGCCTCGGCGGCCGGCTCGCCGGCCTCCTCGACCACGGGGACGAGCGACAGCTTGCCGCGGTCGTCGATCTCGCCGATCTCGACCTGGATCTTCTGGCCGACGGAGACGACGTCGTCGACGGACTCGACGCGCTTTCCGTCGTTGAGGGCCCGCAGCTTGGTGATGTGCAGCAGGCCGTCCTTGCCCGGCATCAGCGAGACGAACGCACCGAAGTTCGTCGTCTTCACGATGGTGCCGAGGTAGCGCTCGCCGACCTCGGGCATCGTCGGGTTGGCGATGGCGTTGATCGCGGAGCGGGCGGCCTCGGCGGCCGAGCCCTCTTGGGCACCGATGTAGATGGTGCCGTCGTCCTCGATCGAGATCTGGGCGCCCGTGTCGTCCTGGATCTGGTTGATGACCTTGCCCTTGGGGCCGATGACCTCGCCGATCTTGTCGACGGGGATCTTCACCGTGATGATGCGCGGCGCCGTGGCGGACATCTCGCCGGGGACGGAGATGGCCTCGTCCATGACGTCGAGGATCGCCAGGCGCGCGTCGCGGGCCTGGGTCAGCGCGCCGGCCAGCACCTGCGCCGGGATGCCGTCGAGCTTGGTGTCGAGCTGCAGCGCGGTGACGAACTCGCGCGTGCCGGCGACCTTGAAGTCCATGTCGCCGAACGCGTCCTCCGCGCCGAGGATGTCGGTCAGCGCGACGTACTGCGTCTGGCCGTCGACCTCGCCGGAGATGAGACCCATCGCGATGCCCGCGACCGGCGCCTTCAGCGGGACGCCCGCGTGCAGGAGACCGAGCGTGGAGGCGCAGACCGAGCCCATCGAGGTGGAGCCGTTGGAGCCCATGGCCTCGGAGAGCTGACGGATCGCGTAGGGGAACTCCTCGCGCGAGGGCAGCACGGGCAGGAGGGCGCGGCGCGCGAGCGCGCCGTGGCCGACCTCGCGGCGCTTCGGCGAGCCGACGCGACCGGTCTCGCCCGTGGAGAAGGGCGGGAACACGTACTTGTGCATGTAGCGGCGGTGCTTCTCCGGCGACAGCGTGTCGAGCTGCTGCTCCATCTTGAGCATGCCGAGCGTCGTGACGCCGAGGATCTGCGTCTCGCCGCGCTCGAACAGCGCCGAGCCGTGGACGCGCGGGATCACGCCGACCTCGGCGTGCAGCGGGCGGATGTCGGCGAGGCCGCGACCGTCCATGCGCACCTTGTCGCGCAGGACGCGCTCGCGGACGAGCTGCTTGGTCAGCGCGCGGTAGGCGGCGCCGACCTCCTTCTCGCGGCCCTCGAAGTCGGAGCCGATGCGCTCGAGCAGCGCGGCCTTGACCTCGTCGAGCTTCTCCTCGCGCTCCTGCTTGCCGGCGATCGTCAGCGCCGCGGCGGTCTCGCCGCTCACGGCGGCCTCGACGGCGGCGTACACGTCGTCCTCGAAGTCGAGGAAGACCGGGAAGTCGGCGACCGGCTTGGCGGCGGCCTTGGCGAGCTCGGCCTGGGCCTCCACCAGCTGCTTGATGAACGGCTTGGCCGCGTCGAGACCGCCGGCGACGACCTCCTCGGTGGGGGCCTGCACGCCGCCCTGGACCAGGGTCCAGGTCTGCTCGGTGGCCTCGGCCTCGACCATCATGATCGCGACGTCGCCCGAGTCGGTGACGCGACCCGCGACGACCATGTCGAAGACGGCGTCCTCGAGCTGGCTGTGGGTCGGGAACGCCACCCACTGACCCTCGATGAGCGCCACTCGGACGCCA
The DNA here is from genome assembly GCF_030466625.1 of Nocardioides sp. ChNu-153. GTDB lineage: Bacteria > Actinomycetota > Actinomycetes > Propionibacteriales > Nocardioidaceae > Nocardioides. The sequence goes on from NZ_JADEVT010000017.1 coordinate 50,409, forward strand.
CCGATGGGGCCGGAGAACGGCAGGCCGGAGAGCTGCGTCGACATGGACGCGGCGTTGATCGCCAGCACGTCGTACGGGGTGTCGGGGTTGAGCGACATCACGGTGATGACGACCTGGACCTCGTTGCGCAGGCCCTTCTTGAAGGTCGGGCGCAGCGGGCGGTCGATGAGGCGGCAGGCGAGGATCGCGTCCTCGCCCGGGCGGCCCTCGCTGCGGAAGAACGAGCCGGGGATCTGGCCCGCGGCGTACATCCGCTCCTCGACGTCGATCGTCAGGGGGAAGAAGTCGAAGTGGTCCTTGGGGTGCTTGCCCGCCGTCGTGGCGGACAGCAGCATCGTGTCGTCGTCGAGGTACGCCGTCACGGAGCCGGCGGCCTGCCGGGCGAGCAGCCCGGTCTCGAACTTGACGGTGCGGGTGCCGAAGCGTCCGTTGTCGAGGACGGTCTCGACGGCGGAGATGACGGGCCCGGTGGGGGTGGACTCGGTCAAGGAGATCCCTGTTCTGTGTGCGGAGCGAACCGCGGCGTGCTCGCCTGTCGCGATGCACGGGGGCCGTCCACGCGCGGGTGGGGCCTCGTCGAGGTCCCGCGGCTTGCGTGCCGGTCTTCGATCGAGGCCCGCGGAGCCGGCCGGTCGACGTGCGACGCGGGGATCCGAGGGCCACTACCGAGGACCGGGCCGGACGGTGCGGGTCGCTCCTGGTGGATGGTTCCGGTGTTCTGTTGTCCTGCGGTCCTACGGGGTGGTGCCTACGGGGTGGTGCCGGTGGTGCGGGGCGCGCCGTCGGGCGGCGCGCACGGCTCCGACGATAGCGGCTCGGCGCCGCTGGACGAAGGAGGCCGGATGCAGCAGGAGCGGCCGCCCGGGTGGGCGACCGCTCCTGGCGCGATCAACGACGGAGGCCGAGGCGCTCGATGATCGAGCGGTACCGGTTGATGTCCGTCTTGCTGAGGTAGTTGAGCAGGCGGCGGCGCTGGCCGACCAGCAGCAGCAGGCCACGACGGCTGTGGTGGTCGTGCTTGTGCTGCTTCAGGTGCTCCGTGAGGTGCGCGATGCGGTGGCTCAGCAGCGCGACCTGCACCTCCGGCGAGCCGGTGTCGCCCGGCGTCGTGCCGTACTCGGCGATGATCCTCTTCTTGGTCTCCGCGTCGGTTCCGATCGACATGCGGGCTCCTCTCGACTCGTTGCGCGGCGCGCCGGGGCCTGTTCTCCCGGGCACTGGGTTCCGCGGCCGTCCTGACGGCAACCGGAGAAACGTACCAGCGGCGCCGCGACGCCCCCAAAACAGCGCGGTACGGCGGGGCTCAGGCCTCCGGCTGCCCGCCCTCGGCCGCGGCGAGCACCGCCCGGGCGGCGGCGCGGGCCGCCGTCGGGTCGGACGCGGCGAGCACGGCCTCGGCGACCTGGTGGCACTCGTCGGCCGTGACGCGGGCGAGCATGGCGCCGACGGCGCGGACCGCGCTCGGCGCCATCGACAGCGACGTGATGCCCATGCCGACGAGCGCGCAGGCGAGCAGCGGGTCGGCGGCGGCCTCGCCGCAGACGCCGACGGGCTTGCCGGCCTGCTGGCCCGCCGCCGCCGTGATGGCGACGAGGTGGAGCACCGCGGGCTGCCACGGGTCCGTGAGGTGGGCCAGGTCGCTGGCGAGCCGGTCGGCGGCCATCGTGTACTGCGTCAGGTCGTTGGTGCCGATCGACAGGAAGTCGACGACCTCGAGCACCCGGTGGGCGAGCACCGCGACGGCCGGCACCTCGACCATCGCCCCCGCCCTCAGGCCCCGGGCGTGCACCTGCTCGGCGAAGGCCGCGGCCTCGTCGCGCGTGGCGACCATGGGCGCCATGACCCACGCCTCGGTGCCGGTGCGCCGCGCGGCCTCCGCCACCGCGTCGAGCTGGTGGGCCAGCAGCGCGGGGTTGTCGGCGGCGAGCCGCAGGCCGCGCACGCCCAGGGCGGGGTTCTCCTCCCCCTCGTGGGTCGCGAAGGCGATCGGCTTGTCGGAACCGGCGTCGAGGGTGCGCACGACGACGTGCTGGCCCCGGCCGGCGTACGGCGCGAGCACCTCGGCGTAGATGTCCGCCTGCTCCGCCACCGTCGGCTCGGTCGGGCGGTCGAGGAAGGACAGCTCGGTGCGGAACAGGCCGACGCCCTCGACCGGCTCGCTCGCCGCCGCCTGCGCGGAGGCGGGGTCGGCGACGTTGGCGAGCAGCTTGACCCGCACGCCGTCGCGGGTGGCGGCCGGGCCGGTCCACGCCGCGGTGGCGGCGCGCAGCTCGGTGTCGGCCCGGACGCGGGACCCCGCCTCCTCGGCGTCGGGCGCGAGCTCGACCGTGCCGGCGGAACCGTCCACGAGCACGGGCTCGCCGTCGGGCAGCTCGAGGGCCCCCGCGACGCCGACCACGCAGGGGATCCCGAGCTGGCGGGCGATGATCGCGGTGTGGCTGGTCGCGCCGCCGCGCTCGGTCACCAGGCCGACCACGACGGCCGGGTCGAGGCCGGCGGTGTCCGAGGGCGCCAGGTCGGCGGCGACGAGCACGACCGGCGTGGTCGGGAGCACGACGCCCGGCTCCGGGGCGCCGGCCAGGCGGGCGACGAGGCGGCGCTCGATGTCGCGCAGGTCGGTGACGCGCTCGGCCATCAGGCCGCCCTGCTGCTCGAACAGCGCGACGAAGGTGTCGACCGCCGACTCGACGGCGCCGAGCAGGTCGGCCCCGCCCCGCAGCTGCTTGCGCACGCCCGAGCGCAGCCCGCGGTCGCGGGCGAGACCGGCGCTCGCGGTGAGCACCTGGGCGGCCGCGCCCTCGACCCGCGCGGCGCGGGCGACGTACCCGTCCGCGACGGCTGCGGCAGCCGCGTCGTACGCCGCGAGCGCGGGCTCCTCCTCGGTCGGCGCCGAGGCGCGCAGGGCCGCGACGGCCGCGGGGTCGACCTCCGTCGCCACCCGGAGCACGGGGGCGTGCGCGACGCCGGGCACGACGGGCGTCCCGCGGCGCGTCCGGACGGGGGCGGCGGGAGCGGCGGGAGCGGCGGGGCCGGTGGCGGCAGCGGAGCCGGCGGAGTCAGCGGTGACCATGCCCCGAGTTTGCGCCCCGACCCCTTGACAGTCAACATGAACGGGCATAGAACAACACGAACACAGATCGTCCGGATCAGCGCCGGCGCGACCGGGCGGCCCAGGGAGGCGGAGATGTACGCCGAGGAACGACAGAACGCGATCGCCCAACGGGTGGCGGCCGAGGGCCGCATGTCCGTGACGGCGCTCGCCGCGGAGTTCGCGGTGACGACGGAGACGGTGCGCCGCGACCTGTCCGGCCTCGAGCGCCGGGGCCTCGTGCGCCGGGTGCACGGCGGCGTCGTGCCCGCCGACGCCCTCCACGTCATCGAGGCCGGTGTGGCGGACCGCAGCCGCACCCGCACGGCCGAGAAGGAGCGCATCGCGCGCCTCGCGGTCCGCTACCTGCCGAGCCCGGGGAGCACGGTGCTGCTCGACGCGGGCACCACCACCGCGGCCCTGGCGGCCGCGCTCCCGCCGGCCCACCGCCTCGTGGTGGTCACCCACTCGGTGCCGATCGCGGCCCGCCTCGCGGGCCTGCCCCAGCTGGACCTGCACCTGCTGCCCGGTCGGGTGCGCCCGCAGACGCTGGCCGCCGTGGGCCCCGAGACCGTCGTCCACCTCGAGCGGCTCCGCGTCGACGTCGCCTTCGTCGGCGCGAACGGCATCTCGACCGCGCACGGCCTGTCCACCCCCGACGCGGAGGAGGCCGCGGTGAAGCGCTCGCTCGTCGCCGCCGCCCGCTCCGTCGTCGCCCTCGCCGACGGCACGAAGGTCGGCGAGGAGCACACCCGGAAGTTCGCCGAGCTCGACGAGGTCGACGCCCTGGTCACGACCACGGACGCCGACCCCGGCGAGCTCGCCGCCCTGCGCGCCACCGGCCTGGAGGTCGACCTCGCATGATCCTCACCCTCACCCCGAACCCGAGCGTCGACCAGACCGTCGCGCTCACCGAGCGGCTGGCCCGCGGTGCCGTGCACCGGGTCGCCACCACGACGTCCCAGCCCGGCGGCAAGGGCGTCAACATCTCCCGCGCGGCCGTCGCCGCCGGCGAGCCCTCGATCGCCGTGCTCCCCGCGCTGCGGGAGGACCCCTTCGTCCTCGAGCTGCTCGCCGGCGGGGTCGACTGCCGCCCCGTGCACCCGAGCGGCCCCGTGCGCGTCAACGTCACGCTCGCCGAGCCCGACGGCACGACGACCAAGCTGAACAGCCCGGGGGCCGAGGTCGACGCCCGGGTCCTGGACGAGCTGACCGACGTGCTGCTGCACCACGCCGGCCAGGCCGACTGGACCGTGCTCGCCGGGTCCCTGCCCCCCGGTGCGCCGCCCGAGTGGTACGCCGCCCTCACCGCCCGGCTGCGCTCGCGCGGCACGCGCGTGGCGGTGGACACGAGCGACGCCCCGCTCAAGGCCCTCGTGGCCGCGCTCCCCGGCTCGGCCCCCGAGCTGATGAAGCCCAACGCCGAGGAGCTGGCCTCCTTCACCGGCGCCGACGCCGACGTCCTCGAGGCCGACCCGGCCGCGACCGCCGCGGCGGCGCACCAGCTCCTCGAGCAGGGCGTGGGCACGGTGCTCGCCACCCTCGGCGGCAACGGCGCCGTCCTGCTGCACCGCGACGCGACCGGCGCCGTCGGCGCCTGGCACGCCACCCCGCCCCCCACCACCGTGGTCAGCACGGTGGGCGCGGGCGACTCCAGCCTCTTCGGCTACCTCCTCGGCTGCCGGCGGGGCCTCCCCGCCGAGCAGCGCCTCGCTCTCGGCGTCGCCTACGGCAGCGCCGCCGCCGGGCTCCCCGGCACCACCATTCCGCTCCCCGACCAGGTCCGTCCCGAGCTGGTCGCCGTCTCCCCCGTCCCGTTCACCCGAGGTGACTCATGACCCACGACACCAGCCCCGCGCTGATCACCCCCGACCTGGTCCGGCTCGACGCCGACCTCGGGCCGGAGAAGGACGACGCGATCCGCGCCCTCGTCGCCGTGCTGGCCGAGGCCGGCCGCACCGACGCCCCCGAGACGGTGCTCGCCGACGTGCGCGACCGCGAGGAGAAGTCGGCCACCGGACTGGCCGGCGGCATCGCGATCCCCCACTGCCGCACCGCGGGCGTCGCCCACCCGACGCTGACCTTCGCGCGGCTCGCGCCGCGCGTGGACTTCGGCGCCAAGGACGGCGGGGCCGACCTCGCGTTCCTCATCACCGCCCCCGACGGCGGCGGCGCGCTGCACATGAAGATCCTGCAGCAGCTCGCCCGCGCGCTCGCCAAGCCCGCGTTCACCCAGGCGCTGCGCGCGGCGACCACCCCCGAGGAGGTCGTGACGATCGTCGAGGAGGTCGTCTCGCTGCCCGCCGCCACCCCGGCCGGTACGACGGCACCCGCCGCCGCGACGGGAGCCACCGCCGCGAGCGCCGCCACGACCCCCGCCGGCGGCGCCGCGACGGACCCGGGCCGCCACGTCGGCAACCCCCCGTCGCTCGTGGCGGTCACCGCCTGCCCGACCGGCATCGCCCACACCTACATGGCGGCCGAGGCCCTCGAGGCCGCGGCCCGCCGCGCCGGGGTCACGCTCCACGTGGAGACCCAGGGCTCGGCCGGGTCGACGCCGCTCGACCCGTCCGTCATCGCCGCGGCGGACGCCGCGATCTTCGCCGTCGACGTGGGGGTGCGCGACCGCGGTCGCTTCGCCGGCAAGCCGCTCGTCCGTTCCTCGGTCAAGCGCCCCATCGACGACGCGGACGCGATGATCGTCGAGGCCCTCGCGGCCGCCAGCGACCCGAACGCCGCCCGCGTGGACGGCGACGGCCCGGGCGCGTCGCCCGGCGAGCGGGGCAGCGAGAACGAGTCGTGGGGCGGCCGCACGCGGCGCGTGCTCATGACCGGCGTCTCCTACATGATCCCGTTCGTCGCGGCGGGCGGCCTGCTCATCGCGCTCGGCTTCCTGCTCGGCGGCTACGACATCACGGACGCGTACGGCGACATCGCCGTCGACCACTCCCTGGCGGACCTGCCCGACCCCGCGGCGTACGGGCTCGACCACGTGCTGCTCGGCTCCGGCCTCGCGGCGTACCTCGGCGCGCTGCTCTTCATCATCGGCAAGACGGCGTTCATGTTCTTCATCCCGGCGCTGGCCGGCTACATCGCCTACGCGATCGCCGACCGCCCGGGCATCGCCCCCGGCTTCATCGTCGGCGGTCTCGCCATGAACATCTTCAACGTCACCGACAGCGGCGACCCGGCCACCGGGCTCCCGGCCACCGGCTTCCTCGGCGCCATCGTCGGCGGCGTCCTCGCCGGCGTGATCGCCCACTGGATCGCCGGCTGGAAGGTGCCGAGCTGGATGCGCGGCCTCATGCCGGTGCTCATCATCCCGCTGGTCACCTCGGTGGTCGCGGGCCTGGTGATGATCCTCGTGCTCGGCAAGCCCATCAACTGGGTGATGACGAACCTGACCGACGGCCTCAACTCCCTGTCGGGCTCCAACGCGATCCTGCTCGGCGTCATCCTCGGCCTGATGATGGCGTTCGACATGGGCGGCCCGCTCAACAAGGTGGCCTACAGCTTCGCCGCCGTCGGCGTGGGTGGCGCGAGCCTCGCGAGCGACGCCCCCGAGCTGAAGATCATGGCCGCCGTGATGCTCGCCGGCATGGTGCCGCCGATCGCGCTCGCGCTGGCCACCGTGCTCCGCCCGCGGTTGTTCACCGAGAACGAGCGCGAGAACGGCAAGGCCGGCTGGCTCATGGGCGCCTCGTTCATCACCGAGGGCGCGATCCCGTTCGCCGCGGCCGACCCGCTGCGCGTCATCCCCGCCATCATGTTCGGCAGCGCCGTCACCGGCGGCCTGTCGCAGGCCCTCGACGTCTCGGTCCGGGCCCCGCACGGCGGCATCTTCGTGCTCTTCGCCGTCGGCAACGTCGTGGGCTTCCTGATCTCGCTCGCCGTCGGCGTCGTCGCCGCCGCCCTCGCGGTCGTGGCGCTCAAGACCTGGACCCGTCCGGCGCTCCCCGACGCCGAGACGGGGGTGACGACCGGCGCCACGGGCACCGGGAGCACCGGGGCCGCCGCCGGCGACCGCTCCCCCGTCACCGCCTGACCCCGCCCACCCACCGAGAGGACCCGCTCATGCCCACCACGACCGCCGTCGTCGGCTCCGCCGTCGGCCTCCACGCCCGCCCCGCGGGCATCATCGCCGAGGCCGCCGAGGAGCTCGACGCCGACGTGACCATCGCGCTGCCGGGCGACGAGCCCGTCGACGCGGCCTCCGCGCTGATGATCATGACCCTGGGCGCCGGCCACGGCGACACCGTCGAGGTCACCGGCGACGACGAGGCGGCCGTCGCCGCGATCGTCGCGCTGGTCGAGAAGGACCTCGACGCCGAGGACTGAGCGACGCCCGCCCGCTGGTACGACGACGGCCCGCCCCCTCGAGGGGGCGGGCCGTCGTCGTACCGTCAGGGGCTCGCTCAGCCCGGGGGCGCGAGGAGCGCGCGGGCGCGGTCCACGTCGTCGGCCATCTGCACGAGGAGGGGCTCGACACCGTCGAAGCGCGTCATGCCGCGCAGGCGGGCGACGAACGAGACCTCCACCTCCACGCCGTACAGCTCGAGGTCGGCGCGGTCGAGGACGTAGGACTCCACCCGCCGCTCGCGCTCCCCGTCGAAGGTGGGGTTCGTGCCGACCGAGATGGCGGCGGGGTGGGTCTCGCCGGTGTCGGTGCGGCGCAGCCACCCGGCGTACACACCGTCGGCGGGGGCCGCCGCGAGGCCGGTGGTGGGCACGTTGGCCGTGGGGTAGCCCAGCTCGCGGCCCCGCTGGTCGCCCTGGACGACGACCCCGCGGACCGTGAACGGGCGACCGAGCGCCTCCGCGGCGCCCTCGACGTCCCCGGCGGCCAGGCAGTTGCGCACGTAGGTCGACGACCACACCTGGGGCCCGCCGTCCAGCGCGATGCCCTCCGCGACGAAGTCCCGCGAGCGGCCCGCCTCCTGCAGCGTGGCGACGTCGCCCGCCGCCCGGTTGCCGAAGCGGAAGTTGGCGCCGACCACGACGCCCCGCACGTGCAGGGCCTGGACGAGGATCCGGTCGACGAACTCCTCCGGGGTCCACGCGGCCACGCCGCGGTCGAACGGCACGACGAGCACGTCGTCGATGCCCGCCTCGCTCAGCAGGGCCACCCGCGCGTCGATGGTGCTCAACGTCGGCGGGGCGTGCTCGGGGCGCAGCACGGCGATGGGGTGGGGGTCGAACGTGACGGCGACGACCCGGGCCACGCCGAGCTCGTCGGCGAGCTCCCGCGCCCGGCGCACGACGTGCTGGTGACCGAGGTGGACCCCGTCGAAGTTGCCGATGACCGCCACCGTGCGACCGAGGTCGTCGGGGACGTCGGCCAGCGCACGCCAGACCTGCACCACCGCAGCAGACTCCTCTCCACCCGCGTCGTCGCGACGCTCGCCAGTGCTGACGTCAGCCTCGCACAGCGCCGGGCGCGTCCGCGCGTCGGTCCAGCAGCTCCCGGTAGACCGCGCGGACCCCGATGGCGCGCTCCAGCTCGCCCAGCACCCCGGTGAAGAACTGGCCCCGGAACGTGTCGTCGGTGACGGCGACGACCGTGAAGTAGAGCCCCGAGAACGCGGACAGGAAGACGGAGACCGCCAGCAGCTCGGCGGTCAGTCCGGGCAGGCCCGGCACCGAGCTCACCGCGCCACCGGTCCACGCCTCCGCGACCTCCGGGCGCATCGTCAGCGCGCCGAACAGCACGAAGAAGCAGAACATCGAGGCGACCACGACGAGCACCTGGACCCCCTGCACGACGATGAGCACGAGCAGCAGGTTCCACCGCTCGAAGCGGTTCAGCACGACGTTGCGGGTCGGGTCGGCGGTCTCGTCCGCGACGAGGCGGGCCGCGTCTCCCTCCAGCGGGGTGCCGTGGCAGGCGGAGAGCAGGAGCGCGTCGTCCACGTTGTCGTCGACGCGGTCGACCTCCTCCGGCAGGCGGACGAGGAGGAACACCACCGCCATGGCCCCGAACAGGAGCACCGTGAGCCACAGGAAGCCGGCCGGCAGGCTCGCCGACATCTGCCAGACCTCGGCGTTGATGAACAGGAACGTGACGAACACGAGCAGGAGCGGCAGGGCCCGGGTGACGGTGGGCAGCAGCTGGCGCAGGCTGCCGAACGTGCGCCCCACCGCCCACGCCACGATCGGGCGGGCCCCCAGGGCCAGGACCGCGTAGCCGACCGCCGCCAGCCCGGCGCCCGTCAGCAGCGTGGCCGGGGCGAGCGCGACGTCGGAGCCGGCCCAGGCCAGGGCGACACCCACCAGGACGGTCGCGAGCACGACGAGGACGAGACCGGGGACGACGCGGACCGGTCGCAGCGCCGCGCGGGCCCGCGTCTGCCCGGACAGGACGAAGTACGGCAGGCCGTGCGCCGCGAACCACCGCTCGGTGGCCTCGAGGCGGGCGGCCTCGTCGGGGAGGGAGTGCATCCGCACAGCCTGCCACCCCCATGGCCCGCGACGGCGGGCCGCCTCGGCTCCCGGGACGGGACTCAGACGAAGACGGCGACCGGCTTCAGCCGCTCGCCCGCGGCGCGGTAGAGCGCGAGGAAGTCCCCGTCGGGGCCCAGCACGGCGAGCGGCGGGGCGGCGGCGCCCTCCTCTGCGAGGTCCACCGCGGCGTGGCCGGGCAGCGCGGCCGGCCGGTCCAGCGAGCGCCCCACCCGCACGTCGCGCTCGCCGTCGGCGTCGACCTCGAGCACCGGGAACACCCGGCGGGCGACCTCGGCCAGCGGCACGGGCGCGAACGCGTCGTCGAGCTGCTCGAGCGTGCGCGCCGCGGACAGGTCGAACGGCCCGACCGCGGTGCGGCGCAGCGCCGTCAGGTGCCCGCCCGTGCCGAGCAGGGCGCCCAGGTCGCGTGCGATCGCGCGCACGTAGGTGCCGCTGGAGCAGCGCAGCTCGACGTCGACGTCGAGGACGGGCGTGCCGTCGACCTCGGCGGGCCGGACGGCGTCGACCACCAGCTCGTGGACGGTGACCCGGCGCGACGCGAGCACGACGTCCTCGCCGTCGCGCACGCGCTGGTAGGCCCGCTTGCCGTCGACCTTGATCGCCGAGACCGCGGTGGGCACCTGGTCGATCTCGCCGACGAAGCCGGCGAGGGCGGTGCGCACGTCGGCCTCCGTGACGTGACCGGCCGGGCGTACGGCGAGCACCTCGCCCTCGGCGTCGTCCGTCGAGGTCGCGACGCCGAGCCGCACGGTCGCGGCGTACCCCTTCTCGGTGAGCATGAGGTGGCCCAGCAGTCGGGTCGCCCGCCCGACGCCCAGCACGAGGACGCCGGTCGCCATCGGGTCGAGGGTGCCCGCGTGGCCCACCTTGCGGGTGCCGGCGAGCCGGCGCACGCGACCGACGACGCCGTGGGAGGTGATGCCCCCGGGCTTGTCCACCACGACGATGCCCGTGGGGGCCTCGCTCATCGCGGCGACGCGTCCTCGGCCGGACCGTCGGTGTCGTCGAGGTCGTCGAGGTCGTCGTGCTCGTCGAGGTCGTCCGTGTCGTCCTCGTCGTCCTCGTCGAGGTCGTCGTCCTCGCGGGGCTTGCGGTACGGGTCCGGCTCCCCGGCGTACTGCTCGACGCGCGAGGCCGCGACGGCCTCGTCGAGCGCCTTCGCCTTCGCCAGCACCTCGTCGAGGTGGCGCGCGGTCTCGGGCAGCGCGTCGGGCACGAACTCGAGCGTCGGGACGTGGCGCGTGCCGAGCTGCTTGCCGACCTCGGAGCGGATCATGCCGCGGGCCGAGTCCAGCGCCGCCGCCGTGCCGGCGAGCGAGTCCTGCTCGCCGAGCACGGTGTAGAAGATCGTGGCGTGCTGCGTGTCACCGGAGACCCGCACGTCGGTCACGGTCACGAAGCCCAGCCGGGGGTCCTTGAGGCGGCGCTCCAGCATCTGGGCCACGACGACCTGGATGCGGTCCGCGATGCGGCGGGCACGGGGGTTGCTCATGTCGTTCTTCCTGTCGTGACGAACCGGCCGGGGGGGGGGGGGGGGGGGCCCCCCCGCCCAGGGCCAGGGGGGAGGGGTGAAACCCCCGGGGGGGGTTTTTTCTTGTGTTTTTTGGGGGGGTCACCCCCGGGCGGGGGGCGGGGGGCGGTGGCCCCGGCCCCACGGCCGGTCGGGACGGTTCTCAGCCGCGCGGGATCTCGCGCAGCTCGAAGGCCTCGACGATGTCGCCCTCCTTGATGTCCTGGAAGTTGCGCAGCACGAGGCCGCACTCGAAGCCCTCCCGGACCTCCGACGCGTCGTCCTTCTCCCGCTTGAGCGAGGAGAGGTCGAGGTTGTCCGCGACGACCTTGCTGTCGCGGAGCACCCGGACCTTGGCGTTGCGCCGGATCGTGCCGCTGGCGACCATGCAACCGGCGATGTTGCCGATCTTGGAGCTGCGGAAGATCGCACGGATCTCCGCCTGGCCCAGGACCTGCTCCTCGTACTCCGGCTTGAGCATGCCCTTGAGGGCCGCCTCGATCTCCTCGATGGCCTGGTAGATCACCGAGTAGTACCGGATCTCCACGCCCTCCTTGTCGGCCATCTCGGTCGCCTTGCCCTGCGGGCGGACGTTGAAGCCGATGATGATCGCGTCGGAGGCGGCCGCCAGGTCGACGTTGGTCTCGGTGATCGCACCGACACCGCGGTCGATGACGCGCAGGCTGACGTCGTCGCCGACGTCGATCTTCGACAGCGCGTCCTCGAGCGCCTCGACCGAGCCGGACACGTCGCCCTTGAGGATCAGGTTGAGCTCCTGGTCCTTGCCCTTCTCCATCGAGGCCATGAAGTCCTCGAGGGTGCGGCGGACCCGGCGCTTCGCCTGCAGGGCGGCACGCTCGCGCGCCTCCCGCTTCTCGGCGATCTGACGGGCCATGCGGTCGTCGTCCACCACGATGAAGTTCTGGCCCGCACCCGGCACCGCCGAGAGGCCCAGGACCATCGCCGGACGCGCCGGGTCGACCTCGGTGAGCTCGTTGCCGTGCTCGTCGAGCATGGCGCGGACGCGACCGTAGGCGGGACCGGCGACGAGCGAGTCGCCGACGCGCAGCGTTCCGCGCTGCACCAGCACCGTGGCGACCGGGCCGCGACCGCGGTCCAGGTGCGCCTCGACCACGAGGCCCTGCGCGTCCTGCGTCGGGTTGGCCCGCAGGTCGAGCGAGGCGTCCGCCGTCAGGACGACCGCCTCGAGGAGGCCCTCGAGGTTGAGCCCGGCCTTGGCCGAGACGTCGACGAACATCGCGTCGCCGCCGTACTCCTCGGGCACCAGGCCGTACTCGGTCAGCTGGCCGCGGACCTTCGTCGGGTCGGCGTCCGGCTTGTCGATCTTGTTGACCGCGACCACGATCGGCACGCCGGCGGCCTTGGCGTGGTTGAGCGCCTCCACCGTCTGCGGCATGACGCCGTCGTCGGCCGCGACCACGAGGATCGCGATGTCGGTCGCCTGGGCACCACGGGCACGCATGGCGGTGAACGCCTCGTGGCCCGGGGTGTCGATGAAGGTGATGCGGCGCTCGGTGCCGTCCACCTCCGTGCGGACCTGGTAGGCGCCGATGTGCTGCGTGATGCCACCGGCCTCCTTGTCGACCACGTTGGCGTTGCGCAGCGCGTCGAGGAGCTTCGTCTTCCCGTGGTCGACGTGACCCATGACGGTCACGACCGGCGGACGGATGACGAGGTCGGACTCGTCGCCCTCGTCGGAACCGAACTCCAGGTCGAACGACTCGAGCAGCTCGCGGTCCTCGTCCTCCGGGGACACGACCTGCACCGTGTAGTTCAGCTCGTCGCCGAGCAGCTCCAGCGTCTCGTCGTTGACCGACTCGGTCGCCGTGACCATCTCGCCCAGGTGGAACAGCATCTGCACGAGCTGGGCCGCGTCGACGCCGATCTTCTCGGCGAAGTCGGTCAGGGAGGCGCCGCGGGAGAGACGGATCGTCTCGCCGCCGCCCTTGCGCACGCCCTTGACGCCCAGCGTCGGGGCCTGCATGGCCTCGAACTCCTGGCGACGAGCGCGCTTGCTCTTGCGACCACGACGCGACGGGCCGCCGGGGCGACCGAAGGCGCCCTGCGTGCCGCCACGCTGACCGGGACGACCGCCACCGGGGCGACCGGCGGCAGGACCGCCGCCGAAGCCACCGGGGCCACGCCCGGGAGCGCCGCCGCCACCAGCGCCGGGACGGGCGCCAGGGCCACCGCGACCGGGAGCACCGCCGGGACGGGCGCCGGGCCCGCCGCGGCCCGGACCGCCCGGACGGGCGCCGCCCGGACCGGAGCCGAACGCAGCCGGGGACTTCGGCATCATCGCCGGGTTCGGCCGGGGCATGCCCGGACGGCCCGGAGCGCCGCCCTCACGGGCGGCCGGGGGACGCGGCGGACGCTGGTCGCCCGCCGTGCCCGCACCGGCACCCTGCCCCCCCGCGGGCGGAGCGGTCGGGGCCGGGCGACGACCCATGCCCTGGTTGGACGCGAACGGGTTGTTGCCGGGGCGCGGCTGGCCGGGACGACCCACGGGACGCGGGCCGGGGCTCTTCTGCGCCGGCTTCGGGCCCGGGCGGGCGCCACCGGAGGGACCGGGACGGCCGGGGGCCGAGGGGGACGGCGCCGAGCCGCCACCGGCGCGCGCGGCGGGAGCCGCCGGCGTGGACGGGGCGGACGGCGCGGAGGGGGCCGCGGGAGCCGCGGGG
>NZ_JADEVT010000018.1 GCF_030466625.1 Nocardioides sp. ChNu-153
ACAGCAGTACTAACAGACACCAGCAGCAACAACACGAGCTGCTTCATCGACGGTTCCACAAAGAAGCCGCCAGACACATATAGGGCAACCCACGACATGTGGACCCAACGCCTGACTGATTAAAGCTCCTTAGAAAGGAGGTGATCCAGCCGCACCTTCCGGTACGGCTACCTTGTTACGACTTCGTCCCAATCGCCAGCCCCACCTTCGACGGCTCCTTCCACAAGGGTTAGGCCACCGGCTTCGGGTGTTGCCGACTTTCGTGACGTGACGGGCGGTGTGTACAAGGCCCGGGAACGTATTCACCGCAGCGTTGCTGATCTGCGATTACTAGCGACTCCGACTTCATGGGGTCGAGTTGCAGACCCCAATCCGAACTGAGACCGGCTTTTTGGGATTCGCTCACCTTCACAGGATCGCAGCCCTTTGTACCGGCCATTGTAGCATGCGTGAAGCCCTGGACATAAGGGGCATGATGACTTGACGTCATCCCCACCTTCCTCCGAGTTGACCCCGGCAGTCTCCTATGAGTCCCCACCATTACGTGCTGGCAACATAGGACGAGGGTTGCGCTCGTTGCGGGACTTAACCCAACATCTCACGACACGAGCTGACGACAGCCATGCACCACCTGTACACCGGCCAAAAGGAGGCCACATCTCTGCAGCTTTCCGGCGTATGTCAAACCCAGGTAAGGTTCTTCGCGTTGCATCGAATTAATCCGCATGCTCCGCCGCTTGTGCGGGCCCCCGTCAATTCCTTTGAGTTTTAGCCTTGCGGCCGTACTCCCCAGGCGGGGCGCTTAATGCGTTAGCTGCGGCACGGAACCCGTGGAATGGATCCCACACCTAGCGCCCAACGTTTACGGTGTGGACTACCAGGGTATCTAATCCTGTTCGCTCCCCACACTTTCGCTCCTCAGCGTCAGGTAATGCCCAGAGAACCGCCTTCGCCACCGGTGTTCCTCCTGATATCTGCGCATTTCACCGCTACACCAGGAATTCCATTCTCCCCTGCATACCTCTAGTCTGCCCGTATCGGAAGCAAGCCAGGTGTTAAGCACCTGGTTTTCACTCCCGACGCGACAAACCGCCTACGAGCCCTTTACGCCCAATAATTCCGGACAACGCTCGGACCCTACGTATTACCGCGGCTGCTGGCACGTAGTTGGCCGGTCCTTCTTCTCTCACTACCGTCACTTGCGCTTCGTCATGAGCGAAAGAGGTTTACAACCCGAAGGCCGTCATCCCTCACGCGGCGTTGCTGGATCAGGCTTTCGCCCATTGTCCAATATTCCCCACTGCTGCCTCCCGTAGGAGTCTGGGCCGTGTCTCAGTCCCAGTGTGGCCGGTCACCCTCTCAGGCCGGCTACCCGTCGAAGCCTTGGTGAGCCACTACCTCACCAACAAGCTGATAGGCCGCGAGCACATCCCCCACCGCTGAAACACTTTCCACACGACCTCATGCGAGACCATGTCATATCAGGTATTAGCCGCAGCTTCCCGCGGTTATCCCTGAGTGAGGGGCAGATTACTCACGTGTTACTCACCCGTTCGCCGCTCGAGTACCACCGAAGTGGCCTTTCCGCTCGACTTGCATGTGTTAAGCACGCCGCCAGCGTTCGTCCTGAGCCAGGATCAAACTCTCCATCGAAAACAAAAACCCCAACCAACCCTTCCGGGCCAGCCGAGTTTCAACAATGAAGCCTTCATCCCAGACAGAAAACAAACCCCGACATCTTACGACATCGAAAATCCGTCTCCACCAAAGAAACATCAACCCACCAGAGACCCAGCCCCCGAAGGAACCAGCCACCAGCGAGCCGACGAGGCAAAAACAAACAAACTAATCCGTCGACTTATATGACACACTGTTGAGTTCTCAAGAATCACACGCGCACCGCTTGACCGGTATCTCTCCGGCCCCTCGGGGCAACCTGCAGAAACTTACCGGTTCGCATCCGGCCTGTCAAGCAGGCCTTCTCCGTCCCGATCGGCTTCACGGCGCACCGCTGCTCAGGTCTTCCGACCCGTTTCAGTGGGAGCCGCTCGGCGCGACAGGAAGAACATTAGCAGGATGGGAACGGAGTGCAAATCCGAGCCGTCCGGGACGCATAACCGCAGGTCAGCGGGTTACCTGCGCCGCTTCACCGCCGGGCGGTACGGGCTGACGGTCGGATCCCCCGTCAGCCAGAACCGCCACGGGCGCTCCGCCTCGCGGCTCACCCCCACGCGGGGACCGCTCGAGACGAGTTCCGGCCCGGGCGTGTCGCCCGCCCGCTCGAGGCGCAGCTCCCCCGCCGGGTCGAGGAGGGGCACGCCGTACTGGTTCGCATCGACCCCCAGCGCCTTGGTGAGCCGGGCCGGGCCGCGGGCGAGGTCGCGCGGCGGCGCACCCGGGCGGCGGGCCCGGGCCACCTCGGTGCCGGCGACGACCTCACCGGCCCGCAGCAGCACACCGGACGCGGTGCCCTCGTCCCCCGTCACCACGTTGAGGCAGTAGTGCATCCCGTAGGTGAAGTACACGTACGCGTGCCCCCGCGGGCCGAACATCGCCGCGTTGCGCGCCGTCCTCCCCCGCCACGCGTGCGACGCGGGGTCGCGCTCCCCGTCGTACGCCTCCACCTCCGTGAGCCGCAGCCGCACCTCCCCGTGCACGACGTGGAGGCCAGCAACGACGGAGCGACCTCCTCGACCGGTCCGCCCAGGAGGTGGTGGAGGTCGGGGAGGTCGCTCATCGGGGGTCCTTCCTCAGGCCAGGCGCTCGCGCAGCGCCGCGGCGCGCGCCCGCAGGTCGTCGAGCTGCTCGCGGACGCGGACCGGCGCCGTACCCCCGACACCGTCGCGGGAGGCGACGGACCCCTCGACGGTGAGCACCGCGCGTACCCCGGGGGTCAGGGCCGGGTGGATGTCGCGCAGCTCCTCGTCGGTGAGGTCCGGGAGGTCGCTGCCCGCGGCCTCGCAACGACGCACGCACTCCCCCGCCACCTCGTGCGCCACGCGGAAGGGGACGCCCTCCCGCACCAGCCACTCGGCGACGTCGGTCGCGAGCGAGAACCCCTGGGGCGCGAGCTCGGCCATCCGGTCGGTGTCGAACGCCAGTGTCGCCACCATCCCCGTGAACGCCGGGAGCAGGACCTCGAGGGTGTCGACGGTGTCGAAGACCGGCTCCTTGTCCTCCTGCAGGTCGCGGTTGTACGCCAGTGGCAGCGCCTTGAGCGTGGCGAGCAGTCCGGCGAGGTCGCCGATGAGACGACCGGCCTTGCCCCGCGCGAGCTCGGCGATGTCGGGGTTCTTCTTCTGCGGCATGATGCTCGACCCGGTCGACCAGGAGTCGTGCAGCCACACGAAGCGGAACTCGGCCGTCGACCAGAGGATGACCTCCTCGGCGATCCGGCTGACGTCGACCCCCACCATCGCCCCGACGAAGGCGAGCTCGGCGACGAAGTCGCGCGAGGCCGTGCCGTCGATCGAGTTGGCGCTCGAGCCCGTGAACCCCAGCTCCCGCGCCACCCCGTGCGGGTCGAGGCCGAGGCTGGAGCCCGCGAGGGCCCCCGCGCCGTACGGCGAGTCCCCCGCCACCCGGGCGTCCCAGTCCGCGAGGCGGTCGACGTCGCGCAGCAGCGCCCAGGCGTGCGCGAGCAGGTGGTGGCTCAGCAGCACCGGCTGGGCGTGCTGCAGGTGCGTGCGCCCGGGCATGACCGCGCCCAGGTGCTGCTCCGCCTGCCCGGCCAGCGCGTCGACGAGGGCGAGCACCTGCCCGGCCACCACCCGGGCGTGGTCGCGCAGGAACATCTTGAACAGGGTCGCGATCTGGTCGTTGCGCGAGCGGCCGGCGCGCAGGCGACCGCCGACGTCCGGGCCGACCTCGTCGAGCAGCAGGCGCTCGAGGGCACCGTGCACGTCCTCGTCGTCGGGCCCGGGGTGAAGCTCGCCCGCGGCGTACCGCTCCCCCAGCACGTCGAGACCGCGCAGCAGCTCCGCGTGGTCGGCGTCGGTGAGCAGCCCCGCGCGGTGCAACGCCCCCGCGTGGGCCCGCGACCCCGCGAGGTCGTACGGCGTGAGCCGCCAGTCGAAGTGCGTCGAGCGCGACAGCGCCTCGAGCTCGGGGCTCGGACCACCGGCGAACCGGCCGCCCCAGAGCTTGCCGGTGTTGGTCCCGGTGCGGGTCGACTCCTGCTCGTCACTCATCAGTCGGTCCCGAACTCCATGGCGGCGGCGTCGAGCGCCTCGCCCTCGGCGCCCTCGAGCGCGGCGTTCTCGGCGATGCGGTCGGCGCCGCCCGTCTCGATCTCGCCGAACAGGGTGCCGTTCTCGACGAGCACCTGGCCCTGGTCGAGCGGCTGCGCGGCGTAGGCCTCGAGCTTGGAGCGCGAGTCGGCGATGTCGAGGTTGCGCATCGTGAGCTGGCCGATGCGGTCGTTGGGGCCGAACGCGGCGTTCTCCGTGCGCTCCATCGAGAGCTTGTCCGGGTGGTAGGAGAACGCGGGGCCGTCGGTGCGCAGGATCGTGTAGTCCTCGCCGCGGCGCAGGCGCAGCGTCACCTCGCCGGTGACGAGCGAGGCGATCCAGCGCTGGATGGACTCGCGGATCATCAGGGCCTGGGGGTCGAGCCAGCGGCCCTCGTAGAGCAGCCGGCCGAGGCGGCGCCCCTCGACGTGGTAGCTCGCCACGGTGTCCTCGTTGTGGATGGCGTTGAGCAGGCGCTCGTAGGCGATCCACAGCAGGGCGAGCGCCGGCGCCTCGTAGATGCCGCGCGACTTGGCCTCGATGATGCGGTTCTCGATCTGGTCGGACATGCCCAGGCCGTGGCGACCGCCGATGAGGTTGGCCTCGTGGACGAGGGCGACCGGGTCGTCGTACCGGCGGCCGTCGATCGCGACCGGGCGCCCGGCCTCGAACGTGATGGTCACGTCCTCGGTCGGGACCTCGACGCTCGGGTCCCAGAACTTCACGCCCATGATCGGCTCGACCGTCTCGAGCGAGACGTCCAGGTGCTCGAGCGTCTTCGCCTCGTGGGTGGCGCCCCAGATGTTGGCGTCGGTGGAGTAGGCCTTCTCCTTGCTGTCGCGGTAGGGCAGGTCCCGCTCGGTGAGCCACTGGCTCATCTCGGTGCGCCCCCCGAGCTCGCTCACGAAGTCGGCGTCCAGCCACGGCTTGTAGATCCGGAGGTCCGGGTTCGCCAGCAGGCCGTAGCGGTAGAACCGCTCGATGTCGTTGCCCTTGAAAGTGGAGCCGTCGCCCCAGATGTCGACGCCGTCCTCGTGCATGGCGCGCACCAGCAGCGTGCCGGTGACGGCGCGGCCCAGCGGCGTGGTGTTGAAGTAGGCGCGGCCCGCGGAGCGGATGTGGAAGGCGCCGCACGCCAGGGCCGCGAGACCCTCCTCCACCAGCTGCGTCTTGCAGTCGACGAGGCGGGACAGCTCCGCGCCGTACGCCAGGGCGCGGCCGGGCACGCCCGCGATGTCGGGCTCGTCGTACTGGCCGATGTCGGCGGTGTAGGTGCAGGGCACTGCACCCTTCTCCCGCATCCAGGCGACGGCGACGGAGGTGTCCAGGCCACCGGAGAAGGCGATGCCGACGCGCTCGCCGGCGGGCAGGGAGGTCAGGACCTTGCTCACGTGTGATGTCTTCCTTCGTCTCGCGGGGGCTGCGGGTCCGCAGCCGGGTCGGGGGGTACGGCGCGGGGGCGCCGCCGTCGTGGTGGGGGGTGGGGGGGTCGTGCACGTGCGGGGTGGAGCGCGCTAGGTGCCCGGTTGGCCGTCGGCCAGGGCGGTGAACCGCCGGGCGAGCTCCTCGCCGCCCGCGGGGTCGCGGCCGATGACGAGCACCGTGTCGTCGCCCGCGATGGTGCCGAGGACGTCGCCGAGGTCGGCCTTGTCGAAGGCGTTCGCCAGGTACTGCGCCGCGCCGGGGGGCGTGCGCAGCACCACGAGGTTGCCCGCCGCCTCGGCGCTGACGAGGAGCTCGCCGCACAGCCGCGCCAGCCGGGAGGCGCCCGACTGCGACTCGCGCAGGTGCGTCGGCGTGCGGTCGCCACCCTCGGCCGGCACCGCGTAGACCATCGCGCCCGAGCGGGCCCGCACCTTGGTGGCGTCGAGCTCGACGAGGTCGCGCGACAGCGTCGCCTGGGTGACGTGCACCCCGCGGGCCGCGAGCAGCTCGGCCAGCTCGGTCTGCGAGCGCACCTCGTGCTGCTCCAGCAGGTCCGTGATCCGCTGCTGCCGGGCGTTCTTCGTCAGCGGCGTCAGGGCGGACTCGCTCATGCTCACCTCCTCGTCGGTCTGGTCGGGTGCGTCGTCGTGCAGGTGGCTCGGGCGCCCGTCAGGCGCCCACGGGACCGGCGAGGCCGGCGGCGGCGATGACGTCGTCGACGGCCGAGGTCTCCTCGGCGGGCAGCTGGCCGGAGCGGGCCAGGAGGAACGCGAGGACGGCCTTCTGCGCGTGACGCCGGTTCTCCGCCTCGTCCCACACCAGCGAGCGCGGGCCGTCGATCACCTCCGCGGCGATCTCCTTGCCCCGGTACGCCGGCAGGCAGTGCAGCACGTGCGCGTCGGGCCCGGCCTGCGCGAGGGCCGCGGCGTCGAGCGCGTAGGCGCCGAAGACGCGCGTGCGCTCCTCCGCCTGCTCCTCGCGGCCCATCGAGATCCAGGTGTCGGTGACCACGACGTCGGCGTCGGCCAGGGCCTCCGCGGGATCGGTGGTCGCGGCGACGGACCCGCCGGTCGTCGCGCCGATGGCCGCCGCCCGGTCGAGCACGTCCGCGGTGGGCAGGTAGCCCTCCGGCGCCGCGACCCGGACGTGCATGCCGGCCGTCGCGCCGCCCAGCAGCCAGGACGCCGCCACGTTGCAGGCCCCGTCGCCGAGGAACGCGACGCGCATCCCGGGCAGCGGGCCCCGGGCCTCGGCCAGCGTCTGGAGGTCGGCCAGCAGCTGGCAGGGGTGGAAGTCGTCGGTGAGGGCGTTGACGACGGGCACCTGCGACCAGGCGGCCATCTCCTCGAGGAGGCTCTGCTCGTAGGTGCGCCACACCACCGCGCTGGCCTGGCGGTCGAGCACCCGCGCGACGTCGGCGACGGACTCCCGCACGCCGATCCCGGCGAGGGCACCGTCGACGAGGAGGGGGTGGCCGCCCAGCTCGGCGATGCCCGCGGCGAAGGACGACTGCGTGCGCAGCGTCTGCTTGTCGAAGATCATCGCGACGGTGCGCGGCCCGGCGAGGGGCTTGTGGGCGTACGGCGCCTGCTTGTACGCCGCGGCGAGCGCCAGCACCTGGGCCTGCTCGACCGGCGAGAGGTCGTCGTCGCGCAGCAGGTGGCGCACCGGCGTACCCGTGCTCACGCGGCACCTCCCCCGGCAGCGGCGGACGCGGCGTCGAGGATGCCGGACCACGCACCGGCGAGGGCGTCGAGGTCGGCGTCGGCGAGCACGAGCGGCGGGACGAAGCGCATGCGTGCGGGGCCCGTCGCGTTGAGGATGAACCCCGCGTCCTGGGCGGCCGCCACCGCCTCGGCGGCCACCGGCGCGGACAGGTCGATGCCGACCATCAGGCCCGCGCCGCGCACCTCGACGACACGGTCGTCGGCGGCCAGCAGCGCGCGCAGGCGCGCACCGGCCGTGCGGGAGCGCTCGAGCAGCCCCTCGGACTCGATCGTGTCGAGCACGGCGAGACCCGCGGCCGCGGCCAGCGGGTTGCCGCCGAACGTGGTGCCGTGGTTGCCCGGGTCGAACAGCTTCCCGGACCCGCCGGTCGCGATGCAGGCACCGATCGGCACGCCGCCGGCGAGGCCCTTGGCGAGGGTCACGATGTCGGGGACCACGTCGCCCGCCACCAGGGCCGGGTTGCGGTGCGCGAACCACGTGCCGGTGCGCCCGATGCCCGTCTGCACCTCGTCGAGCCAGAGCAGGGCGCCGGCGGCACGGGCGACCTCCTGGGCGCGCACGAGGTAGTCGGCCGGGGGCACGACGACCCCGGCCTCGCCCTGCACGGGCTCCACCAGCACGGCGGCCACGGTGTCGTCGACAGCGGCCGCGAGGGCGTCGGCGTCGCCGTACGGCACGAAGGTCACGTCGCCCGGCAGGGGCTCGAAGGGCGTGCGGTAGGCCTCCTTGGCCGTGAGGGCGAGCGCGCCCATCGTGCGGCCGTGGAACCCGCCTTCCGCGACGACCACCCGCGTCCGCCCGGTACGGCGGGTCAGCTTGAGCGCGGCCTCGTTGGCCTCCGTGCCGGAGTTCGCGAAGAAGACCCGGCCGTCGGTGCCCAGCAGCTCGAGCAGGCGCTCGGCGAGGCGGACCTGCGGCGGCGTCGCGAAGAAGTTCGACACGTGCGCCAGCGTCGCGACCTGGTCGCTGACCGCGGCGACGAGGGCCGGGTGGGCGTGTCCCAGGGTGTTGACGGCGATACCGGCGAGGAAGTCGACGTGCTCCCGACCGTCGGCGTCCCACACGCGGGCGCCGCTGCCGCGGACCAGCGTGGTCCTCGGCGGGCCGAAGGTGTTCATCAGGGCGCCGGCGTAGCGCTCCTGCCAGGCGCCCGCTCCGGGGGCCGGGGTGTCCTGCGGGGCGCTCACGCCTGCTCCTTCTGCTGCGGGGGCACCTTGGCGGTGCGGATCTTGGTGGGCACGCCGGGGAGCACCTGGGTGCCGATGCCCTCGTCGGTGAAGAGCTCGAGGAGCACGGCGTGGGGCTCGCGGCCGTCGACGACGGTGGCCCGCGGCACGCCCTCCTGCACGGCGCGCAGGCAGGCGCCCATCTTCGGCACCATGCCGCTGGCCAGCGACGGCATCATCTCGGCCAGCGCCTCGGGGCTGATCTCGCCGACGAGGTCGGGACTGTTCGGCCAGTCACGGTAGAGCCCCTCGACGTCGGTGAGCACGAGCAGCTTCTCGGCGCCGAGCGCGACGGCCAGCGCGGCCGCGGCCGTGTCCGCGTTGACGTTGTGCACGACGCCGTCCTCGGTGGGCGCGACGCTCGAGATGACGGGCACGCGGCCGGCCTCGACGATGTCGAGCACGGCCTCGGGGCGCACGTGGGAGACCTCCCCCACGAGCCCCAGGTCGACCTCCTCGCCGTCGACGACGGTGGTGGCCGGGACGGCCGTGAAGAGGCCGGCGTCCTCGCCCGAGAGCCCGACGGCGATCGGGCCGTGGGTGTTGAGCAGGCCGACCAGCTCGCGCTGGACCTTGCCGACGAGCACCATGCGGACCACGTCCATCGCCTCCGGCGTCGTGACGCGCAGGCCGCCGCGGAACTCGGACTCGATGTCGAGCCGGCCGAGCATCTCGCTGATCTGGGGGCCGCCGCCGTGGACCACGACGGGCTTGAACCCCGCGTAGCGCAGGAAGGCGACGTCCTCCGCGAACGCCGCCTTGAGGGCGTCGTCGGTCATGGCGTTGCCGCCGTACTTGATGACGACGATCTTGCCGTTGTAGGCCTTCAGCCACGGCAGTGCCGCCGCGAAGGTCGCCGCCTTGGCGGTGTCGACCTTCGGCTTGTAGTGGATCTCCTCGACCACGTGGTCCTCCTGGGGCTCGGCCGGTCCGGCGGCGTCGGCGCTCTCGGGGGCGGTCACGACGAGTACGCGCTGTTCTCGTGCACGTACGCGTGGGTGAGGTCGTTCGTCCACACCGTCGCCCGCTCGTCGCCCGCCTTGAGGTCGATCGTCACGCTGACCTCGCGGCCGCTGAGGTCGACGTCGGCCGGGTCCTCCGCCGGGGTCGAGCGGCGGCACACCCACACGCCGTTCATGGCGACGTCGAGGTCCGCGGGGTCGAAGGCCGCGCCCGTCGTGCCCATGCTGGCCAGCACCCGGCCCCAGTTGGGGTCGCGCCCGAAGACGGCGGCCTTGAAGAGGTTGGAGCGCGCGACACTGCGCCCCACCTCGACGGCGTCGTCCTCGCTGGCCGCGTGCAGCACCGTGATGGCGATCTCGTGGTCGGCGCCCTCGGCGTCCTTCAGCAGCTGCATCGCGAGCTCGGTGCACGCCTGCGTCAGGGCGGCCGTGAAGTCCTCGGCGGTCGGCGTGATGCCGCTCGCGCCCGAGGCGAGCACGGTGACGGTGTCGTTGGTCGACATGCAGCCGTCGGAGTCGAGGCGGTCGAAGCTCACGCGGGTGGCGGCGCGCAGCGCCGTGTCGAGGTCGGCGGCCGGCACGACGGCGTCGGTGGTGAGGACCACGAGCATGGTGGCCAGCTGCGGGGCCAGCATCCCGGCGCCCTTGGCCATGCCGGCCACGGACCAGCCGGCGCCCTCGACGACGACCTGCTTGTGCACCGAGTCCGTCGTCATGATGGCGCGGGCCGCGTCCTCCCCGCCGTCGGCGGACAGCGCGTCGTACGCCGCGTCCACCCCGGCCAGCAGGTTCTCGCGCGGGTTCGCCAGGCCGATGAGCCCGGTCGAGCAGACGACCACGTCGACCGCCCCGATGCCGACCCGCTCAGCCACGCGCTCGGCGACGGCGTGGGTGGTCTGGAAGCCCTCGGCGCCCGTGTAGCAGTTGGCGCCACCGGAGTTGAGCACGACGGCGCGCACGACGCCGTCCTTGACGACCTCCTGGCTCCACAGCACGGGGTTGGCCTTGCAGCGGTTGGACGTGAAGACCGACGCGGAGTCGAAGCGCGGACCGTCGTTGACGACCAGCGCGAGGTCGGTGGCGCCCGTGCTCTTCAGGCCGGCGGCGACGCCGGCCGCGCGGAAGCCGGCGGGGGTGGTGATGCTCATCGTGGAGGTCCTTCGGGGTGCGGACGCGTCAGCGACCGGAGGCGGGCGTGGCGGGGACGGCGGCGGAGACGGTGTGCCCCCGTCGTCGCCACGCGGTCTCCGCCTTGTCGGCGTGCTTGGTCGGCACCAGCACCCACTCCGCGTCGTACGTCGAGAGCACGCGAGCGCTCCAGCCGGCCTCGGCCAGCGGGGCCAGCAGCTCGACGTGCAGCCCGGGCTGCTCGACGTCGAGCGGGCCGGCGACCTCGAAGGCCGTCATCGGGCGCTGCGCCCGGGCCTTCGTCGGCACGTTCCGCGCGGCGCACACCACCGTGGTGCCCACGGCCGTGGCGATGACCGCGAACACCGAGGAGGACTCGGCCCACGCCGGCACCTCGCTCCCGGGCCCGAAGGCCACGACCGCCAGCTTCTCGGGGAAGCGGTGGAGGGTGAACGGGCCGGGGGCGGCCTGCTCCTGCCCGTGCTCCTGCCCGTGCTCCTGCCCGTGCTCCTGGTCGGCGTCCTGCGTCACGTCGTTCTCCTCGTCCTGCGCGGTGGCGGGGCTGGTCGCGTCGGGGCCGCTCACGGCGCCAGCCCGACGGTCGACAGGCCGGTGGTCTCGTCCAGCCCGAGGGCCAGGTTCATGCACTGCACGGCGGCGCCGCCCGTGCCCTTCGCCAAGTTGTCGACGACGCCCACGGCGACGAGCCGGTTCGCGGTCTCGTCGACGGTCACCTGCAGGTGCACCGCGTTCGAGCCGAGCACCGACTGGGTGGCCGGCCACCGGCCGGGCGGCAGGACGTGCACGAAGGGCTCGTCGGCGTAGGCCTCGGCGTACACCGCGTGGGCCTCCTCCGCGCTCAACGGCCCGGCCAGCGGGGCGGTGCAGGTGGCGAGGATGCCGCGGGCCATCGGCACGAGCAGCGGCGTGAACCCCACGCGCAGCTCGGCGTCGGTCAGCAGGCCGAGGTTCTGCGTGATCTCGGGCGTGTGGCGGTGGGTGCCGCCGACGCCGTACGCGCTCGCGTTGCCCATCACCTCGCTGCCGAGCAGGTGCGGCTTGGCCGCCTTGCCGGCCCCCGACGTGCCGGAGGCGGCGACGACGGTGAGGTCGCCGGTGACGAGTCCGGCCGCGACGGCCGGGGCGAGCGTCAGCGTGGAGATCGTCGGGTAGCAGCCCGGCACCGCGATGCGGCGGGCTCCCTGCAGCTGCGCGCGCTGGTCACCGAGCTCGGGCAGGCCGTAGGGCCACGTGCCCGCGTGGGCGCTGCCGTAGAACTGCTCCCAGGCCGCGGCGTCGGCGAGCCGGAAGTCGGCGCCGCAGTCGATGACGACGGTGTCGTCGCCGAGCGCCTCGGCGATGGGCGCCGACTGGCCGTGCGGGAGGCCGAGGAAGACGACGTCGTGGCCCGCGAGGGTCTCGGGGTCGGTCGGCTCGAGCACGCGGTCGGCCAGCGGCAGCAGGTGCGGCTGGAGCGAGCCGAGCGCCTGGCCGGCGTTCGAGCCGCCGGTCAGGGCGCCGATGCGCACGGCGGGGTGGCCGAGGAGGAGCCGCAGCACCTCGCCCCCGGCGTACCCGCTGGCCCCGGCGACGGCGACGGAGAAGGTGGACGTCATGTGCATGACCATACATGGTCATGCATGGCGCGCCCAACCCGCCCCGCCGCGCGTCGTGGGAGACACCCCGCGGCACCAGCGGCCGGCCTCAGCCGCGCAGGACGGCCCCGGTGCGCTCGGCGGCCACCGCCACCGCGGCGTCGCGGGCCGCAGCGGCCTCGCCCTCGGCGAGCGTGCGGTCGGGGGCGCGGAAGCGCAGCGCGAACGCGAGCGACTTCCTCCCGTCCGGCACGCCGGTGCCCGTGTAGACGTCGAACAGGCGCACCGACTCCAGCAGCGCGCCGGCGCCGTCGCGCAGCGCCCGCTCCACGTCGCCCGCCGCGACGCCGGCGTCCACGAGGAGGGCGACGTCCTCCTTCGCGACCGGGTACGTCGAGAAGACGGGCCCGCGCACCGCGTCGGGCACGGCGCCGAGGAGCACGTCGAGGTCGAGCTCGGCCGCCCCCGTGCGGGCCGGCAGCCCGAGCCGGGCGACGACGCGCGGGTGGAGCTCGCCGGCGTGGCCCACCGGGACCAGCGTGCCGTCCGCGGTGACCACGTCGACGCGGGCGCAGCGGCCCGGGTGCCACGGTGCACGCTGGTCGTTCGCGACCCGCACCTCGATCCCGAGCTCGTCGGCCAGGTCGCGCACGGTCCCCACGACGTCGACCCAGTCGGCGGCGCGCCCGGCGCCCCACCAGCCGGCGTTCTCGCGGACGCCGCCGAGCACGACCGCGAGGTGGAGCGGCTGGCGCGGGACGGCCGCGAGCAGCGCCTCGAGCTCGTCGGTCGTCGGTCGGCGGTCGACGCCCAGCAGGGGCGCGGCGACGTCGGAGGCGAAGGCCACCGCGCCGGTCTCGAACAGGGCCACCCCGGGAGCGCCGCGTCCCGTGTTGCGGGCGGCCGCGCCGAGCGTGCCGGTGAGCAGCGTCGTCGTGTAGAGCGGCTCGGTCGCCGCGAGCGGGTTGGCGAGGCGCACCGCGTCGCGTCGCTCGTCGTCGGCGGGCACCTCGAGCGCGTCGAGCGCCGCCTCCCCGGTGAACGGGAAGCTGACGACCTCGACGAGCCCGGCGCCGGCGAGGACGCGCCCGACGCGGCGCCGCAGCACCTGCGAGCGGGTCAGCCCGCGGCCCGCGGTGGGCGTGGGCAGCACGGAGGGCACCGCGTCGTACCCGACGATCCGCGCGACCTCCTCGACCAGGTCGAACGGGTCGCTCAGGTCGGGACGCCACGGCGGCACGATGGCCTGCAGGTCGTCGCCGTCGCGGCTCACCGCGCAGCCGACGGCCTCGAGGTGCGCCACCGTCGTGTCGGCGTCGACGGCCATCCCCGTCACGCGCGCCGGGAGGTCGGCCAGCATCGGGATCGTCGCGGGCGCGGGCGGCGCGCCGACGTACGTCGTGCCCGGCTCCGCCGTGGCGCCGCCCAGCTCGACGAGCAGCTCGACGACGCGGTCGGCCGCAGCGGCGCAGATGGTCGGGTCGACGCCGCGCTCGTTGCGCTTGCCGGCCTCGGACGTGATCTTGTGCCGCCGGCCCGTGCGGAACATGGTCGTCGCGTCCCAGTGCGCCGACTCGACGAGCACGCGGGTCGTGGACGCCGAGATCTCCGTCGACGCGCCGCCCATGACACCGCCGAGGCCGATGGGGCCCGAGTCGTCGGTGACGACGAGGTCCTCCGGCGAGAGCACGCGCTCGGTGTCGTCGAGCGTGGTGAGCCGCTCCCCCGCCGTCGCGCGCCGCACGCGCAGCGTGCCCCGCACCGCGTCGGCGTCGTAGGCGTGGATCGGCCGGCCGGTCTCGAGCATCACGTAGTTGGTGACGTCGACCGCCAGCGAGATCGGCCGCATGCCGGCCAGCTGCAGGCGGCGCTGCATCCAGGCGGGCGTCGGCGCGGCCGGGTCGAAGCCGGAGACGAGGCGGGCCACGAAGACCGGGCACCCCGCGGCGTCGTCGACCTCGACGGGGTACGCCGTGCCGTCGGCCGCCTCGCCCGTGCGCAGGTCGCGCAGCACGGGGTCGGTGTACGGCGCGCCGAACGCCAGCGCCGCCTCGCGGGCGACGCCGCGCAGGGAGAGCGCGTACGCGCGGTCGGGGTTGATCTCGAACTCGATGACCTCCTCGCCGAGCCCGAGCACGCCGAAGGCGCTGTCCCCCGGCTCGCCGGCGCCGGCGGGCAGCACGATGATGCCGTCGCCGTCCTGCCCGAGCCCGAGCTCGGCGGCCGAGCAGATCATCCCGGCGGAGACGTGGCCGTAGGTCTTGCGCGCGGAGATCGCGAAGCCCCCGGGCAGCACACCGCCCGGCAGCACGACGACGACGAGGTCGCCGGGCGCGAAGTTGTGCGCACCGCAGACGATGCCCTGCGGCTCGCCGGTGCCGTTGGCGTCGCCGACGTCGACGGTGCACCAGTTGATGGTCTTGCCGTTCTTCTGCTTCTCGGGCTCCATGGTCAGCACGCGGCCGACGACCAGGGGGCCGGTGATGCCCTCGCCGGTGCGGCTGATCGCCTCCAGCTTGAGACCGAGCGCCGTCAGCCGTGCGGCGAGGGCGTCGGTCGTGACGTCGTCGGGGAGCTCGACGTACTCGCGGATCCAGGAAACCGGGGCCAGCACTTGTCAGATCTCCGTTCCGAAGGCGGTGGTGAAGCGGACGTCTCCCTCGAAGAAGCCGCGCAGGTCCTCGACGCCGTGCCGGAACATCAGCGTCCGGTCGATGCCCATGCCGAAGGCGAACCCGGTGTAGCGCTCGGGGTCGACGCCGCAGGCGACGAGCACCCGCGGGTTGACGACGCCGCAGCCGCCCCACTCGATCCAGCCCTCGCCGCGACACGTGCGGCAGGTGTCGCCCGCCTCGTCGACGGCCGTGCCCCGGCACACGAAGCAGACCAGGTCGACCTCGGCGCTGGGCTCGGTGAAGGGGAAGTACGACGGTCGGAACCGCGTCGTGATGCCCTCGCCGAACATCGCGGCGGCGAAGTGGTCGAGGGTGCCCTTGAGGTGGGCCATCGTGATGCCCTCGTCGATCGCGAGGCCCTCGACCTGGTGGAACATCGGCGAGTGCGTGGCGTCGTACTCGTCCGTGCGGAACACGCGGCCCGGGCAGGCGATGTAGATCGGCGGGGTGCGGGTGAGCATCGAGCGGGCCTGCACCGGCGAGGTGTGGGTGCGCAGCACGACGTGGTTCTCCGGCGGGGAGGTCCAGAAGGTGTCCTGCATGGTGCGCGCCGGGTGGTCGGGCCCGAGGTTGAGCGCGTCGAAGTTGAGCCACTCGGCCTCGATGACCGGGCCCTCGGCGATCTCCCAGCCCATCGCGACGAAGACGTCGGCGACGCGCTCGGCGCCGGTGGTCAGGGGGTGGCGGGCGCCGCGCGGGCGGCGGTCGGTCGCGACGGTGACGTCGACGGTCTCCTCGACGAGCATCCGCTCCTCGTGCTCGGCCTCGAGCACCTCCTGCCGGGCGGCGAGGGCCCGGGCCACCTCGCCGCGGGCGCGGCCGATGCGCTGGCCCGCGTCCTTGCGGGCCTGCGGGGGCAGGGCACCGATCTCGCGGTTCGCCAGCGCCAGCGGCGAACGGTCACCGGTGTGCTCGATGCGCACCTGCTTGAGCTGCCCGAGGTCGGCGGCGGCCGCGATCGCCGCCACGGCGGCCTCGCGCATCGCGTCCACGGCCTCGGCCTTGAGGGGGGTGACCTCGACGGGGTCGTAGGAGTTGTTCGGGCCCGACATGACGGCCTTTCCGCGTGAGGTGGCGTGCGGCCCGGGCGGGGTGCGCCCCCGAGGCGGAGGTCGACGTGGGTACGCCGGCGCCGCGGGCCGCGGCACAGTCTAGGAACCCACCGACCCGGGCGACGAACCGGTTTCACCTGCGGGCCACGTGACCACGACCCGGGCGCCCCCGCCGGGGGCCTCCCGGATCTCGACGGTGCCGCCGTGCGCGCCCACGAGGCCGCCGACGAGGTACATCCCGAGCCCCGAGCCGCCCGCCGCGCCGTACTGCCAGAACTTGGTGAACACCCGGCGCCGGATCTCCTCGGGGATCCCCCGGCCCTCGTCGTCGACGACCATCCGCACCGGCCCGTCCGGGTCCGTCGCCAGGCCCACCCGCACGGTGCCCTCGCCGTGGCGCACCGCGTTCTCGACCAGGTTGGTCAGCACCTGCACGAACTTGTCGGGATCGGCCTGGACGAGCGGCAGGTCGTCGGCCACGTCGAGCTCGACGACGCGGGACGTTCCCGCCCGGATCGAGTCGACGACGCGCGCCGCGAGCACGCCGGCGTCGCTGGGGCGCGGGTAGAGCGCGAGCCGGCCCGTGTCGATGCGGGCGACGTCGAGCAGCTCGGTGATGAGCCGGCTGAGCCGGTCGGCGTCGCTGTTGACCGTGGTGAGCATGAGCCGCTTCTGCTCGTCGCTCAGCACGTCCCAGCGGTTGAGCATGGCCTGCACGAAGCCCTTGACCCCCGTCAGCGGCGAGCGCAGCTCGTGGGCCAGGGTGGCGACGAGGTCGGAGCGCTCCCGGTCGAGCCGCTCGCGGCCCCGCCCCGAGCGCAGGGTCACCGCGACCCGGTCCACCGCGCCGTCGGCGCCGCGCCGGATGCGGGCCGCGGTCAGCACCTCCTGGCCGTTGGGCAGCAGCCACGACTGCTCGGGCACGCCGACGCGGGTGCGCAGCCCGCCGTACGGGTCGTTCGTGGCGCACCAGCCGCAGCCGTCGGTGTCCTGCAGGCGCAGCACGTCGTCGAGGCTGCGACCGACGAGGTCGGTCGCCGGCGCGCCGAGCCACCGTGCCGCGACGTCGTTGACGAGGGTGGTGGTGCCCGAGCCGTCCGCCACCACCACACCGTCGGGGAGCCCGTCGAGCGGGCCGTCGGGCTGGCCGTCGGGCTGGCCGTCGGGAGGGGTCGGCACCATCCCGCGATGCTACGGCGCGGGGGTGTCCCGCGGCACCGACCGCTGGGCCCGCGCGCTGGCGTAGAGGCACAGCGCGGCGGCGGTCGCCAGGTTCAGGCTCTCCGCGCGGCCGTGGATCGGGATGCGCACCACGTGGTCGGCGGCCGCGGCGAGCGCGGCGGGCAGGCCCCGGGCCTCGTTGCCGAGCAGCCAGGCGGTCGGACCGTCGAGGAGACCGGCGGCCTCCGCCTCGAACAGGTCGACGTCGCCCGCTCCGTCCGCGGCGAGCACCTGCACGCCGGCGGCGCGCACGGCGGCCACGCCCGCAGCCGCGTCGGGCACCTGGGCGAGCGGCAGGTGGAAGACGCTGCCCACGCTGGCGCGGACCGTCTTGGCGTTGTGCGGGTCGACCGCGTCGCCGAGGAGGACCACCCCGTCGGCGCCGGCGGCGTCGGCGCAGCGCACGACCGTGCCGGCGTTGCCGGGGTCGCGCACGTCGGCACACAGGGCCAGCAGCCGTGGCGCGGGCGTCAGCACGTCGGCGAGCGGCACGTCGAGCAGGTCGCAGGTGGCGACGATGCCCGCCGGCGTGACGGCGTCGCTGAGACCCGCGAGCGCGCGCTCCTCGACGAGCCGCACGGGCGTGGTCGGGGGTACGGCGGCCAGCAGGTCGGCGTACCGCTCGGCGGCCGCGGGGGTCACGAAGACCTCGCGCACGCGGCCGGGGACCTCGAGCGCGCCCTCGACGGCCTTCGGGCCGTCCACGAGGAACAGCCGCCGCTCGGTGCGTACCGAGCGGCGGCTGAGCTTGCGCGCTTCCTTGACCCGGGGGTTGCCGGGCGCGAGCGGGCTGGCGGTCAGGCCGAGACCTTCGCGGCGTTGACGTCGTCGGGGAGAGCGGCCTTGGCCGTCTCCACGAGCGCGGTGAACGCGGCCGGGTCGTTGACGGCCAGCTCGGCGAGGATCTTGCGGTCGACCTCGACGCCCGCCAGGTTCAGGCCCTGGATGAAGCGGTTGTAGGTCATGCCCTGCGCACGCGCGGCGGCGTTGATGCGCTGGATCCACAGGCGACGGAAGTTGCCCTTGTTCTTGCGCCGGTCGTTGTAGCTGTAGACCAGCGAGTGGGTGACCTGCTCCTTCGCCTTGCGGTACAGGCGCGAGCGCTGGCCGCGGTAGCCGCTGGCGCGCTCGAGGGTCGTCCGGCGCTTCTTCTGGGCGTTCACTGCCCGCTTGACGCGTGCCACGTTGTTGCTCCTCGTTCAGATCGGGTGCGGGGCGGGCCTGGCCCGCCGCCACGGGGTGGGGAAGGTCAGAGACCCAGCATCTTCTTGGCGCGGGGGACGTCGGCCTTGGCGACCTCGACCGTGCCCGTCATGCGCCGCGTGACCTTCGAGGGCTTCTTCTCGAGGTTGTGGCGCTTGCCGGCCTTCTCCCGCAGGATCTTGCCGCTGCCGGTCACCCGGAAGCGCTTGCCCGCACCGGAGTGGCTCTTGTTCTTCGGCATGTCGATTCACTCTCTTCTCGTGTCGACCACCGGGGGGTGGCCGACGGCGTACGTCGTCGTCTCGTCGTCGCGGACCGGGTCCGGGACGCGTCGCTCAGGCGTCGATCTCGGGGTCGAGGTTCTCGGAGCGGCGGCGCTCCTTCTTCTGCGCCACCGGCCCGGCCGCGTGGGCGGCGTCGCGCTCGGCGCGCTCCTCCGCCACGGCCTCGGCCCGCTCCGCGGCGCGCGACGCCTTCTCGGCCTCGGCCTCGACGCGGGCATCCGCCTTCTTCTTGTGCGGACCCAGGACCATGATCATGTTGCGGCCGTCCTGCTTGGGCGACGACTCGACGAAGCCCAGCTCCTCGACGTCGTCGGCCAGGCGCTGCAGCAGCCGGAACCCGAGCTCGGGACGGTGCTGCTCGCGGCCGCGGAACATGATCGTGATCTTGACCTTGTCCCCGGCCTTGAGGAACCGCACGACGTGACCCTTCTTGGTCTCGTAGTCGTGCGCGTCGATCTTCGGCCGGAGCTTCATCTCCTTGATGATCACGTTCGACTGGTTCCGTCGGGCCTCGCGGGCCTTCTGGGCCGTCTCGTAGCGGAACTTGCCGTAGTCCATCAGCTTGCAGACCGGCGGGCGCGCCATGGGAGCGACCTCGACCAGGTCGAGACCGGCTTCCTGCGCGAGTCGGAGGGCGTCGCCCGTGGGGACGATGCCGACGGTCTCGCCGTTGGGACCGACAAGTCGGACCTCGGAGACCCGGATCCGATCGTTGATGCGCAGCTCGGTGCTGATGTGTCCTCCTGGTTGGCACGGCGGACGGGTTCCTCGTCGCACCCCGGCGGCCCTGGACGGGCCCCGGGAAGCAGAAAAGGCTCCCGCTGACGAACAAGCGGAAGCCAGTCGCGACGACGTCGCCGCACGACGCACCACGGGTTCCATCCCGGGCGACGCCCTGCGTGGGCCACCACGCCGAGGCGGGGAGCCCGACCGGACCCGACGACCTGGTGGGCGCTGGGCCCGATCGGTCGGTGCGGGTGGGAGACGGGTGCTGCTGGTCTCCGCTTGGAGATCGGCGGCGGCCTGCGGACGCAGGTCACCACTGATCGGTCAACGAGGGAGACTAGCGGACTATTCCGCGGGCGCGCCAATCCAGGCGTAGCCGTCGGCGACCCGACCGAGCCGCCAGCCCCGGGCCGCGGCCTCGAGGTCCTCGCCCGCGACCACGAACCGGGACGGCCCGGCGATGTCGACGACGAGGGCGGCCGCGCCGTCCTGGATCGCCGAGCGCGCCGCCAGCTCGGTGGCGACGGGGACCGGGCGCGCGTCGGCACGCCAGCGCGCGAGGCTGTCGTGCCCCGTGAAGGCCAGCAGGGCCTGGCGCCCGTCGCGTCCGGTCACGAGCACCGTGGCCATGTCGCTGCTCTTGTCGTGCGCGAGGCCGGCGTCGTCGATCTCGACCTCGCCGAGGATCGCGACGACCGGCACCAGCAGCCGGGCCTCGAGCAGCGCCGCCAGCGCCGCGCCGTGGTCGGCGCGGCCCGCGTCGTACGCCGCGAGGACGGCGCGCAGCGCGGGGTCGGCGGCACCGGAGTCGTCGGCGAACCCCGGGTCGGGGATCGTGCGCCCGACGAACCGGTCCTGGGGCTCCGGGGCTCCCGGCGCGCGCTGCTCGTCCACCCGCCCATCATCGCAGCCGCACCGGCACCCACGACCGGCAGCCGCGACCCGCAGCCGCGACCGGCAGCCGGGGGCGCCGTCGGTGGCTAGGGTGGCCGGGTGGACTCGACCTGGCTCGCCCTGGCCGCCGTGCTGACCGCGCTCGGCGCGGCGTGGACCGTCTACGCGTGGCGCGCCCGGGGCGTCGCCTCCGCGGTGCGCGGGGCGGGCCTCACGCTCCTCGCCCCCGCCGCGTACCTCACGGGCACCCTCGAGCTCGCGGGCGACGTCGCCGTCGAGGTCGGCGACTGGGCGAGCGGCCTCGTCTTCTCCCCCGTCGTGTGGACGGGGGTCGCGCTGGCCGGCGCCGGTGCCCTGCTCATCGTGCTGGGCGGCGTGCTCGCCGCCCGCGGCCTGGGCACCACGCCCCGGCCCCGCGCGGTCCCCGCCGGCGACGGGACACGCGCCGTCCCCCCGACGCAGGCCCGCGGTGCAGGTCGCGGGGCCGGCCGCACCGAGCCTCCCGCCCGCGGGGCCGGGCGTCCGCCCGCCGGGGCCGCACCGGTGGACGACGAGCTCGCCGACATCGAGGCGCTCCTGCGCCGCCGCGGGATCCAGTGACCCCCCGCCCGGACGTCGTCGCCGGGCTCGCCGAGCGGCACCGGCTCGGCGACCGCCTGGGCGCCGCGCTGGCCGGTCTGCCGGCACCGGCCGCCACGCCCGCCGCCGTCGTCGACCTCGACGCGTTCGACGCCAACGCCGCCGACCTCGTGCGCCGCGCGGGCGGCACCCCCCTGCGGGTGGCGTCGAAGTCGCTGCGCGTGCCCGAGCTGCTGCGGCGCGCGCTGGCCACCGACGGCTTCGCGGGCGTGCTCGGCTACACCCTGGCCGAGGCGCTGTGGCTGCACGAGCAGGGCATCAGCGACGACGTCGTGGTCGGCTACCCCACCGTCGACCGCGCCGCCCTGACCCGGCTCACGTCCTCGCCGTCCGCGGCGGGCGCCGTCACGCTCATGGTGGACGACGTCGCTCACCTCGACGCGGTCGACGGCGTGCGCGCGTCCCGGGCCGTGCCCGTGCGGGTCGCGCTCGACGTCGACGCGGGGTTCCACGGTCCGGGCGGCACGCACGTCGGGCCGAAGCGCTCCCCCCTGCGCAGCGTCGCCGACGCGGTCGCGTTGGCCCGCGCCGTGGTGGAGCGGCCGGGCTTCGTGCTGGTCGGGGTCATGACGTACGAGGGCCAGGTCGCGGGCGTCGCCGACGACGTGCCGGGGCGCGGGCCGCGGATGGCGGTCGTGCGGCAGCTCAAGCGCGCGTCTCTACGCCAGCTGCGCGAGCGGCGCGCCGAGCTCGTGGCGGCCCTCGCCGACCTCGGCCCGATCGAGTTCCTCAACGCCGGGGGGTCCGGCTCCGTGGCGGAGACGGCCGCCGACCCGTCGGTCACCGAGGTCGCGGCGGGCTCCGGGCTGCTGGTGCCCGGGCTCTTCGACCACTACCGCTCCTTCGCGCCCCGGCCGGCGGCCTTCTACGCCGTCCCCGTCACGCGCCGTCCCGGGCCGGGCGTCGCGACCGTCCACGGCGGCGGGTACGCCGCGTCGGGCGCCGCCGGGCCCGACCGCCTCCCCCTCCCCTGGGCGCCGCCCGGGCTCGAGCTCACCGGGCTCGAGGGTGCCGGGGAGGTGCAGACCCCGCTGGTCGGACCCGGCGCGGACGCGCTCGCGGTGGGTGACCTGGTGTGGTTCCGCCACGCCAAGTCGGGCGAGCCGTTCGAGCACACCGACGTCGTGCACCTGGTCCGCGGCCGCGCCGTCGAGCGGACCGTGCCGACGTACCGGGGCGCGGGCCTCGCCCTCGGCTGAGGTGGACGCCCCGACCCCCGCGGCGCCCGCCGCGCACGGCCCCCTGCCCGGGGCCACCCTCGACGCCGTCCTCGGCCACCTGCTCGCCGCCCCGGCGCGGTGCGGCGCGGCCCGCCTGCTCTGCGTCGACGGCCCGGCCGGGTCGGGCAAGACCACGGCGGCCGGCGCGCTGGCGACCGCCCTCACCGCCGACGACCGGGTGGGCGGGGCCGTCACCGTGCTCCACATGGACGACCACTACGAGGGGTGGGACGGGCTGGACGCCGCGCCCGGCCGACTCGCGCGCGACGTCGTGGGCCCGCTGGCCGCCGGCGGGGTCGGCACCTACCGCCGCTACGACTGGTACGCCGGTGCCTTCGCCGAGACCCGCCGGCTCGGCCCCGTGGGCCCCGGGGACGTCGTGGTGCTCGAGGGCGTCGGGGCGGGCGCGGGGGTGCTGGCGCCGTACCGGAGCCTGCTGGTGTGGGTGGAGGCCCCGCCGGCGCTGCGGCTGCGCCGCGGGCTGGAGCGCGACGGCGCCGCGGTGGAGGAGCACTGGCACGGGTGGGGCCGCGCCGAGCAGGCGCACTTCAGCGCGCAGGGCACGCGCGCCGCCGCCGACCTGCGCCTCGACGCGCTCGGCCGGCTCGACGGTTGACGGGGCTCAGACCTGCTCGAGCGCGATGGTGCGGGTCTCCCGCGCGCCGGCCTCGGTGTGCCACGTCAGCACGACGTGCGGGTCGCAGTCGTCGGTCGAGCAGCTGAAGATGCCCTCGAGCGACCGGCCCGGCGGCACCACGGGGCGGTAGGAGCTGCCGAACGAGATGCGCTGCACGCCCTCGCCCGGCGCCAGGTCGACCTCCAGCGCCACGGCGTCGCAGCGCCGCGCCACCACGCGCCACGACCGGCCCCCGGTGCGGAGCTCCACGTCCCATCCCCCGATGTCCACGACGACGAGTCCACCACGGCTGGGGCCCCGCCGACAGGGATACGCCGGTACGGATGTGCCGGCGGGTGCATCGGGGGTGCGTCGCCCTCCTAGGAGGCGTCGACGAGGGCGCGCAGCTCGCGCACGGCGGCCTGGGCGCGCCCGCCGTCGGACGACTGGATGCCGAGCGTCGGGCGGGAGGTCCCGTCGGAGAGGTCGAGCGTGGCCCACGGGGCGCCGACCGGCATGCGCACGGCCACCACCTGCGCCCAGCCGTACTCGTAGCGCCGGTAGCCGTTCACGACGACGAGGCCGTCCTCGCGCGCCGTCACGCGGCACCGCAGCAGGCCCCACCACACGGCGGCGGCCAGGCCGGTGAGGACGACCATCAGGACGCGCTCGAAGATCCCGAACCGGTCGCGGATCTCGGGGTCGAGCAGGAACCACGCCGCTACCGCCGCGGCCGCGACCGTGCCGCCGGCGACGAAGCCCGCGAGCCGCGTGCCCAGCGGGCGCCACGTGCGGGGCAGGGCCGGGCGGGCGGGCGCGCCGTCAGAGCCGGCAGGCATGGATCTCCGTCGTCAGGATGCCGCGGGCGCCGGTGTCGTAGAGGTCGTCCATGAGGCGCTGCGCGCCGGCGCGGGGCACCATGACGCGCACGGCCACCCACCCGTCGCGGCGCAGCGGCGAGATGGTCGGCGACTCGATGCCCGGGGCCAGCGCGACGGCGGCCGCCACGTGCTCCTCGGCGATGTCGTAGTCCATCATCACGTAGCTGCGGGCCACGAGGACGCCCTCGATGCGGCGCTTGAAGATGGTCAGCCCGGCCGGGGGCGTGGCGCCGGCGCGGGTGATGAGGACCGCCTCCGACTCCAGCACCACGTCGCCGAAGGTCTCGAGACCCGCCTGGCGCAGGGTGGAGCCGGTCTCGACGACGTCGGCGATCACGTCGGCCACCCCGAGCTGGATGCTGGTCTCGACCGCGCCGTCGAGGCGGGTCACCGTCGCCTCGATGCCGCGCTCGGCGAGGTAGGCCTCGACCACTCCGACGTACGACGTGGCGATGCGCAGCCCCTGCAGGTCCGCGACGTCGGAGTAGCGGCCGGCGGGGCCGGCGAAGAAGAACCGCGAGCGGCCGAAGCCGAGCGGCAGCGCCTCCTCGGCCTGGGCGCCGGAGTCGCGCAGCAGGTCGCGGCCCGTGATGCCGATGTCGAGGGTGCCGTCGGCGACGTAGAGCGCGATGTCGCGCGGACGCAGGTAGAAGAACTCGACGCCGTTCTCGGTGTCGATCAGCGTCAGCCGCTTCGAGTCCGTGCGCTGCTGGTAGCCGGACTCGGTGAGGATGCCGGCCGCCGCGGTCGACAGCGCGCCCTTGTTGGGCACGGCGACGCGCAGCAGGTCGGGGGTGGTGGTGCTGGTCAACTCAGTCGTCCTTCGAGGGTGAGCGGGAGGGGGCCGGGGCGCTCACAGATGGGAGTAGACGTCGTCGAGCGTGACGCCGCTCGCCAGCAGCATGACCTGCGCGTGGTACAGCAGCTGGCTGACCTCCAGCGCGACCTGCTCCTTCGACTCGAACCGCGCGGCCATCCAGACCTCGGCCGCCTCCTCGACGAGCTTCTTGCCGATGGAGTGCACCCCGGCGTCCAGGGCGGCGACGGTGCCGGACCCGTCGGGGCGGGTGCGGGCCTTGTCCTCGAGCTCCGTCCAGAGCTCCTCGAACGTCTTCACGGGGCAGCAGCCTACGGCGTGCCGGCGGGGCCGCCGGACAGGGCCCGCAGCACCCCGGCGGTCTCGAGCGCGGCCGAGGTCGCCTCGTAGCCCTTGTCCTCGGCCGACCCGGGCAGCCCGGCGCGGTCCAGCGCCTGCGCCTCGGTGTCGCAGGTCAGCACGCCGAAGCCGACGGGCGTGCCGGCGTCGAGCGCGACCCGGTTGAGGCCGTCGGTCGCTGCGGAGCACACGTACTCGAAGTGCGGCGTTCCGCCGCGGATCACGACGCCGAGCGCCACGACGGCGTCGTGGGTGCGGGCCAGCGCGGCAGCCACGACGGGCAGCTCGAACGTGCCGGGCACCCGGACGACCGTCGGGTCCGCGACGCGGGCGTCGGACAGCGCCCGGTGGGTGCCGGCCAGCAGGCCGTCCATCACCTCGGCGTGCCAGGAGGCGGCCACCACGGCCACGCGCAGGTCGGAGGCGTCGCCGGGACGCAGGTCGGGGGCTCCGTGGCCGCTCATCGGGCATCTCCTTCGTCGGTGTCCGCGGTGTCGTCGTGCAGCGGGATGGTGGCGTTGCCGGTCGGCTCGGCGACGAGCCGGGCGTGGGTGACCGGGTCGACGTGGGGCGGGTCGACGACGAGGTCCGCCTCGTCCGCCGCCGCCGGGTCCGGCGCGGCGGGCGCCCACCCGTCGAGGCCGTCGAGCTGGTGGCCCATCCGGTCCCGCTTGGTGAGCAGGTAGGTGATGTTGTGGTCGTTGGGCAGCGTGGCGAGCGGCACGCGCTCGGCGACGTGCACGCCGTACTCCTCGAGGTTGGAGGTCTTCTCCGGGTTGTTGGTCAGCAGGCGCACGCTCCGCACGCCCAGGTCGCGCAGGATCTGCGTGGCGGTGCCGTAGTGGCGGGCGTCGGCGGGCAGCCCGAGGTCGAGGTTGGCGTCGACGGTGTCGCGGCCGCCGTCCTGCAGCGCGTAGGCCTGCAGCTTGGCGACGAGGCCGATCCCCCGGCCCTCGTGGCCGCGCAGGTAGACGACGACGCCGCGCCCCTCGGCCACGATCCGGGCGATCGACTCGTCGAGCTGCGGGCCGCAGTCGCAGCGCTGGGAGCCGAAGACGTCGCCGGTGAGGCACTCCGAGTGCACCCGGGTCAGGACCGGCTCGTCACCCGAGAGGTCGCCGGCGACGAGCGCGACGTGCTCGGAGCCGTCGATGCTGATGCGGTAGCCGTACGCCGTGAGCTCGCCGTGCGTGGTCGGCAGCCGGGTCTCGGCCACCCGCTCGGCGTGACGCTCGACGCGGCGGCGGTAGCGCACCAGCTCCTCGATCGAGATCATCGCCAGGCCGTGCTCGTCGGCGAACTCGCGCAGCTCGGGGCCGCGCTTCATCGTGCCGTCGTCGTTGACGACCTCGACGAGCACGCCGACGGGCGTGAGGCCGGCGAGGCGGGCGAGGTCGACGGCGGCCTCGGTGTGGCCGCGCCGCACGAGCACCCCGCCCTCGCGGTAGCGCAGCGGGAACACGTGCCCCGGCCGCGTCAGCTCCCACGGCTCGGTCGCCGAGTCGGCGAGCGTGCGCACCGTGTGAGCGCGGTCCGCCGCGCTGATGCCCGTGGAGACGCCGTCGCGGGCGTCGACCGAGATCGTGTACGCCGTGCGCAGCTTGTCGCGGTTGTGCGGCGTCATCAGCGGGATCTCGAGGCGGTCGAGCATCTCGCCGGGCATCGGCGCGCAGATGACGCCCGAGGAGTGGCGGATCGTGAAGGCCATGAGCTCGGGTGTGGCCCGGGCGGCGGCGAAGATGATGTCGCCCTCGTTCTCGCGGTCCTCGTCGTCGACCACGACGACGGCCTTGCCCGCGGCGATGTCGGCGACGGCACGCTCGACGCTGTCGAGTCGGACGGTGGTGCTCACGGGTGGGTGCTCCTTGCTGCGGCCGCCTCGGCGGTCGCGACGGGGACGGCGGGGACGGTGGGGGCGAGGGGCTCGGCCGGGGCCCCGGTGGGCTCGTGCGCCTCCGACAGCGCCAGCGCGTGCAGGCGGCGCTCGACGCGCCACCAGGTGACGAAGCCCAGCACGACGAAGGCGGCGTACACGACGTACATGGCCGCGGTCGGGTAGTAGCCGGCCTCGAGCAGCGTGGTCACGCCGACGACGTCGACGGCCAGCCAGACCAGCCAGAACTCCACCCAGCCGCGGGCCATGCCGTAGGTGGCGAGCATCGAGCCGGCCAGGATCCAGGCCTCGGTCGCCGGGCCCCACGAGCCGAGGCGGGTGAGCGCGGCGTACGCGGCGGCGTACCCCACGACCCCGAGGACCGCGAGCTGGAGCCAGCCGGACGGCCCGGCCCAGCGGGGTACGACGGCCCCTCCGTCCGCGGCCCCGCCCGCCCGGCGCAGGCGGCTCCAGCGCCACCAGCCGTAGAGGCCGACGGCCGCGAAGAAGACCTGCCGCCCCGCCTGGCCCCACAGGGGGTCGGCGACGACGTTGCTGAGCTCGCCCCAGGCGAAGACGCCGAAGAGCAGGACGTTGCCGACGAGCCCGACGGGCCACGCCCAGACGACGCGGCGCATGCCGAGCAGGGCGCTCGCGAGGCCGAAGGCGTTGCCCACGACCTCGGGGACCGAGAGGTACCCGCCGCCGACGGCGAGCTGGCCGTGCAGCAGCCACTCCAGCGGGCTCACGCCTCGCCCCCGTCGGTCGCGGCGGTGCGGGCGTCCGCTGCCCGGGAGGCGCCGGCGATGCGCGCCAGCTGCTCGTCGGCGTACCCGCCGCTGACGAGGCGCTCCACGTGCTTGGCGATGACGTCGACCTCGAGGTTGACCGGCTCGCCGACGGCGCGGGTGCCGAGCGTCGTGCGGGCCAGGGTCTCGGGGATGAGGCTGACGGTGAAGGTGCGCGCGCCGACGTCGACCAGGGTGAGGCTGACGCCGTCGACCGTGATGGAGCCCTTCTCGACGAGGAAGCGCGCGAGGCTCTCGGGGTAGGCGACCTCGACGACCGTCCAGTGCTCGCTGGCGCGGCGGTCGACCACCTCGCCGACGGCGTCGACGTGGCCCTGCACGACGTGGCCGCCGAGGCGCTGGTCGGCGCGGACCGCGCGCTCGAGGTTGACGACGTCGCCGACGCGGCGGCGGCCCAGCGTCGTGCGGGCCAGCGACTCGGCCATGACGTCGGCGGTCCAGGTGCCGTCCTCGCGGCTCGCGACCGTCAGGCAGCAGCCGTCGACGGCGATGGAGTCGCCGAGACGGGTGTCGCCGAGCACGGTGGCAGCGCGCACGGTGAGCCGGATCGCGTCGTCCTGCTGCTCGACGGCCTCGATGGCGCCGAGCTCCTCGACGATGCCGGTGAACACGTCAGATCATCTCCGTCCGGGTCGGGGTGGGGGTGGGGGTGGGGGGTGCTGCGGTGGGTCCGGTGGTGCCGTCGGCGCCGGCCACCACGGGCCGGAGCACGAGCCGGACGTTGGTGTCCGCACCCGTGCCGACCGTCGCCGCGTCGAGCACCTCCAGGTGCAACGCATCGGCGATCGTGGTGATGCCCAGGTCGCCGACGGCGGAGCGGCCGGCGCCCAGCAGCAGGGGCGCGACGTACACGACGACCTCGTCGACGAGACCGGCGGCGAGGAACGCGGCGGCCAGCGTGGGGCCGCCCTCGAGGAAGACGTGGCGGGCCTCGCGCACGGCGAGGAGCGCCAGCGCCTCGTGGGGGTCGCGGGTGCGCAGGTGGGTGGTCGGGGCCGTGTCGTCGAGCACCTGGGCGCCCGCGGGTACGTCGCGCAGCCCCATCACGGCGCGCAGCGGCTGCACCGGGAGCGGCTGGTCGTCGGCGCCGCGCACGGTCAGGCGGGGGTCGTCGTCGACGACGGTGCCCGTGCCGGCGAGCACTACGTCGGCCTCGGCGCGCAGCCGGTGGGTGTCGGCGCGGGCCGCGGGCGAGCTGATCCAGCGGCTGGTGCCGTCGGCGGCGGCGCTGCGCCCGTCGAGGGTGGCGGCGAACTTCCAGGTCACGAACGGACGGCCGCGGGTGACCGCGGTGGTCCACGCGCGGTTGAGCGGCGCGACCTCGTCGACGAGCACGCCGGTGACGACGTCGACGCCCGCGGCGCGCAGGGTGGCGGCTCCCCCGGCGGCCGCCGGCGTGGGGTCGCTCTGCGCCACGACGACCCGAGCCACCCCGGCGGCGAGCAGCGCCTGGGCGCAGGGCCCGGTGCGGCCGGTGTGGTTGCAGGGCTCGAGGGTGACGACGGCGGTGGCGCCCCGCACGTCGACCCCGGCGTCCGCGGCGGCCGTGAGCGCGACGACCTCGGCGTGCGGC
Source organism: Nocardioides sp. ChNu-153 (assembly GCF_030466625.1). GTDB lineage: Bacteria > Actinomycetota > Actinomycetes > Propionibacteriales > Nocardioidaceae > Nocardioides. The sequence continues at coordinate 29,116 of NZ_JADEVT010000018.1, forward strand.
GTACCCGCCCCGGCGTGCGCGCCGGCGGCGAGCTCGGTGCCGTCGGGGGCGAGGAGCACGCAGCCGACGCGGGGGTTGGGCCCGGGGCGCCCGCGCTCGCGGGCCAGCACGAGGGCGCGCCGCATCGCGTCGCGCTCGGCGGGCGTGGCGCCGCCGTCGGCGGGGCGGGGGGTGTCGCTGGTCATGCGCTGCGTCTTCCCGGTCGGTCACGGACACCGGGGGCGCGCGGACCGTCGCGGGTCGACGCAGGGGCGTCGGACCGCGGCGACCACGTGCGTGCGCTTCCCATCCGGACTCTCACCGTCGGTCCAGGAATCCCACCTGGTCAGCCGGCCGCTGGATGCGGCCGGGTCGCGGACTCTCACCGCCGGCTCGGAATTTCACCGACCCCAGTGCACGCGAGTTGGTCAACTCGTCTCCCGGGATCCTGCCACACGGCCCCCGACGGGCCGCGACGTCCCGCCCTGCGGACGCGGGACCGGACGCGGGACCGGACGCGGGGCCTGACGCGGGGCCTGACGCGGGGCCGGACGCGGGGCCGGACGCGGGCTCGGGCGCGGGGGTCAGGCCGGGGCGCGGGCGGCGTCGCCCGCGGCGCGCGCGGCATCGCCCGCGGCGCGCAGGGCGCCGATCATGGCGTCGGGGTCGTCGGCGGAGTAGACGGCGCTGCCGGCGACGAACACGTCCGCCCCGGCCGCGGCGCACCGCTCGATGGTCTCCAACGACACGCCGCCGTCGACCTGGAGGGCGCACTCCACGCCCCGGGCGTCGAGGAGCGCCCGGGCGCGGCGGATCTTGGGGAGCACGAGGTCGAGGAACTTCTGGCCGCCGAACCCGGGCTCGACCGTCATGAGCAGCAGCATGTCCAGCTCGCCGAGCATGTCGGCGTAGGGCTCGACGGGGGTGGCCGGCTTCAGCGCCATGCTCGCCCGGCCGCCCGCGGCGCGGATCTCGCGCGCCAGGCGCACGGGCGCGGCGGCGGCCTCGACGTGGAACGTCACCGAGGCGCAGCCGGCCTCGACGTACGTCGGGGCGTGGCGGTCGGGGTCCGCGATCATGAGGTGCGCGTCGAGCGGCAGGTCGGTCGCGCGCGCCAGGGCCTCGACCATCGTCGGGCCGAAGGTCAGGTTCGGCACGAAGTGGTTGTCCATCACGTCGACGTGGACCATGTCGGCGCTCGGGATGCGTGCGACCTCCGCGCCCAGCGCGGCGAAGTCGGCGTTGAGGATGCTCGGCGTGATCTGGATGCCCACGGGGGGCGATCCTAGGGGTGCTCAGGCCTCGTCGTCGGGCGGGGGCGCCGCGCCCTCGGCCTCGTCCCGGTCGGCCCACTCGAGCAGGGGCGCGATGTCGAAGACGTGCTCGTCGGCGTGCAGCCCCGCGTGCAGGTCGCCGAGCTCGGCGAAGCGGGCGGGCACGGTGGCCAGCGTCAGGTCGCGCGGGTCGGCGTCGGCGACCTCGTCCCAGCGCAGCGGGGTCGAGACGCGGGCGTCGGGCAGGCCGCGCAGGGAGTACGCCGCCGCGATCGTGTGGTCGCGGGTGTTCTGGTTGTAGTCGACGAAGACCTTCGCCGGGTCGCGGTCCTTGCGCCACCACGCGGTCGTCACGTCGTCGGTGCGGCGCTCGACCTCGCGGGCGAAGGCGTGGGCGGCGCGTCGTACGTCGGCGAAGCCGTGGGTGGGCGGGATCCGCACGTAGACGTGCAGGCCCTTCGAGCCGCTCGTCTTGGGGTAGCCGACCGCGCCGAGCTCGTCGAGCACCTCGTGGGCCACCGCCGCGACGCGCTGCACGGTGGCGTAGTCGCAGGCGTCCCCCGGGTCGAGGTCGATGCGCCACTCGTCGGGCTGCTCCACCTGGCCGCGCCGGCTGTTCCAGGGGTGGAACTCGACCGTCGACATCTGCACGGCCCAGATCACCGCGGCCGGCTCCGTCACGCACAGCTCGTCGGCCGTGCGGCCCCAGCGCGGGAAGAACAGCTCGACGGTCTCGACCCAGTCGGGCGCGCCGGCCGGCAGCCGCTTCTGGTGCACCTTGTCGCCGGCCAGCCCCTTGGGGAAGCGGTGGAGCATGCAGGGGCGCTCGAGCAGCGCGCCGGTGATGCCGTCGGCGACGGCCAGGTAGTACTCCACCACGTCCAGCTTCGTGGCCCCGGACTCCGGGAAGTAGACCCGGTCGGGGTTGCTGACCCGCACGACGCGGGAGCCCACCTCGACCTCGACGGACGGCGACTTCGACGGCACGAGCGCCAACGTAGCCGAGCGGTCCCCCTTGACGGAATGGTCGGCAGTTCCCGACCATACGGCCATGGCCGACCGTTCTGCGCCCGACCGCTCCTCGCCCGACTACGACCTCGCCGACGAGCTCGTGGTGACCGACCCGGAGCAGTACCGCGCCCTCTTCGAGGAGACCCGCACCCGGATCGTGACGCTCCTGCTCGACCGCGCGGCGACCACGTCGGAGCTGGCCGAGGTGCTCGGACGCCCGAAGGGCACGGTGGGCCACCACCTCAAGACGCTCGAGCGCGCCGGGCTCGTGCGGGTCGTGCGCACCGAGCGGGTGCGGGCGCTGGAGGCGCGCTACTACGGCCGCACCGCGCGGACCTTCCTCTACCACCCCGTGGGCGAGGCGGTGGGCTGGCAGCAGCGCCTCCTGCAGCGCGCGGCCGCCGAGATGGGCGCCGTGCCCGAGGGGGGTGCGGACGGGAGCGCCGATGGAGGTGCCGGTGGAGGTGCCGGTGGAGGTGCCGGTGGCGACGGGCGCGCGGAGACGTGGCCCGCCACGGCGTACCTGCGCCAGGCCCGCATCCCCCGCGAGCGCGCCGAGGAGTGGGACCGGCGGCTCGGCGACCTCGTCACGGAGTTCGCGGCGCAGCCCGCGGAGGGAGGCACGACGTACGCCGTCGTGGCCGGCATCTACCCGACCCGCGGCCTACCCGCCCCCGGGGAGGAGGCGTGAGCGCCGACGCGGCCGCGCCCCCGACGGCGGGGCGCGGGCTGGGGGCGCGCTACCGGCGCGTGCTGGCGTCGTCGGCCGCCGCGAACCTCGGTGACGGCCTCATGGTGGTCGCCGTCCTGTGGCTCGCGTCGTCGCTGACCCGCGACCCGTTCGTCATCACGCTGCTCGGCCTGGCGTCGCGGCTGCCGTGGCTGGTGTTCACCCTGCTGGCCGGCGTGCTGACCGACCGGGTCGACCGCCGGCTGCTCGTCGGGTCGATGGACGCGGTGCGGTGCGTCGCCGTCGCGCTGCTCGCCGCCGTCGTCGCCTTGCACCAGGCGTCGCTGCCGACCCCGGCCGAGCTCGCCGCGGGTGCGCCCGCGCCCGACGCCGCGCCCCTGCTGCTCGTCGTGCTGGGGGTCGTCTCGTTGCTGCTGGGCTTCGCCGAGGTGCTGCGGGACAACGCGGCGCAGACGCTCCTGCCCGCGGTCGTCGACCGTGCCCACCTCGAGCGCGCCAACGGGCGGCTGTGGGCGGTGGAGAGCACGATGAACAACTTCGTCGGGCCGCCCCTGGCCGGGCTGCTCCTCGGCCTGGCCCTCGTCGTGCCGTTCGCCGCCAACGCCGGGCTGCTCGCGCTCAGCGCGCTGCTGGTGCTGGGCCTGCGTGGCGACTTCCGGCCGCGGCGGGCACCCGCCGTACCCGGGGTCGCCCCCGCTGTCCCGGACTGGCGCCGCGAGCTGGCCGAGGGGTTCGGCTGGCTGTGGCGGCACCGCCTGCTGCGCACGCTCGCGTTCATGCTCGCCGCGATGAACCTGCTGACGACCGCAGCGTTCGTGACGCTCGTGCTGTTCGTGCAGGAGGTGCTCGGTGTGCTCGACGGCTGGGCGTTCGGGCTGGTCACGACGGGTACGGCGGTCGGCGCGGTCGCCGCGTCACTGGTCGTGGACCGGGTGGTGGCGCGGCTCGGCCCGGGACCGTCGCTGCTGGTCTCCGTCGTGGGCTCCGCGCTCGTGCTGCTGGTGACGGGACTGACGTCGTCGCCCGTGCTGTTCTGGGCGATGGGCGTGGTCACCGGCCTCTTCGTCGTGCTGTGGAACGTCGTCACCGTGTCGCTGCGCCAGCGGATCATCCCCGACCACCTGCTGGGCCGGGTCAACTCCGTCTACCGGTTCTTCGGCTGGGGGATGATGGCCGTCGGCAGCCTGCTCGGCGGCGCGGTCGTCGTGGCCCTCGACGCCGTCGGCGACCGCGAGTGGGCGCTGCGGGCGCCGTTCCTCCTCGCTGCCGCCGGCCACCTCGTGCTCGTGCCGGTGGCCCTCCGGCGGCTCGGGACCGCCGCGATCCGCGCCGCGGAGGCCGAGGCGGAGGCGGAGGCCCGCGGCTGAGTCGCTGGGCGGCCCCCGACCAGTACGGCGCCCGGCACCGTCGGTGGGGTGCGGCAAGGTGGTCGCCGGGTGCCGGCTCGGGGTGGGCCGGCGGCGAGGAGGCGAAATGCGGTTCGACCAGCCACCGGTGGTGCGGGTCGCGGTGGATCCCGAGCGGCCGCCCCCCGAACCGGGCGTCTGGCCGCTGACGGTGCCGGCCGTGGCGCAGCTCGTGCGGGACGGTTTCGACCCCGCGCCCGGCGTGACGTTCCTCGTAGGGGAGAACGGCTCGGGCAAGTCGACGATCGTCGAGGCGCTGGCGGAGGCGTACGGGCTACCACCGGAAGGTGGCTCGACGCAGGGCGGTCGCGCGACCTGGCGCAGCGAGTCAGCCCTCGCCCGATCGCTGCGGGTCCAGCGCGGGATCGGTTCGGGCCGGTGGGGCTTCTTCCTGCGGGCCGAGACGATGCACGGGTGGTACACGTTCAACGAGTCGACGATCGACCCCGACGCCCGCGGACCGCGGCGGGCGTCCGAGTACCACCTCATGAGCCACGGTGAGTCCTTCCTCGAGGTCTCTCGCACCCATCTCGACGGGCCGGGGTTCTACTGCCTCGACGAGCCGGAAGCCGCGCTCTCGTTCTCCGCCACCCTGGGGTTCATCGGCCGTCTGGCCGAGCTCGTTGCGTCGCGGGCGCAGGTCGTCTGCGCGACGCACTCCCCCGTCCTCGCCTCCCTCCCCGGCGCCCGCATCCTCGAGCTGGGTCCGTGGGGAATGCGGGAGACGACGTGGGACGACCTCGAGCTGGTCGAGCACTGGAAGCGGTTCCTCGACGCCCCGGGGAGGTACCTGAGGCACGTCCTGGAGTGAGGGCGTCGGGGCGGGACGTCGGCGGTGTCGGCGCGGTGTCGGTGGCGGGGGCACTCCGCTTCGGTGGTTGAGGTGGCCGCCCCAGCGGCCCTCGAAACCACCTCGAGGACGGTTGCCGGCCGGGTGCTGTGGCGACGCTCAGACTCCTAGATCTTCTTTCCCCAGCCCCCGCTCTCGGACCCGAAACTGTCGGTGGTCGCCCCTAGCGTTGTCGGCATGAGCCACCCGAGCACCGCCGTCGTCGAGGCCCCTCCGGCCATCGACTCGACCGCGCTGCTCGCGACCGCCCGAGCCGCTGCAGCGGCTCAGCGCGCGGCGGAGGTGGCGGCGTTCGTCGCGGTCGCGGACTGGGCTGACGCCCACACCGACGGGGTGGTGGGTGACCCCATCGGCCCGCTCGGGCTCTGGCATGAGGACCCCAGCTCGGTACCGGGTGGCGACCGGTTCCTCGAGCTCGGCGGACCCGGCGCCCCCCTTGTCTCGGAGTTCTGCCTCTACGAGATCTCCGCAGCCCTCGGCCGCTCCGTCACCTCCGGCCGCCCGCTCGTCGGTGACGCCATCGAGCTGCGCCACCGCCTCCCCCGCCTCTGGGACCGTGTCCTCGCCGGGGCCGACCCCCTGACGCAGAAGCGATCGCTGCCGGTCTGGCGGGCACGGAAGATCGCCGCCCTCACCCGCAACCTCACGCCCGAGGGTGCGGACTTCGTCGATCGCAACCTGGCGCCGGTCGCGCACCGCGCCACGATGCCGACCGTCGAGCGCCTCGTCGCCGAAGCGGTAGCCCGGTTCGACCCCGAGAACGCCGAGCTGGACCGGGCGGACGCAGACGCCGGCCGGTACTTCACCATCGAGACCACCCCCAGCGACGCGGGCTCACCGTGGACCGGCGTCGTCCCCGTCCACGGCACCCTCGACATCGCCGACGCCCTCGACCTGAACAACGCCGTCCAGCGCGTGGCCGCCGACCTCGCCGCCGCGGGCTGCGACGCCGCCCTCGACGTCCGCCGCTCCATGGCCCTCGGCGAACTCGCACGACGCCAGACCGCACTCGACCTCCACGGCGCCGACCCGACGAACGACGAGACGCCGGTGGGCTCCACCCGGACACCTGCGCGGCAGGTCGTGCTCTACGTCCACCTCAGCGACGCCGCCGTCACCGCCCAGCGCTCCGGCGACGACTTGGCGGCGGGGCCCGGCGTCGACACCGCGACCGGTGGCGTCGGGATCGACCTTGCCCGCCTCGAGAACACCCGAGGGATGGTCACCGCCGACCAGGTCCGCGACTGGTGCCGCACGCCGGGCACGAAGATCACCGTCAAGCCCGTCATCGACCTGAACCAGCACGTGGCGGTGGATGCGTACGAGGTCCCCGACCGCATCGCCGAACGTGTCCGGCTCGACCGGCCCACCTGCGCGTTCCCCTACTGCAGCCGACCAGCACGAGGGCTCGACCTCAACCACACCCAGCCCTACCGGTGGGAAACGGCACCCGGTGCCGGGCAGACATCCACCAGCAACCTCGCGCCGCTCTGCCGAGGCGAACACAGGGCCAAGACCCACCCCTCGCCGACCGGGTCGAGCCCACCTGGCAGTGACCCGCCCGACCGGCGATGGCGCTACCACCGCGACCCCCACGGCACCTACCTCTGGACCAGCCCCCACGGGCTCCGCTACGCCGTCGACCCCACCGGCACCACACCACTCGACTAGCACCGCCACCAGCGCCGACCCCGCCGCCCCAGCACCACGTGGCGGGGCCACCGGCACGCCAGGCGTGGTTTCGAGGGCCGCTGGCGCGGCCACCTCAACCACCGGACGACCCAATCCCCGGGCGCAGGTCCAGGCGTGGTTTTCGAGGGCTGCCGGGGCGGCCACCTCGACCACCGGCGCGAGGCGCGCGACCAGGTCGACTCCCGGCGTACCGGCTCGGCCGCACGGATCAGGAGTCGCGGTACGAGCGGTAGCTGTCCACTACCGCTGACACCGCGACCCACCGCCGCCGACCCCGCCCGTCAGCGCCGCCGCAGCAGGGCGACGAACATGGCGTCGGTGCGGTGCTCGTGCGGCCACAGCTGCACGGTGGGGGTGCCGTCGGCCAGGGCCGGGCCGCGGGCGGCGGCGACGCCGGGGAGCAGCGCGGTGGCGTCCTCGGCGTCGACGTCGTCGCGCCGACCGAGCACGCCGTCGACGACCTCGACCGTCTCCGCGGGCACCGGCGAGCACGTCGCGTAGACCACGACGCCGCCCGGCCGCACCACGGTGAGCGCCGCGTCGAGCAGCCGCTCCTGCAGCGGCACGAGGTCGCGCAGGTCGGACGGCTGGCGCCGCCACCGCGACTCGGGCCGCCGGCGCAGCGCACCCAGACCCGAGCACGGGGCGTCGACGAGCACGCGGTCGAACGACCCCGGCTCCCACACCGGCGCCGTGCCGTCGCCCGTGACGACGGCCTCGACCCCCGGGGCGAGCGAGCCGTCGGGCAGGGAGAGGGCGCGCCGTACGAGCTCGGTGCGGTGCTCCTGCGCCTCGTTCGCAACGAGCCGCGCGCCACGGGAGCCGGCGAGTGCCGCGAGCAGCGCCGCCTTGCCGCCGGGCCCGGCGCAGAGGTCGAGCCACCGCTCGTCCCGGCCCTCGACGACCGCGGCGGCGAGTGCGACCGCCACGAGCTGCGACCCCTCGTCCTGCACCCCGGCGTCACCGCCGGCGACGGCCGCGAGCGCGCCGGGGTCGCCGCCGGGCAGGGCGACGCCGTACGGCGACAGCACGGTGGCCGTGCCCCCGGTCTGCTCGACCAGCTCGTCCCGTCCGATCCGGCCGGGGCGGGCGACGAGCGTGACGCCGGGCGCGAGGTTGTCGGCACTCAGCAGTGCGTCGAGGTCGTCCGGTCGCCCGGAGCGCGCCAGGCTGTCCGCCAGCGCCGCCACCACCCAGCGCGGGTGGCTGTGGGCGACGGCCGCGAACCCCACGGGGTCGGTCGTCGGGTCGGGGGCGACGCGTCGCACCCAGCCGGCGAGGTCGTGCTCGCCGACCCGCCGCAGCACGGCGTTGGTGAAGCCCGCCGGCCCCTGCCCGACGCGGGCGCGGACGAGGTCGACGGTGGTGGAGATCGCCGCGTGCGCGGGCACGCGCATCGACAGCAGCTGGTGACCGCCGAGCCGCAGCGCGTCGAGCACCTTGGCCTCGACCTTCGCCAGCGGCCGGTCGACGCAGGCGGCGACGATCGCGTCGTACGTGCCCTGCCGGCGCAGCGTGCCCGCCGCGAGCTCGGTGACGAAGCCGGCGTCGCGCCCGCTCAGGCCGTGCTTGCGCAGCACGTCGGGCAGCACGAGGTTGGCGTAGGCCCCCTCGACGCGGACGGCGACGAGCACGTCGTACGCCGCGAGCCGGGCCGGGTCGGCGGTGCGCCGGGCAGCGGGGGTACGGCCTCCCGAGCGGGGGCCGTTGCCGCGCCCGCCCGGACGTCGTCGCGGGTCAGCCACGCTCGCCCCCCGTGAACGCACGCACCAGCTTCGGCGGGGCGTTGCGCAGCCACGACTCGGTCAGCACCTCGCGCAGCTCGCCGCGCGTGATCTCCCCCAGCCGCGACTCCTGCACCAGCACCCCGTCGTGGCCGTCGAGGTGGGGCACGGTGAAGAACGGGCCGTCGGCCGCCACGAGCGCCGCCTTGGCGCCCTGGTCGGCGGCCCACAGCACGAGCAGGTCCTCGTACGGCGCGCCGGTGGCGGGGTCGAGCGCCGTCGGCCCGGGCGGGCGCCACCCGCAGAAGCCGCGGGGGCGGGCCTTCGTCGCGGGGTCCGAGACGAGGTAGGTGGGCATGTCGCCCCACGAGGTGCCGTAGGTAACGTGCGGCAGCGCGCGGCAGAGCGCGTGGACGTCGTCGGCGGTCGCCGGACGAGCGTCCTCGGCCGCCGCCTCGGGCCCCTCGGCGCGGGAGGCCACGGTGCTCAGACCCCGAACCGGGCGCCGGACTCCAGGCGCACCCCGCGGGCCCAGTCGGCCGCCGCCATCTGCTTCTTGCCGAAGGCCTTGACCTCGCCGAGGCGCACCGGGTGGGTGCCGGTCCCTACGAACACCGCGTTCTTGGTCACCTCGAGCTCGCCCGGCGCGAGCGCGGGACGCTCGGCGTCGATGGTGACGGGCCCGAGCTTGATGCGCTGCGACTCGCCGTCGACGAGCTGGGTGGACCAGGCGCCGGGGGCCGGCGTGCAGGCGCGGATGCGCCGGTCGACGGCGACCGCGGGCTCGTTCCAGTCGACCTGCGCGTCCTCGACGGCGATCTTCGGCGCGAACGACACGCCCTCCTCGGGCTGCTCCCGCGCCTCGAGCGACCCGTCCTCGATGCCGTCCAGCGTCGCGACGAGCAGGCCCGCGCCACCCTCGGCCAGGCGCGCCAGCAGGTCGCCGGAGGTGTCCCCCGGGCGGATCCGCTCGGTCATCACGCCGAACGTCGGACCGGCGTCGAGGGCCTTGACGATGCGGAAGGTCGTGGCCCCCGTGACCTCGTCGCCCGCCCACACCGCGTGCTGCACCGGCGCCGCACCGCGCCAGGAGGGCAGCACCGAGAAGTGCAGGTTGATCCAGCCGTGCGGCACCAGGTCGAGCGCCGACTGGGGCAGCAGCGCGCCGTACGCGACCACGGGGCAGGCGTCCGGGCGCAGGGCGGCGAGCTCGGCCTGGAACTCCGGGTCGCGCGGGTGCTCCGGCTTGAGCACGGGCACGCCCAGCTCCTCGGCGCGCTGCGCGACCGGGCTCGCGACCAGCTTGCGGCCCCGCCCCGACGGGGCGTCGGGACGCGTCACCACCCCGACCAGCTCGTGCGCCGACTCGGCGATGGCGTTGAGGGCGGGGACGGCGACCTCGGGGGTGCCGGCGAAGACGACGCGCATGGGGCGGGGGGTGCTCCTGTGTCGGGGTGAGGTGCGTGAGGGGTGCGGGTGGGGTGCGGGCTCAGCGGCCGAACGGGCCGGTCGGGTGGGGCGAGACCTTGACGGTCGGCTTCTCCAGCCCGAACCACTCGGCCTCGCGGATCTCCTTCATCGCGGCCTTGCGGGCCTCGGCGTCGAGCTTGTCGATGAAGAGCACGCCGTCGAGGTGGTCGGTCTCGTGCTGGATGGCGCGCGCCAGGAACTCCGAGCCGCGGACGGTGACCGGCTCGCCGTGCATGTCGAACCCGTGGGCCACGACCGACAGTGCGCGGCGGCACTCGAAGGTGAGCTCCGGCAGCGACAGGCAGCCCTCGAGCGCCACCTGCTCCTCCTCCGACAGCTCCAGGGTCGGGTTCACCAGGTGCCCGAGCTCGCCGTCGACGTTCCAGGTGAAGACCCGGACGCTCACCCCGATCTGCGGGGCCGCCAGCCCGGCGCCGGGGGCCTCGAGCATGGTGTCGGTCAGGTCCTGCACGAGCGTGCGCAGCTCGCGGTCGAAGTCGGTGACCTCGCTCGCGCGGCGGCGCAGCACGGGGTCGCCGAAGAGCCGGATGGGTTGGATCGCCACCGGACCAGTGTAGGAGCCCGCCGCACCGCTCCCGGCCACCCGCCGGGCCACCGACCGGACACCGACCGTTCACCCCCCACCCCTAACGTGCGCGGGCCGTGCGCAGGCGTGCGCGGCCGACGACGCAGGGAGGGGACCACCGGTGGTGACGCGCGAGGTGCTGGACGACGTCCGGGCCTACATCGACCGCTTGCAGGTGGAGGGCTACGCCCTCGGGGAGGACCACGACGACGACCCGGTCCTCATCGACCCGCAGGGGCGCGCCGTCGACACGTGGCGGGAGAACTACCCGTACGACGAGCGGCTGGGCCGCGAGGAGTACGACGAGCAGAAGTACGCGCTGCAGGTCGAGCTGCTGAAGTTCCAGCGCTGGCAGGGCGCGACCGGCGCGAAGCACGTCATCGTGTTCGAGGGCCGCGACGCCGCCGGCAAGGGCGGCACGATCAAGCGCTTCATGGAGCACCTCAACCCCCGCCACGCCCGCACGGTCGCGCTGGGCAAGCCCAGCGACCGCGAGCAGCACCAGTGGTACTTCCAGCGCTACGTGCAGCACCTCCCGACCGCCGGCGAGCTCGTTCTCTTCGACCGCAGCTGGTACAACCGCGCCGGCGTCGAGCGCGTCATGGGCTTCGCCACCGACGACGAGTACGAGCTCTTCATGCGCCAGGCGCCCGTCTTCGAGCAGATGCTCGCGGAGAGCGGCGTGCACCTCACGAAGTTCTGGTTCTCCGTCACCCAGTCGGAGCAGCGCACGCGCTTCATCATCCGCCAGGTCGACCCCGTCCGGCAGTGGAAGCTGTCGCCGATGGACCTGCAGTCCCTCGACCGGTGGGACGCCTACACGGCGGCGAAGGAGGCGATGCTCCTGCGCACCGACACCGACGTCGCGCCCTGGACGACCATCAAGTCCAACGACAAGAAGCGCGCCCGGCTCGAGGCCCTGCGCCACTTCCTGTCCACCGTCGAGTACGACGGCAAGGACCACGCCGTCGTCGGCGAGCCCGACCCGCTGGTCGTGCGTCGGGGCGTCGACGCCGTCGGCGACTGACGGCCCCCGCCCGTCGCCCACCGTCGCTCTGGCCCGTGGGGGAGGTCAGAGCGACGGCGGGTCGACCTGCACCCGTACGGCGGCCAGCTTGCGCGCCGAGCGCTCCCGCACGGCGACGCCCAGCGCGTCCTCCAGGGCCCGGCTCGCGGCCAGCGGCACGCGCACGACGGCCCGGACCTCGGGCTCCTCGACCGGCCCGCCGCGGGGCGCGGCCGGCACCGGCACGGGGCCGAGCACCTCGACCGGCGGCGGCACCCGCAGGTGCTGGAGGAACACCTCGACGGCGTCGGGCTCCCCGGTGACGCTCGCCAGGCGCGTGCCCGGGGGCAGGCGGGCGGAGACGCGGTCGGCGGCCTCGCGATCGGCGTACCCCGCCGGGTCCCAGCGCACGAGCGCCTGCAGCACGGGCTCGGCCGGGTCCCCCACGGCCACGACCTCCCCGCCGGGACGCACGAGGGCCGCCGCGTTCATCCACCGCCGCAGGGCCTCCTCCCCCGTCCGCAGGTCGACGCGGGCGAGCGCCAGCCAGGTGTCGAGCAGCGCCACGGCGGCGTACCCGCCCTCGGCGGCCGGCTCCGCGCCCGGCGTGGCGACGACCAGGGCCGGGGTCGCGGGCACCGTCGCGAGCACGCGGTCGCCGGCCGAGGTGCGCACCGGCACGGCCGGGAACGCACGCCCCAGCTCCTCCGCCGTGCGGGTCTCGCCCAGCACCGGCGCCCGCAGCCCGCGGTGCCCGCACGTGCCGCACGCCCACTGCGGCGCCGCGGTGCCGCACCACCGGCAGGCGGGCGGCTCGGTGGCGGCGCGCTGCTGCAGCGGGCCCGTGCAGCGCGTGCAGCGGGCCGGGGTGCGGCAGCGCTCGCAGGCGAGGCTCGCCGCGTAGCCCGACCGCGGGGTCTGCACCAGTACCGGGCCGGTCGCCAGCCCCGCGCGCAGCGCGTCGCGGGCGGCCGTCGGCAGCCGGGTGGTGCGGGCGTACGGGTCGCGCTCGAGCTCGCGGTCGGTCGCCCCGGCCACCCGCACCCGGACCCGCTCGCGCAGCACCGCCCGGGGCAGCGCGACCGGCTGCGCCCACCCCTGCGCCAGCAGCTGCCGCGCCTCGACCGAGCAGGCGTGCCCGCCCAGCAGCGCCGCCGCCCCGCTCTGCTCGGCCCGCAGCACCGCGACCTCGCGCACGTGGGGGTACGGCGCCCGCGGCTCCGCGTGGAGGTCGTCGCCGTCGTCCCAGACCACCACGAGCCCGAGGTCGTGCACGGGCGCCCAGATCGCCCCCCGCGTGCCGACCACGACGCGCCGCGCGCCGCGGCTGACGGCGAGGAAGTCGCGGTAGCGCGCCGCGGGCCCGGCGTCCGCGCGGAGGCTGACGTGGTGGCCCTGGCCCAGCACGGCGGTGAGCGCCGCGTCGACGCGGTCCACGTCCTTGCCGTCGGGCACGCAGACGAGCACGCCCCGGCCCGCGGCGTACGCCGTCGCGGCCGCGAGCGCGACCAGCCGCGGCCAGTCGGTGGCCGGGGGCGCCGACCAGACAGCGCGGACGGCCTCGCCCCCGGCGAGGTGCTCGCAGAACGCCGCCCCGTGCTCGTGCTCGCCCCACGCCTCGACGGCGGCGGCCCGGACGCCGGCCGCGGCCGGGGGCGTCGTGGCGGCGACGGGCGCCGCCTTCTCGGTCGTCGCGTGCCGGGGGGGCACGGCGAGGCGCAGCACGTCGGCGCGCGCGCCCGCGTAGCGCCGCGCCACCCGGGCCGACAGCTCGGCGACGTCGGCGTGGAGCACCGGCTCGGCGCTGACGACGCGGCGCAGCGGCTGCAGCCGGGGGTGGTCGGAGGCCGCGCGCCGGGCCACGACGAAGCCGTCGACGTCCTGCCCCGCGAACCGCACCTTGACCCGCACCCCGGGCCGCGCCGTGTCGGCCATCGCGGCCGGCACGAGGTAGTCGAACGGCCGGTCGAGGTGCGCGAGCGGAACGTCCACCAGGACCTCCGCGACGGGGTCGACCTCCGCGGGCTCGACCTCCTTCCGCCGCTTCGCGGTGGCGGCCGCGGTCTCGGCGCGGGCCTCGCGCACCGCCCCCCGCACGGCGCCCCGCAGCTCCGGCAGCAGCGAGGGCTGCTCGGGCTCGGGGGGCTCGGGCGTGGTCACGGGAGAAGGTCTACCGGGTCGCACCGACGCTCGGCGCCGGGGGGTCCCAGCGGCGCCGCCGGGCGCGCCGGGCGTCGCCCTGGGCGGTCGGGGTGAGACGACCGAGCACCGCGGAGCGGGCACGGGTGACCACGTCCGGCGCAGCCAGCCCGCGCCGCTCGACCGCGTCGAGGGCGCGCGCCAGGTCGCGGCCGACCCGCTCCTGGTCCGCGGCCGGGAGCGCCGCCGCCAGCGCGACCGGGTCGCCCGGGGCGCCGGCACGGGAGTCCCCCGCGTCCGGGTACGGCGCGGCCCGGTGCGCGACGACCGCCGCCAGCACGGCGAGCAGGGCGACCAGCACGGCGGCGACGGTCGGCACGGCCACCTCCGGCGCCCACCGGCCGGTGGTGACGAGCCAGCCCAGCGTCGTGGTGGCGTGGACTGCGAGCACCACCCCGACGAGCACCCACAGGTCGGTGCCGACCGGACGCCGGCCCCGGGCGCGGGTGACGAGCCAGGTGGCCCACCGCAGCACCAGGGCGACGAGCGTGACGAGGGCCGCCGTGCCCGCGACCCGGTCGGCGGTCGCGGCGGAGGGTGCGCCGTACCCCGCCTCGGAGCCGAGCACCACGACGGCGACCACGACACCGAGCACGCCCAGCAGGGTCAGGGCGACGAGCAGGCGCGGCGGCAGCGCGTCGGCCCGCCGCCGCCACCGGCGACGCGGGTCGAGGGCGTCCTGCACCTCCGGGTGCCGACCGAACGCGGCGACCTCGAGCCCCAGCCACGGCACGGGCACGCCGTCGGGGACGTGGGCGACGAGGTCGCGGGCGCTGCGGGCCGGGACGTCGTGGAGGTCCTCGACGAGGATCCCGGGCGAGGTCCCGGCGGCGCGGCCCGCCTCGGACCACGGTGAGGGCCCGGCGTACGCGGAGTGGTCCCCGCCGCCGTCGCCCCCGCCGTCCACCGCCGTGCCCGCGCTACGGGATCAGATGCCCGCGGCGGCGCGCAGGGCGTCGGCGCGGTCGGTGCGCTCCCACGTGAACTCGGGCAGCTCGCGGCCGAAGTGGCCGTAGGCCGACGTCAGCGAGTAGATGGGGCGCAGCAGGTCGAGGTCCCGGATGATCGCGGCGGGGCGCAGGTCGAACACCTCGAGCACGGCCTTCTGGATGACCTCGTCGGAGACGACACCGGTGCCGAACGTCTGGATGAAGACGCCGACCGGGTGCGCCTTGCCGATCGCGTAGGCGACCTGGGCCTCGGCGCGGCGGGCCAGCCCGGCGGCCACGATGTTCTTCGCGACCCAGCGCATCGCGTACGCCGCGGAGCGGTCGACCTTCGACGGGTCCTTGCCCGAGAACGCGCCACCGCCGTGGCGGGCCATGCCGCCGTACGTGTCGACGATGATCTTGCGGCCCGTCAGGCCCGCGTCGCCCATGGGGCCGCCGACGACGAACTTGCCGGTCGGGTTCACCAGGAGGCGGTAGCCGTCGGAGGGGATGTCGAACTGCGCGAGCACGGGCTCGATCACGTGCTGCTGGATGTCGGGCTCCAGCTGCGTCGCCAGGTCGATGCCGTCGGCGTGCTGCGTGGAGAGCACGACGGTGTCGATGCGCACCGGGCGGTCGTCCTCGTCGTACTCGATCGTCACCTGCGTCTTGCCGTCGGGGCGCAGGTAGGCGAGCGTGCCGTCCTTGCGCACGGTCGAGAGGCGCTCGGAGAGCCGGTGCGCGATGGTGATGGGCAGCGGCATGAGCTCGGGGGTGTCGTCGCTGGCGTAGCCGAACATCAGGCCCTGGTCGCCGGCGCCCTGCTTGTCGAGCTCGTCGTCGGAGGATCCGACGCGCGCCTCGTGGCCGTCGTCGACGCCCTGCGCGATGTCGGCGGACTGGCCGCCGATCGCGACCTGGACGCCGCAGGAGGAGCCGTCGAAGCCCTTCTCCGAGGAGTCGTAGCCGATCTCCAGGATCTTGCGGCGCACGAGCTCGGCGACGGGGGCGTAGGCGTTGGTGCGCACCTCGCCCGCCACGACGACGAGGCCGGTGGTCAGGAGCGTCTCCACGGCGACGCGGAGGTTGGCCGTGTCCCCGTCGTTCGCGAGCAGGTAGTCCAGCACGGTGTCGCTGATCTGGTCAGCGATCTTGTCCGGGTGACCCTCGGTCACGGACTCCGACGTGAAGAGACGTCCAGGCACGTTCGCTCACTCCCACTCGACGAGGCGTTCGGGGCGCACGGCTGCGCCCCGCCGAAACCATAGTCGGGGGGCGGAGGGCGACCGGAATCCGGCGCGCCGTCCCGGGACGTGGACAGCGTGGCCGTCAGGGGCGGGCGGGCAGGCGCGGGACGACCTGGTCCCAGATGGCGTGGGCGAGCACGCCCTTCGCGGCGCGGGGCACCTCGACCGTGCTGCCGTCGGCGCCGAGGATGACGGCCTCGTTGTCGGTGCTGCCGAACACCGCTCCCCCGCTGACGTCGTTGACGACGAGCAGGTCGCAGCCCTTGCGGGCCAGCTTCTGGCGGCCCAGCTCGAGCACCGAGCCGGTGGCGTCACCGGTCTCGGCCGCGAACCCGACGACCACGACGCCCGGCGCCGGCCGCTCGTGGGAGATCCCGGCGAGGATGTCGGCGTTCTGCACGAGCTCGAGCGGCGCCGCGGAACCGTCGGCGAGCTTCTTGATCTTCGCGTCGCTGAACGCGGCGGGCCGGAAGTCGGCGGGCGCGGCGGCCATGACGACGGCGTCGGCACCCTTGGCCTCGGCGGTCACGGCGGCCGCGAGCTGCGCCGTCGTCTCCACCCGTACGACGCGTGCCCCCGCCGGGTCGGGCAGGTCGACGTTCGCGGCGACGAGCACGACCTCGGCCCCGCGGGAGAGCGCGGCCCGGGCCAGCGCGTGGCCCTGGCGCCCCGACGAGCGGTTGCCGAGGAAGCGGACGGGGTCGAGGTACTCCCGCGTGCCGCCGGCCGAGACGACCACGCGGCGCCCGGCCAGGTCGGTGCCGGCGCCGCCCGCCAGCGAGCGGGCCAGCACGTCGGAGGCGACCTCGAAGATCTCCCCCGGGTCGGGCAGGCGGCCCTTGCCGGTGTCCTTGCCGGTGAGCCGGCCCTCGGCGGGCTCGACGACGAGGATCCCGCGGGCGCGCAGGGTGGCGACGTTCGCGACCGTCGCGGGGTGCTCCCACATCTCGGTGTGCATCGCGGGGACCATCACGATGGGGCACCGGGCGGTGAGCAGGGTGTTGGTGAGCAGGTCGTCGGCCAGGCCGTGCGCGGCCTTCGCCAGCAGGTCGGCCGTGGCCGGAGCGACGACGACCAGGTCGGCGGTCTTGCCGATCCGCACGTGGGGCACCTCGTGCACGCCGGCCCACACGTCGCTCGCGACGGGCTTGCCCGACAGGGCCGCCCAGGTGGGCGCGCCGACGAACTCGAGCGCGGCGGCGGTCGGCACCGGGGTCACGTCGTGGCCCGACTCGGTGAAGCGGCGCAGCACCTCGCAGGCCTTGTACGCCGCGATGCCGCCCCCCACCCCGAGCACCACGCGCGGACGGGCCGCGGGGGCGCTCGGGTCGGGAGACGGCATCGGGGTGGTGAGCTCGGGGCTCAGGTCACTCGGCGCCGAACGGCGACTCGACGGCGGCCGTCTTCGCCGCCGCCTCCTCCGCCGCCAGCTCGGCCGGGTCGACGTCCTCGCACGTCAGCAGGTCCTCGTTGATCTCGCGCAGCGCGATCGAGAGGGGCTTCTCCTGCACGTGGGTGTCGACGAGCGGACCGACGTACTCCAGCAGGCCCTCGCCGAGCTGGGAGTAGTAGGCGTTGATCTGCCGCGCGCGCTTCGCGCTGTAGAGGACCAGCTGGTACTTGCTGTCCGTCTTCGTCAGCAGGTCGTCGATCGGCGGGTTGGTCACGCCCACGGCGGCGATTTCAGGGGCAGACACGCAGCAGCCTCACAGGGGAATCGGGGGTTGGATCAGCGCGCCCGAGCGGGCGCACCCATCAAGGCTACCAACTCCTGCGCAGCAGCAGGAACTTCGTGGTTCACGACCGTCACGTCGAACTCGTGCTCGGCGGCCAGCTCCGCGCGCGCGGTCTCGAGGCGGCGTTCGCGCTCCTCGGCGGTCTCGGTGCCCCGGCCGACGAGCCGACGGACCAGCTCCTCCCAGCTCGGGGGCTTGAGGAAGACGAACAGCGCGTCCGGCATCGTGCGCCGCACCTGGCGCGCGCCCTGCAGGTCGATCTCCAGCATGGCCGGCCGGCCGGCGGCGAGCGCGTCCTCGACCGGGCGGCGCGGCGTGCCGTAGCGCGCGGCCTTGTGGACCACGGCCCACTCCAGCAGGTCGTCGTCGGCCACCATCCGGTCGAACTCCTCGTCGGAGACGAACCGGTAGTGCACCCCGTCCACCTCCCCGGGCCGCGGGCGGCGCGTGGTCGCCGACACGGAGATCCACACGTCGGGGTGGTGGGCGCGCACCTCGGCGGCGACGCTGCCCTTGCCCACGGCCGTGGGGCCGGCGAGCACGACGAGGCGCGAGCGGTCAGCCACGCGGGCCGAACTCGGCCTCGAGGGCGGCGACCTGCTTCGCGCCCAGGCCGCGCACGCGGCGGCTCTCCGCGATCTTGAGGCGCTCCATGATCTGCTTCGCGCGCACCTTGCCGACGCCCGGCATCGACTGCAGCAGGTCGAACACCCGCATCTTGGCGATGACCTCGTTGCTCTCCCGGTCGCCCAGCACCTCCGAGATCGAGGCCCCGGCGGTCTTCAGCCGGTTCTTGACCTCCGCCCGCTCCCGCCGGGAGGCCGCCGCCTTGGCGAGCGCGGCCTGGCGTTGTTCGGGGGTGAGGGGGGGCAGGGCCACGGGCAGTCCTCGACTAGGCATGGGGGAGACGACGGGCCAATCTAGCCACGCCCTCGCGCCGAGGGCAATCGCCGCGGCCCGACGGGCGCCCGGCGCGTCAGGGGTCGAGCAGCGCGCGGAACGCGGCGTTGGTGCGCAGCGCGGCCTCCCGCACGGCCGGTACGGCGGGGCCCGCCCCCAACACCTCGCGCGAGGAGCTGGGGAGCACGTGGCGGGCCTGGTCGCCGAAGATGCGGCGCACGTCGTCGACGGTGCCGCCCTGGGCCCCGACGCCGGGCGCCAGCAGCGGGCCGCCGATGGCGAGCGACTCCCCCGCCGACGCGTCCACCCCGGCGATCGTGGCGCCGACGACGGCCCCGAACGACCCGAGCGGCTCGGCGCCGGTGTTGAGCTCCCGCAGCTCGTCGAGGACCTCGGCGGCCACCGAGCGGCCCTCCCGGCGCGCCGACTGCACGGTGGACGCCTCCGGGTTGGAGGTGAGCGCCAGCACGAACACTCCCCCGCCGTGGCGCCGGGCGGTCTCGACCATCGGGGTCAGCGACCCGAACCCGAGGAACGGGCTCGCCGTGATCGCGTCGACCGCGAGCGGCGAGGACGGGTCGAGGTAGGCGTCGGCGTAGGCCTGCGACGTGGAGCCGATGTCGCCGCGCTTGACGTCGAGGAGCACCAGCGCGCCGGCCGCCCGCAGGTCGGCGACGGTCCGCTCCAGCGTCGCGACACCCGCGCTGCCGAACCGCTCGAAGAACGCCGACTGCGGCTTGACCACCGAGCAGACGGGTCCGAGCGCCTCCGCCGCGGTGCGGGCGAAGCGCTCGAGGCCCGCGGGGGTCGCGTCCAGGCCCCAGTCGGCCAGGAGACCGGGGTGGGGGTCGATCCCGGCGCAGAGCGGGCCGCGCTCCGCGGTCGCCGCGGCGAGCCGGGCACCGAAGGGCGTCACCGGGGGCTCCCGTCGTACGTCGTGAGGGCCTGCGCCACGCGGCGCGCGAAGAACGGCCCCTCGTAGACGAAGGCCGAGTAGGCCTGCACCAGGTCGGCGCCGGCGCGGACGCGGGCAAGCGCCTCCGCGGGACCGTCGACCCCGCCGACCGAGACGAGCGCGGGGCCCCCGGACCCACCGGACCCACCCGGCCCACCGAGCCGCCCGCGCAGCAGGGCGAGGACCTCCCGGGCGCGGGCGGCGACGGGCGCACCGGACAGCCCGCCGGCGCCGATGGCCTCGACCTCGGCGGCCGGGGTGCGCAGCCCGTCGCGGCGCACGGTCGTGTTGGTGGCGATGACGCCGTCGAGACGCTGGTCGATCGCCAGGTCCGCGACGGCGAGCACGTCGTCGTCGGCCAGGTCGGGGGCGATCTTGACGAGCAGCGGCACCCGGCGCTCGGCACGCACGGCGTCCGCGCTCGCGCGGACCGCGGCCAGGAGCGGGGCGAGCCGCTCGACGGCCTGCAGCGAGCGGAGCCCGGGGGTGTTCGGCGAGGAGACGTTGACGACGAGGTAGTCGGCGTACGGCGCGAGCAGGCGCGTGCTCGTCGTGTAGTCGCGCAGCACGGCCGCCTCGTCGTCCTCCGGCACGATCTTGGACTTGCCGATGTTGACGCCGAGCACGACCTCCGGGCGGCGCTCGGTGCGGTCGATCCGGTCGGCGCGCAGCGCCAGGCGCTGGGCCACCGCGACCGCGCCGTCGTTGTTGAAGCCCATGCGGTTGACGACCGCGCGGTCCTGCGGCAGGCGGAACAGGCGCGGGCGCGGGTTGCCCGGCTGCGCCAGCGCGGTGACCGTGCCGATCTCGACGTGCCCGAAGCCGAGGGCCGCGAGCGCGTCGACGCCGACCGCGTTCTTGTCGAACCCGGCGGCCAGCCCGAAGCGGTGCGGGAAGCGCAGGCCCATCACGTGCACCGGGGCCGTGACGGCGGGCGCGACCCGCGCCGCTCGCAGGCCCGGCGCGGCCGCCCGGATGGCCCGGAAGGACGCGTGGTGCGCGGCCTCCGGGTCCGTCCGGGTCAGGACGTGGCGGAAGAACGCGTCGTAGGTGCCCACCCGCTCAGGCCCCGGACCGCAGCACGTGCGCCCAGTCCTGCAGGCTGCGGACGCCGATGTCGCCGCGGCGCAGCGCCTCGATGCCCTGCACGGCCGCGCCGAGGCCCTGCACGGTGGTGATGCAGGGGACGTTCGCCTTGATCGCCGCGGTGCGGATCTCGTAGCCGTCGAGGCGCACCTGGCCGCCGGTGCCCACCGCCGGGGCGCCGTCCTCGCCGGGCGCGCCGGCCGCGCCGTACGGGGTGTTGACGATGAGGCCGATCTCGCCGTCGTCGATGAGCTGCACGGTGGTGCGCTCGCCGTCGGGACCGGTGCCCTCGTGGTGCTTGCGGACGACGGTGACGGCGACGCCGTTGCGGCGCAGCACCTCCGCGGTGCCCTGGGTGGCCACGATGTCGAAGCCGAGGTCGGCGAGCACCTTGACCGGGAAGATCATGGCGCGCTTGTCGCGGTTGGCCATCGAGACGAACACCTTGCCGCTGGTCGGCAGCGACCCGAAGGCGGCCGCCTGCGACTTGGAGAACGCCGTGCCGAAGTCGCCGTCGAAGCCCATGACCTCGCCGGTCGACTTCATCTCGGGCCCGAGCACCGTGTCGACGGGCGCGCCGTCGGGGGCGCGGAACCGGTTGAAGGGCATCACGGCCTCCTTGACCGCGATGGGGCAGCCGTCGGGCAGCGTGCCGCCGTCGCCGGTGGCCGGCAGCAGGCCGGCCGCCCGCAGGTCGCCGACGGTCTCGCCGAGCATGATGCGCGCCGCGGCCTTCGCGAGCGGCGTGGCCGTCGCCTTCGACACGAACGGCACCGTCCGCGACGCCCGCGGGTTGGCCTCGAGCACGTAGAGGATGTCGGAGCCCAGGGCGAACTGGATGTTGATGAGCCCCTTCACCCCCACGCCCCGAGCGATGGCCTCGGTGGCGGCGCGGATCCGGCCGATCTCGCGCGCCCCGAGCGTGATGGGCGGCAGGGCGCAGGACGAGTCGCCGGAGTGGATGCCGGCCTCCTCGATGTGCTCCATCACGCCGCCGAGGAAGAGGGTCTCGCCGTCGAAGAGCGCGTCGACGTCGATCTCCACGGCGTCGTCGAGGAACCGGTCGACCAGCACGGGCGCCTCGGCGCTGATGAGGCCGGCCGCGACGTACTTCTCCAGGTAGGCCTCGAGGGACGCGTCGTCGTACACGATCTCCATGCCGCGACCCCCCAGCACGTACGACGGGCGCACGAGCACGGGGTAGCCGATCTCGGCCGCGATGGCCCCGGCCTCGGCGAACGACGTCGCGGTGCCGTG
Source organism: Nocardioides sp. ChNu-153 (assembly GCF_030466625.1). Classification (GTDB taxonomy): domain Bacteria; phylum Actinomycetota; class Actinomycetes; order Propionibacteriales; family Nocardioidaceae; genus Nocardioides. The sequence continues at coordinate 51,114 of NZ_JADEVT010000018.1, forward strand.
CTTGGGCGCGGTCAACCCGGCGGCGGCGAGCACCCGCCCGAAGGCCCCGCGCTCCTCGGCCAGGTCGATGGCGGCGGGCTGGGTGCCGACGATCGGCACGCCCGCCTCCTCCAGGCCGCGCGCCAGCCCGAGCGGCGTCTGGCCGCCGAGCTGGCAGATGACGCCGACGACCGGGCCGGCCGCCATCTCGGCGTGCACGACCTCGAGCACGTCCTCCAGCGTCAACGGCTCGAAGTAGAGCCGGTCCGAGGTGTCGTAGTCGGTCGAGACCGTCTCCGGGTTGCAGTTGACCATGATCGTGTCGAAGCCGCCGCCGGGCAGGTCGCCGCCGTCCTTGGCCGCGCTGAGCGCCAGCGAGGCGTGCACGCACGAGTAGTCGAACTCGATGCCCTGGCCGATGCGGTTCGGACCCGAGCCGAGGATGAGCACCGCGGGCCGCTCGCGCGGCGCGATCTCGGTCTCCTCGTCGTACGAGGAGTAGTGGTACGGCGTGCGCGCCGCGAACTCCGCCGCGCACGTGTCGACCGTCTTGTAGACGGGCCGCACCCCGAGGGCGTGCCGCACGCCGCGCACGACGGCCGCGGGCAGGTTGCGGATGCGCCCGACCTGCACGTCGGAGAAGCCGTGGCGCTTGGCCCGGCGCAGGACCGCCCCGGTGAGCTCCGGGGCCGCCGCGATCTCGCCGGCGATCTCGTTGATGAGCAGCAGCTGGTCGACGAACCACGGGTCGATCGCCGTGGCGGCGTGCACCTCCTCCGCGGTGGCGCCGGCGCGCAGCGCGTCCATGACGCGGCGCAGGCGCCCGTCGGTGGGCACGCGGATCTCCTCGAGCAGCGCCTCCTTGTCGAGGTCCACCCAGGAGTGGCTCCAGTCGAACGCGGCGTCCGCGCTCTCGAGCGAGCGCAGCGCCTTCTGCAGCGCCTCGGTGAAGTTGCGGCCGATGGCCATGGCCTCGCCGACCGACTTCATGTGGGTGGTCAGGGTGCGGTCGGCGCCGGGGAACTTCTCGAACGCGAACCGCGGCACCTTCACCACGACGTAGTCCAGCGTCGGCTCGAAGCTGGCCGGCGTCTCGGCGGTGATGTCGTTGGGGATCTCGTCGAGGGTGTAGCCGATGGCCACCTTCGCGGCGATCTTCGCGATCGGGAAGCCGGTGGCCTTGCTCGCCAGCGCCGAGGAGCGCGAGACGCGCGGGTTCATCTCGATGACGATGACGCGCCCGTCGGCGGGGTTGACGGCGTACTGGATGTTGCAGCCGCCCGTGTCGACGCCGACCTCGCGGATGATGCCGATGGCCAGGTCGCGCAGCCGCTGGTACTCGCGGTCGGTGAGCGTCATGGCCGGCGCGACGGTGATGGAGTCGCCGGTGTGCACGCCCATCGGGTCGAGGTTCTCGATCGAGCAGATGATGACGACGTTGTCGGCCTTGTCGCGCATCACCTCCAGCTCGTACTCCTTCCAGCCGAGGATCGACTCCTCGATGAGCACCTCGGTGGTGGGGCTGGCCGCGAGGCCGGCGCCGGCGATGCGCTGGAGGTCGGTGGCGTCGTACGCGATGCCCGAGCCGGTGCCGCCCATGGTGAACGAGGGGCGCACGACGACGGGGAAGCCGAGCTCGCCGGCGGCCGACTCGCAGTCGGCCATGGAGTGGCACACGAAGCTGCGGGCGACCTCGCCGCCGATCTTCTCGACGATCGCGTTGAACTGCTCGCGGTTCTCGCCGCGGTGGATGGCCTCGAAGCTGGCACCGATCATCTCGACGCCGTACTTCTCCAGCACCCCGTTCTCGTGCAGCGCGATCGCCGCGTTGAGCGCCGTCTGGCCGCCGAGGGTCGGCAGGAGGGCGTCGGGGCGCTCCTTCGCGATGACCTTCTCGACGTACTCGGGGGTGATGGGCTCGACGTAGGTCGCGTCGGCGAACTCGGGGTCGGTCATGATCGTCGCCGGGTTGGAGTTCACCAGCACGACGCGCAGGCCCTCGGCCTTGAGCACGCGGCACGCCTGCGTGCCGGAGTAGTCGAACTCGGCCGCCTGGCCGATGACGATCGGCCCGGAGCCGATGACCAGGACCGACCGGATGTCCTCACGCCTGGGCACGGTGCGCCCCCTTCTCGCTCATCAGCTCGCAGAAACGGTCGAAGAGGTACGCCGCGTCGTGCGGGCCGGCGGCGGCCTCGGGGTGGTACTGCACCGAGAAGCTGCGCAGCGCGCCGCCCTCGGCGTCGGGGGCGCGCAGCTCCAGGCCCTCGACCACGTCGTCGTTGAGGCAGACGTGGGAGACGGTCGCCACGCCGTACGGCGTCTCGGTGGGCCGGTCCGTCGGGGCGTCCACCGCGAACCCGTGGTTGTGGGCGGTGACCTCGACCTTGCCGGTGGTGCGGTCCATGACCGGCTGGTTGATGCCGCGGTGGCCGTACTTCAGCTTGAAGGTGTCGAAGCCGAGCGCGCGGCCGAACAGCTGGTTGCCGAAGCAGATGCCGAAGTAGGGCAGCTCGCGGCCCAGCGCCTCCTGCAGCAGCGCGATCTGGTGCGTCGTCGCGGCCGGGTCGCCGGGGCCGTTGGAGAAGAACAGCCCGTCGGGGCCGTCCTCGCCCACCGCCAGGACCTCGTCGATGGTGGTGGTGGCGGGCAGCACGTGCACCTCGACGCCCCGCTCGGCCATCATCCGCGGGGTGTTCGACTTGATGCCCAGGTCGACCGCGGCGACGGTGAAGCGGCGCTCGCCGACGGCGGGCACGACGTACGCCTCCGTGGTCGAGACCTCGCCGGCCAGCTCGGTGCCGGCCATCTCGCCGGACAAGCGCACCCGCTCGAGCAGGCGGGCCGGGTCGGTCTCGGTGGTGGAGATGCCGACCCGCATCGCGCCCCGCTCGCGCAGGTGCCGCGTCAGCGCGCGGGTGTCGACGCCGCTGATGCCGACGACGCCCTGGGCGCGCAGCTCGTCGTCGAGGCTGCGGGCGCTGCGCCAGTTCGACGGCACGCGGGCGGGGTCGCGCACGACGTACCCGGCCACCCAGATGCGGCGGGACTCGACGTCCTCGTCGTTCATGCCGGTGTTGCCGACGTGCGGGGCCGTCATGACGACGACCTGGCGGTGGTACGACGGGTCCGTCAGCGTCTCCTGGTAGCCGGTCATGCCGGTCGAGAAGACGGCCTCGCCGAAGGTCTCGCCCTCGGCGCCGTAGGCCTCGCCGCGGAACGTGCGTCCGTCCTCCAGGACGAGCAGCGCGGGGGTGCTCATGCGGGGGTTCCTTCCGTGTCGTCGGCGCTCGTGACGAGCGCTCCGTCCAGCACGGTGGGGGCGCCGCGCAGGAGGGTGGCGCGGACGCGCGCGGTGAGCGAGCGGCCGTGCCAGGGGTTGTTGCGGGAGAGCGACACCGAGGCGTCGCGGTCGACGACCACGGCGGTGGCCGGGTCGACGAGGGTAAGGTTCGCGGGCTCGCCGACCGCCAGGGGGCGGCCGTGACCCGTCAACCCGGCGATCTGCGCCGGACGCGTCGACATCACGCGGGCGACGTCGGCCCAGCCCATGCGGCCGGTCTCCACCATCGTGGTCGCCACGACGCCGAGGGCGGTCTCGAGGCCGAGCATGCCGAAGGCGGCGTCGACGAACGCGTGCTCCTTGTCGTGGCGCGCGTGCGGGGCGTGGTCGGTGGCGACGGCGTCGATCGTGCCGTCGGCGAGGGCCTCGCGCAGCGCCTCGACGTCCTCGGCCGGGCGCAGCGGCGGGTTGACCTTGTACGTCGGGTCGTAGCCGGTGAGCAGGTCGGTGGTGAGGAGCAGGTGGTGCGGGGTGACCTCCGCGGTCACGGCCCAGGTCCCGTCCTTCTCGGCCTGGCTCTTCGCCCACCGCAGCACCTCGACGGTGCCGGCCGTGGAGGCGTGGGCGACGTGCACCCGGGAGCCGGTGTGGCGGGCGAGCATCACGTCGCGGGCGACGATGACCTCCTCGGCGACGCCGGGCCAGCCGGGCAGGCCGAGGCGGCCGGACAGCTCGCCCTCGTGGCAGCAGGCGGTCGGGCCGGCGAGCGTCGGCTCCTGGGCGTGCTGGGAGACGACGCCGCCGAACGCCTTGACGTACTCCAGCGCCCGGCGCATGACCCGCGCGTCGGCGACGCAGCGGCCGTCGTCGGAGAAGACCCGGACCCCGGCGCGGCTGCGGGCCATGAGCCCGAGCTCGGCGAGCTCCTCCCCCGCCAGGCCCTTGGTGACGGCGCCGACCGGCTGCACGTCGACCAGCCCGGCGGCGCGGCCGAGGTCGTGCACCCGCTCCGCCGCCTCGGCCGTGTCGGTGACGGGGCTCGTGTTGGCCATCGCGAGGACGGCGGTGTAGCCGCCGACCGCGGCGGCGCGGGAGCCGGTGAGCACCGTCTCCGCGTCCTCGCGGCCGGGCTCGCGCAGGTGGGTGTGGAGGTCGACGAGGCCGGGCAGCAGCACCAGTCCGTCGGCGTCGACGACCCGCGCGCCCGCAGGGGCGTCCGGCGTACCAATCTCGGCGACGACGCCGTCGACGACGAGGACGTCGGCGGTGCGCTCGCCGAGCAGGGAGGCACCCTGGATGAGGACCGTGCCGTGCGTCATCACGCGACTCCTTCGCCGGCGAGCAGGTGGTAGAGCACCGACATCCGCACCGCGACGCCCGCCGAGACCTGCTCGAGCACCGCGGACTGGGCGGCGTCGGCGGCGTCGGCGGCGATCTCGAGGCCGCGGTTCATCGGGCCGGGGTGGCAGATCGGCACGTCGGGGCCGAGGACGCCGAGGCGGGCGCGGGTGAGGCCGTAGCCCACCGTGTACTCCCGGCTCGTCGGGAAGAAGCCGCCGCTCATCCGCTCGCGCTGGACGCGCAGCATCATCACCGCGTCGGCGCTCGGGAGCACCTCGTCGAGGTCGTACGACGTGGCGAAGCCCGCCTCCCGGCTCCACGCGTCGACGCCGCTGGGCATCAGCGTCGGCGGCGCGACGACGGTGACCCGGGCCCCGAGCCGGGTGAGGGTCACGACGTTCGAGCGGAACACCCGGCTGTGGGTGAGGTCGCCGACGATGACGACGTGGCGGCCCTCCAGCGAGCCGAGGCGGCCGCCCGTGCCGAAGCGGCGCATCAGCGTGTAGGCGTCGAGCAACGCCTGCGTCGGGTGCTCGTGGGTGCCGTCGCCGGCGTTGATGACGACCGCGTCGACCCACTGCGACACCTGCTGCGCGGAGCCGCTGGCGCCGTGGCGCATGACGAGCGCGTCGACCCCCATCGAGCCGATCGTCAGCACGGTGTCGCGCAGGCTCTCGCCCTTCGAGGCCGAGGAGCCCTTGCCCGTGATGTTGATGGTGTCGGCCGAGAGCCACTTGCCCGCGATCTCGAAGCTCGAGCGCGTGCGGGTGGAGTCCTCGAAGAAGAGGTTGATGACCGTGCGGCCGCGCAGCGCGGGCAGCTTCTTGACCTCGCGCCGCTGCACGTCGTGCATCTCGGCGGCCGTGGCGAAGAGCGTGTGGACGTCGTCGGCCGTGAGGTCGTCGGCCGAGAGCAGGTGCTTCCTCATCGGGCTCCCTCCGCGTCCGGGGTGTCGGCGCGGTCGGCGATGCGGACCACGTCGAGCCCGTCGGTCTCCTCCAGGCGCACCATGACGCGCTCGCTGCGCGCGCTGGGGAGGTTCTTGCCGACGTGGTCGGCGCGCACCGGGAGCTCGCGGTGGCCGCGGTCGACCAGCACGGCCAGGCGCACGGCCGCGGGACGGCCGAGGTCGGCGAGGGCGTCGAGCGCGGCACGGACCGTGCGGCCCGAGTAGAGCACGTCGTCGACCAGCACCACCGTCTTCCCGTCGATGCCGCCGGGCGGCACATCGGTCGGCTGCGGCCCGCGTGCCGGGTGACGGCGCAGGTCGTCGCGGTAGAGCGTGATGTCGAGGGACCCGACCGGTACGGCGACCCCCTCCGTGTCGGCGATCCGCGCGGCGATGCGCTGCGCGAGACCGACGCCGCGCGTCGGGATGCCGAGGAGGACGAGACCCTCGTGGCCCTTGTTGCGCTCGAGGATCTCGTGGGAGATGCGGGTCAGCGCCCGGGCGATGTCACGGGCGTCGAGGACGGTGCGGCCGGGCGGTTCGGGGGTCTCCCCCGCCCCCGCGCCCAGGGCGTCAGTCGTGGCAGGCATGCCTGCACGGACCTCCTTCTCCGCCTCACGGGACGGCTCGTTAAAGGATGTCGAACGGTGAGGACACTACCAGCCCGGCGCCCCGCCGCACCCCCCGCGCGACGCCCCGTGGGACGTGGCCGTCGCCACGGTGGAGCGCTGGAGGCGGGGCGGTCGATGGGGCCGCCCCGCTCCGGTGGTCGAGGTGGCCGCGCCCGGTCGGTGGTCGAGGTGGCCGCGCTCGACTCGGTGGTCGAGGTGGCCGCGCTCGACTCGGTGGTCGAGGTGGCCCACGCTGCTTCGGTGGTTGAGGCGGCCGCGCCCGGTCGGCGGTCGAGGCGGCCGCGCCAGCGGCCCTCGAAACCGCGTGTGGTCGAGGTGGCCGCGCTGCTTCGGTCGTTGAGGCGGCCGCGCCCGGTCGGCGGTCGAGGCGGCCGCGCCGACGCACCGGTGGTTGAGGTGGCCGCGCCGACGCACCGGTGGTTGAGGTGGCCGCGCCAGCGGCCCTCGAAACCACGACGTCGACGTGGCCGCGCCCCGTCGGTGGTTGAGGTGGCCGCCCCAGCGGCCCTCGAAACCACGACCAGGGACCCACGAGGTCAGCCTCGGGGCGCCCCGAAAAACTCTCGAACTTCTTTCCCCCAGCCCCCTTCTCGGGGCCGAAACTGTCGGTGGCCACCCCTAGCCTTGTCCGTATGAACCACCCGAGCACCGCCGTCGTCGAGGCCCCGCCGGCCATCGACACGACCGCGCTGCTCGCACGCGCACGGCAGTCGGCCGCGGCACAGATGGCTGCTGAGGTCGCGACGTTCGTGGCGGTCGCCGACTGGGCCGACGCCCACACCGACGGCAAGGCCGGCGCCGTCGTGAGCGACCCCATCGGCCCCCTCGGGCTCTGGACCGACGACCCCAGCTCAGCGCCGGGCGGCGACCGGTTCCTCGAGCTCGGCGGACCCGGCGCACCCCTGGTCTCCGAGTTCTGCCTCTACGAGATCTCCGCCGCCCTCGGCCGCTCCGTCACCTCCGGTCGACCCCTGGTCGGGGACGCGATCGAGCTGCGCCACCGCCTCCCCCGCCTCTGGGTCCGCGTCCTCGCAGGCGCTGACCCGGCCACGCAGAAGAGCGCGCTGCCGGTGTGGCGGGCACGCAAGATCGCCGCCCTCACCCGCACCCTCACGCCCGAGGCGGCCGACTTCGTGGACCGCAACCTCGCCCCCGTCGCCCAACGCGCCACCATGCCCACCGTCGAACGCCTCGTCGCCGAAGCCATCGCCCGCTTCGACCCCGAGAACGCCGAGCTCGACCGCGCCGACGCCGACGCCGGCCGCTACTTCACGATCGAAACGACTCCCATCGACGCCGCAGCGCCCTGGACCGGCGTCGTCCCCGTGCACGGCACCCTCGACATCGCCGACGCCCTCGACCTCAACAACGCCGTCCAGCGCGTCGCCGCCGACCTCGCCGCCGCAGGCTGCGACGCCGACCTCGACGCCCGCCGCTCCATGGCCCTCGGCGAACTCGCCCGCCGCCAGACCGCACTCGACCTCTACGGCGTCGACGGCATCAACGATCGACCGTCGCCCGACCTGGCTGACGGCGTGACACCGATGGCGTCGTCGCGGGCACCGGCCCGGCAAGTCGTGTTCTACGTCCACCTCAGCGACGCCGCCATCGCCGCCCACCGCTCCGCCGACGGGCTAGACGCAGGGCCTGGCATCGACCCGGCCACCGGAACCACCGGCATCGACCTCGCCCGACTCGAGAACACCCGCGCACTCATCACCGCCGACCAGGTCCGCGACTGGTGCCGCACGCCCAGCACAGAGGTCACCGTCAAGCCCGTCATCGACCTCGCCGAGCACGTCGCCGTCGACGCCTACGAGATCCCCCACCGCATCGCCGAACGCGTCCGGCTCGACCGACCCACCTGCGCCTTCCCCTACTGCGGGCGACCAGCCAGGGGCCTCGACCTCGACCACACCGACGAGTTCCGGTCGGATGCAGCACCAGGCGCCGGCCAGACCTCGACTGCCAACCTCGCGCCACTGTGCAGAGGCCACCACCGCGTCAAGACTCACCCGTCACCGACGGGCGTCGGCCCACCGAGCACACGCAGTGACGATCCACCGGGCGGCGCTCCACCCGACCGGCGATGGCGTTACCACCGCGACCCGCTCGGCACCTACATCTGGACCAGTCCCCACGGACTCCGGTACGCCGTCGACTCCACCGGCACCACACCGCTCAACTGAGCTGCGCACCCGCGCACCACCCGCCGACCCCGCCACACGATCACCGTGTCGGGGCCACCGGCGTGCCCGGGCGTGGTTTCGAGGGCCGCTGGCGCGGCCACCTCAACCACCAGCGCAGGGCGGGGCCACCGGCATGTCCCGGCGTGGTTTCGAGGGCCGCCGGGGCGGCCACCTCAACCACCAGCGCAGGGCGGGGCCACCGGCACGTCCCGGCGTGGTTTCGAGGGCCGCCGGGGCGGCCACCTCAACCACCAGCGCAGGGCGGGGCCACCGGCACGTCCCGGCGTGGTTTCGAGGGCCGCCGGGGCGGCCACCTCGACCACCAGAACGCCCGCGGCCACCTCAACCACCGGAACGCCCGCGGCCACCTCGACCACCAGCGCGCGACGCGGCCACCGCCGTACCCAGGGCGGGCGGGTCGCGGTGGGAGCGATAGTCCTCGGCTACCGCTCGTACCGCGACCAGGAGCCCACGACCGAGGCTCAGGCCTCCGACACGTCGACGAGCACCTTGCCGACGGCGCCGCCCTCGACGGCGTCGTGCGCGGCGGCGAGCTCGTCGAGCGGGTAGTGGTGGAGCGGCACGCCCGCGTCCTCCCCCACGCGCAGCGCCCCGGCGGCGACGGCGGCGGAGACGTCCTCGGTGGCGGCGGCGAGCAGGGCGGGGTCGAGCGTGTAGAGCAGCACGCCCTGGTGGCGCAGGTTCTTCGAGAACGTCTCCCGGATCGGCACGGAGAACGACTCACCGCCGTTGTTCGCGTAGTAGGCGACCGTGCCGTGGTTGCGCACGACCTCCAGGTCCAGCCCGTTGTTCTGCGCCGGGGCGACCTCGACGACGAGGTCGACGCCGTCGGGCGCGATCGCCCGCACCGCCGCGACGACGTCCTCGGCGCGGTAGTCGACCACGTGCTGCGCCCCGGCGGCGCGAGCGAGCGCACCCTTCTCCGGGCTGCTCACCGTCGTCACGACCGTCGCGCCCGACCACACCGCGAGCTGGATGGCGGCGTTGCCGACCGCGCCGGCGCCGCCGGCGACGAGGACCGTCGTACCGGTCAGCGTGCCGGGGCCGAGGCGCGGCACCTCGCCGGAGGTGAGGGCGCGGTGCGCGGTGACGGCGGGTACGCCGAGGCTCGCCCCGAGGTCGAAGGAGGCACCCTCCGGGAGCGGTACGACGCGCTCGACCGGCTGCACGGTCAGCTCGGCCGCCGTGCCGCCCGGCCGCTGGTGCTGGGCCAGCACGAGCCAGACGCGGTCACCGACCGCGAGGCCCGTGACGCCCTCACCCACGGCGTCGACGACCCCGGCGCCGTCCTGGCCGGGGACGACCTCGTCGAACGGGCTGCCCATGACGGCGCGGAACTTCCAGTCGGTCGGGTTGACGCCGGCGCGGACGACGCGCACCCGCACCTCACCGGGCCCGGGCTGGGGGTCGGGGCGCTCGACGAGGCTGAGGACGGAGGACGGACCGGTCTCGGAGTAGACGACTGCTCGCATACCGGGGCCAACGGCCGGCACCCGGCCGATGTTCCGCAGCGCCTACAGCGCCTCCGCCATCGCCGCGCAGGCGCGCAGCCACGACCGCTGCGTGGCGGTCGACAGCTCGCCGTACGGCACCACCGACCCCGACACCAGTGCCGGGTCGTAGGGCACGCGGAAGACGGCACGGGTGCGCTGCTCGTAGACGGCGGTGAGGTCGGCTGCGAGCTGCTGGTCCACCTTGGGCGAGGGGTCGGACAGCACGGTGACGGTGCGGCGCGCGAAGTCGGTGTAGCCGGCGTCCGCGAGCGCGTCGAGCATCCACAGGCCGCTGTAGCCCGTGTCCTCGCGCACCGTGCTCGTCACCACCATGAGGTCGGCGGCCTCCGCCGCGGCGAGCCAGTTCTCGGCGCGCAGGTTGTTGCCGGTGTCCACCACGACGAGCCGGTAGAACCGCTGCAGCAGCGCGTGCACCGCCCGGAAGTCGTCGGCCCGGATCGTCCCGGTGACGTCGGCCCGCTCGTCGGAGGCCAGCACGTCGAAGTGGGCGTCGCCCTGGCTGCGCACGAACGCCCCGAGGTCGCCGATGCGGGCCTGGTAGACGTCGTTGAACCGCTCGAGGTCCGCCAGCAGCTCCCGCGTGGTGTTGCGGTGCTCGCCCCGCAGCGCCCGGATGCCGAGCGTGCCGCGCGTCTCGTTGTTGTCCCACGCGACCACGCCGCCGCCGCGCACCGTGCCGAACGTGTGCCCCGCCATGAGCACGCCCGTCGTCTTCGCCGCCCCGCCCTTCGGATTGAGGAAGACGATGGTGCGCGGCCCGTCGAACTCGCGCTGCACCGCCCGACGCTGCAGCTCGTGCTCCCGCTCCGCCCGTCCCATCTGCGGGCGGACCAGCCCGCCGGACCAGCGGCGGGCCCGGCCGCGCCAGCCCCAGGTCGCCGGACCGAGCGGCTGCTCGCCGGCCCGCCGGTCGAGGAAGTCCGTCGCCGACATGAAGCGCCGCACCTCCGGCGCGGGCCCGCTCGCCGGGACCGGTCCGCTCGCCAGGCCCGGCCCGCTCGCCGGCACGGCGGGCGGCGCCGTCGGCGCGGGAGCGACGCCGGGGCGGGGCGGCAGCG
>NZ_JADEVT010000019.1 GCF_030466625.1 Nocardioides sp. ChNu-153
GAACATCTTCGCGGCAGCGGTGTGGGTCCAGCCGGTTTCCACGATCAGGCGGGCAAGACGTAGACGAGCGCGTGGGGTCAGTGCGGCGTTAGCGTGGGACATGAAGGCCTCCGGTGGGTGAAGCGGTTCCTCGACAGCTCCACTTCACAACCGGAGGCCTTCGCCTGTCAGACAGGCTCACCGCCAGGTAGCGGGACAACCTCCCTGGACATCACAGCTAGCGGCCCTCGAAACCACGCCGGGTACGCCGCGTCATGACGAGCCAGCACAGACGGTCTGACCTGCGAAAACTCGCCCTGTGGAGTAGTGCGCCGCACGGCCAGAACTGTCGGTGCTTCCTGGTGTGATGGGTCCATGAACGAGACCGCGCTGCACCCCCTGGCCGGGGTCGTCGCGCGCGTCCACGGAGACCTCGACGACGGCTTCGAGCTCGGTCTGCTCACGCTGGGCCCAGCCGAGACGGGCGCCGCGATCGTCGAGCTCGAGCGGGCCGCGAACCGTCTGGCTGCTCTGCAGTCGCGGCTGCTGGCCCACGCGGCGGCGGTGCGCGTGGAGGACACGACGGGTGCGCCGTCGACCGAGGTGTGGTTCGCGAACGCCACCCGCGTCACGCGCGCCGAGGCCCACCGCCGGGTCCGCACCGCCGTCGCCACCGAGGAGCGGTACGACGCCCTCGCCGCCGCAGGCACCTCCGGCGCCGTGTCACCCGGGCAGGCCGAGGTCATCGTGCGGGCCCTCGGGGATCTCGGCGACGAGGTGGAGTCAGCCGTCAGGGTGGACGCCGAGCGCGCGCTGGTCGGGTTCGCCGCGGAACACGACGCGAAGGACCTCCGTGTCCTGGGCCGGCGGATCCTCGACATCGTCGCCCCGGCCGTCGGGGAGGCCCACGAGGCCGAGCTCCTGGCCCGGGAGGAGCGGGGGGCCGCCGCGAAGGTGCGGTTGACGATGCGCGAGGACGGCCACGGCTGCGTCCACGGGAAGTTCACGATGCCGGAGATGCACGGCGCGATGTTCGCCAAGATGCTCGACGCCATCGCCTCGCCGCGACGTAGCCATCTCCGGAACGACGCGGCTCATGGCGCCGCCGACGACACCGCCGACGACACGGTCGACGCTCGGCCCGCCTGGGAACGCCGCGGCCAAGCGTTCGTCGAGCTCATCGAGCGCATGCGCGACGCCGACCTCCCCGACGCCGCCGGAGCCGGCGCCACCGTCGTGATCACCATGCAGGTCGACACCCTCACCGGCGGACTCGCAGCGGCGTCGCTCGACACCGGCCACCGCATCTCACCCGGCGAAGCACGCCGCCTCGCCTGCAGCGCGGACCTCGTGCCGGCGGTGCTCGGCACGAAGAGCGAGGTCCTCGACCTCGGCCGCACCGCCCGGTTGCACAGCAAGCCCCAGCGCATCGCGATGATGCTCCGGGACGGGGGTTGCACCGCCGACGGATGCGATGCCCCGCCCCACTGGTGCGAAGCGCACCACGACGACCCGTGGTCACGTGGCGGACGCACCTCCGTCGAACGCGGCCGGCTGCTCTGCTGGCGCCACCACCGCGTCGCCCACGACCCGACGTACCTCACCGAGACCCTCGGCACCGGCAAGCTGCGGTTCACCCGGCGGAACTGAGCAGCCCCCCTCAGCCGCACCGTGGTTTCGAGGGCCGCTGGCGCGGCCACCTCCACCACCGGACTGACGCGGCCACCTCAACCATCGGAGATGACTGGCGACCGAGTCGCCCCACCCGTCCCGCGCGCCGACTCAGGCGGGGGTGCGGGCCGCCGTACCGAGGCCGTGGCGGCGCAGCCACGCGTCGACGCGGTCGTAGGCCGCGCGGCGGGGCTCCTCCAGCGACAGGAAGATGTCGTGGCGGGCGTCGGGGATCGGCACCACGGTCGTCTCGTTGCCGAGGCAGCCGGCCCAGCGGGCGATCTGGCGCACGTCGAGCACGGTGTCGGCGCGGTCGCTCGCGTCGGTGTAGCGCCGTGAGTAGTGCGTCTTGTCCGAGCGCAGCACCAGCGAGGGCACCCCGACGTCGAGGCCACGGTGGAGGCGCGCGTGGCCGCGGCGTACTGCGTTGAGCCACCCCACGGTGATGGGGAAGGCGTCGATCGGCTTGAGCTCGAGGTCGAAGTCCCACTCGCCCGTGCCGGTGGTGTGGAGCGTCGAGCCGTAGACGCTGCCGGGCAGGTCCAGCGCCCGGAAGGGACGCACCTGCGCGACCGCCCGCAGCGCCCACGTGACGGGCCCCCGCATCCGCGGCTTGCCCTGCAGGTCGAACCACGGGCTGTTGAGCACCAGCCCGGCCACGGGGTCGAGGCGACCCGCGCGGCGCCGCCGGTCGAGCCACAGCGGCGTGATGAGCCCGCCGGTCGAGTGCGCGAGCACCACCACCGGGAGCTCCGGGTGGGCCTGCGCCACGATCTCGAGCGTGCGGTCGAGCTCCACGTCGTACTGCTCGAGGGTGGAGGCGTAGTGGGCCGTCTGCCCCGGGCGGCGCGAGCGGCCGCACTTGCGCAGGTCGAGGCCGTAGAAGGCCAGGCCGCGCTCGGCGAAGAAGTCGGCCAGCTCGGTCTGGAAGAAGTAGTCCGCGAAGCCGTGCACGTAGATCACGGCGCCGGTGACCTGCTCCTCGGGCCGCACCACCCGTCGCACGACGACGGCGGCGATGTCGCCCTCGCCGTCGGGGTCGGTGCCCAGCTCGATGGTGTGGCGCTCGTAGCCGTCGCCCAGGAGGTCCGGCTCCCACGTCACCGCGCTCACGCCCCGACCTCCACGAGCTCGCCGTGACGGCGGTCGCCGGCGTCGGTGGCCCCGGTGACCGGCGCGAGGGTCTTGTCGAGGTCCGTGCGCAGCGTCGTCAGCGAGTCGAGCACGTAGTTCTGCCGCACCTGCCACGGCCGGCGGTCGCCCTGCCGGGGGAACGCGCCGATCGAGCGCTGCACGTAGCCCGCGGCCAGGTCGAGCAGCGGCTGCGGCTCCAGGTCGCCGTTGGGGCGCGGCGCCACGGCGGCATGGCCGCGGCGGTCCATCCAGCCCAGCACCTTGCACACGAGGCGGTGGGTGAGGTCGGCGCGCAGCGTCCACGAGGCGTTGGTGTAGCCGATGCACACCGCGAAGTTCGGCACGCCCGTGATCATCGCGCCGTTCCACACGAACTGCTCCGACAGCTCGACCCGCTCGCCGTCGACGTGCGGCTCGATGCCGCCGAACGCCAGCAGGCGCAGGCCCGTCGCGGTCACGATGACGTCCGCCTCCAGCACCTCGCCCGAGCGCAGCAGCACGCCCTCGGGCACGAACCGCTCGACGTGGTCGGTCACGACGTCGGCGTCGCCCGCCTTGATCGCCCGGAACAGGTCGCCCGACGGGATGGCGCACAGGCGCTGGTCCCACGGGTCGTACGGCGGGGTGAAGTGGTCGGCGACCAGCTGCGGGTCGCCCAGCACCTTGGTGGCCAGGCCGGTCAAGAGCTTCCGCGCGGTCGCGGGGCGCCGGCGGCAGAACTGGTAGAACGCCGTGCTGAACGCGATGTTCTTGGCCCGCACGACGTGGTGCGCGGGGCCCTCGGGCAGCAGCGCCTTGATGCGCTCCGCCTTCTTGTCCCGGCTCGGCACGGCGCTGATCCACGTCGGCGTGCGCTGCAGCATGGTGACGTGCGCGGCCGCGCCGTCGCCCTTCAGCATCGACGGCACGAGGGTCACGGCGGTGGCGCCGGAGCCGATGACCACCACGCGCTTGCCGGCGTGGTCGAAGTCCTCGGGCCAGAACTGCGGGTGCACGACCTGCCCGGCGAAGTCCTCCTGGCCGACGAACTCCGGCGAGTGCGGGTCGTCGTAGTCGTAGTAGCCGGCGCACGAGTAGAGGAAGCGGCAGGTCGTCGTGCGACGCTCCCCGCTCCGCGGGTCCTCGACCGTCAGCGTCCACAGCCCGGCGGCGGTGTCGAAGTCCGCGCCCACGACCTTGCTCGAGTAGCGCACACGCTCGGCGATCCCGAACTCGTCCGCGGTCTCCCGGATGTAGTCGAGGATCGACGCCCCGTCGGCCAGCGAGCGCCCGTCGCGCCACGGCTTGAAGGAGTAGCCGAGCGTGTACATGTCCGAGTCGGACCGCACGCCGGGGTAGCGGAACAGGTCCCACGTGCCCCCCATCCGCTCGCGGCCCTCGAGCACGACGTACGACAGCTCGGGGCGCTCGGTCTGCAGGCGGTACGCCGCGCCCACGCCGGAGAGTCCGGCGCCGACGACGACCACGTCGACGTGCTCGGTCACGGGGTCCGCGGGGGCGGTGGGGGAAGTGCTCATCCTCCGATGATGACGGGGGCGACGGCCGGGTTCTTGACCGGGCGCGACATAGTCTTGCCCCTGCGCGACACCGCCCGCGCGCCACGAGTACGCCGGGAGGTCGCCGCCGTGGGTCACATCCGCTCCGCCAGCCTGCGGGGGCTGCGCGCCACCGTCGCCGAGCTCGGCGGCGACGCGGAGACGCTGGCCCGCAGTGCCGGCGTACCGGTCGAGGCCCTCGACAGCGACGACGTGCTCATCACCGAGCGGGCGGCCGCCACGGTGCTGGAGCTGGCGGCGTCCTCGCTGCGCTGCCCCGACCTGGGGCTGCGGGTCGCCTCGCGGCAGGACATCACGATGCTGGGGTCGCTGGCCGTCGCGATCCAGCACTCCCCGACGCTGGGCGACGCGCTGGAGTGCACCTCGCGCTACCTGTTCGTGCACAGCCGCTCCCTGTCGCTGACCGTGGGGCCCGACCCCCTCGGCGAGCGGGGCGTGGCCGCGCTGCTCTACGGCCCCGCGGACGCGTCCGGGCCCGTGCAGGGCACCGACAGCGGCCTGGCGTTCCTCCACCGCACCATCACCTACCTCGCCGGCGGTCCCTACGGGCTGCGCAGCGTCGAGCTGCCCTACCGCCCGGCCGCCCCCCTCACCGTGCACGAGGCCTTCTACGGCGCCCCGGTCCGCGCGAGCCGGGACGTGCCCGCCGCGGTGCTCCGCGTGCCCCGCCACCTCATGCACCACGAGATGGGCGCGGTGAACGAGAACCTGCGCCAGCTCGCCCTGGCCTTCCTGGCCGAGCAGGCGCCGACGGTGGTCTCCGCCGTCACGCCCCGCGTGCGCGCCGCCGTGCAGGAGTCGCTCGGCACCCGACCCGTCGAGGTGCCGGCCGTGGCCGCCCTCCTCGCCCTGCACCCCCGCACCCTGCAGCGGCGGCTCGAGGCGGAGGGCACGACGTTCGGCGCGGTGGTCGACGACGTGCGGCGCCACACCACGCGCCGGCTGCTGACGACCACCGACCTGTCCATCGGCCAGGTCGCGCACCTCGTCGGCTTCGCCGAGCAGTCGGCGCTCTCGCGCGCCGCCCGCCGCTGGTGGGACAGCTCTCCCCGGGCGGTACGCCGGGGCGCCCGCGACGACCCGGGCGCGCGGCCCGCCTAGGGCTGTCGCGCTCGGGCAAGAAGTCGTCGTGCCCGGGCAAGTCGGCGGACGCGCCGGGCGGCAGACTCGCCGTACCGTCCGCCCGACCCGAGGAGTCCCCGCATGTCCCTGCCCCGCTTCCCGTTCACCGGCGCCGCCGTCGTGCTGACCGGAGCCGCCAGCGGGATGGGCGAGCACATGGCGCTGCAGCTCGCCGAGCGAGGCGCGGACCTCGTGCTCGTCGACCGCGACGCCGAGCGCCTCGCGGACGTGGCCGGCCGGATCCGCGCGGGCCACCCCGGCGTCGCCGTGCACACGGAGGTCGCGGACCTCGCCGACGTCGACGCGATCCCGGCGCTCGCCGAGCGCGTCCTCGCCGTGCAGCCGCGGCCCACCCTGCTCGTCAACAACGCGGGCATCGCCGCCGGCGGCCGCTTCACGGACCTGTCGGCGGCCGAGTTCGACACGGTGATGGCCATCAACTTCCGCGCCCCCGTCGCCCTCACCCGCGCCCTGCTGCCGGCGCTGCTCGGCACGCCGGGCAGCCACGTCGTCAACGTCTCGAGCCTCTTCGGCCTCATCGCGCTGCCGGGCCAGTCGGCGTACTCGGCCAGCAAGTTCGCGCTGCGCGGCTTCAGCGAGGTGCTGCGCGCCGAGCTCGCGCCCCAGCAGGTGGGCGTCACGACCGTGCACCCCGGCGGCATCCGCACCCGCATCGCCGAGACCGCGCTGGTGGCCGCCTCCGCCTCGCCCGATCAGGCCCGCCGCGGCAAGGAGTCGTTCGCGAAGCTGCTGACCTTCCCGGCCGACGTGGCCGCGCGGCAGATCCTCGACGGGGTCGAGCGACGCCGCGTCCGCGTGCTCATCGGCCTGTCGGCGAAGGTGCCGGACCTGCTGGCCCGCGTCACGCCGACGGGCTACGTCGCGGTCATGGACCGCCTCCGCCCGGGCGCCGCGAAGCGCCGCGGCACGGCGTCCTGAGACGCACGGCCGCTCAGCCGAGCGGCTCCAGGGTGGTCGGCGGGTCGGTGAGCTGGGGGCACCGCTCCAGGTAGGTGGAGTAGGCCTCGAGCTGGGCGACCTGCTCCGCGGAGTACGCCGGCTGCTCCAGCTCGGCGGCCACCGCGTCGGGCGGCACGGACGCGGCGTACTCGCGCAGCAGCTGCAGCCCCGCCGCCGCGTCGCCCGTCAGGTCCTCGGGCTGGGGGCGCTCGCCGATCGTGCGGGCCCACACGCGCAGGTCGTCGCCGGTCTCCATGAACTTCACGAGCCCGGCGGCCAGGCAGAACTCCTCGAGCACCTGCTCGGGCCCGGGGCTCGCCCCCTCGGTCGAGCCGGAGCCGTCCGTGGCCCCCGTGCTGCCGGGCGCAGGGACCGACGACGTCGCGCCGGCCGTCGGGTCCGCCTCGTCGCCCCCGCCGCAGCCCGCCAGCGCCACGGCGGCCACGAGCGCCACGACGGGCAGCAGGCGGCCGGGGCGGGCACGGCGTCGGGGGGAGGTCACGGTCCGGATCCTCGCACGGGCGGGCAACCGCCCCCGGACGCGCACGAGGGCGACGGTGGCCGGAGCCACCGCCGCCCTCGTGGAGGCGTGCGTCAGGAAGTCGCAGCGCAGGTGTCGGCGTAGTACGTGCCCAGCGCCTCGCCGGCGTCGGCGTCGTCACCCTCGCCGAACGGGTCCTCGACGTCGTCCTCGACCTCCTCGACGGTCTTGCCGTCGGCGTCGTTGAGCGCCTCGAGGAGGCTCTCGTAGCCCTCGCGGGCGTCGTCGGGGATGTTCTCCGGCGTGCCGGTGCTCTCGAGCTCGTCGATCGCGTCGCCGAGGTCGACCTCGGTGTCGGGCTCGGCCTCGGCCTGCTCACCCAGCGTCGTGAGCGCGGACTCGAAGGACGAGCAGAAGTCCTCCTCGCTCGCGTCGGTCGGAGCGCCACCGCCACACGCGGACAGCGTGCCGCCGGCCAGGACCAGCGCGGCGATGGAAAGAACTCGCTTCATCAAGGAACTCCTCGGGTCTCGGGTGGCGCCGGACGTCCTCGACGAGGCCCTCGACCCGGCAACCGCGGCCACCCTGCCCACGGCCCTGCGGGCGGAAACCCCCGGGTTCAGGCCGTTCTCAGAAGGGCGTGGCGCCCGGGCCGGCAGTCGGTCCAGCGCGTGGGGCCGGCGCCCCGGTCAGTCCCGGAACGCCGCGGGCAGCGGCAGCGCGAGCGCGGCGTCGAGGCGGTCGGCGTACTCGTGCCGGTCGACCTCGACCACCCCCAGGCTCGCGAGGTGCGGCGTCTGCCACTGCACGTCCAGGAGACGGGGGGCGGGCAGCTCGTCGGCGTCGCGCGCGAGCAGCTCGACGAGCCCGGCCAGCGCGACCTTCGACGCGTCGCGGCGCCGGTGGAACATCGACTCCCCCGCGAACAGCCCGCCGGTCGCGACGCCGTACAGCCCGCCCGCCAGCTCCCCGTCCTGCCACGCCTCGACCGAGTGGGCCCAGCCGAGTTCGTGGAGCCGCTGGTACGCCGCGGCGATGCGCTCGTCGATCCACGCGCCGGTACGACGCGGGTCGGCGCACGCCTCCACCACCTCGGCGAACGCCGTGTCGACCCGCACCTCGAAGTCGCGCATCGAGCGGCGCAGCGACCGGCTGACCCGCAGCCCGTCCAGGGGCAGCACGCCGCGGCGTACCGGGGAGAACCACCAGACGTCGTCCTCGTGCGGCATCGGGAACAGCCCGGTGCGGTACGCCGCGAGCAGGGTGCCCGGCTCGAGGTCGGCCCCCGCCCCGACGAGGTCGTCGTCGGGCGCCGTGCGGGGGTCGCCGAAGTCCCAGAAGGAGGGCGGCGGTTCGACGGGCACCCGCCCAACCTAGCCATCCGTAGGATCCGGACCATGGGGATCAAGCAGAAGCTCGGTTCGGCGGCGGCGGCCCAGGTGCCGGCCGTGGCGCCCAACCTCACGGCCAACTTCGTCCGGCAGGCCCTGGCTCGAGCCATCGACGGCGTGGGGCCGCTCAAGCCCGCCGCCGTGACCGCGCAGCAGGTGCTCGACGAGCACGACGGTGACGTCGAGGCCGCCGTCAAGGCGGTCATCGAGAAGCACGTGCGGCTCGCGGGCGCACAGGGGTTCCTCACGAACGTCGGTGGCCTCGTGACGGTCGCCGTGACCATCCCGGCGAACATCACGGGCCTCGCGGTCATCCAGTGCCGGATGATCGCGACGCTCGCGCACCTCCGCGGCTACGACCTCGCCGACCCGCGGGTGCGCAACGCGATCCTCGCCTGCCTCATGGGGCCGGCCGAAGTCGACCGCATGCTCAAGAAGAAGAAGCTGCCGGCCCCGCCGATGGCGCTCGCGACCGCGCCGCAGCACGACCCCGAGCTCGACCGGAAGATCTCGAACGAGGTCGCCACCGACCTCATCTCCCGCGTGGTCGGCAAGCGGCTCGCGGTCACCATCGGCCGGCGCGTCCCGGTCGTGGGCGGAGCGGTGGGCCTCACCGCCGACGGCATGTCGACGTGGAAGATCGGCCGCTACGCCGCCAAGGAGCTGCGGGCGCGGCACACCGGCGCCGCCGCCCAGAAGGCGTAGAGCGAGAGCCAGCCCTGCCGGCCGCCGGCCGGGACTGCGCTCGCGACCGTCACCGTGCCCGCTCCACGTCCCCGGTGCGTCCCGAGGTGAACGAGCACTAACCTGAGCCCGTGACCGCCGCCCCCACCCGTCGCGAGCAGATCCTGGCGACGGCCGCCGAGCTGTTCGCGGCGCGGGGCTTCCACGGCGTCTCGGTCACCGACATCGGCGCCGCCTGCGGCGTCTCGGGGCCCGCGCTCTACAAGCACTTCGCCTCGAAGGACGCGGTGCTCGCCGAGATGCTCGTCTCCATCAGCGAGGAGCTGCTGGCCAACGGCCGCGCCCGCTCCGACGGCGCCCCCGACGCCGCCACCGCCCTCGCGGCCCTGGTCGAGCACCACCTGGCCTTCGCGCTCGGCAACCGGGCGCTCATCGTCGTGCAGGACCGGGACTGGTCGTCGCTGCCGCCCGAGGCCCGGGAGCGGGTCCGCTCGCTGCAGCGCGCGTACGTCGACGTCTGGGCCGCGCGCCTGCGCGAGCTCGACCCCCGCCGTACCCGCGACGCGGCCCGCGCCACCGCCCACGCCGCGTTCGGCCTGCTCAACTCCACCCCCCACAGCGGCCTGCTCGACGACGAGGCGATGCGCGCCCTGCTGCGGGCGATGGCCCACCGGGCGCTCGGCCTGCCCGCGGCGGCCTGAGCCCGGGCCCGAGCGCGGCCCGAGCGCGGCCCGAGCGCGGCCCGAGCGCGGCCCGAGCGCGGCCCGAGCGCCCGGCACCGACCGCCGTCCGGAACCGGCTCGCGCGCGGCCTCGCGACGGCGCACACTGCGGGCATGCCGTCGCAGCACCAGTGGGTCGCGTTCCTCGTCGCGTCCCTGCTCTTCATCCAGGTCCCCGGCCCCAGCCTGCTCTTCACGATCGGGCGCGCCCTGACCGTGGGCCGCCGCGACGCCCTGCTCTCCGCGCTCGGCAACGGCGTGGGCGTGCTCGCGCAGGTGCTGCTCGTCGCCGTCGGTCTCGGGGCGGTCGTGGCCGCGAGCGCCACCGCCTACACGGTGGTCAAGGTGGCCGGGGCGGGGTACGTCGTGTGGCTGGGCGTGCAGGCCGTGCGGCACCGCGCGGACGCACGCCGGGCCCTCGAGCCGGGCGCCGGCGGTGGGGCGACCGCGGTGCCGGCCCGGACCCCGGCGCTCCGGTCGCTGCGCATCGGGGTCGTCGTCGGCGCGACCAACCCCAAGACCCTCGTCTTCTTCGTCGCGTTCCTGCCGCAGTTCACCGGCACGGGGCCGGCCGGACCGCAGGTGGCGCTGCTCGGGCTCGTCTTCTGCGTGCTCGCCGCGGCGTCGGACTCCCTGTGGGTGCTCGTCGCCTCGCAGGCGCGGGCGTGGTTCGCCCGCCGGCCCGAGCGGCTCGACGGGCTGGGCGCCGCCGGCGGAGCGCTGATGGTGGGGCTGGGCACGTCGATGCTCGTCGCCGAGCGCTGAGCCCGGGCCGCGCGCCCGCGCGCCCGCTCGCTCGCCGGGTCACCGGCCCGCCGGGTCACCAGCTCTCCGGCACCCGCCCCGCCTCGATCTCGCGCAGCAGCCGCGCGGCGCGCAGGGCCGCGTCGGCCGCCACGTCGAGCGCGTCGGGGTCCTCCCCGGCCGGCGCGTCGCCGCCGGGCCCGTCGCCCGCGCCACCCGTGCGCGCGTGCAGCCGGGCCAGCAGGGTCTCGCGGTCGAGACCGCGCAGGGCCAGCAGCACGAGGGGGTCGTCGGCCACGAGCCACCCGACCTGGACGAGCACGGCGAGGGCGTGGGCGCAGGGGTCGAGGGCGTGCGGGCACGTGCAGGTCGCGGCGAACTCCCCGCCGTACGGGAGCAGCTCGACGCCCAGCTCCTCCGCGTCCTCCACGAGCCGGTGCGGCAGGTCCCCGGCGAGCAGCGCCGCGACGCGGCCCGACTCGGCGGC
The DNA here is from genome assembly GCF_030466625.1 of Nocardioides sp. ChNu-153. Taxonomy (GTDB): domain Bacteria; phylum Actinomycetota; class Actinomycetes; order Propionibacteriales; family Nocardioidaceae; genus Nocardioides. Next base: position 10,931 of record NZ_JADEVT010000019.1, read on the forward strand.
GACGACGTCGACCAGCGCGTCGCGGTCCGCGTCGGCGAGCACGGGCACCTCGACGGTGACCGTCCAGGCGTCGTCGTCCTCCCGGACGGCGGCGAGCACCGAGCCGGCGCCGACGGTGATGCCCCCGACCTGCCCGGCGCGCGCGAGGCGCTGCCCGGCCCGCAGGTCGCGCTCGGCGAACGCCGCCTCCTCCACCGCCCGCGTCCACGCCTTCGCCCACCACGGCTGGCGACCGCCGGCGCGGCGCGGCGCCAGCCGGGGGTGGGTCGTGCGGGTGGTGGTCACCCCGGGTCCCCCGCCGCGCCCGTGGAGGGGGTACGCCGCAGCGTGACGAGGTCGCGCAGGTCGGCGTCGTCGAGCTCGGTGAACGCGGCCTCGCCGCGGGCGAGCACGGCGTCGGCGAGCGCGCGCTTGCGGGTGAGCAGCTCGGCGACCCGCTCCTCGACCGTGCCGCGGGTGACGAGGCGGTGCACCTGCACCGGCCGGGTCTGCCCGATGCGGTAGGCCCGGTCGGTCGCCTGGTCCTCCACCGCCGGGTTCCACCACCGGTCGAGGTGCACGACGTGGTCGGCGCGGGTGAGGTTCAGCCCCGTGCCGCCGGCCTTCAGCGAGAGCAGGAACACCGGCGGGCCGCCCGCCTCCGGACCGGCCTGGAAGTCGGCGACCATCCGCTCGCGCTCCTTCACCGGGGTGCCGCCGTGGAGCAGCTGGTGGGGCACGCCGGTCGCGGCGAGGTGCTGCTCGACGAGGCGGGCCATCGCGACGTACTGCGTGAAGACCAGCACGGAGGAGCCCTCGGCCACGATCGTGGCGACGAGCTCGTCGAGCAGCTCGAGCTTCTCCGAGCGGCCCGCGATGCGGCCGTTCGACTGCTTGAGGAAGTGCGCCGGGTGGTTGCAGATCTGCTTGAGCCCGGTGAGCATCGCGAGCACGAGGCCGCGGCGGGCCTCGACGTCGGAGCGCTCGATGCGCTCCATGCAGTCGCGCACGTAGGCCTCGTAGAGCACGACCTGCTCCCGGGTGAGGTCGAGCAGGTGGTCGGTCTCGGTCTTGGGCGGCAGCTCGGGCGCGATGCCCGGGTCGGACTTGCGCCGGCGCAGGAGGAACGGGCCGATGAGGTCGGCGAACTGGCGGGCCTTGCTCGGCTCGGCGCCGGACTCGATGGGCGCCGCCCACACCTTGCGGAAGGCGTTGCGGCTGCCGAGCAGGCCGGGCGTCGCCCAGTCGAGGATCGCCCACAGCTCGGTGAGGTCGTTCTCGACCGGGGTGCCGGTGAGGGCGACCCGGGCGTCGCTGGTGAGCTGGCGCAGCGCGCGGGCCGTGCCCGACGCGGGGTTCTTCACGTGCTGCGCCTCGTCGGCGACGACGAGCCCCCAGCGCTGTGCCGCCAGCGCCCGCGTCGGGCCGGTGACGTCGCTGCGCAGCGTGCCGTACGTCGTGAGCACGAACCCCGGGTCGTCGCCGAGCCCGGCCTCGAGCGAGCGCGCGGAGCCGTGGAAGCGGCGGACCGGCACGTCGGGGGCGAAGCGGCGGATCTCCGCCTCCCAGTTGCCGAGCAGGGAGGTGGGGCAGACGACGAGCGTGGGACCGGTGGCCAGGCCCTCCTCGACGCGGTGCAGGTGCAGCGCGATGAGGGTGAGGGTCTTGCCCAGCCCCATGTCGTCGGCGAGGCAGGCGCCCAGGCCGAGACCCGTCAGCTCGGCCAGCCAGGTGAGGCCGTGACGCTGGTAGTCGCGCAGCGTGGCCCGCAGCCCGGCGGGCGGGTCGACGGGCTCGCGGGTCGCGGCCTCGAGCAGCCGCTCCCGCACCTTCAGCAGGGTGGCGCCGACGACCACCTCGGCGGGCGCGTCGTCGACCTCGACCACACCGGTGAGCGCCGCCGCGAGCGCCTGGGCGGGCTTGACGGTGCGCACCAGGCGCTTGCGCGCGCGGCGCGCCACCGTCGGGTCGACCACCGTCCACGCCCCCCGCAGCCGGATGATCGGCGACGCGGCGCGCGCCAGCTCGTCCATCTCCTCGTGGGTCAGCGCCTCGCCGTGGAGCGCGACCTGCCAGGAGAAGGCGAAGAGCGCGTCGGGCCCGAAGAGGCCGTCGTGGAGCAGGTCCTCCCGCGGGCCGGTCGAGCGGGGGCGGTGGTCGAGCACCGCCCGCGTCGTCAGGTCGGTGCCGAGGCTGCGGGGCCACAGCACGTCGACGCCGCGCTCCCGCAGCGCGCCCACGCCGTCCTCCAGGAGGCCGGCGATCTCGTCGGCGTCGAGGGTGATCTCGTCGGGGACCGCCAGCTGCGCGAACCGCTCCAGCACCGGCCAGGCGGTCGCCGCGTCGCGCAGCGCGATCGTCGCGTGGGTGCGGGCCCGGGAGCCGAACCCGTGCTCGCCGCCCTCCCCCGCCCAGAGCAGCGCGGCGTCGCAGAACCGCAGGGGGTCGCGCTCGTCGTGCACCTGCAGCACGAGGCGGACCGCCCCGGCGACCAGCTCCTCCTCGTCGGCCTCGACGCGCAGCGACAGGGTGACGAGCTGGGCGAGCGACGTGTCCTCCGCCCGCGCCGAGCGGGCCTCCGCGATGCGGGCCCGCAGGCGCTCGGAGAACTCGCTGCGTCGCGGCGGCGGGCCGGGTGTCGTCGTCGGCGTGCCCACTCCCGGGGAGCGTGGGCCCGGCGAGCGCAGGCCCGGCGAGCGCAGGCCCGGGGACCCCGGGCCGCCCACCCGGCCCGACGCGCCGCTCGGCGGGGTGCGCGGCAGCGTGTCGGTGACGGCGTCGAGCACGGAGCGCGCCAGCGCGAGCGCGTCCTCGGGCGCCAGGTCGTCGTGGGCCCGGGAGCGGGCGAGCATGACGAGCCGGTCGTGGTCGTCGGCGTCGGGGTCCGCGCGCCACGCGTCGGTGCGCTCGTCGGGGGTGAACCGGCCGGCCGCGACCATCCGCACCGCCAGCAGCGCCGCCCCCGCCAGCAGGCCCACGCTCGGGTGGGCCGCGGGGGCGGACTGCCCGCGCGTCAGCACCGGCAGCGCGGCGCGCAGCGGCAGCTCCACCTCGCGCCCGCGCCCGGTGAACACCACCGCGCTCGCGCGCGGGGGCTCGGCGGCGCGGAACGTCGCCGGGCCGGACAGGGGGACGAAGCTCAACGCAGGACCTCGGACGATCGCGGGTGCAGGGCCCGTCGAACCTAGCGGGGGCCGCCGACAGGCGCGGCGTACGCTGCGCGGCATGAGCCTCCTCGACACCCCGATCGCCCGCCTGGACGGCACCCCCGCGACCCTCGGCGAGCTCACCGGCGGTCGCCCCGCCCTGCTCGTCAACGTGGCCAGCAAGTGCGGCCTCACGCCGCAGTACTCGGCGCTCGAGCAGCTCGCGGAGACGTACGCCGACCGCCTCGCCGTCGTGGGCCTGCCCTGCAACCAGTTCGGCGGGCAGGAGCCGGGCACGAACGAGGAGATCGCCGAGTTCTGCTCCGCGACCTACGGCGTCTCGTTCCCCCTCACGGAGAAGGTCGAGGTCAACGGCGCGGGCCGCCACGCCGTGTACGACGCGCTGGTGGGCACGCCGTACGCCGACGCCGGCGGGTTCAAGGAGAGCCCCGAGCCGGGCGACGTGCAGTGGAACTTCGAGAAGTTCCTCGTCGACGCGGACGGCTCCGTCGTCGCCCGGTTCGCGCCGACCACGACCCCCGACGACCCGGCGGTGCTGGCTGCCGTCGACGGTCTCGTCGGCTGACGCAGGCGGGGCGTGAGCGACCTCACGCCCCGCCCGGGAACTGCTGGACGAAAGTCGGGTGCCGGACGTCGGCGGGCGTCCCTACATTGCCACCCATGACCTGTCTCGACCCCGCCACCGGGGAGCTGCGCCCCGACGGCGCGTCCGACGACAAGCTCGACCGGGGCGTGCTCGTCGTGGCCGGCGTCGTGGTGCTCGGCGCCATCATGTCCATCCTCGACATCACCGTCGTCTCGGTGGCGCTCGACACCTTCCAGTCGGAGTTCGACGCCACGTCCGCGCAGGTGGCGTGGACGATGACGGGCTACACGCTCGCCCTCGCCAGCGTCATCCCGCTCACCGGTTGGGCGGCGGACCGCTTCGGCACGAAGCGGCTCTACCTGCTCGCCGTGGTGCTCTTCACGCTCGGCTCCGTGCTGTGCGCGATGGCGACGTCCTTGGAGATGCTCGTCGCCTTCCGCGTCCTGCAGGGCCTGGGCGGCGGCATGCTCATGCCGCTCGGCATGACGATCCTGACGCGGGCGGCCGGTCCCGAGCGGGTGGGGCGCGTCATGGCCGTGCTGGGCATCCCCATGCTGCTCGGCCCGATCTTCGGGCCCATCCTCGGCGGCTGGCTCATCGAGATCGCGTCGTGGCACTGGATCTTCCTCATCAACCTGCCCATCGGCATCGCCGCGCTGGTGTACGCGGCCAGGGTGCTGCCGGCCGACGACGTCGAGCCGTCGGAGACCTTCGACCTCGTCGGGATGCTGCTGCTCTCCCCGGGCCTGGCCGCGTTCCTCTACGGCATCAGCTCGATCCCCGAGACCGGCACGGTCGCGGACGCCCAGGTGCTCGCGCCCGCCATCATCGGCCTGCTGCTCATCGTGGCGTTCGTGCCGTGGGCGCTGCGCCCCGCCAACGCCCACCCGCTGGTCGACCTGCGGCTGTTCGGCAACCGCGACCTCACCGTGGCGGTGCTGTCGCTGACGCTGTTCGGCGTCGCCTTCTTCGGCGCCAGCCTGCTGTTCCCGCTCTACTTCATCCAGGTGCGCGACGAGTCCACGCTCAGCGCGGGGGTGCTCCTGGCTCCGCAGGGCATCGGCGCCATGGTGACGATGCCGCTGGCCGGCGTGCTGGTCGACAAGATCGGTCCGGGCCGCATCGTGCTCGTCGGCCTCACGGTCATCACGGGCGCCTTCGCGCTGCTGACGCAGATCGACCACGAGACGTCGTACCTGTACGTGCTCGGCGCGCTCTTCGTGATGGGCCTCGGCATGGGCGGCACGATGATGCCGCTGATGACCGCCGCGCTGCGCACCCTCAGCGACCACACCGTCGCGCGGGGCTCGACGCTGCTCAACATCGTGCAGCAGGTCGGCGCCTCCATCGGCACTGCCGTCTTCTCGGTGCTGCTGACGAACGGGCTGCGGGACATGCCGTCGGTCCGCCTCGGCACGGCCCTGTCCGAGGCCGGCGTCGACCCGTCCGACCCGGGCCAGGCCGCGGCGGTCGCCGAGGTCGCCGGTCGCCTGGGCGTCGACCCCAGCACGCTGGGCGACGTCCTCCCGGACATGGCGGCCGTCTTCGCGGACACGTTCGTGGTGGCCGCGGTGCTGGTCGGGGTCTGCCTCGTGCCGGCGTTCTTCCTGCCGCGCAAGCCGTCGGAGCGCAAGGTCGACCCGGCCGCGATGGTCGGTCACTGACCCGCTCGCGCTCCCGCAGCCGCCTCGAGGGCCGCACCGACCGGTGGTGCGGCCCTCGTCGCGTGCGGGGACCCCGCACCGGTCCGGAGGCCCGCGACCCGGGCGGAGCACGTGTCCCTCGTCACCATCGGACCGCAGGGCTCGGCCCGGCCCGGGGCCGGCCGTTACCGTCGTCCTCAAGAATTGGTCTAGACGAGACGAAGAAATTCCTCTGCGGACCCGACCTCCGCGCAACTGCTCCGTTGAACCCCCTGGTGGCCGTGTGCCGCGCCCGCGACGCTGCGGGTCCCTAGGGAGCAGGGCCGGGATGGACCGCGCGTGATCCGCCGGTGCGCCCGGGTGGTCCGCAGATCGCCACGACTGGGAGGTCACGACGATGTCGAACGACGTCGACACCTCGGCCATCGCCGAGGACCGGCTGCGCCAGCACCTGCAGGTGCTGAGCGGCAGGCTGGTCCCGGTCGACGCCGACACCGTCCACGGCGAGCAGCCGGAGCCGCGGCCCGCCGCCGCGCCGCGCTGGCTCGACCGCGTGCCGGGCATCCCCTGGCGCCGCGCCGGCGAGTCCCTGGTGGCCGTCATCGACCCCGTGTGGGTCGCCCCCGGCACCACGTCCGCGTCGCTCCACGCCACCCAGGACGTGATGGAGGACGTGGCCGCGCAGCTGGTGGTGCACCTCCTCGACGGCGAGCGCGTCGAGGCGACCCCCGACGGCCTGCTCGTGCTGCGCCTGCACCACACGGGGCACGGCGCCCGCCCGGTGCGACTGCAGGAGATGGCCTACCACACCCTCGAGGCGCTGAACCGGCTCGGCCACAGCACGCGGCGCATCGAGCTCGGCGTCGGCTGGGCCCCCATCACGGCCCGCTCCCCCGAGGACCGGGCGGTGCGGATGGCCACCGAGGGCGCCCGCCACTCGGTGCGCCAGCGCGACTTCCAGCCGGTGCGCCGGCACGCCGACGAGCGCGAGCCCGTCATCTCGCGGCGCACGTTCGCGACCCAGATCCTCATCGCGACCGTCGGCGCCTTCCTGCTGCCGCTCGCGCTGCTCTTCCTCACCTACGGCCTCGGCCTCGACATCTCCGGTGCCGTCTACTGGGTCGTCGTCGGCGCGCTGACCATCACCGCGACGGCCATCTGGGCGGAGTGCTTCACCGCCCTCGACCCACCGATGCTCCCCGAGCTGCCCGAGGAGCTGCGCGACCTGACGCCCCCGCCCGCGACGGCGATCATCGCGGCGTACCTGCCGAACGAGGCCGACACGATCCTCGACACCCTCGACACGTTCCTCGACCAGTCCTACGCCGGCGGCCTGCAGGTGATCCTGGCCTACAACACCCCCGAGGACCTGGCGGTCGAGGACGTGCTGGCCACGCTCGACGATCAGCACCCGGACCTGACGGTGCTGCGGGTGCACGACAGCACCTCGAAGGCGCAGAACGTCAACGCCGCGCTGCGCTTCGCGACCGGCGAGTTCGTCGGGATCTTCGACGCCGACCACCACCCGATGCCCGGCGCGTTCGCCCGCGCGTGGCACTGGATCGCGAACGGCGCCGACGTCGTGCAGGGCCACTGCGTCATCCGCGAGGCCGACACGCTGCTCGCGCAGACCGTGGCGGTCGAGTTCGAGCAGCTGTACGCCGTCGCCCACCCGGGCCGCACGATCCTGCACGGGTTCGGCATCTTCGGCGGGTCGAACGGCTACTGGCGCCGCGACACCCTCGAGCAGGTCCGGCTCCGCGGGTCCTACCTCACCGAGGACATCGAGTCGTCGATGCGGCTGCTGCTGGCCGGCGGCAAGATCGTCAACGACCCGGGCCTCGTGAGCCGCGAGCTCGCCCCGGCGACCGTCACCGGCTGGTGGCGCCAGCGGCTGCGCTGGGCGCAGGGCTGGTTCCAGGTGTCGCTGCGCCACCTGTGGCCGCTGCTGACGAGCCGCGAGCTCGGGGTGCGTCGCCGCCTCGGCGTGCTGTTCCTGCTGGCGTGGCGCGAGGCGTACCCGTGGCTCGTGCAGCTGGTGTGGCCGCTGATGGTGTTCCTCGCCTGGCGCGACCAGGGCATCGACCTCACCTCGCCCATCTTCTTCTTCCTCTCGCTCTACATCGTCAGCTCCGGCGCGGTGCAGACGATGGTGGCGTGGCGCGTCTCCGTGCCCGAGGTACGCCGGCACGGCTGGTGGTTCGTGCGGGCCGCGCTGCTCAACGTCGTGATCTACACGGGCGCGAAGAACCTGGTGAACCGCGTCGCCCACCTCAAGCAGATCCGCGGCGAGCGCGTCTGGGTCGTCACGGCCCGCAGCGCCGCGACCGACGCGACCCGCACGCTCACCCACGACCGGAGCGCCGCATGAGCACGCAGACCCCGGCCGGGCCGGGCACCTCGTCCCTGCCGGGCACCCAGGGGCTGGCCAGCCCGACGCAGACCGGCTTCGAGAAGGCCGACGCCTCCGCCGGCATCGGCAGGACCCGCGGCACGAGCGGCGGTGGGCGCGCCATGTACCCCCTCGGCTGGCTGCGCGGCGTCGCCGCCCTCGCCGTGGTGCTGGTGCACGCCTACATGTGGAACCGGACCGGACCCACGCAGGCGTGGCCGCTCGACGGGCTCGGGCACCAGCTGATGTACGGCGTCGACATGTTCGTCGACATGTTCTTCGTGCTGTCGGGCTTCGTCATGTGGCTGCCGCTGGCGGCGGCGGCACTGTCGGGGCGCCCCGGCCGCTCCGGGGCCCTGACGCTGGCGAAGCGCCTGGCCCGCGTCGTGCCGCTCTACTGGGTGCTGACGATCATCGTGTGGTCGTGGAGCAACCCGAACCTGCCGGGCCACTGGAAGGACCTCGTCCTCCACCTGACCTTCACCCACGTCTACAGCGACGAGTACATCTTCTGGACCAACGGCCCGGCCTGGACGCTGGCGGTGGAGTTCCACTTCTACGTGCTGGTCGCGCTGCTGACGCCGCTGATCCACCGCGCGGTGACGCGGACGCGGACGAAGGACGACCGGCTGGCGCTCGCGCTCGGCGTACCGCTGCTGATGATCGTGGTCGGTCTGCTCTACATCGCGTGGCTGACCCAGGTCCGCCGGCCCGAGGTCACCGACTGGTCGCTCGTGTTCTCCCCCGTCGGCAAGGCCACCGACTTCGGCATCGGCATGCTGCTCGCGGTGTTCACGGTGGCCGGCATCCGCCTGAGCCGCCCGGTGCGCGCCGCCTGCGCCATCCTCGGCTCCGCGTTCGTGCTGGCGCTCGTCGTCGCCCGCCCGATCGACACGCTCCAGCAGGAGTGGTGGCACCCGGCGTACGCGCTCGGCGTGGCCGTCTTCATGGCGTCGATCGTGCTCCACGAGGGGCCGTGGCCGCGGGTGCTGTCGTGGGGTCCGCTGGCGTGGGTCGGCGGCCTGGGCTACGCGATCTACCTGACCCACGAGCCCGTCATGCGGTGGGTGGGGAGCATGGGCCTGCTGCCGGACCGGGCCCCGGGCTACACGTTCCTGCTGACCGCGGTGGTCGTCGCGATCCCGACGATCCTCGTGTCGTGGCTGAGCGCCCACACCGTCGAGCTCATCGGCGTGCAGCTGCTGGCGACCGTCGACAAGAACGGCCGGCCGCGCAACTACTACCCGCACCTCCCGGCCGAGCCGCCCGCGCCGCGACGCGCCAAGGTGCCCGCCGTGGTGAAGCCGCGGCCGCGCACCTCCCCGGCCGCCGCGCTCGCGCGGCAGTCGCTGGCGCACCAGCGCTGAGCCGGGCCCGTCGAGGCCCGCGGGCTCAGGACCGGGTCGCTCACGACTGGGTCGCTCAGGACTGGGTCGCCAGCACGAGCGGTACGACAGCGCTCGCGCCCGCCTCGAGCAGCGCGGCGGCGGCGAGCGTGAGGGTCCAGCCGGTGACGACGCGGTCGTCGACGAGCAGCACCCGGCCGAGGCGCCCGTCGTCGGCGAGGTCGAGGTCGAGCCGGGAGCGGCGGCGCACGGCGGCGACCCGCTGCGCGGAGTTCGCGGCGCCCGCCCCGGTCGGGATCGACGGGTCGGCGATGGACCAGCTGCCGACGACCGGCACGCCGAGGTAGCGCGACAGCCCGGACGCGAGGTCACGCACCAGCGCGCCGTGGGTCATCGAGTCGACGACGACGATCTGGTCGACCTGGGGGCGCCACTCGCCGAGCACCTCGACGACCGCCTGCACGAGCGGCACGGGGACGGGCCCGTCGTACGCCCCCTCGGGGCCCTCGCGGAACAGGTCCCGCAGCGCCTGGCCGTGGCCGAGGTCGGTGAGGCGGGCGACGGCGCGCCCCTCCTCGGCGGGGTTCTTGATGCGGCCCTTGAGCTCGACCCCGAGCCGGTCGAGACCGCTCGGCCACATCTTGCGGGGCTCGATGACGACGCCGGGGCGGTCGAGGCGGGCGCGGGCCTGCTCGACGGCCGCCTCGTCCAGGCCGGCGTCGAGGGTGAGGCCGCCGCAGTTGTCGCAGCGGCCGCAGTCGCCCTCGGGGCCGTCGGGCACCGGGTCGTCGAGCTGGGAGCGCAGGAACCGCATGCGGCACACGTCGGTCTCGAGGTAGGCGAGCATCGCCGACTGCTCCCGCTCGCGGCTCTCGGCGACCCGGGCGTACCGCTCCGCGTCGTACGTCCACGGCTGACCGGTGGACTCCCACCCGCCCTTCGTGCGGCGTACCGCCCCGTCGACGTCGAGCACCTTGAGCATCGTCTCCAGCCGGTTGCGGCCCAGCTCGACCTCGGTTTCGAGCACGGCGGTCGACAGGGGCCGGCCGGCGGCGTCGAGGGCGTCGATGGTCTGGCGCACGAGCCGCTCGGGCGGGAACGCCAGGGAGCCGAAGTAGGCCCAGATGTCGCGGTCCTCGCGGCCGGGCAGCAGCACGACCTCGGCCTGCTCGGTGCCGCGGCCGGCGCGGCCGACCTGCTGGTAGTAGCTGACCGGGGAGCTCGGCGCCCCCAGGTTGACGACGAACCCGAGGGTGGCGTCGAAGCCCATGCCGAGCGCGCTGGTGGCGACGAGCGCCTTCACCTCGCCCGCGGCGAGGGCGGCCTCCAGCGAGGCGCGCTCGGTGGGGTCGGTCTGCCCGGAGTACGCCGCCACGTGGTGCCCCTGCTCCCGCAGGTGCTGCGCGACCTCCTGGGTGGCGGCGACGGTGAGGCAGTAGATGATCCCCGAGCCCGGCAGGGTGCGGAGGTGGTCGGTGAGCCAGGCGAGCCGCTGCTCGCTCGTGGGGAACCGCACGACGCCGAGGTGGAGCGACTCGCGGTCGAGCGAGCCGCGGAGCACGAGGACGGGCGCGCCGCCGGCCTCGAGCTGCTCGGCGACGTCGCGCGTCACGCGGGCGTTCGCGGTGGCCGTCGTCGCCAGCACCGGCACGCCGTCGGGCAGCTCGGCGAGCAGCGTGCGGATGCGGCGGTAGTCGGGCCGGAAGTCGTGGCCCCAGTCGGAGATGCAGTGGGCCTCGTCGACCACCAGGAGCCCGGCGCTGGCCGAGAGACGCGGCAGCACCTCGTCGCGGAACGTCGGGTTGTTGAGCCGCTCGGGCGACACGAGGAGCACGTCGACCTCGCCTGCGGCGACGCCGGTGTGGATCTGCTCCCAGTCCTCCGGGTTGGTCGAGTTGATCGTCACCGCCCGTACGCCGGCCCGCTGCGCCGCCGCGATCTGGTTGCGCATCAGCGCGAGCAGCGGGGAGACGATCACCGTCGGCCCCGCGCCCTGGGCCCGCAGCAGCAGCGTGGCGACGAAGTAGACCGCCGACTTGCCCCAGCCCGTGCGCTGCACGACGAGCGCGCGGCGCCGGTCGACGGCGAGTGCCTCGATGGCGGTCCACTGGTCGTCGCGCAGCCGCGCGTCGTCGCGGCCGACGAGCGCCTGCAGGTGGCGCTCCGCCTCCTCGCGGGCGGCGGCGCGGTCGACGGTCGGTGCACCGGAGGGGGACGTCATGGGTTCTTCCTAGCAGGGGGCGCCGACGGTCGCGGGGTCGCCGGGGGCCGGGTGTGGATGCCGGGTCGCGGCCGCCCGGATGTCACCACTCCTCCCGGCCGGGGCCCGTCGCAGCGGGGTGTCGCCCGGGGGAGTGGTGACATCCGGTACGACCACCCGTGCCGCCGTCCCGGTCGTGGATCACCCGTGCGTCAGCACCACCGCGCCGGGCACGTCGAGGTCGAGCCGGTGGCCCCGGGCTGCCAGGAGGTCGAACAGCCAGTTCTCGCCGCCGTCGTCGCGCCGTACCCCGGCCTCCTCGGGCAGGGCCCCGCCCTGGTCCTCGACCACCTCGCCCTCCTGCAGCACGACTAGGCGGGAGACGTCGGGGCCGTCGACCTGGTAGGCGTGCACCTCCGCCGTGCTGCCGAAGGTCGCGGAGACCACCGTGGTGCCGAGCGACGTCGCGAGGTCGCCGGTCCGCCCGGCCAGCCGCAGGGTGGGGTCGAGGAGCACGACGTGGCCGGCGGACTCGTAGGCGGCGATCCCGTCGTACCAGGAGTGCGACGCCTCCTCCGCGCTGACGGTCGCGCCGGTGGGCAACCAGCCCGCGACCGCGAGCCGGTCGACGGAGGAGTGCTCGAGCACGACGAGGTGCAGGTTGAATCCCATGGCGGCCGTCCTGCCCCGACCGGTCGGCGCCAAACAGCGATGCGGGGTCGACGCCCCCGACCGCCTAGAATCAGCGCGTCATGCCCGTGACCGCCACGCCCCTCCGCACCCCCCGCGCGCTGAGCGCGGGCGTGCTGTGCGGCGCCGGTGCGGTCACCGCGCACGTGCTTGCCGGCGGCGCGGCTCCCCCGGTCTGGCTGGCCGCCCTCGCCGTGCTCGTCGGCGTCGCGACGGCGCTCCCGCTGACGCGCCGGCGCCTCGACGTCGCCGGTCTCGCCGGTACGGCGCTGCTCACCCAGGCGGGCCTCCACCTCGCCCTGGGTCTCACCGGCCCGGCGCCCGCCCACGACCCGCTCACCATGGCGCTCGCCCACGGCGCGGCCGGCGCGCTCACCGTCGCCGCCGCGCTCGGCGCCGAGCGCGCCTGGTGGCGCCTCGTCCGCGCGGCCCTGCTGCGCCTGCTCCCCCCGCTCCCGCAGCGGTACGGCGTGCCCGCGCACCCCGCGCCCCTCCCCGTCGCCGTGGGCACGACCCCGGCGACCGCTCCCCGCCGCGACCCGCACCTCACGCGCGGGCCGCCGCGGGCCGCCGTACCCGTTCCCACGGCCTGAGCCCCTGCAGGGGCGGCAGGCCGCCCCTCCGCGCGTCCTCGACGCGCCCCCTCACCAGGAGCAACGCACGTGAAGCGATCCACCACCACCCGCACCCACCTGACCCGCGCCGGCGTGGCCGCCGCCGCGGTCCTGCTGCTCGCCGGCTGCGGCAACGACGGCAGCTCGGCCTCCGCCGCCGAGGACACCTCGGCCGACGCCGCGAGCAGCAGCTCCGCGGCCGGCGACGACGGCTCGGCGACCGGCCTGACCATCACCGACCCCTGGGTCAAGGCCACCGACGAGGGCATGACCGCCGCCTTCGGCACGTTCGTCAACGACACCGGCGCCGACATCACCGTCGTGGGCGCCTCGTCCGACGTGGCGGGCCTCGTCGAGCTGCACGAGGTCGTCGCCGGCGACGGCGGCGCCATGGTCATGCAGCCCAAGGAGGGCGGCTTCACGGTCCCCGCCGGCGGCACGCACGAGCTCACCGCGGGCGGCGACCACATCATGCTGATGGAGCTGACCGGCCCCCTCGAGGCCGGTCAGGACGTGACCATCGACCTCGAGCTGGCCGACGGCGCGACGGAGACCATCACCGCGGTCGTGAAGCCCTACACGGGCGCCGACGAGGAGTACGCCGGCGGCGACCACGCCGAGCACGGCGACGACGCCGGCCACGACGACCACTCCGACCACGACCACGGCGACGCGGGAGACCAGTGACCCGCTTCGACCGACGCCGCCTGCTGGCGACCGGTGCCGCCGCTCTCGGCGGCACCGCGGTCGGCTGGGGCTCGCGCGGTGTCCGTGAGGACACCGGCGGGCCCCGGTCGGGCACGTCCGCCGACGTCATGGAGGCGTCGGGGCCGACCGGGCGCCCGAGCGGCGGGGAGACCGTCGACTTCCACGGCGTGCACCAGGCGGGCATCACCACGCCCGCCCAGGCCCACCTGAGCCTCGTCGGCCTCGACCTGCTCGAGGGGCTCGGCACCGCGCACCTGGGGCGCATGATGCGCCTGCTCAGCGACGACGCCGCCCGGCTGTCGTCGGGCTCGGGCGCGCTGGCCGACACCGAGCCCGAGCTGGCGACCGAGCCGTCCCGGCTCACCGTCACGTTCGGGTTCGGGCCCCGCGTGCTGCGGATGCTGCAGCCGGCGTACGACCCCGGCCTGGTCGACCTGCCCGCCTTCTCCCGCGACGAGCTCGACCCGGCGTGGGGCCAGACCGACGTCGTGGTGCAGGTCTGCTCCGACGACCCGGTGACGCTCGTGCACGCCCGCCGCATGCTGCTCAAGGACGCGGCGCCGTTCGCGACCACGCGCTGGGTGCAGGAGGGCTTCCGTCGCGCCCGCGGCACCGAGGCCGAGGGCACGACGATGCGCAACCTCATGGGCCAGGTCGACGGCACGGTGAACCTGCCGGCCGGCGACCACGGTCGCCTGCTGTGGAGCACGGGCGCCGCGTCGGGGTTCGACGGCGGCACGTTCCTCGTGGTGCGCCGCATCGCGATGGACATGACCGGCTGGGACCGCACCGACCGCGTCGCCCGCGAGTTCACCGTCGGCCGCCGGCTCTCCGACGGGGCCCCGCTCACGGGCGCGGCGGAGCACGACGAGCCCGACTTCGCGGCCACCGACGCGACCGGGTTCCCGGTCATCGACCCGGCCAGCCACGTCGCCCGCATGCGCAGCGCCGACACCGACCAGCGGTTCCTGCGCCGGGCCTACAACTACACGACGCCCGACGGCGGGGCCGGCCTCGTCTTCCTCGCCTTCGCGGCCGACGTGGAGAAGCAGTTCGTGCCCGTGCAGCAGCGGATGGACGAGCTCGACCTGCTCAACGAGTGGGTGACCACGATCGGCTCCGCCGTGTACGCCGTGCCCCCCGCCTGCGCGGAGGGCGACTTCGTCGGCCGGGAGATGCTCGGACTGGCGTCCCCCACCGCCACCACCGCCGCCCGGCCCCCCGCGGGCACCTCCTCGGGGAGCGGGGCGGACACTGGACAGGGAGAGGAAGGTGACGCATGACCGGCTCCCGCACCGTCGTCCTGCGACTGCTCGCCGCCGCGCTGGCCATCGCGCTGCTGCTGCTCGCGCCGCTGGGGCTCGCCGCCCCGGCGCAGGCCCACGCCTCGCTCGTGGCGTCGACGCCCGAGGACGGCGCGACGCTCGAGGGCGCGCCCACCGAGGTGGCGCTGCAGTTCAGCGGCGAGGTCCGCGCCCCGGCGTACGTCGTGGTGACCGGTCCCGCCGGTGACGTCGTCGACGGCGACCCCGTCATCGACGGCGACACCGTCACCCAGCCGCTCGGCGACGGGATCGAGGGCGGCTACACGATCGCCTACCGCGTCGTCTCCGAGGACGGCCACCCCATCTCGGGGCAGCTGACCTACCAGGTCGGCACGGGTGGCCCGGCCGCCCAGGACCCGGCGGGCGCCGGCGACGCCGCGGAGCCGGGGGCCGACGCCACCCAGACGGTCACCGCCGACCTGTCCGCCGGCGACGACGAGGGCTGGTGGCAGCGCCACGGCGAGCACGTGTGGGTCTTCGGCGGCCTGCTCGTGGTCGCCGCCGCCCTGCTGGCGGTGGCCCTGCGGAGGGAGCAGACGTGAGCACCGACCAGGCCGGGCCCCGCACCGAGCGCCCCACGGGCGCCGGGGCTTCCGGCACCCCCGGCCCCGGCACCCCTGGTACGCCGCCGCGCGAGCGCCGCGGACTGCTCCCGGCCGCGCTCGGCGCGCTCGTCGTGGGCGCCGCGGCGATGTGGCTGCTGCTCGAGCTGGCCGGTGGCGCCCCGCAGGCGCCGCCCGCGGGCATCCCCGACCCCGGCGCCCTCACGGGCTGGGCCATCCCGGCGCTCGAGCTGGTCGGTCACGTGGCCGCGGTCGCGGTCGTCTCCTGCTTCCTGGTGCCGCTGCTGGTGGCGAAGCGGCTGGGCGACGAGCTCGGCCGCGTCGGCCACCGCGCCACGCGGGCGGCCACGTGGGCCGGCCTGGTCTGGCTCGTCGCGGGTCTCGTGCAGGGCGTCTTCACCGTCTCCGACCTCTTCGCCGATCCCGTCGGTGACCTGTCGTTCGACGCGGTCCGCAGCTGGTACACCCAGGTCAGCCAGGGCCAGGCCGCCGCCACGCAGGCGGTCATGCTGCTGGTGCTCGTCGTGCTGTCCCGCTGGGTCGCGACGGCGCGGGAGGTGGGCGGCCTCCTGGGGCTGTCCCTGCTCGCGCTCGTGCCGCCCGTGCTCACCGGGCACTCGGCGTCGTCGGGCTCTCACGACCTCGCCATCGTCTCGATGGTCGCGCACGTGCTGGCGGCCGTGGTCTGGGTGGGCGGCGTGGTGGCCCTGTGGTGGCACCTCGCCGACGCCCCCAAGGTGCGCGGCCGCGCGGCGCGACGCTTCTCCGCGATCGCGGCTTGGTGCTTCGGCGCCACCGCGGCCTCCGGCGTCGTCAACGCCTGGGTGCGCGTCGACGGGGCGTTCCTCGACAGCGGCTACGGCCGTGGCGCCCTGGCCAAGATCGCCGTCCTCGTCGTGCTCGGTGTCGTGGCGTGGGTCGCCCGGCGCCGCGTGGTGGCGGGCATCGACGACGACGCCGCGGGCCGCCGTACCTTCTCCCTGCTCACCGGCGTCGAGCTGCTCTGGATGAGTGTCGCGTTCGGCCTCGGCGTCGCGCTCTCGCGCACGCCGCCGCCCGTGGGCGAGCCCTACGCCTCCGGCGCCGAGGCGCTCCTCGGCGGACCGCTGCCGCCCGCTCCCGACGCTGCGAACCTGCTGTGGGGGTTCAACGCCTCCGGCGTGGGGCTGCTCGTGGTCGTCGGCGGTCTCGTGGCGTACGGCGTGGGGCTGCGCACCCTGCACCGGCGCGGCGACGCCTGGCCGGTGCTGCGCACCGTCGCGTTCGTGGCCGGCATGCTCGTCGTCGCCTACGCGACCCTCGGCGGGCTCGGCACCTACAGCCACGTGCTCTTCAGCGCGCACATGGTCAGCCACATGCTGCTGTCGATGGTGGCGCCGATCCTGCTCGTCGCCGGCGCGCCGGTGAACCTCGCCCTGCAGGCGCTGCCCGGCAGCGACGTGCGCGGCGGGCAGGGCCCGCGGCAGATCCTCGCGGCCGTCCTGCAGAGCCGGCCCGCGCGCGTGCTCTCGCACCCCGTCGTGACGGCGCTGCTGTTCGTCGGCAGCCTGTACGGCGTCTACTTCACCGGCCTGTTCGGCTGGATGATGGACAACCACCTCGGGCACGCGTGGATGGAGCTGCACTTCCTCATCACGGGCTACCTCTTCTACGAGTCGCTCGTCGGGATCGCGCCCGTCCCGCACCGCCTGCCCTACCTCGGGCGGCTCGGGATGCTGCTGCTGGTCGCCCCGTTCCACGCCTTCTTCTCGATCGCGCTCATGTCGAGCAGCACCCCCGTCGGCGGCGACTTCTACGCCCGGCTCGAACGGCCCTACGCGACCGACCTCGTCGCCGACCAGGAGCTGGGCGGCTCGCTCTCGTGGGCCATCGGGGAGATCCCCATCCTCATGGTGGTGCTGATCGTGCTGGGCCAGTGGTTCCGCCACGACCGGGTCGAGTCGAAGCGGCACGACCGCCGCGAGGCGAGCAGCGACGACGCCGAGCTGAAGGCCTACAACGAGCGCCTCGCGCAGATCCGGGAGCACGACGGGTCGCGCTGAGGCTCGGTGCCGCGCGCCTCGTCGTACGGGATGGTCAGGATCGCGCTCTGCTCGCCGTCCGTGTACTCGTCGGCTGATCGGACCACCAGGACGCCCTCGTACGCCGGGAGCGCCTTCTCGGCTGCCGCGACGTCGCCCCTGACCCACACGATGGCGCCGGACGGGGTCGCGGTGACCCACCCGACGGAGAAGCCGCGCTGGCCGAGGTCACCTGCTGCTGCCTCGAGCTCCCTGGCGAGGCGGGACATGTCCTGCTCCGACTGGCGGGCGACGTGCAGCACCAGGTCGACGGAGTAGCGCTCGGCGATCTCGCGCGCCCGTCGGTCGATGTCCTCGTCCACCCCCGAGCGCCAGATCACGACACGCTCGTCCGGGTCGGTCGTGAGGCGGTACGTCGCGGCCAGCGCGAATCCCGTCGACGACGCGCCACGGTAGAGGGCCTCGAGCTCGGCGCGGGCGCCCTCCATCTCGACGGTCAGCGTCTCGCCGATGTCGTCACCGCCGGCCCAGCTCAGGTCGCGGAACCGCGCGGTGTAGCCGACCGACGCCGCGGCGTCCTCGGCGATGGTGATGGCCTCGCCCTCCTCGGACCAGTTCCGGGTGACGGAGAAGATGAGCTCGTCGGTCTCCGCGTCGGCCTCGACCACGACCCATAGCCACGCGGGGTCGCGGAGCCCGGCGTCGAGGGCGGCGTACGCCGTCTGCACCGCCTCCGCGGGGGCCACCTGCCCGCTCGTCGCGCTGCCGGCGATCCGGTCTCCCTGGAGCTGCGAGACGACGGTCAGCGGCACGGCGAGTGCCAGACCCGTCGCAGCAGCGACCGCGGCGCTCAGCAGGGCGGGACGGCGACGGCCGCGCCGACCGTCGCCGCGTGGGCGGGCCACCGCGGTGGTGGCGGTCCGGTCGTCGAGCTGGTCGTGGTTCGGGTGCACGGGGGTCCCTTCGTCGGCCACGTACTGCAAGACGCGCTAGCCCCCCTCGACGGTTGCCGGCCAGCACGAGGTACGTCGTCGACAGGTGCGACCGACGCGGTGGGAGTGGACGGCATCTTCCGCGGGTTCGGCGGCTCGTGAGTCAGCTCCCGTCGTACGGGGAGAGGGGCGACGTGACCTGACGCGCCCGCTCAGGGCGTCGGCGGCGGCAGCATCCGCTGGCCGGACAGGTCCAGCAGCAGCTCGAGGGTGGGAGCCGAGGGCACCCAGTGCTCCACGTCGTCCACCGAGAACTCGCGGCAGTCGCTCCCGACCGTGACGGGGTCGCCCCAGGCGTTGCGGCCGGTGATCCTGACCTGGGACCACGACGGGCACGTGTAGTCGCGGGTGCGCAGCGGGAGGTCCCGCAGGTTGGCCGTGAGGTCGGCGAGCACGCCCTCCGTCTGCTCGGGCGTGAGCGGGACCGAGGCGAACGGCGCCCCTGGCGTGGTGCTCCAGCACAGGGCCACGGCGGCCAGGTGCGACCGGTCCGTCCACGGCATGACGGCGGCGCCCGCGTCGATCGCGTCGCACGCGACGGGGTCCGCCGGTACGTCGGCCGGCGGCGTCTCACCCTGGCGCTGGGCTGTCAGGCGATCGACGAACAGCTCGACGACGGTCCTGCCCACGCCCTGCACCTGGGCGTCACCGAGGGTCACGTCCTGGCATCCGTACGCCTCCCCGGCGAGGGACCGGACGCTCCCGTCGGGGTACTGCAGCGCCATCGTCCACCGCGGCCCCGCGTCGGCGTTGCACGAGCGTTCGCCGTTCCCCACCCGGCGTGCTCCGTTGACCAGCTCGACCAGGTCGGCGGCGCGTGAGGTCAGCGCGTCGAGGGGAACGACATCGGCGGTGACCGTCTCCGTGCCGTGGGCGCACAGCCGCGCCGCGATCGCCCCCTCCGGCAGGAGCCCGTCCGGGAAGTCGGCGGGCGCGCTGCTCGCCTCGGCACAGGTGAAGTCACCGGCGACGGCGTCACCACTGGCAATGACCTGGGGGTCGGGTCCGTCCAGCAGCTGCCACACGCCGTACCCGGCGGCGCCCACGGCCAGCACACCCGCAGCCGCCACCGCGTTGCTGCGGAACGCCCGCCGCGTCGACCCTCGCATCGCTCCCCCTCGTCGCCCCCGGACCCTGCGGAGCCGGCCCCTCGACCGGTACGACGACCCTGCTGCCGGTCCGGTTCCCTCGGTCGTCGCCTGCGTCCCCTCAGCTGCAGCGATGCTGCCCGTGAGGGATCCGAGGCCTCTGCCGCGCACCACGCCTAGTCCGCCACGGACGGCTCGAGCAGGGCCGCGATGAGCCCGATGATCCGGGCGAGCAGCGGGTCGGCGCTCGGCGTCCACAGACCGGGCTTCTTCCGGGGCTCGACCTCGACGGCGTCACCGTCGCGGGTGACGCGCCCCGTCGTCAGGTGCACGCGGGACCGGCCGTCGACCACCAGGTGCCGTGAGGCCGTCTGGACCCGGGCGGCCTGCTCCGGGGCCAGCTCGGCGAGGACGTGGCCGAGCAGCGTGCGTCGTAGGGCGAGCACTCCCGCCGGCGCTCCGGCCGACCGACCGCCCGACCCGCCGGGCCCCGCGTCGGACGGGGCCAGCGCGACCGCCGACGTGCTGACCACGAGGTCGACGGAGCGCAGGAGCTCCGAGACGGGTACGACGGGCAGCGGCGTCGACTCGTTCGACGCCCTCGCCGGGACCAGCCGGACCGGGCCCGTCTCGGACGTCCCAGAGGCCCCGGGGTAGAAGCCGCCGACGGCCACCTCGGCGCGCACTCCGGCGAGCTCCCTCTCCATGCCGTCGTCGGCGTCTCGCCACCCCTCGGCCCGGGCCACGCCGCCGAGCTGGCGCAGGTCCACCACGTGCCCCGAGAAGCCCTCGGCGTCCTCCTGCGCGTAGTGCTCGCGGAACGCCTGGGCGAAGGGCTGGTCGAGCCGGTGGCGCACGACGTGCCGGCGCCACGCCTCGCGCTCGTCCCGTCCCGCGGCCGCGGGGTGCCAGAGCCGGACCTCGGCATCGTCGGGCACCTCGACAGCGCGGTCGTCGGCATCGACGTACGCCCCGGGAGTGCCCCGGAAGGAACCGACACCCGGCGCCGTCCACACGAGAGCGGCCGCGACCCGTGACACGGGCTCCCAGCGGTGGGCCAGCGCGCGCCAGGCCGCGCCCGTCCAGCGCGGCTCGAGCGCCCACCCGTCCTGCAGGGTGCGCGTCCAGGCGGTGACGTCGCGCCGCGACGGCTCCTGCACCAGCCGCAGCGCCACGGCGGATCGTGCGGCGAGGTCGCGACGGGCGTCGCGCACGTACCGGGCGAACTTCTTGCGGATGCCGGCGTGCCGGGTCTCCCGCGTCGCCGCGTCGAGGGCGGCGACCCCCTCGGGGGTCGGCGCGTCCCGCAGCGCGCGAGCCACTGCGAAGCACATCGCCTGCGAGGGCACCGAGCGGGCTGCGGGGTCCGGAGCCACGACGACGTCGGCGAGCAGGTCGAACCCGGCGTCGACCCACGCCTCGTCCCGCCACAGGCCGGCGGCCAGCGCGCGCTCGACGACGAGGGCCTCGGCCGCCGTGAACGCCTTCTCCGCGACGTACGGCACCTCGCCCGTGTGCACCGCCCGGGCCCGGGCGGCCGCGGCTCGCACCACCCGAGGCGCGTACGCCGCGAACGCGGGGTCGTCCCCCAGCGCCCGGTGGTGGGCCGCGAGGTCAGTGCCCAGCCCCACCGTGTCGTCGACGATCTCCGCGAGGGCCACACCAGCCACGGGGCCGAGATCAGGGATCACGGCGCGTTCGAGCGCCACGAGGTCGGCATGCATGGATCCGTCCCTACCCAGGACGCGTCTTTCGCACGCCCAGGCACCGCCCTGGCGGAACGAGAACACCGGTCGAGCGATCACCGCGTAGCTCAGCCGCACACGGCGATGAGGTCGCAGCCCTCGTCGCCGGCGAGCACGTAGCGCGTGGCCTCCTTCGACACGCCGACGAAGTCGCCGACGCCGATCGGCGTGGTCTCGTCGTCGACCACGACCCAGCCCGACCCGCGCACGACCGCGTACACGTCCTCGACCCCGTCCTCGAGGTGGTCGTGCGGCTCCGTCCGCTCGCCGGGAGGCACCTCGACCTGGTAGACCGCGAACCCGGTGACGCCGAGGTGGTCGGTGATGCGCTTGTCGTACGCGCTCGCCGCGGGGTGGGGGCCGCGACCCGGGGCGAGCGACGACGCGTTGACGACGGAGAAGGCCATGTCCGTGAACCTAGCCGCGCCACCGCCTAGAGGTGCCGCAGCTCCACGCCGGCGCCCTCGAGCGATCGGCGGACGTGGTCCTCGAACGGCTCGACGTAGACCACCAGCTCCAGCAGCGGGAACCGCTCGGGCGTGACGTCGGCCCACGTCGTGGGGTCGAACAGGTCGTCCTCACCGTCCCAGCTGGGCGCCATCAGCCCGAAGATCGCGTTGCCGCCGTCGAAGACCAACCGCCGCACCGAGGCGACGTCGGCCTCGTCGAGCACCAGGTCGCGCGCCCACTGCTCGATCTCCGGGATCCTCTGGTAGGCGTACTCGCCGTAGATCAGCCCCTCCGCCGCGTCCCACTCGATGCCGCGGGAGGCCTGCAGCCAGGCGTGGGCGCTCGGGTGGGGCGCGACGACGCGGCCGTCGTGCAAGAGCTGGTCGACGACGAGGAGCTTGACGTCGGGGTCGCGGAACTCGGCACGGTGGATCCGTGTGCCCGGCCCGTGGGCGCCTCCAAACCTCGCCCCGCGCCGTCACTCGATCCGGCGAGGCCCCGCATGAGGGTGTCGCGCCGCGCACGACGACGCCGGCCGCAGCGTGTGCGGCCGGCGTCGTGGATCGAGCGTGCGGGGTACGGCGGGCCTCAGGCCCGCTTCTCGACCTCGCGGGTGATGTTCGCGACGACGTCCTTGGCCAGCCGGGTGAAGCCCAGCTTGGCGATGGGGTCCGCGAGCTTGCGGAACCCCTTGAACGACAGGGTCGCGTGGTAGGTGATGCGGGTGCGGCCCGGGCCGGTCTCGACGAAGGTGATGTGGTCCTCCGCGACGACCGACCCGTTCTCGCCCCGGAAGACGAGACCGGTGTCGGTCAGCTCGGTCAGCTCGTAGACCAGCTCGGTCGTGCTCCGGCCCATCTTGGTGGTGTTGTCCCACGTGGACCCGACCCGCGGCTCGCCGGCGTCGCGCCGTACGCACTTCACCGTCGGCGGGTCCCACTCGACCGTGTTGGAGAAGTCGGCGAGATAGGTCCGCACCACCTCGCGGGGTGCGGACACGTCGAACGTCCGGCTGACCTCCACCGGGGCGTCAGCCGTCCGTGCGCGCGGCGTCGGTGGCGTCGTGCTCCGACGTGGCGCCCGCGGTGGAGAGGCGGCCGCCGATGTCCTCCAGGTGCGCCCGCACGAACCACTGGAACTTCTCGAGCTCGGCCGTCTGGCCGATGAGGAGGTCCTCGGTGATGGGGTCGAGGTCGCCCGCGAGCGCGATGGCCTTGCGGTTGTCCTCCACGACGCCGTTGTAGACGAGGTCGAGGGCACCGAGGTGCGCGAGCGCGGTGTCGCGGCCGACGGAGTAGTCGTCCCACGTGCGGTCCGCGATGACCGAGCCCGGCGTGCCCTTCGGCGAGCCACCGAGGGTCGCGATGCGCTCGGCGACCTCGTCGGCGTACCCGCGGACGAGCTCGACCTGCGGGTCGATCATCTCGTGCACGGCGATGAAGTGCGGGCCCACGACGTTCCAGTGGACGTGCTTCAGCGTCAGGTGCAGGTCGTTGTAGGCCGACAGGCGGGCCTGGAGCGAGGCGACGAGGTCGTTGACCTGGTCGGTGGACAGGCCGGGGACGGTGTACTTCACGTTCATGCGCGTTCCTCTCGCTGAGGCCGCGCCGTCGTCCGACGGCGCGGGGGGTTCCGTTGCTCTCCTCCACCGTGCCACGAGGGCCCAAGATCTCCACAGGAATCTCAACAAGCTGGGGAGGAGGGGTTCGCGGCCCGGTACCCGCGACGCGGCGGACCACCCCCGACCCATCCGGCGCCGGGCCCGTGCCGAACGACCACCCGTGCGCCCCTCCGACTGGCTCCACGTGCGTCTCGGTCGCGCGCTGGCCCCGCTGACCGTCCGGTACGGCGAGCCGCTGCGGTTCGCAGGAACCGACCTGCCCCGGCCGCGACGGCTGCGGGTGCCGACGCGGCACGGTGCCGTGCCGGTGCTCGTCCACCGTCCCCCCGCGGCGCCGGCGACGGGCGCCGGGGCCTACGTCCACCTCCACGGCGGGGCGTTCCTCATGAGGCACGTGCGGATGGACGACTGGTGGTGCCGCTACGTCGCCGCGACGGCCGAGGTCGTGACCGTGGCGGTCGACTTCGCGGTGGCGCCGCGGGCGACGTACCCCGTCGCGCAGGAGCAGTGCCACGACGTCGCGGCCTGGGTCGCCGGTGAGGGCGCTGCCGTGCTCGGCACCGACCCCACGCGGGTCGCGGTCGGCGGGTTCAGCTCGGGCGGCGGGCTGGCCGCGTCGGTGTGCCTGCAGGCGCGCGACCTCGGATCGTTCGCGCCAGCGCTGCAGGTGCTCGGCGTGCCCGCGCTCGACATCGCGGCCGAGCCGGCCCACCGCCCCGGCATGATCAGCCCGGAGCTGCGGGCCCTCGTGCGGCGGGTCTACTTCCCCGACGCCGCCCGACGGGTGGAGCCCTACGCCTCACCGCTGCGCGCGACCACGCTGGCGGGCCTGCCGCCCGCCGTCGTGCTGACGGCCGAGCGCGACACGCTGCGCGAGGAGGGCGACCGGTACGCCGCTCGCCTGGCCGCCGAGGGTCTGCTCGCCTGGCACGACACGAC
The DNA here is from genome assembly GCF_030466625.1 of Nocardioides sp. ChNu-153. Taxonomy (GTDB): domain Bacteria; phylum Actinomycetota; class Actinomycetes; order Propionibacteriales; family Nocardioidaceae; genus Nocardioides. The sequence goes on from NZ_JADEVT010000019.1 coordinate 35,000, forward strand.
GCCCGGCGTCGACCACTACTTCCTCACCGAGGACCCGGCGCGCGCCCGGGTCACGATGGCGCGCACCGCGGCCGAGATCGCCCGGCACTGCGCGGCCTGAGGCAGCGACGGGGTACGGAGCGGCTCGGCGCCCGCCGTACGTCGGGTGCGGCTGACGTCTATCGCGGTGCTGGTGTCAGGTGCGGTGCTGGAGCGTCTGCGCACGCCGTCCACCACGTGTGCAGTCGCCCGGACACCGCGTTACACGCCGCGGCGCGACCGCCCTCGCCGCCGTACCCCGCTCACCAGATCCGCACGCGCTCCGACGGCTCGAGCCACAGACCGTCGCCCGGCTGCGTGCCGAACGAGGCGTGGAACTCGTCGAGGTTCCGCACGATGTTGGCCCGGAACTCCGGCGGGCTGTGCGGGTCGATCGTGAGGAACTGCCGCTCCTGGGCCTCGCGGCGCTTGGTGCGCCACACGTGGGCCCAGCTGAGGAACAGGCGCTGGGAGCCGGTGAGCCCGTCCTCGTCGCGCTCGGTCGCCGGGCCGCCCTCCGGGTCGAGGCCCAGCGAGATCAGGTACGCCTTGTGCGCGATCGTCAGACCGCCGAGGTCGCCGATGTTCTCGCCGACGGTCAGCGAGCCGTTGACGTGCTCCTCGGGCAGGTTGCGGGGGCTGAACCCGTCGTACTGCGCGATCAGCGCCCGGCTCTTCACCTCGAACGCCGCGCGGTCGTCCGCGGTCCACCAGTCCTCGAGGTTGCCGTCGCCGTCGTACTGCGAGCCCTGGTCGTCGAAGCCGTGGCCGATCTCGTGGCCGATGACCGCGCCGATCCCGCCGTAGTTCTCCGCCGGGTGCGCGTCGGGCGAGAAGAACGGCGGCTGCAGGATCGCGGCCGGGAAGCAGATCTCGTTGGTGCCGGGGTTGTAGTAGGCGTTCACGGTCTGCGGGAGCATGAACCACTCGTCGCGGTCGACGGGGGCGCCGATCTTCGCCAGCTCCCGGTCGGTCTCGAACGCGGCGGCGGCGGCGACGTTGTCGACGAGGTCGTCCGCCACCACGACCAGGTTGGCGTAGTCGCGCCAGCGCACCGGGTAGCCGATCTTCGGGACGAACTTGTCCAGCTTCTCCAGCGCCCGCTGCTTCGTGCCGTCCGTCATCCAGTCGAGGGTGCGGATCGAGCGGCGGTAGGCCTCGACGAGGTTCGCGACCAGCTCGTCCATCGCCTCCTTCGCCACCGGCGGGAAGTGGCGCGCGACGTACTCACGGCCGACGGCCTCGCCCAGCGCGCTCTCGGTGAAGGAGACGCCGCGCTTCCAGCGGGCCCGCAGCTCCGGCGTACCGGACAGGGTGCGGCCGTAGAAGTCGAAGTTGGTGCGCACCATCTCGTCGTGCAGGTAGGCGCCGAACGCCCGCAGCACCCGCGTCGTCAGCCAGGTGCGCCAGCTCTCGATCGGCACGGCCTCGAGCACCTCGGACAGGTGCGCGAGGTACGACGGCTGCTTGACGACCGTCTCGGCGAGCAGCTCGTCGGCGCCGCTCGCCGCGCCGGAGAGGTTGCGCGCGTAGACCTCCCAGTCGAAGGCCGGGCACAGCTCGGTCAGCTCGGCGAACGTCAGCCGGTTGTAGGTCTTCTGGATGTCGCGGGTCTCGGCGCGCTCCCAGTGGCCCTGCGCCAGGCGCCGGTCGAGCGCCAGGACGGTCTCGGCCGCCTCCTCGGGGGCCTCGTGGCCGACGAGGGTGAGCACGCGGGTGAGGTAGGCGAGGTAGGCCTCGACCTGCGGCGCGAACTTCTCGTCGCGGTAGTAGGACTCGTCCGGCAGCCCCAGCCCGCCCTGGTAGACGTGGAAGAGGTAGCGGTCCGAGTCCTTCGCGTCGGTGCTGACGTAGGCGCCGAAGAAGCCCGTGCCGCCCACCCGCTCCAACTCGCCGACGAGCGCCGCCAGCTCGCGCAGGTCGCGCAGCCCGGCGACGGCGTGCAGGTAGGGCTGGACCGGGTCGAAGCCCTTCGCCTCGACGGTGTCCGTGTCCATGAACGAGCGGTACGCCGCGCCGATCTTGGCCGCGTCCGGGTCGAGCGTCGCGGGGTCGGCGTCGGCGTACTCCTCCACGATCGCCCACACCTGCTCTTCCGCCGTGTCGGCGAGCGCGACGAACGGCCCCCAGCTCGAGCGGTCCTCCGGGATCTCGCTCTCCGCGAGCCACCGGCCGTTGACGTGACCGAAGAGGTCGTCGGTCGGTCGGACGGCGGGGTCCATGCCTGCACGGGCGGCGTCGAGCATCGTCACGGGGGCCACCCTAGCCACGCGGGCTCAGCGCACGGGGTCAGCGCACGCGGACCACGACCTTGCCGGTGGCGCGCCGCTCGTCGAGGTCGCGCAGGGCCTGCGCCGCCTCGTCGAGCGGGTACGACGCGCCCACCGGCGGCTTCAGCGCGCCGCTGCGCAGGTGCGGCAGGAGGTCGGCCCACTGCTCGGCGACGTACGCCGGGTGGAACATCACGAACGCGCCCCAGCCCACGCCGCGCACGTCGGTGTTGCCCAGCAGCAGCCGGTTGACCTTGATCTCGGGGATGCCCTGGCCGGCCGCGAACCCGATGACGAGCAGGCGGCCCTCGGGCGCCAGCGAGCGGACGGAGTCGAGGAAGGCGTCGCCGCCGACGACGTCGACGACGAGGTCGACCCCGCGACCGCCGGTCAGCTCCTTCACCGCGTCCTTGAAGCCGTCGAGCAGCACGACGTCCTCCGCGCCCGCGGCGCGGGCCACCTCGCCCTTCGCCTCCGTCGAGACGACGGCGATCGGCCGGGCCCCGAAGGCGCGCGCGACCTGGATGCTCGCCGTACCGACCCCGCCGGCGGCGCCGTGCACCAGCACCGTGTCGCCCGCCTGCAGACCGCCGCGGCGCAGCAGCGCGAAGTGGGCCGTCAGGTAGTTCATCGGCAGCGCCGCGCCCTCCTCGAACGACAGCTCGTCGGGCAGCGCCATCACGAACGGGGCCGGGGCGACGAAGAGCTCCGCGGCCGCACCGTGCCCGGCGACGGCGACGACCCGCTGGCCCTCGGCGAGACCGGAGCCCTCGGGGGCGCTGACGACCGTGCCGGCCACGTCCGTGCCCAGCGCGAACGGCGGCTCGGGGCGCACCTGGTACTCCCCCCGGCTCATCAGCAGGTCGGGGAACGCGATGCCGGCGGCGTGCACGGCGATCAGCACGTCGTCGGGGCCGGGGGTCGGGTCGGGCAGCTCGCCCGTGGTGACGTCGTCGGGTCCGGTGGGCGAGGTCACGATGGCAGCGCGCATGTGTCGGAGGTTACCCACGGGTCAGGGTGGGCAGGGAGGGGTCCATGTCGACGGACCTCCACCTCCCGGTCGCGGACACCAGCACCGGGACCACCGCCGCGCAGGTGCTCGCCGGGCTCGCGGGTGCCGCCGCCCTCCCCCTCGTCGTGCTCGTCGGCGCGCCGGGCGGCTGGAGCGGCGTCGTCCTGACCGGCGTCACCGTCGCCCTGGTCACGCTGGCGGCGGGCTTCCTGCTCGGCCGCCTCGAGGTGCCGGGCGGGGCGACGTCGGCCGGGTTCGCCCTCGCCGTCGCCGTGCCGCTCCTGGCGCTCGCCGTCGGCCTCACGGTCGCCCTCACCTCCGTCGGCCCCGGTACGGCGGCCCTCGCCGCCGCCGGGCCGGTCGCCGTGCTGGCCGCGCTCGTCGCGGCGCTCGGCGTGCGCACCCTCGTGGTGGTGCCCGACGGATCGGGCTTCGTCGGCTGCGTCGCGTGGGTGGGCGTCGCCGCGGTCCTCGTCGCGGCCTGGAGCCCCCTGCTGCTCGGCCAGCAGCGCGCGGCCGACCACCGCGGGGTGCTCGCCGGGCAGGTGGAGGCGGCGGGGATCACGCCGTACCTGCCGGAGATCGAGGGGTACGACGTCGTCGACCTCGACGTCCGCACGCCGACGGCCGGAGGGGACGGGACGACGCAGGTCGCGTTGACCTACCGCAGTGAGGAGGAGGGCAGCGGGCCCTTGCCGTCGCCGACCTACGTCTCGATCGACCTGCGGCCCTCGGAGCAAGATGCCTGCTCCGCGTTGACCTCGCTCCCGGAGGACTGCACCGACGGTCCCGACGACAGCGTCGTGGTCGACGAGCGTGGGACGGTCGACGTGGCCCTGTCACGCGACGGCGCCCTGCTCGTCGCGAGCAGCGAGGACGTCGAGCGCGACACGCTGATCGCCGCGCTGGTCGACGCGCCCGTCCTCACGCCCGCGCGGTTCGTCCGCGCCGCCTGCCCCGGCGTCGACGGCGAGCCGGGCGCCACGATCTGCGTGGAGTGACCTGGCGCCAGCGGGGCTCAGCGGCTGATCAGCGCGCCTCGACGAGCTGCGCGAGCTCGAAGTGCATGGGGTCGGTGTAGCCCCAGTCGCCGCCCCAGGCGAAGCCCCACTTCTTGAAGATCTGCACGACGGAGCGGTCGATGTCGCCGACGGTGCCGCGCTGGTTGCCCGACACGTTGAGGTCGACGGCGATGCCGAAGGAGTGCAACGACGGCTGGGTGGAACCCGCGATGAAGCGCGGGTAGTAGCAGCCGGCGTACTCGCCCGGGTCGATCTCGTCGGCGAGTCCCCGCTCGACGACCTCGCGGAGCGCGGCCTCGAGCTGCGGCAGCATGACGCGGTGGCAGGTGACGCTGCCGAGGATCGGCACCTGGGCGGTGCGGATGTTCTCCGCCACCCACGCCGGGTCCGGGGCGAGGCGGCCACCGTCGAGCACGCGGTAGTTGAACGTTCCGACGGCCGCCGCGACCGAGCCGCCGGTCAGCACCGCGGTCTGCTGCACCGACACGTCGAGGTCGGGGCCGAGCACCTGCACCGACGCGCCGTCGCCGGCCGCCTCCTGCAGCGCGGGGCGCACCTCCTGCGGCGACGTCAGGCCCGTCGCGACGAGCACGGCGTTGTCGTCGGGGATGCCCAGCGTCTCGCCCCACCGCTTGTTGACCACGGCTTGCACGCGGGTGACCTGCGGCGCCAGCGCGCCGACGTGCAGGTCGGGCGCGTCGTCCTCGTTGCCCAGGCGGACGAAGCCCTCCTCGTCGCTCAGCTGCTCGCCGACGTCGGCCTGCAGCGCGACCTCGCCCGCCGCCACGCGCGTCCAGATGGTCTCGAGCTGGGCGCTCTCGGCGGGGGTGAACCGTCGGTACGACGCGGGGTCGACCGCCGCGACGGTCAGCACCTGGTCCTCGACCGGCACCTGGGCCAGGCCGATGGGCTCGGCGGCCTCGACCCCGGGCAGGGCACGGATCTCCTCGAGCGTCTCCTCGTCGATCGCGCCCTGCGTCGAGACGAGCACGTCGGCACCGAGCAGGCTGTCGGCGAGCGGGCCCGGCGGGTCGACGGCGTGCTCGGCCATCGTCGCGAGCCGCGGATCCGGACCGGCGCCGCCGGCCGACGGGGCCGCGGAACCGGTCGCGTCGCCGGTCGGGGTGCCGGCGACCGCCTCGGTGTCGGGGTCGGCCTCGGAGCCCTCCGAGCCCCCAGAGCCGCCCGCACAGCCCGCGAGCACGAGGCTCAGCGCCAGCACCGCCGCACCCGCGGCGACCCGGCGCGACCGCTCGTGGCGTGACGTCGTCATCGGCTTCCCTCCCGACCCTCGAGAGTACCGTCCGGTAACGCGCGTCACACCCGGTTCACCGAGGCCCGGAACGGTCAGGGCAGGGGCGGCGCGGCGTCCGCGCCCGGGGCGGGCAGGTGCCGGGCGGACGGCTGCGGGTCGGGCGTCCCTGGGGCCGCGGCCGCCGGGCCGCCCCGCTCCTCGGTGTCGAGCGCCGCGTCGAGCACGACCCGGACGGCGCGGGCGAGCTCGGGGCGGGACACCACGTCGTACGATGGCACGTGGACGAACCCGGTGCGTGCGGCGGACGGGTCGTCGAGGCGACCGTGCGCGTGCTGCAGCAGGAAGAAGACGTGGTTGCAGACGAAGCGGCCCGCGTCGTGGGAGGGCGCCTCGGGCACGCCGGCCGCCCGCAGCGCCGCGTGCACGGCGGCGAGCGGCAGCGACGAGGGCTCGGTCGCGGCGGCGCCGGGCACGACCGGCTCGCCTTGGGGCTGGTCGCCCGCGTTGTCGGGGATGCGGGCGCTCTGCTCGTTGACCGCCGTGGTCTCGGGCGTCACGGCGTCGCGGCCCAGCGCGAGACCGAGGGCGACGACGACGTCGGGCCGGTGCTCGGCGAGCAGCGCCTCGAGGGCGGTGCGCGACCCGGCGTACTCCACCGGCAGCACGGCGGTGACGAGCCGCTCGGGGCGGTCCCAGTCCTGCGCGACCAACGGCAGCACGTCGCCCGACGGGTTGACGGGCTCGTCGGCGAACGGCTCGAAGCCCGTGAGGAGCACGGTCGCCACGGGCGGGGTCGCCGGGTGGGTCACGGGGCGGCGGGGGCCGGGTCGATCGCGAGCACCCGCGAGGCCACCCACACGACGTCGGCGGCGGTCTCGGCCGGGGTGCCGCTGGGCTGCATGACGTGGCTCAGCATCGAGCGCACGACGACGTCGACGACCACCTCGCGCTGGCGCGGCGTCAGGTCGAGGTCGTACGGCGCGATCCGGTCGCCCAGCATCGTCTTGGCCGTCGTGAGCAGCGACTCCGCGTGCGTGGTGAGCAGCGGCAGCAGCTCGGTCTCCGCGCCGTGGGTGGCCGAGACGACGGCGTGCAGCAGCTCGTTGTCCTGCGCCAGCTCGAGGATCCCTCGGCAGGCCTCGCCGACCGCCGCGAGCAGGTCGTCGGGGTGCTCCTCGAACGCCCGGTCGACCTCGGCGAGGAAGCGGGCCAGCTCGTTGAGCACCATCGCCTCGGCGAGGTCGGGCTTGCCGCCCACCTCGTTGTAGACGGTCTGGCGGCTGACGCCGACGGCGGCCGCGAGCCGCGCCATCGTCACCTTCGCCCACCCGTCGGTGCTCGTCAGGTGGGCGGCGGCCGCGAGGATCCGGTCGCGCAGCGACGGCCCGCCCGCACCGGTGCCCGGGGACTCCCAGCTGGGTGCGACGGCCATGGGTCGATCCTAGGCGCCGGGGGCCGGGCGGCCACGTCCGGCGGGGGTCGCCCGGGCCAGCCACCACCCCGCGACCAGCAGCACGAGCGCGCCCGCCGCAGCCGCGCCGCCACCCTTCACCGCCGCGGTCAGCAGCGCCTCGGGGCCACCGGTCCCGCCGTCGACCCCGCCGTCGAGCGCACGGACGGCGAGCGCTGCGCCAACGAGCGCGGCGGTGACGAGGAGGCCGAGCGCGGTCAGCACCCGTCGGCGGTACGGCGGAGCGAGGGCCGCGCGCGGGCGTCGCAGCACGACGTACCCGAGGACGGCGAGCAGGCCGACGACCGTGCTGACGTGCTGGAGCCAGCGGGCGAGGTCGGTCAGCGCGTCCCACGCCAGGTGGGTGGCGACGCCGAGCGCGGCGGAGACGACGACCCAACCGGCGGTCGTCACGCGGGACCGGCGCCGCGGGCCCCCGGAGCCGGTCCCGGCCCCGGTCGCCCACGCGAGGGCCGGGCGGGCGACGAGCCAGCCCACCCAGAGCAGGAGCGCCACGGGCAGCGCGACCACCACGGCGCCCCGCACGTCGTGCGTCGTGGTGGCGTTGGTCAGCGGCTCGTACCAGGACTGGGCCGAGACCCCGACGCCGCTCGCGCGGACGAAGTAGGGCACGTCGGGGGCGATCGTCCCGGCGACCAGCGCGGCGGCGACGAACGGGGGCCGCAGCAGCGGCAGCACGGCCGCCGGGTGGGCGAGGGTGAACGGCACGTCAGGAGCGGGCGGCCGCAGCCGTGGTGACCGCGAACTCGACCGCCTCGTCCCACGGGCCCCGGGCGGCGATGCGCTTGCGCAGCTTCATCACCTGGCGCGGGAGGTCGATGACGAAGGCGCCCGCGACGACGTCGCCGCGCCGGTAGAGCGCGACGAGCCCGCCGCCGTGCGCCAGGTCGTCGACGACGACCCGCACCTCGTCGGCGCGGGGGGTGCCGACGAACTGGAGGCGGTGGTCGTACCAGTCCGACCAGAAGTAAGGGACGGTCACGACCTCCTGCGCCGACGCGGGGTCGAGCGCGTGGCGCGCGGCGGCCGCGCCGTGGTCGGCCGCGTTGGTCCAGTGCTCGAGGCGGTGGTGCTCCCCGTCGTACAGCGGGTTGGCCACGTGCGCCACGTCGCCGGCCGCCCAGACGCCGGGCACGTTCGTCGCCATCGTCGCGTCGACCACGACGCCGCCGTCGGCCTCGTGCAGCGCGACGCCGCTGCCCTCGAGCCACTCGGTCGCCGGCCGCACGCCGATGCCGAGCACCACGAGGTCGGCGGGCAGCACCTCGCCGTCGTCGAGCCGTACGCCGGTCACCCGCCGCCGCCCGTCGTGCTCCTCGGTCGCGAGCCCGGCGACGCCGGTGCCGAGGCGCAGGTCGGTGCCGGCCGCGCGGTGGATCTCGGCGCACGCGGCGCCGACGTCGGGGCCGATGGAGCGGGTGAGCGGGAGGTCGAGCGCTTCGACGACCGTCACGGGCAGGTCGCGCTTGCGGGCGGCCGAGGCGACCTCGGAACCGATGAACCCGGCGCCCACGACGACCACCCGGGCGCCCGCCTCGAGGGCGTCGCGCACCGTGCGGGCATCGTCGAGGGTGCGCAGCTGGGTGACGCCCTCGACGGGGCCGTCGACGGCCGGGTCGGTGCCGGGCAGCCAGCGCGGGCGCGAGCCCGTGGCGATGACGAGCGCGTCGTACGCCACCCGCTCGCCGCCGTCGAGCAGCACCTCGCGGGTCGCCGTGTCGAGGCCGGTCGCGCGCACGCCCAGGCGCAGGTCGACGCCCAGCTCGTCGCGCAGCACCTCCTCGGTGCGGAAGTGCGCCGCCTCGCCGGCGCCGCGCTCGCCCTCGACGCCCAGGAACGCCTTCGAGAGCGGCGGGCGGTCGTACGGCGGGTGCACCTCGTCACCGACGAGCACGACCTCACCGTCGAAGCCGGTACGGCGGGCTGCCTCCACCGCGCGGAGACCGGCCAGCGAGGCGCCGACGACGACGAGACGGCGTACCGGGGTGGGGGTGCTCACCGGGTCAGTCTGGCAGCCGGGCCGGCTCGCTCAGCCCTGGAGGCTCAGCGCCAGGACGGGGCAGGCGTCGACGGCGGCCGTCAGGTCGCCCCGGTGCTCCTCGCCGGGCGCGTCGTCGAGCACCTCGACGACGCCCTCCTCGTCGACCTCGAAGAAGTCCGGGGCCATGGCCTCGCACATGCCCAGGCCTTCGCACTTCGCCAGGTCCGCGACGATCTTCATGCTCTTCTCCTCCATCGGGGGATCCGTGGTGGCAGCGCCAGGCATCCCACGGCGCTGCCACCCACGAACGGGGGTGGGACGGGGCTCGCTCAGACCGCCTCGGCGCCGAGTGGCACGAAGTCGACCTTGTCGCGCACGCCGCAGTCGGGGCAGGTCCAGTCGTCGGGGATGTCGTTCCAGGCCGTGCCGGCCGCGAAGCCCTCGCGCTCCTCGCCGGCCGCGACCTCGTAGGTGTAGCCGCAGCCGGGGCAGCGGGCGGCCAGCACCTCGTCGACGCCCGCGAGGTCGACCCGCGAGGTGTCCTCGAGGATCCGCTCGGCCTCGGCGACCGCGTCGGCCTCGGCCTGACGGATCGCGGCGGCGCGGGCGCCGTACCGACGCTCGATCGCGGCCCGCCTGCCGGGCTGGATGTTGATCTTGTCGAGGTCGCCGCCGACGTGGACCAGCACCCGCTCGTCCATCACGCGGCGCCACAGCGGGGGCACGGCGGCGAGCACGATCATCCCGGCGTACCCCGTCGGGAGCACCGGGGACTCCTCGAAGTCGCGCAGCGTCTGGTAGCGCCGCGTCGGGTTCGCGTGGTGGTCGCTGTGGCGCTGCAGGTGGTAGAGCAGCACGTTGGTCGCGATGTTGTTGGAGTTCCACGAGTGCTGGGGCAGCACGCGCTCGTAGCGCTGCTTGCCGGCCTTGCCGACCTTCGCCCGCAGCATCCCGTAGTGCTCGAGGTAGTTGACGACCTCCAGCAGCGAGAAGCCGATCACGGCCTGCAGCACGAGGTAGGGCAGGATCTCGACACCCAGCCAGGCCACCAGGGCGCCCCAGAGCGCGAGCGACATGAGCCACGCGTTGAGCACGTCGTTGCCGAGGTGGAACGGGTGCGTGCCCTTGCGGCGGTAGCGCTTCGCCTCGACCTCCCAGGCGCTGCGGAGCGACCCGATCACGGTGCGCGGCCAGAACCGGTAGAAGCTCTCGCCCATCCGCGAGCTCGCCGGGTCCTCCGGCGTCGCGACGCGCACGTGGTGGCCGCGGTTGTGCTCGATGTAGAAGTGGCCGTAGAAGCTCTGCGCCAGCGCGATCTTGCTGAGCCAGCGCTCGTTGGCCTCCTTCTTGTGGCCGAGCTCGTGGGCGGTGTTGATGCCGATCCCGCCGATGCAGCCGATCGAGACGGCGATGCCCACCTTGTCCCAGGTGCTCAGCGTCTCCCCGAGCAGCTCCCCGCCGGCGACCAGCCACATCGCCGCCACGAACCCGGCGTACTGGATCGGGAGGAAGAGGTAGGTGATCCAGCGGTAGTAGCGGTCCTGCTCCAGCTGCTCGATCACGTCGTCGGGCGGGTTCGAGCGGTCGAGGCCGGTCATCAGGTCGATCGCCGGGACGATCACGAGGATGACGACGGGCCCGAGCCACAGCCACACGCCCCAGCCCGTCAGCAACCACGCCGCGATGGCGACGAACGCCAGCGACGGCACCACGAGGCCGATCAGCCACAGGTACCGCTTCCGGTCCCTCCACTGCTCCGTCGAGCCCTCCGGGACGGTCCCGCTCACCCTGCCGACGTCGGTCATCTGGCCGCTCCTCACGCTGGTTCGTGGCGTCGGTGTGGCCGCGCTCACATCCGACGGTTGACAAACCTAGGACAGATGTAAAGCAATTGACAAGAGGCGGCCGGATGTAAAGCCGGCCGGGGACGCGCCACGGCCCCGTGCTCGCGGTTCAGACCGAGGCGAGGTGGCGCAGCTCCGCCTGGTACGCGGCGTACGTCGATCGCAGCGCCGCGCCCGGCCAGTCGGCCGGCAGCAGGGCAGCCGGGAGCAGGGGGTCGGCGGCGAGGTGGCGGACCAGGTGCGCGGCCGCCGCGAGGCGCAGCGCGGGTTCGTGCGTGCGCTGCAGCTGGTCCACCAGGCGGCGTCCCTCGGCCGCCCAGCCGGTCAGGTCCCACAGGCGCGCCGCCACCGAGGCCCGCCCGTCGTCGGGCCGGCCGGTGAACGTGACGAGCACGGGGTCATCGGCGTAGCGCCGTGGGCGGCGGAGGTTGGCCGGGCGCACCCACAGCCCCTCGCGGAGCTCGGCCAGCCGGTGGGCCGTGAGGGTCTCGCGCAGCGCGGCGCGCTCGGGGGCGCTGCGCCCGGCGACCACGACCGCGGCCATCTCCCAGGTGCCGTCCCACGGCGTCTCGGCGTCCAGGACCGCCTCGTCCTGGCGACGTTGCCGCCGCACCAGGCGGTCGCCGAGCACGTAGTCGCCGTCCTCTCGACGTACGTCGCCGGCCGCGACCGCCCGGGTGAGGGCGACCCGCAGGGTCGGCGCCGGGATGCCGAAGTGCTCGCCGGCGCGCACCAGGACGGCCGGGGTCCAGCGCAGGGGCTGCGAGCCGAGCATGAGGGAGAGCACGACCGACCTGGCGGGGAGCGGCTTGAGGTCGAGGTCCACGACCGAGATCCTCCCAGTCTTACGCTCGTAGACACACTCGACGTTCGATCTGTAATGTCGTCGGTGGTCCGCAGGCGCGGTGCCGCGGCGCACGACCCCCGACCTTCGACGGACAAGGGACGACCACGATGACCACGACCCACGAGGTGTTCAACCAGGCCCCGCCACTGGTGGGCCACAACACCGCCGCGGACCCGGCGCTCCGCGAGGGCGTCGAGCGCGAGGGCGCCGCCTGGGCGCTCCCCGAGATCGACGAGCTCGGTCGGCTCGCCGGCACCGCGGAGGCGCAGGACTGGGGGCGCCTCGCCGAGCGGGTGCCGCCGCGCCTGCACACGCACGACCGCTACGGGAACCGTGTCGACGAGGTGGAGTACGTCCCGGCGTACCACCAGCTGATGCGCACGGCCGTCACGCACGGGCTGCACGGCGCGCCGTGGGCCGACGACCGGCCCGGCGCCCACGTCGCGCGCGCCGCGAAGTTCTACGCGTGGCAGGTCGACGCGGGCCACGGTTGCCCGATCTCGATGACGTACGCCGTCGTGCCCGCCCTCCGCGCGAACCCCGAGCTCGCCGCTCGCTTCGAGCCCCTCCTCACCAACCGCGAGTACGACCCCGGGCTGCGCGACCCGGAGTCGAAGCGTGGCCTGATCGCGGGGATGTCGATGACGGAGAAGCAGGGCGGCTCCGACGTGCGCGCCAACACCACGACCGCGGTGCCGCAGGCCGACGGCACCTGGGAGCTGCGCGGCCACAAGTGGTTCACGAGCGCGCCGATGAGCGACCTCTTCCTCACTCTCGCGCAGACGCCGGCGGGCGTCTCCTGCTTCCTGGTCCCGCGGGTGCTGCCCGGCGGCGAGCGCAACGCGATGCGCTTCATGCGCCTGAAGGAGAAGCTCGGCAACCGGTCGAACGCCTCGTCCGAGATCGAGTACGACGCGGCGACCGGCTGGCTCGTCGGCGAGGAGGGCCGGGGCGTGCGCACCATCGTCGAGATGGTCAACATGACCCGGCTCGACTGCGTGATCGGGTCCTCGGCCGGCATGCGCACCGCCGTCACCGCGGCGGCCCACCACGCCCGGCACCGCTCGGCGTTCGGCGAGCTCCTCGTCGACCAGCCGGCGATGGCCAACGTCCTGGCGGACCTGCACGTCGAGTCCGAGGCGGCCACGAGCGCCATGACGCGCCTCGCGGGCGCCAACGACCGCGCGATCCGCGGGGACGAGGGTGAGCAGTCCCTGCGCCGGATCGCGCTGGCCGTCACCAAGTACTACGTCTGCAAGCGTGCGCCGATGGCGGTCGGCGAGGCGCTCGAGTGTCTCGGCGGCAACGGTTACATCGAGGACTTCGACCTGGCCAGGACCTACCGCGAGATGCCGCTCCTCTCGATCTGGGAGGGGTCGGGCAACGTCGCTGCGCTCGACGCGCTGCGGGCCCTGGCGAAGGAGCCGCACACGCTCGACGCCTTCCTCGGCGAGGCCGACCTGGCGCTCGGGGCCGACCGCCGCTACGACGCGGCCGTCGACCGGCTGCGGAAGGAGCTCACCTCCTTCGACGACGTCCAGCTCCGCGCGCGGCGCATCGTGGAGCAGATGGCCCTGGTGTTCCAGGGGTCTCAGCTGGTCCGCCACGCGCCGGCGGCCGTGGCCGACGCGTTCTGCGCCTCGCGGCTCGACCGCGACTGGGGCGGCGCCCTCGGCACGCTGCCGCCCGGGCTCGACCTCGGCCCGGTCCTGGCGCGCACGACGACGGACTTCCCGGGATGACCGTCCACGTCGAGAGCCGCGGGCCCGTCACGGTCGTGACCATCGACCGTCCCGAGGTGCGCAACGCCGTCGACACCCCCACGGCACGGGCGCTGCACGCGGCGTTCGTCGCCTTCGACGCCGATCCCGCGCAGTCGGTGGCGGTCCTCACCGGCGCCGGCGGGACCTTCTGTGCGGGCGCCGACCTGAAGGCGGTCAGCGCCTCCCGCATGAAGATCGCGCCGCCGACCGGTGCTGCCGACGACATCGGGCCGATGGGCCCGTCGCGACTGCAGCTCTCCAAGCCGGTGATCGCCGCGGTCGAGGGGTACGCCGTCGCCGGCGGCCTGGAGCTCGCGCTGTGGTGCGACCTCCGCGTCGCGGACCCCGCGGCGACCTTCGGCGTCTTCTGCCGGCGGTGGGGCGTGCCGCTCATCGACGGAGGCACGATCCGGCTACCGGCACTCATCGGGCGCTCGCGTGCCCTCGACCTGATCCTGACCGGACGTCCGGTCGGTGCCGACGAAGCGCTGCAGATGGGCCTGGCCAACCGCGTCTCGGCCCCGGGCGAGGCGCTGGCCGAGGCCGTCGAGCTGGCCGAGCAGATCGCCGGGTTCCCGCAGGTGTGCCTGCAGCAGGACCGGCTGTCGGTGTACGACCAGCACGGCCTGCCCCTCGACCGCGCCCTCCGGTCGGAGTGGGACCACGGGACCGAGGCGCTCCTCGAGGCCCTCGAGGGTGCCACGCGCTTCCGGGACGGCGCCGGGCGCCACGGCGCCTTCTAGACGAGGCGGCTCCCCGCCGTCGGCCGTGGTGGGATGACGGGCAGGTACGACGGAGGGAGCAGGCCGTGGGCACGGTCGCGGTGGTCACGACGGGCGGCACGATCGCGAGCGTGCGGGACGCCGACGGCACGAGCGCGCCGGCGCTCGCCGCCGCCGAGCTGCTGGCCGGGGTCGCGGTGCCCGCCGGCACCGAGGTGCGCGTCGTCGACCTGCTGGCGGCGGACTCCTCCGTGCTGACGCTCGCCGACATGCAGGCCGTCAGCGACGCGGTGGGCGCCGAGCTGGCGCGCCCCGACACGGTCGGCGTGGTGGTCGTGCACGGCACCGACGCGATGGAGGAGACCGCGCTGCTGCTGGACCTGCAGCACCGCGACCCGCGCCCCGTCGTCGTCACCGGGGCCCAGCGCACCGCCGACGACCCCGACGCCGACGGGCCCGCCAACCTCCGCACCGCCCTCGCGCTCGCGGCGGGGACCCATGGCCGCCCCGACGCCCCCGGCGTGCTCGTCACCATGGGCGGGCGCGTGCTCCCGGCCGCCGGCACGACGAAGCGCAGCACCGTCGCCGTCGACGGCTTCGCCCACGAGCCCGGCGGCGCGCCGCTGCCCCACCTGACCGCGCCCGTCTCCGGCGTGCGCGTCGACCTCGTCGCGGTGCACCCCGGCGGCGACGCCACCCACCTCGACGCGAGCCTCGCGGCCGGCGCGCACGGCGTCGTGCTCGCCGGGCTCGGGTCGGGCAACGCGACACCGGCGATCGTGGCGGGCGTCGCGCGCTGCACCGCCCGCGGCGTACCCGTCGCGGTCTCCACCCGCGTGCCCACGGGCCCCCTGTCCCCGGGGTACGGCGGCGGGGGCGGCGGGCACGACCTCGTCGCGGCCGGCGCCGTGCACGCGCACGTGCTGCGGCCCGGCCAGGCCCGCGTGCTGCTGGCGGCGCTGATCGCCGCGGGCGCCCCGGACGCGCAGGTGCGGGCGGCGTTCGGCCCGCCCGGCTCCTAGGATCGGCGCATGGACCTCCCCCTGGGCATCGACTTCGGCGGCAGCGGCATCAAGGCGGCCCCGGTCGACCTCGACTCCGGCGAGTTCGCCGCCGAGCGCGTGCGCATCCCCACCCCGGAGGCGTCGACCCCCGCGAACGTCACCGCGGTGCTGGAGCAGCTCGCCGAGTCCTTCCCCGCGAGCGACGCGCCCGTCGGAGTGACGGTGCCGGGCATCGTGCGGCACGGCGTCATCGGCTCGGCGGCCAACATCGACCAGAGCTGGATCGGCACCGACGCCGCAGCGGTCTTCGGGGACGCGCTGGGCCGTCCCGTCCACGTGCTCAACGACGCGGACGCGGCGGGCCTCGCCGAGGTCCGGTACGGCGCGGCAAAGGGCCACGACGGCGTCGTGCTCGTGACGACGCTCGGCACCGGGATCGGCGCCGCGATCGTGCACGACGGCGTGCTGGTGCCCAACGCCGAGCTGGGCCACCTGTGGATCGACCTCGGCGAGGGCTCCGACCCGCGCGCCGTGCACGCCGAGTCGTGGACCGCCAACAGCGCCCGCGAGCGCGAGGACCTGTCGTGGGAGGAGTGGGCCGGGCGGCTCACCGTCTTCTACCGCACCCTCGAGCGGCTCTTCTCCCCCGACCTGTTCGTGGTCGGCGGCGGCGTCAGCAAGAAGGCCGACAAGTTCCTGTCGCACGTCGACGTCGACACCCCGCTCGTGCCGGCGACGCTGCGCAACTCCGCCGGCATCGTCGGCGCCGCCCTGGCGGCCAGCCGGGCCTGAGCGCCCGCGCGCTCCCCGGCCTCGCTCCTGGCCCTGCTCAGTGCGGCGCCGGGCCCGCGACGGCCTCGAACGCCTCGACCGCGCCCCGCAGGTAGCGCGCGACGACGGCCCGCTCGGCGTCGTCGAACTCGCCGTCCACCCGGGCGAGGGTGAGGAACATCGGCAGCAGGTGGGCCCGCACCTCGGCGCGCCCGGAGTCGGTCACGTGCACCTCGGTACGCCGGCGGTCGGCCGCGTGCGGGCGCCGCTCGGCGTGGCCGCGGGCGACGAGCCGGTCGACGATGCCGGTCGCGGCCGGCGCCGTGACGTCGAGGCGCCGGGCCAGCTCGGCCGGACCCATCGGCGTGCGGGAGATGGCCTCCAGCGCCGACATCTCGTGGTCCCCCAGGCCCGCGTTCCGCGAGACCAGGCGGTGCACCGCCGCCCCCCGGTCGAGGAGGCGACGCAGGAGCAGGAGCGTCTCGGTCTCCGCCCACCCCTGCCGCAGCTCCGGCCCGGACTCGCTCATTTTGTTTCACCTGCTTAATGGTTAAGGTGACGAACGTTCGTCCCCCGATCTTGGCACAGGAGTGTTCCTTGTCCACCACCCTCGAGCGCCTCCGGACCCTCATCGTCGGCCGCCGCACGGCGTGGGTCGTCGCCCTCCTGCCGCTGCTCCTCGCCGGGACCGTGATCGGTCTCGTCGGCGAGGGCGAGCGCGAGCGGACGCCGCTCGACGCCGTACCAGCCGGGGCGGACAGCACCGCCGCGCTCGAGCTCGCCGAGGAGCTCCCGGAGCAGGACGGGTCGACCGCCATCGTCGTGTTCACGGCAGGCGAGGCGGGCTCCGACGCCGACCTCGCGCCGTACCTGCCCGACCTCGAGGCCGCGGTGGGTGAGCTGGTCGCGACGTACGGCGGGAGCGGCGGCCAGGAGCAGGGCGGCCAGGAGCAGGGCGGGGGCGGTGGTCCCGGTGTCGTGCCCGCCGAGGACGGCACGGCGGCGATCGGCATCGTGCCGCTCGACGCGTCGACCTCGACCGAGGTGGCCGACGCGGTGGAGGACCTGCGCGCCGACCTCGACGAGCTCGTGCCCGACGGCGTGGAGGCCCAGGTGACCGGGCCGGCGGGCATCCAGGCCGACCTGGCCGCGGTCTTCGCCGGGGCCGACACGCGCCTGCTGCTCGTCACGGCCCTGGTGGTCGCGGTGCTGCTCGTCGCGACCTACCGCAGCCCCGTGCTGTGGATCGTGCCGCTGGTCGTCGTCGGCGCGGCCGACCGGCTCGCCGCGATCCTCGCCACCCAGGTCATGGCGGTCCTCGACGTCGCGTGGGACGAGTCGACGGTCGGCATCCTGTCGGTGCTCGTGTTCGGGGCCGGCACCAACTACGCGCTGCTGCTCATCTCCCGCTACCGCGACGAGCTGCGCACCCACGAGGACCGCCGCGAGGCCATGGCGCTCGCGCTGCGCCGTACTGCCGAGGCCGTGCTGACCAGCGCGTTCACCGTCGTCGCGGGCGTCCTGACCCTGCTGCTGTCGCTCACCCCGACCACCCGCGGCCTCGGGCTCGCGTGCGCGGTCGGCATCGCGGTGGCGGCCGGGTTCGTGCTGCTCGTGCTGCCCGCGGCCCTCGTCTGCTTCGGCCGCTGGGTGTTCTGGCCGCAGGTGCCGCGCCACGGCGACCGCGTGCTCGCCGAGACCCGCTCGACCTGGCGGCGCGTCGGGGACGCGGTGGCCCGCCGCCCGCTGGTGTACGTCGCCGGCGCCACCGCCGTGCTCGCCCTCATGGCCGTCGGCACGTTCCGCATCTCGACCGGCCTCGACACGGCCGAGCAGTTCCTCGACCAGCCCGAGGCGATCACGGCGAGCGAGCGCCTGGCCGAGTCGTTCCCCGCCGGCGCCGCCGAGCCCACCCAGGTCGTCACGCGGGCCGACGCCGCCGAGGTGCTCGCCGCGGTCGAGGGGGTCGACGGCGTGGTGCAGGTCGTGCCGTCGGCGCAGGGCGACGGCATCACCCAGCTCGACGTCACGCTCGCCGCCACCCCCGGCGGCGACGAGGCGGAGCAGACCGTGCGCGACCTGCGATCGGCGCTCGCGTCGTACGACGACACCCACGTCGGCGGCGCGTCCGCCGACTCCCTCGACGAGGCCGAGGGCAACGCCCGCGACCGGCTCGTCATCCTGCCGCTCATCCTGCTGCTGGTGCTCGGCGTGCTGGTGGTGCTGCTGCGCTCGCTCGTCGCGCCGGTGGTGCTCGTCGCCACGGTCCTGGCGACGTGCGTCGCGGCGCTCGGCGCGTCGTGGTGGGTGTTCACCGGGCTGCTGGGCTTCGACAACCTGGCGGGCAACGTGCCGCTCTTCGCGTTCCTGTTCCTCGTGGCGCTGGGCGTGGACTACAACATCTTCCTCGTCACCCGCGCCCGCGAGGAGGCGGCGGAGCACGGCACCCGCGAGGGCGTGCTGCGTGCGCTCGGGGCGACCGGTGGGGTCATCACGAGCGCCGGCATCCTGCTCGCGGCCGTCTTCGCGGTGCTCGGCGTGCTCCCGCTCGTGGTGCTGGCGCAGCTCGGCGTCGTCATCTGCCTCGGTGTGCTGCTCGACACGCTGCTCGTGCGCACCGTCGTCGTGCCCGCCATCGCGCTCGTGCTCGGCGAGCGGTTCTGGTGGCCGCGGAAGGTCCACGCCTGAGACGGGCCGCCTCGCGATCGGGAGCCCCGCAGGCACGCGCCGGTCAGTCCGCGAGCACCTCCCGCAGCGCGGCGTACGCCGGCGTCGGCCTCCCGTCGGAGAACAGGAAGTCGTGGCCCTGCTGCAGGCCGCCGTCGTCGTCGACGAACCAGTCATACCGGTCGTCCACCCCCCACGTCGTCCAGGAGACGCACGCCTGCGAGCGGAGGCAGGTCGCGAGGACGGTGGCGTACTGCTCCGCCTGTGCGTCCCGGCCCTCGGCGTCCGTGACGTCGTTCTCGGAGATCCGGGCGACCAGCCCGACGTCCTCGACGGCGTCGAGCGTCGTCGCGAGGTCGTCGGCCGAGATGGCGTCGGTGTCGAGGTCGTAGACGTGCGACTGCAGGCCCACGCCGTCGATGTGGCCACCCTGCTCGTTCGTGTCGAGAGCGAGCCGGAGCAGGGCGTCCTGACGGGGCCCCGGAACGTCGGCGCCGTTCTCGTTGATGAACTGCCGGACGGCCGGGTCGGCGTCGTGGACCGCCTGCGAGACCACGACCGGGTACGTCGGCCCGAAGACACGGTGCCAGACGTTCTCCTGCAGGGTGGTGCCCTGGTCGACGTCGAACGGTTCGTTGACGACGTCGAGCGAGTCGAGACGGCCCCGGAAGTGGGTGACGACGGTGGTCACGTAGTCGAGCAGGACCGCGGCGCTGGCCCGGCGCTCCTCCGCGGAGTCGGCGGGGAGCTCCCGCATCCAGCGGGGCATGGCCTCGGAGAACGCGATGGTGTGGCCGTGCACGGCGATCCCCCCGCTCTCCGCGAGGTCCAGGAGGGCGTCGGCCTCCTCGAAGGTGTACTCGCCCGGCCGCGGGGAGAGGGCCTGCGGCTTCATCGCGTTCTCCGGGGTGAGGGCGCCGAACTCGCCCACGAAGCTGTCCGCGTAGTCCGCGTCCGAGACGAGCGGGCCGAGGGCCACCGCCGCCCCCACCAGGAAGTCCGGGCGCGAGCGGGCGGCGAGAGCCTGCAGACCGCGCGGCGACGACCCGGCGTCCGTCGCGGCGGGACCGGCGGTCGCCAGATGCGCACCACCCGGCGCAGCGGCGGTGAACGACCTGACCGAGAAGGACCCTTCCTCGCTCGACAACCCCAGCCAGAGCTCGCCCGAGCCGAACACGTCGCCGAGGGGCACCGACGACAGCGTCTCGCTGCCGCTCGCGACGGCGAGGTCGTCGCCGGAACGGTGCACGGAGAGCTCCGCCTCGGGGTCGGGGACCGTCACGTGCTCGTCGTACGCCGGCTGCGGGTCGGTCACGTCCTGCTGGGGGGAGCCGTCGAAGACGGCGATCCGGAGGTCCTCCCCGTCGAGCGTGAGCTGCAGACCTGCCGGCTCGATGCGGAACTCGTCGGCGATCACCGGCGGGCTGTCGTGGACAGCCAGGGTGGCGTCGGCGGTCACGTCCGTGAACGACGCGCTGAGGGAGAAGTCGTCCGCGGCCACCAGGTGCGTTCCCGCGAGGTTGACCGGCGGGTCCGGCTGGCCTCCCCCGCCGTCCTGCTCGACGATGCTCCTCCCCGTGGCGGACACCCGCAGTGCGCCACCGTCCGCACCACCCTCCGGCACGACCCCGGGCACGTGCCCCCAGTCCTGCTGCAGCAGGTCGACGACGGTGCCCCGCTCGGTCGGCGCGTCGGTCGATGTGCAGCCCGCGAGGGCGAGGAGGAGTCCGACGGTCACGCCCACCAGCCAGGGCTCCACGGGATGGGTTCTCGGTGCTGCCACGGCTCGCATCCTCCCGTGTGGTGGGGCCTTCGTCCGACCTGGCGCCGCGAATCGTGCTGTCGCGTCCTCGGGTGCGGCCAGGTTCGGCGGGTGGGCGACGAGGAACCTGGGAGATGGCGCGGGTGGACGCACGAGGTGGGCGAGCCGCCGCGCGAGCGACGGGGACCGGGAACCGATCGGAGCACCACCGCGTCCGACCACCTGTCGGCTCGCGTTCCGAGGGAGGTGCCCGCCATGGCCGGGTGGAGGTCGGTGACCGTCGTCGTCGCGGCTGTCGGGCTGGTGCTCGGCGGCTGCACCGCGGACGAGGAGCCCGCGCGGTCCGCGGACCCCTGCCCCCCGGTGAGCGCTCCGGTCCCGAGCCGACCGCCCGAGGTGGACGCGTCCGTCGTCCGCGGCCTCGCGGGCTACGACTACGAACCCTTCCCCACCCTGACCGCCGCGGTCGAGGAGCACGACGTCGCCGTCAGCGGCCGCGTGCGGGGCTGGTCGGACGGCGGGTCGGTCCGCCACGGCCGCTACCGCCGCTACTTCGCCGTCCTGACCGTCGACGTCGAGCACGCGACCAAGACGCTCGACCCCACGCAGCGCGAGGTCGCCCACGTGGTGGTCGAGCGGGGCATGGAGCCGGTGGACGCAGACGGGGCGCCCGTCCAGCACACCGGCCGTTCCACGCCGACGCCCGTGCCCACGGTCGAGGAGTACGAGCGCGCCACCCCCGCCGGTGCCCGCGTGCTGGTCATCGGCAGTCCCCCCGACGACGCAGTGCCCGAGCCCACCCCACCGGCCGACGCAGGTCCGTGCCCCGGTTCCGGTCCGCCCGCCGGAGCGCCCCTGGTCAGGCCCGCCCTCCAGGGCTTCCTCGTCGAGACGACGAGCGGCGGGTTCGACTCGATGGTGGTCGAGGTCGCGGACCTCGAGCACTGGGCCCGGCACGCCGCCGAGCTCGCCGGGAGCGACGCGACCACCCCCGGGACCCCCGGGAGCTACCAGGTGCTGGTGGAGGAGCTGAGGGCCGCCACGCGCTGACCAGGCCCGCTCGAGCCGGGATCCTCAGTCGGTGGCGAGGAGGCTCGGCGGGAGGTCGATGTCCGACACGAGCTCGACGAGGAGCTCACGGACGCGGCCGTCGATGTCGGCGATGATCCGTCGTACCTCGGTCTCGTCCTGCCCCTTGGGGTCGTCGAGGGGCCAGTCGCGGTAGCGGGCGCCGGGGACGTAGGGGCAGTTCTCGCCGCAGCCCTGCGTGATGGCCAGGTCGCTCCCGGCGATCATCTCGGTGGTCAGCAGCTTCGGGGACTCCCGTGACGTGTCCAGTCCGAGGGACTCCAGCACGCGGGCGACCTCGGGGTGGACGTGCTCACCGGGCTCGGTGCCGGCGGAGATCGCGACCACGCGGCCCCCGGCGTAGTGCTCCGTCAGCAGGCGGGAGGCGACCGAACGGCCGCCGTTGGCGCGGCAGGCGAACACCACGGTGGGCACGGTCGAGTCGGACGTCGATGCGGTCATGCGGAGGGGCTCCTAGATGTGGGGTCGAGGTGAGGGGGACGCTGCCGGCCCGGCGCAGGGCGGCCGGGATGGCTGCTCGCGGTCTCAGCTGTTGGTGAGCTCGTCGACGAGGGCGCGGGCTCGGGTGTCGATCTCGTCGCGGATCGCTCGGACCTCGGCGGGGCTCTTGTGGTCGGGGTCCTCGAGCGCCCAGTCGAGGTAGGTCTTGCCGGGGTAGATCGGGCACGCGTCGCCGCATCCCATGGTGATGACGACGTCAGCCGCCCGCACCACGTCGTCGGTCAGCGGCTTGGGGAACTGCGCGGAGAGGTCGAGGCCGATCTCGGTCATCACCTCGAGCACGGCGGGCTCGATCTCCTCTGCCGGCCGGGAGCCGGCGGAGCGGACGTGGATCCGACCCTGGGCATGGTGCTCGATCAGTGCCGCCGCCATCTGGGAGCGGCCGGCGTTCTGCACGCACACCAGCAGGACCTCGGGTACGTCGTGGGCGATGGCGCCGCGCGACTGCGCCAGCGCGGTGAGGCGGTCGTGGGCGAAGGTCTCGGCCAGGGTGGGGAGGTACGCGGTGACCTTCGCGGTCCGTTTGAGCGCGGTGTAGGACTCGAACAGGTAGCGCTCGATGGTCTCCTCGGTGAAGTGCCCCGAGAACTGTGACGCGAGCCGATGCGCAGCGGCGTGGAGCAGGTCGTGGGGGTCGCTGATGCCCGGCATCAGGGGGGCGCGCTCAGCAGTAGGAGAGGACGGGGGCTGGGTCACGGGGTTCTCCTCGGTGCTCGGGTCAGGCAGCGGACGGCTGGATGGTCGTCTTGTCGTTGCGGTCACGCAGCCACAGGGCGACGTACACGAGGGCGACGAGGACGGGCACCTCGATGAGGGGACCGACGACGCCGGCCAGGGCCTGGCCCGAGGTGACGCCGAAGGTGCCGATCGCGACCGCGATGGCCAGCTCGAAGTTGTTGCCGGCCGCGGTGAACGCCAGCGTCGAGGTCTTGGCGTAGCCCAGCCGCAGGCGGACACCGACGACCCACGAGACGCCGAACATGACGAGGAAGTAGGCCAGCAGCGGCAGCGCGATCCGGGCCACGTCCCAGGGCTGGGAGGTGATGGCGTCACCCTGGAGGGCGAACAGCACGACGATGGTGAACAGCAGCCCGTAGAGGGCCACGGGGCCGATCCTCGGCAGGAAGGTGCCCTCGTACCAGTCGCGACCCCTGGTCCGCTCGCCGACGAGGCGCGTGA
>NZ_JADEVT010000002.1 GCF_030466625.1 Nocardioides sp. ChNu-153
CGGCCGGGACGGCGCCGGTGTCACCGCCGGCGCCACCGGCGGGGGCGTCCGCGGGGGCGTCGGCCGGTACGGCGTCGGGGGCGGGGCGGGCGGGCTGGCGGCGGGCGGCCGCGGCGGCGAGGCGCTCGGCGAGGGTGCTCATGGGTGGTTCACCTCCGGCGGCGGAAGAAGCGCCGCTCGTCGCGCGGCTCCTCCGACGCGTTCGACGTGGTGGGGGAGGCCGGGTGGCCCGGCGCGGAGGTGCCGGCGAGGCGGGCGGCGAGCTGCACGAATTGCGCGCTCGACCCGTGCTCCGGCTTGGCCGCGACGATGGGACGCCCGGCGTTCGTGGCGGCCGCGATCTCCACGGAGGTGGCGACCTGGGCGGCGATCTCGAGGCCGAGGATGGCCTCGACCTTCTCGGCGCTGATGCCGACCTCGTCGTCGGCGCGGTTGAGGAGCAGGTGGCGGTGGCCCTGGGCGATGCCCAGGGCGTCCATCGTCTCCAGCGCGACCTTGACGTTCTTCAGCGTCGGCACGTCGAGGGTGGCGACCATGACGCACTCGTCCGTCTCGTCGAGGGCGGTCAGCGTCAGCTCGTCGAAGGCGGGCGCGGTGTCGACCACGACGAAGTCGAAGTTCTCCGCCAGCACCCGGAGGGTGCGGGCCACCAACGTGGGCGTGATGCGGTCGCGGGCGTCCGGGGTGCTGGGGGCGGCGAGCACCATCAGCGAGTCCTCGTGCCGCGTGAGCATGGGCTCGAGGAGGCGGAAGTCGAGGGCCTCCTCGGAGCCGACTGCGTGCTCGATGGAGTGCGACGGGAAGAGCTGCAGGGTGATGGCGACGTCGCCGAACGCCAGGTCGAGGTCGACGAGGCAGACCTGCCGCGCCCCGCGGTCCGCGAGAGCGAGCGCGAGGTTGACGGCCGCCGTCGTCTTGCCGACCCCGCCCTTGGGCGAGAAGACGGCCGCGATGCGGCCCTGGCGGGCCACGCCGCCGGGGCCCCGCAGGGCGATCCACAGCTGGTAGGCGCGCTCGACCGCGCCGCTGATGGCGGCCAGGTCGGCCCCCGGCACGACGTCGCGCACGCCGGCGTGCATCGCCTTCGTCAGCACGTCGGTGTCGACGTGGTCGCGGACGACGACGACGCTGACGGTCGGTCGGGTGAACCGGAGGGTCTCGCAGATCTCCAGGGCGACGGCGAGGTCGACGCCGGGGCCGATCACCGCGACGTACTCGTCGGGACGGTTGTCGAGCCAGGCGGCGAGCTTCTCCGTGCTGTCCATCCCGTGCCCGCCCGGGGGCAGGGCGGTCAGCAGCTCGCTGAGGGTCGAGCTGTCGGGGTCGACGACGACGGGCATGGTCTCCTCGTTCGGATCGCTGGTGCTGACGTCCGCGGGCGCGCGGCGGGAGCCGCCGCGCCGGGGGTCAGGGGGAGAGGGCGGTCGAGCCGGGCACGGTCTGGCCGCGCTGCAGCTGGACGCCCTCGCCACGGATCGCCAGGGTGATGGTGGACCCGGCGTCGATGGCCGCGGTCAGGTCGAGCGCTCCCTCGGGGGTCAGCGCGAGGGTGACGACCGTGTTGGCGACGGCGTTCTCCTCCGCCGCGCCCGCCTCGCCCTCCGTCGTCGGCGAGGCGATGGGCGACGACGAGCCGACGGCGAGCACCTGGGTCTCGGGCACGAGCACGACGGCGGCCGAGGAACCGGTGGCCACGAGCACGGCCACGGAGTCGCCCGGGCTGGCGAAGCCGGCGACGCGGCCCTGGTCGTCGAGCTCGACGGACTGGCCGAGCATGCCCTCGGGCACGGGCAGCACCACGCCGGTGCGCACCTCCTCGGCGAACTTGGCCGTGGTGACCTGCTCGCCCGGGGCGATGTCCATGGCCGCCAGCTGGCCCTCGAGGCTCGTGGCGTTCTCCGAGGTCACGTAACCCTCCAGCAGCTGGCCCCGGGGCACCGCCTGCTGCTCGATCTTGCCCTCGGCCAGCGCGGCGTCGAAGGTCTCGCCGAGCTCGATGGGCTTGACGACCTTGTAGACGTCGACGGCGTCGTACCGCTCGTCCGCACGGGCGTCGGCCTGGCGGGCGTAGAGGAAGACGATGACGAGCCCGAGCGCGGCGACGACGGCCGCGACGACGAGCAGGATCCTGCGTCGGTCCATGGGGGAGGGGGTCCTTCCAGGCGAGACGTGCGTGCGGGGAGGACGGCCGGCCCGCCGCCGCGGACGCACGGCACGGACCCCTCCCCGCGCCTCACCCTGCCCGACCGGCCCGCCGCGCCGAGCGCTTTTGCGCAGGAGGTGGCCGAAAGTCCCAAGGGTGGTCTAGACCGGCCCTGGCCCGCGGCCTCAGGAGCCGTAGAGCCCCTCGACCTCGCTGCGGAACTCGCGCATGACCACGTTCCGCTTCAGCTTGAGGCTGGGGGTCAGCTGCCCGCCCTCCTCGGTCCAGTCGACGGGCAGGATCGAGAACTTCCGGATGGCCTCGGCCTTCGAGACCGCCTTGTTCGCGTCGTCCACCGCGCCCTCGATGGCCGCGACGAGGTCGGGGTCGTCGACGAGGTCGGCGATCTCGCCGGTCTTGCCGTGCGCCTGGGCCCACGCCGGGAACGACTCTGGGTCGATGGTGACGAGGGCGCCGACGAACGGCTGGCCGTCGCCCACGACCATGCACTGCGAGACGAGGAAGTGGGCGCGCAGCCGGTCCTCGAGCACGGCGGGGGCGACGTTCTTGCCGCCCGCGGTCACGATGATCTCCTTCTTGCGCCCCGTGATCCGCACGAAGCCCTCGTCGTCCACCTCGCCGACGTCGCCCGTGCGGAACCAGCCGTCGGCGTCGAGCGCCTCGGCGCTCGCCTCCGCGTTGCCCCAGTAACCGCGGAACACCTGGCCGCCGCGGAACTGCAGCTCGCCGTCGTCGGCCACCCGCACCGCGGTGCCCGGCAGGGGCCGGCCCACGGAGCCGATCTTCTGGGCGTCGGGGAGGTTCACCGTGAGCGCGGCGGTCGTCTCGGTGAGGCCGTAGCCCTCGAGCACGCCGAGGCCGATGCCCCGGTAGAAGTGGCCGAGCCGCTCCCCGAGCGGCGCGCCACCGGAGACGGCGTACCGGCACTGCCCGCCCAGCGCGGCCCGCAGCTTGCCGTAGACGAGCCGGTCGAACAGTCCGTGCTGCAGGCGCAGGGCGAGCGAGGGACGGCCGTGGTCGCGGGCGCGGGACCAGGCGATGGCCACGTCGGCGGCGCGGTCGAAGATCTTGCCCTTGCCGTCCGCGGCGGCGTTCTGGCTCGCGGTGTTGAACACCTTCTCGAACACGCGCGGCACGGCCAGGATGAAGTGGGGCTGGAAGACGCCGAAGTCGGCGACGAGGGTCTTGATGTCGCTGGAGTGGCCCATCCGGACACGCGCCTTGACGCAGCCGACCTGGATGATCCGGGCGAACACGTGCGCCAGCGGGAGGAAGAGGAGGGTCGAGGCCCCCTCGTCGAACAGGTCGTCCAGCTCGTCGACGGCGACCCCGAGCTCGAACATGAAGTTGCCGTGGGTCAGCTCGCAGCCCTTGGGCCGGCCCGTCGTGCCCGACGTGTAGATGAGCGTGGCGAGGTCGCCCGGGCCGCTCGCGGTACGGCGGGCCTCGAGGTCGGCGTCGGCGACGTCACCGCCGAGGGTGGTGAGGACGCCGACGGCGTCGTCGTCGAAGGACCAGACGTGGGCGAGCGCCGGGGCCTGCTCGCGCGCCTCGGCGACGCGGGCGACGTGGTCGGCCGTCTCGGCGAGGACGGCGACGGCGCCGGAGTCGGCGACGATCCACGCGACCTGTTCCGCGGACGACGTCTCGTAGACCGGCACCGTGACCGCGCCGGCGAACCAGATCGCGTAGTCGGCGAGGGTCCACTCGTAGCGGGTCTTCGACAGCAGCACCACCCGGTCGCCCGGCTGCACCCCGGCCGCGACGAGACCCTTGGCCACCGCCGTGACCTCCGCGAGGAACGTGGCCGCGGTGACGTCCGCCCACCCGCCGGACCCGTCGGGCCGGCTGAAGACGACGGCGTCGGGAGCCTCGGCGGCGTTGCGCACGACGTCGTCGGTGAGGTTCCCGGTGCTCGGGATCTCGATCGTCATGGGGGTGGAGTACTCGCGCACAGAGGGGCTCCTGGCTGCTCGGGGACGCACGTGGTGGGGGTGATCCGCGGTGCACGTTACCGCCGCGATCGGAGGCCACCGCGATCCGGTACGCTCGCCGGGCGTCAGACCGCAGACCGACGGCGGTGGTGATTCCGGAGGCCTGGGAGGTCGCAGTGGCAGAGCAGACGTCGTCCACGATCGTGATCGACGCGCCGCCCTCGGTCGTCATGGCCGTCATCGCCGACTTCCCGGCGTACCCGCAGTGGGCGACCGGCATGAAGTCGGTCGAGGTCGTGACCCCCGGTGCCGACGGCGAGCGTGCCCGCGAGGTGCGCTTCGTGCTCGACGTGGCGCCGATCAAGGACGAGTACACGCTCGCCTACGAGTGGCACGGCGACCGCGAGGTCACCTGGACGCTCGTGCAGGGCGGCATCCTGCGCGCCCTCGACGGCTCGTACGTGCTGCGCGACCTGGGCGGCGGGTCGACCGAGGTGACCTACAGCCTGGCGCTCGAGGTCACCATCCCGCTCATCGGCATGCTGCGCCGCAAGGGCGAGAAGATCCTCATCGACACGGCCCTCAAGGGTCTCAAGAAGCGCGTCGAGGCCCTTGGCTGACGACCCGCGCGTCCTGCTCCTCACCGGGAAGGGCGGGGTCGGCAAGTCCACCCTCGCAGCGGGTACGGCGGCCCTCGCCGCCGCGCGCGGCGCGCGCACCCTGGTGCTCAGCACGGACCCCGCCCACTCGCTCGCCGACGCGTACGGCGTGCCCGTGGGCGCCGAGCCGACACCCGTGGCCGACGGCCTGTGGGTGCAGCAGGTCGACGCCCAGCTGCGCTTCGAGCAGTCGTGGGCGGAGGTGCAGCGCTACCTGCTCTCGGTGCTCGACGTCGTCGGCGTCGACCGGGTGGCGGCCGAGGAGCTCACCGTGCTGCCCGGCGCCGAGGAGGTGCTGGCGCTGCTCGAGCTGCGGCTGCAGGCCCGCTCGGGACGCTGGGACGTGATCGTCGTCGACTGCGCGCCGACCGCCGAGACCCTGCGGCTGCTGGCGCTGCCCGAGGCGCTCGGGTGGTACGTCCAGCGCATCTTCCCGGCCCAGCGCACGGTGGTGCGGGCGCTCAAGCCGGTGCTCACCCGCGCCGCCGGGGTGCCGATGCCCGGTGACGGGGTCTTCGACGCCCTCGAGCGGCTGCACGCCGAGCTCGCCGAGGTGCACGCGCTGCTGACGGGACCGCAGGCCTCGGTCCGTCTCGTGCTGACGCCGGAGCGGGTCGTGCTGGCCGAGGCACGGCGCTCGTGGACGATGCTGTCGCTCTTCGGCTACCGCGTGGACGGGGTCGTCGCGAACCGGGTCTTCCCCGACGACGACGGCGCCGACGCGTGGCGTGCCGGCTGGGCGCGCGCCCAGGCCGCGGTGCTCGCCGAGGCCGAGGAGTCGTTCGCCGGCCTGCCGGTGTGGCGCTCGGTCTACCGCGCCGAGGAGCCGGTGGGCGCCGAGGCCCTGGCCGCGCTCGTGGCCGATGTGCACGGCGACGGCGACCCGCTCGCCGTACCAGTCGGTCCCGGCCCCTACGCGGTCGAGCGGAGGGAGGGGTCCGCCACCGTCCGGCTCACGCTGCCGCTGGTGGAGCGCAGCGACGTCGCCCTCGCCCGCACCGGCGACGAGCTGGTCGTGACCGTCGGGTCGTATCGTCGCGTGCTGACCCTGCCCAGCGGCCTCGCGCACCAGCGCATCGCCGGTGCGCGGGTGGAGCGGGGGGAGCTGGTCGTGCGATTCGAGGAGGGGACGACGTGAAGGGTCACGACGAGCGGGAGGCCCCCGGCGCCCGCACCGACCACGAGGCCGCGGTCGGCAGCGTCGGCGAGGAGGCGGTCAAGCTGTTCGGCGCGTTCTCCGACTGGGCCCGCGACCACGGGGCTGGCGGCCACGCCGGTCCCGCCGCCGACCCGTACGCCAACCCGTACGACGCCCCGCACGACGCCCCGCACGACGCCCCGCACGACGCCCCGCACGACGCCCCGCACGACGCCCCGCACGACCCCCGGACCGGTACGACGGGTGGCGCGGCCGAGTGCACCTGGTGCCCCGTGTGCCGCGGCGCGCAGGCCCTGCGTCACGCCGTGACCCCGGAGGTGCGCACCCACCTCGCGTCCGCGGCGGCGTCACTGCTGCAGGCGGCGGCCGGGCTCCTCAGCGCGGCCGCCGAGGCGCGCCCCGAGGGGTCGCCCGACGGGTCCGGCGGCGGCGGGCGGGCCGACGGCCTTGAGCACATCGACCTCGACGGCGACCTGTCCACCGACGACGACACGACGGGCGGTGCCCGGTGAGCCTGTCCTGCGGCATCGACATCGGCGGCACCAAGATCGCCGGCGGCGTGGTCGACGAGTCCGGCCGCATCCTGGCCCGCCTGCGGGCGGAGTCCCCGGCCACTGACCCGGAGGCCATCGTCGACACGGTCGCCTGCCTCGTCGACGACCTGCGGGCGGAGCACCCGGTCGAGCACGTCGGCGTGGGCGCCGCCGGGTTCATCGACGCCGGCCGGTCGACCGTGCTGTTCGCCCCCAACATCGCCTGGCGCGACCAGCCGCTGGGCCGTCAGCTCGCCGAGCGCACCGGCCTGCCGGTGGTCGTCGAGAACGACGCCAACGCCGCGGCCTGGGGGGAGTACGTGTTCGGTGCGGGCCACGGCTCCGCGACCGGCGACATGCTGCTGGTGACGGTCGGCACCGGCGTGGGCGGCGGCATCGTCGCGGACGGCGAGCTGCGCCGCGGCGCGTTCGGGATCGCGGCCGAGATCGGCCACCTCCGGCTCGTGCACGGCGGACGCCTGTGCGGGTGCGGCAACCACGGCTGCTGGGAGCAGTACGCCAGCGGGTCCGCGCTGGTGCGGGAGGCCCGGGCCGACGCGGTGGGCGGCTCGCTCCTCGCCCGTCCGCTGCTGGATCGCGCCGGGGGCGACCCGGGACGCATCACCGGTCCGCTCGTCACCGAGCTGGCCCAGCAGGGCGACCCCTTCTGCGTCGAGCAGCTGACCGAGCTGGGGCACTGGCTCGGGGAGGGCGTCTCCTCCCTCGTGGCCGTGCTCGACCCCGGCATGGTGGTCATCGGCGGCGGCGTCTCGGCCGCGGGGGAGCTGCTGCTGGCCCCCCTGCGCGACCGGTTCGCGCACACGCTGAGCGGCCGCGGCTTCCGCCCGGCCCCCGCCATCCTCGGCGCCGTGCTCGGCAACGACGCCGGGATGATCGGCGCGGCCGACCTCGCCCGCCGGTGACGGCGTGAGCACGCACGGGGACACGCGGGTCGACGCCACGGGCGGCAGGGGCGGCGGCGTCCGCATCGGCGTCGACGTCGGCGGCACGAAGATCCTCGCGGGCGTCGTGGCGCCGGACGGGCGGCTCGACGCGGTCGCGGTACGGCGTACCCCCGGCCGCGACAGCAGCGTGCTGCTGCTGGAGAGCACCGTGGCGGAGGCCGTCGAGGAGGTCGCCGACGGCCGGCCCGTCGCCGCGGTCGGCGTGGCGGCCGCCGGGTTCGTCGACGGGGCGGGGGAGCGCGTCATGTTCGCCCCCCACCTGCCGTGGCGGGGCGAGGCCGTGCGCCGGCGTCTGGCGGAGCGCTTCGACGCGCCGGTGCGGCTCGACAACGACGCCAACGCCGCCGCCTGGGCCGAGCAGCTGCACGGCGCCGCGCGCGGCGCGTCGCTCGCGGTCACCATCACGGTCGGCACCGGCCTCGGCGGGGCGGTGGTGCTGGACGCCGGGGCCGGGCCCCGGCTGCTCCGGGGCCGCAACGGCATGGCCGGGGAGTTCGGCCACCAGCAGGTCGTGCCCGACGGCGAGCCGTGCGAGTGCGGCGGGCGGGGCTGCTGGGAGCAGTACTGCAGCGGGAACGCGCTCGTCGCGTTCGCCCGGGCCCGGGTGGGCCGGGAGCCCACGCTGCTCGACGACTGGTGCGGCGGGGTCGCGGAGCGGCTGACCGGCCCCATGGTCACCGACGCGGCGGAGGCCGACGACCTGGTCGCGCTGCAGGCGTTCCGGGCGGTGGGCGACTGGCTCGGCGTCGGGCTGGCCAACCTCGTGGCCGTGCTCGATCCTGACGTGGTGGTGGTCGGCGGAGGTGTGTCCGCGGCCGGCGACCGGCTGCTCGAGCCCGCCCGCGCCGCGCTGTCGCGCTCGCTGGTGGGCGCGCCGTACCGCGCGGTGCCGCCGGTCCGCGTCGCGGAGCTCGGCCCCGAGGCGGCGATCGTCGGCGCCGCCGCGCTCGCGGCCGACCTGCGCTAGACGACCGCGCCGTCGTCCCCGTCGCCGTCGACGCGCTGCGTGGGCATCGAGGCCACGAGGAAGGCGAAGCCCCCGAGGAACCACACGACCATGAACGAGGAGACGACCGGCCACAGCACGATGCCGAGCAGCAGCGTCAGCACCAGCAGCGCCGGCATGCCGAGCACCCCCACCCAGGCGAGGAGCCGGGGCGGCGACGGGCGGGGCAGCGGCGGGGGTGGTGGCGGGACGAACCGGTCCTCGAGCGGGTCGCGGACCGGCGCGGCCGGGACGTCGTCGGGCAGGTCGCCGGGCAGGTCGGCGAGGTCGTCGGTGAGGTCGTCCGGTCGCTCGTCCGGGCCCTCGCCCGGGCGCTCGACGGGGCTCGCGGTGCGGCCGGACCCGGGTCCGCCGGACGCGTCGGCGGGCCACGCGTCGTCGTCGATCTCGGCGCGGTCCCCGTAGTTCTCGACGATGGCCCGCCAGGCCTCGTCCTCGCTGCCGCGGTTCACCCGACGAGTGTAGGCACGCTCAGGCGGTGACGCGGGCGACGAACTCCGCGGACTCCTCGATGATGCGCTCCGCGTCGTGGTCGAGGGTGGCGACGTGGAAGCTGTGCTCGAGCACGCGCTCCTCCACCTGCGGCACGCGGGCCCGGATCAGCGCCCCCGACGACGGGTCCACGACCTTGTCGACCCGGGAGCGGAAGAGCAGGACCGGCGCCTGGACCCGCTCGAGCTCGGCCTGCACCGTGCGCCAGCCGCGGGTCATCGAGGCGAGCGCCCGCAGTGGGGTGCGGGCGTAGCCGTGCTCGTCGGCGCCGGGCTTGGCGATGTCGTTGCCGATGCCGGCCACCGACGGCACGAGGTGCTGCAGCACGGGCACGGCCTTCAGCTGCTTGTTCGTGGTCGTGACGGCGGGGTTGACCAGCACGACCCCGGCGACCTGCTCGGGGTGACGGGCGGCCAGCGACAGCACGAGCCCGCCGCCCATCGACAGGCCGCCGACCACCACGGCGTCGCAGGCGTCCGCGAGCGTGGTGAGGGTGCGCTCGAGGTGGCCGTGCCAGTCGGCCCACCCGGTGCGGTTCATCTCCT
Organism: Nocardioides sp. ChNu-153; assembly: GCF_030466625.1. Lineage (GTDB taxonomy): Bacteria > Actinomycetota > Actinomycetes > Propionibacteriales > Nocardioidaceae > Nocardioides. The sequence goes on from NZ_JADEVT010000002.1 coordinate 9,458, forward strand.
GCCAGGTCGTGCCGTGCCCGGGCAGCCGCGGCACCTCCACGGCGTACCCGCGCTCGGCCAGCGCCTCGCCCCACGGCCGCATCGAGGCGGGGGAGCCGGTGAAGCCGTGGCTGAGCAGCACGCCGACGCGGCGCCCACCCGTGAGGTCGGGACGGGCGGGCGCGGAGAAGGGGTGCGCGAGCGGGTGGATGGCCATGGCGGGCATTCTGCACCGGGCCCCGCAGGGTCTAGGGTTCGACTCGGTCGTGTCGCGGGCGGACCGCGGGCAGGCGGCGGCCCGGTCCGGAGGAGGTCTGACGGTGTTCTACTGGTTCCTGAAGCTCGTGGCCCTGGGGCCCCTGCTGCGCGTCGTCTTCCGGCCCCGCAGCGACGGCCTCGAGAACGTGCCCGCCGAGGGTCCCGCGATCCTCGCGAGCAACCACCTGTCCTACGCCGACTGGCTCTTCATGCCGCTCGTCCTGTCGCGCCGCGTCAGCTACGTCGCGAAGTCGGAGTACTTCACGGGCCGCGGCGTCAAGGGCCGGCTGCAGCGCACCTTCTTCTCGGGCGCCGGGCAGATCCCCATCGACCGCTCCGGCGCCAACGCCGCCGAGGGCGCGCTGACGTCCGCCAAGGCGGTGCTGGGCCGCGGCGAGCTGTTCGGCATCTTCCCGGAGGGCACCCGCTCCCACGACGGCCGCCTCTACCGGGGCAAGGTGGGCGTGGCCCGCCTCGCGCTGGAGACCGGGGTGCCCGTCGTCCCCGTCGCCGTCGTCGACACCGACACCGTGGCCCCTCCCGGCAAGAAGTTCGGCCGCATGGCGCGACCGACCGTCCGCTTCGGCGCCCCGCTCGACTTCTCCCGCTACGAGGGCATGTCCGGCGACCGCTACATCCTGCGCTCGGTCACCGACGAGATCATGTACGCGATCATGGAGCTGTCCGGCCAGGAGTACGTCGACGTCTACGCCAGCCGGGCGAAGGCCGACGCCAAGAAGTCGGACGCCTCCGACGCGTCGGCGGCCGACCGGGGCGCCCCCGAGGACCGCAAGGCCTCCTGACCCCGTGGCGGGCCGACTCCGCATCCTCCCGCCGGGCTGGCGCGACGCCGCCGCCGTCGCGGTCGAGGACCGCATGTTCCGTGCGCTCGCGGTGCTGCGGGTCGTGCTGCTCGTCAACGCCGTCGCCCTGAACGTGGTGCGGCGCGACAACGCCCAGGTCGCGTGGGGCCTGTGGGCGTGCCTGCTGCTCATGGTCGGGTGGACCGGCGTGGCTCTGTGGGGGTACGCCGTGCCCGCGCGGCGCCGCGCGCCCCTGCTCGTGCTCGACCTGGCGGTGACCGCCGCCCTCCTGCTGCTCAGCCTGCCCGTGAAGGGCGAGGGCCTGCGGGCCACGATCCCCGGCTTCTGGATCATGGGGGCGCTGCTCGCCTGGGCGGTCCACTGGCGCTGGCGCGGGGGCCTCGTCGCCGCTGTCGTGCTCATCGCGGCCGACGTGTCGGTGCGCCAGGAGCTGAGCCAGACGAACTACGGCCACCTCTTCCTCATCGGCATCGGGGCGCCGCTGGTGGGCTACCTGTGCGAGTCGCTGCAGCGCATGGCCGCCGAGCGCGACCGCGCCGAGCGCGTCGCCGCCGCCGCCGCGGAGCGCGCCCGGCTCGCGCGCGCCGTGCACGACGGCGTGCTGCAGGTGCTCGCGCTGACCCAGCGTCGCGGCGCCGACCTGGGTCCGGGCGGTGCGGAGCTGGCCCGGCTCGCGGGCGAGCAGGAGGCGGCGCTGCGGGCCCTCATCCGCCAGCAGGACACCCTGGCGACGCCGGACGCCGGCGCCCCGGACGAGGTCGACCTCGCCGGCGCGGTGGAGGAGCTGGGCCACCGCGACCGCCCCCGGGTCGCGGTCGTGACCCCCGGCGTACCGGTGCTGCTCCCGGCCGACGTGGTGGCCGAGCTGGTCGCGGCGGCGGGGGCCTGCCTCGACAACGTGGCGGTGCACGTCGGCGACGACGCCCCGGCCTGGCTGCTGCTGGAGGACCTCGGGGACGCGGTCGTGCTCACGGTGCGCGACGAGGGCCCCGGCATCCCCGCCGGACGGCTGGCCGAGGCCGAGGCCGCGGGCCGCCTCGGGGTCTCCGGCTCGGTGCGGGGGCGCCTGGCCGACCTGGGGGGTACGGCGGAGCTCGCCACGGGCTCGTTCGGCACGGAGTGGGAGCTCACCGTGCCGCGGTCGGGGAAGGTGGCGTCGTGACGATCCACACCACCCACCCGTTCGCCGACCCCGAGCCGGGACGCGACCCCGTCCGCCGTCTCCGCGGGCGCCTCGGCGGCGCCGTGACGCTGTGGACCGCGGGGGAGGGCGCGACGCGGGCCGGCCTGACGGTCAGCTCGCTGATGGTCGCCCACGGCGAGCCCGGGCGGGTGCTGGCCCTGCTCGACCCCGACGCGGACCACACCGACGCGCTGGAGGAGACCGGGCGCGCCGTGGTGCAGCTGCTGCGCTGGCGCCACCGCGACCTCGCCGAGGTGTTCGCCGGGCTCGCCCCCGCGCCCGGGGGCCCCTTCCGGCAGGCGACGTTCACCCCCACCGCGTGGGGGCCGCTCCTCGACGGCGTCGAGGGCTGGGCTGGGGTGCGGCTCGAGTCGGCCACCGACGTCGGCTGGGCGCGCCTCGTGACCTGCGTGGTGGAGGAGGCCCACCTCGAGCCCGCGCCGGACGCCGCCGCGGCGGCCGGTGACGCGTCCGCGGCCGCCGACGCCCCGCTGGTCCACCGCCGCGGCCGCTACGGCCGCGGCTGACGCGCAGGTCCCGCCGAGGACGGGCCGGAGATCTCCGCCCCGCAGCGGGTTCCGCCGCCCCGGCGCCCGTGCTCGACTGGGCCGCATGGCTTCCTCTCGGGACGGACGACCTGACTACTCGGCGCCGCGCGGCGGGCCCGGCCTGCAGCGCGCGCTCCTGACGCTGCTGGCGCCCCTGCTCGCCCTGGCGCTGCTCACCGGCGCGCCGGGCGCAGCGCACGCGGCGTACCCGACCCTGACGACGGGGTCGAGCGGCCCCGACGTCACGGCGGTGCAGCACCTGCTGACCCACCACGGCCGGGCGACGGCGGCCGACGGGCAGTACGGCTCGGGCACGCGGGCCGCGGTGACCGCGTTCCAGGCCGACCGCGGCCTCACCGCCGACGGGATCGCCGGGCCCCGGACCATCGGGGCGCTCGTCGTCACGCTGCGCGAGGGCGACCGCGGGCCCGCGGTGCAGGCCCTCCAGACGCTGCTGAACGCCCGGGGCGCGGCGCTGAGCGCCGACGGCGACCTCGGACCGGCGACGGCCGCGGCCGTGCGCGCGTTCCAGTCCGCCCGCGGCCTCGCCGTCGACGGGGTCGCCGGGCCGCAGACGTGGGACGCGCTCTTCGGCTCCGGCGGGACGCAGCCGCCCGGGTCGTCGTACGACTCCCTGTCGGAGGCGCAGAAGGCCAACGCCCGCACCATCATCGCGGTCGGCAAGGGCGCCGGCGTGCCCGAGCGCGGCTGGGTCGTCGCGCTCGCCACCGCCTTGCAGGAGTCCACCCTCGTCAACGTCGACTTCGGCGACCGCGACTCCCTCGGCCTGTTCCAGCAGCGCCCGTCGCAGGGCTGGGGCAGCGAGGCGCAGGTGCAGGACCCGGTGCTCGCCTCGAAGGCGTTCTACGGCGTCGCCGTCCACACCCCGAACCCGGGGCTGCTGGACGTCGCGGGGTGGCAGTCGATGACGATCACCCAGGGCGCCCAGGCGGTGCAGCGCTCGGCCTACCCCGACGCGTACGCGCGGTGGGAGACGCTGGCGCGCGACCTCGTCGCCCGCGAGGGCGGGGTCGCGCCGATCGGCTGAGGCGCGCGGTCTGGCCCGTGAGGAGGGTGGGCGCCCGGACGCCGCGTCGTACGCTGGGAGAGGTGACCACCACGACGGCCCTGCCCACCCTCGGCGACCGCTTCGCGCGAGCCCTCCCGGAGCTCGCGGTCGACTGGCGGGCCGAGGAGGCCCCCGACCCGAGGCTGCTCGTGCTCAACGAGCCGCTGGCCCGCCGGCTGGGCCTCGACCCCGACGTGCTGCGCAGCCCCGAGGGCGTGCGCCTCCTCGTCGGCAACCTCGTCCCCGAGGGCGCCCACCCCGTGGCCCAGGGGTACGCCGGCCACCAGTTCGGCGGGTTCTCCCCGCGCCTCGGTGACGGACGGGCGCTCCTGCTCGGCGACCTGGCGGACGTCGAGGGCCGCCGGTTCGACCTCCACCTCAAGGGATCGGGGCGGACCCCTTTCGCCCGCGGCGGCGACGGTCGCGCGGTGGTCGGCCCGATGCTGCGCGAGCACGTGGTGAGCGAGGCCATGCACGCGCTCGGCATCCCCACCACCCGCTCGCTGGCGGTCACCGCGACGGGACGGCGGGTGCAGCGCGAGACGGTGCTGCCGGGCGCGGTCCTCGCCCGCGTGGCCAGCAGCCACCTGCGGGTCGGCAGCTTCCAGCACGCGCGGGCGAGCGGCGACCCCGACCTGCTGCGCCGCCTCGCCGACCACGCCATCGAGGTCCACCACCCGGAGCTGGCGGGCGCCGAGGAGCCGTACGCCGCCCTGTTCTCGGCGGTCGTCGCGGCGCAGGCGCAGCTCGTCGCGCGCTGGATGCTCGTCGGCTTCGTGCACGGCGTGATGAACACCGACAACGTGACGATCTCGGGCGAGACCATCGACTACGGGCCGTGCGCGTTCATGGACGCCTACGACCCGGCCACCGTGTTCAGCTCGATCGACAGCGGCGGCCGCTACGCCTACGGCAACCAGCCGGCCGTCGCGCAGTGGAACCTGGCCCGGTTCGCCGAGGCGCTCCTGCCGCTGCTGGACACCGACGAGGAGGCGGCCATCGCCCGGGCCACCGACCTGCTCGGCGGCTTCGCGACGGCGTACGTCGCGGCCTGGGCGGGCGGGATGCGCGACAAGCTGGGCCTGCCCGCCGGCCTCGGCGACGCGGAGACGATGGACCTCGCGGAGGGCCTGCTCGAGGTGCTGCGCTCCGGGCGGGTCGACTGGACGACGGCGTTCCGGGCGCTGGGCCGCGCCGCGCGGGGTGACGTCGAGGCGGTGCGCGCGCTCGTGCTGGACCTGCCCGAGGTCGACGCCTGGCTGGAGCGGTGGCGCGCGCTGGAGCCGGACGCGGACCGGATGGACCGCGTCAACCCCGTCTACGTGCCCCGCAACCACCTCGTCGAGGAGGCCCTCGCGGCGGCCACGGACGGCGACCTCGCCCCGCTCGAGCGGCTGCTCGAGGTCCTGGCGGCGCCGTACGACGAGCGGCCCGGCCTGGAGCGGTACGCCGAGCCCGGCCCCGACGCGGGCGACTACCAGACCTTCTGCGGCACCTGAGCCCGGAGCTGTCGGTGGGCCGTGCTGGGATGGTCGGCATGGCAGTCGCAGGGTCGGTCGCAGGGTCGGTCGCGGGTCCGGCGTACCAGCTGGTGCGCCCGCAGGACGACGTCGTGGTGCCCAGGCTCGACGCGCACCAGCAGCGCGTCGTCGACCACCCGGGCGGGCCGCTGCTCGTGCTCGCCGGGCCGGGCACGGGCAAGACGACGACGCTGGTCGAGGCGATCGTCGACCGGGTGGAGAACCGGGGCGCCGACCCCTCGTCCGTGCTCGCCCTCACCTTCTCGCGCAAGGCGGCGGAGCAGCTGCGCGACCGCGTGACGGCCCGCCTCGGCCGGACGACCGAGGCGGCGCTCTGCTCGACCGTGCACTCGTTCGCCTACGGCCTCGTGCGCCGCTACTCGCCGCCGGAGCTGTACGCCGCGCCCCTGCGCCTGCTGTCGGCCCCGGAGCAGGACGTCGTGCTCGCCGAGCTGCTGACGGACGCGCCGGAGTCGGTGCGCTGGCCCGACGCGCTGCGCCGCGCGGTCGGCACCCGCGGCTTCGCCCGCGAGGTCCACCACGTGCTGGCGCGCGCCCGCGAGAAGGGGCTGAGCGCGGACGAGCTGGTCGAGCTGGGCGAGCGCTCCGCCGCCCCCGAGCTCGTCGCCGCCGGGGCGTTCCTGGGGCAGTACCTCACGATCCTCGACCACACCGGTGCGATCGACTACGCCGACCTGGTGCGGCGCGCCGTGATCGAGGCCGAGGACCACCGCGACGAGCTGCGGGAGCGGTACTCGTGCCTGTTCGTGGACGAGTACCAGGACACCGACCCCGGCCAGGTGGAGCTGCTCCGCGCCCTCGCCGGCGACGGGCGGGACCTGGTGGCCGTGGGCGACCCCCACCAGTCCATCTACGGCTTCCGGGGCGCCGACGTGCGCGGCATCCTCGAGTTCCCCCGGGCGTTCCCGCAGGCCGACGGCTCGCCGGCCCCGGTCGCGGTGCTGGCCACGACCCGTCGCTTCGGCCCGCGGGTGCTCCGCACGGCCACGGCGGTCGCCTCGCGGCTCTCGCTCGCGGGCAGCATCGACCCGGTGGCCCGGGAGGTATTCAGCGCGCCGGTGACCGCGCCCGGGGCGCCGCGCGACCGCGTCGAGGTCCTGACCTTCGACACGGAGCGGGCCGAGGCCGAGCACCTGGCCGACCTGCTGCGCCGGGCCCACCTCGAGGACGGGGTGGCGTGGGGCGACATGGCGGTGCTGGCCCGCTCGGGCCGGGCGACGCTGCCGGCCCTGCGGCGCTCGCTGTCCGCGGCCGGGGTGCCGGTCGAGGTGGCGGCCGACGAGCTCCCGCTCGTTCGGGAGCCCGCCGTGGCACCTCTGCTCGACGCGCTGCGGACGGTCGTGCACCTCGACGTCACCGATCCCGAGGCGGAGTCGTTCGTCGACGCCGGCCAGGTGCAGGCGCTGCTCACGTCCCCGCTCGGCGGTCTCGACGCCACCGAGGTGCGCGCGCTGGCCCGCCACGTGCGGCTCGAGGAGCGGGCGCGCACCGCGGCGGACGGGGGTGCTCCGCGGCCCTCGGCCGACGTGCTGCGGGAGGCGGTGCTGGAGCCGGGGCGGCTCGACGACGCCGACGCGGCCGGCGTCGCGGGCGTGGCGAAGGCGCGGGCCCTCGGCGACCTCCTGCGGGCGGCGCGCGCCGTGGTGGACGGCGGCGGCACCGCGGAGGAGGCGCTGTGGGCCCTGTGGTCCGGCACGTCCTGGCCCGAGCGGCTGCGCCGGGGCACCACCCTGGGCGGCGCCGCGGCGCGGCGCGCCCACCGCGACCTCGACGCGGTCTGCGCCCTGTTCGAGGGCGCCGCCAAGATGGAGGAGCAGCGGGGCCACACCGGCGTGGGCTCGTTCCTCGACACCCTGGTGGCGCAGGAGATCCCGTCCGACACCCTCGCGGAGCGGGGCGTGCGCGGCGACGCGGTGCGCCTCCTCACCGCTCACCGCTCCAAGGGCCTGGAGTGGCGCCTCGTGGTCGTGGCCCACGTGCAGGAGGAGACGTGGCCCGACCTGCGCCGCCGGGTGACCCTCCTCGGCGCCGACCGCATCGGAGGGCCGGGGGACGACCTGCTGCCGCCGCCGGGGGTGCGCGAGGCCCTGATGGAGGAGCGCCGCCTCTTCTACGTGGCCTGCACCCGCGCCCGGGAGCGCCTCGTGGTCACCGCGGTGCGCTCCCCGGAGGACGACGGGGAGCAGCCCTCGCGCTTCCTCGCCGAGACGGGCGTCGACCCGGTCCACCGGGTGGGGCGGCCGACCCGGCCGTTGTCGATGACTGGCGTGGTCGCCCACCTGCGCCGCACCGTCGCCGACCCCGAGCGCCCGGAGGAGGTGCGCCGGGCCGCCGCCCGCCGGCTGGCGGCGCTGGCCTCGGCCCGCGACGTCGAGGGGCGCCCGCTGGTGCGCGCGGCCGACCCGGGCACGTGGTGGGGCACCCGCGGCCTGACGTTCGCGGAGACCCCGGTGCGCCCGGCCGACCAGCCGCTGCGCATCTCGGCGAGCACGCTCAGCTCCATCCTCGTCTGCCCCCTGCGCTGGTTCCTCGAGCGCGAGGCGGGCGGCAGCCAGGTCAGCAGCGCCTCCCAGGGCTTCGGCCTCGTCCTCCACGCGCTAGCGGAGCGCGTCGCGACGGGGGAGCTGCCCGGCGACCCGGCCGCCGTGGACGACCTCATTGCCCACGTGGACGAGGTGTGGCCCCAGATGTCCTTCCGCACCCCGTGGTCCGGCGCCCGGGAGCGGGCCGAGGCGCGGGCCGCGTTGCTGCGGTTCCTGCGGTGGCACACCCGGCCCGAGGCGCGGCGCGTGCTCGGTGTCGAGCAGCACCTGCGTGCGGAGCTGCGCCTGGACGACGGCGAGCGCATCGTCCTCAACGGCTTCGCCGACCGCCTGGAGATCGACGACCAGCACCGCGTCGTGGTGGTCGACCTCAAGACGGGGAAGTACCCGCCGACCGGCGCCGAGGTGGCCGAGCACCCGCAGCTGGGGCTCTACCAGCTGGCGGTCGAGCTGGGCGCCGCCGACGAGCTGCTGCCCCCGGAGCACCGCCCCGCCCGTTCCGGCGGCGCCGAGCTGGTGCAGCTGCGCAAGGAGACGCGGGGCAGCGTCAAGGTGCAGGCCCAGCCGCCACAGGAGGCCGACGCGACGGGCCGTCGGCTCGTCGAGCAGCAGCTGGCGCTCGCCGCCCGCGTCGTGCGCGGGGAGTCGTTCGGGGCCCGCGCCGGCGGTCACTGCGACACGTGCGCCTTCGTCGCCACGTGTCCCGCCACGGGCGCCGGGACGGTGCTGTCGTGACGGGCACGGCGGTGGAGCCGGGCGTGACGACCGGGGCGACCGCCCCGGTCGAGATCCGCACGCCCGCCGACCTGCAGCGGGTGATGCGGGCGCCGTACCCGGTGAGCGACGAGCAGTGGCGCGCCGTCAGCGCGCCGCTGGAGCCGGCGGTCGTGGTCGCCGGCGCCGGGTCCGGCAAGACCACGCTGATGGCGGCGCGGGTCGTCTACCTGGTGGCGACGGGCCAGGTGCGCCCCGAGCAGGTGCTGGGCCTCACCTTCACGACGAAGGCGGCCCGCGAGCTCTCGACGCGGGTCCGCGAGGCCCTCGCGGTCGCGGGGCTCGGCCCGGCCGGCTCGCGCCCGTCCCCCGAGGACGACGGCGAGGAGGTGCTGGAGCCGACGGTCGCGACCTACAACGCGTACGCCGCGTCCCTGCTGACCGAGCACGGCCTGCGGATCGGCCACGAGCCGGACACGCGGGTGATGGCGGACGCGTCGCGCTACCAGCTCGCGGAGCGGGCCATCACGCGCCACCGGCGCCCCGTCGAGCTGCTGAGCGACCACCCCGCGACGGTCATCGGCAACATCGTGGCGCTCGAGGGCGCCCTCAACGAGCACCTCGTCGAGCCCGACGACGTGCGGGCGTTCCACGCGCGGGAGCGGCCGCGCTTCACCGAGGCGCTGGCCGTCTCGCGGGGCAAGAAGGACCTCGAGGGCGTGCTCAACACCATCGGGCGGCGCGAGGAGCTGCTCGACCTCGTGACGGCGTACCGGCGGCTCAAGGGCTCGCTGGGGCTCATGGACTTCTCCGACCAGATCGCGCTGACGGCGCGGCTGGCCGACGAGCACCCGGACGTCGGAGCCCTCGAGCGCGGCAAGTACGCCGTCGTGCTGCTCGACGAGTACCAGGACACCTCGGTCGCCCAGGCCCTGCTGCTGCGCAAGCTGTTCTCGGGTCCGACGCCGGGGACCGGGCGCGGGCACGCCGTGACGGCCGTGGGCGACCCGAACCAGGCGATCTACGGCTGGCGCGGCGCGTCGGTCTCCAACATCCTCGGCTTCGGCCACGACTTCCCCCGCGCCGACGGGGCGTCCGACGTCGCGACCTACGCCCTGACGGTCAACCGGCGCTCCGACCGCCGCATCCTGGCCGCCGCGAACCGGCTCGCCGGCCCGCTGTACGCCGCGCACGACGTCGTGCGACCCCTGCGGGCCCCCGACGGCGCGGCGGAGGGGCGGGTCCGCGTCGCCGTGCACGACACGTACGACGACGAGCTGGCCTGGCTGGCCGAGCAGGTGCTCGCGACCCGGTCCGCGGGGACGCCGTGGCGCGAGATCGGCGTGCTGACCCGCGACAACCGGCACGCGGCCGACGTCTTCGACGCGCTGACCGCCCGCGAGGTGCCGGTCGAGATCGTCGGCCTGTCGGGGCTGCTGCGCCTGCCGGAGGTGGCGGAGGTGGTCGCCACGCTGACCCTGCTCCACGACCTGACCGCGAACGCCTCGGCCCTCGTGCTGCTGACCGGCCCGCGGTGGGCGCTGGGTCCGCGGGACCTGGCGATCCTGGGTCGACGGGCCCGCGACCTGGCCGCGACGGGCCCGGCCAGCGACCTCGAGCACGGTGTCGAGGAGGCCCTGGCCGTCGCCGTCGAGGGCGCCGACCCGACCGAGATCTCGTCGCTGTGCGACGCGCTGGAGTCGCCGGGCGAGGCGCCCGACTACCCCTACTCCCGCGAGGCCCGGGTGCGGATCGGGCTGCTGGCCGGCGAGCTGCGGATGCTGCGCGGCCACGTCGACGAGCCGCTGCTCGACCTGGTGCGGCGCATCGTCGACGTGAGCGGGATCGACGTCGAGCTCGCGAGCTCGACGTCGCCCGCGGCCGCGGCCCGCCGCGACAACCTCGACCTGTTCGTGCGGGCGGTGGCCGACTTCCAGGCCGTCGACGGCGCCACGGGCCTCGGCGCGCTGCTGGCCTACCTCGGCGCGGAGGACGAGATGGGCACGGGCCTCGACGTGGCCACGCCCACCGAGGCCGACTCGGTGAAGCTGCTGACGGTGCACCGTGCGAAGGGCCTCGAGTGGGACGTCGTGTTCTGCGTCGGGGTGGGGGAGGACAAGTTCCCCACCAAGCAGACCCGGACGCAGTGGACGACGGGACCGGCGGTGCTGCCCTCCCCGCTGCGGGGCGACGCCCGCGACGTGCCCCAGCTGCGGGGGTACGAGAAGGCCGACCTCGACGCCCTCAAGGTCGACGCCCGCGCCCACGAGGCCGAGGAGGAGCTGCGGCTGGGCTACGTCGCGTTCACCCGCGCCCGCCACGAGCTGGTGGCGTCGGCGTACCTGTGGACCGCGACGCGGGCCTCGCCGGTCGGGCCCTCGCCGTACCTGGTGACCCTGGCCGAGGCGATGGCGGACGACGGCGACGAGCCCGAGCGCTGGGTGGAGCGGCCGCCGAAGGACACGCCCAACCCGCTGAAGGCGGAGAAGCCCCCGGTGCCGTGGCCCGTCGACGGGCACACCCCGGAGGTCGAGCGGCGGCTGGTGGCCGCCCGGATGGTGCGCGCCGAGCAGGAGCGACTGGCGGCGGGCGAGGGCGGCGAGGCCGACGACGCGGACCTCGACATCGTCGGCATCGCCGAGGTGGCGGAGTGGGACGAGGAGATCGAGCGCCTGCTCGCGGAGGCCCGCCGGCAGGTGGCGGCACAGGTCGACATCCCCCTGCCGCCCAGCATCTCCGCGACCGCGCTGGGGCGGCTGCGCGACGACCCCGCGGTGATGGCACGGGAGCTCGCGCGGCCCATGCCCCGGCCGCCGTCGGCGGCGGCCCGCTTCGGCACGCGCTTCCACGCCTGGGTCGAGACGCGCTTCGACCAGCAGACCCTGATCCCGACCGACGAGGTGCCCGGCCGGGCCGACACCGACATCGAGGACGAGCGGGACCTCGCCGAGGTGGTGGCCGCCTTCGAGTCCGGCCCGTTCGCCGAGCGGGTGCCGCTCGCGACGGAGGCCCCGTTCGCGCTGGTGCTCGCCGGGCAGGTCGTGCGGGGGCGCATCGACGCGGTGTACGCCGAACCGGCGGGCGGCGACGCCGACTTCCTCGTCGTCGACTGGAAGACCGGGCGGGGCGGGCGCACCGACCCGCTGCAGCTCGCTCTCTACCGCCTCGCGTGGGCCGAGCTCCGCGGGGTGCCGGTGGAGCGGGTGCGCGCGGTCTTCTGCCACGTCCGCACGGGACGGGTGGTGGAGCCGCGCGACCTGCCGGGGCGCGTCGGCCTGGAGCAGCTGGTGCGGGGCGCGGCGCCGGGCTGAGGGCCGCGCGCCTACGCTCGGGGGGTGCCCGACCGCGACGCCCCGACCACCCCCGGCCACCGCCTCCCGCACGTCGCGCTGTCGGCGTACGCGCACGACCGCCACGGCGTCGAGCGCATCGACGAGGCGTGGCTGCGCCGGGCGTGGGAGGCCCCGGACACACGGGTGCTGCCGATCGCCGGCAACCGGATGCTCGTCGCCGACGGCGTCCCCGCGTGGGGCGCGGTCGACGACCTGCCGGCCGCGGCCGCCGAGCCGTCGGCGACCCGGCTGCTGCTGGGCGAGCACGAGGGCACGACGTACTTCGCGGCACTCTTCGACCCCGCCCGCGCCCCGCACCCCGAGGAGCAGTGGCAGGGCCTGCGGGCCGTCCTGGAGGGCGTCGTCGAGGGCCCCACCGCGCCGCTCGTGCTCCACGCGACGGGGATGGCGGAGTGGCACTGGAGCACCCGGTTCTGCACCCGCTGCGGCCGACCGGTCACGCCCTCGCACGCCGGCCACGTGCTCGTGTGCTCCACGGCGCGCGGCTGCGGCAAGCACCACTTCCCGCGCACGGACCCCGCCGTGATCATGCTCGTCACCGACGGCGAGCCGGGCGCCGACGACGAGCGCTGCCTGCTCGGTCACGCCCGGGCGTGGCCCGCGGGCCGGTTCTCGACGCTCGCCGGGTTCGTCGAGCCGGGCGAGACGTTCGAGGACGCGGTGCGCCGCGAGGTCGCCGAGGAGACGGCGGTCCGGGTGGGGGAGGTGACCTACTTCGGCAACCAGCCGTGGCCCCTGCCGGCGAGCGTGATGATCGGGTTCACCGCCCGCGCGACCTCCACGGAGATCGACGTCGACGGCGCCGAGGTGGCCGACGCGCGCTGGTTCACCCGGGCCGACATCGCCCGCGGGGTGGCCGACGGGTCGCTGGCGCTGCCGGGATCGGTGTCGATATCGCACCGCCTCATCCAGGCCTGGTACGGCGCGCCCCTCGACACCCGCTGGTGAGGCGGGCGCCGAGGGGCGCGGGGGAGACGGGCGCTCAGGCCAGGGAGGCGATCTTGGCCTTCACCTGCGCCAGGCTCGGGTTGGTCTGCGCGGAGCCGTCGGAGTAGACGAGCGTCGGCACCGTCTGGTTGCCGTTGTTGACCTTCTCGACCAGCGCGGCGGCGTCGGGCTGCTGCTCGATGTCGACCACGTCGTAGGCGATGCCCTCCCGGTCGAGCTGCCCCCGCAGGCGGTGGCAGTAGCCGCACCAGGGCGTGCTGTACATGGTGAACGTCGCGGTCATCGAAGTGTCCCCTCGGGCGTCTAGTGTCGTCGGCGCCATAACGTTCCACGCCGAGGAGATGTTCCCCCATGCCGTCGCCGCTCCCTCCGACGACGTCGTCCGCGCCCGCCGCGCTGCAGCCCGACGCCCTCCTCGAGGCCCTCGACCCCGAGCAGCGCCGGGTCGCCGAGGCGCTGCGCGGGCCCGTGCGCGTGCTCGCCGGGGCGGGCACGGGCAAGACCCGCGCGATCACCCACCGGATCGCGTACGGCGTGGCCACGGGCGTGTACGCGCCGACGGAGGTGCTGGCCGTGACCTTCACGACCCGGGCCGCCGGCGAGATGCGCACCCGGCTGCGCCAGCTCGGCGCCGGGGGAGTGCAGGCCCGCACGTTCCACTCGGCCGCCCTGCGCCAGCTGCGCTACTTCTGGCCGCGGGTCCACGGCAGCGAGCTGCCCGAGCTGGTGCAGTCGAAGCTCGGCATCCTCGGTCCGGCGGCGCGGCGGCTGCGCATCGGCACCGACGCGGCGCTCCTGCGCGACCTCGCCGCCGAGGTCGAGTGGAGCAAGGTCTCGAACGTGGGGCCCGACGACTACGCGCGGGTCGCGACGGCCCGCGGCCGCTCGGTGGGCGGGCTCGACGCGGCCGCGGTGGCCCGCGTGCTGACGGCCTACGAGGAGACGAAGCGCTCCCAGGGCCGGATGGACATGGAGGACGTGCTGCTGTGGACGGCGGGGCTGCTCGCCGAGGACGAGCGGGTCGCCGCCCAGGTCCGCCGGCAGTACCGGTGGTTCGTCGTGGACGAGTACCAGGACGTCTCGCCGCTGCAGTCCGCGCTGCTCGACCTGTGGCTGGGTGGGCGCGACGAGGTGTGCGTCGTCGGCGACCCCGCGCAGACCATCTACAGCTTCGCCGGGGCCGACGCGTCGTACCTGCGGGAGTTCCACCGCAAGCACCCGGGTGCCGCCTCGATCGAGCTGGTGCGCAACTACCGCTCGACCCCCCAGATCGTCGCCGGCGCCAACGCGCTGCTGGCGGGCACGCAGAGCCAGGGCGTCCAGCTGCGCGCGCAGGGCGCGGCGGGGCCCGAGATCGCGGCCCGCGCGCTGCCCGACGAGGTCGCCGAGGCCGACGCGGCCGCCGCCGAGGTGGCCCGCCTGCGCGCCCAGGGCGTGCCGCTCGGCGAGGTCGCGATCCTCTTCCGCATCAACGCCCAGTCCGAGGCGTTCGAGGAGGCGCTGGCCGCCCGCGGCCTGCCGTACGTCGTGCGCGGCGCCGCCCGCTTCTTCGACCGGCCCGAGGTCCGCCAGGCCGTCACGCTGCTGCGCGGCACGGCCCGGGCCGGGGTCGACGACGACGTGCCGCTGCCCGACGCCGTCCGCTCGGCGCTGGCCGGCATGGGCTGGGCGGCGGAGCCCCCCGCCGCCCGCGGCCAGACCCGCGACCGGTGGGAGTCGCTGCAGGCGCTGGTCGACCTCGCCGGCGACGCGGGCACCGCCGACCTGACGGCCTTCGTCGAGGACCTCGAGCGCCGGGCCGCCGAGCAGCACGCCCCGGTGGCCGACGGCGTCACGCTGGCCACCCTGCACGCGGCGAAGGGCCTCGAGTGGGACGTGGTGCTGCTGTGCGGCATCCACGACGGTGCCCTGCCGATCAGCTACGCCGACACCCCGGCCGCGGTCGAGGAGGAGCGCCGGCTGCTGTACGTCGGGATCACCCGCGCTCGCCGCGAGCTGGTGGTCTCCTGGGCCAGCGCCCGCCAGCCCGGCGGCCGCGCCTCGCGCAAGCCCTCGCGCTTCCTGCGCCCGGTGCTGCCGTCGTCGTTCGAGGAGGTCGCCGGGGCGGGCACGCGGTCGAAGGGGAAGAAGTCGCGGCACGCGGTGCACTGCCGCGAGTGCGGGCGCCCGCTGGACTCGGCGGCCGAGAAGAAGGTCGGGCGCTGCGCCGACTGCCCGGCGTCCTACGACGAGGAGCTGTTCGAGCGCCTGCGCGAGTGGCGGCGCGGCCGGGCCGCGGCGGAGAGCGTGCCGGCGTACGTGGTGTTCACCGACGCCACGCTGCAGCTCGTCGCGGAGCACCAGCCCCGTGGCGCGGACGCCCTGCTGAAGGTGAGCGGGGTGGGCCGCTCGAAGCTGGAGAAGTACGGCGACGAGCTGCTCGCCGTCGTCGCGGGCGAGACGCCCGAGGCGGCGGCCGCAGCGGCCGCCGGGGGAGCCGGGGGAGCCGGGGGAGCCGGGGAGACCCTCGACGAGGGCTGATCCGGGCCCGCCGGAGACCGGCGGTGAAATGAGTCAGAAAATAGATTGCCCATGACGGGCGGGCGCGGGTAACTTCGTGCCCGTTCTGACCACGAGCGCGACGAGGGCCCTGGCACGGCCCGCGCACGAAGATCGACCGGAGGAGGTGGCACCCATGGAGAACACGACGATGACGTGGAAGGCGAGCGAGCTCGCCGGCGTCGGCACGTCCGCCTGCACGCGTCGCCACCTGACCCTCGGTGGCGAGGCCGGCCGGGTGGCCGGCCTGCGTCTGCGTGCGTACGACGCCATCCGTGGCGCCGTCGCGCCCGCCGCTGCCCCGCGCGGCTTCGCGTTCCCGGAGACCCCTGCCTGGAGTCCACCCGTCTGACACAGCTCAGTCGGCGCCTCCAGGCCACGGTCCCCCCACGGGAACCGTGGCCTTTCTGTTTTCCCGCCCAACCGACAGGTCGACGAAGGAGGTGACACGACATGACCGTCCACGAGCTGGTGCCCGACGCGGCACTGCCCACCCTCGGGGCGCTGCACGACGCCGCCGACCAGGTGGACCCCCGGCTGCTGCCGTGCCGCAGGGGGGACGCCGAGCTGTGGTTCGCGGAGTCGCCCGGCGACGTCGAGGCGGCGAAGGCCCTGTGCCTCGACTGCCCCGTGCGGGCCCCCTGCCTCGACGGCGCCCTCGAGCGCCGCGAGCCGTGGGGCGTGTGGGGCGGAGAGCTCTTCGCCCAGGGCGTGGTGATCCCGCGCAAGCGCCCCCGGGGGCGCCCGCGGAAGAACCCCGTCGCGGCGTGAGCCCGCACCCGTCCGCGCAGCACCCGCACCACCCGCAGCACCACCCGCAGCACCACCCGATGACCCCCAGGAGGAACCGATGAACCTCGACCACCGTGTGCGTCCCCTCGGCGACGACCGCGTCGCCACCCCGACCCGCCAGGACGTGACCGCGTCGTGACCACCGCCCTGCAGCCCCAGACCTCCAGCACCCAGGACAGGAACACCGAGATGCAACTGCTCAACGAAGAACTGGCCCGAGCACAGTCAGCCGAGCTGCTCCTTGAGGCGGAGCAGCGCCACCAGGTCCAGCGCCTCGTCGCGGCGCGTCGCCTCAGCCGCAAGGCCGAGGTCGTCGCCGCCCGCGCGCGGCTCAAGCTGGCCCGCTCGCTCTGAGTCGACGGCTGCCGTCCCGTGACGGCGGCCCAGCCTCGGACGCACCTCCGTCACGAGCCCGTCGGGAAGGTCCCGGCGGGCTCGTGCCGTTCCTCCACCTCGTGCTGCTCGTCCGCCTCGTCCCGTTCCTCCACCTCGTCCCAGCTGCAGCCGCACCAGGGGTGGCGCGCCCAGGGCGTGCGGGCCGGCATCGCCCCGTCGAGGTCGACCGTGGCCGACCAGGTGGTGGGCAGCCCGCCGTCGACGAAGCGCAGCACGTCGCTGACCGCCCACCCGACCGCCCATCGCGCCAGCCCGGGGTCGACGGGCGGCGGGACGAGGCCGGGAGCGCTCGCCGCGGCCTGGCTGACGACGAGCGGGTAGCGGGGGTCCTCCTCGCTGCGGCCGGCGTCCACGCAGCGCTGGCACGCGGTCGTGCCGGCCACCACGAAGGGCCCCAGGCGCGCCCCGCCCGCGCGCAGCACGACCACCAGGTGCGGCTCGTCGCGGCGCACCAGCTCGTCGACCACCGCGCGGTCCAGCTCACCCACCGCGACGTGCACGGTGCACACGGGGGCGCGCGTCGTCGTACCCGCGCCCGTACCCGCGCCCGCACCATCACCGGCGGGGCGGACGAGCGCCTCCTCGAGCGCGTCCTCGATCGCCGAGCGCCACGGCTCCGCACCCGTGACCCGCACGCGGGCGTCGCGCCGACCGTGCAGGCGGTCCGCGGCGTCGGCCGGGTGGTCGGCCCACAGTGCGCTGACGGCCGAGCGTCGGGTGCCATCACCCGCGGTGCCGAGGGCGGCGAGGAGCGCGTCCGCGTCGACCAGCAGCCCCGCCTCGGCGAGGCGCCGGTGGGCGTCCCGGGCGGAGGGGGCGTCGGGCGTCGGGCCCGCCCCGGCGGTGTGCAGCGCGACGAGGTGCTCCCGCACCGCGTCGGTCGCGGGGAGCAGCGCCCGCTCGGGGCCGTCGACCCCGACCTGCAGGTGGCCGTCGCCGCGCCGCACCGGGACCCAGCCGGGGCGCAGCACGGCCCGTCGCGGCGCCACGTCGGTCCCACCCACCCCAGCGGTCGCCCCGGCAGCCACCCCGGCGGCGACCCCGCCTCGTCGCTCGTCCTCGCGCACGTCCACGACGACGAGCCTGGCACGGGCCGCGGCGGTGCGCCGTGCGCTCTCCACAGGGCACGGGGCGGCGCCCGGGGCCGCCCGCGTGGCGCGGGTCACGCCGTCGTCCCCGCCCGGGGCTAGCCTGCCGACCATGACGGACACCCCCGGGGCCGGCGCCCCCACCACGACCGAGCTGCCCCACCTGCGGGTCGAGCGGTACGACGACGGCGTCGTCGTGCTCGTCCTCGACAACCCCGACCAGCGCAACGCCATGTCCGCCCCGATGTCGGCGTCGTGGCAGCAGGCGGTCGACGGCCTGGTGGGGGACCGCGACGTCCGGGCGGTGGTCGTGCGCGGCGAGGGCTCGGCGTTCTGCTCCGGGGGCGACCAGAGGTGGATCGCGGGCGATCCCGAGGCGTCGGTCGACGACCTGCGCGCCCGGATGCTGCCGTTCTACCGGGGGTGGCTGTCGATCCGCCGCCTCGAGGTGCCCACCATCGCGGCCCTCAACGGCGCCGCCATCGGCGCCGGGCTCTGCGTGGCGCTGGCCTGCGACATCCGCTACGCCGCCCGTGGCGCCAAGCTGGGCGTGCCGTTCGTGAACCTCGGCATGCACCCGGGCATGGCCGCGACCTACCTGCTGCCCGACGTGGTGGGTCCCGCTCACGCGCGGGACCTGCTGCTGACCGGGCGTCTCGTCGCCGACGAGGAGGCCCTCGCGCTCGGCCTGGTCTCGCGCGTCATCGAGCGCGAGACCTTCGTCGACGAGGTGCTCGCCGCGGCCCACGCGGTCGCGGCCACCGCGCCGGTGCCGAGCCGCCTGACGACGCTGGCGCTCCGGTCGCGCCACGCCGACATCGAGGCCGGGCTGCAGTGGGAGGCGATGGCCCAGCCGATCACCCTGGCCACCGAGGACCTGCAGGAGGGGATCGCCGCGGCGCGGGAGCGTCGTACCCCGGTCTTCCGCGGCCGCTGAGCGAGAGCGAGGCCCCCGGCCGTCGTGGCGCCGCCGGCCTTCCCCTTGCCTGCGGAGCACGACGGACCCGGGGGCCTCGTCGCCCTCCACGCTAGGGGGTGGTGACCCCCCGGTCAACGGCGACGCCGGGCGCGGTCGTCCACCCCTGTGGACGAACCTGTGGAGGACGTGTGGACGAGGGGCCGCGGTCCGTGGAGGAGCGTGCCCGGGGCGGGGAGGCACCTGGGGAGCGTGCCCGCGGCGGACCGTCGACGACCACCGCTGACCTGCCAGGATGGTCGTCCACACCCTGGGGAGGAGAGCCGACGGTGACGCAGAGCTACGACGGGGGTCCGGTGGCGGCGCTGCGCCGCATCGCCTTCCTCCTCGAACGCGCCCGCGAGGACACCTACAAGGTGAAGGCCTACCGGGCCGCCGCGGCCGCGCTGCTCGACCTGCCGCCCGAGGAGCTGGCGCGCCGCGCGGGCGACGGCACCCTCACCGACCTGCCCGGCGTCGGCCGCAGCACCGCCCGCGTCGCCGAGGAGGCCGCCCGCGGGGAGCTGCCCGCCCGCCTCGCCGAGACCGAGGAGCGGTACGGCGGACCCCTCACCGCCGGCGGGCACGACCTGCGCCGGGCCCTGCGCGGCGACCTGCACTCCCACTCGGACTGGTCGGACGGCGGCTCGCCCATCGAGGAGATGGCGATGACGGCGATGGAGCTGGGCCACGACTACCTCGTGCTGACCGACCACTCGCCGCGCCTGCGGGTCGCGAACGGGTTGAGCCCCGCCCGCCTGCGGCGCCAGCTCGACGTGGTCGATGCGGTCAACGAGCACCTCGCCGACGGCGGCTTCCGGTTGCTCAAGGGGATCGAGGTCGACATCCTCGACGACGGTGCGCTCGACCAGGAGGACGCCCTGCTGGAGCGGCTCGACGTCCGGGTCGCGAGCGTGCACTCCAAGCTCGCCATGGACCCTGCGCCCATGACCCGCCGGATGGTGGCGGCGGTGCGCAACCCGTTCACGAACGTGCTCGGCCACTGCACGGGCCGGCTCGTGCGCGGCAACCGGGGCACCCGGCCGCCGTCGTCCTTCGACGCGCGGGCCGTCTTCGAGGCCTGTGCGGAGAACGACGTGGCGGTGGAGATCAACGCCCGCCCCGAGCGGCGCGACCCGCCCACCGCCCTGCTCGAGCTGGCCCGCGACGTCGGGTGCCTGTTCTCCATCGACTCCGACGCCCACGCACCGGGCCAGCTGGACCTGCAGGTCCACGGCTGCGAGCGGGCCGAGGAGGCCGGTATCAACCCCGACCGCATCGTCAACACGTGGACGCGGGAGCGTCTGACGTCCTGGGCGCGGCCCTCCTGACGCGCTAGCGTCCCCTCCATGGAGCCGGGGGCCGGCCCCGGCGCGGACCGGGGCGACGTCACGCCCGACGGCACGGGCCGCACCGGAGCCCGGCCAGACGTCGAGGTACGCCGCTCCCGTCGCCGACGGCGCACGGTCTCGGCGTACCGCGAGGGCGGCCGGATCGTCGTCCTCGTGCCCGCAGCGCTCAGCGACGCCGAGATCGAGCGCTGGGTGGCGGAGATGGTGCGGCGCATCGAGCGCTCGGACGCCCGCGCCCGCCCCAGCGACGACGAGCTGCTCGGTCGCGCACGCCGGCTCAGCGACCGCTACCTGGGCGGGATGGCGCGCCCCGCGTCCGTGCGGTGGGTGGACAACCAGCGCTCGCGCTGGGGCTCCTGCACCCCCGGGGACAGCACGATCCGCCTCTCCTCGCGGCTGCAGGGCATGCCGGCGTGGGTCGTGGACTACGTGCTCGTCCACGAGCTCGCGCACCTGCTCGTCCCCGGCCACGACGCCGACTTCTGGGCGTGGGTGGCGCACTACCCGCACGCCGAGCGCGCGAAGGGCTACCTGCTCGGTTACTCCGCCGCCGGGCGGCTGGAGCCGCCGCCGGGGGAGGAGCCCGACGACCTGGACGATCCCGCCGACCCCGCTGACCCCGACGGGTTCGACGCGCTCGCGGACGAGCCGGGTGACCCCGCAGCGGGCTCGGCGTCCGGCGTGCCCGGCACCGACTGAGCGCCCACCCGCGCCGTCAGCCGGGCGCGGGCGAACGTCACCGCCTCGACGAGGTCGGGCTCGGGGTCCGGCAGCGCGTCGACCGGCCACCACCGCACGTCGAGGGACTCCTCGCTCACGACCGGCTCGTCGGCGCCGTCGACGACGACGAGGAACCGCACGTCCAGGTGGTGCACGACGTCGTCGGGACCCAGCGTGGGGGGCCGGCAGAACGGCACCGGGTGCGCGGAGAGCTGCACCGGCGCCGGGTCCACCACCAGCCGGTGCGCCGGGAGGCCCGACTCCTCCGCGCTCTCGCGCAGGGCGGCCCCGGCCAGCGTCGTGTCACCGGTCTCGCAGTGCCCGCCGAGCTGGAACCACCGGCCGGCCTTGGCGTGCAGGGTGAGGAGCACGTGGTCGGCGGTCGCGTCGAGCACGACGGCGCTCGCCGTCACGTGGTCCGGGGCGGCGTGGCGGTACACCCCGTCGCGGTGCGCCCGCAGGTGCGCGACGTACTGCTCGCGCAGCGTCTCCTGGTGGGGGACCGGCGCGGCCCACGCCTCCAGCAGGGCCAGCGCGTCGGCGTGGAGGCTCACCCCGTGGGGCCGGGCCGCGTCGGGGGCTCCCCGCCGCCGTCCTCGTCGTCCTCCCCGTCGGTGCCGGCCTGCGGCTCGCCCTCCGGGCCGGCCAGCAGGTCACGCAGGGCGGCGTCGAAGTCGTCCTCGACGAGCTCGTCCGTGGTGAGCGCGTCCTCGCGGAACCCGAGCGGGTCGTCGAGGTCGGCGGCGCTCGGCAGCAGGTCGGGGTGCATCCACACGCCGTCGCGGCCCTCCGTGCCCTGACGGGTGCGCAGGGAGCCCCAGAGCGTCGAGGCGTCGCGCAGGCGGCGGGGCCGCAGCTCGAGGCCCACGAGGGTCGCGAACGTCTGCTCGGCGGGACCACCGGTGGCCCGGCGCCGGCGCACGGCCTCGGCGAGGCGCACCGCGTTCGGCATCCGCTCGGCGGTGGCCTGGCCGACGACCTCGTCGACCCAGCCCTCCACCAGCGCGAGGGTCACCTCGAGCCGCTCGAGCGCCGCCTTCTGCGCGGGGGACTGCTCGATCTCGAAGAGCCCGCCCTCCATGGCCTCCTGCAGCCCGGCCAGGTTGGTCGGGTCGAGGTCGCCGAGCTGGCTCTGCAGCTTCTGCTGGATGCCCTCGACGTCGATGTCGATGCCGCGGGCGTACGCCGCGACGGCCTCGACGAGGTGGCTCCGCAGCCACGGCACGTGCGCGAACAGGCGCTGGTGGGCGGCCTCGCGCAGCGCCAGGTAGAGCAGGACGTCGTCGGCGGGCACGTCGAGGCCCTCGGCGAAGGTGGCGATGTTGGCCGGCACGAGCGCAGCGCGACCGGTGGGGCCGAGCGGCAGGCCGATGTCGGAGGCGCTGAGCACCTCGCCCGCGAGCGTGCCGAGGCCCTGCCCGATCTGGGAGGCCAGCATGGCGCCGGTCGCCTTGGCCATCAGGTCGAGGATCGGTCCGCCCATCGCGCGGGCCTGCTCGGGCAGCGCGTTGCCGAGGGAACCGACGGCCTGCTCGGCCATGGGCTCGACGAGCACCTTCCAGACGTCGGTCGTGCCCACGACCCACTCCGCGCGGCTCCACGCGGCCGTCGAGGTGACGCCGCTCGGGAAGTCGGTCGCCGCGTCCAGCCACAGGTCGGCGAGGCGCACGGCGTCGGCCACGGCCGAGACCTGGCCGCTGGTGGGCGACGGGTCGGGGGAGGAGGCCACCTGTCGGCGGGCGAGATCCACCGCGACCGGCCAGTTGATGGGGCCGTCGTGCGGCTGCATCATCGCCTGCACCTGCTGCATCAGGCCGGAGAGGTCGGGCATGCCGCCCCCACCGCCACCGAGGAACGCGCCGAGGCCGCTGCCGGAGAAGAGGGCCTCGAAGGGGGTCCCGCGGAACGGGTTCTCGCCGTCGCCGGGTCGGTCGCCGCCGGGGTCGCCGGGCTCGTCGCTCATGGTGCAACGTTACTCCGGCACGCACGGCCCGCGACCGGCCGAGGACGGGCGCGGGTCCGGGTGTGCGGGTCCGGGTGTGCGGGTCCGGGTGTGCGGGGTCACTACGATCGGACGGGTGAGCCCCGAGGTGTCCGCCGCCCCCGCCGCCGTCGTGCGTCTCGTGGGCCTGCGCGAGCAGGCCCTGGACCTGGCGGAGGTGGTCGCCGCGCTCGACCACCCGGCGTCGGGCGCGATCGACCTCTTCGTCGGGCGGGTGCGCGACCACGACGGCGGTCGTGGCGTGACCGGGCTGGGGTACGTGGCGCACCCCGGCGCCCAGGCCGCCCTCGAGGCGGTCTGCGCGGAGGTCGCGGCCGACTTCGACGTGCAGGCGGTCGCGGTGCTGCACCGCGTGGGCGACCTGGCGATCGGTGACGCCGCAGTGGTCCTGGGCACGGCGGCCGCGCACCGCGGCACCGCCTTCGACGCGTCCCGCGCGCTCATCGACCGGCTCAAGGAGCGCGTGCCGATCTGGAAGCACCAGCTGTTCGCCGACGGCGACGACAGCTGGGTGGGCACGCCGTAGCGCCTGCCCGGTCGGGGGCGGCGCCCGCCGTACCCTCACCGGGTGGAGATCCTGCTCTGGCTCGTGCCGCCCGTCGTCGTCACCCTGGGGGCGATGGTGTGGGTGACGTGGCTGGACCGCGACCGTCCCGCGCCCGACCGCCACGAGCAGGTACGCCGCCTCGGCGACGCCCTGCGCCGGCCGCCGGCCGCCGGCTACGCGGTGCCCGGCGAGGCGCGGCGCGACCGCAGCAGCGGCGTCGCGGTGCGACGGCGCGAGGCCGGCTGAGCGACGCCCCGGTCGCCGGGTGCCGTCGGGTGTCGGGCGATGACCGCGTCCTTGCGGCCATTTGAGAGGGTGGGGCCCATGAAGCAGCGGACCCTGGCGGGCGTCGTGGCGGTGCCGCTCGTCGTCGGGCTGTGGTCCGCCGCGCTGTTCCTCCCCGCCCCGTTCGTCACCTACTACCCGGGCACGACGGCCGACCTGCTGGGCGAGAGCGACGGCACGCCGATCGTCGAGGTCGAGGAGCACGAGAGCTTCCCGCCGGAGTCCGGCGAGCTGCGGATGACCACCGCGAGCATCACCCGCCCGGAGACGCAGCTGGCCCTGGTGCAGGCCCTCTCGGCGTGGCGCGACCCCGACGCGGCGGTGCGCCCCTACGACAGCGTGTACGACGAGGACGAGGACAACGCGACCAGCGAGATGATCTCGACGGCCCAGATGACGGGCTCGGTCGACGTCTCGATCGCCGTCGCCCTCGCGGCCCTCGACATCGACTTCACGGCCAACGTGCAGGTCGGCGGCGTGCGCGTCGGCTACCCGGCCGAGGGCCTGCTGCAGCCGGGGGACGTCGTGCGCAGCATCGGCGGTCGGGCCGTGACCGCCCCGGCCGAGATCGGTGAGGTCGTCCAGCGCGCCGGGGTCGGGGCCCGCCTGGCCGCGACCGTCGAGCGCGACGGCGAGGAGCGCGAGGTGGAGATCGTCCCCGTGGAGGAGGACGACCGGGCCGTCATCGGGATCACCCCCGTCCAGGGCTACGACTTCCCCTTCCCCGTGCGGCTGACCCCGCCGGCCGGCATCGGCGGCTCGAGCGCCGGCACGATGTTCGCGCTCGCCGTCTACGACTACCTGACGCCCGGGGACCTCACCGGCGGCCTGCACGTGGCGGGCACCGGCACCATCTCGCCGGAGGGCGAGGTGGGCCCGATCGGGGGCATCGCCCAGAAGATCCCCGGGGCCCGCGACGACGGGGCCGCGGTCTTCCTCGTGCCCGTCGACAACTGCGGCGAGGCCCTGGGGGCCGCCAACGGCGACGTCCGCCTCGTCGCCATCGACACCTTCGACCGCGCCGTCGAGACGCTCACGGCGCTCGCTGACGACGTCGACGCCGACGTGCTGACCTGTGAGGACGTGACCCGGTGACGGAGCAGACCGACCGCCCCGAGCAGCCCGACCAGCCCGGCCCGGGCGCCGACGACGCGCCCGCGCTCGAGCGCGACCTCGCCGCCGAGCTCGACACGGACCCGGCCCTGGCCGCCGCCGTCCTCGAGCTGGAGTCGCACGCCGCGACGGCGGGCTGGGACCAGCCCGCCCGCCTCTACGCCCTGGTCGACACCGGCCTGCTCGTGGCGCAGGCGCCCGAGCTGGCCGCCAGCGCCGGCCTCGACGACGCCAGCGCGGAGGGGTCGCTGACCCCGGTGGAGCAGGACGAGCTGCCCGGCGGGCCCGGTGCGTTCGAGCGCGCCGTCGCCGACATCTCGTGGCCCCCGGCCGTCGCCGGGTGCGCCGCCGTGCTCGAGCGGCTCGTGCTGCCGCCCGAGGTCGACCCCGAGATCCCCCAGGACCCGGCGGAGGCCGACGCCTTCGCCCGCGCCCACCCCCTGCGCCAAGAGGTGCGCATGGTCGTGGGCGTCACGCGAGCGGGGGCGGCGTACTGCGCCCTGCGCATGCGATCGCACGACGACGAGCAGTCGGTGGTCGGTGGACCCGACCTGGTGCCGGGACTCGTCCAGCTGCTGGCCACCACCCTCGACGAGGAGAACCGAGACACGTGAGCGACCTTTTCGACTCCGGCCCCCGGCCGCCCCGCGGCGGCCCGCGCACGAGACCGGCCCCCTCGGGTCGTTCGCGCGCACTGCTCATCACGGCGGGAGTCGTGGTCGCCGGTCTCATCGCGCTCGCGGGCTTCTCGTCGTTCTGGACCGAACGCCTGTGGTTCGACTCCGTGGGCTACTCCGACGTGTTCTCGACGCTGGTGTGGACCCGCATCGCGCTGTTCGCCGTGTTCGGCCTGCTCATGGCCGCGGCCGTGACGACCAGCATGTGGCTGGCCTACCGCTTCCGGCCCGTCTTCCGCCCGGCCTCGCCGGAGCAGACGAGCCTCGACCGCTACCGCGAGGCGGTCACGCCGGTACGCCGGTGGCTGCTCGTGGTCATCGGCCTGCTCATGGGCGTCTTCGCCGGCACCTCGGGCGCCGGTCAGTGGCGCAACTTCCTGCTGTGGCGCAACGGCAAGTCCTTCGAGGAGACGGACCCCTACTTCGGCAAGGACCTGGGCTTCTACGTCTTCGACCTGCCGTGGTTCCACTTCGTCACCGACTTCGTGCTGGCCATGCTGGTCGTCTCGGCCATGGGCGCGGTCGTCGTGCACTACCTCTTCGGCGGCATCCGGCTGCAGGCCGCGACCGACAAGCTCTCGAGCGCCGCGCAGGTGCAGCTCTCCGTGCTCGTCGGCCTGCTCGTCCTGGTCAAGGGGCTCGACTACTACCTCGACCGCTTCGACCTGCTGACCGGCACCGGCGGCTACATCGACGGCATGGGCTACACCGACGAGAACGCGGTGCTGCCGGCGAAGAACATCCTCATGGGCATCGCGGTGATCTGCGCGATCCTCTTCTTCCTCAACGTCTGGCGCCGCACGTGGATGCTGCCGAGCGTGGGCCTCGGCCTGCTCGTGCTGTCCTCGATCCTGCTCGGCATGATCTGGCCCGCGATCATGGAGCGCTTCCAGGTGCTGCCGTCGCAGGCGGACCGGGAGGCGCCGTACATCGAGAAGCACCTCGCCGCGACCAAGGACGCGTACGGGATCGACGACGTCAACATCGACGACTTCGACGCCGAGACCGACCTGACGAACCTGTCGGAGGACTCGCGGGCGCAGCTGGCCAGCACCGTCGCCAACAGCGGCGGCGTGCGCCTGGTGGACCCGGCGGTCGTGCCGCAGACCTTCCAGCAGCTGCAGCAGGTGCGCGGCTACTACACGGTCTCGGACGTGCTCGACGTCGACACCTACGAGATCGACGGCATCGAGCGCGACGTCGTGCTCGGCGTGCGCGAGCTGAACCAGGCGGGCATCTCGGAGGGCAGCCAGAACTGGGCCAACCTCCACACCGTCTACACGCACGGGTACGGCGTCATCGCCGCCTACGGCAACCAGAAGCGCGCGGACAACGCGACGATCGTGCCGGAGGCCCCGGCGTGGGCCGAGCGCGACCTTCCGCCGGTCGGCGACCTCACGGACATCTCGGGAGAGGACGGCTACGAGGGCCGTATCTACTTCGGCGAGAACAGCCCGTCGTACTCGATCGTCGGCAAGGGCAGCGAGGGCGCGAACGACGTCGAGCTCGACCTGCCGCGGGGCAACGAGGGCGGGACCACCACGACGTACGACGGCGCCGACGGCGTCGAGGTCGGTGGCCTGTTCCACAAGCTGCTGTACGCGGTGAAGTTCGGCGAGCCGAACATCGTGCTGTCGGACCGGGTCAACGAGAACTCCCGGATCCTCTACGACCGCGAGCCGGGCCGCCGGGTCGAGAAGGTCGCCCCGTGGCTGACGGTCGACGGCGACGCGCTGCCGGCCGTGGTGGACGGCAAGGTCGTCTGGATCGTCGACGGCTACACGACGACGGACCAGTTCCCGCTGTCGAACCGCGAGTCGTTCGACGAGATGACCGACGACGCGCTGCAGAACGACAACCCGTTCCAGACGGTGCCGACCGACGACATCAACTACATCCGCAACGCGGTGAAGGCGACCGTCGACGCGTACGACGGCACGGTCACCCTCTACGCGTGGGACGAGGACGACCCCATGCTGCGGTCGTGGATGGACTCGTTCCCGGGCACGGTGCAGCCGCGCTCGGAGATCCCCGAGGGCCTGCTGAACCACATGCGCTACCCCGAGGACATTTTCAAGGTGCAGCGCTTCCAGCTGGCGTCGTACCACGTGGACGACGCGGGCGACTTCTACGAGGGCAACGACCGCTGGCAGGTGCCGGTCGACCCGAACAACGACCGGAGCCTGCAGCCGGCGTACCGGCTCTCGGTGCCGTCGGGTGACCAGGTCGAGCCGGACACGTTCTCGCTCACCAGCGTCTACACGCCGGCCAACCGCCAGAACCTCGCGGCCTTCGTGCAGGTGGACGGCGACGCCTCCTCCGACACGTACGGCGAGTTCCGCGTGCGGCGCCTGAGCTCCAGCAGCCAGGTGGCGGGTCCCGGGCAGATCGCCAACCAGATCCAGTCCGACCAGGGCGTGACGGACGCGCTGTTCCCGTACCGC
This sequence comes from Nocardioides sp. ChNu-153, assembly GCF_030466625.1. Classification (GTDB taxonomy): domain Bacteria; phylum Actinomycetota; class Actinomycetes; order Propionibacteriales; family Nocardioidaceae; genus Nocardioides. Next base: position 37,327 of record NZ_JADEVT010000002.1, read on the forward strand.
CAGGGCGAGGTCCGGCCCGTGTTCGGCAACCTGCTGACCCTGCCGGTGGGGGAGAGCCTGCTCTACGTGCAGCCGCTCTACTCGATCCGCACCGCCGGTGACGGCAACTACCCCGTGCTCCGCTTCGTGGCCGTCTCGTTCGGCGACGACAACGTCGGCATCGGGCAGACGCTGGCGCAGGCGCTGGGCGACGTCCTGGGCGTCTCGCTGGACGACGGACCGGTGGCACCGCCGTTCGACCCGGACGACCCGGACGCTCCCGAGGAGCCGACCGAGCCGACCGGCACGGTCGAGCAGCGGATCGCCACCGCCCTCAGCGAGGCGGACCGGCTCTTCGCGGCCGCCGACGCCGCGCTCGAGGAGGGCGACCTGGGCACCTACCAGGACAACATCCGCGACGCGCAGGCGCTGATCGAGGACGCGCTCGAGCTCGCCGCGCAGCTGCCGGGTGCCGGTGCCGCCGCTGAGGGCGAGCCCTCCGCGGACGCCACGGCGGACCCGTCGGCCGAGGCCACGGAGCAGCCGGCCGAGCCGTCGGCCGAGCCCACGGAGTGACCGGTCGGGGGTGGGTGACCGGTGTCACCCACCCCCGATTTGGCACCGTGCGGGTGGTCGCGTAACGTTCTGTTCACCGACGCGGGGTGGAGCAGCTCGGTAGCTCGCTGGGCTCATAACCCAGAGGTCGCAGGTTCAAATCCTGCCCCCGCTACAAAAAGAAACAGCAGGTCAGGGGCGGTTTCCGGAGAGATCCGGAAGCCGCCCCTGATTCGCGTTTTCGGCGCTTGTCCGCAACCTGTCCGCAGTCGTTGCCGTGTGACGTCGGTCCCGACGGCCGTGGATCTGCGTGGATCCGAGTGGACGGACTGGGAAATCTCGTCCGTGAAATGTCCGCGGCCGAACTCCGGTGGCAGAGCCATGATGACGACATGGACGGCGACGGGGAGTAATGGCTTCGGCTCGATGAGGCCGCTGACCGCCTCGGCCTGCCGCGACCGTCGGTCGAAGGGCTCCTCGGCCAGAGGATCCTGGTTGGCCGTCCCTCTGCGGGCGGCGTGATCATCCGGGAAGCCGATCTGGATGTCTTCTGTGCGCAGCGAGTTGCCAGGCAGCGCGAGGCCCTGGATGAGCTGCGGGCTCTCGAGGACTTGTTGGACCGGATCTGACGCGCCGGACCAGTTGTCTTCCTATCCCGGAAGCTCGGCGAACCTCTGGGAGCAGGTGGGGCATTCGGGCAGGGCTTTGTGATCCTGGGTCGGCACGAAGAACGTGCCGCAGAGCGCCCGCACGGCAGTGCCCTCGATCGTGCTTCCAGCCAGGTGCTTTCGATGGCTGAAGTGGCTCACGGATCCTGGCGCGGATGTGGCCAACGTGCCCGAGCGGACGTGTTCATCGAGCGCAGTGAGACGCTCAGTCCAGGCCCCGACTTCGCCGATGTTGGAGTACGTGTCCTTGTATCGGTCCCAGCGCTGTTCTGGCGGGTCGATGGAGTTCAGGACTCGAGCAGTCAGTTGCCACATCAGGTTGCTCCATGCGAATCCTGCGGCTGGCACGATCTCGACGACGACCTCATCGGCCACGTAGTCGTCGTCCCTGACGGCGATTACCGAGATCTCGACCTGGGCGAGCCCGCCCTTGCCGGGGATCGGATGCTCGACCGCCAGCTGCGCGGCGCCTCCTTCGTGAATGGTGCGCAAGACGTCCCTGACGAGCCTTTGGACGCCGAGCTCCCACTCTGTCATCAGACGGGCTGCCGTCTCCTGCTTGAGTAGGCGAATGTCGTCCTTGGAGGGGAGCCAGTCGCTGATGTCGCCAGAGTCGTTCTCACGCTGGACGCGCTGGTAGAAGTCGTCGCGGTCCTGGTGCCCGCCTTTGGCCAGGCCGGCGACGACTAGCCAGCACACGCCGGTTTCGTCGTCCTGCCAGACGCCGCCTCGCCACTGTGACTGCTTGATCTCGAGGAGTCGCAGCTGCGCCGCGCTGGCGACCGGACCCACGTAGTTGTCGTGCGCCGCGTCCGGACCGAAGGATTCGGTTGCCTTCGCGATGATCGGGTGTGGCAGCTCGCTCACCGGATGCAGTTCGCTGTGCTGCCCGGCTGCGATCCTTCGCTGCGGGACAGGGGAGTCCCAGCCCGACGTCAGGTCCTCCTTGAGCACGCGAAGCGTGGGACGGGCTCGACGGTTGTGCACCCGCCCATCTTGCCGAACGGTGCCGACGAAGATCGCCAGACCCGCTCAAGTCAGAGCAGGTCGGCGATCTCGTCGGTCGCGGCGGCAGCGGTCTGGCGCTGGTGGGCGAAGCGCTCGGCGAGCTCACGGCGGTCGCGCTGGCGCTGCTCTTCGAACTGGAGCAGGTCGGGAACGCGGATGCGACGATCGCGGCCGACGCGATGGAACACGATCTCTCCGCGGTCGAGCAGCTTGTAAAGGTGCGTGCGGCTCATGCCGAGTCGCTCGGCAGCTTGGCTGGGTGTCACGGTCTGAGAGCCGTCGATGACGACGACGACGTCGTCGCCTTCGCGCACGCAACGACTCAGGCTCATCAGGACATCGCGAAGCTCGGGACCAGCGGTTTCGGCGAACTTGTCGAGTTCGTCGAGCTGGTCGGCAGGGATGTTGGAGGTCTCAAGAGTCTTCATGGGTGCACCTACGTTGGAGGTAGTGTCACAGGTGATTCAGATGACACAGATGACACTAGGTTAGCTCGGGGTCCGACGCAATCGAAATCCTTGCGTTGTGCATCACGTCGCCCACGTGCTGAGCGCCTCGAGTTGATGGTCCTCGATGCCTCTGCGGGGCGCGATCCGGATGATGAGGCAATCGTGGCCGCGGAGCAGCCGCATCGCGTCGCTCCGCGTGTTCCAGTCGTCGAGCCACGCGAACGGCCGGTCGCCGACGTAGGCGAGGATGGCACTCGCCTTCGGGCTCTCGAACGGCGCGTCCTCCAGTGCTCGCGTGGCGTCGAGTGGCACCACGGGCAGCGACGCCAGGCCCAAGCGTTGCGCGACGCCGTTCGCTCCCTCGTTCCAGGTCGTGGCCCAGGCCAAGTCGTACCTGTCGGCGAGGGCGAAGAGGCGCCGTGCGCCAGAAAGGTGGACCTGCATGTGGCTCAATATCTGCAGATCGGTGAACCCGGGGAGCCGTTCGTCCCGGTGATTGTAGGGCGAGAGGAAGCCGTCGACGTCGATCAGGAGCAGTGGTCGCTCGGCGGATCTCTTGCGGGGATGTTCGGCGATGGTCGTCCAGCCGATGCCGGAGTGGTCGATCACCTTCGGTCGGCGGTCGATCACGACGTACTGCCGTTCGGGGTCCAGGTGTCCGCACTCGGCCACCAGTGCACGGACAGCCTCTGGGTCAGGAATGGAGCCGTCGCTGACCAAGCGGGGGAGGATGATCGTCGGAGCTCCGCTTTGGACCAGGGTCCCGCCGACGGCCCACGGACGGTCGTGAGCGGCGGCCCATTCAAGGACCTCGAAAGCGGCATGCCCGCCGGCGGGCGCGAAGCGACCGCCCCAGGCGAGAATCGTGTGCTCGGTCCGTACGACGATCCCGGTGCCGTCGGCCCAGAGGAGCTCGAAGTCCGTCTCCTCATCGGACCAGCGTTGCAGCACCGCGGGGTCGGTCACGTTCATGCACTCGTAGGCGTTCTCGATCGCCTCCGGCGACGCATGCTCGCCGACGTGCCGGATCGTGGGCTCGCTCAAGGGTGTGGCCTGTCGAGTGTCCGGGCCATGACGCTCACGGCGCCGGTTCGCACGAGCTGGTCGATCGCGATGACGGCGATGAGCGCGTGCTCGTGGCAGAGATTCGCCGGCTCACGCCAGTCGACTGCCTCTCGGAGCAGGTCACGGAGCTCAGTGACCCGCGCGAGGGTCGCCAACCCCTGTGGAATCGAGCCTGCGTTGACCGCCCGCTCGAGGAGTTCGGCCAGCACGGCAGCCCCGCCCTTGTTGATGGACGGCGACTTGTGCTGCGCGAGTCGATGTTGAAGCTCGCGGCGGATGCTGTCCGCCGTCGGCGTACCGGCTGAGGATGGCGAACGACAGGTCCAGCAGACCCAGGTCGTCACGTTTCCGCTACGCCCGGCGGGCAGCTTGAAGATCCGCCCCGCCGACCTCAATGGGTCCGCCGCACAGCGGGCACGTGCCGGGTCATGGGCGTTCGGCAATTGCGTGCCCAGGACCTGCGTTCTCCTGATTCTGTCGGGCCGGCCCCATAGAGTTTCGAGAGGAGCGAGGGAGTGAAGGGAAACCGAGTGGCAACGTCAGATCAGTTCATTGTCGACAACACAGCAGAGGATTGGAAGGCACTCCAGTACGTCCGCGAGTGGTGCGACATCAGCTCGGCGATCGACATCGCCACCGGTCACTTCGAGATCGGAGCGTTCCTCGCGCTCGACGGTGCCTGGCAGAAGGTTGAGAAGATCCGCCTTCTCATCGGGGGCGACACCAGCCGCACCACAGCCGACGCCATTGCAGCCGCCCTCGACACCTCCATTCTCGAGGAACGACAGAACGGTGACGCCTTCCTCACCGGGGTGGACGCCGTCGTTGACGGCATCCGCGCCGGCAAGATCGAGATTCGGGTCTACAAGCCCAAGAAGTTCCATGCGAAGGCCTACATCACCCACAGCAAGCTGAAGGTCGTCGGCTCGGCAGCGCTCGTCGGCTCTTCCAACTTCACCCGCCCCGGGTTGACCCAGAACGTCGAGCTGAACGTGAAGTTCCAGGGTCCCGAGGTGGCCGACCTCCAAGAGTGGTACGAGAGCCACTGGGACGAGGCCACGCCGGTCAACCCCGAGCTGCTCGCCGTGCTTGAACACAATGTGCGTGAATTCACCCCTTTGGAGGTCTACGCCAAGGCGCTGCACGCGCTGACCGCGAACGTCGATCCCACCGACAAGTCGTGGGAGGAGTCCGACTCCGTCATCTACCCCCTGCTCGCGCCCTACCAGCAGGAGGGATTCCACTCGCTGATCGAGATGTCACGACGGTGGAACGGTGGCTTTCTCACCGACGGCGTCGGACTGGGCAAGACGTTCGTCGGGCTGATGCTGACGGAGTACTTCGCCGTGCGCCATCGCAAGAACGTCCTCATCATGGCGACGAAGACCGGCCAGGACGCCGTGTGGAACCCAGAGCTCAAGGAGAAGCTGCCCGAGCTGTTCGGACAGTTCTCCAACGTGCTCGTCCGAGCCCACACCGACCTCACGACACAGAAGGGTGCCGACGAGATCGAGCATCTGGCAAAGCGCGCCGACGTCATCATCATCGACGAGGCGCACAATTTCCGGAACCACGGCAAGAACCCGACGGACGAGAACCCATGGGGATCGCGCTGGTGGCGGATGCACGAGATCTGCAGGCGGAAGACCGTCTTCCTTCTCACGGCAACCCCAATCAACAACTCACTCTTCGACCTTGTGCACCAGGCTGAGCTCTTCACCGGGGTCGATGCCGACAGCCACTTCGCGAGCATCGGTATCAACAGCCTGCGGAAGTACGTCGTCAGCCTCGAAAAGCCGTTCAAGACGGCAGTGCCAGATGCCACTGCGATCGCGGATCTCATGGCGAAGGACAAACTGTTCCAGTCGATCATCCACCAGAACAGCCGCAAGTATGCCGTCGAGAGTTCCAAGGTCGTCGGCGGCTCGGAGGTCGTCTTCCCCGAGACACAGGTGCCCCGAGTTGTGCCCTACGAGTTCGGGACGCTCTACTCCCCGCTCTTCACCGAGTTGCAGAACGCTTTCAGCCGCGCCACCCCCCTCTTCGTGCTGCCGATGTACTACCCCTTGGCGTTCTCGACCAACAAGGACGTCGACACCCGAGCGGAGAACCGCCAGCGGCAGGTGGTTGCCCTCATCCGCACCATCTTCCTCAAGCGGTTCGAATCGAGCCTCGCCGCATTCGCGGGCTCTTGCCTCGACCTGTCGGCCAAGGTACTCGGCTGGCTCGACGTGAATACGAAGGTGGATCCGGATCAAGAGAGCCGGCTGACTATTTGGCGTGCCGCAAATGAGCCGACACTCCAGGCGATCCACGACCGCTACCGCGCAACGCTGGATGAGGTGTGGCGCGAGGAGGACCTCACCGAAGAGGAGCTCAACGAACTCGATTACTACCTCGTCGGCGGTGAGTACAGGTTGCAGGACATGATCGACGCGGCCTTCGACGATCTCGATCAGCTCGCGCGCTTCATGGATCTGATCCTGGGTGGCGCAGGCGTGGACGACAAGTACCTCAGCCTCCGCGACCTCCTCATCGGTCAGTCCAAGGGGTCGAAGGAGAAGTTGGACAAGGCCGTCTTCACGCCCGAGTTCCGCAACGAGCCCGTGATCGTCTTCACCGAGTTCGCGGACACCGCCCGCTACCTCGAGGAGCAACTCCGAAAGGATGGCCTGGTCGACGTCGATCGCATCGACGGCACACGTGGCAACGACCGCTACGCGATGATCAAGCGGTTCGCGCCCTTCTACAACAAGGTCTCCGCAGCCGACCGCAAGAAGCTCGCGCCACTCCGTGTACTGGTATCCACCGACGTGCTGAGTGAAGGAGTGAACCTCCAGGACGGCAGCCTTCTCGTGAACTACGACATCCATTGGAACCCTGTCCGCCTGATGCAGCGCATCGGTCGCGTCGATCGCCGGATGAACCCACAGATCGAAAAGGAACTGATCAAGGAGAGGCCCTCAGCGAAGAAGTCGCGCGGCCACATCCAGATCCGAAACTTCCTGCCTCCGGCAGAGATCGAAACTCTGCTCACGCTGTACAGCCGCGTCCAGAGCAAGACGCTCATGATCTCCAGCACGCTCGGTATCCCGGGCGGCAAGCTCATCGACGAGTCCGACGTGTACGACGACGTGAAGGTCTTCCAGGCATTCAAGGACGAGTACAACGGGGACGTCGCCCCCATCGAAGAGCTACGTCTCAAGTGGCTCAACCTGGTCAGAGAGAACCCCAACCTGCACGAACTCGTCACGCGCCTGCCCGATGGCATCTCCACGGCCAAGGTGGGCAAGCCCTCCGGCGTGTTCATCTGCCGCCGCGTCCCCGTGCTCACCAAGGCGGCCGACGACGACAGCGAGGCCGAGTGGACGATCGAACCGGGTGAGATCGAGTGGGCGCTCCGTACTGCCGAGGGCGTCGAGCGCGCCCTACACGCGGTCGACGGAGCGATCGTCGCCGAACCCAGCACGCCGCCCGCCGCGTTCAGCGACCGCTCGAAGCTGTACCCAGCGCTGCGCGAGTTCGAGAGAAACGAGACCAAGAGGCTTCGCAAGGAGACCCAGTTGCCGATGGATGCTCCGACGCCGAAGACGATCTGCTGGATGGAAGTGCGATGACTGCCAACGAGAGCCGCCTCCGGCAACTTCTCAAGGCCGCACCGAAGTCAACTGACCACCTCCTGACCCTGCTGCTCGACGGCCTCGACTGGCCGATCCCCGACGGCCTCACCTGGGACGACCTCCAACTCGAGTGGGAACCGGAGGAGCTCCACCTTGATCCGGAAAAGGTCGCGAGGCTCAAGCACATCTCTCAGATTCCGCAGCTTAAGAAGGATCAGGCGTTTGGCGTCTGGGTGTTGGAGTTCGACGGCGGCCGCTTACCAGTCGGCGCGATCCGCCGCCTCGTACAGCGTCTCGTCAAGAACGAGCGCGCCCGCAAGGGCAGCGGCACCCACGCCCAATGGGATCTTCCTGACCTGTTGTTCTTCTGCCTCTCCGAAGGCAACGAGCACCTCCTGCACGTCGTCAACTTCCGCGAGAAAGACGGCAAGCGCGTTCTCAATGTCCTTTCCTGGAGCAACGAGCCGACCTCGGCCCGACTTGACCTCCTGGTACGCCGTGGCGTGCCTGACCTGTTCTGGAATTCCCCGAATGGCCCCAAGATCGTCCTGAGTCCGGAATTCGGCAAGGGATTTCGGGGCTACCGTGAGGGCATCCGGTCAGCCAAGGCACTATCGGCCCGCATGGCTGAGGTTGCTCAGGACGTCCGCGACGAAGTTCGTGCGCTCTACGAGGTCGAGACCGAGGGCGGTCCGATCCGGGCCCTCTTCAACGACGTCCGCGAGCAGCTGCTGGGGAACCTGACCCCGGACCGGTTCGCGGATGTCTATGCCCAGACGATGGTCTACGGGCTGCTCACCGCGCGCATCGCGCACCCCGAGGAGTTCAAGGCTGACCAGTCAGTCTCCGCCCTGAAGTTCGACAACGAGTTCCTCGACGCGATCTACTCGCGCTTCCGTGATGACTCCGATGGGGTCATCGACGTTGATGAGCTGGGGCTGAACGAGCTTGCGGAGCAGCTCGCGGTCACGGACGTCGACGAGCTGCTCGCCGACTTCGGTGCCGACAACCAGCGCGACGATCCCGTCGTCTACTTCTACGAGGAGTTCCTCGCACAGTACGACCCAGGCCAGCGCAAGGACTTGGGCGCGTTCTACACGCCCCTTCCGGTCGTGCGCTACATCGTCAAGACCGTCGACGACGCGCTGAAGTCGTTCGGGCTGCCGCTTGGTGTCGCGGACGCCACTACTTGGGCCGAGTACGTCGAAGCGAACCCCGACATCGACATCCCCAAGCGCGCCAACGCTGGCGACGCAGTGGTCTCGATGTTCGACCCCGCGAACGGGACCGGCACCTTCCTCGTCGAATGGCTGCGCCAGGCGAAGCGCAACGACAAGGAGGGCGGCGAGGCGGCCGCGCTCGCACATGCCTCCGCATGCGAGATCTCGCTCGCCTCCTACGCCGTCAGCCACCTCAAGGTTTCACTCGACATCTCCGAGAATCTCCGGGCAAAGGCACGCCTGCCCATCTACCTCGGCGACACGCTGGGGGCCAAGCACCCACAGGTGATCGAAGCGCTCGCCGACCCGATCAGCACCGAGGGCGCACACGCCGATGAGGTCAAGTACGACTGGAACCACAACGTCTTGATCGGCAACCCGCCCTACGACCGCGTCGAGAGCAACGGCACGGGCGGTTTCATCACGGCGCTGCAGGAAGGCGCATCCCGGTCGTTGTTCGACGACATCTTCGACGATGCGAAGAAGCACGTCATCTTCAGTTCCCACGCCAGCCTGTACAACCTCTATGTCTACTTCTGGCGCTGGGCCATCTGGAAGGTCTTCGAGGAGAACACCGGGCCGGCCGTCGTTTCGATGATCACCGCTTCGTCGTGGCTCGACGGACCAGGATTCCTCGGCCTGCGCCGACTCGCCCGTGAGGTGGCGGACGAAATCACCGTCGTCGACCTCCACGGCGACAACAAGGGCACCCGCAAGGACGAGAACGTCTTTGACATCGAGTCGCCGGTCGCGATCGTCACCCTCGTCCGCCACGGCAACGGAGATCGAAGCAAGCCGGCGCCGGTGCGGTACGCCAGCTACCGGGGCACCCGGGCCGAGAAGCTCGCCGCGCTCACCGATCTCGCCGCTGGGAAGACCACGCTCACCACCCTTGAAGCGAGTACCGACTGGCACGCGCCCTTGATCCCCACTGCAGGCGGTGCCGACTGGGCGGCGTGTCCCAAGGTGATCGACCTCTTTCCGTGGCAGCAGCCGGGGTCGATGATCAGCCGCACCTGGCCGGTGGCCCCGACGAAGGAGTTGCTGGAGGAGCGATGGGAGCAATTCGTCGCGACGAATGTGCCCGGCGAGCGGTTGAAGTACTTCGCGCCCTCGAAGACCGGTCGCAGCATCTCCACCAAGGTGCCGGGCATGACGAAGCTAGTCGACCTCAAGCCAGGCGACGCTCACGAACCCATCGTCCGCTTCGGAATGCGCTCGTTCGATCGGCAGTGGACCTTCGAGGACCCTCGCCTCGCTAAGACCGAGAGCCCGTCGCTCTGGGCATCTCTGTCCAACAAGCAGGTGTTCCTCACGACCATGACGACCACCAGTCTCGGCGGCGGACCGGCCGCCACCCTGACGACGGCCGTGCCAGACAAGCATCATTTCCGCGGCTCCTACGGCGGCAAGGACATCGTCCCCCTGTACCGCGACGCCAAGGGCACACCTAATGCGGACACGGCGGCGCTCGAGATCCTCGGTGACAAGCTCGGCGCCAAGGTCACCGTCGAACTGCTCTTCGCCTACACCTTCGGGGTACTTGCTGGCACCGACTACACCGAGCGGTTCCACGACGCCCTCGAGACGCCCGGCCCCCGGGTGCCCCTCACCGCCGAACCCGGGCTGTTCGTGCGGATGTCGCAACATGGCGAGAAGCTGATGTGGCTCCAGACCTTCGGCGAGCGCTTCGGCGCTGGCACGCTACCGACCGCGGGCATCGAGTGGCAGCCCGAGCCGTCGCGCCTCCCGGAGGCGAAGACAGACATAAAGTTCGATGCCCCCACCGAGACCTTGAAGGTCGCCGACGGAGTACTCACCGGCGTGCCCGAAGAGGTCTGGACGTTCGAGGTCAGCGGAATGGACGTCATCCCCAAGTGGCTTGGCTACCGCATGTCGAAGCCGGCTGGCCGCGCGGCTTCCAGCGCCTCACCGCTCGACCACATCCGACCCGCTGCTTGGGCGCCTGAGTGGAGCCATGAGCTCGTCGAGATCGTCGCCGCCATCAAGGAGACTCTCGCGATCGTGCCTGACGGAATTGCCTTGCTGGAGCAGATCCTTGCGGGCCCGCTCATTCCCGCTGACGAACTGCCTCCCGTGTCCGACGCTCTGCGCAAGCCGCCAAAGGGCGGCACGTCATCTGACGACGCCGCCTTGTTCTTCGAGGACGGGATGCTTCCTGGAACGCAGGGCGAGGTGATCTTCTGATGAGCTTCAAGCCCAACCTGTCGGTGAAGGAAGGGCTCGACCACCTCGCGAAGAGGCTCGATCCGATCATCGCCGCGAAGCTCGCACCCAACCTCGGCGGCCACCCGTGGACAGTGGTGCTCGACCTCCTCGACCAGAAGAAGGGTTTCTCGGGCAGCTACCAGCACTGGACCTACGACCTCCAGGCTCAGCTCCGAATGCTCACCGAGCGGCTCGGCGACTTCGGTTACCCGTTTGATGACAGGCAGCGCGCAGTGAGCACCATCGGCAACGAACTCCGCATTGTCCGCAAGCAGATGGCGCACATGTACGACTTCTCGGTCGAGGAAGCGTTCCGCGCCAACGACTTCTGCGTCCGCCTCCTGGAGCACTTCAACGACGACGGTATGGAGGATGCACGGAGCATTCGTCACGAGGCGCTCGCCGCACTCGCAGTGGAAGCGGGAGTCACCGAGCAGGCTGCCGAAGCGTCTGCCACGCCACCCGCCTCGCCCGCTCCAGCTCGTGCCGAGGTTCCCACGCCCGGCGACGCCGAGGGCGCTGGCAACCCCGAGGTCGTGATCCCCGACCCGGAAGTGCTGGAGCGCGAACCCAGCGTGATTGGCAGCAAGCGCCTGGAGTTCGAGCCATGGACTGTCGTTCCGGTGGGCGGGGTCGAGGTCCTCGATGACCTGCCCAAGAAGGTGGCTAAGGAGAAGGTGCGCGCAGTCGCCGTCGAGATCGCGACGTACGAGGGTCCGATCCATCTCGATCGACTCGTGGACAAGACCGCTCAGTCGTTCGGACTACAGCGCGTCCGGGCGAACCGTGAGAAGAAGATCGCCTACCAAATCAGGCAGGCCGGTCTCTTTGTCGACGAGGACAAGTTCGTCTGGCCCCGCGAGATCGACCCGGCGACGTGGGCCGAGTTCCGCCCCAACGACAGCACCGCCGACCGACCGTTCGTCTACATCAGCCCCGTCGAGATCGCCAATGCCGCTCGTTTTGTCAAGGCGAAACACGCCGACATCTCGGACGAGGATCTCGACGTCGCCGTACTCCAGACCTTCGGCCGCAGGCGCGCACCAAACAGGTCGCGGGGCACCTCGCCAGAGCGAAGGAGTTGCTGTGAGCGTTCTCTACCGCGCCGTATGGACTGACAGGACCCCCGCCGCAAGTCTCGAAGACCTCCGCCACTGCACGGCGGCGTGGGCGCAGGAGACATCGGATCCCGAACCGCTCGTGGAAGGGCAGACCGATCTGGAGGTCTCGCAAGGCCGCCATCGTCGCATCGACTACCGGCCTGTTGGCGCTACCGCGTTCGAGCTCAGATCCAGCGACCACAAGCCGGGTGATGCAGCTGTCTGGACAACTGTTATCAGGGTGGTCGCCGACGATGCAGTTACCCACGCCCTCGTCGAGAACCGCATGGAGTCTGACGACCTCACACTCCGCGTCGCGGTAGGGCGGCCGAAGATCGTGCACGAGTTGCTGGCGGTGGCAGGTAAGCCATCACTTGGTGGCAGCGCGCTCCTCACCGAGCCGCAAGCCATTCCTGCCGCAGGCATGGCCATCCTCACCGACCTGCTGGCCGCCCCGAACCGAACCCTGCCGCTGATCGTGTGTTCTGAGCCGGGTGGCCAACACGATGGTCGGTGGCTGATGTGGGCCAACAGGATTGCGACGCGCGTCGAAGGGGTGGCGGTCGTCGTCACGCTCGACAACGATGCCGTCACGGCCTTCAAGGATGTGCTCGGCGGTCTCGCCGTCTGGGGCGGTGGAATCCGGGTCTACACGCCACATCCGGTAACGCCGGACGCCGATGGTTGGCGGCACCGGTACTACCAGCGGGCCCGTCTGCACGACGCGACTCAGGCGACGATCGATCGGATCGTCTACTCGGTAACGCAACTGTCCGCGCGTCGACGCGTGCCCGATGTGTTCGCTGTCTTCGCCGAGCAGACCGGTCTTCCTGCCGATGCCCTCGACGGAATGGTCCCTGCGGCCGAGCTCGAGGAAGCACGGCAGCAGTGGGAACTCGAACGAGATGTCGCCATCGCCGACCACAGCGAACTGGAGAAGGCCCTTGCGAAGGCCAATGGTCACCTCGCCCGGCTTAAGGAGGCGCTGATTGCGAGAGGACTGGGCGAGATCCTCTGGGGGACGCAGCACGAGATCACGACGGCCATCCCCGACGAAGTACAGGACACATCCGAGGCCGTACTGGCTGCCCAGACTTACCTGTCGCGATGGCTCGCCGTCCCCGACTCGGCGCCACGGGACCTCGCTGACATCGACACCGCGCCGAACTCATTCGCCTGGGGAAACACGACGTGGCGAGGGCTGCGCGCACTGGCTGCCTACGCCGAGGACCGTTCCAACGGGTGGAACAAGGGCGGCTTCTGGGAGTGGTGCGCCGAGGGTCCGCTGCTCGGCTGGCCCGCGACGACGAAAAAACTCTCGATGAGCGAGAGCGAGACCGTCCAGAACAGTGACAAGCTCCGCCGGACTCGGATCTTCAAGGTCGATTCGGCGGTCGACCCATCGGGGGAGATCACGATGCTCGCCCACCTGAAGGTCTCGGAGGGCGGGGGCAACCTCGCGCCACGCGTGTACTTCCATGACGACACCGGCGGCTCAACGGGCAAGGTCCACGTCGGACTAGTTGGCCCGCACTACCTGGTCCCCAACAAGTCCAAGAACTGAATGGCACTTTGATGACGGCCGAGTCCGACCTGCGCCGGTACCGCGAGCAGGCCATCCAGTTGCGGACGCAGATCAGCAAGGCGTCGGCGACCGTCGCCGACAAGCGGAAGAAGGCTGCCGCCGCTCGCGCTGCCGCCGACAAGACGAAGTCGGACGCCACAAGGCGGTCGAAGGCGCGCGAGGCCGAGTCGGCTGAGAAGGCAGCGAACGAAGGCGAGAAGAAGCGATCGTACCTGGAGAAGAAGCTCGCTGACGTCGAAAAGAAGATCGCCACGGCGCAGGGGAAGTACGACAAGGAGCAGCAGGCGAGCCAGAAGAAGGCGCTCGATGCGATCAAGAAGCAGAACGCGGCTGCTGCTCGCCAGTTCGCCCCACCTCGCCGCCTGGGTGATCCGCCGCGCGAACCCTTCGCTCCCGATCGTCATCCCGGCGGTCTCTCGCCCCGCGCGTTCGAGCCCTTCGTATCGGAGAACGATGTCTTCCTGTCCTACGCGAGTGAGGACAAGGACGAAGTTGCGCGGCCCCTCAAGGGAGCGCTGGAAGCACGCGGTCTCTCTGTCTGGTTCGACGAGATCAAGATCAAGGGCGGTCTGAGCATCCGCCAAGAGATTGAGAAGGGGATTGCCCGCGCTCGGTTCGGCGTCGTCATCCTTTCGCCGGACTTCTTCGCCAAGCAGTGGACGCAGGCGGAACTCGATGCCCTGTTCAGCAAGAAGACGAGTACTGGCGAAAACCTCATCCTGCCGGTCTGGCATCGAGTGACCAAGGATCAAGTGCACGCACAGTCGCCCCTGCTCGCTGGGATCTTGACTCTCAACACCTCGCTGATGACCGTCGACGAGTTGGCGGACGCCCTGGCCGAGGCTGTCCGTCCGTAGTGTCGGTCTCGGCCCGTCCGGCTTAGTTTCGCGACGCGTACCTGAGCGTCCCATACGAGCTCGACGTACCGGGCGACCCAGTACATCCGTGCTCACGAGCGCCGATGGACCGCTTCGAGCGCGTGGAGGTTCTTCTGATCGGCGTCGGGCAACGCGTGGAGGTACTTCTGCGTCGTCTGGATCTGGTGGTGGCCCATCCGGTCCATAACCGACTCGAGGTCCGATCCGCCGGCCAGCAGCCAGGAAGCGTGCGCGTGGCGGAGGTCGTGGACGCGGACGGGGAAGTCGACGCCGCTGGCCTGCACTGCGGGAAGCCAGACGCGGGTTCGGAAGCTGTTTCGGGAGATCGGCGTCCCGACCTTGGTGGTGAACAGCAGGTCGTCGCGGCCGATCTCTTTGACACGCATGTGCTCGGCGATCGCATCGAGCCAAGCCTGGCGAACGCCGAAGGTGCGGGGTTCGTTGCTCTTCGGGTAGGGCTTGACGATGAAGCGCTCGCCGGTGGGGGAGTGGGCCTTCGAGGTCTCCACGATCGTCTCCTCCACGCTGATCGTGCGGCGCAGGAAGTCGATGTGGCGAGGCCGCAGCGCGATCAGCTCGCCCCAGCGCATGCCAGTCTCGATGAACGTCTCCAGCATCAGCCGGTACTGCACTGGCACCGCGGCGACGAGTCGCTCGAACTCCTCTGGCGTCAGGGTCCGCGACTTCCGCGCGATCACCTTCGGCAGCTCAGTGTGGTCGCACGGGTTGTAGACGAGGACCCGGTCGCGGACCGCCCGACGGAAGATCGAGGACAGGAAGACGTGGTACTTCTTGATCGAGCGCGGCGAGAGACCCTCGTCGTACGCCGTGGTCACCCAGTCCTGGATCACCATCGGCGAGATCTTGTTGAGCTTCTTCTTCCCGAACGCCGGATAGAACTGCTTGTTCAGGTAGGAGACGTAGGAGGCCCGCGTCGTCACCTCGAGGTGCTTGTGGGGGAGCCACTCCTTCTCGACATAGTCGAAGAAGGTGTTCTCGCCCTGGCTCGCGTCGTGCCAGGAGCCGGACAGCACCCGCTGCTCCTCCCGGTGGGCAGCCCGCAGTGCCTCGCGGCGTGACGGGAACGATCCGGCCGACCGCTCGCGGCCGTCGGGGTCGCGGTAGCAGCCGGTGTAGGTGGTGCCGCGGGCACCGTGTCGTTCCTTGACCCAAGCCATCTGCGACCTCTTTCCTGGAGCGACCTCTTTCGCGGTGTAAGTCCACCTCCCTCGTCCGCAATTTGTCCGCAAACGTTGCCGGATGGCGCTGGATCGACACGGACGGCAGTGGAATCAAAAGTGGCCTTTGACCTGCGAGTTTACGCGAATCTGCCGCTCAGCGACAGGTGCCGCGACACGCCGCGAGAACTGCTCATAACCCAGAGGTCGCAGGTTCAAATCCTGCCCCCGCTACAAGGTCCGGCCCGGGAATCGAACACGATTCCCCGGGCCGGAGTCATT
This sequence comes from Nocardioides sp. ChNu-153, assembly GCF_030466625.1. Lineage (GTDB taxonomy): Bacteria > Actinomycetota > Actinomycetes > Propionibacteriales > Nocardioidaceae > Nocardioides. The sequence goes on from NZ_JADEVT010000002.1 coordinate 53,143, forward strand.
TCCGGGGTCCGGATGTCCCCCCGCCCACCGCGGCTCCGGGCGCCGGCGTCCACCGCGCCGGGTCGGTCGCGCGCGGGTACCGGGGGTCCGCCCACCCGTCGTACCGACCGGAGGAACTCCCCGTGCTCGACAACACACCGCTCGACGTCCTGCTGGTGGTCGCCGGCGCGCTCGTCGTCCTCGGGGTCCTCGTCGACGCCCTGATGACGACCCTGTCGGTGTCGGCGGGCGCCGGGCCACTCACCAGTCGGGTCGTCGGGGTCTGCTGGCGTGTCGCCGTACGCCGGCACCGGCAGGACGACGAGTCGTCGTTCCTCACCGGGGTGGGGTCGGTCCTCCTCGTCGGCACGGTGCTGACGTGGGTCCTGCTGCTGTGGACGGGATGGGCCCTGGTCCTCGCCGGGTCGGGCAGCGTGGTCGACTCCACGACCCGGGTCCCCGCGGGCGCGGCCGACGTCGTCTACTTCACCGGCTTCACGCTGTTCACCCTCGGCACGGGCGACTTCGTCGCCCACGACCCCGAGTGGCGGGAGGTGACGGCCCTCGCGAGCTTCTGCGGCCTCTTCATCGTCACCCTGGCGATCACCTACCTCATCTCCGTGGTGTCGGCGGTCGTCTCCCGGCGCGCCCTCGCCGTGCAGATCCACGCGCTGGGCGACACCGCCCCCGAGATGGTCGCCCGCGCGTGGGTCGGCGACCGGTTCAGCGACATGTTCGAGCAGCAGCTGATCGGCCTCCTGCCGGCCGTCGCCACCTCGGCCGAGCAGCACCTCGCCTACCCGGCGCTCGACTACTTCCACTCGAGCCGCCCGGCGCTCGCGGCCCCGACCGCGGTGGCGCAGCTCGACGAGGCGCTGACCGTCCTGACGCACGGCGTGCCGGAGACCGAGCGCCCGGACGCCAACGCGCTGCGGCCGTTGCGGTACGCCCTGAGCCGCTACCTCTCCGCCGCCGCCGACTCGGGCTGGCCCCGTGACGTGGAGCCCCCGCCCGCGCCGTCACTGGAGACGCTGCGCGAGGCCGGGGTACCCCTCGTGGCGACGGAGATCCTCCGGGCCGCGCTGGACGCCGAGGCCGACCGCCGGGTGCGGTTGCACCGCCTCGTCCTCAGCGACGGCTGGTCCTGGCCCGTGCCCTGACCGGCCGGCGCGGGCGCCGGTCGCCTCGTCGTCCCCGTCAGGGCTCGACGCGCAGCCCGATCCCGGCGGCGAGCAGCGGTGCCAGCGCCTCGAGCTGCTCGGGGGTGACGACAGCCCCGCCGAGGTCCATCGGCCCCTCGACCTCGCTGAGCGTGGCGCCCCGCAGGTCGACGTCACGCATCTCGCTGCGTCGTACGTCGAGACGCCCCACCCGCGTGCCGCTCAGGCGCACCCGCGACAGGCGGGCGTCGGCCAGGTCGAGCTCCTCCACGACACAGTCGGTGAGGGCGACGTCGACCAGCTCGGCGCCGCGCAGGTTGACGAAGCCGAGCTTGCAGCCGACGAGGTGCACCGAGCGCCAGCGTGACTCGTAGGCCTCCATCGAGCCGAGGCGCCCGGTCACCTCGACGTCGCGCCACTGCCCCCGGGAGGCGCGCACCACCGTCAGGTCGACGCCCTCGAGCCCCACGCCGGTGAGGCGCGCGCCGCCCAGGTCGGTCTCGTGGGCGGCCAGGTCGCGCAGGCGGACGTCGGTCAGCACCGCCCCGTCGAGGTCGAGGTGCTCGACCCGGACCTCGCTGACCTGCATGGCCTCGAGGTCGGCGCGGGGCCGGAGGTCGTCGGCGGAGCCGTCGGCGAGCCGCTCCAGGTAGGGCGCCTCGATGCGGGGCGCCGCCACCGCGGCGCGGCGCCGCGCGCTCACGCGAGCCGCGCGGGGAAGCCGCCGGTCGCGACCGGGCTCCACCGGGTCGGCGTGATGCGGATGATCGACTTGCCCTGGTCGAGCATCGCCTGCCGGTACTCGTCCCAGTCCGGGTGCTCGCCCGCGATGTTGCGGAAGTACTCCACGAACGCGTCGAGCGCCTCCGGCACGTCGAGCACCTCGCTCGTGCCGTCGACCTGCACCCACGGGCCGTCCCACTCGTCGGAGAGCACCACGACGCTGGCCTCCGGGCGGCGACGGGCGTTGCGCGTCTTCGCCCGCTCCGGGTACGTCGAGATGACGATGCGCCCGGCGTCGTCGAGGCCGCCGGTGACGGGGGAGGCCTGCGGCGACCCGTCGGCACGCCGGGTCAGCAGCACCATGCGGTGGCGCGGGCGCACGAAGTCCTGCAGGGCGGCGAGGTCGACGTCGGTGGTGGTGGCGATGGTGCGGGGCACGGCGCGGCTCCTCGGAAGGGTTGGCGGGGACCCTGCGATCCTGCCAGGCCCCTCAGCGCGCCAGCACGGCCAGGATCCGGTCGTGCAGCGCCGGCGGCAGCGCACCGGCGCGCTCGCGCACGTCGAGGCCGTGGTGCTCCGCCAGCCCCAGGAGGTCGCGGGCCCGGTCCTCGTCGGGCGCCCCGCCCTCACCGGTCAGCAGCATCACGCCCGCCGTGAACGCCGCCTGCGCGTGACCGCGGTCCGCGGCCCGCTCGTACAGCTCCACCGCACGAGCGGCGTCGGCCGGCACCCCGCGTCCGGTGGCGTGCATCGCCGCGAGGTTGTGCAGCGCCCGGGGATGGTCCTGCGCTGCCGCCTGCTCGAGGTGCTCCAGGGCGAGACGCGGGTCCCGCTCGACGCCCTGGCCCGTCCCGTGGAGCACCGAGAGCTCGAAGTGGGCGTCCGCGTTGCCCCGTCCCGCGGCCGTGCGGTGGTCCGTCGCGGCGGCCGCGGCGTCCTGCGGGTAGCCCCAGCCCTTGAACCGCATCCACCCGCGCAGCACGTGCGCGCGCCCGTCGGCGTCGTCGGCCACGAGCTGCTCGACGCGCGTGACGGCGTGGCGGGGGTCGCCGGTCCCGGCGAAGTAGGTCTCGCGCACCCAGCCGAGGGCCCCGTCGCGCGAGCCCGCGGCGTCGGCTCGTTGGTACGCCGCGATCGCCCGCGCCGGGTCGGGGGACCCGGTCCGCGGCGCGCGCCACCAGTCGCCCAGGTCGACCAGCGCCTCGCCGGTGCCGGCCCGCTCCCACAGCTCGACCAGGACGTCGGGTGCCTCGCCGGGCAGGAGGCCGATGAGGTGCTCGGAGCGCTCGAAGCAGCCGCGCACCTCGCGGGCCGCGGCGAGCAGCTCCGTGGGGGAGGTGTGCTCGCCGTTGAGCGCCTGCACCGCCCGGGCGTACGTCGGGCTGCCGCCGCGCGGGACGGTGCGCTGCGGGCGCGTCGCCCCGGAGGCCGCGGGAGCCGGGCCCGCCGGGCCCGCCGGGCCCGCCGGGGCCGCCTCTGCCTGTCGACGGTCGTGCTCGGCGGCGTCCCAGATCAAGTTGCCGGCCGGGTTGCGGAGGAACGCGGTGCGCCCGCCCGACCACACGGCGCGGAACCCGACGGGGAGCCCCAGGTAGCGGGTGAGCTCGGGTCGGCGCCGCCAGACCTCCTTCGCCGCCAGCACCTCGACGTCGGCGCTCGGGGTGGGCGAGGTGCCGACGTACCACCCGGAGTCGGGGTGCTCGCCCGGCTGACGGCGCAGCAGGTGGACCTCGGGGGCCTCGAGGGACCCCGGCTCGACCGCGACGGTCCGCAGGAAGTTGACGGAGTCCCGCTGCGCGCGGCAGAAGCCCACCATCTCGACCTGCTGGCGCATCACCTCGAGCGCGGGGTCCACGTTCCAGCTGGTCGCGTCCTCGACCCGACCGAGGTCGGAGGCGGCGACGCGCAGGCCGTCGCCCTCGCTGCTCCGGCTGAGCGCGGTCCACCAGAACCCGAACCAGATGCCGCGCCCGCCGGTGATGCGGTCGGCCGGCTGCCGGGTCCACGCGTCCACGAGCTGCTGGCCGAACGGGGCGAGCAACGGGGTCGTGCGCAGCCAGACGCGGGTGCCGTGGGCGTCGGCCTCGCACAGCACCGTGCCCTGCTGCGCGGCGGGCGGGGCCGGCGGGGCGGGAGGAGCCGGGGGGCTGGGGGAGCAGCGGACGCGGTGGTGGTCGTCGCGGGGGCAGGCGGGGCGGCGGGGGTCGGCGTACCGCTGGCCCACCAGCGCACGGCGTCGGCGTTCGGCGGGGGCCAGGGGTGCCGCGTGTTCGCGATCGGGTCCAGCGCGGTCACCTCCCCGTCGAGGCGCACCGCGACGTACCAGTGCCCGGGGCCCTGGTCGCGGTCCACCCCGACGAGCAGGTGGGTGGTGGGGTCGGCGTCGGCGAGCCGCGCCGCGACCTCGTCGGGCGTGGTCGGTCGCAACGGGCTGCCGACGAGGTCCTCGAGCTCGGCCTGGGTGGGCCCGGTCGGCTCGGCGGTGCCCCTCTCGCCGCCCCGCAGGACGCGGATCATCGCCGCCACGGCGGACGCGGCGTGGTTGAGCGGCCGCTCGGCCAGCGTCGCGAGGTCGCTGCGTCGGCCGTGCTGGTGGAAGTCGCGCATCTGCGCCGCGGTGAAGCACGACTCGCGGACGTAGACCGCCTGGTCGAGCCCCATGACGAGCTGCAGGCCGCCCCGCCCGGGGGTCCACACGTGGAAGAGGCCCGCCGCGACGTCGGCGTGGCTGTGGGTCGCCACCTCGCCGGGCAGGAGGCCGAGCAGCCTCCCGGCCGCGGTCGCGTGGAGGGGGAAGTCGTCCGTCCAGTGGGTGTCGCGCTCAGGCACGGAGCCCAGGGTGGTCCGCCGGGGCGGGCGCCAAACATCGGGCGACCAGCCGGGGCCGGTCCTTGTGAACGGGCCCGGGCGTGGGCATGCTGACACGAATCCCTCGCGGGAGTCCCTCTCAAGGAAGCAGGTGCGGCAATGGGTTACGGGTTCGGTGGTTTCTTGCTGGTGGTGGGTCTCGTCCTCGCCCTCGCGGTGCAGGACCGGGTCGAGGCCGTCGACCTGACCATGGTCGGCTGGATCATGGCCGGTGTCGGGCTCCTCGTCATCCTCCTGACCGCGCTGACGCTCAACCGTGGCGGCGGGGCGCGCTCGCGCACGACCGTCACCCACGCCGACGGCACGCAGAGCGTGCGCGACAGCCGCACAGACATCTGACCGGACGGCACGACGGCACGCAGCACTCGACGGGGGGACGAAGCGCGGAGGGGGGCCCCCCCGGGGGGGGGCCCCCCCGAGGAGACGGGGGGGGGGGGGGGGGGGGCCCCCGGTGGAGGCCGGCCTCCATTTTGCCCGCTCTCCTCTCCTTCCCGCCTCTGTGGTGGGGGGGGGTGGGGGGGGGGGGGGGGGGGGGGGGGGGGCCCCCCTCCGGTGCGTCCGGGTGGTGGTCGGCGGTCGCCAGCGTTGGCCGGCGGTGGCCGGCGGCGCTCAGCCCAGCAGGCGCGGGCGCTCCCACTCCTCGCCCAGCACGTGCTCGGCGAGGAACGCGAAGACCGTCTGGTACCAGACCTTCGCGTGCTGCGGCTTGAGGATCCAGTGGTTCTCGTCGGGGAAGTACAGGTACCGGTGCGGCATCGTGCCGTCCTCGGCGGCGTGGTGCTCCGCCAGGTCCGCCCACAGCCGGTTCCCCTCGCCGATCGGCACCCGGTAGTCCTTGTCGCCGTGGATCACGAGCATCGGCGTCGTGATCCGTTCCACGTGCGTGTGGGGCGAGTTCGCGGCCAGGCCCTCGTCGTCGAAGATCTCGTCCCAGTACGGCGCGCCGTCGGTCGTGCCGCGGAACTGGTCGAGCGCCCACAGGCTGGCGTGGGTGACGATCGCGTCGAAGCGGTCGGTGTGGCCGGCCACCCAGTTCGCCATGTAGCCGCCGAACGAGCCGCCCATCGCGGCGGTGCGGGTGGCGTCGACCTCCTCGCGCACGACGGTCGCGTCGGTGATCGCCATGAGGTCGGTGAAGGGCGCGCCGCCCCACGCGTTCCACCCGCGCGCGATGAAGTCGAGGCCGTAGCCCGTCGACAGCGCCGGGTCGGGCAGCAGCACGGCGTACCCCTGGGCCACGGCGAGCTGGGCGCACCAGCGCCAGCTCCAGGCGTTCCAGGAGTTCAGCGGGCCGCCGTGGATCCACAGCAGCAGCGGGGCCGGCGCCTGCGCCGACGCGGACGGCGGCACGAGCAGCCAGCCGCGCACGCGGGAGCCGTCCTCCGCGGTGGTCTCGACCTCGTCCATGCGGGCCACCGGGGCGGGCGGCGGTGCCGGGGTGGTCAGGGGCGTCACCGTGCCGTCGGGTGCGATGCGCACCGGGTGCGACGGCACCTGCCAGCTGGAGCGCAGGGCGACGAGCGTGCCGTCGCGGGGGTCGACCCGCACGTGGGAGTAGGCGTGGTCGTCGGTCGTCACCTGCACCACCGGGCCGCCGTCGAGCGGGACGCGGAAGACGGGCGCCCGCCCGTCCTGGTCGGCGACGACGACGAGGGCGGCGTCGTCGTGGTCGAACACGAGGCTGGCCGGCCAGCGGTCCCAGCCGTCGGCGAGGCGCCGCGGGTCGCTCCCGTCGATCCCGCTGACCCACAGCTCCTGGTCGGCCGGGCCGGCGGGCGTCGAGAACGCCGAGCGCACGTAGGCGACGAGCCGGCCGTCACGGCTGACGGTGGGTGACTCGACGTAGGTCGACGGCTCGTCGACCAGGGTCGTGCGGGCGCCGGTGGCGACGTCGACGGTCACCAGCGCGAACCGCTCCGCGCGGCCCTGCGGGCGTCGTACCGCCGCCACCAGGGTGCGCCCGTCGGGTGTCAGGGCGACCCCCGCGGTCGCCGCCGAGCGGCCCGGCCGGGGAGTGAGGTCGGTGGGGCGCAGGAGGTGGGCGGGGTACGGCGTGCCCGCCCCCGCGTCGTCGTCCGCGCCGTCGCCGGCGCCGTCGCCGTCCTCGCGGGCGGGCGGGACCACGGTCTCCGGACCGGCCGCGTCCAGGTCGAGGGCCAGCAGGTGGGGCTCGGCCGGTCCGAGGTCGTGGTCCCAGTGGCGCACCGGGTACCGCTCGTGGAGGATCGCCGTCACCTTGCGCCGGGCCCGCTCGGCGCGCAGCGCCGCGTCCTCCTCCAGGGTGGACGCACCCGGCAGCAGCGGGGCGTCGAGCACGACGGTGCCGCTCGCGAGGGCGGTGGCGGCGACCGCGTCGACCCCGCCCGCGAGCGCGGTCACGGGCCGGGCCTCGCCGCCACCGGCGGGCAGCAGCCACAGCTGGCCCACGGGCTTCCCGTCCTGCTCCGGCCCGCCGCCCCCGGTGCGTCCCGAGGTGAACAGCAGGTCGCCCGAGCCGGTGAAGGTGGCGCCGCCCTCGCCGGCGGCGCTGCGCGTGAGGCGCCGGGGCGTGCCGGTCCCGTCGGCGGCGACCTCCCACAGCGCCCGCTCGTAGCGGGTGCGGTCGTCGGTCAGCGTCGCCACGGTCAGCACCACCCGGGTGCCGTCGGGGGAGAGGGCGAGGCCCTCGACGCGGGGGAGGGCGAGGTAGTCGTCCAGGGAGGAGAAGGGTGCAGCATCCGAGAGGGTCACCGCCGCACGCTATCGACCCGGCGGGCCCGCCGCAGCGGCGGCGACGTCACGATGTGGACACGGCTCGCGGCCGCCCCGGCATGCTGGAGGGATGCAGGAGGTCCTCGACCGCGTCCTGGGCGACGTGGTCGCCCGCCAGCCGGCGCTCGACCCGCGACTGGTCGCGCTCACCGCCGTCCTGGCCGCGGTGCTGGTGGTGTGGCGCCCGGCGTGGCGGCGGGCCCGGCACGTGGTGACGATCGTGCACGAGGGCGGTCACGGCGTGGCCGCCCTCGCGAGCGGGCGCCGGCTCGAGGGCATCCGGCTGCACTCCGACACCTCCGGTCTCACCGTCTCCCGCGGTCGTCCGAGCGGTCCGGGGATGGTGGTGACCGCCGCCTCGGGGTACGTCGCGCCCAGCGTCCTCGGCCTCGTGGCCGCGGTCGTGCTCTCGCGGGGCTACGCCCTCGCGGCCCTGTGGGTGGCCCTCGGGCTCCTCGCGCTCCTGCTGCTGCAGATCCGCAACTTCTTCGGCCTGTACGCCGTGCTGCTGGCCGGGCTCGCCGTCTTCGCCGTGTCGTGGTGGGGCAGCGAGCAGCTGCGGGTGGGGGCGGCGTACCTGCTGACCTGGTTCCTGCTCCTGGCCGCCCCACGGCCGGTCGTCGAGCTGCAGGGGCAGCGGCGCCGGGGGCGCGCCCCGCACTCCGACGCCGACGTGCTGGGCCGGCTGACGCCGCTGCCCGGCGGCGCCTGGGTCGTCCTGCTGGGTGCCGCCACGGTCGCCGCGGCCGCGCTCGGCGGCTGGTTGCTGGCCGGGGCTGCCCGCGGCTGACGACGACGCGGCGGCGGGCGTCACCAGCGCCCGCCTAGGTTCGTGGACATGAGTGAGGAGCAGCTGCAGCCGCAGGACACGCTGGACGACCGCGGGGTGGACGACGTCCTGGACGAGGGGTTCTCCCCGCCGGAGCACCTGCGGGGCTCGAACCTGAAGGACGTGACGGCGGCCGGCGAGCTCGAGGGCGAGACGATCGACGAGCGCCTGCGCCAGGAGGAGCCCGAGGAGTGGGCGGGCCTCCAGGAGGAGCTGGACGCCGACGTCGTCGACGGTCCCGTGGGCGGCGAGGTCGGGGGTGCCCGCACGGGCCGCCTGGTCGCGGAGGCCGACGGCACCCGCGCCGACGAGGACCACCTCACGTACGCCGAGGACGAGGGCATCGACGGCGCCGGGGCCAGCGCCGAGGAGGCCGCCATGCACACCATCGACCCCGACGACGACCCGGTCTACTGACGTCCCGCCGGCCGCCCGCAGGGCCGGCACCGAGACGGGCGACGCCCCTGCATCCGGGTGGGTGCAGGGGCGTCGCCGTGTCTGGCCGTCGTGTCTGGCCGGAGCCGTGGGGAGCCTCAGTAGCGCTCGGCGCGGGCGGTCCAGCGCACCTGGACGCCGTTGTCGAGGGGGTAGCCGTAGCAGGCGCGCTCGACCTCGTCGCCCTCACCGCAGGCCATGCGCGACGACGCGTTGGCGAAGGTGACGTAGACGCGTCGCACCTGACCCGTCGTGAACGGCAGCACGACCGTGGTCGAGCCCGCCGTCAGGCGCAGCGGGATGCGCTGCACCCGGCCGGCGGCGTCGTAGACGGCGACGTACGCGCCCGGCGTCGTGGCCGAGGGCGGGGTCGTGAACTGGAAGCGCAGTCGGGTGCGCTGGCCCGTCGCCGCCGGGGAGACGTCGAGGCGCACGGACCGCGTCGTCTGCTGGCGCATCGCGAGCGTGGACCCGAAGGAGCGGCCCGGGGGCATCGTCACGTAGCCGTCGTTCGGCGCCGCGCCGTAGTCGCGCCCGTCGCGGTAGAAGAAGCCCGGCAGCTGGTTGGCCGCGCCGAAGCCGGCGTACTCCTGCCCGTACTCCCCGCGGGCCCCGTTGACGTCGCGGCTGTAGTACAGCGCGAACTTGAGCGCGACGAGCGAGTGGTAGTCGGTGCCCGTGGCGCCGGCCGCCGCCTCCCACGTGGTGCGCACGATGCGCGGCCCGAAGCGCTGCGTCAGGTACTCGAAGAACAGCCAGTTGCCGTAGGAGCTGTCGCCGAAGACGTCCATCGGCACGGACGGGTCACCGAGCTGGCCGTCCGGCAGGTACTGCTGGTTGTCGTCGACCTCCGGCGCGTACTGCTCCTCCATCCAGGTCGCGGTGGCCTCGTAGAGCCAGCCGTCCTCGTTCACGTCGTAGTTGAACTGGATGGCGTGGAAGAACTCGTGAGCCGCGGTGACCCGCAGGCTGTTGAGCGGGGTGTCGGGGAACTCGGCGTAGTCGTTGTCGAGCACGCAGTAGCTCGTGGCGCGCATCCCCGACTCGTCGGCGTACGCCTCCGGCATGCAGTAGCCGTAGACGCCCTGCGACGCGAGGTCGGTGAGGTAGACGTCGAACTTGGCGTTGCCGCCGCGGGTGCCGTCGGGCGCGGGGCCGCGGTAGGACTGCGTGCGGGTCTCGTAGTTCCAGACGTCCTGCAGGGTGCGCAGGGTCTGTGCGGCCCAGACGTCGGTCGCATGTCCCGCCGCAGTTTGCTCTGCCTGCTCCGCCGGGGTGGCGTCGCGCTCCACCGCCCGGTAATGCACACAGACGTTCGTCTGACAGCCCTTCGTCACGGGTGCATTCGTGGGATAGCCGTCCTGGCCTGGGTCTGCGGCCCCGTCGGTCGGGCGCGCAAGCAGGCGCTCAGCCTCGGCGAGCTCTGCGCCGCCGAGGCGGGGCTTGGCGCGGAAGAGGTCGCGCAGCGCGAGGGTGGGGGACTCCACCTCGCCGGTGGCGGGGTCGACGAGGTCGCCCTCCACGGCCGCCTGGGCGCGCTCGAGCGTCCGCGTGGCGACCTCGGGCGTGATGTCGGCCGGGTCGACCGGCAGCGGCACGGGGTCGGTGGGGTCCGCCGTCGTGACGGCGGCCGCGGGGACGGCGGTGGCCGCCTGGGCGGGCGTCGGGACCAGCGCCAGGGCGGCACCGAGCGTGGACAGGACGGCGGCCGCGGCGAGGGGCCGCGCGCGCTTGATCATGCGTTCTCCGGGGCGTCGTGAGGGGGCCGCCCGCGGGCGCGGGGGCGCGGCTCACCCTAGAGCCCCCGGGCCCCCGCCGCCGCCGTTCGTGCACAGCGGACCCGGAGCGGGCCGGCGTACGCGTTCGGGTGCCCCTCTATCGTGGGCCCGGCCCGTCCCCCCCGAGAGGAGCCGAGAGTGTCCACCGACCTGTTCACGGTGCCCGGCTCCGCCGAGGCCGACGTCGTCCGACGCCGCGACCTCAACCGCATGCGCGCGGTCGCGACCGGGCTGCTCGTCGTGGCCGCGATCGTCTACGTCGCCACCCACGGCCGCGACGGCGTGTGGGGGTTCGTGAACGCGGGCGCCGAGGCGTCGATGGTGGGCGCGATGGCCGACTGGTTCGCCGTCACCGCCCTGTTCCGCCACCCGCTGGGGCTGCCCATCCCGCACACGGCGCTCATCCCGCGGCGCAAGGACGAGCTGGGCCGCGGCCTGCAGGACTTCGTCAAGGAGAACTTCCTGGCCGAGGGCGTCGTGCGGGACCGGCTCGCCGCCGCCCAGGTCGCGCGACGCGTGGGGGAGTGGGTCGAGGACCCCGAGCACGCCCGGCGCGTGGTGCGCGAGGTGTCCGACCTGGCCGTCATCGCGCTCGGCAAGGTGCAGGACCGCCACGTCGCCGAGATCGCCGACACCGTCCTGCTGCCGCGGTTCCGCGAGGAGCCCATCGCGCCCATCGCCTCGGCGCTGCTCGGCGAGATGGTCGAGGACGACCTCCACCACGGCCTCGTCGACCTGGCGCTCACCGAGCTGGTGCGCTGGCTGGAGAAGAACGAGGAGACCTTCACCGAGGTGCTGGGCGAGCGTGCCCCCTGGTGGAGCCCGCCGAAGCTCAACGACGCGGTCACGCAGCGCGTGCACCAGGAGGCGATCCGCTGGGTGCAGGACATCCAGGCCGACCCCGGGCACCGGGCGCGGCAGGCCCTCGACTCCATGCTCACCGACCTCGCCCACGACCTGGCGCACGACCGGGCGACCGCCGAGCGGGCCGAGCGGCTGAAGCTCCGCGTGCTCGACCACCCGCAGGTGCTCGCGACCGGGGTGTCGCTGTGGAAGGCCTTCCAGCGGGCGCTGGAGGCGGGCCTGCGCGAGGAGGCCAGCATGCTCCGGGTGCGCCTGGAGCACGAGATCGTCGCCCTGGGTCGCCGCATGCGCACCGACGACGTCCTGCGCGAGCGCATCGAGCGCCGGCTCGCCGACGCCGTGGTCTTCGCCGTCGGCCGCTACGGCGCCGAGCTGACCGACGTCATCACGACGACGATCCAGCGCTGGGACGGCGACGAGGCCGCCCGCAAGATCGAGCTGCACGTCGGGCGCGACCTGCAGTTCATCCGCATCAACGGCACGGTCGTGGGCGGGCTCGTCGGCGTGCTCATCCACACCGTCGCGGTGCTGCTGCCCTAGGGGGCGGCTCCCCCGAGCGGGGCGCCGCGCTTCGTCGTACGACGCGCCGCGGTGTTGGATGGTGGGGTGAGCGAGCCCTTCGACGTCCCCGTCCGCGACGGATCGATCCGTCTCGGCCAGTTCCTCAAGCTGGCCAACCTGGTCGAGTCGGGCGCCCAGGCCAAGCCCGTCATCGCCGAGGGCAAGGTGCGGGTCAACGGGGAGGTCGAGCTGCGCCGCGGGCGGCAGCTGACCACGGGCGACGTCGTGAGCCTGGAGGGCCAGAGTGCACGGGCCGTCGACGCCGCGACGTACGACGACGGCCTGCCCTGGTGAGGACAGGCCGCCGTCGGGGCTGAGCCGGGTGCCGGCCGGGCCGGCCGGTGCGGGGTGCGGTCAGGAGACGCCGAGCAGGTCGACGACGAAGATCAGCGTCTCGCCCGGCTTGATGACGCCGCCGGCGCCGCGGTCGCCGTACCCGAGGTGCGGCGGGATGACGAGCTGGCGGCGACCTCCGACCTTCATGCCCTGCACGCCGGTGTCCCAGCCGGAGATGACCTGGCCGATGCCGAGGCGGAACTGCAGCGGGGTGCCGCGGTCGTACGACGCGTCGAACTCCTCGCCGGTGGAGTGGGCGACGCCCACGTAGTGCACGGAGACGGTCTGGCCGGCCTTGGCCTCCTCGCCCTCGCCGACGGTGACGTCGGTGATGACCAGGTCGGTCGGCGGGTCGAAGTCGGGGAACTCGATCTCGGGCTTGTCCATGCCCGCCAGCCTAGCCACGGCCCGCCGAGCCGTTCGACCGGCCCGGCGCTCACCCCTGGTGCACGTAGGCGTCGAGCTGGTCGCGCTCGAAGGCCAGCTCGTCGAGGCGCGCCTTCACGACGTCGCCGATGCTGACGATGCCGACCAGCGCGCCGTCCTCCAGCACCGGCACGTGGCGCACGCGGTGCTCGGTCATGACCCGCATGACGTCGGCCGTCGTGTCCTGGAGCGCGCACGTGTGGACGACCGCGGTCATGATCGCCTCGACCGGGCGCTCCAGCAGGGGGACCTCGTCGGCCGCGGACCCGGCGGCCAGGCGGCGCACGACGTCGCGCTCGCTGGCGATGCCGGCGAGCCCGCCGCCCCCGTCCAGCACCACGACGGCGCCGATGCCGTGCTCGGTGAGGAGGGCCACGAGGTCGGCCACGCCGGCGTCGGGCCGGGTGGTGACGACCCGGCCGCGTCGGACCACGTCCTGGATGCGCACGACGACCTCCGTCCCGCCCCGGAGGCCCGGGGCCCGTCGGCCCACCCTAGGTGTGACCTGCGTCACGGGGAAGGGCCTCAGCGGGGTCGCAGCTGGCGGACGGTGCCGCCGGAGCCGGCCGGGCGGTGCCCCGGGTCGTCGGGGTCCTCGCCCCCGGCGGTGCCGAGGAACCCGAGGACCGGCTCGTGCAGGTGCCCGTTCGACGCGAGCGCGTTGCCGCCCCAGGGGCCGTCGTCGCCCGCGAGGCTGGTGAACGCGCCGCCGGCCTCGCGCACGATGACGTCGAGGGCGGCCATGTCGTAGACCTCGAGCTCGGGCTCGGCGGCGACGTCGACCGCGCCCTCGGCGACGAGCATGTAGGACCAGAAGTCGCCGTAGGCCCGGGTGCGCCACACGCTGCGCGACAGGGCGAGGAAGTCCTCCAGCCGGCCGCGCTCGTCCCAGCCGGTCAGCGAGCTGTAGGACAGCGACGCGTCGCCCAGGTCGCGCACCGCCGAGACCTCGCAACGGGTGGCCTTGAGCAGCGACTTCCCGGTCCACGCGCCCTGGCCGGCCGCCGCCCACCAGCGGCGCTGCAGCGCCGGCGCCGACACCACGCCGGCGACCACGACGCCGTCGACCTCGAGGCCGATGAGCGTCGCCCAGACCGGCACGCCGCGCACGAAGTTCTTCGTGCCGTCGATCGGGTCGACGATCCAGCGTCGCCCGCCCTGGCCGGGGGTGGAGCCCTCCTCCTCGCCGAGCACGGCGTCGCGGGAGCGCACGCGGCCGAGCTTCGCGCGGATCGCCGACTCCACCGCCCGGTCCGCGTCGGTGACGGGCGTGAGGTCGGGCTTGCTCATGACGTGGAGGTCCATGGCCTTGAACCGGTCGAGGCTGATGGAGTCGGCGTCGTCGGCCAGCAGGTGGGCGAGGCGGAGGTCGTCGGTGTGGTCGACCGCGCCGGCAGCAGGAGCCATGGGCCCGAGGCTATCGGCCGTCGTCCCCGGCCGGGGGCGCCCGTCAGTAGTCGGTGCGCTCGCGGGCGGCCAGCAGCCGCCGGAAGGACCCCACGCGGTCGGGGTCGGCCTCGCCGCGCTCGACGGCGGTGTCGAGACCGCACTCCGGCTCCTCGGTGCCGTGCGTGCACCCCCGGGGGCAGTCCTCGGTCATCTCGTCGAGGTCGGGGAACGCCTCGATCAGGTGCTCGGGCTGCACGTGGGCGAGGCCGAACGAGCGGATGCCGGGGGTGTCGACGATCCAGCCGTCGGGCGTCGTGCCCTCCGCCGCGGGCAGGGCCAGCATGATCGCGGAGGTCGAGGTGTGCCGGCCCCGGCCCGTCACGTCGTTGACCCGGCCGACGTCGCGGTGCGCGTCCGGGACGAGCCGGTTGACCAGCGTCGACTTGCCCACGCCGCTGTGGCCGACGAGCACGCTGGTGCGCCCGGCGAGACGCTCCCGCACCTCGCTGACGTCGGCCCCCTTCTGCGTGACGAGCCACGGCACGCCCAGCGAGCGGTACGTCGAGAGCAGCGTCTCCGGGTCGGCCAGGTCGGCCTTGGTGAGCACGAGCAGCGGTGACATGCGGGCGTCGTACGCCGCGACGAGGGCCCGGTCGATGAGGCCCGAGCGGGGCTCGGGGTTCGCGAGGGCGGTGACGATGACGAGCTGGTCGGCGTTCGCGACGATGACGCGCTCGACGGGGTCGTCGTCGTCGGCCGTGCGGCGCAGGACGGTACGACGCTCCTCGACCACCACGATCCGCGCGAGCGACCCGGGCTCGCCCGAGCTGTCGCCGACGAGGCGCACCCGGTCGCCCACGACGACCGCCTTGCGCCCCAGCGAGCGCGCCTTCATCGCGGTCACCGGCTGCTCGGGGTCGCCCCCGTCGAGCAGCAGCGTGTAGCGCCCGCGGTCGACGCGCACGACGGTGCCGTTCTCGGCCTCGGCGTAGTCGGGCCGGTCCTTCGTGCGGGGACGGGTGCGCCGGCGGGGGCGCTCGTAGTGCTCCTGGTCGAAGCGGTCGTACCCGCGTGCCACGTCAGGCCCCGGCCGTCCCGGGCTCCGCGGTGAGCGCCGTCCAGGCATCCGCGAAGTCGGGGAACGTCTTGCCGGTGGTGGCCACGTCCTCGACCAGCACCCCGTCGGTGACGGCTCCGACGACGACGCCCGCGTGGGCCATGCGGTGGTCGGCGTAGGTGCGGAACACGCCGCCGCGCAGGGGGGCGGGGCGGAACACGAGGCCGTCGGGGGTCTCGGTGACGTCGGCGCCGAGCCCGGCGAGCTCCGTGGCCAGCGCGGTGATGCGGTCGGTCTCGTGGTGGCGGATGTGCGCGACGCCCCGCAGCGTCGACGGCCCGTCGGCGAGGGCGCAGAGGGCGGCGACGACGGGGGTGAGCTCACCGACGTCGTGGAGGTCGAGGTCGACCCCGGAGAGGCGCTCGGGGCCGGTGACGCGCAGGCCGTCGGGGCCGAGGGCGACGGTGCAGCCCATCTCCGTGAGGATGCCGCGCAGGGCGTCGCCGGCCTGGGTGGTGGTGCTCGGCCAGTCGCGCACGACCACGGTGCCGCCGGTGGCCGCGGCGAGCGCGACGAACGGCCCGGCGTTCGACAGGTCGGGCTCGATGAGGTGGTCGACGGGCCGCACGGGCCCCGGCGCGACGCGCCAGCGGTCGGGCACCGTGTCGTCGACCTCGACGCCGTGGGCGCGCAGCACCGTCGTCGTCATCGCGACGTGGGGGAGCGAGGGCACGGGTCCGCCGCGGTGCCGCACCTCCACGCCCTCGTCGAAGCGCGCGCCGGCGAGCAGCAGGGCGGAGACGAACTGCGAGGAGGCCGAGGCGTCGACGACGACCTCGCCGCCGCGCACGGCACCGGACCCGACCACGGTGAAGGGGAGCGCGCCCCGGCCGCCGTCCTCGATCGTCACGCCGAGGTCGCGGAGCGCGGTCAGCACGGTGCCGATCGGGCGGGTGCGCATGTGCGGGTCGCCGTCGAAGGCGACCCGGCCGTGCACGAGGCCGGCGACGGGCGGGACGAAGCGCATGACGGTGCCCGCGAGGCCGCAGTCGACGGACGCGTCGGTGCTGGTCCCGCCCGCCGCCAGCGGCTCGACCGTCCAGTCCTCGCCGCCGGTGTCGACCCGCGCGCCGAGCGCGGTCAGCGCGCCGGCCATGAGCAGGGTGTCGCGCGAGCGGAGGGCACGACGTACGACGGAGGGGCCGGAGGCCAGCGCCGCCAGCACCAGCGCCCGGTTGGTCAGCGACTTGCTGCCGGGCAGCGACACCACGGTGTCGACCGCGTGGCGCACGCGCGGGGCGGGCCAGGGGTCGGCCGGGGACGCAGCAGGGGCCGGGGTCGTCACGGTCGGCAGATTACCGACCCTGGATGACCCCGGCCCCCGCGGCGTGTCGCCGGTGTGGTGCCGGCGCGGCGTGGGTGCGGCTCAGGCGACCTTGGCCCGGGCGAGCTTCGCCTCGCGCTTGGCGCTCTTGGCGAGGGTGCGCGACTGCCGCTGGGCGTCCTTGGCGGCGCGACGTGCGCGCCAGGCGAGGCCGGGCTTGCCCTCGGTGTCGACGGCGGCGAGCACGAGGCCGCCGATGATCGAGAGGTTCTTGAGGAAGTGGGCCTGGTGGTCGGCGCGCGCCGCGCGGTCGCTCTCCGCCCAGAAGGGGTGGTCGGCGACCGTGGCGGGCACGAGGGTCGCCGCGAGGACCATGGCGGACACGCGCGGCGCGCGGCCGGTGGCGAGGGTGAAGCCGCCGAGCACGCTGACCGCGGCCGTGGCCTTGACCAGGGTGGCGGCGTCGCTCGGGACGGGGGCGCCGGCCTGCTGCACCTTGGGCACGATCTTGTCGGTCACCTTCGAGGCCTTGGCCGCGAGGTCGTCGGCGTTGCGGAAGGCGTTCACGCCGCCGACGACGAACACCGAGGCGAGCAGCGGACGGGCGATCAGTCGCGTGAGGGTCATGCGCTCCTTCCTACACGACGCGGCCCAGCACACGCCCTAGCCTGGGTCCATGTGCGGCCGCTACGCCTCCTCCCGTGAGCCCGACGACCTCGCCGACGAGTTCGGCGTCGCCGAGACGGTGCTCGCCGAGCCCCTCGCGCCGAGCTGGAACGTGGCGCCGACGGACCCGGTCTACGCGGTGCTCGAGCGGCCCCCGAAGCCCGAGGAGGACCTCGGGGTACGCCGCCAGCTCCGCGCCCTGCGCTGGGGGCTCGTGCCGTCGTGGGCGAAGGACGCGAAGGGGGCGGCGCGGCTCATCAACGCCCGCAGCGAGACGGTCGCCGAGAAGCCGTCCTTCCGGCGGGCCTTCGCCTCCCGGCGCTGCCTGCTGCCCGCCGACGGCTACTACGAGTGGTACGTCACCGAGCAGCTGACGCGGGCGGGCAAGCCCGTGAAGCAGCCCTACTTCATCCGTCCCGCCGACGGCGGCACCCTCGTCATGGCGGGCCTCTACGAGATCTGGCGCGACCCCGACCGGGCGGAGGACGACCCCGACCGGTTCCGGTGGACCTGCACCGTCATCACCACCCAGGCCACCGACGACCTCGGGCGCATCCACGACCGGATGCCGATGATGGTCGCGCCCGGCGCGTGGGACGACTGGCTGGACCCGACCGCGCAGGCCGGCCCGGACCTCCTCGACCTCCTGGAGCCGGCGCTGCCGGGGCGGCTGACGGCGTACCCGGTCTCCGCGGCGGTCTCGAACGTGCGCAACGACGGGCCCGAGCTGGTCGAGCCGCTGCCGGTCGAGCCGGCGCCCGCCGAGGACGGCTGAGGTGGCGGCTGCCGAGGTCGGCGCGGAGGTCACCTCCGTCGCGATCCCCCACGGCGAGGCGCGCCTGCACCGCGACGCCGCCGAGCGCCCCGTCGCCTGCCTGCTGCTCGGGCACGGTGCCGGCGGAGGCGTCGAGTCGCCCGACCTCGTCGCGCTCGCGGCGGCCCTGCCGGCGGAGGGCGTCACCGTGCTGCGCCTCGAGCAGCCGTGGCGGGTGGCCGGGCGGAAGGTCGCAACGCCGCCGCCGACGCTCGACGCGGGGCTGCGCGCCGCGGTCGAGGCGCGGGTCGCCGCGGACCGTGCGGTGCCACTCGTCGTCGGCGGGCGCTCGGCGGGGGCTCGTTCAGCCGCCCGGTGCGCCGGGCCCCTGGGCGCCGCCGGGGCCGTGCTCCTCTCCTTCCCCCTGCACCCTCCCGGCCGCCCGGAGCGCTCCCGCGCCGGCGAGCTGGCCGGCCTGCTCGCCACGGGTACGCCGACGCTCGTCGTGCAGGGCGAGCGCGACACGATGGGCACCGCCGACGAGCTCGTGGCGGCGCTGGCCGACCCGGCGGTCGCGCCGGCCGGGGGAGTGGGCGCGGACCTGGCCGTCGTGCCGCACGCCGACCACGGGCTGAAGGTGCCGAAGCGGGCGCCGCTGGGGCAGGACGAGGCCCTCGCCCTCGTCGTCGAGGCCGTCCTCGAGTGGGTCGTGCGTGACGTCGTCGGCTGACCCGCGCCGGCCGGAATAGCGGCGTGGGGGGTCGCGTTGGACCCGTCGTACCCCGACGCGAGGAGGAGCGGATGCTGGTCTGCGAGGACCGTCCCGTGGTGACGGGAGCGGGAGCCACGGTCGTGAGCCCGTGGCTGGTCGCGCCCGCGGGAGTAGGCTCGCCGGCGATGACCGACGAGACCGCCACCGGCGACCTGGACCCGAGCCCCGCCGTCGACCCCGCGACCGAGACCGACGAGGAGCGGGGCGCGCGGTTCGAGCGCGACGCGCTGCCCTTCATCGACCAGCTCTACTCGGCGGCGCTGCGGATGACGCGCAACCCCGCCGACGCGGAGGACCTGGTGCAGGAGACGTTCGCGAAGGCGTACTCCTCGTTCCACCAGTTCCGCCCGGGCACGAACCTGAAGGCGTGGCTCTACCGGATCCTCACCAACACGTTCATCAACACCTACCGCAAGAAGCAGCGCCAGCCGCAGCAGTCGATGGCGGAGGACGTGGAGGACTGGCAGCTCGCGCGCGCCGAGTCGCACACGTCGTCGGGGCTGAAGTCGGCCGAGCACGAGGCGCTCGAGCACCTGCCCGACAGCGAGGTGAAGGACGCCCTGCAGCGCCTCCCCGAGGAGTTCCGCCTCGCGGTCTACCTCGCCGACGTCGAGGGATTCCCGTACAAGGAGATCGCCGAGATCATGGAGACGCCCATCGGCACCGTGATGTCGCGGCTGCACCGCGGCCGACGCCAGCTGCGCGACCTCCTGGCCGACTACGTCCGCACCCACGACCTCGTCGCCGCCGACACGGTGGGCGCCGCGCTCCAGAAGGGGGCCTCGCGATGAGCGACCTCCAGCACGACCACGCGCACGACGACGGTCCGGGCGCTGACGGTGCCAAGGGCGTGGAGGGGTGTGCCGACTTCCTCGAGCGGATCATCTACTTCCTCGACAACGAGCTGGACGCCGACGACTGCTCGCTGGTGCAGGCGCACCTCGACGAGTGCGGGCCGTGCCTGCGCAAGTACGACCTCGAGCGCACCGTGAAGGCCGTCGTCGCCCGGTCGTGCCGCGAGTCGGCGCCCGACACGCTGCGCCAGCGGGTGCTGCTGCAGATCCGCGAGGTCCAGATCCGCATCACCGACTAGGCAGATTGGCCCGTCCCGCGGGCCGTCTGCGATGATGCTCGCTGGCCCGCGGGAGACCGACTCGTGAGCCGCAGACCACGAGGAGGCACCCATGGGCAAGACCGGACGCAAGCGTCGCGCTCGCAAGAAGAAGGGCGCGAACCACGGCAAGCGCCCCAACGCCTGAGCGTTGACCCCACGCCACCCCCGCACCTCGGTGCGGGGGTGCGTTGCATTTCGGAGGGTCCGTGCGTCCGGGCAGGATGTGACCCATGACTCCCTCCACCGACGCGACCGACGACGCCGACGCGACGCCGGCCGAGGCCCGGCTGCGCTTCGAGGTCACCGACGACGACACGGCGGTGGCGGTGGGCTCGGGGAGCCTGCCCGTGCTCGGCACGCCGCGCCTGCTGGCCTGGTGCGAGGCGGCGACGGTCGCGGCGCTGGCCCCGGGCATGGCGGAGGGCGCCACGAGCGTGGGCACGCGCGTCGAGCTGGAGCACCGCTCGGCCACTGTGGTCGGGGGTCGGGTCGAGGTGCACGCCGTGGAGTCGTACCTCGACGGGCGCCTGGTGCGGTTCAGCGTGGCCGCCCGCGAGGTCGTCGCGGGACCGGACGGGGGGGACGCGCTCGGCAAGGTGGTGGCCACCGGCGAGGTGACGCGGGTCGTCGTCGACGAGGAGCGGTTCATGGGGCGGCTCGGCTAGGTCGGTCCAGACCACCTCGACCCCGCGGCACACCCGACGGAACCCCCGACCCCGGCTGGCGCGTCTCTCCCCCGAAGCCCTGCGTCGTGGGGCAACGGGGGACGAGGATCGGGAGCATGGACGAGCCGGGGGAGCCGGGGGCGCAGGGGGCGCAGGACGTCCCCGTCGACTTCGACGCCTACGTGGCGCTGCGCTGGACGCGGCTGGTGCGGGCGGCCGTGCTGCTCGGGGCGGGCCGTGAGGAGGCGGAGGACGTGGTGCAGAGCTGCCTGGTGCGCTGCCTCGTGCGGTGGGACCGGGTGCGGGCGGCGGACGACGTGGACGCCTACGTGCACAAGGCGCTGGTCAACACGTTCGTGTCGTCGCGCCGGCGGCGCTGGCACGGCGAGCGCCCCACCGACCACCTGCCCGAGGTGGCGCACACGGATGCCGCCGACGAGGTCGACGACCGCGACGCCGTGCTGCGGGCGCTGGAGAAGCTGGGCACCGACCAGCGCACCGTGGTGGTGCTGCGCTACTACTCCCACCTCACCGAGCGACAGACCGCGGAGGCGCTCGGCGTCGCCCCGGGCACCGTGAAGAGCCGTCTGTCGCGCGCCCTGCGGGTGCTCGCGGCGGACCCGAGCCTGCTGGCCCTGCGAGGTGCGGGATGACCGAGAAGCCGTCCGGAACGACCCCGCCCGACGGGCCCGACCCCGACGTCACGCTCGTCGTCACGCTCCTGCACGGGGCGGTCGCCGACCTCGACGCCGGTACGCCGCCCCTCGCCGCCCTGCACGCCCGCGCGGGCCGCGAGCGTCGCCGTACCCGGGTGTGGGCGGCGGGGGCTGCCGCGGGCCTCGTCGCCGCGGCCGCCAGCGTCGTGGTCGGGGGTGTCACCGTGCTCGGCGCCTCGCTCGAGGCCGACCGGCAGGCGCCGGCGCCGCTCGCGGCGTCCGCGGCCGACGCCGAGCTCGCCGTGCCGCCGGGGAGCCAGCTGGTGGCGGTGGGGAACCAGGCCGTCGTCGTGCCGCGCGACGTGGGTGTCGAGGCCGGCCAGGCCACGGTCCAGGAAGCGGAGTCGGCGGCGGACTTCCACCTCGCTGGGACCCCCGGTCTCCTGTCCGGCGACGCCGTGCCCTACTCGAGCGACTACCTGCTCCCTGCGACCCCCAGGGGTGGGATCGCGCCCAGGGGCGGGTACGCGCCGTACGACGCTCCCCTCCCGGGCTCGGCCGACGCGCTGGGGGTGTTCGCGCCGTTGAACACCTCGACCTCGCTCGTCGAGGCGCGGACGCTGCGCTCGCACGCCGGCATCCCGCCGCTGCACCCCTGGGGCCCCCTCAGCACCAGCGCGGTCGCGGGCGAGGCGCCGTACGTCGCCGCGCTGCGGACCTACGGCCTCGACGTCGAGCTGGCCGAGGAGGTGGGCCGGGGCGAGCCGGGTGACGTGCTCGCCGTGAGTCCTGCGCCCGGGACGATCGTCGACCTCGGCTCGACCGTAACGGTCACCGTCGTCGGGCGCGCGCGGTGAGAGGGCGTCGTACGGCGCTGCTCGCCGTCCTCGCGGCAGCCCTCACCTCGGCCGGGTGCGGGGCGGGCGCAGGTGAGGCTGACGGCAGTGCCTCGCAGGCCGGGGCGGCACCGGAGCCCGGCGTGGCGCCCGCGGGCATGCGACTGGTGGGCGTGGGCGACCTCGTCGTGCCGGTGCCGGAGGGGTGGAGCACCGACGGTGCGCACTGCGCCCAGCCGATCGAGGACACGGTCGTGAACCCGGTGGGCGCCTCGTGCGCCATGCTCGTGCAACGTCCGGCGGACATCACGACGGTGGAGCTGTCCGACGGGCGCTACGGGCAGGACCCGACGGCAGGCGGAGCGGGAGGGCCGGACCCGGGCCGCGACGGGCTCCACCGTTCCCCGGTCACCTGCGAGGAGTACGAGGTCTGGCGCGGGCCGGGCGCCCTGGAGACGCTGCCCCTCTGCTCGGCGACCGTCAGCGACGCGACCGGATCGAGCGCGCTCGTGTCGTCGTCGATGCGGGACGTCGACGCCTCCCGCGCAGCGGTCGAGCAGCTGGTCGCCGGTGCCCGGCCACGCCACGCCGAGGAGGCCGTCGTGCCGACCCTGGAGATCGTCTACGGCGCCGACCAGGGCGACCGCGCGCGGACGTACCTCGAGAACCTCCGCGCCGCCGGGCTCGCCCCCGAGCTGGTCGAGGAGCGGGTGGTACCGACGACCGGCGGCGAGCTGCTGGGGGCCTCGGTCGAGCCGGGATCGGTGCTGCGCCGGGGATCCTCGGTGCAGGTCGAGGTCGCCGCCGCTCCGCGTGGCCCCGCGGAGACCGTCGAGATCACCGGGCGCTACACGCGCCCCGCCGGCTCGCCGACGGGCGAGCTCGTCGACGCCACCGTGCGACAGGGCGCCGCGATCCGACTCCGCGTCGGGGACCTCCTCGTCGTCGACCAGGTGGACGGCGACGCCCGGGGCACGCCTCAGGGCGACGGTGTCGTGGTCGAGGCGCACCTGGACGGCGGCGCGGCCCGACGCGTGACAGAGGGCACCTGGGCGGGGGCGTTCGAGGCCGTCGGGCTCGGATCCAGCACGGTGACGCTGACGGCCAGCGGGGGCGGTACGACGCAGGCCATCGGCACCATCACGATCGAGGTCGTCGGGTGAGCGGCCGTCGGATGATGCGCCCGCGCTCGCTCGCTGCCGGCGTGCTCGTCGGGGTGCTGCTTCTCGGGTGCACGGTGAGGGGCACCGGTGCCGAGTCGACCGGAAAGACTCGGTCGGGGGCGGACACCACCACCGTCGGAGCGACCCCCGGCGACGCGACGCGCGTCAGCATCGGCGGGTGGTCCGTCGTCCTGCCCGGCGAGGTCGACTGCGCCCGCACGCCGCAGGTCGTCCACAGCCTGCTGGGGGCCCCAGAACCCTCGCCCGGCATCTACGCCGCCGACCTCACCTGTCGCAGTGGCGGCCCGTGGCCCACCGGCGAGGTGCAGCTCGCCACGGTCGACGGCGTGCAGTCGTTCGAGACGGTCGACGATGTCCAGATGGAGGGGACCACCTTCGACCGCACCACCCTGTGGTGCCTACCGGCCGACGGCATGCAGGCGGCGTCCTGCACCCAGCAGCTGCTCGAGCCCGCGACGGGCCTGCTCGTCACCGTGAGGGCGTACGTCGACGGGGAGGGCGAGGAGGGGGCGCGCCGGTGGGTCGAGGACGTCGGCGGCACCCTCGCCCCGCTGCCCGAGGACGCCGCCGTCGTACCGAGCGTGATCGAGGAGCAGACCGGACGTGCGATCGACCTGGCAGCGGCCGCGCGCCACGAGGGCCTCGACGTGACGTGGGTCGACGTCCCCCACGCGACCCGGTTCGTCGCCGAGGACGCCGTCTTCGACGTGTCGCCGAGCCCGGGCACCGTGCTCCGACCCGGGGACACCGTCACGGTCGTGCGGTCGGTCCGCCCCGTGACGATCGCCGACAGCGTCTCCGTCTCCATCTCGGCCGGCCCGGGTCCCGGAGAGGGCCCACCGGGGTTCGGCTCCACCCACCTCGACCGCGTCGCCCTCGCCCTCGACCCCACGATCGAGCTCCGCGTCGGCGACACCGTGCGCGCCAATGCGTCGGGCACGCACCAACCCGTCGGACCCTCGGTGGTCGCCTCCCTGACCGGGACGAGTCGGGGCACGGTTCTGCGCCAGCAGGCGCCCGACGGGATCGACGGTGACGGCCAGGTCGAGTGGGCCGCCGTCGCCGCCGGCACGTCCACGTTCACACCATCGAGGCGGCCGACGCGACGTACGAGCTCGGGACCGTGAGCGCGGTGGTGACGGAGTGAGGACCCGGGCGTGGGCCGCGGCCGCCGTGCTCGTGCTGGGCGCGGGCGGTGTGCTGGCGTACGACGTGCGCTCGAGCGACGACGCACGGCAGCCGACCACCCCGGCCACGACCCGCCTGGTCGGCGTCGACGACCTCGCCGTCGAGATCCCCGTCGACGACCTGCGGGCCGGGCACGGCTGCGAGGTCGACTCGTGGGGCCTCGCCGCCGCCACCGACGCCACGCTGCTCCTCGGCGCGGGGCCCGTGCCGGAGGGCCGGACGCCTGGCGTGTTCGGTGGCCCCGACCCGCAACGCCTCAGCTGCGCCTTCACCGGTGACCACGGCGACGAGGCCGCAGTGCGGTTCCACCGGGGCGAGCCGCCCGCGGCCGACGGGTCCGCCGCGGTCGGCGAGCGGGTCCGCGCGGCGCCGGTCGAGTGCGACGACGTGCGGTGCAGCACGACGGCGTGGGTGGAGGGGTCCTCCGACTGGCTCGCCGTCGCCGCGGCCGGCGGTCGTTCAGCCGCCACCGCGGAGGTCGAGCGCATCGTGGCCTCCGTGCGCCACCTCGAGGACGCCGTCGGACTGCCGCCGGCGGACTGGGTGGAGCCGCCGGAGGGCGGGCGTGCCACGACATACGGCGCGTGGCTGCGCGCCCGTGGCCCGGAGGTGGCGGTCGACGTCCACTCGCTGCCGGTCTCCACACCGCCGGTCGCCCGCCCAGGGGTGGGGTCCGTGGTGGCGCGCGGCGACACGGTCATCCTCTTCGAGCACGCCCCGGCACGGACGCCCGCCGACCGCGTCGACCTCCTCGTGCGCGTGCTGCCGGCGACCGACCCGGACGAGCACCCCGAGCCCGCCACCGCGATGGCCGAGATCGACGGCTCGTCCGCGGTCGTCTTCGTCCCGCGGGCGCGCACCGTCCCCGCCCTCGACGTCCGGCTGGGTACGACGGTCCGCCTACAGCGGGGCGACGTCCTCTCCGTAACGGCCGCGCCCGAGCCGTGGAGCGGCGAGACGGTGGCGGAGACCCTGTCCGGCGAGGTGGACGGCGACGCCCTCGAGGAGCGTGAGCGCACGACGTACCGCGACCGGGTGGAGCTCGCGTGGGAGGTCCGCGGGGAGGGGCGGACGACGCTTCGGCTCACCGTCGACCAAGACGGCGAGCGGGTCGAGGTGGGCGAGATCCGTGTCGAGGTGGTCGACCCCTGACGGGCCGCGCCTCCGTCGTCGCACCGCGGGAGTGCGCAGGTTCAGTCACGGCACCCTCGCCGGGCTGAACCTGCGCACTCCGGTCGTGGCCGGCGTGTGCCGCCCCCTCAGAACCGCAGCGCGAACGCCATGAGGTCGACGCCCGGCGCGGCGGACCAGTCGCGGTCGGGGTCGCGCACGAACCCCAGGGACAGGTAGAGCCCGTGGGCCGCGGTCTGCGCCGGCAGCGACGACAGGGCCAGGCCGCGACGGCCCTCCGCCCGGGCGAGGTCGACGCAGTGCTCGACCAGCGCCCGTGCGACGCCGCGCCGATGCAGGTGCGGGTCCACGGCGAGCATCCGGAACTCGCCCTCGTCGTCCGAGGCGATCTCGCGCCACGGCGACCCCGTCGGGCACCACGTCACGGTGCCCGCCACCAGGGGGCCCGTGCGCTCCTCGAGCAGCTCGGCGACCCACACGTCGGCCTCCGCCGCACGGGTCGCCGTGTCGCCCAGGTGGGCCGCGTAGGGCTCGCCCGCGTCGACGAACCCGCCCGCGAGGTACGCCGAGAGCGTCAGGTCCCCGACGCGGGCGTGGTCGGCCGGGCTGGCCGGCCGGATCCTGACCGTGCGCACCGCTCGCTCAGATCCCGAACGTGGCGCGGGGGTAGGCGGCGTCGACGTCCGTGATCACGTTGACCAGGTAGGGCACGTTCGCGGCGAACGCCCGGTCCAGCGCTGCTCCGATCTGGCGGGGGTCGGTGACCGTCTCGCCCGCGCCACCGAGGGCGCGGACGACCTCGTCGTACGCCGTGCGGGGCGCGAGGTCCGCGGCCACGTCGTACCCGTAGAGCATCTGCATCGGGCCCTTCTCCAGCCCCCACGCGGAGTTGTTGCCCATCACCATGACGACCGGCAGGTCGTGGCGGACCAGGGTGTCGACGTCCATGAGCGAGAAGCCCGCGGCGCCGTCGCCGAGCAGCAGCACGACCTGCGCGGAGGGGCGGGCGATCCGCGCGGCGATGGCGGCGCCGAGCCCGGCGCCCAGGCAGCCGTACGGCCCCGGGTCGAGCCAGCCGCCGGGGCGCTTCGGCTCGACGTACTTGCCCGCGAACGACACGAAGTCGCCGCCGTCGCCGATGACGACGGCGTCGTCGGCGAGCCGCGGCACGAGCTCCCCGTAGATGCGGGCCGGGTGGATGGGGTCGGCCTCGGCGCCCAGCAGCTCGCGATCCCGGGCGGCGGCCGCCGCGACCGTCTCCTGCAGCCGGGCCACCCACGTCGCCCAGTCGGGACGGCGGGGCTGACCCTGCAGCGCAACGAGGACGCCGTCGAGCACGCGCGTCAGGTCGCCGGCGACCGAGCCCGCCAGCTCGGCGTGCCCGGAGAGCTGACCGGGGGAGTCGGCCACGTGCACGACCCGGGCGGGGGTCGCCCCGTCCTTCCCGCCGAACACGCCGTACCCGAGACGGAAGTCGAGCGGCGTGCCCACCACGACGACCAGGTCCGCGCCACCCAGTGCCGCGCCGCGCGCCTTCGTCACCAGCAGCGGGTGGCCGCCGGGCACGACACCGCGGCCCATGCCGTTGGTGATGGCCGGGAGACCAGCGTCCTCCACCAGGCGCAGCGCGGCGACCTCCGCGCCGTCGGCCCACACGTCGGTGCCGAGCACCAGCACGGGCCGCTCCGCCTCGGCGAGCAGGCGGGCCAGGGTCACGACCGCCTCGGGGTCGGGCTCGACCGGCTCGGGCCGCGCGCCGGTCGGCGCGGGACCGGAGGCCGACGCGAAGAACTCGTCCATCGGCACGTCGACGAACACCGGACCGCGGTGCGACGACCCGGCCGTGGCGAACGCGGTCGACATCCCGCCGAGCACCTCGCCGGCGGTGTGCAGCGTGCGCGCGTCCTTCGCGACGGGGACGATGATCGGCGGCTGGTCGAGCTCCTGCAGGCTGCCCGACCCCCAGCGGTTGGCGGGGGCGCGGCCACCGACGACGACCATGGGCGACCCGGCGAACTGGGCCTGCGCGATCGCGCTGAGCCCGTTGGTGACGCCCGGACCGGCGGTCAGGACGGCCAGGCCCGGGGTGCGGGTCAGCTTGCCCGTCGCCTCCGCCGCGAAGGCGGCCGTCTGCTCGTGCCGCACGTCGAGCAGCCGCATCGGCGGCGTCGCCTTGACCGCTCCGTCGTACATGGGGAACACGTGCGCCCCCGACAGCGTGAACATCGTCTCGACGCCGTGCGCGCGGGCGGCGGCGACGGCCAGCTCACCGGCGTGCCCGGAGATCTCGGCGCCGTCGACGGAGGGGGTGGTCTCGGAGGCGGTCATGTGAGCCACGTTACTCACGGGTCGCCGTGCGGTGGGGGCGTTCGTCCCTACCGGCGCGTCAGCGGCGGGTGCGCAGGCCCGGGTTCGTCTGGCGCAGCGCGTCGACGAGCACCAGCAGGAGGTCGGGGCGCATCTGCGGCGGGTCCGGCGCGAGCGCCAGCTGCAGGTGGAGCGCCCGCAGGAACGCCTCCGGGTTGCCGGTGACGCGGTAGGGGTCCTGCGTCTCGCTGGGGTACGCCGTCGCGCGGGCGGCGACGCGGCGCACCCACGGCTCGACGACGCTCAGCGGCAGCGCGTTGCGCCGCAGCACCCGCAGCGTCGCCTCGGCGATGCGGTCCGGCTCGCCGGAGACCAGGAGGCGGCCGGGGATCAGCACCCGGTCGGCGAGCACGTCGAGGAGCACGGTCAGCTCGGGGGCCGCCAGGTGGGGGGAGTCGGCGAGCATGCCGATCGCGTCCGCGCCGTGCGCGACGGCGTGGGCCCAGCCCTTGCCGTCGACGAAGCCGCGGTCGTCGCGCTCCCGCAGGTACCACGACACGATGCGGTCGCCCCAGTCGAGCACCTTGCCGCCCGGCACCAGCGCCCGGCGGCTGTCGCGCGCGATGCACTCGCCGAGCAGGAGCGCCGAGAAGCTGCGCCGGAAGACGGTGTCGGTGCCGTCGTCGCCGAGGCCGGTGGCCAGGCCCGCGGCGATGCCGTCGCCGAGACCGGCGAGGAGGTCGTCGTACACCCCGCGGTCGATCCAGGTCGCCAGCGTCGGGTACGCCGTGCGGTCCCGCTCGGCGGGGTCCGTCGACCCCAGCATCGCGGTCAGCTCGGCCGTCAGGTCGGCGAGCGGGCGGTCGCTGGGGACGCCCAGACCGCTGTCGATCACCTGCTTCCAGTACGAACCGACCACGGGTCCATCCTGCCAGCCGGACCGTCCGGTCGGCGGGGTGGGGGAGGGCGTCCTAGGCTGGCCGGGTGGCGTGGATGAGCGACCTGGTCAGGGACCACACGGACCTCGACGAGGACGACCTCGCGTGGCTGCAGCTGCTGATGTCGGACTGGCAGATCGTGGCCGACCTGTCCTTCGCCGACCTCGTGATGTGGCTACCCGACCGCGACGGCAAAGGGTTCTGGGCGGTGGCCCAGATGCGTCCCACCACCGGGCCGACGGCCCTGGTCGACGACGTCGTGGGGGAGTTCGTCGAGGTCGGGCGCCGCCCGCTGCTCGACGGGGCCCTGCGCCACCGCAAGCTGCTGCGCGAGGGCGACCCGGAGTGGCGCGACGACGTGCCGGTGCGGGTCGAGACCATCCCCGTGCAGCGCGGCGGCCGCGTCATCGCCATCGTCGGGCGCAACACCAACCTGCTGGGCGTGCGGACCCCGTCGCGGCTCGAGCTCTCCTACCTGGAGACGGCCTCCGACCTGACCCGGATGATCGCCGGCGGGCAGTTCCCCGTCGTCGGCCAGCGCAGCGCGGACGCCGACTCCCCGCGCGTCGGCGACGGCTTCGTGCGGGTCGAGGCCGACGGCACCGTGCGCTACGCCAGCCCGAACGCCCTGTCGGTGTTCCGACGGCTCGGCCACCGCGGCGACCTGGTGGGCGTGAACCTGGCCGACGTCACCCGCGCCCTGGTGCCGCCGCGCCGCCGCCCCGACGAGGAGACCCTGAGCGCCGTGCTCGGCGGGCGGGCCCACCGCGACACCGAGGTGGCCACCGACTCGGTCGCGGTCATCCTGCGCGCGATCCCCCTGCGGCCCCACGGCGACCACGTCGGCGCGCTCATCCTGCTGCGCGACGTCTCCGAGCTGCGGCGTCGCGACCGCGAGCTCGTCACCAAGGACGCGACGATCCGCGAGATCCACCACCGGGTGAAGAACAACCTGCAGACGGTCGCGGCGCTGCTGCGGCTGCAGTCGCGGCGCATCGACGAGCCCGCGGCCCGGGCCGCCCTCGGCGAGGCCGTCCGGCGGGTCGGGTCGATCGCCATCGTTCACGAGACGCTGAGCCAGGCCGTCGAGGAGAACGTCGACTTCGACCAGGTCGTCGAGCGTCTGGTGCGCATGGTGACCGACGTCAGCGTCGCCGGCGACCGCATCCGCGTCGAGGCGTCGGGGGAGCACGGCGTGATCCCCTCCGAGGTCGCGACCCCGCTGGCGATGGTGGTCACCGAGCTGCTGCAGAACGCGGTGGAGCACGGGTTCGGCGCGCTGCACGACCCGGACGCGACCGGGGTCGTGACGACCGAGGCGCGTCGTACCGAGGGTGCGTTGCGGGTGGTCGTCGAGGACGACGGGCGCGGCCTGCCGCCCGACTTCGACCTCGCGTCGGGCAGCGGGCTGGGGCTCACGATCGTGCGCACGCTCGTCGAGTCGGAGCTGGGCGGCACCCTCGAGCTGGGCGGTCGCGGCGACCTGCCGGGCTCGCGGTTCGTCGTCGACGTGCCGCTGGAGTGAGCCGCGGGCGGGCGTCCACGCGGGCGGGGGCCCGGGAACGGTTCGACCCGCCGGCCGCTGGCCGACGGGTCGTCGTCGTGGGGGCGCCACCCGGGCGCCGGGGTGCGTCGCTCAGACGGCGCGCACGCGGGCGCGGGCGTTGCGCCGCTTCAGCGCACGCCGCTCGTCCTCGCTGAGGCCACCCCACACACCGTGGTCCTGGCCGGCCTCGAGGGCCCACGCGAGGCACTGCTCGCGCACGTCGCAGCGGCGGCACACCTGCTTGGCCTCCTCGATCTGCAGGATCGCGGGACCGGTGTTGCCGATCGGGAAGAACAGCTCCGGGTCCTCGTCGAGACAGGCAGAGCGGTGACGCCAATCCATGATCGGGTGGGTCCTTTTCGTTCGCGGGTGGTGGAGCAGGTGGGGTGGACCCGCTCGAAGACTGAACGCCGTGGTCGTCGACCCGGTGGGGCGCGCTGAACACGTACGGCCTCAACACTGACGCGTGGTGGGGTCGGACACAACCCCTTCGGGCCGTCTGGTGTGTCACAGCCGTTACGTCGCTGTCATCTAGCCTTGGCCGGGTGACCGGTTCCCCGTCGTACGACCGTGCCTCCGGGCCGCTGCCCCTCGCGATGCGGCTCGGGGCCGTCCTGGTCGGTCTGCCGGCCCTGGCCGTGCTCGGCTTCGCGCTGACCGAGCTGGGGTACGGCGTCGTGGAGCGCGAGGGCATGGCCGTCGGCGTCGCGCTCTTCCTGGGAGCGTACGGCGGGGGCCTCGTCGCGGGGGCCGTGCTCCTGCTGCGCCGCCGCTCCGCCGCGCGGTCGCCCCTCGTGCTCGCGCAGCTGCTACACCTCGGCATCGCCTGGAACATGCGGGACGCGCCGACCACGCCCGTCGCGATCGCGCTGGCCGCGAGCGCCCTGAGCGCCCTCGTGCTCCTCATGTGGCCGTCGACCACCGCGGTGCTGATGGCCGCGGACGGCGGCGCGGGCGAGGAGCCCGACCGGGTGTCCTGACCGCCCGCGGTCTCAGACCTCGTCGGCGAGGCTGGCGCGCAGCTGGTCGAGCGTGCGGGCGAGCAGCCGCGAGACGTGCATCTGGGAGACACCGATCTCGGCGGCGATCTGCGACTGCGTCATGTTCTTGAAGAAGCGCAGCAGCAGTATCTTCTTCTCCCGCGCGGGCAGCTGGTCGAGCAGCGGCTTGAGCGACTCGCGGATCTCGACGTGCTGCAGCCCCTCGTCGTCGACGCCGATGGTGTCGAGCATCGTCGTGGTGCTGTCGTCGCTGTTGTCGGTCGCGTCGAGCGACAGCGTCGAGTAGGCGTTGCTCGACTCCATCCCCTCCACGATCTCCTCGCTCGTGCAGCCGATCGCTGCGGCGAGCTCGCTGACGGTGGGGGAGCGGCCGTGCTTCTGGGTGAGCTCGGCGGTCGTCGCGGTGATCTGCATCCGCAGCTCCTGCAGCCGCCGCGGGACGCGGATCGCCCAGCCCTTGTCGCGGAAGTACCGCTTGATCTCGCCGATGATCGTCGGGGTCGCGTACGTCGAGAACTCCACGCCGCGGTCGGTGTCGAACCGGTCGATGGACTTCAGCAGCCCGATCGTCCCGACCTGCACGAGGTCCTCGAACGGCTCGCCGCGGTTGCGGAAGCGCCGGGCGCAGTGCTCCACGAGCGGCAGGTGCAGGTGGACGAGCCCGTCGCGGGCGCCCTGCCGGGCGGCGTCCGAGGCGAGGTCGTCGTGCAGCTCGGCGAAGAGGGCCGCGCTGCGCAGGCGCGTCTGCTCGATGCCGACGGTGCGGGCGTCGGGCTCGCGGGCGGGCACGGGGTCGAGGTCGGGCCCGGCAGCCACGACCGCGGCTCCCGGCTGGCCCTCGCCCGCGACGTCGGGGTCCTGGGCGCTCATCTCAGAGCTCGGTCTCCGCGACGATCGTGAGCCGCACGCCGAACGAACCGTCGCCGGTCAGCTCCTCCGCCGAGGCGGCGAGCGTGGTCAGCACCTGCCACGCGAAGCTCTCGTAGTTCGGCTCCGTCGGGGTGGAGGTCTCGACGCGCACCTCGAGGGTCAGCGAGCGCGGCCCGAAGTGGAACGCGCAGTGCAGGTCGGACTCCGGGTCGGCCTCGGGCAGCACCAGCGCGGTGGCCTCGCCGACTGCGATGCGCAGGTCCTCGATAGCCTCGATCGTGAAGTCGAGCCGCGCGGCCAGGCCGGCGGCCGTCGTGCGGAGGACGGACACGTACGCGCCGTCGGCGGGGAGTCGCAGCTCCACGTCGGGGCGGCCGTGGGGGGCGGGCGCCGCACCGGGCACGGTCATGAGGACGTCCTTCCGGGGTGGCGACGCTGACGGGCCGACCCTAGTGCGTCGGGGTCGCGAACGGCGACAGGGCTCGTGCCCGCCGCAAGCGCCGGCGCATGCTGGGGCCATGACGCGCTTCGCCATCGACGCGGCGACCGCCGTGCGCCTCGTGCGGGACCACACGTGGGTGCCCGGGCGCCACCAGCTGGTCGGTCCGTCCGTGCTGCGCTCCCACGCACTGGCGCTCCTGCACCGCGAGGTCCGCGCGGGGGCGCTGACCGAGCGGGACGGGCGCCGCGACCTCGAGGCCCTCGCCGGGTTGAAGGTGCGGCTGCTGGGCGACCGGGTCTCGCGGGCGGTCGCCTGGTCGCTGGCCCTCCAGCACGGGTGGGACGACACGGCCGACGCCGAGTACCTCGCCGTCGCCTCCCTGCAGGCCGACGCGCTCGTGACCGACGACCCGGCCCTGGCCGCCGCGGCGGAGGGCGTCGTGCCGCTCGCGCCGTACGCCGACCTGCTGCGCTGACGCGCGACTCCGTCGAGACGCCGGAACGCCCCGACCTCGTGGAGGTCGGGGCGTTCCGGGTGGTGCTGCGACGCGGTGCGTCAGGCCTTCTTGGTCTCCCAGAAGATCGCGGCGATCTCGTCGATCTTCGCGAGCAGCTGGTCGGCGACCTCGGCGTCGAGGGTGCCCTTGGCGCCGCCGGCACCGGCGAGCTTCGTCGCCTCGTTCACCAGCTGGTGCAGCTGCGGGTACTTCTCGAAGTGCGGGGGCTTGAAGTAGTCGGTCCACAGCACCCACAGGTGGTGCTTGACCAGCTCCGCGCGCTGCTCCTTGATGAGGATGGCGCGCGTGCGGAAGTCGGGGTCGTCGTTGTCGGCGACCTTGGCGATGATGGCCTTGATGGACTCGGCCTCGATGCGGGCCTGGGCGGGGTCGTAGACACCGCAGGGGAGGTCGCAGTGGGCGGAGACATCGACGGTCGGTGCGAACAGTCGCGCGAACATCCGTGGTCCTCTCGTGTGCTGGGCGATGACGGTCGCGGGCCGGGCCCGCGGCGTGCTTGCGACACTACTCCGCATGGGTGACGAGGCGGAGCGCGGTCCGCGCGCGGCGGTGACCTCCGGGCCCGCCCGCCCCCTCCTGCCGTGGGGCGTCGCGCGGGTGCGCGGCGACTCGATGCGTCCGCACCTGCGACCGGGCGACCGCCTGCTCGTCCGGTACGGCGCACGCCCCCGCCCCGGGGACGTGGTGCTCGCGCGCTTCCCGGACGGCACCCTGGTGGTGAAGCGCGCGGCGGAGCGGCGGGCCGATCGCGCCGGCGTACCGGGGTGGTGGCTGCTCAGCGACGACCCCGGGCGAGGGGTGGACTCGCGCCACCGCGGCGTCGTGCCCGACCGGGACGTGGTCGGCGTGGTGCGGTTGCGCTGGTGGCCGCCGCGGCGGGCGACCCGCCCCGCGCCCTGAGGCGAGCGTCACGCGTCGTGACGTGAGCCACAGGTACGCAGTACCGCTCTGTGGAACACTGACCCGGTCCCCGGATCCCCCTGGAAGTTGGCCATGTCTGCACTCGTCACGTCCCCGTCCACGTCCGCGCACCCCTTCGAGGGTGACCCCGTCTTCGACCTCCACGTCGGCGGCAAGATGGCGGTAGCGGCGACGGTGGGCGTGGGCACGCGGGAGGACCTGTCGCTGGCCTACACGCCGGGCGTCGCCCGGGTGTGCGAGGCCATCGCGGCCGAGCCCGGTCTGACCCAGCACTACACGTGGGTGCCCAACACGGTCGCGGTCGTCACGGACGGCACGGCGGTGCTCGGCCTCGGCGACATCGGCCCGGCCGCGGCGATGCCGGTCATGGAGGGCAAGGCCGTGCTGTTCAAGCAGTTCGGCGGCGTCGACGGCGTCCCGATCTGCCTCGACACGACCGACGTGGACGAGCTCGTCGAGACCGTGGTGCGCCTCGCCCCCAGCTTCGGCGGCATCAACCTCGAGGACATCTCCGCCCCGCGGTGCTTCGAGGTGGAGGACCGGCTCAAGGAGCGCCTCGACATCCCCGTCTTCCACGACGACCAGCACGGCACCGCCGTCGTCGTGCTCGCGGCCCTGGAGAACGCGCTGCGACTCACGGGCCGTCGGCACGCGGGGACCCGGGTCGTCGTCTCGGGCGCCGGCGCGGCCGGGGTCGCGGTCACCAAGATCCTGCTCGAGGCGGGCATCGAGGACCTCGTCGTCACCGACCGCACGGGCATCGTGTCCGAGGACCGCGACGACCTCACCGACGTGAAGCGCGCCCTCGCCGGGCTCACCGCCGCCCGGTCGGTGCGCAACGGGTCGCTGGCGGACGCGATGGCCGGCGCCGACGTCTACATCGGCGTCTCGGGCGGCACGGTCGACGAGGCGGTCGTGGCCACCATGGCCGCCGACGCCATCATCTTCGGGCTGGCGAACCCCACCCCGGAGGTGCTGCCGGAGGTGGCGCACCGCCACGCCCGGGTCGTCGCCACCGGCCGCTCGGACTTCCCCAACCAGATCAACAACGTGCTGGCGTTCCCCGGCATCTTCCGCGGGGCCTTCGACGCCCACGCGACGGCGATCACCGAGAACATGAAGCTCGCCGCCGCCGGGGCGCTCGCGGACCTCGTCGGGGACGACCTGGCCGAGGACCACATCATCCCGTCGCCGTT
This sequence comes from Nocardioides sp. ChNu-153, assembly GCF_030466625.1. Classification (GTDB taxonomy): domain Bacteria; phylum Actinomycetota; class Actinomycetes; order Propionibacteriales; family Nocardioidaceae; genus Nocardioides. The sequence goes on from NZ_JADEVT010000002.1 coordinate 88,327, forward strand.
CGACCCGCGCGTCGCACCGGCGGTCGCCTCCGCCGTCGCCGAGGCCGCGCGCCGCGACGGCGTCGCCCGGCGCTGAGACCCGGCTCTGAGACCCGGCTCTGAGACCCGTCGCGACGCCTGGTCGCCGCCGCTAGGGTCGCCACCATGTTCGCCGTCTACGCCGCCGAGTTCTCCTCCGACGACCCGCTGTCGGGCCTCGTGGTCGGGGAGCGCCCCGACCCCGTCGCCCCCGACGGCTGGACCACGGTCACCGTGCGCGCCGCCTCGCTCAACCACCACGACCTGTGGTCGCTGCGCGGGGTGGGGCTGAAGCAGGAGTCCCTGCCGATGATCCTCGGCTGCGACGCCGCGGGCCTCGACGAGGACGGCAACGAGGTCGTCGTGCACGCGGTGATCTCCGACCCGTCGTGGCGCGGCGACGAGACGCTCGACCCCCGGCGGTCGCTGCTCTCGGAGCGCCACCAGGGCACGTTCGCCGACAAGGTGGTCGTGCCGCGCGGCAACGTGGTTCCGAAGCCGGCGTCGCTGTCGTTCGAGGAGGCCGCCTGCCTGCCGACGGCGTGGCTCACGGCGTACCGGATGCTCTTCACCCAGGGCGGCCTCAAGGCCGGTGACACCGTCCTGGTGCAGGGCGCCGGCGGCGGCGTCGCCACCGCGCTCATCACCCTCGGCCGGGCGGCCGGGCTCAAGGTGCTGGCCACGAGCCGCGACGAGGCCAAGCGCGCGCGTGCGCTCGAGATCGGCGCCCACGACGTGTTCGAGAGCGGCGCCCGGCTGCCGGTCAAGGTCGACGCCGTCATGGAGACGGTCGGGCGGGCCACGTGGTCGCACTCGATCCGCTCGCTGCGCCCCGGCGGCAAGATCGTCATCTCCGGCACGACCTCGGGTCCGCAGCTCGACGACGCGGAGCTGACCCGCATCTTCTTCCTGCAGCTGCAGGTCGTCGGCTCGACGATGGGCACGCGGGCCGAGCTGGCCTCCCTCGTCACCATGCTCGACGCCACCGGCACCCGCCCGCTGCTCGACCGCGTGCTGCCCATGACGGAGGCCCGCGAGGGCTTCGCGGCCATGGCCGGGGGCGACGTCTTCGGGAAGGTCGTGCTGACCCGGTGAGCGCGGACCGCGTCCGGACCCACGTCGTCACCGGCGCCGGCTCGGGCATCGGGCGCGCGGCCGCCGAGCGGCTGCACGCGCGTGGCGACCGGCTCGTGCTGCTGGCCCGCAGCGAGGAGCGGGCGGCGGCGCTGCGCGCGGCGTACGACGGCGCGGTCGTCGAGCTGCTCGACCTCGCCGACCCGGCCGCGGTGGCGGCCTGGACGCCGCCGGCCGACGTGGACCGCGTCGACGCGCTGCTGCACGTCGCCGGCGTCGTCGACCTCGGCCCGGTCGCCGGGCTCGACGTCGGGTCGTGGCAGGAGACGCTGGCCGTGAACCTGACGGCCCCGGCGCTGCTGACCCGCACCCTCCTCCCGGCGCTGCGCGCCGCGCGCGGGACGGTCGTCCTCGTCAACTCCGGCGCCGGACGCACCGCCCACGCCGGGTGGTCGTCGTACGCCGCCTCGAAGTTCGGCCTGCGCGGCTTCGCCGACGCGCTGCGCGAGGAGGAGGCACCGCACGGTGTACGCGTGTCCACCGTCTATCCCGGGCGCACGGCCACCCCGATGCAGGAGGCGGTGCACGCGCAGGAGGGCGCCGCCTACGAGGCGGAGCGGTTCATCGACCCCGCCACCGTCGCCGAGGCCGTGCTGGCGTGCGTCGACCTGCCGCGCGACGCGACGGTCCCCGAGGTCGTCCTGCGCCCCGGCCCGCGCTGAGCAGCGGTCAGTCCGAGCGCCAGTTGAGGGCGCCGATGATCATCATGCGCAGCTGCAGGCGGGCCCGGTGGGCCACCGCCTCCTCCGTCGAGCGTCGACCGGCGGCGACGAGCAGGTCCTCCGCCGTCGCCACGACGGCGTTCACGATGAGGTTGGCGAGCACCGTCAGGTCGTCGCCGGACCACGCGTCGGTGCCGGGCAGGCGCGCCAGGTCGGTTGCCAGCTCGCGCTCGCAGAGCTCGATCTCGTGCCGGATCGCGGCGCGCACGGCGGGCGGCCCTGCGAAGCGCTCGCGCGCGATGAAGGAGAAGTGCTCGTGCTGGGCGCGCACGTGCTCCGTCAGCACCCGCACCGAGCTGTCGATGATGTCGCGGAACGTGGGGTCCGGGCTGCGCACGTCGCGGAGCATCGCCCGCAGGGAGACGAACGCGTCGTCGACGAGGGCCAGCCCGAGCTCCTCGATCGAGGAGAAGTGGCGGTAGAACGCCGTCGGCACGATGCCGACCTCCTTCGCGACCTGCCGCAACGACAGCGCGGACAGGCCCCCCGTCGCGGAGAGGCCGAGCGCGGCGTCGAGGATCGACTGGCGCGTCAGCTCCTTGCGCTCGACGCGCGTCAGCGCCGGGTCACCTGGGGTGGTCACGCCCGCCATCGTCCCACGACCGGTCCGGGGCCGGCACGGTGTGGCCTCGCCCACGGCTCCTTGACCGTGTCCCGGGGCCGAGTGCATCGTTGTGAGTGCACAGGTGTTCACCGAACGGGTGGGCACGGCCACCCGAAGGAGCAGCGATGGGTCTCACCAGCACCCTCCTCGCGTCGCGGACGCTGGCGGCGCTGACCTCCCCCCACGGGGTCGACCGCTACCTCGAGCTCGTGAACCCGATGTGGGCGGCCCGCGAGGTGCGGGCCCGTGTCGTGAGCGTGGAGCGCGAGACGAGCGGCGAGCACCCGGTCGCCACCGTCACGCTGCAGCCCACGTCGACCTGGCGCGGTCACCGCGCGGGGCAGTACGTCCAGGTGGGCGTGGAGGTCCCCGGCGCCCGGCGCACCACGCGGTGCTTCACCATCTCCTCCGCGGCGTCGCAGCCGGGGGAGCGCTTCACCCTCACCGTCCGCGCGCACTCCGAGGGCCTCGTGTCGAAGTGGCTCGTCGAGCAGGCCCGCCCGGGCTTCGTGGTGCACCTCTCGCAGGCGCAGGGCGACTTCACCCTGAACGAGAGCCCGGCGACGCCGACCAACAACCACCTGCTCTTCATCACGGGCGGCTCCGGCATCACGCCCGCCATGTCGATGGTGCGCACCCTCCTGCGGGACGGGTACGACGGGCACGCCGGCCGCAAGGTGACGTTCCTGCACTACGCCCGCGGCCCGGAGGACCAGATCTTCGCCACGGAGCTGGCCGAGATCGCTGCGGCCGACAACGGCGTCCGCGTCGTCCTGCGGCACGAGTCCGCCGGCGACCCGCTGTTCAGCGCCATCGACCTGGCCCGCCTCGTGCCGGACTTCCGCGAGGTCGACACCTGGGTCTGCGGGCCCGCCGGCCTCATGGAGCGCGTCGAGCTCGCGTACGACGGGTCGCCCCGCCTGCGCACCGAGCGCTTCAAGGCGCCGGTCGTCAAGGCCGGCAACGCCGAGGGCGACGTCGTCTTCTCCCGCTCGGGCCAGCAGGTCGCCAACACCGGTGCCTCGCTGCTCGAGCAGGCCGAGGCCGCCGGTCTCACGCCCGAGTTCGGCTGCCGCATGGGCATCTGCTTCTCCTGCACGGCCCGCAAGACCGAGGGCACCGTGCGCAACGTGCTCACCGGCGAGGAGTCGTCCCTGCCCGACGAGGACATCCGCGTCTGCGTGTCCGCCCCGGTCGGCGACTGCGCCGTCGACCTCTGACCACCTGACCGTCCCCGACCACCCGGCGACCACCCGTCGTACCCGACGAAGGAGGAACCCATGTCCGCCCTGACCACGGAGCAGCCCGTCCGCGAGCCGGCCCCCGCGCCGCAGCCCGACGAGCAGCCCATCAGCGCCAACCTGCCGCTCACGCCGTCCCAGCTCGAGGCGTTCGGCGCCGAGATGGACGCCATCCGCCAGCGCATCATCGCCGACCTCGGCGAGGCCGACGCCGACTACATCCGCAAGGTGCTGAAGGCCCAGCGCGGGTTCGAGGTCGCCGGTCGCGCCCTGTTCTACCTCCCGCCGGCGTGGCCGCTGGCCGTCGCGGCGCTCTCGATCTCCAAGATCCTCGACAACATGGAGATCGGGCACAACGTCATGCACGGGCAGTACGACTGGATGGGCGACCCCGCCCTGAACTCGCGCATGTTCGAGTGGGACAACGTGTGCCCCAGCGAGCAGTGGAAGTACTCGCACAACTACATCCACCACACGTTCACCAACATCGTCGGTAAGGACCGCGACGTCGGGTACGGCATCCTGCGGATGGACGCCGACCAGGAGTGGCACCCGTACTACCTGGGCAACCCGGTCTACGCGCTGCTGCTCATGCTGTTCTTCGAGTGGGGCGTCGCGATGCACGACCTCGAGGTCGAGAACATCGTCGCGGGCAAGCGGAAGATGTCGGAGAACGCCGCCCTGCACCGCGGGATCATGCGCAAGGTCAAGCGCCAGGCGCTCAAGGACTACGTGCTCTTCCCGGCGCTCACCGGTCCGCTGTTCCCGCTCACGCTGGCGGGCAACGCGACGGCCAACCTGATCCGCAACATCTGGGCGTTCAACATCATCTTCTGCGGCCACTTCCCGGCCGGCGTGGCCTCGTTCTCCGTGGAGGAGACCGAGGACGAGTCGCGGGGCCAGTGGTACCTGCGCCAGCTGCTCGGCTCGGCGAACATCACGGGCGGCAAGCTCTTCCACGTGATGAGCGGCAACCTGTCCCACCAGATCGAGCACCACCTCTTCCCCGACCTCCCGGCGCGCCGCTACCCCGAGGTCGCCGACGAGGTGCGCGAGATCTGCGAGCGCTACGGCCTGCAGTACAACACCGGCCCGCTCGGCCACCAGCTGTTCAGCGTGGCGAAGAAGATCTGCCGCTTCGCCCTGCCGGACGACGTCGCGCAGGTCCCGGGCGTCGGCCTGGTCCGCGCTCTGCTGGGCAAGGGGAAGCCGCCGGTTGCCGTCGTGGCCGAGGCTGCCTGAGACTGACCGGCATGGGTGACGACCGCGTCGGCGACGACCAGCTCAGCAGGGCCGAGATCGCGAAGGACGTCGCGCAGGCGACCGTCGGCATCGCGGCGACGACGGTGGGGCGCGTGGTCACGATCGTGACCGGTGCGGTCCGCCAGGTCGCGGACGCGGTCGGCGACGGCGCCACGGAGGTCTTCGAGCTCCGCGACGCAGCCCGCAGGGCGGCCGCCGAGCTGGAGCCGCGCAAGGACTGACCGTCCGCCGCACCCGACGGCCCGGACCCCGCGGGGTCCGGGCCGTCGTGCGGCCGCGGCCCGGCGGGCGCGGCGTGGGAGGGTTCGGGGACCGCTCGGCGGGGTAGCGATCACCGGGTCGTGCGCGAGCGGCGGGGTCCGTGCCGCCCGCCGGGCCGTCGACGTCGTGGAGGAGGTGCCCGTGCTGGAGCCGGGAGGGGTGTTCGGGAGCTACCTGGTCGGGGACAGCATCGGCCACGGTGGCATGGGCGTCGTCTACCGCGCCGTGCACCGCGACCTCGACCGCGAGGTCGCCCTCAAGGTCCTGGCACCGCAGTTCTCGACCGACGAGGAGTACCGCCAGCGCTTCCTGAGCGAGGCCCGCACGCTGGCGCGCCTGGAGTCGAACCACGTCGTCGCCATCTACGACGCGGGGGAGCGCGACGGCTCGCTCTTCCTGGCCATGCAGCTCGTCACCGACGGAGACCTGGCCACCTGGTTGCGCGCCTGGGGCCCGATGCCGCCCGCGATGGCCCTCGACCTGCTCCGCCAGGTCACGACGGGCCTGGCGGCCGCGCACGCCGCCGGCGTGCTCCACCGCGACATCAAGGCCTCGAACGTCCTCCTGCGGCGCCTGCCCGACGGCGCGACCCGCGCCTACCTGTGCGACTTCGGCATCGCCCAGACGCAGGACTCCTCCCTCACGCGCCCGGGCGGCGTGGTGGGCACGTGGGCCTACCTGGCCCCGGAGCGCCACCAGGGCGCGCCGGCCTCGCCCGCCACCGACGTCTACGCCCTGGGCTGCCTGCTGTGGGCCATGCTGACGGGCCACGCGCCGTACACGGGCGGCACCGACGTCGAGGTCGCGATCGCGCACATCAAGGCGCCCGTGCCCCAGCTGCCGGTCGCCGGTCCCGCCGAGCACGCGCTCAACCACCTGCTCGCCCGCCTGCTCGACAAGGACCCGTTTGGTCGGCCGCCGTCGGCCGCGGCCGTGCTCGAGGAGGTCGACCGGGCTGCGGCCGTCGTCACCCCGGGGGCGGGCTCGGGGGCGGGCCCCGTGGCGGCGCCCGCCGGTGACCGCACCGCGGGGAGCACCCAGGCCGCGTCGTACGGCGGGTCCCCGCGCCGCTCGCGCCGCGGGCGCTGGATCGCGGCCGCCGTGGCCGCCACGGTGCTCGCGGCCGGCGGCATCGGCGCGGCGGTCGTGCTCGGCGACGAGCCCGGCGGGGGTGGCGGGGGTGGCGGGGGTGAGGTGCCGTACGCCGACGACACCGTCCCCGGAGTCGTGGACGCGCCGCTGAGCGTGACGGAGTGCGACGAGGAGGCCACCGGTCTGCGCATCGGAGGGCTCGTGCCGGCCACGGGGGTGCTCTCCCGACAGGCGCCGGGCACGGCCGGCGGGCTGGGCCTGGCCGTCAGCGACATCAACGCCGCCGGCGGGGTGCTGGGCGAGGACGTCTGCCACACCGTCCTCGACAGCGGCGACGGGGAGCTGCTGGCCACGCTCGAGGACGGCGGGCTCGCCGCGGACGCGGTCGTCGGGCCGGTCGAGTCCGCCCTGGCTGAGGCCGTCGTGCCCTACTTCGAGGAGGAGGAGGTCGTCCACGTGACGCCGGCGGCGTACGCGAGCGACCTGTCGGGCGTCTCGCCGTACTCGTTCCGGACGATCGGCGAGTTCGGGGCCATGGCCGACGCGCTGGCCCGGTTGATCAACGACCGGGCCCGCAACGCCGGCTCCGTCGCCCACCTCGTCGCCGCCGACCTGGCGGCGGTCCGGGCGCGCGACCTCGTGGAGGAGCGGCTCGGTGAGGCCGCGCTGACCTGCGCCTACGGGTGCACCGACGCCGCGCAGGAGATCCCGCAGGACGCGACCGACCTGACGGCGTACGCGCAGGCCGCGGTCGCCTCGGGCGCCGAGGCGGCGGTCGTCAGCGGGTACATGGACGGGGTGGCCCTCTTCACGGCACTCGAGGCGGCGGGGTGGACGGGCCCGATCTTCCTCACCAGCTTCTCCGACGACGCGCTCGCCGGGGCACCGGCCGCGCTGCTCGCCGAGACGTACTCCGTCTTCCCCGCCGTCGTGCCGGAGGAGGAGTTCAGCGCCCGCGTCGAGGAGTGGTACGCCGAGGACTCCGGCGGCACCGTGCCGACGCCGTTCCTCGCCGCGGAGTCGTACGACGCGGTGGTGCTCGCCGCCCTCGCCGCGACCCGCGGCGGGGCCACCGACGGCACGACGATCGCCGAGAACATGCGAGCGGTCTCCGGCAGCGAGGGCGGCACCCAGTGCCGCACCTACCGGCGCTGCCTGGCCCTGCTCGAGGCCGGTGAAGAGGTCGTCTACCGGGGCGTGGCCGTCGCCGGGCCGTTCACGGAGGACCACGACCTCGGGGACGCGTGGTTCAGCGTGTTCACCTTCGACGAGACCGGCGAGGGCACCCGCGAGGACACGCAGCTGCTCGGCCACACCGACTGACGCGGCCGAGCCCCGGCGTCAGGAGGCGTACACCTCGGCGAGCAGCTCCAGCGAGCGCACCCGCCCCTCCGACGTCGTCCCCTGGTGGGCGACCATCAGCTCGTCGGCGCCCGAGTACGCCGCGAAGTCCGCCACCTGCTGCCGCACCACGTCGGGGGTGCCGACGGCGCTGTGCCGCATCATCTCGTGCAGGTGCCGCGCCTGCGGGCTGCGCAGGAGGGCGTCGGCCTGCTCGTCGGTGAACGTCGTGCCGGGCCGCAGCAGGAGGGCGACGCGGCTGCGCATGAGGTCGCGCACCTGCAGCTCGGCGGTGGTCTGGTCGTCGGCGGCGACGACGTTGAGGCCCGCGATGACGTGCGGGCGCTCGAGCTGCTCGGAGGGTTGGAACTCGCGGCGGTAGAGCTCGACCGCGTCGAGGAGCGCGGCCGGCGCGAAGTGCGACGCGAAGGCGTAGGGCAGGCCGAAGGCGGCGGCCAGCGAGGCGCCGAAGAGCGAGGAGCCGAGGATGTAGAGCGGCACCGCCGTGCCGGCACCGGGGTACGCCGCCACGCCCGGCACGAGGCTCTCACCGGCGAGGTAGCCCTGGAGCTCGCGCACCTCCTGCGGGAAGGTGTCGGCCGCCGTCGCGTCGCGGCGCAGCGCCCGCATCGTGTTCTGGTCGGTGCCCGGCGCGCGCCCGAGACCCAGGTCGATCCGGCCCGGGTGGAGCGTCGCCAGCGTGCCGAACTGCTCGGCGACCACGAGCGGGGAGTGGTTCGGCAGCATGACGCCGCCGGACCCGAGCCGGATCGTCGAGGTGTGGGCGGCGACGTGGGCGATGAGCACGGCGGTGGCCGACGAGGCGATGCTCGCCATGTTGTGGTGCTCGGCGTACCAGACGCGGGTGTAGCCGTGCTTCTCCGCGGCCTGCGCGAGGTCGACGGTGGCGGCCAGCCCGTCCGCGACCGTCTCGGTCTTGCCGATGGTCGCGAGGTCGAGCACGGAGAGCGCGGGAGCCACGGGGCGGCACCTTTCTTCGGGGGCGGTCCTCCTCCCAACGCCTGCGCGCCCCGATCCCATCCCGTCGGGCCGTCCCGTGCTCAGTCCTCCGGGTCGTCCAGGCGGGCGAGCCAGGTCGCGAGGCGCTCGACGGCCGTCTCGAACTCGGGGTGGGTGTCGACGAAGGCCTGGAGCTGCTCGGCCAGCCAGGCGAGGCTGACCTCCTCGTCGCCCCGGCGACGCTCCAGCTCCTCGATGCCGCGATCCGTGAAGTACATGGACCCGATTGTGCCCAACGCCCCGGGACGCCGTCGGGCCCGGTCGCTGGACGGCGACCGGGCCCGACGTGCTGCGCCCGAGGGCGCTCGGCTCACGCGAAGGCGCGCGCCATGAGGTCCTTCTGCTCCTCGGTGTGCCGCTTCGCGGTGCCGACCGAGGGGGAGGAGGAGGCCGTCCGGGTGACCGGCTCCACCACGAACTTCTCCAGGCCCGGCCACACGTTCAGCTGGTAGTGCGGCCACGGGCCCATGTTCGCGGGCTCGTCCTGCACCCAGCGCACCGCCTTGAGGTTCGGGTACTTCGCGATCTCCTCGGTGATGGCCTTGTCGGGCGAGGGGTAGAGCTGCTCGACGCGACCGATGGCGAACGCGTCGCCGTTGTCCCGCTTCGTCCGCTCGACCACGAGGTCCCAGGTGACCCGGCCCGAGCAGAGCAGCAGCGTCTCCACCTTCGCGGGGTCGGCCTGGTCGTCGCCGATGAACGGTCGGTACTGGCCGGTGGTGAAGTCCTCCGGCCGCGACGCGGCCTCCTTGCGGCGCAGCATGGACTTCGGCGTGAACACCACGAGGGGGCGGTGACGCTCGCCGAGGGAGTGCTGGCGCAGCAGGTGGAAGTACGACGCCGGCGTCGACGGCTGCGCGGCGACGAACGCGCCGTCGGCGGCCATCTGCAGGAACCGCTCGATGCGGGCCGAGCTGTGGTCGGGGCCCTGGCCCTCGTAGCCGTGCGGCAGCAGCAGCACGACGCCGGAGCGCTGGCGCCACTTGGTCTCGCTCGAGGAGATGAACTCGTCGATGACCGTCTGCGCGCCGTTGACGAAGTCGCCGAACTGCGCCTCCCACAGCACGAGCGCCTCGGGCCGGGCCACGGAGTAGCCGTACTCGAAGCCGAGCGCGGCGTACTCGCTCAGCAGGGAGTCGTAGACGAAGAACTTCGCCTGGTCCTCGCTGAGGTTGGACAGCGGGGTCCACTCGGAGGCGTCCGTGCGGTCGATGATCGTCGCGAAGCGCTGCGCGAACGTGCCGCGGCGCGAGTCCTGCCCGGCGAGGCGGACCGGGCGACGGTCGATCAGCAGCGAGCCGAACGCGAGGATCTCGCCGGTGGCCCAGTCGATGGGGCCCTCGGTGATGGCCGCCGCGCGGCGCTGCAGCTGCGGCAGCACCTTCGGGTGGACGGTGAAGCCGTCCGGCGGCGTCGTGTAGGCGTCCGCCACGCGCTTGAGCACCTCGAACGGCACGGAGGTGTCGAAGTCACCCGCGGGCTTCTCCGGGTAGTCCGGCACGGTCGTCCACTCGGACGGCTGCGTCGTCGCCTCGCGCACCTCGGTGAAGACGCGCTCGAGCTGCTCCTGGTAGTTGCGCAGGACCTGCTCGGCCTCCTCCACCGTGATGTCGCCACGACCGATGAGGGACTCGGTGTAGAGCTTGCGCACCGACCGCTTCTGCTCGATGAGGTCGTACATCAGCGGCTGGGTGAAGCTCGGGTCGTCGCCCTCGTTGTGACCGCGGCGGCGGTAGCAGACGAGGTCGATGACGACGTCCTTGTTGAAGGCCTGGCGGTACTCGAACGCCAGCTGCGCCACCCGGATGCACGCCTCGGGGTCGTCGCCGTTCACGTGGAAGATCGGCGCCTGCACCATGCGGGCGACGTCGGTCGCGTAGAGCGTCGAGCGCGACGAGCCCGGCGAGGTCGTGAAGCCGACCTGGTTGTTGACGATCACGTGGATCGTCCCGCCGGTGCGGTAGCCGCGCAGCTGCGAGAGGTTCAGGGTCTCCGCGACGACGCCCTGGCCGGCGAAGGCCGCGTCGCCGTGCACGAGGAGGGGGAGCACGGGGAACTCGCTGCCGCGGTCCAGCACGTCCTGCTTGGCGCGGGCGATGCCCTCGACCACGGGGTCGACGGCCTCGAGGTGCGACGGGTTGGCCGCGACCGAGACCTTGATCTTCTCGCCGCTGTCGGCGAGGAACTCGCCCTCGGCACCCAGGTGGTACTTGACGTCGCCGGAGCCCTGGACCGTGCGCGGGTCGATGTTGCCCTCGAACTCGCGGAAGATCTGGCTGTACTTCTTGCCGACGATGTTGGCGAGCACGTTGAGGCGACCGCGGTGGGCCATGCCGATCGTGACCTCGTCGAGGCCCGACTCGGCCGCGGCCTCGCAGATCTCGTCGATGACGGGGATCGTGGTCTCGCCGCCCTCGAGGCTGAAGCGCTTCTGGCCGACGAACTTGGTCTGCAGGAACGTCTCGAACGCCTCGGCCTGGTTGAGCTTCAGCAGGATCCGCAGCTGCTCCTCGCGGGGCGTCTTCTTGTGCGGCTGCTCGACGCGCTCCTGGATCCACCGGCGCTGCTCGGGGTCCTGGATGTGCATGTACTCGATGCCCATGGTGCGGCAGTAGCTGTCGCGCAGGATGCCGAGGATGTCGCGCAGCTTCATGAAGCGGCGGCCCTCGCCGCCGAAGGAGCCGGTCGCGAACTCGCGGTCGAGGTCCCACAGCGTGAGGCCGTGGGTCTCCACCTCGAGGTCGGGGTGGCTGCGCTGGCGGTACTCCAGCGGGTCGGTGTCGGCCATGAGGTGGCCGCGCACCCGGTAGGCGTGGATCAGCTCGAGGATGCGCGCCTGCTTGCTGATCTCGTCGTCGTGGCTCGTCGCGATGTCCGCGGCCCAGCGGATGGGCTCGTAGGGGATGCGCAGCGACCGGAAGATGTCGTCGTAGAAGTCGTCGGCGCCGAGCAGCAGCTGGTGCACCCGCTTGAGGAACTCGCCGGACTGCGCGCCCTGGATGACGCGGTGGTCGTACGTCGAGGTGAGCGTCATGACCTTGCTGATGGCGTTGCGCGCGATGGCGTCGGCCGACGCGCCCTGCCACTCCGCCGGGTACTCCATCGCGCCCACGCCGATGATGGCGCCCTGGCCCTTCATGAGGCGCGGCACGGAGTGGACCGTGCCGATGCCGCCGGGGTTCGTCAGCGAGATCGACGTGCCCTGGAAGTCCTCGACCGTCAGCTTGGAGTCGCGCGCCTTGCGCACGATCTCCTCGTACGCCGTCCAGAAGGCGGCGAAGTCCATCGTCTCGGCGGCCTTGATCGAGGGCACGAGCAGCTGGCGCTGGTCGCCCTTCTGGATGTCGATCGCGAGGCCCAGGTTGATGTGGGCCGGCGTCACCAGGTTGGGCTTGCCGTCGACGACCTCGAAGCCGACGTTCATCTCCGGCATCGACTTGAGCGCGCGCACGAGCGCGTACCCGATGAGGTGGGTGAAGGAGACCTTGCCGCCGCGCGCGCGGGCCAGGTGGTTGTTGATGACGGTGCGGTTGTCCCACAGCAGCTTGACCGGCACGGAGCGCACGGACGTCGCCGTCGGCACCTCGAGCGAGGCGTCCATGTTGGCCACGGTGCGGGCCGGGGCGCCTCGCAGCACGGTGTAGGTCGGCTTGTCCGACGCGGTCGCCTTCGGCGTGGCCGGGGCCTCCTTCGCGACGGGCTTCGTGCCGCTGCGGCCCGGCTCGGAGGCGGCCGCGGCCGGACGCGGCTTGGCCTGCGGGGTGGGCGCGGCCTTGGGGGCGTCGACGGCCTTCGCGGGGGCCGAGGAGGCCCGCGGGGGAGCGACGGCCGGGCCACCGGACGCCTTGGGGGCGGACGAGCCGTTCGAGCCGTTCGAGCCGTTCGAGGCCGGGCGTGCGGCCGGGGCGCCGGCCGCTCCCTGGGTGAAGTAGGCCTTCCACTCGGCGCTCACGCTGTCGGGGTCACGGTCGAACTGCTCGCGCATGTCGTCGACGAGCCACTCGTTGGCTCCGAAGTCGACAGGTTCGGTGGACGGGCTGCCAGGGGACTGCGGCACGGCTTGGATCGCCTCTTCCGGGGAGTGCGCTCATCGGGTGGGTTCGGCCATCCAGGCTAGTCCCACGCGGCGACAAATGCAGGGGTGGGGTCGCATGTCGACCGGGCTACCGGCGGGTACCCCGACCGCCCCCCGCGTTGGAACGTTCATGGTGGGCGAGATCACGCCGCACGGGGCCCCGTGCTCAGTAGTGCTGGGACCCGCGGAGGCTCACAGGTCGCCCGTCGGGGTCGTGGACCTGGGCGAGCAGGGCCCGCGCGAGCGGCCGCACCCGGCTCGGCGCGGTGGGGACGGGGAGGGGGCGCAGGCGGCCCGGGGGGCGCTCGCCCTCCCGACCCGCGGCGTGCCAGTCCTCGAGGCGGTGGGCGTGCTCGGCGTACCGGTCGAACATGTCCGCGGGCTCGAGGCAGTCGGCCATCACCTCCACCAGGTCGTCCCCGTCGCGGGCGGGGTCGAGCCGGTCGAGCCGGTCGAGGTGCTCCGCGGCCAGCCGCAGGCGGAGGTCGCGCGCGTAGTCGTCGTCCAGCACGACGGCGGTCAGCTCGGAGTCGTGGGTCCACGAGCGGCGGTTGAAGTTGTCGGAGCCGGTGCTGGCCCAGGTGTCGTCGACGACGCAGACCTTGGCGTGCACGTACACGGGGGTGCCGGCGTGGTTCTCGATCCCGTACGCCGCCACCCGGCCCGGCGCGACCTCCGCGAGCCGGCGCAGGGCACGCCGGCGCCCCAGCAGCTGCGCCGTGCGGTTCGGTCCGGTGACGTCGGTGGCCAGCGGGATGACCACGAGCAGCCGCAGGTCGGGCTGGTCGGCCAGGCGCTGCTCGAACACGCCCGCGACGTCGTGACCCCAGAAGTACTGGTCCTCGATGTAGACGATGCGCTCGGCGCGGCCCACCGCCTTGGAGTAGCCCCGGGCGACGCTGCGCTCGCCGCCGCGGGCGAACGGGTAGTCGCGGTCGAGGCGCAGGTCGGGGTAGGTGCGCAGGAGCTGCACGACGTGGTCGCCGGCCGGCGGCGGGGGCGGTTGCTGCGGCGGCAGCGGGTCGGGGGTCGTGTCGAGGCGGCGCAACCGGTCGGCCACCCGGCGCCAGGGCGCGGACGACAGCGGCGTCGGGTCCTCCCAGCGCTCGCGGAAGACGGTCTCGACGTCGTGGACGACGGGGCCGCGCAGCTCGACCTGCGCGTCGTGCCACGGCGGGGTGTCGCCGTACTCCGGGCTCAGCCGGCGGCCCTGCGGGTCGCCGTGGTGCGCGGAGTCGTCGCGCCGGTTGTGCGCGAGGTCGATGCCGCCGACGAAGGCGACGTCGCGCGTCGGGTCGTCGCGTTGGCGCACGACCACGAACTTCTGGTGGTGCGAGCCGCCCGCGCGGACCCGCATGTCGAGCAGCACCTCCGCCCCACGGGCCTGCAGCTGCTCGCCCAGGTGGCGGTTGGAGGTGGCGAAGAAGCCGGCCTGGTCGAGGTGCGAGCGCCACACGAGGCCCCGCACGTCGACGCCGCGCTCGTCGGCCTGCGACAGCACCTCCACCACCTCCGAGCCCGGCTCGCCGGTCAGCAGCTCGTCGGCGTCGCCCTGCCAGTCGGTGAGGAGCACGAGGTCCCCGGCACGGGTCGCGAGGAGCACCTCGTGCAGGCGGGCGAAGTACGCCGCGCCGTCGACGAGGGGACGCGCCAGGTTGCCCCCGGACCACGCGACGTCGCCCTCGTGGCGGTCGTCGAGGCGGGTGTCGGCGTTGGCGCGCTCCGTCTTGCCCAGGAGCCAGGCGGCCGGGTCGCTCATGGGCCCCAGCATGCACCCCCGGTGGCCCTGCGCCGACCTAGGCTTGGTGGCATGCGACCCACCCCGGAACGGCCCGGCCCCGGTCAGGAGTCCGTCTGGGACTACCCGCGCCCGCCGGCCCTCGACCGGTCCGAGGAGCACGTCGAGGTGTGGCTGGGTGGCGAGCGCGTCGCGGACACCACGACGAGCTGGCGGGTCCTCGAGACGAGCCACCCCCCGACGTACTACCTGCCGCGCTCCGCGTTCGTCGCCGGAGCCCTGCGCCCGGTGGCCGGCACGACGCACTGCGAGTGGAAGGGCGAGGCGGCCTACCTCGACCTCGTCGGCGGCGGGAGGACGGCCGCCCGCGCGGCGTGGACCTACCCGACGCCGGTGCCAGCGTTCGCCGACCTGCTCGACGCGGTCGCCGTGATGCCGGGCCTCGTGGACCGGTGCGTCGTCGACGGCGAGGTCGTGGCGGCCCAGCCCGGTGGCTTCTACGGCGGGTGGATCACGAGCCGGGTCGCGGGCCCGTTCAAGGGGATCCCGGGCAGCTGGGGCTGGTGAGCGTCAGCGGGCGTCGAACGACACGACGGCCGTGACCGTGGTGCCCCCCTCGGAGGTGCTGACGTTCCAGGAGCTGCTGAGCGCGGCGACGAGGTGGAGGCCGCGGCCGCGCTCCTCGAGCATGTCGACGGGGGTCAGCATGCGCCGGCGCCACGCCTCCTCGAGCTCCCAGGCCGCCTCGGCGGGGTCGTCCGTCGCGTCGTCCGCGTCGGTCGGGTCGGCCGGGTCGGTGTCGCGGGCGACGGCGCAGGCGCCCCGCGGCGTCCCGCAGTCGGTCACCTGCATCCGCACCCCGCACGGCTCGAGCGCCCAGGCGACCTTCACCGTGTGGTCCGCGCAGGGCTCGCCGTGCTCGATGCCGTTCTGGAGCAGCTCGTAGAGCACGATCGCGGCGTTCTCGATCGCCGTGCGGGGCACCTCGTGCTCGGTGAGGTGGGCCGTCAGCGCGCGGCGCGAGCGGGCGGGCGAGGTGGGGTCGAACGGGAGCGAGGAGTCGAACGCCGCCTCGCCCTCGGTGGCCACGGTCGCCCGGACCACGTCGGACCCCACGGTGGCGGGGCGGTCGGCGGCGGGGCGGTCGGCGGTGGGGCCGTCGGTGGCGCCCCGCTCGGTGCGCTGGTCCGTCACGGTGCCTCCCTCCGGTCGGCTCGGTCGGCCCTCGTCCAGTCTGACACGGGCGCGGGTGAGGGTCACCTGGCTCCACGCCGGTCGGTCCGGTCGCTCACGCGTCGGGACCGCCCTGGTCGGCGGGGCCCGCCAGCCGGACCTGCGCGGCGGCGCGCCGGGCCCGCGCGCGGGCCGCCTCGACGTCCTCGCCCAGGGCGAGCGTCACGGCCATGCGGCGTCGACCGGAGACGGACGGCTTGCCGAACAGCCGCAGGCTGGTGTCCGGCTCGCGCAGGGCGGCGTCCACCCCGGCGTACGACGGGGCGTCGACCTCGCCCTCGAGCAGCACCGCGCACGACGCGGCGGGGCCCCGGTCCCGGATGTTCGGGATCGGCAGGCCGAGCACCGCGCGGGCGTGCAGCGCGAACTCGGACAGGTCCTGGGAGACGAGGGTCACCAGGCCCGTGTCGTGCGGGCGGGGCGAGAGCTCGGAGAACACGACGTCGTCGCCTCGGACGAACAGCTCGACCCCGAAGAGACCGCGGCCGGTGGCCCCGCACAGGTCGCGCACCACCGCGGCGGCCACCTCCTGCGCCCGGGCGAGCACGGTGGGGGAGAGGGCCTGCGGCTGCCACGACTCGCGGTAGTCGCCGTCGACCTGGGTGTGGCCGATCGGCGCGCAGAACGAGACCACGTCCTCACCGCCGTCGGTCGCGGCGTGCTTGACGGTCAGCAGCGTGATCTCGACGTCGAAGTCCACGAAGCCCTCGACGATGACGCGTCCCGCGCCGGCGCGGCCGCCCTCCTGCGCGTAGCGCCACGACTGCTCCGCGTCGGCGGTCTCCCGCACCACCGACTGACCCTTGCCCGACGACGACATCACGGGCTTCACCACGCAGGGCAGCCCGACGTCGGCGACTGCGGCGACGAGCTCGTCGAGGGTGTCGGCGAACCGGTACGGCGAGGTGGGCAGGCCGAGGGTCTCCGCGGCGAGGCGGCGGATGCCCTCGCGGTCCATCGTCAGGCGGGTGGCCCGGGCGGTCGGCACGACGGTGGTGCCCTCGGCCTCGAGCTCCACGAGGGTGGGCGTGTGGATGGCCTCGATCTCCGGGACGACCCAGTGCGGGCGCTCCAGCTCCACCACCCGTCGTACGGCGGCGGGGTCGAGCATGTCCACGACGTGGCTGCGGTGGGCCACCTGCATGGCGGGGGCGTCGGCGTACCGGTCGACGGCGATCGTCTCCACGCCGAGGCGCTGCAGCTCGATGACGACCTCCTTGCCCAGCTCGCCGGCGCCGAGGAGGAGGACGCGCGTGGCGCCGTCCGAGAGCGGGGTTCCGAGGATCGTCACGGGCGACAGCCTAGGAGCCCGGCGGGTGACCTGGGCCGTGTGACATGGGCGGCGATGCGCCCGAACCGCCACCGCGCGCCCGCACGGGTTGATACGTTCGCGCGGTTTGCCCGCCGGAGGGGCGGGGTTCGAGGAGAGGCACCACCATGAGGAACACCGTCGCGGGCCGCGTGCTCGCCGTCGGGATCGCGCTGGCCGGCATGGGCGCGCTGAGCGCCTGCGGGTCCGAGGACGACGCCACGCGCGACGAGGGCACGCAGGAGGTCACCGAGGCCGGGAACGCGGACGCGTTCTCGCTGCAGGTCGGCGACTGCTTCGACGACCCGGAGGGCACCGAGGTCACCGAGGTCCCGGCCGTGCCGTGCGCCGAGCCGCACGACAACGAGATCTTCGAGGCGTTCGACATGGACGAGGGCGACTGGCCGGGCGACGACGCCGTCCAGGCGGCGGTGGAGGAGGGCTGCGGAGGAGCGTTCGAGGCCTTCGTCGGCACGCCCTACGACACCTCCGCGCTCTACCTCGACGCGCTCACGCCGACCGAGGACAGCTGGACCCAGGGAGACGACCGCGAGATCCTCTGCGTGGTCTTCGACCCCGAGGGCCCCGTCGAGGGCACCCTGGAGGGCTCCGCTCTCTGAGTCCACCGCACCGCACGACGAGCGCCGGTCCCCGCACGGGGGCCGGCGCTCGGTGCGTCGCGGGCGGTTCAGCCGGGTGCGTCGGGTGCGTCGGGCACGTCCAGCGCGTCGAGCTCGGCGAGCGCCGCGCGGGCCCGGGCGACGCGGTCGGCCTCGGGCTCGTCCCACCACCGCGGCCCCCGCTCGCCGAGGCCGTGCTTCGCGAGCGCGGTCCGGCGCCGGGCGGCGGCCACCGCCGCGTCGTCGCCGGCCTGCTTCGCGACCCGGGTGCCGGAACGCCCCCGCCCGAGGTGGGACTTCAGGGCCTCGACCACGTCGTCGGGCAGGCACGGGTCCGTACGACGCCAGCGGCGCCCGTCGACCACGAGCCAGCGCTCGTCCTCGGCGTAGCGCCCCGGATCGGCCCGGTCGGCTCCCTCGTCCACGCCCGCCCTCCTCGTGTCGTCGGCCCGCGGGAAGCGGAACGGGCCCGACCTCGTGGAGGTCGGGCCCGTCTCGTGGTGCTCGCACCCCCGGCAGGATTCGAACCTGCGACTCCTGGTACCGGAAACCAGTGCTCTATCCCCTGAGCTACGGAGGCCCGCCCGCCGACTCGCGCCGGCAACAGGGCTGGGGGAGACCTTACAACCCCGCGCGGTCGGCCGCGAACCAGGTGGCGCGGGCCACGCCCGGCGTCCGCCCCCCGTAGCGGCGCGCGCGGCGGGGCCGGCCGCCGATACCCTGGGGCGGTGACCCCCGAGCAGCTCTCGACCTCCGTCCGCGACGCCCTGACCGGGCTCGTCGCCGACGGCGTCGTCCCCCTGGACCCCGCCGACGTCCCGACGAGCGTCACGGTGGAGCGACCCCGGCAGAAGGGCCACGGGGACTACGCGACGAACGTCGCGCTGCAGCTGGCGAAGAAGGCGGGCACCAACCCCCGTGCGCTGGCGACGCTGCTCGCCGAGCGCCTCGAGCAGGACCCGGGCGTCGCGGCGGTCGAGATCGCCGGCCCGGGCTTCCTCAACATCACCGTCGAGGCCGGGGCCCAGGCGGAGGTCGCCGCACGCATCGTGGCCGCGGGCGCGTCGTACGGGCACACCGAGACGCTGGCCGGCACCCGCTTCAACGTGGAGTTCATCTCCGCCAACCCCACGGGCCCGCTCCACCTGGGCCACACGCGCTGGGCGGTGCTGGGCGACGCGATCGCCCGCGTGCTCGAGGCCGCGGGCGCCGACGTCGTCCGCGAGTTCTACATCAACGACCGCGGCAACCAGATGAACGTCTTCGGCGCCTCGGTCGAGGCTGCGGCGCTGGGCCAGGAGCCGCCGGAGGACGGGTACCGCGGGGCCTACGTCAAGGACCTCGCGGCCCAGGTGCTGGCCGAGCACCCCGGCATCGTCGACCTGCCGCCCGCCGAGCGCCTGCCCGCTTTCCGCGAGGCGGCGTACGTGCTGCAGCTCGCCGAGCAGCAGGCGTCGCTGGAGGCCTTCAACACCCGCTTCGACGTCTGGTTCTCCGAGCGGTCCCTCTACGAGGACGCGGGCGGGCAGGACGCGGTCGCGAGCGGGCTGGCCAAGCTGAAGGACAAGGGGCACCTGTACGACGCGGACGGCGCGCTGTGGATGCGCACCACCGACTTCGGCGACGACAAGGACCGCGTGCTCGTGCGCAGCAACGGCGAGCTGACCTACTTCGCCTCCGACACGGCGTACTACGTGAACAAGCGCGAGCGCGGCTTCGACGTCTGCATCTACCTGCTGGGCGCCGACCACCACGGCTACGTGAAGCGCCTGCAGGCCATGTCGGCCTGCGCGGGCGACGACCCCGGGCGCAACCTCGAGGTGCTCATCGGCCAGCTGGTGAAGATCCTGCGCGGGGGCGAGGAGGTGCGCCTGTCCAAGCGCGCCGGCGACATCGTCACCCTCGACGAGCTGGCCGACGAGATCGGCGTCGACGCCCTGCGCTACTCGCTGGCGCGCTACCCGGCCGACTCCCCGCTGACCCTCGACATCGAGGAGATCACGCGGGCGACGAGCGACAACCCCGTCTTCTACGTGCAGTACGCCCACGCCCGGGTGTCCTCGATCCTGCGCAACGCCGCGGACCTCGGGCTCGGCCCGGCCACGGGCGAGGAGTTCGACGCCGGGCTGCTGGTGCACGAGAAGGAGGGCGAGCTGCTGCGTGCGCTCGCCGCCTTCCCGGGCGTCGTCGCGACGGCGGCCGAGCTGCGCGAGCCGCACCGCGTGGCCCGCTACCTCGAGGACACCGCCTCGACGTACCACAAGTTCAACGACGCCTGCCGCGTGCTGCCCCAGGGTGACGAGGAGCCCGGTGCCCTGCACCGCGCGCGCCTCACGCTCGTGGCCGCGACCCGCCAGGTGCTCGCCAACGGGCTCGACCTGCTGGGCGTCTCCGCCCCCGAGAGGATGTGACGTGGTCCGCGCGCACGAGGCCGGCTGGGCCCACGCCGAGGGAGCCCTCAAGGGCCCCGCGTGGCTCCGGGAGCCCGCCGACACCAACGCCCTGGTCCCGCACCTGTGGTCGACCGGCACGACGAAGGACGAGGCGGGCGTCCTGACGGTCGCCGGCGTCCCCGCGACGCAGCTGGCCGCCGAGCACGGCACGCCGGCGTACGTGCTGGACGAGGACGACTTCCGCGGTCGCGCGCGGGCGTTCCGCGACGGCTTCGCCGGGTGGGACGTCTACTACGCGGGCAAGGCGTTCCTCTGCACGGCCGTCGCCGGGTGGGTGGCGGAGGAGGGCCTGCACCTCGACGTCTGCTCCGAGGGCGAGCTCACCGTCGGGCTGCGGGCGGGGGTCGACCCGGCCCGCATGGGCTTCCACGGCAACAACAAGTCGGTGCGTGCCCTGCGCCGCGCGGTCGAGGCGGGCGTGGGCCGCGTCATCGTCGACTCGTTCCAGGAGGTCGAGCGGCTGGCGGCGGTGGCCGCCGAGGTCGGTCGCACCCAGCCCGTGATGATCCGGGTGACCGCGGGCGTCGAGGCCCACACGCACGAGTACATCGCGACCGCCCACGAGGACCAGAAGTTCGGCTTCTCCATCACCTCCGGCGACGCGCTGGAGGCGGTACGACGGGTGCTCGCCGCCCCGGGTCTCGAGCTGCGGGGCCTCCACAGCCACATCGGCAGCCAGATCTTCGACTCGGCCGGCTTCGAGGTCGCCGCCCGCCGCGTGCTGGCGCTGCACGCGCGGGTGGCGGACGAGCTGGGCACGACGATGCCCGAGATGGACCTCGGCGGCGGGTTCGGCATCGCCTACACCACCCAGGACGACCCCTCGACGCCCGACGTGCTGGCCCGCGAGATGCGCGCCATCGTCGAGCACGAGTGCCGCGGGCTCGGCATCGAGGTCCCGCACCTGTCGATCGAGCCGGGCCGCGCGATCGTCGGGCCCTCGACGTTCACGCTCTACGAGGTCGGCACCGTCAAGGAGGTCGCGCTCGACGGCGGGGCGCGCCGCACCTACGTCTCGGTCGACGGGGGCATGAGCGACAACATCCGCACGGCGCTGTACGACGCGGACTACTCCTGCACCCTGGCCTCGCGCCGCTCCGAGGCGGAGCCCGTCCTCGCCCGGGTCGTCGGCCACCACTGCGAGGCGGGCGACATCGTGGTGAAGGACGAGTTCCTGCCGGCCGACGTCGGGCCCGGCGACCTCGTCGCGGTGCCCGGCACCGGGGCCTACTGCCGCTCGATGGCGTCGAACTACAACCACGCGCTGCGCCCGCCGGTCGTCGCGGTCAAGGACGGGGCCTCCCGCGTCGTCGTGCGCCGCGAGACCGTCGACGACCTCCTCGCCACCGACGTCGGGGACCCGCGATGACCCGCACGATGCCCCCCACGCGGACGCTCCGGGCTACCGTGCCCCCGCGCCCGTCCCAGAGAGGTTGATGACGATGCAGTCCCCTGACGCCCTGCGCGTGGCGGTGCTCGGCTGTGGGTCCGTCGGGTCCCAGGTCGTGCGCCTGCTGCTCGAGCAGTTCGACGACCTCGCGGCCCGTGTCGGCGCGCCGCTCGAGCTCGCCGGGGTGGCCGTGCGCCGGCTCGAGGCCCCGCGCGAGGTCGACGTGCCCGCCGACCTGCTCACCACGGACGCGCAGGCGCTCGTGACCAGCGGCGTCGACCTCGTCGTCGAGGTCATCGGCGGCATCGAGCCCGCCCGATCGCTCATCCTCGCCGCGCTCGGCGCCGGCGCGTCGGTCGTGACGGCCAACAAGGCGCTGCTGGCCGAGGACGGGGCGCACCTCTTCGAGGCGGCCGCGCAGGCCGGTCGCGACCTCTACTACGAGGCCGCCGTCGCGGGCGCGATCCCGATCATCCGGCCCCTGCGCGAGTCGCTGGCCGGCGACACGGTCACCCGGGTCATCGGCATCGTCAACGGCACGACGAACTACATCCTCGACAAGATGGACAGCTCGGGCGCCGGGTTCGCCGACGCGCTCGGCGAGGCCCAGGAGCTGGGGTACGCCGAGGCCGACCCCACCGCCGACGTCGAGGGCTTCGACGCCGCCGCCAAGGCCGCGATCCTGGCCTCGCTGGCGTTCCACACCCGGGTGACCGCGGCCGACGTGCACCGCGAGGGCATCAGCGACGTGACCGCCGCCGACGTGCGCTCGGCCGCCGACATGGGGGCGGTCGTCAAGCTGCTCGCGATCTGCGAGCTCCGCGACACCGACGAGGGCCAGGCCGTCTCGGCCCGGGTGCACCCGGCGATGATCCCGCGCAGCCACCCGCTGGCGTCGGTGCGCGAGGCCTACAACGCGGTGTTCGTCGAGTCCGAGGCCGCCGGGCGGCTCATGTTCTACGGCCCCGGCGCCGGTGGTGCGCCGACGGCGTCCGCCGTGCTGGGCGACCTGGTGACGGTGGCCCGCAACCTGCGCGCGGGTACCCGCGGCGCGGGGGAGTCGGCGTACACCGCCCGACCCGTGCTGCCGATGGGGGAGACGCTCACGCGCTACCACGTGGCGATCGACGTGCAGGACCGCGCGGGCGTGCTCGCCCTCGTGGCCACCGCGTTCGCGGAGCACGGCGTGTCGATCCAGACGGTGCGCCAGGAGGGCCGCGGCGACGACGCGCAGCTGGTCGTGGTGTCGCACCGCGCCACGGACGCGCAGCTGGCGGCGACGGTCGCCCACCTGCAGGAGATGGACATCGTGCGCGAGGTCACCTCGGTGATGCGCGTGGAGGGAGAGACCGCATGACCCAGGCCCAGTCCGCCCCGACCGTCGACGCCGCGACGGCCGCCGCGGCCGCTGCGACGTCCACGCCCGGCGGCCGTCCCCAGTGGCGGGGCGTCATCGAGGAGTACCGCGACCTGCTGGCCATCCCCGCCGGGGTCGAGGCGGTCACGCTCCGCGAGGGCGGCACCCCGCTCGTGCACTCGGACTGGCTCTCCGGCCTCACCGGGGGACAGGTCTGGCTCAAGGTCGAGGGCGACAACCCCACGGGCTCCTTCAAGGACCGGGGGATGACGGCCGCCATCTCCGTGGCCAAGCACGAGGGTGCCGAGGCCGTGGTCTGCGCCTCGACCGGCAACACGTCGGCGTCGATGGCGGCGTACGCCGCGAAGTCGGGCCTCACCCCGCTCGTGCTGGTGCCCGAGGGCAAGATCGCCGCGGGCAAGATGGCCCAGGCGATCATGCACGGCGCGCAGGTGCTCATGGTGCGCGGCAACTTCGACGACTGCCTGACGCTGGCGCGGCAGCTCGCCGACTCCTACCCGGTCGCGCTCGTCAACTCGGTCAACCCGGTGCGCCTCGAGGGTCAGAAGACCGGCGCGTTCGAGATCGTCGACTTCCTCGGCGACGCCCCCGACGTGCACGTACTGCCCGTGGGCAACGCCGGCAACATCTCGGCGTACTGGCTCGGCTACTCGCAGTACGTCGAGATCGGCCGCGCCACGCGCCGTCCCGTCATGCGCGGCTTCCAGGCCGCCGGCGCCGCGCCCCTCGTGCACGGCGCCCCGGTGCCGGACCCGGAGACGAAGGCCACCGCGATCCGCATCGGCAACCCCGCCTCGTGGAAGCTCGCGACGACCGCGGCCGAGGAGTCGGGCGGCCGCTTCCGTGCCGTCACCGACGAGCAGATCCTCGCCGCGCAGCGCGAGCTGGCCCGCCACGACGGCGTCTTCGTCGAGCCGGCGTCCGCGACGGGTGTCGCCGGCCTGCTGTCCGACCTCGCCGCGGGGGAGTCGTACGCCGGCCTCACCGTCGCCGTCACGGTCACGGGCCACGGGCTCAAGGACACCGTGACCGCGCTCGAGGGCCTCGGCGACGTGGTCGACTCGGTGGTGGACGCCGACGTGCGCGACGTCGCGCGCGCCGCCGGTCTCTGAGGTGGGGACGACCCACGACGACGGCGCCGCCGTCGAGCTGGTCCGCGGGACCGTCACCGTCTCGGTGCCGGCGACCTCGGCCAACCTGGGACCGGGCTACGACACCCTCGGGCTCGCCCTGTCGCTGCGCGACGAGCTGACGGGGGAGGCTGTGCCCGCCGGTGCGGGCGGCGACGCCCCGGGCGTGGAGGTCGTGGTCGAGGGCGAGGGCGCCGGCTCGGTGCCGCTCGACGAGACCCACCTCGTGGTCCGCGCGATGCGCACGGCCTTCGACGCGATGGGCGTCCCGCAGCCGACGCTGCGGCTGCACTGCGTCAACCGGCTCCCGCACAGCCGCGGGCTCGGCTCCTCCTCGGCCGCCATCGTCGGCGGCCTGGCGCTGGCGCGCGCCCTCGTGGTGGACGGTACGGCGCGCCTCGACGACGCCGCGGTGTTCGCGCTGGCCGGCCGCATGGAGGGCCACCCCGACAACGTCGCGCCGGCCACGTTCGGCGGCTTCATCGTCTCCGGCGCCGAGGACGACGGGTTCTTCGCCGTCCCGGCCGCCGTCGACCCCGCGTTGAGCGCGGTCGCGTTCGTCCCGCCGACGCCCGTGGCCACCGAGGTGGCGCGGGGGCTGCTGCCCGCGCACGTGCCCCACGCGGACGCCGCGGCGAACGCGGCGCGCGCGGCGCTGCTGGTCGTCGCGATGGGCGGGCGCCCCGAGCTGCTGCACGCGGCGACCCGCGACTGGCTCCACCAGGACTACCGCGCGGCGGCGATGCCCGGGAGCGCCGCGCTGGTCCGCGCGCTGCGCGCCGACGGCGTGCCGGCCGTGATCTCCGGCGCCGGGCCGACCGTGCTCGCGCTGGTCGCGGACGCCGCCGCCGCGGCCCCGCTGGGGGCGGCGGCCCTGCTGGAGCGCTGCCCGGCGGGCTGGCAGGCCCACCACCTCGCCGTCGACACGGACGGCGTGATGGTACGGTGACGATTGCGTCAACGATCGGTCGTCCGCGACCACTCGGCGCGGCACCCCCGGGCACGACCACGGGTGGTGCACCCTCTTCCTCGTCCCAGACGCGGATCTCCTCTGCCACGAGCCCCTCCGGCGCTCTCGGTGAGCCTGATGCGCGGCGAGGAGGACCATGACCAAGTGCTGGTGGCGCGTCGCGCCCTCCCGGCAGTGATACGTGGGAAGGACCTCACGTGACGGAAACCATCGAATCCGCCGCCGACCAGGCACCGAAGAAGCGCGGCGGACTCAACTCCCTGCTCCTCGCCGACCTCAAGTCGATGGCGTCGGGCCTGGGGATCTCCTCGGGCGGGATGAAGAAGGCCCAGCTCGTCGAGGCCATCAAGGCCGCCCAGTCGGGTGGCCCGTCCGGCGGCGCCCAGGGTGGCGCGCCGGCACGCTCGCGTCGTACGACGTCCGCGGCCCCCTCGGGCGAGGCCGCGTCGACCGGTACGACGGACGCCCCCGCCGCTTCCGCCGCCCCCGCTGCCGCGGCCCCCGAGGGCGAGGCGCGGCGCGAGCCCCGCCGCCGCCAGCGGGCCAAGGGCGACGGCCAGGACGCCGGCGAGCAGGGCAACCAGCAGAACGGCCAGCAGGCACCCGCCGGCGAGCAGTCCGGCCAGGAGGGCCGCGCCGAGCGCCGCGACGACCGCAAGCAGGACCGCGGCGACCAGGGTGGTCAGCAGGACCGCAAGCAGGACCGCGGCGACCAGGGTGGTCAGCAGGGTGGTCAGCAGGGTGGTCAGCAGGGTGGTCAGCAGGGCGGCAACCAGAACCGTCAGGACCGCCAGGACCGCCAGGACCGGCAGCAGCGCAACCAGGACCGCAACCAGAACCAGGGCGGCAACCAGGGCGGCAACCAGGGCGGCAACCAGGACCGCCAGGACCGCAACCAGGGCGGCGGCAACCAGAACCAGGGTGGCGGCAACCAGGGCGGCCCGAGCTCGAACCGCGACGACGAGGGTGGCCGGCGCAGCCGTCGTCGCCGGGGTCGCGACCGCAACGAGCGCCCCGAGCGCGGCGGCAGCCAGGGCGGTCGCGGCAACAGCCGCGAGCCCGACACCACGATCCTCGAGGACGACGTCCTCGTGCCCGCCGCGGGCATCCTCGACGTGCTCGACAGCTACGCGTTCGTGCGGACCAGCGGCTACCTGCCGGGTCCCGACGACGTCTACCTGTCGCTGTCGATGGTCCGCAAGATGGGCCTGCGCCGCGGTGACGCGATCGTCGGCCAGGTGCGCCAGCCCCGCGAGGGCGAGCGCAAGGAGAAGTTCAACCCGATGGTCCGGGTGGACCAGGTCAACGGCGCGGACCCGGAGCAGGCGAAGAACCGCCCCGAGTTCCAGAAGCTGACCCCGCTCTACGCCTCCGAGCGCCTGCGCCTCGAGACCGAGCAGTCGAACCTCATCGGTCGCGTCATCGACATCGCGGCGCCGATCGGCAAGGGCCAGCGCGGCCTCATCGTCTCCCCGGCGAAGGCCGGCAAGACGATGGTGATGCAGTCCATCGCCAACTCGATCACGGTCAACAACCCCGAGTGCCACCTCATGGTCGTGCTGGTCGACGAGCGCCCGGAGGAGGTCACCGACTTCGAGCGCTCGGTGAAGGGCGAGGTCATCTCCTCGACCTTCGACCGCCCCGCGAGCGACCACACGATCGTCGCGGAGCTCGCCATCGAGCGCGCCAAGCGCCTCGTGGAGCTCGGTCTCGACGTCGTCGTCCTGCTCGACGGCATCACACGTCTCGGGCGTGCGTACAACCTGGCCGCCCCGGCCAGCGGTCGCATCCTGTCCGGTGGTGTCGACTCGGCGGCGCTCTACCCGCCGAAGCGGTTCTTCGGCGCGGCCCGCAACATCGAGAACGGCGGCTCGCTCACGATCCTCGCCACGGCCCTCATCGAGTCCGGCTCGAAGATGGACGAGGTGATCTTCGAGGAGTTCAAGGGCACCGGCAACATGGAGATCCGCCTGCGCCGCGACTTCGCGGACAAGCGGCTCTTCCCGGCCATCGACGCCGTCCAGTCGGGCACGCGTCGCGAGGAGCTCCTCATGGGCAAGGAGGAGATGGCCATCATCTGGAAGCTCCGCCGTGTCCTGTCGGGCCTCGACGGCCAGCAGGCCCTCGAGCTGCTGCTGGAGCGCCTCAAGAAGTCCCAGAGCAACATCGAGTTCCTCATGCAGGTGCAGAAGACGATGCCCGGGGCGGGCCAGGACAACGGCCACTGAGCCACCACCGCCGGGGGAATGCCGCGATTCGTCACGACGTTCCCCCGGTGGCACAATTCGTGCGCTGGTCCCGGTTCACGTGCCCCCACCAGGGGGTCGGCACGACCCGGCGGCCGAGGAGAGGACACATCATGCAGAAGGACATCCACCCCGACTACGTCGTGACCGAGGTGACCTGCACCTGCGGGGCCCAGTTCACGACCCGCAGCACGGCGAAGAGCGGCTCGCTGCACGCCGACGTCTGCTCGCAGTGCCACCCGTTCTACACCGGCAAGCAGAAGATCCTCGACACCGGCGGCCGCGTGGCCCGCTTCGAGGCGCGCTACGCGAAGGCTGCTGCCGCCAAGAAGAAGTAACGCCGTCCCAGCGCCGGCCCCGCCCGCCCGACCTCCACGTCGGGCGGGTCCGGGGCCGGCGTTGCGTCATTTCGGCGCCGTCCGTCGCGCCGCCGAGCCCGCGCCAGCCACCCGAGGAGTCCGCAGTGTTCGAAGCCGTCGAGGCGTTCGCCGCCGAGCACGCCGCGCTCGAGGAGCGGCTGGCCGACCCCGCGCTCCACGCCGACGCCCGGGCCGCCAAGCAGGTCAACCAGCGGTACGCCGTGGTCAGCGCCATCGTGCGCACCTGGCGGGAGTGGCAGCGCCTCGGCGACGACGCCGGTGCCGCGCGCGAGCTCGCCGCCGACGACCCGGCCTTCGCCGAGGAGGCCGAGGCGCTCGAGACCCGCCGCGCCGAGACCGCCGAGCGCCTGCGTCGCCTGCTCGTCCCGCGCGAGGAGACCGACGACAAGGACGCCCTGCTGGAGGTCAAGTCGGGGGAGGGCGGCGAGGAGTCCGCGCTCTTCGCCGGCGACCTCCTGCGGATGTACACGCGCTTCGCCGAGCAGCGCGGCTGGACGACCGAGGTGCTCGACGCCACCCCGTCGGACCTCGGCGGCTACAAGTCGGTGACGGTCGCCGTGAAGGCCAAGGGCACGCCCGAGCCGGGCACCGCGCCGTACGCGCTGCTGAAGTACGAGGCCGGCGTCCACCGCGTGCAACGCGTGCCCGTCACCGAGTCGCAGGGCCGCGTCCACACGAGCGCCGCCGGCGTGCTCGTGCTGCCCGAGGCCGAGCAGGTCGACGTCTCGGTCGACGAGAACGACCTGCGCATCGACGTCTTCCGCAGCTCCGGCCCCGGCGGGCAGAGCGTCAACACGACCGACTCCGCGGTGCGCATCACCCACCTGCCGAGCGGCATCGTGGTGAGCTGCCAGAACGAGAAGTCGCAGCTGCAGAACAAGGAGCAGGCGCTGCGCATCCTGCGCGCCCGCCTGCTGGCGGCGGCGCAGGAGACGGCCGCCGCCGAGGCGAGCGACGCCCGCCGCTCGCAGGTCCGCACGGTCGACCGCTCCGAGCGCATCCGCACCTACAACTTCCCGGAGAACCGCATCTCCGACCACCGCACGGGCTACAAGGCCCACAACCTCGACGCCGTGCTCGACGGCGACCTGGGCCCGGTCGTCACCTCGGCGGTCGAGGCCGACCTCGAGGCCCGTCTCGCCGCCGTGGAGGCCGGGTGAGCACGCCCGAGGGGCACGACGTGCGCGCGCTGCGCCGTACCTCCGTCGAGCGGCTCGCCGCGGCCGGCGTCGCCAGCCCGGCCCGGGACGCCGACGAGCTCGTCGCCCACGTCGTGGGCGTCCCGCTGGGCCGCGTGCCCCTCCTCGACAGCGTCACGGCAGCGGAGCGCGAGCGCGTCGAGGAGCTGGTGTCGCGCCGCGCCGCCCGTGAGCCGCTGCAGCACCTCACGGGCACGGCCGCGTTCCGGTACGTCGAGCTCGCCGTCGGCCCCGGCGTCTTCGTGCCGCGCCCCGAGACCGAGCTGCTCGCGGGCTGGGCCGTCGACCGCGTCCGCGAGCGGTCCCGGCAGGTCGCGACGGGGGAGCGGCCCGTGGTCGTCGACCTGTGCACCGGGTCCGGCGCGATCGCGCGGGCGCTCGCGGACGAGGTCCCCGAGGCCGCCGTCCACGCCGTCGAGCTCGACCCGGGCGCCCTGGCCTGGGCGGAGCGCAACCTCGCCGGCACCGGTGTGGACCTGCGCGCCGGGGACATGGCCGAGGCGTTCGACGACCTGGCCGGCGCCGTGGACGTCGTGGTGTGCAACCCGCCGTACATCCCGCTCGAGGCGTGGGAGTCCGTGGCTGCCGAGGCGCGCGACCACGACCCGCACCTGGCGCTCTTCTCCGGCGACGACGGTCTGGAGGCCATCCGGGTGCTGGAGCGCCGCGCCGCGCTGCTCCTGCGGCCCGGCGGCTGGTTGGGCTTCGAGCACGCCGACGTCCAGGGCGCCTCGGCGCCGCAGGTGCTCGCCCGGGCGGGACGCTGGAGCGAGGTGCAGGACCACCCGGACCTGGCAGGTCGTGCGCGCTTCACGACGGGACGGCTGGCACGATGACCCCCGTGGACGACGCGGAGCAGCAGCACCAGCCCCAGGAGCCCGAGCACACGTCGGGGGAGCAGGCTCCCCCCGCACCGCCCAGCCTCGAGAAGACCTCGTCGCGCGTGCGTGCGACCGGCACCGAGGACGAGCGGGAGGCGGCCCTCGAGGCCGCCACCCTCGCGGTGCGGCAGGGCTCGCTCGTCGTGCTGCCCACCGACACGGTGTACGGCGTCGGTGCCGACGCGTTCGACCCCGACGCGGTCGGGCGCCTGCTGGCGGCGAAGGGCCGGGGCCGCGAGATGCCGCCACCGGTGCTCATCAGCGCCGCGGTGACGGCCGACGCGCTGGCGCGCTCGATCCCCGGCTGGGCCCGCGCCCTCATGGACGCCTTCTGGCCCGGGCCGCTGACCCTGGTCCTCCCGGCGCAGACGTCGCTGCAGTGGGACCTCGGTGACACCCGCGGCACCGTCGCCCTGCGCATGCCCGACCACGACGTCGCCCGCGAGCTGCTCGAGCGCACCGGCCCGCTGGCCGTCAGCTCCGCGAACCTGACCGGTCGCCCGGCGGCGCTCACCGCCGCCGAGGCCGACGGCATGCTGGGCGCGTCGGTCGAGGTGGTGCTCGACGCCGGACGCTCCCCGCGCGGCGAGGCGAGCACGATCGTGGACGCGACGGGCGACCAGGGGCGGGTCCTCCGCGTCGGCGCCCTCTCGCTGGAGCAGCTCAACACCGTGCTCGAGCCGCAGGGCGCGACCCTGGTCGACCAGGGCTGAGGACCGCCCGGCATGCGCGAGTACCTCCTCGTCTTCCTCGTCGCCGCCACCGTCAGCTACCTGCTGACGGTCGTGGCGCGCGAGGTCGCGGTGCGGGTGGGCGCGGTCGCCCGCGTGCGCGACCGCGACGTGCACGCCGAGCCGATCCCGTACTTCGGCGGTGTGGCCATGCTGGGCGGCATCGTGGCGGCGTACTTCGTCGCGCGGCAGCTGCCGTTCCTGTCCTTCCGCGGCTCCGACGAGATGTTCCGCGACGCGGGCGTGGTGGTGATCGCGGGTGCCGCGATCTGCCTGCTCGGGGTCTTCGACGACATCTTCGAGATCGACCCCCTCATGAAGTTCGGCGGTCAGGTGCTCGTCGCCGGCTTCCTCGTGGTGCAGAACGTCCAGTTCTTCTTCTTCCAGGTGCCCGGCGGCGCCGTCGTCGCCATCGACCCGCTGCAGGGCGCGACCCTGACCGTCCTGGTCGTGGTGGTGACGGTCAACGCGGTGAACTTCGTCGACGGCCTCGACGGCCTCGCGGCCGGCATCGTGGGCATCGGCGCCCTGGCCTTCTTCGTCTTCTGCTACCAGCTCACCAACATCAACGACGAGACCCTCGCGACCACCGGCGCGCTGCTGAGCGCGATGCTCGCGGGCGCCTGCGTCGGCTTCCTGGGCCACAACCACCACCCGGCGCGGCTGTTCATGGGGGACAGCGGCTCGATGCTGCTCGGGCTCATGCTCGCGGCGAGCGCGATCACTCTCACCGGCCAGTTCCCGGCCACCCAGCTCTCCTCGGGGGGCGACGGCGGCTCGGCCAGCCTGCTGCCGACGCTGCTGCCGGTGCTGCTGCCGGTCTCGATCCTCATCGTCCCGCTGACGGACCTCGCGCTGGCGGTCGTGCGGCGCACCAGCCGGGGCACGTCGCCGTTCGCGGCGGACAAGGAGCACCTCCACCACCGCCTGCTCGTCTTCGGCCACTCCCACGGGCGCGCCGTCGTCATCATGTGGCTCTGGGCGGCGCTCGTCGGCTTCGGCACCGTCGTGCTGAGCCTCTACTCCCGTCCCATCGTCGCCGTCGTGGTGGCGGCCATGGCGGTGGTCACCGTGTGCCTCACCTTCCTCGTGCGCAAGACCGCCGAGGAAGAGGGGGAGCGGCTCGAGGACGCCGTCTGAGGACGGCGACGACGCCCTCTACTACTCAGCGTCGGAGACTCGTGATAGTTTTCACGAGCGGTCGATCGGCCGCGTCAGCACTGCAGATCCGCCTCCCACAGAACGGCCGCCGACCATGACGACCGCGTCCCGCAGCTCTGCCCAGGACACCCCCTGGGCGACGCGCGCGGTGCTCCGCACGGCAGGCCCCGTGGCCGGCCTCGCGGTCCTGCTGGCCGTCGTGGGCGGGCTCGTGCAGGGCGCGGACGCCGCGCTCGGCGCCCTCGTCGGGGGAGCGCTGCTCCTCGTCGTGCTGACGACCAGCACCGCGATCGTCGCCGTCCTCTCCAGCTGGGTGAGCGGCTCGCTGATGCTCCTCGCGATGCTCACCTACACGTTGAACGTCCTCCTCGTGCTGGTCGCGCTCGCGGCCCTCGCGGCGTCGGGTGCCACCGACGGTCCGCTGAGCGCACGGTGGCTCGGGGGAGCGGTCGTGCTGGGCGCCGTGGCGTGGAGCGTCGTCCAGGTCGTCGTGACCACGCGCCTGCGCGTGCCGCTCTACGACCTGCCCGAGCGCTCCGCCGTACCCACCCCCGCACCCACCTCCGTTCCCACCTCCGTTCCCGCGGAGAGGCCAGGTGCGTGATGGGCGCGACAGCCTGCTATCGTCCCGATCGCGATGACAACGCAGGAGCCTTCCTCCGACGACCGCAAGACGACCCCCGACGGGCCGACGGCCGATCCCTGGCGCTCGTTCAGCTACATCGTCTCGGGCGTGCTGGCGTACGGGCTGCTCGGCTGGCTCGCGGACCGGTGGTTGGGCACGACCTTCCTCGTTGCGATCGGCATCCTGGTGGGCGCGGGCCTGGGCATCTACATGACCTTCGCGCGGTACAACCGGGCGTCCCCCAGCAAGCCCCCCAGCACACCCCCGACCTGATCGCGGGCGGACCGGCAGGCTCCGCCCCGATCGCCGCAGACCTGACGGCCGACCTGAAGAAGGAGCACTCGCGTTGAGCGCAGTCGTTCTCGCAGCCTCCGGTGACGAGTTCACCCCGCCGGGCCCCGCCGACTTCGACCTCCCGCCCATCGGCGGGGGATCGTCGTTCGAGTTCCTCGGCCAGGAGATGACGCTCGGCGTCACCAAGCCGATGCTGCAGATCGTGATCTTCGCCGGTCTGGTGTTCGCCTTCCTCTACCTGGCGTCGCGCAAGCGGGCCATGGTGCCGGGCAAGCTCCAGTACGTCGGCGAGAGCGCCTACGGGTTCGTCCGGAACTCCCTGGGCCGCGACATCATCGGCAGCCACGACTTCCAGCGGTTCACGCCGTACCTGGTGTCGCTGTTCTTCCTGGTCCTGTTCAACAACTGGGCTGCGTCGATCCCGTTCGTGCAGTTCCCGACGTTCTCCCGCGCCGGCCTGGTCTACGGCCTCGCTGCGGTGAGCTGGATCGTCTACAACTACGTGGGCATCCGGAAGCACGGCTTCCTCGGCTACCTCAAGCTGCAGGTGCTCCCGAGCGGCGTGACGGGGCCCATCCTCATCCTCATCGTGCCGCTGGAGTTCTTCTCGAACCTCATCGTCCGCCCGGTGACGCTGGCGCTGCGACTCCTGTGCAACATGTTCGCGGGCCACCTCCTCCTCATCCTGTTCGCGCTGGGCGGCGAGTACCTGCTGCTGCACGGTGCGGGTCTCGTGAAGCCCGTGGGCATCCTCGCGTGGGTCCTGTTCGCGGCCGTGTTCTTCCTCGAGCTGCTGATCCAGTTCCTGCAGGCCTACGTCTTCACGCTGCTCACCGCCATGTACATCGCCGGCGCCCTCGCCGACGAGCACTGATCTTCCCGCCCACCCCTCGTTCTCCGCACTCATCGCGGAGAAACCAACCGAAAGGAAATCGCCGTGGACGGCTCCCTCAACATGATCGGTTACGGCCTGGCTGCCATCGGGCCCGGTGTCGGCATCGGTCTGATCTTCGCCGCCTACATCAACGGTGTGGCGCGCCAGCCGGAGGCGCAGGGTCGTCTCCAGACCATCGCGATCCTCGGCTTCGCCCTCGCCGAGGCCCTCGCCATCATCGGTATCGCGCTCGCGTTCGTCCTCTGACGTAACCGCTCGGCATCTTCGACGAAGGACAACTGCCCATGAAGTCCAGCAACCTCGCGGCTGGTGAGGAGCTCAACCCCCTCATCCCGCACCCGATCGAGATCGTTCTCGGTCTGGTGGTGTTCGGCCTGCTCTTCCTGCTCGTCAAGAAGTTCGTCGTCCCGAACTTCGAGGAGACGTTCGCGGCCCGCACGAAGGCCATCGAGGGTGGTCTCCAGGCAGCCGAGTCGAAGCAGGCCGAGGCCGACGCCAAGCTCGCCGAGCTCGAGCAGCAGCTCGCGGACGCCCGCCACGAGGCGGCACGCATCCGTGAGGAGGCGCGCGAGCAGGGCGCGGCCATCGTCTCGGAGATGAGGGAGCAGGCCCAGGCCGAGTCCTCCCGCATCGTCGAGGCCGGCAAGGCCCAGATCGAGGCGGAGCGTCAGCAGGCGGTCACGTCGCTGCGTGCCGAGGTCGGCACCCTGGCGACCGGCCTGGCCGGTCGCATCGTGGGGGAGAGCCTGGAGGACGAGGCCCGCCAGAGCCGCGTCGTCGAGCGCTTCCTCGCCGACCTCGAGTCCGCGGGCGGAGCCCGCTGATGGCGGAGTTCCGTGGCGCTTCGGCCGACGCACTCGCAGCGCTGGCCGACGAGCTGCGGGGCGTCGCCGACGCCGACCAGGCGCGGGTGGGCGACGACCTCTTCGCGGTCGCCGGCATCCTCCGCGGCGAGCCCGGCCTGCGCCGGGTCGCCACGGACGTGTCGGTGGACACGAGCGCCAAGCAGGGTCTGCTCCGGCAGATCCTCACGGGCAAGGTCGCCGACGCCTCCCTGGCGATCGTCTCCTCCGCCGTGTCCCGGCGCTGGACGGGCGGTCGCGACCTCGCCGACGCCCTGGAGCGTCTCGGTGAGATCGCGGTCGTGCGCTCCGCCGGCCCGGACTCGGTGCGCCTGGAGAACGAGCTGTTCGGGTTCGCCCAGGTCGTGTCGGGCGAGCCCGCCCTGCGCGACGCCCTGTCCGACCCGGCGCGCTCGGCCGACGACAAGGCCCGCCTGCTCGACGAGCTCCTCGGCGGCCGTGCCCTGCCCGCGACGGCCACCCTGGTCAAGCAGGCGCTGGCCGGCACCTACCGCACCGTCGGCGTCGCCCTGGCGACGTACGGGCGGGTCGCGGCCGACGTGAACGGCGAGCGGGTGGCGACGGTCACCGTCGCGACGCCGCTCTCGGACACCGACCGCAATCGCCTGGCCGACACCCTGGCGCGCCAGTACGCGCGTCCGGTGCACCTCAACGTCGTGGTCGACCCGTCGGTGGTCGGTGGTGTGCTCGTCGAGATCGGCGACGACATCATCGACGGCACCGTGGCGGGCCGTCTCGACACCGCACGCCGCCGCCTCGCCGGCTGACCCCCGGCACCGACCCCCAGCCGCACCCGTGCCCTCCACCCACCGGGCCCGCGAACAGAAGGAAGAGTGATGACGGAGCTTTCGATCCGTCCGGACGAGATCCGCGACGCGCTCCAGCGTTTCGTGTCGGACTACCAGCCCGAGACCACCGCCCGTGAGGAGGTGGGCCTCGTCGCCGAGGCCGGCGACGGCATCGCCCGTGTCTCCGGCCTGCCGTCGGCGATGGCGAACGAGCTGCTCGAGTTCGAGGACGGCACCCTGGGTCTCGCCCTCAACCTCGACGCACGCGAGATCGGTGTCGTCGTCCTCGGTGACTTCGACAAGATCGAGGAGGGGCAGACGGTCAAGCGCACCGGCGAGGTCCTCTCGGTCCCCGTCGGCGACGGCTACCTCGGTCGCGTCGTCGACCCGCTGGGCAAGCCCATCGACGGGCTCGGCGAGCTCGCCACGTCCGGCCGCCGCGCGCTGGAGCTGCAGGCTCCCACCGTGGTGCAGCGCAAGTCGGTGCACGAGCCGCTCGCGACCGGCATCAAGGCCATCGACGCCATGACGCCGATCGGCCGCGGCCAGCGCCAGCTGATCATCGGCGACCGCGCGACGGGCAAGACGACGATCGCGATCGACACGATCATCAACCAGAAGCAGAACTGGGAGACCGGGGACCCGAGCAAGCAGGTCCGCTGCATCTACGTCGCCATCGGCCAGAAGGGCTCCACCATCGCCTCGGTGCGCGGTGCCCTCGAGGAGGCCGGCGCGCTGGAGTACACGACGATCGTCGCCGCCCCGGCGTCGGACTCGGCCGGCTTCAAGTACCTGGCCCCCTACACCGGCTCGGCCATCGGCCAGCACTGGATGTACGAGGGCAAGCACGTCCTCATCGTGTTCGACGACCTGACCAAGCAGGCCGAGGCCTACCGCGCCGTGTCGCTGCTGCTGCGTCGTCCGCCGGGCCGCGAGGCGTACCCCGGTGACGTGTTCTACCTGCACAGCCGGCTCCTCGAGCGCTGCGCGAAGCTGAGCGACGAGCTGGGCGCGGGCTCGATGACGGGTCTGCCGATCATCGAGACCAAGGCCAACGACGTCTCGGCGTTCATCCCGACCAACGTCATCTCGATCACCGACGGCCAGATCTTCCTGCAGTCGGACCTGTTCGCGGCCAACCAGCGCCCGGCGATCGACGTCGGCGTCTCGGTGTCCCGCGTCGGCGGCGCGGCGATGACGAAGGCGATGAAGGCCGTCACCGGCTCGCTCAAGGTCGACCTGGCGCAGTTCCGCGCCATGGAGGCGTTCGCGATGTTCGCCTCCGACCTCGACGCCGCCTCGCGCCAGCAGCTCGACCGCGGTCAGCGCCTCATGGCGCTGCTCAAGCAGCGGCAGTACTCGCCGTACCCGGTGGACGAGATGACCGTCTCGCTCTGGCTGGGTACGTCGGGCCGCCTCGACCGCGTGCCGACCGACGACGTGCTGCGCTTCGAGCAGGAGTTCCTGGACTACCTGCGTCGCTCGCACGACGGCGTGCTCGCCGGCATCCGCGAGAGCCTGAAGTTCGAGGACTCGACCGAGACGGCGCTCTCCGGTGCGTACGACGCGTTCCTCGACCAGTTCTCGACCTCGGACGGCAGCTCGCTCAAGGCCGGCAAGGAG
The DNA here is from genome assembly GCF_030466625.1 of Nocardioides sp. ChNu-153. Classification (GTDB taxonomy): domain Bacteria; phylum Actinomycetota; class Actinomycetes; order Propionibacteriales; family Nocardioidaceae; genus Nocardioides. The sequence goes on from NZ_JADEVT010000002.1 coordinate 125,005, forward strand.
CAGCACGAGGCCCTCGAGGACGACGCGCTCGAGCAGGAGCAGATCGTCAAGCAGAAGCGGGGCTGACGATGGCCGTATCGCTGCGTGAGTACCGCGCGCGGATCCGATCGACCGAGTCGATGAAGAAGATCACGCGCGCCATGGAGCTCATCGCTGCGTCTCGCATCATCAAGGCGCAGCAGCGGGCGCAGGCCGCCGCGCCGTACGCCCGTGAGCTCACCCGCGCGGTCTCGGCGGTGGCGACGTTCTCGAACGTCGACCACCCGCTGACGACCGAGCCGGAGAACTCGACCCGGGCCGCGGTCCTCATCGTCACGAGCGACCGCGGCCTGGCCGGGGCCTACTCGTCCAACGTGCTCAAGGAGGCCGAGCGCCTCATCGAGCGCCTCCGGGGCGAGGGCAAGCAGGTCGACGCGTACATCAGCGGCCGCAAGGGCGAGGCGTACTTCAAGTTCCGCCAGCGCCCGATCGTCCGGGCGTGGACCGGTTCGAGCGACCAGCCGTCGTACGACGACGCCCGGTCGATCGGCCAGGCGCTCATCACCGCGTTCCTCGCCGAGTCCGGCGAGACCGTGGACGACGTCCAGGGCGTCGACGAGGTGCACGTGGTCTTCACGCGCTTCAAGTCGATGCTCGTCCAGGAGCCGCAGGCCATCCGCCTGCTGCCGCTGGAGGTCGTCGAGGGCACGGAGGCGCCGGAGCAGGCCGACCTCCTCCCGCTCTACGAGTTCGAGCCGTCGGGCACCGAGGTGCTGGACGCGCTGCTGCCGAAGTACGTGCAGAGCCGGATCTTCTTCGCGCTCCTGCAGGCGGCGGCGTCCGAGCTCGCGGCCCGCCAGAAGGCGATGAAGTCGGCCACGGACAACGCGGACGAGCTCATCAAGAAGTACAAGCGGATCGCCAACCAGGCCCGCCAGGCCGGCATCACCCAGGAAATCAGCGAGATCGTCGGTGGCGTCAACGCGCTTGCCGACGCCCAAGCCGGGAGTGAGTGAACACAATGACCATCACTGTTGATGAGACCCAGGCTGGCGGGGCCACCGGTTCCGTCGGTCGCATCACCCGCGTCATCGGCCCGGTCGTGGACATCGAGTTCCCGACCGACGCGATGCCCGCGATCTACAACGCCCTCCAGGTCACCTTCGACCTGGGCGGCGAGTCGACCACGATCATCCTCGAGGTCGCGCAGCACATCGGCGACGGCATGGTCCGCGCCATCTCCATGAAGCCGACCGACGGCCTGGTCCGCGGCGCGCAGGTCACCGACACGGGTGAGTCCATCACCGTGCCGGTGGGCGACGTGACGCTCGGCAAGGTGTTCAACACGACCGGCGACTGCATGAACCTCGCGCCGGGCGAGACCCTCGAGGTCAACGAGCGCTGGGGCATCCACCGCAAGGCGCCCGCCTTCGACCAGCTCGAGTCGAAGACGCAGATGTTCGAGACCGGCATCAAGGTCATCGACCTGCTGACCCCGTACGTGACGGGCGGCAAGATCGGCCTGTTCGGCGGCGCCGGCGTGGGCAAGACCGTGCTCATCCAGGAGATGATCGCGCGTGTGGCCCGCAACCACGGTGGTGTGTCGGTGTTCGCCGGTGTCGGCGAGCGCACCCGTGAGGGCAACGACCTCATGGTCGAGATGGAGGAGGCCGGTGTCTTCGGCCAGACCGCCCTCGTCTTCGGCCAGATGGACGAGCCGCCGGGCACGCGCCTGCGCGTCGCGCTCTCCGCGCTGACGATGGCGGAGTACTTCCGCGACGTGCAGAAGCAGGACGTGCTGCTGTTCATCGACAACATCTTCCGGTTCACGCAGGCCGGCTCGGAGGTCTCCACGCTGCTCGGCCGCATGCCGTCCGCCGTGGGCTACCAGCCCAACCTGGCCGACGAGATGGGTCAGCTGCAGGAGCGGATCACCTCGACGCGTGGTCACTCGATCACCTCGATGCAGGCGATCTACGTGCCCGCCGACGACTACACCGACCCGGCGCCGGCCACGACGTTCGCCCACCTCGACGCCACGACGGAGCTCTCGCGCGACATCGCGTCGCTGGGCATCTACCCCGCCGTGGACCCGCTCACCTCGACGTCGCGGATCCTCGACCCGCAGTACATCGGCCGTGAGCACTACGAGTGCGCGATCCGTGTCAAGCAGATCCTCCAGCGCAACAAGGAGCTGCAGGACATCATCGCGATCCTCGGTGTCGACGAGCTCAGCGAGGAGGACAAGATCGTCGTCCACCGCGCGCGCCGCATCCAGCGCTTCCTGTCGCAGAACACCTACGTGGCCAAGCAGTTCACCGGCATCGAGGGCTCGACCGTGACCATCGCGGACACGATCGAGGCCTTCAACAAGATCGCCGAGGGCGAGTACGACCACGTGGCGGAGCAGGCGTTCTTCATGTGCGGTGGTCTCGACGACGTCGAGGCCAAGTGGGCCGACATCCAGAAGAACCTCTGACGATGGCCGGCACGCTGCACGTCGAGCTGGTCAGCGCGGACCGCGTGGTGTGGTCCGGCGAGGCCACCCGCGTCATCGCCCGCACGGTCGCGGGTGACGTGGGTGTCCTCCCGGGGCACGCGCCGCTGCTGTCCGTGCTCTTCCACGGAGTCGTCGACATCCAGTCCGCCGAGGGCGAGACCTGGATCGCGGCCGTGTCCGACGGGTTCCTGTCGGTCGCGGACAACCGGGTCTCGGTGCTCTCGGAGTACGCCGAGCTGTCGCACGAGATCGACGTCGAGAAGGCGCGCGCGGAGCTCGAGCGCGTCAAGGACGCGGGCGAGGACGACACGGAGGCGCGCGACGCGCTCCTCATCGCCGAGGCGCGGATCCGGGCCGTCGAGCACGCGTCCTGACCCGCGTCGTACCCCGCACCACCTGTACCACCGCTGCTGCCCGGCCCGCGCCCTCGAGGGTGCGGGCCGGGCAGTAGCATGCGGACACCGCACGGCCCGTCGGGTCGTCGCGGTTCCCCCACCCCCGAGGAGGACGCGCATGCCGTGGTGGCAGTGGCTGCTCGACGGCCTCGCCGTCCTCGTCGCGCTGCTGGTCCTCTACGGCATCGGTCTCGTCGTCCGCCGCCGGCTCCTGTCCCGCGGTGGCGGCACCTTCGAGCTGAGCGTGCGGCTGCGCACGCAGGACCCCGGCCACGGGTGGGTGCTCGGCCTGGGCCGCTACCAGGGCGGTCGCCTCGAGTGGTTCCGGATCTTCTCCCTCTCCCCGCGTCCCAAGCGCGTCTGGGGGCGCTCGGAGCTGCAGTACGTCGGTCGTCGCGCCCCCGTGGAGGGGGAGAGCTCGTCGCTCTACGCCGACCACGTGGTCGTCGAGTGCACGACGCCGCAGGGCCCCGTCGAGCTGGCCCTCGGCTCGGCCTCCCTCATGGGCCTGCAGGCCTGGCTCGAGGCCGCCCCGCCCGGCACCGCCGAGCACATCTGAGCCGGCCGTGACCGCCCGCGTCCGCATCACCTACTGCACCCGCTGCAACTGGCTCCTGCGCGCCAGCTGGTACGCCGGGGAGCTGCTGCAGACCTTCACCGACGAGCTCGACGAGGTCGCGCTCGCCCCGGCCACCGGGGGCGCGTTCCGGGTCGAGGTCGAGGTCGACGGCGTGCGCCACCAGGTGTGGGACCGCGCCGCCGACGGCGGGTTCCCCGAGATCACCGAGCTGAAGCGCCGGGTCCGCGACCTGGCCGCCCCGGAGCGCGGCCTGGGGCACGCCGACCGCGCCCGCGACGCCTGACGGGCCGCCCGCACCCCCACGGCCGGGGTGGAGCTCAGTCGCGCTCGCCCCCCGGCACCCAGAGCACGTCGCCGTTCTCGCGGTTCGCGTGCCGGGCCAGGATGAAGAGCAGGTCGGAGAGCCGGTTGAGATACTTGATCGCCTCGAGGTTCATCGTGTCGCCGTGCTGCTCGTGGGCCGCCCACGCGGCGCGCTCGGCCCGTCGTACGACGGTGCGCGCGACGTGCAGGTGCGCTGCTCCCGGCGTACCGCCGTTGAGGATGAAGGAGCGCAGCCTCGGCAGGTGCTCGTTGTAGGCGTCGCACCACGCCTCGAGGCGGTCGACGTAGTCGGGCTCGACCCGCAGCGGCGGGTACTCGGGGTCGGGGACGACCGGGGTGGAGAAGTCCGCGCCGACGTCGAAGAGGTCGTTCTGCACCCGGGTGAGGACGGCGACGACGTCGGGCTCGAGGTCGCCGACGGCCACCGCGACGCCGATGTGGGCGTTCGCCTCGTCGACGTCGGCGTAGGCCTCGAGCCGCCGGTCGGTCTTCGTCGTCTCGCTCATGTCGCCGAGCCGCGTCGTGCCGGCGTCGCCGGTGCGGGTGTAGATGCGCGTCAGGTTGACCATCCGTCCACCCTAGGGCTGACGGGGGCGACCTGCGGCGCGTGGAGGTCCACCGAAAGTCGGATGCGCGGTGCGGCGCGGTGCTGGCAGCGTGGTGCTCGCGGCCGCCGGGGGAGCGGCCCGGGGACGGGGGACGAGATGACGCGGGGGACCGAGCGCGCGCGGCCGGTGGAGATCGTGGGCGCCGGCCCTCGGCTGGAGCTGGTGGGCGACTTCGACGTGCGCAGCACCGGCCGGGTGCGCAGCGCCATCGACGAGGCGCTGGTGCACCACGACCGCGTGGTCGTGGACCTGGCCGGCGTGGACAACGTGGACCTGACCGCGCTGCGGGTGCTCGCGGCAGCGGGTCGACGCGCGGCGCGTGCGGGGCACCGCCTGGCGGTGGCGTCCCCGCAGCCCGGGGTCCGGCGCCTCATGCACCTGTCGCACCTGGCCCGCCTCATGGAGGTCGAGAGCGTCGCCAGCCCGGCCTGAGGGCGTGTCGGATGGACCACACATCGTGGTTACCTGTCAGTCACTTTCGTCATACTCTGCCCCCATGACCAACTCCCCGCAGAGCGCTGTCGACGCCGCCGCCGCTCCCACCCCCGCCGCTGTTCCCGAGCGCCCGGCGAAGGACCGGCCGTGGGTCATGCGGACGTACGCGGGGCACTCGACCGCGGAGGCGTCCAACGCGCTGTACCGCGGCAACCTCGAGAAGGGCCAGACCGGTCTGTCGGTGGCGTTCGACCTGCCGACGCAGACGGGCTACGACCCCGACAGCCCGCTCTCGCGCGGCGAGGTCGGCAAGGTCGGCGTGCCGGTGCCGCACCTGGGGGAGATGCGCAAGCTGTTCGACGCCATCCCGCTGACCGGGATGAACACGTCGATGACGATCAACGCCACCGCGATGTGGCTGCTGGCGATGTACCAGGTGGCCGCGGAGGAGCAGAACCCCGAGCTGTCGCCGGAGGAGGTGGCGGGCCAGCTGGCCGGCACCACCCAGAACGACATCATCAAGGAGTACCTCTCGCGCGGGACCTACGTGTTCCCGCCCGAGCACTCCCTGCGCCTGATCAGCGACATGATCGCCTACACGGTCCACCAGATCCCGAAGTGGAACCCGATCAACATCTGCAGCTACCACCTGCAGGAGGCGGGCGCGACGCCGACGCAGGAGCTGGCGTACTCGCTGTGCACCGCGATCGCGGTCCTCGACGCCGTGAAGGCGTCGGGCCAGGTGGACGAGGCCGACTTCGAGAAGGTCGTCGGCCGCATCTCGTTCTTCGTGAACGCCGGCGTGCGCTTCGTCGAGGAGATGTGCAAGATGCGCGCGTTCGTGCAGCTGTGGGACGAGATCACCCGCGAGCGGTACGGCGTCACCGACGCGAAGATGCGCCGCTTCCGCTACGGCGTGCAGGTCAACAGCCTGGGGCTGACGGAGTCGCAGCCCGAGAACAACGTGCAGCGCATCGTGCTGGAGATGCTGGCGGTCACGCTGAGCAAGGACGCCCGGGCCCGCGCCGTGCAGCTGCCGGCGTGGAACGAGGCGCTCGGCCTGCCGCGTCCCTGGGACCAGCAGTGGTCGCTGCGCCTGCAGCAGGTGCTGGCCTACGAGTCGGACCTGCTGGAGTACGGCGACATCTTCGACGGCAGCCGCGTCGTCGAGGCGAAGGTCGCCGAGCTCGTGGAGAGCGCGAAGGCCGAGATCGACCGGGTCCAGGCGATGGGCGGCGCGATCGCGGCCGTCGAGTCGGGCTACATGAAGCAGGCTCTCGTCTCCTCGCACGCGGCCCGTCGGGCGCGGATCGAGCGCGGCGAGGAGATCATCGTCGGGGTCAACAAGTTCCAGAGCACGGAGCCGTCGCCCCTGACCGCCGACCTCGACGGTGCGATCCAGACCGCCGACCCCGAGGCCGAGGCGGCCGCCATCGCGTCGGTCGAGGCGTGGAAGGCCGAGCGCGACGAGAAGGCCGTGGCCGAGGCGCTGGCCCGCCTGGCCGCGGACGCGAAGTCCGACACCAACCTCATGCACGCCACCCTGGCCGCCGCCCGCGCGGGCGCCACGACGGGGGAGTGGGCCGGCACGCTGCGCGAGGTCTTCGGGGAGTTCCGCGCGCCGACGGGCGTCTCCGGCGCGGTCGGCGTCGCCGAGGCGGGCGCCGAGCTCACCGCGGTGCGCGAGCGGGTCGCCGGCACCGGCGAGGAGCTGGGCGGCCGGCTGCGCCTCCTCGTGGGCAAGCCCGGGCTGGACGGGCACTCCAACGGCGCCGAGCAGGTCGCCGTGCGGGCCCGCGACGCCGGCTTCGAGGTCGTCTACCAGGGCATCCGGCTCACCCCGGAGCAGATCGTGTCGGCCGCGGTCGCCGAGGACGTGCACTGCGTCGGTCTCTCGATCCTGTCGGGCTCGCACATGGAGCTGGTGCCCGACGTGCTCGAGGGCCTGCGGGCCGCGGGCGCCGACGACATCCCGGTCATCGTCGGCGGGATCATCCCCGACTCCGACGCCCGCCGGCTGCGCGAGCTCGGCGTCGCGGCGGTCTACACGCCCAAGGACTTCGGCCTGACCGAGATCATGGGCGGCATCGTCGACGTCATCCGCGAGGCCAACGGCCTCGCCTGAGCGCGGGGCCGACCGTTCAGCGGCGAGCGCGCCGTACCAGGGTGAGGGCGAAGCAGGTCAGCGCACCGGCGAGCAGCACCAGCCCCAGGGCGACCAGGGCGTTGGCCACCTGCGCGGAGACGTAGAGCTTCAGCACGCCCACGTCGCCCTCGCCCTCGCCGTCCCCGAAGACGGAGTGGGTGAGCGCGTCCGGCACGCCGCTGACCAGCATCGAGGTCAGGGCCATGACGAGCAGCACGACGCCGGCCCCGGTGGTGCCCGGACCGCCCGCGGGTCGGGCGGGGGAGGTCGGGCGGGGCGACGGCGGCGGGTACGCCGGGTCCCGCGGCGGCGGGGGAGGCTGGCTGCTCATGGCGGGCCACCCTTCCCGGCGGGGGGTCGCAGGCAAACGCCGGGCGCGGCCCGGGGTGCGCCCGGGGTGTGCCGGGGTGCGGTGCCGGTCACACAGGAAGGCGAGCCTTCCCGGGTCCCGTAGGATCGAGCCCGTGGGCAAGTCGAAGGGGAAGAAGCTCCCCAAGTTGAAGTGCTGCGAGTCGAGGTCGAAGTGCGGCCGCTGCCCCCTGCGCATGCTCAAGGAGGGCACGCTGCCGGACGGCTACACCGTCAAGCACCGCCACCTCGTGCGCGTCGACGGCAAGAAGGTCTCGAAGAAGAAGCTGGAGAAGGCTGCCTGAGCGCCCGCCGCGACGCGGCGCCTGCCATGATCACCGCAGCCGTCGCCCGTGACCGAGGAGTGCCCATGCCCGCCGCCCGCTTCGCCGAGCAGCTCAACGCCCAGATCGGCAACGAGCTCGCCGCCCACAACCAGTACCTGGCGTGCGCGGTCTACTACGACGCCCTGACCATGCCGCAGATGGCCGCGTTTTTCTACGGCCAGGCGGTCGAGGAGCGCGACCACGCGATGATGATGGTCAAGTACCTCCTCGACACCGACGCCGCCGTGACGATCCCCGGCGTCGGCGCCCCGATCTCCGCGTTCGACGACCTCGTCGCCCCCGTCGCGCTCGCGCTGGCGCAGGAGAAGAAGGTGACCGAGCAGATCAACGCGCTGCTGCGCACCGCCCGCGAGGAGAGCGACTTCGCCTCCGAGCAGTTCATGCAGTGGTTCATCAAGGAGCAGGTCGAGGAGGTCGCCACCATGAGCGACCTGCTGACGGTCGTGACCCGCAGCCGGGACGACGTCAACGACATCGAGGAGTACGTCGCGCGCGAGCAGCGCGCGGAGGCCGCCGACCCGACCGCGCCGCCGGTCGCGGGCGCGTGAGCAGGGCCGTCCGGTGAGTCGCGTGATCGTCGTCGGCGCCGGGGTCGTGGGCCTCTCGGCGGCGGTCCGCCTGCTCGAGGACGGTCACCGGGTCGACGTCGTCGCACGCGACCTGCCCCTCGAGACGACCTCGGCGGTGGCCGGGGCGATCTGGTACCCCTACCTCGCCTTCCCCCGGACGCGGGTCGGCGACTGGGGGCGCACGACGTACGCGGTGCTCGACGCGATCGCCGACACCGACCCGGACGCCGGGGTGGTCCTGCGCGAGGGCACCGAGGTGTTCCGCACGCCGACCCCCGACCCGTGGTGGGCCGACGGCGGGCCCGCGCTGGCCCGCGAGACCGCGCTGCCGGACGGGTACGTCGACGGGTGGACGTTCCGCACCCCGCTCGTCGAGATGCCCGTGTACCTGCGGTGGCTGGCCGGGCGGGTCGAGGCGCTGGGCGGCACCCTCACCCGCATGAACCTCTCCGCGCTGCCGAGCTCCGCGGACGTGGTCGTCAACTGCACGGGCATCGGGTCGCGGCTGCTCGCCTCCGACCGCACGGTGGTGCCGAACCGCGGCCAGGTCGTGGTCGTCGAGCAGTTCGGTCTCGAGCGGTGGTGGCTCGACTCCTCGGGCGACGACCCCACCTACGTGCTGCCGCGCACCCACGACGTGGTGGTCGGCGGCACCGACCTGGAGGGCGAGTGGAGCCGCACCCCGTCACCGGAGGTGGCGGCGTCGATCCTGGCCCGCGCCGCGCGCCTCGTGCCTGGCCTGCGCGACGCCCGGGTGCTGCGGCACAAGGTCGGCCTGCGGCCGCTGCGTCCCGCCGTACGGGTCGAGCGGGTCGGGGACGTCGTCCACTGCTACGGCCACGGGGGCGCCGGGGTGACCCTGTCGTGGGGGTGCGCCGAGGAGGTCGCGCGGCTGGTCGGCGCGACCGGTGCGCTCACCCCGCCGGTGGAGGCCCGCCGGGCGTGACGGGCTCGACCCGGCCCACCGCGGTGGCGGGGAGCTCGCCGTACACGTGGGGGTAGGTGTCGTCGCCGACCGGGTCCTCGCGCCACGGCACGCCGAGCTCGTCGAGACGGTCCGTGTCGACCACGAGCAGCACCAGCGGCTCGGTGACGTCGGCGTACCAGCGCTCGAGCACCCCGGCGACCTGCTCGGCCCGCGCGGCGTGGAGGAAGCCCTCCTGCTCGAGGCTGCGCCCCCGGGTCGACGTGGTGTACGAGCCGGTCGCCCGGGCCCGCTCCCAGTCCGCGGCGGTGGCGACGTGGTGGATCAGCATGCTCAGCGCTCCGGGTGGTCGAGGAGGTGGTGCGCCCACGCGTCGGCCGCGGCGCGCAGGTCGGGCGACGGTACGACGAGCCCCACCGTCGTGGGAACGCCGGGCGAGTGGGTGGCGCGCAGCCGCACCTCGAGCGCGGCGCTCCCGCCGGCCTGGCGCGAGAGGCGGAACGCGAGCGTCGGCTCGGTGAAGGTGAGGCTGGCCCAGCCGCGGCCGTCGGCGACCGCGCGGAGCCAGTCGGCGAGCCCACGGGCCTCGCTCGTCGTCAGGCAGGGCTCGGTCACCTCGCGCACGCCGTCGCCGGTGCGGGCCACCGCGTGGACCACGAGCCAGTTCGCGTCGGGGTCGTAGGCCTCCGCCGTGCTCGCCGCCGCGGGGAACTCGTAGCCGAGCACGGTGAGCTCGACGCCGTGGCCGGCGGGGTCGAGGAGGCGCAGGGTCACGGCCGGGTCCTCAGAACAGCCGGTCCTCGGCGTCGTCCATGCCGCGCAGCGCGTCGTAGTCGACCACCGCGCACGTGATGCCGCGGTCGGTCGCGAGCACGCGGGCCTGCGGCTTGATCTCCTGCGCCGCGAAGATGCCGCGCACGGGCCGCAGGGCCGGGTCGCGGTTGAGCAGCTCGAGGTAGCGGGTCAGCTGCTCGACGCCGTCGATCTCGCCGCGGCGCTTGATCTCGACCGCCACCGAGGCGCCCAGGGCGTCGCGGCACATGAGGTCGACCGGTCCGATGGCGGTGGGGTACTCCCGCCGTACCAGCGTGAGGCCGTCGGCCAGGGTGGCCGGGTGCTCGGCGAGCAGGGCCTGCAGGTGCTTCTCGACGCCGTCCTTCTGCAGGCCGGGGTCGACGCCCAGGTCGTGGCTGGAGTCGGAGAGCACCTCGGCGATGAGGATCCGCAGCGTGTCGTCGCCCTTGCTGGTGACGACCCACTCGACGGCGCCGTCCTCGGTGGTGCCCTCCACGAGGCGGCACGGCGGGCTCATCCAGTTGAGCGGCTTGTAGGAGCCGCCGTCGGAGTGCACGAGCACCGAGCCGTCGGCCTTCACCATGATGACCCGCGTGGCCATCGGGAGGTGCGCGGTCAGGCGCCCGGCGTAGTCCACCTGGCAACGAGCGACGACGAGTCTCACGTCGGGGCAATCTACCGGCGCTCCCGCGGTGCCGGCGGCGGGGGCGGCGGGAGGGACGTGACGCCGCCCACAAAGGGACTTACCGGCCAGTAGGTTTCGTGTCATCATCGCCGCCATGACCTCACACAGCGAGCAGATCAGCGCCACCCTGGTCTACCCGTACCTCAACCACGCCGTGCGGATGTACGAGTCCGGCTACGCCACGCGCGGCGACGTGGACGCGGGCATGCGGTTCGGCTGCGGCTACCCCGTCGGGCCGCTGCAGGCCCTCGACGAGATCGGTCTGGACGTCGTGCGCGACGCCCTCGCCGCGCGGTACGCCGAGAGCGGCGACCACCTGCACCAGCCCGCCGAGCTCCTCGAGAAGCTCGTCGCGGAGGGGCGCACGGGTCGCGCGTCCGGCCGCGGGCTCTACACGTGGGCCGACGGCGCCGTCGTCGCCGACGAGGAGACCCCGTCCTCCGACGACGCGCCCCGGCTGCGCCACGAGGTGCGCACGGTCGGCGTGGTCGGCACCGGCACCATGGCCGCCGGCATCGTCGAGGTCTTCGCCAAGGCCGGCTTCGAGGTGACGTACGTCGGCCGCAGCGACGACAAGCTCGCGGGCGTCGTCGCCACGATCACGAAGAACCAGGACCGCGCCATCGCCAAGGGGCGCGGCGACGAGGCGACGAAGAGCGCCGTGCTCGGCCGGCTGCACGGCGCCACGTCGCGGGAGGCGCTGGCCGACGTCGACCTCGTCGTCGAGGCCATCGCGGAGGACCTGGCGGTGAAGACGGAGCTCTTCGGCGACCTCGACCGCATCTGCAGGCCGGGCGCGATCCTCGCGACGACGACGTCCTCGCTGCCCATCGCCCGGTGCGCTGAGGCGACCTCGCGTCCCGAGGCCGTCATCGGCATGCACTTCTTCAACCCCGCGCCCGTCATGAAGCTCGTCGAGGTGGTGACCACCGAGCGCACCGCCGACGAGGTGGACGAGACCGTGCGGGCGCTCTGCGCCCAGGTCGGCAAGGTGGCCGTGTCGTGCGGCGACCGTGCCGGCTTCATCGTCAACGCGCTGCTCTTCCCCTACCTCAACGACGCGGCGCTGCTCGCCGAGCAGGGCACGCACTCGCTGGTCGAGATCGACGCGGCGATCAAGGAGCAGGTGGGCCTGCCGATGGGCCCCTTCGAGCTGCTCGACGTCGTCGGCAACGACGTGTCGCTGGCCATCCAGCAGGAGCTGCACCGCGAGTTCGGCGAGCCCGGCCTGGCCCCGGCGCGCACGCTGGAGGAGGCGGTGGCCCAGGGTCGCCTCGGTCGCAAGACCGGCGCCGGGTTCCACGACTACTCCTGAGGTCCTCCACGACGGCGGGGTGCCGGGCGCGCAGGTCGCGGCCGGCACCCCGTCGCCGTACCCACGTGGTTCACTGACCGGCGGCGCCGGGGCCCACCCGGTCGAGCGGGAGGACGCGATGGGCACGCGAGGCACCGGGCGGGTACGACGCGGGTCCGCGGTGGCCGGGACGGTGACCGCGCTGGCCCTCGCCGTGGTCGGGTGCGCGAACCAGGCGGGCGACGAGGGATCGGGCGCGGGATCGGACCAGGGACCGGACGGGGGCACGGAGAGCAGCGCGGCTGGCGACGCGACCGTCACCCTGCCGCCGGCCGGGGCGCGCTGGGACTACCAGATCGGCGGCCCGCGCGACGTGCCCGACGACGTCGCCGTCGTGGAGCGTGACCGCGAGGCCGAGCCGCTCGAGGGTGTCTACAACCTCTGCTACGTGAACGCGTTCCAGGCCCAGCCCGGCGACGAGGCCACCTGGGGGGACCTGCTCCTCGTGGACGCGGCGGGGGAGCCGGTCGTCGACGAGGACTGGGACGAGGCGCTGCTCGACACCTCCACGCCCGAGAGGCGCGAGGCACTCGTCGAGGTGGTGCGGCCCTGGATCGAGGGGTGCGCCGACGACGGCTTCGACGCGGTCGAGCTCGACAACCTGGACTCGTTCCTGCGCTCCGACGGGCTGCTGACGCTCGACGACGCGGCGGCGTACGCCGAGCTGCTCGTCGACGTCGGCCACGAGGTCGGGCTCGCGGTGGCGCAGAAGAACCTGGGGGAGTACGACGGCACCGCGGTCGGCTTCGACCTGGCGGTGGTCGAGGAGTGCGGCGCGTACGACGAGTGCGGCGCCTACACCGCGTCGTACGGCGACCGCGTGCTCGTCGTGGAGTACACCGACGAGGGTCTCGCGACGGCGTGCGCCGGCTGGGGCGAGGAGCTGTCGGTGGTGCGGCGCGACCTCGACCTCGCCCCCGACGGCGAGCGCGCCTGGTGCGACTAGCCTTCTCGGCGTGGCCCAGAAGATCCGAGCGAACTCCGTCCTCCCGGCACGCCGCGAGGCGCTGACGCTGCACACCGCCGACGGCCTCGCGCTCGTCGGGGAGCTGGCGCTGCCGGTGGACCGCGACCCGGTCGCGACGATCATCTGCCTGCACCCGCTGCCCACGCACGGCGGCATGATGGACAGCCACGTCTTCCGCAAGGCCGCGTTCCGCCTGCCGGCGCTGGCCGGCGTCGCCGTGCTCCGCTACAACTCGCGCGGCACGTGGAGCGAGCAGGGCACGAGCGAGGGCGCCTTCGACAACGGGGTGGGCGAGCGCTTCGACGTCGCCGCCGCGATCGAGTACGCCGAGTTCGCCGACCTCCCCGACGTGTGGCTCGTCGGGTGGTCCTTCGGCACGGACGTGACGCTCATGCACGGCCTGGACCCCCACGTGCGCGGCGCCGTGCTGCTCAGCCCGCCGCTGCGCTACTCGCTCCCCGAGCACCTCGAGGCGTGGGCGACGTCGGGCAAGCCCCTGACCGCGCTGGTGCCCGAGCACGACGACTACCTGCGGCCCGACGAGGCACGCGAGCGCTTCTCCGTCGTCCCGCAGGCGGAGGTCGTCGGGGTCGACGGCGCGAAGCACCTGTGGGTGGGCGACGCCGAGCGCGTGCTGGACGAGGTCGTCGCGCGCGTCGCGCCCGGCGTGGCCGTGCCGCTGCCGCGGGAGTGGGACGGGCCGATGACCAGCGCCGACACGAGCGCCTACAACGCGCACAACCTCGCGGCGTACGCCGACGTGCCGGTGCCCGGGCCGGCCCAGCGCTCCGCGGACGACTGAGTCCCGGCGGGGGCGGGCTCGAGAGTGGTCGGGCTCAGCCGTTCTGACGGGCCCGGTAGGCCGCGACCGCGGTGCGGTTGCCGCACGTGGTGGAGCAGAACTTGCGGGAGCGGTTGCGCGACAGGTCGAGCACGATGCCCGCGCAGTCGTCGGCCGCGCACAGGCTGAGCCGCGACATCTCGTCGGAGCGGATGACGTCGACCATCGCCATCGCGGTCTCGACGGCGATGCGCTCGGCGAACGGGCGGTCGGGGTCGATGGCGTGCAGGTGCCAGTCCCAGCCGTCGTGCCGGGCGAGCTGGGGGAGCGCGCCGGCCTCGGCGAGCATGGCGTTCACGATGCCGACGGCGTCGTCGCGCGTGCTCGTCAGCAGCGTGCGCAGCCGCGGGCGCAGGTCGCGCACCTCGGCGAGCTCCGCCCGGGTGCGGTCGTGGCGGCCGGCGTACTCGAACCCCGCGAAGAACTCGTCGAGGTCCGCGACGGTCGTCATCGTGTCGGGGGGCTCGGCGCTGTTGACCAGCGCGACGGCCGACCCGAGCGAGACCTCGGTGTCATGCGTGAAAAGCATTTTGACACCTTACCAAGCGAGGTCTACCGTCATGACCCATGACGACGTTGACTCCTGACACCCCCGTGGCCGTGGTGCCCGGCCAGCGACTCGGCGCGGGGCTGCTGCTCGCGCTGACCTCCGCCTCGGCGTTCGGGATGTCGGGCGCGCTGGCGCGCGGCCTGCTCGACGCGGGCTGGACCGCCGGCGCCGCCGTGACGGCGCGCGTCTCCCTGGCCGCGCTGGTGCTGCTCGTGCCCGCCGTGCTGGTCCTGCGGGGCCGCTGGGGCACGCTGCTCGGCCAGCCGCGCACGCTCGGCACCGTCGCGCTGTACGGCGTGCTCGCCGTGGCCGGGGCGCAGCTCTGCTACTTCTACGCGGTGTCGTACCTGCAGGTCGGGGTCGCGCTGCTCATCGAGTACACGGCGCCCGTCGCGGTCATCGTGTGGATGTGGCTGCGCCACGGCCAGCGCCCGGGGCGCACGACCGTGGCGGGCGCCGCGGTGGCGGCCGCCGGTCTCGCGATGGTGCTCGGCGTCGTGGGCAGCGGGGTCGACCTCGACGTGGTCGGCGTGCTGTGGGGGCTGGGCGCGATGATCGGCTGCGCGGCGTACTTCGTCATCTCCGCCGATGGCGGCAACGGCCTGCCCGGCACGGTCCTGGCCGCTGGCGGCCTCACGGTCGGTGCGGTCACCCTCGGCACCGCGGGCCTCGTCGGGGTGCTGCCGATGGCGGCGACCACCGCGGACGTGGTGTACGGCGGGACCGCCGTCCCGTGGTGGCTCCCGGTGCTCGGCCTCGGCCTGGTGACCGCGGCGCTCGCCTACACGACCGGCATCGCCGCGTCGCGTCGCCTCGGCTCGCGGCTGGCGTCGTTCGTCGCGCTCTCCGAGGTCGTCATGGCCCTGGTGTTCGCGTGGCTGCTGCTCGGCGAGCTGCCCGGCCCGCTGCAGCTGGTGGGCGGCCTGCTCATCCTCGCCGGCGTCGTCGTGGTCAAGCTGGGCGAGGCCGGGGTGCAGGAGGTCCGCATCGGCGAGCCCGAGAGCGCCGAGGCCGCCGAGGCGGGCTGAGCGCCTCTCGTCGAGTCGTCGGCAGCCGCACACGCGAGAACGCCGAGTCGGGGGGGGGGGGGGGGGGGGCCCCGCGGGGCGCGCGCCCCCGCGGGGGGGGGGGGGGGGGGGGGGGGCGGGCCCCCGCCCCCGTCGACACCGCGCGTCCGTCGCGGCGTCCGCGGCCCCCGGGCCCGCCCCCCACGACTCGGCGTTCGGGGCGTGACGTTCCGCGACGACTCGCGGCTCAGGCCTGGGCGTCCTCGTCGGCCGCGAAGCCGGCGACGACGTCGCGCAGCGCGCCCAGCTGGGCGGCGATCGCGTCGCGGCGCCGGGCCATGCGCTCGGCCTCCGACTTGAGCGCGGCGAGCTCGCGCGCCGCCTCGGCGTGGCCCGAGGCCTGGATCGACTCGCTCTGCGTGCGGGCCGAGGCGACGATCTGCTCGGCCTCGCGGCGGGCGCGGCTGAGCAGGGCCTCGGCCTCCCGCTGCGCCTGCTCGCGCTGCGCGGAGCCCTGGGCGATCGCCTCGCGGGCCCGCTCCTCCGCGGCCGCGGCGCGCTCCTCGGCCTCGGTCACGATCTGGTTGGTCTGCGCCATCGCGCTCGCGTGGTGGTCGGCGGCCTCGCGGGCGAGGCGCTCCTTCTCGACGGCGAGGGCCCGGCGGGCCTCCTGGACCTCGCGGTCGGCGCCGGCGCGCAGCTTCTCGGCCTCGCGGGTCGCGCTGCTGCGCAGGTCGTTGGCCTCCTGCTCGGCGGCCAGGCGCAGCTGGGCGGCCTCGCGCTTGGCGGACGCGACGACGTCGGAGGCCTCCGAACGGGCCAGGGTCCGCTCCTGCTCGGCGTCCGCGATGATCCGCGTGCGCTGGTCCTCGAGGTCGCGCAGCTGGACGGCGCGCATGTCCTCGGCCTCGCGCGCGGCGTCGGCGCGGATGGCGCGGGCGTCGCGGTTGGCCTGCTCGAGGATCTCGGACGCCTCCTGGGCGGCCGTCTCGCGCACGTCGCTGGCCTCCTCCTCGGCCAGGCGCAGCATCTCGCTCGCGCGGCCGCCGAGGCCGGCGTACGTCGGGTTCTTGAACTCGGCGACCTGCTGGTGGAGGGCGTGGATCTCCGCCTCCAGCTCGGCGATGCGGTGCTCGGCACCGCTCAGCCCGGCGGCGAGGCCCGCCTTCTCGTCGATGACCTGCTGCAGCGCCCGGTTGACCGCCTCCTGGTCGTAGCCGCCGCGCCGCACCACCGGCAGGGCCGGCACCGTGCCGCGCGTCGGGACCGGACCGGGGGCCGCGGTGGCGCCCCGCGGGGGGACGGCGGCCCGGACCTGGGTGCCGGGACGGGGCGGCACGGGGGCCCGCCCGGGCTCGCGCGAGGGACGCACCGCCGGCTGCGCGACGGTGTCGGCGGGGCCGGCCCCGCTGACGGCGGGGATCGCCTGGGTCGACTGGTCGTCGGGGTTGGCGGTGCCGGTCTCCGGCTCCTCGTCGAAGATCGACAGTCCCTTGTCGCTCATGCTGGAGAACTCCTCTACGCGCGGTTCGACGCGCGGTTCGCGTCGGGGTGCGTGGGTGCTGGGTGGCACGCACGCGGGGTCCAGTGTTGCGGATCGCGGGGACGGATCACAGCCCGACGCCCGCCCCGGCGTGGCGTCCCGCGGCGGGCGCTGCCGGGGCCGCCGGACGGGCCCGGACGTGCGCACGCCCGCCCCCGGCGGACCGGGGACGGGCGTGCGGCGGTGGTGCGGGTCGCTCAGACGCCGCGGAAGCGGTTGATGGCGTCGAGGTGCTTCTCGCGCAGCTCGGTGTCGCGCACGCCGAGGCCCTCCTCGGGGGCCAGGCACAGCACGCCGACCTTGCCCTGGTGCTTGTTGTGGTGCACGTCGAGCGCCGCCTGGCCGACCTCGTCGAGGCTGTAGGTGCGCGACAGGGTGGGGTGGATCTTGCCCTGCGCGATGAGGCGGTTGGCCTCGAACGCCTCGCGGTAGTTGGCGAAGTGGCTGGACACGATGCGCTTGAGGTTCATCCACAGGTAGCGGTTGTCGTACTCGTGCATGTAGCCCGTGGTCGAGGCGCAGGTGGTGATGGTGCCGCCCTTGCGGGTGACGTAGACGCTGGCGCCGAAGGTCTCGCGGCCCGGGTGCTCGAAGACGATGTCGATGTCCTCGCCGCCGGTGAGCTCGCGGATCCGCTTGCCCAGGCGCTGCCACTCCCGGGGGTTCTGCTCGGTGCCGTCCTCGTTCCAGAACTTCCAGTTCTCCTCGGAGCGGTTGATGACGTGCTCGGCGCCCATGGAGCGCACGATCTTCGCCTTCTCCTCGTTGGAGACCACGCAGATCGGGTTGGCGCCGCCGTTGAGGGCGTACTGGGTGGCGAAGCCACCGAGGCCGCCGGAGGCGCCCCAGATGAGGACGTTGTCGCCCTGCTTCATCTGACCGGCGTTCTTGGAGACCAGCTGGCGGTACGCGGTGGCGTTGACCAGGCCGGGGGAGGCGGCCTCCTCCCAGGTGAGGTGGTCGGGCTTGGCGAGCAGCTGGTTGGACTTGACCAGGGCGATGTGCGCGAGGCCGCCGAAGTTGGTCTCGAAGCCCCAGATGCGCTGCTGGGGGTCCATCATCGTGTCGTCGTGGCCGGCGGGGTCCTCGAGCTCGACCGAGAGGCAGTGGGCCACGACCTCGGCGCCGGGCTGCCACTTGGTGACGCCGGGACCGGTCTTGAGCACGACGCCGGCGAGGTCGGAACCGACCACGTGGTAGGGCAGGTCGTGGCGCTTGGTCAGCTCGGAGAGGCGGCCGTAGCGCTCGAGGAACCCGAAGGTCGAGACGGGCTCGAAGATCGAGGTCCACACGGTGTTGTAGTTGATCGCGGAGGCCATCACCGCGACGTACGCCTCGCCGGGGCCGAGCTCGGGCAGCGCGACGTCCTCGACGTGGAGCGACTTGCGGGGGTCCTTGTCGCGGGTCGCGATGCCCTCGAACATGTCGACCTCGTCCTTGTGGACCGTGACGGCCCGGTAGGACTCGGGCAGCTCGAGGTGGGCGAAGTCCTCGCTGGTGGTGTCACCGGCTTGGATGGCGTCGAGGATGTTCTGCACGTCGTGCACTCCTGTGGGGTCGAGAGCAGGGCTGGCCGGAAGATACCCACGAGTAACCGGGCGTGGGTCACATAGTGACCGGTGTCTCACCGCGGCACCCTGGTGCGGGAGCGTGGCAGCGCCCGGCGGCCGGGTCAA
Source organism: Nocardioides sp. ChNu-153 (assembly GCF_030466625.1). Classification (GTDB taxonomy): domain Bacteria; phylum Actinomycetota; class Actinomycetes; order Propionibacteriales; family Nocardioidaceae; genus Nocardioides. The sequence goes on from NZ_JADEVT010000002.1 coordinate 143,579, forward strand.
CCGTCCCCACCGACCGTGCGCTGCTCGTAGGCGGCGACGAGCTGCCGCTCCGCGGCCCGCAGGTACGCCGCGAGCCGCGTCGCCGCCTCGTCGCGCCGCCCGGCGCGCAGGTGACCCGCGATCACCGCGTTCTCCTCGAGGTACGGCGCGTGGAACGGCTCGGGGTCGCCCATCTGGTGGAAGAACAGGCGCATCTCGGCCAGCAGCAGCTCCATCTGCGCGACGAGGCGCTCGCTGCCGGACAGGGCGACGACCGCGCGGTGGAAGTGCTGGTTCGCGCTCGCCACCGCGGGCCAGTCGCCGCGGTCACCGGCCGTCGTGCCCTCGCGCACGGCGGCGTCGAGGGCCGCCAGGTGCGCGGGGTCGAGCGCCGGGCCGTGGAGGACGGCGGCGGGCTCGATCACGAGGCGCGCGGCGTACACGTCGCGGACCGCGGTGGTGTCGGGGGTCGCGACCAGCACGCCCCGGTGCTCCTCGCGCACGAGGATCCGCTCGGCCACCAGCTGGCTCAGGGCCTCGCGCAGCGTGTTGCGCGAGACGCCCAGTGCGTCGGCGAGCCGCACCTCGGGCAACCGGGTGCCCGAGCGCAGCGTGCCCTCGACGACCTGCTCCCGCAGCAGGCGGGCCGCGCGGTCGGCGGAGGTGCTCATGACGGTGCGGCGGGCCCGGCGCGCCTCGCCCAAGGAGGCGAGGAGGGGGTCGAGCTCGGAGGCGGCCACGGCCGTGACCCTAGCGGCCGGGGGTACCGGGCGGTCGCCGAGCACGTGGCCCGGGCCACGCGAGGGGATTGCGGGATTGTTCAACAGTCCTTACGGTGATCGACACCCGCCAGTCCGGACCACGAAGGGACCCCGCGATGGGTGACACCCCGCCGCTCAAGGAGGCCGTGAGCTCGGCCAGCCGCCGCTCCGCGCTCCTCGGCGCGATCTTCCTGATGGCCACGAGCGCCATCGGACCCGGCTTCATCACGCAGACCGCGACCTTCACGGTCCAGCTCGGCGCGGCCTTCGCCTGCGCCATCGTCTTGTCGATCCTCGTCGACGTCGCCGTGCAGCTGAACGTGTGGCGGGTGATCGGCGTCGCCGGTCGCCGGGCCCACGAGCTGGCGGGCGACGTCGCCCCCGGGGCCGGGTGGCTGCTCGCCGGCCTCGTCGTCGTGGGCGGGTTCGTCTTCAACATCGGCAACGTCGCGGGAGCCGGCCTCGGCCTCGACGCGCTCCTCGGCCTCGACCCCCGCTGGGGCGGCGCCCTGTCCGCGGTCGTCGCGGCGGGGATCTTCCTCAGCGCCCGGGCCGGGGTCGCCCTCGACCGGGTCGTCGTCGTGCTCGGGATGGTCATGATCGTCGCGACGGCCACGATCGCCGTCACGTCCGGCCCCCCGGTCGGGGACGCCCTGCGCAACGTCGTGGCGCCGACGGAGTTCGACGTGCTCGCGGTGACCACGATCATCGGCGGCACGGTCGGCGGCTACATCACGTACGCCGGCGCCCACCGCCTGCTCGACTCGGGGACGACCGGCCCGGAGGCGGTGCGGGCCATCTCCCGCAGCTCTGTCGTCGGCATCCTCGTCACGGGCCTCATGCGCGTCGTGCTCTTCCTCGCCATCCTCGGCGTCATCGCCGGGGGGACGGCGCTCGACGAGTCGAACCCGGCGGCCAGCGCCTTCGAGGCGGCCGCCGGCGAGGCCGGGCTGCGCGTCTTCGGGCTCATCCTGTGGGCGGCGGCCCTCACGTCGGTGATCGGCGCGGCGTACACCTCGATCTCGTTCGTCACCACCTCGGCGACCCCGGCCCGCACCCGCAACCTGCTGACCGTCGGGTTCATCGCGGCGACGACGGTGGTCTACCTCGTCATCGAGCAGGCGCCCGTGACGCTGCTGGTCTTCGCCGGGGCGTTCAACGGCATGATCCTGCCGATCGGCTTCGGCCTGCTGCTGTGGATCGCCTGGCGCCGCCGCGACCTCCTGCACGGCTACCGCTACCCGCGCTGGCTCCTGGCCATCGGCGTGCTGGCCTGGCTGCTGACCCTGTTCCTGGCGTGGCGCTCGTTCACGCCCCTGATGGACCTCTGAGGCGGGAGCACGGGATGGCAGTGACGGACCCGATCGGGAACGGGACCACGGTCGACCTCAACAGCGACGTCGGCGAGTCCTTCGGCCGCTGGGAGCTCGGCGACGACGAAGCCGTCCTGGGCCTGGTGACGAGCGCCAACGTCGCCTGCGGCTTCCACGCCGGGGACCCGACGACGCTGCGCACCACGTGCCGGCTGGCGGTGGCCGGGGGCGTCGCGATCGGCGCCCAGGTCGGCTACCGCGACCTGGCCGGCTTCGGCCGCCGATTCATCGACGTCGAACCGCGGCACCTCGCCGACGACGTGCTGTACCAGGCCGGGGCGCTCGACGCGCTGGCCCGCGCGGAGGGCGGCCGCGTCGCCTACGTCAAGCCGCACGGCGCGCTCTACAACGCCGTCGTGCACCACGAGGAGCAGGCCCGGGCGGTGGTCGACGCGGTCCTGGACCTCGATCCGTCGCTGCCGGTGCTCGGCCTGCCGAGCTCGGCCCTGCTCCGCCTCGCGGACGCCGCCGGCCTGCGCACCGTGCGGGAGGCGTTCGCGGACCGCGCCTACACCCCCGAGGGCACGCTCGTGTCCCGCCGCGAGCCCGGCGCCGTCCTCCACGACCCCGCGGAGGTCGCGGCCCGCATGGTCCGTCTCGTCACCGAGGGCACGCTCGTCGCGGTGGACGGCTCGAGCGTCGCGGTGACCGCGGACTCGGTGTGCGTGCACGGCGACTCGCCCGGGGCCGTCGCGATGGCCCGTGCGGTGCGCACCGGCCTGGAGGACGCCGGCGTCCGGCTCGGGGCCTTCGTGTGAGCACCGCCCGCCTCCTGCCGTACGGCGACCGCGCGGTCCTCGTCGAGGTGGAGGACACCCCGGCGGTGGTCCGGCTCGTCGACGCGCTCGCCGTGGCGGGCGCGACCGGTCCCGAGGGTCCGGTCGCCGAGGTGGTCCCGGCCGCGCGCACCGTGCTGCTCGTCGCGCGCCCCGGCGTGCCGGTCGCCGCCGTGCGGGCCGCGGCGGAGCGCACCGCGGCCGAGCAGGGCGACCGCGCGGGAGACGAGGCGGGGGCCTCTACGGGGGCGCCTGAGGCGGCTCTCGACGCCGGCACGATCGAGATCCCCGTCGTGTACGACGGCCCCGACCTTGCCGAGGTCGCCGCCCTGACCGGCCTGAGCGAGCGCGAGGTGGTGGCCGCCCACACCGGCCGGCCGTGGCGCGTGGCCTTCGGCGGGTTCGCGCCGGGGTTCGCCTACCTCGTCGGTGGCGACCCGCGCCTGCACGTGCCGCGGCGCTCCGAGCCCCGCACCAGCGTGCCCGCCGGCGCGGTCGGCCTGGCGGGGGAGTTCTCGGGCGTCTACCCCCGCAGCTCGCCCGGCGGCTGGCAGCTGCTGGGCCGCACCGACCTCGTGCTGTGGGACCTCGATCGCGAGCCGCCCGCCCTGCTCCGCCCGGGGGCCGCGGTGCGCTTCACGGAGGCGACGTGAGCACGCCCGCGCGCCCCGCACGGCCCGCGCTGCTCGTCCACCGCGTCGGGGGACCGGCGTACGTCGAGGACACCGGTCGCCCCGGGCAGGCGGGCATCGGGGTGGGCCGCTCCGGCGCCGCGGACCGCGCCGCCCACGCCCTGGCCAACCGGCTGCTCGGCAACGCCCCGGGAGCCGCCGCGCTCGAGGTCACCCTCGGGGGTCTCGAGCTCGAGGTCACCGGCGCGCCCGGCGCGGTCGTGTGGCTCTGCCTCACCGGAGCCCCGGCTCCGCTCGTCGTCGCCGGCCGCGAGGTCGGCCCCGGCGCCCTCGTCGCGGCCCGCACCGGGGACCGGGTCGCGGTGGGTACGCCGACCCGCGGCCTCCGCTCGTACCTCGCCGTGCGCGGGGGGATCGACGTGCCGGCCGTGCTGGGTTCCCGCAGCCACGACGTGCTCGCCGGGATCGGGCCGGCGCCGCTGCGGCCCGGCACGGTGCTGCCCGTGGGCGACGAGGTCGCCGGGCAGCCGGTCGTCGACGGCGTGCCGCCGGCCCCCGGGAGCGACCCGGGCGACGTGGTGCTGCGCGTCGTGCGGGGGCCCCGCGACGACTGGGTCGCCGACGCAGGCGTGCTGACCACCGGCGCGTGGCGGGCGTCGTCGCGCACCGACCGCGTCGGCATGCGCCTCGAGCGCGGCGAGCCGGGCACCGAGGCCCCGGCGGGGCTGCTGCGCGCGGCCGACCACGACGCCTCGCTGCCCAGCGAGGGCGCGACCCGCGGCGCGCTGCAGGTGCCGCCGTCGGGCGAGCCCGTGCTGTTCCTGGCCGACCACCCCGTCACCGGCGGGTACCCCGTCGTCGGTGTCGTCGTCGACGCCGACGTCGACCGCGCCGCCCAGGTGCGCCCCGGGGAGACCGTCCGGTTCCGCTGGGTGCGGGCCGGCACCGACGAGACCGGAGGATCCTGATGGACGACGCCACCACCCGAGGGTCGCTGACCCCCCACGAGGCCCGCCGGCGGTTCCGCGCCGGACTGGTGACGCCGACCGCGGGGTGGAGCCGCGGCTGGGCGCAGGCCAACCTGCTGGTGCTGCCGCGCGAGGAGGCCTACGACTTCCTCGTGTTCGCGCAGCGCAACCCGCGCGCGTGCCCGCTGCTCGAGGTGCTCGAGCCCGGCGCGGTGGCGGGCGCGCTGCTCGACGGGGACGTGCGCACCGACCTGCCGGCGTACCGGGTCTTCCGCGACGGCGAGCTCGTCGAGGAGCCCACCGACCTGCTGGGGTGGTGGCGCGACGACCTCGTCAGCTTCCTCATCGGCTGCTCGTTCACCTTCGAGGACGCGCTGCAGGTGGCGGGGATCGAGGTGCGGCACCAGAGCGAGGGGGTCAACGTGCCCATGTACCGCACCACGCGGCGCTGCCGGCCGGCCGGTGCCTTGTCGGGCCCCCTCGTGGTGTCGATGCGGCCCGTACCCGCGGACCGCGTCGCGGACGCGGTGCGGGTGACCGGGCGCTACCCCGGCGTGCACGGCGCGCCGGTGCACGTGGGTGACCCCGCCGCGCTCGGGATCACCGACCTCGACCGGCCCGACTACGGCGACGCGGTGACGGTCCGCCCGGGCGAGGTGCCCGTGTTCTGGGCGTGCGGGGTGACGCCGCAGGCGGCGGTGGTCGAGTCGCGCCCGGGCCTCGCGCTCACGCACGCGCCCGGCCACATGCTCGTCACCGACGCCCGCGACACCGACCTGCTGCTGGCGTGAGCGGACCCGTCAGTGGTGCGCGCCGGCGGCCGGCTGCACCAGCTCGACGAGCACGCCGCCGGCGTCCTTGGGGTGCACGAAGTTGATGCGCGAGTCCGACGTGCCGCGGCGGGGCGCGTCGTACAGCAGGCGCACGCCGCGCTCCCGCAGGATCGCGGAGACCTGCTCGACGTCGACGACGCGGTAGGCGAGCTGCTGCAGGCCGGGCCCGGAGCGGTCGAGGAACTTGGCGATGGTCGACTCGGGGGTCAGCGGGGCGAGCAGCTGGATGAAGGAGCCGGAGTCGCCGACGGCGACCATGGCCTCGCGGACGCCCTGCTCCTCGTTCGTCTCCTGGTGGGCGACCCTCATGCCGAAGGTGCCCTCGTAGAAGGCGATGGCCTCGTCGAGGTCGGCCACGGCGATGCCGACGTGGTCGATGGCGGTGAACAGGTGCGCGGGGATCTCCAGGGGTGCGGACATGGGGCGCATCGTACGTACGCCGCACCGCGGCCCCGGCGGGGAGTGTGACGACGGCGACACCGCGACCGGTCGCGAAGTGACCCGTCGGTAGCCTTGACCTCCGACCGCTCCGCGCGGCACGTTCTCTCACGCAGCGAACCCCAACTTGGAGGCATGTCCCATGACCACTTCCGTCATCGTCGCCGGTGCCCGCACCCCGATCGGTCGCCTGCTCGGCGGCCTCACGTCGCTGAGCGGCGCCGACCTGGGCGGCGTCGCCATCAAGGGCGCGCTCGAGCGCGCCGGCGTCTCCGGCGACCAGGTCGAGTACGTGATCATGGGCCAGGTGATCCAGGCCGGTGCCGGCCAGATCGCGGCCCGCCAGGCGGCCGTCAAGGGCGGCATCCCGATGGACGTGCCGGCGCTGACCATCAACAAGGTGTGCTTGTCGGGGATCAACGCCATCGCCCTGGCCGACCAGCTGATCCGGGCCGGCGAGCACGAGATCGTCGTGGCCGGCGGCATGGAGTCGATGACGCAGGCGCCGCACCTGCTGCCGAAGTCGCGCGCGGGCTTCAAGTACGGCGACACCGCGCTGGTGGACTCGATGGCGTACGACGCGCTCTACGACCAGTTCACGAACCAGCCGATGGGCGGGCTGACCGAGGACCGCAACAGCGAGGCCGAGAAGCTGACCCGCGAGGAGCAGGACGCGTTCGCGGCGCGCAGCCACCAGCTCGCGGCGGCCGCGCAGAAGAACGGCGTCTTCGACGACGAGATCGTGCCGGTCGAGATCCCGCAGCGGAAGGGCGACCCGGTCGTCGTCTCCACCGACGAGGGCGTGCGCGCCGACACCACCCCCGAGAGCCTCGCGAAGCTGCGCCCGGCGTTCAGCAAGGACGGCACGGTCACGGCCGGCTCGGCCTCGCAGATCTCCGACGGCGCCGCCGCGGTCGTGGTGATGAGCAAGGCCAAGGCCGAGGAGCTGGGCCTGAGCTGGATCGCCGAGATCGGTGCGTCCGGCCAGGTTGCCGGCCCCGACTCCACGCTGCAGGAGCAGCCCGCCAACGCCATCCTCAAGGCGGTGGAGAAGGAGGGCATCTCGGTGGAGGACATCGACCTGTTCGAGATGAACGAGGCCTTCGCCGCCGTCGGCATCGCCAGCGCCCGCAAGCTCGGCGTCTCCGAGGACAAGGTCAACGTCAACGGCGGCGCCATCGCGCTGGGCCACCCGGTCGGCATGTCGGGCGCCCGGATCGTGCTGCACCTCGCGCTCGAGCTCAAGCGCCGCGGTGGTGGCACCGGCGCCGCCGCGCTGTGCGGCGGCGGCGGCCAGGGCGACGCCCTGATCATCCGCGTCCCCGCGTGAGCGAGGCACCCCCGCGCACCGCCGCGACCCCGGCCCGGGGGCGGCGCCGCACGGCGTCGGTCCCCGACCTGGTCGCGGCGGCGCGCGGGGGTGACCCGCGTGCCGTCGGGCGGCTCGTCTCCCTGGTCGAGGACGCCGGCGGCGCCCCCCGCGCCGACGGGGAGGACGCCCGCGCCGCCCGCCTGCGGGAGGCGATGGCCCTGCTGGCCCCGCACACCGGTCACGCCCACGTGGTCGGCGTGACGGGCTCGCCGGGCGTGGGCAAGTCGACCTCCACCAACGCGCTCGTCACCGAGCTGCGCGCCCGTGGGCGCCGCGTCGGCGTGCTGGCCGTCGACCCGTCCTCGCCGTTCTCGGGCGGGGCCCTGCTGGGCGACCGCATCCGGATGGGCGACCACGCGACCGACGCGGACGTCTACATCCGCTCGATGGCGTCCCGCGGCCACCTCGGTGGGCTGTCGTGGAGCACCCCGCAGGCGCTGCGGGTGCTCGACGCGGCCGGGTTCGACGTGGTGCTGGTCGAGACCGTCGGCGTCGGGCAGAGCGAGGTCGAGGTCGCCGGCCTCGCCGACACCACCGTCGTGCTGCTGGCGCCGGGGATGGGCGACGGCATCCAGGCCGCCAAGGCCGGCATCCTCGAGGTCGGCGACCTGTACGTCGTGAACAAGGCCGACCGCGGGGGCGCCGACCAGGTGCGCCGAGAGCTGCGCGGCATGCTGAACCTCGCCGACCGTCCCGCCGACGCGTGGCGTCCCCCCATCCTCGCCACCACCGCGCAGAGCGGTGAGGGCGTGAGCGAAGTCGTCGACCGGCTCGAGGAGCACCGCGCGTGGCTCGCGACGACGGGGCACCTCGCCGTACGGCGCCGCCGGCGCGCCCGCGAGGAGGTGGAGGCCATCGCGCTGACCCACCTGCGCCGTACGTGGGCGGGCATCGCCGGCGGCGGCCGGGGGTCCGGGGGCCCGGACCTCGACGTGCTCGCCGACGACGTCGTGGCGGGCAGGCGCGACCCGTACGGAGCGGCCGACGCACTCCTGGCCGCGACCGACGGCGTCGGCGGCACGCCCACCGACGGGTGAGTCGCTCCGCCCGGGCGCGCCTGCGCCGAACCGGGCGGGGCTCTTGGTAGAAACATGCCGGTCTGTGTCCGGGAACGACGTCCATGGCTTGGAGGAACGACGTGAGCGCGAAGAAGGTGGTGCTGCTCCTCGTCGTCGTGTTCCTCGGCTTCTGGATGTTCACCGACCCGAGCGGCCTGGCGGCCACGGCCCGCGACGGCGGCGGTGAGGCGTGGGACCTGCTCGTGTCCTTCTTCCGCGCGGTCATCCGCTTCGTCGGCGAGCTCTCCTGAGCCCGCTGTGAGCCCGTCGTGAGGTCGTCGTGGGCCTGATCGCCGCGGTGACCGACCCGGACATCGCCCGGCACCTGCTGCGCGACGAGGGCGAGGTCATCGTCGACGAGGTGCGCCACCACTGGGTGACCTTCGTGGTGCCCGTCCTCATCTGCCTGCTCGCCCTCGCGCTGCTGGCGAGCGTGCCGTTCCTCCCGCTCGACTGGGGCTGGTTCCCGATCCTGCTGGCCGGGGTGGTCGCGGCGTGGGGCGTCTACAAGGTCCTCGTCGTGCACATGGACCGCTTCGTCGTCACCAACATGCGCGTCTACCGCGTGCACGGCGTGTTCTCCCAGCAGCTCGCCACCGTGCCGCTGACCCGGATCCTCGACATCACCGTCAAGAAGCCGCTCGTCGGGCGCGTCCTCGGCTACGGCCACTTCGTGTTCGAGTCCGCGGCCCAGGCCCAGGGCCTGCGCGAGATCCGGTACGTCGGACGCCCCGACCAGCGCGACCTGTCCATCCAACGCGTCGTGCAGCGCTCGGGCGTCCGCGGCCGGCCCCAGGTCAACTGACGTGGCGCTCCCGTTCGACCCCATCGACGAGGCCCGCCGCCAGTGGGAGCTGCGCTGGGAGGGTGGCGCGGTCATGCACGCCGTCACCTCGCTGATGCGGGTGCAGCAGCTCGTCATCGCCCGCCTCGACGCCCTGCTCAAGCCGCACGGGCTGACGTTCGCCCGCTACGAGGCGCTCGTCCTGCTCGTCTTCTCCTCCCGCGGCTCGCTCCCGCTGGGCAAGATGGGGGAGCGGCTGCAGGTGCACCCCACCTCGGTCACCTCGATCGTCAACCGCCTCGCCGCCGCCGGCCTCGTCGAGCGCCGCCCGCACCCCGACGACGGCCGCGCCGTCCTCGCCGAGATCACCCCGCAGGGACGCGAGCTCGTGGAGCGGGCGACCGCCGACCTCCTCGCCGCCGACTTCGCGCTCGGGGCGCTCGACGCGGAGCAGCACGCCGCGGTGTCCGCGCTCCTGGCGCCCGTGCGGCGCGACGCGGGCGACTTCTGATGGCCCGCCCCGGCCCTCGGCCCCGCGCGGCCCGTGCACTGTCCGTCGCCCTGCTCGTGCCCGCCGCGGCGCTGGGAGTGGCGTCCGCCGTACCCGCGGGAGCAGCCGACGAGAAGAGCGCGCCCCAGCTGTCCCTGCCCGAGGACGCCCCACGCCTGGACGCCGACGACCCGGGCGCCCCGGCCGCGCTGCCCGCCGGGTGGAGCCGTGCCGAGCTCGGGCCGAGCGACGGGCCGGGCGAGGCGCTCCACCTGTCCTACCGCCGGCAGGTCGAGGGCAGCACCGTGCACGTCGCCGCGACCACCCCGGGTTCGGCGCCGGGGGCGGCGGACGGGTTCCGCCTCGAGATCAGCGCGCCCGACGGGGACTCCTGCGCGTCGGACTCGGTCGTCCGCTACGACGGCGGTGGCGTCGGCCTGCTGACGCTGGGTCTCGCGGCCGGGCCGGGCGACCCGCGCGAGGAGGACCCGTCGGCCGCGCCCTGCGCCGAGACCACCTCCGTCCGCGTCACGGTCGAGCGCTCCGCCCCCGTGGTCGACACGTCGTCGTCGGTCTGGCTGCGGGTGGTGGAGGAGGCACCGGTGCGCGACACCGACGACCTGCCCGCCCCCGCCGAGGACCCCGACCCCGGCCCGGTGGACGTCGACGGCGCGGCGCGCGCGCAGGAGGGCTCGACGGACGTGACGACCGCGCCCGTGCTGACGACCGGCATCTGGCGCGCCACGGTCCGGGTCGGGGGCCAGACCGCCTACCGGGTGCGTCTCGGCTGGGGCCAGTCCGTGGCGGTGGAGGCCGTGGCGGACGGGCTGGACGAGGACGCGCTCGACGAGGCCGGGGCGGGCGCGGGGCTCGGGGTGCGCATCCTCGACCCGATGCTGGCCCAGCGCGCCACGACGGTCGACTCCACCCTCGGCTCGGACGTCACCACGGCCTACGCGGAGCTGCCGGCCGTCGGCTACCTGCAGCGCCACGAGGCCGGTGGGCCCTCCCTGCCGGGGGACCACGTGGTGGTCGTGACCTCGGACCCCGGCTACGAGGGCGAGGCCACGGCGTACCCGGTGCCCGTGACCCTCCGCGTGGCGGTCGCGGGCCCGGCGGACGCCGCGGGGCCGCCGTACGCCACCGAGCCCGCGTTCCTGCTCGGCGAGGACCAGCTCTCCGACGAGGTCACGCTCTCCGGCGACGGCGCAGGCGCGTCGGTGGCGCGCCTCGTGACCGGCGGCGCGCTGCTCGCGCTCGGCCTCGGCAGCCTCGCCGGGGGCGTGGTGCTGCTGCGCCGCCGGGGCCGTCGTCAGGCGGTCAGGAGCAGGTAGGCGCCGGCCACCGTCGCCAGCAGCCCCAGCACGAGCAGCACCACGGCCGGTACGGCGGAACGCCGCGGCGCCGCGGCCACCGGTCGGTCGACGCGGGTCGGGGCGGGCGCGCCCGGGGCCAGCCGCGCCGTACCGACCCCGACGTGGGTCGGGGCCTCGTGCCCCGACCACCGGGTGGCTCCCGCGACGGTCGTGCCCCGGTGCTGCGGGGGAGCGGCGTGCGGCGGAGCCGTCGTCAGGCGCCGCGGCACCACCACCGGGGGACCGGCCGCCGGCAGGTGCTCGAGCCGCAGCGCCGCCAGGTCGGCGCGCAGGGCCGTCGCGGTGGCGGGTCGCTCGTGGGGCTCGGTCGCCGCCGCCCGCTCCAGGAGCGCGCGCAGCGCCGTCGCCGGGCCCGGCGGCTCGGGCGCCCCGGCGAGGACGCCCTGCTCGCCCGAGGGCCGCCGACCGGTCAGCATCTCGAGGCCCACGCGGCCCACCGCGTAGAGGTCCTGGCGGGGGTCGGGGTCGGCGCCCTGCCACTGCTCGGGCGCCATGTAGCCGGGCGACCCGATGGCCATCGGACCCCGGGTGAGGCGGGGCTCGTCGACCGGCACGGCGACGCCGAAGTCGGTCAGGCGCAGGTGGGGGCGCCCGGCGCCGGTCGCCTCGAGCAGGAGGTTGGCGGGCTTCACGTCGCGGTGCACGACCCCGGCGGCGTGCACGGCCTCCAGCGCGGCCAGCAGCTGGTCGAGGAGGGTGCCGACGAAGGGGAGGGGCAGGGCGCCGCGCTCCCGCAGCAGGTCGGCCAGGGAGCCCCCGGCCACCAGGGGCATCGTGAAGAGGACGCGGTCGTCCATCCCGGCCCACGACTGCGGCGTCACCACGTGGTCGTGCGCGATCCGCACCGACTGCTCGCGCACGAAGCGCAGCAGCGAGGCGGCGTCGGACTGGCGCAGGATCTTGGCGGCCTTCACCCGGCCGTCCGCGCGGTCGAGCACGGTCCACACGGCCCCCATGCCCCCCATGCCGATCGGCTCGAGCAGCTCGTAGCGCCCCGCGAAGACCTCACCCACCCGGCCACCCTAGGGCGTGCCGGACCCCCGACCCCGCCGTGCCGCCGGATCCGCCACAATGACGGGCATGACGCAGCGACCGTTCTCCCGTCCCGGTGCCATCGACCTGTCGGTGCTGAAGCGGCCCGCCGGCGCTCCCGCCCCGGGCGGGCCGGGCGGGCCGGGCGCCCCCGGAGGCCCCGGATCCGCTGGTCCCGAGGGTGGTACGGCGGGCGGCCCCGCCGGCGCGCCCTCGCCGTACGCGACGCTCGTCGACGAGCAGGGCTTCCAGGCGGTGCTCGAGGCGTCGCGCACGGCGGCCGTTCTCCTCGTCTTCTTCTCGCGGTCGCGGATGCCGGAGAGCGGACAGCTCGCCGACGACGTGGCGGCCCTGTCGGCCGAGTTCGAGGGCCGCTTCCTCGTGGGCCTCGTCGACATCGACGCGACGCCGCAGATCGCCCAGGCCATGCAGATCCCGTCGATCCCGCTGGTGGTCGCCGTGCTCGACGGCCGGCCCATGCCGCTGTTCCAGGACGTGCTGCCGCTCGAGGAGCTGCGCGCCGCGCTCACCCAGGTCGTGCAGCAGCTCGCCGCCCAGGGCATCACGCAGCGCCACCAGCCGCTCGCCGCGGCGCCGGGCGAGGGCGCCGGGGACGAGGACGGCGGCGAGCCGCCCCTCGACCCCCGCTACCTGCCCGCCCAGGAGGCGCTGGAGGCCGGGGACAACGACGGGGCGATCGCCGAGTACGAGAAGCTCCTGGCCGCGAACCCCGCGGACGCCGAGGCGGCGACCGGGCTGGCCCGTGCCCAGCTGCTGCGCCGCACCGCGAGCGCCGACCTGCAGGCCGCCCGCGCCGCGGCCGCCGAGCGGGCCGACGACGTGGACGCGCAGATCCTCGTGGCCGACCTCGACGTGCTCGGCGGGCACGTGGACGACGCCTTCGCCCGTCTCGTCGAGGTCGTGCGCCGCAGCGCGGGTGACGACAAGGAGCGGGTGCGCCGGCACCTCGTCGAGCTGTTCGGCGTGGTCGGCAACGCCGACCCGCGGGTCGCCCGCGCCCGCCAGCAGCTGGCCTCCGCGCTGTTCTGACCCCGGCTCCCGCTCACGCGGCGGTCCCGGGCGACCTCAGCGCGCCGCCCACGCCGCGTCGAGCGCGGCGAGGGTGGCGGCCACGGCCGGCGACGACCCCTGGGTACGCCGGTGCAGCGCGAGCACGCTGCGCGTCGGCTCCGGATCGCTCACCTCCAGGGTGGTGAGCCCCGGGCCGAGCGCCGCCCGGCCGAGCCGGGGGACGAGCGCGATGCCGAGCCCGGCGGCCACGAGGGCGAGGTGCGAGTCGAACTCCCGCGACTGGTGGGCGATGCGGGGCCGGGCCCCGGTGCCGTCGTGCATGCGCTCCAGCCACTCGCGGCAGATGGTGCCCGGCGGGGTCGCGATCCACGGCTCGCCGACCAGCGCCGCGGCGGTGACGGACCCGCGGCCCGCCAGCGGGTGGTCGACCGGCAGCACGACGTCGGCGGCGTCGCGCCCCACCTCGTGGGTGGCGACGTGCTCGGGCACCGCGAGCGGCACGTCGCCCCACGAGTGGGCGACGCCCACGTCCACCTGGCCCCGGGCCACGAGGTCGACGGTGTCCCACGGCTCCTCCTCGGTCAGCGCCAGGACCAGGCCCGGGTGGGCGTCGAGCAGCGCCCGGGCCGCCGGCGCCACGAGGCCCCGCACCGCGGTCGAGAAGGCCGTGACCCGCAGCCGTCCGACCACCGCACCCGACCCGGCGTGCAGGTCGGCCTCGATGCGCTCCAGCTCGGCCAGCAGGGCCGCCCCGTCGCTCACGAGCTGGCGACCGGCGCGGGTGAGCACCACGCCCCGCCCGACGCGCTCCAGGAGGTCGAGGCCCGCCTGCCGCTCGAGCCGCTTGACCTGCTGGGACACGGCGCTGGGGGTGTAGCCGAGGGCGTCGGCGGCCGCGACGACCGAGCCGTGGTGGTCCACGGCGCGCAGCGACGCCAGGGCGGCGAGATCGATCATGCAGCGACGCTACATGGTCGAGCTGTCGATCGTTCGCTGGTGCTTCACGGTCGTGCGGCGGCAGGCTGGGTCCCGTGAGCCGCCGTGACACCCTCCTCGCCCTCGTCGTCGCCCTGGTGTGGGGCGTCAACTTCGTCGTCATCGAGTGGGGCATGGCCGGCGTGCCGCCCCTGGTGTTCCTCGCCGTGCGCTTCGTGGTGGTCGCGTTCCCCGCCGTCCTCCTCGTGCCGCGCCCGGCGGCGCCGTGGCGGACCGTCGCCCTCATCGGGGCGCTCATGTCGCTCGGCCAGTTCGGCCTCCTCTACGCCTCGCTGCACGCGGGGATGCCGCCCGGTCTCGCGGCCCTCGTGCTGCAGGCGCAGGTGCTGCTGACCATCGTCGTCGCGGCGGGCGTGCTCGGCGAGCGGCCCGGGGTGCGGCAGCTCGGGGGCGTCCTGCTGGGGTGCGCCGGCCTGGGGGTGGTGGCGGTGGGCCGGGAGGCGACGACGCCGCTGCTCGCGCTCCTGCTGTGCCTCGGCGGCGCCCTGTCCTGGGCGCTGGGCAACGTGGCGGCCCGTGCCTCGGGCATCACCGGGGGCCTGGGCCTCACCGTGTGGTCGGGGCTCGTCGTACCCGTCCCGGCCCTCGGCCTGGCCCTCGTGCTCGACGGGCCCGGCGTCGTCGGCTCCGCGCTGGCCGGGCTCGGGTGGGAGGCGGTCGTCTCGACGCTCTACACCGCGGGCCTCGCCTCGCTGGTCGGATACGGCATCTTCAACTCGCTGCTCGGCCGGTACGCCGCCGCGCAGGTCGTGCCGTGGATCCTGCTGGTGCCGGTCGTCGCGATGGCGTCCGCGTGGGTCTTGCTGGGGGAGCGGCCCAACGGGGCGGAGGCGCTCGGGGGCCTCGTGCTGCTCGTCGGGGCCGGGATCGCGCTGGCCCCGCGGCGTCAGCGGCCGGACTCGGTGTACGCCGGCCCGTCGCCCGCGACGTTGACCAGCGCGGCCCGCACGCGGCGGGCCGTGAAGTCGGCGCAGCGCTCCGCGACCTCCTCGGGGGTGCAGAAGGCCAGGCCGCGGATCTCCTTCTCCTGGCGCACCACCCGGGACACCAGCGCGTCGGCGTCGTGCACGCCGCCGTCGAACACGAGCGTCACGGCGTCGTCCCAGCCGCTCCACGGCGGCAGCCAGTCGGTCAGCAGCAACCGGCCCGCGGGGATGTCGAGCGCCAGCTCCTCGAGCACCTCGCGCGACGTGGCCACCTGCGGCGACTCATTGACCTCCACGACCCCGCCGGGCAGGTCCCAGTCGCGCTTGTAGGTCAGCTGGCACAGCAGCACCCGCCCGGCCGTGTCCCGCACCAGCATCTGGCCGATCGCGCGCTTGCGGGGCAGGAACGAGTTGAGCAGCGCCCGGAAGCCCTCGGGCTGGTCGGTCGGGGCGTCGGTGGCGAGGCGGGCGTAGAGCACGTGGTCCACCGGTCCCTCCGGCGACGGCAGGCCGCGCAGCACGCCCTCGCGGCGCATCCCCGACCAGGTGGCGACCCGCTGGCCCAGCGCGTCGTCGGCGCGCACCCGCGCCTCGACGCGGGCGTGGGTGGCGAGCGCCTCCTCGACCCCGGCGCGGACGGTGGCGACGGCGTCGGCCCAGCCCTCGGTCACCGCCTCCGTGCCCCAGGTCACGTGGGCCACCCCGGGCGACAGCGTCGCGACGTGCACGGGTCCCCGGTCCTCACTCACGTTGTTCACCCTACCGACAGGTGCGGACCGTAGGCTCTCGCGCCGTGACCACGACGCGCCTGCTCCGCACGACCGTCCTCGCGGCGGTCCTCACCCTGTCCGCGACCGCCTGCTCCGGGGACGGGGGTGGTTCCGACGACACCGGCGACACCGGGGGCTCGGGGGAGGGCCGGCCCGACGCCCTGTCGAGTGCCACGGACAACGCCGCGTTCGAGGCGTCGGTCTGCGACGAGCCGCCCGCCGTGCTGGAGGAGCTGGTGGGCCCCTACGAGGTGCTGCCCCCGGAGCAGCTCACCCTGGGTGACCCCGACTCCGACGAGACGCAGTACGTCGCGTGCGGCTGGACCGACCAGGCCAGCGGCCTGACGTCCTTCGCCGTCGAGCTCTACCCGTCCGACCCGCCGACCGCGTTCTTCACCGAGGCGGTGCCCGGCGAGACGTGCACCGAGCTGAGCGTCGCGGGCTACGACCACGGCCACTCCTGCGTCCCGGCGGACGCGACCGCCCCGCCGCTGGCGAAGCTCGAGGTCCTCGCGGTCGACGGGGAGCAGTCGCTGCTGTGCCGCCTGCACGCCGGCTTCGACCGCACGACGACGCCGAGCGTCGACCTGGGTGAGCAGGTCGGCACGTTCACCGAGGCCTGCGAGGAGATGCTCTCCTCCGCCGGCGCCTGACGCGCCCCTGACGCGCCCCCGACGCGCCCTGAGGCGCCGGTCCCGCCGGGCCCTCAGGCCCGGCGGAACCAGACCGCGCCCAGCGGCGGCACCACGATGTCGGCGTGCGCCGGCTGGCCGAGGTGCTCGCCCTCGACGGCCTCGATCGAGCCGAGGTTGCCGACGCCCGAGCCCGTGTAGGCCTCCGCGTCGGTGTTGAGCACCTCGTCCCACCGGCCGGCCGCGGGCAGGCCGAGGCGGTAGCCCTCGTGGGGCGTGGCGGCGAAGTTGACGACGCAGACCACGTCCGGGGCGCCGGGGGCGCGCCGCACGAAGGAGAGGGTGTTGCGGGTCGCGTCGTTGGCGTCGACCCACGCGAACCCGGCGGGGTCGCCGTCGGCGCCGTGCAGGGCGGGGCTGTCGACGTACACCCGGTTGAGGTCGCGCACCAGCGCGTGGACCCCGCGGTGCTCGGGGTGGTCCAGCAGCCACCAGTCGAGCTCGCGCGACTCGGCCCACTCCGACTCCTGGCCGAACTCGCAACCCATGAACAGCAGCTGCTTGCCGGGGTGCGCCCACATGTAGGCCAGGTAGGCGCGCAGGTTCGCGAGCTGACGCCAGCGGTCGCCCGGCATCTTGCGCAGCAGGGAGCCCTTGCCGTGCACGACCTCGTCGTGGCTGATCGGCAGCACGTAGTTCTCCGAGAACGCATACACGAGCGAGAAGGTCAGCTCGCCGTGGTGGTACGCGCGGTGCACCGGGTCGTGCGCGACGTAGCCCAGCGAGTCGTGCATCCAGCCCATGTTCCACTTGAACCCGAACCCGAGGCCGTCGACGTCGGTGGGGCGGGTGACGCCGGGCCACGACGTCGACTCCTCGGCGATCGTGACGATGCCGGGCACCCGCTTGTAGACGGTCGCGTTCATCTCCTGGAGGAAGTTGACCGCCTCGAGGTTCTCGCGGCCGCCGTGGACGTTCGGCGTCCACTCGCCCTCCTCGCGGGAGTAGTCGAGGTAGAGCATCGACGCGACGCCGTCGACGCGCAGCCCGTCGGCGTGGAACTCCTCCAGCCAGAACAGCGCGTTGGCGACCAGGAAGTTGCGCACCTCCCGCCGGCCGAAGTCGAAGATGTGGCTGCCCCACTCCTTGTGCCAGCCACGCTGGGGGTTGGGGTCCTCGTAGAGCGCGGTGCCGTCGAAGCGCACCAGCGCCCACTCGTCGGTCGCGAAGTGGCCGGGCACCCAGTCGAGGATGACGCCGATGCCGGCCTGGTGCAGGCGGTCGACGAGCCGCTTGAAGCCGTCGGGGTCACCGAAGCGGGAGTCCGTCGCGTAGTACGACGTGACGTGGTAGCCCCACGAGCCGCCGAACGGGTGCTGCATGACCGGCATCAGCTCGACGTGGGTGAACCCGAGGTCGGCGAGGTAGGGGACCAGTTCGTCGGCCAGCTCGTCGTAGGACCGGCCGCGGCGCCACGAGGCGAGGTGCAGCTCGTAGATGCTCATGGCCTCGGCGACCGGCTGCTTCGTCGCGCGCTCGGCCATCCACGCGTCGTCGCCCCACTGGTGGGCGGACTCGTGGACGACGGACGCGGTCAGCGGCGCGACCTCGGTGTGGAACGCCAGCGGGTCGGCCTTCTCTCGCCACGTGCCGTCGGCGCCGAGCACGTCGAACTTGTAGTGCGCGCCCGCACCGACGCCGGGCAGGAAGATCTCCCAGACGCCGGAGACGCCGAGCTGGCGCATCGGCAGCTCGCGACCGTCCCACGAGCTGAAGTCGCCCTTGACCCGCACGCCGCGGGCGCGGGGCGCCCAGACGGCGAACGAGGTGCCGCTGACGGGGCTGTCGGCGCCGGCGTAGTGACGCACGTGGGCGCCGAGCACGGTCCACAGCTGCTCGTGGCGGCCCTCGTTGACCAGGTGCAGGTCGGTCTCGCCGAGGGTCGGCAGGTAGCGGTACGGGTCGTCGAGCAGCACCGGCTCGCCCTCGCCGTAGCGCACCTGGACCCGGTAGTCGGGCACCTCGGCGACCGGCAGGACGCCCATCCACACGCCGGAGCGCTCGTGGGTCAGCGGCGTGCGGCGGCCGCCGTGCACCACCTCGACGGAGGAGGCCAGGTGGCGCAGGACGCGCACCGTGACCCCGCCGTCGTGGGGGTGGGGGCCGAGCACCGCGTGCGGCTGGCCGTGGCGGCCGTCGACGAGGAGGTCGAGCTCGGCGGTGTCGACCGGCCTCGGCTGCGGCGAGGCGGACGGGCCGGAGGAGCCGGGAGCGGGCGTGGCGGGGGTGTCGGCGGGGGTCATCGGGCTCCGATCCTGGCGATCGCGGCCAGGGGGATGCCCACCCAGCCGGGCCGGTTGCGGGTCTCGTAGACGGTCTCGTAGACGGCCTTGTCGGCCACGTAGGCGGTGAGCAGGGCGTCCTCCTCGGGGGTCAGGTCGCGGCCGGCGTACGCCGACAGGAAGGCCCGCCGGTTGTGCGCCGCCCATTCCTCGGCCCGGTACCCACGCTGCTCGGCGATCGCCTCGTCGGGCGCCTCGAGCGTGCGGGCGACGACCCGCGGGGCGTAGTCGAAGGAGCGCAGCATGCCGGCGACGTCGCGCCACACCGTGTCGGGCACGAGCCGCTCGTGCAGCGGCTTGGCCGGCTCGCCCTCGAAGTCGACGATCTTCCAGCCGCGCGTCGTGCGGAGGGTCTGGCCCAGGTGCAGGTCGCCGTGGACCCGCTGCACGGGCACCTCGTCGAGCTCGGCGACGCGGTCGAAGCGGGCGCGCAGCCCGTCGGCGTACGGCGCGAGGTCGGCCACGACCTCGAGGGCGGCGTCGAGGCGGCGGTGCATGGAGTCGGCGAGCGCACGCACGTCGTCGCCGCGGCGCAGCTCGACCGGGAAGTGGTCGGCGAGCACGGCATGGGTCTCGGCGAGCGCGACGCCCAGGCGGGCGGACTCGCCCGCGAAGTCGCCGCCGACCTCGTCCGCGTGCAGGTCGGCCTCGGCGAAGAGGTTGCGCACCGACGCCTGGGCGAGGTCCCACCCGTCGCTGGCGGTGCGGAGGAACTGCTGCAGCATCGCGAGCTGGATGACGGCGTCGGAGGTCTCGTCGACCACGTCGAGCCAGCCGTACAGGGCGGCGACGTGGTCGGAGCCCGCGCGGGTGAGCACGTCGTGCACCTGCACGTCCGGGTTCACGCCCGGCGTCACCTTGCGGAAGATCTTCATGAGGGCGTCCTC
Organism: Nocardioides sp. ChNu-153; assembly: GCF_030466625.1. Classification (GTDB taxonomy): domain Bacteria; phylum Actinomycetota; class Actinomycetes; order Propionibacteriales; family Nocardioidaceae; genus Nocardioides. The sequence goes on from NZ_JADEVT010000002.1 coordinate 163,036, forward strand.
GCCGAACATCACCGACGAGTTCGACTGCTCGCCGCTGAACAGGCTGCCCTTGGCCGTCACGTCGAGCTCGTGGCCCGGCAGGCGGTGGAAGACCAGGCTGCTCGAGGCGTCCACGGCGTTGTCCCGGGCGCGCTCGAAGGCGGCCAGCCAGGCACGCATCGCGACGCGGTCGTGCGCCGCGTCGTACACGTGCGCCCAGCCGTGCTCGGTGCCCTCGGGGTCGTCCGCCGCCGGGGGCAGGCCCGGCACCTCCCACCAGCCGACGAAGGCGTGGTCGAGGCGCTCCTGGCGGTCGCGGTAGCAGGCCACCGGCACCTGGTAGAGCTCGGTGGCGCCCTCCGCGCCCGCCGCCGCGTCCGCCTCCGCGTCGGTGTAGCTCACCTCGACGAACTCGATCGCGACGAAGGGGTCGTCGTCGCTCCCGGTGCCGCGCAGGTCGCCGGCGCGGCGCACGCCGCTCACGTGGAAGGGACGGCCCTTGCCGCCGAACCACCGGGCGTGCGCCAGGTGCTCGGTGAGGCGCTCGGCCGGGGTGTGCTCGCTGTTGTCGGTCACGACGGACCTCCCTGGGCGGACTGCGTGGAGGACTCGACGGCGGTGTCGGAGCCCGTGTCGTCGGCGGGGGCGGTGATGCGGAACCAGTAGAAGCCGTAGCCCCCGAGGGTCAGTAGGTAGGGCAGCTCGCCGATCGCGGGGAACGGCACGCCGCCCAGCAGCTCGACCATCCCGTGTCCCTCGAAGCGGCGCAGGTCCAGCTCGACCGGCTGCGGGAAGCGCGAGAGGTTGTTGACGCAGAGGATCACGTCCCGCTTGCCGTTCTCGTCCGTGTGCTCGCGCACGTAGGACAGCACGCTCGGGTTCGAGCCGCCGAGGTCGTGGAACGTGCCGAGCCCGAAGGCGTGGTGGCCGCGGCGCACCTGCAGCAGGCGCCGGGTCCAGTGCAGCAGCGAGGAGGAGTTCTCCAGCTGCGACTCCACGTTGACGCTCTGGTAGCCGTAGACCGGGTCCTGCACGAGCGGCAGGTAGAGCTTGCCGGGGTTGGCCACCGAGAACCCGGCGTTGCGGTCGGGCGTCCACTGCATCGGGGTGCGGACGCCGTCGCGGTCGCCGAGCCAGATGTTGTCGCCCATCCCGATCTCGTCGCCGTAGTAGAGCACCGGCGAGCCCGGCAGGGAGAGCAGCAGCGCGTTGAACAGCTCGAGGCGGTTGATGTCGTTGTCGAGCAGGGGCGCCAGCCGGCGGCGGATGCCGATGTTGGCCTTCATCCGCGGGTCCTGGGCGTACTCCGACCACATGTAGTCGCGGTCCTCGTCCGTCACCATCTCGAGCGTCAGCTCGTCGTGGTTGCGCAGGAAGATGCCCCACTGGCAGTTCGACGGGATCTCGGGGGTCTGCTCGAGGATCTCCGAGATCGGGAAGCGCGACTCGCGGCGCACCGCCATGAAGATGCGCGGCATCACCGGGAAGTGGAACGCCATGTGGCACTCGTCGCCGCCCGACTCGAAGTCGCCGAAGTACTCCACCACGTCGGCGGGCCACTGGTTGGCCTCGCACAGCAGGACGCGGCCCGGGTAGTTGTCGTCGACGAACTTGCGGACCCGCTTGAGCATCTCGTGGGTCTCGGGCAGGTTCTCGCCGTTGGTGCCCGGGCGCTCGTAGAGGTAGGGGACGGCGTCGAGGCGGAAGCCGTCCATGCCCATGTCGAGCCAGAACGCCATCGCCTCGAGCATCGCCTCCTGGACCTTCGGGTTGTCGAAGTTCAGGTCCGGCTGGTGGCTGAAGAACCGGTGCCAGAAGTACTGCTGGCGCACCGGGTCCCACGTCCAGTTGGACGGCTCGGTGTCGACGAAGATGATGCGGGCGTCCTCGTAGAGGTCGTCGTTGTCCGACCACACGTAGAAGTCGCCGTACGGGCCCTCGGGGTCGGACCGGCTCGCCTGGAACCACGGGTGCGCGTCGCTCGTGTGGTTCATGACGAAGTCGATGATCACGCGGATGCCGCGCTTGTGGGCCTCGTCGAGGAAGAGCCGGAAGTCGTCGATCGTGCCGATCTCCGGGTGCACGCCGGTGTAGTCGGCGACGTCGTACCCGCCGTCGCGCAGCGGAGAGGGGAAGAACGGCGGGATCCACAGGCAGTCGACGCCGAGCCACTGCAGGTAGTCGAGCTTCTCGACCAGGCCGCGGAAGTCGCCGGTGCCGTCCCCGTTGGAGTCGCGGAACGAGCGGACCAGCACCTCGTAGAACACCGCGGTCTTGAACCACTCCGGCTCGATCTTCGCGATCGGCTCGGCCGGCTCGACCTCGGGCGTCGGGGGCACCTCGGGCACGCCGGGCCCTCCGTCGACCAGGGGTCCGTGGGCCACGGGGTCGGTGGCGGTCATCGCAGGCTCCTGACGGTCAGCACGTGCGCAGGCTCGTGCGAGGGGTCCAGACGGACGTAGTCGTGCTCGCGCCACGTCCACGTCTCGCCGGTGAAGGCGTCGGTGACCTCGAAGGCCTCGGCCCAGTCCAGGCCCAGGGAGGGCATGTCGAGGTGGACGGTGGTCTCGCGGGTGGCGTGCGGGTCCAGGTTGATGACCACGATGACGACGTCGTCGGTGCCGTCCGGGCCCGCGCCGGGCGCCCGCTTGGAGTACACGATGACGTTCTCGTCGTCGCTGTGGTGGATCGTGATGTTGCGCAGCAGCTGCAGCGCGCGGTGGTCGCGACGCAGCTCGTTGAGCCGCGTCAGGTACGGCGTGAGCGTGCGCCCCTCGGCCTCCGCGCGGTCCCAGTCGCGGATGCGGACCTGGTACTTCTCCGAGTCCAGGTACTCCTCGCTGCCCGGCTTCACCGCGACGTGCTCGAAGAGCTCGTAGCCGGCGTACACCCCCCAGGTCGGCGAGCTGGTCGCCGCCAGCGCCGCGCGGATCTTGAAGGCCGCGGGTCCGCCGTACTGCAGGAAGGCGTGGAGGATGTCGGGGGTGTTGACGAAGAAGTTGGGCCGCATCACGTGGTCGGTCTCGGTGGAGAGCTCGCGCAGGTAGTCCTCGATCTCCCACTTCGCCGTGCGCCACGTGAAGTACGTGTACGACTGGTGGAAGCCCACGGCGCCGAGCCCGCGCATCATGGCCGGCTTGGTGAACGCCTCCGCCAGGAAGAGCACGTCGGGATCGGTGCGGCGCACCTCGGCCAGCAGCCACTCCCAGAACGCCACCGGCTTCGTGTGCGGGTTGTCGACGCGGAAGATCCGCACGCCGTGGCGCATCCAGTGCTTGACGACGCGGAGCACCTCGCGGCAGATGCCCGTCGGGTCGTTGTCGAAGTTGATCGGGTAGATGTCCTGGTACTTCTTCGGCGGGTTCTCGGCGTACGCGATCGTGCCGTCGGCGCGCGTGGTGAAGAACTCCGGGTTGGTCGTCACCCAGGGGTGGTCGGGCGCCGCCTGCAGGGCGAGGTCGAGCGCGACCTCCAGGCCCAGCTCGCGGGCCCGGGCGACGAACGCGTCGAGGTCCTCGACCGTCCCGAGGTCGGGGTGCACCGCGTCGTGGCCGCCGTGGCGCGAGCCGATGGCCCACGGCGAGCCCGGGTCGTCCGGACCGGGGGTGAGCGTGTTGTTCGGGCCCTTGCGGTTGACCTCGCCGATCGGGTGGATCGGCGGCAGGTAGATCACGTCGAACCCGGCCGCGGCGACGGCGTCGAGCCGCTGCGCGGCGGTGCGCAGCGTCCCGCTCACGACCTTGCCGTCGTCGTCGACGTACGCGCCCTCGGAGCGCGGGAAGAACTCGTACCAGCTGCCGAACAGCGCGCGGGTGCGGTCGGCGAAGAACGGGAACGGCCCCTCGAGGGTGACGAGCTCGCGCAGCGGGTGCGCGGCCAGCACGGCCCGCACCTCGGGCGCCTCGAGCTGGGAGAGGCGCTGGGTGGCGGGGGAGGAGTCGTCGGTGGTGACGGCGAGGGCGCCCTGCAGCACCTCGGTCTCCGCGGCCGTGAGCCCGCCCTCGGCCAGCACCCGCTCGAGGAGCAGCCGCCCCTCGGTGAACATCAGGTCGACGTCCACCTCGGCGGGGATCTTCACCCCCGCGGCGTGCTGCCACGTCGCGATCGGGTGCGACCACGCCTGGATCGTGAACGTCCAGGGTCCCTCGGTGTCGGGGGTGACCCACGCGGCGTACTCGTTGGGCTCGACGGGGTGGGGCTCGAGCGGGACCGGGGGCCTGCGCACGCCCGCGGGGTCGGTGAGGACCACCTCGGCGCCGAGGCGGTCGTGCCCCTCGCGGAACACGGTGGCGGTCACGGGGAAGGGTTCGCCGACGGTCGCCTTGGCCGGTTGACGGCCGAGGTCGACGACGGGCGCGACGTTCATGACGGGGATGCGTCCGACCATGGGCCCGACCCTAGGGGGTGGCGGGAAGTGCGCGCGAGCGGCTCAGAGCTCGGGGCCCCGGCCGAGCTCGCGGCGGGCCTCCCGGGCGCTGAGCAGCGCCATCACCCGGGCGATCACCAGCGCGATGTAGAGCATCCCGGCGATCTGCTCGATCATCACGACCGAGCGGGCGTGGGGCAGCACGGGCACGACGTCGGACAGGCCCGTGCTCGTCAGCGTGGTGACCGACAGGAAGAGCAGCTCGACCCAGGTGCGGTCGGCCTCGGGGTCCACCGCGGCGGTGAACGAGCCGGGCCACACGACCTGGACCGCGGCGTACAGGTAGGCGAAGCCCCACGCCACGACGGTGAAGGTGGCTCCCGTCGCCCAGATCTCGTCGGTGGTCACGTGGTCGTCGTGGAACATGTAGCGGATCAGCGCGTACGCCGTGTAGAGGTAGAACGCGGCGTGCAGCACCGAGGACGCCACGACGATGCCGTCCTCGGGGCGCACCGCCTCGAGCACGGTCAGCACCACCACCGGCACGCCCAGCACCACGGACACCCACGTCAGGGCCTGCGTGGCCCGCACCGCGAAGACCGCGAGCACGAGCACGAGCAGGCCGATGGTGCTGAACAGCCCGCGCCCCGTCGGGGAGTCGCCGAGGAACGGGTAGGCGAGGATCCCGCCCAGCTGGACGAGCATGAGGACCGCGGAGGGCCGCGCCCGCAGCCAGGCCCAGGTGCGGGAGAGCGAGGGATCGTCCGTGGTCGACACGCGACGATGCTGCCACGCCCCGCCGTCAGGTGGCGCGGATGACGACGACCGAGCGGCTGCGCACGTCGATCCCGTCGCCGGCCTTCAGCGGCGTCCCGACCCCGATCTCGTCGCTGGTGGACAGCACCACCTCGCCGGACTGCACCCAGTCGTTCTCCGGCAGCAGCACCTTCACGGACTCGTGCGCGGCGTTGAACCACAGCACGAACGACGAGTCGACCTGCTGCTCGCCCCGCGGGCCGGGGGAGCGCAGCGGGGCGCCCGAGACGAACATGCCGACCGCACGCTGCGCCCCGTCGTGCCAGTCCTCGGCCCGCATCTCGCGACCGCTGGGGTGCAGCCAGGCGAGGTCGCGCGGACCGCCGCGGATGGTGGGCCGGCCCTCGAACCAGTGCCGCTGCCGCAGCGCCGGGTGCTCGCGCCGCAGCCGCAGCGCGGTCTTGACCACGTCGTACACGTCGAGCCACGCGTCGTCGGGGCGCCAGTCGATCCACGAGGTGGGGTTGTCCTGGCAGTAGGCGTTGTTGTTGCCGCCCTGGGTGCGGCCCCGCTCGTCGCCCGCGGTGATCATCGGGACCCCGTTCGACAGGCACAGGGTCGCCATCAGGTTCGCGGCCTGGCGCCGCCGCCGGGCGAGGATCCGCTCGTCGTCGGTCTCGCCCTCCACGCCGTGGTTCCAGGAGCGGTTGCCGTCGGTGCCGTCCCGGTTGTCCTCGCCGTTGGCCTCGTTGTGCTTGCGGTCGTAGGAGACGAGGTCGCGCACCGTGAACCCGTCGTGGGCGGTGACGAAGTTGACCGAGTTGTACGCCGAGCGGCCGTCGTCGGCGTACAGGTCGCTGCTGCCGGCCAGGCGGGTGGCGACGGCGTGCAGGCCCGGGGTCTGGCCGCGCCAGAAGTCGCGGACCGTGTCGCGGTACTGGTCGTTCCACTCCACCCACGGCGGCGGCATGGCGCCGACGAGGTAGCCGTCCATCGAGGCGTCCCACGGCTCGGCGATCAGCTTCACGTGGCGCAGCACCGGGTCCTGGCCGATGGCGACGAGCAGGTCGCTCGTCATGTCGACGCGGTGGCCGGTGCGGGTCAGCGCCGACATGAGGTCGAAGCGGAACCCGTCCACGTGCATCTCGGTGACCCAGTAGCGCAGCGAGTCCAGGATCATCCGCAGGGCCAGGGGGTCCTCGCTGTTGACCGTGTTGCCGCAGCCGGTGACGTCCCAGTAGGTGTCGTCGAAGGGACCGAGGGGGCCGGGCGCCGCGTCGCTCGTGGGGGCGGAGGGCGCCACCCGCCGGTAGAAGCCGCGGTCGTCGAGGCCGCGGAAGGACAGCGTCGGGCCCATCGGCCCGGCCTCGGCGGTGTGGTTGTAGACGACGTCGAGGATGACCTCGATGCCGGCCCGGTGCAGGTCCTTGACCATCTGCTTGAACTCGGTGACCTGCTCGCCGCGGTCGCCGGACGCGCTGTAGGCGTTGTGCGGGGCGAAGTAGCCGATGGAGTTGTAGCCCCAGTAGTTCGCTGCCCCGCGCGCCGTCAGCCCCGGCTCGGAGAAGAACTGGTGCACGGGCAGGAGCTCGACGGCCGTCACCCCGAGGTCGTTCAGGTAGTCGGTCACGGCCGGCGTGCCGAGCCCGGCGTAGGTGCCGCGCAGCTCCTCGGGCACGCGGTCGTGGAGCTGGGTGAAGCCCTTGACGTGCAGCTCGTAGACGACCGTGTCGCGCCAGCGGCGCTGCATCGGCCGCTCGCCCTCCCAGTCGAAGGAGGGATCGACCACGACGCTGCGGGCCGTGCACGGCGCCGAGTCGTCGTCGTTGCGCCGCGTGGGGTCGTCGAACCGGTAGCCGAAGAGCGGCTGGCCCGGGTCGATCGTGCCGCTCACCGCCTGGCCGTAGGGGTCGAGCAGCAGCTTGGCGGGGTTGAACCGCATCCCCTGGGCGGGGTCCCACGGGCCGTCGACCCGGTAGCCGTAGCGGGTGCCGGGGGGCAGGTCGGGCAGCGCCCCGTGCCAGATGCCCAGCGAGCGCTCCGTGAGGGCGTGGCGCACCTCGGCGCCGTCCTCGTCGAAGACGCAGACCCAGCAGGCGGTCGCGTGGGGGGAGTAGACGGCGAAGTTGGTGGACTCGGGCGACCACGTCGCGCCGAGCGGCCAGTTGCGTCCCGGCCACACCGGCGCGACCTGTCCCGCATAGCTCCACAGGCCCGGACTCATGCCTCCCATCATGGGCGACGCGAGCCGCCCGCGTCCGCCGACCCGGCCGACCGGCCGGGATCCCTCGCCGTGGTCCGGGTCACGCCCGCCCGCGCCGCGCACGGCATGATGCGCGGGGCAGCACGCACACGACCGCACGCACACGACGAGGTGGGAACCGATGGGTGAGTTCGTACGACTGGAGGTGGCCGACGGCGTCGCCACGCTGCGCCTGGACCGGCCGAAGATGAACGCGATCAGCTTCGCCGTGCAGGCCGAGCTGCGCGCGGCCGCGGCCGAGGCCACCGAGCGCGCCGACGTGCGCGCCGTCGTGATCTGGGGCGGGGAGCGCGTCTTCGCCGCGGGCAACGACGTCAAGGAGATGGCCGAGGTCTCCTACGCCGAGATGGTCGAGCTGTCCCACTCGGTGCAGTCGGCCGTGACGGCCGTCGCGGCCATCCCCAAGCCCGTCGTGGCGGCGGTGAACGGCTACGCCCTGGGCGGCGGGTGCGAGCTCGCGCTCGCGGCCGACGTGCGGTTCGCCGCCGAGGACGCGGTGCTGGGCCAGCCCGAGGTGCTCCTCGGCATCATCCCCGGCGCCGGCGGGACCCAGCGCCTCGCGCGCCTCGTGGGCCCGTCGCGGGCGAAGGACATCATGTTCACGGGCCGCTTCGTGAAGGCCGACGAGGCGCTGCGCATCGGCCTCGTCGACCGGGTGGTCCCGGCCGGCGACGTGTACGACGAGGCCCTGGCGTGGGCGCGGCAGCTCGCCACCGCCGCGCCGTACGCCCTGCGGGCGGTCAAGGAGTCGGTCGACCAGGGCCTGGAGGTCGACCTCCCGACGGGACTGGCGATCGAGCGGGCTCAGTTCGCCGGCCTGTTCGCGACCGAGGACGCCCGGGTCGGTCTGCGCTCGTTCGTCGAGAACGGTCCCGGCAAGGCGCGGTTCACCGGTCGCTGACCCCCGGGGGAGGCGCGGGGGAAGGCGCGGGGGAGGCGTGGGGGAGGCGTGGGGGACGACGGCCCGTGGGACGGCGGCCCGCGCAGGTGGGACGCCGTCCGGGGTCCTGGAGACCTGTGCCACACTGACCCCCGTCCCGTAGGCGAGGTCGAGGATGGAGCCCGTGGTCGGTCCTGAGAAGCCAGCAGCTGGAGAGACGTCGACCGCGACGACCGGGTCGTCGGCGGCGGAGGGGTCGAGCGCGTCGAAGCCGCGCCGTCGGCCGTCGTTCTCCGTCGGCCGGGCGCGCACCGTGGTGGCCCAGGTGGTCTGGATCGTGTGCCTCGTCGCCGCGACCTCGCTCGCCGTCGCCGCGCTCTGCATCGCCGTCGACGCCAACCAGGGCAACGGGCTCGTGGGCCTGGTGCTCGACCTGGCCGGGTTCTTCGACCTCGGCGTCTTCACCCTGGACGACGGGATCATGGCCTTCACCGGCGACAACGCCGACACGAAGAACGCGCTGGTGAACTACGGCCTCGGTGCTGCCTTCTGGCTCGTGCTGGGACGCGTGCTCGAGCGCCTGATCCGCCCGTGACGCACGCCACGTCGCAAGCTCGTTACCTGCTAGTAGCCTCAGCTACACACCCGAGTGCACAGGAGGGGCCGCGAGGCCACACACCATGAACATCATCGTCTGTGTGAAGCACGTCCCGGACGCCACGGCGGACCGGAAGTTCGAGTCCGACAACACGGTCGACCGCGAGGGCGTCGACGGCCTGCTCTCCGAGCTGGACGAGTACGCCGTGGAGCAGGCCCTGCAGCTGCGCGAGAAGCGCGACGGTGAGGACATCACCATCACCGCGCTGACCGTCGGCCCCGCCAAGGCGGTCGACGCGGTCCGCAAGGCGCTGCAGATGGGTGCCGACAAGGGTGTCCACGTGAGCGACGACGCCATCGCCGGCTCCGACTACGTCGGCACCTCGCTGGTGCTGGCCAAGGCCGTCGAGAAGCTGGGCGCCGAGTCGAAGGTCGACCTCGTCGTCTTCGGCATGGCCTCCACCGACGGCTCCGGCGGCGTCGTGCCGGCCATGGTCGCCGAGCGCCTGGGCCTGCCCCAGGTCACGCTGGCGTCCGTCGTCGAGACGCAGGGCGACCAGGTGCGCATCAAGCGCGACGGCGACACCGCGACCGAGGTCGTCGGCGCCACGCTGCCCATCGTGCTCAGCGTGACCGACCAGTCGGGCGAGGCGCGCTACCCCTCCTTCAAGGGGATCATGGCCGCGAAGAAGAAGCCGCTCGAGACGCTCACGCTGGCCGACATCGGCGTGGAGTCCTCCGAGGTCGGCGCCGCTGCGGCGTGGACCGCGGTGGAGGACACCACCGCCCGGCCGCCGCGCACCGCCGGCGAGATCGTCACCGACGAGGACGGGTCCGGCGCCGAGGCGCTCGCCGGGTTCCTCGCCTCGAAGAAGTTCATCTGAGAAGGGGCTGCAGCTGATGTCCGAGGTTCTGGTTCTGGTCGACCACGTCGACGGTGCGGTGCGCAAGCCCACCAACGAGCTGCTCGCGATCGCGAAGAAGCTGGGCTCGCCCTCCGCGGTCTTCATCGGCAGCGCGGACGCCGCGTCCGGCGTCGTGGAGACGGTGAAGAAGTACGGCGCGGAGAAGGTCTACGTCGTCGACGACGCCGAGGTGCGGGGCTACCTGGTCGCGCCCAAGGCCGAGGTGCTCGCGCAGCTCGTGGAGAAGACGTCCCCGGCCGCGGTGCTCCTGGTGTCGGGCTCGGAGGGCAAGGAGGTGGCCGCGCGCCTGGCCATCAAGACGTCGTCGGGGATCATCACCGACGCCGTCGACGTGGCCGAGGACGGCACGGCGACCCAGTCGGTCTTCGCCGGCAACTACACGCTGACCGGCAAGGTCACCCACGGCACGCCGATCATCACGGTCAAGCCGAACTCCGCCACGCCGGAGGACGCCGCGGGCGCCGGTGAGGTCGAGCAGTTCTCCCCGACCATCTCCGACGCCGCGAAGGGCGCGCAGGTCGTGGCCTCGCAGCCGCGTCAGTCGACCGGTCGCCCCGAGCTCACCGAGGCCGCGATCGTGGTCTCCGGTGGCCGTGGCACCGGCGGCGACTTCGCCCCCGTCGAGAAGCTGGCGGACGCCCTGGGTGCGGCCGTCGGCGCGTCCCGCGCGGCCGTCGACTCCGGCTGGATCCCCCACACCTTCCAGGTGGGCCAGACGGGCAAGACGGTCTCCCCGCAGCTGTACGTCGCGAACGGCATCTCCGGCGCCATCCAGCACCGGGCCGGCATGCAGACGTCCAAGACGATCGTCGCGGTCAACAAGGACGAGGAGGCGCCGATCTTCGAGCTCGTCGACTTCGGCGTCGTGGGCGACCTGCACTCGGTCCTGCCCGCCCTGGCCGACGCGGTCGAGGCCCGCAAGAACTGAGCGTGGCGGCCTCCGCGCCGCCACCGCACGCACGGCCCGGGTCCCTCGTGGACCCGGGCCGTTCGTGCGTCCGGGCGTGCGTCCGGGCGCGCGTCCGGACCCACGCGGGCGGGGCCCCGGGGACCTTCCCGACCCGTGGGAACGGGTGCGCGGGGGCGGGGCACCCGCCGTACCCTCGGCGCATGAGCACCGAGGACGTCCACGCCGCGGCCGCGCGTGCGAAGGAGGCGGGCTACGAGCTCGCCACGGCGACGCGGGCGGTCAAGGACGCCGCGCTCGAGGCGATGGCAGCGGCGCTGGGGGCCCACGAGGCGGCGATCCTGGCGGCCAACGCCGAGGACGTGGAGCGGGCCGAGGCCGGTGGCACGCCGCCGAACATCGTCGACCGGCTGCGGCTGACCCCTGAGCGGCTCGCCGCGATGGCCGCCGGGCTGCGTGACGTGGCGGCGCTGCCCGACCCGGTGGGCGAGGTCGTGCGCGGCGGCACCCTGCCGAACGGGCTGGAGCTGCGCCAGGTGCGCGTGCCCTTCGGCGTGGTCGGGATGATCTACGAGGCCCGCCCGAACGTCACGGCCGACGCCGCCGGGATCTGCCTCAAGTCGGGCAACGCGGTGCTGCTGCGCGGCAGCTCGAGCGCCCGGTCGAGCAACGCCGCGATCGTGACCGCGCTGCGCGAGGCCGTCGTCACCGCGGGCCTGCCCGCCGACGTCGTCCAGCTCGTGCCGGGGGACACCCACGAGAGCGTCAAGGCGCTGATGCGCGCCCGCGGCCTCGTCGACGTGCTCATCCCGCGCGGCGGGGCGGGGCTCATCCGCTCGGTCGTCGAGGAGTCGACCGTGCCCGTCATCGAGACGGGCGTGGGCAACTGCCACGTGTACGTCGACGCCTCCGCCGACCTCGACAAGGCGCTCGCCATCGTGGTCAACGCGAAGACCCACCGCACCTCGGTGTGCAACGCCGCGGAGTCGGTGCTGGTGCACGCGGACGTCGCCGACGACTTCCTGCCGCTCCTCATCGACGCGCTGGCCGAGCGGGGCGTGACGGTGCACGGCGACGACCGCTTCGGCGAGTACGACGGGGTCGTCGCCGCCACCGACGACGACTGGGGCCAGGAGTACCTCTCGCTCGACATCGCGGCCGCCGTCGTCGACGACCTCGAGGGCGCGATCGCGCACGTGCGCCGCTGGTCGAGCGGGCACTCCGACGCGATCGTCACCGAGTCGCAGGCCGCCGCGCGCCGCTTCGTCGCGGCCGTCGACTCGGCCGCGGTGCTCGTCAACGCCTCCACCCGCTTCACCGACGGCGGCGAGTTCGGCTTCGGCGCGGAGATCGGCATCAGCACGCAGAAGCTGCACGCCCGGGGCCCGATGGGCCTGCCGGAGATGACGTCGACCAAGTACGTCGTCACCGGTGACGGGCACGTGCGCTGAGGTCGAGCGCCGCCCGGTAGGATCCCCGCCATGTCGATGAGCGAGTTCGCTGTCCTGGCGTCCGAGGCGGGCGGCGAGGAGCACACCATCTGGCCCTACGTCATCGGTGGCGTGGTGCTGCTGATCTTCCTGCTCCTCATGGCGGGCCTCCTCGCGTTCGCCGGCGGTCGCGAGCACAGCTGAGGTGACCACCCCCGGGCGGCGCATCGGCGTGATGGGCGGGACGTTCGACCCGATCCACCACGGGCACCTCGTCGCCGCCTCGGAGGTCCAGTCCTCCTTCGACCTCGACGAGGTCGTCTTCGTGCCCACGGGCGACCCCTGGCAGAAGTCCGCGCGCCAGGTCTCCCCGGCGGAGCACCGCTACCTCATGACCGTCGTCGCGACGGCCTCGAACCCGCGCTTCCGGGTGTCCCGGGTCGACATCGACCGCGCGGGTCCGACGTACACGGTCGACACCCTGCGCGACCTGCGGGCCCAGCTGCCCGGGGCGGAGCTGTTCTTCATCACCGGCGCCGACGCCCTCGCCAACATCTTCACGTGGCGCGACACGGGGGAGATGTTCGACCTCGCCCACTTCGTCGGCGTGACCCGCCCCGGCTACGCGATGGACCCCGCCGTGCTCGAGACCATCCCGAGCGACCGCGTGACGGTGCTCGAGATCCCCGCCCTGGCCATCTCGTCGACCGACTGCCGCGAGCGCACCGGGCGGGGCGAGCCGGTCTGGTACCTCGTGCCGGACGGCGTCGTGCAGTACATCGGCAAGCACCACCTCTACGAGAGCACCAGCTCCTCCAGCAGTCCCTCCAGCAGCCCCGTGAAAGGCCCTGCATGACCGCCACCGACCACGCCGTGGAGCTGGTGCACGCCGCCGCCCGCGCCGCCTCCGACAAGCTCGCGACCGACATCCTGGCCTTCGACGTGAGCGAGCAGCTCGCGATCACCGACGCCTTCGTGCTGGCCAGCGCGAGCAACGACCGCCAGGTCAAGGCCATCGTCGACGAGGTCGAGGACAAGCTGCGCGAGATCGGCGCCAAGCCGATCCGCCGCGAGGGCGAGCGCGACGGGCGCTGGGTGCTCATCGACTACGGCGAGATCGTCGTGCACGTGCAGCACGAGGAGGAGCGCCGCTTCTACGCCCTCGAGCGGCTCTGGCGCGACTGCCCCGTGCTGCCGCTCCCGGCGGAGGTCACCCCCGGCGGTGAGTGAGTCCCGCACCGAGCCGCCCGGCGCCGCGCGCACCCTCGTGCTGCTGCGCCACGGCGAGACCACCTGGAACGCGGCGCACCGCATCCAGGGCCAGGTCGACTCCGAGCTGAGCCCGACGGGGCTGGCCCAGGCCGCCGCGGTGGCCCCCGGGCTCGCCGCGCTGCGCCCCGTCGCCGTGTGGACCTCGGACCTGCAGCGTGCGGCGGTCACGGCGAGGCACGTCGCCGGTGCGGCGGGGCTCGAGGTCCGCACCGACCCCCGCCTGCGCGAGTTCGGGCTGGGGGAGCGCGAGGGGGTCACGCACGAGGACTACGCCGAGCGGTGGCCCCAGGAGTACGTCGACTTTGTGACCGGCCGCTGGAGCTCGGTGCCGGGCGCCGAGACGCTCCAGGAGGTCCGCGCCCGCGTCGAGGCGTGCCTGACCGAGCTGGCCGACACGCTCCCGGCCGACGGGCTGGCGGTCGCCGTCGCCCACGGGGCCGCCCTGCGGGTCGCCGTCGAGGCCCTCGTCGCGGGCACGGCGAGCGAGCCCTCGGCGTACTCGGGCATGACGAACTGCGGGTACGCCGTGCTCCGCGAGCGCCCCCTGCGCCGCTCCGGCGAGCCCCGCTGGCGGCTCGTGGCCTACAACCGGACGGCCGACGCCGGCGCCTGAGGCGCACCCCGACCCCCGATTCGCGTCCGTCCGGGGGAGGCGCTAATGTTCTCCGAGTCGATCGGCGGGTGACCGCCGCGAGACGGATGGGGCTGTGGCGCAGCTGGTAGCGCATCTGCATGGCATGCAGAGGGTCAGGGGTTCGAGTCCCCTCAGCTCCACCATCCATGAAGACCCCTCCACCGACCGCGGTGGAGGGGTCTTCTGCGTCGTGGGCGGCGGCCGCGACGTGGCGTCCCCGACACCGCCTTTTCTTGACTCCTTCAAGAAAAGGCGCCAAGGTTGTCCCCGTGACCACCGAAGCCGCCGACCTCGACGCCCCGGGCGTCCCCGGCGCCGCGGGCACGGCCGGCGTCGACCTCCCGCAGCTGCTGCGGGCCGCGACGCTGCGGGTGACCCGCCCCCGGGTCGCGGTGCTGGGCGCCGTGCACGCGCACCCGCACGCCGACACCGAGACCATCATCGGCGCGGTCCGCACCGAGCTGCCGGCCGTGTCCCACCAGGCCGTCTACGACTCCCTCCACGCCCTCACCGGCGCGGGCCTGCTGCGGCGCATCCAGCCCGCCGGCTCGGTGGCCCGCTACGAGACCCGCATCGCCGACAACCACCACCACCTGGTGTGCCGCTCCTGCGGCGCGGTCGTCGACGTCGACTGCGCGATCGGCCAGGCACCGTGCCTGACCGCCTCCGACGACCACGGCTTCGTCATCGACGAGGCCGAGGTGACCTACTGGGGCACCTGCCCCGCCTGCACGGCCGCGGCGCACGGCGCCTGACGCGCGCCGTACCCCTCCTCGCTGCTCCTGCTCCGCCCCTCATCCGCCCCCACGGAAGGAACCCGATGTCCACCGAGCCCACTCCCGGCAACGAGCACGGCCAGATCACCACGGACGACCCGGTACCGGCACCCGGCGAGGCGTCCGGCTGCCCGGTCGCCCACGGCAGCACGCTGCCGCACCCCACGCAGGGCGAGCCCAACCGCGTGTGGTGGCCGAACAAGCTCAACGTCGACATCCTGGCCAAGCACGCCCCGGCCAAGGACCCGATGGACCCCGACTTCGACTACGCCGCGGAGTTCTCCTCGCTCGACCTCGCCGCGGTGAAGCGCGACATCGCCGAGGTGCTCACCACCTCGCAGCCGTGGTGGCCGGCCGACTTCGGCAACTACGCCCCCTTCATGATCCGCATGGCGTGGCACAGCGCCGGCACCTACCGCGTGTTCGACGGCCGCGGCGGCGCGGGCGCCGGCATGCAGCGCTTCGCGCCGCTCAACAGCTGGCCCGACAACGTCAACCTCGACAAGGCCCGCCGCCTGATCTGGCCGATCAAGAAGAAGTACGGCAAGAAGATCTCGTGGGCCGACCTCATGATCCTCACGGGCAACGTGGCGCTCGAGTCCATGGGCTTCGAGACCTTCGGCTTCGCCGGCGGCCGCGCCGACGTGTGGGAGCCGGACGACGACGTCTACTGGGGCCCCGAGACCGAGTGGCTCGGCACCGACAAGCGCTTCTCGGGCGACCGCGAGCTGGAGAAGCCGCTGGGCGCCACGACCATGGGCCTCATCTACGTCAACCCCGAGGGCCCCGAGGGCGTGCCGGACCCGGTCGCCGCGGCCCGCGACATCCGCGAGACCTTCGGCCGGATGGCCATGAACGACGAGGAGACCGTCGCGCTCATCGCCGGCGGCCACACCTTCGGCAAGACCCACGGCGCCCACCAGGACGACCGCCTCGGGCCCGACCCCGAGGCCGCGCCGCTGGAGAACCAGGGCTTCGGCTGGAAGAACGGGTACGGCGAGGGCCACGGCGCCGACACCGTCACCAGCGGTCTCGAGGTCACCTGGACCTACCACCCGACCCGCTGGGACAACGAGTTCTTCCACATCCTCTTCGCCTACGAGTGGGAGCTGATGGAGTCGGCCGCGGGCGCGAAGCAGTGGCGCCCGAAGAACGGCTCGGGCGCCGACATGGTGCCGGACGCCCACGGCGACGGCCGTCGCGAGCCCCGCATGCTCACCACCGACCTGGCGCTGCGCTTCGACCCGGTCTACGAGCAGATCTCGCGCCGCTTCCGCGACGAGCCCGAGGCGTTCGCCGACGCGTTCGCCCGCGCCTGGTTCAAGCTCACGCACCGCGACATGGGCCCGATCCAGCGCTACCTCGGTCCCGAGGTGCCCTCCGAGGTGCTGATCTGGCAGGACCCGGTGCCGGCGGCGACGTACGAGGCCATCGACGGCGAGGACATCGCCGTGCTCAAGAGCCAGGTGCTCAGCTCCGGCCTCACCACCGCCCAGCTCGTCACCACCGCGTGGGCGTCGGCCTCGACGTACCGCAGCAGCGACAAGCGCGGCGGCGCCAACGGTGCCCGCATCCGCCTCGAGCCGCAGAGCGGCTGGGAGGTCAACAACCCCGACGAGCTGGCGCGGGTCCTGCAGGTGCTCGAAGGCATCCAGGAGAACTTCAACGCCAACGCGGGCGCCAAGCAGGTGTCGCTGGCCGACCTCATCGTGCTGGCCGGCTCCGCGGCCGTCGAGCACGCGGCGAAGGAGGGCGGCGTCGACGTCGAGGTGCCCTTCACGCCCGGCCGCACCGACGCGAGCGCCGAGCAGACGGACGTCGAGTCCTTCAGCTACCTCGAGCCCGCCGCCGACGGCTTCCGCAACTGGGTGGGCAAGGGCAACCGCCTCCCGGCGGAGTTCCTGCTCGTCGACCGCGCCAACCTGCTGGGGCTGACCGCGCCCGAGATGACCGTCCTCGTGGGCGGCATGCGGGTGCTCGGCGCCAACCAGGACGGCTCCGCCACCGGCGTCCTCACCGACCGCCCGGGCGTGCTGACGAACGACTTCTTCGTCAACCTGCTCGAGCTCGGCACCACGTGGACGGCGACCGACGACACCAAGGAGACCTACACGGGCGTCACGGCCACCGGCGAGACGGTCGTCGGCAGCCGGGTCGACCTGCTGTTCGGTGCGAACTCCGAGCTGCGCGCCATCGCCGAGGTCTACGCCAGCGACGACGCGGGCGAGAAGTTCGTGCGCGACTTCGTCGCCGCGTGGACGAAGGTCATGGAGGCCGACCGCTTCGACCTGGTCTGAGCACGACCCGGCGCACGCGCCGGGAGCACGACGTACGACGAGGCCCGCGGCACCCGCCGCGGGCCTCGTCCCGTCTGCGGGTCCCGTCCGCCCCTCCGCGAGCCGCCCGCTCAGAGGGTGAGGGGCTGGCGGTGCGGGCCCGGCGCGGCGCCGCGGGCGGTGCGGCGCAGGTGGGTGACGTCGCGGTGCAGGTCGTCCCACACCTCCCGCAGCACCGCGACGCCCGCGGCGATGACCTCGGGCGCGGCCGTGAACGGCACGCGCAGGAACCGCTCGTGGGTGCCGTCGATGCAGAACTTCGGCCCGGCGGTCACCCGCAGCCCGCGGGCCTGGGCCGCCGAGGCGAGAGCCGAGCTGACCGGCACCCCGAGGTCGACCCACAGGCACAGCCCGCCCGCGACGTCGGGCACCTGCCAGGCCGGCAGGTCGCGACGCAGCAGCCCGACGAGCAGGTCGCGCCGCTCCCGCAGCTCCTCGCTGCGGGCGCGCACCATGGCGTCGTACCGGTCGAGCACGACGCCCGCCACCCGCTGCTCGAACGCCGGGGTGCCGAGGTCGCCCGCCGGGCGGCGGTGGGCCAGCTGGTGCACGGTCCGGGCGTCCGCGCGGACCCAGCCGATCCGCAGCCCGCCCCACGCGACCTTGCCGAGCGAGCCCAGCGTGACGGCGCTCGCGAGGCGGTCGGTGCACAGGGCCGCGAACGGCTCCCCGGCGGGCCGGCCGTCCAGGTCGAGGTCCACGGTCGTCTCGTCCACCACGAGCACCGTGCCGCTGCGCCGGGCGGCGGCCGCCACCCGCCGGCGGTCCTCGGCGCCGAGGGTCGCGCCCGTCGGGTTGTGGAAGTCGGGCAGGAGGTACGCCAGGGCCGGGCGCACCCGGTCGAGCACGTCGACGAGGTGGTCGACGTCCCAGCCGTCGGACCCGACCGGCGTCGGCACCAGGCGGGCGCCGGCCTCGCGCAGCGCCTCGTAGCCGTGGGGGTACGTCGGGGACTCCACCACCACGCGGTCACCGGGCCGCAGCAGCGTGCGGGCCACCAGCGCCAGCCCGTGCTGGGCGCCGAGGGTCACCATGACCTCCTCGGGCGTGGTGGGCAGGCCGCGGCGGGTGTAGCGGTCGGCGATGCGGGCCCGCAGGGCCGGGTCGCCCAGCACGTCGAAGCCGCCGAGCGCTAGCACGCCCTCGGCGTCGGCGGCCACCTCGCGCAGGACGTCCGCCAGGCCGACGACGGGGCCGGGCACGGCGTGGGCGAAGTCGACGGCCGCCCGCTCGCCGTCCCGCGGCGCCGGGAGCACCGTCACGCTGCCGGAGCCCCGCACGCTCACGAGGTGGCCGGTCTCGCGGAGCCGCGCGTAGGCCGAGACGATCGTCGTGCGGCTGCGGCCCAGCTCCTCGGCCAGCTCACGCTCCGCGGGCAGGCGGGTCTGCGGGGCGAGGCGTCCGTCCTCGACGAGGAGTCGCACGCGGTCGGCGAGGGCGACGTACGCCGCGCCGCGCCCGGCGTCCCAGTCCGGCCCCAGGAGGGTGGCGAGGCGCCGTGCCCCCACGTGCGCCCGCACGGCCGGGCGCGCGACGAGGGGCAGGGGAGCGGGGGCGGCGGTGGTGTCGGGGACAGGACGAGACGGGGGCACGGGGCCATTCCACCAGTCCGCCCGGCCCCGGCGCAGGTCCAACCGCGCGCGGGTGGACCTCGAACCGCCCGCAGCGGACCAGTCCGCGTGCACTGGACCGCGCGCGCACCACGCCGCGACCGGTCCACTCGCACCGTGGCCCCACCCGGGGCCGGACGAGGAGAAGGGCCATGACGGTGGAGCTGACGGAGCTGGTGGGTGCGGTGGCGGCCGGGGGAGCGCTGCTGGCGCTGGGCGCCCGGACCCTGTGGGTGGTCGGCGCGGACCGTGCGCGACCGCAGCGGACGGACGCGGCGTACGACACCCGCCGACCCCGGCCCTAGGGCGTCGGGAGCGGCGGGTGCCGGGAGGTGCGGGTGCGTCAGGCGGCGACGACCTCGAGGCGCTGGCGGGGCAGGGCCTCGGGGTTGTGCTCCTGCACCCAGGCGACGAGGCGCTCGCGCACGAGGCACCGCAGGTCGAACAGGGTGCCGGGGTCGTCGGCGGTGACGCTGGCGCGCACCTGCACGAAGCCCTGCGTGGCCCCGGTGACCACGAGACCGCTGTCCCGGCCGTTGAACAGCTCGGTGTCGGCGAGCACCCTCTCGAACTCGCTGCGCAGGCCGTCGAGGTCGATGTGCCAGTCGAGGTCGAGCTCGACGGTGCCCATCATCTCGGAGTCCTTGCGCGTCCAGTTCTCGAACGGGTTGCTCGTGAAGTAGGTGCAGGGGAGCACGAGGCGGCGGTCGTCCCAGATCTTCACGACGACGTAGGAGAGCGTGATCTCCTCGATGGTCCCGTACTCCTCCTCGACGATCACCACGTCGTCGATGCGGATGGCGTCGCTGAAGGCGAGCTGCAGACCGGCGAAGAGGTTGCCGAGGGTGGACTGGGCGGCGAGGGCGGCCACGACGGAGACGAGGCCCGCGGAGGCCAGGAGGCTGGCGCCGACGGCGCGCACGCCGGGGAACGACAGCAGGATGGCACCGAGCGCGACGACCACGATGCCGACCACGACGAGCCGGCGCGCGACCTGCACCTGGGTGCGCACGCGCTTCGCGTTGCGGGGGTCCAGCTCGAGGTCCGCGCGGCGCAGCGCGGCGTCGACGACGAAGAGCACGACGACCGCGAGCAGCCACGCCCCGTTGACGATGCCGAGGATGCGCAGGCCCAGCGCCACCGTGTCCCACAGCTCCGCCCCGTCGCCGCGGGGTCTGTTGGCGGCGACCACGGCGTTGAGGCCGATGACCAGCACGAGCACGCGGAACGGGAAGCGGGCCGTGCGGACGAGGTCCTCGGCGGGCGGCCAGCGGTGACCGACCCGTCGTACGGCGGCGGGGACGACCGCGCCGATCGCGACGGAGACGGCCACCACGACGCCCGTGGACCAGAGCAGCTGCAGGAGCTCGGGAGGCATCACTCCACCATGGGGGAACGGCGCCGCTGCCTCAAGTCGCTGCGCCGGAGGTGCGCGTGAGGCGCGCCACGGCCCGGTCAGCGTCGCGTCAAGACGGGCCCGCGGGGCGTCAGGGAACCGTCAAGGACGTCGGTGCGGCGCGGCGGGCGGCGCCACGATCCCGGGCGTGACTGATCTCCTCCTCGTGGCGCTGACGCTCGTCGTGTTCGCGCTCCTCACGCTGCTGGTCGGCCGGCTCGACCGGGACCGACCGGGTACGGCGGCTCGCGACGCGGGTGCCGACCGGTGAGCGCCGTCGTCCCCGCCGTCGGCCAGGTGCTGGTCCTCGTGGCCGTCCTCGCCCTCGCCGTGCCCCTGCTGGGCCGCCACCTGGCCCGCACCTACACCTCCGCGGACCACCTCGGGATCGAGCGGGTGGCCTACCGCGCGCTGCGCCTGGACCCCGACGCCGACCAGCACTGGCGCACGTACGCCCTGTCGGTGCTCGGCTTCTCGCTCGTCGGCATCCTCGCGCTGCAGGCGCTCGGCCGGCTGCAGCAGCACCTGCCGTTCTCGCTCGGGTTCGGGGCGCTGCCCGCGGACGGCGCCTGGAACACCGCGGTCAGCTTCGTGACCAACACGAACTGGCAGTGGTACTCCGGCGAGGCGGCGCTGGGCCACCTCGCGCAGGCCTCCGGTCTCACGGTGCAGAACTTCGTCTCGGCGGCCTCCGGCATGGCGGTGGCGGCCGCCTTCGCCCGCGCGCTGGCGCGCAGCGAGGCCGGTGGGCGGATCGGCAACTTCTGGACCGACCTGGTGCGCGGCGTCGTCCGCGTGCTGCTGCCCGTCGCCCTCGTCTCCGCCGTGCTGCTCGTGCTGCTCGGCGTCGTGCAGAACCTGCACGCCCCGCGCGTCGTCTCGACGCTCACGGGCGGCGAGCAGAGCGTCACCGGCGGTCCGGTGGCCAGCCAGGAGGCGATCAAGGAGCTCGGCACGAACGGCGGCGGCTTCTACAACGCGAACTCGGCGCACCCGTTCGAGAACCCGACGCCGCTGTCGAACCTCCTCGAGATCGGCCTGATGTTGCTGGTGCCCCTCGCGATGGCGTGGGCGTTCGGCCTCATCGTCGGCGACCGGCGCCAGGGCGCGGCCGTCCTCGGCGCGATGGGCGGGCTGTTCCTCGTCGGCGTGACCCTGCTGACCTGGGCCGAGATGGCAGGGCCCGGCACGGTGCCCGAGGCGGCCGGCGGGGCGCTGGAGGGCAAGGAGCTGCGGTTCGGCACGGCCGGTTCGGCGCTCTTCGCGGCGGCCACGACCGGCACGTCGACCGGGGCGGTCAACGCGATGCACGACTCCCTGACGGCGCCCGGTGGCGGCGTGGCGATGTTCGGCATGCTGCTCGGCGAGGTGTCGCCCGGCGGCGTCGGGTCCGGGCTCTACGGCATGCTCGTGCTCGCGGTGGTCACGGTGTTCGTCGCCGGGCTGATGGTCGGCCGCACGCCGGAGTACCTCGGCAAGAAGATCGGCCAGCGCGAGATCGTGCTCGTCGCCGGCTACGTGCTGACTACGCCGTTCCTCGTGCTCGTCGGCACCGCGGTCGCCCTGTCGGTCCCCGCCGGTCTGGCCGGGCTGCAGGAGGACGGGCCGCACGGCCTCTCCGAGGCGCTCTACGCGGTGGCCTCGGCCTCCAACAACAACGGCAGCGCCTTCGGCGGCCTGACCTCGGGCACCCCGTTCTGGAACACGCTGCTCGGCGTCTGCATGCTGCTCGGCCGGTTCCTGCCGATGGTGCTCGTCCTCGCCCTCGCGGGGCGCTTCGCCACCGCCAAGCGGCTGCCTGCCGGCGCCGGCACCCTGCCGACCCACCGCCCCCTGTTCGTGGTCCTCCTCGTCGGCGTCGCGCTCGTCGTGGTCGGCCTGACCTTCGTCCCCGTGCTCGTCCTCGGCCCGATCGTGGAGTCCCTCTCGTGAACCGCACCGCACTGCTCGACCCCGCCCAGCTCGCCACCGCCCTGCCCGGCGCCCTCGCGAAGCTCGACCCCCGGGCGCTCGTCGCCACCCCCGTGATGCTCGTCGTCGAGGTGGGGGCCGTGCTGACCACGGTGCTCGCCGTCCTCGACCCGAGCTTCTTCGCCTGGTCCGTCACCGTCTGGCTCTGGCTGACCGTGCTGTTCGGCAACCTCGCCGAGTCGGTCGCGGAGGGGCGCGGCAAGGCCCAGGCGGCCAGCCTGCGGGCGCTGCAGACCGAGACGACGGCGCGGCGTCGTACCCCCGCGGGCACGCTCGAGGACGTGCCGAGCACCGCGCTGCGGGCCGGCGACCTCGTCGTCGTCGAGGCGGGGGAGCGCATCCCCGGCGACGGCGACGTCGTCGAGGGCGTGGCGTCGGTCGACGAGTCGGCCGTGACGGGCGAGTCGGCCCCGGTCATCCGCGAGTCGGGCGGCGACCGCTGCGCCGTCACCGGTGGTACGACGGTGCTGTCGGACCGCATCGTCGTGCGGATCACCTCCGACCCGGGCCGCTCGTTCGTCGACCGGATGATCGGTCTCGTCGAGGGCTCGGAGCGCCAGCGCACGCCCAACGAGATCGCGCTCGACGTGCTGCTCGGGGCGCTGACCGCCGTCTTCGTCGTGGTCTGCGCGACCCTGTGGGTCGTCGCCGACCACAGCGGCGCCCGCGTGCCCGTCCTCGTGCTCGCCGCGCTGCTGGTGTGCCTCATCCCCACGACGATCGGCGCGCTGCTCTCGGCGATCGGCATCGCGGGCATGGACCGCCTGGTGCGCCGCAACGTGCTCGCCATGTCGGGCCGCGCCGTCGAGGCCGCGGGCGACGTCGACGTGCTGCTGCTCGACAAGACCGGCACCATCACGCACGGCAACCGTCGGGCGCACGAGGTGCTGACCACGCCGGGCGTGCCCCGCGAGGAGCTCGTCGAGGCGGCCCTGCTGTCCTCGCTCGCCGACGAGACCCCGGAGGGGCGCAGCATCGTGGAGCTGCTCGCCGGGCCGGGCGAGCACGCCGTACCGGCCGGGGCGGTGCTCGTGCCCTTCTCGGCCACGACCCGCACCAGCGGCGTGGACCTGGCGGACCGCTCGGTGCGCAAGGGGGCCGCGTCCGCGGTGTGCGCCTGGGCCCGGGAGACCGGGGGAGCGGAGCCCGCCGAGGTGCTCGCGGCCGTCGAGCAGGTGAGCGCCGCGGGCGGCACGCCCCTGGTGGTCGCCGAGCGGCGCGGCCAGGAGCCGGTGCGGCTGCTCGGCGTCGTGCACCTCAAGGACGTCGTCAAGGACGGCATGCGGGAGCGCTTCGCCGAGCTGCGGGCCATGGGCATCCGCACGGTGATGATCACCGGCGACAACGCGATCACCGCCGCCGCCATCGCCCACGAGGCCGGCGTGGACGACTTCCTCGCCGAGGCCACGCCCGAGGACAAGCTGGACCTCATCCGCGAGGAGCAGGCGGGCGGGCGCATGGTCGCGATGTGCGGCGACGGCACCAACGACGCGCCGGCGCTGGCCCAGGCCGACGTGGGGGTCGCGATGAACACGGGCACGACCGCGGCCAAGGAGGCCGGCAACATGGTCGACCTCGACTCCGACCCGACGAAGCTCATCGACGTCGTGGAGATCGGCAAGCAGCTGCTCATCACCCGCGGGGCGCTGACGACCTTCTCGGTGGCGAACGACGTGGCGAAGTACTTCGCGATCCTGCCGGCGATGTTCGTCGTGGCCTTCCCGCAGCTCGACGTCCTCAACGTCATGCGGCTCTCCAGCCCGGAGTCGGCCATCCTCTCCGCGGTCGTCTTCAACGCGCTCGTCATCGTCGCGCTGATCCCGCTCGCCCTGCGCGGCGTGCGCTACCGGCCCGACTCCGCGGACCGGCTGCTGCGCCGCAACCTCCTGGTCTACGGCGTCGGCGGCCTCGTGACCCCGTTCGTCGGGATCAAGCTCATCGACCTCGTCGTCTCCCTCCTGCCCGGTCTGTGACCCGGCCGTCCCCCGAGAGGAACCACCCGTGAGAGACCTCCTCACCCTGCTGCGCCAGTCCCTGGCCGGGCTGCGCGTCCTGCTCGCCGCCACGCTGCTCGTCGGCGTCGCCTACCCGCTCGCCGTCACCGGCATCGCCCAGGCCGTCTCCCCGTGGCGCGCGAACGGCTCGCTCGTCACCGCGGACGGGGACCGCACCACCGACCCCGGCGAGGCCGTCGGCTCGGCCCTGCTGGGCCAGGGAGTCGACGACGCCGGGCTCTTCCAGCCCCGCCCCTCGGCGGCCGGTGACGGCTGGGACCCGCTGGCGACGGCCGGCTCCAACCTCGGCCCCGAGAGCCCGGAGCTGCTCGCGCTGGTCGAGGAGCGCCGTACCGAGGTCGCGGCCCGCGAGGGCGTCGACCCCGCCGACGTCCCCCCGGACGCGCTGACCGCGTCGGCCTCGGGCCTGGACCCGCACGTCTCGCAGGAGTACGCCGCGCTGCAGGTCCCGCGGGTCGCGGCCGCCCAGGGCCTGGCCGAGGACGAGGTGCGCGCGCTCGTCGCCGAGCACACGTCCGGTCGCACGCTCGGCGTCCTCGGCGAGCCGCACGTCGACGTGCTGGGGCTCAACATCGCGGTGCTCGGGGCCGCGGGCGAGGGCGACTAGATTGGCGCGCATGACGCCGTCGGACCAGGGGAGGCGCGGTCGGCTGACCGTGTACCTCGGGGCCGCCCCGGGGGTGGGCAAGACCTACGCGATGCTCGGTGAGGCCCACCGCCGGGCGGCGCGGGGCACCGACGTCGTCGTCGGGTACGTCGAGACCCACGACCGCGTCCACACCGTCGGGCAGGTGGAGGGCCTGGAGGTCGTGCCGCGGCGCACCGTGACCTACCGCGGCGCCACCTTCACCGAGATGGACACCGAGGCGGTCATCGCCCGGCGCCCGGCGGTGGTGCTGGTCGACGAGCTCGCGCACACCAACGTGCCGGGCTCGCGCCACGAGAAGCGCGCGCAGGACGTGGAGGAGATCCGCGCGGCCGGCATCGACGTCATCACCACGGTCAACATCCAGCACCTGGAGTCGCTCAACGACGAGGTGGAGCGCATCACGGGCGTCCGGCAGCGCGAGACGGTGCCCGACGAGGTGGTGCGCACCGCCGAGCAGATCCAGCTCGTCGACATGTCCCCGGACGCGCTGCGGCGCCGGATGGCCCACGGCAACATCTACCGGGCGGAGAACGTCGACGCGTCGCTCGCGTCGTACTTCCGGGTGGGCAACCTGACCGCGCTGCGGGAGCTGGCGCTGCTGTGGCTGGCCGACCGGGTGGACGCGGCGCTGGGGGACTACCGCCGCGCCCACCGCATCGCCGAGCCGTGGCCCGCCAAGGAGCGGATCGTCGTCGCCGTCACCGGCGGACCCGAGAGCGAGACGCTGCTGCGCCGCGGCGCCCGCCTCGCGCAGCGGGCGGCGGGGGCGGAGCTGCTCGCGGTGCACGTCATCGCCACCGACGGCCTGCGCGGCACCGACGAGCGCCGCCTGGCCCGGTCGCAGCAGCTCGTCGCCACCCTGGGCGGCACCTTCCACGCCGTGGCCGCCGACGACGTGCCCGCCGCGGTGGTCGACTTCGCGACGGGCGTCAACGCGACGATGGTCGTGGTCGGCGTCTCGCGCCACGGCCGGGTACGCCGGCTCTTCGCCGGCACGACCGGTGACCGCATCGCCTCGCTCGCCGGCGCGATCGACGTGCACCTCGTGACCCACGACCACGTGGCGCGGCTGACGCGCACCCGCTCGACGCTGAGCCCCCTGAGCCCGCTGCGGCAGGGGATCGGGTGGGCCCTGGCCGTGCTGCTCCCGGTGGCGCTCGGGGCGGCGCTGCACGAGGTGGCTGCCACCGACGACCTGCCGCTGGCGACCCTCCTGCTGCTCGCCGCGACCGTGCTGGTGGCGCTCGTCGGCGGGCTGATGCCGGCGCTGCTGGCGGCGCTGGTGGCGTTCGTGACGCTCAACGTCTGGTTCACGCCGCCCTTCGACAGCCTCACCATCGCCGAGCCGCGCAACGCGGTGACGCTGGCGGTGTTCCTCGCCGTGGCGGCGGCCGTCGCGACGGTCGTCGACCGGGCCTCGCGACGGGCCGCGGAGTCGGTGCGGACCCGCACGGAGGCCGCGACCATGGGGGCGCTGTCGCGCTCGGTGCTGACCGGGCAGGACACCGCGGAGGCCATCGTCGCCAAGGTGCGGGAGGTGTTCGGGCAGGACGCCGTCGCCCTGCTGGAGCGCTCGGGCGCCGGGTGGGCGACGGTCGCGCGCTCCGGCGAGGGCGACGCGGGGTCGCCCGAGGCCGGCCGCACGCGCGCCGAGGTCGACGCCGACCACGTGCTCGTGCTCTGCGGCGAGCCCCTGCGGGCCAGCGACCGGCGGGTGCTCGAGGCGTTCGCCGTGCAGACGAGCCTGGTGCTGGAGTACCGCCGCCTGCGCGCCCGCGAGGAGCGCGCCGCCGCCCTCGAGAGCGCCGAGTCGACGACGACCGCGATCCTGCGGGCCGTCTCGCACGACCTCCGCACCCCGCTCGCCACGATGCGCGCCAGCGTCGACGGGCTGCTGGTCGGCGGGCTCGACGCCGAGGACCGGGCCGCGCTCGTCGAGTCGGTCGACGACGCGACCGACCAGCTGGAGCGTCTCATCAACAACCTGCTCGACCTGTCCCGGTTGCAGACCGGCGTGCTGCGCCCGGTGCTGCGCGACCTCAGCCTCGTCGAGGTGCTGCCGCTGGCGGTGGCGGGGCACCCGCCGGGCGCGGTGCGGCTGGAGCTGGACGAGGCGACGCCGCTGGTGCGCACCGATCCCGGGCTCGTCGAGCGCGTGGTGGCGAACGTGCTGGGCAACGCCGTGCGCGTCTCGCGCGGCGCCCCGGTGCGGGTGCTCGTGCACGCCGGCCCGACC
The DNA here is from genome assembly GCF_030466625.1 of Nocardioides sp. ChNu-153. Classification (GTDB taxonomy): domain Bacteria; phylum Actinomycetota; class Actinomycetes; order Propionibacteriales; family Nocardioidaceae; genus Nocardioides. The sequence goes on from NZ_JADEVT010000002.1 coordinate 190,035, forward strand.
AACGTCGACGTGCTCGTCGTCGACCAGGGGCCTGGCGTGCCCGCCGCCGAGCGGGAGCGCATGTTCGAGCCGTTCCAGCGGCTCTCCGACACCGGTGGTGGCGGCCTCGGGCTCGGCCTCGCCGTCGCCCGCGGGCTGACCGAGGCCGTCGGCGGGGCGCTGTCCGCCGAGGACACGCCCGGCGGGGGACTGACCCTCGTGCTGACCCTGCCGCGCGCCGTACCGGGCGGTGCGGAGGCGGGTGCGGAGGCGGAGGCGGGCGCCGGTCTTGCGTCCCCGACGGCGGCCGAGGTCGCGCGGTGAGCCCGAGGGTGCTGGTCGTCGACGACGAGCCGGCCCTCGCGCGGGCGCTGGCGATCAACCTGCGGGCGCACGGCTGGGAGGTCGTGACCGCCGCGGACGGGCGCGGGGCGCTCGAGGCCGCGGCCTCGACCCGGCTGGACGTCGTGCTGCTCGACCTCGGCCTGCCCGACATGGACGGCACGGAGGTGCTGGCCGGCCTGCGCGGCTGGACGAGCGTGCCCGTGGTCGTGCTCTCCGCGCGCCAGCACGGCGAGGACAAGGTCGAGGCCCTCGACCTCGGGGCCGACGACTACGTGACGAAGCCCTTCGCGATGAACGAGCTGATGGCGCGCCTGCGCGCGGCCGTACGGCGCGGCGCCACCGCCGCCCCCTCCGTCGACCCCGTCGTGGAGGTCGGTGACCTGATGATCGACCTGGCCCGCAAGAAGGTCGCCCGGGGAGGTGTGGACGTGCGGCTCACCCCCACGGAGTGGGGGTTCCTCGAGCTGCTGGCGCGCAACGTCGGCCGGCTCGTGACCCGCGAGCAGGTGCTGCGCGAGGTGTGGGGCCCGGGCTACGAGCACGAGATGCACTACCTGCGCGTCTACGCCGCCCAGCTGCGCGGCAAGCTCGAGGCCGACCCGGCCCACCCCCGCCACCTCGTCACCTCCGCCGGGCTCGGGTACACGCTCGAGCCGTAGGCCCGGCGGCCGCCTGGCCCGCGCGGTGCCCCGTCCGGTGGTTGAGGTGGCCGCCCCGGCGGCCCTCGAAACCAGGTCGGGCATGCCGGTGGCCCCGTCCGGTGGTTGAGGTGTGGCCGCCCCGGCGGCGCTCGAAACCAGGTCGGGCATGCCGGTGGCCCCGTCCCGTGGTTGAGGTGGCCGCCCTGGCGGCGCTCGAAACCACGCCTGGACATGCCGGTGGCCCCGCCACGGTGGTGCTCGGTGGCGGGGTCGGCGGTGCGCTGCTGCCTGGCTCAGTCGAACGGCGTCGTGCCGGTGGAGTCGACGGCGTAGCGGAGCCCGTGCGGGCTGGTCCAGATGTAGGTGCCGAGTGGATCGCGGTAGTAGTGCCATCGCCGGTCAGGCGGCGGGTGCACGTCGGGTGGGTCGCTGCTGGGTGGACCGAAGTCGAGTGGGCTGGCCCCGGTCGGGGAGGGGTGTGTCTTGATCCGGTGTTCGCCCCGACACAGTGGCGCCAGGTTGCTGGTCGAGGTCTGCCCGGCGCCGGGTGCTGCTTCTCGCCGGTAGGCCTCGGTGTGGTCGAGGTCGAGGTCTCGTGCTGGTCGTCCGCAGTAGGGGAACGCGCAGGTGGGTCGGTCGAGCCGGACCCTCTCGGCGATGCGGTCGGGGATCTCGTAGGCGTCGACGGCGACGTGCTCGGCGAGGTCGATGACGGGCATGACGGTGACCTTGGTGCCGGGCGTGCGGCACCAGTCGCGGACCTGGTCGGCGGTGACGAGGCCGCGGGTGTTCTCGAGGCGGGCCAGGTCGATTCCGACGCTGCCGGTGGCGGGGTCGATGCTGGGTCCTGCGTCCATTCCGTCGCCGCTGCGGTGCGAGGCAGTCGCGGCGTCGCTGAGGTGGACGTAGAGCACGACCTGCCGCGCAGGTGTCCGGGTCGAGCCGACCGGCGTGTCCCGGTCTGGGTCGGCGCCGTCCAGGTCGAGCGCGGTCTGTCGCCGGGCGAGCTCGCCCACCGCCATGGAGCGGCGGACGTCGAGGTCGGCGTCCCATCCGGCGGCGGCGAGGTCGGCCGCCACTCGCTGCACGGCGTTGTTCAGGTCGAGGGCGTCGGCGACGTCGAGGGATCCGTGCACGGCGACAACTCCGGTCCACGGCGACGCGCTGTCGGCGGGGGTCGTCTCGATCGCGAAGTACCGACCCGCGTCGGCGTCCGCCCGGTCCAGCTCGGCGTTCTCGGGGTCGAACCGGGCTACCGCTTCGGCGACGAGGCGCTCGACGGTCGGCATCGTGGCGCGGTGCGCGAGGGGGGCGAGGTTGCGGTCGACGAAGTCCGCGGCCTCGGGGGTGAGGGTGCGGGTGAGGGCGGCGATCTTCCTCGCGCGCCACACTGGCAGCGCCTGCTTCTGCGTCAGGGGGTCGGCCCCGGCGAGGACACGGTCCCAGAGGCGGGGGAGGCGGTGGCGCAGCTCGATCGCGTCACCGACGAGCGGTCGGCCGGAGGCGACGGAGCGGCCGAGGGCTGCGGAGATCTCGTACAAGCAGAACTCTGAGACCAGCGGCGCGCCCGGACCGCCGAGCTCGAGGAACCGATCCCCGCCGGGGACCGAGGTGGGGTCTTCCGACCAGAGCCCGAGCGGGCCGATCGGGTCGCCCACGGTGCCGTCGGTGTGGGCGTCGGCCCAGTCCGCGACCGCGACGAACGCCGCCACCTCCGCCGCGCGCTGAGCCGCTGCAGCGGCTCGGGCGGCTGCGAGCAGCGCCGTCGAGTCGATGGCCGGAGGGGCCTCGACGACGGCGGTGCTCGGGTGGTTCATACGGACAACGCTAGGGGCGACCACCGACAGTTCCGGGTCCGAGAGCGGGGGCTGGGGAAAGAAGATCTAGGAGTCTGAGCGTCGCCAGAGCCCCTCGGCCGGCGACCGTTCTCGAGGTGGTTTCGAGGGCCGCTGGGGCGGCCGCCTCAACCACCGGTTCGGCCGCTGGGGCGGCCACCTCAACCACCGGGTCGAGCGCGGCCGCCACAACCACCGGGAAGGGCACAGCCGCGTCGAACCCCGTGGTTTCGAGGGCCGCTGGGGCGGCCACCTCAACCACCGACCGGAGCCACCTCGACCACCGGACCGAGGACCGCCCCCGACCCCGGACCGCCCCCCGTCACCCGCCGACGCGGTCGCCGCCGGCGTACACGGTGAGGCGATCGCCGCGGGAGAACCCCACGACGGTCAGGCCGGTGCGCTGGGCGAGCTCGACGGCGAGCGACGAGGGCGCGCCGACGGCGGCGAGGACGGGGATGCCGGCCATGACCGCCTTCTGCGCCAGCTCGAAGGACGCCCGTCCGCTCACCTGCAGCACGGTGCCGCGGAGGGGGAGGCGCTGCTCGCGGTGCGCCCAGCCGACCACCTTGTCGACGGCGTTGTGGCGTCCGACGTCCTCCCGCACGACGAGCCGGTCGCCGGCGGCGGTGAACAGGCCGGCGGCGTGCACCCCGCCGGTGCGCTCGAAGTCGCCCTGCTGCTCCCGCAGGCCGTCGGGCAGGGCGGCCAGCACGGACGCGTCGACGACGGTGGGGTCGTCGCCCAGGTCGTGGCTCGAGGTGGTGGCGACCGCGTCGATCGACTCCAGCCCGCAGACGCCGCAGGCGCTGGTGCCCTCCACCCGCCGCCCGCGGGTCGCGGCGACGGCGGCCGCGACGGGGGACACGGCGGCGTCCACCACGTTGTAGGTCTGCAGCCCGTCGGGGCCCACGCCCGCGCAGTAGCGCAGCTCCACCAGGTCGGTCGGCGCGCGCAGCACGCCGTCGCCGACCAGGAACCCGGCGACGAGGTCGAAGTCGTCGCCGGGGGTGCGCATGGTGACGGCGTACGGCGCGCCCGCGACGCGCACCTCCAGCGGTTCCTCGACCGCCAGGTGCTCCTCGCGGGTACGGCGGGCCAGCACGGCCGTACCTCCCGGCCCGCCCGAGCCGCCCGGCGCTCCCGGCCCGGTCGCCTCGGGCAGGCGCAGCACGGTGGCGCGCACGCGTCGTACCCGCTTGCCGGCCACGCAGGGCCCCCTTCACGAGGAGTAGGTTGGCCGCCAGCCTAGCCAGCAGGGGAGGACGTCGTGGTGCGTCGCAGCTCGGTCGACCGCGCGGTCGAGAACATCGACGAGTCGGCGCTGGAGGTGGGCCCGCCGAAGGAGCGCGCCGTCGGCGTGCCGGCCGTCGCCCGCGCCACGCAGATGGCGGTCGAGCAGATGGGCGCGGCCCGCACCGCGCGCACGCTCGCCCTGGTCAACCAGACCCACGGGTTCGACTGCCCCGGCTGCGCGTGGCCGGAGGCGAAGCACCGCAGCCGCGCCGAGTTCTGCGAGAACGGCGCCAAGGCGGTGGCCGAGGAGGCGACGAAGCGGCGGGTGCCGCCGGAGTTCTTCGCCGCCCACCCAGTGGCCGAGCTGGCCACCTGGGACGACTACTCGCTGGGCCAGCAGGGCCGACTCACCCAGCCGATGCTGCTCGACGAGGGCGCGACGCACTACCGGCCCGTCAGCTGGGAGGAGGCGTACGACGTGGTGGCGCAGGAGGTCGCGCGCCTGTCGAGCCCCGACGAGCTGGTGTTCTACACGTCGGGCCGCACGTCGAACGAGGCCGCGTTCTGCTGGCAGCTGCTGGCGCGCGGCCTCGGCACGAACAACCTCCCGGACTGCTCCAACATGTGCCACGAGTCCAGCGGCTCGGCGCTCACCGAGACCATCGGCATCGGCAAGGGCAGCGTCTCGCTGCTCGACGTCGAGACCGCCGAGCTCGTCGTCGTGGCGGGCCAGAACCCCGGCACCAACCACCCCCGCATGCTCTCCGCCCTGGAGAAGACGAAGCGGGCGGGCGGGCGCATCGTGGCGATCAACCCGCTGCGCGAGGCCGGGCTCCTGCGCTTCGACAACCCGCAGAAGGTCCGCGGGGTCGTGGGCAGCGGGACCGACCTCGCCGACGTCTACCTCCAGGTGCGCCTCGGCGGCGACCAGGCGCTCTTCCAGGCCCTCGGGGCCCTGCTGCTCGAGGCCGAGGACGCCGCCCCCGGCACGGTGCTCGACCACGAGTTCCTCGCCGACCACACCCACGGCTTCGAGGAGTACGCCGCCCACCTGCGGGCCCTGGACTGGTCCGAGGTCGAGACCGCCACGGGCCTGCCCCGCGCGCAGATCGCGGAGGTCGCGGACCTGCTGCGCGAGTCCCGCTCGACCGTCCTGTGCTGGGCCATGGGCCTCACCCAGCACAAGCACTCGGTGCCCACGCTGCGCGACGCCGTCAACCTGCTGCTGCTCCAGGGGAACATCGGCAAGCCCGGTGCGGGTGTGTGCCCGGTGCGGGGCCACTCCAACGTCCAGGGCGACCGCACGATGGGCATCTTCGAGCGGATGCCGGACGAGTTCCACGACGCGCTCGACGCCGAGTTCTCCTTCGCGTCCCCCCGCGCCCACGGCCACGACACGGTCGCCGCCATCGAGGCCATGCGCGACGGCACGGCGAAGGTCTTCCTCGGGATGGGCGGCAACTTCGCCCGGGCGACCCCCGACACCGCGGTGACCGAGGCGGCGCTGGCCTCGCTCGAGCTGACCGTGCAGGTCTCCACGAAGCTCAACCGCTCCCACGTCGTGCACGGGCGCCGCGCCCTCATCCTGCCGACGCTGGGCCGCACCGACCGCGACGTGCAGGCGACCGGCCCCCAGCGCGTCACGGTCGAGGACTCGATGAGCGCGGTGCACGCCTCCGAGGGTCGGCTCGAGCCCCCGAGCGAGCACCTGCGCAGCGAGGTCGCGATCATCACCGAGCTCGCGGAGCGGCTGCTCGCCGGCCGCCCGGGTGCCCCCGTCGCCGACTGGCGGGCCTTCCGGGAGGACTACGCCACCATCCGCGCGGCGGTGGAGCGCGTCGTACCCGGGTTCGAGGACTTCGAGCGGCGCATCGACTCCCCGGGTGGCTTCGTGCTGCCGAACAAGCCACGCGACGAGCGGGGCTTCGCGACGGCGTCGGGCCGGGCCGAGCTCACGGTGAACGCCCTGGAGTACCCCCGCGTGCCGCCCGGGCGCCTGCTCCTGCAGACGATCCGCTCGCACGACCAGTACAACACCACGATCTACGGCCGCGACGACCGCTACCGGGGCATCAGCGGCGGGCGTCGGGTGGTGTTCGTGCACCCCGAGGACGTGCGCGCGCTGGGCCTGGCCGACGGCGACCTCGTCGACCTCGTCTCGGAGTGGGCGGACGGCGATCGCCGCGCACCGGACTTCCGCGTGGTCCCGTACGCGACCCCGCGGGGCTGCGTGGCGGCGTACTACCCGGAGACGAACGTGCTCGTCCCCCTGGGCTCCTACGCCGACACGAGCCGCACGCCCACGTCGAAGTCGGTCGTCGTGCGGCTCGAGCCCGTCACGGGCGGTGACCGGTGAGCGCCGAGCACGCCCGCACGCACGCCGCCGCGGTCGCGAACCTCTCCGCGATCGTCGACGGCGTCACCGACTGGGCCGCGCCCACGCCCGTCGCCGAGTGGCGCGCGCGGGACGTCGTCGGACACCTCGTCGAGTGGCTGCCGGGGTTCCTCGGCGGGTCCGGCGTCGAGCTGCCCGGCGGGCCCGGGGCCGCCACCGACCCGGTCGCCGCCTGGCGTCACCACGCCGTCGCCGTGCAGGAGCTGCTCGACGACCCGGCCACCGACGGGCTCGTCCTCGCGAACCCGCACGTCGGCGAGCTGCCGGTGCCGGACGCCGTCGACCGCTTCTACACGACCGACGTGTTCCTGCACGCCTGGGACCTCGCCCGGTCCTCCGGCCAGCCCCACGGCCTCGACCCGCAGTGGTGCGCGGCCGTGCTCGCCGGCATGGAGCCGGCCGAGGCGGTGCTGCGGGCCAGCGGGCAGTTCGGCGAGCGGGTCGCCGTACCCGACGACGCCCCGGCGCCGGACCGGCTCATGGCCTTCCTGGGCCGCGACCCCGCCTGGCGTCCCTGAGGCCGCGGACCGACCTCAGGCGCCGAAGCGCATCGCGAACCCGTCGACCCGCACGCTGGCCAGGGGACGGGCACCGGTCAGCCACGCGAGCGGCCCGTCGGCCGGTGACTCCCAGGTGGCGCGGGCGAGCCGCACGGACCGCGCGCTCGCCCGCACCGGCGTCCACACGGTCGCGGCGCCGGGCGCGTCCGGCGGCCCCACGGGCAGGGTCTGCGCGATGTGGGCGGTGGCCGGGAACGGCAGGGGTACGCCGGGCAGGCGGCCCGGCCGGAAGGTCGCGCGGGCCAGCGGGGTGCCGTCCCGGCGCGCCTCCAGCGCGCCGTCGCCGAGGGCGGGGAACGACGCCAGGTTCTTCGGCACCCCCCACAGCGCGCGCCCGCCGTCGCGGGAGGCGGGGGAGTCGACCCAGATGTCGGTGATCGCCAGCCCCACCCGGGCGCCCGAGCGCACGAGGACGCCGGCGAGGAGCTCGCCGTACGTCATCTGCCCGGGCGGGCGGTAGTCGACGAACATCGTGAGCGCCACCCGGCCGACCGGCCGCACCCCCGCGGGCAGCGGCGGCAGCGACCCGCGCACGCGCCACGCGCTGATCCAGCCGCGGCCCGTCAGGTCCCACGGCTGCGGCGGGTACCCGCTCATGCCGGCTCCCTCGTGACGGTCGGGCCCAGCCGCAGGGCGGCGGGGGCGGACGTCGGCACCACCGGGTGCCGGGGTGCGACCGGCGCGATCCGCTGGTACGGCGTACCCAGCGGCGGGCGGGGGTCCGCCTCGCCCTTGTTCGGCCACAGCGAGACCGCGCGCTCGGACAGCGCGGTGATCGACAACGACGGGTTGACCCCGAGGTTGGCGCACAGCGCGGAGCCGTCGACGACGTGGAGCCCGGGGTGGCCGTGGACGCGGTGGTAGGGGTCGATGACGCCCTCCTCGGCGCTGGCCCCCATCCGGCAGCCGCCGGTGAAGTGGCCGGTGGTCGGCACGTCGACCAGGTCGTTCCAGGCGCCGGCGGGCTCGCCGTCCACCTGCTCGGCGATGCGGCGGGCGAGGGCGTGGCCGGCGGGGATCCACACGGGGTTCGGCTCGCCCTCGCCCGGACGGGCCGTCAGGCGGCGCCCCGGACGACCGGTGAGCCGCCGCTTGCGCAGGCCCGTCGTCAGCGAGTTGTCGAGCGACTGCATGACGAGCAGCACGATGGTGCGCTCCGACCAGTCCCGCGGGTCGTGGAACGCCAGCAGCGAGCGCCGCTTGCGCCACATCTCGCGCAGGCCGACGCGCCAGCGCAGCACGCCCTCCTCGGGGTCGGCGAGCGTCGCCATCAGCAGCGCCATCGCGTTCGACCCGGGGCCGTAGCGCACCGGCTCCACGTGCGTCGACTCGTCGAGGTGGATCGAGGAGGTGATCGCCACGCCCTCGCTGAAGTCGGTCGTGCCGTGCCGGCCCGAGCGCTTCGCGCGCACCCCGAGGATCGCCTCGGAGTTGGTGCGCGACAGCTCGCCGAGCCGCGGCGAGATGCCCGGCAGCGAGCCCGAGGCGCGCAGCCGGTGCAGCAGCCGCTGCGTGCCGAGCGCGGCCGCCGAGAACACGACCTGCTCCGCGGTGAACGTGCGGCCCGTCCGGAGCGAGCCCGACGGGCGGGTCGTGACGGCGTACCCGCCCCCGGGGAGCGGTCGGACGTCGGTGACGGTGGTCATCGGGTGGACCTCCGCGCCGGCCTGCTCGGCGAGGTGGAGGTAGTTCTTCACCAGCGTGTTCTTGGCCCCGACCCGGCACCCGGTCATGCACGAGCCGCAGTCGGTGCAGGCCGTGCGCTCCGGACCGACCCCGCCGAAGTAGGGGTCGGCCACGCGCTCGCCGGGCGCGACGCCGTGGTCCTCGGGCCGCAGCACGCCGACGGGCGTCGGCACGAACGAGTCGGCGACCCCGAGGTCCTCGGCCGCCCGCCGCATCACGTCGTCCGAGGGGGTGCGGCGGGGGTACGTCGTGACGCCCAGCATCCGCTTGGCCTGGTCGTACGGGCCGCGCAGCTCGTCGCGCCAGTCGGTGAACCGCGCCCACGAGGGGTCGCGGTAGAAGGTCTCGCCCGGCTCGTAGAGCGTGTTGGCGTAGACGAGCGAGCCGCCGCCGACGCCCGCCCCCGACAGCACGAGCACGTCGCCGAGCAGCGTCATCCGCTGGATGCCGGACAGGCCCATGCGGGGCGCGAAGACGTAGTCGCGCAGGCGCCACGAGGACGTCGCGAACTCGTCGTCGGCGAAGCGGCGCCCCGCCTCGAGCACGCCGACCCGGTAGCCCTTCTCGACCAGGCGCAGCGCCGTGACGCTGCCGCCGAAGCCGGAGCCGATCACGAGGACGTCGTGGTCGTGTGCGGGGTCGTGCGGCATGCCCTCACCTCCTCGTAGTCGTCGAGCGCGAGCTCGGCGGTGCGGCGCTGGTACTCCGCCACCGTGCCCGGCCAGTTCGTCGTGATGCGGCCGGTGACGGTGCGGTACCAGCTCGCGCACCCCGCCCACACGCTGCGCGAGAGCCGCTCCTGCACCTCGCGGTCGTAGGCCTCGAACGCCTCCCGCCGCACCTCGAGACCCACCGCCCCGCGGGCGCGGGCCGCAGCCGTGGCGCGGGCCAGCTGCGCGACGTACGCCGCCTGGGGCTCGATCATCCCGAGGATGCTGGAGCCGCCGAGGTTCGTGTTGGGGCCGTACATGAGCGCCAGTCCCGGGAAGCCGGGGACCGTGACGCCGAGGTGGGCGCTCGCGCCGTGGCGCCACGTCTCGTGCAGCCGCTCGCCGTCGCGGCCGGTGACCTCGAGGTGGCGCAGGAAGTCGGTGGCGGCGAAGCCGGTGCCCCAGACGACCACGTCCACCTCGTGGCGTCGGCCGTCCGCGTCGACGACGGCGTCGGGCTCGACGCGGGCGACGGGCGCGGTGACGACGTCGACGTGCGGGCGGTCGAGGGTGCGGTACCAGTCGTTGGAGAAGAGCAGCCGCTTGCAGCCCAGCGGGTCGCTCGGCACGAGACGGGCGCGGAGGGCGGGGTCGCGCACCTGTCGACGCAGGTGCAGCCGCCACGCGCGGTGCAGCACGCGGGGGAGCGCCGAGCGGGGCAGTGCGCCGGTGAGCGCGCCGTTGAGCCACTCCGACAGGTGCCACACCGCTCGCCGCTCGAGACGGCGCAGCACCGCCGAGCGGGCCAGCAGGCGGCGCAGCCACCCGGGGTAGGCGCCGTCGGGCTTCATCACGACGTAGGGCGCCGAACGCTGGAAGACCGTGATGGAGCCCGCCCGGTCCGCGATGCCCGGCACGAGCTGGATCGCGCTCGCGCCGGTGCCGACGACCGCCACGCGCCTCCCGGCGAGGTCGACGTCGTGGCGCCAGGTGGCGGAGTGGAAGACGGGCCCGGCGAAGGACTCGAGCCCCGGCAGGGCCGGTACGACGGGCTCGCTCAGCTGCCCCACCGCACTGACGACCAGGTCGGTCTCGAGCGTCTCGCCCGAGGCGAGCGTGACCGTCCAGCGGCCGGTCGTGTCGTCGTACGTCGCGGCCACGGCCCGCACGCCGGTGCGCACGAGGGGGCGCAGGCCACGCCGGTCGGCGACCCGCTCGAGGTAGGCCAGGATGTCCGGCTGCTCGGAGTAGACCCGCCGCCAGCCGGGGTTGGAGTCGAACGAGAACGAGTAGAGCGAGGACGGGACGTCGCACGCGGCGCCGGGGTAGGTGTTGTCGCGCCAGACCCCACCGACGCCGTCGGCGCGCTCGAGGACGACGACGTCGACGCCCTCTGCGCGCAGGGTGTCCGCCGCGGCGAGGCCGGCGAAGCCGGCGCCGATGACGACGGCCGAGAGCCGGACGGGGGCCTCCGGGAGGGGGCGGGTGGTCGACATGGTGGTGACGCTAGGAGGAGCGGGGTGTGAGCCACGAGACATTCGCGGCCAGGTGATCCATGATTCCGGCCATGGTTGGTCTCCCCGTCGACGCCGCGTCCCCGGCGTCGTTCCCCGACCCGGTGCCGCGGGACTGGCACTTCCCGCGCTCGGTGGCCGGGGTGGCGGTGCTGCTCGACTGGGCGCGCTCGCGTGGGCTCGACGCGGCCGAGCTGCTGCGCGGCACCGGGCTGGCCGTCGCCGACGTGCACGTCGGTCCGGCGGGGGAGCGGGAGGTCACGGCCGACCAGGAGCTCACCGTCGTGCGGGCGCTGCTGCGCCACCTGCGTGCGGGTGCACCCGGCGGGGCGGGTGGGACGGCCGGCACGGGCGAGGACGCCCGGCTCGGTGCCGAGGTCGGCGGTGCCTACCACCTCAGCTCGTTCGGGATCTTCGGGTTCGCCCTGCTGGCGAGCCCGACGCTGGCCGACGCCGTCACGATGGCCACGCGCTACCTCGACCTCAGCTTCACCTTCGCGCTGCCGCGCGCCGAGCTGGTGCCGGCCGCGGGGACGGCGGACGCGGCGGTGCGGGTCGTCGTCGACGGCACGACCCTGCCCGCGGACGTGCGCGCGTTCCTCGTCGCCCGTGACGCCGTGGCCATCGCGACCGCGCTCGTCGAGCTGCTGCCCGACATGCCCGTGCGCGCCGAGCACTCCGCGGAGCGCGCCGAGATCACCTTCGCCGCCCGCCACCTCGGCCGCAGCCTGCCGCAGGGCAACCCGCAGACGGTCGCGGTCTGCGAGGGCCTGTGCGCCGACCTGGTGTCCCGGCGCCGGGCGCGGACCGGGGTCGCCCAGGAGGTGCGGGTGCTCGTCGCGCAGGAGCTCTCCCACGGCGCCCCCGCGGCGGCGGTGGCCGCGCGGCTCGGGCTGAGCGAGCGCACGCTGCGCCGACGGCTGGCGGGGGAGGGCACGTCGTACTCGGAGCTGCTCGACGAGGTGCGCAGCACGCTCGCGGTCGAGCTGCTGGCCACCACCCTGAGCCTCGACGACGTGGCGCTGCGGCTGGGGTACGCCGAGGCGTCCAGCTTCATCCACGCGCACCGGCGGTGGACCGGGCGGACGCCGCGCCAGCGGGGGTGACTCACCGGGGCCCGGGCAGGATGGGGTGCATGGAATTCCGTCACCTCGGCCGCTCCGGCATGCAGATCTCCGCCATCACCTACGGCAACTGGCTGACCCACGGGTCCCAGGTGGAGAACGACATCGCGACCCAGTGCGTCCACAAGGCGCTCGACCTGGGCATCACCTCCTTCGACACCGCCGACGTCTACGCCAACGGCAAGGCGGAGACGGTGCTCGGCGAGGCCCTGAAGGGCCAGCGCCGCGAGTCGCTGGAGATCTTCACGAAGGTCTACTGGCCCGTCGGGCCCGACCCCAAGGGCAAGAACGACACGGGCCTGTCGCGCAAGCACGTCATGGAGTCGATCGACGCCTCGCTGCGCCGCCTCCAGACCGACTACGTGGACCTGTACCAGGCCCACCGCTTCGACTCCTTCACGCCGCTCGAGGAGACGATGCAGGCGTTCGCCGACATCGTGCACGCGGGCAAGGCCCACTACATCGGCGTCAGCGAGTGGACGCCGGAGCAGATCCGCGCCGCCCACGACCTCGCGCAGGAGCTGCGGATCCCGCTCGTCTCCAGCCAGCCGCAGTACTCGATGCTGTGGCGCATCATCGAGGACGAGGTCGTCCCGACCTGCGCCGAGCTGGGGATCGGCCAGATCGTCTGGTCGCCCATCGCCCAGGGCGTGCTCACCGGCAAGTACGTGCCGGGCCAGCCGCTGCCCGAGGGCTCGCGCGCCACCGACGAGTCGGGCGGCGCCAACATGATCAAGCGGTTCATGAACGACGAGACCCTCACCGCGGTGCAGGAGCTCAAGCCGGTGGCCGACGACCTCGGCCTCACCATGGCGGCCCTCGCCATCGCCTGGGTGCTGCAGAACGACAACGTCTCCGCCGCCATCGTGGGCGCCTCGCGGCCCGAGCAGCTCGAGGACAACGTCAAGGCCGCGGGCGTCACCATCCCCGAGGACGCCCTGGCCCGGATCGACGAGGTGCTCGGCGGTGTCGTCACCCGTGACGCCGCGCTCGTGGCCGAGTCGACGCCGAAGCAGCGCGTCGTCTGACGGTGCCCCTGCTGCCGACCGCCCCGACGCGCCGCGGCCTCCTCCTCGCAGGAGCCGTCGGCGCCGTCGGGGCGCTCGGCGCCACCGGTGTCGCCGTCTCGCGCTCCCGCGCGCCCGGCTGGGCGGACGCGGCCGGGCGGCTACGGATCGCGACCGGCAACACCGGCGCGGTCTTCGACCGCTACGGCCGCGCGCTGGCCGCCGAGGTCGAGCGCGCGATGCCGCGGGTCACGTCGGGCGTGGTGCCCACCGGCGGCTCGTTCGGCAACCTCCGCGCCGTGCTCGACGGTGACGCGGAGGTCGCGTTCTCCCTGGGCGACAGCGCGGCCCAGGCCATCGCCGGCACCGCACCGCTGGGTCCGCCGGCGGACCTCGTCGCCCTGACCCGGCTCTACGACAGCTTCCTGCAGGTGCTGGTCCGCGCCGACGCGGACATCGCCGTGCCCGCGGACCTCGTGGGACGACGCGTCACCGCCGGCGAGGCCGACTCGGGCACCCGGGTCGTCGCCACCCGCACGCTGGAGGCCCTCGGTGTCGCACCCGACGACGTGGAGCTGGTCGACCTGGCGCTGGAGGACGGGGTGGCACGGCTCGCCTCCGGCCAGGTCGACGCCCTCGCGTTCGTCAGCGGCTTCCCGATCCCGGCGCTGGTCGAGGCCGGTCGTCGCGTCCCGCTCCGCGCCCTCGACGTCGGCGACGCGGTCGGCGACCTGGTGGGGCGCTGGGGCCCTCAGTACGTCGCGGGCCCGCTCCCGGCGGGGCCCTACGGGCTGCCGGCGCCGGTCGCGACCGTGAGCGTGAAGACGTACCTCGTGGCCCGGCCGGACCTCGCCGACGACCTGGCCCACGGGTTCACGGCCGTCGTCTTCGAGCGGCAGGCCGCCCTGGGCAGCGCCGTCCCGGACGTGCGGCAACCGACGGCCGCCGCCGGCATCTTCACCCAGCCGGTGCCGCTCCACCCGGGCTCGCTGCAGTGGTTCCGCGAACGGGACCGACGGGCAACCTGAGCCGCACCCGCAGGCCGGGGTGGGCCGCCTCGACGTCCGCGCGGCCGCCCGCGTCCTGCGCCCGCAGCAGCACGATCGCCAGGCCGAGACCGGTCCCCTCGACGTCCGCGTGCCGCTCCAGGCGGCGGAAGCGGTGCCCCAGGGCGGCGGCCTCCGCGTCGTCGACGCCGGGGCCGTGGTCGCGGACGACGAGCACCACGTGCCCGGGGTCCCGGTGGAGGTCCACCTCGACCGCCGCGTCCGCGGCGTACTTCAGCGCGTTGTCCAGCAGCGCGTCGAGCACGGTCGCGAGGAGGTCCTCCTCCAGCACCGCGGGCAGCGGTCCGTCGGGCACCCGCGCCACCAGGCGGTCGCCGAACAGGGGCGCCCACAGCTCGATCCGCTCGCGCACCTGGGCCGCGGCGTCGACGCGCACCGCGACGCGGTCGAACCCGCCCGCACGACTGACCTCGATCACCGCGTCGAGGGCGCGGGCGAGGCGGTCGGTCTCGGCCAGCACCGCCTCCACCGCCGGGTCGTCCGTTCCGATGCCCTCGAGCCGCAGCCGCAGCGCGGTGAGGGGGTTCGCCAGCTGGTGGGAGACGTCGGCGACGAGCTCGCGCTGCTGGCGCTGGGAGTGCTCGACGCTCGCCGCCATCGCGTTGAACGACTCCACGAGGCGGCGCAGCTCGGGTGGCCCCTCGATCCGGCCCGCCGGGGGAGTGCGGCCGCGGGCGAGGTCGCGGGCGCGCTCGTCGAGCTCCTCGACGGGGCGCACGACCCAGCCGACGAGCGGCACGCCGACGAGCCACGCGAGCGCCGCCACGAAGAGGGCGCCGGCGCCGGCCGCCAGGGCCATCCGGGTCGCCACGGCGCGCCGCTGGTCGTCGGTCTGCTCCACGAGCAGCACCGCGCCGAGCACCTGGGCGTCCCGCCCGATCGGCGTGGCCACGACCACGGGGTCGTCGTTCCAGGGCCACAGGGGCTCCGGGGGCGAGGTCGGGGTGCCGGCCAGCGCGTCGCGCACGGCGTCGTCCAGCCCGGCCACGTCCGCCGGGAGGGTGGTGCCGGCGGGCGCCAGGACGGAGCCGTCGGCGTCGAGGACGAAGGTGCGGGTGGTGGTCGTGACCGCGTCGTACCGCTCGAGGTCGGCCGCGAGCAGCGCCGGGTCGCTGTCGATGCCGGGCGCGCCCGCGAGGGTGGCGAAGCGGGTGGCGGCGGCGAGCCGCTCCTCGTGCAGGCGCACGGCGCGCTGCTCCGCGTAGGCCGCCACCAGCGGCACGACCAGCGCGGCGAGCACGGCGACCGTCACGCTGAGGCTCAGAGCGAGCAGACGCCGCCTCACGCGCCGTCGTCCCGCGGGGGTGCCCCGTCCCGCGGCGCCAGCCGGTAGCCGATCCCGCGGACCGTCTCGATCGGCACCGCGGGCCCGAGCTTGGCGCGCAGCGCGGCGACGTGGACGTCGAGCGTGCGCGAGGCGCCGACCCAGGTCGTGTCCCAGACCTCCTCCATGAGGGCCGCCCGGGTGACGGGGTCGCCCGGCGTGCGGGCCAGCGCCCCGAGGAGCTCCGACTCCTTGGCGGTCAGCGCCACGCGGGTGCCGTCGGGCAGCCGCACCGCGCGGGCGGCGCGGTCGTGGGCGAAGCCGAGGTCGGCGACGGGCTCCTCGCCGGCGCGCCCCCGGCTGCGACGCAGCACCGCCTCCATGCGGGCCAGCAGGACGGCCAGGCTGTAGGGCTTCGTCACGTAGTCGTCGACGCCGGCGCGCAGGGCGCCGACCACGGCCGCCTCGCTGCGGCGGGCGGTGACGGCGACGATGGGTACGCCGGAGCGCGCCCGCACCTGCTGGCAGACCCACAGCCCGTCGTGGTCGGGCAGGCCCATGTCGAGCAGCACGAGGTCGACTGCGTCGTCGGGCCCGCCGCCGAGCGCGGCGTCGAGGTGCTCGAGCGCCGAGCGACCGGTGGCGGCGTGCAGCACCCGCCAGCCCTGCGCACGCAGCGCCTGGACGAGGGCCGCGGCCAGACCGGTGTCGTCCTCGACGAGGAGGGCACGCACGGGCGCCTCCTCTCCTGCGGCTCGCCCTGACGGCGGCACAGCGTCGCACACGGCGGGTGCGCGCGGCACCCGCCGTGCGCGACGGACCGGGGGAACGGGTCACCGCCCGGCGGGGGCGGCCTCCCGCTCGGCGCCGGGCCGCGTCGACGGCCCGGCGCCGGCCTGCTCGCGGTCGAGGAACGTGGGCGCCCGGTTCTTCAGCACGAAGACGTAGACCACGAGCGAGACGCCGATCGCGACGGTGACGTAGACGCCGAACGCGTCGAGCACGTCGCGGGCCTTCGCGGCCTCGTAGATCAGCGGCGCGGTGCCGCCGAACATCGAGTTCGCCACGGCGTACCCGACGCCCACGCCGAGCGCCCGCACGTGCGCGGGGAACAGCTCGGCCTTCACCACGGCGTTGATCGAGGTGTAGCCGGTGAGGATCACGTAGGTGCCGGCCAGCAGCAGGAACGACGCGATCGGGGTGGTGACCTGCGGCAGCAGGTGCAGGAACGTCCAGGTCCACAGCACGCCGGCGACGCCGAAGCCCACGAGCAGCGGCTTGCGGCCGACGCGGTCGCTCAGCAGGCCGCCGAGCGGCTGGATGAGCATCAGCAGGACGAGCGCGGCGAGGTTGATCCAGGTGGCCGTCCTCGGGTCGTCGGCGTAGGTGCTCTTGACGATGAGCGGGCCGTTGACGCTGTAGGTGTAGAAGGCGACCGTGCCGCCGAGGGTGACGAGGAAGCACACGAGCAGCTGGCGCGGGTACGCCGTGAGCAGCTCGACCATCGAGCCCGACCTCCGGGCGACGCCGTCGTCGTGCAGCGACTCGTCCATGCTGCGGCGCAGGACGAGCACGACGACCGCGCTGACGGCGCCGATGCCGAACGCGATGCGCCAGCCGAACGCGGAGATCTGCGCGTCGGACAGGAACGTCTGCTGCACGAGGAGGGTCACCTGCGCGAGCACGTGGCCGCCGACCAGCGTGACGTACTGGAACGACGAGAAGAAGCCGCGCAGGCCCGGCGTCGCGGCCTCCGACATGTACGTCGCGGACGTGCCGTACTCGCCGCCGGTGGCGAAGCCCTGCAGCAGCCGGCAGAGGATCAGGACCACGACGGCCGCGCCGCCGATCGTCTCCGCCGTCGGGGTGAGCGCGATGACGAGCGAGGCGCCCGCCATCAGCGAGATGGAGAAGACGAGCGCCGGGCGGCGGCCGTGGCGGTCCGCGTAGCGGCCGAAGAACCACGAGCCGACCGGACGCATCAGGAACGTCACGGCGAAGATCGCCATCGTGTAGATGCCCGCGTTGGGCTCGCCCTCGGCGAAGAAGCTCGAGGAGAGGTAGCTGGCGAAGACCGTGTAGACGTAGACGTCGTACCACTCGACGAGGTTGCCGAGCGAGCCCCGCACGGTGTTCAGGACGGCGCGGCGGATCCCGGGCTGGTCCGCGGGAGCCGCGGGCGGGGCCGATGGTGCTGTGGTCATGCGTCTCACCTCTCCGGCCGGTCGATCGCCGTGGACGAGGGGCCGGTCGCCTCGCTCACGGGGGTCGACGCTAGGTGTGACCGCGGTCATAGCACGGGCTCGTCCCGGGTTGCTTTACACAGACTTTGCAGAGCGGGTCGCCGCGCCCGCCGGGCGGCGCCCGCGGCACGCCGGCACCGGCCGCAGGCGCTAGGATGCCGCTCGTGGCGACGTACCCCCTGCTCCTCCTGCCGCCGCGCTGACCCCCCGGTCGCGCGGCAACCCCTCCGTGAGCGAGGGGTTTTTTCATGTCGGCAGTCGGACGAGCAGGGACACCGAGGAGAGCGAGAGATGAGCGAGACGCACGCGGACGAGCGCGAGACCTACGACCCGGCGGCACTGCAGGCCAAGTGGCTGCCGGTGTGGGAGGCCCTCGACCCCTTCCGTGCCGACGACGCGCTGGTCGACGCGGGCGAGCGGGAGAAGCGCTACGCCCTGACCATGTTCCCCTACCCCTCGGGCGACCTGCACATGGGCCACGCCGAGGTCACGGCGCTCCACGACGTGCTGGCCCGCTACTGGTGGCAGCGGGGGTACGAGGTGCTCAACCCCATCGGCTGGGACTCGTTCGGCCTGCCGGCGGAGAACGCGGCCATCAAGCGCGACGAGCACCCCGCGACGTACACCTACGCCAACATCGAGACCCAGGCCGGCTCGTTCCGCACGTACGGCCTCAGCTTCGACTGGTCGCGGCGCCTGCACACCTCCGACCCGGAGTACTACCGCTGGACGCAGTGGCTGTTCCTGCGCTTCCGCGAGCGCGGCCTGGCCTACCGCAAGGCCAGCCCCGTCAACTGGTGCCCCAACGACCAGACCGTGCTGGCCAACGAGCAGGTCGTCGACGGCGCCTGCGAGCGCTGCGGCGCCGTCGTGACCAAGCGCGAGCTGACGCAGTGGTACTTCCGGGTCACCGAGTACGCGCAGCGCCTGCTCGACGACATGACCCAGCTGGAGGGCCGCTGGCCCGAGCGGGTGCTGACCCTGCAGCGCAACTGGATCGGACGCTCCGAGGGCGCGCACGTCGACTTCGACCTGCACCTCGCGGACGGCACGACGCGCGTCGTCACCGTCTACACGACCCGGCCCGACACGCTGTTCGGCGCGACGTTCATGGTCGTCGCGGCCGACGCGAAGCTGGCCGCCGAGGTCGTCGCCCCGGAGCAGGCGGACGCGCTCGCGGCGTACCTGGAGGAGACCCGCAAGGCCTCCGACATCGACCGGCTCGCCACCGACCGCCCCAAGACGGGCGTGCCGCTGGGCATCACCGTGACCAACCCGGTCAACGGCGAGCAGCTCGACGTCTGGGCCTCGGACTACGTGCTGGCCGACTACGGCACGGGCGCGGTCATGGGCGTGCCGGCCCACGACCAGCGCGACCTCGACTTCGCGAAGGCGATGGGCCTGCCCGTGCGCCGCGTCATCGACACCGGGGCCGACGACCCGGCGGAGACCTTCGTGGCCACCACCGGCGACGGCACCTACGTCAGCTCCGGGCCGCTCGACGGGCTGAGCGACAAGGCGGCCGGCATCCGCACCATCCTCGAGCGGCTGGAGGCCGACGGCACCGGTCGCGGTGCCGTCAACTTCCGCCTGCGCGACTGGCTGCTCAGCCGCCAGCGGTTCTGGGGCGCGCCCATCCCGATCGTGCACTGCCCCGACTGCGGCGAGGTGCCGGTGCCGGACGACCAGCTGCCGGTCGTGCTGCCCGACCTCAAGGGAGCCGACCTCAAGCCGAAGGGCTCCTCGCCGCTGGCGGCGGCCCGCGACTGGGTCGAGGTGCCCTGCCCGGCCTGCGGCGGCCCGGGCGAGCGGGACACCGACACGATGGACACGTTCGTCGACTCGTCCTGGTACTACCTGCGCTACTGCTCGCCGGGCTTCACCGACGGCGCCTTCGACCCCGCGGACCTGAAGCGCTGGGGCCCGGTGGACCAGTACGTCGGCGGCGTCGAGCACGCGGTGCTGCACCTGCTCTACAGCCGGTTCTTCACGAAGGTCCTGCACGACATGGGCCTGCTCGACTTCACCGAGCCCTTCACCTCGCTGCTCAACCAGGGCGTGGTCATCAACCAGGGCAAGAAGATGAGCAAGTCGCTCGGCAACGGCGTCAACCTGGGCGAGCAGCTCGACGAGTTCGGCGTCGACGCCGTGCGCCTGACGCTGGTCTTCGCCGGCCCGCCGGAGGACAACATCGACTGGGCCGACGTCTCGCCGTCGGGCTCGCTGAAGTTCCTGGCGCGCGCCTGGCGCCTGGCCGGCGACGTGACCTCGGAGCCGGGCACCGACCCCGCTCGGGGCGACGTCGCGCTGCGCCGCGTCACCCACCGCACGCTGCACGAGACGGAGGCGCTGCTGGAGGGCATGCGCTTCAACGTCGTCGTGGCCCGCACGATGGAGCTCGTCAACGCCACCCGCAAGGCGATCGACTCCGGCTGCGGCCCGGCCGACCCCGCCGTGCGCGAAGCCGCCGAGGCCGTGGCGGTCCTGCTGTCGCTCGTCGCGCCGTACACGGCCGAGGAGATGTGGGAGCGCCTGGGTCACGAGCCCACCGTGGCCCGCGCCGGCTGGCCCGCGGTCGACGAGGCGCTGCTCGTCGAGGAGTCGGTCACCGCGGTCGTGCAGGTGCAGGGCAAGGTCAAGGCCCGCCTGGAGGTCGCGCCCGACGTCAGCGAGGCCGACCTGGAGGCCGCGGCGCTCGCGGACCCTGCGGTCGTGGCCGCGATCGGCGACAAGTCGGTGCGCAAGGTGATCGTGCGGGCCCCGAAGCTCGTCAACCTGGTCGTCGGCTGAGGCCGTGGCGATGAGCGACGCGGAGGAGCGGAGCGGCGGGTCGACCGGTGGGCCGGCCGGTGGCCCGCGGGTCGCGGTCGTCACCGACTCCACCGCCCAGCTCGACCTGGCCACGGCGCGCGAGCTGGACGTGACCGTCGTACCGCTGCAGGTGGTGGTCGACGACGAGGTGCACGACGAGGGCGCGGAGGGCTACGACGCCGGCCGCGTCGCGGAGGCGCTGCGGGCGCGGGCGTCGGTCAGCACGTCGCGCCCCGGCCCCGCGGTGCTGGCGCAGGTCTACCGCGACCTCGCCGCGCAGGGGTACGACGCCGTGCTGTCCGTCCACCTCTCCGGCGCCGTGAGCGGCACCCACGAGTCGGCGGTGCTGGCCGGTCGTCAGGTCGACCTGCGGGTCGTCACCGTCGACACCCGCCAGGTGGGACCGGCGACGGGGTACGCCGTGGAGACCGCCGTCGCGCGCCTCCGGGCCGGCGCGAGCATCGAGCAGGCCGCCGCGGCGGCCCGCGAGCGCGCGGACGCGGCGACGTCGCTGTTCTACGTGCACACGCTGGAGTTCCTGCGCCGCGGCGGCCGGGTCGGCGCCGCCGCCGCCCTGCTCGGCGGGGTGCTGGCCGTCAAGCCGATCCTCACGATCGCCGACGGCACCGTGGCGAGCCGGGAGAAGGTGCGCACCGCCTCGAAGGCGCTGGCCCGCCTGGCGGACCTGGCGGTCGAGGCGGCCGGTGACCGCCCGGTGGACGTCGGCGTCGCCCACCTCGCGAACCCCGAGCCGGCGGGCAGCCTGGCCGAGCAACTGGCGGAGCGCCTGGCGGAGCAGCTCGAGGACCGGCCCGTGCGGTGCGGCGAGCTGAGCGCCGTGCTGGGCGTGCACGCCGGGCCGGGCACGGTCGCGGTCTGCGTGGCCCCTCGCACCGACCCCGCCTGAGCCACCGTTCGTCCCCAGGGCGCCGCACGGGCTCGCTCCTCCCCAGATCGGCGTCGCCCCGCTGCGCCAGGTCGGGCCGCTTCCTAGCGTCGCCCCATGCGCGTGCGACGACCCGAGCTCGACCCCGAGGTGCTGCGGTCCCGGCTCCAGCCGGTGGCGCTGCTCGACGACCACACCCGGATCAGCGCCGGCCGCTGGGACCGGATGGGCGCCGTGGTGGTGCCCGACGAGGAGGACCCGGAGCCCGGTGACGCCGGGCCCCCGGCGTTGCCCGTGCCCGGGCGGCACGCGGCGCGGGCGGGTGCCTCGGTGCCCGTCGTGGGCGTGCCGCGGGTCCTCGCCGTGCCCGACGGGCTGCGGGGACGGGTGGCGGTGGGTCCGGCGCAGGTGGCGGTGCTCGCCGTCGTCGCGGCCGTGGCGCTCGCCGTCCTGGCCTGGTGGGTGCTCGCCTCGCGTCCGACCGAGGTGGCCGCGCCGCGGGCCGCGACCACCGAGGTGGCCGGCACCCCGATGGCGCCGGCCGAGGGTGCCGCGGCGACAGCGCCCGCGGGCACGGCCTCCGGTGGCGCCGGCACGGCGGACCCCACCGCCCCCGGTACGACGGGCGCGGCGACGGGCGAGCTGGTGGTGCACGTCGCCGGCCGGGTCGCGCGCCCGGGGATCGTGGTGCTGCCGGTGGGTTCCCGCGTCGCCGACGCCGTCGAGGCGGCCGGAGGGGCCCCGCCCGACGTCGACCTCACCGGGGTGAACCTGGCGCGGCTCCTCGTCGACGGCGAGCAGGTGCTGGTCGGGGTGGAGGGCGTCCCCGCCCCCACCGGCGCGCAGCCGGGTGGCGGGGCAGCCGGGGGAGCCGGGGGAGCGCCCGGCGCGCCGGGCGCGGGCGGGCTGGTGAACCTCAACACCGCCGACGAGGCGGCCCTCGACACGCTGCCCGGCGTCGGGCCGGTCACCGCGCAGGCGATCGTCGAGTGGCGCGCGAGCAACGGCGGCTTCACCTCCGTCGACGAGCTCGTCGAGGTCGACGGGATCGGAGAGGCCACCTTGGCCCGCCTCGCCCCACTCGTCACGGTCTAGGGGGTGGACCCCCGCGACGGCCACGGTGTCCACGGCGGTCACGGTGCGCCGGACGGCCACGGCGGCGCGGCGCCGGCGCCGCCCGACTTGCGGGCCCCCGCGCTGGGCCTCGCCGCGTGGGTGGGGGCGTTGGTCGGCCTGCTCCTCCCCGGCGGGCGCACCGTGCTCGCCCTGGCGGCCCTCGGCCTGCTGGTCGCGCTGACGACGGCCCTGCTGGCACGACGCGGGTCCCGGCGCGGGGCCGACCGCGGGGCCGACCGCGGGGCCGCCGTCCGCACCGCCGGAGCGCTGCTCGGCGTCGCGGTGGTGGCGTGCGTCGTGGCGACCGTCCACCGGGTCGACGCCGGGACGGGCCCGGTGGCCGACCTGGCGGCCGAGCGCGCCAGCGTCCGCGGCGAGCTGGTGGTGACGGGCGACCCCCGGCTGCGCCAGGGGCGGTTCAGCGACTACGTCGTGCTGCGGGGCCGTCTGGACGAGGTGACCGGCCGGGGCCGCACCCACGCGGTGGCCGCGTCCGTGCTCGTCATCGCCCCGCCCGCGTGGGAACGGGTCGAGCTGGGCTCGCGACTCGCGGTGGCCGGTCGTCTCGCGGAGCCGGACGGCGGTGACCTCGCCGCCGTGCTGCAGGCCCGCGGCGACCCGGAGGTGCGCCGGGCGCCCGACGCGTGGTGGGACGGTGCGGCTGCCGTCCGGCGGGCCCTACGTGCCAGCGTCGCGCACCGGCCGCCGGAGCAGGCGGTGCTGGTGCCGTCGCTGGTGGTGGGCGACGACGCCGGCCTGGATCCTGCGCTGGCGGACGACTTCGCCACGACCGGTCTCACCCACCTGCTCGCGGTCTCGGGCACCAACCTGACCCTCATCGTCGGCTTCCTGCTGGTGCTCGGCCGCTGGGTGGGGGTGCGCGGCCGGGGCCAGGTGGTCGTGGCCGTGCTCGGCATCGTCGGCTTCGCGCTGCTGGCGCGCACGGAGCCGAGCGTCGTGCGGGCGGCGGCGATGGGCACGGTCGCCCTCATCGGCCTGGGGCGCAACGGCCTGCAGCGCGGCACCCGCAGCCTGGGGGTCGCCGTGGTCGCGCTCCTGCTCGTGCAGCCGTGGCTGGCGCTGACGGCGGGGTTCGCGCTGTCGGTGCTCGCCACCGCGGGCATCCTCCTCCTGGCCCCCGCGTGGCGTGACGCCCTCGCGACCTGGCTGCCGCGCTGGGTGGCCGAGGCCGTCGCCGTGCCCGCCGCCGCCCAGCTCGCCTGCACGCCGCTGGTGGCGGGCATCTCGGGCGAGGTCAGCCTCGTGGCGGTGCTCGCCAACGTGCTCGTCGCCCCCGTCGTCGGGCCCGCGACGGTGCTCGGCCTGGCCGGCGGCCTGGTGGGCCTCGTCGCCCCGCCCCTCGCCCGGGTGCCGGGCACCGTCGCGGCCTGGTGCGTCGGGTGGGTCATCGCGGTCGCGCGCGCCGGCGCCGACCTACCCGCCGCCGCGGTGCCGTGGGGCAGCTCGGCCGGCGCGGTCGTGCTGCTGGCCGCGCTCTGCGTGGCTGCGGTGCCCGTGGTCCCGCACGCCCTGCGCCGACGCCGGGTGGTCGCCGCGACCTGCGCGGTGGTCGGCCTCGTGGTGCTGGTGCGCCCGCCGACGCCGGGCTGGCCGCCCGGCGAATGGGTGGTGGTCGCCTGCGACGTCGGCCAGGGCGACGCTCTCGCGCTGCGATCGGGCCCGGCGGAGGCGGTGGTGGTCGACGCCGGCGGCGACGCCGCGGCGGTCGACGCCTGCCTCGACGACCTCGGGGTGAGGGCCGTGCCGCTCCTCGTCGTCACCCACTTCCACGACGACCACGCCGGCGGGGTCGCGGGCGTGCTCGCCGACCGTGCGGTGGGCGCGGTCGACGTCAGCCCCCTGGCGTCGCCCGCAGCGGGGGCCGACGAGGTACGCCGGCTCGCCGCCGCCCGGGGCGCCGCGGTCGCCGTACCGGCCCACGGCAGCGTGCGGACCGTCGGCGACGTGCGCCTGGAGGTGCTGTGGCCCGCGCCGGGCGCGGTGCGGACCGACGGCGGGGACGGGCCGGGGGAGGGGGAGGAGGGCGACGGGGTCAACGACGCGAGCCTCGTGCTGCTCGCGGAGGTCCGAGGGGTGCGCGTGCTGCTCACCGGGGACGTCGAGCCGCCCGCCCAACGGCGGCTGCTACGTCTGCTGGAGGCGCGCGACGGGGGTCGCGGACTCGACGTGGACGTGCTGAAGGTGCCGCACCACGGCAGCCCCCACCAGCACCTGGGGCTGCTGACGTCGGTGCGCCCGGAGGTTGCCCTGGTGAGCGTCGGCGCCGACAACACCTACGGCCACCCGGCCCCGGCGGTCCTGCACGCGCTGGAGGGCGCGGGGGCCCGCGTGCTGCGCACGGACCTGCTCGGCGACCTCGCCGTGACCCTCGACGGCGCGGGCCTCGCGACGACGTCCCGGCGGGGGTGACGGGTGCGGTGAGGACGGTTCCGGGACCGTCGGCGCGCTGTGGCAGGCTGCCGCCATGCCCCCGCGGTCCCGGTCCTCCGCCCCTGCCTCGACCTCGGCGCCCTCGGCCGCCGACGTGCTCGGGCGCATCGTGCTGGTCACGGGCAAGGAGGAGTTCCTCAACGAGCGCACGGTCGTCGCCGTGCGGGCCGCGGTGCGCGGTCACGACGCGGAGGCGGAGCTGTCGGAGTGCGCGGCCTCCGAGCTGACGATGGGCACGCTCGGCGAGCTCGCCGCGCCCTCGCTGTTCTCCACCACCCGCTGCGTCGTCGTGCGGGCGCTGGAGAACCTGCCCGACGAGTCCGTCGACGGGCTGCTGTCCTACGCGGCGTCCCCGGCCGAGGACGTGGCCATCGTGCTCGTGCACTCCGGCGGGCCGAAGGGCAGCGGCACGCTGACGAAGCTGCGCAAGCTCGCGACGGTCACCGAGGTGAAGTCGGCCGAGCTGCGCGCCCACGAGCTGCCGCGCTACGTCGCCGGCGAGGTGCGCGCCGCGGGGGGCTCCATCGACGAGCCGGCGGCCGAGGCGCTGGTGCAGGCGGTCGGCAACGACCTGCGGGCGCTCAGCGCCGCCGCCGGCCAGCTCGTCAGCGACTTCGCGGGCCAGCGCATCGACGCGGAGAAGGTGGGCCGCTACTTCGGCGGCCGGGCCGAGGCCACCTCGTTCGCGGTGGCCGACCACGCGTACGGCGGGCGCCGCGCCAAGGCGCTGGAGGAGCTGCGCTGGGCGATGGACACGGGCACCGCGCCGGTGCTCGTCACGTCGGCGTTCGCGGCCGGCGCGCGCGGGCTGGCCCGCTTCCGCTCCGCGCCCCGCGGCCTGCGCGAGGCGGACCTCGCGCGCGAGGTCGGCGTGCCGCCGTGGAAGCTGCGCACGCTGCGCGAGCAGGCCCGCGGCTGGGACGACGAGGCGCTGCGCGCCGCGATCCGCGCCGTGGCCTCGGCCGACGCCGACGTGAAGGGCGCCGGGGGCGACGCGTCGTACACGCTCGAGCGGCTCGTGCTCACCGTCGCCGACCTGCGTGGTCGCTAGGTTCGCCGGGGCGTCCGGGCCGGGCACGCCGAAGGGCGCCGACCCCCGGAGGGGTCGACGCCCTGTGCGTACGACGACGTCGAGCGGCGCGGTGCGCCGGCTCGCAGCAGGTCAGAGGGAGGCGGAGCGCTTCGCGATGGCCGACTTGCGGTTCGCGGCCTGGTTGGCGTGGATGACGCCCTTGGACGCGGCCTTGTCGAGCTTGCGGGCGGCGTCGCGGCCCAGCTGGACGGCCTGGTCCTTGTCGCCGGCGTCGGCCGCCTCGCGGAACTTGCGGACCGCGGTCTTCAGGGCGGACTTGACCGACTTGTTGCGCTCGTGGCGCAGCTCGTTCTGTCGGTTACGCTTGATCTGGGACTTGATGTTGGCCACTGTGCGCCTCTGCCTTCGGTGCTCGTCGTCGGGTGCGTCGTACGGGGGCGGCCGGCGCTCACCCCCTGAGGGCAGGAGCAGCCAGACACGCGAGGGGAGAAACTACCAGCGCGACGGCGGCCGCCTCAAATCGGTGACCCGGGCGCCGGCCCCGAGCGCCGGTTGTGCCGCCACCGCTGCGGGATGGGAGGATCGGTCGGTGCCTGCTACGCCTGCGTCCGCCGTGCCCCAGCCGGGGCGCACCGACCCCGCGATCATCCGCAACTTCTGCATCATCGCGCACATCGACCACGGCAAGTCGACCCTCGCCGACCGGATGCTGCAGCTGACCGGTGTCGTCGGCGAGCGCGAGGCCAAGGCGCAGTACCTCGACCGGATGGACATCGAGCGCGAGCGCGGCATCACCATCAAGTCGCAGGCCGTGCGCATGCCCTGGACGGTCACCGAGGAGGCGGCGCAGGAGCACGGCATCGACGCCGGGCCCGGCACCTACGTGCTCAACATGATCGACACCCCTGGGCACGTCGACTTCACCTACGAGGTCTCCCGCTCGCTGGAGGCCTGCGAAGCGGCGATCCTGCTGGTCGACGCGGCGCAGGGGATCGAGGCGCAGACCCTCGCGAACCTCTACCTGGCCATGGGCGCCGACCTGCAGATCATCCCGGTGCTCAACAAGATCGACCTGCCGTCGGCCAACGTCGAGAAGTACGCCCTCGAGCTGGCGAACCTCGTCGGGTGCGAGCCGGAGGACGTGCTGCTGACCTCCGCCAAGACCGGTGTGGGCGTGGAGGCGCTGCTCAACGAGATCGTCCGCCAGGTCCCTGCCCCCGTCGGCGACGCCGACGCGCCGGCCCGGGCGCTCATCTTCGACTCCGTCTACGACACCTACCGCGGCGTCGTCACCTACGTGCGGGTGGTCGACGGCTCGCTGAAGCACCGGGACCGCATCAAGATGATGTCGAGCGGCGCCGTGCACGAGATGCTCGAGGTCGGCGTGATCAGCCCCGAGCCGCTCAAGGCCGGCGAGCTCGGCGTCGGCGAGACCGGCTACCTCATCACCGGCGTGAAGGACGTCCGCCAGTCCCGCGTCGGCGACACCGTCACCAGCCAGCACCACGGGGCCAGCGACCCGCTCGGCGGCTACGCACACCCCACCCCGATGGTCTACGCCGGGCTCTACCCGATCGACGGCGACCAGTACCCCGAGCTGCGCGACGCGCTGGAGAAGCTGCAGCTGAACGACGCCTCGCTGACCTACGAGCCGGAGACGTCCGGGGCGCTCGGCTTCGGCTTCCGCTGCGGCTTCCTGGGCCTGCTCCACATGGAGATCACCCGCGAGCGGCTCGAGCGGGAGTTCAACCTCGACCTCATCTCGACCGCGCCCAACGTGGTCTACGAGGTCGTGATGGAGGACGGCACGCAGCTGACGGTCACCAACCCCAGCGAGTACCCCGACGGCAAGATCCACGAGGTCCGCGAGCCCGTCGTGTCCGCCACGATCCTCGCCCCGGCCGACTACATCGGCACGATCATGGAGCTCTGCCAGGCCAAGCGCGGCACCCTCCTCGGCATGGACTACCTGTCCGAGGACCGCGTGGAGATGCGCTACACGCTGCCGATGGGCGAGATCGCCTTCGACTTCTTCGACCAGCTGAAGTCGAAGACCAAGGGCTACGCCTCGCTGAACTACGAGCGCTCCGGCGACCAGACCGCCGACCTCGTCAAGGTCGACATCCTGCTGCAGGGTGAGCCGGTCGACGCCTTCTCCGCCATCGTGCACCGCGACGCGGCGTACGGGTACGGCGTGATGATGGCCGGCAAGCTCAAGGAGCTCATCCCGCGCCAGCAGTTCGAGGTGCCCATCCAGGCCGCCATCGGCGCCCGGGTGATCGCCCGCGAGAACATCCGCGCGATCCGCAAGGACGTGCTCGCCAAGTGCTACGGCGGCGACATCAGCCGCAAGCGCAAGCTGCTGGAGAAGCAGAAGGAGGGCAAGAAGCGCATGAAGATGGTCGGTCGCGTGGAGGTCCCCCAGGAGGCGTTCGTGGCGGCCCTGTCGACCACCCAGGCGGCGGAGAAGCCGAAGAAGTGAGCACGGTCGTCCCGACCCGCGCCCGGGTCGAGGAGGCCGCGGCGGCGATCGCGCCGTACGTGCGGCGCACCCCCGTCCTCGACGTGGACGTCGACGGGCAGCTCGTGACGCTCAAGCTCGAGCTGCTGCAGCACGCGGGCTCGTTCAAGCCACGCGGTGCCTTCGCGAGCGTCCTCGCCGCCCCGGAGCCGCCCGCACGGCTCGTCGCGGCCTCCGGCGGGAACCACGGTCTCGCCGTCGCCCACGTCGGCGCCACCCTCGGCATCCCGGCCGAGGTGTTCGTGCCCGCCACCGACCCGGCCGTCAAGGTCGCGGGCCTGCGGGCCCGTGGGGCGCACGTCCACCTCGTCGGCACGACGTACGCCGAGGCCTACGCCGCCAGCCTCGAGGCCGCGTCGGCCCCCGGCGCCCTCGCCCTCCACGCGTACGACGCGCCCCTCACCGTGACCGGGCAGGGGACGCTGGCCCGCGAGCTGGAGCAGCAGGTGGCCGACGGCGCCGTCGGCGACCGCCTCGACACGGTGCTCGTGGCCGTCGGTGGCGGCGGGCTGGCCGGCGGCGTCGCCGCCTGGTTCGCCGGTACGACGACCCGCGTCGTCGCCGTCGAGCCCGTCGGCTGCCCGACCCTGCACGCCGCGCTCGCCGCCGGCGAGCCGGTCGACGTGACCCCCTCCGGTCTCGGCGCGGACTCGCTCGGCGCCTCGCGCATCGGCGAGATCGGGTTCGCGGCCCTGCGGGACGCCACGTCGGTGCTCGTCACCGAGGACGCGATCCGCGAGGCGCGCTCGTGGCTGTGGGCCGAGACCCGGCTGGCCGCCGAGCCCGGTGGCGCCGCGGCCCTGGCGGCACTGCGCTCGGGCGCCTACGTGCCGGCCTCGGACGAGCGGGTGGCGGTCGTCGTGTGCGGCGGCAACGGCGACCCCGCCGAGCTCTGAGGACGCGCTCCACGGCGGGCCCGGGAGCCGGTCCCGCTCAGGGCGCCGTCCAGTACGGGTTGCGGCCCAGCCGCGCCAGCAGGCGCTCGGCCTCGCTGGCGTCGTCGCCGACGGCCACGGGCCCCGCGCAGACGCCGGGGGAGTAGAGCGCGTCGCCCCACCCGTCGGCCCGGGCGCCCACCTCGCGGGCCTCGGCGTCGCTGATCGGGTAGTCCTGCCCGGTGGCCCGCGCCACGTCCCACCCGTGGACGACCAAGTCCCACGCGTAGAAGTCGCGGAGCGTCTCCCCGATGGTCGTCGGCCCGAAGTACCCGTCGAAGGGCCGCTGGGCGACCCCGTCCGCGGTCAGCACGCCGAGCACCGCGGCCGACCAGGTGCGCCACGCGGCGGCCGGGTCACCCGTCCCGTCACCGGCCCCGTCACCCGGGACGGCGACCGCGGGCAGGTCGCCCGCCAGGTCGTGGCGCTCGAGGAACTCCCGCTCCGTGTCGACGACGTGGGCGACGACGTCGCGCACCGTCCAGCCCTCGCAGGGGGTGGGCGCGTCCCAGCGCCCGCCGGCGGCGGCGACGCCGTCGAGCACGGCGGCGAAGCGGGCGGACTGGTCGCGGTAGTAGGCGGCGGTGGGGTGCAGGGCGGCGGTCGGGGAGCTCATGGGCGCGACGCTAGGGCCCGCCGCGCGGCGTCGCTTGTGATAATCGGACACGTGGACGGCGGCGCCGGCGGGGTCGGGAGTGGCGGGGAGCACGTGACGCCCATCGACCGCGCCCACCTGACGGGCGTGAGCCGGCCGACGCCGCCCATCCACCGCTACCTGCCCTCGCCCGACCTCGTCGACCTGGTGGACCGGTACTGGATCCCCGTCTGGTCGCTGCGCGAGCCGTCGACGCAGAGCACGCTGCAGCACCCCGTGTGCCTGCTCGTGGTCAGCGGCACCTACGCCCGGTGCTACGGCGTCTCCCGCGGCCTGTCGACGGTGGTGCTGGAGGGGGACGGGTACGCCGTCGGCGTGATGCTGCGGCCCGCCGCCGGTCGGCTCGTGCTGGGCCGCCCGGTCGGCGAGCTCGTCGACGGGTGGTGCGACCTCGCGCAGCTCGCCACCCTCGACGGTGCGGCGCTGACCGCGGAGGTCCGGGCGGCCGTCGAGCCCGACCCCACCGCCGAGGGCGGCCACCGGGCGGCGATCGCGGCGTACGAGCGCCGGCTGCGCACCCTCCTGCCCGTCGACCCGCAGGGTCTCCTCATCAACGACGTCGTGGCCTGGCTGCAGGCCCACCCGGAGGTCACCCGCGTCAGCGAGGTGGCGGCCGCGCACGGCCTGGGGGAGCGGGCGCTGCACCGGCTCGTCGAGCAGCGGGTCGGGCTGTCGCCCAAGTGGCTGGTGCAGCGCCGGCGGCTGCACGACGCCGTCGTGGCGCTCAAGGCGGGCACGACCTCGCTGGCGGCGGTGGCCGCCGACCTGGGCTACACCGACCAGGCGCACTTCACCCGCGACTTCCGGTCGGTGACGGGCACGACCCCGGGGCGCTACCTCGCCGACCAGCCGGGCGCCCGGTGACCCCGGTCGCGCTGCCCGCCGGGCTCGCGGCGCAGCGCGCCGCCGGGGAGGAGCGCGCCGCGTGGCTCGACCTCCTCCCGCGCCGCGCGGCGGAGGTGCTGGAGGCCTGGGAGCTCGTCGTCGACGGGCCCGCGACGCACGGCGCGGACGCGCTGGTCGTGCCCGCGCGCACGACGCGCCGGGAGCCGGCCGTCCTCAAGCTCGGGTTCCCCGACGACGCGTCCGAGCACGAGCACCTGGTGCTGCAGCGCTGGGCCGGGCGCGGGGCCGTGCGGCTGCTGCGGGCCGACCCCGGGCGGCGGGCCCTGCTGCTGGAGCGGGCCGGCCCCGACGTGCTCACCGACCTGTGGGACGTGGAGGCCTGCGAGGTGCTCGGCGGCCTCTACGGACAGCTGCACCGGCCCGCGCCGCCGCAGCTGCGCACGCTCGCGTCGTACGTCGGGGAGCGCGCCGCGGCGCTCGCCCGCGACGCCCGCTCGGTCCCGGTCCCGCGCCGGCTGGTCGAGCAGTGCCTGGCGCTGGCCCGCGACCTGGGCGCCGACCCGGCGAGCACGGGCACCACCCTCCACGGCGACCTCCACCCCGGCAACGTCCTGCGCTCGGCCGACCGCGGCTGGCTGGCCATCGACCCCGAGCCGCTGTCGGGGGACCCGCACTTCGAGCCGGAGCCCGCGCTGCGCCACGACTTCGAGCAGTACGGCGCGGTGCCCGGCGACTCGGTGCGCGACGGGATCCGGCGGCGCTTCCACACCCTCGTCGACGTCGCCGGGCTCGACGAGCACCGGGCCCGCGACTGGGCGGTGGTGCGCAGCGTCCTCGACGCGCACCGCCACGCGGGCGACCGCGAGCGGGTCACGCGCGCCGTGACCATCGCCAAGGCGGTGCAGGACTAGTCCGCCCCCGGGGCCGTCCCGTCCTCGCCCAGCAGCGCCCGGAGCGCCGCCCGGTGGCGCCGGTAGGCGGCGCGACCGTCCCGGGTGAGGGCGTACGTCGTGCTCGACCCGCGCCCGCGGCCGGTCTTGTGGACCTTCACGTAGCCCGCCGCCTCGAGCGCGGACATCTGCTTGGACAGGTCGGCGTCGGCGACGCCGAGGTGCTCCTTGAGGAACTGGAAGCTCACCTGGTCGGAGGAGAACAGCACCGCCACGGCGGCCAGGCGCTTGGGCGCGTGGATGACGGGGTCGAGGTCGCCGAGGGCACCGGGGCTCACGCGAGGCGCTCCCGCGCCGCCGCGGCGGCGCGCGAGTAGGCGACCTCGTAGATCCCGATCCCCGCGCCCACGGCGACGAACGCGACGGCCGCGCTGCCCCACCAGGGGAGGGTCGCGACCGCGACGCCGATCGCGAGGAGCACGAGGACGGCACCCATGGCGTACTGCCGGTAGGCCGTCCGGATCTCCCGGGGCTTGCTGCCCCGCAGCGACGGGACCGCGCCGTGGTAGCGGCCGTACCAGCCCACGAACGCGCCCACGAGCAGGGCCAGGGCGACCAGTGCGAGCGTGAGCCACCAGCTCGAGACGTCCTCGACGAGGGCGAGGTGCACGGCGGTGGTCATCGCCGCCGCCCAGGCGGGGACGGCGAGGAAGTACCACCACGGGGTGGGCGGGAAGTCGACGTAGGGGGCGGCCTCCGCGCGCTCGAGGTCGCGCAGGCTGGTGCGGAGCTCGTTGCTTTCCATGCTGGAAACCATAGGCATCACTTTCCGGTTGTGCAAGTGGAAAGTGGTGGTCGGGTCGGGGGTTCGGCTACCGCGGGGTAGTGACGTGATCTAGGTTACGGAGGCAACCCCTCCGGGCCCGCGACCGAGGGCACGGCCCCGAGAAAGCAGGTACGCACGCAATGCCGATCAACCACGACGCCTCCTTCATCGAGCGCATGCCGCGCAACGTGGCGGTCCAGTTCCTCGACCGCGTCGAGCAGTCCGGTGACCGCGAGGCCTACCGCTTCCCGAACGCCGGCGACGACGGCTGGGACTCCGTCACGTGGCGCCAGGTGGGCGACCGCGTCAACCGCATGGCCGC
Source organism: Nocardioides sp. ChNu-153 (assembly GCF_030466625.1). GTDB lineage: Bacteria > Actinomycetota > Actinomycetes > Propionibacteriales > Nocardioidaceae > Nocardioides. Next base: position 222,873 of record NZ_JADEVT010000002.1, read on the forward strand.
CGGCCTGCTCTCGCTCGGGCTCGGGGCCGAGGAGCGGGTGGGCATCGCGTCGGCGACCCGCTACGAGTGGGTGCTCGCCGACCTCGCCGTCATGTGTGCCGGCGGCGCCACCACCACCGTCTACCCGACCACCAACGCGGACGACACGGCGTACATCGTGGCCGACGCCGAGTGCCAGGTCGTCTTCGCCGAGGACGACGAGCAGGTCGCGAAGCTGCGGGCCCACCGCGAGCAGATCCCCAGCGTCTCCAAGGTCGTCACCTTCGCGGGCACGACGGACGGCGACTGGGTCATCGGGCTGGACGACCTGGCCGTGCTCGGCGACGCCCTGCTGGCCGAGACGCCCGACGCCGTGCGGAAGGTCGCGGACTCGATCGAGCCCGAGGCCCTCGCCACCCTCATCTACACCTCCGGCACCACGGGCCGCCCCAAGGGCGTGCGCCTGCAGCACCGGGCGTGGGTCTACGAGGGCGAGGCGATCCGCAGCCAGGGCATCCTCGACGAGACCGACCTGCAGTTCCTGTGGCTGCCCATGGCGCACTCGTTCGGCAAGGTGCTGCTGAGCACGCAGCTGGCCTGCGGCTTCGCCACCGCGATCGACGGCCGCGTGGAGCGCATCGTCGACAACCTGGGCGTCGTCAAGCCGACGTTCATGGGCGCCGCGCCGCGCATCTTCGAGAAGGCGCACGGCAAGATCGTCACCATGCAGGCCGCCGAGGGCGGGGCCAAGGAGAAGATCTTCAAGAAGGCGTTCGAGGTCGGCCTCGAGGTCGAGCGCCGCAAGCGCGACGGTCGCTCCGTGCCGGTGGGCATGAAGGTGCAGCACCGCCTGTTCGACCGGCTCGTCTTCTCGAAGGTGCGGGACCGCTTCGGCGGCCGGGTGCGCTTCTTCATCTCGGGCTCGGCCGCGCTCAACAGCGAGGTGGCGGAGTGGTTCAACGCCGCCGGCATCCTCGTGCTCGAGGGCTACGGCCTCACCGAGACCGCGGCGGGCGCGTTCGTCAACCACCCCGAGCAGAACAAGTTCGGCACCGTGGGCCACGTCTTCCCGGGCGGCGAGGTCAAGATCGCCGAGGACGGCGAGGTCCTGATCAAGGGCCCGAACGTCATGCAGGGCTACCACAACCTGCCCGACAAGACGGCCGAGGCGCTGGACGCCGACGGCTGGCTGCACACCGGCGACATCGGCGAGCTCGACCAAGACGGGTTCCTCAAGATCACCGACCGCAAGAAGGACCTGTTCAAGACCTCCGGCGGCAAGTACATCGCGCCGTCGGCGATCGAGTCGCAGTTCAAGGCGCTGTGCCCCTACGCCAGCCAGTTCCTCGTCGTCGGCAACAACCGCAACTACGTGGTCGCCCTCATCACCCTCGACCCCGACCAGGTCGACGGCTGGGCCGCGCAGAACGGGATGGAGGGCAAGCCGTACGCCGAGGTGGTCCGCTCCGAGGGGATGCAGCAGCTGGTCGCGGGGTACGTCGAGCAGCTCAACGCCCGCCTCAACCGCTGGGAGACGGTCAAGCGCTACGAGGTGCTCGACCACGACCTGACGATCGAGGCCGGCGAGCTCACGCCGTCGCTCAAGGTCAAGCGCCCGGTCGTGGAGGCCAACAACAAGAGCGTCATCGAGGGTCTCTACACCTCCTGACGTCCAGGACAGGGCGTCCACAGGGCGCCCACAGCACCGCGGGATCGGATGGGTGTCGGCGAACGCGCCGGCACCCATCCGCCTTTCCCGAGGAGCCCCGATGACCCCCGCCCCGCACGGCCCCCACGACCACGACGAGCACCGCGAGGGCCTCGCCCACGACCTGCCCGTCATGCAGGACGCCGGCATGGTCGGGCGTCGGATGGCCCGCCGCGGCGTGCTTGGCCTGCTCGGCGGCATCAGCGCCGTCGCCCTCGTCGGGTGCGGGGGCGAGGCGGCGACCTCGGGCTCGTCCGCGTCGGGCGCCGCGAGCAGCGCTGCCGGCGCCGGTACGGCGGGTGGCCCCGGCGGCGCCCCGCCGGCGGGCGGGGCGGGTGGCGGGGGAGGAGGCGTCAGCCAGGAGGGCCTGGACGACGGCGACATCCCCGAGGAGACGAACGGTCCCTACCCGGCGGACGGCAGCAACGGGGTGAACGTGCTCACCGCGTCGGGCATCGTGCGCGAGGACATCACCACGAGCTTCGGCGACGCCTCCGGGGTGGCCGAGGGCGTGCCGCTGCGCATCGAGCTGACGGTCTACGACAACGGCGCCGACGGCATCACGCCGTACGAGGGGGCAGCCGTCTACCTGTGGCACTGCGACCGTGACGGGAACTACTCGCTCTACTCCTCGGGCATCGAGGGCGAGAACTACCTGCGCGGGGTGCAGGTCGCGGCGGCCGACGGCTCGCTCGCCTTCACCAGCATCTTCCCGGCGACGTACGCCGGTCGGTGGCCCCACCTGCACTTCGAGGTCTACCCGACCGTCGACGACGCCACGAGCGCGAGCGGCAAGCTGCGCACCTCCCAGATCGCCTTCCCGGCGGACGTCTGCGAGGAGGTGTACGGCACCGCGGAGGGCTACGAGTCCAGCGTGCGCAACTTCGCCGAGGTCAGCCTCGACACCGACAACGTGTTCTCCGACGGCCACTCGCTGCAGATGGCCACGCTGACCGGTTCCGTCGACGAGGGCTACGTGCTGCGCCTCAACGTGCCCGTCTGAGCACGCTCTGGGACACTGGGCGGATGCCCTCCACCCCTCCGCCCGGCGACCCGGTCCCCGCCGACGGCGCCCTGCCGGCGTCGGCGCTCGCGGGCCTGGGGGAGCGCAGCCTCGCGTTCTACGTCCACGTCCCGTTCTGCCGGGTGCGGTGCGGCTACTGCGACTTCAACACCTACACCGCGACCGAGCTCGGCGGCCCCTCCGCCCCGCCCGGGGCGTCGCGCACGACGTACGCCGACGCGGCCGTCGCCGAGGTGCGCCTGGCCCGGCGGGTGCTCGGGGACGTCGATCGTCCGGTCGACACCGTCTTCTTCGGCGGCGGGACGCCGACGCTGCTGCCGCCCGAGCACCTGGTGCGGGTGCTGCGCGCGGTCGAGGACGAGTTCGGGCTGGCGCCGGGCGCCGAGGTGACCACGGAGGCCAACCCCGACTCGGTCTCGCGGGCCGACCTCGACGTGCTGCGGGCCGGCGGCTTCACCCGGCTGTCCTTCGGTGTGCAGTCGGTCGTGCCCCACGTGCTCCAGGTGCTGGAGCGCACCCACGACCCCGCCCGTGTCCCCGGCGTGGTGGCGGACGCCCGCGCCGCGGGCTTCGACGAGATCAGCCTCGACCTCATCTACGGCACGGCGGGGGAGTCGCTCGCCGACTGGCGCGCCAGCCTCGACGCGGCGCTGGCGTGCTCGCCGGACCACGTGTCGGCGTACTCGCTCATCGTGGAGGAGGGCACGGCGCTGGCCCGCCGCGTGCGGCGCGGCGAGGTCGCAGCGCCCGACGAGGACGACCTGGCCGACAAGTACCACCTCGCCGACGAGGTGCTCACCGCCGGCGGGCTCGGCTGGTACGAGGTGTCGAACTGGTCGCGCCCCGGCAGCGAGTGCCGCCACAACCTGGCCTACTGGCGCAGCGACGACTGGTGGGGCGTGGGCCCCGGGGCGCACTCCCACGTCGGGGGCGTGCGCTGGTGGAACGTGCGCCACCCCGCGCCGTACGCCGAGCTGCTGGCCGCGGGCCGCTCGCCCGGCCACGAGCGCGAGCTGCTCGACGACGAGGTACGACGCGTCGAGCGCGTGCTGCTCGAGACCCGGCTGCGCGAGGGCCTGACGCTCGACGTGCTCGACGACGACGGCCGCGCGGCGCTGCCCGACCTCGTGCGGCGCGGGCTGGTCGAGGCGGGTCCGCTCGACGGCGGTGCCGCGGGTCGGGTGGTGCTCACCCGCGAGGGCCGGCTGCTGGCCGACGGCGTCGTGCGCGACCTGCTCGGCTGAGCCAGCGCGACGGTGCGCCTCAGCGGATGAGGCGCAGGGTGAGCGGGTAGCGGTACTGCTCGCCGGCCCCGGCGCGCACCGACGCCATGATGACGACGACCAGGACGGCGAGCAGCGCGACGAAGTAGAGCGGGACCAGCAGCAGGGCCCCGAGTCCGAGGGTCACGACGACGAAGACGAACCCCACGACCGTCGCGGCCACGCTGTAGAGGAGCAGCGACAACTGGAAGTTCAGCGACTCCACCGCGTGCTGGCGCGTGAAGGGCGAGCGGCCGCGCACCAGCAGCACGATCAGCGGCGCGATGAACCCGAACGCGAACCACGCCGTGACGAGCGCGCCGAGGTGGGCCGTGACGGCCCACGCGCGGTCCTCCGACGACGAGGGCGGCTGGCCCGGTCCGTACCCGCCCGGCTGGCCGTACCCCTGGCCGTACCCCTGGCCGTACCCCTGGCCGTAGCCCTGGCCGTGGGGCGCCTGCCCCCAGCCCTGCTGGCCCTGGTCGGGCTGCCCCGGCTGCCACGGCTGGCCGGGGGCGCCCCATCCCGGGGACGGGTCCTGGCCGTAGGGGCCGCCGGGCTGGTCGCCGTAGGTGCTCACGGGGGTCTCCTGGTGCTACGCGTCGGGGGCGGTCACGAAGTCGATCAGCTCCTCGACCCGGCCCAGCAGGGCCGGCTCGAGGTCGGCGTAGGACTCCACCCGCCCGAGGATGTGCTTCCAGGCCCGCGCGATGTCGGTCTGGTTGCGGTGGGGCCACCCCAGATGCTGGCACACCCCGTGCTTCCACTCCACCGACCGCGGGATGGTCGGCCAGGCGGTGAGGCCGACGCGCTCGGGCTTGACGGCCTGCCAGACGTCGACGAAGGGGTGGCCGACGATGAGCACGTGCTTCCCGACGGCCGAGCGGGCGATGCCGTCGGCGATGCGGCTCTCCTTCGAGCCGCGCACGAGGTGGTCGACGAGCACGCCCACGCGGCGGCCCGGGCCCGGCTCGAACCCGACGAGGTGGTCGGCGAGGTCGTCGACGCCCCCCAGGTACTCCACCACCACGCCCTCGACGCGCAGGTCGTCACCCCACACCTTCTCGACGAGCTCCGCGTCGTGGCGGCCCTCGACGAAGATGCGGGAGGCGCGGGCGACCCGGGCCGGCGCGTCCGGCACCGCGATCGAGCCCGACGCCGTGCGGCTGGGGCGGCGCGGCGCCGCGACCCGGACCGGGGCGGTGAGGATGACCGGGCGGCCCTCGAGGAGGAAGCCGGGACCGAGCGGGAAGGTGCGCCGCTTGCCGCGCCGGTCCTCCAGCGTGACGGTGTCGAGGTCGCGGTCGACGGTCACGATCTCGCCGCACCAGTCGGTCGTGACCTCCTCGACGACCAGGCCGACGTCGGCGGGGTGCTCCGTGGCCCGGCCGCGCTTGGGCGCGCGCCAGTCGCCGGAGAGGACGTCGGATCCGTAGCGGTCGTGCGGGGTCACGTCCCCACGCTAGGGCGCGGGACCGACCGTCCTCGCCAGGCACGCCGCCGGAGCACGCCGCCGGAGCACGCCGCGGGGGTCAGACCAGCGGCAGCCGTCGTGCCCCGGGCGGCAGGTGGGCGTAGCCGAGGCGCACGGCCGCGACGAGCGCGTCGGCGGGGAAGGGCCAGCGCCCCTCTGCGAGCGCCCGGTCGGCCGGGACGCCGGCGGCCGCGAGGTCGCTCACCTGGCCGGCCACCTCCGCGACGGCCGCCTGCTGGGCGTGCACGAACGCGCGGTCCACGACCGGGCCGTGGCCGGCGACCACGGTGCTGGCCGGGGTGAGGAGCCCGATCACGAGCTCCAGGCTGCCCGGCCACTCCAGCGGCCAGGAGTCGTCGCCGTACGCCGGCACCGCGTCGGCCGGGTCGTCGGCGGCCTCGACGACGTCGCCCGCGACGAGGACGTCGACGTCGGGCACCCGCACGCAGAGGTCCCCGCCGGTGTGGCCGCGACCGGGGTGGACGACCTCGAGGACCCGGTCCCCGAGGTCGAGCGCCCGCGCGCCGGAGAGCGTGAGGGTGGGGAGCACGAGGCGGCTGCTCGTCACGGCGCTGCGCAGGGCCGGGGGAGCGTCGTACGCCGCCACCTGCGCGGGGACGCTGGTCGCCATGCGGGCCGCTGCGTCCTCGTGGGCGACGACGTCCGCGTCGGGCCAGGCGTCCAGCAGCGGCGCGGTGCCGAGCACGTGGTCGAGGTGGTCGTGGGTGGCGACGACGGCGAGGAGCGGCAGGGCGGGGGCGAGCCGGCGCACGGCGTCGCGCAGCTGCTCGCCGACGGTCTCCGCGGCGTGGGTGTCGACGACCACGACGCCGCGCTCGCCGGCGACGACGGTGACGATGGCGTCGAACCAGGGGTGGCGGGCGACCCAGACCCGGTCGGCGACCTCGGTCGGGTCGGGCAGGACGGTGTCGCGGGCCATGCCCGTGAGGTTAGGCCAGCGGGCGGGTCGGCGGGCGGGTCGGCGGGCGGGTCGGCGGGCGGGTCGGCGGGCGAGTCAGCAGAGGCCGGCGTGCAGGTGGGTGCGCAGCGCCTCGGCGAGGTCGTCCGGGGTGCGGGCGGGAGTGTCGAAGGTGACCGGGCGGCGGTGCGCCCCGTCGGCGTCGACCCACCGGACCTCCACGCCGGTGGGCGAGAGGTCGGCGAGGGCGGCGCCGGCCAGGTACGGCGCGGGCGTGCCGGTGCACAGGGAGACGGCCTGGCGCAGCTCGGCGTCGTGGCACTCGTTGACGTGCTCGGTGCACCGGCGCAGGTAGCCGCGGTTGAGCGCGTGGGTGGGGCTGCGGAAGAGGGCGGTGGGCACCCGGTACTGCCGCGTGGAGCCGTCCGCGTGCGTGCGGATGAGCATGATGATGGTGGGGTCGATGGCGACGGCCTGCAGCGACGGGTCGCAGCAGGGCCGCGGGCTCGCCAGCTTGCCGGCCAGCACGACCGACTCGGTGGTGCCGTCGTCCTCGACCACGCCGGAGATGATGCGCAGCAGCGCCTTCTGGTGGGCGGTCGCGGCGCGCTCGACGACCGAGCCGGTGCGGCACACCAGGGTGGGGACGCCGCCCCGGTCCTGCAGGCCCAGGTCGTCACCGCCGAAGAGGTGCTCGGTGCCCTTGATGACCATGCTGGCCGCCGCCGGGCAGGACAGGGCGCTGCGGGCGCGCGCGGCGAGCTGGTCGGGATCGGCCGAGGCGAGCAAGGGGAGCACAGGACCTCCTGGATGACTAAGGCAAGCCTAACCTACCGCTCACCGGCCCCGGGTCAAGTGGTTCCCGTGGAGTGGGACGGGGCGGAGTACCATTGGCACTCGCGCCGGTGGAGTGCCAGGACCCCGAGGGTCTCGGCCACCGGTGGACGCCACGCGGGAGGAGCAGGGATGGTCGAGGAGCGTCGGCTCGCCGTGCTGCGGGCCATCGTGGAGGACTACGTGTCGACCGAGGAGCCGGTCGGCTCGAAGGCCCTCGTCGAACGGCACGGGCTGGGGGTCTCCCCGGCGACCGTGCGCAACGACATGGCCGTGCTGGAGGAGGAGGGGCTGATCCACCAGCCTCACACGAGCGCCGGCCGCATCCCCACCGACAAGGGCTACCGCCTGTTCGTGGACCGGCTCGGCACGGTCAAGCCGCTCACGGCGGCCGAGAAGCGGGCCATCTCCACCTTCCTCGAGGGTGCGGTGGACGTGGACGACGTCGTGCGCCGCAGCGTGCGGCTGCTGGCCCAGCTGACCCGCCAGGTGGCCGTGGTGCAGTACCCGATCCTCAGCCAGAGCACCGTGCGGCACGTCGAGGTGGTCGCCCTGGCGCCGCACCGCCTGCTCGTCGTCCTCATCCTGTCGAGCGGGCGGGTGGAGCAGCGCCTCGTCGAGCTCGACCGGGACCTCGACGAGGCCCAGGTCGGTGACCTGCGTTCCCAGGTCAACCGCGCGGTCGTGGGCCAGCGGCTCGGTGTCGCCGCCGACGCGCTGGCCCGGCTGCGCACCGACGAGGCCCCGGCCGACGGCCCGACGAGCGAGGTCGTCGGGGTGCTCGTCGACGCGCTGTCGGACCACTCGTCCGACCAGCGCGTCGTGGTGGGCGGCACGGCCAACCTGGCGCGCTTCGGCGACGGCTTCGACACCGTGCTGCGCCCCATGCTCGAGGCGCTGGAGGAGCAGGTCGTGCTCCTGCGGCTGCTGGGCGAGGCCACGACCGGCGGCGCCGTGACGGTGCGCATCGGCGCGGAGGGCCCCGTGGAGGAGCTCGCGGGCACGAGCGTCGTCACGACGGGGTACGGCGCGGGTGCCGACATGCTCTCCGCGCTCGGCATCGTGGGCCCCACCCGCATGGACTACCCGGGCACCATGGCCGCCGTGCGCGCGGTCGCCCGCTACATGTCGCGCATCCTCGACGAGAACAACAACGCCTGACCGGGGCGCCGATCGACGGCGCCCCCACCCGCCCGACCCGCCCGACCTGCCCCACCTGCACGGAAGCGATGGATAGGACACACGTGAGCCAGGACCTGTACGAGCTGCTCGGCGTCGACCGCGACGCCGACGCCGACGCCATCAAGAAGGCGTACCGGCGTCTGGCCCGCCAGCTGCACCCGGACGTCAACCCCGACCCCGAGACCCAGGAGCGGTTCAAGGAGGTCAGCGCGGCCTACGAGGTGCTGTCGGACCCGCAGAAGCGGGCGGCCTACGACCGCGGCGGCGACCCGTTCGGCGGCGCCGGGTTCGGCGGCGCGGGCCAGGGCTTCTCGTTCACCGACATCATGGACGCCTTCTTCGGCGGCGGGGGCCCGGGCCAGCCCGGCGGGGGCGGGGCGGGCCGCGGCCCGCGACCGCGGATGCGGCGCGGCCAGGACGCGCTCATCCGCCTCGACGTCGAGCTCGCCGAGGCCGCCTTCGGCGTCACCCGCGAGCTCAAGGTCGACACCGCGGTGGTCTGCGAGACCTGCCACGGCGACGGCGCGGCCCCCGGCAGCAGCCCGCAGACCTGCACGACGTGCCGCGGTGCGGGGGAGGTCGCGCACGTGCAGCGCTCGTTCCTCGGCGAGATCCGCACCCTGCGTCCCTGCGCCGCGTGCCGCGGCTTCGGCTCGGTCATCCCCGACCCCTGCCGCACCTGCTCGGGCGAGGGCCGGGTGCGCTCGCGCCGCGACCTCACCGTCAAGATCCCCGCGGGCGTCGACAACGGCACCCGCGTGCAGCTGGCCGAGCAGGGCGAGGTCGGCCCGGGAGGCGGTCCCGCCGGTGACCTGTACGTCGAGATCCGGGTCGCCGAGCACGAGCTGTTCCTGCGCCAGGGCAACGACCTGCACTGCACCGTGACCGTCCCGATGACCGCCGCCGCGCTCGGCGCCGACGTCACCCTGCCGCTGCTCGAGGCCGACCTCGTGGAGGACGGCGCGGAGACCGAGCTGGAGACCGAGCTGCGCCTGGAGATCAAGCCGGGCACGCAGTCGGGCACCGAGCAGGTGCTGCGCGGGCGGGGCGTCCCCGGCCTGCGGGGTGCCGGGCGCGGGGACCTCGTGGTCACCATCGCGGTCGCGACGCCGCAGAAGCTCGACGGGCGCCAGGAGGCGCTGCTGCGCGAGCTCGCCGAGCTGCGGGGCGAGGAGGCGACCGACGGCCAGGTCCAGGTGCACCGCCGCGGGGGCGTCTTCGGCCGCTTCCGCGACAAGTTCCACACCCACTGAGGCCCGCGGTGTCGCTGCCGGTCCACCTGCACCCCGACCTGGGCGGGGCCCGACCCGGGTCCCTCGTCCGCGTCGAGGGCGACGAGGCCCACCACGCCGTCGCGGTGCGCCGGCTCGCCGTGGGGGAGCAGGTGCGTCTCGTCGACGGGGCCGGGCGGGCCGTGACCGGCGTCGTCACGGCGACGGCGAAGCGCGCGCTGGAGGTCGAGGTCGCCGACGTCGCCGACGTACCCGCCCCCGTGCCCGCCGTGACGGTCGTGCAGGCGCTGCCCAAGGGTGACCGGGGCGAGCTGGCCGTCGAGGTGCTCACCGAGGTGGGCGTCGAGCGGATCGTCCCGTGGGCGGCGGCGCGCAGCGTGGCCGTCTGGCGCGGCGAGCGCGCGACCAAGGCGCACGCGCGGTGGTCGGCCACGGCGCGGGAGGCCGCCAAGCAGTCCCGGCGCGCGTGGTTCCCCGAGGTCGCGCCGCTGGCGTCGACCGCCGAGGCGGCGGCGTTCCTCGCCGGCCTCGACGTGGTGCTGGTGCTCCACGAGGCGGCGACCACGCCGCTGGCCTCGGTCCCGCTGTCGGGCGAGGTGCGCTCGCTGGGCCTCGTCGTCGGTCCCGAGGGCGGGCTCACCGACGAGGAGGTCGCGGCGTTCGAGGCGGCCGGCGCCACGACCGTGCGGCTGGGTGACGAGGTGCTGCGCACCTCGACCGCCGGGGTCGTGGCGGTCGCGGCGCTCCTGGCCCGCACCGCCCGCTGGGCCTGACCGCCCGCCGGGCCTGCCCCGCGGGGTCAGCCGACGACGATGGTGCGCGTGTCGGTGGCCGGGCCGGAGCCCTCCTCGCCGCCGCTCGCGTCGTCGGTCATCGCGACGAACGTGTAGGTGCCGGGGGCCAGCGTGCTGAGGTCGACCTCGACGGTCCACGGGTCCAGGCGCTCGTCGGTGGACGAGCCCTCGTGCGTGGTGAAGCCCTCCAGCACCACCTCGGAGCCGGAGCGGACCTCCCACCGGACGTTGTTCTCGGGCGAGCTCGCACGCCCGGTCGCGGTCATCGACCCCGACACGGTGGTGCCCTCGGCGGGGTCGGTGATGTTGACGAGCGCGAGCGTCTCGAGCTCGGGCGAGGTGCTGACGGGGTTGGTGCCGGGCAGTCCGACGGCGTCCCCGCCCGACTCGCCGAGGAAGCGCACGGGCAGCACCCGGCCGGCCGCCGCCTGCAGCGTGTAGACGACCTGCTGCACCGCCAGCTCGGCGTCGTCGCCGGGCACCGGGCCGCTGACGGTGGCGACGATCTCGCCGTCCGCCTCCTGCGCCGCGGTGACCCACCCGTCGACGTACGACGTGTAGTCCGGGTCCGAGGGCGGGCTGGAGAGCAGCGTGACCGCCGAGGCGAGGGCGTCGTCGCCCTGGCCGGCGTGGAACTCGCGCACCAGGCCCGCGCGGTCCCCCTCGAGCACGTAGTAGACCGGCACGGCCCCGGTGCCCGCCCCGCCCGTGCCGCCGCCCGTGCCGCCCTCGTCGTCGCTCGGCGTGGTCGTCGCCGTCGCCGAGCTGGTGGGGGTCGACGGGCTCGCTCCCGGGTCGGTGGCGCCGTCGTCCGCGCCGTCGTCGCCGCAGGCGGCCAGCGTCAGGGCCAGCACCGCGCCGACGGCGAGCGGGGCGGTCGTGCGGCGGGCGGGGGTGCGGCGAGCGGTCATGCGATTCCTCCCAGGGTCGGGCGCCGACGGTCGTCCTCGCGAGGCGGCCGGGTGCAGTTGCTCCTGTGACGGTAGTGGCTCCTGCGACGAGGGGCGAGCAGCCCGGCCGGCGCTAGGTTGGCGTCATGAGCGCCGACTGCCTGTTCTGCAAGATCGTCGCCGGCGACGTGCCGGCCACCGTGGTGCACGAGACGCCGACGACGCTGGCGTTCCGGGACATCGCCCCGGTCGCCCCGACCCACGTGCTCGTCGTGCCCCGCAGCCACCACCCGGACGCGGCGTCGCTCGCGGCGGCCGAGCCGCGCACCGCCGCTGACCTGCTCACCAGCGCGGCCGCCGTGGCGCAGGCCGACGACCTCGACGGCTACCGCCTCGTGTTCAACACGGGCGCCGACGCGGGCCAGACCGTCTTCCACGCGCACCTGCACGTGCTCGGCGGGGAGCGGATGGGCTGGCCCTCCTGAGCCCGTCCGGCGCCGGAAACGGCTCGCCGGGGGGTGGGGGCGGCGGCGTACGATGGAGGGGTTCGTCCCGCCGTCCCGCCGCACCAGAAGGGGAGCCCTCCCGGGCATCCATGACTGACTCCGACAGCGCACCGCAGCTCGCATCGCCGACCGCCGCCAAGCACACGGTCACGGTGCCCAACAGCATCGACATGGTGAGCCTCCTGGGCGCCGGCGACGAGCACCTCGGTGCGATCGAGCAGGCCTTCGGGGCCCGCGTCCACGTGCGGGGCAACCGCATCACGCTGATGGGGGAGCCGGCCGAGATCGCCCTCGCCGAGCGCCTCCTGGGCGAGCTGGTGGCGCTCATCCGCACCGGTCAGGGCGTCAGCAGCGAGACGGTCGAGCGGGTCATCGGCATGCTGCGCACCGAGACCGAGGAGCGGCCGGCCGACGTGCTGAGCCTCAACATCCTCTCCAACCGCGGCCGCACGATCCGCCCGAAGACGCTCAACCAGAAGCGCTACGTCGACGCGATCGACACCCACACCATCACCTTCGGGATCGGCCCCGCCGGCACCGGCAAGACCTACCTGGCGATGGCCAAGGCCGTGCAGGCGCTGCAGGCCAAGGAGGTCACCCGCATCATCCTGACCCGCCCGGCCGTCGAGGCCGGCGAGCGCCTGGGCTACCTGCCGGGCACGCTGAGCGAGAAGATCGACCCCTACCTGCGCCCGCTGTACGACGCGCTGCACGACATGATGGACCCGGAGTCGATCCCCAAGCTGATGGCGGCCGGCACGATCGAGGTCGCCCCGCTCGCGTTCATGCGCGGACGCACCCTCAACGACGCGTTCATCATCCTCGACGAGGCGCAGAACACGACGCCCGAGCAGATGAAGATGTTCCTCACCCGCCTCGGGTTCGGCTCGCGCATCGTCGTCACCGGCGACACCAGCCAGACCGACCTGCCGGGTGGCACGCGCTCCGGCCTGCGGGTGGTCGAGGGCATCCTCGAAGGCGTCGAGGACGTCTCGTTCAACCGCCTGACCAGCAGCGACGTGGTGCGCCACCGCCTGGTGGCCCGCATCGTCGCCGCCTACGACGCGTACGACGCCGGCGAGGCCTCCGGCACCCCGGAGCCCACCGGCCCCCGCCGCACCACGCGGGGAGGACGTCCCTCGTGACGATCGAGATCATCGACGAGTCCGGCACCGACCTCGTCGAGCCGGAGCACCTCGCCCGGCTGGCCCGCTTCGTCATGGACGAGATGCGGGTGCACCCGGAGGCGGAGCTCTGCCTGAAGGCCGTCGACGAGGACACCATCGCCGAGCTCAACGAGCAGTGGATGGGCAAGGAGGGGCCGACCGACGTCCTCGCCTTCCCCATGGACGAGCTGCGCCCCGGGCTCGCGGACGAGGAGCCCGAGGAGGGCGTGCTCGGCGACCTCGTGCTGAGCCCCGCCGTCGCGGCGGCCCAGGGCGCCACGGCGGGCCACGGCACGCTGGCGGAGATCGAGCTGCTGACGGTGCACGGGATCCTCCACCTGCTCGGCTACGACCACGCCGAGCCGGAGGAGCACGCGGAGATGTTCGGGCTGCAGGACACCCTGCTGGCCCGCTGGCGCAGCCGGTCCTGAGAGGATCGGCGCCCATGAGCGACCTCTGGGTGCTGGTCTCGGCCGGCGGCCTCGTCGTCGTGGCCGGCCTGATCGCCGCGGCCGACGCGGCACTGTCCGGTTTCTCCCGCGCGCGCGCCGAGGAGCTGGCCGCCGAGGGGCGCACCGGCGCGACGTACCTGCTGCGGGTGCTCGACGACCCGCCGCGCTACCTCAACTCCCTCATCCTGCTGCGCCTGCTCGCCGAGGTCGCCGCCATCGTGCTCGTCACGCTGCAGGTCGACGAGGCGGTGCGCAGCTGGTGGGGGAGCGTGCTGCTGACCGTCGCGATCATGCTGGTGGTGTCGTTCGTCGCCATCGGCGTCGCGCCGCGGACGCTGGGCCGCCAGCACCCCGACCGGGTGGCGCTCGGCTCGGCGGCGCCGGTGTGGGCGCTCACCCGCCTGCTCGGCCCGCTGCCCCGCCTGCTGATCCTGGTCGGCAACGCCCTGACCCCGGGCCGGGGGTTCCGCGAGGGCCCGTTCTCGTCCGAGACCGAGCTGCGCGAGCTCGTCGACCTGGCGGAGGCCAGCGCCGTCATCGAGTCGGGCGAGCGCAAGATGATCCACTCGGTCTTCGAGTTCGGCGACACCATCGCCCGCGAGGTCATGGTGCCCCGCCCCGACGTGGTGTTCGTCGAGCGGCACCGCAACCTGCGCCAGACCATGTCGCTGTTCCTGCGCAGCGGCTACTCCCGCATGCCGGTGGTCGGCGAGAACCTCGACGAGGTGCTGGGCTTCGCCTACCTCAAGGACGTCGCGCGCCTCGACTTCGAGGACCGCGAGGGCGACGCCGACATCACCGAGCGCATCGAGACCCACATGCGTCCCGCGCACCACGTGCCCGACTCCAAGTCGGTCGCGTCGCTGCTGGCGGAGATGCAGGCCTCGCGCCAGCACATCGCGGTCGTCGTGGACGAGTACGGCGGCACCGCCGGCATCGTCACCATCGAGGACGTCCTCGAGGAGATCGTGGGCGAGATCGCCGACGAGCACGACGTGGACGAGGTCGACGTCGAGCGGATCGGGGACGACGCCTGGCGCGTCTCCTCCCGCTTCCCCGTCGACCACCTCGACGACCTGTTCCCGGGCTTCGACGTGGAGGAGGAGGACGTCGACAGCGTCGGCGGCCTCATGGCCAAGCACCTGGGGCTCGTGCCCATCCCCGGCTCGACCGTCGAGGCGCACGGCCTCGGGTTCCGTGCCGAGGGCGTGCGCGGGCGGCGCAACAAGATCAGCACCGTGGTCGTCACCCGCCTGGGGGCCGACGGCGACGAGGAGGAGGCACCGTGAGCGACCCCGTGAGCGACCCCGTGAGCGACCTGTCCGCGGAGGACCGCAAGCTCGTCACCCTGGCCCGCGCGACGCGGGCCCGCACCGGGGCCCGCGAGGGTGCCGCGGTGCGCGACCAGGACGGCCGCACCTACGCCGCCGCCACGGTCGACCTGCCGTCGTTGCGCGTCAGCGCGCTCGGCGTGTGCGTCGCCATGGCCGTCGCGTCGGGGGCCCGCTCGCTCGAGGCCGCCGTCGTGCTCGGCGACGCCGGTGCGGTGGCCGACGCCGACCTGGCGGCCGTCCGCGACCTCGCGGGCACCGGCGTACCCGTGCACGTGGGGGACCCCCGCGGCACCGTCGCGACCACCGTCGCGACCTGAGCCGACCCGCGGGGGTGCGGCGCGTGGCGGAGGCCACGCCGAACTGGTTGTAGATCACAACATCATCGACCAAAGTCGGTACGCCGCCGCCCGGAGCCGGGTCTAGGGTCGACCGGGTGAACACGGTCGGCACGCAGGCGCACGAGGCGGCCACCCGGGCGCTGCTGGCGTCGTACGCCGCGATCCCCGCCGGGTCCCCGGTGCGGCTGGCGAAGCGCACCTCGAACCTCTTCCGCACCCGCACGGCGACCACCGCGCCCGGTCTCGACGTCGCCGGCCTCGACGGCGTGGTCGCGGTCGACCCCGTCGCCCGGACGGCCGACGTGCAGGGCATGTGCACCTACGAGGACCTCGTGGACGCCACCCTCGCCCACGGTCTCGTGCCCCTGGTGGTGCCGCAGCTGCGCACCATCACCCTGGGCGGCGCGGTCACGGGCCTGGGCATCGAGTCGACGTCGTTCCGCAACGGCCTGCCGCACGAGAGCGTGCTCGAGATGGACGTGCTGACCGGCGCCGGCGAGATCGTCACCGCCCGCCCCACGGGCGAGCACGCCGACCTGTTCGACGCCTTCCCCAACTCCTACGGCTCGCTGGGCTACGCCACCCGACTGC
This sequence comes from Nocardioides sp. ChNu-153, assembly GCF_030466625.1. Taxonomy (GTDB): domain Bacteria; phylum Actinomycetota; class Actinomycetes; order Propionibacteriales; family Nocardioidaceae; genus Nocardioides. The sequence continues at coordinate 238,558 of NZ_JADEVT010000002.1, forward strand.
GCATCGAGCTGGAGCCCGTGCCGGCGTACGTCGCGCTGCGGCACGTGCGGTTCGACGACGCGGCCGCGCTGGTCGGCGCCGTCGCGACGATCGTGGCCGACGGCGCCTGGGAGGGGGAGCGGGTCGACGGCCTCGACGGCACCGCGTTCAGCCCCGACGAGCTCTACCTGACGCTGGCCCGCTGGACCGACGACGCCGCGGGGCAGCGCCCCTCGACGTACGTCGACGAGGTCTACTACCGCTCGGTCCAGCAGCGCACCAGCGACCTGCTGACGGTCGAGGACTACCTCTGGCGCTGGGACACCGACTGGTTCTGGTGCTCCGGCGCGTTCGGGCTGCAGGACCCGCGGGTGCGCCGCCTCTGGCCGCGCTCGAAGCGCCGCTCGGACGTCTACCACCGCCTGGTCGGCCTCGACACCCGCTTCGGCATCGTCGCCACGCTCGACCGGCTGCAGCGTCGCCCGCAGCGCGAGCGCGTCGTGCAGGACGTCGAGGTACCGCTCGAGCGGCTCGGTGAGTTCCTCACCTGGTTCGACGAGCACGTCGGCATGCGCCCCGTGTGGCTGTGCCCCCTGCGGCTGCGCGAGCCGGACGGTCCGGGCAGCGCCCGCACGTGGTCGTCGTACCCCCTCGAGCCGGGCACGACCTACGTCAACGCCGGGTTCTGGGGCACCGTCGCGGTCGGGCCGCAGGCGCCGGACGCGCCGACGAACCGGGCCATCGAGGCGCGGGTGCACGAGCTCGACGGCCACAAGTCCCTCTACTCCGAGGCGTTCTACGACCCCGAGACGTTCGACCGGCTCTACGACGGCGCCAACCTGGCGCGCGTCAAGGAGCGCTACGACCCGCAGCAGCGGCTGTCGACCCTCTACGAGAAAGCGGTGCGGAGGCAGTGACCCAGGACATCGGCAAGGACGGCAACAACGGCAGGACCATCACGATCGGCGACGCCATCGGCACGCTGATGAAGCACGGCATGCCCGTGCGGTTCACGGCGTACGACGGCTCCTCGGCCGGCCCGGCGGACGCGGCGGTGGGGCTCCACCTGCGCAACGAGCGCGGCCTGTCCTACATCCTCACCGCGCCCGGCGACCTCGGCATCGCCCGCGCGTACGTGATGGGCGACCTCGAGGTCTCCGGCGTGCACCCCGGCAACCCGTACGACGGGCTCGTGCTGCTGCTGAGCCAGCTGTCGTTCCGCCGGCCGAGCGCGGGCGAGGCCCTCCGCCTGCTGCGCGGTCTCGGGCTGGGCCACCTCAAGCCGCCGCCGGTGCCGCCGCAGGAACACCTGCCCCGCTGGCGCCGGGCGGTCGAGGGCCTGCGGCACTCGCTGACCCGCGACGCCGAGGTCATCGGCCACCACTACGACGTGTCGAACCGGTTCTACGAGCTCGTGCTCGGCCCGTCGATGGCCTACACGTGCGCGCTGTTCGAGACCGAGGACGCGACGCTCGAGCAGGCGCAGGCCGCCAAGTTCGACCTCGTGGCCCGCAAGCTCGACCTGCAGCCCGGTCAGCGGCTCCTCGACGTCGGCTGCGGCTGGGGCGGCATGGTCATGCACGCCGCGCGGGAGTACGGCGTGAAGGCGCTCGGCGTCACCCTCAGCCTCGAGCAGGCGTCGTGGGCGAAGGCGGCGATCGACGCCGCGGGGCTCTCCGACCTGGCCGAGGTGCGCCACCTCGACTACCGCGACGTGATGGACGACGGGTTCGACGCCGTCAGCTCCATCGGGCTGACCGAGCACATCGGGGTGCGCAACTACCCGGCGTACTTCGCGTTCCTGCGCGACCGCCTGCGGCCCGAGGGCCGCCTGCTCAACCACTCGATCACCCGCGCCCACAACCTGCCGACGCGCACGGGGGCGTTCATCGACCGCTACGTGTTCCCCGACGGCGAGCTGACCGGCTCGGGTCGCATGGTGATGGACGCCCAGGACGCCGGTCTCGAGGTGCAGCACACGGAGAACCTGCGGATGCACTACGCGCGCACCCTGCAGGGCTGGTCGGAGAACCTGGAGCGCAACTGGGACGACGCCGTCGCCGAGGTCGGCGAGGGCACCGCGAAGGTGTGGGGCATCTACATGACCGGCTCCCGCATCGCCTTCGAGCGCAACGAGATCCAGCTCCACCAGGTGCTGGCGACCCGCACCGACGACCGCGGCGTCAGCGGGTACCCGCTGCGGCACACGTTCGGCGCGTGAGGTGAGCGCAGCCGGGACGACCGGGACAGCCGGGACAGCCGGGGCGGCCGGGGCGGTGCACGTCGAGCGCGGCGGCCCCGGCACCCTGCGGGCCGCGGCGGAGGTGCTCGCCGCGGCGTTCGCCGACGACCCCGCGGTCGCGCGGCTCGTGCCGCCCGACGCCCGTCGGCGCCACGCCCGGTTGGTGGCGCTGTTCGCCGGCGACCTGCGCTCGGTGGGTCGCGACGGGGTCGACGTGGCCCGGCGCGGACCCGGCGGCGAGGTGCTCGGGGCGGCGGTCTGGGGCACCCCGGCGGGCGATGAGCCCGCGTGGCGGCACCCGCTCGTCGCGCTGCGCGCCGCGGCCGCGCTGCGGCTCCGGGGCCTGCGGGCCGCCCGGCGCTACGACCGCGTCGTCGCCGCGCACCTGCCGCCCGGGCCGTGCTTCCACCTGCACGACATCGGCGCGGCCCCGTCGGCGCGGGGTCTGGGCGTCGGGCGGGCGCTGCTCGCCCGCCGCCTCGCGGACGTCGACGCCGCGGGCCTCCCCGCGTTCCTCGAGGCCACCACCCCGGCCAGCCGCCGGCTCTACGAGCGCCACGGGTTCGTCGCCGTCGGCGCGATCACCGACCCGGTCGCCGCCGGCGCCGTGCCGATGCTGCGCCCGCCGCAGCCGCCCCCCGCGTGAGGCGGAGCCGCGGACGTGCGCCGGGGCGGGCGCGCGCCGTACCCTGCTGCGGATGAGCACCCGGGCCGAGCAGTACGTCGCGCGGGTCGCCCGCCGTGAGCAGCTGACGCCCCACCTGGTCCGCCTCGTGCTGACGGGGCCGGGCCTGGCGGGGTTCACCTCGACGGGCACGAGCGACGAGTGGGTCGGGCTCGTGGTCCCGGGCCAGTTCCAGAGCCGCTACTACACGGTCCGCTCGTGGGACCCGGCCGCCGGGGACGGCGGCGAGCTCGTGCTCGACGTCGTCGTCCACGACGTCGGCCTCGTCACCGAGTGGGCGCGGCGCGACTGCGTCGGGGAGACCGTGACGATCACGGAGCCCAAGGGCTCCTTCGCGCTGCCCGACGACGCGGCCTGGCTGCTGCTCGTCGGCGACCTCACGGCGCTGCCCGCGATCGCCCGCACCCTGGAGACCGTGGCCGCCGCGCGTCCCGACCTGCCGGTGCGCGTGTGGGCCGAGGTGCCCGACGACCCGGCGGTGCTGGCGTCGTACCTGCCCGCGGGCGCCGACGTGACCTGGTGCGCCCCGCCCGGCGACGGCGAGAGCGAGCTCGCCGCGGTCGTCGAGGGCATCGCGTGGCCCGAGGGGTCCGGCTACTTCTGGATGGCGGGTGAGTCGGCGCAGATGCGCGCGATCCGCAAGCACCTGATGCGGGTCGTGGAGCTGCCGAGCACCGCCTACGACGTGATGGGCTACTGGCGGGGCGGTGGCCAGGTGCGCCGGCCGCGCGCCGTGGACCCGGGTCCGATCTGGAGGGCGGGCAAGGCCGCCGGCCGGACGGACGAGCAGATCTGGGCGGACTACGACGCCGCCCGCGACCAGGAGGAGACCCCATGAGCACCGCAGGTACCGAGGGGGAGTTCCGGTCCGGGTTCGTCTCGTTCGTCGGCCGACCCAACGCCGGCAAGTCGACGCTGACCAACGCGATGGTGGGCCAGAAGGTCGCCATCACCAGCTCCAAGCCCCAGACCACCCGCACCGTCGTGCGCGGCATCGTGCACCGGCCCGACGCCCAGCTGATCCTGGTCGACACCCCGGGGCTGCACCGCCCCCGCACCCTCCTCGGCGAGCGGCTCAACGACCTCGTGACGACCACGTGGGCGGAGGTCGACGTCGTCGCCGTCTGCTTCCCGGCCGACGAGAAGATCGGGCCCGGCGACCGGTTCATCGTCAACGAGCTGGCGAAGGTGCGCCGCACCACGAAGGTCGCGATCGCCACCAAGACCGACCTGGCGACGCCGGAGCAGCTCGGCGCCCACCTGCTGTCCATCGCCGAGCTGGGCCGCGAGACGTCGACCGACTGGGCCGAGATCGTGCCGGTCTCCTCGGTCTCGGGCGACCAGGTGGGCCTGCTGGCCGACCTGCTGGTGGCCCTGGTGCCGGAGGGCCCGCCGCTCTACCCGGACGGGGAGCTCACCGACACCCCGGAGGAGGCGATCGTCGCCGACCTCGTCCGCGAGGCCGCGCTCGAGGGCGTGCGCGACGAGCTGCCCCACTCGATCGCCGTCGTGGTCGAGGAGATGAAGCTGCGTCCCGACCGCCCGGCCGACCGGCCGCTGCTCGACGTGCACGCCAACCTCTTCGTCGAGCGCGACTCGCAGAAGGGCATCATCATCGGCCACAAGGGCTCGCGCCTGAAGGAGATCGGCACGGGCGCCCGCGCCCAGATCGAGGCCATGCTCGGCACCCCCGTGCACCTCGACCTGCGGGTCAAGGTCGCCAAGGACTGGCAGCGCGACCCGCGCCAGCTGCGCCGGATGGGGTTCTAGCCCCGCAGCCGCAGCCGCAGCCGCAGCCGCGGCCGACCCGGACCCCGCGGGGTGGCTCAGGCCGGCGCCCAGCAGGTGCCCCAGGTCTGCCCCGCGGCCCACTGCTCGGCGCTCGGCCACTCGTAGCCCCACTCGTAGTCGAGGGCGTCGGCCGCGAGCTCCCGGGCGGCCTCCTGGCACGGCTCGCTGCCGGCACCCTGGGCGGCCTCGGCGCCCGGGTAGGCCCCCGTGCCGAGGTCGACGACCTCGACCGCGCGCCACGTGTGGTCGAGACCGCAGGCGACGCGTTGGAACCCGGCCTCGCCGGGGCGCGCCGTTCCGCACAGGCCCCAGCTGCGGACCCCGTCGGCGAGCACGCCGCGCATCGTGGGCTCGAGCTCCCCGAGGGTCGCCTCGGCGACCACGGCGATGACGTCGCAGCGGTACCAGTCGGCGCCCGCGTCGCTCTGCTCCAGGCTGGGGGAGAACCAGACGGAGCGCAGCACGCTGAGCCGCAGGGTGGTCTCGTCCGTCCCCAGGTACGACGCCAGCCCCGCCCGGCAGGTCGTGGCCAGCGTCCGCTGCACCTGGGCGGAGTCGACCGCGAGGAGGTGGCCGGCGTCGTACAGGTCGAGGGCGCCGACCTCGTAGGTCACGGCGGTGGGGGACGCGGCGCAGTCGACCGGGTCGGCCGCCGAGGTCGGCGCGACGGCCTCCTCGGCGCTGAGCGCGTAGCAGGCGTCGAGCGGGGGGCGGGGGACGCCGGCCGCGGTCGGCGGGGCCGCCGCGGTGGTCGTGCTGCTGCTCGGCGCCGGCGGGGTCCCGCTGCCGTCGCCCTCGTCCCCGCCGGAGCACCCGGCGAGCGCGAGCACGGCCGCGGCGGCGAGCACCGTCGTACGACGGGCGGCGGCCCGCACGCTCACTGGTCCGTCCGCGCCCAGCAGATGCTGCGGCGGTTGCCCGCGTTCCACTGGCCCTCGCCGAACCAGGTGTAGGCGTAGTCGTAGTCCGGCGGGTAGCCCAGGCGGGCGCTCACCGACTCGGCGCAGTAGTCGCGGCTGCGGACCTCGACGACGCGGTCGCCGGGGTACTCCGTCGTCTCGTCGCCGACCTGGACGGTGGTGACGGCCCGCCAGGTGTGGGGCTCCGAGCACGCGACGCGCTCCGCGGTGTCGACCTGCTCGCCGTTCGCGCAGGTCATCCAGCGGTCGTCCGGCTGGACGCCGACGAGGAGGCCCTCGGCGGTCTCGGGCAGCTCGTCGTACTCCTCCGACGCCTCGCCGCCGCCGATCGCGTCGCAGCGGTACCAGCGCGCGCCCTCGTCCCACGCCTTCTCCGACGGACGGAACCACGCCCAGCTGACCCGGGCGCGCATGACGACGCTCTCGTCGGCACCGAGGAAGGCCTCGAACGCGTCGCCGCAGGTCGTGTAGGCCCACGTGCCGAGCGAGTCGGAGTCGTAGGCGAGGTCGTGGAGCTCCTCGGGCAGGGTGCCGACCTTGTAGGTCTCGGCGGTGTGCGGCTCGGAGCAGTCGACGGTGCGGGTGGCGTTGCTGGGCTTGGCGACGTCGGCCGGGGTGAGGTCGCGACAGGCGCTCAGCTCGGGGACCTCGACGGCGTCGACCTGCTCGGGGTCGGTGTTGTCGCCCTGGTCGCCCGACGAGGTGCAGGCCACCAGCAGGGTCAGCAGCAGGACCAGCAGCGGCGGCGGCAGGAGTGCGCGGCCGAGCGCGCGCGGTGCCCGGAGGGGGGTCAGGGGCACGGCGGGGCGCTCCTCCTCGGTCGACGGTGGGCGGGGTGTCCGGCTGGTGGGGCGGTTCACCCCGCCGCCAGCGCGGCGATCGTACCGCCCAGCTCGTGGGCGCCGGCCAGGTCGGCGTCACCGACGTCGCCGAGCACGGCGAGCACCTCCGCGGAGCGCCGCCAGGGCAGCGCGCCCGTGATGGCCAGCACCGAGCGCACGGCCCCCTCGGTGTCGTAGCGGCCGTGCACGTAGAGCCCGAAGGGCAGCCGACCCCGACCGGCCGGCGGCACGGTCGGTGACACGGGGTCGCCGCCGCCTGTCGCTCCACCGGTGCCGCCGTCGTCGCCCAGCGCCCCGCCGATGGAGAGAAACGTCGAGTCGAGGAAGTGCTTGAGCGCGCCGCTCATGTAGCCGAAGTTCGCCGGGGTGCCGAGCACGACGCCGTCGCACCCCAGCACGTCGTCGGCGGTCGCCTCCAGGGCCGGCCGCTCGACCACCTCGACACCCTCGAGCGCGTCGTCGCCGGCGCCCGCGAGCACGGCGTCGGTCAGCGCGCGCACCGAGCGCGTGGGGGAGTGGTGGACGACGAGGAGCCGGGCCATCGCGCCACCCTACGGCGCCCCGGTGCTAGCATCGGCAACCGTCATGCATGTGCGCCAGCTCCTCCTTCGCTGCCGCAGCGAGGTCTGACCCACTCCCACGCGGGAGCAGAGGTGTGCCGGACCCCCTCGCTGCGGAGATCGTGCTGCGCCCGGCTCGCGCCCGTCACCACGGGCCGAACCCCGTGACCACCCCAGCGAGGAACCCCATGACCACCATCCCCAGCCAGCAGCCCAGCGGCATGCCCGTCCACCGCTACCGCCCGTTCGAGCCGGTGACGCTGCCGGACCGCACGTGGCCGGACCGGAAGATCACCGCCGCCCCGCGGTGGCTGTCCACCGACCTGCGCGACGGCAACCAGGCGCTGATCGACCCGATGAGCCCCGCCCGCAAGCTCAAGATGTTCGAGCTGCTGGTGCGGATGGGCTACAAGGAGATCGAGGTCGGGTTCCCGGCCGCGAGCCAGACCGACTTCGACTTCGTGCGCCAGCTCGTCGAGCAGGACCTGGTGCCCGACGACGTCCGCATCTCGGTGCTGACCCAGGCCCGCGAGGACCTCATCGAGCGCACCGTCGCCTCCCTGGTCGGCGCCGGCAAGGCCACCGTCCACCTCTACAACGCGACCGCCCCGCTGTTCCAGCGGGTCGTGTTCGGCGTGACCGAGGCGGAGTGCATCGCGATCGCCACGCGCGGCACCGAGTGGGTCGTGAAGCACGCCGAGCAGCTGCTGGCAGGGACGGACTTCGGCTACCAGTACTCGCCGGAGATCTTCACCCAGTCCGACACCGACTTCGCCCTCGAGGTCTGCGAGCGGGTCTCCGACGTGTGGCAGCCGGAGGCGGACCGCGAGATCATCCTCAACCTGCCGGCGACGGTCGAGATGTCGACGCCGAACACCTACGCCGACCAGATCGAGTACTTCTCCCGGCACCTGTCGCGCCGGGCCCACTCGACGATCAGCCTGCACCCGCACAACGACCGGGGCACGGCGGCCGCCGCCTCCGAGCTGGGCCTGATGGCCGGGGCGGACCGCGTCGAGGGCTGCCTGTTCGGCCACGGCGAGCGCACCGGCAACGTCGACCTGGTGACGCTCGGCATGAACCTGTTCAGCCAGGGCGTCGACCCGATGATCGACTTCTCCGACATCGACGAGGTGCGCCGCACGGTCGAGTACTGCACGCAGCTGCCGGTGCACCCGCGGCACCCCTACGCGGGCGACCTGGTCTACACCGCCTTCTCGGGCTCCCACCAGGACGCCATCAAGAAGGGCCTGGAGGCGCTGGAGCGCCAGGCCGCCGAGCAGGGCAAGCCGGTCGGCGAGCTGCCGTGGGAGGCGCCGTACCTGCCCATCGACCCCAAGGACGTCGGCCGCACCTACGAGGCGGTCATCCGGGTCAACAGCCAGTCCGGCAAGGGCGGCGTGGCCTACATCCTCAAGGCGGAGCACAAGCTCGACCTGCCCCGGCGCGCGCAGATCGAGTTCAGCCGCGTCATCCAGGAGCGCACCGACGCCGAGGGTGGCGAGGTCACCCCCGAGGTGATCTGGGACGTGTTCTCCGGCGAGTACCTGACGCCCACCACGCCGCTGCGCCTCGACTCGGTGCACTCGACCTCGTCGGCCGGCGACCGCGACGCGCTCACGGTCGGCGTCGCCGTGGACGGCGAGCCGCGCACGCTCGAGGGTTCCGGCAACGGCCCGATCGCCGCGTTCGTCGACGCGATCAACGGCCTCGGGTACGACGTGCGGGTGCTGGACTACGCCGAGCACGCCCTCTCCTCGGGCGGCGACGCGCAGGCCGCGGCGTACGTCGAGTGCGCGGTCGGCGAGAAGGTGCTGTGGGGCGTCGGGATCGACCCCAACATCGTGCGCGCCTCGATGCGCGCCATCGTCTCCGCCGTCAACCGCGCCTGACGCCCGGACCGGCCCCGTCGGGCCGGGCGGCCACCTGTCGCCCGGCCCGCCGCCGCTCCCACACCACGCAGGCCCCGGTCACGACCACCGCGAGCGCCCAGCCGGCGGCGATGTCGACGACGTAGTGCTCGGCGTAGTAGACGAGCGCGAAGCCCATCACCACGGGGTAGGCGAGGACCAGGCCGCGCCACCAGCGCCCGCGCAGGCGGGTGACGGCGTAGAGGGCGATCAGCATCGCGATCCCGCCGTGCAGCGACGGCATGGCCGCGACGGGGTTGCCGACGGCCGCGAGCGCGGTGTGGAACCCGCCGAGCCCGAGGTCGCGCCAGCCACGCCCCGTCAGCCGCACCACCTCCTCGGCCAGGTAGCCGTCCTGCGCCGCGAGCCACGGCGGCGCCATCGGGTAGAGGACGTAGACGACGAGCCCGGCGACGTTCATGGCGAGGTAGCGCGTCAGCCACACGACCCACGCGGCGCGGTCGCGCACCCACAGCACGAGGGCCAGCGTCAGGGAGGCCACGAAGTGCGTGTAGTAGACGGTCGTGAGGACGACGTCGTACCAGCGCGGGTCGCTGCTGCGCAGGCACGGGTCGCCGCACAGCGCGTCCTGCAGGTACGCCGTCGGCAGGGTGCCGCCCGTGAGCCACTCGTCGACGCGCACCGGCATCGTGTAGCTGACGGGCATCCCGATGAGCTCGTCGGAGAGCCCGCGGCTGTACATGTAGACGACGAGCACGGCGAACGCCGGCCACCAGTCCCGCACGAAGTCGAGCTGCCGGCGCCACGGCTGCCCGACGTACCAGGCGACGGTCGCCGCCCAGAGCCACCCGAACACGAGGAACGGGTCGGTGGGCAGCCCCACCGTCACCACCCACGTGACGAGGGCGGCCGCGTAGGCGGTGAGCGCCGCGGGACGCCACCACCGGGGGCGGCCGGGCGGGACGGCCTCGTCGGGCGCGGCGGGCGGCGCGGTGGCGGGGGCGGTCACGCGCACTCCTCGGCCGGGACGGCGGGCACGGCCCCGCGCTCCACGTCCCGGCGGACCCAGACACCGCGGCCGCAGACCTCGGCGACCCGGTCGTAGCGCTCCTCGACGGTGCGCGCGAGGTCGTCGGCGTCGAGCGCCCACGAGTCGAAGCCCGGCGACCACTCGACGACCCACGTGGGGGCGTCGGGGGAGCGCAGGGTGGTGGTGAGCTCGTCCAGGTCGGGGTCCAGCACGCGCACGGGCAGGCTCCAGAGGTAGGGGTAGGGGCTCGCCAGGCCCGCCCCGGCCAGCACGTTCGGCTGGCCGTAGGCGACGACGGCGGTGTCACCGGGTTCAGCGGCCCGGGCGATCGCGCCGCCCACCGCCTCCGCGCGCGAGCCCTCGTCGACGCCCGCGACGAGGTTGAGCACCACCGGTACGGCGGTGACCCCGGCCAGCACCGCGACGCCCGCGCGCACGACGGGCACCGGGAGCCGGGCGGCCAGGAGCCCGGCCGCCAGCGCGGAGGCCGGCACGAGCTGCAGCAGGTAGTGGGCCCAGTAGCTGCCGCCCAGCAGCGCCACGAGCGAGCCGACGACGACCGTGGCCGCGGTGGCGACCGCCACCGGGTCGGTACGCCGCCGCGCCGCCAGCACGAGGGCCGCCACGCCGAGCACGGCGAGGCCCGAGACCGCCCACGTCCCGAGGAGCACGACGAGGCGGTCCGTCGTGGCGCCGGAGGCCGACGAGCGGATGGTCTCGCCCGCGTCGACGCGGAACGTCACGACGGCGTCGAGGAGCGCGAGCGGGTCGGTGCCGCGCAGCGCCGCCGCCCCGACGAGCAGCGCGGTCGTCGCGACCGCGCCGGCGACCGCCGCGCCGAGGAGGGTCAGCGCCGCCCGGCGCCGCGCCGGGCGCGTGAGGGCCAGCACGAGCAGGGCGACGGCGCCGAGGACGACCCCGTCGACGCTCGACTGCTTCACCCCGACGCCGCACGCGGCGAGCACGCCGGCCGCCGCGGCGAGCACCACGGGCCGGCGGGCGTCCTCCCGCAGGGCGAGCACGGTGAGGGCCAGCGCGCCCGCCACGAAGGGCGCCGCCAGCACCTCCCCGTTGACGCGGACCGTGCCGAGCCAGGGCGCCGAGCAGAGCAGCGCCGCGGTGGCCGCGGCGGTGAGGGCCGCCGTACGGGAGCGGGAGGCGTCGACGGCGGCGCCGGCCGCCAGGGCTGCGAGCACGACGACGGCCGCGGCGCAGGCGCAGCCCAGCAGGCGCAGCCCGGTGACGTCGGGCACGAGCGCGAAGAGCGCCAGCAGCAGCGGCGGCCGGTCGACCCAGTAGTCGCCGTAGAGCGAGGAGCCGTCGCGCCACTGGTGCGCGACGAGCAGGAACCCGGCCTCGTCGGAGCCCGTCGGGGCGCCCAGGAAGGGGAGCCGCAGCAGCACCGCGAGCGCCGCCAGCGCCGCGACGCCGACGACCGTCCTGCGGTCGTTCACGCGCGCGTCAGCGCGCGAGCCCCCTGCGTTCACCGGCTCATCCTGCCCGACGAACGGCCCCGCCGGGCGGACGACCCTCCGGGCGGGTGGGTCGGTCCAGGAGTCAGGCGCGCCCGTCGAGCCGGTCGTCGAGCCGGTCGTCGATGCCCTCGGCGACGCGCTCGTGGGCGCGACCGGCGACGGCGGCGCGGATCTGGTCGGTGTTCTCCTCGAGCACGTCCGTGACCATCTGGTCGGTGCGCGGGTCGGCCAGCACCTGGAAGACGATGCGGAACGTCGTGTCGGCGACCAGCTCGACGATGTCGTCGTGGAACGGCACGTAGCGCAGCCGCGAGGTCACCGGGTCCTGCTTCACCTTCTCCAGCACCATCGACTTCACCTCGGCCTCGTGCTCGCCGAGCGCCCGCGCGATGTTGGCGGTGTAGTGCCCGGTCTTGAGGACGGCGATCACCTCGTCCACCACGGCGACCGTGACGGGCCGCTTGATCGCCCGCACGATCGTGTCCATCGACCGGTCGATGATGGCCGCGGTGATGCGGTCGCCGAAGGCCCGGTCGGCGGCGCGGCCCAGGCGCATGAGGATGACGAGGATCCGCAGCAGCCGGAACGCGCGGAACGCCGGGTCCGAGAGCGGGATCATGCCGATGACCTCGTACCAGTAGCGGAACGGGTACTTCCAGTCACCGCGGTCGCGGCGCCACCGGACGACGAACTCGACGGCGAAGATCGCGCAGATGGCGTAGTCGGCGCGGATCACCCAGTGCTCGACGTCGTCGGCGACGTCGAAGAAGGTCACCCACGACAGGAGCACGACCGACACGATCGCCAGAGCGAGCATGATCCACTCGAGCGGGCGGCCGGGCGGCTTCGTGGGGTAGGCGCTCAGGTCGGGCGTCGGCGTGCTCACGCCCCCAGTGTCGGTCATGGCACCCCGCGCGGGCGCGGGGCGGCCCGGCGCGGCCCCGTGCGTGTCAGCCGTGCGTGTCGGCCGCGGCGACGCTGGACCGCGTCGTCACAATGGAGGGGTGCCCCTCTACCGTGACGAAGCCGTCGTGCTGCGCACCCACAAGCTGGGCGAGGCCGACCGCATCATCACGCTGCTGACCCGCCGCCACGGCCGGGTGCGCGCCGTCGCGCGCGGGGTGCGGCGCACGACGTCGCGGTGGGGCTCGCGCCTCGAGCCGTTCACGCACGTCGACCTGCAGCTCGCCGAGGGCCGCAACCTCGACACGATCACCCAGGCCGAGACGCTCAGCCCCTTCGCCGCGGGCATCGGGCTCGACTACGACCGCTACACCGCCGGCACCGTCATGCTCGAGACCGCCGAGCGGCTCGTGACGGAGGACAAGGAGCCGGCCGTGCAGCAGTTCCTGCTGCTCGTCGGCGGGCTGCGCGCCATGACCGGCGGGGAGCGGGCGCCGAGCCACGTGCTCGACTCGTTCCTGCTGCGCTCGCTGGCCGTCGCCGGGTACGCCCCGTCGTTCCTCTACTGCGCGGGCTGCGGGCTCGAGGGGCCGCACCGCTACTTCAACAACAGCGCCGGCGGCGTGCTCTGCGTGACGTGCCGCGTCCCCGGGTGCGCGACCCCCGCCCCCGCGTCGCTGGAGCTGCTGGCCGGGCTGCTGGCCGGCGACTGGCCCGAGGTCGAGCGGATCGTCGCCGCCGAGCCGCGTGCCGAGCGGGAGGCGAGCGGGCTCGTGTCGGCGTACCTGTCGTGGCACCTGGAGCGCGACCTGCGCTCGCTGCCGTACGTCGAGCGCGGCCGCCCCCGGCCCGTCGCCCGCGGCTGAGCGGTCACTCCACCCAGCGGGCCAGGGCCTCGTTGAAGCGCTCGAGGGAGTGCGCGAACTGGTCGCGCTCGGTGTCGGTCCAGTCGGCCATCATCTGCTCGAGCCGCTCGCGGCGGTGCGCACGCGCCCGGCGGATCGCGACCTGCCCCTCCGGGGTCAGCGCGAGCAGCGAGGCGCGGCCGTCGTCGGGGTCCGGCGACTTCTGCGCCAGCCCGAGGCGCACGACGGCCTGCGCCTGCCGGGTCACCGTCGAGGGGTCGAGGTGGTACGCCGCGGCGATCGACCCGAGGCGCTGCGGCCCCGCGTCGTCGAGCAGGCAGAGGATGCCGTACGTCGAGCGCTCGAGCTCGTGGTCGCCGTGCGTCGTCTCGACGTGGATCGAGTTCGTGCGACGGAACAGCGCGAACAGGTGCTGCTCGATCCGGCGGTTCGCGTCCGCGCCCGTCGGCGTCACCTGCTGCTCGTCCACTCGGCCTCCTCGTCGGGGCGAAGCATAGGCTGCGCCCCGTGAGCAAGCCCGCCCGCCCGACCCCGCGTCCGCCCGTCCGGGCCCCCCGGCCGCACCCCTCGGGCGCCCGGCCGCCCGAGCTGCCTGCCGAGCTCGTGCCCCGCCACGTCGCGGTCGTCATGGACGGCAACGGCCGGTGGGCCAAGGAGCGCGGGCTGCCCCGCACCGCCGGTCACGAGGCGGGGGAGTCGTCGCTCTTCGACGTCGTCGAGGGCGCCATCGAGATCGGGGTCGAGGCGATCTCGGCCTACGCGTTCTCCACCGAGAACTGGTCGCGCTCGCCCGACGAGGTCAAGTTCCTCATGGGCTTCAACCGCGACGTCATCCGCCGCCGCCGCGACGAGATGCACGAGCTCGGCGTGCGGGTGCGCTGGGCCGGACGGGCGCCGCGCTTGTGGCGCTCGGTCATCCGCGAGCTGCAGGTGGCCGAGGAGCTGACGCGCGACAACGACGTGCTGACGCTCACGATGTGCGTCAACTACGGCGGTCGCGCGGAGCTGGCGGACGCCGCCCGCTCGATCGCGCAGGAGGTCGCCGCCGGCCGGCTGCGCGCCGACAAGGTCGACGAGCGCACGCTCGCCCGTCACCTCTACGTGCCCGAGCTCGCGGAGGCCGACCTGGTGTGGCGCAGCTCGGGGGAGCAGCGGCTCTCCAACTTCCTGCTGTGGCAGGCGGCCTACGCCGAGATGGTCTTCACAGACACGCTGTGGCCCGACGTCGACCGCCGCCACCTGTGGGCCGCGATCGAGACCTACGCGCGGCGCGACCGCCGCTTCGGGGGCGCGCAGCCCAACGCCTGAGACCGGGTACGGCGGACCTCCCGCGCCGCGCGGGGCCGCCGCTCAGGCGCGGGCGGCGCAGGCGCTGCAGGTGCCGAAGATCTCGAGCGTGTGGCTGATGTCGACGTACCCGTGCTCGTCGGCGATGGCCGAGGTCCACCGCTCGACCGTGGGGCCCTCGACCTCGACGGTGGCGCCGCACGAGCGGCACACGAGGTGGTGGTGGTGTGTGCTGGAGCAGCGGCGGTAGATCGACTCGCCGTCCTCGCTGCGCAGCACGTCGACCTCGCCGGCGTCGGCGAGCAGCTGCAGCGTGCGGTAGACGGTGGCCAGCCCCACGGATTCGCCCCGCTGGCCGAGCAGCACGTGGATCTCCTGCGCGGAGCGGAAGTCGTCGAACGACGCGAGCACCTCGCCGACGGCCCGACGCTGACGTGTGGGACGGGTGCCCGGGACGCCCGGTGCGGCCGTGCGGGCCGGGGCGGATCCTCCGCCCTGCCCGGGCTGGTGCTCGTCGGTGCTCGTCATGGGGGACAACCTACTGGCTCGCGCTCACGGGGCGACGGCGTCGTCGACGAGCGCGTCCTCCCCGGTGCGGCGGGCCTCGGCGCGCCGCCGCAGCAGGGCTCCGGTGGGCCACGCCAGCACGAACCCGGCGAGGGCGACGAGCACGATGGCGGGGCCGGGGGCGACGGTGGCGTGGAACGACAGCTCCGCCGAGACCAGCAGGCCGCCCACGCCGGCCGTCGCGCCGAACGCCATCGCGAGCAGCAGGGTGCCGCGGAACGAGCGCGCCAGCTGCTGGCTCGCGGCGACCGGCACGACCATGAGCGCGGAGACGAGCAGCAGGCCGACGGTGCGCATCGCGATGGTGACCGTCACGGCGGCGAGCACGGCGACGAGCATGTTGTACGCCTGCACGCGCAGGCCGGCGACGACCGCGAAGTCGCGGTCCTGCGCGATGGCGAACAGCTGCGGCCGCAGGCCGAGGCCCAGCGCGAGCACGACGACGGCGAGCGCCATCGTGAACCACACGTCGGCCACCGAGATGGTGGTCAGCGACCCGAACAGGTACTGCTGCAGCCGGGCCCCGCTCTGCCCGGCCAGGCCCGTGATGAGCACCCCGCCGGCCAGGCCGCCGTAGAAGAGCAGCGCGAGCGCGAGGTCGCCGGAGGTGTTGCCGCGCTCGCGGATCACCTCCAGCAGCATGGCCCCGAGGGCCGCCACGAGCACCGCGGTCCACGTCGGGGACCAGCCGGTCAGCAGGCCGATCGCGACGCCGGTGACCGCGATGTGCCCGATGCCGTCGCCCATGAGCGAGAGCCGTCGCTGCACCAGGTAGGTGCCGATGACGGGGGCCGCCAGGCCGGTGAAGAGCGCGGCCAGCAGGGCGCGCTGCATGAACTCGTAGCCGAGCAGGTCGATCACGACGCGCTGCCCTCCTGGCCGCCGCGGCGGTCGTACGTGCGGTCGAACGGGCCCGCGATGTCGGGCACGACGTCGGAGTGCCCGGGCGGGCACTCGTGCGGCGCCCGCTCGTGCGCGTGGTCGTGGTGGTGCCCGTGCTCGTGCTGGTGGCCGTGGTCGTGCGCGTGGTCGCCGACGTGGGTGTGGAGTCCGGGTACGACGAGCGGCACCCCCGCCGGCGCGCCCGCGCGGTGCACGTCCGCCTCGCTGAGGGGGAGCCCGTCGTACACGAGCCGGCCCTGCCGCATGACGAGGCAGCGGTCGATGAGGGGGGCCACGACGCCGATCTCGTGGGCGACGAGGACGACCGTCACGCCCCGCTCCGAGAGCCGGCCCAGGGTCGCGACGAGCGCCTGCTGGTGCGGCAGGTCGACGCCGGCGGTGGGCTCGTCGAGGAACAGGACCTCCGGCTCGGCCGCGAGGGCGCGGGCGATGAGCACGCGCTGCTGCTGCCCGCCGGACAGCGCCGTCACGGTCTCCTGGGCCCGGTCGGCCAGGCCGACCACGTCGAGCGCCTCGGCCACCGCCCGGCGGTCGGCGGCGCCGGAGGGGCGGAAGGGGCCGCGCCGGGAGATCCGCCCGGACGCGACGACCTCGGCGACCGAGGCCGGCACCCCGCCGGAGGCTCCGGCCCGCTGCGGCACGTAGCCGATGCGGTCGCGACGGCGGAAGCGCGCCAGGGGCGTGCCGAACAGCCGGACCTCGCCCGCCGCGACCGGGCGCAGGCCCGTCATCGCCCGCACGAGGGTCGACTTGCCCGAGCCGTTCGCGCCCATGAGGACGACGAACTCACCCGCCGTGATCGTCAGGCTGACGTCGCGGACCACCGCGCGCCCCTCGATGGCGACGGTGACGTCCGCGACGTCGACGACGGGTGCGGTGACCTCCGGGGTCCCGGGGCGACGGCTCAACAGCCGTTCGCCTCCGCGATGGCAGCCAGGTTGGAACGCATGAGGGAAAGGTAGTCCTCGTCGGCCGTCTGGTCGGTCAGACCCTCGATCGGGTCGAGCACCTCGGTGGCCAGACCCGTGTCGGACGCGAGCGACTCGGCGGCGGCGGGGCTCGCGAGGCGCTCCGAGAACACCGTCGTGATGCCCTCGGCGGCGATGAGGGCCTGGAGCTCGGCCAGCGCCGCCGGGGTGGGCTCGGCGTCGGGCGTCAGGCCGACGACCGGGGCGAACGTGAGGCCGTACTTCGTGAGGTAGCCGAAGGCGTCGTGGTTGACGACCACCAGGTCGCGCTCGCAGGACGCGAGTCCCTCGGTGAACTCGCCGTCGAGGGTCTCGAGGTCGCTGCGCAGGTCGGCCGCGTTGGCCTCGAACTCGTCTGCGCGGTCGGGGTCGAGCTCGCCCAGGCGCTGCGCGATCGTGTCGGCCGCGTCCGCGAGGCGCAGCGGGTCGAGCCAGAAGTGCGGGTCCTCGGAGCCGTGGTCGTGCTCGTGCTCCTCCTCGGCGTGCGCGTCCTCGCTGTGCTCCTCCTCGGTGTGGCCCTCCTCCGCGTGCTCCTCCTCCGCGTGCTCCTCCTCCGCGTGCTCCTCCTCCGCGTGCTCCTCCTCCGCGTGGTCGTGACCCTCCTCGGCGTGCTCGTCCTCGGAGTGCGCGTGGCCCCCGTCGGTGAAGGGCTGCAGCGACACGCTGTCGTGGACGTCGAGCGCGGTGTCGGCGGCGGACTGCTCGACGGCGGCGTCGACGCTCGGCTGGAAGCCGGCGAGGTAGAGGACGAGGTCCGCGTCGGCGATGCGGCCCGTCTGCTCCACGCTCAGCTCCAGGTCGTGCGGCTCGCCACCGGCCTCGACCAGGTTCGCGACCTCGACGTCGTCACCGACGACGCGCTGCGCGGCGTACTGCAGCGGGTAGAAGGCGGCGACGACGTCGTCGACCCCGCCCCCCGCGCCGCCGTCGGCGGCCGTGTCGTCGTCGCCCACGCCGAGCGCGCCGCAACCGGCGAGCACGAGCGGCAGCGCCAGCGCCGCGGCGAGCGGTGCGAACCCGGGCGCGCGACCCGGACGGGCGGTGGGTCGGCGGACGGAGCGGCGGAGCGACGAAGGCATGAGAAACATTCTCAGAACGGTGAGAACGCTTGTCAATTCAACGGCGCCGGCTCGCCCCGCCCCCGCGCGGGGCGGTGCGGCGCGGGACGGATAGCCTTCTGCGGTCGCAACCGGCAGCCAGCCGGCGTACTCGCACTCCAGGAGCACCTCTCGTGGCCAAGCCGCCCGCAACCACCGTCGACCACGTCGTCTCGCTCGCCAAGCGCCGGGGGTTCGTCTACCCCTGCGGCGAGATCTACGGCGGCACCCGCTCGGCCTGGGACTACGGACCGCTCGGGGTCGAGCTGAAGGACAACATCAAGCGCCAGTGGTGGAAGTCCATGGTGCAGGCCCGCGAGGACGTCGTCGGCCTCGACTCCAGCGTCATCCTCCCGCGCCAGACCTGGGAGGCCTCGGGCCACGTCGCGACCTTCGCCGACCCGCTCACCGAGTGCCAGTCGTGCCACAAGCGCTACCGCGCCGACCACCTGCAGGAGGCGTACGCCGAGAAGAAGGGCCTCGACGACCCCGACGCCGTGCCGATGAGCGACGTCGTCTGCGCCAACTGCGGCACCCGCGGCGCGTGGACCGAGCCCCGCGAGTTCTCGGGCCTCATGAAGACCTACCTCGGTGTCGTCGACGACGAGTCCGGGCTGCACTACCTGCGCCCCGAGACCGCCCAGGGCATCTTCCTCAACTTCGCGAACGTCGTGACCTCGAGCCGCAAGAAGCCGCCGTTCGGCATCGCGCAGATCGGCAAGAGCTTCCGCAACGAGATCACGCCCGGCAACTTCATCTTCCGCACCCGCGAGTTCGAGCAGATGGAGATGGAGTTCTTCGTCAAGCCGGGCGAGGACGAGGAGTGGCACCAGTACTGGATCGACGAGCGCACGCGCTGGTACACCGACCTCGGCATCAACCCGGACAACCTGCGCCACTACGAGCACGCGAAGGAGAAGCTGTCCCACTACTCCAAGCGCACCGTCGACATCGAGTACCGCTTCGGCTTCGCCGGCTCCGAGTGGGGTGAGCTCGAGGGCGTCGCGAACCGCACCGACTTCGACCTCTCCACCCACGCGCAGCACTCGGGCCAGGACCTGTCGTACTTCGACCAGGCGAGCAACGAGCGCTACACGCCGTACGTCATCGAGCCGGCCGCCGGTCTCTCGCGCAGCCTCATGACGTTCCTCGTCGACGCGTTCCACGAGGACGAGGCGCCCAACACCAAGGGCGGCGTCGACAAGCGCACCGTGCTGCGCCTCGACCCGCGCCTCGCGCCGGTCAAGGTGGCGGTCCTGCCGCTGAGCCGCAACGCCGACCTCTCGCCGAAGGCCAAGCAGCTCGCGACCGACCTGCGCCAGAACTGGAACGTCGACTTCGACGACTCCGGCGCCATCGGCCGCCGCTACCGCCGCCAGGACGAGATCGGCACGCCGTTCTGCGTCACGGTCGACTTCGAGACCCCCGAGGACGACGCGGTCACCGTCCGCGAGCGCGACTCGATGAGTCAGGAGCGCGTCGGGCTCGACCGCATCGTCGGCTACTTCGCCGAGCGGCTCGTCGGCGCCTGAGCCGCCCCCGCTGCACCGGCCGGCTCGCGCCGGCCCGGCCCACGACGGCCGCACACCCCCACGGGTGTGCGGCCGTCGCCGTCCCCGGGGCCGGCGACGGCGCGGGTGCACAATGACGCGCATGACGCCCTCCCGCCGTCGTGCCGTCCTGCCCTCCCGCCGCCTCTCCCGCCGCCTCTCCCGCCGCACCGCCGCCGCTCTGGGCGTCGCGCTGCTGCTGCCCCTCGCCGCGTGCGGCGGTGACGGCGGGACCGGTGGGGGCGGCGACGACGGGGCCGGTACGGCGGACGCCACCGGGTCCGCGCCCGGGTCCGCCACCCCGTCCGCGCCCACGTCGTCGGCGACGGGGCGCGACGCCGACTACCTCGAGGTGCCGTCCGGGGTCACGCTGACGCAGCCCGGCGCCCGCCTCGCGCTCGGGGACGTCGCGACGATCGCGTGGCGACCGGCCGCGGAGCGGGTCGGGGTGCTGGCCGTGCGGGTCACCGCGGTGCAGCCGGCGCCGGCCGGCGCCTTCGACGGCTGGCTCGTGGGCGGCGCGGACGTGGCGGCCACGCCGTACTTCGTGACGACGACCGTCGAGAACGTGGGGGAGGGGGACCTGGCGGGGCAGGACGTGCCGCTCTACCTGCTGCGCGACGACGCCGCGCTGGTGCCGGCGTCCCGCTTCGGCGCGGAGTTCCCCGCCTGCCCGAGCACCGCGCTGCCGGCACCGTTCGGGCCCGGCGCCAGCGCCACCCAGTGCCAGGTCCACCTCGCCGCCGACGGCACGACCGTCGAGGGTCTGGCGTTCCAGCCCTGGGACGGGCTCGAGCCCGTCGTGTGGGAGGTCGCCGCGGCCCCGGCCCCGAGCACCCCGTCGTCGGCCCCGGGCACCCCCTGAGCAGTCCCCGTCGATTCCCGCGCCCGGGCGAGCGCGCGAGAAGATGGGGCCATGAGCACCTCCACCGTGTCCGCGCCGCGACTGCCGGGACCGCTGCACCTCGGCGACCTGGTCGTCGACGTGCCGGTGGTGCTGGCGCCGATGGCGGGCATCACGAACGCGGCCTACCGCCGGCTGTGCGCCGAGCAGGGCGCCGGCCTCTACGTCTGCGAGATGATCACCTCCCGCGGCCTCGTCGAGGGTGACGACGTCACCCGGCGGATGCTCGTCTTCGACGAGCTCGAGACGACCCGGTCCGTCCAGCTCTACGGCACGGACCCGACGTACGTGGCGCGGGCGACCGAGATCCTCTGCGACGAGTACGGCGTGGCGCACGTCGACCTCAACTTCGGCTGCCCCGTGCCCAAGGTCACCCGCAAGGGCGGCGGCGGAGCGCTCCCGTGGAAGCGGGGGCTGCTGGGCGAGATCCTCACCCGCGCGGTGAGGGCGGCGGAGCCGTACGGCGTGCCCGTGACGATGAAGACCCGCAAGGGCCTCGACGAGACGCGCCTGACGTTCCTCGACGCGGGGCGCATCGCGCAGGACGCCGGGGTCGCGGCGATCGCCCTGCACGGCCGCACCGTCGCGCAGGCCTACTCCGGTGTGGCCGACTGGGAGGCGATCGGCGAGCTCGCGGCCGCCGTCGACATCCCGGTGCTGGGCAACGGCGACATCTGGGAGGCCGCCGACGCGGTGCGCATGGTCGAGCAGACCGGGGCCGCCGGCGTCGTCGTCGGGCGCGGGTGCCTGGGCCGGCCGTGGCTGTTCCGCGACCTCGCGGCCGTCTTCGCGGGCGAGCAGGTGCAGACCCTGCCCACGCTGGGCGAGGTGGCGGTGATGATGCGTCGGCACGCCGAGCTGCTGGTGGAGCACCTCGGCGCCGAGCGCGGCTGCAAGGAGTTCCGCAAGCACGTGGCCTGGTACCTCAAGGGCTTCCCCGCGGGCGGCGACCTGCGGCGCGCGCTGGCGCTGGTGACGACCCTGGACGAGCTCGACGGCCTGCTCGCGCAGCTGGACCCGGCCGCGCCGTACCCGGTCTCCGAGCTCGGCTCCCCCCGGGGTCGCCAGGGCTCGCCCCGCGACCGCGTCGTGCTGCCCGAGGGGTGGCTCGACGACACCGACGGGCGCGACCTCTGCATGAGCGAGGACGTGGGGGAGACCTCCGGCGGCTGAGGCTCGACCGGGGAGTCGGCCGGGCAGTCGACCGGGGAGTCGGCCGGGCGTCCGGGGGGTGGTCGTCGGTTCGACCTCGCCGGAGGCCCTGTGCTCTACTCGTCGGCGGCCCGGCACGACCTGCGGGGCCACGACATGCCCGGCAACTTGGAGGATCAGCGCAGTGGCCTACCTCAGCCACCAGCGGGACGACCGTCTCGCCCGAACCCGTCGACTGCTCGCCCGCGTCCCCGCGCGCGCCCGCATCGCCGCCCCGCTCGCCGTCGCCGCCACGCTGGGCGTGGTGGGGGTGGGCGTGGTCGGCACCGACGTGGCCACCCCGCCCGCCGCCGTCTCCGCGCGGGCCGCGGACGGCATCGACGCCGACCGGCTCCTCGCCGAGCGCGCGGAGGCCACCAGCCGGTCCGCGCGCCGCGACGCCCTTGCGGCCGTCGAGGCGGGCCTGACCCGCGACGCGGCCCTGGAGCAGTACGCCGTGTGGCGCCACCAGGCGGCCGTGCTCGAGCGGGCGCGCGGCGAGGCGGCGGCCACCGCCGCGGCCGTCGCGGCGGCCGACACCCCCCGCTGGGCCGACACCGACCTCGACCTGCACGCCGCCTCGACCGAGGGTGCCGAGGTCGTGGGGCTGCTCGAGGAGGGCACCGAGGTGCTCGTCACGGGCCGCAGCGCCCACGGTCGCGAGGAGGTCGTCTGGGAGGGTGCGTCGCGCTGGGTCACCGCCGGCCACCTCGCCACCGAGGCACCCGTCGCCGAGGCCGCCGGCACCTCCGCGGCCTCCGGGACCACGGACACGCCTGCCGTCGGCGGCACCTGCGACAACGGCTCGTCCGTCGGCTCCGGGGTGAGCGCCAACATCGTCGCCCTCCACGAGGCCGTCTGCGCCGCCTTCCCCGACATCACGCAGTACGGCGGGTGGCGCGGCGACGGCGACCACGGCCGCGGTCTGGCGCTCGACATCATGGTCTCGGGCGACCGGGGCTGGGAGGTCGCCGAGTTCGTGCGCGCCAACTACTCCACGTGGGACGTCAACAACGTCATCTACGAGCAGCAGATCTGGTCGGTGGAGCGCTCGGGCGAGGGCTGGCGCGCGATGGAGGACCGCGGGTCCGTCACGGCCAACCACTTCGACCACGTGCACGTCAGCGTCTACTGAGCCGCACCCCTGAGGCGCCCCGCCGTAGGCTGCGCGCGATGACCACCCCCGCCCGCCTCGACCCCGCGCCGACCGCCGACGCGCACGTGGCGGCGGCGTACGACGAGCACGACCGCGCGCGGTGGGTGCCCGAGCCCCCGAAGCGGGTCGACGCCCCGGAGCGGGCGCCGTTCGAGCGCGACCGCGCCCGGGTCGTGCACGCCGCCTCGACCCGGCGGCTGGCCGCCAAGACGCAGGTCATGGGTCCGCAGGCGGACGACTTCGTCCGCAACCGCCTCACCCACAGCCTCGAGGTGGCGCAGGTCGCGCGCGACCTCGCCCGGGCGCTGGGCTGCCACCCCGACATCGCCGAGACCGCCGCGCTCGCGCACGACCTCGGGCACCCGCCGTTCGGCCACAACGGCGAGGCGGTCCTGGCCGAGCTCGCCCAGCCGTGCGGGGGCTTCGAGGGCAATGCGCAGACGCTGCGGCTGCTGACCCGCCTCGAGGCGAAGTCCTTCGACGCCGACGGCGCCTCGGCCGGGCTCAACCTGACGCGCGCCACCCTCGACGCCTGCACGAAGTACCCCTGGGTGCGCGCCGACGCACCCGCCCCGGCGGGCGTGCACGGCGACGGCTCGCCCCGCGTGGTGGTGAAGTTCGGGGTGTATGACGACGACCTGCCCGCCTTCGCGTGGCTGCGCGACGGGGTGGGCGGGGGAGCGGGGGACGCCCGCCGCCAGTGCGTCGAGGCGCAGGTGATGGACCTGGCCGACGACGTCGCTTACTCGGTGCACGACGTGGAGGACGGCGTGGTCGCCGGCCGTATCGACCTGACGACGCTGGAGCCCGAGCTGCCGGCGATCTGGGCGACGGTGCGGGAGTGGTACGCCCCCGGTGCGGTCGACGCCGACCTCGACGCGGTGTTCGCCGACCTGCGGGCTGTCGGGTCGTGGCCGCGGGCGCCGTACGACGGCAGCCGCCGCGCGCTGGCCGCGCTGAAGAACCTCACCAGCGACCTGGTCGGCCGCTTCTGCGGCTCGGTGCAGGCCGCCACGTTCGCCGCCGGGGTCGACGGCGCCCCGGTGCGCCACCGGGCCGACATCGTCGTGCCCGAGCGCACCGCGCTGGAGATCACGGTGCTGAAGGGCATCGCCGCGCACCTCGTCATGCGGGCCGACGACCGCATCGCGCTGATGGGCCGCCAGCGCGACCTGCTGGCCGAGCTGGTGGGGGTGCTGGCCGACCGCGGGCCCGACGCGCTGGAGCGCCCGTTCGCCGACGACTGGTCCGCGGCACCCGACGACGCCGCCCGGCTGCGGGTCGTGGTGGACCAGGTCGCGTCGCTCACCGACGGCAGCGCCCACGCCTGGTGGCGGCGCCTGTGCGGGCCGGCGTCCGGCGCCCGCACGGGTGCGTAGACTCGGGCGTCGTGGCCGGGAAGATCAGGGACTCCAGCATCGCGGAGGTCCGTGAGACGGCGCGCATCGACGAGGTCGTCGGCGACTTCGTCACCCTCCGCAACGCGGGCGGGGGCTCCATGAAGGGCCTGTGCCCCTTCCACGACGAGAAGTCGCCCTCGTTCCACGTCACCCCGGCCCGCCACTTCTTCCACTGCTTCGGCTGCGGCAAGGGCGGCGACGTCATCTCCTTCCTGCAGGAGATGGCCGGGCTGGGCTTCGTCGAGGCCGTCGAGCAGCTGGCCGACCGCTTCGGCGTCGTGCTCCAGCGCGAGGAGGGCAGCGAGCGGGAGCAGTCCGGCCCCCGCGGCCCGCAGCGCAGCCGGCTCGTCGAGGTCAACCGGGTGGCGGCGGAGTACTACACGGAGCAGCTGGCCGGGCCCGACGCCGTCGTCGCCCGGCGCTTCCTCGACGAGCGCGGCTTCGACCAGGCCGCGGCCGCGACCTTCGGTCTCGGTTTCGCCCCCCGGGACGGCGAGGCGCTCCACCGGCACCTGCTCGACCGCGGGTTCACGACCGACGAGGCGGTCGCCGCCGGTGTCGTCGCCATCGGCCGATCGCCCTACGACCGCTTCCGCGGCCGCCTGCTGTGGCCGATCCGCGACGCCTCGAACGCCACGATCGGCTTCGGCGCCCGCCGGCTCTTCGACGACGACAAGATCGAGGCGAAGTACCTCAACACCCCCGAGACGACGCTCTACAAGAAGAGCCAGGTGCTCTACGGCCTCGACCTCGCGCGCCGCGAGATCGGGCGCACCTCCCAGGCGGTCATCGTCGAGGGCTACACCGACGTCATGGCCTGCCACCTGGCCGGCGTCACCACCGCCGTCGCCACCTGCGGCACGGCGTTCGGCGACGACCACGCCCGCGTCCTGCGCCGCTTCCTCGACGACCACGAGGAGTTCCGCGGCGAGGTCATCTTCACGTTCGACGGCGACGCCGCGGGCCAGAAGGCCGCGCTGCGCGCGTTCGGCGGCGACCAGAACTTCGTGTCGCAGACGTACGTCGCGGTCGAGCCCTCCGGCATGGACCCGTGCGACCTGCGGATCAAGGCGGGCGACGCGGCGGTGCGCGAGCTCGTCGCCCGACGCGTACCGCTCTACCGGTTCGTGCTCGGCAACATCGTCGGCAAGTACGACCTCGACCGCGCCGACGGCCGCGTCGACGCGCTGCGCGAGGCCGCCCGCCTGGTCTCGAGCATCCGGGACCGCTCGAAGGTCGACGCCTTCGCGCGCGAGGTGGCGCAGATGATCGGGATCGACATCGACGAGGCCCGCGCCGAGGTGCGCCGCGCCGCGGCCCGCGGGCCCGCGGCGGCCCCCGACCGTTCCACCCGGGGCGAGCGGACCGCCCGGCGGGCCGAGGACGAGGCCGCCGCGGCGCCGCCGCCCGCGCCCCGGCTGCCGGACCTCCGCGACCCCCGGTTCCTCATCGAGCGCGAGACGCTCAAGCTCGTGGTGCAGCACCCCGGCGCCGTCGGCAGCACCATCGCCGGCGTCGACGGCGACGACTTCACCCACCCGACGTACCGGGGGGTGTGGGAGGCCGTCGCGCGAGCGGGCGGGCCGGCCGCGGGCAGCGCGGACCCGGCCTGGTCGAGCCGGCTGCGCGCGGCCGCGGGTGACGACGCCGTCGTCGCGCGCGTGCTGGGCGAGCTCACCGTGGAGTCGCTGCGCGGCTCGGCGGCGCCGGACCCGCGCTACGTCGCCGCGCACGTCTACCGGCTGCAGGAGCTGACGCTGGCCCGGCGCATCGACACCCTGAAGTCGCGCCTGCAGCGCACCAACCCCGTCGACGACGCCGCGGAGTACAACAAGATGTTCGGCGAGCTCGTGGCGCTCGAGCAGGCCCGTCGCGCCCTGCGCGAGCGCGCCGTCGGCGAGTGAGGATCCCCGGCCGCGGGGCCCGGCCGCGGCTCCCGGCCTCGGCCGTCCGCGGCGAGCGGGTGCTCGCGGCCGTCGAGGTCGACGGGGGAGCGGTCGTGGGCACGCAGCAGGCCCTGCACGTGACGGCGGGGCCGGGCGACGGGCCGGGCGACGGGCCGGTCGACGGCCCGGGCGACGGGCCGGTCCGTGTGCCGTGGGAGCGGGTCGACGCCGCGGACTGGGACGCCGAGGAGGGCGTCCTGACGGTCCGCGAGCTCGGGCCGGAGCCCGACTTCGCCCCCCGCCACCGCGTGCGCCTGACGGCGCCGGGCGAGCCGGCGACCCCGGCCCGCGACCGGCTGCTCCAGTTCGTGCGCGAGCGCATCACGGCCACCGTCGTCCTGCAGCGTCACGTGCGTCTCGCGGGGGCGGCCGGCGTGCACGTGCTGGCCCGCCGTGCGCCGGGCGGGGACGCGATCGCCTGGGGGCTGCGCTTCGACGCCGGCATCGACCCCGACGCCCCCGAGGTACGCCGCGCCGCGGCCGCCGCCCTCGAGGCCGCCCGCGCCGACCTCGGCCTCCCGCCGGGACCGCGCTGACCGCACGCCGTCCCGCACCCGATTCGCACGGCGGCGGAGGACTTGCTAACGTATCTCCCGCTCCTCGAGCAGTCCCCCATAGCTCAACTGGCAGAGCATTCGACTGTTAATCGGAGGGTTATTGGTTCGAGTCCAATTGGGGGAGCAGCAAGGGCCTGGTCGGCGTCAGCCGGCCAGGCCCTTCGTCGTCCCGGGCCGCGCCCGGCCTCCGGGGGCGCGGCGGTGACCGCTCCGCCGTACCGGCCTGCGGGCTTGCGCGTGCCGCGGCGGCCGACTTGGGTGGGCCCATGACGTCCTCGGATCCCCTCCCCGCGCCCTTCACCGTCTCCCCGCTCGCGCCGGGCGACGAGGAGGCGCTGCGCACGTGGTGGGAGGTCGAGCACGCGTCGGTGACGGCGCAGGACCCGACGGCGCCCCACCGCACGCTGGAGGCGCTGCGGGCCACCCGTGACGCCTGGGGCGAGTTCGAGGACGGCGTGCTCCTCGCCGCCCACGACGAGGACGGCACGATGGTCGGCGTCGCCGAGCTCTGCTGGCCGTTGACGGACAACACCCACCTCGTCGAGTTCGACGTGCACGTGCTGCCGGCCCACCGCCGGCGCGGCGCCGGTCGCGTGCTGTGGGAGGAGATGGCCCGGCGCACCCGCGAGCTCGGCCGCACCACGATCGCGGGCGAGGTGACGACGCCGGCCGGTGGTGACGCCCCGGGGGTGGGGTTCACCGAGGCGCTCGGCGTGCGCACCGTGCTCGTCGAGGACCACCTGGCGCTCCCGCTGCCCGTCGACCCGGCGCACCTCGAACGGCTGGGGCAGGAGGCGCTGGCGGCCGCCGCGGGGTACGACGTGGTGACCTGGACCGACCGGTGCCCCGACGACCTCGTCGACGCGTTCTGCACGATGCGGACGCGGATGAACCAGGACGTCCCGACCGGCGACGCCGACGTCGAGGCCGTCGTCGTGACCCCCGAGCGCCTGCGCCGCGAGGAGGACCGGCGTCGCGCCGCGTCGTACACGACGATCACCGCGGCCGCCCGCCGGGTCGAGGACGGCACGATGGCCGGTTACACCGTGCTGGTGCTGCAGCCGGGGGAGCAGTCGGCGTACCAGGGGGACACCCTCGTCATGCCGGAGCACCGGGGTCGTCGCCTCGGCACGCTGCTCAAGCTCACGACGATCGAGGTGGTAGCCGAGGAGCACCCGGAGCGGACGTCGGTGCACACCTGGGTCGCCACCGACAACGCACCGATGCAGGCGGTCAACCGGGCGTTCGGCTTCGTGCTGGTGGACCGCGAGCACGTCGTCGAGGCCCGCGTCGACTGACCTGCGAGGAAATTCTCCGAGCGTGGCGTATGTCGCACCGCGCCTCGGGTACCTGGTGGACAGCCACGCGCACCCGACGTACGCCGTTCGGGGCGCGTGGCTTCTTCGTGTCCTCGCCGCGGCTCGCCCTCGGCTGCTCAGTCCCGCGGTCCACGTCCGGCCAGGCGCCACGTGGTCGCGCAACCCAGCACCCCGACGAGCCACAGGAACAGCGCCGGCACGTCGAGCAGGTGCAGTCCCCGCTCCCGCACCGACACGACGACCGGCCCGGCGTAGGTGCCCGGCACCGCCAGCACCATCGCCAGCAGGCCCGTGAGGCACAGGGCCGTCACGACCGCCGCCCCCCTGGTCAGCTCGCTGCGCACGGGACGACCCTAGGGGTCGCGCGCCGGACCCGGCAGTCGCGGGGCGTGCGGGGCCGCGGTCAGTCCTGGTCGCGGGCGGGGTCGGGGATCGTGTCGGGGAGCTCGCGCACGGGCATGAGGACCACGTCGTTGATCTTCCAGTCCAGTTCCCGCAGCTGGTCCACGGCGGTCTCGAGGTCGTCGACGCTGACGTTCCGTCCCGCCCGGGGCCGCACGAACGCCTCGACGTGGAAGACGTGCCCCTGGTCGCGGACGCGGGACCTGCTGCCCGCCACCCACTCCTGACGACCGAGGACGTCGTCGACGGCGAGCGTGAGCGGGTGGGGGTGCGCGTCGTCGAAGGTGCGGGCGCGTCGGTCCATGAGCCCGCTCGAGGCGGCGCGCAGGTTGCGCCACCCGTCGCGGACGATCGAGCCGGAGATCAGCAGGGCCGCGGCCGCGTCGGCCCACCAGAGGCCCAGACCGATGGAGATCACCCCGACGATGGTGCCGAGCGCGGTCATCCAGTCCGCCTTCTGCATGTCGGCGTCGGCGTAGAGCACCTTGTCGTGCAGCTGCTCGGCCAGCGGCAGCTTGAGCCGGCCGAGGAGGTAGGGGCCGATGCCGGTGTAGACCATCGCGGCGATCATCAGCCAGCCCGACCACACGGCGTGGCCGAAGAGCTCCGTCGTGCCGATCGGCGGGTGCTCGGCGCGCAGCAGCCCCAGCCCGGAGTCGACGACGAGGCTGACGCCTACCGCCAGGAGGGCGACGGCGGCGGTGAGGTGGCCGATGCCGGTGGAGCGGTGGAAGCCGTACGGGTGGTCGCTGGTGGGTCGCTTGCGCGCCCGGCGCACGGCGACGAGGAACGCCAACGGCGGGATCAGCGCCAGGAGGTCCTCGGCCCACGCGGTCTGCATGGCCTGCGAGCTGCCCATCGTGAGGAAGACGACGATCACGGCGGTCACCATGAACGCGAGCGTGGCGATCTCGAGGCGCACTGCGCGCCGCAGGGCCGATGCCTGCTCCTCGGGAAGGTCGGTGTGCCCGAACCGGGAGCGGGGGTAGCCGCGCTCGCCCGCCTCGTCGCCCCCGTGGGGCCGGCGGCTCACGACGCCGCCCCGTCGAGCCAGCGCTCCAGCTCGGACTGGAAGGCGTTCTCACCCATCGGCACCAGCATCACGTGCGCCTTCGTGCCGTCTGCCGTCCGCTCCTCGGTGTACGGGCGGGTGGGCGCGGCCTCGGCGGTCCAGGGGTTCTGGTCGGTCAGCCCACCGACCACGAGGTCAAGCTCGCCCTTCTCGAGCATCTCCACGAGGTGCTCCTCGCCGGCGACCGTCCACTCGACGCTCGCCCCGAGGTGGTGCGCGAAGTCCTCGACCAGCTCGGGCTCACGGCCGGTGGGGTCGTCGTCTCCGACCTCCACCCAGCCAGGGCTCGGCGAGGCGCCGACGCGCAGCACCCCGTCGCGTCGGACGGCGTCGAGGGTGCCGTCTGGATCGGTCGGGATGGACAGACCGCAGGCCGACAACAGGGTGGTGACGAGCACCAGGAGGATCGACGCGGGCGGCGACCACCGCCCCGGTACCGGCTCGAGCTTCATGTCCACCTCGGTACCCGGCTGACGGCGGTGGCACCGGCGCCGGGACCGGGGTGGACCAACGCGGCGGTCCGGCGCTCAGGCGCCGGCGCGGGGTGCGCCGGGGTCGGCCAGCACGTCGCGCCACGAGTGCTCGGGCTCGAAGCCGAGCAGGGTGCGGGCCTTGTCGATGCTGTAGAAGGTCTCGTCACGGCCCATCGCGCGGCGCACCTCGACGCCGGCGTAGAACCGGTCCACGATCTCCTGGTTGGTCGCGGCGACCGACAGGTCGGCGTTCGCGACGTTGAAGACCTCGAAGCCGAGGCCGTCGGTCTCCAGGCAGCGCAGCGTCAGCTGAGCGAGGTCGCGCACGTCGATGTAGGCGAACAGGTTGCGCCGCCGCAGCGCCGGGTCGGCGAGGAAGGCCGGGAACAGCTCGGCGTACTCGTGCGGCTCGACCACGTTGTTGATGCGCAGCCCGTAGAGGTCGGCGCCGGTGCGGGCGTGGAACGAGCGCGCCGTCACCTCGCCGGCCACCTTCGACATCGCGTAGGAGTCCTCGGGCACGACCGGGTGCTCCTCGTCGACCGGCAGGTACAGCGGCGTGCGCTCACCCTGTGCGAAGCACACGCCGTACGTCGTCTCCGACGACGCGAAGACGACCTTGCGGATGCCGAGCCGGGTCGCGGCCTCGAAGACGTGGTACTGCGACAGGACGTTCGTCGCGTACGTCGTGGCGTCCGGCACGATCCAGGGGCGCGGGACCGCGGCGAAGTGGACCACGGCGTCGTACGCCGAGCCGCGCGTCGGGCCGCCGGTCGAGCCGCCGCTCGCGCCGAGGTCGAGGTCGTCGAGGTCGCCCTGCGTCGGCACGGCCGCCAGCGCCGAGTACACCTGGCCCGCGTCGGTCAGGTCGACGCGGACGTCGGCGACGTCGGGGTGACCGAGCGGGACGAGGTCGGCGTTGACGACCTGGTGGCCCTGGGCGGCGAGGTACGGCGCGACGTGCCGCCCGGCCTTGCCGCTGCCGCCGGTGAAGAGGATGCGCATGCTCCGCAGCCAACCAGGGTGGTGGTGAGCGGTGCCCACTCCACGCACGTCGACTTGTAGGGCGGGTGGGGCTCGAACCCACGACCCAAGGATTATGAGTCCTCTGCTCTGACCGACTGAGCTACCGCCCCGGGTGGCCCCTGGGTCACCCGGGGCGCGGTGAGCCTACCGGCGCGGCGACCGCCGCGCGGCGGCGGGCGTCAGGCGTCGCCCGCGGTCCCGTCCTCGTCCTGCAGCCGGTCGATGTGCTCGGAGGCCTCGGCCTTGGTGAGGCCCTCGGCGGGGATCGTCTCGCCGGCCTCGCGCGCGAGCGTGTCGAGGTAGCTCTTCTGCGCGCCGGTGGCCGGCTGGTCGCCCGTCACCCAGTCGGACGGGTCCTTCACGGTCGCCGACGGGTCGGCTGTCTCGGATCCCAGCACCTCGGGCTCGTTCTGGTCGTCGTTCGTACGCGTGTTCGATTCCATGCGACGACGCTACCGGCTCGCCCGGACGTTCCCAAGCGGCCCCGGGCCGAGCGGGCCCCTCACAGGCACGTCACAGGGCCAGGTTGGCCGCGACGACCAGCACGACGGTGGCGAGCGCCCCGACACCGTGGGCCAGCACGACACCGACGGGGATCTGCTCCTCGGCGTACGGCGTGCTCCCCGGCCCCGTGGCGTGGGCGCGCCGGGCGCCCAGCCACTTCACGAGCAGCAGGCTGCCCCCGCCGATGACGCCGATCAGCCCGGCTGCGCCGATCCACGCGATCAGCTCGTTGCCGTAGCCCCAGGCGATGCCCCACACGGCCAGCGACGCCAGTGCGAGGCTGCCGTGGCCGAAGACCAGGCTGCTGGGGAGCGCCGTCGGCGACGCGCCCGTGGCCGTCCGGGGACCCGTGACCGTCCGCGTGAACATGAACGCGCCGATCGCGGCGGTCACCCCCCACACCACTGCTGCGACCTCGCCCACCGTGCACCGCCTCGCTCGTCGTCGCACCGCCCGGGTGGGCGGCGCGGCGGCCGGTACCCGGCGCGCTGGGGCGCAGTCCGCTACCCGCGGGGCAGCGAGCGGTACCAGTCCTGGTAGGTCCGCAGCGCCTCCGTGGCGTCGAGCGCGACCGCGTCGAGGCGCAGGAGGATGTCGCCGGCCCCGGTGACGTCGCCCGAGCGGCCGAGCGCCTCGAGCTGGGCCGCGAGGGCCCCGACGGTGGGCAGCCCGATGTTGAGGGCAGTGCCCTTGAGGCTGTGGGCCTCGGCCGAGACCAGCGCGCTGTCGGTGGCCCCGACCGCCGCCCGCAGCCGCGCGAGCCCGTCGGGGGAGCGGGCCACGAACCCGTCGATCACGCGGTCGAGGTAGGCGTTGTCGTCGGGTGACAGCTCCCGGAGCATCTCCAGGCGCTCGAGGTCGAGGTGGGTGCTGGCCGGCCCTGCCGCGCCGACGTCGCCGCGGGGCTCCGCGTCGGCGGGCACCTCGGCCGAGGTCCACCGCGCGAGGGCCGTCGCCAGCGTGGCGGGGGCGACGGGCTTCGTGATGAAGTCGTCCATCCCCGCGGCCAGGCACTTGTCCCGCTCGCCGGTGATCGCGGCGGCCGTCATGGCCAGCACGGGAGTACGGTGGGCGCCCGTCGTCCGCTCCCGCTCGCGCAGCGCCCGGGTCGCGGCGTACCCGTCGAGGCGGGGCATCTGCAGGTCCATGAGCACGGCGTCGTACGCGACGGTCGCGGTCAGGTCCAGCGCCTCCTGGCCGTCGTCGGCGGTGTCGACCAGGTAGCCCATCGACGTGAGCAGGCCCCGCGCGACGACCTGGTTGACCGCGTTGTCCTCCACCACCAGCACGCGCTTGCCGCGGGCGTCCTCCGCCGCGTCGTCGGGCTGGGCGTCGTCGCCGGCGTCGCGGCCCGCCAGCACCCGCAGCAGCACCTCGCGCAGCTGCGGTGCCTGCACCGGCTTCGTCAGGCGCTCCGCGATGTCGAGGCCCTCCAGGTCGTCGGAGCCCGGCGCCGACGACGACAGCACCACCAGGGGCAGGTCGGCGAAGCGCGGTTCCGCGCGCAGCTCGCGGGCCAGCATGGCGCCGTCCCGGCCGGGCATCGCCATGTCGAGGAGCACGGCGTCGTACGGGCGGTTGGCCTCGGCCGCCGCGGTCAGGGCGCTGACGGCCTCGTGGGCGCTGGCCACCCCGGTGGAGGTGACGTGCCACCAGCCGAGCTGCTCGCGCAGCACGAGGCGGTTCTGCACGTTGTCGTCCACGACCAGCACGTGCTGGTCGCCCAGGAGCTCCCGGGTACGGCGCAGCCGCGCGTCGTGGCGGCTCCCGGTCGGGGGGCGCAGCAGGGCGGTGAACCAGAAGGTGCTGCCCTCGCCCAGGGTGCTCTCCACCCCGATCTCGCCCTCGAAGGCCTCGACGATCTCGGCAGAGATGGCGAGGCCGAGACCGGTGCCGCCGAAGCGGCGGGTGGTGGAGGTGTCGGCCTGCGTGAACGGCTGGAAGACGTGGGCGCGCTGCTGCTCGGGGATGCCGACGCCGGTGTCGCGCACCTCGACCCGCAGGCAGGTGCCGCCGTCCTCCAGCGTGGTCGAGGTGGCCCGGATCGAGACCGACCCGCGCGAGGTGAACTTCACGGCGTTCGAGCCCAGGTTGGTGATGACCTGGGCGAGGCGCGTGGGGTCGCCCGCCAGCACCTCGGGCACGTCGGGGTGGCAGGAGACCTGCAGGTCGAGCCCCTTGGCGCGGGCGCTCTCGGCGAGGACGGC
This sequence comes from Nocardioides sp. ChNu-153, assembly GCF_030466625.1. Taxonomy (GTDB): domain Bacteria; phylum Actinomycetota; class Actinomycetes; order Propionibacteriales; family Nocardioidaceae; genus Nocardioides. The sequence continues at coordinate 272,251 of NZ_JADEVT010000002.1, forward strand.
CGTGACCTGCTCGAAGACGTCGCGCACCTCGAAGTCGACGCTCTCGACCTCGAGGCGGCCGGCCTCGATCTTGGAGAAGTCGAGGATGTCGTTGATGACCGACAGCAGGGCCCGTCCCGACACGGCGATGCCGGAGGTCAGGTGGCGTTGCTGGGCGCCGAGGGCGGTGCGCTCGAGCAGCTCCGTCAGGCCCAGGATGCCGTTCAGCGGGGTGCGGATCTCGTGGCTCATCGTGGCCAGGAACTCCGACTTGTGGCGCGAGGCCTCGAGCGCGCGGTCGCGCGCCTCCGCGACCTCGCGGGCCGCGTGCTCGCGCTCGGCCACGCGGGAGAGCTGCACCGCGGCCTGCTCCACCAGGCGGCGGATCATGTCGTGGCGGTACAGCGGCGGGTCCGAGGTGATGGTGATGACCGCCAGCGGCTCGCCGCCGAGGACGACCGGGAACGCGATCGTCAGCTGCACGTCGGGGTCCCACACCGGCTCGCCGGTGCGCAGGCACTCCCGGGCGGTGGCCAGCTCGCGGGCGGCCAGCTCGGGCTCCGCGAGGTCGCTCGTGCGGTCCTCCTCGCTGTAGTAGCGGGGGGCGACGTCCGTGCCGTCGGGCGTGGGGAGGAAGGCGCGGCCGCGCTTCCAGTCGTCGTGCAGCACGACCATGGCCTGTGCGTGCACCAGCACGTCGTCGAGCGTCGTGGCCTCGTTGGCGGCACTGGTGATCGCCTGCATCAGCGAGTTCTGCGTGACGAGGTCCTGCAGCTCGTCCTCGGTGGCCCGCGACCGGGTGATGTCCTGGTACGTGCCCGAGACGCTGACGACCGTGCCGGCCGGGTCGTGGCGGGCGACGGCACGCATGCGCACCCACATGTAGCCCTCGTCGCCGAGCTGACGCACCTCGGCGTCCACGCGCGTCCGGACGCCGTTCATCAGGGCCCGCACCGCCTCGGCGAGCCGCGCGTGGTCCTCGGGGTGGGTCACGCTCAGCACGCGGTCCAGGTCCCGGCTCAGCAGGTCGTCGGTGCGGCTGCCGTAGAGCTCCTCCAGGCCCTCGGAGCGCCACACCGCGCCGGTGCGCACGTCCCACGACCAGCTCCCGATGCGGGCGATGCGCTCGGCCTGGACGAAGCCGCGCCGGCTCGTCTCCAGCTCGTCGAGCAGCTGCTTGGTCTCGTGGTTGTCCGTGAGCCGGAGGATGACGCCGCTGGGTCGCCCGTCCTCGACGAGCCCCGTCTGCTTCAGCCGCACCCAGACCGGGCGGCCCTCCACGTCCACGAGCATGGTGTCGACCTCGTCGGCGAGCAGCTCGCCCCGGGCGGCGCGCTCGAGGTGGGCCTCGGAGTGCACCCGGCCGTCCTCGTCGAGGAACGCCGAGATCGAGCGCCCCGTCAGCGCGGCCGCGTCGATCCCGAGGAGGGCTCCGCAGGACTCGTTCGCGTAGCGGATCGTGCCGTCGAGCTCGACCACCACGATGCCGTCCGTGAACGAACTGACCACCTGGCGGTACAGGTCCTCTTGCTCCACGTGGCCTCCCTCCGCGGGGAAGCCTACGGCGCGAGGGGGCGCCCGCGGCGCCTAACGGCCCCGACGCGACGACGTGGTGGGGAGCCGGACCGTCCCGAGGACGACCGCGGCGACCAGCGGCACCCACGGCAGCCAGGCGTTGACGGTGCCGTCGACCGCGGCGATGCCGAGGTCCGCCATGACCGCGAGCCCGGCGCACGTCGCCAGGAGCGCGGCGACGGGGAGCACCGCCGGGGGAGCGGGCCGCGGGTCCGGGGCGGGCTGCTCGAGGCGACCCAGCAGCGCGACGAGTGCGGCCGTGGTGGCGGCCAGCACCGCGAACCACAGCGGGCGGGTGGCCCACCAGGCGCCGCTCCCGGGGTCCAGGTGCAGGCCGAGACCCCCGACCGCGAGGGAGACGCCGACGACGATGCCGAGCGCCGTCAGGTGCCACAGGTAGATCGTCATGATCCGGGCGTTCACCAGCACGGTCGCCGCCCAGACGCGGGGACGGGCGGCGAACCGGGCCAGCGCCGGCTCGAGCGCGGTCACCAGGCCGGCCTGCAGGAGACCGAGGAACAGCAGGGTGACGCGCGCCGGGTAGGAGTTGTCGACGCCGTGGCCGCCCACGCCGACCATGCTCACGCCGTACGGGCCGGGGCCGACGAGCAGCAGCAGGCCGACCAGCCCCACGGCGGCGATCCCGAGCCGCTGGGCCGGGCCGGGCAGCGCGCCGTCGCGCCAGGCGTAGCCCAGCTGGTGCACGGTGCCCCACACGAACAGGTAGTTGACGAAGCCGACGGCCAGGAGGTCACCGCCCACGCTCACGAGGTCGACCAGGCCCGCGACCGCCGCGCCGCCCAGCACCGACCACCAGCCGCAGCGCTCCCACAGCGCCAGCGTCAGCGGGGTGAGGGCGACGACGAGGAGGTAGACCGCGAGGAACCACGTCGGCACCAGCGAGGCCATGGAGGCGATCCGCAGGGTGCCGCCGCTGACGCCGAGCGCGCTGGCCAGCGGCGCCACGACGGCCCAGAACAGCATGAGGGGGAGCAGCGGGACGGTGAGCCGCCGCAGCCGGGCCCGCAGCCACCCGCCGTACGTCGTGCCGCGGGCCCGCGCGCCGCGCCACGAGATGGCGTTGGCGTAGCCGCCGACGAGGAAGAAGACCGGCATGACCTGCAGCACCCAGGTGAGCGGGTGGGTCCAGGTGGCGATCCCGAGCAGGCCGGTACGGCGCAGCTCGCCGTCCCCGTCGACGTGGACGCCCGCCATCAGCCAGTGGCCGAGGCACACGACGAGGATGGCGGCGCCGCGCAGGAGGTCGACCACGCGGTTGCGGTCAGCAGGCGTCGCGGCGACGAGGTCGGCGACCGACGGGGACGGGCGGGAGGAGGGCGTGGACACGGACATGCCCCCGACCCTCCCCCCGGGCGAGGGGGGAGGGCCTGAGTACGCCTACCCGGTCACGGGCCGGTGGGCGCTCAACGGGTTGGGCAGCGGGTCGGCGAGCTCGAACGCGCTCGAGGGGTCCGCGATGTCGACCATCTGCTGGTTGTCGCGCAGCTGCAGGCGGTTCATGCACATCCGTTCGAACGTCGGCGCGAACAGGTCGTGCGCGGCGAACCGCTCGGCGAGCTCCGGGTGGTCGGCCTGGTAGCCCGCCACGCACGCCGCGACCTCGGCCCAGAACGCGGCGGCGGGGAGCGTGCCGGCGTCGTCGAGCGCGGCGGCCAGGAACCGCAGGTAGCAGTCGAGGACGTCGGAGGCGATGGCCAGCACCTGCCGGTGCTCGGGCAGGTCGGCGCGGATCCTCCGTACCTCCTCGGGCAGCTCGGACTCCAGGTCGAACAGCCCGACCTCCTCGCCGATGTCCTTCATCAGCGCCCGCACCGGCACGTGGTCGCGCAGCACGAGGATGAGGTTCTCCCCGTGCGGCATGAACACCAGGCGGTGCGCGTAGAAGCAGTGCAGCACCGGGCGCAGGTAGGCCCGCAGGTACGTCGCCAGCCACGCCCGCGGCTCCAGCCCCGACCGGTCGACGAGCTCGGCCGCGAGCGACCGGCGCTGCGCGTCCACGTGCAGCAGGCCGGCCATCGTCATCAGCCGCTCGTCCCGCGCGACCCGCGTCACGGGGCTCTCGCGCCACAGCGCGGCCAGCATCTTCTGGTACGGCGAGGGCCCGTGCTGCTCGTGGACCGGGTGCCGGTAGCCGACCGCCGCGACCTCGCGGAGCACGGAGAAGCCCAGCGAGCGCAGCTCCTCGTCGCCCGCCACGAGGTCGTCGACCCAGGTGTTGATCGCCGGGGTGACCGCCATGTACGCCGCGGACAGCCCCCGCATGAACCCCATGTTGAGCACCGACAGGGCGGTCTTGACGTAGTGGCGCTCGGGGCGGTCGAGGTCGAAGAACGTGCGCAGCGACTGCTGCGGCTGGAACGCGTCGCGCCCCGTGCCCAGGTGGACGAGGTCGCCCGTCGCCAGCTGCGGCGCGAAGGTGACCGCCAGCTTGTTGCGCCACTGCCAGGGGTGGCACGGGACGAGCAGGTAGTCGCCGGGCTCCACACCGCGCGCCCGCAGCACCCGCTCGAACGCCGCGAGCTCGTCGGGGTCGAGCTGATCGGCGAGCAGGACGCGCTGGTCCTCCAGGCCCGCGACGCCGGCGTACACCGCGTGCTCGGCCCGCACCGCGACCCACTCCAGGTGCACGCGCGGCGCGGTCTCGGGGGCGTAGGCGTGGTAGTCGTCGACGCCGAACCCGATCCGGCCGTTGTTGGCGAGGAAGCACGGGTGGCCCTCGGTCATCGCGCCCTCGAGCTGCTGGAAGCCCGCGTCGGCGAGCTCGGCCGAGGAGGGCGCCTCGGGGCGCAGCTTCCAGGCCCGACCGGCCAGGGTCGCCGCGATCTCCTCCAGGTACGTCGGGAGCACCGCCTCCGACAGCCCGAGCCGGCGCTGCAGGTCCAGCACCAGCTGCTGCGCGTCGACGGGGGAGCCTGCGCCGTCGACGGTGCGGCGCACCGACGCCGGGTCGACCTGCCAGTGGTCGAGGGGGAGGCGCCGGGCGGCGAACTCCCACACGACGGACGGGTCGTCGCCGGCGACGAGCCAGCGCCCGGCGTCCTCGCGGGGCTCCACGAGGCACTCGTGGGCGAGCTCGCCGAGCATCTTGGCGACCTGGTCGTGCTGGGCGCGCGCCATCCGCTCGGGCGTCAGGTGCGCGACCGGGTCGGCGCTCGTGCCGGTCCCGGTCACGGCCGGGGTCACCGGCGGGCGCAGCTGGGTGGCGGTCATCGGCGGGTCCTCCCCTCGAAGGCGGCACGGGTGCAGGTGCTGAGCAGCGCCGTCTTGTCCGACAGGCGCACCTCGCCCTCCACCTCGAAGCCGACGGCGGCGTTGAGCGCGTGCACGGCGGTGTTGCGGGCGTCGGGCTCCACCACGACCCGACCGACGGCCGGGTCCGCGAAGCACTCGGCGAGCACGGCCTCGATGACGGAGCGGGTGAAGCCGCGCTCGGTGGCGCCCGTGGGCGGCGCCACGAGGAAGTGCATGCCGAGGTCGCCCGGGGCGAGCGTCGTGCGGGCGGCGAGCTCGTGCCGGTGCGGGTCGTAGGTCTCGACGAGGAAGACCGGGGTGCCGTCCCGCGAGCCGATGCGGGCCCGGTGGTGCCCGGAGGCGGCGATCGCGGCGTACTCGCGGCGCACGTCGTCGAGCGACGCGTTCTGCATTCCCCAGAAGCGCGCCCGCTCGTTGGTCACCCAGGCGTGCACGAGCGGTACGTCGCACTCCAGGTCGAGCGGCCGGGTGGTGAACCCGGTCGCGGGGGTGGTGGCAGCGGAGGCGGCGGTGGGTGCGTCGGGGCCGGCGGTCATCGCGCCACCTCCGTCGGCCGCGCGGTCGGGACGCCGAACTCCTGGAAAGCGACGCGGCGCTCGACGGGGTACGGCTCGTGGCCGAGCACCCGGGCGAGGATCACCGAGTTGCGCCACGCGCCCATGCCGAGGTCGGGAGCGACGAAGCCGTGCGTGTGGAGCTCCGCGTTCTGCACGAAGACGGAGCGGTCGTCGTGGTCGACGGTGAAGTGCTCCGAGGCGACCGGACGGCCCCGCTCGTCCCAGCGGATCCGGTCGGCGACCGGGGTCAGGAACGGCGGCACCACCGCGCGGTAGCCCGTCGCGGTGACGAGGGCGCTCGTCGTCAGGTGGAAGGTCTCGTCGCTCTCCTGGTGGTGCAGCGTCAGGTCGTAGCGCCCGCCGTCGTGGCGGCACGCGGTGACCTCGGCCGCCGTGAGCAGCTGGGGCGGGCGAGCGTCGGTGAGGCTGCGGCGGTAGAGCTGCTCGTGCACCTGGTCGACGAGGTCGCCGCTGATGCCCTTGTACAGGCCCGCCTGCGAGGCCAGCAGCCGCTCGCGCCGCTCGGGCGGCAGGGAGCGGAAGTGCGCGCTGTACTCCGGCGACGTCAGCTCGAGCGTCAGCTTCGTGTACTCCAGCGGGAAGAACCGCGGGGAGCGCGTCACCCACCGCAGCTGCACGTCGGTGTCCGCCGACGCCAGCAGGTCGCTGAAGATCTCGGCGGCGCTCTGTCCCGAGCCGACGACGGTCACGTCGGGCCGGGCCAGCAGCTCGTCGCGCACCTCGAGGTAGCGCGAACTGTGCCACGCCGGTCCGTCCAGGTCGCGCAGCGCGGGCGGCTGGTAGGGCCGCGTGCCCACGCCGAGCACCAGGTGGCGACCCCAGTGGGTGTGCTGCTCGCCGGTGCGGGGGTCGGTGCTGCGGACGGCGTAGGCGCCGCCCTCGACCGTGTCGTCCCACTCCACCGAGCCGACGGCGCGGTCGAACTCCAGCGAGCGCAGGCGCTCGGCCGCCCAGCGGCAGTACGCGTCGTACTCGCGGCGCATCGGGTAGAAGGACTCGCGCACGTAGAACGGGTAGAGCCGGCCCACCTCCTTGAGGTAGGCGAGGAACGAGAACGGCGAGGTGGGGTCGGCCAGGGTCACCAGGTCGGCCAGGAACGGCACCTGGAGCGTGGCGTCCGGCAGCAGCATGCCGGGGTGCCAGCTGAACTCGCTGCGGGCCTCGAGGAAGACGCAGTCGAGGTCGGGCAACGGTTCCGCGAGGCACGCCAGGCCGAGGTTGAAGGGGCCGAGCCCGATGCCGACCACGTCGTGCACGCGCATCAGGCGACCTCCCCGTCCGCGAGGGGGCGGGGGCCGACGAGGTCGTGCGGGAGGCCCTGAGCGAGGGCCGCGCGGGCGTGCCCGCGCACCAGGTCGAGCACCTGCTGCACGTCGGCGAGCGTCGTCGCCGGGTTGAGCAGCGTCAGCTTGAGCCAGGTGCGCCCGTCGTACCGGGTGCGGGCCACGGCGCCGAGGCCCGTGGCGTAGAGGCGGCCCCGGGCGCTCTCGTTGACGACGTCGAGCACGTCGTCGTCGACGTCGGACTCCACGAAGCGGAACAGCACCGTCGACAGGTCGCCGTCGGGCACCACGCGGAAGTCGGGGTCGCCCACGAGGTCCTCCCGCACGCGGGCGGCGAGGTCGATGACCGTGTCGAGGAGCTCGCCGATGCGGTCCGGCCCGAGCGCGCGCAGCGTCGTCCAGAGCTTGAGCGCGTCGAAGCGCCGGGTCGTCTGCAGGCTCTTGTCGACCTGGTTGGGGATCTCGTCGACGACGTCGCTCGCGGGGTTGAGGTACGCCGCGTGGTGCGTCACGTGCCGCAGGGTCCGGCGGTCCGCCACGAGCACGGCGCTGCACGCGACCGGCTGGAAGAACGTCTTGTGGAAGTCGACGGTCACGGAGTCGGCGCGCTCGATGCCGGTGAGCAGGTGCCGGCGCCGACGGGAGGTGACGAGCCCCCCGCCGTACGCCGCGTCGACGTGGAACCACACCCCGTGCCGGCGGCACGCGCGGGCGACGGAGGCGAGCGGGTCGATGCAGCCGAGGTCGGTGGTGCCGGCCGTCGCGACGACGGCCATCACGGTGCGGCCCTCGGCGCGGAGCCGGGTGAGCACGCGGTCGAGGTCCTCGACGTCGAGCCGGCCCTGGGCGTCGACGTCCGTGTGCACGACGGCGTCCTCCCCGAGCCCGAGCACCATGGCCGCCTTGCGGCTCGAGAAGTGGGCGTTGGCCGAGGCCACGATCCGCAGGTCGGCCAGGTCGGCGCCGCCCGCCAGGGCCTCGCCGCGCGCCAGCAGGAGCGCCTGCAGGTTCGACTGGGTGCCGCCCGTGGTGAAGATGCCGTCGGCGTCCCGCGGCAGGCCGATGCGGCGGGCCGTCCACGCGAGGAGGTGGCGCTCCATGTGGGTGGCGGTGCCGGACTGGTCCCAGGTGTCGAGCGAGGAGTTCACGGCGACCGCGATGACGTCGCCGATGACCGCGGGCAGCGCGACCGGGCAGTTGAGGTGGGCCTGGTAGTGCGGGTGGTGGAACCAGACCGCGTGGTCGAGGTACACCCGCCGTACCTCCTCCAGCACCTCCGCGGTGCTCGCGAGGGGGGCGTCGAGGTCGACCTCGGCCACCAGGGCGGCGGCCTCGGTGGGGGAGACGCCGGACAGCGGCTGGCGCACGCTGCCGAAGGCGCGCGCGAGCAGGTCGCGCGTCGCGTCGAGCTGGGTGCCGAGGTCGTCGGCGGACGTCGCGTCGAGGAGTGCAGCGAGGGGGCGCTGCCGGTCGACGCCCGGGGACGGGGGGACCACGGGGGTGGTGGGTGCCGAGCTCACGCAGACCTCCTGGGAGTGGATTAGGCAAGGCTCACCTAACCGTACGGGAGGTCCCGGGTGTCAAGTCGAGTGAGGCAGGCCACTGGTGGTCCGCCGCGAGTTGAGCCACAATGGCCGACGGAACCACGCACAATCACACACGTGTCATCTCGATCACCTCGATCCTCCACGCGAGACCGCTGGGGAAGGCGTAGCTCGCCGAGGACGAAGGAGATCCGATGACCAACCACAGCACCGTTCGCGCCGCGACCCGGGGCGTCCTCTACGTGCACTCAGCGCCGTCCGCGCTCTGCCCGCACGTCGAGTGGGCCGTCGCGGGCGTCCTCGGCGTGCCCGTGAACCTCGACTGGACCCCCCAGCCCGCGCAGGCCGGCACCTACCGCGCCGAGCTGTCGTGGACGGGCGCCGTCGGTTCTGCCGCTCGGGTCGTCTCCGCCCTCCGGGGCTGGGAGCACCTGCGCTTCGAGATCACCGAGGAGCCGTCCTCCGGCGCCGAGGGCAGCCGCTTCTCCGCCACCCCCGAGCTCGGCATCTTCCACGCCGTCACCGGCGTGCACGGCGACATCCTCATCCCCGAGGACCGGCTGAAGGCCGCCGTGCTCAAGTCGGCGCTGGGGGAGGCCGACGTCCTCGACGAGATCGACCGCCTCCTCGGCAAGCCGTGGGACGACGAGCTCGAGACGTTTCGCCACGCCGGCGACGGCGCTCCCGTGAGGTGGCTGCACCAGGTGGTGTGACCCTCCACCCGCGACGCGGAACGGCGGCTCCCGAGGCTCTCGGGGGCCGCCGTTCGTCGTGCGGGGTGGTGCCGGGGTGGTGCCGTGCCGGGGTGGGTGGGTCAGAGCGGGATGTTGCCGTGCGCGCCCCGGCGCACGCCCGAGGTCTGCACCTCGACGTCGATCGCCGCGGCGAGCGCGGTGCGGGTGCGGGACGGCTCCACGATCTCGTCGACGACGCCGATCTCCACGGCCTTGTCGACACCGCCCGCGATCCGCTCGTGCTCGGCGGCCAGCTCCGCCTCGACCTGCTCGCGCATGTCGGGCGGCACCTCCGCCAGCTTGCGGCGGTGCAGGATCCGGATGGCCGCGACGGCCCCCATGACCGCCACCTCGGCGCCCGGCCAGGCCATCACCCTCGTCGCGCCGAGCGAGCGCGAGTTCATGGCGATGTAGGCGCCGCCGTACGTCTTGCGGGTCACCAGCGTCACCCGGGGCACGACGCACTCGGCGAAGGCGTGCAGCAGCTTCGCGCCGCGGCGCACGACGCCGTCCCACTCCTGCCCCACGCCGGGCAGGTAGCCGGGCACGTCGACGACGACCACGAGCGGCACGCCGAAGGCGTCGCAGAGCCGCACGAAGCGCGACGCCTTCTCGGCCGACAGCGAGTCGAGGCAGCCGCCGAGGCGCAGCGGGTTGTTCGCGACGACGCCGACGGTGCGGCCACCGAGGCGACCGAGCGAGGTGACGACGTTCGGCGCCCAGCGGGGGTGGAGCTCGAGCGCGGTGCCCTCGTCGAGGATGCCCTCGATGAGGGGGTGCACATCGTACGCCCGCTTGCGCGACTCCGGCAGGAGGTCGGCGAGGTCGGTGTCCTCGACGTCCTCGGGGCGCAGGGTGCCCTGGCCGCCGAGCAGCGAGGCGGTGGCCCGCGCGTGCTCGAGGGCGTCCTCCTCGGTGTCGGCGAGGAGGTGCACGACACCGGAGCGGCGCCCGTGCGGCTCCGGGCCGCCGAGCCGCAGCATGTCGACGTCCTCGCCCGTCACGGAGCGGACGACCTCGGGACCGGTGACGAAGATCCGCCCCTCGGGCCCGAGCACGACGACGTCGGTGAGGGCGGGACCGTACGCCGCGCCGCCCGCGGCGGGACCGAGCACCACGGAGATCTGCGGGATGCGGCCCGAGGCCTGCGTCATGATCGCGAAGATGCGGCCCACGGCGTGCAGCGAGGCCACGCCCTCGGCGAGCCGGGCGCCGCCCGAGTGCCACAGCCCGATGATCGGGACGCCGTCGGTCAGCGCCCGCTGGTACGCCGTCATCACGACCTGGCAGCCGTCGGTGCCCATGGCGCCGCCCATGACGGTGGCGTCGGAGCAGAACGCGACCACGCGGGTGCCGCGCACCGTGCCGGTCGCGGCGAGCATGCCCGACAGGTCGTCCGGCGTCAGCAGCTCCAGCGAGCCCTCGTCGAGCAGCGCCGTGAGGCGGTGCAGCGGGTTGCGCGGGTCCTGCTCGCGCGGCACCTTCGGCTTCTGCGCCCGCGGGACGCTGCCCGCGGCCACGGGTGCGGCGGCCGGCTCGGTGGCAGGGGCGACGGTCGGGGTCATCAGGCGCTCCGGAAGGCGATGGCGACGTTGTGGCCGCCGAAGCCGAACGAGTTGTTGAGCGCGGCGATGTCCCCGGCCGGCAGGTCGCGGGTCTTGTCCGCGAGGTCCAGGCCGACGTCCTCGGGGTCGGTGAGGTTGATCGTGCCGGGCACCGTGCGGTGGTGCAGGGCCAGCACGGTCGCGACCGACTCCAGGGCGCCCGCGGCGCCGAGCAGGTGCCCGGTCATCGACTTCGTCGAGGTGACCACGGCACCGCCGGCCGCGTCGCCGAGGGCGTTGCGGATGGCGAGCGCCTCGGCCACGTCGCCCTGCGGCGTCGAGGTGGCGTGGGCGTTGATGTGGAGCACGTCGCCGGCCGCCAGGTCGCCCTCGACGAGGGCGCGCTTCATCGCCCGGGTCGCGCCGAGACCGGCGGGGTCGGGCTGCGCGATGTCGTGCGAGTCGGCGGTGATCGCGGCGCCGGCCACCTCGGCGTACACCCGCGCGCCGCGAGCGGCGGCGTGCTCGGCGGACTCGAGGACGAGCACCGCCGCGCCCTCGCCGAGGACGAAGCCGTCGCGGCCCTTGTCCCACGGCCGGGAGGCCCCGGCAGGGTCGTCGTTGCGCTTCGACAGCGCCATCATCTGGCCGAACGCGGCCATCGGCAGCGGGTGGACCGCTGCCTCGGTGCCGCCGACGAGGACGACGTCGGCGCGGCCCAGGCGGATGAGGTCGACGCCGAGGGCGATCGACTCGTTGCCCGAGGCGCAGGCCGAGACGGGCGTGTGCACGCCGGCCTTGGCGTTGAACCGCAGGCCCACCGCGGCCGCGGGGCCGTTCGGCATGAGCATCGGGATCGCCAGCGGCGAGACCCGGCGGGGGCCCGCGGCGAGCAGGTTGTCGTAGTTGGAGAGCAGCGTGGTGACGCCGCCGATCCCCGAGGCGACGGCCACGGCCAGCCGCTCGGGGTCGACGTCGACCTCGCCCGCCGGGCCCGTGAACCCGGCGTCGGCCCACGCCTCGATCGCCGCGACCAGCGCGAGCTGGCCGGAGCGGTCGAGACGGCGGGCCTTGACGCGCTCCAGGACCTCCGTCGGCTCGACGGCGACCTGGGCCGCGATGCGCGCGCCCAGCGGCTCCGCCCACTCCTCGGTGAGCTGCCGGACCCCGGAGCGGCCCTCGAGGAGGGCGCTCCAGGTGCTGGCGACGTCACCACCGACGGGAGAGGTGGCGCCCAGTCCAGTGACGACGACTCGGGTGCTGGTCATGGGGGGTTCCCTTCGCTGGTGGGGGTACGGCGGACGCGCGCGGTGGGCGGGAGCCTCAGAGGCGGTTCTCGATGAAGCTGACGGCGTCGCCGACGGTCTTCAGGTTCTTGACCTCGTCGTCGGGGATGGTGACGCCGAACTTCTCCTCGGCGGCGACGACGACCTCGACCATGGAGAGCGAGTCGACGTCGAGGTCGTCGACGAACGACTTGTCGAGCTGGACGTCGTCGGCCGGGATGCCGGCGACCTCGTTGACGATGTCGGCGAGGTCGGCGCGGATCTCATCGGTGCTGGGCATGGTGCTTCCTCTCGGTCGGGACCGGGGCGCGGGGTGCGTCCCCGTGGTCGCGGGGTGGTGCAGGGGGTTGGTGCAGGGGGTTGGTGCAGGGGTGGTGCAGGGGTGGTGGTGCCGGCGGGAGCGGCCGGCGGACCGGACGCTCCCGCCTCAGGGGAGGACGACGACCTGGGCGGCGTACGCCAGGCCGGCGCCGAAGGCGATGAGGAGGGCGATGTCGCCGGAGCGTGCCTCGCCCTCGGCGATCATGCGCTCGAGCGCGAGGGGGACCGAGGCGGCGGAGGTGTTGCCCGCCTCGGCGATGTCGCGGGCGACGCGCACCGTGGCGGGCAGCTTCATCGTGCGCGCCATCGCGTCGGTGATGCGCATGTTGGCCTGGTGGGGCACGAACACGTCGAGGTCGTCGACCGTGATGCCGGCCCGGTCGAGGGCCTGCTGCGCCGTCTTGGCCATGGTGAAGGAGGCCCACCGGAACACCGCGGCGCCCTGCATGGTCATGAAGGGGAAGGCCGGCTCGTCGGCGGCGAGCACGTCGCGCCAGTCGTCCTTCTGGCGGATCAGGTCGTACTGCTCGCCGTCGGAGCCCCACACGACGGGGCCGATCGCGGGCGTCTCGGACGGGCCCACGACGACGGCGCCGGCGCCGTCCGCGAAGATGAACGCGGTGCCGCGGTCGGTCGGGTCGGTCATGTCGGAGAGCCGCTCGACGCCGACGACCAGCACGTGGCGGGCGGAGCCGGCCCGCACCATGTCGGAGGCCAGGGCCACGCCGTGGCAGAAGCCCGCGCAGGCGGCGGAGACGTCGAACGCCGCGGCCTGGTCGGTGCCGAGCCGGTGGGCGATGGCGGCCGCGGCCGACGGCAGGTTGAGCATGTGGCTGACGGTCGCGACCACGACGCAGTCGACCTGGCGGGCGTCGATGCCGGCCTGCGCGAGCGCGGCCCGGGAGGCCTCGACCGACATCATCTCGATCGTCTCGTCGGCGTCGGCCCAGCGGCGGCTGCGGATGCCGCTGCGCTGCTGGATCCACTCGTCGCTGGAGTCGATCGCGTCGACGACCTCGCTGTTGGGCACCACGCGGCGCGGGCGGTAGGCGCCGACGCCGAGGATGCGCGCGTGGGGGGACCCGGAGCCGGCCTCGAGGGCGAGCCCGGTCATCAGGCGGCGCCCGCGGGGTGCAGGCGGAGCAGGGGCTGACCGGGGGAGACGAGGTCGCCGTCCTCCACGAGCCACTCGACGACGTGCCCGCCGTGGGCCGCGGTGACCGGCGTGCGGTCGCGCAGGGACACGATCGAGCCGATCGTGGCGTGGGGCGCGAGCAGGTCGGCGGCGCCGGCCTGCTCGTCGCGCTCGAAGGTGCCCTTGGCCGGGGCGACGACCATCCGCCACGTCGGCGTCGTGGAGATGAGGGAGCGCTCGCCGTGCTTGCGCACGAACGCGCGGGCGTCGTCGAGCTGGTCGGGGGTGTTGAGCGCGAACGTCTCGACGCCCTTCATGGCCCGCTTGGCGATGCCGGTGAGGGTGCCGGCCGGCGGCATCTCGAGCACGCCGGTGACGCCGAGGTCGAGCATCGTCTCCATGCACAGGTCCCAGCGCACGGGGTTGGCGATCTGGGTGACGATGCGCCGCAGCACGTCCTGGCCGTCGTGGACGACCCGGCCGTCGCGGTTCGAGATCACCGGGATGCGCGAGTCGTGCGTCGTGACGGCGGCGGCGAGGGCACCGAGGCGGTCGACGGCCGGGGCCATGTGGTGGGTGTGGAACGCGCCGGCCACGCTGAGCGGGATGAGCCGGGCGCGGGTCGGCGGGTCGGCGGCGAGGGCGGCGAGCTGCTCCGTCGTACCGGCGGCGACCACCTGGCCGGGGCCGTTGTCGTTGGCGGCGACGAGGCCGTGGCGCTCCAGCGTCGCGAGCACGTCGTCGCGCTGGCCGCCCAGCACGGCCGTCATGCCGGTCGGCGTGGCCGCGGCGGCGGCCGCCATGGCCCGGCCGCGCTCCCGCACGAGCACCATCGCCTGCTCGGCGCTGATCGCCCGCGCGCCGGCGGCGGCGGCGAGCTCGCCCACGCTGTGGCCGACGACGGCGCCCACGCGTGCGAAGGCGTCGGACGGGTGGGGGAAGAGCTCGAGCGCGGCCACGAGGCCGGCGGCGACGAGCAGCGGCTGGGCGATCGCGGTGTCGCGGATGGTCTCGGCGTCCGCCTCGGTGCCGTAGTGCGCGAGGTCGAGGTCGGCGACGCTGGCGAGGTAGTCGAAGCGGGTCGCGAACGTGGGGTCGGCGAGCCAGGGTCGGAGGAAACCGGGGGTCTGGGAGCCTTGGCCGGGGGCCAGTACGACGAGCACGCCCCCACTGTGCCTTGTGCCCTTCCCACCATTCAGGTCCGATGGTGACGAACTTGGGGCGGGCGACGTTGGAGGGACCCTACAAATCCGGGTTACCCGCCGGTCGGGCTGCAGCCCCGTGTTGGCGGCCCACCACGAGCGCGATCTGCAGGGTGAACGCGTCCCGGGGGTCGGTCGGCGTGCAACCCGTCACCTCGGCGACCTGCGCCAGGCGGTAGCGCACCGTGTTGGCGTGCACGAACAGCGCCCGCGCGGTGCCCTCGATCGACGACCGGTGGGCGAAGTACGACGTCAGGGTCTCCACGAGCGCCGAGCGGTGCTCCGCCAGCGGCCGGTGCACGCGGGTCAGCAGGTGCTCCGCGGCGCCGCGGTCGCCGGCCAGCAGGCGCTCGGGCAGCAGGTCCAGCGCGTGCACGGGCCGGGGGGCGTCGGGCCAGGCGGCCGCGACGTCGTACCCGGCCACCGCCTCCCGCGCCGAGCGGTACGCCGACGCGAGGTCGTCGGCCCGCGGACCCACCACGACGGGTCCGGCCCCGAACTCGCCGACGACCGCGGCGGCGGCCTCGACGGGGGAGTCGACGCCGCCCAGGACGATGACCAGGCGGTGGCCCTGGATGGCGGACAGCACGTCGGTGGCGGCCGTGAGGGCGTGACGGCGGACGGTGCCGACGAGGTCGGGGGCGACCCGCTCCTGCGGTGCCGCGCCGAGGACGACGCACACCCCGCCACGCGACTCCCAGCCGAGCGCGCTGGCGCGCGAGAGCATCTCGTCGTCCGGGTCGCCCCGCAGGATGCTGTCGACGACGAGCGCCTCGAGCCGGGCGTCCCAGGCGCCGCGCGCCTCCGCGGCCCGGGCGTAGACCGTCGCGGTGGCGAACGCCAGCTCGCGGCCGTAGCGCAGGATCGCCGCGTGCACCGCGGGGCTGTCGCCGGGGTCGAGCACCTGGTCGAGGTGCTCCTCGACGACGTCGATGCCCAGGCGCACGAGGTCGACGGTCTGCTGGAGGGTGATGACGCCCGCCAGGGCCCGTGGCGCGGCGCCGAAGACGGCGGTCGCCAGCGTGGCGTCCGAGGGCTGCGCGCCCCCACCGGCCCGCCACCAGTCGACGAAGCTGCGGATGCCGGCCTGGATGATGAGGCCGACCCACGACCGGTCCTCGGCCGAGAGGTCGCGGAACCAGCCCACCTCGGTCTCCATGCGGGCCGTGGCCGCGGTGCTCAGCCGTCCGGCGCCCCGCTGGAGGACGTCGGAGGTCCGGGCGCGCAGTGCGGCGTCGGGCGTCGACTCCGGCGACGGCCGGGTCCCTCCCGAGGGGTCCGCCGGGGGCCCGCCGGGGCCGGGGAGCGGGGAGAGGACCACCCGCCACAGCCTAGTGCGTCGCCCGGGTCACGCCGGGGTGACGGTGCGCTGACGGTCTCGTCACCGCCCGCCCGTCGTCGCGCGCCCCGCACGTACCTCTGGTTGAATCCGGCACGACCCCACCCCGAGGAGGGCCCGTGCCGGAACCCCAGCTGCAGCACGTCGAGGTCCACGGCCACCGCCGGGCCTTCGTGGTGACCGGCAGCGGCCCCGCGCTGCTCCTGCTGCACGGCCTCGGCTGCGACCACACGACGTGGCTGCCCGCCATGGCGCGGCTGGCCGAGCGCCACACCGTCATCGCGCCCGACCTGCTCGGGCACGGCCGCTCGGACAAGCCCCGGGCCGACTACAGCGTGGGCGGCTACGCCAACGGCATGCGCGACCTGCTGACCGTGCTGGGCGTCGACCGCGTGACGGTCGTGGGCCACAGCTTCGGGGGCGGGGTCGCCATGCAGTTCGCGTACCAGTTCCCCGAGCGCACCGAGCGCCTCGTCCTGGTGGCCAGCGGCGGCCTGGGCCCGGAGGTGAGCCCGATGATCCGGGCGGTGACCACGCCCGGGTTCCACGAGGCGATGGGCGTGCTGACGGCGCCCGGCGTGCGGCAGGCGGTGACCGGCGGCCTGCGGGTGCTCGGCCGGGTGCCGGGGCGCCGCACGCGCGACCTGCCCGAGGTGGCCGCCATCGTCGAGTCGTTCCGCGACCCCCGCGCCCGCGCGGCGATCCGGCACGTCGTGCGGGGCGTCGTCGACTGGCGGGGCCAGATCATCACCATGGCCGACCGCGCCTACCTCACGGCGTCGCTGCCGATGTGCGTCGTCTGGGGGCGCGAGGACGAGGTCATCCCGGTGGGCCACGTCGACAACGCGGCGCGGCTCGCGCCGGGCGCGCGCATCGAGGTCCTGGACGACGCGGGCCACTTCCCGCACAAGGACCACCCCGGGCGGTTCGCCGCGGTCATCGAGGACTTCGTGGCGACGACGGAGCCCGCGCGGCACAGCCGGGCACGCTGGCGCCGCCACCTCCTCGACGGGCCGACGGTCCCCGCGGTGCAGGCCGAGGCCGGCGAGGCGCCGGCCCGTCCTGCACCGGCCCCGCCGGCTCCGCGCCGCCTGCGCCTGGTGCGGGGCGCCTGACCGGCGTACGCCGCCTCTTCCTGCGGTTCGCTCCGGAACCCCGCCGACGGCGAGGGCCCCGGGCCGCGCGGCGGGATCGCTCCCACCGCGCGGGCCCGGGGCCCTCGTCACGGTCGACGACGCGTCAGGCGTCGCCGCCCTCCTGCGCGACGTCCTTCACCGCGGTGGGGTCGTCGATCCGGTACTTGTCGAACGCCTTGCGGACCAGCGCCGGGTCGATCTCGCCGGCGTCCGCGAGCGCCTGCAGCGAGGCGACGACGACGGACTGGGCGTCGATGTGGAAGAACCGGCGCGCCGACGGACGCGTGTCGGCGAAGCCGAACCCGTCCGCACCGAGCACGCGGTAGTCCTCCGGCACCCAGCGGGCGATCTGCAGCGGCACCGCGGCCATGTAGTCCGACACGGCGACGACCGGGCCCGACGAGTCGCTCAGCTTCTCCGAGACGTACGCCGTGCGCGGGGCCTCGTCGGGGTGGAGCAGGTTCCACTCCTCCGACGCGATGGCCTCGCGGGCCAGCTCGTTCCACGACGTGACCGACCAGGTGTCGGCCGCGACGCCCCACTCCTCGGCGAGCATGCGCTGGGCGTCCTTGATCCAGGGGAAGCCGACGCCCGAGGCGAGCAGGCGGACCCGCGGGCCCTCCGCCTCCGACGCGGACACCTGGTACATGCCCTTGAGGAGACCGGCGACGTCGAGGTCCTCGGGCTCCGCGGGCTGCTCGACCGGCTCGTTGTAGACGGTGAGGTAGAAGATGACGTCCTCGCCCGTCGGGTGCTCCTCGCTCGCGCCGTACATGCGCTCGAGGCCCGAACGCATCACGTGGCCGACCTCGTAGGCGAACGCGGGGTCGTAGTGCACGACCGCCGGGTTGGTCGCCGCGAGCAGCGGGGAGTGGCCGTCGGCGTGCTGCAGGCCCTCGCCGGTGAGCGTGGTGCGACCGGCCGTCGCGCCCACGAGGAAGCCGCGGGCGAGCTGGTCGGCCATGGCCCAGATGGAGTCGCCCGTGCGCTGGAACCCGAACATCGAGTAGAAGATGTAGAACGGGATCATGTGCTCGCCGTGCGTGCTGTACGCCGAACCCGCAGCGGTCGCGGACGCCATCGCGCCGGCCTCGGAGATGCCCTCGTGGAGCAGCTGCCCCGAGGTCGACTCCTTGTAGGCCAGCAGCATGTTGCGGTCGACCGACTCGTAGGTCTGGCCCATCGGGTTGTAGACCTTGACGCTCGGGAACATCGAGTCCATGCCGAAGGTCCGGTACTCGTCGGGCGCGATCGGCACGACCCGCTGGCCGATCTCGGGGTCCTTCATCCAGTCGCGCAGCAGGCGCACGGCGGCCATCGTCGTGGCCACCTTGTTCTTGCCGGCGCCCTTCTTGAGGTCTGCGTAGACCTTGTCGCCCGGGAGCTTCAGCATCGTCGCGCGGTTGACGCGACGGGGGAGCGAGCCGCCGAGCTGGTTGCGGCGCTCCATCATGTACTCCATCTCGGGCGACTTCGCCCCGGGGTGGAAGAACGGAGCGGCGCCGGTCTCCTCGTACGCGATCTCGAGGTCGCGGTCGGAGATGGGCAGGTAGAGGCGGTCGCGGAAGCGCTTGACGTCGTCCTTCGTCAGCTTCTTCATCTGGTGCGTCGCGTTCTTGCCCTCGAGCGAGTCGATCGTCCAGCCCTTGATCGTCTTCGCGAGGATCACGGTCGGCTGGCCGACGTGCTTCGTCGCGGCGTCGAACGCGGCGTACACCTTGCGGTAGTCGTGACCGCCGCGGGGGAGCTTGCGGATCTGGTCGTCGCTCATGTGCTCGACCATCGCCCGCAGGCGCTGGTCGCCGCCGAAGAAGTCCTCGCGCACGTAGGAGCCCGACTCGACCGAGTAGGTCTGGAAGGCGCCGTCGGGGGTCGTGTTCATCTGGTTGACGAGCACGCCGTCGACGTCGCGGGCCAGCAGCTGGTCCCACTCGCGGCCCCAGACGACCTTGATGACGTTCCAGCCGGCGCCGCGGAAGTAGGACTCCAGCTCCTGGATGATCTTGCCGTTGCCCGTCACCGGACCGTCGAGCTGCTGCAGGTTGCAGTTGACGACCCAGGTCAGGTTGTCGAGCTCCTCGCGCGCCGCGGTGCGGATCGCGCCGAGCGACTCGGGCTCGCCCATCTCGCCGTCGCCGAGGAAGGCCCACACGCGCTGCTTGCTCGTGTCCTTGACGCCGCGGTTCTGCAGGTAGCGGTTGAAGCGGGCCTGGTAGATCGAGTTGATCGCCGTCAGGCCCATCGAGACCGTCGGGAACTCCCAGAACTCCGGCATGAGCCGGGGGTGGGGGTACGACGACAGGCCGGCCCCGACGCCGTGCTGGACCTCCTGGCGGAACCGGTAGAGCTGCTGCTCCGACAGCCGGCCCTCGAGGAAGGCGCGGGCGTAGACGCCGGGGGAGGCGTGGCCCTGGATGTAGACCTGGTCGCCCCCGCCCTCGGCGTCACGGCCCTTGAAGAAGTGGTTGAAGCCGACCTCGTAGAGGCTGGCCGACGACTGGTACGTCGCGATGTGGCCACCGACCTCGAGGCCCTTGCGGTTCGCGCTCGAGACCATCATCGCGGCGTTCCACCGGATGAAGGCACGGATGCGGCGCTCGACGTCCTCGTCGCCGGGGAACCACGGCTCGCGCTCGGGCGGGATGGTGTTGATGTAGTCGGTGGAACGCAGGGCCGGCACGCCGACCTGCTTCTCACGCGCCCGCTCGAGCAACCGGAGCATGACGTAGCGCGCGCGCTCCCGCCCTCGGTCGTCGATCAGGGAGTCGAAGGAGTCGAGCCACTCGTGGGTCTCGTCCGGGTCGATGTCGGGCAACTGGGTCGGCAGGCCCTCGTGGATCACGGACGTGGAAGTGGAGCGCGACTGGCCGGGTCGGGGTGTCGAGTCAGCGGTCACGCCCGCCATCGTCGCACGTGGCGAACCCGCAAGAAATCTACCCGTGAGTACGTCCGCCAGGCGGCCAGCGGGCCCCTCCGGGGCGCGCCACGCGGCGGGGAGAGGTTGCGCAGCCTGCGGAAACCCGGTGGACTACGGGGCACGCTGCGGCACGAGGCCGTCGCGGGACTGCGGACGAAGGACTGGAGGAGTCAGTGAGTGCGACCCCGGGTGGTGGATCCACCCAGACGGCGGGCATGAGCCCGGCGGCCCGGCTGGGCCTGGTGAAGGGCATGACGATCCAGGAGCTCGGCTGGGACGAGGACTGCGACGACGACCTCCGGGCTGCGATCGAGGAGGAGATCGACGCCGACCTCGTCGAGGAGGCGGACGGCGCCGTGGTCGACGCCGTGCTCCTGTGGTGGCGCGCGGACGACGGCGACCTGGTCGACGGGCTCGTCGACGCGCTGACCGACCTCGTGGGGGGCGGCGCGATCTGGCTGCTCACGCCGAAGGTGGGTCGTCCCGGCAGCGTGGACCCTGCCGACATCGCGGAGGCCGCGCCGGTCGCCGGGCTCGCGCAGACGACCACGGCCCCGGTCAGCAAGGACTGGTCGGCCACGCGGCTCGTGGCCCCGAAGTCCCAGGGCTGATCGGCGGGCCCGTGCGCCCGATTGCGTAACAGCGCGTGACACTTCCTGTTCAAGACCGTTCCTCGGCACGTAGGGTCGCCCTACCCTCTCGAGGAAAGGTCGGTCATGAGCGCACTCAGGACGAAGGCGTCCGACGCGGGCACGAGCCTGCGGGTCCTGGTCAGGTCGGGCATCGTCCGCCCGTACTCCCCGAAGGTGCTGGCCGGTCTCGTCGGCACGCTCCGCGCGTGGGGCACGTCGCCGGCGGGCGGGTTCCGGACGCTGGCGCTGCGCGCCCCCGACCAGCCCGGCGTGGTGGACGAGCGGGGCGTGCTCACCTGGGGTGAGCTGCACCGCCGTACGAACGCCCTGGCCGCGGCCCTGCGCGCGCGGGGGGTCCGCGAGGGCGACGGCGTCGCCCTCATGTGCCGCAACCACCGGGGCTTCGTGGAGGCCTCCATCGCGGTGAGCAAGCTCGGGGCCGACGTGCTCTACCTCAACACCGCCTTCGCCGGGCCGCAGCTGGCTGACGTCGTCGAGCGCGAGCAGCCCCGCGTCCTGGTGCACGACGAGGAGTTCACCGACCTGCTGGCCGACGTCGACGTCGAGCTGCGCGTGCTCGCCTGGGTCGACGAGGAGCCGACGGGCCCCGACGCCCCGCCCACGATCGACGGGCTCGTGGAGGCCGCGACCGCGGCCGGTGGTGACGCCGAGCCCGCCCCGCCGGGTCGCGAGGGCCGCACGATCATCCTCACGTCGGGCACGACGGGCACGCCGAAGGGCGCCCCGCGGCCCCAGGGTGGCGTGCCGGCGGCGGTCTCGCTGCTGTCGCGGATGCCGCTGCGGGCCGGGTGGCGCTGCTACGTCGCCGCACCGCTGTTCCACACCTGGGGCTTCGCGCACTACCAGCTCGCCATGCTGCTCGGCACGACGCTCGTGCTGCGCCGCCGCTTCGACCCGGCCGAGGCCCTCGCGCTGCTCGAGGAGGAGCGCTGCACGTCCTTCGTCGTGATCCCCGTGATGCTGCAGCGCATCCTCGCGCTGCCCGCCGACGTGCTCGACCGCCACCGGCTCGACCACCTGCAGGTCGTCGCGTCGTCGGGGTCGGCGCTGCCCGGCGACCTCGCGCTGGACTGGATGGACCGCTTCGGCGACAACCTCTACAGCACCTACGGCTCGACCGAGGTCGCCTGGGCGAGCATCGCCGACCCCACCGACCTGCGGGAGGCGCCCGGCTCGGCGGGCCGGCTGCCGCACGCCACGGTCATCCGCATCCTCGACGAGCAGGGCCGACCGGTGCCCGACGGGGAGCCGGGCCGGATCTTCGTCGGCAACGACCTGCAGATCGAGGGGTACACGGGCGGCGGCGCCAAGGAGGTCGTGGACGGCCTCATGTCGTCCGGTGACGTCGGGCGGTTCGGCCCGGACGGCCGCCTCTACGTCGAGGGTCGCGACGACGAGATGATCGTCTCCGGCGGGGAGAACGTCTTCCCCCGCGAGGTCGAGGACTGCCTGGCGCGGCACGAGGCCGTCAGCGAGGTCGCCGCGCTGGGCGTGCCGGACGACGACTTCGGCAAGCGGCTGCGGGCCTTCGTCGTGCTGACCGCCGACGGCTCGGTGGACGAGGACGGGCTCAAGGACTGGGTGCGCGCCAACCTGGCCCGCTACAAGGTCCCGCGCGAGATCGTGTTCCTCGACGAGCTGCCCCGCAACGCCACCGGCAAGGTGCTGAAGCGGGAGCTCGACGCGGGCTGAGCGGGTGTCGCGGGAGGTGCCGGCGGAGGGTGCGAGGATGGGCGACATGCCCGACCTGCAGCTCGACCTCCCGCCCGGACCCGGCGCCGGCGCGGCCGGCCCGGGTCTCCCGGTCGGCGCGCAGGCACCGGACTTCACGCTGCGCGACCAGTTCGGCCAGAGCGTCACCCTGTCGTCGTTCCGCGACCGCAAGGCGGTGGCGCTCGTCTTCATCCCGTTCGCGTTCTCCGGGGTCTGCACCGGCGAGCTCGGCGGTCTCCAGGCCCGCATCGCCGACTTCCTGACGTTCGACACCGAGGCGCTGGTCGTCTCCTGCGACCCGGTGTACTCGCTGCGGGCGTTCGCCGACCGCGACGGGCTCAACCTGCCGCTGCTGTCCGACTTCTGGCCCCACGGGGCGGTGGCGTCGGCGTACGGCGTGCTCGACGAGGCGCGCGGCTGCCCGCGCCGCTCGTCGTACGTCGTGGGGCCGGACGGGGTCGTGCGGTGGGCGGTGCACAACGAGCGCTCGCAGGGGCGTGACCTCGACGCGCACCTCGCCGCGCTGCGCGCCGCGGTCTGAGCGGCCCCGACCGGCCCCGACCGGCCCCACCGGTCTGGACCGGTGGCCGCGATGTGAGACGGATTCCGCGTTCCGTGGAAGTTCAACGATCAACCGTTGCATGATCTTCTCGTCGCGCCGCTGGTGACCCGAGACTCCAGCGGCGCGACATTCAATTTCGCGGACGTCCGGATCGCACCCGGCGTCCGGCCCGGTCGGTGACGTCCCCCCGGCTGTCGTAGGCTGTGCGCCGCCCGAGGGCGAATAGCTCAGCTGGTCAGAGCGTCCGGTTTACACCCGGAAGGTCGGGGGTTCGAGCCCCTCTTCGCCCACCCCGCCGTCCCGCCGGCGTCCTGTGCCGACGGCGCGCCCCTCCGGCCGGCGCGGAGCGCCGACTACCCGACCGGAGGTTCCTCCCCGGTGGGCCCCCGGTCGAGGTGAGAGGGCTCTCACGCAAGCCTCACGGTGGTCTAACGGCGCGGCGGGAAGGTCGTCCTATCACCCACCGGGCCCGCGGGTCCGTCGAGAAGAGGACACCCCATGCTGCTCAAGATCGTGCTCCCCGGCGTCGTCGCCCTGCTGGGCCTGTGCGGCGCGGCCCTGCTCGCCCTCCCCGGGTCGGGCGGCCCGCAGCCCGAGGCCGTCACCATCACCTCCGTCGGTGACGACGACGCCGACGACGCCGGCACCCCCGCGCCCACCGCGGCACCGACCTCGGCCGCCCCCACCACGCCCCCCACGGCTGCTCCCACGGCGGCCCCCTCCGCACCGGCTCCGGCGCCCCCCGCGGCGCCGCGACGGGACGGCGACGACGACCGCGACGACGACCGCGACGACGACCGCGACGACCGCTCGACGGCGCCCGCGCCCGCGCCCCGGTCGACGCCCGCCCCCGCGCCGCGGCCGGCTGCGCCGGCACCGAACCGTGACGACGACGACCGTGACGACCGCGGCGACGACGGTGACGACGACCGCGGTGACGACGGTGACGACGACCGCGGTGACGACGGCGACGACGACGGTGGCGACGACTGACGCGGCGCCGCGCCGTACCGGACCCCCCGGGCGACAGCGCCCCCGCGACCACGGGTCGCGGGGGCGCTGTCGTGCCTGCGCCGTCGTGTCTGCGCTGTCGGGCCTGCACTCAGGAGTTGAAGCGGTAGCCCATCCCGCGGACCGTCCCGATGGTGTGGGCGCCGAACTTGCGGCGCAGGTACCCGACGTACACGTCGACGACGTTCGACGACGGGTCGAAGTCGAGGCCCCAGACCTTGTCCAGCAGCTGCTCGCGGGACAGCACCTGGCCGGGGTTGCGCAGGAACATCTCGGCGAGGGTGAACTCGCGGGCCGACAGCTCGAGGGTGCGCCCGGCGACGGTGGCGCGGCGGGTGCGCAGGTCGAGCCGCACGCCGCCGACGTCGAGCACCGTCGCGGCGGCCTCGCCACCGCCGGCCGACACCTGCCGCAGGCGGGCGCGGATGCGGGCCTGCAGCTCGGCGAAGCGGAACGGCTTCGGCATGTAGTCGTCCGCGCCCCCGTCGAGGGCCGACACGGTGTCCGCGGCCGAGTCGCGGGCCGTCAGCACGATGACCGGCATGCGCGACCCCTGCGAGCGCAGCTGGTCGAGCACCTCGAACCCGTCCATGCGCGGCAGGCCGATGTCGAGCACCATCAGGTCGTGGCCGCCGCTCAGCGCCTCGTCGAGACCGTCGACGCCGTCGCCGACCACCGTCACGGTGTGCCCGTCGGCCTTGAGGCCCTTCGCGACGAACGACGCGATCCGCTGCTCGTCCTCGACGATCAGGATGCTGGCCACCCCTGGTCCTCCTCCGGTGCGTGTGGTGCGTGCAGGTCGTGCGTGCGTGCGGTGGTGCGGTGGCGGTGCGGTACGACGACCCGCGGCGCCGCGGGACGGTCTCATCCCGACTCCCGGAGCGTGACGACGAACCGGGCGCCCGGGGGATCGGCCTCCTCGACGGCCACCGTGCCGCCGTGGGCGTGCACGATCGCCGCGACGATCGACAGGCCGAGACCGAACCCCTCGTCGCCATCGGGGACGTGGCTGCGGCCGAAGCGCTCGAACACCAGGTCGCGGTCGGTCTCGGGCACGCCCGGCCCGGTGTCGCGCACCCACAGGCGCACCCGGCCGGGGGCGGGCACGTCGTACCCCACGGCCACCTCGTCGCCGGGCCGCGTGTGCTTGACGGCGTTGTCGCACAGCTGCAGCAGGGCCTGGGTGAGCCGCTGGGGGTCGGCCTCGACGACGGCGCCCGCGGACCCGGTGGCCGGGTCCGGGGCGTCCAGGGTCCAGGTGCGCTCACCCAGCGCCCGCGCCTTGGCCAGCACGTCGAGGACCAGGTCGCCGACGTCGGTGGGCGCGGTGCGCAGGAAGTCGGGGCGGTCGCTCTTGGCGAGCAGCAGGAGGTCCCCGACGAGGCGGGCCATGCGGTCGACCTCGTCCAGCACCAGGTCGCGGGTCTGCGCGGCGTCGGGGCTGTCGGTCTCCAGCAGCTCGAGGTGGCCACGCACGATGGTCAGCGGCGTCTTGAGCTCGTGACCCGCGTCGTCGAGGAAGCGGCGCTGGGCGGCGAAGGCGTTCTCGAGGCGGGCGAGCATGCCGTTCACCGTGCGGGTCAGGGCGGTGATGTCGTCGTTGCCGGTCTCCGGGACGCGGCGCGAGAGGTCGGTCTCGCCGATCTCCTCCGCGTTGCGGCGCAGCACGCGCAGCGGGCGCAGGAGGCGTCCCGACTGCCACGCGGCGGCGCCGACCACGAGCAGCAGTGCGATCGCGGCCACCACCGCGTAGGTGCGCACCGTCTCCGCCAGCTGCTCGTCGGCGACGTCGGTGAAGGTGACGACCACGAGGGCGCCCGGCTCGACGGCACCTGCCGCGTCGGTCGCGGTCGCCGGCTGCACGGTCAGGAAGAGCGGCTCACCCGCCACCTCCACCGTGGTCGAGCCGCCTGACGCCACAAGGGGACGGACGGCGTCGCTGAAGGCCTCCGCCTCGGTGACCGCCGCGTCACGGCCCCTGCCGGTCCCGGGACGCACCTGGAGGCGGTCGTCCCACCAGCCGACCAGCAGCTCGTCGTCGGTCGGCACGTTGCTCTCGACGTACCCCCAGAGCAGGTCGGCGATGCCGGTGCGCCGCTCGCCCGTCGTGGGGTCCGGCTGGCTGAAGGGGCCCGGGGCGGCGGCGAACTGCCGGAACTCGGCCAGCTCCTGCTCGATGGCCGCGACGCGCTCGGCGTCGATGCGCTGGTCCTCGATGAGGAAGAAGCTGAGCCCCGCACCGGCCAGGGCGAGCGCGACGAGCAGCGCCACGGTCGTCGTGATGCGCAGGCGCACCGACGCGCCGGTGCGCGACGCGGGGGAGCGGGGGGTGCTCAGTCGTCGTCCCCGTCGTCGTCGCTCCCGCTGTCGTCGTCCCCGGCATCCCCGCCGTCGTCCCCGCCGTCGTCCCCGGCATCGTCCCCGTCGTCGTCGCGCTCGGGGGGCACCGGCACGGCCGTGGGCTGCACGGTGCGGGGGGCGGGCGGCGCCGGGGCGGGCGGCGCCGGCGAGGCCGTCGGACCGGTGGTGGGCGTGCCCGGGGTGGCCGGGGCCGTCGGGGTGGGGGTGGCGGTGGCGGTGGGAGGCGTCGTACCGGTGCCGAGCGGCTCCCCGGGTGTGCCGGCGCCCGACGGGCTCACGGCCCCGCCCACCTCGGGAGCGGCGGGCTCGCCCGCGAGGGCGCGGACGCCGACCCCGCCGACGACGAGACCGACGACGACGCCGAGGAGGACCTTGAGGACGCTGGACATGACGGGTCGATCCTGCCCCACCGACGTCCCCCGGCCCAGGTTCATGAGAGGGCTCTCACGACCCGACCCGCGGGTGCCGCCCCCGCCGGCCCTAGAGTGACGGGCGTCACGCGCCCGACCGCCGGGTCGGGCCCCGGAACGACAGGGAGTGCCATGTTCGTGCCGTTGAGCGTCCGCGACTTCATCGACCGGGCCCGCACGGTCTACCCGGACCGGGTGGGCGTCGTCGACGAGCCCGACCAGCCCGCGCCGTCGCTCGGTTCCCTCACCTACGCCGCGCTCGACGACCTCGCTCGGCGCCAGGCCGCGCACCTCGACGCCCTGGGTGTGGGGGTCGGGGACCGGGTCGCCGTCGTCTCGCACAACAGCGCCCGCCTGCTCGGGTCGTTCTTCGGGGTCGCGGGGCACGGGCGGGTCCTCGTGCCGGTGAACTTCCGGCTGCGGCCCGACGAGGTGCGCTACATCGTCGAGCACTCGGGGGCACGGGTGCTGTACGTCGACCCCGAGCTGGACGAGGCCCTCGCCGACGTCACCTGCGAGCACCGCTACGTGCTCGGCCGCGACGAGCACCTCTACGCCCCCGAGGGGGCCGAGCCGGCGCCGTGGGAACCCGACGAGGACGCCACGGCCTGCATCAACTACACCTCGGGCACCACGGCCCGCCCCAAGGGCGTGCAGATCACGCACCGCAACATCTGGGTGAACGCCACGACGTTCGCGCTGCACGTCGGGCTGGGTGACCGCGACGTCTACCTGCACACCCTGCCGATGTTCCACGCCAACGGCTGGGGCATGCCGTTCGCGACCACGGGCCTCGGGGTCCCCCAGGTCGTGCTGCGCAAGGTCGACGGCGCCGAGATCCTGCGCCGCGTCGAGCAGCACGGCGTCACCGTCCTGTGCGCCGCGCCGGCGGTCGTCGCCGCCGTGCTCGAGGCCGCGCAGACCTGGGAGGGCGAGGTGCCGGGGCGCGACCGCGTGCGGATCATCGTGGCCGGCGCGCCGCCGCCCACCCGGACGGTCGCCCGCGTCGAGGAGGAGCTCGGCTGGGAGTTCGTCCAGATCTACGGCCTCACCGAGACCTCGCCGCTGCTCACGGTCAACCGCACGCGCGCGGAGTGGGACGACCTGACGGCCGAGGAGCGCGCGGCCCGGCTGGTGCGCGCCGGGGCGCCGGCCCTCGGCGTACGGCTGCGGGTCGACGAGCACGGCGAGGTGCTGGCGCAGGGCAACCAGGTGCTCCAGGGCTACTGGGAGCAGCCGGCCGAGACGGAGCGGGCGCTGGCGGGCGGGTGGTTCCACACCGGCGACGGGGGCGTCATCGGCGACGACGGCTACCTCACCATCAGCGACCGCAAGAAGGACGTGATCATCACCGGCGGCGAGAACGTCTCGTCGATCGAGGTGGAGGACGCGCTGTTCTCGCACCCCGACGTCGCCGAGGTCGCCGTCATCGGCGTCCCCAGCGAGAAGTGGGGCGAGACGATCAAGGCGCTGGTCGTGCTCACGCCCGGCTCGAGCGCGGACGAGGCCGAGCTGATCGCGTGGTGCAAGGACCGGCTGGCCGGCTACAAGGCGCCCACGTCGGTCGAGGTCCGCGACGAGCTGGCCCGCACGGCGACGGGCAAGCTGCAGAAGTTCAAGCTGCGCGCGCCGTACTGGGAGGGCCAGGAGCGCCAGGTCAACTGAGGTCCGACGGGGCCGCTACGGTACGGCCCATGACGTCGCTGGACGAGCTGGTCTCCGCCCTCCACTCCTGGTACCCGCCGGCGACGGCCGAGGACTGGGACGCCGTCGGGCTCGTGTACGGCGACCCCGCCCAGCAGGTGCGCAAGGTCATGCTGGCCGTCGACGTCGACGAGGCGGTCGCGGCGGAGGCCGTCGCGTGGGGCGCCGACCTGCTGGTCGTGCACCACCCCCTCTTCCTGACCCCGGTGCACGGCTTCGCGGCGACGACGCCGAAGGGCCGCACGCTGAGCCGCCTCGCCGCGGCCGGGTGCGCGCTGCTGGTGGCGCACACGAACGCCGACCAGGCGGTCGGCGGGGTCTCCGAGGCGCTGGCCCACGCACTCGGGCTGAGCGAGCTGGAGCCGATCCTCCCCGGGCACGCCGCCCCCTACGACAAGCTCACCGTGACCGTCCCGACCGACGCCGCCGCCCCCGTGCGGGCCGCGATCGCCGAGGCCGGCGCAGGGGCGATCGGCACCTACGACCACTGCACGTTCTCGGTGGCCGGCCAGGGACGGTTCCGCCCGCTCGAGGGCTCCCAGCCCACCATCGGCACCGTCGGTGACATCGCCGTCGTCGAGGAGGAGCGGGTCGAGGCCGTGCTGCCGCGGCGCCTGCGCCGCCAGGTGGTGGCGGCGCTCCTGGCCGCGCACCCCTACGAGGTGCCGGCGTACGACGTCGTCGAGCTGGCCGACCCCCAGGCGCTCGTCAGCGGCACCGGTCGGATCGGCGTCGTCGAGCGCGCGACCCTCGGCGCGTTCGCCCAGGTCGTCGCCGACGCCCTGCCGGCCACCGAGGGCGGTGTGCGCGTCGCGGGCGACCCCACGCGGTCGGTGCGGCGCATCGCCGTCTGCGGCGGCGCCGGCGACTTCCTGCTGGACCGCCTGGCCGCCTCCGACGTCGACGTCTACGTCACGAGCGACCTGCGCCACCACCGGGCCGCGGAGTTCGTCGCGGCGGGCGGGCCGGCGCTCGTGGACGTCTCCCACTGGGCGGCCGAGTGGACGTGGCTGCCCGTGGTGCAGCGGCGCGTGCAGGACGCGTTCGGCGATAAGGTGGACGTCCGCGTCAGCGAGCTGCGCACCGACCCGTGGCAGTTCCGCACCGTGTCCACGGACCCCGCTGACCGCACCGAGAGGAGCGAGTGATCAAAGCCGATCCGTTCGCGCAGCTGAAGCTGCTCGACGTCCAGGAGGTCGACTCCCGCATCGACGTGCTGCGCCACCAGCGCCGCTCGCTGCCGGGCCTCGCCGAGCTCGCCGACCTCACCGCCCGGCGCCGGGTGGTGGACGACGAGGCACGCGACGCCCGCATCGCGGTCGACGACCTCTCCCTCGAGCAGCGCAAGGCCGACGCGGACGTCGAGCAGGTCAAGACCCGCCGCACCCGCGACCAGCAGCGCATGGACGCCGGGCTCGTCACCAACCCCCGCGACCTCGAGCGCATGCAGGCCGAGCTGGTCTCCCTGGAGCGGCGCATCGCCTCCCTCGAGGACACCGAGATCGAGATCATGGAGCGGCTCGAGGAGGCCCAGGGCCGACTCGACGCGGCGACGGCCCAGCTCGCCGAGATCGACGAGCGCGGCCGCGCGCTGCAGGCGGACGTCGCCGCCCAGCAGCAGGCCATCGACGAGGAGCTCGCCGCCGCCACCGCGGCCCGCGGCCCCCTAGTGGCGGACCTGCCGGCCGACCTGCTCGCCCTCTACGACCGGCTGCGCGAGCAGAAGGGCGGCATCGGCGCGGCGCTGCTGCGCCGCCGCGAGTGCGGCGGTTGCCGCCTCACGCTCGACAACGCCGAGCTGGCCGTCATCCGGAAGGCCGGCGTCGAGACGGTCGTGCGCTGCGAGGAGTGCTCGCGGATCCTCGTCCGCACGGGCGAGTCGGGTCTGTGAGCGACGCCCCGACGTACCGCGAGGTCATCGTGGAGGCCGACGGCGGGTCGCGCGGCAACCCGGGCCCCGCGGCGTACGGCGCGGTGCTGCGGGACGCGCGCACCGGTGAGGTCATCGCGCACGACGGCGCGACGCTGGGGCGGGCCACCAACAACGTGGCGGAGTACTCGGGCCTCGTCGCGGGCCTGAGGCTGGCGCGCGCGTTCGCGCCGGGGGCCTCGGTCGAGGTGCGGATGGACTCCAAGCTCGTCGTCGAGCAGATGGCCGGCAACTGGCGCATCAAGCACCCCGACATGCAGGCGCTCGCACGGGAGGCGAGCGGGCTGGCCCCGCCCGGCACCCGGTGGACGTGGGTGCCGCGGGCGGAGAACGCCTACGCCGACCGCCTCGCCAACGAGGCCCTCGACGGCACCCGCTCCGGTGTGGAGCACCTGGCCGCGCCGGCGGCCGGGGACGCCCTGCAGCAGGAGGTCGACGCGGGCGCCCAGGAGGCGCGCGACGACGCGCCCGTCGCGACGGCCCCCGCGCCCGCACGCGGCTGGTCGCCGGGAGGGGCCACCACCACGCTGGTGCTCGTGCGCCACGGCGTCACCGCGCACACCCAGCGCAAGAGCTTCTCGGGCGGCCTCGCATCGGCGAACCCCCCGCTCACCGACGAGGGACGGGCGCAGGTGCGCGCGACCGCGGACTGGCTCGCGCCACTGGCGGAGCGGGTCACCGCCGTCGTCACCTCCCCGGTACGGCGCACCCGCGAGTCGGCGGAGATCGTGGCGGAGCGCCTCGGCACCGGTGCGCCGCGCGAGGAGCCCGGGTTCGCCGAGATGGAGTTCGGTGCCTGGGACGGGTCGACCTTCGCCGAGGTCGCGGAACGCGACCGGGCGGGGCTCGACGCGTGGCTCGGCTCGCTCGACGCCCGACCGGGCGGCACGGGGGAGTCGTTCCGCACCGTGGAGCGCCGCGTGCTCGACGGCCTGCGGCGCCTGCTCGCGGAGCACGCCGGCGGCACCGTCGTCGTGGTGTCCCACGTGACCCCGATCAAGGTGCTCGTCGCCCACGCCCTCGGGGCCCCGCTGGAGGCCGTCTTCCGGATGGAGCTCGCCCCGGCGTCGGTCACCGTCGTCGGCCACTTCGCCGGTGACGACGACGCGGAGCCGATGGCGAGCCTGCGGCTCTTCAACGGGGTGCCGGGCACGGGGCCCTTCGGCGCCTGACCCCGCGAGGCCGTCAGAGCGAGCGGACGACCACGTCGAGGCGCGTGCCGCGCGGTCCCGTCTCTCCCACCTCGACGTGCCAGCCCAGGTCGCGCAGCTGCTCGGCGAACCGGGCCGGGGTGCGGGGGTCGCCGCCGTCGGTCAGGACGGAGCGCACGATGCGCCCCTTGGTCGCCTTGTTGAAGTGGCTGACGACCTTGCGCTCGCCCTCGTGCTCGTGGAGCACGCGGACGGTGGCCGTGCGGGTGGCGACGTCGCCCTCGGGGCGCCAGAAGGCGGCGTACGTGCTCGACCGGAGGTCGACGAGCAGCCCCCGGCCGACCTCCTGCTCGACGACCGGACCCAGGTGCTCGCGCCACACGCCGGCGACCGGACCCACGCCGGGCAGCGACACGTCGCCGCCGAGCCGGTACGACGGGATCCGGTCCCCGAGGCGCACCAGTCCCAGCAGCGAGGACGTGACGAGCACCCGGCGCAGCCGACGACGGGCACCCGCGTCGAGGGTCAGCGCGTCGAGGGCCTCGAAGAGGACGCCGGTGTAGACGAGCTCCGCCCGCGCCGTGGGCACCGACCGGATCGCCGCGTCGTGGGGCACGAGGTCGGCCAGCGTGGCGCCGAGGCCGAGCACCTCCGCCGCGTGGCGCTCGTTGCCGGAGCAGAGCTCGACGAGCGCGTCGATCACCTGCTCGCGGGCCGGGGTGAGCGAGGGGAACGACACCGAGGCCAGGTCGAGCGGCTTGCCGCGCGCCGGCGCGGCCTTGCCCTCGCTGGGCGGCAGCAGGATCAGCACAGCGGAGAAGCCTAGGCGGGGCGGCGCGCCCGGGCGACCCCGACGCGCGGCGCGGCGCGCGGGCTCGGCGGCATGTCTAGAAAATCCTCAACGGTTTGTGTAGGTTTCGTCGCAGGGAAGTCGGGCCGTCGGGGCCCTGCTCGCCAGTTGAGGAGGCCGACCGTGCGGGAGCCCGAGGCGTCGTTCACCTTCGACACCGCCACGAGAACGCTGCGCCTGACGGGTGGGCTCTACGACACCCACGACGTCGAGCAGCTCGACCTGTCGGTGAGCGCCGCGTCGGGAGGGTTCGCGCGCGACGTGCGCCTCGACCTCAGCGAGGCCACCTTCTTCCCCAGCCTCGCCGTCGGCACCCTCGTGGCGCTGCGCCGCCGCGCAGAGCGCAACGGGGTCGCCGTGGACGTCGTCGCCGAGCCGGGGTCGCTGGCGCACCGGGTGCTGACCGTGGTGCGCGTGCCGGTGTCCGCCCCTCGGTGACGACGGTGCCACCCGGGCGGACCCCCCGGCCTCAGCGTGCCGAGCGGGCCCGTCGTACGACGCGGTAGGCCAGCACGCCCGCGACCGCCATCGGCCCGGCCACGATGA
Source organism: Nocardioides sp. ChNu-153 (assembly GCF_030466625.1). Lineage (GTDB taxonomy): Bacteria > Actinomycetota > Actinomycetes > Propionibacteriales > Nocardioidaceae > Nocardioides. The sequence continues at coordinate 304,988 of NZ_JADEVT010000002.1, forward strand.
CGGGGTCGATCCACTGGTGTCGCACGTCGACCCGGCCGGCGCGCGAGGACACGGGCTCGTGGCCCGCCTCGCCCCGGACGCCGGTCTCCGCCACGAGGCGGTCGGGACGGCCGCGCAGCGCGGAGGTCACCCGGCCCTCGGCGACGTCCACCCGGTCGGCGGCGACGAGCAGCAGCCAGTGCGCGGCCCGGGCCTCGCTGAAGCGGCGGTAGGCCAGGCGGCGCACGACGCCCGAGACGCCCTTGAGGGGCTGCCCGGTGCCGAAGACGGGGGTCACGAACGCGTGCTCCACCGACCGCTCCCGCGGCCGCAGCTCGGGCTGCCGCTCGGGGAACTCCCACCGGGCGCCGGTCGCGCCGGGGTCGAACCGCATCTTCGGCACCGCCGGGCGGTCGGCCGGGTCCAGGTCGGCGCCCCACCCGGGGATGCGGGCGCGGAGCTCGTCGCTGGTCTCGGCCAGCGGCGGCTTGTGCGGGGTGTAGGTGTACCGCGTGCCCAGCTCGGCACGCTCCTCGGAGGTCAGGTCGGCCGGGTCGCGCTTCTCGATCATGGCTGGCTCCTCGGTCACGCCGCCGACGGGACGACGAGCGGCTTGACGACGCCGTCCAGCTTGGCGGAGAAGACGTGGTAGCCCTCGGCGATCTCGTCGAGGGGGAAGCGGTGGGTCACGATGTCGCTCGGGCGCAGGTGGCCGTTGCGGATGTGCTCCAGCAGGCGCGGCCACTGCCGCTTCACCGGGCACTGGTTGGCGTTGATGGTGAGGCCCTTGTTCATGGCGTCGCCGAACTTCACGGCGCTGAAGATGGGGCCGTAGGCGCCCATCACGGAGATGGTCCCGCCCTTGCGGACGCCGTCGATGGCCCAGTTGAGGGCGATGGGCGAGCCGCCCTGCATCTTCAGCTTCGCCGCGGTCACGTGCATGAGCAGGTTGCCGTCCGCCTCGGCCCCCACGGCGTCGATCGCCACGTCCGCCCCGAGGTGGCCCGTCGTGCGCTTGAGGTGCACCACGATGTCGCGGTGGTGGGTGAAGTTGACCGTCTCGGCGTGCGCGAAGGTCCGCGCCAGCTCGAGGCGGTAGTCGAGGTGGTCGACGACGATGACGCGGCCGGCGCCCATGAGCCACGCCGACTTCGCGGCGAACAGGCCGACCGGCCCGGCGCCGAACACCACGACGGTGTCGCCCTCCACGATGTCGCCCAGCTGTGCGCCGAAGTAGCCGGTGGGCAGCGCATCGGTGAGCAGCACCGCGTCCTCGTCGCCCATCCAGTCGGGGACGAGCGAGGGGCCGACGTCGGCGAACGGCACGCGGACGTACTCGGCCTGCCCGCCGTCGTACCCGCCCGTGGTGTGGGAGTAGCCGTAGATGCCGCCGACCGCCGTGGCGTTGGGGTTCACGTTGTGGCAGTTGGAGTAGAGGCCGCGCGCGCAGAAGAAGCACGAGCCGCAGAAGACGTTGAACGGCACCATCACCCGGTTGCCGACCTGCAACGACTGCACCGACGGACCGACCTCGTCGACGATGCCCACGAACTCGTGGCCGAACGTGTGGCCGACGCGGGTGTCCGGCATCAGGCCGTGGTAGAGGTGCAGGTCCGAGCCGCAGATGGCCGCGGTCGTGACGCGCACGATCGCGTCGTTCGGGTGCTCGATCGTGGGGCGGTCCTTCTCCTCCACGCGGATGCGGTACGGGCCGCGGTACGTCATCGCCTTCACGGGTGCCTCCGTGCGTGTCGGGGTGGGAGGGTGCGCCGGGCTGGTACCCACCCCGGTGGCGGGCAACCGGAGCACGGCCGCGGCGCCGAGGCGGCGGACGGGGCGCGTTGTGGAAGAATGTCCGACGACATTTTCCTCGTCCTGGGCCGCAGCCTCGGGGCGTCGTCGAGTGGAGTCCGATTGAGCCGTGCGCGACGTGACGACGCCGTGACGACGGGTGCAGGTGCCGGCACCGACGACACGGGGCAGGAGCTCCGTGCCCACGACGGCCGGGCCGCCCCCTTCGGGTCGTCCGGCGCCCGCGACGCCGCCCGCGTGGAGCGTGCCCGCAAGCTCGCGGCGCGCCCCGGCGGGCTGCTCCCGCTCAACCGGCTGGCCGAGCTGGCCGCGCAGCTGCTGGGCGTCGAGTCCGCCCAGGTCTCCGTCGTCGCCGACGAGCAGACCGTCATGGGCGGCGCCGGCCTGGCGTCGCAGACGGTCGGGGTGCGCTCGGCCGCTGCCGAGTCGCTGTGCACCGTGACGGTCGAGGCCGGTGTCCCGGTGCTGATCCCCGACGCGACGGCCGACCCGCGGGTGCGGGACCTGCCGCCGGTGACCTCGGGCGCGGTCGGGTCCTACCTGGGCGTCCCCCTGCGGGCGGGCGACCACGTGGTGGGCGCCCTGTGCGTCTTCGGCCGGGAGACCCGGTCGTGGTCCGACGACGACGTCGCGCTGCTGCAGCAGCTGACGGGGCCCGCGCTGACCGAGCTCGAGCTCGCCGCCCTCGAGACCACCTACGAGGAGGACCGCGTGCTGTGGCAGCTCGCGGTCGACGCGGCCGGGGTCGGTGCCTTCGACTGGGACCTGGCGACGGGGGCGCTCCGGTGGGACGAGCGCCTGCTGGGGCTGTTCGGGCACGACCGCACCACGTTCGGCGGCACGATCGAGGCCTTCGAGCAGTGCGTGCACCCGGACGACCGGGCCCGCGTGGGCGCGGCGCTGGCGGAGGCCATCGCCACCTGCGGTGAGTACGAGGCGGAGTACCGCGTGGTCCGGCCCGACGGCGAGCTGCGCTGGGTCGCCGCGCGCGGTCATGCCGTGACGGGCGAGGACGGCGCGGCGGTGCGGGTCGTGGGAGCGGCGTACGACACCACCGCGGTGCGCGAGGGCGAGGCGCGCGTCGGCCGGATCCTCGAGGCGATGCCGACCGCGTTCTTCCAGCTCGACCCCGAGTGGCGGTTCACCTACGCGAACCCCGAGGCCCGTCGCCTCCTGGGTGGCATCGGCACCGACGTGGTCGGCCACGACATCTGGGAGCTGTTCCCCGCGGCGCTGGGCACGGACTTCGAGCGGCACTACCGCGGCTCCGTCGCCTCGGGCGAGCCGTCCGCGTTCGAGGCGTACTACCCGCCGCCGCTCGACGACTGGTACGAGGTGCGCTGCTGGCCCGCGCCCGACGGGTTGTCGGTCTACTTCCTCGGCATCACCGAGCGACGCCGTGCGCAGGAGCTGCTGGCCCGCCGGGCGCGACGCGCCGCGCTGCTGGCCGAGGCGACGCGGGCGCTGACCGACACCCTCGACGAGGAGGAGGCGGTCGGGCGGCTGACGAAGCTGCTGGTGCCGGCCCTGGGCGACTGGTGCGTGGTCACCCTGGTCGACGGCACGCTCCCGGACGACCTGCTCTCCGAGCGCTCGTGGCGCCGCCGGCTGCGCGACGTGGGCTGGTGGGCCGACGACCTCGCACTCCGCCCGCTCGTCGAGCGCTACGCGCAGCTGCGGGTGCCCGCGCTGACCGACGAGTCGCTCGTCGTGCAGGCGCTGGTGAGCGGCCGGCCGGTCGTCGTGCCCGAGGGCGCTGCCGACCGCATCGCCGCGATCCTGCAGCCCGGCGAGGCCACCGACCTGTGCCGCCGGTTGGCGCCGTCGGCGGCCGCGATCATCCCGCTGCAGGGGCGCGGCCGGGTGGCGGGCCTCATGAGCGTGTTCCGCGGCGCGGGCCGCGCCACCTTCACGGACGACGACGTCGAGGTCCTCGCCGACGTCGCTGAGCGCGCGGGGCTGGCGCTGGACAACGCGAGCATGTACACCGACCAGCGCGAGCTCGCGGAGGGCCTGCAGCGCAGCCTGCTCACGGCTCCGCCGGAGCCGGACCACCTCGAGGTCGTCGTGCGCTACGAGCCGGCGGCCGAGGCCGCGCAGGTGGGCGGGGACTGGTACGACGCGTTCCTCCAGCCCGACGGTGCGACCACGCTGGTGATCGGCGACGTCATCGGCCACGACACCGTCGCGGCGGCGGCGATGGGCCAGGTCCGCACGCTGCTCCGGGGCATCGCGGTGACGACGGAGGAGGGCCCGGCCGCCGTGCTGCGGCGGGTCGACTCGGCCATGACGACCCTGCAGGTCGACACCATGGCGACCGCCGTGGTCGCGCGGCTCGAGCAGACGCCCCAGGAGCGTGCCGACGGCGTCACTCGCCTGCGGTGGTCCAACGCGGGCCACCCGCCGCCGGTCGTGGTCGTCCCCGACTCCTCCGGCGGCCTGACGGCGCGCCTGCTGTGGGCCGACGCGGCCAACCCCATGCTCGGGTTGCTGACCGGCATCCCCGGCGACGAGGAGGCTCGCGACGACTCCGTCGTCGTGCTGCCGCGCGGTTCGACCCTCCTGCTCTACACCGACGGCCTCGTCGAGCGACGCGGCCAGGTGCTCGACGTCGGCCTGGAGCTGCTGCGGGAGACCCTGACCGACCTCGCAGCCCAGGACCTGCCGCTCGAGGAGCTCAGCGACGAGCTGCTGCGCCGCATGCTGCCGGGGTGGACGGAGGACGACGTCGCGATCGTCGCCGTGCGCCTGCACCCCGAGGACCGGCCGCGCCCGCCGACGGCCGGCCCGGGCAGCGTGCCGCCGAACGTCGCCCCGGCGCCCGAGGTGTGACGAGCACTCCCCGGCGGGTGTAACGCGGTGTCCGGGCTACTGGAGACGGCGCCGGCGCCGTGTGCAGCAGCCCGGACACCGCGTTACAGCGCCTAGCCGCCCTCGTGCGCGGCGTGCTCGTCGAGCAGGGCACGGGCGTGCTCGCCGGCTTCGCCCTCCTGGGCCAGGGCGTCGCGGAAGCTGTCGAGCTTCTGGGCGCCGGCGGGGAACGGCGGCAGCAGCGGCACGTCCGCGTCGACGACCGCCTCGATGACGACGGGCCGGTCGGCCGACAGGGCGGCGCGCCACACGTCGTCGACGTCGGCGGGGTCGTCGAGCCGGATGCCCCGCAGCCCGAGGAGGTCGGCCCACCCGGCGTACGGCACGTCGGGCAGTGACTGGCTGGTGTCGAAGCGGGGCTCGCCCTCCATCTCGCGCTGCTCCCACGTGACCTCCGCGAGGTCCCGGTTGGCGAGGACGAGGAGCACGAAGCGCGGGTCGGCCCAGTCGCGCCAGCGCGACGCCACCGTGACGAGCTCGGCGAGCCCCGTCATCTGGGTCGCGCCGTCACCGGCGAGGGCCACGACGGGACGGTCGGGGTGCTCGAGCTTCGCGGCCAGCCCGTAGGGCACGGCCGAGCCCATGCTCGCGAGCGTGGACGAGAGGTGGGGCCGGGACGCCGGGCGGGAGCCGCAGGTGCCGCGCGTACCAGTAGGTGATCGAGCCGACGTCGACCCCGACCTGGGCGTCCGCGGGCAGGTGGTCGGAGAGGCGTCGTACGACGAGCTCGGGGTTGAGCGGGTGCGCCTCGACCCGGGCGCGGCGCTCGGCGACGTCGTGCCAGCGCTCGACCTGCGCGACGACCTCCTGCTCCCACGAGCGGTCGGTGCGCTCGCGCAGCAGGGGGAGCAGCCGCTCCAGGGTCGTGGCCGCGTCGCCGACGAGCCCGACGTCGACGGGGTAGCGGTTGCCGAGGTGGCGCCCGTCGATGTCGACCTGCACCGCGCGGGCCTGGCCGGGGGCGGGGTAGTACTCGGTCCACGGGTCGTTGCTGCCGACGACGAGGAGGGTGTCGCACTCGTCCATCAGCCAGCCCGACGCGGTGGTGCCGAGGTGGCCCATGACCCCCACGCTGGTCGGCAGCGTCTCGTCCCACCACGGCTTGCCCAGCAGGCTGGTCGTCACGCCGGCGCCGAGCCGCTCGGCGACGGCGCGGACCTGGTCGCCGGCGTGCCGGGCTCCCTGGCCCACGAGCAGGGCGACGCGCTCGCCGCGGTCGAGCACCTCGGCGGCGGCGCGCAGGTCCGCGTCCGTTGGTACGACGACCGGCGTGCGCCAGGTCGGCGTGGTCGGCACGACGCCGTGCGTGTGGGGGAGGGGCTCGGGCACCTCGGCGGTCTGCACGTCGTGGGGGAGCACGACGACGCAGGGGCTCCGGGTCGCCAGCGCGGTGCGGAAGGCGCGGTCGAGCACCATGGGCGCCGACTCCGGCGACAGGACCGACTGCACGTACTGGGCCGCGACGTCCTTGAAGAGCGCGGGCAGGTCGATCTCCTGCTGGTACTCCGAGCCCAGCGCGGTGGTCGGCTGCTGGCCGACGATCGCGACGAGGGGCACGTGGTCGAGCTTCGCGTCGTACAGACCGTTGAGGATGTGGACCGCGCCCGGGCCCTGGGTGCTGAGCACCACGCCGATGCCGTCGGTGAACTTGGCGTGCCCGACCGCCATGAGGGCGGCCTGCTCCTCGTGGCGGGCCTGCACGAAGGCGGCGTCGCCGTCGGCGCGGCGCAGCGCGCCCATGACGGGGTTGATGCCGTCACCCGTGTAGCCGAAGACCCGGTGCACGCCCCAGGCGCGGACGCGCTCGACGACGAGGTCGGCGACCGTGCGGGTCACGAGCGGCCCCCGCGGTCGGAACGGGTACGGCGGGTGCGCTGGCGGGATCCACGTCGCCTGGTACCCAGGCCGGCCCGGCGCACGTCCCACGACGTCCTTGACTACGGTGGGGAGCAGAAGGGCCCGGAGACATGTGGTGTGTCTCCGGGCCCTTCCCCAGTACGGGCTTCCCCGCCCTACTGGCTCAGGTGCGCTTCTTGCCAGCGTCGCTGCGCTTGTCGCGCCAGCGACCGTCCTTGTTGCGGTCGCGCTCCTGCGTGCCGCCGCCCTTCTTGGGGACCTGTGGGGGCTTGCTCATTGCGTTTCTCCTCGGCCGGGTGCCCGCCCGGTACGGACGCCCCGAGCGGGACGCAAGGCCCACTATCACATAAGAACTACGCTTGTGTAATTAGCGACAGCCTGCCGCCCTGAGTGGGGCCAGCTCGCGTCGAAGACGGCAGCGTTCAGCCCTCGTCGGTATCGCCATCCGCAGCGGCGTCCGCGACCGCGGCGTCGCGGGCGGCCCGGACGCAGGCGGCGACCAGGCGCGGGAGGTCGTCGCGGTCCAGGAGACCCGCGAGTGCGTCGGCGTCGGAGGGCAGCCCGAGCCGCTCGGCGCCGCGGGCGGCGAGGTCGTCGACGTACGGCGCGAGCCCGGGCCACACGCCCTGCACCTCGCGGCAGAAGATGGCGGCACCCGCCGGGCCGATGCCCCCGAATCCCTGCAGCTCCTCCTCGACGCCACGGGTGCCGTCGGCGCCGTCACGCAGCCGGCGGAGGTCGCCGGCGTACCGGTCGAGCACCGCGTCGGCCAGCTCACCGAGCCGGGTGGCGGTGCGCTCGTCGTAGCGCCGGTAGCCCGCCCGGCCCAGGGCGGCGACGCGCGAGCGACGGGGGGAGTCCTGCATGCGCTGCGGCGTGCGCCAGCCGGCGTCGAGCAACTCGCGGGTCGCGGCGACCGCGACGTCGGAGCGAATGCGCGCCGAGAGCAGGAGGGTGAGGACGAGCAGCTGCCACAACGGCGCCGGCTCGTCCGTGAGCCGGATGCCGGCGTCCTCGGCGAAGGTGGTGCCGTGCCGGTCGAGCAGCCTCCGGAGGACGTCGCGGTCGGTCATGCGGCCGAGCGTAGGTCGACCGACGCTCGTCACGCGTGCGGCTCGTGCCCCTCGCCGGCCAGGAAGACCTCGCCGTTGCGGGGCATCCCGGGCAGGGCGGACGCCTCCGGCGCCTTCGCGTACGCCGCGAAGCGGGCGTCGATCTCCCCGGTCAGCTCGACGTCGGACCAGACGAGCGGGAGACCGGCCGCGCTCTCGACGTCGGTGCGGTCCATCAGCTGCGCGTGGAGGTGGGGGAGGGAGGTGTTGCCGGTGTTGCCCACTCGGCCGAGCAGCTCGCCGACGCCGACCCGCTGCCCCGTCCGTACGGCGGCCGACCCCCGCCGCAGGTGCGCGTAGACCGCCGCCGTGCCGTCGTCGTGCGCGACGACGACGTGGTTGCCGAGCACCCGGGCCGTGCCGGCCAGGTCGCGCAGCAGGCCCTCGAAGGTCACCATGAACGTCAGGCCCTGCCACGTGTCGCGGGCCCGGTGGTCCCGCTGGCGGTCGAGCACCCGCGCTACCTCGCCGGGGGCCATGGCCAGCACGGCTCGCCGTACCCCGGGTATCGCTCGGGCCGCGTGCCGCGCAGGCCGAGCCGCACGAGGGGTGGGCTCCCGCCCGTCGCCCGGCCGCAGACGTCGACGGCGCTGTACTGCCCACGGGCGCGCCGACCGTGGCTGGGCAGGCGCTGACCGGGGCTGTTGACCGCCGTCCACTCCCCGCGCACGGGGGGAGCCAGGCGGACGGGGGCGCCGACGGGGGAGCGCGGGGCCACCGCCACGAGGAGGGAGAGCGCGACGAGCGCGGCGGCGACGACGGCCGGTCCCCACGCCACCCGGGTCACGAGGCCGTCGAACGGCGCGCCGGCGACGACCAGGACGACCTCGACGAGGAGCAGCAGGAGCAGGGCCCCGGTCGTCCGCGACCAGACCGGACGCAACCCCGCGACGGTGCGGACCACTCAGGAGGCCTGGTCGTTGTTCTTCTGCTCGCCCCAGCCGTGCACGCGGTCGACCTCGATGACGGCGCTGACGCGGAGCCGGTCGCGGCGGGCGTAGGGCTGCTCGGTGTAGTGCCGGGACAGCGCGTCGATGTCGACGAGGTCGGGGTCGTCGTGGATGTCGACGACGCGACCGATGAGGGTCAGGTGGGTGTAGAAGTCCGCCTGGTCGATGACGGTGAGGCTGACCCGCGGGTCGCGCCGCAGGTGCTGGAGGCGGACGCGGCCTTCGTCCATGTTCACGAGGACGCGGCCGTCGTCCTGCAGCAGGTACCACGTCGCCGCGGAGACGGGCTGCCCGTCACGGCGGGTGGTGGCGATGACGGCGGGGTTCGGCTTCGCCAGCATCGCGCGGGCCGACGGGCTGAGCGGGGACTCGGTCACGTGCATCATCTCCATCGTGTCGGGGACCCCGGGCGGGAGCGCGCGGGAGATGCCCCCACCGTGGCACACGGGGTGGAGCCCGGCGCCCCGAGCGCGGCGTCCCAGGCGCGGCGTCCCGAGCGCGGCGTCCCAGGCGCGGCACCCAGGCGCACGGGCCCGGGAAGCGGACGGGCTGGCCTGTAGGCCGGGTTCTGTCCTCGGGCCCGTCGCCGGGCACCGATGTGCGGCCATCCATCTAGGGCCGCCGTTGCCGACGGCCTCGTGCAGTCCACCCGCGTGCTCGGGCGGGCAGCCCTCGAACGCACGCGCACCTCCCCGTGGGGAGGCTTCTCGACCTTGCTCCAGGTGGGGTTTACCGAGCCGCTCCGGTCGCCCGGAGCGCTGGTGGTCTCTTGCACCACCGTTTCACCCTTGCTCGCACCGACCGAGGTCGGCGCGGGCGGTCTGTTCTCTGTGGCACTGTCCCGCGGGTCACCCCGGGTGGGCGTTACCCACCACCTCGCCCTGTGGAGCCCGGACCTTCCTCGACGCCCTCCGTGGAGCGCGCCGCGGCCGCCCGGCCAGCCCATCCGCTCGCGCAAGGATAGGGGAATCCGACCGGGTCGCCGAACGTTGTCCGGGCGCCCCACGAGAGGAGCACCATGAACGACGAGATCCAGCACGAGATCCAGCACGAGACCGGCCACGAGACCGGCCACGAGATCCAGGCCCCGGCCATCGTCTTCCCCGGCCAGGCGGCCGACCCCACGGGCGCGCACCGCACGGCGCACGATCTGCTCGCCCGCCGCGCGCCGAAGGAGGCGCTCGACGTGCTCGAGCCCGCCCTCGAGGTCGACCCCGGCAACTACGGACTGCGCAGCCTGCGCGCGTGGGCCTACCTCCTGCGCGCGCAACTGCAGCGGGCCGACGAGGAGCTCCGCGGCCTCGCTGACGAGAACCCGAGCGACGACTGGGTGCGCCACGCGCTGGCCCGCAGCCTCGAGCGGCAGTCCCGGTACGCCGACGCCCTCCCGCACGCGCGCCTCGCGGCCGCCATGACGGGCGACCCGGAGCACGAGACGACGGTGCTGCGCATCGAGCGCCGCCTCGCCGAGCGGACGGGCACGGTCGACCAGCTGCGCTGAGGCGCGCCGTACCCCTCAGGCCAGCCGGGTGACCTCGACCTCGACGAACATCCGCGACGTGCGGGAGCCGGCGAAGATGCCCGACAGGGGGCGCACGTCGCCGTAGTCCCGCCCGGCGGCGATCACGACGTGGCGGTCGCCGATGGGCTGGTCGTTGGTCAGGTCGAAGGCGTGCCACCCGTCGTCCCACCACTCGACCCAGGCGTGGGACTCACCCTGCACCGTCGCGCCGATCTCGGGGTCGGCGCGGGGGTGGAGGTAGCCGGACACGTAGCGGGCGGGGATGCCGAGCGTGCGCAGGCCGCCGATCGCGAGGTGGGTCATGTCCTGGCACACCCCGGCGCGCTGCTCCCACGCCACGGCCGCGCGGCTGCCGACCTCGGTCGAGCCGGGCAGGTAGTCGACCTCGGCGTGCACGAGCGCGCACACGCCGATCGCGGCCTCGCCGGGGGTGGCGGCGTCCGTGCCGATCGCCCGCACCTCGGCGGCGAAGTCGTCGGTGGGGGCGACGGCCTCGGAGAGCACGAGGTACTCCGTGTGCACGTCGGCCACCTCGGGCGTCGCGAGGTCCGCCCAGGGCAGCGACGGGGGCGGGAGCGGCGAGCGGTTCGTGTGCACGGTCGCGTGCGCCTGCACCGTCAGCGCGTCGTGCGGGTCCAGCACCTCGAACGCCGTGACCTGCGAGCCGAAGTAGTCCCGGTAGGTGTGCGTCCAGGGCGTCGGGGTGATGTCGAGCCGGGTGTGCACGACGATCTGCTCCGGCGAGGTCTGCGGGGTCAGCCGCGCCTCGTTGTACGACGTGATGGCCTTCCCGTCGTACTCGTAGCCGGTCGTGTGGGTGATGCGCAGCTGCATGCTCACAGGACACCTCCGTGCCACTCGGTCGCCTCGGAGCCGGCGAAGTACCGGCGGGTCACGGACTCGGTCGCGGCGGCGCACGTGTACTGCAGCCGCTCCATCTCCGCCGGGAGGTTCGCCACGACGTCGGACAGCGAGCGGTACTCGAGGTCGGCGCGGGTGCGGCCCAGCAGCCGCTGCGCGTCGTTCTGGAAGCCGGCGCGCTGACCGCCCGCCTCGAGGTTCTCCAGGCACTGCTCCGCCCGGCTGATCGAGTGCACGATCGAGCGGGGAAACAGCCGGTCGAGCAGCAGGAACTCCGCCGCGCCCCGGTCGGTCTCCAGACCGCGGTAGGTGCGCAGGAACGCCTCGTACGCACCGCACGCGCGCAGCGTCGAGGTCCACGCCGACGACGCGCTGGACCCGGTCAGGGCCGCGGTCGCGACGAGCCGCGCCGTCATGTCCGCCCGTTCGATGCTGCGGCCCAGCACGAGGAACTGGTAGCCCTCGTCGCGCGTCATCGTCGCCTCGGCCGTGCCGTTGACGAGCGCCGCGCGGTCGCGCACCCAGCCGAACACGGCCGGGGGTCGCAGGGTGCGGAAGCGCCCCGAGGGCAGCGCACGCCACGTCGTGTTCACCGCCTCCCACATCGGCTCCGAGAGCGTCTCGCGCGCCCGGCGCGCGGACTCCCGGGCGGCGGCGAGGGCGGCGGCGATCGAGGCGGGGGCCTGCGCGTCGTAGGCCAGCAGCTCGAGGATGGTCTGCCGGTTCACCGGCGCGTCCTCGTCGTGGGGCACGCCCATGATCGAGAGCAGGGTGCGACAGGTGGCGGCCTCGTCGACCGTCGGGTCCTCCAGCATGAGCTGGGTCTGCACGTCGAGGATGCGGGCCGTGTCCTCCGCGCGCTCGACGTAGCGCCCGATCCAGAACATCGACTCCGCGATGCGGCTCAGCACGCGCCGTCCCCCTCGTCCTCGGTGGTGCCCACGGTCCCGGCCGCGGCGGCCCGGCTCGCCGGTCGCCCCAGCTGCTGCCCCATCTGCTGCCCCATCTGCTGCTGTTGCTGCTGTTCCTGCTCGACGCCCGTCACCGCGCCCAGCGCGGGGCCGGAGACCGGGGGAGAGGTGCTGGTGCTCGCGGGCCGCGTCGCCAGCGGTCGGTGCTGCCCCGCTCCCGGCCCGGCGAGCACCCAGGTGTCCTTCGAGCCGCCGCCCCGCGAGGAGTTCACGATGAGCTCGCCCTCGGCGAGGGCCACGCGGGTCAGGCCGCCCGGCAGCACCCACACCCGCTGGCCGTCGTTGACGGCGAAGGGACGCAGGTCGACGTGGCGCGGGGCCATCCGACCGCCCACGAACGTCGGCACCGTCGAGAGCTGCACCACCGGCTGCGCGATCCACGCCCGCGGGTCCTGGAGCACCTTGGCGCGCAGCTCGTCGAGCTCGGCGCGCGTCGCGCGCGGGCCGATGACGATGCCCTTGCCGCCCGAGCCGTCGACCGGCTTGAGCACCAGCTCGTCGAGGCGGTCCATGACCTCCTCGCGGTGCTCCGGCTCGCCCATCCGCCACGTGTCGACGTTGCGGAGCACCGGCTCCTCGCCCACGTAGTAGCGGATGAGGTCGGGCATGTAGGTGTAGACGAGCTTGTCGTCGGCGACGCCGTTGCCGACCGCGTTCGCGATCGTCACGTTGCCGGCGCGGGCGGCGTTGATGAGGCCCGGGCAGCCGAGCAGCGAGTCGCCGCGGAACTGCACCGGGTCGAGGAACTCGTCGTCGACGCGGCGGTAGATGACGTGCACCTGCTCGAGGCCGTGGGTGGTGCGCATCATCACGCGGCCGCGGCGGCACACCAGGTCGCGGCCCTCGACGAGCTCGACGCCCATCGTCCGGGCGAGCAGCGCGTGCTCGAAGTACGCGCCGTTGTAGACGCCCGGCGTCAGCACCACCACGGTCGGGTCCGTCACGCCGGCGGGGGCGGCGGCGCGCAGCGCGGAGAGCAGCCGCTGCGGGTAGGAGGCGACCGGCCGGATGCGGTGCTGGGCGAACGTCTCGGGCAGCGCCGAGGAGATCGCACGCCGGTTCGTCATCACGTAGGAGACGCCCGAGGGCACCCGCACGTTGTCCTCGAGCACGCGGAACTCACCGGCGTTGTCGCGGATGAGGTCGATGCCCGACACCTGGATGCGCACGCCGTTCGGCGGCGTGATGCCGGCGGCCGCCCGGTGGTAGTGCGACGAGGTCGTCACGACCGTGCGCGGGATGACGCCGTCCTCGAAGACGCGGCCCGCGTCGTACACGTCGTCGAGGAACATCTCGAGCACCTTGACGCGCTGCTGCACGCCCTTCTCGATGCGGTTCCACGCCTCCATCTCGATGACGCGCGGGAGGATGTCGAGCGGGAACGCCCGCTCCTCCCCGCCGATGTCGAACGTGACGCCCTGGTCGAGGTACGCCGTCTGCAGCGCGTCGACGCGCCCGCGCAGGTCGGACTCGCTCATCTCCTCGAGCGAGCGGGACAGCTGCTGGTACGACGCACGCAGCCCCGCGGGGTCGAACATCTCGTCGTACGCCGGCCCCTGCGCTCCCGGGTAGCCCTCGAACATGGCGGTCATGCTCGGAGGTTACCGACGACCTGTAACGCGGGTGTTGCCTGCCGCCCCCAGGTCTCAGGGCAGCGTCAGCACCTCGGCGCCGGTGGGGGTGACGAGCAGGGTGTGCTCGAACTGCGCCGTGCGGCGCCGGTCCTTGGTCACGGCCGTCCAGCCGTCGTCCCACATGTCGTGCTCGGGCGTGCCGAGGGTGAGCATCGGCTCGATGGTGAACGTCATGCCGACGCGGATCTCGTCGGCGTAGTGGTCGTTGTCGTAGTGCGCGATGACGAGGCCCGAGTGGAAGTGCGTGCTGATGCCGTGGCCGGTGAAGTCCCGCACGACGCCGTACCCGAACCGCTTCGCGTAGGCCTCGATGACCCGCCCGATGACGTTGGTGCGCCGCCCGGGCCGCACCGCCTTGACGCCGCGCTCCAGCGCCTCGCGCGTGCGCTCGACCAGCAGGCGCGACTCCTCGTCGACGTCGCCGGCCAGGAAGGTCGCGTTGGTGTCGCCGTGCACCCCGTCGAGGTACGCCGTGATGTCGATGTTCACGATGTCGCCGTCCTCGACGACGGTCGAGTCCGGGATGCCGTGGCAGATGACCTCGTTGATCGACGAGCACAGCGACTTCGGGTAGCCGCGGTAGCCGAGCGTCGAGGGGTAGGCGCCGTGGTCGCAGAGGAACTCGTGGCCGATCCGGTCGAGCTCGTCGGTCGGCACCTCGGGGCGTACGGCGCGCCCCACCTCGGCCAGCGCCTGCGCGGCCACGCGACCCGCCACGCGCATCCGCGCGATCGTCTCCTCGTCCTGCACGTCGTCGCCCTCGAAGCGGGCCGGGGCCGGCCTGCCGACGTACTCCGGCCGCGGGATGTCCCGCGGGACGGGGCGGGTGGGGGAGACGGTGCCGGGGACGAGCGGGGGACGCATGCGCGTCACGCTACCGCCGGCCCCGGGCGCCCCGTAGGTTCGGGGGCATGGCCCGCACCTCCTCCGACAACGCCCCCGACGACTGGTGGTTCTGCCTCAAGCACCACACGGTCGAGCCCCGCAAGGGCTGCCGGAACGCCGACCGGCTCGGCCCCTTCGCGACGCGCGAGGAGGCGGCCGGCGCGCTGGAGCGGGTGGCCCAGCGCAACGAGGCGTGGGAGGCCGCGGACGACGACGAGGCGCCCCGCGAGGGCTGAGCACCTCGTCGCCCGGCTGCGGCGGCTCCCCAGGGCGCCCGGGGTCCCGGGGGCCCGGCTCAGAAGGTGTGCTCGGGACCGGGGAACGTCCCGCCCCGCACGTCGTCGACGTAGGCCCGCGCGCCGTCGAGCAGCACGGAGCGGACGTCGGCGTACTGCTTCACGAACCGGGGCATCCGGCCCGAGCGGAGCCCGAACGCGTCCTGCCAGACCAGCACCTGGGCGTCGCAGTCGGGCCCGGCGCCGATGCCCACGGTGGGGATGGTCAGCTCGCGGGTGACCTGCGCGGCGACGTCGCCCGGCACCATCTCCATCACCACGGCGAAGGCGCCCGCGTCGGCGACCGCCCGGGCGTCGGCGAGCACCCGCTCGGCGGCCTCGCCGCGGCCCTGCACGCGGTAGCCGCCGAGGGTGTGCTCGGACTGCGGGGTGAAGCCGATGTGGGCGCAGACCGGCACGCCGCCCTGCGTCAGCTTCGTGATGGTGGCGGCCATCTCGGCGCCGCCCTCGAGCTTGACGGCGTGGGCACCGCCCTCCTTCATGAACCGCACCGCGGTCAGGTAGGCCTGCTCCGGGCTGGCCTGGTAGCTGCCGAAGGGCAGGTCGCCGAGCACGAGGGCGCGGCGCGCCGAGCGGGCGACGGCGCGGGTGAGCGGGAGCAGCTCGTCCACGGTCACGGGCAGGGACGTCTCGTTGCCGAACACGTTGTTCGAGGCGCTGTCGCCGACGAGGAGCACCTCGACGCCCGCCTCGTCGAAGACCTGCGCGGTGTACATGTCGTAGGCCGTCAGCATCGTCCACCGTTCGCCGCGTGCCTTCATGTCGCGCAGGTGGTGGGTGCGGATGCGGCGGGGGCTGCTGCCGCCCGGGGGTGTCGCGGCGGGCGCCTGCGACCCCGATCCGTACGGGCTGGGCCCCTCGTTCGTGGCGTCACTCATCGTCGAGTTCCTGATCTGTGCGTTCTCGCGGCTCCCTGGTGGAGTCCCCGGACCGCGGCCCAGCGTACGACCGGCACGACCGCCGCGGACGTGGCGCCCGTCACCCCGGGTGGGTGGGTGACGGACGCCGCGGCCGGGGGTGCGGCGCGGCTCAGCGGCGCGGGTCCACGAGCACCTTGGCGTGCTCGGTCGCGCCGGAGTCGAGCTCGGTGAACATGGCCTCCAGGTCGCCCAGCCCGATCGTGCCGGTGTGCAGCCCGGCCACCCGGACCGAGCCGTCGGCGATCGCGCGCTGCGCGCCGAGGAAGTCGTCGTGGGTGTAGGCCAGCGACCCGATGACGGTGAGCTCGCGCACCTGCCAGTCGCCGTAGCTGACCGTCGAGTCGGTCATGGGGAACCCGAGGAGCGACAGCGTGCCGCCGCGGCGGACCAGCTCGGCGGAGGGCTGCAGGAGGGCGGCGACGCCCGTGCACTCGTAGAGCACGTCGGCGCCCAGCCCGTCGCTCGCGGCCAGCACGGCGTCGCGGGCGGCGTCACCGGGGGCCAGCACCTCGGTGAAGCCGAGCTCGGTGGCGGCGCGGCGGCGGGCCTCGTTGGGCTCGACGACGATGATCCGGCCCGCTCCCGCGTGACGCGCGTGCTGGGCGGTCAGCAGCCCGATGGGGCCCGCGCCCTGCACGACGACGACGGCACCGAGGCGCTGCCGCGTGCGCCGTACGGCGTGGAAGGTCACCGCGGTGGGCTCGACCAGTGCGGCCTCGACGTCGCTGAGCGTGTCGAGCACGGGCGCGACGCGGCGGGCCGGGACGACGAGGGAGGTGGCGAACCCGCCGTGGGCGGGGGAGCCCGGGGCGACGCCGTTGGCCTCGGCGAACGCGAGGTCGCAGTGGTCGGCGTGGCCCGCGCGGCACATGGCGCACGACCCGCAGGCGGGGCCGACGCTGGCCAGCACGCGCTGCCCGACCTCCAGACCGGTGACGTCGTCGGCGGCGCGGGCGATCGTGCCGGTCCACTCGTGGCCGAACACGGCCGGGGGCACCTTCCCGCCCGACGTGTGGTTGTGCGTGTCGGTGGCGCAGATGCCGCAGTAGGTGATCGCCACCTCCACCGTCCCCGGTGCCAGCTCGGCCGGCGCCTCCTCGTGCTCGAGGGTGGTGCGGGACGGTCCGACGACGGCGGCGAAGGTGGTAGTCACAACTTCAACTATAGGACGGCGTGCGGCCGCCGGAACGGTCGCGCACGGGGGTGGCACCATGCGGGGGTGACCTCCCTGCTGACGCGCTACGCCCGCACCGTGGGGCGCGTGCACTCAGCGCCGCTGTGGCTGCTCGTGGTGTTCGTCGTGGCGGTCGCTCTCGTGCCGGTGTCGACGCCCGTGCAGGTCGGTCTGTTCCTCTTCGTGGTGCTGTTCTTCTGGCTGCCGCTGGCCGTCGTGCTGCGCCGCGAGCTCCGGCGCGGCTACGACCAGGAGGGCGCGCGG
Source organism: Nocardioides sp. ChNu-153 (assembly GCF_030466625.1). Taxonomy (GTDB): domain Bacteria; phylum Actinomycetota; class Actinomycetes; order Propionibacteriales; family Nocardioidaceae; genus Nocardioides. Next base: position 322,096 of record NZ_JADEVT010000002.1, read on the forward strand.
GAGCGGCTGCGGCGCATCGAGCGCGAGCACGGGGCCCGCGGCGAGGGTCGGGGCGAGGGTCGGGGCGAGGGTTAGACGCGGCGCCCGGTGGTACCGGGCGGCCGGACGCACGGACGGTGGCGAGCGGCCCGCGGGCCGGGACGGTGGTGTGAGCGTGGAGTGGTCCTCGGTGTACGCGCAGGGGTTCGCGCGGGTGGCGGCGATGACGCTGCCGGTCGTGGTGGGCGACCCGGCAGCCAACGCGGCGGCGGTGCTGGAGCAGGCCCGGGCCTGCCACGACGACGCCGTGGCCGTCGCCGTCTTCCCCGAGCTGTGCCTCACGGGCTACTCGGCGGAGGACCTCTTCCTCCAGGACGTGCTCCTCGACGCCACGCTCGAGGCGGTCGCGGAGATCGTCGCGGCGTCGGCGGACCTGCTGCCGGTGCTCGTCGTCGGCGCGCCGCTGGTGCACGGCAACCGGGTGCTCAACACCGCGATCGTCATCCACCGCGGGCGTGTCCTGGGCGTGGCGCCGAAGTCCTACCTCCCGACGTACCGCGAGTTCTACGAGCGCCGCTGGTTCGCGCCCGGCGACGACGTGGGCGGCACGACCGTGCTCGCCGGCCAGGAGGTGCCGATCGGCTCCGACCTGCTCTTCTCGGCCACCGACGTGCGCGGCCTCGTGCTGCACGTCGAGGTCTGCGAGGACATGTGGGTGCCGGTCCCTCCGAGCGCGCACGCCGCGCTCGCCGGCGCCACCCTGCTGCTCAACCTCTCCGGCAGCCCCATCACCGTCGGCCGTGCCGAGGACCGGAAGCTGCTCGCCCGCTCCGCCTCGTCGCGCTGCCTCGGCACCTACGTGTACGCCGCGGCGGGCCAGGGCGAGTCCACCACCGACCTCTCGTGGGACGGCCAGACGATGGTCTACGAGCACGGCGAGCTGCTGGGGGAGACCGAGCGGTTCCCCGACGGGCCGCGCCGCACGGTCGTGGACACCGACCTCGACCGCACCCGCCTGGAGCGCCTGCGCACCGGCACGTTCGACGACAACCGGCGCGCCGTGCTCGGCGACGGGGCGTTCCGGCTCATCGAGTTCGAGCTCGACCCGCCGACCGGCGACGTCGGCCTGCGCCGGGAGCTCGCGCGCTACCCGTTCGTGCCCGACGACGCCGAGCGCCTCGCGCAGGACTGCTACGAGGCCTACAGCATCCAGGTCGCGGGGTTGGAGCGGCGCCTGGAGTCGATCGGCCAGCCCAAGGTCGTCATCGGCGTCAGCGGCGGCCTCGACTCGACGCACGCGCTCATCGTCGCGGCCCGCGCGATGGACCGCCTCGGGCGCCCGCGCAGCGACATCCACGCGTTCACGCTGCCCGGCTTCGCCACCGGCGAGGAGACGAAGTCCTACGCCACCCGCCTCTCGCGCTCGCTCGGCGTGACGTTCGAGGAGATCGACATCACCGGCGCCGCGCGCCAGATGCTGACCGACCTCGGCCACCCCTACGCGCAGGGCGAGGAGGTCTTCGACATCACCTTCGAGAACGTGCAGGCGGGCCTGCGCACGGACTACCTGTTCCGCCTCGCCAACCACCGTGGCGGCATCGTGCTCGGCACCGGCGACCTCTCCGAGCTCGCGCTCGGCTGGTGCACGTACGGCGTGGGCGACCAGATGTCGCACTACACGGTCAACTCGGGCGTGCCGAAGACGCTGGTGCAGCACCTCATCCGCTGGGTGATGGGCGCGGGCCTGTTCGAGGACGAGACCAACGCGGTGCTCGGGGAGATCCTCGAGCAGGAGATCACCCCCGAGCTCATCCCCACCCGCGAGGACAAGCTGCCGCAGCGCACGGAGGACAGCGTCGGGCCCTACGCGCTGCAGGACTTCACGCTCTTCCACGTGCTGCGCTACGGCATGGCGCCGAGCCGCATCGCGCTCCTCGCCTGGCACGCCTGGCGCGACCGCGAGGCGGGGGAGTGGCCGCCGAACTTCCCCGAGCACCGGCGCGCCGAGTACGACCTCGCCGAGATCCGGCGCTGGCTCGACGTCTTCGTGCGCCGCTTCTTCGCGAGCCAGTTCAAGCGCTCCGCGCTGCCCAACGGCCCCAAGGTCTCGGCGGGCGGCACGATGAGCCCGCGCGGCGACTGGCGCATGCCGTCGGACGCGACGGCCGCAGCCTGGCTGGCCGACCTCGAGCGGGTGCCGGAGGAGGCGTGAGCGGCGACGGGGGAGCCGTGCCCGGCGACGGGGGAGCCGTGCCCGGCGACGCGGGCGGCCTGCTGTCGCTCACCTACCTGAGCTCGGCCGTGCCGAAGCTGACGTCCGAGGACCTCGCCGCGATCCTGGCGCACTCGCGGGCCGGCAACGCCGCGACGGGGGTCACCGGGGCGCTGCTCTACGCCGACGGCAACATCGTGCAGACGCTCGAGGGGCCCCGGGAGACGGTGCGGTCCCTCTTCGCCACCATCTCCGCCGACCCCCGCCACCGCGGCGTCCTCGTGGTGGTGGAGGAGGAGGTGGACGAGCGCGCGTTCCCCGAGTGGACCATGGGGTTCCGCGAGCTCGGGGCGGACGCGATGGCCGCCGTGCCGGGCTTCACCGACTTCCTCCGCACCGGGGTCGACCTCAGCCCCGGCGCCGGGGCGCCCGGCCTCGCCGCCACCTTCCACCGCGTGTTCCGCGAGAACGTCCGGTGAGCCGCGGGCCGGTGCACGCCGACCACTAGGGTGGCGCCATGGGCAAGCAGGAAGACTTCGTTCTCCGCGCACTCGAAGAGCGCGACGTCCGGTTCGTCCGGCTCTGGTTCACCGACGTGCTCGGGTCGCTGAAGTCGGTCGCCGTCGCGCCGGCGGAGCTCGAGGGGGCCTTCTCGGAGGGCATCGGCTTCGACGGCTCGGCCATCGAGGGCTTCGCGCGGGTCTACGAGTCCGACATGCTCCTGCTGCCCGACGCGTCCACCTTCCAGATCCTCCCGTGGCGCGCGACGGGCCCCTCGACCGCGCGCATGTTCTGCGACGTCGTGATGCCGGACGGCAGCCCGTCGTACGCCGACCCGCGGTTCGTGCTCAAGCGCAACCTGGCGGCGGCGGCCGAGAAGGGCTTCACCTTCTACACGCACCCCGAGATCGAGTTCTACCTGCTCAAGGACATCCCCGAGGTCGGCGCCGACCCGGTGCCGGTGGACCGCACGGGCTTCTTCGACCACACGCCGCAGTCGATGGGCTCCGACTTCCGCCGCGAGGCGATCACCATGCTCGAGGCGATGGGCATCTCGGTGGAGTTCAGCCACCACGAGGGCGGGCCCGGGCAGCAGGAGATCGACCTGCGGTACGCCGACGCGCTGAGCACGGCGGACAACGTCATGACGTTCCGCACCGTCATCCGCGAGGTCGCGCTGAGCCAGGGCATCTGGGCGACCTTCATGCCGAAGCCGTTCACGTCGCACCCGGGCTCGGGCATGCACACGCACGTCTCGCTCTTCGAGGGCGACCGCAACGCGTTCTGGGAGGCGGGGGCGGAGTACCAGCTGTCCCGCACCGGGCGCCACTTCATCGCCGGCCTCATGCGGCACGCGGGCGAGATCACCGTGGTGACGAACCAGTGGGTGAACTCCTACAAGCGGCTGCTGTGGGGCGGCGAGGCGCCGTCGTACATCTGCTGGGGCCACAACAACCGCTCCGCCATGGTGCGCGTGCCGATGTACAAGCCCAACAAGAGCCAGTCGACCCGCGTCGAGCTGCGCACGATCGACCCGGCGTGCAACCCCTACCTGGCGTACGCCGTCGTGCTGGCCGCCGGCATGAAGGGCATCGAGAACGAGTACGAGCTGCCGCGCGAGGCCGAGGACGACGTCTGGTCGCTGACCGAGCGCGAGCGCAAGAGCCTGGGGATCGACCCGCTGCCCAAGACGCTATCGGAGGCCATCACCATCGCGGAGTCCTCCGAGCTGCTGGCCGAGGCGCTGGGGGAGCACGTCTACGACTTCTTCCTGCGCAACAAGCGCTCGGAGTGGGAGGAGTACCGCACCCAGGTCTCCGCCTTCGAGCGCGACCGCATGCTGCCGGTCATCTGACCGGGCGGGAGGGGAACCGGTGGTCGAGCGGGCGCCGAGCCGCGCCACGCTGCTGCGGGCCGGCTTCGCCGACGTCGACGAGGCGGCGCAGCGGCTGACGACCCTCGGTGCGCACGCGCCGGCGGTGCTCACCATCCTCGCGCGCACGGCCGACCCCGACACCGCGCTGGCCCAGCTCGTCCAGCTCGTCGACCGGGTGGGCGAGCACGAGGTCGCGGGCGGCGCCGAGGCGCTCCTCACGGCTCTCGCCGACGACGAGGGCACCGCGATGCGGCTCCTCACCGTGCTCGGCGCGAGCACGGCACTGGGCGACCACCTCGCGCGCCACCCCGAGCAGTGGCGCGAGCTCACCGACCCCTTCCTGGGCTCGACGCGGCCGGCGGCCTGGGCGCTGCGCGAGAGCCTGCTGCGCGCCGTCGGGGCCGACCCGGCCGACACCGACCCCGTCTCCGCGCTGCCCGGCCCCGACGCCGACCGCGCGGCGGTCGACGCGCTGCGGGTGGAGTACCGGCGCCTGCTGCTGCGTCTCGCCGCGCGCGACCTCGCCCACCACCTCGGGGTCGACGACGTCGCCGCCGAGCTCTCCGACCTGGCCTCGGCCACCCTCGAGGCGGCGCTCGCCGTGGCGCGCGCCCGGGTGGGCGAGGCGGCCGCCGACGTGCGCCTGGCCGTCGTCGCCATGGGCAAGTGCGGCGGCCACGAGCTCAACTACGTCTCCGACGTCGACGTCGTCTTCGTGCACGAGCCCGCCGAGGGCGCCGACCCGGACGCGGCGACGCGCGCGGCGACGAAGCTCGCCTCGCAGCTCATGCAGGTCTGCTCCGACCACACGGGCGAGGGCAGCATCTGGCCGGTCGACGCGAACCTGCGGCCCGAGGGCCGCCACGGCCCGCTGTCCCGCACGCTGGCCAGCCACGAGGGCTACTACGAGCGCTGGGCCAGCACCTGGGAGTTCCAGGCGCTGCTCAAGGCCCGCCCGGTGGCCGGCGACGCGGCGCTGGGTGCGGCGTACCTGGAGATGGCGCAGACCTTCGTGTGGCGGGCGGCGGAGCGCGACAACTTCGTCACCGACGTGCGCGCCATGCGGCGCCGGGTGCTGGAGCACATCCCGTCGAAGGAGGCGGCGCGGCAGCTCAAGCTGGGCTCGGGCGGGCTGCGCGACGTCGAGTTCGCCGTGCAGCTGCTCCAGCTCGTCCACGGGCGCGGCGACGAGCGGATCCGCAGCCAGGCCACCCTGAGCGCGCTCGCCGAGCTGACCCGCGGGGGGTACGTCGGGCAGGAGGACGGCCGCGCGCTGCACGAGGCCTACGCGTTCCTGCGCACCCTCGAGCACCGGATGCAGCTGTGGCAGATGCGCCGCACCCACGTCGTGCCGGAGGACGAGGCCGACCTGCGCCGCCTCGGCCGCTCGATGGGCCACGCCCGCAACGCCGTGGTGGAGCTGGAGAAGGAGTGGCGCCACCACCGCCGCGAGGTGCGTCGCCTCCACGAGAAGATCTTCTACCGCCCGCTGCTCGAGGCGGTCGCGCGCATCCCCGGCGCCAACGCGCGGCTCTCGCCGGAGTCGGCCGAGCAGCGGCTCGCCGCGCTCGGCTACCTCGACCCGGCCGCCGCCCTGCGGCACCTGGAGGCGCTCACCGCCGGGCTGTCGCGCACCGCCCGCATCCAGCGCACGCTCCTGCCGGTGCTGCTCGCCTGGTTCGCCGACGCCCCCGACCCCGACGCCGGCCTCCTCGGGTTCCGCCGCATCTCGGAGTCGCTGGGCTCCTCGCCGTGGTACCTGCGGCTGCTGCGCGACGAGGGCGAGGTCGCCGAGCGGCTCGCCCGGGTGCTGGCCACCTCGCGCTACGCCACCGACCTGCTGCAGCGCGAGCCCGAGGGCGTGCGCATCCTGGGCCAAGACCTGGCGCCGCTGAGCGCCGAGGCCCTCACCGCCGAGATGCTCTCGGGCGCGCGGCGCCACGACGACCTGGGCGCCGCCGTGCGCGCCGTGCGGGCGGTACGGCGGCGCGAGCTGTTCCGCATCTCCTGCGGCGAGCTGCTCGGCGTCACCGACGTCGCGACCGTGGGGGCCGCCCTGTCGCGCCTCACCGACGCGACGCTGGAGGCCACCCTCGACGCCGCGATGCGCGCGGTCGCCCGCGCCCGTGGCCTCGACGGGCCGCCGACCCGCATGGCGATCGTGGCGATGGGCCGCTACGGCGGGTTCGAGCTCTCCTACGGCTCCGACGCCGACGTCGTGTTCGTGCACGACCCGCTGCCCGGGCCCGACGGCCAGGTCGACGCCGACCGCGCGGCCGCGGCGGCGTCGTACGCCCAGGCGGTGGTGGGCGAGCTGCGCGGCCAGCTCGGCGTGGCGGGCACCGACCCGCCGCTCGAGGTCGACGCCGACCTGCGCCCCGAGGGCAAGCAGGGCCCGCTGGTCCGCACGCTGGACTCGTACGCCGCCTACTACCGCCGCTGGTCGTCGGTGTGGGAGTTCCAGGCGCTGCTGCGCGCGGACGCGGTCGTCGGCGACACGACGCTGCGGGCCCGCTTCCACGAGCTGGTCGACCCCCTGCGCTTCCCCGCCGACGGGCTCGACGAGGACGCGGTGGCGGAGGTGCGCCGCATCAAGGCGCGCGTCGACACCGAGCGGCTGCCGCGCGGCGCCGACCCCGCGACCCACCTCAAGCTCGGCCGTGGCGGGCTCGCCGACATCGAGTGGACCGTGCAGCTGCTGCAGATGCAGCACGCCGGTCGCGTGCCCGGGCTGCGCACGCCGCGCACCCTCGAGGCGCTCGACGCGGCACGGGAGGCGGGCCTGCTCGGCCACGAGGACGCCGCGACCCTGGCCGAGGCGTGGCGGCTGGTCAGCCGTCTGCGCAACGCGGTCACGCTCGTGCGGGGCAAGCCGTCGGACCAGCTGCCGCGGGACACGCGCGAGCGCAGCGCCGTCGCCGAGGTGCTGGGCTACGCGACCGGCGAGGTCGACGCCATGGTCAACGACCACCTCCGCACCACGCGGCACGCGCGGGCGGTCGTCGACCGTGTCTTCTGGGGCTGAGACCGCCGCTCCTCCCGCGCCGCCGCCCGGGGCAGCGGGCTGGCGCCGGCACCAGCGCCTCGCCCTGGCGGCCCTCGCCGCCGACCACGGCGCCAAGCGCGCCGCGGGCCTGCCGTCCCGCTCGTGGGTCGTGCTGCCGCCCGGGTCGGGGAAGACGTGGGTGGGCCTGGCCGTGGCCCGCGACGCCCTGGCGACCGGCGAGGCGGAGCGGGTCGTGGTGCTGGCCCCCAACACCGCGATCCAGGGGCAGTGGGCCGTCGCCGCGCGCGCGTTCGGCCTCGAGGTCGGCACCGACCGCTCGCTGGACGCCGGGCTCACCGCGCTGACCTACCAGTCCGTCGCGGTCTTCCGCGCCGACGACGGGGAGCCCGACGTACCCGATGAGCCGGGGGAGCCGGGGGAGCCGGGGGAGCCGGGGGAGCCGGGGGAGCCGGGGGTACCCGACGAGGCGGGGGAGCCGGGGGACGACCTCGTGGCCCGGCTGCACCCCAACGGCGCCGACCTCGTCGAGCGCCTGGCGACCGCGGGCCCGCTCCTGCTCGTGCTCGACGAGTGCCACCACCTGCTCGACCTGTGGGGGGAGCTGCTGGTCGCGCTGCTCGACCGGGTGCCCGGCGCCCGCGTGCTCGGCCTGACCGCGACGCCCCGCGAGACGCTGTCGCGGGCGCAGGGCGCCGTGGTCGACACGCTGTTCGGGCCGGTGGCCTACGCCGCCAGCGTCCCGGCGGTCGTGCGCGAGGGCGACCTGGCGCCGTTCGCGGAGACCGCCTGGTTCACCACCCCGACTCCCGCGGAGCGCGACTGGCTGGCCGAGGGCGGCCTGCGCTTCGCCGAGCTCCGGGCGATGCTCGAGGACCCGGCGTTCGGGACGACCCCGTTCCGCGCCTGGCTGGAGCGCCGCTTCGTCGAGCCCACGCGCGCGGAGCGCCGGGTGGCGTGGTCGACGCTGGCGCTGGCCGAGCCCCGGCTGGCCGACGCGGCGCTGCGCCTCGCCCACGCCGGCCTCCTCGAGCTCCCCGAGGGCGCCCGGCCCCGGGAGGAGCACCGGGTGCCGCCCGACGTCGACGACTGGGTGCTGCTCCTCGACGACTGGCTGCGCCGCTGCGTCGTGCCGAGCGCGGACCCGGAGGACGCGCGGGTCCTCGACGTCGTACGACGCACCCTCCCCGCGGTGGGTCGCGTATGGACCCGCAGCGGGGTACGGCGGGGCCGCAGCGTCGTTGACCGCGTGCTCGCCCGCTCGGAGGCGAAGGCCACGGCGACGGTCGAGATCGTCACCCACGAGGCCGCCGAGCTCGGCGACCGCCTGCGGCTGCTCGTCCTGTGCGACCACGAGAGCGCCACGGCGACCGTGCCGATGACGCTGCGCGGCGTCGTGGACGGCCGGGCCGGATCGGCGTGGGCGATCCTGGACCGGCTCGCCGCCGACCCGGTGACCGCGGCGCTGGGCCCGCTGCTCGTGACCGCCCGCACCGTGGCGGGGGCGCCGGGGACGCTCGCGGACCTGGCCGCCCACGTCGCCGCGCACGACCCCGGCCTGGCGGCGACCCTGCGCGTGGAGCCGGTCGCGGAGGGCACCCCCGAGGCGGGGGCGGCGCCGCTGGCCCGGCTCGTCGGCACCACCGGGGCCTGGCGCAGCCGCCGCTGGGTGCGGGAGGTGACCGCCTGGTTCGAGGCGGGCGGGGGGCGCGTGCTGGTCGGCACCAAGGGCCTGCTCGGCGAGGGGTGGGACGCCCGGCGCGTCACGGGGGTGGTCGACCTGACGGCGGCGACCACCAGCCAGTCGGTGGTGCAGGTGCGCGGCCGCGCGCTGCGCACCGACCCCGCGTGGCCCGACAAGGTCGCCGTCAGCTGGACGGTGGTGTGCCTCGCGCCGGAGCACCCGCAGGGCGACGCGGACTGGCACCGCCTCGTGCGCAAGCACACCGGTTTCCTCGGCGTGGACGACGCGGGCGACGTCGTCGACGGCGTGGCCCACCTCGACCCGCTGCTCTCGCCGTACCGCCCGCCGCCCGTCGAGGACCTCGACCGCCTCAACGCGCGTGCGCGGGTGCGGGCCGCCGACCGGGCGGGGGTGCGGGAGCGCTGGCGGGTGGGGGAGCCGTACGACGACGTCGTCGGCACGGCGGTCCGGCTGCGGGCCCACCCGGGCGCGCCCGCCGGGGTCCTGCCGGCCGCACCCGGGGGAGCGGGGCCGCTCGTCGTCGAGCCCCGCACGCCGCCGGTCCTCGACGCGGAGGCCGCGCGCGACGAGCGCGTGGCGCTGGGCCGCGACGCCGGGGCCGGGCTGGTCCTCGGCGGGGCCACGCTCGGCGGGGCGACCCTGGCGGTGGCCGGCAGCGAGGCGGGGGTCGTCGCCGGCGCCGGCGTCGGCCTGCTCGCGGGGGTGGGGCACCACGTCGTACGACGACGGGAGCGGGCGCGGCGGCGCGCGGCGCACGCCCGGGCGGTGCTCGCCCACGCCCGGAGCGCTCCGTCGGTGCACCAGGTGGCGGCCGCGGTGGCGGACGCCCTCCACGAGGTGGGGCTGGTGCCCGTCGGAGCCGACGCGGTGCGGACGAGCGTCGACCCCGACGGCACCCACCGGACCCGGCTCGTGCACGTCGACGAGGAGGCCTCGCGCACCTTCGCGACGGCGCTGGAGGAGGCCCTGGGGCCCGTCGAGCGACCGCGGTACCTCGTCGCCCGGCGGGTCCTGTCCCCGCCGCCGCCCGAGGGCGATCCCCGGGCGGTGCTGCGACGCGCGGCCCGCGGCGAGGTCGACCACGACGGCGAGGCCTGGCACCCCGTGCCCGGCGTGCTCGGGAGCAACGCCGACCGCGCGGGCGCCTACGCCCGCGCCTGGGCCCGGTGGGCGGGCGGCGAGCCGCGCGCGCTGTGGACCGGGTCGCCGGAGGGCACGGGGGTGCTCGCGGCGCAGCACGGCAGCGACCCGTTCCGCGTCTCGTCGGTGCTGCGGCGGCACTGGGGCTGAGCGCGCGCGTCGCCCCACCCGTGACTTCGGAGGGTGCTGGGGTCGGATCGTAGGGTGGCCGACCGTGACCGACGCCGACCGACCGCTCCCTCCCGAGGCCCCCTGGGCCGCGGGTCCGTCCGCTCGGCCGGGGGTCGCGGAGGGTGACGTCGAGGACCACTGGGCCGACCTGCGCGACGCGGAGCCCGCCGAGGCGCCCGTCGTGCCGGTGGACGCCTCGCGCGTCGCCGTCGTGCTGGTGGCCCACGACGGCGCGGCGTGGCTGCCGACCGTCCTGGAGGGCCTGGCGGCGCAGACCGTGCGACCCGGGCGGGCCCTGGCCGTCGACACCGGCAGCACCGACGGCAGCGGCGAGCTGCTCGACGCCGCGTTCGGGCACGCGCAGGTGCTCGAGGCCCCGGCCACCGCGTCGTACGGCGAGGCGGTCGACCTCGCGCTGGCCCGCCTCGCGGACACCGCCGGGACCCGCGGTGACGGGGCGGCGGACGTCGAGTGGGTGTGGCTGCTCCACGACGACGCCACCCCGGCGCCCACCGCGCTGCAGCGGCTCCTGGAGTGCGCGACCGTCACCCCCGAGGTCGACGCCGTCGGCCCCAAGCTGCGCGAGTGGCCCTCGCTGCGCCGCCTGCTGGAGGTCGGCGTGACGGTCAGCGGCACGGCCCGCCGCGAGACCGGGTTGGAGCGCGGCGAGTACGACCAGGGCCAGTACGACGTCTCCCACCGCGTCCTCGCGGTCAACAGCGCCGGGATGCTCGTGCGCCCCGCGCTCCTGCGCGACCTCGGCGGCTTCGACCCCGCCCTGCCCGTGCTGGGCGCCGACCTCGACCTGGGCTGGCGCGCGGCCGCCGCCGGGCGCCGCATCGTCGTGGCCCCCGAGGCCGTCGTCTTCCACGCCGAGGCGGGCCACCGCGGGCTGCGGCGCAGCAGCGTCGCCGGCCGCCATGCCCACCAGGCCGAGCGCCGCGCCCTGCTGCGCGTCGTCCTGGCGAACTGCTCGACCCGCCGCTTCGTGCCCACCTACCTGCGGCTCGTCCTCGGCGGCCTGCTGCGCGCGCTGGGCTTCCTGCTCACCCGCCGCCCCGCCACGGCACTGGACGAGCTCGTCGCCCTCGCCGTCGTGTGCGGGCGTCCCGGCGAGCTGCGCCGGGCGCGGGCGGCGCGGCGCCCGCAGCGGACGGTGCCCGACGCCGAGGTGCGGCCCCTGCTGGCGCCGTGGTGGCTGCCCTACCGCCACGGTCTCGACGCGGCGGGGGAGATCCAAGGAGCGCTCACGACCCACGCCGCCGACGTCGCCGACCGGCGCCGCGACGCGCGGGCGGCCGCCGAGCGGGATCGGGTGGCGGCGGGCCGCTCCGGCACCCGGGCGGCGGTGCCGGGCGAGCAGGACGACGAGCTCGCCGCCGAGAGCGGCTGGCTGGTGCGCTACGTCACGAGCCCCGTCGCGCTCACCGTCACCGCCGCGGTCGTGCTCTGCCTGGTCGGCGCGCGGGCCGCGGTCGGCCGGGTCTCGGGGGGTGCGCTGGCGCCGGTCCCCGACACGACCGGCGCCTGGTGGACCCTCCACCTCGCCTCCCACCTGCCCATCGGCACGGGCAGCGAGGTGCCCGCGCCGCCGTACGTCGCGCCCCTGGCCCTGCTCGCGTGGCTGCTCCCCGGGGGGCCGGCGACCGCCGTCTCCGTCCTGCTCGTGGCGTCGGTGCCGTTCGCGCTGTGGGGCGCGTGGCGCCTGCTCGGCGTCGCCGGCCGCCTCCTCGACCCCCGCGGCACCTCGCCGTGGCTGCTCGGCGTCGGCGCCCTCACCTACGCCCTCCTGCCCGTCACGTCCGGGGCCTGGGCCCAGGGCCGCTTCGGGGTGGTGTGGGCGGCGGCCCTGCTGCCGTGGTGCGTCCACGCCGCCCTCGGCTTCGCCGACCCCGAGCGGGAGCGGCGCTGGCGGGCCGGCTGGCGCACCGGGCTGCTGCTGACGCTCGTCGTCGCGCTCGTCCCGTTCGCGTGGTGGCTGGCCGCCGGGGTGCTCCTCGTGGTGGCCGTCGTCGCCCTGCTCCTCGGCGGCGCCCGCGCCCTGCGCGACCGCGCCGTGCTCTCGGGCACCGTGGCGCCGGTCGCGGTGGCCGTGGCGACGCCGCTCGTGCTGCTGGCGCCCTGGCTCGTCCCGACCGTGCTCGCCGGTGACCTCGTCGCCCTCGTCGGCGAGGCCGGGCGCCTGCCCCACGGCGTGCTCGCGCCCACCGACCTGCTCGCCCTGCGCCTCGACGCGGGGGCGGCGGCCGCGTGGCCGGCGTACCTGCTGCTGGGCGCCGCGCTCCTCGCCCTCGCGGTCCCGGCCAGCCGCATCGCCGTCGTCGGCTGCTGGGCCGTCGCCGTCGCCGTGCTGGCACCGGCCGCCGTGCTGGCCCTGCCGACGTTCGACCTCGCGGCGGGGGAGACCCCGGCCGCCGTCGGCTTCGTCGTCGTCGCCCTCGGCGGCGCGGCGGTGGCCGCCGCCGTGCTGGGCGCCCAGGGGCTGCCGGCCTCGCTGCCGCGGGCGAGCGGCGGGGTACGACGCGTGGCCACCCTCGTGCCGCTGCTCGTGCTCGCGGTGGTGCCGGTAGCCGGGCTCGCCTGGTTCGTCGGGCCGGGGTCCGCCATCGTCGACGACGACCGCGACAGCGCCATCCCGGCGTACATGGCCCAGCGCTCCGAGGAGTCGCCGTCCTACGGCGTGCTCGTGCTCGAGGGCACCGTGCGCGGCGGCCTCACCGTCGAGGTGCGCCGTGAGGACGGCCTGCGCCTGGGCGAGGAGGAGGTCGCCGCGCTGACCCCCGCCGACGCCGCGTTCGCCGACGAGGTGCGGACGCTCGTGTCCGAGCCCACGCCCGAGGCGGTCGAGGCGCTGCGGGCCGCGGGCGTCGCCTACGTCGTGCAGGCCGCGCCCGGGGACCCCGCCATCCGCGCCACCCTCGACTCCGTCGCGGGGCTCCAGCCGGCGAGCGGCGCGGAGGGCGGTGCCCGTGCCTGGGAGCTGGTCGACCCACCGCCGGACGACGCCGTCGAGCCCGCCGGGACCGACCTCCTGCGCGGCCTGCTCCTCGTGCTGCAGGTCGTCGCGGTGCTGGTCGTGCTCGTCATGGCCGGCCCCAGCCGACCCGCGGGCGACCGCGCACGTGAGGAGGAGCGGGCATGACCGAGACGCCCCGGAGCCCCGAGACGCCCGAGAGCCCCGCGACCCCCGCGACGCCAGCGACCGCCGGCACCGCGGGCGGCCGCCGCCGCGCGGCGCCCGCGACCGAGCGGCGCCGCCGGGTCGACCCCGTGGTGCTGGCCGCCGTGGTCCTGCCGGTCGTGGCCCTCGGGCTCGGCGCCGCGGTGCGGGTCGGCGCGCCCACCCCGCCCGCGACGGCCCCCGACACGCAGGTGCGCACCGCGGCCACCGTCGTCTGCCCCTCGGCCGGCGTCGCGGCCGGCACGGGCGGCGACCTCGACGCCATCGTGCCCGACGCCGGTGCCGTGCGTGCGGCCACCGGCCCCGCCGTGGGCGCGGCGACCGTGGAGCTCGACGGCGAGGAGGTGCCCGTCGCCGACGGGGCGGTCGCGACCACGTCGACCGGCGCGCCCACCACCGTCCGCGCGACCGGCGAGGCCGCACCCGGGCTGGTCGCCGCCCGGTACGACGCCGCGGGCGGCGCCGGCCGCACCTGCCGGACCCCCGACACCGGCGGGTGGTTCGTCGGCCTCGGCGCCGGCGCCGACCGCGCCTCCGTGCTCGAGCTGACCAACCCGGACGCCGGCACGGCCGTCGCCGCCGTGACGGTGCTCGGGGAGACCGGACCCGTCGACGTCGAGGCCGCCCGCTCCGTGGTCGTCGGCGCGGGGGAGACCCGGCGCCTCGACCTGGGCGCCCTCGCGCCGACCCGCGGCGAGCTGGGCGTGCGGGTCGAGGTCACCCGCGGGCGCCTCGCGCTGGGCGCGCTGCAGACGACGCGGCCGCTCGACGGCACCGCCGGGGGGTCCGCCTGGGCCCCGCTGCTGCCCGCCGCGGCCCCGGCGACGACGCTGCTCGGACTGCCGGGCGACGCGTCGACCCCCCGCACCCTCGTGGTCGCGAACCCCGCCGACGCGCAGGTGCAGGTCGAGGTCGACCTGCTGGGCGCCGACGGCGGCTACCGGCCGGCGGGCCTCGAGCCCGTCGTGGTGGCCCCCCGTGCGGTGGCCTCGCTCGACCTGACCGCCGCCGTCGCCGACGGTCTCGCGGACGGCGCCGGGGGCGCGCTCGGCATCCGGGTCGTCTCGACCGGGGACGTCGCGGCCACCCTGCGCTCGGGTGCGGGCGCCGACGAGGTCGCGGCCGTCCCCGCCGCCCCCCTCACGACCGGTACGGCGCTGCTCCCGCCGCAGGCGGGCACCGCCCGCCTCGTGCTGTCGCGCGACGCCGAGGACGGGACCGGTGACGGGAGCGGCGACGGGAGCGGTGACGACGCGGGTGACGGCGCGGGTGACGACGCGGGTGAGGAGGCGGCGCCCGCGACGGTCGTGGCGCGCGCGGCGGACGGTGCGGAGCTGCTGCGCGAGGACGTCGCGCTCGACCCGGGTGCGTCCGCGGCCGTGGACCTCCCGGCCGGGGCGGCACGGGTCGACGTGGAGTCCGCCGGTGACGCGGTGCGGGGCGCCCTCGTGGTGACGGCCGGCGCTCGCACCAGCGTCCTCGCGCTCGCACCCGCCGTGCCCGAGGACCTCGTCGCCGTCGTGCGCCGCGCCTGGCCGTGAGCGGCACCCGCCGACCGGGCCGGGCGGGGGGCCGGGCGTGGGGTCAGGCGTCGGGGTCGTAGCCCGGGTCGATGGTGTCCGGCGTGGTCCCGAGCAGCTCGGCCAGCAGCTCGGCGACGACGCGGCGCACGAGCTCCTCGAGGTCGGTGCGTGACTCGCTGCGCCGCTCCAGCGGGCGGCGGAACAGCACGATGCGGTGGGGCTGGTCGGCCCGGGCGCGCACGAGCGAGCCGAGCGGCACGTCGTCGTCCCAGTCGTCGGGAAGGAGCGGCATCTCCTCCACGGCGTACTCGAGCTCCCCGAGCGCCGCGAGGTGCGCGCGCCAGGGGGCGTCGACGACCGAGACGACCGCGAGCACGACGGCGTCGAAGCGCTCACCGGGCGTCGGGCGGGCCCGCCGGATGCCGGGCACCGTGCCGACCTGGGGGCCGCGCCCGGCGCGACCGTGCCGGTCGCGCCGCCGTACCGGGCGCACGGGTCGTGCCCCCTCGTCCACCGCCTCGTCCACCGGGTCGTCCACGCGAATCTCCCTCCGACCGTCCGCGAGCCTAGCCGGGTGCGCCGGCGGCCCGGAGTACCGTCTGGCCCGTGAGGTCCGCCCGTCGTTGTTCGCGCACCGCCTGCGGTCGTCCCGCGGCGATGACGCTCACCTACGTCTACTCCGACCAGACCGCGGTCCTCGGGCCGCTGTCGACGACGGCGGAGCCCCACGCCTACGACCTGTGCGAGCAGCACAGCGAGCGGCTGTCGGCGCCGCGCGGCTGGGAGGTCCTCCGCCTGGCGAACGTGCCGGTCGGGGCGGGCCCCTCCGACGACGACCTCCTCGCGCTGGCCGACGCCGTGCGCGAGGCCGCGGTGCGTCCGGCGCCGGCCCCGAGCCGCCCGCCGCACGTCGTCGGCCCGCAGGGCCGGGACGAGCCCTTCGACCAGGAGCGCCGCCCGTCGGTCCCCGCCCCGGCCGACTCCCTCGACTCCCTCGACTCCTTCGACCCCCTCGACCCCCGTGCCCCCCGCAGCGACCACCCCGGTCGTCCTGCCCGGCACGGCGGTGCGCCGCGGCGCGGCGGGCACCTGCGGGTGCTCGACACCGACCCCACGCTGCTCTGACCCCGCGTCGGCGCGCGGGACGCTAGGCTCCGGGGCATGGCGCCCAGCGGAACGCTCGACCCGTCCAACCTCACCGCCGTCTTCAAGGCGTACGACGTCCGGGGCACCGTCCCCGACCAGCTCGACGAGGAGTTCGCGCGCCGGGTCGGCGCCGCCTTCGTGCAGGTCACCGGTGCTCCCACCGTCGTCGTCGGCCACGACATGCGGCCCTCGTCCCCGGGCATGGCCGGGGCCTTCGCGCAGGGCGCGGCCGACCAGGGCGCCGACGTCGTGCTCATCGGTCTCGCCTCCACCGACCAGCTCTACTTCGCGTCGGGCCACCTCGGCCACGCCGGCGCGATGTTCACCGCCAGCCACAACCCGGCGCAGTACAACGGCATCAAGATGTGCCGGGCCAACGCGGTGCCGATCGGCACCGACACGGGCCTGGCCGAGATCCGCGACCTCGTCGCCGGCGAGGAGCCCGCCCCGGCCACGCGCACGGGCAGCATCACGGAGCACGACGTCCTCGCGGCGTACGCCGCCCACGTGCTGTCGCTGGCCCCCGTCACCGGCCGCCGGCTCAAGCTGGTCGTGGACGCCGGCAACGGCATGGCCGGGCTCACGGCCCCGGCGGTGTTCGACCGGATCGGCGCCGGCGCGGTCGACATGGTGCCGATGTACTTCGAGCTCGACGGCACCTTCCCGAACCACGAGGCCAACCCCATCGACGCCGAGACCCTGGTCGACCTGCAGGCCCGCGTCGTGGCCGAGCAGGCCGACATCGGGCTCGCCTTCGACGGTGACGCCGACCGCTGCTTCCTCGTCGACGAGACCGGGCGGGCGGTCTCGCCCTCGACGCTGACGGCGCTCATCGCGGACCGCGAGCTGGCCCGGGTGCCCGGCTCCAACGTCATCCACAACCTCATCACGTCGAAGGCCGTGCCCGAGATCGTGGCGGAGAAGGGCGGCACGCCCGTCCGCACCCGGGTGGGCCACTCCTACATCAAGGCCACGATGGCCGAGACCGACGCCGTCTTCGGCGGGGAGCACAGCGGGCACTTCTACTTCCGCGACTTCTGGCGCGCCGACTCCGGGATGCTCGCCGCGCTGCACGCGCTCGCGGCGCTGGCCGGCACCGACGTGACGCTGTCGGAGCTGCTCGCCGAGTACGAGCGCTACCCGATGAGCGGGGAGATCAACTCCACGGTCGCCGACCAGGCGGCGGTGCTGGCCGAGCTGCGCAGCACCTTCGGTGCCCGGCCCGGCGTGACGATCGACGAGCTCGACGGCCTCACCTTCGACGCGGCCGACTGGTGGTTCAACGTGCGGGCCTCCAACACCGAACCGCTGCTGCGGCTCAACGTGGAGGGCAAGGACGAGGCCACGATGGCCCGGGTCCGCGACGAGGCGCTGGCGGTGATCCGCCGATGAGCGTCGACGCCACCCTGCTGCGCATCGTCGTGTGCCCCGCGTGCCATGGCGCGCTCGAGGAGCGCGCCGTCGACACCACGGCGGGGGCGGCGGCCGACCTCGGCAGCCCCTCCGACGAGAGCACGCTGGTCTGCACGGCCTGCGGGCTGGTCTACCCGGTGCGCTCCGGCATCCCCGTGCTCCTCGTCGACGAGGCGCGCCGCCCGGCCTGAGGCGGCGGGGCGGAGACGGCTCGAGACGGCGCACAGGAGGCGGGGACGGTGGCGGCGATGTGGTTCGACGAGTCGCGGCTCGACGACGAGCGGGCGCTGGCGGGCGCCGACGCCCGGCTGCGCGCGCTCGCCGAGTCCGGCGCCCGGGTCCGCCGCGAGGCGCAGGCCGCGGCCGAGGCCGTCGACGGCCGGGTCCGGGAGGCGCGTGAGCGTCCCCGCCCGCGAGCCGTGGTGGCCGCCGGTGCCGAGGCCCGCCTGCTGCGCGCCGTGCTCGAGGCCGGCTGTCCCGTCCCCCTCGTCGCCTGGTCCGCCCCGGGCCTCCCGGGCTGGACGGGCAGCCTCGACCTCGTCGTCGTGCTCGCCCCCGGCGGTGACGACGTCGCCGCGGCCGGCACCGTCGCCGAGGCGGTACGACGGGGGGCCGACGTGCTCGTCGCCTGCCCGCCCGCCTCGCTCGTCGCCGACCACGCCGCCGGGCGCGACGTGGTGCTGCTGCCGACCACCAGCGGGGACCCCCTGGCCGCCGCCGTCGTCGCCCTCGACTTCCTCGCCGGCGCCGGCCTGGGCCGCAGCACCGACCCCGAGGTGGTGGCGCTGGCGCTCGACGACGTGGCGGTGCGCTGCTCGCCGTACCGGGACATCGCCGGCAACCCGGCGAAGGAGGCGGCCATCGGGCTCGCCGACGCCGTACCGCTGGTGTGGGGCGGCACGCCGCTGGCCGCCCGCGCGGCCCGGCGCGTGGCCGAGGCGCTGCGGTCGGGCTCCGGCCGCGCCGCGCTCGCGGGCGACGCCGAGCAGCTGCTCCCCGTGCTGGAGGCGGCCCGCCCCCGCGACGTCTTCGCCGACCCGTTCGACGGGGACGGCGGCGCGAGCCGACCGGTCCTCCTCGTGCTCGACGACGGGTCCGACGACCCGCGGGTCCGTGAGCAGGGCGGGCACCTGCGCGCGGTGGCGGCCGCCCATGACGTCCGGGTCGTCGAGCTGCGCCACGACGACGGGGGAGAGGTGGCCCGCTACGCCTCGCTGCTGCTGCAGGGCCGGTACGCCGCGGCGTACCTCGGGCTGGGGCTCGTCCCCGCCTGACCCCGGGCGCCGGGCTACGACGCGCGGCGGGCGCCCGACGCGGTCGCGCCGCCCCGGCGTCGCACTAGGCTGCTCGACGTGACGACCTCGACGACCCTCCTCCGTCCGGCGGCCCACCGGTGAGCGGCGGCCTCTTCGCCCTGCTCGACGACGTCGCGGCGCTCGCGCGCCTCGCGGCGGCCTCGATCGACGACGTGGGCGCCGCGGCCGGCCGCGCCAGCGTGAAGGCGGCCGGCGTGGTCGTCGACGACACCGCCGTCACGCCGCAGTACGTGCAGGGCGTCGCCGCCGAGCGCGAGCTGCCCATCGTGCGCCGCATCGCGGTGGGGTCGCTGCGCAACAAGCTGCTCATCATCCTGCCGGCGGCCCTGCTGCTCAGCCAGTTCCTGCCCTGGTTGCTGACGCCGATCCTCATGGCCGGCGGCGCCTTCCTCTGCTACGAGGGTGCCGAGAAGATCTGGGAGAAGGTCAGCGGGCACCACGGGGGTCACGGCCCGGAGGTGGTCGAGGCCGGCCCCGACACAGAGAACAAGCTGGTCTCCGGCGCCATCCGCACCGACCTCATCCTCTCGGCCGAGATCATGGTCATCTCGCTCAACGAGGTGAGCGACGAGCCGTTCCTCTCGCGCGCGGCGATCCTCGTCGTCGTCGCCCTGGGCATCACCGCGCTGGTCTACGGCGTCGTGGCGCTCATCGTGAAGACCGACGACGTCGGCCTGCGCCTCGCCCAGCGCCCGTCGCGCGCCGCACAGCGCATCGGCAACGGGATGGTCAAGGCCATGCCGAAGGTGCTGACCGCCATCTCGGTCGTCGGCACCGCCGCGATGCTGTGGGTGGGCGGCCACATCCTGCTCGTCGGGGTCGACGACCTCGGCTGGCACGCGCCGTACGACCTCGTGCACCACCTCGAGGAGGACGTGCACCACGCCCTCGGCGCCCTCGGCGCCGTCGGGGGGTGGCTGACCAACACGGCAGCGTCCGCGGTGGTCGGCCTCGTGGTCGGCGCGATCGTCGTCGCGGTGCTGCACCTGGTGCCCCGCCGCGGCGGGAAGCACGGCGGCGGGCACGGGGAGCACGGCGGCGACACGGCCCCCGCGGATTCGGGATCGGCGCCCGACGCGTCCTAGGCTCGACCGCGTCCGCGTGGGAGAACCCACAGAGCGCAGATGCGCGACGCAGACCTGGCTCCACCCGTTCGAGGAGACATCCGATGGACTACAAGGTCGCCGACCTCTCCCTGGCCGACTTCGGCCGCACCGAGATCACCCTCGCCGAGCACGAGATGCCCGGTCTGATGGCCATGCGCGAGCGCTACGGCGACGCGAAGCCGCTCGCCGGCGCGAAGATCGCCGGTTCGCTGCACATGACGGTGCAGACCGCCGTCCTCATCGAGACGCTGACGGCGCTGGGCGCCGACGTCCGCTGGGCCTCGTGCAACATCTTCTCGACCCAGGACCACGCAGCGGCCGCGATCGTCGTGGGCCGCGAGGGCACCGTCGAGGAGCCCGCCGGTGTCCCCGTGTTCGCCTGGAAGGGCGAGACGCTGGAGGAGTACTGGTGGTGCACCCAGCAGATCCTGCTGTGGCCCAACGGCGAGAAGGCCAACATGATCCTGGACGACGGTGGTGACGCCACCCTCCTCGTCCACCTCGGCGTCGAGGCCGAGAAGAAGGGCGAGGCGCCCGACCCGGCCTCCGCCACGAGCGCCGAGCAGCGGATCATCTTCGAGGTGCTGCAGGCCTCCCTCGCGGAGAGCGAGGACCGCTGGACCCAGGTGGCCGCCGAGATCAAGGGCGTCACCGAGGAGACCACCACGGGCGTCCTGCGCCTCTACGACATGATGCGCGAGGGCTCGCTGCTCTTCCCGGCCATCAACGTCAACGACTCGGTCACGAAGTCGAAGTTCGACAACAAGTACGGCTGCCGCCACTCGCTCATCGACGGCATCAACCGCGCCACCGACGTCCTCATCGGCGGCAAGGTGGCCGTGGTCTGCGGGTACGGCGACGTCGGCAAGGGCTGCGCGGAGTCGCTCCGCGGCCAGGGCGCCCGCGTCATCGTCACCGAGATCGACCCCATCTGCGCGCTGCAGGCCGCGATGGACGGCTACCAGGTCTCCGCGCTCGACTCCGTCATCGACGTCGCCGACATCATCATCACGGCGACCGGCAACAAGGACGTCGTCACCGTCGAGCAGATGGCGAAGATGAAGCACCAGGCGATCCTGGGCAACATCGGCCACTTCGACAACGAGATCGACATGGCCGGCCTGGAGTCCCTCGAGGGCGTCAAGCGCAAGAACGTGAAGCCGCAGGTCGACGTCTGGACCTTCCCGGAGGGTCAGGGCGGCCGCTCGATCATCGTGCTGTCCGAGGGTCGCCTCATGAACCTCGGCAACGCGACGGGTCACCCGTCGTTCGTCATGTCGAACTCCTTCACCAACCAGGTGCTGGCGCAGATCGAGATCTTCACCAAGCCGGAGGAGTACCCGGTCGGCGTCTACGTGCTGCCCAAGCACCTCGACGAGGAGGTCGCGCGCCTGCACCTCGCGGCGCTCGGCGTCGAGCTGACCACGCTCACCGACTCCCAGGCGGCGTACCTCGGCGTCGACGCCGCGGGCCCGTACAAGTCGGAGCACTACCGCTACTGAGCCTCCGGGGGCCACCGGGGGCCACCGGGGGCCACCGGCTCCCTCGGGCCCCCTCGGCTCGCACGCGCGCGGCACCGTCGTCCCGGACCACCCGGGTACGGCGGTGCCGTCGTTCGTCCCGGCGCCGTCATACTGGTGGTCGTGACCAACGAACGAGGCGTGGCCGCGGGCGCGTCGGCCGAGGCGGACAGCCGTGGCCGCGTGCTCGTCGTCGACGACGACGCCTCCCTGGCGGAGATGCTGACGATCGTGCTGCGCCAGGAGGGCTTCGAGTCCGCGGTGTGCCTGCGCGGCGACGAGGCGCTCGACGCGTTCCGGGAGTTCCGCCCCGACGTGCTGCTGCTGGACCTGATGCTGCCCGGCAAGGACGGCATCGACGTGTGCAAGGAGGTGCGCGCCGAGTCGGGCGTGCCGATCGTCATGCTGACCGCGAAGGGCGACACCGTCGACGTGGTGGTCGGCCTCGAGTCGGGCGCCGACGACTACGTGGTGAAGCCGTTCAAGCCGAAGGAGCTGGTGGCGCGCATCCGCGCCCGCGTGCGCCGCGCCGAGGCCCCCGCCCAGGAGACGCTCGGCATCGGCGACCTCTCGATCGACGTGGCCGGTCACCAGGTGACCCGTGGCGGCGTGCCGATCAACCTGACGCCGCTGGAGTTCGACCTCCTCGTCTGCCTGGCCCGCCGGCCGTGGCAGGCCTTCAGCCGCGAGGTGCTGCTGGAGGAGGTGTGGGGCTACCGCCACGCGGCCGACACCCGACTCGTCAACGTGCACGTGCAGCGGCTGCGCTCGAAGGTGGAGCACGACCCCGAGCGCCCCGAGATCGTCCTGACGGTGCGGGGCGTCGGCTACAAGGCCGGTCCGTCCTGACCCGCTCCCACCCCGGCCGGGCCCGGAGGGCCTCGTGCTGAGGCCGGGACGGCGCCGGCCCCGGGGGCGCGACGTCACCGCCGCGCTGGCCCGTGCGCTGACGGTGTGGCGGCGCTCGGTGGCCGCCCGCGTGGTGGTCAGCACCGTGCTGCTCTCGGGTCTCGTCGTCGGCGGCGTGAGCTGGCTGCTCGTCGCCCAGATCCGCGAGGGGCTGCTCGACAGCCGCGTGCAGGCCGCCACCGCCGAGGCCGAGGACGAGACGACGCAGGCGGGCGAGCGCCTCCTCACGTCGTCGGGCTCGGACTTCGACGTCGCCGCCCAGCTCGACCAGGTGGCGGCCCCGCTCAACCAGCGCGGCGCGGTGCGGGGCTACGAGGTGCTCCTCGTGCGCTCCGACGTGGCCCTCGCCCAGCCGCTCGACGAGGTCGGGTCGGTCTCCTCGCCCGGCGTGGACGCCGACAGCATCCCGACCTCGCTGCGCGAGCACTTCCTCTCCGACGGCCAGCTCGCCTGGACGTGGACGCGGATGCCGGTGCCCGACGACGACGGGGGCTCCACGTCGGTGCCGGCGGTCGTCGTCGGCACCCAGCTGCGGATCCCGGCCGACGACGGTCCCTACACGCTCTACTTCCTCTTCCCGCTGACCCAGGAGGAGGAGACGCTCGCCCTCGTCGCCCGGTCGACGGTGGTGGCCGCGGCGCTGCTCGTCGTGCTCATCGGCGGCGTCTCGTGGGTCGTGGCGCGCCAGGTGGTGACGCCCATCCGCATGGCCCGGCGCGTCGCGGAGCGGCTCGCGTCGGGGCGCCTGCAGGAGCGCCTGCGGGTCACGGGCGAGGACGACCTGGGTCGCCTCGCATCGTCGTTCAACCAGATGGCCTCCAACCTGCAGCGCCAGATCCAGCAGCTGGAGGAGCTCAGCCGCGTGCAGCGCCGCTTCGTCGCGGACGTCTCCCACGAGCTGCGCACACCGCTCACCACGGTGCGGATGGCGGGCGACGTCCTCCACGACGCCCGGGGCGACTTCGACGCGCCGACGGCGCGGGCGGCCGAGCTGCTGCAGGTCGAGCTCGACCGGTTCGAGCGCCTCCTGGGCGAGCTGCTCGAGATCAGCCGGTACGACGCGGGAGCCGTCGCCCTCGAGGTGGAGGACGTCGACCTCCGCCAGGTGGCCCGTCGCGTGGTCGACCAGACCGCGAGCCTCGCGCTCAGCTCCGGCGTGCACGTGCGGGTGGTGGAGCCGGCCCGCCGGTGCCGGGCGGAGGTGGACCCGCGCCGCATCGAGCGCGTCGTGCGCAACCTGGTCACCAACGCCATCGACCACGCGGAGTCCCGCGACGTCGTCGTCTCCGTCGACGCCGACGACCACAGCGTCGCCATCGCGGTGCGCGACCACGGCGTCGGCCTCGCGCCGGGGGAGTCGGCCATGGTGTTCAACCGGTTCTGGCGCGCCGACCCGGCGCGTGCCCGCACGACGGGCGGCACCGGTCTCGGCCTGTCCATCGCGCTCGAGGACGCCCACCTGCACGGCGGCTGGCTGCAGGCCTGGGGAACCCCGGGCGGTGGCTCCCAGTTCCGCCTGACGGTGCCCCGCCGCGCGGGGGACCAACTGCGCCACAGCCCCATCCCGCTGCTGCCCGCCGACGCGGAGCCGGCCCGGTGAGGCGGGTGGCGGCGTCCGCCGCACGGGTGCCGGCCGTGCTGCCCGCCGTGCTGCTGCTCCTGGCGCTGGCCGCCGGGTGCGTCCGCCTGCCCGACTCGGGCGAGGTGACCGTGCCGACGGAGCGGCCGGGGCAGGAGGCGACGGCGGGCCTCGACTACGTGCCCCCGGGGCCCACGCCGGGCGAGTCGCCCGACGAGATCGTCGCCCACTTCCTGGGCGCCATGCGCGCGACCTCGCGGCAGACCAGCGTGGCCCGGTCCTTCCTCACCGCCGAGGCCGCCGGCTCCTGGACGCCGGAGGACCGCACGATCGTCTACGAGGACCTCGGGCGGCCCACGGGTGGCTCCCGGGTCACGACGCGTCTCGAGGGCGCCGCCGAGCTCGACGCCCGGGGGCAGTGGGTGGACGACCCGGCGTCGGCGTCGCGGTCGCTGACGTTCGAGCTCGCGCCCGAGAACGGGGAGTGGCGCATCGCGGCGCTGCCGGACGCCCTCGTGGTGCCGCGGTCGTGGTTCGAGGCCCGCTACCAGCCCGTCGACCTCTACTTCCTCGACCCCTCGGGCCGGATCCTCGTGCCGACGCCGGTGTTCCTGCCCGGCGGCTCGCAGCTGCCGGCGCGCACCGTGGCCGCGCTGCTCCAGGGCCCCCCGCCCGGCAGCGAGGGCGTCGTGACCACCGCGCTCGGCTCGGCGGCGCACCCGGGGTTGTCGGTCGAGGTCTCGCCCACCGGGGTCGCCGACGTGCGTCTCCCCGCGGACGGGGACGGCGAGGAGGGCGACGCGACGGCCGCCCTCGACGAGGGCCTCAGCGAGGCCATGGTCGCCCAGCTGGCGTGGACGCTGCGGCAGCTGCCGTCGGTGGCCCGCGTCCGCGTGAGCGTCGACGGCGTCCCGCTGCGGGTCCCCGACGGGGAGGACTCCTTCGCGATCGGCGCCGGCGAGCGGTTCGGTCCCGGCGCGGTGGGCGCCGACCCGGACCTGTTCGGCCTGACGCCCGAGGGCGCGGTCGTCCGCGTGCGCGAGCGGCGACTGCAGGCCGTCCCGGGCACCGAGGCGCTGCAGGCCGCGGGCGTGCGCACCCTCTCGGTGAACCTGTACGGCGACCGCGTGGCCGGGCAGGCCGGCGACCGGGTGCTGCTCACCGCGCTCGACGAGCCGGACACCGCTCCCGTCGAGGTCCCCGCGGCGGGCGAGGCGGTGCTCGCGTGGGACTTCGCCGACCGCACCTGGGTGCTCGACGGCGGCGACCGGGCCCGGGTGCGCGTCGTCAACCAGGGCAGTGTCGAGGCGGTGGCCGTCCCCGGCGTCACCGGCGAGCGCGCCACGCGGCTGCTGGTCTCGCGCGACGGCTCCCGCCTCGTGGCCGTGGTCGGGGAGCCGGGGGAGCAGCGCGTCGTCGTCTCCCGTGTGCGCTACGACGAGCGCGGCGGCGTCGTGGGCGTCGTCCCGGGCACCACCGTGCTCGACCTGCGGGAGGCGAGCGCGGCGGCCCCGGGCACGACCGACGCCGGCACCGCCGCCCCCGTCACCACCGGCGTCGTGCGCGACGTCGGCTGGCGCTCGCCGACCGGGCTCGTCGTGCTGACGGGGCTCGGCGACGACCTCGTCGAGCTGCGCCAGCTGCCCGTGGACGGGGCGCCGGTGGACTCCGGCACCACGACGCTCCTGGTGACCACCGCCCAGCGCCTCGTCGCGTCCAGCGCCCCGGGCAGCGACCTGCTGCTCGTGGGCCCCGGTGGTGTCGAGGCGTACGACGGGGAGCGCATCACCGGTGTCGACGCCGTCCCGGACGTCGCCGCCCTGACCTACGTCGGCTGACGGGCCTGGGTCCGCACGGGCCCGTCCTGCACGGGCCGGTCCTGCACGGCCCGGTCCTCCACAGGCTGCCGCTGCGGCGGTGGCCCGGGTGCCCGGGCGGTGGTGGGATCAGCGTCGTGGACCGCCCTCCAGCCCCGCTAGCCCCGCCGTACCCCGCCGAGGCCCGGCCGGGGTGGTTCGGCGACGCGGTCGTGGACCTGGTCGCCGGCAGCACCTGCCTGGGCTGTGCGCGCCCCGGGCGGCTGGTCTGCCGGGCCTGCAGCGCGACGCTGGCCGTGCCGCCCGCCCCGGCCGTCGTGCGGCCGTGGCCCCGCGGCCTCGGGCCGGTCTGGTCGGCGGCGCCGCACGCCGACCTGCCGCGCGCGCTCGTCGTCGGTCACAAGGAGCGTGCCCAGCTCGGTCTGCGGCGGCCGCTGGCGGACCTGCTCGCGGGGGCCGTGGCCGCCGGCGCGGCGGCGGCGCTCCGACCGGGGACGGCTGCGGGCACGGCTGCGGGCACGGCGGCGGTGCCGGCCGGGCGGCTCCTGCTCTGCCCGGTGCCGTCCCGGCCGGGCACCGCGCGGCGGCGGGGCCACGACCCGCTCCGGACGCTCGTGCGCGGCGCCGCGGCCCGTCTGCGGGGCCGCGGGTGGGACGTCCGGGCCGTCGACCTGCTGGTCGCGGGCCGGGCGCGGGACCAGGGCGAGCTCGGTGCGCTCGAGCGCCAGCGCAACCTGCGGGGCACGATGCACTGCCCCAGCCCCCGCCTCGCCCGCTCCCAGCGCGCCTGCCCCCGGGCGTGGGTGGTGGTGTGCGACGACGTCGTCACGACGGGCTCGACGCTCGTCGAGGCGACGCGCGCGCTGGCCGCGGTCGGCGTACCGGTGCTGGTCGCGGCGACGGTGACGTCCACCCCACGGCGGGGTGGCGCCGCGGTGACCGGCCGGGGGTGATCGGGCGGCGCGTTCCCTTCCGTGGGGTGGGGGCGCCGACTAACGTCTCCACATGGAGTCCGCCCGGGTCCGACCTCGCGTCGCCCCGGCACGCCGTGCCTGCCCGCAGGCGCGACCCCGGCCCGCCGGCGAGCCGCTGACGGCCGCCGACCCGCCGACGGCCCCCGCACCTGGTGCGGGCGCGCGGACCCCGTCCACCGACCGGGAGCGCGGCGCCGACGGTGGCCCGCGCGTGCGTCCGCGAGGCGGTCGCCCCGGAGACTGACACACCACCACCAGGAGGTTCCGCATGGACATCGTGGTCACCGGCCGGCACTGCGAGGTGACGGACGGATTCCGTTCGCACGTCGAGGAGAAGCTGTCCCGCCTCGAGAAGCACGACCACCGCATCATCCGGATGCAGGTCGAGGTCTCGACGGAGAAGAACCCGCGTCAGGCGGAGAGGTGCGAGCGCGTCCAGCTCACGGCGTTCTCCAAGGGTCCGGTGGTGCGGGCGGAGGCCGCGGCCGACCACAAGATGGCGGCGCTCGACCTGGCGCTCGACAAGATGGCGTCGCAGATGCGCAAGGCGGCCGACCGCCGCCGCATCCACCGCGGGCGCCACCAGCCCGTGTCGGTCGCCCAGGCGCTGGCCGCCACCGCGGTGGAGCCGCTCGCGCCCGAGCCGGTCGAGGAGCCGGTCGCCGCCGGTGGCGCGGAGCGCCACCAGGTGGGTCCCCTGACCGTCGAGGGCGACGGGCCGCTGGTCGTGCGCGAGAAGGTGCACCCGGCGGAGCCGATGACGCTCGACCAGGCCCTCTACGAGATGGAGCTGGTCGGCCACGACTTCTACCTGTTCGTCGACAAGGCGAACGACCGGCCGTCGGTGGTGTACCGGCGGCGCGGCTACGACTACGGCGTGATCGCCCTCGACGTGGGCCACGGCCTCGACGAGGTGGACCCGAGCGTCGTCGCGGCGGGGCACGCCGGGGGCTGAACCCGCCGCCCGTGCGAGGATGCCGCGCGTGACCACCTCCGCCCGGGCCTCGGGGCCTGATCCCGAGGCCGCGCCCGTGCGCGTGCTGGTGGTCGACGACCACGAGCTGTTCCGCCGGGGCCTGACGATGCTCCTCGGCGTCGACGGCGGCATCGCGGTGGTCGGCGAGGCCGGGGACGGCGAGGAGGGCCTGCGTCTGGCGACGAGCACGACGCCGGACGTGGTCCTCCTCGACGTCCGCATGCCGAAGGGCTCGGGCATCGCGGCCTGCAAGGCCATCAAGGACGCGGTCCCGGCCGCCAAGATCATCATGCTGACGGTCTCCGACGAGGAGGCCGACCTCTACGAGGCGGTGAAGAGCGGCGCCTCGGGCTACCTGCTGAAGGACTCCTCGATCGACGAGGTGGCGCAGGCGGTGCGGGTCGTCGCCGACGGCCAGTCGCTCATCAGCCCCTCGATGGCCGTCAAGCTGCTCGACGAGTTCAAGCACATGTCGCAGGGGGAGCGCACCCCGTCGGCGAACCTCAAGCTGACCGAGCGCGAGCTCCAGGTGCTGCGCCTCGTGGCGACGGGCATCAACAACCGCGAGGTCGCCAAGCGGCTGGAGATCTCGGAGAACACGGTCAAGAACCACGTGCGCAACATCCTGGAGAAGCTCCAGCTGCACTCGCGGATAGAGGCCGTGATGTACGCGGTGCGCGAGAAGCTGCTCGACCCGCCCCCGTGAGCGCCCGTCCCGAGCAGCTGTCGGCCGCCCAGGCCCGCCGCGTCGCCCTCGCGGCGCAGGGCTTCACCGACCGCCGCCACGCCACCCCGACGCTGCGCACCTTCGACCGCGTGCTGCGCCGCACCGGGCTGCTGCAGATCGACTCCGTCAACGTGCTGCAGCGTGCGCACTACATGCCGCTGTACGCCCGGATGGGCGCCTACGACGTCGGCATGCTCGACCGCGCGGCCTCCCGCGCGCCGCGCCGGGTGGTGGAGTACTGGGCGCACGAGGCGGCGTACGTGCCCGTCGAGCTGTGGCCCCTCATGGAGCTGCGCCGGACGGCCTGGCGGGAGCGCTACGCGCGCGAGGGCATCGGGGTGGAGCGCCCCGACCTGGTACGACGCGTGCTCGCCGAGGTCGCGGACCGGGGGGCCGTGACCTCGCGCGAGATCGACGAGGGCGCCCCGCGCCGCAAGGACCACTGGGGCTGGAACTGGTCGGACACCAAGCGGGCGCTGGAGATGCTGATGCGCACCGGCGAGCTCGCGGTGGCGGGGCGGACCGTGTCGTTTGAGCGGCGCTACGACCTGCCCGAGCGGGTGCTGCCGGCCGCCGTCCTGGCCGCGCCCGTGCCGGACGAGGCGGACGCCGTGCGCGAGCTCGTGCGCCGCGCGGCGCGCAGCCACGGGGTGGGGAGCACCGCCTGCCTGGCCGACTACTTCCGTCTGCGGATCGCGCCGACCGCGCGGGCGGTCGCCGAGCTCGTCGAGGCGGGGGAGCTGCGGCCCGTGCGGGTGCGCGGGTGGGAGGCGCCGACGTACCTCCACCACGAGGCCGCGCTGCCGCGCCGGGTCGCCGCGCGCACCCTGCTGAGCCCCTTCGACCCCGTCGTGTGGTTCCGGCCCCGGGCCGAGGCACTGTTCGACTTCCACTACCGCATCGAGATCTACGTCCCGGCCGACCAGCGGGTGCACGGCTACTACGTGCTGCCCTTCCTGCTCGGTGACCGCGTCGTGGGCCGCGTCGACCTCAAGGCCGACCGCGGCGCGGACGGCGGTGCCGGGCGCCTGCTCGTGCACGCCGCGTTCGCCGAGCCGGGCGCGCCGGCCGACACGGCCGAGCAGCTGGCGGCGACGCTGGACGACCTGACGGCCTGGCTCGGCCTGGCCCGGGTCCGGGTGGGGGACCGCGGCGACCTCGCCCCCGCCCTGGCCGCGGTCGTCGGTGCGGCTGCCGGGCGGGGTGAGCGGCGCGGGTAGCATGGCGGGCGCGTCCGTCGCGCCCCGCGACGCCTGCGAGCGACCTACCGCAACCTGACCAGGAGTTCCATCCCGTGGCGATCATCGACAAGCTGCTGCGAGCCGGCGAGGGCAAGATCATCCGACAGCTCGAAGCCGTCGCCTCCGCCGTCAACTCCATCGAGGACGACTACGTCGCGATGAGCGACGAGGAGCTGCAGGGCCAGACGGCCGACTTCAAGAAGCGGCTGGAGAACGGCGAGACCCTCGACGACCTCATGCCCGAGGCGTTCGCGACGGTCCGCGAGGCCGCCAAGCGCGTCATCGGCCAGCGCCACTACGACGTCCAGCTCATGGGCGGGGCCGCGCTCCACCTCGGCAACATCGCCGAGATGAAGACCGGTGAGGGCAAGACGCTCGTCGCCACCCTCCCGACGTACCTCAACGCCCTGTCGGGCAAGGGCGTCCACGTCGTGACGGTCAACGACTACCTGGCGAAGTACCACGCGGAGTGGATGGGGCGCGTGCACCACTTCCTCGGCCTCACGACCGGCGTGATCCTGCCGTCGATGCGTCCCGAGGCGCGCCGCGAGGCCTACAACTGCGACATCACGTACGCGACGAACAACGAGCTGGGCTTCGACTACCTGCGCGACAACATGGCGACCTCGGTCGCCGACTGCGTGCAGCGGGGCCACAACTTCGCGATCGTCGACGAGGTCGACTCGATCCTCATCGACGAGGCCCGCACGCCGCTCATCATCTCGGGCCCCACGCAGGACGAGGTGAAGTGGTACGGCGAGTTCGCGCGCATCGTCAAGAAGCTGCACCGCGACGTCGACTACGAGGTCGACGAGAAGAAGCGCACCATCTCCGTCCTGGAGCCGGGCATCACCAAGGTCGAGGACCACCTCGGCATCGAGAACCTCTACGAGGCGGCGAACACGCCCCTCATCTCGTTCCTCAACAACTCGATCAAGGCCAAGGAGCTGTTCCACCGCGACAAGGAGTACGTCGTCGCGAACGACGAGGTGCTCATCGTCGACGAGCACACGGGCCGCATGCTGTCGGGCCGCCGCTACAACGACGGCCTGCACCAGTCGATCGAGGCGAAGGAGGGCGTGAAGGTCCGCGAGGAGTACCAGACGCTCGCCACCATCACGCTGCAGAACTACTTCCGCCAGTACGAGAAGCTCTCGGGCATGACGGGCACGGCCCTCACCGAGGCCGCCGAGTTCGACAAGATCTACGAGCTCGGCGTGGTGCCCATCCGCACCAACAAGCCGCCGAAGCGCATCGACCAGCCCGACCTCGTCTACCGCACGGAGAAGGCGAAGTACGAGGCCGTCGTCGCCGACATCGAGGAGCGCCACCTCAAGGGCCAGCCGATCCTCGTCGGCACCGTCTCGGTCGAGAAGTCCGAGCTCTTGTCGTCGATGCTGAAGAAGCGCGGCATCCCGCACTCGGTCCTCAACGCGAAGTTCCACTCCGACGAGGCCAAGATCGTCGCCCAGGCGGGCCACAAGGGCGCCGTCACGGTCGCGACGAACATGGCCGGCCGCGGCACCGACATCATGCTCGGCGGCTCGGTCGAGTTCCTGGCCGACGCGGAGCTGCGCAAGAAGGGTCTCGACCCGGTCGAGGACAACGAGGCCTACGAGGCCGCGTGGCCCGAGACGCTCGAGCGCATCAAGAAGCAGGTCGCCGACGAGCACGACGAGGTCCGCGAGCTCGGCGGCCTCTACGTCATCGGCACCGAGCGCCACGAGTCGCGCCGCATCGACAACCAGCTGCGGGGTCGTTCCGGCCGTCAGGGCGACCCGGGCGAGTCGCGCTTCTACCTCTCCCTCGAGGACGAGCTCATGCGCCTGTTCAAGGCGGAGTGGGTCGACCGGGTGATGACCGTGATGCGCGTGCCCGACGACGTCCCGATCGAGGCCAAGCGCGTCACCAAGACGATCGCGAACGCCCAGGGCCAGGTCGAGGCGCAGAACTTCGAGTCCCGCAAGAACGTCCTGAAGTACGACGACGTGATGAGCCGCCAGCGCGAGGTCATCTACCGCGAGCGCCGCCAGGTGCTCGAGGGCGAGGACCTCTCCGAGCAGGTGCGCGGCTTCATCGAGGACACCGTCACCAGCTACGTCATGTCGGCCACGCAGGAGTACCCGGAGGACTGGGACCTCGAGGCGCTGTGGACCGCGCTGCGCCAGCTCTACCCCGTCTCGCTCGACGCGGACGAGCTCGTCGAGAAGGCCGGCGGTCGCGCGGGCATGAGCCGCGAGGACCTGGCGGCCGACCTGGCCAAGGACGCCCTGGCGGCGTACGACGCCCGCGAGGCCGAGGTGGGCGGCGAGGTCGTGCGCGAGCTCGAGCGGCGCGTCGTGCTGACCGTGCTCGACCGCAAGTGGCGCGAGCACCTCTACGAGATGGACTACCTGCGCGACGGCATCTACCTGCGCTCGTACTCGCAGCGCGACCCGCTGGTGGAGTACCAGCGCGAGGGCTACGACATGTTCGGCGCGATGATGGACGGCATCAAGGAGGAGGCCGTCGGCTACCTCTTCAACCTCGACGTCCAGGTCGAGGAGGCCCCGGCCGAGGCGCCCGCCGAGGCCGAGGCGGAGGTCGTCACCGACCCGGCCCTCGCCGGTGCGGTGGAGCTGACCAAGCGCCAGCCCATCATCCGGGCCAAGGGTCTCGAGCCGTCGCGCAAGCCGCAGGGCCTGACCTACACGGCCCCGTCGGAGGACGGCGAGGCCGTCATCCAGCGGGAGGCCGTGACGAAGGCGGACGACCCGTACGCCGACGCCGGTCGCAACGACCTGTGCCCCTGCGGCTCGGGCAAGAAGTACAAGCGCTGCCACGGCGCGCAGGGCGGCCCCACGGGGCTCACCGCCCGCGTCAACGGCTGACGCACCAGCACGCACACCGACGACGAGCGCCGGGTCCCCACGGGGGGCCCGGCGCTCGTCGCGTCCTGCGGCGCAACGGGTGGTCAGGCGAACTCGAGCGCCGTGCAGGTCCACCGCTCGTCGGCACGCTCGAAGCGGGCCGCGACGGCGCGGGAGCGACCGCCGTACCGCACGTGGGCGCACACCTCGGCGGTGCCGGGCCCGACGAACCCCACGTGGACGCTCAGCACGTGCGGGCGCACCGTGGAGCGGCTGCGGCCCGCGCCGTGGTGGACGCTGGCCCGCGCGACGAGCTGGCCGCGGCGCTCGAGGTCGAGGTAGACCGCCCGCGCGGTCCAGCGCAGCAGCTGGGTCGCCGGGCGGTCTCCGCCCGCGATCTCGACGGCGGCCTGCACGTAGCGGTGCGCCCAGCGCTCCAGGTCGCGGCGCGTGCGCAGGTCGGCGTCGCCGGGCATTCCCGCGCCGGGACGGGCGGCCGCGGGCGCCACGCCCGCCTCCCGGGGGCGTCGTCGCGGGGCGGCGGGCGGGTCCATCTCGGGCACCAGGTCGAGCGCCAGGGTGCCCTGCAGGCTGGCCCGCAGGGGTACGACGGGGCGCGGGCCCGGCAGGGCGGTCACGGTGCCGCGGCGACGTCGGGTCGGGTCGGTCATGGCGGTCCTCCTCAGGGCGCGCGGTGCGGGGTCGGGGCGGTGGGCAGCGCAGCGCTCAGGTCGAGCCGCTGGCCGGGCAGGATCAGGTCGGGGTCGTTCCCCACGACGCCGCGGTGGGCGGCGTGCAGGCGCACGACGGCGGCGGCGACGTCGGCGTCGCTGCTGCCGGGGGGCAGGTGTGCTGCGGCCAGGTCCCACAGTGTGTCGCCGGGGACGACCGTGTGGGCGCCGGTGGCCCGGGCCGGCCCCGGAGAGGTGGCGGGCGGCGGCACTGCCGGGGCAGCCGGGCCAGCCGGGCCAGCTGGGTCGGCCGGGGCAGCCGGGCCGGCTGGGTCGGTCGGGGCGCCGAGGGCGCCGGCGGCCGCGCCCTCGAGCGGGCGGTCGGGCAGCGGGAGGCCGTCGAGCAACGCACTCACCGGCGGGTCGCCCCCCGCCACCGCCCCGCTGGCGGAGCCGTCGCCGGGCGTGGCGTGGGCGGCGGGGGCGACCGCGGCGGACAGCACGACCACGCCGCAGGCGGCGAGCACCCAGCGGCGCAGGGCCTCCGGGCAGCCGGTGCGCCGGCGCTCGCGCCCCCGCAGCGCGTCGAGCGCCACGAGGGTCACGACGCACCAGCACCAGGGGGCCGCGAGGAGCAGCACGGCCGCGGCGAGGGCGGTGAGG
Organism: Nocardioides sp. ChNu-153; assembly: GCF_030466625.1. Classification (GTDB taxonomy): domain Bacteria; phylum Actinomycetota; class Actinomycetes; order Propionibacteriales; family Nocardioidaceae; genus Nocardioides. The sequence continues at coordinate 355,794 of NZ_JADEVT010000002.1, forward strand.
AGCTCGCCGTACCCCACCGGGGCGCCGGAGAGGACCGGCAGGGCGGGGCCGAGGCTCGCCCAGGCGAGGACGAGCAGTCCCGCGAGGGCGGTGGTGGCGCCGGCCCAGACGGCGAGGACGCGTCGGGGCGACGCTGCGCTGAGGTGTGACATCCCGAGAACCTTTGCGTTTGCGTCTGTTTGCATCATCTAAAGGCGACTAGGACGCGGTGTCAACGGCTTGTCAACAGGCTGGCGCCGGCACACCGCGCGGTGCGAGGCTCCACCCCGTGCGCTGGGAGGAGCAGGTCTTCGCGCTGTTCGACGACCTCGAGCAGCAGGCGGCCGTCGCGTTCGAGCGCGAGCGGGCGGCCGAGGTGGCAGACCGGGCGCGGGCGGAGTACCGCCAGGTCACGCTGGCGAGCCGGCTCATGGCGTCGCTCGAGGCGGAGGTCGTGCTCGACGTGCGGGGGCCCGGTGCGGTCGCGGGCCGGCTTCGCCGGGTGGGGGACGGCTGGTGCCTCGTCGAGACGCCGCGCAGCGACTGGGTGGTGCGGACGGAGACCGTCGAGCTGGTGCGGGGCGCCTCGGAGCGCTCGCGCCCGGAGTCGGCGTGGTCGGTGGTGCACCGCCTCGGCCTGGGCTCCGCGCTGCGGCGCCTCTCGGAGGCGGGGGAGCGCTGCGTGCTGCACGCGGTGTGCGGCGCCCGGACGGAGGGCGTCCTGCTCCGGGTGGGGGCGGACTTCGTCGAGGTCGGCCGGGGCGAGCCCGTGCGCGGCCGCACCCCGGAGGTCGCCCTCGTGCCGTTCGCCGGGCTCGCCGCGGTGCAGAGCGAGCAGCGGGGCGCGGTCTAGCCGATCAGGTGGCGTCGGCGTCGTACGGCGGGAGCTCGCCCGGCTCGAGGGGTCGCATGCCCGCGCGCTGCGGCTTGGCCTCCTCCTCCTCGGCCAGGGCCTCCATCACGTGCTTGCGCACGATGACGCGGGGGTCGAGGTCGCGCAGCTCGAGGTCGGCGTACTCCGGCCCGAGCTCGGTGCGCAGGTCGTCGCGGGCGGTCGTCGCCATCCGGCGGAGCTGGCGCAGCATCTGCCCGGCCTGGCGGGCGACCTCCGGCAGCTTGTCCGGGCCGAGCACGATCATCGCGACGAGCGCGATGACCGCCAGCTCGGGGATCCCGACGCCGAACACCGGGTCAGAACTTCGCGGTGGGCGTGAGACCGAGCTGCATCCCGGCGAGGCCGCGGCCCCGACCGGTGAGCGAGCGGGCGACCTCGAGCAGCTCCTGCGCGGCGGGCGACGTCGGGTCCGACTCCACGATGGGCTTGCCGGAGTCGCCGCCCTCGCGCAGCGACGGGTCGAGGGGCACGCGGCCCAGCACGCGCACGTCGTACCCGAACCGCTCCGAGAGCGTGGCCGCGACGCGGTCGCCGCCGCCCGTGCCGAAGATGTCCAGCTTCTCGCCCTGGGGGCTGAGGAAGAAGCTCATGTTCTCGACGACGCCCACGACGCGCTGGTGCATCATCGACGCCATCGTGCCGGCGCGCTCGGCGACCTCCGCGGCCGCCTCCTGCGGGGTCGTCACGACGAGGACCTCGGCGTTCGGCAGGTGCTGGCCCAGCGAGATCGCGATGTCACCCGTGCCCGGGGGCAGGTCGAGCAGCAGGGCGTCGAGGTCGCCCCAGTAGACGTCGGAGAGCATCTGCACGAGCGCCCGGTCGAGCATGGGGCCGCGCCAGGCGACGACCTGGTCGCGCCGCGGCTTGAGCATGCCGATGGAGATGACGGAGACGCCGGACGGCGTGGGCACCGGCATGATCAGGTCGTCGACCTGGGTGGGGCGCGCGTCGGCGACGCCCAGCATGGCCGGCATCGAGTGGCCGTAGATGTCGGCGTCGACGACGCCGACCTTGAGGCCCTGCTGCGCCATCGCCAGCGCGAGGTTGACCGTGACGGACGACTTGCCGACACCGCCCTTGCCGCTGGCGATCGCGAACACGCGGGTCAGCGAGCCGGGCTGGGCGAAGGGGATCTCGCGCTGCGCCTGGCCGCCCCGCAGCGTGCTCTGCAGGTTCGAGCGCTGCTCGGCGTTCATGACGCCCAGCTCGACGGCGACGCCCGTGACGCCGGGGAGCCCGCCGACCGCCGCGGTCACGTCCCGGTTGATCGTGTCCTTCAGCGGGCAGCCCGCCACCGTCAGCAGCACCTTGACGCGGACCTGGCCGTCGGGGTCGACCGCCACGTCGTCCACCATGCCGAGCTCGGTGATGGGGCGCTTGATCTCGGGGTCGTTGACGGAGCCGAGGGCGGTGGTGACCTGCTCGACGCTCGGCGTGCCTGCCGGCGGGGTGGCGCTCATGCCCCCAGCCTATCCGTCGCGCCTGCGACGACCGCCCTCGGTGCCCTCGTCGGGGGAGCGCTCCGAGCCGCTCTCGCGCTCGTCGCCGTCGCCGAGCTCGGCCAGCAGCGCGCGCAGCTCGCTGCGGACGAAGTCGCGCGTCGCGACCTCCCCGACCGCGAGGCGCAGCGAGGCCACCTCGCGGGCGAGGAACTCCATGTCGGCGTGGGCGCGGGCGTTGGCCCGGCGGTCCTGCTCGGCGACGACCTTGTCGCGGTTCTCCTGCCGGTTCTGCGCCAGCAGGATCAGCGGGGCGGCGTACGAGGCCTGCAGGCTCAGCATCAGCGTGAGGAAGATGTAGGGGAACGGGTCGAACTGCCACGCGTCGGGCGTCGCGACGTTCCACACCACCCACACCACGACGAACAGCGACATGTAGAGCAGGAAGCGCGCCGTGCCCATGAACCGCGCGAACTGCTCGGCGAAGCTGCCGAACGCGTCGGAGTCGTAGGACGGGCGCCGCACGAGCGGACGGCGCGCGTCCTGGGGGGTGTCGAGGCGACCGCGGTCGCGGCCCTGGTCGCGGGCGCTCACCGGCGCTCACCCCGCTCCGCCGCGCGCTCGCGCCAGTCCTCCGGCAGGAGGTGGTCGAGGAGGTCGTCGACGGTCACGGCGCCGAGCAGGCGGCCCTGCTCGTCGGTGACCGGGGCGGCGACGAGGTTGTACGTCGCGAGGTGGGCCGCGACCTCGTCGATGTTGGCGTCGGGCCGGATCGGGTCGAGCGAGGGGTCGATGGCCGACGCGGCGAGGCTCGAGGGCGGCTCGCGCAGGAGGCGCTGGATGTGGGCGGCACCCAGCAGCTTGCCCGTCGGCGTCTCCAGGGGCGGGCGGCACACGAACACGAGGGCGGCCAGGGACGGCGTGATCTCGGCGTTGCGGGCGTGGGCGAGCGCGTCGGCGACCGTCGCGTCGGGGGAGAGGATGACCGGCTCGGGCGTCATCATCGCGCCGGCGGTCTCCTCGGCGTACGCCATCATGCGCCGCACGTCGGCGGCGTCCTCGGGCTCCATCAGGGCCAGCAGCTGGGCGGCGGTGTCGTCCGGCAGCTCGGCGATGAGGTCGGCCGCGTCGTCCGGCGACATCTCCTCGAGCACGTCGGCGGCGCGCTCGGAGTCGAGCAGCTCGACCACCGCGACCTGGTCCTCCTCCGACATCTCCTCCAGGATCACGGCCAGCCGCTCGTCCGGCAGCGCCAGCACCACGGATCGCCGGCGCTCGGGCGGCAGCTCGTGGATGGTGCGCGCGGCGTCGGCGGGCCGCATCTCCCCGATGGCGGTGAGCAGGCGCGTCGCCCCCTGGGCGTCGTCGCGGCGCCCGAGGCCCTCGACCTCGCCCCACTCCACGACGTGGGTCTGGCCGCGGCGCCGGAAGGTGCGCGAGGACTCCCGCACGGCGATGCGCGAGACGAACCAGTCACGGGTGCGGCTCTGCTCGACCGCGATGTCGAAGACCGTGCCGGTCACGCCGGTGTGGCGCAGCGTCACGCGGCTGTCGAGCATCTGCGCGATCACGAGGATCTCGGTCGGCCGCTGCTCGAAGCGGCGGACGTTCAGCAGCCCCGTGGTGGCGACGTGGTCCGCCTCGATGGCGAGCACGCGCGTCATGGGCAGGAACACCCGCCGGCGGCCGAACACCTCGGTGACGAGACCGACCGCGCGGGGCGGGCCACCGTCGCTGCGCAGCACCACGACGACGTCGCGCACCTTGCCCACCTGTTCGCCCTGCGGGTCGAAGACCGGCAGTCCGAGCAGGCGGGCGGCGTACACGCGCGGGGTCGGGGAGCTCACGGCGCAACGCTACCGCTAGGCCGCCGGGCCGCACGCCACGCGGACGGGGCCTGTGGTCTCGCCGTACTGAGCGGTAACATCGCCGGGGGCGCGAGCCACTACGCTGCGCCCAGCCCCTGCCCCCGTGCGGAAGGAACACCATGGCCCGGCTCTGCCAGACCGACGGCTTGACCGATGTCCAGACGGAGATCGTCAAGGCCGTGCGCCAGTTCGTCGAGGACAAGATCATCCCGGTCGCGACCGAGCTGGAGCACGCGGACGAGTACCCCACGGAGATCGTCGAGGGGCTCAAGGAGCTCGGGGTGTTCGGCCTGATGATCCCCGAGGAGTACGGCGGGCTGGGGGAGTCGCTGCTCACCTACGCCCTGTGCGTGGAGGAGATCGCCCGCGGCTGGATGAGTGTCTCGGGCGTCATCAACACCCACTTCATCGTCGCCTACCTGCTGATGAAGCACGGCACGGACGAGCAGAAGCAGAAGTACCTGCCCCGCATGGCCACCGGCGAGGTGCGCGGCGCGTTCTCGATGTCGGAGCCCGGGCTGGGCTCGGACGTCTCGGCCATCACGACCAAGGCGACGAAGCGCGACGACGGGTCGTACTCGATCACCGGCCAGAAGATGTGGCTGACGAACGGCGGCTCCTCCACGCTCGTCGCGGTGCTGGTGAAGACCGACGAGGGCGCGGACAGCGTCTACAAGAACATGACGACCTTCCTCGTGGAGAAGGAGGCCGGGTTCGGCGAGACCGCCCAGGGCGTCACCATCCCCGGCAAGATCGACAAGATGGGCTACAAGGGCATCGACACCACGGAGATGATCCTCGAGGGCCACGAGATCTCCGCGGACCAGGTGCTGGGCGGGGCGCCGGGCCAGGGCTTCTCGCAGATGATGGACGGCGTCGAGGTCGGCCGCGTGAACGTCGCGGCCCGCGCCTGCGGCATCGCCAACCGCGCCTTCGAGCTCGGCACCGCCTACGCCCAGCAGCGCCAGACCTTCGGCAAGCCGATCGCCGAGCACCAGGCGATCCTGTTCCGGATCGCCGAGATGGCCACGAAGGTCGAGACCGCCCACACGATGATGGTGCGCGCGGCGCGGCTGAAGGACTCGGGCCAGCGGATGGACGTCGAGGCCGGCATGGCCAAGATGCTCGCGAGCGAGTACTGCAACGAGGTCGTCGAGGCGTCGTTCCGCATCCACGGCGGCTACGGCTACTCGAAGGAGTACGAGATCGAGCGCCTCTACCGCGAGTCGGCGTTCATGCTCATCGGCGAGGGCACCAGCGACATCCAGAAGATGATCATCGGCCGCTCGATGCTCAAGGAGTACCGCCAGAAGGCCTGACCGCGCGCGCCCCTCGCGGCGCCGCACCCCGCACGGCACGAGGGCCGCACCACCGTCGGTGGTGCGGCCCTCGTCGTGCGCGGGGTCGTGCGCGGGATGGTGCGGGGAACCGTGCGAGGGGCGCGGATCAGCCGGCCGTGAGGAGCACGACGAGCAGCACGAGCACGGCGACCGCCGCGATCGCCACCGCGGCGACGGCCTGCGTGCTGGGGCCCGACGAGCGGGAGGTGCCGGAGGCGCGGGAGGCGCCCGACGGTCCCTGCGGTCGGGGGGGAGCGGGACGCGGGGGAGCGGGTCGGGGGCCACCGGGCGCACCGGGGCCGCCGGGGCGCGCGCCCGGCGGGCGGATGCTGGGGTTGGAGCCGCTCGACGGTGCCGACGGCCGCTGCGGCAGGGGCCGGGCGCCGGACCCGGTGCCCCCGGTGCCCCCGGTTCCCGGACGGTGGGCCGGGTTCGACGGGCTCGAGCCGGGCAACGGTCCGCGGTGGGCCGCGTGGCTCGCGCTGGACCCGTGCGAGGGGGCGTCACCGCGGTACGGCGCGCCCGCAGGCCGCCGCGCCCCGGCGGGACCGCCGGGGCCGGCAGGCCCGGTAGGCGCGGAGGGACGGGGCGGGAGGCCCGTCGCGGGACGCGAGCCGCCGTCGGCACCCGTGCCGCCCGTGCCGCCCGTGCCCACGGTCGGCCGGCCGAGGCCGGGCCCGGACGGGCTCGAGCCACGGCTGGGCGTGCCGCCGACGGGGCCGGGGCCCCGCCCGGCGGGACGCACGGCGGGGGCGCCGGGCAGCGTCGGCTCGCCGAGGTCGGGCACCAGTCGCAGCTCGGGCTGGGTGCGGGCGCGGTCGACGACCGTGCGCAGGTCGCGGCGCATCGACGCCGCGTCGGGGTAGCGGGCCGCCGGGTCCTTGGCCATCGAGCGGCGCAGCACGGCGTTGACGATGCGGGCCATCGGGTCGCCCTCGACGAACTGGGGGACGGGCTCGCTCAGGTGCGCCAGCCCGACCTCGACGTCCGTGCCGTGGTACGGCGGGCGCCCCGCCAGCGCGGTCCACAGCACGCAGCCGAGCGCGTAGATGTCGCTCGCGGGCGTCGCGGCCTCGCCGCGGCACCGCTCGGGCGCCATGTAGCCCATCGTGCCCGCGACCGACCCGGCGACCGTCAGCCCGGGCTGGCCGCCCTGGGCGATGCCGAAGTCGCACAGGTAGGCGTGCAGGTCGTCGCTGCGGTCGCGCAGGAGCACGTTGCTGGGCTTCACGTCACGGTGGATGACGCCCGCCTTGTGGGCGTCGTGCAGGCCACCGGCCGTCTGCGCCACGATCTCGGCGGCCTCCCGCACGGGCATGCCCTCGCCCTGCTTGATCGCCTGGCCGAGGTCGCCCCCGGTGACGTACTGCGTCGCGATGTAGAGGCAGCCGTCCTGCTCGCCGTGGTCGTAGATGTGGATGATGTGCACCGAGTCGAGCCGGGCGAGCACCGAGGCCTCCCGGACGAACCGCTCCTGGTAGTCACCCTGGGCGGCGTACTGCGGAGCGAGCACCTTGAGGGCGACCGTGCGTCCGAGGCCGGCCTGCTCCGCGGCGTACACCACGCCCATGCCGCCCTGGCCGATCTGGTCGGTGACGCGGTAGGAGCCGAACTTGTCGCCCACTTCGGGGAACTTCGCCACGTCGGCCTCCTTCGCTCGTCTGCGTGCCGGCGCCGGTGGGGACGCGTCGGGGGAGGGAGGACGCGTCGGCCCGTGGCCGTGCTGCCCGGCGACCGTATCCCACGGCGGTCCCCGTCAAACGCACCGACCGCGCCGCGCGGGCGGCGGCGGGGACGGGCGGCTCAGGAGGTCCAGCGCAGGGTCGCGATGATCGCGCCCACCTCGGCCTCGGAGGCCGCCGACGGGGTGTCGGCCGCCTGGCTGATCGTCATGGTGTGGACCGTGGTGCCGCGGACGGTGATGAACTGGTGGACGTCGTAGGGCTGGCCGCCGGGCGCCAGCAGCGTCGCCGACTGGTAGGCGGCGTTGACGCCGTCGATGCCCACGACGGTGCCCATCTCGACGTCGGTCGCGCCGACCTGCTCCAGCGCCTGGCTCGAGCCCACCATCACCTGGCCGAGCGTCGTGCCGGACGGCACCGCCTCCTCGACCGTGTTGACGTTGTGGGCGAAGGTCCCTTCGGGCGAGGCGTCGACCACCACCGAGGTGAACGAGGCGGACGCCTCCTGCGTCTCCCACCCCTCCGGCACGCGGTAGGTGAACGCCCCCGCGTCGATCGTGGGTCCGGTGACCGGGTCGGCGGTGGCGGCGGCGGGGTACGGCGCCGCGACCGGCGCGCCGTCGTCGCCGGTCGTGTCGGTCGCGTCCTCGGCGGGCTCGGTGGGCTCGTCGCTCGCGTCGTCGGTGGCGTCGGTCTCCTCCGGTCCGGCGCTCGTGGTGGCGTCCTGCGACGCGGCGGTGTCGTCGGGCTCGTCGTCGCCGCCGCGGACGAGCAGCCCCACGGTCACCGCGGTCACCGCGACCACGGCCACCACCGCGGCGACCGCCCAGGCGGTGGCCCGGCGACGGGCGCCCCCGGGGGCGCCCGGGCCGGCGCCGGTGGCCGGCTGCGGGAACGCGGTGCTCCCGCCCGTCCCGTGGCCCGTCCCGTGGCCCGTCCCGCGACCCACACCGGGCGGCAGCGGGGGCAGGGCGCCGTTCGGGTGGGTCGGGCCGGCCGGCGGGGTGGCGGGTGGGGTGGCGGGTGGGGTGAGTGCCGACGGCGGTCCCTGGCGGCGCGCGGTCGCCGCGACCTCCCGCAGCGCGTCGCGCATCGCGGTGGCGTCGCCGTACCGCTGGGCCGGGTCCTTCGCCAGGCTGCGGCGCAGGACCTCGTTGAGCGGGCCGAGCACCACGGGGTCGCCCGGCAGCTGGGGCACGGGGGCCTGCAGGTGCTGCACGCCGACCTCGACGTCGCTGCCGCGGTACGGCGCGTGGCCCGTCACGGCGGCCACCAGGACGCAGCCGAGGGCGTAGACGTCGGCGGCCGGCGTCGCCGCCTCGCCGCGGCAGCGCTCGGGGGCGAGGTAGGAGATGGTGCCGGCCACCGCGCCGGCGGTGGTCAGCCCGCTGCCCGCGGCCTGGGCGATGCCGAAGTCGCAGAGGTAGGAGAAGGGGTCGCTGCTCCCCGCCCGCAGCAGGATGTTGCTCGGCTTCACGTCGCGGTGGAGGATCCCGGCGCGGTGGGCGTCACCCAGCGCGTCGGCCACCTGGGCGGCGATCGTCGCGGCGGCCGGCAGCGGCAGCGCGCCGTGGGTGGCGAGCATGCGCCCGAGGTCGCCGCCCCCGACGTACTGCGTCGCGAGGTAGAGGCAGCCGTCGATCTCGCCGTGGTCGTAGACGTGGATGACGTGGGGGGAGTCGAGCCGGGCGAGCGCGGCGGCCTCGCGCCCGAAGCGCTCCCGGTAGTCGGCCTGGCGGGCCAGGTGGGGTGCGAGCACCTTGAGCGCGACCGTGCGGTCGAGCCCGGCCTGCCGGGCGGCGAACACCACGCCCATGCCGCCCTCGCCGATCACGCCCGTCACCAGGTACGGCCCGAACGTCTCACCCACCTGCGGGTACTGCGCCACCGCTCGTTCCCCCGTCCTCGCACCGACCGCCCGGTCGGCGGCGCCGCCCGTGCCGGCACCGCGACCCATCATCGCCCACCCCGCCGACCCTCGTGGCCGGGGAGCCGTGCCGTCGGTCATGATGACCCGCATGCCGAAGACCAACCCCGGGAACTTCTTCGAGGACTTCGCCCTCGGTCAGGTGATCGAGCACGCCACGCCGCGCACGATCACCGAGGGCGACCGCGCGCTCTACGGCGCGATCTACCCCACGCGCTTCGCCGTGCCGTCCTCGGCGCGGTTCGCCGCCTCGGTCGGGCTGACGCCCGCCCCGGTGGAGGAGCTGCTGGCCTTCCACGTGGCCTTCGGCAAGACGGTGCCGGACGTGTCGCTCAACGCGGTCGCGAACCTCGGGTACGCCGAGTGCCGGTTCCACCGCCCGGTCGTCCCCGGCGACACGCTGTCCACGCGGTCCGAGGTCATCGGGCTGAAGGAGAACTCCAACGGCCGCACCGGCGTGGTGTGGGTGCGCTCGACCGCCACCGACCAGGCGGGCGAGGTCGTCATCGACTGGGCCCGGTGGGTGATGGTGCACAAGCGCGACCCCGAGGCGCCGGCGCCGGAGACCGTCGTGCCGCGGCTGGCCGACGCCGTCGCCGTCGAGGACCTCGTCGTGCCCGCCGGGCTCGACTTCACGTCGTACGACGTGGTCGCCGCCGGGGAGCCGCACCGCCTCGGTGACTACGAGGTGGGGGAGCGCATCGACCACGTCGACGGCGTCACCCTCTCCGAGGCCGAGCACATGATGGCCACCCGCCTGTGGCAGAACACGGCCAAGGTGCACTTCAACGCGGAGGCCCGGCCCGACGGCCGGCGCCTGGTCTACGGCGGCCACGTGATCTCCCTGGCCCGCGCCCTGTCGTTCAACGGCCTCGCCAACGCCCAGCTCGTCGCCGCGATCAACGCGGGCGCGCACACGGCCCCGGCGTTCGCGGGCGACACCGTCTACGCGTGGTCCGAGGTGCTCGACGTCGCCGAGACGCCGGCGCCCGGCGTGGGTGCCCTGCGCCTGCGCCTCGTCGCGACCAAGGGCCGCGACGAGACGATGACGCTGCGCGGCGAGGACGGCAAGCACGCCCCCGGCGTGCTGCTCGACCTCGACTACTGGGCGCTCGTCCCGCGCTGAGCCGACGGGGCCCGGCTCGGCACCGGGCTCAGAGCCGGCCCAGCTCCTCCTCGAGGTCGTCGAGCCCGAGGGCGCCCAGCGACAGCGCCGCCATGTGCCACGCCTTGAGGTCGAAGGCGTCGCCGTGCGCGGCCCGCGCGGCCTCGCGGCCGGCCAGCCAGGCGCGCTCGCCGAGCTTGTAGCTGATGGCCTGGCCGGGCCAGCCGAGGTAGCGCACGATCTCGGAGTCCATGAAGTCGCCCGGCCGCCCCGAGTGCATCCCGAAGAACTCGCGCGCCAGCGCGGGTGTCCAGGTCTCGCCGGGGGCGAGCGGGGAGTCGTCGGGGATGCGGTAGCCGAGGTGCATGCCGATGTCGATGACGACGCGGATGGCCCGCATGACCTGCGCGTCGAGGTAGCCGATCCGCGTCTCGGCGTCGAGGTGGCCCAGCTCGTCCATGAGGCGCTCGGCGTACAGCGCCCAGCCCTCGGTGGCGCCGCTGGAGGACCCCAGCGTCGTCTGGTACGTCGAGAGGCTCGGCGCGACGTGCACCCACTGGGCCAGCTGGAGGTGGTGGCCCGGGACGCCCTCGTGGTACCAGGTGCTGACGAGGTCGTAGACCGGGAAGCGCGTGCGCCCGAGCGTCGGGAGCCAGGTGCGGCCCGGACGGGCGAAGCCGATCGACGGCCGGGTGTAGTACGGCGCCGCGGCGCTGCCGGGGGGCGCGATCATCGCCTCGACGGTGCGCAGCGGGGGAGCGATGTCGAAGTGGGTGCCGTCGAGCTCGGTGATGGTGCGGTCCATCATCGCCTGCAGCCAGTCGCGCACCTCGTCGACGCCCTCGACCGCGCGGCCGTGCACGTCGAGGTGGCGCATGGCCTCCACGGGCGAGGCGCCGGGGAGGATCTCGTCGGCCAGCACCTCCATCTCGGCGCGGATGCGCCGCACCTCCTCCCAGCCCCACGCGTACGTCGCGGCCGGGTCGATCGTCGCCCCGGCGACGCGGCGGGCGCCGAAGACGTAGCGGTCCTCGCCCACGGCGTCGGGGGTGCCGGCGGCGGCGGGCAGGTAGGTGCGGGCGAGGTAGGCGCGCAGGTCCCTGACCGCGGCGGCCGCCCGGTCGGCGGCGGCGCCCAGCTCGGCGCCCAGCGTCTCCGGGCCGCCGGCCACGAAGCCGTGGAACCAGGACGCGGGCCCGGCGGTCCAGGCGTCGAGCTGGCCCACGAGGGTCTCGACCTGCAGGGGCGCCGCGAGCAGGCCCCGGCGGCGGCCCTCCTCGAGCGCGGCCGTCCACGACGTGTAGGCGTCGGGGACGCGGCTCATCCGCCGCGCGACGGTCGCCCAGTCCTCCTCCGTCGCGGTCGGCATGACGTCGAAGGTGCTGCGCACCGACTGGGCGGGACCCATGAGGTTGCGCACGGTGCGCAGGTGCTCGCCCCGCTCGAAGGCCTCGACCTCGACCCCGAGGCGGTCGCGCAGCAGGCGGGCGCAGCGCGCCTCGAGCTCGTCGTGCGCGGCGCCGTCCCGCTCGAGCGCCGTGAGGTCCGCCAGCGTGCGCCGCGCCAGGTCCGCGCGGGCGGCCGCGCCGTCGGGGGACAGGTCGGGGAGGCGGTCCTCGTGCTCGACCAGGCCGATGCTGCTGCTGACCAGCGGGTCGAGCTCGCCGACGGCGTGCAGGTAGGCGTCCGCGAGCGCGCGTGGCGTGGCGGGGGTGGGCGGGGTGACCGGGGTCGAGGGTGCGTCCGACATGCTCCCATCCTGCAACCGGCCCGCCTGCGCCCCGCGGCGGGCCCCGGGGGAGGATCGGGGACATGGCGATCCTCATCGTGCGGCACGGCGAGACCGAGTGGAGCCGCGACGGGAGGCACACGTCGGTCACCGACCTGCCCCTGACGCCGGTGGGCGAGGAGCAGGCCCGGGCGCTGGCGCCCCGGCTGGCGGAGCGCGACGTGGCCCTGGCGCTGACCAGCCCACGGGCGCGGGCACGTCGTACCGCTGCGATCGTCGGGTTCGGGGCGGCCGAGGTGGACGAGCGGCTGGTCGAGTGGGACTACGGCGACCTCGAGGGCCGCACCACGCCGGAGGTCCGCGAGGACCTCCCCGGGTGGACCGTGTGGACCGGCGACGTGCCCGGCGGGGAGACCGCGGCCCAGGTGGGCGCGCGGTGCGACGCCGTGCTCGCCGACGTCGTGGCGCGCGTCGACGTGCGGGAGCGCGACGTGCTGCTCGTCGCGCACGGCCACCTGCTGCGCGTGCTGGCCGCGCGGTGGCTGGGGCTGCCGCCGGACCACGGCCGCCTGCTGCGTCTCGACACGGCCCGGCTGACCGAGCTCGGGCACGAGCGCGAGCAGCAGGTGCTGCTGCGCTGGAACGCCTGACCCCGCCCCCGCCCGGTGCTTGACGGCGTCGGACCCGGGACAGCACGGTAGGACGCATGCTCGTCGCGGGATGTCCTCGGTGCCCGTCCCCGGTCACGGAGTGGCAGGGCACGTGGGCGTGCGGCGCGCACGGACCGACCGCCCCGCTGTGGCGGCCCCACGAGGTCACGTACGACGCGTTCGCCGAGCAGCTGCGCCGCACCCCGGCGTTCCCGACGTACCTGCCGTGGCCGCTGGGCCCCGGCTGGCAGGTGAGCGACTTCGCGCTCGTGGGCGCCGACGAGGCGAGCACCGCGGCCACCCTGACCTGTGCGTCCGGCCTCAGCGCGCTGGACGGGCCCGTCGAGGTGCTGGTCGTGGCGGAGGAGCCGGGCGTGGGCCTCGGCGCCCGCTGCGCCGGGACGACGGCGCCCGACCCGGGCGGCCAGGTCGGCCGCGGCACCCCCGACGTGCGCGTGCGCATCGGCACCCAGGCCGTGCCCCTGTGGACGGTGTCCACCAGCGGCGACGACGAGCGCTTCGACCGCTCGGTGCTGGCCGGCGAGGCGCTCGGACGGTGGCTGTGGCTCGTGCTGCGCCCGGCCTCGGCCATCCTCCTGCTGCGCGACGACTGGATCCTGCGCGACGTCTCCGGGCTCGGGCCGCCGCTCGTCGAGCTGCCGTTCGGCGGTGAGCGCCCCACCTGGTGAGCAGGCCGGCCGGGGGGCTCCCGGTGCGGCGCGCGGACGCCGGGGTCCTAGGGTCGGGGGGTGCGCATCGACCTGCACGCCCACTCCAGCGTCAGCGACGGCACCGACACGCCCGCCGAGCTGGTGCGGGCCGCGGCCGCCGCGGGGATCGACGTCCTCGGCGTGACCGACCACGACACGAGCGCCGGCTGGGCGGCGGCGGCCGTCGAGGCGGAGGCGCTCGGCGTCGCGCTGGTGCGGGGCATGGAGGTCAGCACCCGGTTCCGCGGCCGCGGCGTGCACCTGCTCGCCTACCTGCCCGACCCGACGTACCCCCCGCTGCTCGCCCGCCTGCGCGCCGTGCTCGAGGGCCGGGACGCCCGCGTGCCCGGCATGGTGGACCGGCTGCGCCACCTGGGCGTCGACCTCACGGTCGAGGCGGTACGGCGCGTGGCCGGCCCCACCGCGGCCGTCGGGCGCCCGCACGTGGCGGACGCGCTCGTCGAGGCGGGGTACGTCGCGTCCCGCGCGGAGGCCTTCGACCGCTACCTGAGCCCGGGCCGACCGGCGTACCACGGCCGCGCCGCGGTCGAGCTCGAGGACGTCCTCGACGTCGTGCGCGGCGCCGGCGGCGTCTGCGTCGTCGCGCACCCGTGGGGCCGCCACGACCCCGGCGTGCTCGACGCCGCGGGCCTGGCGCACCTGCGCGAGCGCGGCCTCGTCGGCGTCGAGGTCGACCACCAGGACCACGACGCCGCCGCCCGCGCCGAGCTGCGGGGCATCGCGGGGGACCTCGACCTGGTGGTCACCGGGTCGAGCGACTACCACGGCACGGGCAAGGTCGACCACGACCTCGGGTGCAACCTGACGGCCCCCGACGAGCTCGCCCGCCTGCTGGCCGCGGCCGCCGACGCCGCGCGGGCGGCGAGGCGGCCCGGCACCCCGGTGCTGTGGCACGGGCGGGCACCGGTCTGAGGGTCCCGGGCCGCCGCCGGGCTCAGCGCCCCAGGCGCTGGAACCGCAGCAGGACCGGGGTGGGCACGGCGCGCGCGAGGCCGACGAGCGCCCGGTAGCGCCGCGTCGGCACGACGAGCGCCCGGTTCGCCTCGACCGCGGCGAGCGCCTCCCGCACGACCACCTCGGGCTGCAGCCACAGCGCCCGCGGCGCCGAGCCCCGCTCGACGCCCATCCGGCCGTGGAACTCCGTGCGCACGAAGCCGGGGCAGACCGTCGTCACCCGCACGCCGTGCGGGCCGTACTCCTGCGCCGCCCACACCCCGAACCGGTTCACCCACGCCTTCGCGGCGCCGTAGGTACCCCGGGGGAGGAACGCGGCGACGCTCGAGACGTTGACGACCGTGCCACCGCCGCGCTCCACCATCCCGGGCAGGGCCGCGTGGGTGAGGCGGAGGACCGCGGTCACGAGCACGTCGAGCATGGCCTGCTCCGCCTCGACGTCGGCGTCGAGGAACCGCTCCTTGAGCCCGAAGCCGGCGTTGTTGACCAGCCACCCCACGGGGCGGGCGGGGTCGGCCAGGCGGGCGGCGACGCGGTCCACGTCGGCGCGGTCGGCCAGGTCGGCGGCCAGCGTCTCGACGTGGACGCCGTGGCGCCGCGCGAGCTCGTCGGCGGCCTGCGCGAGCCGCGCCTCGTCGCGGGCGACGAGCACGAGGTCGAGCCCGCGGGCGGCCAGCTGCTCGGCGAACTCGCGGCCGATGCCGACGGTCCCGCCGGTCACGACGGCGGTGGTGCGCCCCGTCGTACCGGGGCGGGGGGCAGGGGCGGGTGCGGGGGAGGTGCTGGTCATGTCCGCATCATGACGGGTCCGCCCGCATCCCGTGCGGGGCCCCGCTGCTCGTGCATGATGGGGCGCCATGGGCACCGTTCTCGCGATCGCGAACCAGAAGGGCGGCGTCGCCAAGACGACCTCCGTGGCCTCCCTCGGGGCGGCGCTCGCCGAGCTCGGGCACCGCGTCCTGGTCGTCGACCTCGACCCCCAGGGCTCCCTCACCTTCTCCCTCGGCGTCGACCCCGAGGACCTCGACGTCTCCGTGCACCAGGTGCTGACCGCCGGACTGCCCGCGCAGGAGGCGATCCTCGCCACCGAGGACGGCGTGGACCTGCTGCCCGCCACCATCGAGCTCGCCCGCGCCGAGGCCGAGCTGCTGACCCGCACCGGGCGCGAGCAGGTGCTGCGCGCCGTGCTCGAGCAGCTGGCCGACGACGGCGTCGAGCACGACTGGGTGCTGCTCGACTGCCCGCCCTCGCTGGGGGTGCTCACCGTCGCGGCGCTCACGGCCGCCGACGGCGTCGTCATCCCGCTGCAGTGCGAGACGCTCTCGCACCGCGGGGTCTCGCAGCTGCTCGACACCGTCCACGACGTGCGGCGCTTCACGAACCGGGGGCTGGAGGTGTGGGGCGTGCTCCCCACGCTGTACGACGGACGCTCCACCCACGCGCGCGCCGTGCTCGAGTCCATCCCCTCGACCTTCGAGCTCGACGTGTTCGAGCCGCCGATCCCGAAGACCATCCGGTTCGCCGAGGCGCCGGCGCGCGGCCGCTCCATCCTCGCCACCGCGCGGAGCACGAAGGGCGCCGAGGCCTACCGCGCCGTCGCGGGCGCCCTCGTGGAGCGCGGGGCCCGCGCGCGCTGACCGGCCCGGACCGTTCACGCACCGAGGCCCGGTGCCCGCACCACCGGGGTGGTCGGGCACCGGGCCTCGGTGCGTGCGGCTGTGCTGCCGGCGTGGTCGCTCAGGCGTCGGTGGCCGCGGCCGGGGCGGGGGCGTTCGAGCCCTCGCCCGCCGACTCGCCGGCCGGACGACCGGCGCCACCGCGGGAGCGGCGACGGCGACGACGCTTCGGGGCGCCGCCCTCGCCACCGCCCTCGCTGCCGCCCTCGGTCGGGCCTGCGGCGGGAGCGGTCACGGTCGTGGCCGCCCCGGTGCCCGCCCCGGTGGTGGGCGCGTCCCCGTCGACGGCCTGGCCGCTGCGGGTCCGGGTGCGCGTGCGGTTGCGGTTGCCGGTCGGGCGGTCGCCCTGGCGGCGCTCCCGCGGCTCGCGCGAGGGGGACTCGCGGGGCTCCCGGGGCTTCTCGGGCACGATGCGGCCCTTGGTGCCCTCGGCGATGCCCATGTCGGTGTAGAGGTGGGCGGAGGTCGAGTAGGTCTCCACCGGCTCGTCGAACGGCAGGTCGAGGGTCTTGTTGATGACCTTCCAGCGCGTCACGTCGGCCCAGTCGACGAACGTGACGGCGACACCCGTGGCGCCGGCGCGGCCGGTGCGACCGATGCGGTGCACGTAGGTCTTGTCGTCCTCGGGGCACGTGTAGTTGATGACGTGGCTGACGCCGGCGACGTCGATGCCGCGGGCCGCGACGTCGGTCGCGACGAGCACGCGCAGCTTGTCCTCGCGGAACTTGGCCAGCGCCTTCTCGCGCGCGGCCTGCGCCATGTCGCCGTGCAGGGGGCTGGCGGCGAACCCGCGCTCGGCGAGGTCGTCGGCCACCCGCTGCGCCTGGCGCTTCGTGCGGGTGAAGACGATGACCTTGTCGGAGACCTCGGCCTGCAGGATGCGGCCGATGATCTCGGGCTTGTCGAGGTCGTGCGCCTGGTAGACGAACTGCGCCGTCGCGGGCACGGTCGCGTTCTCGTACGACGACTCGGCGCGGATGTTCATGGGGGTGCGCATGTGCATGCGGGCCAGCGCGACGATCGCCGAGGGCATCGTGGCGGAGAACAGCATGGTCTGGCGCGAGTCCGGCGTCTTCGCGAGCAGCCGCTCGACGTCGGGCAGGAAGCCGAGGTCGAGCATCTCGTCGGCCTCGTCGAGCACGAGCGAGCGCACGTGCGACAGGTCGAGGGCGCGGCGGTTCGCGAGGTCGAGCAGGCGGCCGGGGGTGCCGACGA
The DNA here is from genome assembly GCF_030466625.1 of Nocardioides sp. ChNu-153. Taxonomy (GTDB): domain Bacteria; phylum Actinomycetota; class Actinomycetes; order Propionibacteriales; family Nocardioidaceae; genus Nocardioides. The sequence goes on from NZ_JADEVT010000002.1 coordinate 372,984, forward strand.
CGACGTCGACACCGCTCTCGAGCGCCTCGAGCTGCGGCTCGTAGCCGACGCCGCCGTAGACGGTCAGCACGCGGATGCCGCGGTCGGTGCCCGCCAGCTTGAGGTCGTTCGACACCTGCAGGGCGAGCTCGCGCGTGGGGGCGACGACGAGGGCCTGCGGCTTGCCGGCCGGCAGCGCGTCGTACCCGGGGTCGCCGGCGGCGACGCAACGCTGGAGCACCGGGATGCCGAAGGCGAGGGTCTTGCCGGTGCCCGTGCGGGCCTGGCCGATGAGGTCGGTGCCGGCCAGCGCGACCGAGAGGGTCATCTCCTGGATGGCGAACGGGGTGACGATGCCGGCGCGCTCGAGGGCGTCGCAGATCTGCGGGTGCACGCCGAGCGTGCGGAAGGTGGTGGTCAGTGTCCTCTTCGCTTTCGTGAGCAGGTCGGTGTGGCCGACCCGTCGACGCGCGCCGCCCGCGGCGCCGGGAGGGGCTTGCGGTTGCGGCGGGAGAAAGAGGTCTGCCACGCACATGCCGGCGGGGACGTCCCGCCGATCACCGGGTGCGGTCCCGCGTCGGCCGTCCGGGGGTCCGGGTGGGGCTCAGGAGGGGCGCGGGGTGCGCTCGGTGCCACCCAGTGTATCGCCTAGGCTGCGCCGCATGAGCGATTCCCCCGCCGGCGCCCCCTCCGCCGCGCTCGAGGACCCGGTGTACCGGGCCGCGGTCGTGGACCTCCTGGGCGCCGTGGCGTACGGCGAGATCTCCGCGTTCGAGCGCCTGGCGGAGGACGCCAAGCTCGCGCCGACGCTCGAGGACAAGCTCGAGCTCGCCACCCTCGCGGCCAGCCAGCTCGCCGAGCTGGACGCGCTGCGCGAGCGGCTCGTCGAGCTGGGGGCCGACCCGTTCGAGGCCATGGCCCCGTTCCGGCGGCCCATCGAGGACTTCCACCGCCACACCGCCCCCGCCGACTGGTGGGAGAGCCTCGTCAAGGCGTACGTCGGGGACGGGCTCGCCGCTGACTTCTACCGCGAGGTCGCCGCGTTCCTCGACCCGGCCACCCGCGACCTCGTCATCGCCACGCTGGGGGACACCCGGCACTCCGAGTTCGTGGTCGACCGCGTGCGCGCCGCCTTCGAGACGCAGCCCCGGCTCGCCGGCCGCCTCGCCCTGTGGGGTCGCCGCCTCATGGGGGAGGCGCTCACCCAGGCCCAGCGCGTGGCCGCCGAGCGCGACGCGCTCTCCGCCCTGCTCGCCGGGGGAGTGGCCGACGCCGGCCTCGACCTGGCCGCGGTCGGCCGCATGTTCACCCGCATGACGGAGCAGCACGCCGCCCGCATGACGAAGCTGGGGCTGGCCCACTGAGCCGCCCACCCACCGGCCCGCCGGCCCGCCCGGCCGCCGGGGAGGCCCCCGGTACGCCGCTGCCGCCCGTCGTGCTCGTCGCGCCGGCGATGGCGATCGGGTCGGGCTACTACCGCCCGCTGGTCGAGGAGATCCGCGCCCGGGGCTGGGAGGCGGAGACGCTGCCGCGCCGGGGCCACGAGGCCGACGGCGTCCGCGCGTCGCGCGCGCACGACTGGGGCTACGCCGACGAGATCGACGAGATGGCCGCCGCGGTGGCGCGCCGGCGGGCCGCCGAGGAGGACCGGCCGGTCCTCCTGCTCGGCCACAGCATGGGCGGGCAGATGGCGGTCGGCCACCAGCTGACGCGCGACCCGGCCGACGGCCTCGTGCTCGTCGGCGCGTCGCTGCCGCACCACGTCCTCTACCCGCGGCGCGGGCCGGGCATCGTCGCGCTCGCCGCGCTGGTGCCGGCCGTCACGGCCCTCGTCGGGCACCACCCGCGACCGCTGTTCGGCGGGCCGGGCGGACGGACCCTCATGCGCGAGTGGGCCTGGATGGCGCTGACGGGGCGCCCGCCGTACCGGACCGGGCGGGGGCTCGGCGGCCCCGTGCTGTCGGTGACGCTCGAGGGCGACCGGATGGCGCCCGAGCGGGCCAACCGGGTGCTGGCGACGCGGTGGGCGGGCGACGCCGCGCGGGTGACGCACTGGACGTACCGCACGCGGGACGTGCCCGAGGGCGGCAGCAACGACCACGTGCGCTGGGTGCGCTCGCCGGGACCCGTGGTCGACCGGCTGGTGGCGTGGTGGGAGGCCGCAAGGGCCGGGGGAGCGGAGCGCCCGGACGCCGCGGCGACCGGGCACCCCGCGGGGGCTCAGCCCCGGAAGCCGACGGCGCCGACGCTCGGCGAGCCGATCTCGACGTAGGCGAGCTTCGCGACCGGCACGATCACGCGGCGGCCCTTCGTGTCGGTGAGCTCGAGCAGGTCGCCGGCGCCGCGGACGAGGTCGGCGACGGCGTCGGCCTCGAGGTTGGTCTCGACGACGATCTCGCGCGGGGCGTGCTGGACGCCGATCTTGATCTCCATGGGGTTCCTCCGCAGGTTGGTCGGGGCCGCGGGCGGCCCGGACGGTCGGTCGGACGGGTGGTGCGGGTGGGTCGGGCGGTGCGGTGACGCTGCCGGTACGACGACCGCTCAGGCCGGCGTGCCGTCCTCGTGCTCGTCGTGCTTGGGGTAGCCCCGGATCCCGCGCCAGGCGAGGCCCGACACGAGGTCGACGGCCTGCTGGATCGTGATGCCGGAGGTCTCCGAGAGCCAGAACCGGGCGCTGACCTGCGCCATTCCCACCAGCGACACGGCGAGGAGCCGCGCGGCCTCGTCGGGCAGGCCGGTGTCGTCGCGGATCACGTCGGCGACGAGCTCGGCGGTCTCGGAGGTGACGCGCTCGACCTGGGCGCGCACGGCCGGCTCGCTCGTCAGGTCGGACTCGAAGACGAGCCGGAACGCGCCCGTCTCGGCCGCGACGTAGTCGTAGAACGCCTTGATGGCGGCGGTGACGCGCAGCTTGTTGTCGCCGGTGGAGGAGAGCGCCTCGCGGCACTGCGCGATCACGGCGGCGCAGGACTCGTCGAGCAGCGCCAGGTAGAGGTCGAGCTTGCCCGGGAAGTGCTGGTAGAGGACGGGCTTGGAGACCCCGGCGCGCTCCGCGATGTCGTCCATCGCCGCGGCGTGGTAGCCCTGCGCGACGAAGACCTCCAGCGCCGACTCCAGCAGCTGCGCGCGGCGCTCCCTCCGGGGGAGCCGACCGCCGCGGGGGCGTGCGCCCCCGCCGAGTGCGAAGTCTCCGATGCCCACGTCGTTCTCCTCGTCTCCATCTCCCTGCGGCACGGCCGCGGCGCCCGAGCCTACCGTCCGGATGACGGACGGCTGCGGGGCGGTCGGGGCGGGCGGCGGGAACATGGGGACCGCGGTCGGTGTTGGCCGATCACCAGGCCCCTCGCGGGGCTCCGTCCCGGACGAGGAGAACCCGTTGTCCTTCCCTGCACTCGTGGAGCCGGCCGACGAGCTGACCGTCGACGAGGTCCGCCGCTACAGCCGCCACCTGATCATCCCCGACGTCGGGATGACGGGGCAGAAGCGGCTGAAGAACGCCAAGGTGCTGGTGATCGGCGCCGGCGGTCTCGGCAGCCCGGCGCTCATGTACCTGGCGGCGGCCGGCGTGGGCACCCTCGGCATCGTCGAGTTCGACGAGGTGGACGAGTCGAACCTGCAGCGCCAGATCATCCACGGCCAGTCCGACGTCGGGCGGCCCAAGGCGCAGTCGGCGAAGGAGTCGGTGCAGGAGATCAACCCGCTCGTCGACGTCGTCGTCTACGAGGAGCGCCTCGACAACGACAACGTGCTGCAGGTCTTCGAGGGCTGGGACCTCATCGTCGACGGCACGGACAACTTCGCGACGCGCTACATGGTCAACGACGCGGCGTACTTCTTGAAGATCCCCTACGTGTGGGGCTCGATCTACCGCTTCGACGGCCAGGCGTCGGTCTTCTGGCCCCACGCGGTCGACGAGGACGGCACCTCGGCCGAGGCGCCCTGCTACCGCTGCCTCTACCCCGAGCCGCCCCCGCCGGGCATGGTCCCCTCGTGCGCCGAGGGCGGCGTGCTCGGCGTGCTCTGCGCGTCGATCGGCTCCATCCAGGTCAACGAGGCCATCAAGGTGCTCACCGGCGCCGGCGAGCCCATCGTGGGCAAGCTGATGATCTACGACGCCCTCGAGATGGAGTACCGCAAGCTGAAGGTCCGCAAGGACCCCAACTGCGCGCTCTGCGGGGACAACCCGACGGTCACCGGTCTCATCGACTACGAGTCGTTCTGCGGCGCGGTCTCCGACGAGGCCGCCGACGCGGCCGCCGGCTCGACCATCTCCGTCGTGCAGCTCGAGCACATGCTGAAGGAGCGCGAGGAGGGCACGCGCGACTTCGTGCTCGTCGACGTGCGCGAGCCCAACGAGTACGAGATCAACAAGATCCCCGGCTCCGTCCTCATCCCCAAGGGCGAGTTCCTCAACGGCAACGCGCTCGCCGACCTCCCGTCGGTCGACTCGGGCACCCAGGTCGTCCTGCACTGCAAGAGCGGCGTGCGCTCGGCCGAGGCCCTCGCGGTGATCAAGGGCGCCGGGTACGACGACGCCGTCCACGTCGGCGGCGGCGTGGTCGCCTGGGTCAACCAGATCGACCCGAGCCAGCCGGCGTACTGAGCCAGCCGCACCAGCCGCACCGCACCGGGGCCCGGCGAGCACGACGCTCGCCGGGCCCCGGTGCGTCCGGGCCGGCAGCAGGACCGGGGCCCGGGGCGCAGACCGCCGCGTAACTGGCCGCGACGTGTGTCGTTCGTCACCACATGACCCCCTCTCGGACCTCCCTCCCCGTCCGCGCCGGCGCCGTCCTCGCCGTCGGCGCCCTCACCGCCGCGCTCGGCACCGCCACCGCCCCGTCCGCCTCCGCCGCGCCCCGCACGACCTGGGCCGACGCGGACACCGCCGCCATCCACCCGGGCGTGCAGATGTACACCGAGGGCGGCCAGTGCACCGGCAACTTCGTCTTCACCGACGCCGACGGCGCGACGTACGTCGGGTACGCCGCGCACTGCGCCGGCACCGGGGAGGCGACCGACACCGACGGCTGCGAGGCGGGCTCCCTGCCGCTCGGCACCCGCGTCGACTTCGTCGAGGGCGGGTCGCTGCTGGGGGCGGGCACCCGGGTGGGCGGCGGCACGCTCGTCTACTCGAGCTGGCTGGCCATGGAGGCGACGGGCGAGACCGACGCCGACACGTGCGCCTACAACGACTTCGCGCTGGTCGAGGTCGACGCCGCGGACGCCGGCGACGTCAACCCGTCGGTGCCCTTCCACGGCGGCCCCGTCGCGCTCGCGACCGACGGTGCGGCGGCCGGCTCCACCGTCTACTCCTTCGGCAACTCGAGCCTGCGCGCCGGCATCGAGCTGCTCTCGCCCAAGGTCGGTCTCAGCCTCGGCCAGAGCGGTGGCGGCTGGACCCACTCGGTCTACACCCTCACCCCCGGCGTGCCGGGCGACTCCGGCTCGGGCTTCCTCGACGCGCAGGGCCGCGCGCTCGGCACCCTGTCGACGCTCGCCCTCGCGCCCCTGCCCGCGTCCAACGGCGTGGGCGACCTGTCGCGCGAGCTGGCGTACGCCCAGCAGCACTCGGGCATCGCCGGGCTCGCGCTCGTCCCGGGCACGGAGCCGTTCCGGGGGCTGCTCGGCTGAGCACCCGGAGGATCTCGGGCGGCTCCCTCGTGGAGGGGGCAGGAGGAGGGGGTCGGCCCGCGCCGGCCCCCTCCGTCCGCCGTACCCGGGAGACTGGCGCCATGAGCACCGACGAGCGCTTCGCCGAGGCCGTGCTGCGGGTCGTCGAGGCCGTCCCCCCGGGGCGCGTGACGACGTACGGCGCGATCGCCGACGTGGTGGGCAGCGGCCCGCGCCGCGTCGGCTCGGTCCTGGCGCGCGACGGCGGGGGCGTGCCGTGGTGGCGGGTCGTGCGGGCGGACGGCTCGCACCCGCCCCAGATCCGCGACCGCTCGGCGGTCGAGCACGCCGCCGAGGGCACCCCGCGGCGCCCCTCGGGGCGCGTCGACGTCGCCGCCGCCTTCTGGCAGCCGGACCCGGGTCCCCCTAGGGTCGGGCCGGACGCGGACCACGGCGAGGGGGACTGATGGAGCAGAGCGCACCGGCGACGAGGGTGATGGTCGTCGACGACCACCCGATGTGGCGCGACGCGGTCGAGCGCGACCTCGTCGCCGCCGGCTTCGAGGTCGTCGCCGTCGCCGCCAACGGCACCGAGGCCCTCAACCGCTTCAAGGCCGCGCGCCCGCAGGTGGTCGTGCTCGACCTGCAGATCCCCGAGCCCAGCGGCGTCGAGGTGACGGCACAGGCGCTGGCCCACGACCCGTCGGCGCGGGTGCTCATCCTGTCGGCCTCCGGCGAGCAGGCGGACGTGCTCGCCGCGGTCAAGGCGGGCGCGACCGGCTACCTCGTGAAGTCGGCGTCGCGGGAGGAGCTGATCGCCGCGGTGCGCCGCGTGCACGCCGGCGACACCGTCTTCACGCCGGGCCTGGCCGGGCTCGTCCTGGGGGAGTTCCGCCGCATCTCCGGCGGCGACGCCCCCGACGACGGTGCGCCGCAGCTCACCGAGCGCGAGACGGAGATCCTCCGGTTCGTCGCGAAGGGCATGTCCTACAAGCAGATCGCGGAGCGGCTCGTGCTGTCGCACCGCACGGTGCAGAACCACGTGCAGAACACCCTGCGCAAGCTGCAGCTGCACAACCGGGTCGAGCTGACGCGTTGGGCGATCGCGCAGGGTCTCGAGGACCTCGACGACCCCGCCGGCGACGAGGACGCCTGACGGTGGGGGAGCCGACCGACGCCGTCGTCACGGAGGCCGACGCGCTCTACGCGCTGGCGCCGGGTGACTTCACGGCCGCCCGGGACGCACGGGCCAAGGAGCTCAAGGGCGAGGACGTCGAGCTCTCGCGCGCCGTGAAGGCGCTGCGCCGCCCGTCGGTCGCGGCGTGGCTGGTCAACCAGCTGGTGCGCCACGAGCCCGCCCGGGTCGAGGACCTGCTGTCGGTCGGGGCCGCGCTGCGGGAGGCCCAGGACTCGCTCTCGGCCGACGACCTCCGGGCGTTCACCCGCCAGCGCCGCCAGCTGACGGCCACCACGACGACCCGGGCCCGGGCGCTGGGCCGCGAGCTCGGCACCCGGGTGAGCGAGTCCGTCGCGGAGCAGGTCGAGGCGACGCTCACGGCCGCCATGCTCGACGCCGGCGCCGGGGAGGCCGTGCGCACCGGCCTGCTGACCGCCGCGCTCGAGACCGCCGGCCTCGACCCCGTCGACGTCGACGCCGCGCTCGCGGTCCCGGGGGCGACCGGGCACGTCGCCACGCCCGTCCAGGCCGACGACGCGGACGGCGACGACGCCGACGACGCCGACGGCGCCGGCGGGGGGCGGGGGCCGGGGCTGCACGTCGTACCAGACCCGGACGAGGCCGCGCGCGTGCGTGAGGAGGCGGAGCAGGCGCTCGCCGCCGCCGAGGAGCGCCTGGCCGCGAGCGAGGCGGAGCTGGCCGACCTCGACGCGGAGGTCGACGAGCTGGAGGCCCGCGGCATGCAGGCCCAGGCCCGCGTCGACGAGCTGCGGGCGCTGCTCGTCGAGGCCCAGGACGCCCAGGCCCGCACCGAGGACGAGCTGGCGGACGCCGAGGACGCGCGCGCCGAGCACCAGGAGACGGTGGAGGCCGCGCGCACCGAGCGCGACGAGGCCGCCGCCGCCCTCGCCCGGCTGGACGAGGCGTGAGGGGCCCGGGCGTCGGTGGACGCCACCGGGCGCGGGGGAGCACAGTGGCAGCGCGTGACCGGGCACAGGGGTGCCCCGGCCCGCGGGAGGACCGGCCTCGGGCCGGGGACGGAGGAGCACGTGGCTGAGCGGACCAGCGCGACGGGCGGTAAGACGGGTGCGACCGCCGCGGGTGGGGCCGCTGCGGCGACGCCCGCGGAGGAGCCCGGCCTGCAGCGGGTGATGGGGCCCGGCCTGCTCCTGCTCTTCATCATCGGCGACATCGTGGGCGCGGGGATCTTCGCGATCACCGGCAGCGTCGCGGGGCAGGTCGGCGGCGTCGCGTGGCTGCCGTTCGTCGTCGCGTTCGCCATCGCCACCGTCACGGCCTGCTCCTACCTGGAGCTGGTCAGGAAGTACCCCCAGGCCTCCGGCGCGGCGCTCTACGTGCACAAGGCCTTCGGGATGCACTTCGTGACGTTCATCGTCGCGTTCACGGTCATGTGCTCGGGCATCACGAGCGCGTCGACCTCCTCGAGCCTGGTCGCCACGAACCTGCTGCAGGGTCTCGACGGCGTGTTCGGCGGCGTCCCGACGGGCACGGTGGCCACCCTCGTCACGGCGCTGGCCATCATCGTGGTGCTCGGGCTCATCAACCTGCGCGGCGTCGGCGAGAGCGTGAAGTTCAACGTGGTGCTGACGCTCGTGACCGTCCTCGCGCTGGCGATCGTCATCGGCATCGGCATGTGGACCGCGGTCAGCGGCGAGGGCGACCTCGGCCGCATCGTGGTGTTCGAGAGCGAGGGCGACAAGAACCTGTTCGCGGCGGTCACGGTCGCGACGGCGATCGCCTTCTTCGCGATGGTCGGCTTCGAGGACTCGGTCAACATGGTCGAGGAGACCAAGGACCCGATGCGCATCTTCCCGCGGATGATGCTGACCGGCCTGGGGATCTGCGTCCTGCTCTACATCCTGGTAGCCGTCACGGTCGTGCTCGTCATCCCGATCGACGACATCGCGAACCCGGAGAACCCGAACGCGGGCATCCTCCTCGACGTGGTGCGCATCGGCGCCCCGGGCATCCCGGTCGACACCATCTTCCCGTTCCTGACGGTGTTCGCCGTCGTCAACACCGCCCTCATCAACATGCTGATGGCGAGCCGGCTCGTCTACGGCATGGCCCGCCAGGGCGTGCTGCCGCGGGCGCTGGGACACGTGCTGCCCGGCCGGCGCACCCCGTGGGCGGCCATCGTCTTCACCACCCTGCTGGCCATGGGCCTCATCACCTACGTCCGCCTGCAGGACGGCACGAGCATCGTCGGCGCCCTCGGCGGGACCACCGCGCTGCTGCTCCTCGCCGTCTTCGCCGTCGTCAACGTCTGCGTCCTCGTGCTGCGGCGCGACCCCACCCCCGAGGGCGCCTTCCGCGTGCCCACCGTGCTGCCCGTCGTCGGCGCCGTCGCCTGCGCCTACCTCGTCGGCCCGTGGGCGCGCCTGCCCGAGCAGTTCATCCAGTAGCGCATCGGCGGGGTCCTGCTGCTCATCGGCGTCGGGCTGTGGGCGCTGACCTGGTTCGGCAACCGCGCGCTGCGCCAGGAGCGCACCGGGTTCCGCGACATCGAGCACCTCGAGGACTGAGCCCGGCCCGACGGGGCTGTCCGCCTGCCGCGACGGTTCCGTCGGGCGGTGCGTGCCGTCGTACCCTGGGACGGTGAGCATCCCCGACCTGTCCACCCTCCACGCCCTCGGCGCGGCGCAGCAGCCGACGTACCCCGACCCGGCCGCCCTCGAGTCCGCCGTGACGACGCTGCGGACGGCGCCCCCGCTGGTGTTCGCCGGCGAGTGCGACGACCTGACGACCAAGCTGGCCGCGGTCGCGCGGGGCGAGGCGTTCCTGCTCCAGGGCGGCGACTGCGCGGAGACGTTCGCGGGCGTGACGGCCGAGAACGTGCGCAACAAGCTGCGCGTGCTCCTGCAGATGGCGGTCGTGCTCACGTACGCCGCCAAGGTGCCGGTCGTGAAGGTCGGGCGCCTCGCGGGTCAGTACGCGAAGCCGCGCTCCTCCGACCTCGAGACCCGCGACGGCGTCACCCTGCCGGCGTACCGCGGCGACGCGGTGAACGGCTACGACTTCACCGAGGCCTCCCGGGTGCCGGACCCCCAGCGCCTCGTCGACGTCTACAACGCCTCGGCCGCGACGCTCAACCTCGTGCGCGCCTTCACCACGGGCGGGTACGCCGACCTGCGCCAGGTCAGCACGTGGAACACCGACTTCGTGCGCAGCTCGCCCATCGGGCAGCGCTACGAGGCCCTCGCGGGCGAGATCCAGAGCGCGCTCGACTTCATGTCGGCCATCGGGGCGGACCCCGTCGAGTTCCACAAGGTCGACTTCCACTCCTCCCACGAGGCCCTCGTGCTGGAGTACGAGCACGCCCTCACGCGCATCGACTCGCGCACCGAGCAGCCCTACGACGTGTCGGGCCACTTCGTGTGGATCGGCGAGCGCACGCGCCAGCTCGACGGCGCGCACGTGGAGCTGCTGAGCCACATCAAGAACCCGATCGGCGTGAAGCTGGGCCCCACGACGAGCGCCGACGACGCGATCGCGCTGGCCGCCAAGCTGAACCCGGAGAACATCCCGGGCCGCCTCACCTTCATCACCCGCTTCGGCGCGGGCAAGATCCGCGACGGGCTGCCCGAGCTGGTCGAGAAGGTCACGGCCGCCGGCCTGCAGGTCGCCTGGGTCTGCGACCCGATGCACGGCAACACGTTCACGGCGAGCTCGGGCTACAAGACCCGCGCGTTCGAGGACGTCATCGACGAGGTGCAGGGCTTCTTCGACGTGCACCGCGCGCTGGGCACCTGGCCCGGCGGCCTCCACGTCGAGCTCACCGGTGACGACGTCACCGAGTGCGTCGGCGGCGGCGAGGAGCTGGCCGAGATGGACCTCGGCAACCGCTACGAGTCGGTCTGCGACCCGCGCCTCAACCGCGTGCAGTCCCTCGAGCTGGCCTTCCTCGTCGCGGAGATGCTGCGCGCCACCCCGCGCGACTGATGGCGGCCGACGCCGGCACCGACCGACCCGACGGCCCCGTCGTCGACCTCCGCTCCGACACCCTGACGCGGCCCACCGAGGCGATGCGCCGGGCGATGGCCGGGGCGGAGGTCGGTGACGACGTGTACGGCGAGGACCCGACGGTGCGGGCGCTCGAGGAGCGGGTCGCCGCGCTGCTCGGCCACGAGGCCGCGCTGTTCTGCCCCACGGGGTCGATGGCCAACGTGCTGGCGCTCCGCACGCTGGTCGGGGTCGGCCAGGAGGTGCTCTGCGAGGCGCAGGCGCACGTCGCCCGGGCCGAGCTGGGCGCCCACGGCGCCTACACGGGGCTGACGATGCGCACCTGGTCGCACCCGACCGGCGGCGTCGACCTGGACGCGGTCGCGTCGATGTTCGCCCCGGACCTCGGGCCGTTCTTCGTGCGGACCACCGCGATCGCGGTGGAGAACACCCACAACTTCGCCGGCGGCACCGTCGTGCCGCTCGCCGACCTCGAGGCGCTGAGCGCCTTCGCGCGGGCGAACGGCGTCGGCGTCCACCTCGACGGCGCGCGGATCTGGAACGCGCACGTCGCCACGGGCGTCCCGCTCGCGACGTACGGCGGACTCGTCGACGTCGCCGCGGTGTGCCTGTCCAAGGGCCTGGGTGCGCCGGTCGGCTCCCTCGTCGTCGGCTCCGCGGACGCGATCACCGAGAGTCGCGTGTGGCGCAAGCGGATGGGCGGCGGGATGCGGCAGGTCGGTGTCCTGGCCGCCGCGGGCCTCCACGCCCTCGACCACCACGTCGAGCGGCTGGCCGACGACCACGCCCACGCCCGGCTGCTCGCGGAGGCCTGGGGTGTCGACCCCGCAGGCGTGGCCACCAACATCGTCGTGCGCGACGTGCCCGACGCGCCGGCCCACGTGGCCGCCGCCCGCGCCGCCGGTGTGCTCGTGTCGGCGGTCGGCGCCCGCACGGTGCGCCTCGTGACCCACCTCGACGTCACCCGCGCGGACGCCGAGCGCGCGGCCCGCGTGCTCGCCACCCTCTGAGCCGGCTCCTCAGGACGTCGGGCGGTCCTCCAGGTCGGCCGCGGGCGCACCCAGCAGCTCGAGCTCGCTCACCGGTGTCCGGTCGGCCCCGGCGTGGCCGGACACGGCGAGGATCTCCACGTGCACCGTCCCGGTCCGGGTGGCCGGCACGGCGAGGCGCTGCAGGCCGCGGTCGCGCTCGAGGTCGTGCTCCACGCGGCGGCCGTCGTCGAAGGACCACCGCACCCGGGTGACCACGCGGTTGCGCTCGTACCAGTCGACGCGCGCGCCGTCGGCGTCCACGTCGGTCTTGGCGTAGCCGTTGACGAGGCCGACCGAGGTCACCACGACGTCCTCGTCGAACGTCACGGTGAGGGTCTCGCCGGTGCCGTCACCGGCGACGCGCCACGCGGTGGTCGCGTCGCCGTCGACCAGGTTCGCGGGCCGGTAGCTGACCGGGGTGCCGTCCAGGCCGACCCCGTCGGCGGCGGTGTCCGTCGCGCTCGCGCGACCCAGGGGCGAGAGGTCACGCGGCTCCGGCACCGGGGGCGCCGACGGGTCCGCGGACGGTGTGCTGCCCACGCCGTCGACGGAGCCGCTCCCACCGGCGCCGCCCGCGGTCGGGGTCACCGGCGCGGGGCCGGTCCCCGGGTCGCGCTGGTCGCGCTCGAGCAGGAACGCGCCGGCGACGACCGTCCCGACGAGCAGCAGGAGCAGCGCGACCGCCAGGGTCGGGAGCAGCGCGCCGCGGCGGCGGCGCTGCCGGGCGGGCGCGGGCTCCGCCGCCGGCCCGGGACCCGCCGCGGCGGGACCCACGGGGACGGGAGTCGCGGCGGGCGCCACCTCGTCGGCGTACAGGGGGAAGCGGGGGCCGGAGCCGGCGTGGGCGGCGGGCTCCCAGGGCACGGGCGGTGGGTCGACGGCCCGCGGGGGCGCCGGGCTCGACGGGGTGCGCCGGTCGGCGTCCGGCGCCGCGGGGAGGGGGTGGCCGCAGGCGGCGCAGAACCGGCCGTCGCGCTGCGCGGAGCCGCAGCCCCCGCAGGTCACGCCCGCGCTCACCGGGTGGCTCCCGCCCGGTCGGCCACAGCGGCGGCGGGCGCGGCGGCCGCGTCCCGCAGGCGCTTCAGCAGGGGGATGTCGGGGTCGTCGGCGTCGCGCGAGCCGGGCGTCTCCAGCACGAACGGCACGCCCGCCGTCGCGGGGTGCGCGAACAGCTCGGTGAAGGCGTCCTCACCGATGTGCCCCTGGCCGATCTTCTCGTGGCGGTCGCGGAAGGAGCCGCGGACGTCGAGGGAGTCGTTGGCGTGCACGAGCCGCAGGCGGCCCTCCCCGGCCAGCTCGACCAGGAGGTCGAGGGTCGCCGTGGCGCCGCCCGGCTCGTCCAGCGGCGCACCGGCGGCGAACACGTGGCAGGTGTCGAGGCAGACGCCGACCCCGGGGTGCCGGTCGAGCGCGTCGAGGTACGCCGGGAGGTCGTCGACGCCGGCGCACAGCGAGCGGCCCTGGCCGGCGGTGGGCTCGAGGAGGAGGGCGGGTGCGTCGTCGCCGAGGCGGTCGAGCACGGGGAGCAGGCCCTCGCGGACCTGGCGGAGTGCCGCGGCGTGCCGCTCGGGCGCCCGGTCCGGGTCGGCCTCGACGAACGACCCGGTGTGCACGACGACGCCCTCGGCGCCGATCCGTGCCGCGCGGGCGAGGTTGTGCTCCACGACGGCGACCGAGCGCTCGTAGGTGGCGGCGGTGGGCGAGCCCAGGTTCACCAGGTACGGCGTGTGCACGAACGACCGCACGCCGGCGTCCCGGCAGCCCTGCGCGAATGCCTCGTCGATGCGGGGATCACCGGCCGACAGCGCCCAGCCGCGGGGGTTGCCGACGAAGACCTGGAGCGCCTCGCAGCCCCGCTCGAGGGCCGACGCGAGGGCTCCGTCGCGGAGGTTCCGGCCCACGGGGAGGTGGGTGCCGACGGGGTTGCGCACGAGGGTCCACTCTAGGTGCCGGCTACAGCACGGTGAGCACCACCGTCGTGCCGCGGCGCACCTGGGTGCCCGAGCCCGGGTCCGACCAGGCGACGAAGCCGAGCTGGGGCAGGCTGCCGCCGAGCGCGCGCTCCTCCACGACGAGGCCGAGGGCCTCGAGCTGCGCGCGGGCGTCCTGGACCCGCATCCGCACGAGGCCGTCGGGGATCGTGACGAGCTCGGGCCCCTTCGACACCACGAGGTTCACGGTGTCGCCGCGGAAGAGGGTGCCGCCCGCGGGGTCCTGGCGGATCACGAGCCCGGCGGGGACGGAGTCGGAGAACTCCTCGCTGCGGGAGACCTGCAGCTCGTCGCCCTCCAGGGCGGGGTCGCCCGTCGTGAGCGCGCCCTGTGCCTCGTCGGCGGAGCGGCCCGTGAAGTCCTCGACCTCGATGGGGCGCCGGCCCGCGCTGAGCACGACGGTGACGTCGGTCCCGGGGCGCACGACGGTGCCCGCAGCCGGGTCGGTGGACACGACGCTGCCCTCGGGCACGGTCTCGGAGTACGCCGGCTCGCCCTCGACGAGGTCGAGCGTCAGGTCGCCGAGCGCGGCCCGGGCCTCGTCGGCGGTGCGGCCCTCGAGACCCGGCACGGTGTAGCGCTCCGGGCCGAGCGAGAGCACGAGGGTGATGGTGGACCCGCGCGCCGCGTCGGCCCCGCCCTCGGGGTCGGTGCCGAGCACGCGACCGGCCGCGACCGTCTCGGAGTACGCCGGCTCGCCGACCTCCACCTCGAACCCGGCGGCCTCCGCCTCCGCGGTCGCCGCCGCCTCGTCCATGTCGAGGAGGTACGGCGTGGGCACGGAGCGCCACTGCGCCCAGGCGAACGCCAGCGTGGCGAGGAGCGCGACCACCACGAGCAGCGCCAGCAGGAGCGGGGCGCGGCGACGTCGCCGCGGGGCGTCGGCGGCGCCGTCGTCGTGCCCGCCGCCGTACCCGCCGTCGTACCGGCCGTCGTACCGGCCGTCGTACCCCTCGTCGTCGCCCCCCTCGAGGTCGTCGTCGAGGTCGTCCAGCCCGTCGCCCAGGTCGGCGAGGTCGTCGTCCGGGTCGTCCGCGGCGGGCCGGTCGTCGGGGTACGGCGGCGTCGAGCGGCGGCCCGGCAGGAGGCCGCGCCGCGCGGCCGGCTGCACCGGCAGGCGGCTGGTCAGCTCGGCGGCCGGGGCGGCGGCGCCCGCACCCCCGGAGGCCTGGGCGAGCACGGGGTAGAGCTCGGCCTCGACGAACCCGTCGCCCTCGAGCCGCTCCAGCTCCTCGGTGTCGAGGCGGTCCTCGCCCCGGTCGGCCTCGGTGCGGCGGGGGAGGAGGTCGGCGACGAGGTCGTCGTCGTGCCGCACGCCCTCGGCGAGCGCCTGGGCGACGCGGCGCACGTGGTGGGCCAGGACGGTCGCGTCGGCGGGGCGGTGGCTGCGGTCGCGGGCCGTGGCACGGGCGACGAGCGCGTCGACGTACGCCGGCAGCCCCGGCTGCAGCCGCGACGGCGGGGGGACGTCGGCGTGCACGTGCTTGTAGGCCACCTGGATCGGGGTCTCGCCCTGGTGGGGCTTCTCCCCGGTCAGCAGCTCGTAGAGAACGACGCCGAGGGCGTAGACGTCGGCGCGCTCGTCGCTGCGGCCGTCGACCACGAGCTCGGGGGCCAGGTAGGAGACGGTGCCGATGAGCACGCCGCCCGTGGTGGTGTGGTGGGTCTCGGCGTCCACCGCGCGGGCCAGCCCGAAGTCGGCGACCTTCACGCGGCCGTCCTCGGCGATGAGCACGTTCTCGGGCTTCACGTCGCGGTGGACGATGCCGGCCCGGTGCGCCGCACCGACGGCGGCCACGACGGGCTCGAGGATCGCGAGCGCGCGGGCGGCGCCCAGCGGGGCCTGCTCGCGCACGACGTCGCGCAGCGTGCGGCCCGGCACGAGCTCCATGACGAGGAAGACGATCCCGTCGTCGGTGCCCTGGTCGTGGACGGCGACGACGTTGGGGTGCGACAGCCGCGCCGCGGCGCGGGCCTCGCGCACGAAGCGCTCGGCGAAGCTGTCGTTGCCGGTGATCGGGTCGCCGAGGCCGGGGTGCATGACCTTGACGGCGACGACGCGGTCGAGGCGGACGTCGAGGGCCTCGTGCACGCTCGCCATGCCGCCGCGGGCGACGAGGCGGCCGACGCGGTAGCGCCCGTCGAGCAGACGTCCGACCAGTCCGCCGCCGGCGGGCGTGGGGTGGGCGTCGGGCAGCACGTGGGTCGTCCTCCGGGTCGGGGGCCTCGTGCCACGACGGGGCCGGCTCCCGCCAGGATACGGACCGCGGGCCCCGCGGCACCGGTCCCGGGCCCGGCCCGGCGTGTTCCGCACCGGTGGTGGGATCATGGCGCCCATGGACAGCAGTGCGCAGGCAGGGGCCACGCCCGGCGAGCCGACGGGCCAGGCGGATCTCGGCGCCCTCGTGGAGGAGTGGGTCGACTGGGCCGAGGCGGCCCGCCGCCTCGGGGTGACCGTGTCCCGCGTGCGCACGCTCATCCGCGACAACCAGCTGGCGGCCGCCGTGCCGTCGCCGGGCGCGGGCCAGCAGGTACCGGCCGCCTTCATCCAGGACGGGCTGCTGCTGAAGGGCCTGCCCGGCCTCGTGGTGATGCTGAGCGACCACGGCTACGACCACCGCGAGATCATCGAGTGGCTCTACACCGACCTCGACCTGCCGGGTCGCCCGATCGACGCCCTCGTCGAGAACCGCGGGTCGGAGGTCAAGCGCCGCGCGCAGGCGATGCACTGACCCGGCGCGTCCCCCGAGCCCGCGCCTGCCTCAGGAGGTACGGCGGGTCGCGGCCGCCGCGAGCTGCTCCAGCGCCGTCGTGACCTCGGGGTCGAGGTCGGCGGCGGCGAGCCCCGCGAGCGCCTGGCCCGTCAGGGCGTCGATGCGCTCCTCGACCTGCGCGCGGGCGCCGGAGCCGTCGACGAGGTCGCGCAGCCGGTCGACGTCGGCGGGCGAGAGGGCCGTACCCAGGGAGCGGTCGAGCCGCGCGGCGTCGTCGGCGTCGAGCGCCTCCAGGGCGAGGGCGACGAGCACCGTGCGCTTGCCCTCGACGAGGTCGTCGCCGGCCGGCTTGCCGGTCGTCGCGGGCTCGCCGAACACGCCGAGCTGGTCGTCGCGCAGCTGGAAGGCCTCGCCGAGCGGCAGGCCGAACCCGCTGAGGGCCGCGAGCTGCTCGGGCGTCCCCCCGGCGAGCGCGGCGCCGACGTGGAGCGGGCGCTCGATGGAGTACTTCGCCGATTTGTAGCGCAGCACCGTCATCGCCAGGTCGGCGTCCGCCGTGGCGCGGGCCTGCACGGACACGTCGAGGAACTGGCCCCCGATGACCTCGGTGCGGCACACGTCGAGCACCTCGAGCGCGGGTCCGACGTCGGCGAGGCCGAGGCCGCAGCGGCGCAGGAGCTCGTCGGACCAGCTGAGCAGCAGGTCGCCGAGGAGGATGGCGGCCGCGGCGCCGTACTGCTCGGGGTCGCCGTCCCAGCCCGCGGCGCGGTGCTCGCCCTCGAACGCCTTGTGCGTGGCGGGCCGGCCGCGGCGGGTGTCGGAGGCGTCCATGAGGTCGTCGTGCACCAGCGCACTCGCGTGCAGCAGCTCGAGCGAGGCGCAGGCGCGCACGAGCGCGTCCTGCTGCTCGGGCGTCGGGCGGGGGTGCACGGCGTGGTAGCCCCACCAGCAGAAGCGGGCGCGCAGGCGCTTGCCGCCCGCGACGGTCGTGCGGGCAGCGGCGACGAGGCGGGCCGCGTCGTCGCCGAGGGGGGCCAGCTGCGCGGCCTGGCCGTCGAGGAAGGCGGTGAGGGCCTCCTCCACGCGGGTGGCGAGGGTGTCGCCGCCGGTCGTGCCGGGGCTGCTCGTGCCCGTGCCGCTGGTGCCCGCGTGTTCGTCTGATCCCACGCCCGCGAGCCTAGTCAGGGGGCACAGGCCCGCCCGCGGCCGGGCCGCGGCCGGGGCGCGACGTCACTGCTGGCGCTCCACGTGCCCGTCGACGACGTGCCAGTGCTGGGCCAGGTCGACGGCGGAGAGCAGGCGGCGGTCGTGGGAGACGAGCAGCAGGGCGCCGTCGTACGACGCGAGGGCCCGCTCGAGCTGCTCGATCGCGGGCAGGTCCAGGTGGTTGGTGGGCTCGTCGAGCACGAGCAGGTTGACGCCACGGGCCTGCAGCAGCGCCATCGCCGCCCGCGTGCGCTCCCCGGGCGAGAGCCGGCCGACGAGCGAGGCCACCTGGTCGGCCTTGAGCCCGAACTTCGCGAGCAGGGTGCGGACGTCGGCGGAGGTCCAGGCGGGCAGGGCGAGCTCCATCGCCGTGCCGAGCGGTCGGTCCTCGGCGAGCCCGGTGCGGCCCTGGTCGATCTCGCCCACGGCGACGGAGACACCCTGCGAGGCGCGGCCCGCGTCGGGAGCCAGCCGGCCGAGCAGCAGCGCGAGGAGCGTGGACTTGCCGGCGCCGTTGGGGCCGGTGATGCCGATGCGGTCCCCGGCCTCGACCTGGAGCGAGACGGGCCCGAGGGTGAAGTCGCCGCGCCGCACGACGGCGTCGTCGAGGGTGGCGACGACCGTCGAGGAGCGGGGGGCGGCGGCGATCTCGAACCGCAGCTCCCACTCCTTGCGCGGTTCCTCCACCTCGGCCAGTCGCGCGATCCGCGACTCCATCTGCCGGACCTTCTGCGCCTGCTTCTCCGACGACTCGGTCTGCGCGCGGCGCCGCACCTTGTCGTTGTCGGGGCTCTTCCGCATCGCGTTGCGCACGCCCTGCGAGCTCCACTCGCGCACCTGGCGGGACCGGGCGACGAGGTCGTCGCGCTTGTCGGCGTACTCCTCGTAGGCCTCCCGCGCGTGGCGGCGTGCGACGGCCCGGGCGTCGAGGTAGGCCTCGTAGCCGCCGTCGTACACGGCCACCTGCCGCTGGGCGAGGTCGAGCTCGACGACCCGCGTGACGCAGCGGGCGAGGAACTCCCGGTCGTGGGAGACGAGCACGACCCCGCTGCGCAGCCCGCGGACGAAGGTCTCGAGCCGCTCCAGCCCGTCGAGGTCGAGGTCGTTGGTCGGCTCGTCGAGCAGCAGGAGGTCGAAGCGGCTCAGCAGCAGCGCCGCGAGCGCCGCCCGGGCCGCCTGGCCGCCGGACAGCGACGTCATCAGGGCGTCGGCGCCGACGTCGAGGCCCAGGTCGGCGAGCACCGCCGGCAGCCGGTCCTCGAGGTCGGCGGCCCCGCTGGCCATCCAGCGGTCGAACGCCGCCGCGTAGACGTCGTCGGCGCCCGGCACGTCGGACCCCAGGTCGGCGGCCGCGGCCTCCATGGCGGCGGTGGCGGCGGTCGCGCCCGTACGACGTCCCACGTACGCCGCGACCGTCTCGCCCGGGACCCGGTCGTGCTCCTGCGGGAGCCAGCCGACGAACGCGTCGGCGGGCGCGAGGTGCACGTGGCCGTCGACCGGCTCGTCCACGCCGGCGAGGAGCCGCAGCAGGGTCGACTTGCCGGCCCCGTTCGCTCCGACGACGCCGACGACGTCGCCGGGCGCCACGGTGAGGTCGAGGGAGTCGAAGAGCACGCGATGGCCGTGGCCGCCGGCCAGCTCCTTCGCGACGAGGGTCGCCGTCACGCTGCGCAGCCTAGGGCGTGCCGGGCCGCTCCGGCGCGCGACCGGGTGGGGGTTGACCAGGGTGCGGTTGCTCCCGGCCCGGTGGCCGGCGTGCACCTAGGATCGCGCCATGACCGCCGAGCAGCCGTCCGTGCCGCCCGCCCCGCGCGAGGAGCGTCCGACCATCGGTGAGCTGGTGCGGCGCGGCGACCGCTCGTTCTCCTTCGAGTTCTTCCCGCCGAAGGACGCCGCGGGCGAGGAGACCCTGTGGGCCGCGCTCACCGAGCTGCAGCCCTACCAGCCGACGTTCGTGTCCGTGACGTACGGCGCCGGCGGCACCACCCGCGACCGCACCATCGAGATGACCGGGCGCATCGCCCGGGAGACCTCCCTGCGCGTGATGGGCCACCTCACGTGCGTCGGCCACACCCGCGAGGAGCTCGTCGACGTGCTGCGGGCCTACGCGGCCGCGGGGGTGCACGACGTGCTGGCGCTGCGCGGGGACCCGGCCGAGGGGCCGACGGCGCCGTGGACGTCGACGCCCGGCGGGTTCGAGCACGCCGTCGAGCTGGTCGAGCTCGCCCGGTCGCTCGCCGACGAGCTGGGCGGCCTCGGCGTGGGCGTCGCCGCGTTCCCCGAGAAGCACCCGGGCTCGCTCGCGGTCGACGACGACGCGCGGGTGCTCGCCGCGAAGGCCGCCGCCGGGGCGGACTTCGCCGTCACCCAGCTGTTCTTCCGGGCCTCGGACTACTTCGCGCTCGTGGAGCGCTCGAGCGCCGCGGGCGCCGACATCCCGATCCTGCCGGGGATCATGCCGATCACGAACCTCACCTCGGTGAAGCGGATGGCCGAGCTGTCGGGGGCCGAGGTGCCGCCGGAGGTGCTGCGCCGCTTCGAGGGTGCCGCGGACGCGGCCGAGGTGCGCCGCATCGGCGTCGACGTGGCGACGGAGATGTGCGACGAGCTGCTCGCGGGCGGGGCGCCCGGCCTGCACTTCTACACGCTCAACCGCTCGCGGGCGACGCGCGAGATCTTCGCGGCGCTGCGCATCACGGCCTGAGGCCGGCGCGGTGCCGGCGGCTCTGGCCGCTCTGGCCGCTCAGGCCGGGCCGACGGCCTGGGCGACCAGCGCGGCCGACAGTCCGACGAACGGCAGCCCGGCGCCGGGCGTCGCGTGGGCGCCGGCGGCGTAAACACCGGCCACCGGCGTGTGCGGACCGAGCCGGGCCAGCACGGTGCCGCGGCCCTGCCACTGCACGCCCCAGGGGGACCCGCCCCACCGGGTCACCTGGTCGCGGGGGCTGACGTCGACCCGTCGCACGACCCGCTTGCGCAGGTCGAGCCCCTCCCGTGCCAGCGCCTCGACGACGTCGTCGTGGATGCGCCCGCGACCGCGCACCGTCCACGCCCGCGCGCCGTCCGGCGCCCGGCCGCCCGGCACGACGCCGAGCGTGGCGTCCTTCCCGTGCAGCACGGTCTCGGCCACCAGCTCGGGCAGGCCGTCGGCCTCGAGCCCGAGGTGGGCGGTCGGCGCGGGCAGGGTCGGCACGGTCCGGGCGACGTGGCGCGCGAGGGCCGGCAGCCGTCGCGGGTCGATCGCGCACACGACGACGTCGGCGGCGACCTCACCGCCGGCCGTGGCGACGGCCACGGCCCGCCCGCCGCGCACCACGACGTCGTGCACGGGGGTGGCGAGCTCGACGGCGACCCGGCGGGTGGCCAGCCGCCGGACCAGCGCGTCGGCGAGGGCCGCCGTACCGCCCGCCGCGGCCGGCACCGACCACACCCCGAACCGCTGCTCGAGGTACGCCGTGAGCCCCACCCACGCGGGCACCTGGCGCGGGTCGTGGCCCTCCGCCACGGCGGGGTACGCCGCCGCGACCCGCAGGCGCCGGTCGGGCAGCACGCGGCGCAGGCGTCGGTGGAGCGTCTCGCGGGGCAGCAGCAGGCCGGTCGTGGCGCGGTCGGCGAGGGCGGGGTCCCAGGGCCGCTCGAGGTACTCCCGGCGCAGGACCTCCCACGTGGCGGCGTACGCCGCCACGTGCGCCAGCCAGGCCTCGCCGAGGCCGGGGGAGAACGCGTCGACGGCGGTCAGCTGCGCCTCCCGCGAGCTGCTCGGCAGGACCAGGCGGGACCCGTCGGCGAAGCGGTGCTCGCGCACCAGCGGGTGGTGCTCGAGCTCGAGCTCCTTGTCGAGGGGGCGGCCCGACTTGCGGAAGAGGTCACGGGCCACGGCGGGCAGCAGCGTGGTGCTCGGGCCGGCCTGCCAGGCGAACTCGTCGCGCTCGACGCGGTCGAGCGCGCCGCCGAGCCGGTCGGACGCCTCGAGCAGCACGACCTCGTGGCCCTGCTTGGCCAGCCGGGCGGCGGACGCCATCCCGCCGTACCCGCCGCCGACCACGACGACCCGGCTCACCGGCGCGGCTCGCGCGGACGGTCGGGGCGGGGGGTCGGTGCGGGCACGCGCGTCACTGTAGGTCGTGGCCCCGCCCCGACGACGTGTGGTGCGGCCCACACGTCGCGACGGGCCACCCGGGTGACGTCTGGGTAACATCGGCATGGCCCACCGGCGACCCGGCCGTGACGTGTCGTGGGGCCGCAGGGTTCGGACCAGGGGGAGCGGGGAAGTGGTGGACGGCATGACGGTCGAACGCGAGACCACCGGCGGCGCTGGCGACGGCACCACGGCGACGCAGCCCCGGGGTGACCTCCCCGTCCCGCCCACCGTGACGCTGGCCCTGCGGGCCGCGCTGGCCCAGATGGTGGTGATGGCGGTCGCCACCGCGGTGACCTACTTCCTCCAGGACGCCCTGCGCGACGCCTGGATCACCGCGCGGGCGGCGTCCACCCAGCAGACCGTCGCCGCGGTCACCGAGTCGGCCGTCGAGCCGCCGGCGTTCTTCCCCGTCGCGCTGTCGCTGTTCGTGACGTTCGTGCTGCTCGCCCTCGTGCTCGTCGCCATGCTGCGGGCCGGTGCCCGCTGGGCGCTCTACTCGATGACCGTCGTGGTCGCCGTGAGCGCGCTGGTGCAGCTCGTGGTCGGCACCGCGCCGGGCGTGCCCCTCGTGATCATGGTCCTCGCGGCCGCCTCCGTCGCGCTGCACGGCCTGACGCTGCTCCTGCTGTGGCACCCCGCTCACGCGGGCTACTTCCGCAGCGCGCACAACGGGCACTGGGCCCGCGTGGTCGACGAGGACTGAGGGGTCACCGCACCCCCCCCTCCGCACCCCCCTCGCGCCCTCGTCGGGCCGCCCCGGGCGGAACTGTCGGTGGTCGCCCCTAGCGTCGTCCTCGCCGGCGAACGACCGGCGACGGTCGACCCCCAGGAGGAACCGATGGCCACGTCCGAGCACGGACGTCCCGAGGCCCTGCGGCCCGCCACCCGCGAGGCGGTGCTGCTGCCGCCCGCCGCCCACACCTACCTGACGCGCTCGGCGTCGTCGCTGCGCGAGGCGATCGCGGAGGGCGACCCCGCGTCGCGCTACGCGCTCGCGCACGTCGCCGCGCTGCGTGCGGCCGCGGCCGTGATCGCGGCGCGGTCCCAGCCGGGGCCGCAGCGCCGCAAGGAGCGCAACGCCTGGGTGCTGCTGGTCAAGGCCGCCCCCGACCTCGCCGACTGGGCGACCTTCTTCTCCGCGGGGGCGGCGACGTACGCCGCGGCGCAGGCCGGCTCCCGGCGGGCGGTCTCGGTCGAGCAGGCCGACGAGCTCGTGCAGGAGGCCGACCGCTTCCTGGCGGTGGTCGAGCAGGCGCTCGGCCTGCTGCCGCACGCGTGGACGGACGGCGAGGGCCGCACCGTCGTCGCCTAGGCGCACCGATCCGTTGCCGGATCGTCACCTCGTCGTCCGTCGTCGCGCCCGCCGCGGCGGCCGCGTCCGCGCCTAGGCTGCCGCTCGGGCTCCGGGGTCCACCCGGAGCCGGCCTGCGCCCGTGCGGTCGCAGGTCCGTCCCCGTCGGTCCGTGGTGCGGACCGCGACGATCGGAGCCTCCTCCATGCACCGTCTTCTCGGGAAGCGTCGCCGCGCGGCGGCCTTGGTGCTCTCCCTCGGCCTCGGCACGACGCTGACGCCCTCCCTCCTCGCCGGCCCCGCGGCCGGCAGCCCGGCGCCCGTCGTCCCCGCCGCGGCCCCGGCCGCTGCGGCGCCGGCACTCGCGGCCACCGCGGCCGCGACCCCCCTGCGGGTGGCGGACGCGCGTCTGCGCCAGGACGGCTCCACCGCGACCGTCCGGGGGTACGTCGTGGGTCAGCCCACGTCGACCACCACCGTCGTGCGCTCGGGCTTCCCCAACGACTACGCCCTGGCACTCGCCGACACGGCGGCGGAGACCGACCCGGCTCGGATGCTCTACGTGCAGGTGCCGACGGCGTTCCGGGCGCAGTGGGGCCTCGCCAGCAACCCGGGCCTCCTCGGCGACGCCGTCGACGTCACCGGCTCGCTGTCGGCGTACTTCTCGGCCCCGGGGCTGCGCTCCGCCACCGCGTTCGCCCCGGCCGGCGCGTCCACCCCCGACCCGGAGCCCGACCCGGAGCCGGACCCGGAGCCGGACCCGGGCACGCAGGTGCCGGGCGGCTACTACGACGGGACGGCCGGTCTCACCGGTGCCGCCCTCGAGCGCGAGCTGCACGAGATCATCTCGACCGACGCGCGGCGCCTCAGCTACGCCCAGGTGTGGGAGGCGCTCAAGGTCACCGACCAGGACCCCCGCAACGCCGCGAACGTGGTCGCCGTCTACAGCGGCCTGTCCCTGCCGAAGAACGACAACGGTGGCGGGGCCGACCAGTGGAACCGCGAGCACGTCTGGCCCCAGTCCCACGGCGACTTCGGCACCGCGGCCGGCCCGGGAACCGACCTGCACCACCTGCGTCCCGAGGACGTCACGGTGAACTCGGCCCGCGGCAACCTCGACTTCGACGAGGGCGGTACGGCGAACCGCGAGGCCCCGGGCAACTACGCCGACGGCGACTCGTGGGAGCCGCGTGACGCGGTGAAGGGCGACGTGGCCCGGATGATCCTCTACATGTCGGTCCGCTACGAGGGCGGCGACGGCTTCGCCGACCTCGAGGCGAACGACCGGGTGGCGAACGGCTCGGCGCCGAACGTGGGCCGCCTGTCCGTGCTGCTGCGCTGGAACGCGGAGGACCCGCCGGACGCGTTCGAGCGGCGCCGCAACGACCTCATCCACAGCCAGTTCCAGGGCAACCGGAACCCGTTCGTCGACAACCCGGCCTGGGCGGACGCCATCTGGCGCTGACGCGTCTGGACGTCGGCGCCGTCCACCACCTAACCTGGCCTGGATCGAACAGGTGTTCGATCCAGGCCAGGTGTCGTCGGGTGGAGGTGGGCGGATGGCAGGCCGGTGCCGCGGCGCGACGGCGGGCCCCCGTCCCCCCGGGGCGCCTCCTCTAGGGTGGGCGCCATGGCGGCGGACTGGTCGGTGGGAGAGCGCGCGGGCGAGCGACGGGCGGCGGCGCGCACGGCGGTCGTCCAGGACGCGCTGGACCCGCTCCTGGCCGAGGGCGACCTCACCGTGGTCGACATCGGGGGAGGGACCGGCGGGTTCGCGGTCCGCATCGCCGAGCGCGGCCACCGCGTCACGGTCGTCGACCCCAGCCCCGACGCCCTCGCCTCGCTCGACCGGCGCGCGCGGGAGGCCGGGGTGGACCACCTCGTCACCGCGCAGCAGGGCGACGTCGACGACCTGGCCTCCCTCGTGCCGCCCGGATCGGTCGACCTCGTGCTCTGCCACGGGGTGCTGGAGGTCGTCGGGGACCCGGCGGACGCCCTCGAGGCCATCTCCTCGTCCCTGCGTCCCGGCGGCCACCTCAGCCTGCTCGTCGCCCAGCGCTTCGCCGCCGTCGTCGCCCGCGCCATGGCCGGGCACTTCGCCGCGGCCCGCGACCTCCTCGACTCCCGCGCCCCGCAGGGCCGGGCGGGGCGCCGCTTCACCCTCGCCGAGGTCGAGACGGCGCTGGCCGGCGCCGGCCTCCACGTCGAGACGGTCCAGGGCGTGCGGGTCTTCGCCGACCTCGTCCCCGGGTCGCTCGTCGACGCGGAGCCCGGTTCGGCCCAGGCGTTGGTCGAGCTGGAGCGCGCCGTCGCGACCCGCGAGGAGCTGCGACCCCTCGCCACGCAGCTGCACCTGCTCGCCCGCCGCTGAGCCCGCCCGCGCGCGGGGGCGCGCGTGAGGCCGGCGCCGCGGCCCGGCGACGACGACGGGTGCGGCATCCTCCACGTCGACATGGACGCCTTCTACGCGTCCGTCGTGCTCCGCGACCACCCCGAGCTGCGCCGCGCGCCCGTCGTGGTGGCCGGCGGGGGAGACCGCGGCGTCGTGCTGTGCGCGACGTACCCCGCCCGGCGCAGCGGTGTCGGCGCCGGGATGCCGACGGCCCGCGCCCGGCGCCTGTGCCCCGACCTCGTGGTCGTGCGCCCCGACTTCGCCGCCTTCGCCGAGGTCTCCACCGCCGTGTTCGCGCTCTTCGAGTCCGTGACGCCGCACGTCGAGCCCCTGTCGCAGGAGGAGGCCTTCCTCGACGTCCGGGGCGCCCGCCGTACGGCGACCCCGCTCGAGCTCGCGAGCCGGCTGCGCGAGCGGGTGCGCGACGAGCAGCGCATCACGTGCTCGGTCGGCATCGCCGCGACCCGGCCCGTGGCCAAGCTCGCGTCGCGGCGGGCGAAGCCGGACGGGGTGGCCGTGATCGCCCCCGACTGCGTGCGGGAGGTGCTCGACCCGCTCGACGTCGGTGACCTCTGGGGCGTGGGGCCCGCCACGCGGGCGCGACTGGCGCAGATCGGGCTCGAGACGGTCGGCGACGTGCGCGCCGCCTCCGTCGACCTCCTGCGCTCGCGGCTGGGCGACGCCGCGGGGCGCCACGTGCACGCCCTCGTGCGGGGGGTCGACACCGCCCGGGCCTCCCCGGGGTTCGTGCGGCGCGAGCGGCCCCGCTCCATCGGCGCCGACCGCACGCTGGGGCGCGACCTCGGCGAGCGCGACGTCGTGCTGGCCGAGGTCCTGCGGCTGACCGTCGAGGTCACGAGCCGGCTCCGGCGGGCCGGCCTGGCGGCGCGCACCGTGGGCCTGCGGCTGCGCTACCCGGACTTCACGACGGTGTCGCGCTCGCGGACCCTCGTCGAGCCCACGACGACCACCCGCGAGGTCTACGAGGCCGTCGTCGCGCTGCACGACGCCGAGCGGGGCCGGTCGCGGCACGCCCGGCCGGTGCGGCTCCTCGGCGTGCGGGTCACGGAGCTGGTGGACGCCGGGCAGGGCGAGCAGCTGCGCCTCGGCGAGCCCGAGCACGGGTGGGGGGACGCCGACCGCGCGGTCGACGAGCTGCGGGCGCGCTTCGGCCGCTCGGTGGTCGCCCCGGCGACCCTGCTGCGGGGCGGTGAACGGTCGGTGTGAGCCTGGGGTGAGGCCGGGGTGAGCCTGGGGTGGGCCTGGGGTGAGGCCGGGGTGGGGCCGGGGTGGGGCCGGGGTGGGGTCCGCACGGACGGGCGGGCACCAATTCGCCGGGTCCGGCTACCGCGCTCACCACCTGCTGCCTAGAATCGCTGGTGGCGTCCGTGTCTCGCCCCGACCGTCCTGGTCGGGAGGTCCGTCGCCGGCAGGAACGCAACGATCGTCGTCGCTTGCAGCCACGGGAGGAAACGTGCCGCTCTCAGAGGAAGAGCTGCGGATGCTGGAGCAGATGGAGCGTGCCCTGCTCGCGGAGGATCCGAAGTTCGCGTCGACCCTGCAGGGGAGCCGCATGCGCAGCACCGCGCGCAAGCGGGCGATCGCCGCGGGCGTGCTGTTCCTGGGCGGTGTCGCGCTCCTCATGACGGGCGTCGTCGCCCGGGTCGAGCCCGTCAGCATCATCGGCTTCCTCGTCATGCTCGGCTCGGCCGTGTTCGGCCTGACCGCGGCCCGCTCGCGCGCCGTCCCGGCGACCGCCGAGACCGCGGCGGACCCGACCGCCGGCCTCACGCTCATCGAGGGCGGCCGCCGCCCCCGCCGTCAGCGCGGCGGCCAGCGGGGTGGCCAGCGCCACGACGGCTCGTTCATGGAGCGCCTCGAGGAGCGCTGGCGCCGCCGTCGTGAGGGCGGCGGTTACTGACCCCACCCCACGGGCCGTCGGCCCGTGCACCCGACCGGGCCGTGCGACTCCTCGCACGGCCCGTCGTCGTTCCCGGGCGGTGTCGCGGCCCGTCGGCCTCAGCGCGCCGCGGCCCGCGCCCGCTCGTCGTCCTCGGCCCCCGCGGTGCGGGTCACCGGCTCCCGGCGCAGCACGGAGGCGGGCCACCAGGTGGCGAGCGCGCGTCGTACCCGGCCGGTGCCGGCGCAGCGGGCCGCCACCACCCGTCGCGCTGCTGCCGCGAGCCCGTCGGCCGTCCCCGACGCTGCGGACGCCGCCGACGCTGACGCCGACGCCGGTGCGTAGCGCTCGCGCTCGACGGCGGTCACGAGTCGTTCGAGGTCGCGCAGCGCGTCGTCGGGGACGATGGCGCCGGGTCGGGCGCCGGGTCGGGCGTCGGGGCGGTCGCCGGCCTCGAGGTCCCGCTCCCAGTCGGCCACCAGCGCCCGCGTCGTGGCCGCCGGGGTGAGGCCCGCCGGCCACGGCACGCCGTGGTCG
Organism: Nocardioides sp. ChNu-153; assembly: GCF_030466625.1. Classification (GTDB taxonomy): domain Bacteria; phylum Actinomycetota; class Actinomycetes; order Propionibacteriales; family Nocardioidaceae; genus Nocardioides. The sequence continues at coordinate 400,937 of NZ_JADEVT010000002.1, forward strand.
AGCAGCCCGGCCCGCAGCTCCGCCCAGGCGCCCTCGGCGCCGTCCCGGGCGTACCGGTCCGCGCGCCGGCGGCGCAGGGCGCGGGGGAGCAGCGCGAGCGCGACGAGGAGCAGCGCGCCGGCGCCCCCGGCGACCACCCGCCACGGCAGGCCGCCCGGCTCGGTCGCCTCGTCGCCGTCCGCGGCGTCGGGGGCGGTCTCGGCCTCGGGCAGGTCGGGGGACGCCCCCGGACCGGTGCTGGTGGCCGGTGCCCCCGGCGCCGACGCGCTCGGCTCGCGGGTCGGTCGGGGCACGTCGGGGGTGGACCCGGGGGTGTCGGGCTCGGAGTACGCCGGCGCGGCCCCCGTGCGGGCGGCCGGGGTGGGCTCGAAGCGCACCCACCCGGCGCCGCGGAAGTAGAGCTCGGGCCACGCGTGCAGGTCGTGGGCGCTGTACTCCCACACCCCGTCGTCCACCCGGTCCGGGTGGAGGAACCCGACCGCGACGCGCGCCGGCACCCCGACCTGGCGGGCCATGAGCGCCATCGCCGCGGAGAACTGCTCGCAGTAGCCGACCCGGGTGTCGAAGAGGAACTCGTCGAGGGCGTCGCCGCCGGTGCCGGAGCGGGCGTCGAGGTCGTAGGTGAACTCGTCGCTGCGCAGGAACTCCTGCAGGGCGACCGCCCGCTCGTACGGCGTGCCCGCCCCCGCGGTCACCTCCGCCGCGAGGTCGCCCACCCGGGGGGAGACGTCGGCGGGCACGTCGAGGAACAGCTCGTCGACGTCGCCCCCGGGCGCCGCGGCGCCGGCCAGGTCGCCCGCCGCCACCTGCAGCTCGACGGCGGTGGCCCCCCAGGTGTCGCCCCGGGTCGTGAGCTCGTCCTCGGCGGCGATGAAGTCCATCGTGGCGTCGTCGTACTTCCAGCCGGCGTCGGCGTCCACGGCGCTGATGGCGGCCGGGACGGGCAGCCAGGTCGAGACGAAGTCGTCGGTGGCCGACACGCGCAGCTCGTGCTCCTCGCGCGGGATCGCGGTCGAGACGCCCTGGAGGTCGGGCACGGGGTCCTGGGCGGTCTGGTCGTCGGGCAGGTCGCGGTCGCCGGCGCTCCACTGCTCGCCGTTGAAGCGGGTGAGCGCGCTGATGCGGAGGTAGCTGGGCCGCGGCCCGTCGGTGCGCACCGTCAGCAGGGGCACGTCGTCCCCGCGCTGCAGGCCCGCCCGCAGGTCGGTGACCGGGTTGGCCACGGTGATCTCGTCGCCGGCGGGGCCGCCGAAGCGGCCGTCGGGGACCAGGCCGAGGTCGAGGGTCGGCACGAGCGGGGGCACGACGAGCGCCAGCGTCGTCGCGACCGCGCCCGCGGCGAGCGCCCCGACGGGGACGCCGGGCACACCGGGCCCACCGGGACGGGGGGTGGCCGCGCCCGGTCCGGCGGACGTGCTGGCGGGACGACCCCAGTCGCCGACGTCCTGCGCGGCCTGCGCCGCCACGAGGGCGAGGTAGGAGCCGGCGGTGGCCGCGAACAGCCACCACGGCCCGGCGGACCCGGTGACGGTCACGGGCAGGCTGATCACCGCCAGGAGCGGCAGGCCGAGGACCGGCGCCCCGCGGAAGGTCGCCGCCACCGTGTCCGCGAGCCAGAGGGCCAGGGCCGCCCCGACGAGCAGCAGCGCGGTGAGCCCGCCGTCGACGACGGGGACGGGGGCCGGGTAGATCCGGGCGTTCTCGACCGCCCGGGCGAGCTCGTCGGCCAGCACGGTGAACGAGGCGGGGACCGGCGGGCCCCCCGCCACCTGGGCCACGACCACCACCGCGGCCACCCCGGCCTGGGCGAGCGCGACGAGCACGCGGGGCGTGCCGAGGGCGCGCAGCGCCGTGCCCGTCGTCAGCAGCGCGAGGGCCAGCACCAGGACGGGGCCGACCAGGTCGGCGGGGCGGTCGGTCAGGCCGCGCCACGTCTGCAGGGCGAGCACCGTGGTGGCGGCCCCGAGGGCGCCGAGCACGAGCGAGCGCCCGGCACGCGCCAGGCCGGGGCTCACCGGGGACCTCCGGCGCTCGCGAGGTCGGGGGCCCACCGCGCGCCCAGCCGGACCCAGACCTCGGCCAGCGGATCGGCGGGTCCCGCCAGGGCGGTGCGCCACCCGTGCCGGGGCAGTCCGGGGAGCGGGGGAGCGCCGGGGACCGGTGCCGGGGCGCCGGCCGCCCAGCGGTCGACGTCGAGGCGCAGGGCGAGCGCGGAGGAGCTGGCGCGCGCGACGCGCTCCAGCACGACCTCGTCCCCGGGGCACGGGCGGCCCAGCACGGCGACGGTGACCCCGGGGTCGGCGGCCGTCACGGACGCGGGCGCGACCAGACCGGGGGCGCCGGGGGTCTCGGGGCTGCCGGCGGCCTCGAGAGCGCCGAGGCCCGCGAGCGCGTCGAGCAGGCCACCGGCGCCGGAGCCGGCCGTCGAGCGGGCCAGCACCCGTCCCTCGGCGTCGGCCAGCGCGACGGCGTACCCCCGACGGGCCAGGTGGGTGCAGACGGACGCCGCCGCCACGATCGCGTGCTCCAGCGAGGAGGCCGCGCCGTCGCCGGCGTGGGCGTGGGCGCGGTCGTCGAGCAGGACGGTGGCGTGGGCCTGCCACGGCTGCTCCTCGCGGCGCACCATGAGCTCGCCGGTCCGGGCGGTGCTGCGCCAGTGGACGCGGCGCAGGTCGTCGCCGCGGCGGTACTCGCGCACCATCACGTCCTCCGTGCTCCCCGTCGCAGCCGCCCGCGGCCGGTCGTCACCGCTGGCGCCCGACCCGCCGCCGAGCGCCACGTCGGGCAGCGGCACGGTGCGGGGGCGCACGACGAGGTCCGTCGTACGACGGAAGCGGCGCACCACCTGCACCATGCCGAAGGCGTCCTCGGCGCGGACCAGGAGCGGTCCCGTCTCGTAGCGCCCCCGCAGGTCCGAGCGCACCGCGTAGGTCACCTCGCCCCGCCAGTGCCGCCCGACGCCGCGCAGCACCAGGCGGGGGCGGGCGCCCAGGGCGTGGGGCACCCGGTCGTCGAGCAGCAGGGTGCGACCGGGCACCCGCCCGGTGGTGGTGAGCGTCAGCCGCACCACCGCCGTGGCGCCGACGGACAGGTGGGACGGCTCGACCGAGCGGGAGAGGTGGACATCGAGGCGGCCGAGGTGCACGACGGCGAGGCTGGCCAGGGGGAGGGTCAGGGCGAGCACACCGGCCCCCGCCAGCGTCTCCTGCCCCAGCACGACGGCGCACGCGACGGCCGTGACCCCGGCGGCGACGAACGCGCGGCCCCGCACGGTGAGACCCCCTAGCACGCGACGCGCCCGGGGCTCGTGCGGCACCGCCCGCGACCGGCCCACGTCAGCCCGCGCGGCCGGGCACCGGCACCCCGGCCACGAGGCGCGCGAGCACGTCCGCGGAGGAGCGACGGGCGCCGGCGGCGTCGGGACGGGCCAGCACGCGGTGCGCGAGCACCGGACCGGTCAGGCTCGCCACGTCGTCCGGGAGCACGAAGTCGCGGCCGTTGACGGCCGCCAGCGCCTTCGCGGCGCGCACGAGGTGCAGGGTCGCGCGCGGGGAGGCGCCGAGCTCGAGGTCGGGGGAGCGGCGGGTGGCCGTCGTGATGGCCACGGCGTAGCGCTGCACCGACTCCGCGACGTACACCCGCGCCACCATCGAGACGAGCTTGCGGATCTCGGCGGCGTCCGTGACCGGCTCGAGGTCGGCCAAGGGGTCGCGGCCCGCGTGGTGCTGCAGCATCGCGAGCTCGGCGGCCTCGACCGGGTAGCCCATCGACACCCGGGCCATGAAGCGGTCGCGCTGCGCCTCGGGCAGGGAGTAGGTGCCCTCCATCTCGACCGGGTTCTGCGTCGCGATCACCATGAACGGGCTCTCGAGCTGGTACGACGTGCCGTCGACCGTGACCTGCCGCTCCTCCATGCACTCGAGCAGCGCGGACTGCGTCTTCGGCGACGCCCGGTTGATCTCGTCGCCCACCACGAGGTTCGCGAACACGCCGCCCGGGCGGAACTCGAACTCGCGGGTGTCCTGGTTGAACACGGAGACGCCGGTGACGTCCGAGGGCAGCAGGTCGGGCGTGAACTGGATGCGCCGCACGGTGCAGTCGATGCTGCGCGCCAGCGCCTTGCTCAGCATCGTCTTGCCGACGCCGGGCACGTCCTCGAGCAGGAGGTGGCCCTCGGCGAGCAGCACCACGAGGGCGGAGGTGATGACCTCGCTCTTGCCCTCGACGACCTTCTCGACGTTGTGCCGCACGCGGGCCGTGACCCGCGCGAGCGTCTGGAGGTCCGCCGCGTCGCCCCGCTGGTGGTCCGGAGTGCTCGTCATCCCTGGGGGTCCCCGTTCTCGCCGCTCGCCCGCGGCCGGTCGGGCCCGCGTGGGCCCAACGGTAGGGCGTGCGCCCAACGGTCGCGGCCGGTTCGCGGCACCGCGGGCCTCCACCTCCCTCCATCTCGGCGCTCCACCTCCCTCCACCTCGGCGCTCCACCTCCCTCCACCCCGCCGCTCCACGGCCCTCCACCGGGCGCCTCCCGGGCCCTCCACCCGCCTCCCCGGGCCCGCCCGACGGCCCCCGGACGGCCTCCGGCAGACCGCCTCGTGGGGCCGGGGAGCCGCCGTACGACGCGGCGCAGCGCCCCGGGGAGCGTCCCGCGGCGCTGCCGGGGTGCTCAGGGGAGCGTGGTGGAGCAAAGTGGTTGACGGGGGAGGAAAGTGGAGTAAAGTGGAGCGCAAGGGGGCAGGTGGGTGTGGCCCGTCGAGCGGAGGTGGCCGGTGTTCTTCGGCACCTTCACGCCCAAGCTCGACGACAAGGGGCGCATCTTCCTGCCGGCCAAGTTCAGGGACGCGATGGCGGAGGGGCTCGTGGTGGCCAGAGGCCAGGAGAACTCGCTCTCGGTCTGGTCCAAGGCGGGCTTCGACCAGGAGACGGAACGGCTCCAGCGCGCATCGCTCATGGACAAGGCCACCCGCGACTACGTCCGCATGCTCTTCGCGGGCGCGTTCGACGACGTCCCCGACAAGCAGGGCCGCGTGACGATCCCGCCGATGCTGCGCGAGTACGCGTCGCTGGAGCGTGACGTGGTGGTCGTGGGTGCGATGTCCCGGCTGGAGATCTGGAACCCCGAGGCGTGGGCGACCTACACCTCGGAGCAGGTGCCGAGGTTCTCGGCCCTGGACGCGGACCTGGTGCCGGGCACGTAGCCGGCAGCCGCGGCAGGAGAGCAGCACCAGCAGCACAGCAGCACCCACAGAACAGAACAGCGACGTACGGCGAGGTCTCGGGCCCGCCTCCACGCACTCTGGGGCAACTTCCCCGGTTCCAGAGGGCTGGCGGAGGCGGGCAGGGACCTGGCCGTACGTCGTTCGGTTTCCGGGCCCGGTGGCCCGGCAGCACGCACGGAGCGGCGCGAGCCGTGGCGGGACGGCGGCGGGAGCCGCAGCACGGTCGGAGCAGGGTCGGAGCAGGGTCGGGGCAGGGTCGGGCGAGGGTCGAGGAGCAGGGTCGTGACGGACGCGGGACGCGAGGACGCCGCAGCGGCTCCCCACGCGCACGTGCCCGTGCTGGTCGACCGCGTCGTGGAGCTCCTCGCCCCGGCGCTGGCGACGGAGGGCGCGGTCCTCGTGGACTGCACGCTCGGCATGGGCGGGCACAGCGAGGCCGTGCTCGAGCGCCTCCCGGGCGCCCGCGTGCTGGGTGTGGACCGCGACCCCGAGGCGCTGGCCCGCGCCGGGCGTCGGCTGGCGTCGTACGGGGAGAGGTTCACCCCCGTGCACGCCGTGTACGACGAGATCCCCGACGTGCTCGCCGAGGCCGGGCTCGCGCCGGTGGGCGGCGCGGCCGCGGTCCTCTTCGACCTCGGCGTCTCCTCGCTGCAGCTCGACGAGGTCGACCGTGGGTTCGCGTACCGCACCGACGCGCCGCTCGACATGCGCATGGACCCGACGGTCGGGCGCACCGCCGCCGACGTCCTCAACACCTACGAGGTGCCCGAGCTGACCCGCGTGCTCCGCGACTACGGCGAGGAGAAGTTCGCCCGCCGCATCGCCGAGGCCGTCGCGCAGCGCCGGGCCACGACCCCCTTCACCACGTCGGCGCCGCTCGTGGAGCTGCTGTACGACGCGATCCCCGCCCCCGCGCGCCGCACCGGCGGCCACCCGGCGAAGCGGACCTTCCAGGCGCTGCGCATGGAGGTCAACGACGAGCTGGCGGTGCTGCGCCGTGCGGTGCCCGCCGCCCTGGACGCCATCGGCGTCGGTGGCCGCGTGGTCGTCGAGTCCTACCACTCGCTCGAGGACCGGCTGGTGAAGCGGGCGTTCGCCGCCGGCAGCCGCTCCGAGGCGCCGCCGGACATGCCGGTGGTGCCCGAGGAGGCGGAGCCCGAGCTGCGCCTGGTCACCCGTGGCGCCGAGAAGGCCCACCAGGCGGAGGTCGACGCCAACCCCCGCGCCGCCTCGGTGCGGCTGCGGGCCGTGGAGCGCGTGCGCCCCGCCGGCACGCGGGGGCGGGTGGACGGGCCCGGGAGCAGGACCAGCAGGACCAGCAGGACGAGCGGGACCAGCAGGGGACGGCACGGCGACCAGCACGGCGACCAGCACGGAGGAGGACGGCGATGAGCAGCTCGGCAGCGCAGCGGAGGCTGGCGGTCCCGCGGTTCGCGGAGGCGGCGGTCGAGCGTGCCCGCCTGCAGGTGGTGCCGCGCGTACGGCGGCGCGCCCCGCGGGTGCCCTTCGTCATCCTCGTGACGGCGGTGCTGCTCGGCGGCATCGTGGGTCTGCTCCTCTTCAACACCTCGATGCAGCAGGCGGCCTTCACGGGCGCCGCGCTCGAGGAGCGCGCCACGGTGCTCGAGGCCCGCCAGCAGACGCTGACCCAGGAGCTGCAGGACCTGCGGGACCCCCAGCGCCTCGGCGAGGAGGCCACCGCGATGGGCATGGTGCCGGCGGGCCCCCCGGCGGTCGTGGACCTCGGCAGCGGCGAGATCGTCGTCGAGGGCGAGGTCGCCTCCCGCGACGACGCGCTCGACGTGGCGCCCCCGGAGCCGGTGAAGCCGGCCGTGCTGTCGCCCGAGCCCGAGATCCGCGACGTGCCGGCGCCCGCCACCCCCGCGACCCCGGGCACGGCCGTGGCCCCGGGCGCCGCGGCGGACCAGCAGCTCCCGACCACCGACGACCCCGCCGCGACCACGACCCCCTGACGGTGGTCCGGGTCCGGGTCCGGGTGCGGGTCCGACCGCTGCGGCGACACGGCCGTGGCTTCCCGATCCGGCCCCCGCGAGCCGGTACAACAGTCGAGTGCCGTCCCCGTCCTCCCGCGGACGTCCCCCGACCCGACGAGACCACGGAGCACGTGTGAGCAGCCCAGCACGAGGACGTCGTCCGGCCCCGACCCTGCGCCGCGCGCGCCGCGGCTCGTCCCCGCTGCGCATGCGGGTGGGCATGCTCGTCATCGCCGCCGTGCTGTCGGTGTTCGCCGCCCGGCTCGTGCAGCTGCAGGCCGTGGACCCGGGCCAGTACGCCGCCATGGCCGCCGAGCGGGGCACCCGCGAGGTCGTGCTCCCCGCGGCCCGCGGCGACATCCTCGACCGCAACGGGGACCCGCTCGCGGCCTCGATCGACGGGCTCATGGTCATCGCCGACCCCTCGCAGACGGCCGACGACGCCGCCGAGATCGCCCGCCTGCTCGCCGACGGCCTCGGCGCCGACTACTTCGCGACGCTGGAGAAGCTGCGCGAGGACGACAGCCGCTACGAGTACGTCGCGCGCCGGGTGCCCGCGACGACGGCGCTGCAGGTGGTCGAGCAGGTCGCCGAGGCGGGCTTCCAGGGCGTCTACACCGAGGTCGACCCCGTCCGGGACTACCCGGCGGGGGAGGTGGCGGCGAACGTGCTCGGCTTCATGGGCACCGACGGCCCGCTGGCCGGCATGGAGCTCACCTTCGACGAGCAGCTCGCGGGCACCGACGGCTCGGCGCGCTACCGCGTCGGCGGCGGCAACCGCATCCCGCTCGGCGAGAACTCGACGACCGACCCCGTCGACGGGCAGGACCTCACGCTCACCATCGACCGCGACGTGCAGTGGTACACCCAGCAGGTGCTCCGCGACACGGTCGAGGGGGCGCGGGCCGAGTCCGGCGTCGCCGTCGTGCAGGACACCCTCACCGGCGAGATCATCGCCCTGGCCGACTACCCGACCTTCGACGCCAACAACCCGCTGCTCGCCGCCGAGTCCGACCTGGGCTCCCGTGCGCTGAGCGACGTCTACGAGCCCGGCTCGGTGCAGAAGGCGCTGACGATGGCGGCGCTGATCGACGCCGGCCTCGTCAGTCCGGAGACCCGGCTGACGGTGCCGCCGTACCTCGAGGAGGACGGGCGGCGCATCGGCGACTACTGGGAGCACGAGACGCTGCGGCTGACGCTGGCGGGGGTGCTGGCCAAGTCCTCCAACATCGGCACCGTGATCGCGGCCGACGAGATGTCGTCGACGGCCCTCGACGAGTACTTCCGCTCCTTCGGCCTCGGCTCCCGCACCGACGTCGGGGTGCGCGGCGAGACCTCCGGCATCCTGCCCGCGGGTGAGGACTGGAGCGGGCTGGAGCACGACCGCATCGTGTTCGGCCAGGCGATGAGCGTGAACGCAGTGCAGATGACGAGCGCCGTCAACGCCATCGCCAACGGCGGCGTCTACATCTCCCCGAGCCTCGTGCAGGGCACCGCGACGACCGACGACGGCCGCACCGTCGGCACCGGCGCGCGCGAGACCCACCGGGTCGTCAGCGAGGAGACCGCGGCGGCCACGGCCGAGATGATGGAGCGCGTCGTCGACCCCGAGGCCGGGGTCGCGGGGTCCGCGCAGATCCCGGGCTACCGCGTCGCCGGCAAGACCGGCACGGCGCAGCGCGCCGTCGAGGGCGGGTACGACGGCACGAGCGTCTCGTTCGCCGGGTTCGCCCCGGCCGACGACCCGCGCTTCACCGTCTACGTCGTGGTGCACGACCCCGCCTCGGGCGGCGGCGGCACCGTCGCGGCGCCCGCGTTCAACCGGATCATGTCCCACGTGCTGCGCAAGTTCGCCGTCGAGCCGACCGGCGCCCCGGCGTCGACGCTGCCGGTGGAGTGGTGACGCGGCCGGTCGGCGGGTGTCCGGACCGCGGACACTAGGCTGCTCCGATGACCTCGACGCCTCCCACGACACCGCCGTCGGCCGACGACGCCGTCGCGGCGGCCCGGCCGCGCACGATCGCGCCGGTCGCGCTCGCCGACGTCGCGGCTCTGGTGGGAGCCCCCGCGCCCACCGCCGACCGGACCCTCACCGGCGTCACCCTCAGCTCGCGCCGGGTGCTCCCCGGTGACCTGTACGTCGCGCTGCCGGGCGCCCGCGCGCACGGCGCCGACTTCGCCGCCGACGCCGTCGCCGCGGGAGCCGTGGCCGTGCTCACCGACGCCGACGGGGCGGCGCGGGTGCGCTCCGCCGTACCCCTGGACTCCGCGACCCCCGAGGTGCCGGTGCTCGTCGTGGACGCGCCGCGCTCCGTGCTGGGCCGCGTCGCCGCGCACGTGTACGGCGAGCCCGCCGCCCGCATGGCGACCGTGGCCGTGACCGGCACGCAGGGCAAGACGACGACCACCCGGCTCGCGGAGGCGGCGCTGACCGCCGCCGGGGTGCCGGCCGCCGTCGTCGGCACCGTCGGCACGCGGGTGCGGGGCACCGACGTCGCGACGGCGCTCACGACCCCGGAGGCGCCCGACCTGCACGGCCTGTTCGCCCGGATGGTCGAGGCGGACGTCGAGGTGTGCGCGATGGAGGTCTCCAGCCACGCCCTCGTGCTCGGCCGGGTGGACGGCGTCGTCTTCGACGTCGCCGTGTTCACCAACCTCGGGCGCGACCACCTCGACTTCCACGCGGACGTGGAGGAGTACTTCGCGGCCAAGGCGTCTCTCTTCACCCCGGAGCGCGCCCGGCGCGCGCTCGTCAACGTCGACGACGAGCACGGCCGGCGCCTCGTCGACCTCGCCCGCGCGGCGGGCCTGGAGGTGCGCACGTTCTCGGTGCGGGCCCCGGGCCCGGGGAGCGACGGGGTCGACTGGTGGGTCGAGGACGTCGTCGCCCTCGCCGAGGGCTCGCGGTTCACCGTGCGGGGACCCGGGGGCGTGCGCGTCGAGACCGCCGTGGCCCTGCCGGGCGGCTTCAACGTCGCCAACGCGCTCGCCGCGCTGGCCGCGCTCGTCGAGGCCGGGCAGGACCCGGAGCGGGTGGCCGCCGGCCTCGCCGCCTCCGGCGGGGTCCCGGGCCGCCTCGAGCGGGTCGACGCCGGCCAGCCGTTCACCCTCGTCGTCGACTACGCCCACAAGCCCGACGCGATCGAGGCCGCGCTCGGCACGCTGCGCTCGCTGACCACCGGCCGGCTCGTCCTCGTGCTGGGGGCGGGCGGTGACCGCGACACGGGCAAGCGCCCCGTGATGGGCCGGCTCGGGGCGGAGCTGGCCGACGTGCTCGTCGTGACCGACGACAACCCCCGCACCGAGGACCCCGCGGCGATCCGCGCCGCGGTCCTGGCCGGGGCGCTCGCGGCGGCGTCCGGGGCCGGGGCGAGCGCCGAGGTGCTCGAGGTCGGCGACCGGCGCGCGGCCATCCGCGCCGCCGTACGCCTCGCGGCGCCGGGCGACATCGTCGTCGTCGCCGGCAAGGGCCACGAGACCGGCCAGGAGGTGGACGGCACCGTGCACCCCTTCGACGACCGGGTCGTCGCCGCCCAGGAGGTGGCGGCGCTGCTGGCCGGGGGACCGGCCGACGACGCCCCGCAGGAGCCGCAGCGATGATCCCCCTCACCCTCGCCGAGGTCGCCGCCGCCACGGGTGGCCGCGTGGACCCGCCGGAGGCGGCCGACGTCGTCGTCACCGGGGCCGCCTCGCTCGACAGCCGCGCCGTACCGGCGGGTGGCTTGTTCGTGGCGCTGCCCGGCGAGCGGGTCGACGGTCACGACTACGCCGCCGCCGCCGTCGCGGGCGGTGCGGCCGCGGTCCTCGCGGAGCGGGCCGTCGGGGTGCCCGCCGTCGTCGTGGCGGACGGCGCCGTCGCGCTCGGCCGCCTGGCGCGGGCCGTGCTGGAGCGCCTGCCCGACGCGCAGGTCCTCGCCGTCACCGGCAGCCAGGGCAAGACCGGCGTGAAGGACTACCTCGCGCAGGTGCTGGCCTCGGTCGGCCCCACCGTCGCCACGGCCGGGAACCTCAACAACGAGCTCGGCGTCCCGCTCACCGTGCTGCGCGCCGAGCCCGGCACGCGCTTCCTCGTCGTCGAGATGGGCGCCCGGGGGATCGGCCACATCGCCTACCTCTGCACCCTCGCGCCGCCGCGGGTGGCGGGCGTGCTCAACGTCGGTCAGGCCCACGTCGGCGAGTTCGGCTCGGTCGACAACATCGCCGTCGCGAAGGGCGAGATCGTCGAGGCGCTCCCGCCCGACGGTCGCGCGGTGCTCAACGCCGACGACCACCGCACCGCGGCCATGGTGAGCCGGACGCAGGCCCCGGTGCTGACGTTCGGCGAGGCCGGCGACGTGGCGTGGCGCGACCTGCGGCTCGACCCGCTCGGCCGTCCCCGCGTCGAGCTGGGGTACGCCGGCACGTGGGCCCCCCTCTCGCTCGCCGCCTCCGGTGCGCACCAGGTCGCCAACGCGGCGGCCGCCGTCGCGTTCGCCGTGGCCGCGGGCGTGCCGTTCGCGGACGCCGTGGCCGCGCTGGACGGCGCGGGCAGCCGCTCGCGCTGGCGCATGGAGGTGACCGAGCGCGCGGACGGCCTCGTCGTCGTCAACGACGCCTACAACGCCAACCCGGCCTCGATGGCCGCCGCGGTCCGCACGCTGGTGGCCATCGCCGCCGAGCGCCCGGGCGGACGCAGCGTCGCGGTGCTGGGGGAGATGCGCGAGCTGGGCGACGGGTCCGAGGCGGAGCACCGGGCGCTGGGCGCGCTGGCCGCCGCCAGCGGCGTCGACGTCGTGCTCGCGGTCGGGGACGACGACGGCCCGGCCGGCTGGATCGTCGCCGGTGCGGTACCGGGCGCCGGCACCACCGGCCGGGACCCCGGCGGTCCTGAGTCGTTCGTCACGTCGACGCGCGACGAGGCGCTGCGGTGGCTGGGCGAGAATGTCTCGGCCCGCGACGTGGTGCTCGTCAAGGCGTCGCGCGGTGCGGCGCTCGAGGTGGTGGCCGACGGCCTGCTGGCCGGGCCGGTGACGGGAGAGGAAGGACCGACGACGTGAGAGCGATCCTGCTCGGGGGTGGGCTGGCCCTCATCCTGTCGCTGCTCGGCACACGGGTGGCGATCACCGTGCTGTCGGCGAAGGGCTACGGCCAGGAGATCCGCGACGACGGACCGACGTCGCACCACACGAAGCGCGGCACCCCCACGATGGGCGGCATCGTCATCATCCTGGCGGCCGTGCTCGGCTACCTGGTGGCGAAGCTGGTCACGTGGACCCCGCCGTCCGCGTCGGCGTGGCTGCTGCTCTTCCTCTTCGTGGGCCTCGGCATGGTGGGCTTCCTCGACGACTTCATCAAGATCTACAAGCAGCGCAGCCTGGGCCTGCGGAGCAAGGCGAAGATGATCGGCCAGACCGTCATCGCGCTCACGTTCGGCGCCCTCGCGCTGTCGCCGTGGCTGGAGTCCGGGGCGAACGGACGTACCCCCGCCTCGACCAACATCTCGTTCCTGCGCGACATCGCGTGGCTGGCCCTGCCGTGGATCGTCGCGGTGCTCTTCATCTGGCTGATCATCGCGGGCACCAGCAACGGCATGAACCTCACCGACGGCCTCGACGGGCTCGCGGCCGGCTCGGCCACCATGGTGTTCGGCGCCTACACGCTCGTGAACATCTGGCAGTTCAACCAGCTGTGCGGCGCGGGCGCCGAGAGCGGTTACTGCTACGAGGTGCGCGACCCGCTCGACCTGGCGATCGTCGCGGCCGCCATCACCGGGGCCTGCTTCGGGTTCCTGTGGTGGAACGCGTCGCCGGCCCGCATCTTCATGGGCGACACCGGCTCGCTGGCCCTCGGCGGCGCGCTCGCCGGTCTGGCGATCCTGACCCGCACCGAGCTGCTGCTCGTCATCCTGGGCGGCCTGTTCCTGCTCGAGACCCTGTCGGTGATGCTCCAGGTCGGCTTCTTCAAGGCGACCAAGGGCAAGCGCCTGTTCCGCATGGCGCCGCTGCACCACCACTTCGAGATGCTCGGCTGGGAGCAGGTCACCGTCGTGATCCGGTTCTGGATCATCACCGGCATCTTCGTGGCCGCGGGCATGGGCATCTTCTACGCGGAGTGGGTGGCCAACCTGTGACCCGGCGCGACCCCGCGTCCCTGGGTCGGGCCGACTCCTGGGACGGCGTGCGGGCCGTCGTGGCCGGGTTCGGCGTCTCCGGCTTCGCCGCCGCCGACTCCCTCAACCACCTGGGCGCGCAGGTCGTGGCGCTCGACGAGTCCACGGCCGGCGACCGTCCCGACAAGGCGGAGCTCCTCGAGGTGCTCGGCGCCACCGTCCACCTCGGCGAGGGCGCCACGGCGACCCTGCCCGACGACGTGGACGTGCTCGTCACCTCGCCCGGCTGGCGCCCCGACGCCCCGCTGCTGGCGCAGGCGGCCGCGCGCGGCGTACCCGTGTGGGGGGAGGTCGAGCTGGCGTGGCGCCTGCGCGACCTCAAGCGCCCCGCGCCGTGGGTCGCGGTCACCGGCACCAACGGCAAGACCACCACGGTGCAGATGCTCGACGCGATCCTGCGGGCGGCGGGCCTGCGCAGCGCCGCGGTCGGCAACGTCGGCCGCCCGGTCGTCGAGGCGGTGATGGACCCCGACGGGTACGACGTGCTCGCCGTCGAGCTCTCCAGCTTCCAGCTGCACTACACGCACTCGATGAGCGCCGAGTCGGCCGCCGTGCTCAACCTGGCGGAGGACCACCTCGACTGGTACCCCGACATGTCGGCGTACGCCGCGGACAAGGCCCGGATCTACGAGCAGGTCCAGCGGGCGTGCGTCTACAACGTCGCCGACCCCGCCACCGAGCAGATGGTGCGCGACGCCGACGTCGTCGAGGGGGCGCGGGCCGTCGGGTTCACCCTCGGCACCCCGTCCGTCGGCATGGTCGGGCTGGTCGAGGACATCCTGGCCGACCGCGCGTTCGTGACGGAGCGCGACACCAGCGCCGCCGAGCTCTGCACGATCGCCGACCTGGCCTCGCCCGCGCCGCACTTCGTCGCCAACGCGCTCGCCGCGGCCGCCCTGGCCCGCGCGCACGGGGTCTCCCAGCAGGCGGTGCGCGACGGCCTCCGCTCGTTCCGGCCCGACGGCCACCGCATCGCGGAGGTCGGCGAGGTCGCGGGCGTGCGCTACGTCGACGACTCGAAGGCCACGAACCCGCACGCCGCGCAGTCCTCGCTGCAGGCCTACGACCCGGTCGTTTGGGTGGCCGGCGGGCTCGCCAAGGGCGCCCGGTTCGACGACCTGGTGCAGGCGGTGCGGACCCGGCTGCGGGGGGCGGTCGTCTACGGCCGCGACCGCGACGTGATCGCCGACGCGCTCGCGCGACACGCGCCCGAGGTCCCGCTCATCGTGCTCGGCGACCAGGAGACTTCCACCGACGCCCCCATGGAGGCCGTCGTCGGGGCCGCCGCCCGGATCGCCGAGCCCGGCGACACCGTGCTGCTGGCCCCGGGCTGCGCCTCCATGGACATGTTCGCCAACTACGGCGCGCGGGGTGACGCGTTCGCGGCCGCCGTGCGGCGGCGCGGGCCGGCAGGACAGGCGGGACAGGCAGGACAAGGACGACAGGACGGCTGAGGCCGGCTGCTGACGGGAGGGAGAGCCGCGGTGACCACCACGCAGGAGCCTCCCGTCCGCCGGGGCCGCACGGGGGCGACCGCCGTCCCGGCGGAGCCCGCCGCCCGCGGCCGCCTCGCCTGGACCGAGCCGCTGCGCCGCTCCCTCGAGCGCCCGCTGACGTCGTACTACCTGCTGCTCGGCGCCTCGGCGCTGCTGCTCACCATCGGCCTCGTCATGGTGCTGAGCGCCTCGAGCGTCTACTCCTACCGCCTCACCGGCGACTCCTACGGCGTCGTGCGCCGCCAGCTCATGTGGGCGGCGATCGGCCTGGTGGTCGCGCTGGTGGTCGCGCGCCTGCCGATGCGGCTGGTACGGCGGGCGACCTGGCTGGCGCTGCCCGTCGTGCTCGTGCTGCTCGCGCTGACCCAGACGGGCCTGGGCGTGGAGGTGAACGGCAACACGAACTGGCTGGCGCTGGGGCCGGTGCAGATCCAGCCGTCCGAGCTGGCCAAGCTCACGATCGTGCTGTGGGCCGCGGACGTCTACGCCAACAAGGAGCGGGTGCTCGACCGCGTGCGCCACATGCTCGTGCCCGTCGTCCCGGTCGTCGGGCTGATCATCGTGCTGGTGCTGCTGCAGCGGGACCTCGGCACGGCGCTCGTGCTGCTCGCGATCCTGCTGGCCATGCTGTGGGTCGTGGGAGCGCCGCTGCGGTTCTTCGCCCTCGCCCTCTCCGTGGTCGCCGTGGGGGTCGTCGTCCTGGCCACCACGAGCGCGGAGCGCGTCAAGCGCATCACGAACTTCCTCGACCCCTTCGCCGACTTCCACGACGCCGGCTGGCAGCCCGCGCACGGGCTCTTCGCCCTCTCGTCCGGCGGACTCCTGGGCCAGGGGATCGGGGCCAGCCAGCAGAAGTGGGGCGACCTGCCCGAGGCCCACACCGACTTCATCTTCGCCGTGCTGGGCGAGGAGCTGGGCCTCGTGGGCACCTTGCTGGTGCTCGGCCTCTTCCTCACCATCGCGTTCGCCGCGATCCGGGTCGCGAGCACGACCGCCGACCCGTTCGTGCGCTACGCGGGCTTCGGCATCGTGGTGTGGCTGCTGGGCCAGGCGATGATCAACCTCGGCATGGTGCTCACGCTGCTGCCGGTCATCGGCATCCCGCTCCCGCTCGTCTCCTACGGTGGGTCCGCGCTGGTGCCGTCCCTCGTCGCCCTGGGCCTGCTCATCACGTTCGCCCGCCGCGAGCCGGGGGCGGCCGCGGCCCTCGAGGCGCGGCGCCGCGCCCGCTGAACGACCGATCTGCCGACCGGTCCGCCGAGACCCGGTGGATCCCCGAGAGCCCAGGAGGGCCCTGAGAATGCGTGTGCTCCTCGCCGGCGGCGGGACCGCCGGCCACACCTCCCCGCTGCTCGCCACCGCGGACGCGCTGCTGCGCCGCGACCCGGCGACGCAGGTGCTGTGCGTGGGCACCGCCCGGGGCCTGGAGACGCGGGTCGTGCCGGCCGCCGGCCACGAGCTCGCCCTCATCCCGCCGGTGCCGCTGCCGCGGCGTCCCGGCGCGGACCTCGCCCGGGTGCCGGGGCGCCTGCGGGCCGCGGTGCGGGAGGCGGGCGCGGTCATCGACCGCTTCGCGCCCGACGTGGTGGTCGGCTACGGCGGCTACGTCTCGATGCCCGTCTACCTCGCCGCCCGGCGCCGTCGGCTGCCGCTCGTCGTGCACGAGCAGAACGCGTTGCCCGGCATCGCCAACAAGGTCGGGGCCCGTGTCGCCGACCGGGTCGCCGTCAGCTTCCCCGACACCCCGCTGCCGCGGGCGACGTACGTCGGGCTGCCTATCCGCCGCATGGTGTCCACGCTCGACCGGGCGGCGCTGCGGGCCGAGGCGCGCGCGACCTTCGGCCTGCACCCGGACCTGCCGGTGCTGCTGGTGACGGGCGGCTCGCAGGGCGCGCGCCGGCTCAACCAGTCGGTCGCCGCGTCGGCGGGCGCCCTGGGCGCCGCCGGCGTGCAGGTGCTGCACGTCGTCGGGCCGAAGGGCGAGGCCGAGCCGGCCCGGGTCGAGGGGGTGCCCTACGTGGTCGAGCACTTCGTCGAGCGGATGGACCTGGCCTACGCGAGCGCCGACCTCGTGCTGTGCCGCGCGGGCGCCTCGAGCGTCACCGAGGCGGCGGCCGTCGGCCTGCCGGCCGTCTTCGTCCCGCTGCCGATCGGCAACGGCGAGCAGGAGCTCAACGCCCGGCCCGTCGTGGACGCGGGCGGGGCCCTCCTCGTCGCCGACGGCGCGCTGACGCCGGAGTGGATCAGCGCCACCGTCCCGGGCCTCGCCAACGACGCCGAGCGGCTGGCGCGCATGGGCGCCGTGGCCGCGGGCCTCATCCCGCGCGACGCCGACGACCGCCTCGCCGACCTGGTCGCCGAGGTCGTGGCCGCGCCCCGCCGTACCCGGGGAGGGCGGCGATGAGGGTCCCCGTCCCCGACGAGATCCTGCCGGTCGAGGAGCTGGGCGCCGTCCACTTCGTCGGCATCGGCGGCGCCGGGCTCTCGGCCATCGCGCGCATCATGCTGGCGCGCGGCGTGCGGGTCTCCGGCAGCGACGGCGCCCCGTCGCCCGTGCTCGACGCGCTCGCCGCCGCGGGTGCCCGGGTGCACGTGGGCCACGCCGCGGAGCAGGTCGGCGACGCCGACACGCTCGTCGTCTCCACCGCCGTCCGCGAGGACAACCCGGAGGTCGTCGCCGCCTACGAGCGCGGCCTGCGCGTGCTGCCGCGCTCCGCCGGCCTCGCCGCCGTCATGGCCGACCGTCGGGTGCTCGCGGTCGCCGGCACGCACGGCAAGACGACGACCACGTCGCTGCTCACCACCGCGCTCGTCGCGGCGGGCGCGGACCCGTCGTACGCCGTGGGGGGCGAGCTCGCGCAGACCGGCACGAACGCCCACGACGGCAGCAGCGACCTCTTCGTGGCCGAGGCCGACGAGAGCGACGGCGCCTTCCTCGTCTACACCCCCCACGTCGCGGTGGTGACGAACGTCGAGGCCGACCACCTCGACGTGTGGGGGAGCGAGGCGGCCTACCGTGCCGCCTTCGACGAGTTCCTCGGCCGCATCGAGCCCGGCGGCCTGCTCGTGGCCTGCGTCGACGACCCGGGCGCGGCGGCGCTGCTGGCCACGGCCCGTGAGCGCGGCATCCGCGCCGTCGGCGTGGGGGAGTCCGCCGACGCCGACCTCCGGGTGGAGGACGTGCGCTTCGCCGGCACGCGCTCGACGTTCACGCTGGTCCCGGCCGACGGGGGGAGCCACGCGGTGCGGGGCCCGGTCGGTCCCGTGGAGCTGCGCATCCCCGGACGCCACTACGTGCTCGACGCCGCGCTGGCGCTGACCACGGGCCTGCTGCTCGGTCACGACGCCGACGCGCTGGCGGGGGGGCTCGCCTCCTTCACCGGCACGCGCCGCCGGATGGAGGCCAAGGGCGAGGTGGCCGGCGTGCGCGTCTACGACAGCTACGCCCACCACCCGGTCGAGATCGCCGGCGACCTCCAGGCCGCCCGGTCGGTCGCGGGGGAGGGCCGGGTCGTGGTGGCCTTCCAGCCGCACCTGGTCTCGCGCACCCGCATCTTCGGCACGGCCATGGGCGAGGCGCTGGGCGCGGCCGACGAGGTCGTCGTCACCGACGTCTACCTGGCGCGGGAGGAGGCGGACCCGGACGTGACCGGTGGGCTCGTGGCGGGCGCGGTGCCGCTGCCCGCCGGAGCGGTGGCCCTCGTGCCCGCGCTCGAGGACGTCGCGGCCGAGCTGGTGCGCCGGGCGCGACCCGGCGACGTCGTGCTCACCCTCGGCGCCGGCAGCATCACGACCGTTGGTCCCCACGTGCTCGACCTGCTGCGGGCGGGCGCGACCCCGGGCTCGGCGTGAGCGACACCCGCCTGCTGTTCGAGCGCCGCCGCTGGCGCCGCCGGTGGTCGGTGTGGCGGTGGGTGGCGGTGGTCGGCAGCGTGCTGGCCGCCGCCGCGGCGCTCGTGTGGCTCGTGTTCTTCTCCTCGGTGCTGGCCGTGGCCGCGGTCGAGGTCGACGGCACCCGCGTGCTGACGGCGGACGAGGTGCGGGCCGCCGCGGACGTGCCCGAGGGACGCCCGTTGGCGCGCGTCGACCTCGACGCCATCAGCCGGCGCGTGGACGCGCTGGCGGCCGTGTCCCAGGTCGAGGTCACCCGCGCGTGGCCGGACGGGGTGCACATCGCGGTGACCGAGCGCGAGGTCGTCGCGGTCGTCGAGCGCGGCGCCAGCCTGCGCGGCGTGGACGCCGACGGCGTCGCGTTCCGCACGTACGACGAGGTGCCGCCCGACGTGCCCGTGGTCCAGCTCGACGCCGCCGCGGGGGACGAGGCCGTGCGCGAGGTGGCCCGCGTCGTCGGGGCCATGCCCGCGCAGACGGCGGCGCAGGTCGCGACCATCACGGCTGCGACCGTCGACGAGATCACGCTCGAGCTGCGCGACGGCGCCGTGGTCGTGTGGGGGAGCGCGGAGGAGTCCGCGGCCAAGGGCGAGGTGCTCGACGTGCTGCTGGCCCAGGGGCTCGACGTCGAGGAGTACGACGTCAGCGTGCCCAGCCGCCCGACCAC
The DNA here is from genome assembly GCF_030466625.1 of Nocardioides sp. ChNu-153. Classification (GTDB taxonomy): domain Bacteria; phylum Actinomycetota; class Actinomycetes; order Propionibacteriales; family Nocardioidaceae; genus Nocardioides. The sequence continues at coordinate 420,349 of NZ_JADEVT010000002.1, forward strand.
CCGCTGAGGCGGGCGCGCCGCACGACACGCGCGACACGCGCGGCGTGCCTCCCGGATCCGGACGAGTGCCGACCCTACTGTCGTCAGCACGACGAGGTTGACATAACTATAACCCTCTACCTGAGGGTGACAGTTGAGACCTCGAGCAGGAACCGTCCACCAACCGAACGTGAGAGGCGAGGCCGCCGTGGCAGCAGCGCAGAACTACCTGGCCGTGATCAAGGTCGTCGGCATCGGCGGCGGCGGCGTCAACGCCGTCAACCGGATGATCGAGGTCGGGCTCAAGGGCGTCGAGTTCATCGCCATCAACACCGACGCGCAGGCGCTCCTCATGAGCGACGCGGACGTGAAGCTCGACATCGGCCGCGAGCTGACGCGTGGCCTGGGTGCCGGCGCGAACCCCGACGTGGGGGCCCGGGCCGCGGAGGACCACTCGGACGAGATCGAGGAGGTCATCAAGGGCGCCGACATGGTGTTCGTGACCGCCGGCGAGGGCGGCGGCACGGGCACGGGCGGCGCGCCCGTCGTGGCCCGCATCGCCCGCTCGCTCGGTGCGCTGACCATCGGTGTCGTCACCCGTCCCTTCATGTTCGAGGGCCGCCGTCGCGCGGGCTCGGCGGAGGAGGGCATCGCGGCGCTCCGCGAGGAGGTCGACACCCTCATCGTGATCCCCAACGACCGGCTGCTGTCGATCAGCGACCGCAACGTGTCGGTGCTCGACGCGTTCAAGCAGGCCGACCAGGTGCTGCTCCAGGGCGTCTCGGGCATCACGGACCTCATCACCACCCCGGGCCTCATCAACCTCGACTTCGCGGACGTGAAGTCCGTGATGGCCAACGCCGGCTCCGCGCTCATGGGCATCGGTTCCGCCCGGGGCGACGACCGCTCGGTCGCCGCCGCCGAGATGGCCGTCTCGTCCCCGCTGCTCGAGGCCTCCATCGACGGCGCCCACGGTGTGCTGCTCTCGATCTCCGGCGGCTCCGACCTCGGTCTGTTCGAGATCAACGAGGCCGCGGCGCTCGTGGCCGACGCGGTCCACCCCGAGGCCAACATCATCTTCGGTGCGACCATCGACGACGCGCTCGGCGACGAGGTCCGCGTGACCGTCATCGCCGCCGGGTTCGACGGCGGCGTGCCGAAGAAGCGCGAGGAGGGCGCGGCGCTCGGCCGTGGCCGCGACCAGGCCGCTCCGGCGCAGCAGGCCGCGGCGCAGCAGGCGGCCCCCGTCCAGCGGGCGCCGCACCAGCAGCCCGCCCAGCAGCCGCACCAGCAGCCCGCCCAGCAGCCCGCCCAGCCGCGGCAGCCGGCGTACGCCCAGGAGCCCCAGCGCGACCAGCGTCCGCTCCCGCCCCAGCCGAACGAGCGTCCGTCGGTGCCGGTCGGTGCCCCCCGCCCGGCCCAGCCGGCGCCCCAGGTCGACTTCGACGACGACCTGGACGTGCCCGACTTCCTGAAGTGAGCGGAGCGTCCGCAGCCGGTGTTCGTCTTCCGTGAGCGCGTCGGGCGGGTCGAGGTGGCCTTCACCTCGGCCCGCCACGACGCGCGCCCGCTCAACCTCGCGCTGCCGGGCACCCCGCCCGCGGCGGCGGTGAGCGACGTGCGGGCCGACCTCGAGGCGGTGCGCACCGAGCTCGGCGCCCGCTCCGTCCGGGGCATGCGGCAGGTCCACGGCGCGACCGTGGCGGTCGCTGCCGGGGCGCTCGACGCGGCCGGCGAGCCTCCCGAGGCCGACGGCATCGTGACCACGGAGCCGGGCGTCGCCCTGCTCGTGCGGGTCGCCGACTGCGTCCCGGTGCTGCTGGCCGATCCGGCCGGCGGTGCCGTCGCCGCGGCGCACGCCGGGCGCGAGGGCGTGCGCGCCGGGGTCGTGACCGCGACGGTGGCCGCCCTGCGGGCCGCCGGGGCGGACGAGGTCCGGGCCTGGGTGGGTCCGCACGTGTGCGGGCGGTGCTACGAGGTCCCCGCCGCGCTGCGCGACGAGGTCGCCCGGGCGGTCCCGGCCGCGGCGGCGACGACGTCGTGGGGCACGCCGGCGCTCGACCTCGGGGCAGCGGTACGGGCGCAGCTCACCGCCGCGGGCGTCGACGAGGTCACCGAGCTCGGCGCGTGCACGATGGAGGACGCCGAGCTGTGGTCCCACCGGCGCGACGGTGCGGCGGCGGGCCGCCTCGCCGGCCTCGTGCAGGTGGTCGCGTGAGTGCGGAGGGCCGGGAGGCCGAGCTCGCCGCCGCTCTGGCGGCGGTGCGCGCGCGGGTCGTCGCGGCCACCCGCGCGGCCGGCCGCGACGACGAGGTGGAGCTCGTCGTCGTCACCAAGTTCTTCCCCGCCTCCGACGTGCGGCTGCTCGCCGGGCTCGGGGTGGGCGCCGTCGGCGAGAACCGCCACCAGGAGGCGGCGGCGAAGGCGGCCGAGACCGCGGACCTGGGGCTGCGCTGGCACTTCATCGGCGGCCTGCAGAGCAACAAGGCGGCGGCGGTGGCGGCGTACGCCGACGTCGTCGAGTCCCTCGACCGTCCCAAGCTGCTCGCCCCGCTCGCGCGCGGGCGGGCCGAGCGGGACGTCGCCGGTCCCCTCGACTGCCTCGTGCAGGTGAGCCTCGACCCGCCCGGCGCCGAGCACCGCGCGGGCTGCCCGCCGGAGCAGGTGGCGGAGCTGTGCGACGCCGTCGCCGGCACCGACGGGCTGCGCCTGGCGGGTCTCATGGCGGTGGCGCCGCTGGGCGAGGACCCGGCGGCGGCGTTCGCCCGGCTCGCCGACCAGGCGGCCCGCGTCCGGGCCGAGCACCCCGGCGCGACGGTGCTCTCGGCCGGCATGAGCGGCGACCTCGAGGAGGCCGTCGCGGCGGGGGCGACACACGTGCGTGTCGGTAGCGCGGTCCTCGGAGCGAGGCCCCGTGTCCAGTAGTGTCCGATCCAACCGAGCGCGCCCCCGTGGTGTGCCACAACTCCTGAGGAAGTCAGCATGAGCGGCGCGATGCGCAAGATCGGCGAGTACCTCGGTCTGCTCGAGGACCCGGGGTACGACGAGTACGACGAGGCCGAGGGCCACACCGGCGAGCGGGACGTCCGGGACGAGCGCGACCACCGGGACCAGCGGGACCACCGTGACCACTCCGACGAGCGCGAGGAGCGCCCCGTGCGTCGGCGTCCGGTGGAGGCCGCCCCGGCCCCCGTCGCCGACCTCGCCGAGCGCCGTCGCGCCCAGGTGGCGGCCGCGCCCGTCAGCCAGGTCGCCGAGCTGTCGCGGATCATCACGCTGCACCCGCGCACCTACAACGAGGCCCGCACCGTGGGGGAGAACTTCCGCGACGGCATCCCGGTGATCATGAACCTCTCGGAGATGGACGACAGCGACGCGAAGCGGCTCGTGGACTTCGCCGCCGGCCTGGTCTTCGCCACGCGTGGCACCATCGAGCGCGTGACGAACAAGGTCTTCCTGCTCTCGCCCCCGAACGTGACGGTCGCCGCCGAGGACAAGGCGCGCATCGTCAGCGGCGGCTTCTTCAACCAGAGCTGACGCGGGGCGTTGACCGCGAACGTCATCGGGCAGGTCGTCGAGCTCGTCCTGTTCGTCTTCATCAGCATGCTGTGGATCCGCTTCGTGGTCGACTGGGTGCAGGTCTTCGCCCGGTCGTGGGAGCCCAAGGGCGTCGTGCTCGTGGTCCTCGAGGTCGTCTACTCCGTGACGGACCCCCCGATCAAGGCGCTGCGCAAGGTCATCCCGCCGCTGCGCCTGGGCGGGGTGGCGCTCGACCTCAGCTTCCTGATCGTCCTGGTCGCCAGCATGCTGCTGCTCCAGGTGAACCGTGCGACGCTGCTGAGCGCCTGACCCTCCCCGGCGGTCGAGTGACCCGTGGGGGAGTTGAGGCGCTAGTGTTGCGCCGAGACGTGTATTGCAAGCCGACGAGATGAATGGGTGTGGTCATGCCACTGACGCCTGAGGACGTGAGCAACAAGCGCTTCACTCCTGTCCGGCTCCGCGAGGGCTACGACATGGGTGAGGTCGACCAGTTCCTCGACGAGGTCGAGGCCGAGCTGGCCCGTCTCACCAAGGAGAACGAGGACCTGCGCGCCAAGCTCAGCGCCGCGCAGTCGGGTGCTCCCGCTCCCGCGCCGGTGTTCGAGAAGGCGCCCGAGCCGACGCCGGCCCCCGCGCCGGTCCCGGCCCCCACGCCGGCCCCCGCCCCGGCGCCCGCGCCCGTGGTGGCGGCTGCCGCCCCCTCCGCCGGCGTCGAGACGATCCGCGTCGAGACGGTCCCGCAGGCCTCCAACGCCGCGGCCCGCCTCCTCGAGATCGCGACGCGCAACGCCGACGAGCTGGTCGACGAGGCCAAGGACGAGGCCGACCGCATCATCGGTGAGGCCCGCACCAAGGCCGAGCGCCTCGAGGGCGAGGCCAAGACGAAGGCCGACCGCATGGAGGCCGACGCCCGCACCCGCTCGCAGATGCTCGACACCGAGACCGCCGAGCGTCGCCAGCAGATGTTCGGCGACCTGGAGCGCGAGCGCGACAAGCTCAACGGCGAGGTGGAGCGCCTGCGCTCCTTCGAGCGGGAGTACCGCTCGCGCCTGAAGACCTACTTCTCGCAGCAGCTCGAGGCCCTCGGGGGCGGCGGCGACGCCGCGCCCGTGAGCGACAGCTCGGCCGCCCCGAAGCGGCTGCGCTCGATCCTCGGCGACGACGAGGCCTGAGCGCTCACCACCTCGACGGCACGCGCGGCCGGCCACCCCTCCCGGGGTGGCCGGCCGTTCGGCGTCCCGGGACGGTTGAGCGGTGCGGGGCAGGCGGCTAGGGTCCTCGCACGCCGACGGCACGTCGCCTCGGACACCGACTCGGAGGAGCACGTGGTGAACGAGGAGACGACGACCGACACCGGCCTGCGGGAGATCGACCCCGCCGCCCTCCCGGTCGCCGAGGGCGACGAGCCCTGGACGCGGGCGGAGGTCGACGAGGTGGTCGCCGAGCTGCAGGAGCACGCGGCGACCCTGCGCGCCCGCATCGAGGCGCAGGAGGCCGAGCTCGCCGGGCTGTTCGCCGACGCGGGCGACGGCGCCGGCCCCGACGCGGCCGACCTCGGCGCCTCGACCTTCGAGCGCGACCACGAGCTCAGCCTCGTGAGCACGGAGCGCACCGCGCTGGAGCAGGTCGAGCGGGCCCTCGCACGCATCGGGGAGGGCCGCCTCGGGGTGTGCGCCTCGTGCGGCGGACCGATCGGCAAGATGCGGGTGATGGCTTTCCCGCGTGCCACACTGTGCGTGTCATGCAAGCAGCGCGAGGAGCGTCGCTGAGCCACGGCTCGGGCGACCCGGACCGTCCCCCGTCCTCCCCGGCGTCTCGTCGGCGTCGCACCTGGACGGCGTTCCTGCTGGTGGCCCTCGCGGCGTACGCCGTCGACCTGACGACGAAGGAGCTCGCGCTCCGCCACCTCGCCGACGGCCCCGTCGCGCTGGTCGACGACCTGCTCGTGCTGCGCCTGGTGTTCAACCCCGGCGCCGCCTTCAGCCTCGGCACCGGGGCGACCCCGGTGCTCACCGTCGTGGCCATCGTCGCGACGATCGCGGTGCTCGTCGCGAGCCGCCGCCTCGGCAGCGCCCTGTGGGCCGTCGCCCTCGGTCTCCTCCTGGCGGGGGTGACCGGCAACCTCACCGACCGCCTGCTGCGCGACCCCGGGCCGTTCCACGGGCACGTCGTCGACATGATCGCGCTGCCGAGCTGGCCCGTCTTCAACGTGGCCGACATGTGCATCAACGTGGCCGCGGCCCTCATCGTGGTGCAGGCCTTCCGCGGCGTGAGGGTCGACGGCGGGCGCGTCGATGACGACCGGGCGGACAGCACCCCCGAGGCCGACCAGCCGGCCGGGGAGGACCCGCGGTGAACGCCGACCTCCGCGTGGTGCTCGTCCCCGAGGGGATGGCCGGCGAGCGCGTCGACGCCGCCATGGCCCGCATGTTCGGCGTGAGCCGGTCGCGGGCGGCCGAGCTGATCGCCGAGGGCAACGTCGCGCTGGACGGCGGCCCGGTCGCCAAGTCCGACCGCGTCGTGGCGGGTGCGTTGCTGGAGGTGACCATCCCGTCGGTGGTCGACCCGCTCGAGATCGTGCCGGAGATCGTCGAGGGCATCGGGATCATCCACGACGACGACGACATCGTGGTGATCGACAAGCCGGTCGGTGTCGCCGTCCACCCCTCGCCGGGGTGGCGGGGCCCGACCGTGGTCGGTCACCTCGTGGGCGCGGGCTTCCGCATCGCCACGAGCGGGGCCTCCGAGCGCCAGGGCATCGTGCAGCGTCTCGACGTCGGCACCTCGGGCGTCATGGTGGTCTGCAAGTCGGAGACGGCGTACTCGCGGTTGAAGAACGCCTTCCGCAACCGCGAGGTCGACAAGACCTACCACGCGCTCGTGCAGGGGCACCCCGACCCGCACACGGGCACGGTCGACGCCCCCATCGGCCGCCACCCGCGCTCGGACTGGAAGTTCGCCGTCATGGCCGACGGGCGCGCGAGCGTGACCCACTACGAGACGCTCGAGGCCCACCGCTTCGCGAGCCTCCTGCAGGTCCACCTCGAGACCGGCCGCACCCACCAGATCCGCGTCCACATGTCGGCCCTCAAGCACCCGTGCGTCGGTGACCTGACGTACGGCGCAGACCCGACGCTGGCGCGCCGCGTCGGGCTGGAGCGCCAGTGGCTGCACGCCGTGCGGCTCGGCTTCGTGCACCCGGGCTCGGGGGAGTACGTGACGTACGACTCGGGCTACCCCGACGACCTCGCGCACGCGCTCGAGGTCGTGCGCGACAGCGACTGACCCGGCCTCGACCCGACCCTCCACCCGGCCCGCCACCCGACCCGCCGCGGCGTCCGCGACGCGACGGGTGTCGGTGCCCGACGGCACGATGAGGGGCGCCGGCGTCGCGTAGGCTGACCTCCTTCCCCGCGCACCGCCCGCACCACCCGTCTGTCCTGCTGCACCGTCCTCGAGGAGCGCGCTGAACTCCATGGCCGCCGGATCTTCCGACTCGTTCGTCCACCTCCACGTCCACACGGAGTACTCGATGCTCGACGGGGCGTCGCTGCTCGACGGGCTGTTCTCGCGGGTGGTGGAGCTGGGCATGCCGGCCATCGCGATGACCGACCACGGGAACCTGCACGGCGCCTACGACTTCTGGTCGAAGGCCCGCAAGCACGGGGTCAACCCGATCATCGGCATCGAGGCGTACCTGACGCCCCAGACCCACCGCAGCGAGCGGCGCCGGGTGCGCTGGGGCAAGGGCGGCACGGCCGAGGAGGGCGGCGACGACGTCGCGGGCGGCGGCGCCTACACCCACATGACGATGTGGGCCTCGAGCACCGAGGGCATGCACAACCTGTTCCGGCTCTCCTCGCGCTCGAGCCTGGAGGGGTACTACTACAAGCCGCGCGCCGACCGCGAGCTGCTGCAGACCTACGGCAAGGGCCTCATCGCCACGACCGGCTGCCCGTCGGGCGAGGTGCAGACCCGCCTCCGGCTGGGGCAGTACGACGAGGCGCGCCGCTCGGCGGCCGAGTTCCAGGAGATCTTCGGCAAGGAGAACTTCTTCCTCGAGCTGATGGACCACGACATCAGCATCGAGAAGCGCGTGCGCGACGACCTGCTGCGCCTGGGCAAGGAGCTGGGCATCCCGCCGGTCGCCACCAACGACTCGCACTACAACAACCCGGGCGACGCCGAGGCCCACGACGCCCTGGTGTGCGTCGCCTCCGGCAAGCGCCTGGCCGACCCGAACCGCCTGAAGTTCGACGGCGGGGGCTACTACATCAAGTCCGCGGCGGAGATGCGTGAGCTGTGGGCCGACCGCTTCGGCATGCCCGAGGCGTGCGACAACACCCTCGCGATCGCCGAGCGCTGCTCGGTGGACTTCACCGAGTCCACCGGCGGCTACATGGCGCGCGCCGACGTGCCGGCGGGGGAGAGCGAGGACTCCTGGTTCCGCAAGGAGGTCTGGCGCGGCATCGAGAGCCGCTACCCCGGTGAGGCGCTGACCGCCGAGGTGCGCGACCGCGTCGAGATGGAGCTGTCGGTCGTGGCGGCCAAGGGCTACTGCGGCTACTTCCTGGTGGTGGCCGACTTCATCCAGTGGGCCAAGGCGAACGGCATCCGGGTCGGCCCCGGCCGTGGTTCCGGCGCGGGCTCGATCGCGGCGTACGCGCTGCGGATCACCGACCTGTGCCCGCTGGAGCACGGCCTCATCTTCGAGCGGTTCCTCAACCCCGAGCGCCCCTCGATGCCCGACTTCGACATCGACTTCGACGAGCGTCGGCGCACCGAGGTCATCCAGTACGTCTCGGAGAAGTACGGCAGCGACCGCGTCGCCTACATCGCCACCTTCGGCCGCATCAAGGCCAAGCAGGCGATCAAGGACGCCGCGCGCGTGCTCGACTACGGCTTCGCCGTCTCCGACCGCATCACCAAGGCGCTGCCGCCCGACATCATGGGCAAGGGTGTGCCGCTCAAGGAGCTCTTCAACGAGGGCCACAAGCGCTACAACGACGGCGGCGAGTTCCGCGCCCTGCACGCCAGCGACCACGACGTGCGCACCATCTACGAGACGGCGGTCGGCCTCGAGGGCCAGATCCGCCAGTGGGGCGTGCACGCCGCCGGCGTCATCATGTCGAGCGAGCCGCTCGTCGACATCGTGCCGATCATGAAGCGCGAGCAGGACGGCGCGATCATCACGCAGTTCGACTACCCGATGTGCGAGTCGCTCGGGCTGGTCAAGATGGACTTCCTCGGCCTGCGCAACCTCACGGTGCTCGACGACGCGCTGAAGAACATCGAGATGAACCGCGGCGAGACGGTCGTGCTCGAGGACCTGCCGTTCGACGACCCCGCGACGTACGACCTGCTCTCGCGCGGCGACACCCTGGGCGTGTTCCAGCTCGACGGCGGGCCCATGCGGGCGCTGCTGCGCAGCATGAAGCCGGACAAGTTCGCCGACATCTCCGCCGTCGGCGCGCTCTACCGTCCGGGCCCGATGGGCGCGGACTCCCACAACAAGTACGCGCGGCGCAAGAACGGCCGCGAGCCCATCGACCCGATCCACCCCGAGCTCGAGAAGCCCCTCGAGACGGTGCTCGGCGAGACCTACGGCCTGATCGTCTACCAGGAGCAGGTCATGGAGATCGCCCAGGTCCTGGCGGGCTTCAGCCTCGGACAGGCTGACAACCTGCGCCGCGCCATGGGCAAGAAGAAGAAGGAGGAGCTCGACAAGCAGTACGCCGGGTTCCAGGCCGGCATGCTCGAGCGCGGGTACTCCCAGCAGTCCATCACGGCCCTGTGGGAGATCCTGCTGCCCTTCTCCGACTACGCGTTCAACAAGGCCCACTCCGCGGCGTACGGCGTGGTGTCGTACTGGACGGCGTACCTCAAGGCGAACTACCCGGCCGAGTACATGGCGGCCTTGCTGACCTCGGTGAAGGACGACAAGGACAAGTCGGCCATCTACCTCAACGAGTGCCGCCGCATGCGCATCCAGGTGCTCCCGCCCGACGTCAACGAGTCCGCGCACAACTTCACCCCGGTCGGCACCGACATCCGCTTCGGCCTCACCGCGATCCGCAACGTGGGCGCGAACGTGGTCGAGCAGGTCGTGGGCGCGCGCGAGGAGAAGGGCCGGTTCACGGACTTCAACGACTTCATGGCGAAGGTCCCGATCGGCGCCTGCAACAAGCGGGTCATCGAGTCGCTGGTCAAGGCGGGCGCCTTCGACGACATGAAGCACAAGCGGCGCGCGCTGGTCGCGGTGCACGAGATGGCGGTCGACCAGTACGTCGACATCAAGAAGAACGAGGCCATCGGGCAGGACTCGCTGTTCGGCGGCCTCGACGACGTGGACGACGGCGGCGGCTCGTTCGGCGTCAGCGTCGCGCTGCCCGACATCGACGAGTGGGACAAGATGACGCTGCTGGGCCACGAGCGCGAGATGCTCGGCCTCTACGTCTCCGACCACCCGCTGCTCGGCCTCGAGCACGTGCTCTCCCAGGGCACCGACGCGACCGTCGGTCAGCTGCTGCTCGACGAGGAGCGCCCGCACGGCTCCCGCGTCACCGTGAGCGGCCTGGTCACCTCGGTGCAGCGCAAGATCACGAAGAAGGGCGACGCCTGGGCGACGATCACGCTCGAGGACCTCGAGGGCGGCATCGAGGTGCTGTTCTTCCCCAGCAGCTACCAGCTGGTTGCCCAGCACCTCGTGCCGGACTCGATCATCCGGGTCTCGGGCGCGCTGTCGAAGGACAAGGAGCAGCCGGAGATCCGCGGGCAGGAGGTCACGCTCCCCGACCTCGCGGAGGGACCCGGCGGGCCGGTGGTGCTGACCCTGCCGTCGACCCGGTGCACCCCCACGGTGGTGACGCAGCTGCGCGACGTGCTGGCCACCCACCCCGGGATGTCCGAGGTGCACCTGCGGCTGCTGACGCGGCAGTCGACCACGCTGCTGCGCATCGACGACCGGCTGCGCGTCACGCCCAGCCCGGCCCTGTTCGCCGACCTCAAGCAGCTGCTCGGGCCCGGGTGCCTCGGCGGGGCGGAGTCGCGTGGCTGAGCGGGTGCTGCCGACGCCCCCCTCGCCCGGTGCCGCGGCTGACCCGATGACGACCGTCCGTGACGTCCTGCGGGTGGTGCGGCTGTTCGCGGAGGTGGCGGTGGTCGCCGCGCTCCTGTGGAGCTGGTGGTGGCGCCCGTCCACCGGGTTCGCCGCGAACGGCGACTTCTTCTGGGACCCCCGCAGCATCGAGGGCTCGATCACGGGCACGGCGTCGTACCTGGTCGTCGCCTCCGCCGCCGGCTTCCTGACCGGCGCCGTGGTGGCCGTGCGCCACCTCGCCCGACCGTGGGTCGCGCTCGGGGCGACGGGCCTCGCTGCGGCCGCGGCGGGGGTGCTGACGGGGTGGATCGGCCACCTGCTCGGCCCGGAGGACCCGGTCGAGGTGGCGGCCCGCAGCGCCGACGGGTCCCGTGTGGCCATCGACCTGCAGGTGGAGGGGATCGGCGCGTACGCCGCGATGCCCGCGGCCGCGCTCAGCGCCGTCGCACTCGTGCTGCTGCTCTGGCCCCGCCGGGGCGACTAGTCTCCTGGCCGGGCGGCGAGGGTGCCGCCGCACCACGAGACGAGGGGACGCGGACGTGACGCAGCCATCGGGGGACCAGCAGGCGTACCCGCCGCCGTACGAGCCGCCGCACCGGGGACCGCGCCGGCGCCGGGCGCGCACCGCGGTGGTGCTCGGCGCGGCGGGCGTGCTGGGGGTGGTCGCGATCGGCGGGGGAGCGGCGGCCTACCAGGCCTACTACGCGACCGGCGACCAGCCGTCGCAGGCGCTGCCGGCCGACACGCTGGCCTACCTGAGCGTCGACCTCGACCCGAGCGGTCGGCAGAAGCTCGAAGCGCTCGAGGTGCTCGAGCGCTTCCCCGGCTTCGGTGAGTTCTCCGACGAGGTCGGGCTCGACCGCGACGACGTCCGCCGCACGCTCTTCGACCAGATCGTCGACGCGACTCCTTGCGCGGACCTCGACTTCGACGACGACATCGACCCGTGGCTCGGCGGGCGCTTCGCGGCGGCGGTCGTGCCCGACGACACCTCGCCCAACGTGCCGGAGCTCGGCGGCGACGTCGTGTTCGTGGCCGAGGTCTCCGACGCCGCGGCGGCGTCCGACGGCATGGAGCGGATCGCGGACTGCGGCGGCGAGGACGAGGTCGGCTGGGCCGCCGAGGGCTCGTGGCTCGTGGTGAGCGACACCTCCGACGCCGCCGAGCGGGTGCTCGACGGGGCGGCCGAGGCCTCCCTCGCGGACGACGCGGCGTACGGGCGGTGGACCGACGCGGCGGGCGGCGCGGGCATCCTCAACGTCTTCGTGGGGTCCGGTGCGGCCGACCAGCTCGTCGAGGCCCTCGACGGCGACCTCGACGACGCGATCGGCGACGAGCTGGGGCTGGCGATCGGCGAGGCCGACCGCGAGGCCGTCCGCACCGCCGCCGAGGACTTCGAGGGCGCCGCCCTCGCCGCGCGCTTCGCCGACGGGGGCCTCGAGGTCGTGGGCGCCACGCAGGCGCGGCTCGGCGCGGAGGACGGGGAGCGCCCGGCGCTGACCGCCGGGACCGCGGGCGACCTCGCGGCCTCGCTGCCGGACACCACGGGGGCGGCGCTCGCGGTGGGCCTGGTGCCCTACTGGTACGAGGCGCTGCTCGCGAACCTGGTCGACGGTGGCCTGGCCTCCGAGGACGTCGAGGCGGGCGTCGCCGCGGTGGAGGACGAGACCGGGCTGCGGCTGCCGGACGACCTGCGGACGCTGCTCGGCGAGGGCGTCGCGCTCGCGGTCGACGGGGAACGGGCCGACCTCGACACGCTGGAGGGCTCCGAGGGACCGCAGGACCTGCCGCTCGCGGCGAAGGTGCTGGGCACCGATGCCGACGAGGTGCGGGACGTGCTGGACGACCTCCTCGAGGCGTCCGGTGCACCCGACGAGGTCGACGTCGCGGTGGAGGGCGGCGACGGGGGGAGCGTGGCGCTCGGCTTCGACGACGACGTGGTCGCCGACGTCGCGGAGGAGGGCGGCCTGGGCGGCACCGACGTGTTCGAGGACGTCGTGCCCGAGACCGACGACGTGCACGCCCTGCTGTTCCTGGACCTGCGGGCCGGCGACGGCTGGCTCGAGGACCTCGCGCGCGACCTGGGCGACGACGAGCTCGCCGACAACGTGGCGCCGCTGTCGGCCGTCGGGCTCTCGGTGCGGGTCGACGACGACGTGGCGCGCACCGTCCTGCGGATCACGACGGACGACTGACGGGCGCCACGACCGCGCCGCCGCCGGCCAGGGCCACCAGGTCGGCGGGGCGGAGCTCGACGTCGACGCCGCGGCGACCCGCGGAGCAGAAGACGCTCGCGTGGGTGAGGGCCGTGTCGTCGACGACGGTGCGCAGGGCGCGGCGCTGGCCGAGCGGCGAGATGCCGCCGACGACGTAGCCGGTGGCCCGCTGCGCATCGGCCACGTCGGCCATCCGGGCGCGGCGGCCGCCGAGCGCGGCGGCCGCCGCCTTGAGGTCGAGCATCCCGGCGACCGGCACCACGCCGACGCACAGCTCGCCGTCGACGTCGAGCACGAGGGTCTTCAGCACCCGGTCGGGGGACAGGCCCAGCGCGGCCGCGGCCTCCTCGCCGTACGACGTGCTCGCGGGGTCGTGCTCGTAGGGGTGCACCACGTGCCAGGCGCCGGCCGCGACCAGGGCGGCGATCGCCGGGGTCGCCGCGGCCTGCCGCTCGCCGCGGGCGTCGCGCTTCCTCGCCACCGTCCTCGCCGCCGCGCTCAGTTGGGGGAGAAGCCGGTGCGGTTGAGCTGCATCGCCGGGAGCGACGGGATGACGTTGATGGCGCGCAGCTCGGCCTCGAACAGGTCGGCGAGGAGCAGGTAGCGCTCCTCCGGGTCGTCGGTCTCGAGCAGCCGCTGGCGGTCCGACAGGGGCAGTGGCGCCACCGCCGACATCGCCCACGAGCGGAAGACCACGTCGTTCGGCAGCACCCCGGCGACGACGTTGCCGCCGAGCTCGGAGACGACCGCCTGGTGGGCGGCGAAGAGCGCGCCGGTGCGCTCGACGACCGCGGGGTCCACGGTCGGCGGGCGCTCGGGCTCGGGGAGCACCTGCACCTCGCCGACGGGGAAGGTGCCGCTGGTGTCGAGACGGTCGAGCCGCAGGCGGTCGCGGCACACGGCGACGACGTCGAACGTGCCGTCCTCGTGGGTCTGCACCTGGGTCAGCTGCAGGCGGCAGCCGACGCGGTGCAGCGACTGGCTGCCGCGGTCGCCGACCTCATAGCCCTCGCGGATCGCGACGGAGCCGAAGAGGCGGCGCGCGGGGTCGGGCTCGCGCAGCAGGTGGTGCACCAGCGCGCGGTAGCGGTCCTCGAAGACGCGCAGCGGGACGGTGAGGCCGGGGAACACCACCGAGCCCAGCGGGAACATGGGCAGGCGCGTCGTGCCGGCGTCCCCGGGCTGGTCGTCCTGCGCGTCGGCCACGTCCTCGACCCTAGCGCCCGCGTGGCGGCCGCGATGCCGGGCCGCCCCGGGCCCCGGCCTAGAATCGGGCCCATGACCACCACCGCTCCGGCCCCGCGGCTGCGCCGCACCGACCTGCGCGGAGCGACCCCCGGATCCCTCGACTACCGGGCGGTCGTGCCGCGTGCCGACTTCGACGTCGAGGCGGCCGTGCCGGCGGTCCACGCCATCGTCGAGGCCGTGCGCGAGCGCGGTGTCGACGCCGTCCTCGAGCTCGGCGCCCGCTTCGACGGCGTCGAGCTGACCGACGTCCGCGTCCCCGTGGGAGCCGCGCAGGCGGCCCTCGAGGCGCTCGACCCCGCGATCCGCGCCGGGCTGGAGGAGTCGATCCGCCGCCTGCGCACCACCTCCGCGGCCGAGCTGGAGCGCGATGCGGTGACCGACCTTGCGCCGGGCGCCCGGGTCACGCACCGCAAGGTGCCCGTCGGCCGGGTGGGGCTCTACGTGCCGGGCGGCCTCGCTCCGCTGGTGTCGAGCGTCCTGATGAACGTCGTGCCGGCCCAGGTGGCCGGCGTCGGCTCCATCGCGCTGGCGAGCCCGCCGCAGAAGGCGTTCGGCGGCTCGGTGCACCCGACGATCCTGGCGGCCTGCGCGCTGCTCGGCGTCGAGGAGGTCTACGCGGTGGGCGGGGCCCAGGCGATCGCCATGTTCGCTCACGGCGCCGGCCCCTGCGCGCGGGTCGACCTCGTCGCGGGCCCCGGCAACATCTACGTCGCGGCCGCCAAGCGGCTCGTGCGGGGGCTGGTCGGCATCGACTCCGAGGCCGGGCCCACCGAGATCGCGATCCTCGCCGACGACACCGCCGACCCGGCGTACGTCGCCGCCGACCTGCTGAGCCAGGCCGAGCACGACCCGCTCGCCGGCGCGGTGCTCGTCACGCCGAGCGAGACGCTCGCCGACGACGTGGACGCCGAGCTGGAGAAGCAGGTCGCCGCCACCCGCCACGTCGAGCGCGTGCGCACCAGCCTCGCCGGGCGGCAGTCCGGGATCGTGCTCGTCGACGACGTCGACCAGGGCATCGAGGTGGTGGACGCCTACGCGGCCGAGCACCTCGAGATCCACACCGCCGACGCGGCCGCCGTGGCGGCGCGGGTGCGCAACGCCGGCGCGATCTTCGTCGGTCCGCACGCCCCGGTCAGCCTGGGCGACTACTGCGCCGGGTCGAACCACGTGCTGCCCACCGGCGGCTGCGCCTGCCACTCCTCGGGCCTGTCGGTGCGGGCGTTCACGAAGTCGGTGCACGTCGTGGAGTACACGCGGGAGGGCCTGGCCGACGTGGCCGACCACGTCGTGACCCTCGCCGAGGCCGAGGACCTCCCCGGTCACGGCGCCGCCGTCCGGGTGCGCTTCTCGTGAGCGCGGGCCCCGGGAGCACGGGCAGCACGGGGAGCACGGGAGCGGGCTGGCTGCCGCTGCGCGAGGAGCTGCGGGGGATCGAGCCGTACGGCGCGCCCCAGCTCGACGTCCCCGTCCAGCTCAACGTCAACGAGAACCCCTACGGGCCCTCCGAGGCGTGCGTCGCGGACATCGCGGCGGGCGTCGCCGCGGCGGCCCGCACCCTGAACCGCTACCCCGACCGGGAGTTCACGGCGCTGCGCGAGGCGCTCGCGGCCTACCTCTCCCGGGACGTCGCGGCCGGCCAGGCGCCGATCGCGGCCGAGCAGGTGTGGGCGGCCAACGGGTCGAACGAGGTCATGCTGCAGCTGCTGCAGGCCTTCGGCGGGCCGGGACGCACCGCGGTGAGCTTCGCCCCGACGTACTCGATGTACCCGGAGTACGCGCGGGACACGGGCACGACGTGGGTGGCCGGCCATCGGGCCGAGGACTTCTCGCTCGACCTCGACGCGGCCCGCGACCTGGTCGCCGAGCACGGCCCGAGCGTCGTGCTGCTGCCGAGCCCGAACAACCCGACCGGCACCGCGCTGCCGCCGGAGGCCGTGGACGCGCTGTGCGCCGCGGTCGCCGAGCACGGCAACGGGGGGCGCGGCGGGATCGTCGTGGTGGACGAGGCGTACGGCGAGTTCCGCCGCGCCGGCACGCCGAGCGCGCTCGAGCAGCTGCCGACCCACCGCAACCTCGTCGTGACGCGCACGATGAGCAAGGCGTTCGCGGGCGCCGGGCTCCGGCTGGGCTACCTGGCCGCCGACCCGGCCATCACGGACGCGATCCGGGTGGTGCGCCTGCCCTACCACCTCTCGTCCACGACGCAGGCGACGGCGCTCGCGGCGCTGCGCCACGCGCCCGAGCTGCTCGGGCAGGTCGACGCGCTGCGTGCCGAGCGCGACGTGCTCGTGGTGTGGCTGCGCGAGCAGGGCCACGACGTGGCCGACTCGGACGCCAACTTCGTGCTCTTCGGCCGGTTCGCGGACCGGCGCGCCGTCTGGCAGGGTCTGCTGGACCGCGGGGTGCTGATCCGCGAGACCGGCCCGGAGGGCTGGCTGCGGGTCTCGGTCGGCACCCCGGAGGAGATGGCCGCGTTCCGCGACGCCCTCGTGATCGTCACCAAGGAGGACCAGTGAGCACCCCCCAGGCCGACCGCGCCCCGCGCACCGCCCGGCTCGAGCGCACGACCAGCGAGTCGCGCATCCTCGTCGACCTCGACGTGGACGGCACCGGCCGGCACGAGATCTCGACCGGGGTCGGCTTCTACGACCACATGCTCACCGCGTTCGCCCGCCACGCGCTCGTCGACCTGACCGTGCGTGCCGAGGGCGACACGTGGATCGACGCCCACCACACGGTGGAGGACACCGCGATCGTGCTGGGCCAGGCGATCCGCCAGGCGCTGGGCGACAAGAAGGGCACGCGGCGCTTCGGTGACGCGACGGTGCCGCTCGACGAGGCGCTCGTGCAGGCCGTCGTCGACATCTCGGGCCGCCCGTACTGCGTGCACACCGGCGAGCCCGAGGGCCAGCAGTACGTGCAGCTCGGCGGCTCCGGCGTGTCCTACCTGGGGTCGCTGACCAAGCACGTCTTCGAGACCATCGCCTTCCACGGCCACCTCGCGCTGCACGTGCGGGTGCTCGCCGGGCGCGAGCCGCACCACATCGTCGAGACGCAGTTCAAGGCGTTCGCCCGGGCGTTCCGCGACGCGGTCGCGCTCGACCCGCGCGAGACCGGCGTGCCGTCCACGAAGGGCACGCTGTGAGCGGTGGCGACCGGCCGCACGTCGTCGTCCTCGACTACGGCTCGGGCAACCTGCGCTCCGCCGTGCGCGCCGTCGAGCGCGCGGGCGCCGAGGTCGAGCTGACCTCCGACAAGCAGGCGGCGCTGGACGCCGACGGCCTGCTCGTGCCGGGCGTCGGCGCCTTCGCGGCATGCATGGAGGGCCTGCGCGCCGTCAAGGGCGACGAGATCATCGGGCGCCGCCTCGCCGGCGGACGCCCCGTGATGGGCATCTGCGTGGGCATGCAGATCCTCTTCGGCCGCGGCATCGAGCACGGCGTCGAGACCGTCGGCTGCGACGAGTGGCCGGGCACGATCGAGCGGCTCGAGGCGCCGGTGGTGCCTCACATGGGCTGGAACACGGTCGAGGTGCCCGAGGGGTCGCGGCTGTTCGCCGGGCTCGAGGACGAGCGGTTCTACTTCGTGCACTCGTACGCCGCGCGCCGCTGGGAGCTCGAGACCAACGACCGCACCCGGGCGCCCCTCGTCACCTGGGCCACCCACGGCGGCGACCGCTTCGTCGCGGCCGTCGAGAACGGTCCGCTCTGGGCCACCCAGTTCCACCCCGAGAAGTCGGGCGACGCCGGCGCGGCGCTGCTGCGCAACTGGGTCGCCACGCTCTGAGGCGCAGCGGGCCCGCCCGCCGCAGCCGCTCCGCCGTACCACCCCGTTCCACTGCAGCACCGCACCCCGCACCAGCGCATCCCGCGAGAAAGGCAGGCCGTCGTGCCCGCGTCGTACCTCGAGCTCCTCCCCGCCGTCGACATCAAGGGCGGCCAGGCCGTGCAGCTGGTGCAGGGGGTCGACGGCTCCGAGAAGCGGTTCGGCGACCCCGTCGAGGCCGCGCTGCGCTGGCAGCGGGCCGGCGCGGAGTGGATCCACCTCGTCGATCTCGACGCCGCGTTCGGCGTCGGCACCAACCGCGAGCTGCAGGCCGAGATCGTCGGTCGGCTGGACATCAAGGTGGAGATGAGCGGCGGGATTCGCGACGACGAGTCGCTGGAGGCCGCCATGGCCACCGGCTGCCGCCGGGTCAACATCGGCACCGCCGCGCTGGAGCAGCCCGAGTGGTGCGCGCGGGCGATCGCGACGTACGGCGACCGCGTCGCCGTCGGCCTCGACGTGCGCGGCCGCACGCTGGCCGCGCGCGGCTGGACGCGGGAGGGCGGGGACCTGTACGAGACGCTCGCGCGGCTCGACGGCGAGGGCTGTGCGCGCTACGTCGTCACCGACGTCAACAAGGACGGCATGCTCGCCGGGCCCAACCTGCAGCTGCTGCGCGACGTCTGCGCGGCGACCGACAAGCCGGTCGTGGCCTCGGGCGGTGTCACCACCCTCGACGACATCCGCGCGCTGACCGAGCTCGTGCCGCTGGGCGTCGAGGGTGCGATCGCCGGCACCGCGCTCTACGAGGGCCGGTTCACCATCGAGGACGCGCTCGAGCTGACGCGGGGTGCCGCGGGCGCCGCGGGTGCTGCGGGGGAGCAGGCGTGAGCCTGGCCGTCCGCGTCATCCCGTGCCTCGACGTCGACGGCGGCCGGGTCGTCAAGGGCATCAACTTCCAGGAGCTGCGCGACGCCGGTGACCCGGTCGAGCTGGCCCGCACGTACGACGCCGAGGGCGCCGACGAGCTGACGTTCCTCGACATCTCGGCCTCCCACGAGGGGCGGGCCACGACGCTGGAGATCGTGTCGGCGACCGCCGAGCAGGTCTTCATCCCGCTCACCGTCGGCGGCGGCATCTCGAGCGTCGAGGACGTCGACCGGCTGCTGCGCGCCGGGGCCGACAAGATCGCGGTCAACACGGCGGCCATCCGCCGGCCCGAGCTGATCGCGGAGATCGCGGACCGTTTCGGCAACCAGGTGCTCGTGCTCTCCGTCGACGCCCGCCGTGCGGCGAGCGGCACCGACTCCGGCTTCGAGGTCACCACGCACGGCGGCCGGCGCTCCGCCGGTCTCGACGCTGTCGCGTGGGCGGCTCGGGCCAGCGAGCTCGGCGCGGGGGAGATCCTGCTCAACGCCATGGACGCCGACGGCACCCAGGACGGCTTCGACCTCGAGCTGCTCCGGGCCGTGCGGGGAGTCGTCAGCGTGCCCGTCATCGCCTCCGGCGGCGCCGGGGCGCTCGAGCACTTCGCGCCCGCCGTCGACGCCGGCGCCGACGCCGTGCTCGCCGCCACCGTGTTCCACTTCGGCACGCTGCGCATCGGCGACGTCAAGGCCGCGCTCGTCGACGCGGGGCACCCCGTCCGCTAGGCGGGTCACGCCCGGCTCGGTCGCGGTCCCTGCCTGTCGCGGTAGGAGCGGTAGTCGAGGGCTATCGCTCCTACCGCGAGCGGGAAGCGGCGCCCGTGGTGGCGGTCCACCTCCGGCGGCGATCGAGTCGGCCGCGCGTTCCGGTGGTTGAGGTGGGTGCGCTAGCACCCCTCGAAACCACGCCTGGACACGCCGGTGGTGGGGGTCGTCCGGTGGTTGAGATGGCCGCCCCGGCGGCCCTCGAAACCACGTCCGGGGCGCGCCGGTGGCCCCGCGGGTACGGCGGGGGTCTGGTGGCCGCGCTTCCCGGTGGTTGAGGTGGGTGCGCTAGCACCCCTCGAAACCACGCCTGGACACGCCGGTGGTGGGGGTCGTCCGGTGGTTGGGGTGGCCGCCCGGGCGGCCCTCGAAACCACCTCAGGGCGCGCCGGTGGCCCCGCCACGTGGTGCCGGGGTGGCGGGGTCGGCTCTGCGCGGGTAGCTAGCTCAGCGGTGTGGTGCCGGTCGAGTCGACGGCGTACCTCAGGCCGTGAGGGCTGGTCCAGAGGTAGGTGCCGAGCGGGTCGCGGTGGTAGTGCCATCGTCGGTCGGGCGGATGCTCGGCGAGCGGGTCGATGCCGGGTGGGCCGTCGCTCGGTGGGCTGGCCCCGGTGGGTGACGGGTGGGTCTTGACGCGGTGGTGGCCCCGGCAGAGCGGGGTGAGGTTGGCGGTCGAGGTCTGGCCGGCACCAGGTGCTGCTTCCCAGCGGTAGGGCTCGGTGTGGTCGAGGTCGAGCCCGCGTGCCGGTCGTCCGCAGTAGGGGAAGGCGCAGGTGGCCCGGTCGAGCCGGACCCGTTCGGCGATCCGGTCGGGGATCTCGTAGGCATCCACCGCGACGTGCTCCGCCAGGTCGATGACGGGCTTCACGGTGATCGTCGTGTTCGGGGACTGGCACCAGTCGCGGACCTGGTCGGCCGTGACGAGGCTGCGGGTGTTCTCCTCGCGGGCGAGGTCGATGCCCGTGGTGCCGGTGGCCGGGTCGATGCCGGGGCCGTCACCGGGTCGGTGTGAGGCGATGGCGGCGTCGGAGAAGTGGACGTAGAGCACGACCTGCCGTGCCGGCGTCCGTGTCGTGTGGGCCGCCGTGCTGTCGGTGCCGTAGAGGTCGAGGGTGGTCTGGCGGCGGGCGAGCTCGCCGAGGGCCATGGAGCGGCGGACGTCGAGGTCGGCGTCGCAGCCGGCGGCGGCGAGGTCGGCGGCGACCCGCTGCACCGCGTTCTGCAGGTCGAGCGCGTCGGCGGAGTCGAGCGTCCCGTGCACCGCCACGACACCGGTCCAGGGCGACGCGGCGTCGACGGGAGTGGTCTCGACCGTGAAGTAACGGCCGGCGTCCGCATCCGCTCGGTCGAGCTCGGCGTTCTCAGGGTCGAACCGCACCACCGCTTCGGCGACGAGGCGCTCGACGGTCGGCATGGTGGCACGGTGGGCGACCGGTGCGAGGTTGCGGTCGACGAAGTCCGCGGCCTCGGCGGTGAGGGTGCGGGTCAGGGCGGCGATCTTCCTCGCGCGCCACACCGGCAGGGACCGTCGCTGTGTCGAGGGGTCGGCGCCGGCCAACACTCGTGCGTAGAGGCGGGGGAGGCGGTGGCGCAGCTCGATGGCGTCACCGACCAGGGGCCGGCCGGAGGTGACGGATCGGCCGAGAGCGCCGGAGATCTCGTAGAGGCAGAACTCAGACACGAGGGGTGCGCCGGGTCCGCCGAGCTCGAGGAACCGGTCGCCACCGGGTACCGAGGTGGGGTCTTCCGACCAGAGCCCGAGCGGGCCGATGGGGTCGCCCACGGTGCCGTCGGTGTGGGCGTCGGCCCAATCGGCGACCGCTACGAACGCCGCTACCTCGGCCGCCTGCTGGGTCGCTGCAGCGGCTCGGGCGGTCGCGAGCAGCGCTGTCGTGTCGATGGCCGGAGGGGCCTCGACGACTGCGGTGCTCGGGTGGTTCATACGGACAACGCTAGGGGTGGGCACCGACATTCTTCGCTCCAGGAACGGGGCCTGGGGAAGAAAGATCTGGAAGATTCTGAGGCGCCCGGATCGGGGCCGCCCGGGACCACGATCGTGGTTTCGAGGGCCGCTAGCGCGGCCACCTCAACCACCGGAGCGGCGGGCGGCCAGCTCAACCACCGGAGGGGTCCGCTCGCGCGGCCACCTCAACCACCGGAGGGGTCCGCTGGCGCGGCCACCTCAACCACCGGAGCGGCGGGCGGCCAGCTCAACCACCAGAGGGGTCCGCTGGCGCGGCCACCTCAACCACCGGAGGGGGCCGCTGGCGCGGCCACCTCGACCACCGGAGCGGCGCGCGGCCACCGCGACCACCCCCGGCCGGTCGCGGCGCGACCTACAACCCCAGGTCGGCGATGCGCAGGCGGCGAACGGCGAGGTCGGGGCCGGTGACCTCGACGCCGTCGACCTCGTCGCGGCCGAGCAGGAGGAGCGCCAGCTCGGACGGGCGTCCGGTGACGACGGCGGGGCCCTCGCCGCGCCGTACGGTCGCGCGTCGCCCCGACCGGGCGTCGACCGCGACGACCGGGGCGCCGACCTTGCGGGTGGTGACCATGGCGATGGGCCGCAGCATCCGCCAGAGCTCGTCCTCGGCGGCGTCGCCGAGGTCGCGGGGCGTCCAGCCGGGCTGGGCGCGGCGCAGGTCCTCGTGGTGCACGAACAGCTCGACGGTGTTGGCGAGGCGGTCCAGCGGGGGCACGGCGGCCCAGCTCAGCACCGGGCGGCGCAGCTGGTCGGCGAGCAGGGGCAGGTCGGCGCGCGCCCACCGCCGCTCGGCCCGCCGGGCCAGGCCCGACAGCGGCGGGACGAACCCCGCGGCCTGCGCCAGCGGGCTCCGCTCGCGCATCAGCAGGTGCACGACGAGGTCCTTCACCGTCCAGTCGCCGCACAACGTGGGGGCGTCCGCCCCGAGCGTGGGGGCGAGGTCGGCGATCGCGGCGCGCTCCGCGCGGGCCAGGGTGCGGGCCGGGGAGGGGGACGTCGTGGGCACGGTCCGACCCTACGCGGCGCGGCCAGCCGCTCCGGGCGCTACGACCGGCCCGGGAGCGCCGACGGGAAGGCCTCGGCGTACGAGCGCAGCGTGCCCCACGGCGTCGTCACGCCCTCGGCGGCGAGCATCGCCCGCACGACGGCCCGCGTGACGCAGCCGGCGGCCGCCTCGAGGAGGGCGTGGAACTGCAACGGGTACGTCGCGGGGTCGGGCCCCGCAGCCCCGGGCGGGGCGGTCGACAGCGCGAACAGGGTGTCGCCGTCGAACATCGAGTGCACGGGCAGCACCGCCCTCGCCAGGCCGTCGTGGGCCACGCCCGCCACCTTCGCGGCCGCCGCCTTGGTGAGCGGCAGGTCCGTCGCCACGACGCCGATCGTCGTCGCCAGCGGGGCGGGCCGGTCGCCCTCGAGCGCGGCGGCGAGGTCGTGCGCCGCGGCCAGCTCGGCGGCGTCCGGTCGCACCAGCCCGCCCGGGGCGTGGGGGACGAGGTCCTCGGGCAGGCAGTGCGGCGCGCCGTACAGCTCGCCCGTGGCGGGGTCGACGCACGAGCCGACCGCGTTAACCGCGACGAGCGCGCCCACGCGCGCACCTCCGGGCAGCACCAGCGACGCGCTCCCGATCCCGCCGCGCAGACCACCGGCCCGCGCGCCCGTGCCCGCCCCGACGGACCCCAGCACGTCGTCGGGCCCGGACGTGGCGACGGCGTCGTGCGCGGCGGCCCCGAGCGCGGCGTCGGGGTGGTTGCGGAACACCCCGCCCCGCCCCAGGTCGAACAGGATCGCCGCCGGCACGATCGGCACGACGTCACCGGGCCCGGTGCCCATCGGGAACCCCACGCCGGTGTCCAGCAACCGCCCCACGACCCCGTCGACCGCGGCCAGGCCCAGCGCCGAGCCACCACCGAGCACGATGGCGTGCACGCGCTCCACGAGGTTGCGCGGGTCCAGCAGGTCGGTCTCCCGGGTCCCCGGCCCGCCGCCGCGCACGTCGACGCCCGCGACCGCCCCGTGGGCGGGCGGGAGCACCACGGTGGTGCCGGTCAGCCACCCCGGGTCGGTGCGCTGCGCGTGACCCACCCGGATGCCCGGCACGTCGAGGATCGTGTTCGTCGGACCCGGCACGGGCGCGGCGGGCCGGTCGGGCCGGTCGGGCCGGTCGGGGCGGGGGGCGGCCACGGCTCAGATCCGGTCGAGCGCCGCGACGAGCGGGTCGAGGCCGAGCGAGCCGAGGTCGAGCGCCGCGCGGTGGAACGCCTTGAGGTCGAACGCGTCGCCGTGGCGGCGCCGCGCCGCGGCCCGCGCCTCGAGCCAGGTGCGCTCGCCGAGCTTGTACGCCGGCGCCTGCCCCGGCCAGCCGAGGTAGCGGTCCACCTCGAAGCGCAGCGTCGCGTCGTCGTCGCGCGAGTGCTGGCGCATGAACGCGTAGCCGAGCTCCGGCGTCCACCGCTCGCCGGGGTGGAACCCGAAGGGGTTGTCGGCGGGCACCTCGAGCTCGAGGTGCATGCCGATGTCCACGACCACGCGGGCGGCGCGGAAGCCCTGGCCGTCGAGCATGCCGAGGCGGTCGGCCGGGTCCTCGAGGTAGCCCAGCTCGTCCATCAGCCGCTCGGCGTACAGCGCCCAGCCCTCGCCGTGGCCCGGCACCCAGCACATCGTGCGCTGCCAGCGGTTGAGCAGCTCGGCCCGGTACGCCGTCTGCCCGACCTGCAGGTGGTGGCCGGGCACGCCCTCGTGGAACACGGTCGTGGTCTCGCGCCACGGGTGGAACGTGTCGATGCCCTCGGGCACCGACCACCACATGCGGCCAGGGCGGCTGAAGTCCTCGCTCGGACCCGAGTAGTAGATGCCGCCGTCGTTGGTGGGGGCGAGGCAGCACTCGATGCGTCGCACCGGCTCGGGGATGTCGAAGTGCACGTCGGCGAGCTCGGCGACGGCGCGGTCGGCGAGCTGCTGCATCCACGCGCGGAACTCCTCGCGGCCCTCGATCCGGCGCGCGGGGTCGGCGTCGAGGTGGGCGACGGCCACGTCGATCGCGTCGGGCCCGGTCGCCTGCGGGGTGATGCGGGCGGCGGTCGCGCGCATGTCGTCCTCGATGCGGGCCAGCTCCGCCCAGCCCCAGGCGTAGGTCTCCTCGAGGTCGACCGTGGAGCCGAGGTGCATCCGCGACGCCAGCGCGTAGTGCTCGCGGCCGACCGCCTCGGTGCGGCGCCCGCGCGGCTCCATCTCGTCGGACAGGAACAGGCCGAGGTCGGCCATCGCCCGCGTGGCCGCGACGGCGCTGCGCTCGAGACCGCCGGCCATCGCGCCCGGCACCGTGCCGTCGGCCACGCCGCGCGCCACGAGGTCGACGAAGACGCTGCCCGAGCCGGTCTGGCCGGTCCAGCGCTCCAGCTGGGTGGCCACCGCGGCGTACTGCCGCGCAGCGCTCACCCGCCCCCGGGC
This sequence comes from Nocardioides sp. ChNu-153, assembly GCF_030466625.1. Lineage (GTDB taxonomy): Bacteria > Actinomycetota > Actinomycetes > Propionibacteriales > Nocardioidaceae > Nocardioides. The sequence goes on from NZ_JADEVT010000002.1 coordinate 445,318, forward strand.
GGCTTCCTCGGCGAGAGTCACGCGCAGGCCCGCCAGGGCGCCGGGCACGGCGGCCAGCCGGGAGCCGATCGCCTCCCAGTCCTCGGCCGTCGCCGTCGGCATCAGGTCGAACGCGCCGCGCAGCTCGTGGATCGGGGAGGTGATGACGTTGATCTCGCTGCGGGCGTAGCCCGCCTCGTCGTACTCGATCGCCAGCCGCGTGCGCTCGAGGAACGCCTCCCGCGCGACCGCCTCGCGCTCGTCGACCGGCTCGGCCGCGACGACGTCCCGCACGGCGGCCCGCGCGAGCTCGAGGCGCGCGTCGTACCCCTCGGGGGAGTAGTCGGTCAGCTCGTGGTCGTGGCCCGCCACGCCCATCTCCGTGGCCGCCACGGGATCGAGAGCCGCGTGCTCCGCGACGTAGGTGGTGGTGCGCTCGTCGACCGTTCTGCTCATGGCGCCCCACCCTAGGTGCAGGGCGCCGACTACGATCCGTCCTCATGGGCAGGGGTTCCTCGGGTGACGACCCGGCCGACGACACGCCGGGTGCGGCACCGGCCGGGCGGACGCCTCCCCGGCTGAGCGGCCACCGCCACCTGCCGGGCCACGTGCGGCGCCAGGAGGTGCCGCCGGTGCCGACCCCGCGGGGCGCCCGTGGGCCCTCCCGCGACGAGGTGGAGGCGGCGGCCCGGGAGCAGCGCCGTCGGCGCCGCCGCTGGTGGGGCGCCGGCGCCGGCCTCGCCGTGGTGGCCGCGACCGTCGTCGGCTTCACCCTCAGCGAGGGTCCGATCTCCCGCAGCCTGCCGTGGAGCGACCCCCAGGACGCGAACCCGTTCGCCGACCGCGGCCTCTACACCTGGCCCGACGCACAGGCCGCGGTGGCCGCCGACACGGTCGAGGCCCAGGGCCGCGCCGACGATGCCGCCACGCTGCGGCGTCTCGCCGACGTGCCGACGGCCATCTGGCTGACCCCCGAGGCCCACGGGCGCGGCGAGGTCGGCGACCACGTGCGCCGGATCGTCGCCGACGCCGCGGACGCCGACGAGGTCGCCGTCTTCGTCGTGTACGGCGTAACCGACCGCGACTGCACCGGCCAGCTCTCCGCGGGCGGGCTGCCGCCGGAGGAGTACGCGGCCTGGGTCGGGGAGATCGCCTCCGCCCTCGGCACCGGCGACGGCGCCGCCGCCGCCGTGCTCGAGCCCGACGGGCTCGCCGCGACCTTCGAGTGCGGCAACACCGACCAGCGGGTCGAGCTGCTCGCCGGCGCGCTGGGCAGCCTCGTGGACGCGGGGGTCCCGACGTACGTCGACGCCGGCCACTCCGACTGGCGCCCCGTCGACGAGATGGCCGACCTGCTGCGCCGGGTCGGCGTCGAGAAGGCGCGGGGCTTCGCCACCAACGTGGCGGGCTACCAGGCCGACGCCGACGAGACGCCGTACGCCGAGGCGTTGAGCTCCCGGCTCGGCGGCGCGCACTACGTCACGGACTCCGGGCGCAACGGCGCCCCGTCGACCTCGGAGTGGTGCAACCCCGACGCGCGGCTCCTGGGCGACGAGCCCGCCGCGGTCGACGACGGCTCGGCCCGGGACGCCCACCTGTGGGTCAAGCCGCCGGGGGAGAGCGACGGCACCTGCAACGGTGGGCCCGACGCAGGAGTGTTCTGGGTCGAGCGGGCGCTCTCGATGGCCGCCGCGAGCGGGTGGTGACGGACGCCACGGTCACGGTCCGGCGGGCCCGCCGGACCGGGTGATTTGCGGGGATCTTGCCCCCGGCTTTCGCCCGTACGGCGCGTCCTGGCCGCGGGACGTTGCTAGCCTGAGCCGGTGGAACAGCGCGCATCGCGACGGGTCGCCGTCATCGTCGAGGACGACCCGGACGTCGGCGACCTCCTCGACCTCGTCCTGACGCAGAGCGGGTACGTGACGCACGTCACCCGCAACGGCGTCGACGGCCTGGCGGCGGTCCGGGAGCACGACCCCGTGCTGACGACCCTCGACGTCTCGATGCCCGGCATGGACGGCTTCGCCGTGGCCCGCCGCATCCGCGAGTTCAGCTCCACCTACCTCATCATGATCACTGCGCTCAGCGACGAGATCGACGTCGTGATGGGCCTCGAGGCCGGCGCCGACGACTACCTGGTGAAGCCGTTCCGCCCCCGCGAGCTCCGCGCCCGCGCCGAGTCGATGCTGCGGCGCCCGCGCGCCCGCAACGAGGGCACGGACGAGGAGGACGGGCACGGCCTCGCCGAGCCGGCCGCCGTGCCTGCCGCGACCGAGCCCGAGCGCGAGCCCACCGGCTGGGCGGTCGACATCCGTCGCGAGTTCAGCCAGGGCAACCGCGCCACCATCGGCCCGGCCCCGACGACCCCGGCCACCCCGGCCCCTCGGCACGCCGCGCCGCAGCCGGAGCAGCCCGCGCCCGCCCAGCCCGTGCCCGCCCAGCCGGCGGTGCCGCAGACCGCGGCGCACTCGACGTACGACCAGGTCGCGCACGACCAGGGGCTGCAGCAGCAGGCGCCGTACCAGCAGCCCGCCCACCAGCACCAGCCGGCGCAGCCGGTCTACCAGCAGCCGGTGCAGCCCGCCCACGAGCAGCCCGTCCAGCAGCCGGCTCAGCAGCCCGTCTACGCCCCGCCGGTGCAGCAGGCCGTCCCGCAGCCGGTCGCGACCCAGCCCGTCGCGTCGTACGCGGCCGACCCGCTCCCGGCCTCGGGCCTGACCCCCGCCTCGTCGATGGCGGCGGACAACGACCAGCAGGTCGTGGGGGGCGACGGGTGGGTGCGGCACAACGGCCTGTCCCTCAACCCGACCTCGCGCGCGGTGCTCGTCGAGGGTCGCGGCGTCGACGTGACGAAGGTCGAGTTCGACCTCCTGGCCTCGCTGATGTCCACGGGCCGGCGGGTGCGCTCGAAGGCCGACCTGGTGCTGACGATGCGCGGCCAGGACTACGTGACGGCGTACTTCGTCAACGAGGCCGACAAGCGCACCGTCGAGGCCCACATCGAGGACCTGCGGCGCAAGCTCGGCGACGACGGCGCCGTCCCCCGGTGGATCGAGCCCGTCCGCGGCGTCGGCTACCGCATGGCGCCCGGCACCTGACGACGCGTGCCCACGAGCACGAGAGGCCCCCCGGCATCGCCGGGGGGCCTCCGTCGTCTCGCGGCGTCGTCTCGCAGCGTCGTCTCGCAGCGTCGTCTCCCGGCCGCGGCCGGGGTCGGGCGCTCAGTTGGCGTTGACGGGGATCTCCTGGGCCTGGGTCTCCTCGTCGGAGGCGAAGATCGCGATGGGCACGACCTGCGTGATGGTCTCCTGCACGTAGCGGTTCGAGCCCGCGCTGGTCTCGATGTTGACCGTCGCGGAGAACGTGAGCTCCACGCCGATGGTGGCCAGGTCGGTGGCCACGATCTCCTGGTTGCGCAGCTCGAACGCGCCCTTCGGCGAGGTGACGAGCATCCCGTAGTCGCCGTACGTCACCGGCTCGGGGTCGAGCGTGACGGTCTGCGCCTGCGCGTCGAGGGTGTACGGCGTCTCGGCCGCGCCGCCGTCGGAGCGCTTCGTCGTGGACGTCACCTGCATGCGGCCCAGCCACACCTTGCGCTTGGTCTCGTACGGGTCGCGCAGGTCGCGGGCGAGGTCGTAGGCCTGGAACGTGAAGGAGAAGAACTTCGAGCCGCGCGGGTACCACTCGTTCGTCCGTGGCGTCGACTTCGTCGGGTAGAGCGTGTACACGAAGTCGAGGTTGTCGCCGACCGTGATGTGCGACTGGAACGTGCCGTCCCGGGTGAACTGCGAGTCGTAGAACTCGCCGGTCGCGGCGCTCGTGGCCGTCGCGGTGGGCTGCGCCTCGTCGTCGCTGCCGGTCAGGTCCTCGACGAGGGAGCAGGAGGACAGCAGCAGGCTGAGGAGCAGGCCGCCGAGCGCGAGGGGCAGGGCGCGGCGGGTACGGCGGGCACGGGAGGCGGGCATGGTCTCTTCCGGTCGGCGGGTGGGGCGGGTCGGGCGGGCGGTGCGCGCAGCGCTCACGCCTTGTAGCCCTTGTAGCGGCGCAGCAGCTTGGTCGACATCCAGCCGGTCTGCAGGATCGTGATGATGCCGAGGATGGGCCAGCCGAACGACAGCACGTCGGACTTGGCGTCGATCGGCAGCTGCAGCCAGATGGCCGCCATGACGGCGACGATGACGGCCAGCACCGCGAGGGGGGCCAGGTAGGCCTGGCCCGAGCCGCGCTCGGCCTTGGCCTGAGCGGCCCAGTTGTCGGTCTGCGCGCGAGAGGCGAACTTGGTCCAGGCGCGCAGGAAGTGCCCGATCCGGATCCACATGTAGACCTCGGCGGGCGCCAGCAGCAATGCGAACAGGTAGTCCCGGCGGTTCGCGTAGTACATCGAGCGGGCCACGCGGAAGTTGAGCAGGATGGCGGCCATCGGCGGGATGACCCACCAGGGGGAGAAGACGAACGCGTCGATCGACAGCGAGCCCAGGAGCAGCAGCAGGAAGAGCAGCCGGGTCGTGATGTTGATGACCATCGAGATGTGCTCGAACCACCGCAGCCGCAGGTTCGGGTGCAGGGGCTGCCCCGGGGTGTCGCCGCGCTGGCCGGGCCACATCAGGTCGATGGCGCCGAAGTTCCACTTCACCTGCTGCGCGTCGAGCGAGCGCAGCGTGGTCATGCCGCCCACGTGGGCGCGGGCGGCGGCCGAGATCTTCGTGAGGTAGCCGGCGCTCTTGATCTGCAGCGAGAGCAGCGAGTCCTCCACCTCGGAGTCGTTGACCCACGGCGTGCGCTGGTGGCTGTCCTCGAGCACCTCGCGCAGGGCGTGGGTGGAGAAGATGGAGAACTGGCCGCCCAGCACCGCCATGTTGCGCCCGCGCAGGAGGTTCTGCATGTTGAAGGCGGCGAACTGGGCACGCTGGCCGGCGATGAGGAACTTCGACATCAGGCCGTCGAGCGCCGAGTCGTCGATGCTGTAGATGGCCGAGATGCCGCCGATGCGGTCGTCGCTCGCAATCTCGTTGACCAGCTCCTCGACCGCGTCGGGCTCCGGGGTGGTGTCGCCGTCGACGCCAAGGAGGTAGTCGTAGCCCTCGACGAGCGAGTAGCCGTAGTTGAGCGCGCCGACCTTCTTGTCCGGGTTCTTGCCGATGTCGTGGACGAAGATCTCGGTCATCTGCTCGCCGTTGCGCGTCTGGCGCACGTGCTCGCCGGCGTAGTAGCCCGCCACCTCGACGGTGTCGTCGGTGGTGTTGTTGACGATGACGTGGATGACGTCCGGCAGGCGGGTCTGGGCCAGCAACGCGTCGAGCACGCCGCCGATCGTCTCGCCCTCGTTGTAGGCCGGGATGACCGCGCCGATGGTGGGGCGGTAGGTGGGCAGCTCCTCGACGCCGTGCAGGAACTCGTCGGCGTACGCCGCCATGCCGGGGTCCGGCACGCGCACGTACTGGTTCTGCGAGGTGTCGCCGCGCGCGGAGGGGCGTCCGGAGAGCTCGGGGCCGGGGAGGGTCACGCCCGTATCCTGCCGCCCCCTGCTCGGGTCCGTCCCGGTGAGCGCCGAACTTCTGCTCAGTTTTCCGTCAAACGGACCGGTGCGGCCCGTGGGACCCGTCAGCGCGGCAGGGCGGAGGAGCGCCAGGCGCCCGCGCCGGCCGCCGGCGTGGACCGGAGCAGGCGGCGCGGGGCCGACCACTCCGGCGTACGACGGGGGGCCGGCGCCGGCGCGCCCCCCAGCGAGGAGAGCACCGCGACGATCGCGGCGACCTCCTCGGGGGTGGCGTCGGGGTTGACGACCCGCAGCAGCGGCGCGCTCACAGCGGGATGTTCCCGTGCTTCTTGGGCGGCAGCGTCTCGCGCTTGGTGCGCAGCAGGCGCAGGGCCCTGACGATCTCGCCGCGGGTCTCGTGGGGGCTGATGACGGCGTCGACGTACCCGCGCTCGGCCGCGACGTACGGGTTCGCGAGGTGCTTGTCGTACTCGTCGACGAGCTCGGCGCGGGTGGCGTCGGCGGTGCCGGCCTCCGTGGCCTCGGCGATCTCCTTGCGGTACAGGATGTTGACCGCGCCCTGGGCGCCCATGACGGCGATCTGGGCGGTCGGCCACGCCAGGTTGATGTCGGCGCCGAGGTGCTTGGAGCCCATGACGTCGTAGGCGCCGCCGTACGCCTTGCGGGTGATGATCGTGACCAGCGGCACCGTGGCCTCGGCGTAGGCGTAGATGAGCTTCGCGCCGCGGCGGATGATGCCGTTGTACTCCTGGTCGGTGCCGGGCAGGAAGCCGGGCACGTCCACGAACGTCAGCACGGGGATGTTGAAGGCGTCGCAGGTGCGCACGAAGCGCGCGGCCTTCTCGGAGGCGTCGATGTCGAGCGTGCCGGCGAACTGCATCGGCTGGTTGGCGACGACGCCGACGCTGCGGCCCTCGACGCGGGCGTAGCCGACGACCAGGTTCGGCGCGAAGAGCGGCTGGACCTCGAGGAACTCCTGGTCGTCCACCACCGCCTCGACGACCTCGCGGATGTCGTAGGGCTGGTTCGGGCTGTCCGGGATGATGGCGTCGAGCGAGCGGTCGAGGTCGGTGACCTCGAGGTCGGCGACGTCGTCGAAGACCGGCGGCTCGTCCAGGTTGTTCTGCGGCAGGTAGGACAGCAGCGTCTTGACGAACTCGAGCGCGTCCTCCTCGTCGGCCCCCATGTAGTGGGCGTTGCCCGACCGCGTGTTGTGGGTGCGCGCGCCGCCCAGCTCCTCGATCGTCACGTCCTCGCCGGTCACCGTCTTGATGACGTCGGGGCCGGTGATGAACATGGCGGAGGTCTGGTCGACCATCACGGTGAAGTCGGTGACGGCGGGGGAGTAGACGTGGCCGCCGGCGCAGTTGCCCATGATGAGGCTGATCTGCGGGATGACGCCCGAGGCGTGCACGTTGCGGCGGAAGATCTCGCCGTACAGGCCCAGGGAGACCACGCCCTCCTGGATGCGGGCGCCGGCGCCCTCGTTGATGCCGATGATGGGGCAGCCGGTCTTCATCGCCAGGTCCATGACCTTGGTGATCTTCTCGCCGTACACCTCGCCGAGCGAGCCGCCGAAGACCGTGAAGTCCTGCGAGAAGACGCAGACCTGGCGACCGTCGATCGTGCCGTAGCCGGTCACGACGCCGTCGCCGTAGGGCCGCCGCTTCTCGAGGCCGAAGGCGACCGAGCGGTGGCGGGCCAGCTCGTCGAGCTCGACGAAGCTGCCCTCGTCGAAGAGCTGCTCGATGCGCTCGCGGGCCGTCTGGCGGCCGCGGGCGTGCTGCTTCTCGACCGCCTTGGCCGAGCCGGCGTGCACGGCCTCGTCGAGCCGGCGCTCGAGGTCGGCCAGCTTGCCGGCGGTCGTCGTCACGTCGATCTCGTCGGGCACGTCCGTGCCCTCGCCCACCTGTGCGCTCATGGGCGGCAATGTAGCGTCCCGCGCCGACGCCGGACGCAGGGGTCTTGCGTACCGGACAACGGGTACCCCGTCCCATCCCGTGATCCGGGACACCGGCCGCGCCTCAGGCGTAGAGCCAGCGCGCCGCCCGCTCGCGCAGCGCGCGGTAGCGCGGCGACGCCCCCGCCCGCAGGTGCTCGACCGGCACCTGCGGGTCCACGTCGGTCACCGCCTCCGTCAGGTACGGCGTGCCCCGCCGCCGTGCGACCGGCCGGGTCAGCGCCCGGCGCCACGCCGGGGGGCCGACACGAGCGGGCCAGGGCGCGGGGGCGCGGCCGCGCCCGAGCGCGACGAGCTCCCGGGCGATCGTCGTCGCGCCGTCGGGGGTCTCGAGGCCCGCGCACACCGCGGTGAGCTCCCGCCGTACCGCGGGGTCGAGGAGCCGGTCGAGGGCACCGGTGAGGTCGGACTCGTCCGTGCTCGCCAGCGCCGCGCCCCGCGCGACGACCCCGCGGGTGCGGGCCACCTGGTCGTCGGTCTCGTGGGCGGTGCTCGGCACCAGCAGCGTGGGCAGGCCGACGGCGAGGTGCTCGTGCACGGCGTTGTAGCCGGCGGCGCCGACCGCGGCGTCGAAGGCCGCGAGGTAGCGCGCCAGGGGGTAGGTGTCGCGCAGCGCCACGACGTCGCCGTCCTGGGTGCCGGAGCCGCCGGACCCGCCGGCGCCGCTGCGGGCGATCGCCTGCCGCGTGAGCGCCACCTGCCACTGCGGCGCCGCCGTGCGCAGGTGCTCGCGCACCCGGCGCACCAGCTCGCCGACGTCGGCGTAGGCCCCCGAGCCCGGGGCGAGCAGCAGCGCCGGGCGGTCCGGGTCGAGCCCGAGCGCGGCGCGCGCCGCGGCCCGCCCCAGGGCCGGCACGTGCGTGGTCAGCGACACGGGCGCGGTGCGCAGCGCGCCGGTGTCGCCGGCGGTGGGTCCGGTGTCGGCCGCGGCGCCGAGGTCGCCGGGCTCGACGACGAGGTCGAACGCGTCGGCGCGCGCCAGCCACGGCGCGCCGACGCCCTGGCGCCACATGCCGCGGCGCACCCAGACGAAGGCGGTGCCGGGCAGGCGGCGCCGGGCGGCGAGCAGACCCGCGTACGGCACCACGCCGTCGAACGCGACGACGCGGGCCCCCGTCTCGGCCGCGAGCGCGACCAGGCGGTCGGCGAAGTAGGGGTCCCAGGCGGTGCGCCAGGCGACCTTGGCCGCGCCCGCGCCCTGCCACGGGCTGGTGCGGCTGGGGCAGTGCTCGACCCGCACGTGCTCGGCCCCGGGCAGGCGCCCGTCGGCCACGGCGCGCGCGACCGTCGGCAGGGCACCCGACAGGGACAGCAGGGTCACGTCGAGCGCGTCCGCGCCCGCCAGCGCGACCGACAGCTGCCGGGTGAGGTGCCCCATGCCCACCCCGTTGCTGGTCGCCAGCACGACGGGGACGCGGGACGGATCGGGGGCGACGGGCACGGGTCGCGAGTCTAGGCGGGCAGGCAGACGGGCGGGCGGCTCCGGGTGGCTAGGGTCGCGCCCGTGACCGCCGACCCCGCCCCGCTGCGCCCGCCGCTCCGCACCGACGAGCTCGCCGCCCTGCCGGGCTGGGCGGTCGAGGTCGTGGCCGCCTCGGCGTCGACCAACGCCGACCTGGCCGCCCGGGCCCGGACGGGCGCACCGGCCCGCACCGTCCTCGCCGCCGAGCACCAGACCGCGGGCCGCGGCCGGGTCGACCGCGTGTTCGTCACCCCCGACCGGGCGGCCCTCACCTTCTCGGTGCTCCTGCGTCCGGGCGCGCCGGCCGCCGCCTGGCCGTGGCTGCCGCTCCTGGCGGGCACCGCCGTACGACGGGGGGTCGCCCGCCGCCACCCGGGTCTCCGGGTCGGGCTGAAGTGGCCCAACGACGTGCTCGTCGCCGCCGACGGCCCGCCCACGGGCAAGGTCTGCGGGATCCTCGCCGAGCGGGTGGAGAGCGCCGACGGTCCGGCCGCCGTGCTGGGCATCGGTCTGAACGTCTCCACGACGCGGGCCGAGCTGCCGGTGCCGACGGCGGAGTCGCTGGCCACCGCGGGCGTGCCCGCCGCCGAGCTCGACCGCACGGCCCTGCTCGTCGCGGTGCTCGCCGAGCTCGACCGCGGCCTGGAGCGCTGGGAGGCCGGCGACCTGACCGGTCTGAGGGCCGACTACACCTCGGTCTGCGACACCGTCGGGCGCGCAGTGCGCGTCGAGCTGCCGCAGGACCGGGTGCTGCACGGAACCGCGGTCGAGGTCGACGCCGGCGGCGGCCTGGTGGTCGAGGGGCCGGACGGCCGCACCGTCGTGGGGGCGGGCGACGTCGTGCACGTCCGACGCGCGGACGCCTGAGGTCGCTCCGGCGGAGGTGACACAATCGCGGCCGTGTCCTTCCCGCAGCGGCTCCTCAACCCCGGCGAGCACGTCGTCGTGAGCACCCGCACGCACGTGAAGGAGATCTTCGGCGCGCTGCTGGTGCTCGTCGTGGTGGGCGCGGCGGCCGTGGCCCTCGTGGTGGTGCTCCCCGCGAGCACGGCGGGCGACGTGGGGCGGATCGCCACCGGGGTGGCGGCCCTCGTCGTGCTCTTCTGGTTCGTGCTCCGCCCCGTGGTGCGGTGGCTGACCACGACGTACACGTTCACCAACCGCCGCTTCATCGCCCGCTCCGGCTTCGTCGCGCAGGAGGGACGCACCATCCCGCTCAACCGCATCAGCGGCGTCGACCTCGAGGTCGGGGTCGTCGACCGCCTCCTCGGCTGCGGCACGCTCGTGGTCTCCGACGCCAGCGAGCAGGGCCGCGTCGAGCTGCGCGACATCCCGCGCGTCGAGCAGGTCCAGCTGCTCGTGTCCGAGGAGCTCCACCGACTCTCCGGGGCCCGCGGTGACGACGGCACCTGACCCGCAGCCCGACCCGACCGGCGGCGAGGGCGGGCGCCCCACCCGCACCGACCTCGAGCGCGCCATCCTCGGGGAGGTCCCGGTCTTCACGGCGCAGGACCTGGACGAGGCGGGCATCCCGGTCGCCGACGTGCGCCGCCTGTGGCGGGCCCTCGGCCTGCCGCTCAACGAGGCCGACGTCACGTTCACCGGATCCGACACCACGGCGCTCGCCGCCCTCGTGGAGACCGTCGAGCGGGGCGGGCTCGACATGGACACGGCGGTGAACCTGACCCGGGCCGTGGGCCAGACGATGGCGCGGCTGGCCGACTGGGAGATCTCGGCGCTCATCCCCGTCATCGACGAGCGCGAGTCGGGCCCCGGCGCCACGGGCAGCCGCATCGGCGCGGCCGTGCGCCTGGTCGAGGACTTCCGCGACGTGTTCGAGCAGCTGACGCTCAACGCGTGGCGGCGCCACCTCGCCGCGGCGGTGAGCCGGGTCGAGGGCCTCGACGAGCTCGACGAGGAGACCGACACCGCCCACACCACCGTCGGGTTCGCCGACCTGGTGAGCTTCACCGCGCTGTCGAACCAGCTCGAGGAGTCGCGGATCGGCGACCTCGTCGAGGTCTTCGAGTCCCGCTGCCACGACGTGATCCAGGCCCATCAGGGCCGGCTCATCAAGTCGCTCGGTGACTCGGTCCTCTTCGTCAACGACGACCCCGTCCGCGCGCTCGAGATCGCCGAGGGCATCATCACCGTCATCGGCCGCGACGCCCGGATGCCCGACGTGCGCGTGGGCATGGCGACCGGGCACGTCGTCACCCGCCTCGGCGACGTCTTCGGCCCTCCCGTGAACCTCGCCTCGCGGCTGACCAACATCGCCCGGCGCAACCGCATGATCATCGACCACGAGACCGCGCGGCTCCTGCCCCGCAGCGACTTCGAGACCCGCCTGCTGCCCGCCCGTCCCGTCCGCGGGTTCGGCCTGCTGGAGCCGGTGACGGTCCGCCGTACCTGACCCCGGTCGCGGGGCCGCCCGGGCCGGCTCGACCGTCGGTGGGGCAAGGCAAAATTTCACCGGTTCGCCCGCGCGGGCCCCCCCGGCTTCCTACGGTGTGGCACGTGTTCCAGGTGCAATGCGTGCGACTCGACCCGGCGACCCGCCGTGCCTGGGCCGACGACCGCGAGATCGTGCTCTCCCGCAAGGAGTTCGACCTCCTGCACGCCCTCATCTCCCGTGCCGGGGAGGTCGTGAGCCGTGAGGAGCTCATGCGCACGGTGTGGAACACGACGTTCTGGACCTCGTCCAAGACCATCGACGTCCACCTCGGCTGGCTGCGGCGCAAGATCGGGGACGACACCCGCGCCCCGCACCTCATCACCACCATCCGCGGCAAGGGCCTGCGCTTCGAGGTCGAGCCGCCGGTGCGGGCCTCCCGCCCCGCCTGACCCGCCGACCCGACCGGCCCGCCCGACCCGCCCCGCCGGCGACCGGTGAGCCGTGTTGGGCGGGCTCCCGCCGGTGTGGCAGCGTAGGGCGGGCGCGTCCCGCCCCGGGGCGTGGTGACGAGGAGAGGTGGAACCCGATGCGCACAGCCGTCGTGGTGCTCAACTACGGCGATCCCGACGACACCCTCGAGTGCGTCGCGAGCCTGGAGCGTTCGGAGGATCTCGACTTCGACCTCTACGTCGTGGACAACGGTCCCGACGACGCGAAGCACGCCGCGCTGCGCGACGCCATCGGTGAGCGCGGCACGGTGCTGGCGACGGGGGAGAACCTCGGCTACGCCGGCGGCAACAACGTCGGGGTGCGCAAGGCGCTGGAGACGGACGCGCAGTACGTCTGGATCCTCAACCCCGACACCCGCGTCGGGCCGCGCACGCTCGGCACCCTCATCGAGCACCTGCAGGCCTACCCGGACTGCGGCGTCGTCGGCTCCCGCATCCTGTACGGCGGCAAGGAGCCGCGCATCTGGTTCGACGGGGCGACCATCGACCGCACCACGGGCGCGACGTCGCACGTGAACAACGGCAAGGCCCCGGCCGCCGTCGGCGGACGCAAGGTCGTCGACGTCGACTACGTGACCGGCGCGGCCCCGCTGATCCGCCGCGCGACGCTCGATCACGTCGGCCTCATGCCGGAGCACTACTTCCTCTACTTCGAGGAGACCGACTGGTGCGTGCGCCTGCAGGACGCGGGCTGGCGCACGATGGTCAACCGCACGGCGTCGATGGTGCACCTCAAGCGCTCCAGCGGCTCGCTGCCGCAGCCGTACTACATCTACTACATGACGCGGAACCGCTACGGCTTCGCGCGCGACGCCCTCGGCATCGACCCCGACGCGTCGGTGGCCCACCTGCAGGAGACCTTCCTGAAGGCGTGGCGCAAGAAGGTCGAGGACGGCGCCCCGGCGTGGCTGGAGCGCTTCGACGAGCTCGTGACGATGGCGGTCGAGGACGCCCGCGCCGGACGCTTCGGCCGCAACGACCTCGTGACGCACTTCCCGCGCGCGGAGGAGTCGCTTGCCGGGCGCTGACGACGTGGCCGTCGACGGGCCGGTGCACGCCGCCGCGGTGCGCGAGCGCGCCGCCGCGGTGGCCGAGCTCCTCGTGGTCCGCGCGCCGGACACCGCCCTGGTGCTGGCCCTGCCCCCCGCCGGTGGTCCTCCCGCCGCGGGGGAGCGTCGTACGACGGAGCTCGCCGCCGCCCTGCGCGACGCGCTGCCGGGGGTCGAGGTGGCCGGGAGCACTGGGAGCACCGGGCCCACCGCAGTCCGCCGGCACGACGCCGTCGTCGTCGACGCGGTCGGGGCCGGGGACGCGGCCCGCGGGCTGGTCGCGCTCCTGGCGCGGCTGCGGTCCGAGGCGCTCGCGCCGGACGGTACCCTCGTGCTCTGCGTCTCCGCGGCCACCGGTCCCGGGGTGCGGGCCGGGCTGCTGCGGCGCACGGCGACGTACACCGAGACGTCCGTGGTCGACGACCACGGTGCACGGAGCTGCACGTCCCCCCAGGTGGGGCGTGTGCTGGAACGAAGCGGGCTCGTGCGGGTGGACGAGCGGCGGGTCCACCGACCCGACCGCGCGCCGGCCCTGTCCGCGACCGACGAGGAGAGGATCCGAGGCGAGATGCCTGAGCTGTCCGACGACGAGACGACCGGGGAGTCGGTGACGTCCGCGGCACCCGCGCAGACGTCGGGACCCCGCGACGAGACCGAGTGGCAGCAGCTGTTCGACTCCCGCGAGCTGCTGCGCAGCCGGGTCGACCAGCTCGAGCGCGAGGTCTCCACCCTGCGCGAGCTGCTCGCCGCCGAGCGGGCGCACTTCGGGTCCGAGCTGCGCCTGGGCGCCTCCGAGGTGGCCGACATGCGCGCCGAGATCGAGCGCACGCACGAGAGCCGCGTCGCGATCCAGAAGCAGCTCGACAAGTGGCAGCGCGAGTACGAGCGCCTCGTCAGCGTCGACGGCAAGCCGCTGGCGGCGAAGGTCGCCTACCGGCGCGCCCGCCGGCGGGCCGCCGAGGTCGTGCGCTCCGACCCGCGGCTGGAGCGCGCTGCCCGTCGCGTGCTCGACCGCGTGCGGTCCCGCTGATGTCGCTGGAGCGGCGCGCGGCGTACGACGCGCTCTGCGCGGGCGAGTACGCCCGGGGTGAGGGCACGTCGTTCGCGTTCTGCGTCTACACCGACGACCTCGACGAGGGCCGCGGCGACATCTACGTCGCCGCCGGGATGGCGCTCGAGCTCGCCCGCCTCGGCCACGGCGTGCGCCTCGTGCCGCGCTGGGCGTGGGCGGAGATCGACGACGTGGACGTCGTCGTCGCGATGCTCCCCGACCTCGACCCCTCGCTGCTGCGACCGGGCGTGCGCAAGGTCGCCTGGGTGCGCAACGAGGTCGAGCGCTGGTGCCGCATGGGCTCGCTCAGCGGCTACCACCAGGTCTTCGCCTCCTCCGCGCTCGCCGTGGCGCGCCTGCAGCGCGAGACCGACCGGGTGTGGCCCGAGCCGCTGCCCATCGCGGCCGACGACGAGCTGTTCGTGCTGCCCCCCGCGGGCGTGCGCAGCACCACCGCGGTCACGACCGCCAACTACTGGGGCTCCCTGCGCGACGTGCACAAGGTGCTCGTGCGGCTGCCCGTCGACGCCGACGTCGTCATGTACGGCGCGGCCCGCAACGCCCCGCCGAAGCTGCGGCGCTGGCACCGCGGTGCGCGCTCCTACTTCGACCTGCCCGAGGTCTACGGCCAGAGCTCGTTCGTCATCGACGACGTCAACCGCTCCAACGTCGGCTTCGGCGCGCTCAACAGCCGGCTCTACGAGAGCGCGGCGTGCGGCGCCCTGCCGCTGCTGAACACGCGCCTCGGTCTGGCCGACCAGGGCTTCGGCCACCTCCCGACGTACCGGGACGCGGGGGAGCTCTCGCGGATCCTGCGGCGCCTGCGCGAGGACCCGGCCGAGACCGCCCGCCTCGCCGACCTGACGCGCGCCACGGTGCTCGAGCGCCACACGTGGAAGGTGCGGGCCGGCGAGTTCCTCACGGCGCTCGCCGCGGGGGAGGAGCACGACGCCCCGCCGGCGCCGCGCCCGGTGCACTACTTCCCGGACTACTGGACGAACCCCTACCAGCCGATGCTGTTCTCGGCGCTGCCGTCGGTCGGCTCCTACGCGGTGCCCGTGCCGGACGCGACCGAGCACCTGCGCACGCGGGCGCAGGCGCCGGGCCACCCCGGGGTGCTGAACATCCAGTGGCCCGACCCGATCCTGCAGCCCAGCCGCGGCCCGTTCTCGGCGCGCCTCGCGCTGGACGAGTTCGCCGCCGCCCTCGCCGCGTTCAAGCAGCGCGGCGGGCACCTGGTGTGGACGGTGCACAACGTGCTGCCGCACGAGGCGAAGTTCCAGTGGGCGGAGGTCGAGCTCGGCCAGCTCCTGGCCGACGAGGCGGACGTCGTCCACCTGCTGTCGGCGGAGACCATCGAGCAGGCGGCGCCGTACTACCGGATCGACCCGGCCAAGGCCGTCGTCATCGAGCACTCCAGCTACGACGGGCGCTACCCGACGTGGATCTCGCGGGAGGGGGCGCGCGAGCGTCTCGGCCTCGAGCCCCACGAGAAGGCCATCATCGCCCTCGGCGGCGTGCGCCCCTACAAGGGCCTCGACAAGCTGGTGGCGGTGTTCGACGAGCTGCACCGCGACGACCCGTCGCTGCGCCTGCTCATCGCGGGGCGTCCCGGCAAGCTGGCCCGTTCGGCGAAGTTCGAGTCGGACTGCCTGGCGGACCCGCGAATCATCGCGTTCTTCGACTTCGTGCCGGACGACCAGCTGCAGGTGTGGATGAAGGCGGCGGACCTCGCGGTCCTCAACTACCGCAACATCCTCAACTCGGGCTCGTTCCTGCTCTCGCAGACCTTCGGCCTGCCCGTCGTGGCGCCGCGGGCCGGGGCGCTGCGGGCGTTCGACGACCAGCCGCAGGTGCGCCTGTTCGACACGGGCGACGACGCGGGTCTGCGCCGTGCCATCGCGGTGGCGCTGGACGAGCTCGTCGTGGACCCCGAGGGCGCTGCCCGGGCCCGTACGGCGGCGCACGCGCTCGCCGCGGAGCGCTCGCCGCAGCGGATGGCCCGGGAGTTCGCCGACGTCGTCGCCGGCCTCGATGGCTGAGCGCGCCCCCCGGCTGGCCGTCGTCGGCGGCGGCCAGCTCGCCCGCATGATGGCCGAGCCGGCCGCGACCCTCGGCGTGCCGCTGCGCCTCCTCGCCGAGCGGCCGGACGTCTCGGCCGCGCAGGTCGTGCCCGACCACCTGGTCGGCGACCACCGCGACCTGGCGGACCTCGAGGCCGTGACGGCCGGCTGCGTCGCGGTCACGTTCGACCACGAGCACGTCCCGACCGAGCACCTGCGGGCCCTCGAGGCCGCCGGGGTCGCGGTGCGTCCCGGACCCGACGCGCTCGTCCACGCCCAGGACAAGGCGGTCATGCGCCGCCGGCTCGCCGAGCTCGGCGTGCCCTGCCCCCGCAACGCGGTGGTCGCCACCCCGGCCGACGTGGAGGCGTTCGGGTTCCCGTGCGTCCTCAAGACGACGCGGGGCGGCTACGACGGCAAGGGCGTCTGGGTGGTGCGCGCCCCGGCGGACGCCGACCCGGCCTTCGCCGCAGCCGCCGCCGGCGGCGTCGAGGTGCTGGCCGAGGAGCTCGTCGACTTCGCCCGGGAGCTGTCGGCCATCGTGGCCCGCTCGCCCAGCGGGCAGGCCGCGGCGTACCCCGTCGTGGAGACGGTGCAGCGCGACGGCATCTGCCACGAGGTGACGGCCCCCGCGCCGGACCTGCCGGAGCACCGCGCGACGCAGGCGCAGGAGATCGCGCTGCGCGTCGCCGGCGAGCTCGGCGTCGTCGGCATCCTGGCGGTCGAGCTGTTCGAGACGGCCGACGGCCGCCTGCTCGTCAACGAGCTGGCGATGCGCCCCCACAACACGGGCCACTGGACGCAGGACGGGGCGGTGACCTCGCAGTTCGAGAACCACCTGCGGGCCGTGCTCGACCTGCCGCTCGGCTCGCCGGCGCCCCGCGCCCGCTGGTCGGTGATGGTCAACGTGCTGGGCTCGGCGAGCGAGACGGGGCGGCTGTACGACGGCTACCCCCACGCGATGGCGCGCGACCCGCACCTGCGGGTGCACCTCTACGGCAAGGACCTGCGCCCGGGGCGCAAGGTCGGCCACGTCAACACGTACGGCGACGACCTCGAGGACTGCCGGGAGCGGGCCCGCCACGCGGCGGCCTGGTTCGCGGGCGACCTCGGCGACGAGAGCGAGTGAGATGAGCGCGACCACCCCTGTGACGACCACCCCGGCGGGCCCCGCCCGCGTCGGCATCGTCATGGGCTCGGACTCGGACTGGCCCGTGATGGAGGCGGCCGCGACCGCGCTGGCGGAGTTCGACGTCGCCTTCGAGGCCGACGTCGTCTCGGCGCACCGGATGCCCGACGAGATGCTGGCCTACGGCCGTGACGCCGCCGACCGCGGCCTGTCGGTCCTGGTCGCCGGCGCCGGGGGAGCGGCCCACCTGCCCGGGATGCTCGCCGCGGTGACCCCGCTGCCCGTCATCGGCGTGCCCGTGCCGCTGCGCCACCTCGACGGGATGGACTCGCTGCTCTCCATCGTGCAGATGCCCGCCGGCGTGCCGGTGGCCACCGTGTCGATCGGCAACGCCCGCAACGCGGGCCTGCTGGCCGTGCGGATCCTGGCGGCGACCGACCCGGCCCTGCGCGAGCGCATGGTGCGCTTCCAGGAGTCGCTGCGCGACGCGGCCCACGCGAAGGGCGAGGTCGTGCGCACCGCCGTGGCGGGGCGCACCCGCGCCGGCTTCTAGCGGCTCACGCGCCGCGGCGGCGCCACTCGATCGCGGGGCACGTGTCCATGACGGCCGCCAGGCCGGCGGCGCGGGCCCGCTCGAAGGCCGCCTCGTCGACGACGCCGAGCTGCAGCCACACGGCCTTCGCGCCCACGGCGATCGCCTCGTCCACGACCCCGCCGGCCGCTTCGGAGCGGCGGAAAACGTCGACGACGTCGATCGGGAACGGCACGTCGGCGAGCGAGGCGTAGCCCTGCTCGCCGTGCACGACGGGCGCGGCCGGGTGCACGGGCACGATCCGCTTGCCGCGCTGCTGCAGCAGCTCCGCGATGCGGTACGCCGTGCGGCTCGGGTCGTCGGAGAGCCCGACGACGGCCCAGGTCTCGAGCTCGTCGAGCATGAGGGAGACCGCTGCGGGGTCCTGCCAGTCGGCGCCCACGCCGCTCACCGCTCGCCGAAGACGTCGGGCACGCGGGAGGCCGGGGCCGAGAAGTCGGGGTCGCGCTTCTCGAGGAAGGCGGCGACGCCCTCCTTGCCGTCGGCCTGCGACGCGTAGAACATCGCGAGCGAGTCCGCGCGGTGGGCGTCGAGCGGGTGGGGGGCGCCCACGTTGCGGTAGACGAGCTGCCGGGCCAGGGCGACGGCGTACGGCGAGCGGTTGCGCGTGAAGCGCCGCGCCAGCTCCTGCGCCGCGGGCAGCAGGTCCTCGGGCTCGTGCACGGAGCGGACGAGGCCGCCCTCGAGCAGCTCGTCGGGGCCGAGGATGTCGGCGGAGTAGATCCACTCGAGCGCCCGGGAGATGCCCACGAGGCGGGGCAGGAACCACGACGAGCAGGCCTCGGGCACGATGCCGATCTTGCCGAAGACGAAGCCGACGCGCGCCCTGGTCGACACGAGCCGCACGTCCATGGGCAGCGTCATGGTGGCCCCGATGCCGACCGCCGCGCCGTTGATGGCGCCGATGACGGGCTTGGTGCAGTCGTAGATCGCCAGGGTGACCCGGCCGCCGGTGTCCCGCACGCCCGCCTGGATCTCGGGGGCGTCGAGGCGGTCGCGCATGTCCTCGGGGGTGGGGCTCAGGCTCTCGTCGAGACCGAAGACGTTGCCCTCGCGGGTGAGGTCCATGCCGGCGCAGAACGCCCGCCCGGCCCCGGTCACGACGACCGCGGCGACCTCGTCGTGGTCGTTGACGCGGCGGAACGCCTCCTCGAGCTCCTCGGCCATCGTGACGGTGAACGAGTTGAGCGCGTCGGGGCGGTCCAGCGTCAGGGTGAGGACGCCGTCCTCGACCTGCCAGTCGAGGGTGGAGTACGAGGGGACCGAGGTCGTCATGGGCGGAGTCCGTTCTGGGTGCAGATGTCGTCGGTGATCTGGTCGGGTTCGTCGGAGGCGATGGCGGCGAACAGCAGGTCGGCGCGCTCGGTGTCCCACGACTCGGCGGAGCTGCTCGTCAGGGGCACCGTGCAGTTGTCGGCGCCGCCGCCGATGGCCCGCAGGGCGAGGGCCATGCGGCCGGCCTCGACGACGTTGGTCTGCTCGTCGACGGCGACGAACGAGGTCGCGGCGACGTTGAGCGCGACGTACCGCCAGGGGAGCACCACGTTCCACGGCGAGGCCGCCTTCGAGCCGACGGCGGCGACGACCTCGCGCTGGTTCTGCACGCGGTCGAGGTCGGAGGCGGTGAAGGGGCACTCGGGCGGGCCGTTCTTGGAGCAGCGCGACCGGGAGTAGCCGAGCGCGGTCACCCCGTCGACCTCCTGGCAGCCGGCCTCGAGGTCGATGTGGGCGGCGTCGTCCTTGATCGGGTCGTCCGGGCAGACCTCTATGCCGCCCACCGCGTCCACGACGCCGGCGACGCCCCCCATGCCGATCTCGGCGTAGTGGTCGATGCGGACGCCGGTGTTGCGCTCGACGGTCTCGACCAGCAGCCGGGCGCCGTCGTCGCCCCCGCCACCGCGGGAGTAGACCGCGTTGATCTTCGAGGTGCTGCCGTCGGGCAGCTCGACGTTGCTGTCGCGCGGGAAGGACACGACGACCGGCGAGCCGCTGCCGGTGTGCAGCAGCATGATCGTGTCGGTGCGGTCGCCCTCGTTGCTGCCCGTGCCGAGGCGGCGCCGCTCCTCGTCGCTGAGGCCGGCGCGGGAGTCGCTGCCGACGACGAGGTACGTCGTGCCCGGCTGGTCGCCGGGACGCTCGCCGCTCGGCATCGCGTCGACGCGGCCGACCTGGGTCCAGGCCCAGATGGGCGTCGCGACGAGGAAGACCAGCCACAGCGCGAGGAGCGCCAGCAGCACGCGACCGACGCGCGGGCGCCGACGACGGGTGCGCGCCGGGGCCTGCGGGGCCGGGCCCGGCGGGGGGCCGGGGGGATGGCGGTCCGCGGGGCCCCGCGGGGGC